>NZ_CP104035.1:0-3500000 GCF_025152725.1 Rhizobium sp. SRDI969
ATGCAGATGAATACGATGACGACGAGCGGGCCCGACAATGGGGATGCGGCACCGCAGGCGTTCGGCTCCATTCGCCTGGAAGCGGCGGAAGTAAAGGCGGATACGAAGCAGAACGTATTGTTTGAGCGCGTCAGTGCGCGCTTGAAGGCTCAGGTCGGTCAGGATGTCTACGCCAGTTGGTTCGCCAGACTGAAGCTGCATTCGGTATCGAAGAGCGTCGTTCGCCTTTCGGTCCCCACGACCTTCCTGAAGTCGTGGATCAACAATCGTTATCTCGACCTCATCACCGGTCTGTTCCAGGCCGAAGATCCGGAAATTCTGAAAATCGAAGTCCTGGTGCGTACGGCGACGCGCCACGGCACGAAGGCGCTCGATGAGGCGGTCGCGCCGGAACCCGCCGCCCCGACGCAAATGCGCCGCCCGGCAAGCGCTCAGCCGGCCGGTCAGGCCGTCCAGCAGGCGGTTTCGGCCGTTGCCGCCGCAAGGCCTGCAAGCTTCGGCTCGCCGCTCTTCGGTTCGCCGCTCGATAGCCGCTTTACCTTCGACACCTTCGTCGAAGGCAGCTCGAACCGCGTCGCGCTTGCGGCTGCGAAGACGATCGCAGAAGCTGGCCAGGGCGCCGTGCGCTTCAACCCGCTCTTCATCCATTCGGCCGTCGGCCTCGGCAAGACCCACCTGCTGCAGGCGGTCGCCAATGCGGCGGTGCAGAACCCCAGGGCTCTGCGCGTCGTCTATCTGACGGCTGAATATTTCATGTGGCGCTTCGCCACCGCGATCCGCGACAATGATGCGCTGACGCTGAAGGATTCGCTGCGCAACATCGATCTCTTGATCATCGACGACATGCAGTTCCTGCAGGGCAAGATGATCCAGCATGAATTCTGCCATCTCCTGAACATGCTGCTCGACAGCGCCAAACAGGTCGTCGTTGCCGCCGACCGCGCGCCCTGGGAGCTGGAGTCGCTCGACCCCCGCGTCCGCTCGCGCCTGCAGGGCGGTGTCGCGATCGAATTCGACGCGCCGGATTACGAGATGCGTCTCGAAATCCTCAAGCGTCGCCTTGCTGTCGCCCGGCTCGAAGATCCGTCGCTCGAAATTCCAGCCGAACTGCTCCAGCATGTCGCCCGCAACGTCACGGCCAGCGGCCGCGAACTCGAAGGCGCCTTCAACCAGCTGGTCTTCCGCCGCTCCTTCGAGCCGAACCTGTCGATCGAACGCGTCGACGAACTGCTCGCCCATCTGGTCGGCTCCGGCGAGCCCCGCCGTGTACGCATAGAGGATATCCAGCGCATCGTCGCAAGGCACTACAATGTCTCGCGCCAGGAACTGGTCTCGAACCGTCGCACCCGCGTGATCGTCAAGCCGCGCCAGATCGCCATGTATCTGTCGAAGACGCTGACGCCGCGCTCCTTCCCGGAGATCGGCCGCCGTTTCGGCGGGCGCGATCATACGACCGTGCTGCACGCCGTGCGCAAGATCGAAGAGCTGATTTCTGGAGACACCAAGCTTTCGCACGAAGTCGAGCTTCTGAAGCGGCTGATCAACGAATAATCGGCGGGTTTTCCAAAAAATCGACGGCCGGAAGCGATTCCGGCCGTTTTCCTTTATAAGTTTTTTATTTTATACCTCCCGCGCATCACGTGCATATCAAAGACTGAAGCGCCAAAACGGCGCGTGGGAGGAATGAATGAGTTTTGAAAAGATCGCCGTTCTCGGCCTGGGCAAGGTCGGACGGCTGGCGGCGACGCTTTTGCATGAAGGCGGCTTCGAGGTCATCGGCGTCGATGCGCAATTGCCGCTGAGCGACGTCCCTTTCAAGTGCCGCACCGGCGATATCTCCGATCCCCAGGTGATCGGCGAATTGCTCTCGAATGTCGAGGCCGTGCTCTCCTGCCTGCCCTATCATTTGAACATCGAGCTGGCGCGCGCCGCCCATCTTGCCGGCATCCATTATTTCGATCTGACCGAAGACGTTCCCACAACCAATTTCATCATCGAGCTGTCGAAGACATCACGCGGCCTGATGGCGCCGCAATGCGGCCTGGCGCCGGGTTTCGTCGGCATCGTCGGCGCAAGCCTGGCCGACGGCTTCGATCGCTGCCGGTCGATCCGCATGCGCGTCGGCGCCTTGCCGCAGCATCCGACCGGACTGCTCGGTTACGCCTTCAATTGGTCGCCCGAAGGCGTCGTCAACGAATATCTGAACGACTGCGAGGTCATCGAGGGCGGCGTGCGCAAGCTCGTCTCGCCGATGGAATGGCACGAGACCGTCTATGTCGGCGGCGTCAAGCTCGAAGCCTTCACGACGTCCGGCGGCCTTGGCACCATGTGCGACACCATGCTCGGCAAGATCGACAATCTCGATTACAAGACCATGCGTTATCCCGGCCATATGGAGCTGATGAATTTCTTCTTCCACGAGCTGTTGATGCGCGACAAGCGCAAGCTCGCCGGCGAGATCCTGACCAATGCCAAGCCGCCGGTTGAAGACGATGTCGTCTATGTCCATGTCGCCGCCGAGGGCACCGAGAATGGCAGCCTGCGCCGCAAGGAATTCGTGCGCGCCTATTACCCGATCGAGATTGCCGGCGCGCGCCGCACGGCAATCGCCTGGACGACGTCAGCCTCCGTCGTCGCCGTCATCGAGATGGTCCGCGACGGCCTGCTGCCGACGACCGGCTTCCTGCACCAGGAGCATATTCCGTTGGAGATGTTCCTGAAGACGCCGACCGGCAGCCTCTTCAAGGCGGGCGCGACCAGCCACGGCTAAGAAATAGTCTCCGGTGCGGCGGCAATATCAATGCCGCCGCACCGAAAACCAATCCGTCGTATCGGTGTCAGCAGGCGAGATCGGCGACGACCGAATCGAGGATCAGCATGCCGGATGGTGTGCAGCGCAGGCGTGAATTGCCGATCCGCTCGATAAATTTGTGCTCGAGCAGGAATTCCTCGCGCTTCGGGTCGAGGTCGCGGCCGGAAAGCTGCTGCCAGCGAGCGAGATCGACGCCTTCCCTGAGCCGCAGCCCCATCAGCAGCAGCTCGTCGGACTGTTCCTCGAAGCCGAGCCGCTCCTCATCGAGAATGCCGTGCCCATCACGCTCGACCATGTCGAGCCAGGCTTCCGGCTTGCGCTCGGTGGCGGTCGCGAGCTTCTCGGGGCCACGCGTCAGCCGGCCGTGAGCGCCCGGGCCGATGCCGGCATAATCGCCGTAGCGCCAGTAGGTCAGGTTATGTCGGCTTTCAGCTCCCGGCCGGGCATGATTGGAAACCTCATAGGCCGGCATGCCCTCGCGCGCGGTGATCTCCTGCGTCGCCTCGTAGAGCAATGCCGATTGCTCGCCGTCCGGCACGACCAGCTTGCCGGCCTTGTGCAGGCCGTAGAAGGGCGTGCCCTCCTCGATGGTCAACTGATAGAGCGAAAGATGGTCGACCGCATAGGAGATCGCCTCTTTCAGTTCCGTTTCCCATTCCTCGACCGTCTGCTCCGGCCGGGCATAAATCAGGTCGAAGGACATGCGCGGAAAGATGTCGCGGGCCAGCCGGATCGCCTTCAGCGCGTCGGCGACATCATGCAGCCGGCCGAGGAATTTCAGATCCCGGTCGTTCAGCGCTTGCACACCGAGTGAGACGCGATTGACGCCGGCCGCCCGGTAGCCGCGGAACCGTTCGGCCTCGACGCTCGAAGGGTTGGCCTCCATGGTGATCTCGATGCCGGCAGGCACATGCCAGTGCCGTGCAATGCCGTCGAGAATGGCGGAAACCGTTTCCGGCTGCATCAGCGAGGGCGTGCCGCCGCCGAGGAAGATGCTCGTCACCGTCTTCGGTCCGCTGATCGTCCGGACCGCCGCCATCTCCGTCAGGAAGGCGGCCGTATAACGCTCCTGATCCACCGGCTGGTGGCGCACATGGCTGTTGAAGTCGCAATAGGGACATTTCGCCGCGCAGAAGGGCCAATGCACATAGACGCCGAAGCCCGGCTCGCCGGTATCGGGGAGCAGAGCCGCATCGCGCGAGGCGCTTGGTGTGTCGAAATTGCCCACGGACCGACTCTATGCCTCCAGGCAGGTTTCGACAAAGAGTTTGAAGGCACGGGCCCGGTGCGACAGCGCTTGCGGCTTGCCGACGTTCCAGCCGTGTTTTTCCTCGCCGCTCATTTCGCCAAAGGTGATGTCGTAGCCCTCAGGCTGGAAGACCGGATCGTAGCCGAAGCCCTGGGTGCCGCGTGGCGGCCAGACGACGCTGCCTTCCACCTCGCCGCGAAACAGCTCCGTATGCCCATCCGGCCAGGCAAGGCAGAGCACGCTGATGAAACGCGCCCTGCGCTGTTCCGGCTTTGTCGCGCCCGCATCCTGCAGCGCCTTTTCCACCTTCGCCATCGCCATGTCGAAATCGCGCGTGCCGTTGGATGTCTCCGCCCAATTGGCGGTGTAGACGCCAGGATCGCCGCCAAGTGCGTCGACCACCAGCCCGGAATCGTCCGAAAGCGCCGGCATGCCGGCGGCATTGGCCGAAGCGACTGCCTTGATCGTCGCATTCTCTTCGAAGCTCGCGCCCGTCTCATCCGGTTCGACGAAGTTCAGCTCGGCCGCCGATTTGGCGGTGAAGCCGAGCGGCCCGATCAATTCCTGGATCTCGCGGATCTTGCCGGCATTGTGGCTGGCGACGACGATGGTCTTCGTTTCAAGCTTGCGCATTCAGATATCCTGTTCGATGCCCCAGATTTTAGCCTCCGCGCATTCCAGGCTGTTGCCGGCCGGATCGCGGAAATAGATCGAGCGGCCGCCGTTCGGCCAGCGCACCTCGGATTCGATCGCAACGCCGGCCGCCGACAGCCGTTCGGCCATGGCATCGATATTGCGGCCGGACACCCGGAAACAGGCGTGGCCTTGGCCGTTCGTGCCGTGCGGCGGCACCTGCAGTGCTTCGGGCGCCGGCGGCTTCACCGTTTCCTCGGGATTGAAGATCAACAGAACGCCGGGCCCACAGCGGAAGAAGACATGCCGGTTGGCGGCGCGGGCGATCTTTTCAAGTCCGAGAACGTCTTCGTAAAACGTCTCGGCCTGGTCGAGATCCCGCGCATAGAGCGCCGTTTCCAACATGCCTTCCAGCATGGGGTTCATCCTTCGACGGCCTGCTTCTGCAGTGCCACGAGTTCGCCGATGCCGTTTCTGGCCAACTGCATCAGCGAGGTGAATTCGCTTTCGCTGAACGGCGTGCCTTCGGCGGTGCCCTGGATCTCGACGATCCCGCCGGTGCCCGTCATGACGAAGTTCGCATCGGTCTCTGCCGAGGAGTCTTCCAGGTAATCGAGATCGATCACCGGCTGGCTGGCGAAGATGCCGCAGGAGATGGCGGCGACATGATCCTTCAGGACCCGGTCGACCTTGATCATGTTGCGGCTTTCCATCCATTTCAGGCAGTCGTAAAGCGCGATCCAGCCGCCGGTGATCGAGGCGGTCCGCGTGCCGCCATCGGCCTGGATGACGTCGCAATCGAGCGTGATCTGCCGTTCGCCGAGCGCCTGCAGGTCGACGACGGCGCGCAGCGACCGGCCGATCAGCCGCTGGATTTCCTGAGTGCGGCCTCCCTGCTTGCCGGCGGCGGCTTCGCGCTTCATGCGTTCGCCGGTCGCCCGCGGCAGCATGCCGTATTCGGCCGTGACCCAGCCCTTGCCGGTATTACGCAGCCATGGCGGCGTCTTTTCTTCGAGGCTCGCCGTGCAGAGTACATGCGTATCGCCGAACTTCACCAAGCAGGAGCCTTCCGCGTGCTTGGAAAAACTGCGCTCGAACGAGACCTTGCGCATCTGGTCGATTTTTCTGCCTGAAGGCCGCATTCTTATCTCCTGGGGTTTATTTGACCGCTTCTACGATTGGCGGCGCTCATTTGCAAATTCCCTTTTGCCACGGGTGTGAGTTTGACTTACTTTTCGGGAAGTATCATCAGCATGGGTTTGAAAGCTTCATGGGCATCAGGTCGACGTCGGTTTCGGATGCCGTAGCTGCGCTGGACGAGCGCTCCAGGGAAATTTTTCGTCGCATCGTCGAAGGTTACCTGGAAAGCGGCGAGCCGCTCGGTTCGCGCAACCTGTCCCGTATCCTGCCGATGTCGCTGTCGCCGGCCTCGGTGCGCAACGTCATGAGCGATCTCGAAGAGCTCGGCCTGATCTATTCGCCGCATGTCAGCGCCGGCCGGCTGCCGACCCAGATCGGCCTGCGCTTCTTCGTCGATGCCTTCATGCAGGTCGGCGACCTCTCCGCCGAGGAGCGCGCCAACATCGACCGTCAGCTGCGGGCCGAAAGCGGCGGCAATCCCGTTGAATCGATGATGAACGAGGCAAGCCGCATGTTGTCGGGCATTTCGCGCGGCGCGGGCCTCGTCATCACCTCGAAAAGCGATCCGGTGCTGAAACATGTCGAGTTCATCCGGCTCGAACCGACAAAGGCGCTGGCCGTGCTCGTCGGCGATCATGATCAGGTGGAAAACCGCATTATCGAGCTGCCGGCGGGCGTCACGTCCTCGCAGCTGACGGAGGCGGCGAATTTTCTCAATGCCCATATGTCCGGCCAGACCCTGCCGGAGCTCCGCAAACAATTGAGCCGCCTGAAGGACGACGTCCGTCACGAGCTCGATGCCCTGTCGCGCGATCTGGTCGAGCGCGGCATTGCTGTCTGGGCTGGGAGCCCGGATGAGGGGAAGCCGACGCAGCTGATCATCCGCGGCCGCGCCAACCTGCTCGAAGGCCTCGCCGGCGCCGACGATCTCGACCGGCTGCGGCTGCTGTTTGATGATCTCGAGAAGAAGGACAGCCTGATCGAGATCCTCAATCTCGCCGAAAGCGGCCCGGGTGTGCGCATTTTCATCGGTTCGGAAAACAAGCTCTTCTCGCTGTCCGGCTCATCGCTCATCGTCGCGCCCTATCGTGACGACGACGATCGCATCGTTGGTGCCGTCGGCGTCATCGGCCCGACGCGGCTCAATTATTCCCGCATCGTGCCGATGGTGGACTATACAGCCCAGCTCGTTTCCCGCCTTTCGCGCAATCAGCTTTGACGCAGCAACCGCCAAGCACGCGGAATTTTCGCTTCTTTGTCACGCAGACTTGATTTTTTTCGGTCAAACCTCGATATCGGGCGCATCTGAAGACACCAACCGGAGACCGTCATGACCGATGACACGACGAAAAACGGACCTGACGCAACTGCGGCCGATGCCGCAGCCGACGCTGCCGCCTACGTCGAGAACGAAACTGCGCAGCAAGAGCCCGCCCAGCCGGACCCAATCGAGCTTCTGAAAGCCGAAAACGGCGAGCTGCGCGACCGCTATTTGCGCCTTGCTGCCGAGATGGACAATCTGCGCCGGCGCACCGAGCGCGAGGTAAAGGATGCCAAGTCCTATTCCGTCGCCGGCTTTGCTCGTGACATGCTCGCCGTCTCGGACAATCTGCGCCGCGCGCTCGATGCCATCCCTCCGGAGACCAAGGCTGCCGCCGATGCCGGCCTGAGCACGCTGATCGAGGGTGTCGAGATGACCGAGCGCGCCATGCTGTCGGCTCTCGAGCGCCACGGCGTTCGCAAGCTTGAGCCGGTTGGCCAGAAGTTCGATCCGAATTTCCATCAGGCAATGTTCGAGGTGCCGAACCCCGACGTGCCGAACAATACGGTCGTGCAGGTCGTGCAGGCAGGCTTCTCCATCGGCGAGCGCGTGCTGCGCCCGGCCATGGTCGGCGTCGCCAAGGGCGGCCCGAAGCCGACCGAAGCCGAAACCAACTCCGTCTTCGACGAGAAAGACGCCTGATATCCCTTCCTTCTGCCTCGTGCAGAAGGAAAAGCCGAAGCGTTAGATGCGGGCGAAGCGTTCGATCAGCAGATCGAAAAAGCCATCCGCATCGACATGGCGCATGACCTTGGCGTTGCGCTTGCGCTCGGTCACATGCCACCAGTCGACGACCGTCATGCCGACGGTGAGTTCGGACTGGACCTCGATCTCGACATTGCAGTCGCGGCCCTGGAAAAGTTCCGGCTCCAGCAGGTAGGCGACAACGGTCGGGTCGTGCAGCGGCCCGCCGTCGGAACCGTATTTCTCGATGTCGAAGCGTTCGAAGAATTCCAGCATCTCGACCATGGCCTTTGCCGGCGCCGTGCCGATCTCGGCCATACGTTTCACCCGGTCCTTGCGGGTCAGCAATTGATGCGTCACATCAAGCGGCATCATCACGATCGGAACGCCTGAGCGGAAGACGATATCGGCCGCCTCCGGATCGACATAGATGTTGAATTCGGCCGCCGGCGTGATGTTGCCGCCCTCGAAGAAGCCCCCGCCCATCATCACCAGTTCGCGGATGCGGGGGACGATGTCTGGTGCCTTCTGAAAGGCCATGCCGATATTGGTGAGCGGCCCGAGCGTGCACAGCGTCACCGTGCCTTCCGGCTCGCGGCGCAACGTCTCGATGATGAAGTCGACGGCATGGCCAGGCTGCAGCGCCATCGTCGGCTCGCTGAGTTCCGGACCGTCGAGGCCGGTCTTGCCGTGCACATGTTCGGCCGTCACCAGCTTGCGGGCGATCGGCGCGTCGGCGCCGGCGAAGACCTTGGTCTCCGTCCGGCCGCAGAGATCGCAGACGATGCGCGCATTGCGGCTGGTGAGCGGAAGCGGCACGTTGCCGGCGACCGTCGTGATCCCCAGAACCTCCAGCTCGTCGGGACTGCCGAAGGCCAGCATGATGGCGGCCGCGTCGTCCTGGCCAGGATCCGTGTCGATGATGATCTTTCTTGCGCTTGCCATTCCGATCGTTCCATCCTCGCACTGCGTGTTACCGGGCATGCACCGATTTCTTCACGTCCCGTCACAAATCAGCACAATCCGCGCGGGCATGTTTTGATGCGAGGCAGCAGCCGCTTTGTCAAGGAAAGAGCCTGACGTCAGCTTAAAATTGAGAAGGTGGCGCCGACACGTCGTGCCCCATGCCTTGCAGCGCCAGGCTCTTGTCCCCATATTAGCGGCATCCGGATGCTGCACTGAAGGTCCGGGATGGTCGCTTGCGCCAAGGACTTGAAAAGAGATGAGCCGCATTACCCCTTTCGCCAGCCCGCTGCTTCTGGGCTTCGATGCCATGGAAAAGACGCTGGAGCGCATTTCCAAGACGAGCGACGGATATCCGCCTTATAATATCGAACGCATCGGCGCCGACAGCGGCGCGCCGGAGCGTCTGCGCATCACCCTTGCCGTGGCTGGCTTCAGCGAGGAGGAACTTGATGTCTCCATTGAGGAGAACCAGCTTCTGATCCGCGGCCGCCAGGTCGAACAGGGCGAGCGGGACTATCTCTATCGCGGTATCGCCGCCCGCCAGTTCCAGCGTACCTTCGTTCTTGCCGACGGCATGCAGGTGCTGGGTGCGGCCCTGAAGAACGGGCTGCTCTCCGTCGATCTAATTCGCCCGGAACCTGCGCGCATGGTCAAGAAAATTAACATTTCGGTCTCACAGTAGCACAACGGTTTGTCGAACCGTTGGTCCCTTCTCCCGGAGGAACAGGAATGTTGATGAAAGAAGCCACGTCTCACTTGACCAAATCCGAGCTTGCCCACATCGGCAACGGCGAGGTCGCCTATATCAGAAAAATGCGGACCGATGAGGTCGCCAAGTGCTTTCCCGAGGCGCCGGATATCGATCCGACCGTCGATCTCTGGGCGCTCTTCGGCGCCGACGGCACGCCCATCCTGCTGACGGATAATCGCTCCAGCACCTTCTTCAAGGCTGCCGAGGACGAATTGAAGACGGTCAGCCTGCACTGACCGTCAAGACCGTCTGCTCCGTTTCACTGCTTGCGGTGCACGGTCGCTCTATTCGATTTCGCTGCGATCGGGACGGATGTCGCGACATATGCGCGTAGCCGTCTTCCGGCGCCGTACCTGCGATGACGTTGAAAATTCCAGGATCCGGTAGCAACTGAATGAATCGAACTCATTGAAGATGCCGACCTCTCATCGGGAACTAAGCACTCTGGCCAAGAAATTATGGGCAAGCTACGCTTGGCATTCTTGTGCCGCTGAGCAGATTTTCCTGATTTGAATCCTGACAAGCCCAAGGGTTGTCCGCTCCGGGCCGAGACCCGTCAGTAGACCAGTTGAGGCGTGATTGAGATCTCCTATCCGTGCCAGGCTCTCTCACCCGAACCGGACCGCCGTTCTCGCGCGCGCCTTTGCCGCTATCTCCTCGCGATCACGAGGAGGTTGGGACGTTTCCATCGAATCGAGCAGCTCGCGGGCGCATGCCGCGATCGAACCGACCGCGCGCTCGAATGCGACCTCATTGCGCTTCGACGGTTTGGTCGTTCCGCTCACCTTCCGTACAAACTGGAGCGCCGCATCGTGGATCTCCTCGTCAGTCGCCGGCGGATCGAAATTGAACAGGGGTTTTATATTTCGGCACATGACTTGCTCCCGGTCATTGTCTCTCTTCTATTTGAGAGGAGGGTGACCAGCACAGAAAATAGTCGCGCGAGCGTTAATGGCAACCGGTCCAACGGCGGGTCTCTCCGCGTCGCAAGGCAGGGCGCAGCTCCTCCAGTTCGGTTTTTTTGTCGCTGTCGGCATCAGACCGGCGTCCCACGCGATTGTTCGCGCCGAAGAACATCGCGGCGCGTTCGCCGACTTGCGGGCAGCCTCAGATCTTCCTGAATGTCAGATAGGCCGAAGACCGGCCCTCGCGCCGCGCCTTGGCCTCGTAGCGTGTGCTCGGCCAGCCCTCATAGGGGGTCAGCCAATCGGCTGCATTGTCGGCCATCCATTCGAAACCGCCATGGTCGCGGCATTTGATCAGCGTCCAGTTCACATAGGTGTCGATGTCGGAGGCGAAGCAGAACAGGCCACCAGGCTTCAGCACGCGATGAAAGCGGCCGAGATTGGTTTTCGAGACGAAACGCCGCTTCCAGTGTTTCCGCTTCGGCCAGGGGTCCGGATAGAGCAGGTCGATCTGATCGAGTGAGCCGTCCGGCAGCCAGTCGAGCAGTTGCGTCGCGTCGTCATTATAGACGCGGATATTGGAGGCGCTGGTCTCGCCGATGCGCGACAACAGCTTCTGCATGGAATTGACGAAGGGTTCGACGCCGATGAAGCCGGTCGAAGGCATCTCCAGCGCGCGGTGGATCAGGTGCTCGCCGCCGCCGAAACCGATTTCCAGCCGCAATCTCTCGACCGGGATCGGGAAGAGCGATGACGTCAGCGGCTCCGGGGGAGCCGCCGTCAGATCGATAAGGAACGCCGGAAGCAGACTGTTCAGCGTCTCCGCTTGCTGTTCGCGCAGGGCCTTTCCCTTACGGCGACCGAAGAAAGCTTCGGTCGCCCGGCCCCGGCGCTCCATATCCGTCATGCAGCAGCCTTGGTCTTGACGGCTTCCTTGAGCGCCTTCACGAGGTCCGTGCGCTCCCAGGAGAACGAGCCGTCGCGTCCGGCCTTGCGGCCGAAATGGCCGTAAGCCGAGGTCTTGGCATAGATCGGCTTGTTGAGGTCGAGATGGCGGCGGATGCCCGACGGCGACAGGTCCATGTTCTGGCGGATTGCGGCTTCGACCTGATCCTCGCTGATGCCATTGCCGGTACCGTGCAGGTCGACATAGATCGACAGCGGCTGAGCAACACCGATGGCGTAGGAGAGTTGGATCGTGCAGCGGTCGGCAAGGCCGGCGGCAACGACGTTCTTGGCAAGATAGCGGGCAGCATAGGCGGCCGAACGGTCGACCTTCGTCGTGTCCTTGCCGGAGAATGCACCGCCGCCATGCGGAGCGGCGCCGCCGTAGGTGTCGACGATGATCTTGCGGCCGGTGAGGCCCGCATCGCCGTCCGGTCCGCCGATGACGAACTTGCCGGTCGGGTTGATGTACCAGTTGCAATCGTCGGCGATCTTCAGCTCGCCGAGCGCTTCGCGGATATAGGGCTCAACGACGGCGCGGACCTTGTTCGAATCCCAGCTCTCGTCGAGATGCTGGGTCGAAAGCACGATCGAGGTTGCTTCCGACGGCTTGCCGTCGACGTAACGCACGGTCACCTGGCTCTTGGCGTCGGGGCCGAGCTTGGCAACTTCTCCGTCGCCCTTCTTGCGGGCAACTGCGAGCAGCTGCAGGATCTTGTGGGAATAATAGATCGGCGCCGGCATCAGGTCCGGCGTTTCGCGGCAGGCATAACCGAACATGATGCCCTGGTCGCCGGCACCCTCGTCGCCCTGCTGGTCGGCGGCGCTGTCGACGCCCTGCGCGATATCGGCCGACTGCGAGTGCAAGAGCACGTCGATCTTTGCCTTCTTCCAGTGGAAGCCGTCCTGCTCGTAGCCGATATCCTTGATGGCGCGGCGGGCGGCGGCCTTGAACTTCGACGGGTTGATGACGTCCTTGCCGTCCTTGTCCTTCTTCATCAGGCTCGGCGGCAGGCGAACTTCGCCGGCGATGACGACGCGGTTGGTCGTCGCCAGCGTCTCGCAGGCAATGCGCACGCCCCACGGATTGACGCCGGTCTTGGCCGCTTCGCGGTAGACCAGATCGACGATCTCGTCGGAGATGCGGTCACAGACTTTGTCCGGATGACCTTCGGCAACAGATTCGCTGGTAAAGAGATAATTCGCGCGCATTTCGGGATTCCCCTCAAAGAATAAAAGCCAGCTAGTAGGTACTCAGTTCGAGGGCCGATGACAAGCGCAGAAGGACATAAATATATCTTTATATCTGTGGCAAAGTGACAAATTTTGCCCCAAAAACGCAAAAAAGGCGGCCTTTCGACCGCCTTTCGAATTCTGCACCGGTCTTGGTTCAGTCGGCGTCGGCTTCAGCCGCCAAGGCTTTCACCAGCTCCACGACCTTGCGGCGAACCTTGGGATCGGAAATCTTGACGAAGGCGCGGTTGAGCTGCAGTCCTTCCGAGGAAGAGAGGAAATCGACGACGTAATTCGAGCTGGAGGCTTCCATGCCGCCGCCGCCGGCAGAATGTTCGCCGGGCGCGTCCTCGAAGAAAAACGACACCGGAACATTGAGGATGTTCGAGATGTTCTGCAGACGGCTTGCGCCGACGCGGTTGGTGCCCTTTTCGTATTTCTGGATCTGCTGGAAGGTGATGCCAAGGCTTTCGCCAAGCTTTTCCTGGCTCATGCCCAGCATCGTACGACGGAGGCGAATACGGCTGCCAACATGGATGTCGATCGGATTCGGCTTCTTTTTGTTTTCAATCATGGTCGTGCCCTAGCTAAGAATTTCAACCTGTTTCTAACCGGCATGCCCCAGATCCATCCCAAAACGCCACGTTGCAAGAGGTGAGGAACCCACCTTCGAACATACGTTAAGAACGCCGATTGTCATCACTATGCAATTTTAGGGGTTTTTGGTCAATTCAACCCGGAAATAAAACCCCTGCGAGAAATTAGCGCAATCAGAATCAGCAACGCCTCGGTCAACCAGAAGTATGTTTGCTGGGGGTATGTCGTTCCGAGTCCCGCGCCGATGCTATCGAGCGTTGCATCGATGAAGCCGGTTTCCCCAAGATCGAGGCCCGCAATAATTTCCCCATGGGCGTTCACCAGCGCTGAAATGCCGCTATTGGCATCACGAATCAGCGGCAGACCGGTTTCAACAGCCCGTACCCGCGCCTGCTGGAAATGCTGGTAGGGGCCGGGCGTCGCGCCGAACCAGGCGTCATTGGTGATATTGAGGATCGCGTTGGCGTCTTTGATGTCGCCGGTCATTTCGTCGGGGAAAATGATCTCGTAGCAGATCAGCGGATAGAGATTGAGGCCGCCGGGCAGCGTCAGCAGGTGCCGGCTTGCCGCGGCCGAAAATCCTCCCGGTATTTCGACGACGTTCTGGATGCCGAATTCGGTGAGCACGTCCTCGAAGGGCAGGTATTCGCCGAAAGGCACCAGATGCACCTTGTCGGAGGCGCCGATGATCTGGCCGCGGCCATCGATCACGTAGATGGAATTATAATAGCGCGTCGGAGTGCCCGGTCCCATCTCCTCGGCGCGGACGGCGCCGGCGATCAGCACCTGGTTGTCATCGAGCGTATCGGCGATCCGCGTCAGCGCATCCTGGTTGTCGGTCAGGATGAAGGGGATCGAGGTTTCCGGCCAGACGATGATATCGGGTTTGCGTCCGCCATTTTTCGGTGCTTCAGCCGAAAGCTTCAGATGCGTCTCGAAGATCGCGGCGCGGTCGGCGTCGTTGTCCATCTTCGCCGCCTGGTCGATCGCCGGCTGCACCAACCGCACCACCGGCCGCTTGTCCTCCGGCAATGTGTCCGGCCGGGGCGCGAGATAGAGAGCATAAGCGCCATAACCGAGATGGGCGGCAAAGAGCAGGACGGCGAGCGCGATTCCCGGCCGCGCGCCTTGCCGCGTCCCGGCAAGGGCAGGCGCAGAAAAGACGAAGACGGCAAGGGCAGTCACCCCCGTCGCCCCGATCACATGCGCCGACTGCATCATCAGCGGAACCGGCATCATGCCGTAGCCGATGGCGTTCCAGGGAAAGCCGGTGAGGATCACGCTTCGAAGCCACTCCATCAGCCCGAAGCCAGCCGCAAGCGCGGCGATCCGCCCCATGCCATCAGACCAGACGATGCGGGCAAGGGCGGCCGCCAGCCCGTAGAAGATCGCAAGACAGGCCGGCAGGCCGAGGATTGCCAACGGCAGCGCCCACGCGAATTCTTCCTGATCGACCAGCAGCGCATGGCCGAGCCACCAGAGGCCGGCGACGAAATAGCCGAAGCCGAACAGCCAGCCGGTGGTGAACGCCGGCCACAGCCTGCCGATCAGGCCGCTCTCAGGCGAAGCCGCCGCCCCGTCGATCAGCCAGACGAGCAGCGTGAAGGAAACGAACATTGCCGCAAAAAAGCCGAAGGGCGGCAGCGCCAGAACCGCGAATGCCCCGGCGGCGATGGCCAGCAGCGACCGTTTGAAACCCCAGACGAGGATAGCCCTGTCCGCAAGCCGCTCCATGCGCACTCCCATCAAACCGCGAATCAACCCATCCGCAGTCTTTCAAAAAAGCGGCTCTTTGTCCCGTTAGGTCCTGTTAGTTGGCGGTCGATTCCGCCGGCCGGTCTTCGCCGGCCTCGGAGCCGGGAGCGATGTCGCCATCCGTCTTGGCGCGGCGGCGAACCGCGTGGCGCTTGCGGGTAATGCGCAGCCGTTTGATGCGGCGCGGATCGGCGTCGAGGATGTGGAATTCGAAGCCCGGCAGTGCCTGGACGACTTCGCCGCGCACCGGAATGCGGCCGAGCGCCGAGAAGATCAGGCCGCCCAGCGTATCGACCTCGTCGACCTGCTCGCTGATGTCGAAGTCCGGCCCGATCGCTGCGGCGATCTCTTCCAGTTCGACGCGGGCGTCGGCGATGAAGACGTCTTCGGCGACGCGCTTGAACATCACTTCGTCATCGTCATGTTCGTCGTCGATGTCGCCGACCACCATCTCGACGATGTCTTCATGCGAGGCAAGCCCGTCGGTGCCGCCATATTCGTCGATGACGAGCGCCATCTGCGTGCGGTTCACCTGCATCCGGCGCAACAGGTCGGACGCCAGCATCGACGGCGGCACGAACAGGATCTTGCGGATGATGCCGGCCTCGGCCAGCGTCTTTTGCAGGTCGACGCGGGCGAGATCGAAATTCTGCTTGGCCGAACGCGTGGTCTTCTGGATGTTTTCGGGCGCAACCTCGATCGCCGGCACGACAGCGGCCGGTTTCGTCGGGCCGCGGCGTTTGTTGCGCGCCTGCTTGGCGATATAGGAGAGCAGATCGCGGATATGCACCATGCCGCGCGGATCGTCGAGCGTATCGGCATAGACAGGCATGCGCGAGCGGCCGGATTCCTCGAAGAGGATCATCAACTCGCCGATGGTGATGTTCTGGTCGACCGCCTCGATATCGGCGCGCGGCACCATCACGTCGGCGACGCGCACTTCGCGAAAGCGCAGGATGTTGTTGAGCATCGCCCGTTCGTCGGGCGAAAAGGCGTCGTCGCCGGCCGCATCGGTCATCAGCGCGTCGGCGAGATCCTCGCGCAGTCGCGAGCCCTGCTGCGGGCGAAGGATGCGCGCGGCGCGCGACCAGAAGGATTGGGATCGGCCGGATGGCCGACTACTACTGCCTGCCTCGTCCGAAGAGGAGGATGGCTCGGAGTCCTTGGCGTCTGCCGCCGGCTTCGTCGTAAAGTCGCTCATGGTTCCATTTTAAGGTCTTGACCCTCGTAAGGATCAGATAGGCCGAGCTGCGCCAAAATGCGAGTCTCCAGCCCCTCCATAATTTCGGCTTCGGTACTATTCATATGATCGTAGCCGAGAAGATGCAAGAAACCGTGCACCAGAAGATGGGTCAGGTGGTCGTCGAAGCTCTTTTCGAGCTCGGTCGCTTCCCGCTCCACCGTCTCCCGGGCGATGATGATGTCGCCGAGCATCGGACCGGGCATCTTGCCGGGCCGAACCGGAAAGGCGGGAAAGGAGAGCACGTTGGTCGCCTTGTCCTTGCCGCGCCATTCGGCGTTGATGTCCTGGATCGAGGCATCGTCGGTAAAGACAAGCGAAACCTCGGGCGGCATCGTCGGGAAGGGCTGCTTCTCGCTGTCGCGGAGATAGATTGCCGCGGCACTGAGCACGCGTTCGCAAAACGACTGCAGCGTTTCTTCGCCGGGCCAGCCGATGTCCTCGACGCTGATCTGGATATCGAGTTCGGCCATTAGTCCTGCCGGCTGACGTCTTCGGTTTCGACGGCATAGGTGGAATCATAGGCCCTGACGATGCGCCCGACCAGCGGATGGCGGACGACGTCGGTATCCTTGAAGCGCACGATCGAGATGCCCTCGACGCCGTTCAGAAGCTGCAAGGCCTCGACGAGGCCGGATTTGACGCCGCGTGGCAGGTCGATCTGGCTCGGGTCGCCGGTAACGATCATGCGCGCATTCTCGCCGAGACGCGTCAGGAACATCTTCATCTGCATAGATGTCGTGTTTTGCGCTTCGTCGAGGATGATGGCGGCGTTGGCGAGCGTGCGGCCGCGCATGAAGGCGAGCGGCGCGATTTCGATGACGCCGGCAGTGATCGCCCGGTCGACCTTGTCGGCGGGGATCATGTCGTAGAGTGCGTCATAGAGCGGGCGAAGATAGGGATCGACCTTTTCCTTCATGTCACCGGGCAGGAAGCCGAGGCGCTCGCCGGCCTCGACCGCCGGACGCGACAGGATGATCTTTTCGACCGCACCGCGCTCCAGCAACTGGGCGGCATGCGCGACGGCAAGATAGGTCTTGCCGGTGCCGGCCGGGCCAACGCCGAAGACGAGCTCGGCGCGTTCCAGCGCCCTGATATAGGCGTCCTGCGTGGGCGTGCGGGCGATGATCGTCTTCTTGCGTGTCGAAACCTGCGCCATCGTCAGCTTGGCCTTGCGTTCCATTGTGGGAAGGCTGAGCTGGTCGTCGGCGGCGACCGCCATGCGGATTGCTCCCTCGACGTCGGATCGTTCCACGCTGCCGCCTTTCTGAAGCTTTTCATAGAGATAGTCGAGCGTGCGCCGCGCCTGATTGGTGGTCACGACATCGCCTGTGATGACGACGGAATTGCCGCGTGCCCGCGCATCGATATTGAGCCGTTGCTCGAGCAGCTTGAGGTTCTGGTCGAATTGCCCGAACAACTCGCTGGCGAACCGGTTGTTCTCGAACGTCAGGACGAAGTGATTGGTGTCGCTCGGCGTGCGGGGTTGGCGCGGTGAAGAAGAAACCAATTCTTGTCCGTTCAAGCGGTCGGGCTCCTTAGGTTAAACCGCAGCCTCTGCGCGTTCGGCAAACAGGCTGTTTGTTCCGGTTCCGGTGATTCGCACTTTAATAATGTCACCGATTTGCGATGCTTTTGCATCAACATTCACTGATTGAAGCCAGGGAGAACGTCCGATTAGTTGTTCCGGCATGCGACCGGGCTTTTCGAGCAACAGGTCGATCTCCTTGCCGATGCAGGATTCGGCAAATTCCTGCTGCTGCTTCAGGAGAAGCATTTGCAGGCGTTCCAGCCGTTCTGCCTTGATTTTTTCCGGCACCTGGTCCTTCAGTTCCGCGCCGGGTGTGCCCGGCCGTGTCGAGTATTTGAACGAGAAGGCCTGTGCATAACGGACCTCCTCCACAAGCCTCAGTGTATCCTCAAAATCCTTATCTGTCTCCCCCGGAAAGCCAGTGATGAAATCGCCCGACAGGGCGATGTCAGGCCGCACCGTGCGGATGCGCTCGATCAGCGCCAGATATTCGGCCGCCGTATGACGCCGGTTCATTGCTTTCAGGATGCGGTCCGAGCCCGACTGTACCGGCAGATGCAGATAAGGCATCAGCGCCCGGAGGTCGCGATGAGCGTTGATCAGCCGGTCGTCCATGTCGCGCGGGTGGCTTGTGGTATAGCGCAGCCGCGCAAGGCCGGGGATCTCGGCCAGGCGATAGAGCAGGTCGCCGAGGCTCCATGCCTCGCCGTGGCTCCCGGCGCCGTGCCAGGCATTGACGTTCTGGCCGAGCAGGGTGATCTCGCGCACCCCGCTGTCGACGAGCTTTTCGGCTTCCTCGACGATCTGGGAAACCGGCCGCGACACTTCCGAGCCGCGTGTATAGGGCACGACGCAGAAGGTGCAGAACTTGTCGCAGCCCTCCTGCACCGTCAGGAAGGCGGTGACGCCGCGGGCACGGATCTTTCGGCTCTCGGCGATCGGCAGATGCTCGAACTTGTCCTCGATCGCATATTCCGTATCGACGACGCGCTGGCCTTGTTTGGCCAGGCGTAGCGCCTCCGGCAGGCGGTGGTAGGTCTGCGGGCCGATGACGACGTCGACGGCGGGTGCGCGGCGCAGGATTTCCTCGCCTTCGGCCTGGGCGACACAGCCGGCAACGCCGATCATCATCTCCCGTCCATCAGCCGCCTTCTTCTTTTTCATCTCGCGCAGCCGTCCGAGCGCCGAATAGACTTTTTCGGCCGCTTTTTCACGGATATGGCAGGTGTTGAGCAGAACGAGGTCCGCCTCTTCCATATCTTCCGTCGGCTCATAACCGTCGCGGGCGAGCGCATCGCTCATGCGCATGGAATCGTAGACGTTCATCTGGCAACCATAGGTCTTGATGAAGACCTTGCGGTTGTTGCTGCCATCGCGGGGTGTCGATTCCGGGGCCTGGAGAAGGGCGCTGTCCTGTGTCATGGCGCGCTATTTAGTGGTTTTTGCCGCCGGAGAAAATCGAAATCTTGCTTCAGGAGATTTCCCGCCCGCGCAGGCGGCTGTTCAGGAGGTTGCGGATGCGCAAGGCGATCGTCGCGCTCACCTCCTTGCGGCTGGTATCGGCGCGGTAATCCACCGCCTCGCCGAAGGAAACCTCGGCGTCGATGGCGCCGCAGCGAACGATGTCGATGAGATGCGGCAGCAGCTCGATATCACCCGGCCAGGCGGCGAGCGGCCGATGATAACGCCCCATGGCGATGCCGTGGACCCTGGTATAGGCAACCGCGACCGGCTGCACCACGACCGTCCCCGTCGGCGAATAAGGCACGGCCATCGCGGCGGCGCCGAACAGCGAGGACTTGACCTCCAGCAGCCGGTTGCCGTCCGAGGTCGTGCCCTCGGGAAAGAGCACGACGATCTCACCGTCGGCCATGCGCCCGGCGATCTCGTTTGCCTGATGACCGGTCTTGCGCCGTTCCTCGCGCACCACGAAGACGCTCTTCTGCAGCTTGGCGAGCGTGCCGAAGATTGGCCAGTCGCGCACCTCGATCTTGGCGATGAAGACGACGTCGGCAACGGCCGACAGCACCATGATGTCAAGCCAGGAGGAATGGTTGGAACAGAGCATCAGCGGCCGGCGGTCTTCCAGCTTGCCGCTCACGCGGACGCGAATGCCGAGACAATAGCAGACGACACGGTGCCAGACGCGCGGAAGCCGGCGGCGCAGCCGCCAGTCGAACCGCAGCGCCAGGATCTGCAGCGGCATGAGCATGAGGCTGACGGCAAGGATGACGACCGCGGCGAAGGCGATGCGCAGCCAGGCGATCAAATGCTGGTCTCCCGGGCTGCCATCGCTTCAGAGATCTTCTTTTTTCAGCGGAACGCCGTAGAGCTCCAGCCGGTGGTCGACCAGCCGGAAGCCGTGCTCGCGGGCGATGCGCTCCTGCAGCGCCTCGATCTCCGGCGAGCGGAATTCGATGACCGTGCCGGTCTTCAGGTCGATGAGGTGGTCGTGATGCTCTTCCGGCACCGTTTCGTAGCGCGAGCGCCCGTCGCGGAAGTCGTGGCGGGCGATAATGCCGGCATCCTCGAACAGTTTCACGGTGCGATAGACGGTCGAGATCGAGATCTTCGCATCGACCTTCACCGAGCGGCGGTAGAGTTCTTCGACGTCGGGATGGTCTTCCGACTCTTCCAGGATACGCGCGATCACGCGGCGCTGCTCGGTCATGCGCATGCCGCGTTCGGTGCAAAGCTCCTCGAGGGTCTTGGCTACATCGGTCATCGCCCGCCTATAGAGATATTCGTGTTTCGACAACGCCGCACGGCATTTGCGTCGGCCTGCAGGTCATCTCGCTGCCAGGGAACTACCGAAGAACGCGCTTCATGACAAGCGCCGTGGAGAGGGCGCCGTTTTCTTGTTTATAATAACCCTGACGTTCGCCGACCTTTTCGAAGCCGAGCTTGCGGTAGAGGCCGAGCGCTGCCGTATTGCCGTTGTCGACCTCGAGAAACATGCTCTCGCCGCCGCGCGCGCGTGCTTCCCGCATCGCCGCCTGCATCAGCCGCCAGCCCAGTCCGGCGCGAGCGACCTTCGCCTGCACGGCAATCGTCAGGATCTCCGCCTCGCCGGCAACATGGCGGGCGAGGATGAACCCCGGAAGCGGCTTTTTCAGGATGGCATTGGTCTGGCGCGCAACGAAGCCGAACACGGTGTCCTGCATCAGCAGGCCGTGAAATTCGCCGTCGCCCCAGGGGCGGGCAAACCGCTCGCCGTGCAGGAGGGCGACATCGCGGCAATCCTCACGCTCCATGGCGATGATCTCGAATTCCGGTTTCAGCGTCAGATAGGATTCCAGCATCGTCATACTCGTCGCGAAATCGCATACCCGGCCTGCGGCTTGGCATCGGGTCCGCGCAGATAGAGGGGTTTCGGCTTTCCGGCATCGGGGGAGGCGGCAGCGCCCAGGCGCGCCACCACAGAGATCGGGAACCTGTTGGTGTGATCGCCGAGGGCGTCGGCCTTGAGGAGGGGCGTCGCCGAACCGGTGATCTCGCCGTCGAAGCCGGCGGCAAAAGCCTGCGCTTCAGCAATGCTGACCGCCCTTGGAGCGTCGAGGGACGAACCGTCGGCTGCGAAGGACTGGAGGTAGATTTCGTCCCGCTTGGCATCCATCGCCGCCAGCACGGCGCGATGAGGCGTCTTGTCGCGCTGGGCTGATGCCATGACTTCGAGCGTGGTGACGCCGACGGCGGGAACATTGAGGGAGAGCGCAAAACCGCGGGCTGCGGCAACGCCGACGCGGATGCCGGTAAAGGAGCCCGGACCGATGGTGACGGCAAGGCGGTCGATATGAGAAAGCGCCAGTCCCGCCTGCTTCAGCGCGCGATCGACGATACCAATCAGATGTTCAGCATGCCCCTTGCCGATCATGTCCGATGCCTCCCCCAGCACCGTATCCCTGCCGCTGTCATAGACGGCGGCAGCGCAGTCCACACCCGCCGTGTCGAGCGCCAGAATGATCATGCCATCAATTTCCGAATAAACCAGTGTCGCCTATCGATAAATCCGTTCGGCCGAACCTGAGATGAACGGCCGGACGAATTCAAGATTTTTAAGCGGCAATCACTTCCTGCACTTCCGGAACGAAATGGCGCAGCAGGTTCTGCACGCCGTGCTTCAGCGTTGCCGTCGAAGACGGGCAGCCGGCGCAGGAACCCTTCATGTTGAGATAGACCTTGCCGTCCTTGAAGCCGCGGAAGGTGATGTCGCCGCCGTCCTGGGCAACGGCCGGGCGCACGCGGGTCTCCAGAAGCTCCTTGATGGTCAGCACGATCGATTCATCACTTTCGTCGAAGAATTCGTCGCCGGCATCGGCGTCTTCGGAAAGGATGGAGGCATCGCCCATGACCGGCTTGCCGGACATGAAGTGCTCCATGATCGAGCCTAAGATAGCCGGCTTAAGATGCTGCCAGTCGGCATTGTCCTTGGAGACGGAAATGAAATCATAGCCGAAATAGACGCCGGTGACGCCTGATATTTCGAACAGGCGGGCGGCGAGCGGCGAGGCTTGAGCCTCCTCAGTGCTGCGGAACTCGGCCGTGCCGTTTTCCATCACCACCTTGCCCGGCAGGAACTTCTGCGTGGCGGGATTCGGCGTGGCTTCGGTCTGAATGAACATCTGGTTCTCCATGCGGCCTGCCCAGGGCCTCGGCCGTCTTTAGAATTCTTCAAAAGAAGATAAGCCGATTGACGGCTCTAATCAAGAGACTTGTACTCAAGAAATGCTGGGACGGGACGATTTCAGGCCCGGTCGGCCTGAAACTAGAATCCTGTTCTAACTTAAAGAGTTAGAGCATGATGTCGTCCGAAACCGCTCGCATGTTTCGTTAGCAGAGGGCGTCGATTTCCTCGTTGGTCAGCGTATCCGGCAGCACGGTGACCGGGATCGGAAACGCCGCCGCGCGGCCGGCGACCGAGGAGACCAGCGGCCCAGGACCTTCCTTTGCCGAACCGGCAGCCAGAACCAGGATCGCCACATCGCGGTCTTCCTCGATCACGGCGTTGATCTGTTCGGCAGCACCGCCCTCGCGGATGACGACCTCAGGCTCGATGCCGATCGTCTCGCGCACGATCTGGGCGATCTTGGCAACCACCGCCTCGGCTTCTTCGCGCGCTTCGGCCCGCATGATCTCTTCGACGCCGAGCCATTGCTGGAAATCCCCATCGGGGATCACATAGAGCAGCACCAGCCCGCCATTGGAATTCTTCGCGCGCCGGCCGGCATAATGAACGGCGCGTTGGCATTCCGGTGTGCCGTCGATTACCGCCATGAATTTGCGGCGGTGACCTTCGAGCCGTGAGAGTCGCTTCGATACCATGGCGCGGACTCTGACACCCGAAGCGGAAAATTTGCAAGTCCAGTTTTTCCGCTTCCCCCCGCGACAGGGAGAAGGGGATCACTCTCAATAGAGGAAGCCGATGACGTCGCGCACCTGGCGCATCGTCACCTCGGCGCGCGCCCTTGCGCGCTCGCCACCCTTGCGCAGGATCGCGTCGATATGGCTGGTATCGTCCATCAGCCGGCGCATCTCGCCGGTAATCGGCGCGAGTACGTTGATCGCCAGGTCGACCAGCGCCGGCTTGAAGACGGAGAATTGCTGGCCGCCGAATTCGGCAAGCACGTCCGCCTTCGACTTGTCGGCGAGTGCGGCATAGATCGCCACCAGATTGTCGGCTTCCGGACGGCCCTGCAGCCCGTCGATCTCGCTCGGCAAGCCGTCCGGATCGGTCTTGGCTTTGCGGATCTTCTTCGAGATCGCGTCCTCGTCGTCCATCAGGTTGATGCGCGAGAGGTCGGAAGGGTCCGACTTCGACATTTTCTTGGTGCCGTCGCGCAGCGACATGACACGCGGCGCCGGTCCGCCGATCAGCGGCTCGACCATCGGGAAATAGGCATGCACCGGCTCGTTGCCGACGGTGATATCGACGCCGTATCCGGTCCTGCTGATGTGCTCGGCATAGTCGAGGTTGAACTTCATCGCGATGTCGCGGGCAAGCTCCAGATGCTGCTTCTGGTCCTCACCAACAGGCACATGGGTGGCGCGATAGACGAGAATGTCGGCAGCCATCAGGCTTGGATAGGCGTAAAGGCCGAGCGAGGCCTGTTCACGGTCCTTGCCGGCCTTGTCCTTGAACTGCGTCATCCGGTTCATCCAGCCCATGCGGGCGACGCAGTTGAAGATCCAGGCGAGTTCGGCATGCTGCGGCACGGCCGACTGATTGAAGACGATATGCTTTTCCGGATCGATGCCGGCGGCGATGAAGGCAGCCGCGATCGAGCGCGTCTGGCTCGGCATGTCCTCGTGCACGAGCTGGGCGGTGAGCGCATGCATGTCGACGACGCAATAGATGCAGTCGTTGCCTTCCTGCAGCGCCACGAACCGCCGGATCGCGCCGAGATAATTGCCGAGATGCAGATTGCCGGTCGGCTGTACGCCGGAGAATACGAGTTTCTTGAATTCGTTCATGTCGTCCTCAATAGGCTGGTGGAGGGCCCACGCTGTCATGGTTTAAATTGCTGCAGAATGCAGCAGGGCTTTTCGCCCATATTGCTAACGCCGCGGCTTATGCACGGGCAACCGGTCGCAATCAAGGGGTTCAGGCGGCAGTGTGCTGGATCAGATCGAAAGTGTTGCCGTAGGGATCCGCAAAGACGGCCACCGTGCCGTAAACCTCGTGACGCGGCTCTTCCAGAAAGCGTATGCCGGCCGCCAGCATGGCGGCATGGTCGCGGGCGAAATCGTCGGTCTTCAGAAAGAAGCCGACACGCCCGCCGGTCTGATTGCCGATGGCTGCGCGCTGCGTCTCGTCTGCCGCCTGCGCCAGCAGAAAAGCGGCGCCATCCCCACCCCTTGGCTTCACCACCACCCAGCGCTTGCCCTCCGGCTGCGGCTCGTCCTGAAGGCAGTCGAAACCGAGGCCGTCGCAATAGAAGGCCTTGGCGCGGTCGTAGTCGTCGACGACGAGAGTGACGAGGAAAAGAGACTGGATCATCATGTGTTGCCTCGCGTTTGAGATGTTTATTCCAGTTTTGAGCGGCGATATCCCGGTTTTTAAGCCGAACTGATCAACCGTTTTACTCATAATGGAGTATAAAATTTCACAAAAAAGCTTTTTTTGAACTGAGAATCCGCCGCGTGGCACCGGCGCCGATGGGTTGCTGCGATAGCCGATCGGAGGGACCATGCAGAACGCAACTTTGCTCGCCATGGCAGGCCTTTTCGCCCTACAATCAGCAACCGGTGCCGTCGGTCAAGACATGAAAAGGCATGGTGTTCATCTTCCAAAACATCAGGCACGTCTCGCCTACACGGTCCAGACCGTCAGCGTTCGTGCCGGCTGCTTTCCCGAGCGCCTGCGAGCGGTCCTGTCGTATATTGCTGCGAAGACCGGCCGCCGCCCGGTGATAACCTCGGGCCACAGGCCGCATCCCCGCCGCCACGGGTCCCTGCACGGGAAATGTCTGGCGGCCGATTTCAGGATGCCTGGCCTGTCGGAGCGCACGATCATTGCTGTCGCAAGAAGCGCGCCGGGCATAGGCGGCATCGGCAGCTATTGCAACGGCATCATCCATGTCGACGTCGGACCGCAGCGACGATGGGTGGATTGCTAGAGGATCCATCCGGCCGCCTCTTCCCGTTCCGGTTTATCCTATCCATTGCAGCCATCATGATATCGGCCAATTGAACAGGCAAGGCTCGCAGCGCGGGCCAAGGCAATGGGGATCGTCGACACGCACCGAAACTCCCCCTCACCAACAAAATCTAAGACTTAGCCTTCGGCTAAGATCTTGATTTTGTATCCTCTCCCACAGGGGGAGAGGTATTTCCAGGCGAGCGCCGCGTTTCCCCTCTCCCCTTGTGGGAGAGGAAGCAATTTCAACATCTTAGCTTCAGCTAAGTGTTAGAAATTGCAGGTGAGGGGGGCATACCCTATCGTCGAGCGCGATGCAGGGAGGGACGCGATGCGCCACATACCGCCGCCGATCAATCGAAGCCGTGCCAAGGCGATGCGGAAGGATTCGACGCGTGCGGAAAATATGTTGTGGCAGGTCATTCGAGATCGGAAACTCGAAGGTTTCAAGTTCAGACGACAGGTGCCTCTGGGGGGCTACATTCTCGACTTTGTTTGCTTCGAAGCTAAGATCATTGTCGAAGTCGACGGCTCGCAGCATGCGGAGAACGCAGCCGACACAGTTCGCGACGATCATTTCAAGGCCGAAGGCTTCCGTATCCTTCGCTTTTGGAACGATGAAGTCGAAAACAGCCTCGATTTCGTCTGCGCTTCCATCCTGACGCAACTTCGAAATCGAGGCGAATAAGCTCACCCTTCCGTCTTCGCCGGCTTGCGGTTCAGATTGCGTCGGATCATGCCGAGATTTGCCCCGCCGACCAGGAAAGCGGCGGCGAAATAGATCAGCATGGCGATCGCAATCAGCAGCCCGAGGGTGCCGATCTTGGTGATAAGCGGCGCGCCGGAAGCAAGCCACGGCGCCCAGTGCTGCTTGAGGAAGACGATCGCAGCGCCCATCACGGCCGCAGCGACGATCAGCAGGGCGGTACGCTTTGCCAGCGCCCATTCCCATGTCAGGTGGCCACGGCGCAAAAGCGTGATGAACAGCAGCACGGTGCTGATCCAGCCGGCGGTGGCTTCGGCAACCGCGATGCCGGGCGCGCCCATATAGGGGAAGAGGGTCAGCGCGGTGGCGCAGTTGGTGGCAACCGCGATGGCCGAAAAGCGCATCGGCGTCTTGGTGTCCTCGCGGGCATAGAAGCCGGGCTGCAACGCCTTGATCAGCACGAAGGCCGGCAGGCCGATGCCGTAAATCGCCAGGATCGAGCCGACGACGGCGGTGTTTTCCTGATGGAAGGCGCCGCGCTCATAGAGCACGCGGATGATCTCGTCGGACAGGATCCAGAGCGCGAAGGCAGCGGGGATCGTCAGAAACAGCACGAATTCGATCGAGCGGTTCTGCAGGTTTCCGGCCTCGCGCAGGTTGCCACCCTTCAGCGCCCGGGCCAGTTCCGGCAGAAGTACCACGCCGACGGCGACGCCGACGACGCCGAGCGGCAGCTGATAGATGCGGTCGGCATATTGCAGCGCTGCGATCGCGCCGTCGCGGGACGACGCAATCGCCTGGCCGATCAGCTGGTTGATCTGGGTGATACCGCCCGTCACCGCAGCCGGCACCGCCAGGATCAGCAGCCGCTTGACATTCGGCGTCATCTTCGGGAAACGGAGGCCGATGCTCATGCCGGCCGCAAGCACACCGACATAGACGACGGCGAGCTGCAGAACGCCGGCGGCAAGAACGCCCCAGGAGAGATACCAGGCCGTCGCCAGCGGATCGGCGCCGGTATAAAGCGCATAAAACAGCGCCCCGATCATCACCACGTTGAGGAAGACGGGTGCGATGGCGGCGGCAAAGAAATGATGCAGCGAATTCAGCATGCCGCTCATCATTGCCGTCAGCGACATGCACATCAGATAGGGAAACATCACCGCCGCCATGCGGATAGTGATCGAGAGCTTGTCGGGGTCGTCGGCAAAGCCCGGCGCGATGACGAAGCGCACCAACAGCGGCATGGCAAGCTCCATCACGATGGTGATGAGGAGCAACACCGAAAACAAGACGCCGAAGACTTCTTCCGAAAAGCGTTTGGCGCCGTCCGTGCCGTTCGCCTCGATCTCTTTGGCAAAGAGCGGCACGAAGGCGGCGTTGAAGGCACCCTCGGCAAACAGCCGGCGGAACAGGTTCGGAAAGCGGAAGGCGGCGTAGAAGACGTCAGCCATCGGCCCGGTGCCGAGCGCGGCGGCCATCAGCGTTTCGCGGGCGAAGCCGAAGATGCGGCTCCCGAGGGTGGCGCCGCCGACGGTCGCGAATTTCTTGACGAGGCTCATGCGTTTGGGCTCATGCGTGTTGGCTCATACGGGGGAACCGGCTTTCTTGTCGGTGGAGGGCGATGTCCGGGCTGTGGCGGCGGGCGCGATGATGCCGGAGGGCATGCGCTCGCGCAACTCGTCCTCCTCCTCGGCCATGACGGCCTTCATCCGGGCGGTGATGTTGGCGCGCTTGCTGTCGCCGGATATTTTCTGGCCGACCAGATCGGTGACGTAGAAGGTGTCGATCACCTTCTCGCCGAAGGTCGTGATGCGGGCCGACTGGATGTCGAGCGACAGATCGGACAGCACGGCGGTGATCTCCGACAGCAGTCCCGGCCGGTCGAGGCATTCGACTTCGATGACGGTGAACTTGTTCGACAGGCTGTTGGTGATGTTGACCGACGGCGGAATGACGAAAGCCTTGCTTTTCTTGCGGTTGCGCGCGCGCGTGGCGATGACCTCGGGCAGCCGCTTGCGGCCGGACAGCACGTCCTCGATCATCCGTCCGATCGTCGCAGCCCGGCGCAACTCGTCGGCATCGTCGGTAAATTCGCGGCTGACATGGATGGTGTCGAGCGCCCGCCCGTCCGATGTGGTGAAGATCTGGGCGTCGACGATGTTGGCGCCGGCCGCGGCACAAGCGCCGGCAATGACGGCGAGCAGCCGCGGATGGTCGGGCGACAGCACGGTGATCTCGGTGATCGCGTGGAAACTGTCGGTGCGCACCGTGGTCGCGAGCGCCTGGCCCGCCTTATCGGCCTGACGGATGAAATGGGCGTGGCGGATCTGGTCTTCCAGCGGCACCGAGAGCAGATAGGGCTGGTAGTGCAGCTTGGTATAGGTATTGCGGTCCTTCTGGCTCCAGTCGGCCAGCGCTGAATGCAGCGCCTCGGCGGCGGCATTGGCCCGCTCCTTGCGGGAGACCTCTGAAAAGCCGCCGGCGAGCAGCAGCTCGGTTTCATAATAGAGCGTGCGCAGCAGCTGGCCCTTCCAGCCGTTCCACACACCCGGACCGACGGCGCGGATATCGCAGATCGTCAGGATCAGGAGCATCTTCAGCCGGTCCAGCGATTGCACGCGGTCGGCGAAATCGGTGATCGTCTTGCGGTCGGTGAGGTCGCGGGTCTGTGCCACCATCGACATGGTCAGATGTTCCTCGATCAGCCAGACGACGATCTCGGTCTGCTTCTGCGATAGGCCGAAGCGGGCGCAGAGCTTGCGGGCGACACGGGCGCCGGCGATCGAATGATCCTCCTGCCGGCCCTTGGCGATGTCGTGGAGGAGAACGGCGACATACAACGCCTCGCGATCCTCTATGCCGGGCATCAGCTTGTTGGCGAGCGGATGCAGATCCTCGGCGCGTCCCTTGTCGATCTCGGAGAGTATGTCGACGGTGCGGATCAGATGTTCGTCGACCGTATAGTGATGATACATGTTGAACTGCATCATCGCGACGATTTTGCCGAATTCCGGGATAAAACGGCCGAGCACGCCGGCCTCGTTCATCCGTCGCAGGATGAGCGCCGGATCACGCTTCGACGTCAGGATCGACATGAACAGCCGGTTCGCCTCATCATTTTCCCGCAGGCTGGTGTCGATCAAGGCGAGTGAACGGGTGACGCGTTTCAGCGCGTCCGGATGGAATTCCAGCCCGTTGATGTCGGCGACATGGAAGAGCCGGATGATGTTGACCGGATCGCGCTTGAAGACCTCGGGGTCGGCGAGCGCGATACGGCCGCGGTCTTCGACGAATTCGACGCTGCCGGCGATCTTGCGATTGCGATGGGTGAAGCGGCTGATGACGCCGGTAAGGCCCGGGATCGCCTTCGCCTGCTGGTCTTCAAGCGCAGCGCAAAGGATGCGCGTGAGATCGCCGACATCCTTGGCGACAAGGAAATAGTGTTTCATGAAGCGCTCGACGGCCGAAAGGCCCGGGCGCGTATGATAGCCGAAGGCTTCGGCGATCTCGCGCTGGATGTCGAAGGACAGGCGCTCCTCGGCCTTGCCGGTCAGAAAGTGCATATGGCAGCGCACCGCCCAGAGAAAATCGTCGGCTTTCTCAAGCAGACGGTATTCGTGCTTGGACAGCACGCCGAGTTTGACCAGCTCCGCCTGGTCGCGCACGTGATAATAATATTTCGAGATCCAGAACAGCGTGTGCAGGTCGCGAAGCCCGCCTTTGCCTTCCTTGACGTTCGGTTCGACGAGATAACGCGTGTCGCCCGCCTTGCGGTGGCGTTCGTCGCGCTCGGCAAGCTTGGCGGCGATGAATTCGGGACCGGTGCCGGTGACGATTTCCTTGTCGAAGCGGGTCTCGAGCTCGGTTCCCAGCCGCTGCAGGCCGCAGATGCAGCGCATCTCCAGGATGGCGGTGCGGATCGTCATGTCGGACTTGGAAAGCGCGATGCACTCCTCCACCGTGCGGGTGGCATGGCCGACCTTGAAGCCCATGTCCCAGAGCACGTAGAGCATGAATTCGACCGCCTTGTGCGTCTCTTCCGCCGGCCTCGGCAGGAAGAGAAAGAGCAGGTCGATATCCGAGCCGGGCGCCAGCGTGTCGCGGCCGTAGCCACCGACGGCGGTCACCGCGAACTTGTTTTTCTGATGCGGAAAGATATGGGCGGTGGCGAAATTGTAGAGGACGGTGATGATCTGGTCCTGCAGCCAGGAAATCCGGTAGGCGCAATTCAGCCCGCCGCCGTCGGCCATGAGTGCCTCGCGCGCCTTCTGCCGGCCCTCCGTGCTCGCCTTCTTCAGCACCGCCAGAAGATCGGCGCGCAGGATGTCGGGTCGGTTGCGGTTGGCCTCGGCAACGGCGTCACACTGCTTCTGCAAGAGCTCGATGTCGAGGATGTTGGAGAAATCGAGGTCGCGCATCGCTGTCGCCGGGGCGGTTTCCTGTTCATGCCGGACTGCCGGTTCGCGGCCTGCCGCTTGTTTCGTCTGCATGCGCTATAGCCCCTTTGCCCGGCGATTGACACGGGCTTTGATAGTGCAAGAACCTTTAAATTTGGCGAAATGGTGTTGGTTCGCGTCAAGAGGCGAGGGCGCTTTGACGCAAGGCGCCGGTTTTCCTCAGCCGGCGGCCCGCGCATTCAGCAGATGCAGCACCTGCCGTGTCTCGCGCATGATCTCCTCAAGCGCCTGCCTGTCGCATTCGCGATAGCCGGCCTTGGCGATCGACGTTCCGAGCTCCGAGATTACAGCGCAGCAGCGGGTGATTTTCAGCATGCCGATCGGCGACGTCCAGCCGCGCGCGTTGCGGTCCTTATCGGCGCGCCGCATCGTGTCGAGCATGGAGCAGATGAGCGAGAGGCGCTCGGTTTCGCGAACCAGTTTTTCCATGAACATGGCCCGCTCCTATTTCAGCTTCTTCTTGAGATCGTAAAGCGCATCCATTGCCTCGCGCGGCGTCATGTCGTCAAGGCTCATCGTCTTCAACGCCTCCTCGACCTTGGAGGCCCCACGGGCCGTTTCCTCGCGGCGCACCGCCACCTGGAAAAGCGGCAGGTCGTCGATCAGCTGGCTCGCCGGGTTCTTGCGGTCGGCATCTTCCAGACGGGTCAGCACGTCGCGGGCCCGCGCCACGACGGAGGCCGGAAGCCCGGCAAGGCGCGCGACCTGGATGCCGTAGGAGCGGTCCGCCGCACCCGGCCCGACCTCGTGCAGAAAGATGACGTCGCCGTCCCATTCCTTGACGCGCATCGTCGCGTTCGATAGCCGGCCAAGCTTTTCCGAAAGCACGGTCAGCTCATGGAAATGCGTGGCGAACAGCCCGCGGCAGCGGTTGGCCTCATGCAGGTGCTCAACGGCGGCCCAGGCGATCGACAGACCGTCGAACGTGGCGGTGCCGCGGCCGATCTCGTCGAGGATGACGAGGGAACGGTCACTCGCCTGGTTGAGGATCGCCGCCGTTTCCACCATCTCGACCATGAAGGTCGAGCGCCCGCGCGCCAGATCGTCGGAGGCGCCGACGCGCGAGAAAAGCCGGTCGACGATGCCGATATGGGCCGATGTCGCCGGCACGAAGGAGCCCATCTGCGCCAGGATTGATATCAGCGCGTTCTGGCGCAGGAAGGTCGACTTGCCGCCCATATTAGGGCCGGTCAGCAGCCAGATCGCCCCATCCCGGTCGCCGGTCTTGGGCGAGAGATCGCAATGGTTGGCGACGAAGGGGCCGCCCGCCTGCCGCCGCAGCGCCTGCTCGACGACCGGATGGCGCCCGCCCTCGATGGCAAACATCTTCGAGCCGTCGACCTGCGGGCGGCAATAGGCCTGCTCCTCGGCGAGAAGCGACAAGCCTGCGGCGACGTCGATGACGGCAAGCGCCCGGGCGCCCGATTTGATCGCCTCGGCTTCCGCAACGACGGCCGCCGTCATCCTGTCGAAGGCTTCGAGCTCGATCGTCAGCGCCCGGTCGGCGGCATTGGCGATGCGGCTTTCGAGATCGGCAAGTTCGGTCGTGGTGAAGCGCATCGCGTTCGCCATCGTCTGGCGGTGGATGAAGCGGGCCTTCGCCTCCGCCGTCTCCGTCATCGGCGAGGCATTGCCGGCGGTGACTTCGATGAAATAACCGAGGACGTTGTTGTGCTTGATCTTCAGCGACCGGATGCCGGTCTCCTCGGCATATTGCAATTGCAGGCCGGCAATGACGCGACGCGACTGGTCGCGCAGTGCCCGGACCTCGTCGAGCTCGGCACTGGCGCCGTCGCGAAGAAAACCGCCATCGCGTTTCAACAGCGGCAATTCATCGGCGAGGGTCTCGGCAAGCAGCTTTTCCAGGGCCGCGGGAAGGGCCTGCAGCTCGGACAGAGCCTGGCCGAGCTCTTCGGGCAGCATCGCCTTGCCGAGCATCGCCGCAACTCCGCCCGCCGCGTCGAGCCCCTGGCGGATCGCCGAGAGATCGCGCGGGCCGCCGCGGTCGAGCGCCAGGCGAGACAGCGCACGCGGCATGTCGGGAACATGTTTCAGCGTGTCGCGCAGATTGCCGCAGAGCAAGGGTTCGTCGATCAGGAAGCCGATCGAATCGAGCCGCGCATTGATGCGGGCGGGGTCGGTCAGCGGCGACATCAGCCGTTCGGCGAGAAGCCTGGCGCCGCCGCCGGTGACGGTGCGGTCGATCGCCTTCAAGAGCGAACCGTTGCGATCGCCGGACAGCGTGCGGGCAAGCTCGAGATTGGCGCGGGTGGCGGCATCGATGAACAGCGTCGAGGCAGCACTTTCCCGTTCCGGCTTTCCAAGCGGCGGCCGCTCGGCGATCTGCGTCTTCTCGACATAGGCGATTGCGGCGGCCGCCGCCGCCAGCTCGGCGCGCGAGAAGGTGCCGAAGCCGTCGAGCGTCGCGACGCCGAAATACCGCGCGATCCGGCCTTCGGCGCTGGCGCTGTCGAAGAGCACGGAAGGTTGCGGCACGGCTGTGCGGCCGAGCACGTCGAAGACCGGCTTGAGTTCGGGATCGTGGAAGATGGTGTCGGGCAGGATAAGTTCGCGCGGATCGATGCGCAGGATATCGGCAAGCAGGCGCGAGGCTTCGGTCTCGGCAAGCCGGAACACGCCGGTGGAAATATCGATCCAGGCAAGCGCCAGCAAGGCCTCGCCGCTGGCGCGAATGCGGGTCAGCGCCATCAGATAGTTGGATTCCGAGGGCGAAAGCAGCTTTTCCTCGGTGATCGTTCCGGGAGTGACGAGGCGGACGACGTCGCGCCTGACGACGGATTTCGCGCCGCGTTTCTTCGCTTCCGCGGGATCCTCGATCTGCTCGCAGACGGCGACGCGGAAGCCGAGCGAAATCAGCTTCTGCAGATAATCGTCGGCCGCATGCACCGGAACGCCGCACATCGGGATATCCTGGCCCATATGCTGGCCGCGCTTGGTCAGCGTGATACCGAGCGCGCGTGAGGCTTCCAGCGCATCCTCGAAGAACAGCTCGTAGAAGTCGCCCATCCGATAGAAGAGCAGGGAACCCGGATTGTTCGCCTTGATCTCGATAAATTGCTCCATCATCGGCGTCGCCGAGGCACGGCTTTCCGCCGTGGCGAGCTCGGCAGCCGAAAAGGCTTCATTCCCTGTGTCTATTCGTGCGTTCACGGAGGTGGAGTTTTTCCCAAAAAAACAGGTGCCAACCCTATCCGCGCGCCGCTATAGATGACAACAGCATTTGAGGAAGAGCAAAGCGTCGCCCACAGGACGTTGGAGGATTTATGCCCGATATCGATAAGAAGGACCGGCTGGTAACGTCTGTTACCGACCAGGAGGCGCTCGATTTTCACGCAATGGGCCGGCCCGGCAAGCTGGAGATCAACGCGACCAAGCCGATGGCGACGCAGCGCGACCTTTCGCTTGCCTATTCGCCGGGTGTTGCCGTGCCCGTCAAGGCGATCGCCGCCGATCCGCAGACGGCTTACGACTATACCGCGCGCGGAAACATGGTCGCCGTCATATCAAACGGCACGGCAATCCTCGGTCTCGGCAATCTCGGCGCGCTGGCTTCGAAGCCCGTCATGGAAGGCAAGGCGGTGCTCTTCAAGCGTTTCGCCGACGTCGATTCCATCGACCTAGAGATCGATACGGAAAATGTCGACGAGTTCATCAACTGCGTGCGCTTCCTCGGTCCTTCCTTCGGCGGCATCAACCTCGAGGATATCAAGGCGCCGGATTGTTTCGTCATCGAAAGCCGGCTGCGCGAGCTGATGGACATTCCCGTCTTCCATGACGACCAGCATGGAACGGCGATCATCGCCGCTGCCGGCCTGATCAACGCGCTGGAGCTGACCGGCCGCGACCTGAAGACGACGAAGCTCGTCTGCAACGGTGCCGGTGCTGCGGCGATCGCCTGCGTCGAACTCATCAAGGCAATGGGTTTTGCGCCTGAGAACGTCATCCTCTGCGATACCAAGGGCGTCATCTACCAGGGCCGCACCGAGGGCATGAACCAGTGGAAATCGGCGCATGCGGCAAAGACCGACGCGCGCACGCTCGAAGAGGCGATGAAAGGCGCGGATGTCATTCTCGGCCTGTCGCAGAAGGGTGCGTTTTCGGCCAAGATGATCCGCTCGATGGCGGAGCGGCCGATCATCTTCGCCATGGCCAATCCCGATCCCGAGATCACGCCGGAAGAGGTGGCTCGCATCCGCGACGACGCCATCATGGCGACCGGCCGTTCGGACTATCCGAACCAGGTCAACAACGTCCTCGGCTTTCCCTATATCTTCCGCGGCGCTCTCGATGTCCGCGCCTCGACAATCAACGATGCGATGAAGATCGCCGCGGTCAACGCGCTGGCAAACCTAGCCCGCGAGGATGTGCCGGATGACGTGGTTGCCGCCTATCAGGGCAACCGGCCGCGTTTCGGCTCGCAATACATCATCCCCGTTCCCTTCGATCCGCGCCTGATCTCGGCGATCCCGGTCGCGGTCGCGCAAGCCGCGATCGAAAGCGGCGTCGCCCGCAAGGTCATCACCGACATGGAGGGTTATGCCCGCGAGCTTTCGGCGCGCCGCGATCCGATCGCCTCGACACTTGCCAGCCTTTACGAGCGCGTCCGCCGTCGTCCGAAGCGCATCGTCTTTGCCGAGGCCGAGGAAGAACAGGTCCTGCGCGCCGCCATGTCCTACGCCAACCAGCAGCTCGGCACCGCCATCCTGCTCGGCCGCGAGGATCTGATCCGGGCGACGGCGGAACGCGCCGGCATAGATCTCAACCGGCCGGGCCTCGAAATCGTCAATGCCCGGCTATCGACCCGGGTCGAGGCCTATATCGACTATCTCTATGCCAGGCTGCAGCGGCAGGGTTATCTCCACCGCGACGCCCAGCGGCTGATCCATAACGACCGCAACCACTTCGCCGCCACCATGGTGGCGCTCGGCGATGCCGACGGCATGGTGACGGGCATCACCCGAAACTATTCGACGGCGCTCGAAGATGTGCGCCGCTGCATTGACGAGAAGCCAGGCCACCGCGTCATCGGCGTGTCGCTGGCGCTTTGCCGCGGCCGCACGGTCTTCGTTGCCGATACCGCGGTGCACGACATGCCGACGGCCGTAGAGCTTGCCGATATCGCCGAAGAGGCCGCAGGTCTGGCGCGGCGGATGGGCTATCCGCCGCGTGTCGCGATGCTTGCCTATTCCACCTTCGGCCATCCCTCAGGCGAACGCTCCGAGCGGGTGCGCGAGGCGGTGAAGATCCTCGACAAGCGCCGCGTCGATTTCGAATATGACGGCGAGATGGCGGCCGACGTCGCCCTGAACCGCAAGGTGATGGAGCAATATCCCTTCTGCCGCCTCTCCGGGCCGGCCAACGTCCTCGTCATGCCGGCTTTCCACTCGGCCTCGATCTCGACCAAGATGCTGCAGGAGCTCGGGGGCTCCACGGTCATCGGCCCGATCCTCGTCGGCCTCGACAAACCGGTGCAGATCACCTCGATGGGCGCCAAGGACAGCGACATCGTCAATATGGCGGCGATCGCCGCCTACGGGGGTTCGTAAACTCATCCGGCCCACATTATGAGACGGCATTTTCCCAGCTCAGCGCGTCAGCCGGGCAGGGTTTTCCGGCATCGATGGAACTTATGGGCTGGCTTTTGTGCAGGCGCTCGACCTGGCTTGACGACCTCAGCCGAGCGGCCCTTCATAAGTGTGCTGGACAGCCTTTCCTCGCTTGATGCCAAGGTTATCGATTTTCTCGCGTTTGCGCTACGCAAGGATGCTGACCTCAAACTATCCCGCTTATGCTATGCAGTAGAGCGGCATCACGCTATATCTTCCAAGGGGTGTGGGTGCTCCCAGCAGAGAGGGCGGCAGTGTCTAAAGGTCTTATGAATCTTCTTATCGTTGCCGGCGGCGTTGGGTTAGCTGTTTCTGTTCTGTGGTGGCATACGTTTTACTCGCATGTGGCCCAGTTTTTGGGAGCGACCGGGCCTTTGCCTATGGAGTGCATCTATACGATGGGCGGCCCATGCGGCATGGTGGCAGGCGTAGCCAATGCGGTTGGCGCATCTGCGTATGACCCAAAACTGTTTTGGGGATCCGCCGCACTATTGGTGATTGGAGCCATTACTCGCTTATTGCCAGATGGCAGCGAACGTCGCGACTACCAGACAAAAGAAACTCCGCGAAAAGAACCCCGTCCATAGCACCCTTCATGATCGTCAATAAACGACACGAAGCCCCTTTGATGCTCAGGACCTTCTTTTAGCTCGCGAAGCGACCGGCGTCGGCGCCGTAATAATTCAGGTAACGGTCCGAAATGCTGGTGATCGGCAGCACGATCAGCACGTCGGTCGTGTTGAAGGCATGATCGACGACCGCGCTGGAGCCCACCATCGCACCGAGGCGCAGATAGCCCTTGATCAGCGGCGGCAGGGCCATCAGCGCCCGCTTCGGGTTGATGGCCTCGACCGGCATCAGGTCCATGTTGCGGGCCAGATGCGGCAGGGCGCCGACGGCCCATTCGTTCTTCGCCAGCACATTGTGATGGAGGAAGGACAGCGCCAGCGCGTGGCTTTCGAGATAGACGCCGGGGAAAGAGGCGCAGCCGAACATGGCGCTGACGCCATGCTTCAGCGCATAGGCCCAGTTCCCCTGCCACAGCAGCTCGACAGTGCGCTTGGTGCGGTATTCCGGCAGCACGCAGGAGCGGCCGAGCTCCATGAAGCGCTTGTCCGGATGTTTGGCGATGAGGCCGTCGATTTCGAATTCGGAAGCCGAGTAAAAACCGCCATTGGCGATGGCGACATCTTGACGCAACAGCCTGTAGGTGCCGACGATCTGGTCTTCCGGGTCGCCCTCGATCGAGCGGTCGAGAACGAGAAGATGATCGCAGACGGCGTCATAGGCATCGACGTCGCGCTGGCGGCGCATGGCATCCAGCGGCAGCTGCGCCTTCATTTCGTCAACGAAGACGCGGTAGCGCACGGCCTGGGCGGCATCGATCTCGCGTGCCGTGCGGGCAAGGCGGGTCTCCAGATTGCCGATGCGGCCGAGGATATCGCCGTCCTTCTGTACAGCCGTCGAGGGCCGTGCGGGCTCCGCGGTGGTGTCACGATTCAGGATGTCGATGGCGGACATGACGATTCTCCCGTTGCCGGCTTATCGACGCCATAAAACACTTCTCTGCGACAGGAAAGTGACATTTTGAATTTCCAGGCGCAAGAAGCGTGCCGGTTTTTGAGGCGCTCACCGCGCCTCTGCCCGGCGGGCGGAAAGGGCGGCAACCGCTTGAACTTCGGTCAGCAGCCGCACCGGATCGACCGGCTTTACCATGACGCGGTTGGCGCCGTTGAGCAAGACCTGGCGGCGCGATTCGTCGCTCTTGTCGGCGGTCAGCACGATCACCGGCACCGAGGCAAGATCGAGCCGCCGTTCATGGCCGCGCAGGCGTCCCAGCATTTCGATGCCGTTACCACCAGGCATCGAGAGGTCGCTGATGATGATATCGGGCCGGGCATTCGCCTCGCAGAGCGCGTAGTCGAGCAGCGCCTCGAAATCTTCGACATGGCGCACCTTATGCCCGCCCTTTTCCAGGACGACGCGCACCAGCATGGCATTGATCGGGTCGTCCTCGCCGAGCAGGATGCTGAGCCCGCTGGCGGCAACAAATGTCTCCGCCACCGAAAGGCCGAAGCCGGGCTGGTTGTCGTTCAGCGCGTCGCGTTTCTCCATGCCGCGCATGCGCCCGCGCAGCACGTCGATCAGCGACTGCTCGCGCAGGGGGCGGATGAGCCAGGCGTCGAAAAGGTCGAGCGGATGGGCGCTACGCTCTTCCGGATTGACGAGCAGCACCTTGCGCAGGCCAAGCGCGGCGATTTCGGCGCGATCGGCAAGATGGGCGGAAAATTCCGCCGACATCCGGTGGTCGATGATGATATCGGTTGGCCGCCGTCCGCCCTTTGCCAAGCCGAGCAGCGTTGCCCGCGCCGTCTCGCCGTCGCCGACGAGATGGCAGAGGCCGCCGAGCGTGGTGATCGTCTCGGCAATGGCTGTGCGCGCCGCACCGGCTGGGGCCAGCAGCACGACACTGTTGCCGGCAAGCAGCGTGTTTCGCCGGTCGGGGCGCTCATTGCCGATATCGACAGGGAAGCGGATGGTGAATTCGCTGCCTTTGCCCTTTTCGCTGGCAACCGTCAGCGCGCCGTTGAATTCGCGCATGATGCGGGCGGAGATGGCAAGGCCGAGCCCGGTCCCGCTGCTCTTGTCGGCTACGCTCCCGCCCTGCTCGAACTCGCCGAAGACGCGCGCCTGCTCCTCCGTCGTCATGCCGGGACCGCTATCGGTGACGGTGATCAAAATATCGCCGGGGTCGAGCGATACGCGGATGAAGACGCCGCCGACCTGGGTGAATTTCACCGCATTGCCGATGACGTTGAAGAGGACCTGACGCAGCCGCGCCGGGTCGAAGCTCATATTTTCGGGCACGTCGGACGACACTGTGGCGCCGATCTCGATACCCTTTTCATGCGCCCGGTGGGCGAGCATCTCGACGACGCTTTCCAGAAGCTTGCGCAACGATTCCGAGCGCGGGTGCAGCGCGAAACGGCCGACCTCGATGGTGGAGAAGTCGAGCAGGTCCTCGACGAGTTGCGTCAGCGCATGGCCGGACTGGCGGATGTTCGCGAGATAGTTCTGCTGTTCCTGCGTCAGCCGCGTCTCGGCGATCAGATGCGTCATGCCGAGGATGCCGGAAAGCGGCGTGCGCACCTCGTGGCTGACAGTGGCAAGCAACCTCGATTTGGCGGCGCTGTTATATTCGGCTTTTTGCCGGGCCTCTTCGCGACCCTGCGCGATGAGCCGCTCGTCGGTCACGTCGCGGGCAACGCTCTGCAACAGCAGGCGGCCATTTGCCGGGTCGCGGGTGACGACGTCGCGCCAGAGGAAGATGCGCTGGCCCTCCGGTGTCGAGATCTCGACATCGTAGCAGTGCGGTATCGGGCCGGGGCGGAAGGCAAGCCCGATCTCCTCGCAGGTTTTTCCTTCCGGACGCAGCCGCCCGCTCAGGCGGCGAAAAGTATCGTTGGCGGAGATGATGCACCGGTCCATGGTCCGGCTGACCGTGATGTCGCCGAGCACGTCGTGCACGTCGGCAAACAGCTTTGCGCCAGCGTTCCAATCCTGCAGGGATTTGCCGGGGCCCTGCCCGGCCTTGCGCGGCCGAACCATCAGCAGGGCATAACCGGCAATGACGGCAAGGCCAAGAACGACAAGGCCGCCCGAAAGAAGCAACGGATCGCCGGCATGGGCAAGCAGCATCAGGATCGTTGCGGCAAGAAGGCCGGCGCCGCCCAGCCAGTAGAACAGCAGCCGCCTTGTCGGTGCGGTTCCCCTCTGACGATCATCGGCTCCCTGAGGTGTCGATGCGCCGGGTCGTGAGGAAGGGGCCTCCATCCGCTTCTCATGCGGCTTGGCGGCGGGTCCACCGAAGGCGGCGGACAATCTTTCCTGCAACTGTCCCAGGTTCTGCATGCTATCTGGATAACATGAGGCCCGTTCCGAATGCCTTCAGGATTTCGATAAGATTTTAGCGGCCGGCCTTTTTTGGCAGCAGCAGCTCGTCGAGAATGACGCAACCGGCGCCGATGGTGATGAAACTGTCGGCGAGATTGAAAACCGCGAAGGACCAGCTCTCGGTGTAGAAAAGAATGTAATCGATCACATGTCCATAGGCGAAGCGGTCGACGAGGTTGCCGATCGCGCCTGCGATGATCAGCGCATAACCGAGATGAGCGATCCAGCGGTCCTTCGCCGTGCGGTGCCACAGCCAGATGACGAAGGCGACGATGACGAGCCGCATGCCGACGATGAACCAGCCGTCCATGCCAGACAGCATCGAAAAGGCGACGCCGAGATTGTAGGTGCGGTAGAGCGCCAGCATGGGAATAACCGGCACCGCCTCCTGCAGCGGCAGGTAATGATCAACGGTGATCTTGACGACCTGGTCGATGAGAACGGCGACGACGATGAAGAAGAGGATCGGTGCCGGCCGCGAAAACAGCGCGGGGTGTGCATGCGTCTGTTCGGTCATTTGCCCTCGGCAAGTGAGAGGAGATGGCGGCGCGCCTCGAAAAGCATGACGGCGGTAGCGACGGCGAGGTTCAGCGAATCGGCGCGGCCCTGCTGCGGAATGCGGGCAAGCGCGTCGGCCTCCCTGGCCAACTGCTCGGGCAGGCCGGATTGTTCGTTGCCCATCAACAGCACGACCGGCTTTTTCCGGTAGTCGATCGTCCGGTAATCGACCGCGCCGGCAAGATGCGTCGCGACGACGGAAACGCCGGCCGATTTCCGCCAGGCGATGAATTCCTCCGGTGTCGCCCGCGCGACCGGAACGGCAAAGACCGAGCCCATGGTGGCCCGCACGGTTTCGAGCGAAAAGGGGTCGGTCGTTTCTCCTAGAAGAATGATGCCGGAAGCGCCGGCCGCATCGGCCGTGCGGATGATGGTGCCGAGATTGCCGGGGTCACGCACCCGGTCGAGCGCCACCCATGTCTCGCCCTCCCTTGGCCGGATACCCTTGAGCGGTGTCCAGCGCTGCTCGAAGATGCCGACGACCATTTGCGGATTGTCGCGGCGGGTGATCGAGGCGATCACTTTTTCGCTGACTTCGAGCACCAGCCCACCCGAGGCGACGGTCCTTGCCGCCATCTGCTCAACCAGCGGCTTGCCTTTGGCGGCCTTGGCATAGACCAGCGTGCGGATCGCCCAGCCGAGTTCGATCGCATCGATGACGAGCTTCAGCCCTTCGGCGAGGAAAGTGCCGCTTTCCTCGCGCGACTTCTTGTTCGTCAGCGCCTTGATGTCCTTGATGATCGGATTGGCAAGCGAGGTGACTTCCTTCACCTGTCCGACCCTGCGCGGCCCCTGATCGTGGAAGTCCTTGCTCATTTCGGCACCCAGCGGGAAAAGAGGGAGGTGGAAAGCGCGCGGCCTTGCGTCCTGCCGTCGGTGCCGGCTTCGCGAATCACCAGCTCGCCGGATTCGACCACGCCGCCGGCGCCGCGCATCGTCTCGCGCATCAACTCGTGGATCGAATAGAAGCTGGCGCGGATCGAATAGGCCGTCAGCACCAGGCCCACTGCCTTTGGCGACAGGATCTCGCGGCAGACATCGAGCATCAATGGCAGATGCTCGAAGAGGTGCCAGACTTCGCCATTGGGGCCGCGGCCGAATTTCGGCGGGTCGGTGAGAATGATATCGTACTGGCTGCCGCGGCGTTCTTCGCGCAGGATGAATTTCATCGCATCCTCGCAGATCCAGCGGATCGGCAGTTTCTCCATGCGCCCGAGCGCCTGGTTTTCCCTTGCCCAGCCGATCGCCTTCTTCGAGGCGTCGACATGGGTGACCTCGGCGCCGGCTGCGGCGGCGACAAGCGAGGCGACGCCGGTATAACCGAAGAGATTCAGCACCTTCAGCGGCCGGCCGGCCTTTTCGGCCTGCTCCTTCATCCAGCTCCAGTGGACGATCTGCTCGGGAAAGACGCCGACATGACGGAAGGAGGTGAAGCGACCGAGGAAATCGACGCCGAGCAGATTGAGCGGCCAGGTCTCGCCGAGCGCCTCTTTCGGGAAGCGCCAGCGGCCCGTGCCTTCCTCGTCGGTGTCGCCGGTGAAGACGGCATCGACCTTTTCCCAGACTTGGGGCGCCAGCGAAGGCCGCCACAGCGCTTGGGCCTCGGGGCGGATGATGCGGTAGGGGCCGTATTGCTCGAGCTTTTCGCCGTTGCCGCTGTCGATCAGGTGGAAGTCGCCGGCCCCGAGCGATTCGAGGATGACGGGCACGCGCTCCGTCGGACGCTCGCCGCTGCGTGTCATCAGCGGACGCACGACGGCGGCAGGCAAGGCAGCCTCGCGCGCCGCCTCACGGGTTGCCGCGGGCCGCGCGACCGGCTTTGGCGGCCGGCCTGCCCGATCGTCCCTGCGGCCTTCACCGGAAGGACCTGATGTTTTCTTCTGGCCCGGCCGGCCTTCTCTTTGTTTCAACGTGCTCTTCCGCATCTCTGTCGGGTGGCTTATCGGCTTTGCGTCCCACAGCGCCGTGCGTCTTTTGAGACGCGCAAAGGACGCTGCAGCACTTGAATTATGCAGTAGCGCAGAAAACCGTGCCGGATCAACTGCGCAGCCGACCTGGCCCGGGCAAACGACAGGGTCACCTGGCGCGGCGCCTATTTCAAGCCCTCGGAGGTCTGTGTGCGAAGCCAGCTTTCCGCCGCATAGAGGGCTGCGACATGCATCGATTGCATGATGACGGCGCCGGACTGCAGGTCGCTCAGGATGGCAGCGAGATCCGCAAACAGCAGGTCGACCTTCTCGCCGGGGTCGAATGCCGGTTCGCCGACCTTGCTCAGGCCGAGCGCCAGCCAGCTCGTCACCACATTGCTGTGGTTGGCGGCATTCGGATAGGAGGTGAGCAGCTTGACGAAGGTGGAGGCTTCATAGCCGGTCTCTTCCCGCAGCTCGCGCCGTGCCGCCGCCATTGCCGCATCGCCGGTCTTGCTATCGCCGGGTTCGACGCCGCCGGCGACGAGACCGGCCACGATCTCGCCGCGGCCGTGCCGGTATTCCCGCGTCAGCAGCACGCGCCCGTCAGGCATCAGCGGAATGACGTTGATCCAGTCAGGATAATCGAGCACATGGAATGGCGCGATGACGGTTCCATCGGCAGTGACGCAATCGTCGCTCCGGACCCGGATCCAGCGATCTTCATAGGTGATGCGGCTTGCCGTCACACTCCACGGCTTCAGTTCGTCGTTCATCGGCCCATCCCCTATGTGTGTCAAATATGTGCCAGGTCGGAGCCCGGCAGATAACATTCCGTCCCGCCTTGGCAAAGCGCTTTCCCGCTGGGATAAGATGAACCGATCGGAGATGGGGCTATCGAATGGATTTCACCGGCGAAGAACGCATCGCCGCGCCGCGGGACGTCGTCTGGGCAGCGCTCAACGATCCCGAGATCATGCGCGGTTGCATCCCAGGTTGTCAGAGCATCGAGCGGCTGTCGCCGAGCGCGTTCGAGGCGACGATCAAGGTCAAGTTCAGCCTGCTGTCTGCCACCTTTCATGGGCTGCTGACGCTTTCCAATGTGGATGCGCCGAAGAGCTACACGTTGTCGGCCGAAGGCAAAGGCGGTCTTGCCGGCTTCGCCAGGGGCAGCGCCGATGTCGTGCTCGAGGAAAGGGGTGCCGAGACCATACTGCAGTACCGGTCGAAGGCCGAACTCGGTGGCAGGCTCGCCCAGCTCGGTGCCCGCCTGCTCGATTCGACCTCGAAGAAGCTCGCCGAAGGGTTCTTTTCGGATTTCAATGCCGCTGTCGTCGCGAAGATGGCGGCCGGTTAGGCTTGGCGCGGGCTGAGGGTTTGTTTAAATCGACGTCATGACGTGGACCATCAGGCCGCCGCGGGCGGAAGATCAGGAAATGCTCGCGGAGATTTATCTTTCCGTGCGCCGCGAAACATTCGTCTGGGTCGACCCCGGCAAGTTCTACCGCGAGGATTTCGCCGCCCATACGAACGGCGAGACGGTCTTTGTCTGCGCGCATGAAAGCGGCAGCGTCGCCGGCTTCCTGTCGCTCTGGCCGGAGGACGATTTCATCCACATGCTCTATATCAGCCCTGAATTCCAGGGGCAGGGCGCTGGCACGGCGCTGCTGCACGCCCTGCCGGAATGGCCGCAACACCGGTACAGGCTGAAATGCCTGGTGAAGAACCGGCGGGCAAAGGCGTTCTACCTTTCCCACGGGTTCCAGGTGACCGGCAACGGCGCCTCGCCGGAGGGTGACTATGAGGAATTGAGTTTTTTTCCGGTTTGAGACGCCGCCAAAACTGGCCGTCGACATGCCAATCCGGCTTTACCGCGCCGGCAGCTGCCCGGCGATTTCCTCGGCACGGTTTTTGTGGCGGTCGGCCTCGCCTTGCCAGCGAATGGCTTCCTTGGCCTCGGTGCGGGCGCGTTTGCGGTGTTTGCCCTGGCTGAACCAGGTGGCGGCCGCACCGATCAGCATGCCTGTGATCAGCGCGATGAACAGGAAGACGAAGAAGGGCGCGGAAACTGCAAGCACTTGGTCTTCGGGCCGGAACGGATTGAAGGCGAGCGTGACGCTCTGCCGGTTGGCGACGCAAAAGACGATGAGGATGACGCCGAGCGGCAGCAGAATCAACAGGTTGACGATCTTCTTGGCCATTTGAGGTCTCCACGCGGCAGATTGCGCCGGTCTTTTTGCAGGGCGCGTTTCGTCCTTACTGCGCCGCGCATCTTTGTGAGAGGCGTAAAATACGATGCGTCGCCAGAATAGGAAAACGGCCCTCGAGTTCAAGTGCGGTTTTGCCGCAGGCGGCTAAAGCGCGTCGCAATCTTTCAGATTTGCTCCGCACGCTTTAGGTCTTTATGTCGATGCATGTCGTTATCGCAAATCCGCTGCACACTTTTGCGCGACATGCTTGAGCAACTGCTCAATCCTCTTCGTCGGCCTGGCCGGGATTGAGCCGCTCGCGCAGTTCCTTGCCGGTCTTGAAGAAGGGAACCCACTTCTCCTCGACGAAGACGGTATCGCCGGTCCGCGGGTTGCGGCCGGAGCGGGAAGGGCGGTTCTTGACCGAAAAGGCGCCAAAGCCGCGCAATTCGACACGGTTGCCCGCAGCCAGTGCATCCGTGATCTCGTCGAGAACCGCGTTGACGATATTCTCGACGTCGCGATGATAGAGATGCGGGTTGCGTGCCGCAACAATCTGCACCAATTCGGACTTGATCACATTCGCCCCCTTAAATTATTGATTTCTTATCAATCGTGGCCAACCTGCCAAACTGAAAGCAGCCCGTCAAGAAGCAACTTTGGGGGCAGGATTCCATTGATATCCTGGGTTTTCATGACATCATCATAACCGAAGATCGTAATCAACCGCGAAACAGCCCCAGCGAGCAGAAAGGGCGTATTGCTCTTCTTGTCCCAGTCCACCATCGGCAGTTCGCTGTCGACGCCGCGCGACTTCAGATAGGCGCGAATCTCAGCCTCGCCGCCAATTGCATCGACGAGTTTCACCTTCAGCGCCTGGCGGCCGGTATAGATCGTTCCGTCGGCCAGTTTCAGCACCTCGTCGCGCGGCAGCTTGCGCCGGTCGGCAACCAGGTCGACGAACCAGTTATAGCTGTCGACCACCATGCTGCGGATCATCGCCTTGGCCTCTTCGCTCGCCTCGTGGAAGGGCGAGGGCTCGGCCTTCAGCGGCGAAGACTTGATCTCCTGCAGCGAGACGCCGATCTTGTCGAGCAGCGGCTGGATCTGCGGATACTGGAAGATGACGCCGATCGAGCCGGTGATCGAGCTGTCGCCGGCAATGATCGTATCGCCGGCGGTGGCGATCATGTATCCGGCGGAGGCGGCAAGCGTGCGCACGTCGGAGACGACAGGCTTCTTGGCCGATATCGCACGGATCGCCTTGAAGATTTTTTCGCCGCCATAGGTCGTACCGCCGGGCGAGGAGATCGAAATCACCGCCGCCTTCACCTGATCGCTGGTCTCGACCTTCTTCAGCCGCTCCAGAAGCTCGTCGTCATCGACGATCAGCCCGGATATCGTCACATGGGCGATATGCGGGCGCTGCGTCCCGGCATCGCCGAGGGCAAAGTGGTAGAAGGCGAAACCAAGTGCCACGATGAGGGCCACCGCGAAGAGGCGCCAGAAGCCGAGCTTGCGGCGCAGCCGCCGGCGATCCGCGATGATCGAACTGTCCATGGAAACCTCCAGCGCTGGCACCGGCTTCGGCATGCCGCCGATCAATCCGGTGGAATAAGGTAGCAGCGGCCCGTACGAATGCCACTTTTGAATGTTTTTCCGTTGTGTTGCTTGTTGCAGAAAAAATTCCATATTGGCAAGCCAATGTAATAATGCGAAACGAACTGTGATTGGCGGCCCGCTTTGTTATTGAGGCGCGGCGATCACCGCACATGGACGAGGCCTATGCTCGATACCCTGAAGAACAACGGACATGCCGCCTATTCAGGGTCCGGCAGGAGCGCCTATGGCGACGCGTTGTTCCATTCCGCCCGCGTGCGGCGGCTGAAGATATTGCTGCCGGTGGCGGCCCTCACCATCGCGGCGAGCCTCACGGCGGTGGCGTTGGTCAGCATCTATCTGCCCGAGAATGTCAAGATGGAAGGCGCCAAGATCGAGAACGGCAAGGTCGTGATGGAAAAGCCGGCGATATCAGGACGCAATTCCGACGGCATCAACTATTCGATGCTGGCCGAAAGGGCCCTGCAGGATATCCGCAATCCCAATCTCATCACGCTCGAGACGATCAAGGCCGCCGTGCCGATGAATGACGGCCTGATCGCCCGCGTCGTCGCCTCGACCGCTGATTACAACCGCACCACCGACAACCTGCATATGACGGCCCCCTTCACCCTGGTGCTGAGCAGCGGCCTCAATGCGAATTTCCAGTCCGCGCAGCTCGACATCAAGGGCGGCAACATGCGGAGCGACGACCCCGTCACCATCACCAAGGACAATGCCTCCATTGTTGCGAAGACGCTTCAGATATCCGATAAGGGGCGGGTGATCACATTCGAGGGGAATGTTCGAATGAATGTCGATCCATCCACCATCCATAAACAGGGCACTTAACCAGCCGGGTCATCCATGACAAAAGATTGTCGCATTTCCACTTGCAAGACAGGCATGGCATTCGTTGCCGGCGCATTTGCCCTTATTCTGACGGCCTCGGGCGCGGGTGCGCAGTCGACCACGATGTCGGGCATGAAGCTTTCCAACGACCAGCCGATCCAGATCGAAAGCGACAAGCTTGAGATCCATGACCAGGAACACACCGCGCTTTTCACCGGCAAGGTCAAGGTCGTCCAGGGCACGACGACGATGCAGTCCGGCAAGATGACCGTCTATTACAAGGACAAGGCAGCAAAGCCGGCTGCTGATGGCGCGCAACCCGCCGCCCAGCCGGAGCAGTCGGCCTCGCTTGCATCGGGAAGTGCTGATATCGACAAGATCACGGTGACGGACAAGGTCTTCTTGACCTCTGGCACGCAGACGGCGACCGCCGATGACGGCAATTTCGACATGGCCTCGCAGACATTCATCCTCACGGCAGATGAGGGGAACAAGGTTATTCTGTCGGACGGGCCGAACGTCTTCACCGGCTGCAAACTGACGGTTCACATGCAGACTGGCCAGGCGGAGCTTGAAAGCTGCGGCGAGCGTGTCCAGATTCAGCTCGATCCGAAATCGAAGCCGAATACACCGCAGCAGAAGCAGAACTGAGAAGCCGGCCTCCCACGTGAAATTATCATCGCTATCCACCATGTTCGGCAAGCCCGGGCCACAAGCTGCGGGTGCCGCCGACAAGAGCCGCTATCAGGGAACGCTGATCGCACGCGGTCTGACGAAGACCTATGCGACGCGGCGCGTCGTCAACGGCGTTTCGCTGGTGGTGCGCCGTGGCGAGGCCGTTGGCCTGCTCGGCCCGAACGGCGCCGGCAAGACCACCTGTTTTTATATGATCACCGGCCTTGTGCCGGTGGATGAAGGCACGATCGAGATCGACGGCAACGACGTCACGACCATGCCTATGTACCGCCGGTCGCGCCTTGGCGTCGGCTACCTGCCGCAGGAAGCCTCGATCTTCCGCGGGCTGACGGTGGAACAGAATATCCGCGCCGTCCTCGAAGTGCATGTGAAGGACAAGGCCGAGCGCGAGCAGAAGCTGAACGAGCTGCTGGAGGAATTCCATATCCAGAAGCTGCGCAAGAGTGCCGCCGTCGCCCTTTCCGGCGGTGAGCGCCGCCGCCTCGAAATCGCGCGTGCGCTTGCGACCGACCCGACTTTCATGCTGCTCGACGAGCCCTTCGCCGGCGTCGACCCGATCTCGGTCGCCGACATCCAGAATCTCGTTCACCACCTGACGGCGCGCGGCATCGGCGTTCTCATCACCGACCACAATGTGCGCGAGACGCTGGGTCTCATCGACCGCGCCTACATCATCCATGCCGGTGAGGTGCTGACCCATGGCCGGGCGAACGACATCGTCAACAATCCGGAAGTGCGCCGGCTCTACCTCGGTGACAATTTCAGCCTCTGATACCGGGCCGCCCGCAGAAATTCACCTTGTCGGCATAGTTCCGCTTGACCAAATCCAATAAAAAAGCAATTTTTGGGCCAACTTGGATTTCCGTGGCCTGAAGCCTTGATCGGACGCGGATTCTCGGAGGAATTGAGGGGAGTTTCGCGTCCGTCATGGCACTGTCCGCCAATCTTTTCCTGCGCCAGACCCAATCCCTGGTGATGACACCGCAACTGATGCAATCCATCCAGTTGCTGCAGATGACGCATTTTGAACTCACCCAGTTCATCGCCCAGGAAGTCGAGAAGAACCCGCTGCTCGAATTTCCGTCGAATGACGGCGAGGGGGCCGGCGAACGCGGCGAATCCGAAGATGGAGAGTACGCTCATCAGCCGGAGGATGCCGGGTCGGATGACGGTTACGACAACCGGACCGAGGCGCTTTCCAGCGACTGGTATGACAATGGCGGCAGCGCCAGCACGAGCCGGCTGAACGACGAACTCGACGCCAATTACACCAATGTCTTTCCTGATGACGGTGCCCCGCAGCGCCTCGATGCGCCGGAGCTCGTCAGCCAGTGGAAGTCGATGTCGGGCAGCGGCGAGGGCGCCGACTACGATCTCGACGATTTCGTCGCCGGCCAGGTGTCGCTGCGCGATCATCTCGCCCAGCAGATCCCCTTCGTCCTGCCTGACATGGCCGACCGTCTGATCGCGCAGAATTTCGTCGATCAGCTCGACGACTGCGGTTATCTGCAGGCCGATATCGTCGAGGCGGGCGAGAGGCTGGGCACGAGCCTCGCACAGGCCGAGCGCGTGCTCGCCACCCTCCAGAGCCTTGATCCGCCAGGTGTTTTCGCCCGCAGCCTCGCCGAATGCCTGGCGATCCAGCTCAGGCAGAAGGACCGATACGACCCGGCCATGCAGGCTCTGGTCGAAAACCTCGAACTGCTCGCCCGGCGTGATTTTGCCACGCTGAAGCGGCTTTGCGGCGTCGACGAGGAGGATCTTCTCGACATGCTCGGCGAGATCCGTCAGCTCAATCCCAAGCCCGGCAGCGGCTTCGAAGCGGGTGTTTTCGAAGCGATCACGCCGGATGTAGTCGTCAGATCCGCCTCGGACGGCGGCTGGCTGGTCGAGCTCAATCCGGATACGCTGCCGCGCGTGCTGGTCAACCAGTCCTATTTTTCCCGTGTGACGAAGAACGGCGAGGACCACGCCTTCCTCTCCGATTGCCTGCAGAGCGCCAACTGGCTGACCCGCAGCCTCGACCAGCGGGCAAAAACCATCATGAAGGTGGCAAGCGAAATCGTCCGCCAGCAGGACGCCTTCCTGCTGCACGGCGTCGATCACCTGCGCCCGCTCAACCTGAAAACGGTCGCCGAAGCGATCAAGATGCATGAATCCACCGTCAGCCGCGTCACGTCGAACAAATATATGCTGACGCCGCGCGGCCTCTTCGAACTCAAATATTTCTTCACCGTCTCGATCAGCGCCGTCGCCGGCGGCGACAGCCATTCGGCCGAGGCCGTGCGTCACAAGATCCGCGCGCTGATCCTGCAGGAGAGCCCGGAGGCGGTGCTTTCCGACGACGATATCGTCGACATGCTGAAGAAGGGCGGCGTCGATCTCGCCCGCCGCACCGTTGCGAAATACAGGGAGGCAATGAACATCGCCTCTTCGGTCCAGCGCCGCCGCGAGAAGCGGGCGCTCGCCAAGGTCGCAGGCTTCTGACGCAGCAATGCTTCGACCTCGATCGAAGCATCCGGCCCGCAAATCCCGCTATTCCTCTCCGGCGCCCCAGCGTCTTTTCAGACGCGCAACGGCGCTGCAACCCTTTGAATTGTCTTCAACGAAATCGAAATGCCGACCATGACGCCGCAAAATCCGAACCTTGCCAGGGAGCTTTTCCTGCTGCTGGTGCTGGCGAGCCTCTGGGGTTCCTCCTATAGCTTCATCAAGATCGGCGTCGAGACGATCCCGCCGATAACGCTGATCGCCGCCCGCACGCTGATTGCCGGCGGTATTCTGCTGGCCGTCCTGCGCCACCGGCGTGTCCGTCTGCCGCGCGATCGTGCCACCTGGCGGCGGTTTTTCGTTCAGGCCTGTCTGAACAGCGTCGTCCCCTTCACGCTGATCGCCTGGGCGGAACAGTCCGTCGACGCTGGATTGGCGGTGATCCTGAATTCGGCAACGCCGATCTTCACCTTCCTGCTGGCCGTGCTGATCACCCGCCATGAGCAGGTGACGCTGCGAAGGCTTTTCGGCGTCATCGCCGGGCTTGTCGGCATCTGCCTCGTCATCGGCGTCGAAGCGCTCGACGGTCTCGGCGATAGCCTGATGGCGCAGCTTGCCATCATCCTGGCGACCATCTGTTATGCAGGTGCCGCGATTTTCAGCAAGAACTTCAAGGGGCTCGATCCCGCGGTGCCGGCGGCCGGCTCGTTGATTTCAGGCGCGGTCATTCTCCTGCCTGTGAGCCTCGTCGCCGATCGGCCATGGGAACTCGACCCGTCGGCGGCATCGATGCTGGCGCTGCTTGCCCTCTCCGCCTTTTCGACGGCCCTTGCCTTCACGATCTATTTCCGTCTCGTCCAGACGCTGGGTTCGGTCGGAACCACCTCGCAAGCCTATCTCAGAGTGCCGATCGGTGTTGCAATCGGCATCGTTTTCCTCGGCGAAAGGCTGAGCCAGACGGCCTGGATCGGACTCGTCTGCGTCATATCAGGTGTCGCAGCCATGACGATCCCCGCGAGGACGAGCGCAACGCAAGCGCGAGGCGCATAAAGTGGATGGGGTGGCAATCGGCGGCATAACTTTGCCAAGCAAGGTATCGACTACACGTTACCCGGGCGTCGGCGATGGTGATTCTCCGCCCTATTGACTTTTTGGTAGCCTCTGGCTAGAAGCCCGCCGCAATCGATGCCGCGAACGGCATCTGGAGTTATCCCCAGCATCAGAAGGGTACCAAGGACCCGCGGGCCTAAGCCGATCTTGCTTGAGATTGTGCGAAGTGCTTGGATGAACCTGAGGCTTGGCGTAAACTGATACCCGCAAACGACCATAAGAAGGGAAACTCCATGAGTGTGCGTGTATCCGGGAAACATATGGAAATTGGTGAATCCTTCCGTCAAAAGATCGAGGACCAAATTGGTATGGCCATCACGAAATACTTCGACGGGGGATATTCCGGCCAGGTGACCGTGGAAAAGGCGAGTTCTCGTTACTCGGCGGACTGCAAGCTGCATCTCGACAGCGGGGTGGTACTGCATGCGGCCGGCGAGGCGACCGACCCGCAGTTGGCTTTCGACGCCGCCTCCCAGCGGATCGAAAAACGGCTGCGGCGTTACAAGCGCAAACTGAAGGACCATCACGCCGGAAACCATCTGAATGGTTTTGCAGAGGTCTCCTACACGGTTATGGATTCCGTTCCTGATCACGATGATGAAATCGCCGACGATTTCGCTCCGGCGATCGTCGCTGAAAGTACGAAGCAGCTGAAGACCATGTCGGTCGCCACCGCCGTGATGGCGCTCGACATGACCGACGAGCCGCTTCTCCTGTTCCGCAGCCCCGGCAAGGAACATCTGAACATCGTTTACCGTCGGCACGACGGAAATATTGGCTGGATCGATTCAGCCAGTATCAAAGGCTGAGATCGGCGTGGTGAGCGGCGGTGTTGCCGCCGCTCCTTGCATTTGATTCCGGCGACAGAAGGAAAAAGAAATGGCATTGGCAGATTTGCTCCATCAGGATGCGATCATTCCCGCCCTCAGAGTAAATTCCAAGAAACAGTTGCTTCAGGAATTGGCTGCAAGAGCCGCCAGGATCACCGGGCTTTCCGAACGGGAGATCTTCGACGTTATCCTGCAGCGCGAACGCCTGGGCTCGACCGGCGTCGGCAACGGCATCGCCATTCCCCACGGCAAGCTGGGAAACATCCATTCGATCGTCGGTATCTTCGCCCGACTGGAGCAGCCGGTCGATTTCGAGGCGCTGGATGACCAGCCGGTCGATCTCGTGTTCCTGCTGCTTGCGCCGGAGGGCGCGGGTGCCGATCATCTCAAGGCTCTGTCGCGGATCGCCCGCGTGCTGCGCGATCACGATCTGGTCGCCAAGCTGCGCGCCACCGATTCCTCCCAGGCGATCTATGCCTTCCTCAACGAAGAGCAGGCGTCGAACGCTGCCTGACGCACGCCGCGCGATAACGCATCTATTCTCGAATGTAAAAAGCGCCTGATCTCTCAGGCGCTTTTTACATTATGAGGGGTTGGACGGTCAGAACTCTTCCCAGCTGTCTTGCGCCACGGCCGCGGACCCGCGCGACGGAACAACGGAGCGACGGACCGCCGGGGAGCGAGGCGAAGGGGCCGCGGCTGCCGGCGCCCGCATCTTTTGTGCGACCGAGGCAAGCGCTGCGGCGTTCCTCGAACCTGAGACATTGAAGCGGGTGGCGAGCTGCTTCAGCGTCTGTGCCTCGTCGTTGAGTGCGACGCTCGCAGCAGTCGCTTCCTCCACCATCGCCGCGTTCTGCTGCGTTACCTGGTCCATCTGGTTCATGGCCTGGTTGATTTCCTTCAAGCCGACAGCCTGTTCGCTGGCCGATGCCGAGATCTGCCGGATGAGGTCGTTGATGCCCATCACCTGTTCGGCGATCTTGTGCAGCGTGCCGCCGGCGCGCCCGACGAGATCGACGCCTTCCTTGACCTGGACGGCCGAGGTGTTGATCAGCGTCTTGATTTCCTTGGCGGCATTGGCCGAACGCTGCGCGAGTTCACGCACCTCCTGGGCGACGACGGCAAAACCCTTGCCGGCTTCCCCGGCACGCGCCGCCTCGACACCCGCATTCAGGGCGAGCAGATTGGTCTGGAAGGCGATCTCGTCGATGACGCCGATGATCCGCGAAACCTCCGTCGAAGATTGTTCGATCCCTCGCATCGAGGCAATCGCCTTCTGCACCACTTCGCCGGACTTTTCCGCATCCTGGCAGGCGAGGTTGACGTTGTCGGCTGCCGTACGCGCATTCTCGGCGCTGGAATCGACCTGCGCGGTGAGCTCGTTGAGCGCCGCCGCCGTCTCCTCCAGACTTGCTGCCTGCTGCTCGGTGCGCTTGGCGAGGTCGGAAGCGCTGTTACTGATTTCGCCGGTGCCGGAGCCGATGTTGGCGACGCTGAGGTTCATCCTGTTGATCGTCTCTTCGAGGCTCGCAAGGGCGGCGTTGAAATCCTGTTTCAGCTTGCCGTATTCGCCGGGGAATTCGTCGGTGATGCGGTGACTGAGATTGCCCTGCGACAGCGCGGAAAGGCCGGCGCCAACGATCGAGACGATATGGCGCTGCAGCGACACCGATTCCTGGCGTTCCGATTCCGAGCGGCTGCGCTCGGTCTCGGCGGCCTGCCGCTGGTCGGCGGCCTCGTTTTCGAGGCGGCGGCTGTCGGCGAGCGTGAAGCGGAAGCCTTCCAGCGCCTTGGCGACCGAACCGACTTCGTCGCTGCGGTCTTGGGCGGCGATTGGTTCGCCATATTGGCCGTCGCTCAGTGCCTTGACGCTGGCGACAAGGCCGCCGAGCGGCCGCTGCACGAAAGAGCGGACCGCGAAATAGAGCGCCAGCATGACGGCGCCAAGCACGATCAGCCCGTTGATGATCATCACGTAGGTCTGGTCTCGCACCGGCGCGTTGATTGCCGTGTGCGGCACGTCGACGAGCACGACCCAGGTGGCGTTGACGCCGGGGACCGCGAACGGATAGACGACACGATCGAAGGGATCGAGGCCGTCATAGGTGAGGTTCCTGACGAGACCGGGCTGCTTGCTCGACAGCGCCGTCTTGACGATGTCGGTGCCCTCGCCGTCGTATTCCTTGGTCATCAGGTCGGGGATCGGCGCGACGATCCAGTTGCCGGCCTGCGACAGCAGCGTGACGCGGCCCGAACCGAAAGGATGCAGCGCCTGCAGCTTGTCGGTCAGCGACTTCAGCGAAATATCGACACCGCCGACGCCGATCATCTTGCCGCCAGACATGACCGGATAGGCAATCGAGGTCAGCAGCGTCGGCACGTCCGTTCCCTCGGCCATATAGGGCGTCGTGATCGCGCCCTTGCCGCTGTCGGCGGCGAGCTTCCACCATGCGGCGGTATAATCATTGTCGAAGGTCGAATATTGGATGCCGCCGTCCTTGGTCTTCGACCAGTATGGCGTGAAGGCGCCGTTCTTGTTGGTGCCTTCGTCATTGTTGTTGGCGACCTCAGTGGTCTTGCCGTCAAGCGCGCCGAGTTGTTCGCAGAACCAGCTGCCGAAGGCGAAGGTGTTCTGCTCGAGATTGGCTTTCAGTACGTTGATCATGCCCTTGCGGTCGAGCGACTTGCCTTCATGGCCGCGGCCGATGACGCCCGACATGGTGCGAGCGGCGCTGGCGAGTTCGCCGACATTGGCGGCGATTTCATTGGCGATCGATTTCGCTTCGAGGTTGGCCTGATCCATCGTCAGCGTCTGGACGCGATCCCGGGTCTGGCCGATGAGGAAAAAATTCGAAACGATGAGAACAAGCGCGATGGCGATGCCGGTGATGACGATGAGTTTCGCGGCAAGCGATTTCATGCGAAAAATGAACATGGGGTCCTCGGGCAAGGATGCGCCGAACGGGCATTCTCCGGCGCAGGAGCGAAGGCTCGCCCCATCATGGGGCAGCCGCCTACAGCGCCGTGCGTCTTTTCGAGACGCGCAAAGGACGCTGTAGCACTTTGAATGGCTGCATAATTTCATCCTTAAATCGATTCCGATTTAAGGAATTATGCAGTCGACAGCTGGATTCCAAAAGCGCAGGGAACCGGCGGCCACGAGGAACATCGCCGGAAATCTCTTAAATTTGAATGAAACTCGATCGGTCGAGACAAGGAAAACCGCCGGAACGCCCTGAATTACAGGGCGTTTCGCCGGCGGTTTCGCAAAGAGACGCCCCTATATCCTGTCTGCGACTTCCTCGCTCAAGGGGATCGAAGGTTGCGCCCCGGCCTTGAGGCATGCGAGCGAACCGGCAACCGCCGCACGACGCAGCGCCGAGACAAAATCGAGGCCTTCGTCGAGGCTGGCAGCGAAATAGCCGCAGAATGTGTCTCCGGCGCCGACCGTATCGACAGGTTCGATCTTGAGACCCTGCGCTCGTGAAATCGCCCCGTCGCGGATGGCGATGACCCCGTCGGCACCGAGCGTCACGATCAGCGTCTGGCCCGTCTCCGCATGCAGGCGCGCAAGGGCTGCCTCGCGTGCTTGGGCGTCCATGCCCTCCTGTCCGGCAAGCCGCTCGAACTCGGTTTCGTTGGCAATGACGATATCGGCAAGTCGGCCGAGACGCGGCGCATCGGGGATCAGCGGCGCGAGGTTGAGGATGCTGGTGACGCCCTTGGCGCGGGCGGCCGACAGCGCACGTTCGACGGCAGCAGCTGGCACTTCGAGCTGCAGCATCAGGATATCGCCTTCGTTCATGCGGCCGATCGCCGTCTCGGCATCGGCAGGCGTGACCTGGCCATTGGCGCCGGGAACGACGGCAATCATGTTCTCGCCGTCGCCGCCGACAAGGATCAGCGCCGTGCCTGTCGGACCGTCGACATGGTTGATGAGGGAAAGGTCGGTGCCTGCATCATCGAGCAGGGCCAGCGCCTCCGCAGCGAAAGCATCCTTGCCGACGGCGCCGGCCATATGCACGTAGCGGCCGGCGCGCCGCGCTGCCAGCGCCTGGTTGGCGCCCTTGCCGCCGGCGGCCGTCGCAAAGCCGTTGCCGGCCACCGTCTCACCGGGCTTCGGCAGGCGCTCGGTCGTGGCGATGAGATCCATGTTGATGGACCCGAAAACTGTGATCATGAATGTGTCCCGTCTTCTAGAGCATGATGCCGAAAAGTGTGATCGGTTTTCGGCCGACATCATGCTCCTACTGTTTCATGCGGGCGAGACACTGCCCGAAGCGATCACTCCTCGTCAACCACCCGGAGCTTCAGAAGACCGGTGCGGCTTTCTACCGATTTGGCCGCGGCCTCGCCGTCGCGGGCGGGGGGTGCATCGCCGCCGCCCGCCTCAAATTCCAGCGCTTCGATCTTGGCGCCGCGTTTGGTCAGCTTGTCGGCCGACGTGACCACCATGTCGATATCCTTCTGCGCCATGGCGAAATGGCCTTGCAGCTTGCGCACCCGCTCGTCGAGGCGGCTGAGATCGTCCATCAGGATTGCCACCTCGCCCTGGATCAGATGCGCCTGCGCCCGCATGCGCTGATCCTTGAGCACGGCCTGGATGACCTGGATCGACAACATCAGCAGCGACGGCGAGACGATGACGATACGCGCGCGGTGCGCCTTCTGCACCACCGGCTCGAAGTGCTCGTGGATCTCGGCGAAGATCGATTCGGATGGCACGAAGAGAAAGGCCGTATCCTGCGTTTCCCCCTGGATCAGATATTTCTCGGAAATGTCTCGGATATGGATTTCCATATCGCGGCGGAACTGCTGGCCGGCGATCTTGCCTGCCTCGGGGCTGCCGGCGTCGCGGATCGCGTTCCAGGCTTCGAGCGGAAATTTCGCGTCGATCACCAGCGGCGGCGCGCCGTTCGGCATGCGGATCGTGCAGTCCGGCCGTGAACCGTTGGACAGCGTCTGCTGGAAGGCGTAGGCGCCCATCGGCAGACCGTCGGCAACAATCGTTTCCATCCTGGACTGGCCGAAGGCGCCGCGCGTCTGCTTGTTGGACAGAATGGCCTGCAGTCCGACGACATCCTTGGCGAGCGTCTGGATATTGTTCTGCGCGGCATCGATGACCGCCAGCCGCTCCTGCAGCCTTTGCAGGTTCTCATGCGTCGATTTCGTCTGCTCGGTGATCGTCGAGCTCATGCGCTGCGACATGCCGTCGAGGCGCTGGCTGATCGTCTGGTTGAGTTCGCTCTGCCGCGCGCCGAAGACCTCGGTCATCGCCGCGATGCGGCCCTGCATCTCGGCCTGGATCTTCAAAAGCTCGGCCATCCGCGCTTCGTTTTCCTCGGCACGAAAGCTCGCTTCCTCCGCCTGCTCGCGGCGAAGGCTGGCGCCGCGCAGCAGAAGCACGATCACTAGCAGGGCGAGGGCGGCGAGAACGCCGCCGGCAAGCGCCAGCATGGCCGGACTGATCGAGGCAAGGGAAAGGGCGAGCGATTCGGAATGGATGGTCATGCGGCAAGCATAACAGAAGAAACGGCGATATATAGATCAAAACGTGAACGGAATGGACGGCGTGCAATATCCTCGCACGCTATCGTTCTTCTCGCTCGGCGAGAAGAAATCGCCGTCCGATTTAACGATTGCTCAACCATATTGGCCAAAACCTGCGGCGCAGAAATTCCGTCCCGCGCCGCGCGCCAAGTACAGAGATCTCCATGACCGCCCAGCAGACCGACAATGCCCTCAGGCAGCGCCTCGATTTCATCGAACTGGATGAGGCGGCGCGCAAGTCGATGCGGGATCTGCGCCCTGTGATATCAGAGCTGATCGGCGGCGCCCTCGACAAATTCTACGCCAAGATCGCCAAGACCCCTGCTGTCGCCGGCTTCTTCGCCGATAAGAATCACGTCGGCCATGCCAAGAAGCGCCAGCAGGATCATTGGGCCAATCTTGCCGGCGGCGCGTTCGATGAGAGCTATGTCAACGGCGTGACCGCAGTCGGCCGCACCCACGCCCGCATCGGGCTGGAGCCGCGCTGGTATATCGGCGGTTACGCCATCGTCATGTCCGAGCTCGTCAAAGGCATCATGGAGAAGCAGTGGCCGTCGATCTTTGCGCGCCGAGAGGGCAAGGCATTGGCCGAGAAGCTGTCGGCCGTCATCAAATCAGGCATGCTCGACGTGGATTATTCCATCTCGGTCTATCTGGAAACGCTCGAAGCCAAGCGTCGCGCCTTGGAAGAAGAGCGCGCCCAGGCCGAATCCGACCAGGCGATCGCCCTGGAGCAACTGCGCCGCGGTCTGGAAGCGCTGTCGAAAGGCGATCTTGAAGCCACCCTGCCGTCCGACCTGCCGGGCAATTTCAGGCAGATGGCCGAGGATTACAACCGCGCCGTCAGGGCGCTAAGCCAGTCCTTCGCCTCCGTACGCGAGACCTCGGGCCATATCATGAGCGGCGCCGACGTTATATCCAATGCGACCAACGATCTGGCGCTACGAACCGCCCAGCAGGCGGCAGGCGTCGAGGAGAGCTCGGCCGCCCTGCAGCAGCTGTCCGTCAGCGTCGGCCAGACGGCCGCCAATGCCGAGAAGGCTTCGGCCGCGGTGCGCGAGACGCAAGAGAAGGCGAAGAACTCCGGTGAACTCGTCACCAGTGCTGTCTCGGCGATGGCCGGCATCGAGAAATCCTCGACCGGGATCTCCAAGATCATCGGCGTCATCGATGAGATCGCCTTCCAGACCAACCTGCTGGCGCTGAACGCTGGTGTCGAGGCGGCCCGCGCCGGTGATGCCGGCAAGGGTTTTGCCGTTGTCGCCCAGGAAGTGCGCCAGCTCGCCCAGCGGACCGCGGAAGCGGCCAAGGAGATCAAGAACCTGATCTCGCAGAGCTCGACCCAGGTCAACGAGGGCGTCGGCATCGTCTCCAGCACCGGTGAGGCGCTGAGCGATATGATCAGCCGCATCGATATCATCAACCGTTTCGTCGCCGATATCGCCGCGGCCGCCCGCGATCAGGCGACTGGCGTCAACGAGGTCAGCCTCGCCGTCCGCAACATGGGTGTGATCACCCAGCAGAATTCGGACATGGTCGAGCACTCCTCGGCAGAAACCCGCCGGCTCAAGGATGAGGTGGAGAGCCTGATTGAGCTGCTGCGGCGCTTCCGCGCCCGGCCGGAGGGACGTTCCGCCGGTGCTGCTCGACGGGCTGCTTGAGGCCAATATGGCGAAATTCCAGGCGGGGATGCAAAAAATCGTATTCCCCGCCTGCCGGATAATTCCATAGTCGGAAAAGATGGGTTATGGGAACGCCATGACCATCAAGCCACTCATCATTCTTCCCGATCCCGTTCTCCGCCAGCTGTCCAAGCCGATCGAGCGGGTGGATGCCGACCTCCAGCGTCTTGCCGACGATATGTTGGAAACGATGTACGACGCGCCGGGCATCGGCCTTGCCGCCATCCAGATCGGCGTGCCGCGCCGCATGCTCGTCATCGACATCTCGCGCGAGGGCGAGGAAAAGCAGCCGCAGGTCTTCATCAATCCGGAGATCCTGACATCCTCCGACGAGCGCTCCGTCTATGAGGAAGGCTGCCTTTCGATTCCAGACTATTATGCCGAGGTCGAACGCCCGGCCACCGTCTCGGTCAAGTATCTCGACCGCAACGGCAAGGAACAGACCGTGGAAGCCGACGGCCTGCTCGCCACCTGCCTGCAGCACGAGATCGACCACCTGAACGGTGTGCTCTTCATCGATCACATATCGCGGCTGAAGCGGGAGATGGTGATCAAGAAATTCACCAAGGCAGCGAAGTCCAAGGCGCTCTGACGCTGCGTTGAAAATTTGCCGGCGAGGCACTATGATATCACTGATATCATGACGGAGGTGCCGAATGGGTGATTTTCTGATCAGAAATATTTCCGAGGCAATGAAGCGAGACATTGCGGAATCGGCGCAGCGGAGCGGAAACAGCCTTTCTGACGAGGCCAAGGAGCTTTTGCGGGAAGCGCTGAAAAGAAAAACCGAAGCAAAGCCAGAGACTTCGTCGGCCTATGAAGCGATACGCGCCGCTTTCGTCGGCGAAAACGCGGTAGACGATGAATTCGCTGCAATCATGGACGAAATCGAGGCGGCGCGGAAAAACGATTTCGGCCGGCCGTTCGAGGATTTCGAATGATCGTTCTCGATACGAATGTGATTTCCGAGTTCGCCAGGCCATTGCCGAATGAAAACGTGAAGGCCTGGATACTGCGGCAGGATGGTTCGAGAATCTGGCTTTGCACGGTTGGCTTGATGGAGCAGATTTACGGAGCCGAAAGGGTTTTCTTGAAGACAGGATCGGACCGCTTCTCTCGCGCGATCGAGAATTTGGTGAAAGGCCAGTTTCGCGATCGTATCGCCGGCTGGGATTTGGAAACGGCCATGGCAACCGGTCGCTTGCGGGCGAAACGCGAGAACATGGGGCGGCCGATTTCGGTCCAGGATGCCATGATTGCCGCCATCTGCCTTGCAAACGGCGCGACGCTTGCGACCCGCAACACCCGAGATTTCGAAGGGCTTGATCTCAAGCTCGTAAACCCGTTTGAAGACGGTTGATCCTCAATTGGCGAGATAAAATGTCTCTTCGCATCATTTTCATGGGAACCCCGGAGTTCTCGGTTCCGACCCTGCGCCTGCTCGTCGATGCCGGCCACAGGATCGTTGCGGTCTATACGCAGCCGCCGCGGCCGGGCGGCCGGCGCGGGCTCGATCTGCAGAAATCGCCGGTGCACCAGACGGCCGAACTGCTCGGCCTGCCGGTCTTCACCCCGGTCAATTTCAAGGACCCCGAGGAGCGCGAGAGGTTTCGTGCTTTCAATGCCGATGTGGGCGTCGTCGTTGCCTACGGGCTGCTGCTGCCGGAAGCGATTTTGAACGGCACAAGGGATGGCTGTTACAACGGTCATGCCTCGCTGTTGCCGCGCTGGCGCGGTGCGGCACCGATCCAGCGGGCGATCATGGCCGGCGACGCAAAGACCGGCATGATGGTGATGAAGATGGACAAGGGTCTGGATACCGGCGCCGTCGCACTCACCCGCGAGGTCGAGATCGGCCCGAACATGACCGCTGGCGAGCTGCACGACCGGCTGATGCTGGTTGGCGCCAAGGCGATGGCGGAAGCTATGGTGAAACTCGAGATGAACGACCTGCCGCTGACGCCGCAGCCGGATGAGGGCGTGCTTTACGCCGCCAAGATCGACAAGGCCGAGACCCGCATCGATTTCGCCCGCGATGCGCGGGATGTGCACAATCACATCCGCGGCCTCGCGCCGTTTCCGGGGGCCTGGTTCGAGCTGGAGATCGGCGGTAAGTCGGAACGGGTAAAGGTGCTGGGGTCCGAACTGGCTGAAGGTCAGGGTGCGGCCGGGCAACTGCTGACGGACGATCTCGTGGTTGCCTGCGCTTCGGGTGCTGTGCGGCTGACCAGGCTGCAGAAGGCCGGCGGCAAGCCGCTGGCGGCGGCCGACTTCCTCAGGGGCACGCCGCTTGCGGCGGGCACGAGGCTTTCCTGATGCCGCGTTTCCGCATGACCGTCGAATATGACGGCGGCCCCTATGTCGGCTGGCAGCGGCAGGAGAACGGCCCCTCGGTGCAGGGCGCGATCGAGGCGGCGGTGCTGTCGCTGACCGGCGAGACGGTGTCGGTGCGCGGCGCCGGCCGCACCGATTCCGGCGTCCATGCCATGGGGCAGGTGATCCATGCCGATCTTTCGAAGGACTGGTCGCCCTACCAGCTGCAGAATGCCTTGAACGCGCATCTGAGGATTGCCGGCGAGCGTGTCTCCATTCTCGACGTCGAGGTGGCTCCCGAATTCTTTGATGCGCGCTTTTCGGCGCTACGGCGCCATTACCTCTATCGCATCGTCAGTCGCCGGGCGCCGCTGGCGCTTCAAGCCGGCAAGGCCTGGTGGGTGCCGAAGGTGCTCGATCACGAGGTCATGCACGCCGCCGCCCAGCGGCTGGTCGGCCGGCATGATTTTTCCACCTTCCGCGCCGCCCATTGCCAGGCAAACAGCCCGGTGCGCACGCTCGACCGGCTGGATGTGACGCGTAACGGCGAGCTGATCGAGATCCGCGCCACGGCGCAGAGTTTCCTCCACAACCAGATCCGTTCCTTCGCCGGCACGCTGAAGCTCGCCGGCGAAGGCAAATGGACGCCTGATGATGTCGAGGCAGCGCTTAAGGCGCGCGACCGCAAGGCCTGCGGCCCGGTGGCGCCGCCGGACGGGCTCTATTTCATGCAGGTGGATTATCCCGACGTGATTCCCGACCGCCGGAGGCCGGTCACCGTTGATGATGACGGTGCCGATGAAAGCGATGATCTGTCGGAGGCTTGATCAGGCAGGATAGATGCCGAGGAAGTGCTGCAGATATTCCGAAAGGATCATCGATGGCACGAGCAGCACCAGTGTCATCGCGCCGACCATCAGCGCATGACCGTGGCAGATCATCCGGAGAATGCGCGCCAGGACGAAGACCTGCGCCAGCATGAAGGCCAGCAGCAGCAGCGAGACGAGGCCGACGGCGCCGGGCAGGAAGAACACCAGCGCCAGCAGCAGCCCGTTGATATAGGAGAGCGGCACGCCGAGCCAGTTGACGCTGACGACGACCGGGGCGAAACGCTCTCCCATGCGAAAAGCAAGCAGCAGCAGCCCGGCAAAGACCAGCGGCACGAACCAGTTGGCGACCTCGACGAGGCCGAGCCTGAAATAGAAGGCAAAATCGACATCGGCTTCCGGCGGCATAGAGCGCAGGAAGGCCTGCCGCCACCAGAGCCAGGAAACGCCCATCGGCGGCAGGCACCAGGCCATCGCCCAGAACGAGCGGTTGACGCCGCGCTCGGACATGTCGAGGTAGCGGAAGCCGCGCGAATCCAGCCGGATCAGCAGCCAGAGGCCGGCCAGGTAATACTGAACCTCTCTAAAGCCCGGCATTGGCGAACCAGCGGGCGATGAAGGTTTCGTAGATCGCCGTCAGCGTCTCCAGATCGGCGACAGCGACGCGCTCGTCGACCATGTGCATCGTCTGGCCGACGAGGCCGAACTCGACGACCGGGCAGTAATCCTTGATGAAGCGCGCATCCGATGTGCCGCCGGTGGTCGAAAGCCGCGGAGATTGGCCGGAAATGCTTTCGACGGCCGATGACAGCGAGGCGATCAGCGCATTGTTGCGCGTCAGGAAGACATGGCTCGGCCGGTCGGCCCAGACGATATCGTATTTCACCGGGTCGCGGCCCGGCCGCAAGGCGCCATCCCGGGCGGCGGCGTCAAGACGGCGCAGGATTTCGGCCCGCAGCGTTTCGACGGTCCAGCTGTCGTTGAAGCGGATGTTGAAGCTCGCCGACGCCTTGGCCGGAATGACGTTGGTCGCCGGATTGCCGACATCGACCGTGGTCACTTCCAGGTTCGACGGCTGGAAATCGTCGGTGCCGCCGTCGAACGGCGGGTCCATCAGCGCGTGCGTCAGCTGCAGCATGCCGCGCACTGGATTGTCGGCGAGATGCGGATAGGCGGCATGGCCCTGCACGCCGTGCACGGTGATTTTACCCGACAGCGAGCCGCGGCGGCCGATCTTGATCATGTCGCCGAGCCTGTCCGGATTTGTGGGTTCGCCGACCAGGCAGGCATCCCAGCGCTCGCCGCGTTCGGCCGCCCATTGCAGCAGCTTGATCGTACCGTTGATCGCTGGACCTTCCTCGTCGCCGGTAATCAGGAAGGAAATCGAGCCCTTGGGTGGCCCGTTTTTCTCGACATGGCGGGCGACGCCGGCGACAAAACAGGCGATGCCGCCCTTCATGTCGACGGCGCCGCGGCCGAAAAGCTCGCCCTTGGAAATCTCGGCGGCAAACGGCGGATGCGTCCAAGCGGCTTCGTCGCCGACTGGCACGACATCGGTATGGCCGGCAAACATCAGATGCGGGCCGTCCTTGCCGAGACGGGCGTAGAGATTTTCGATCTCCGGTGTTCCCTCTTCGCTCGCCTTCACCCTGTCGACCGCAAAGCCGAGCGGCGCAAGCATCGCCTCCAGCGCCGTGAGCGCGCCGCCTTCGGCGGGCGTCACGGAGGGGCAACGAATCAGCATCTGAAGATTGGCGACGGGATCGGTAGCGGTCATAGCGGTCGAACTATCCGGCGGGAATGGCAAAGACATGGCAAGGCGGGGCCGCCTCGCGTAAAAAGACGCCGTCTGTTTGCCGGATCAATGTCCTGAAGTCATCAATCTCTGAGCAGCTCGTTGATGCCGGTCTTCGAGCGGGTTTTTTCATCGACGCGCTTGACGATGACGGCGCAGTAGAGATGCGGCGCCGGCTGGCCGTTGCCCATCGTTGCATTGCCCGACGGCATCGAGCCGGCGACGACGACGGAATAAGGCGGCACTTCGCCGTAGCTCACCTCGCCGGTGGCGCGGTCGACGATCTTGGTCGACTTGCCGATGAACACGCCCATGCCGAGCACCGAGCCTTCGCGGACGATACAGCCTTCGACCACCTCGGAACGGGCACCGATGAAGCAATTGTCCTCGATGATCGTCGGGCCGGCCTGCATCGGTTCCAACACGCCGCCAATGCCGACGCCGCCGGAGAGATGCACATGTTTGCCGATCTGCGCGCACGAGCCGACCGTCGCCCAGGTATCGACCATCGTGCCTTCGCCGACATAGGCGCCGAGATTGACGAAGGAGGGCATCAGGATGGCGTTCGGGGCGATATAGGCCGAGCGGCGCACGACGCAGTTCGGCACGGCGCGGAAGCCGGCGGCGCGGAAGTGGTTCTCGCCCCAGTTTTCGAATTTCGAAGGAACCTTGTCCCACCAGGTGGAATTGCCCGAGCCGCCCTTGACCACATCCATGTCGTTGAGGCGGAAGGAGAGCAGCACGGCCTTCTTCAGCCACTGATTGACCGTCCAGGCGCCGTCGGCGGAGCGTTCGGCGACACGGGCCTTGCCGGCATCGAGCAGATCAAGGGCTGATTCGACCGCTTCGCGAACCTCGCCCTTCGTCGACGTGTTCACATTGTCGCGATTGTCGAAGGCGGCTTCGATGATCTTTTCGAGGGATGCGAGGTCGGTGGCGCTCATGAGAATTCCTTAAACTTCGATCTTTATCGTGGAGACGGGGCGTCTCCGGAATTGTGGTTGGCGGCGTTTACCCTGCTCTACAGCATGAAGCCGTAGAACGGAAAGATTTTTCCGACAAGATGATACCTGGATTCAAGACGTTATAGCGACATATCCGGCTTCGAAGGCGGCAATACTGAAAGGCATTTCGACATGGCGAAGGGACGAAACGGCGGTTCGCGGCGCAAGGATGGCGTATGGGACCCGCTGAAGAGCAGTTCGACCGACAGGCAGCGCGCCGAAGCCGTGCCGAAGACGCCGCAGACGCTGTCGCCTGCCTACCGCCTTGCCTATGTCGACGAGGATTTCCTCTGCCGCGAGGAATTGCGGCCGATCCGCCTGCAGCTGGAGTTGTTGAAGACGGAGATGATGCTGACCGAGCGCGGCATCAAGTCGACCGTCGTCATGTTCGGCGGCGCCCGCATTCCCGCCCCCGGCCAGAGCGCCTGGGCAGCCCGCAACGATATCCAGCGCGTCAACCTGGAGGCGGCCTCCGTCTATTATGACGAGGCGCGCAAATTCGCCCGGCTCTGCTCGAAATATTCGGCCACCTTGAATTTCCAAGAATATGTCATCGTCACCGGCGGCGGCCCCGGGGTGATGGAGGCGGGCAATCGCGGCGCGGCCGACGAGGGCGCACCTTCGATCGGCCTCAACATCGTACTGCCGCACGAGCAGGCGCCGAACGCCTATGTGACGCCGGAACTCAGCTTCAACTTCCACTATTTCGCCATCCGCAAGATGCACTTCATGGTGCGCGCCAAGGCGATCGCGGTCTTTCCCGGCGGCTTCGGCACGCTTGACGAATTCTTCGAATGCCTGACGCTGATCCAGACCGGCCGCATGGAGCGCCTGCCGCTGATCCTGTTCGGGGAGGCGTTCTGGCGGAGCATCATCAATTTCGAGGCATTGGCCGAATTCGGCACGATCGCGCCGGACGACGTAAAGCTGATCAGCTTCGTCGATACGGCAGAAGCGGCATGGAAGATCGTGCAGGATTTCTACGAACACCGCGAGTAAGGGCTCAAGCGCGCTTCGGCCGAACGACACGCATTCACAATTCCCCCCGCTCCTTTCTGCCGGAGCGGGAATGGAGCGGGAGGAACGGTTCGTTCGGTCTTACAGAAGCGGCCGGTCCGGCATGTCGTCGATCGAGATGACGCCGTCCTTGTTGCGGTCCATTCGCGCAAACAGCTTGTCGAAGGCGGCTTCGGCTTCCTGTTTGGAGATCTGGCCGTTCTGGTCGGTGTCGATCCGTTGCATCATCAGCGAGGCGCGCATGAAGTTGCCGCCATGGCGCATCCAGCGATGTCCGTCACGACCGTCGTGGCCGTCGCGCGGCGGTCGTCCCTGGTCATTGTTGTCGGCGGTTTCAGGTGCCGTGGGTGCGGCGTTCGCATCCTTGTTTTCGCCGGCCTCCTGCTTGCGCTGATCTCTCATCGCTTGCATCTGCGTTTTCCGGTACTCACGGATTTCGCCCGGTGTCAGCGAACCGTCCTTGTTGGTGTCGATCGAAGCGAAGATCTTGTCGATGCCGGCGGTCGCCTCGTCCTTGGAGATCTGTCCGTCCTTGTTCGTGTCGAACTGCTTCAGCATGCGGACATAGGTGATTTCGCGGAAGGCAGCTCCCGGACCGGGCCGGCCCATGCCGGCATGCTGGCGCGGTCCGTCACCCGGTGCGGCAAAACCTGCCCCGGCGGCGGCGCCGAAGATGAGGGTGGAGGAAAGCGCTGCCAGTATCAGCTTGTTGCGGTACATCGTGTTTGCCTTTCGTAAGGTGTCCCCTCACGAAAGAAGATATGGCAGCAGGCTCGCAAGACCCAGTTAAACATCGGTAAGCTAAGTGAAAACTTGGTAATGCGTCAGCCGATAATCTTGCGGAGAAAAGCGGCGAGATCGTCGGTGACGAAATCGATATGATCCTCCTCGCCACTGGTCTTTTCCCACCATTCGACGACCGTCTCTTCCAGATTGCGCGGTACGAGCAGCACGGTCTGCATGCCGAGCGCCTTCGGCACCGTCAGGTTGCGCGGCAGATCTTCGAACATCGCCGCCTTGGTGGTTTCGACCCGCTTCAGCGCCGTGAACTTGTCGTAGGTCGCCTGCGCCGGCTTCGGCACGTAGTCGGCAGCGACGATATCGAAGATGTCGTCGAAATGCTCGAGGATGCCGAGCGCCTCCGCCGTCATTTCGGCATGCTTGACGCTGCCATTGGTGAAGATGAACTTGCGCCCCGGCAGCGCCTTGATCGCCTCGCCGAGTTCCGGCTGCGGCGTCAGCGCCGTGTAGTCGATCGCATGCGCCTTTTCGAGAAAGTCGTTCGGGTCGATGCCATGATGGATCATCAGGCCCTGCAGAGTCGTGCCATGCTCGAGGTAATATTGCTTCTGCAGCTTGCGCGCCTCTTCCCGCTCCATCTGCAAGAGTGCCGCAACATAGGCGGTCATGTTCTTGTCGATCTGCGCGAAGAGATTGACATGATGCGGATAGAGCGTGTTGTCGAGGTCGAAGACCCAGTCTGTGACGTGCTGGAAATCGGCTTTATCGGGCGTGCGGTCGATCTTGGTCATGGCGGTCTTATGGCACGGCTTATCCGCCAAGGAAATCGACAAGAAAGAATAGACGCCCGATTTTCGGCGGACGGCGCCGGCGTGGAGTGGTAGGAAGCGGTCATGCTTTTCGAACGCCCCGACGATGATACGCTCTATGATGCCCTGATCGCGCGCAGTGCCGATTATGAGGGCCAAGCCTATGTCTGCGTCAAGACGACCGGCATCTTCTGCCGTCTGACCTGCCCGGCACGCAAGCCGAAGCGGGAAAATACGCTCTTTTTCGACACGATCGCCGCCTGCATGCACTCGGGATTCCGCCCGTGCCAGCGCTGCAGGCCGCTGGAGCAGCCGGGCAGGGAGCCGATCGTCGACGAGCTGCTTGCCGCGCTCGACCGCGAGCCGCAGCTGCGCTGGACCGAGGATGAGCTCGTGCGCCGGGGCCACGATCCCTCGACCGTGCGCCGCGCCTTCAAACGCGGGCTCGGCATGACCTTCCATGATATCGTCCGCTATATCCGGCTGGGTAAAGCGGCCCGGCAACTGGCCGATGGCGCGCGCGTCATCGATGCGCAGCTTGAGGCGGGATATGACTCTCCAAGCGGTTTCCGGACGGCTTTCCAGCGGCTCGTCGGCAAGGCGCCGGTGCTGTCGCAGAACCGCGAACTACTCTCTGCCGACTGGTTCGACACCCCGCTCGGGGCGATGGTGGCCGTTGCCGACAAGACGCATCTGCATCTTCTCGAATTCCACGATCGCAAGGCACTGCCGACCGAGCTCGAGGCGCTGCAGAAGCGTGTCCGCTCCTCGGTTGCGATCGGCCGCACGCCGGCGATCGACCAGATTGAAGCAGAAATCCGGGATTATTTCGAAGGGCGGTTGACGGTTTTCAGAACGCCATTGGCCCTTGGTGGCACGCCCTTTGAAAAGCACGTCTGGGCAAAGCTCATGGAGATTCCTGCCGGCGAGACGCGCGCCTATGGCGATCTTGCGAGGGAGATGGAAAGGCCGGAGGTCGTGCGTGCCGTCGGCCGCGCCAATGGTGCCAATCAGCTTGCCATCATCGTACCCTGCCATCGCATCCTCGGTGCGGATGGTTCGTTGGCCGGCTATGGCGGTGGGCTCTGGCGCAAGCAATGGCTGCTGCGGCATGAAGAGAAGATCAGAGCACAAGCACCTAACCAAGTACCTAAAATGGAGGAGACGGCATGAACCAGACTGAAAAGGCCGAGCTGTTCGGCACGCTGCACCGCAAGGGCAACCCCGTGGTTCTCTACAATATCTGGGATGCCGGCACGGCGAAGGCGATTGCCGATGCCGGCGCCAGGGCGCTTGCCACGGGAAGCTGGTCGGTCGCCGCTGCCCATGGTTATGCCGACGGCGAGAAGCTGCCGATGTCGGTGCTGGTCGAGACGGCGAAATCGATCACCGCTGTCGTCGATCTGCCGCTTTCGGTCGATTTCGAAGGCGCCTATTCGGCCGAGCCTGAGGGAGCGGCCGCCAACGTCGCCAAGCTGGTGGATGTCGGCGCCGTCGGCATCAACTTCGAGGATCAGGTGATCGGCGGTGGCGGGCTTTATCCGGCCGAGAGGCAGGCGGCCCGCATCCGCGCCATTCGCGCCATGGCGGAAGGTAAGGGCATTCCCTTCTTCATCAACGCTCGCACCGATCTCTTCCTGGCCGAGAGCGATCTTTCCAAACATGCCGGTCTGGTGGACGAGGCGATCGAGCGCGGCAAGGCCTATGCGGCCGCCGGCGGCAGCGGCTTCTTCGTGCCTGGCTTGATCGATCCCGCCTTGATCGAGAAGATCTGCGCCGCATCGCCGCTGCCGGTCAACATCATGATGCGGACAGGTGCCCCCGATGTGAAGGCGCTGGCAAAGCTCGGCGTCGGCCGCGTCAGTTATGGTCCGGGGCCTTACCGGTCGATGATGGAAAAGCTGAAACAGGAGGCGGCGGCGATCTATAACCCGCTCTGACGTCGAATGCCCGAGGGCCGCAGATCTAAAGCATGTCGCGCAAAAGTGTGCAGCGGTTTTGCGACAACGGCATGCGTAAAAACAAAGAGCTAAAGCGCGACGAGCGAATCCGAAAGATCGCGACGCGCTTTAGTGCGAAAGGCTGCGGCCCCGGAATGAAATCCCGCTCCGCTCAGGAACGGAAGCGCAGATTCCGCCGGCTGAGCTGGCTGACCGAGGTGCAGCCCATCAGCTTCATGCCGCGCTCGATCTCGGTGCGCATCGTCTCCAGCGCCCGTTCGACGCCGGGCTGTCCGGCAGCGGCAAGCGGGAAGAGATAGTAGCGCCCGAGCCCGACAGCCTTCGCCCCCAGCGACAGCGCTTTGAGAACATGCGTTCCCCGCTGCACACCGCCATCCATCATCACGTCGATCCGGTCGCCCACGGCGTCGACGATCTCGGCCAGCTGGTCGAATGCGCTGCGCGAGCCGTCGAGCTGGCGCCCGCCATGATTGGAAAGCACGATGCCGCTGCAGCCGATCTCGGCCGCGCGCTTGGCGTCTTCGACCGACATGATGCCCTTAAGGCAGAATGGACCGCCCCATTCGCGCACCATCGCCGCCACGTCGTCCCACGCCATCGAGGGATCCAGCATCTCGGTGAAGTATCGGCTGATCGACAACGTGCCGCCATCCATCTTGACGTGGTTTTCGAGCTGCGGCAGCCGGAAGCGCTCGTGCGTCAGCCAGTCGATCGCCCAGGAAGGCTTGATCGCGAACTGGGTCATGCCGGCAAGATTGAGCTTGAAGGGAATGGCAAAGCCCGTGCGCTTGTCGCGCTCGCGGTTGCCGCCGGTGATGCTGTCGACCGTCAGCATCATCGCCTGCACGCCGGCATTTTTCGCCCGCGCCATCATCTCGCGGTTGAGGCCGCGGTCCTTGTGGAAGTAGAACTGATAGACCTGCGGTCCGCTGCTGATCCGTCTCGCCTCCTCCAGGCTGATCGTGCCGAGCGAGGAGACGCCGAACATCGTCCCGTGTTTTGCCGCCGCCGCCGCGACCGCCCGCTCTCCCTGGTGGTGAAAAAGGCGCTGCAACGCCGTCGGCGAGCAGTAGACCGGCATTGCGAGCTTCTGCCCCATGACGGTCACCGACATGTCGACCTCGGCCACACCGCGCAAAACGTCAGGCACCAGATCGCAAGCCTCGAAGGCCGCCGTATTGCGCCGGTACGTCACCTCGTCATCGGCACCGCCGTCGATATAGTCGAATATCGGCCCGGGAAGACGCCGTTTGGCCATGCGCCGGAAATCGTGAAAATTATAGCAATCTGTCAGGCGCATTTCTTTCCTCGATATCCTATTCCCGTGTGATGAAGATCCGCCCTTGGTGGTGAAGGGCGCAGCCTCGATCAGGGAACGATCAGCGTTCCGACGCCGTGCTCGGTGAAGATCTCGAGCAGCACGGAATGGGCAGTCTTGCCGTTCAGGATGACGACACCCTGCACGCCGGCCTTGATCGCATCGATGCAGGTCTCGACCTTGGGGATCATGCCGCCCGAAATCGTGCCGTCGGCGATCAGCGCATGGGCTTCGGCGACGGAAAGCTCCTTGAGGAGTTGGCCGTTCTTGTCGAGCACGCCCGGCACATCGGTCAGGAACAGCAGCCGGGTGGCGCTCAGCGCGCCGGCAATGGCGCCGGCAAAGGTATCGGCATTGATATTGTAGGTGGCGCCGTCACGGCCGGGGGCCACGGGCGCGATGACCGGGATCATCTCGGAGCGGGCGAGCAGATCGAGCAGCGTGCGATCGACCTCGACCACTTCGCCGACGAAGCCGAGATCGAGCACGCGCTCGATGTTCGAATCCGGATCCTTCACGGTCTTGCGCGCTTTTTCGGCGAAGACCATGTTGCCGTCCTTGCCGCAAAGGCCGATCGCCCATTCGCCGGTCTGATTGATGAGGGCGACGATTTCCTTGTTGATCGAGCCGGCGAGCACCATTTCGACGATCTCGACCGTCTTCTGGTCGGTGACGCGAAGCCCGCCCTCGAATTTCGATTCGATGCCCATCTTGCTCAGCATGGCGCCGATCTGCGGGCCGCCGCCATGAACGACGATCGGGTTGACGCCCGATTGCTTCAAGAGCGCGATGTCGCTGGCAAAGGCCTTGCCGAGCTCGGGATTGCCCATGGCGTGGCCGCCATATTTCACGACAATCGTCTTGTTCTCGTAACGCTGCATGAAAGGCAGTGCCTTGGCCAGAAGCCGTGCCTGCATTTCGCTTTCGGTTTCGTTCATGGGAACCCCGCAGAATTGTTCGCGGCCTTTTATCGCAAGTTTCTGACAGAGGGAATAATCCAGCGGGCAATAGTTTTTCGTATCTGTCGCGGAGCCGGACGCCGTTACCGTCTGGCACATGCAAGCTTGAGATGAGGAACGGCATGCAAGGCGATGAGATTGCAGACCTGATCGGCCGCGTCGCATTGAGCGATCGCAGGGCCTTCGTTGCCCTTTACAACCAGACTGGGCCGAAACTTTTCTCGATCTGCCTGCGTATCTTGAAGGATCGCACGGAAGCCGAAGAGGTCCTGCAGGAAATCTATATCAGCATCTGGCAGCGCGCTCGCGGCTTCTCCGTCGCTTCGGGTTCGTCCTCGGCGTGGCTGGCTGCGATTGCCCGCAACCGGTCGATCGATGCGCTGCGGGCGCGCAAGCCCGTCGCCGACGAATTGGATACGGTCTATGATCTCGCCGATGCCGGACCAGACCCGGAAAGACAGACCATGACAAAGGATGAAGGAAGGCGGATTGACACCTGCATGGAAGAGTTGGAAGCTGATCGCGCGGTCGCGGTGAAACGGGCTTATGTCGAAGGGCTGAGCTATCAGGAACTGGCCGATCAGTTTGGTGTCCCGCTGAACACGATGCGGACCTGGCTCAGGCGCAGCCTCTTGAAACTGAGAGAGTGCATGGAACGATGACATCGCCCGACAAAAGCAAGGGAGACCGCTCCCGCGACGAGGTTCTCGCCGGCGAATATGTGCTTGGCGTCCTGTCGTTGCAGGACCGTCGGGTGGTCGAAGAGCGGATGCGCCACGACCGGCCTTTCGCTGCGATCGTCAGCCGCTGGGAAACCAACCTCTCCGCCTTCAACGACGAGTATGAAGGTGTCGTTCCGAACCGCGAAACCTTCAAACAGATCGAGGCGCGGCTTTTCGGCGATGGCCAAAAGCCCGCATCCTTTTCGCAAGGGCTTTGGAATTCCGCCGTTTTCTGGCGCTCGCTGAGCTTTGCCTGCGCCGTCGTCGCCGTCAGCGCCGTCATCTTCGCCTCCGGCGTGGTGCCGCAGCCACAGGGGCCGGCACCACTGATGGCCTCGCTTTCAGGCCAGAACAGCACCATCAATCTTCTCGCCTCCTACGAGCTGCAGAGCGGCCGGCTGAAGATCGTGCCGGTCGCGGCCGGCAAGCCGAAGGAGAAGTCGCTGGAACTCTGGCTGGTGCCGGGCAGCGGCCTGCCGAAATCGCTCGGCGTTTTCCAGCCGGGCGAAAGCGGCGAACTCGTCATTCCCGCCGATCTGCGCAGCCAGGTCGCGGATGGCGCAACACTTGCCGTCAGCCTCGAACCCTTCGGCGGCTCGCCGACCGGCCAGGCGACCGGCCCGGTGATCGCAAGCGGGCCCCTGCGCCGACCATAATCTGCGCCGGCCATAAATCATTTTCTCCTGCCTGAAACTCTTCCGCACGGCCCTCCGTAGTTCGAAATGTCCGGACGACGCTCAGGCATAAAGCCCGCGGATGGTGTCCGGTGAGGAGAAAATCATGATCAAGTCCATATTGCGCGGCTTCGCGCTCGCCGCTGCCATGTCCGCTGTCGCCTTTGCCGCCGCGAAAAACCCGGTGGTTGGCGGTGCTGCCATGTTCGATAGCAAGAACATCATCGAGAACGCCGTGAATTCAAAGGATCACACGACGTTGGTCGCGGCCGTCAAGGCCGCCGGCCTGGTCGGCACTCTCGAGGGCAAGGGTCCTTTCACCGTCTTTGCCCCGACCAACGAAGCTTTCGCCGCGCTGCCGAAAGGCACCGTCGATACGCTGCTGAAGCCGGAAAACAAGGCGACGCTGACCAAGGTTCTGACCTGCCACGTCGTTGCCGCCGATGCGATGGCCAAGACCGTTGCCAAGATGATCAAGGATGACGGCGGCGAGCACGACATCAAGACCGTCGGCGGCTGTGTGCTGAAAGCCAAGGAAAGCATGGGTAAGATCACGCTGACCGACGAAAACGGCGGTGTCTCCCATGTGACGATCGCCGACGTCAAACAATCGAACGGCGTCATCCACGTCGTCGACAAGGTGCTGCTGCCGAAGATGTAAGCCCGCTCCAATCGGCAGACGCATTGGGGCGCTCCTAGAGCAATTCCAGGAAAAGTGCAGAGCGGTTTTCCGTCCGGAATTGCGCAAAAAAAAAAGGTTAGAGCGGTTCTGCGCGTCCATGGAAAGCTGAACCGCTCTAAGGGCGCCCCAAAACACAGATTGATGCGGTGGCTAGCGCATAACTCCGAATATCGGAATCGATTTTCGGAAAGGTTTTCGCGCAGATAGAGCGTCCTTAGCGCATCTGAAAAGATGCGCGGCGCTCTATTGGGCGGCCTCAGCTCTCGGGAAGACGAGGCTGACACTCATGCCGGTGTCAGGGGACGAGGTGACTTCAACCTCGGCGCGGGCATTCTGTTTCAGCGACTGTACGATCATCGCGCTGAGCTTCCCGGGCTGAGGCCAGGTCACATACTGGGGAAGACCGACCCCGTTATCAGCAACGGTAATCCTGCAGCCGGTATCGCTAACGACACAGCGAAGCGTGATCTCGCCGCCATCGCGCCCCACGAAAGCATGCTTCAGCGTATTGGTGAGGAGTTCATTGATGACGAGGCCGGCCGGCATGGCGACATCGACGGAGACCGGCCAGGTATCGACCTTCATGTCCAGCCTGATCCCTTCCACCGCATGGGCCGCCATCACAGAAGCGGCAATCTGGCTCACATAGGTGCCAAGATCGATTGTGGCGCCCTTCTCTTCGTCCGACAGCGAGCGATAGAGCAGAGCCAAGGCTTCAATCCGCCCGGCAAGGCGCGCAAACCTTTCGCTTTCCTCATTCTGTTGAGCATTGCGCGCCTCCATTCGGATGAGCGCCGTGATCATCTGCAGATTGTTCTTCACGCGATGCTGAAGTTCCCGCAGAAGGACATCTTTCTCCGTCAGCAGTTCGCCGAAACTCTCAGCGGCCGTCGTCTCATTGCGGGCAGCAAAAGCCACCAAACGGAAAAGCGGGGTGTCATCATCGTCAACGATGGTATTCGACCAGACATCGACAATGACGTTGCTCTCGGGTTCGGCCACCAGCGAGAAGGCACCGATATACTCCTCCGCAGAAGTCACGGCGGCGGTGAGCGGCACCTCTCCGGAGACGGCGGTGGAGCTCAATTCAATTTCCGGCCAGGGTTTTCCCTGGACCTCGGTTGCCTCCAGCGCCGTCAGCCGTTCGAATTCGAGGTTGACGTAAATCAGCGGTTCATTGCCACTGAGTTCGGAGACAGCCACCGCGAATGGGACATGATCGAGAAAGTGCCGAAACCGGCTATCATCAAGGGCTTCGGCAAGGTGAGGCAGGCTGCCCACACCTTCGGGCGAAAGGGGCTGGTCTTTGCTATCGGTCATCAAATATTACTCGTGGACACGGCTGCTCCCGACACGGCAGGAGAATTAAGCGTTGGCTTAAAAACTGCGGGGACGCAAGCGTTGATCGGCGGCGCGTCCATCGACTGCCGGCCAAAGGGTGATTTAAGTCCGGTCGTAGGTAAATGACGTCAGCAGCGTCGTGACGAAATTGCTCGCCCTTTCCTTGACCAGCACTTCCGTCCATTCATCCGTCCCGCGCAGCCGCAAATCCGTGTAAATACTGTCGACGGCCGCTTCTTCGATACGCTTGATATGCGTCTTGAACGAAGCCTCGCCGCCGCCGTGATACATGTCTCTGATCACCATGCGCAGAATTTCCTGAATGGCGATCTGCCAGGCCGTATTGATCGACTGAAGTTCCTGCGGAGTCTCTGCCATTGATGAATTCCTTGATGCGATGCGAGTGAATGTCAGCACGCTTCGGGTCGTCCTTCAGCGCACGATCTGCAAGCCCATCGTTTCAGGCGCGGTCTAAATTTCGAGCCTTGTCAATCGGCTTGTGATCTCAGCAGGCCCTGGCGCGTTTTGCAATGAGGGCAGAGGTGGCCGACACCCGGTTACTCTGTTCCCTCGCAAGCCGGGCCTCCCGAAGCCGCAACGTCTTTGCCTGCTGCGATTGGGCGTCGGATTCGAGCTCCTCGGCCGCCTGGTTCTTCGCGAAAAACTGGGTCTGGACGCTGCCGAAGGCAATCTCCGCCCGCTGGCGAGATTTGCTGTATGTTTCTGTCATGTTGGCTCCGATACTCGTGGGCTCGACGCGCGAGCGAAAACAAAAAAGGCCAGGCAAATCGCCTGGCCTTGGATTGATAACGTGCTTCCGGCAGTGCCAGTACATCCGTGGTCAAAGGAAAGCAGATACCGAATTAAGCGTTCTGGAGATTGCAAGCGGACATCTTGCCCGACTTGTTGTCACGCTCGAGGTCGAAGCCGATCTTCTGGCCTTCGACGAGTTCGCGCATTCCGGCGCGCTCGACGGCGGAGATGTGAACGAAGGCGTCAGCGCCGCCGTTGTCAGGCTGAATGAAGCCGAAGCCTTTGGTGGAATTGAACCATTTAACTGTGCCGGTGGTCATGATGATGAACCCTTTCATAGCAAATTGAAGAACCGCAACGCCGAGGCGATGCGGATGGTGATAGCGATTTTTGAAAGGGAGTTCGTTCAGAGCGCGGTGCCAATCGCGCGATAACCAAGCCAGCAAGCAAAATTCGATGACCGCTATCTAGCTCATCAAAGCTGTGTCGTCAACCGTTAGTTTTCAGGCCCTGCTATGTTCAACTGCGGGATGCCGCGGCGACCTTTACACCAAATGACTTCGCGTCCGGGTGCTCAGGCCTTCTATTTCCAGCGGGCGATGCCGACGGTTTCGGCGATCGCCTGGCGCAATTCGTCCAGCCCATCGCCCTTTTCAGACGAAGTGGACAGCACGCCGGGATAAGCGGCCGGGCGCTTGCGGATCTTTTCCGCCGTTTCGGCAATGAGCTTCGGTACACCAGCCGCCTTGATCTTATCGGTCTTGGTCAGCACGATCTGGTAGGAGACGGCAGCCTTGTCGAGCAGATCGAGCACGTCATCGTCGTTCTTCTTGATGCCGTGGCGGCTGTCGATCAGCACATAGACGCGCTTCAGCGTTGCGCGGCCACGCAGGTAATCGAAGACGAGCTTGGTCCACTTGTCGACCTCCTCCTTCGGCGCTTGCGCATAACCATAGCCCGGCATGTCGACGATCGCTGTCGGCGGCAGGTCTTGGCCTTCGCCGGAATAACCGTCCGGAACGAAATAGTTCAGTTCCTGCGTACGCCCCGGCGTGTTCGAGGTGCGTGCCAGGCCCTTCTGGCCGACCAGCGCATTGATCAGCGACGACTTTCCGACATTCGAGCGACCGGCAAAGGCCACTTCCAGCGGCCCTTCCGGCGGCAGGAAATTCAGGGACGGTACGCCGCGGATGAAGATCCATGGGTGGCCGAAGAGCGGCTTTTCGATGTCGGACATGCAGGCTCGGCAATCTCTGGGTTGGGTCTTTTACCGGGCTTCATGGTTTTGCGGGCGGATGTCAAGCTTTTCATGCGCCTGCGCGGCATGCCTTGTCTCCTTCGTCCGCCGCCCGGAAATGAAAAGCCCCGCCGGAGCGGGGCTCTGCAAGCATCATTTCGACTGCGCCGTTTTTCGTCGGAACAGACCCTTCAGATTGTCGAAGAGTTCGACCTTGACGCCGTGGCGCTTCATGATCACCGACTGCTGGATCACCGAGAGCGTGTTGTTCCAGGCCCAGTAGATGACCAGGCCGGCCGGGAAACTTGCCAGCATGAACATGAACACCAGCGGCATCCAGGTGAAGATCATCGCCTGCGTCGGATCCGGCGGCGTCGGGTTCATGCGCATCTGCAGGAACATGGTGATGCCCATGATCAGCGGCCAGACGCCGAGATGCAGAATGGTCGGCGCTTCGAAGGGCAGCAGGCCGAACAGGTTGACGATCGTCGTCGGATCGGGCGCCGAAAGGTCCTTGATCCAGCCGAAGAAGGGCGCATGCCGCATTTCGATGGTGATGTAGATCACCTTGTAGAGCGAGAAGAAGATCGGGATCTGCAACGCCACCGGCCAGCAGCCGGCGATCGGATTGATCTTCTCTTCCTTGTAGAGCTGCATCGTCGCCTGCTGCAGCGCCATGCGGTCATCGGCGAATTTCGCCTTCAGCTCCTCCATCTTCGGCTGCATGCGCTTCATGTTCGCCATCGAAGCGTATTGCTTGCTGGCGAGCGGGAAAAACAGCGCCTTGACGACGATCGTCGTGCACAGGATCGCCACACCGAAATTGCCGAAGTAGCGGAAGAAGAAGTCCATCAGCTTGAACATCGGCTTGGTGATGAAATAGAACCAGCCCCAGTCGATCAGCCGGTCGAACTTCGGAATCGAGTAGCTGGCCTCATAACCATCGATGACGGGCACTTCCTTGGCGCCGGCGAAGACGAGGTTCTTGAGCTCGATCGATTGGCCCGGCGCAACGGTGAAAGCATCTTCCTTATAGTCGGCCTGATAGCGCGGCTGACCGTCGGCAAAATGGGAGAAGCTTGCCTCATAGGGAGCACTCTGCGGTGGAATGATCGTCGCCGCCCAGTATTTGTCGGTGATGCCGAGCCAGCCACCGGTGGATTTGGCCGGCTTGACGGCTTCCTTTTCGGCGGCGGTATATTTGGTTTCGACGAGGCCGTCATCGCCGATGACGCCGATGAAGCCTTCATGCAGCACGTAGACGGAGGGCGTCGTCGGCTTGTTGTAACGCGTGACCCGGCCGTAAGAATTGAGCGAGGCGGCTGCCTGGCCGGCATTCTCGATCTTGTCGGCGACCGTGAACATGTAGCGTTCGTCGACGGAGATGGTGCGGGTGAACGTCAGGCCCTTGTCATTGGTGTAGGAAAGCGTCACCGGCGTCTTTTCGGTGAGCTTGGCGCCCTCGGGCGCGGTCCAGAGCGTCGAGGGACCGGGAACGCTGCCCGTCGCGTCGCTGCCGATATAGCCGAGTTCGGTGAAATAGCCGTCCTTGGTTTCGGCCGGGCTGAACAGCGTGATGATCGGGCTCGAGTCATCGACGGTCTCGTGGTAGCCCTTGAGCTTCAGGTCGTCGAGGCGGGCGCCGGCAAGGTTGATCGAGCCGGAGAGGGCAGCAGTGTCGATGACGACGCGCGGGGTCTTTGCCAGCGCCTGCTCGAGCGTCGCTGTTGCGGCCGCCTGGTTGGAAGGTGCCGCACCGCTCGGCTGGGCCGGCGTCTGGCCGCCTGCTGCCGGCTGCTGCACCTGCTCGGTCTGTTGCTGCGCCTTCTGAGCTTCCTGCGTCTTGCGCTGGGCCTCGATGCGCGGATTCATATAGAGAAACTGCCAGCCGAGGACGATCAGCACCGAGAGAGCGATCGCAATGAAGTAATTGCGGTTGTTTTCCATCATACGTTCCTGGGGCGTCCGTCTCCGGAGCGCCGGTGTTTCGGCCTGGTTTCCACGCGGGATTTCAGTTCCGCGGCCAATTCCTGGAAGGACGCGTCAAGCACGTCCCTGCGCGCGACAACCACATAGTCGTGTCCGGGCTGCATTGCAAACCCCGCATGAAGCCGCACCGCCTCTTTCAGGCGGCGGCGCATGCGGTTCCGTTCGACCGCGTTGCCATGTTTTTTGGTGACTGTAAAACCGACGCGTGCCTGGCTGTCGGGTTCCTTCCGGTCGAGGACTTCGAGAAGGAAGAGGCCGCCCCGGCGTTTTTCGCCCTCGCGCGCGGCAAGAAACTGCGGGCGGCTCTTCAGCCGCCCGACAGTGTGTTTCGTCTCATTGGTCGTCAATTCGCCCGCCATCTTTACCGGGCAACCCGGCTTACGCCGACAGACGGTTGCGGCCCTGCGCGCGGCGGGCTGCGATGACCTTGCGGCCACCCTTCGTGGACATGCGCGCACGGAAACCGTGGCGACGCTTGCGAACAAGCTTGGATGGTTGGTAGGTACGCTTCATTTATTTTAAACACCGCGGAGTGCGGCCCTTCTTGAATTTGCATAATGCAAGGAGCGTTGTTTTTCGAACGGGCTGACCATGAAAGGCTTGAGTGACCGAACGTGCGCGGGCTTATAAGGACGAAGCCCGCAAAAGTCAATTATGCCGGATCATTTCACTCTGCACTGCCGCCTCCAAAGTAAGTTCGCACTTTGGTGTTAAGAAATTAGGCATGCTCCGAGTGGTTGTAGTTTTCCGCCGCGGCAGGTCGATTGCCCCTGTTTTCAGGCGCTTACGCCTTCCGGCCGCATTCGGCATGGATCATTTCCGAAGCCATAATCGTAAATATTAGAAATCTAACTTTAATTAATTTCGCCGATATTCAATGCATCGACTGGGAATTTGCTTTCCAGGCAGTGGCGTAGCTAGGAGCATTGCATTGAAGATCCGGGGCAAAATTAATCTGCTGGTTTGCGTCATGGGCGCGGTCGCACTTCTGATCGGCGCAACGGCATTGTCCGCCATGCACGAATACAGTCGCAACCTGACGGCTTATGAGCAGGCCGCCGCCCGCGCCTATGCCGGCGAACGGCTCAACCGTTTCGTCACGGCTGTGGTCATGGAGGCGCGCGGCATCTATGCCGCCAAGACGATCAAGGACACGCCGAACTTCGCCAAGGGCCTGATGGCCGACCTCGACGAGATCGACAAGGTCATTTCGGGCTGGGCGCCGCTCGTTCCCGAGAGCGAGAAGGCCGATTTTGCCAAGCTTGTCGCCCGCGCCGCGGAATTCCGCACCTTCCGCACGGAAACGGCCCGCCTCGGCACGGAAGTCGGCCCCGAAGCCGCCGGCCAACAAGGCAACAATGACGCCAACCGCGCCAACCGCAAGGCGTTCCAGGCGGAAATCGATGCCGTCGTCGCCACCGACAAGGCAGCACTGGAAACCGTCAATGCCGAGATCGAGAGCTTCCGCTCCTGGGTGCTGATGCTCGTGCTCGCCATCACCGGCATCGGCATCGCGGTCGGCATCGGCATGGGCTTCTATATCGGCACCAGCCATCTCAGCCGCCCGATCAAGCGCGTCACCCATGCGATCAAGGAAGTCGCCGACGGCAACTTCGACGCCGAGGTGCCCTTCGCCGGCCGGCCGGACGAAATCGGCGAGATGGCCGCAGCGGTTGCGGTCTTCAAGGCGAACGGCCTCGCCGTCAAGCGCCTCAACGCCCAGGAAGCGGCGATGCGCGCCAAGAGCGACGACCTGCAGTCGAGCATGTCGGTCGTCGTGGCCGCGGCTGCTGCCGGCGATTTCGGCCACCGCATCAGCAAGGACTACGAGGACGACAACCTCAATCAGTTCGCCGGCAACATCAACACGCTGCTGTCGAGCGTCGATGCCGGCATCGGCGAGACCCGCCGCGTCATCGCAAGCCTTGCCGAAGGCGACCTCACCCAGACGATGAGCGGCAATTTCCAGGGCGCCTTCGCCGAGCTGCAGCAGAACGTCAACAATACCTTCGTCACCCTGCAGGCGACGATGCGCGAAGTGCGCCAGACGACGGAGGCGATGAACGGCAACACGGCCGAGCTGCGCAACGCCAGCGACGACCTGTCGAAGCGCACCGAGCAGCAGGCAGCCGCCCTCGAACAGACCTCGGCAGCCCTCGACGAAATCACCGCCGTCGTCCAGAATTCCACCGAGCGGGCGCATGAAGCCACCATCATGGTGTCCGAAGCCAAGGAGAATGCCGGCCGCTCCGGCGTCGTTGTGGGCAATGCCGTCGAGGCGATGGGCCGCATCGAGCAGGCGTCGCGTGAAATCAGCCAGATCATCAACGTCATAGATGAGATCGCCTTCCAGACCAACCTCTTGGCGCTGAATGCCGGCGTCGAGGCGGCCCGCGCCGGCGAGGCCGGAAAGGGTTTTGCGGTGGTCGCCCAGGAAGTGCGCGAACTCGCCCAGCGCTCGGCAAAGGCCGCCAAGGACATCAAGGCGCTGATCACCAAATCGGGCAACGAGGTGCAGGTCGGCGTCAAGCTGGTGCAGGCGACCGGCGAGGCGCTGGCCGAAATCGGCACCCGCGTCATTGCCATCAACGACCATATCCATTCGATCGCGACGGCTGCGACCGAACAGTCGACTGGCCTCAAGGAAGTCAATACCGCCGTCAATCAGATGGACCAGGTGACACAGCAGAATGCGGCGATGGTCGAAGAAACCTCCGCCGCCACGCACAGGCTTTCAGCCGAAGCCGGTGGACTGGTGCGCCTCATTGCCCGCTTCAAACTGTCGGATGATGCGCCGGCACCAGTGGCGCTAGTCCGCAACGAGCCGCAAAGGCCGGTTGCCTCGCCCGCCCGCCGCGCGATCGCCAAGGTCGCCCGCGCCTTCGGCGGTAATGCGGCCGCAGCCGAGCAGAGCTGGGAAGAGTTCTAAGCTTTACTGATCACGCGCCTTTTAACGCCGCCTCCGGGCGGCGTTAATTTTTTCTGCTGGTCCGCGCCGGGCAAAGACCCCGCCCCAAACCCCTCCCGACAAGGGGAAGGGGCTTAACCTGTCGCACTGGCGCTTCCCACTTCGTCGTTTCATCCGCGGAAAGGCTGACATTTGCTGCGCGGGCGCCGCAAATTACTCCCTCCCCTTGTGGGGAGGGTTGGGGAGGGGCTTTCCTCCTCTCTGGCGGCCTTTTCTTGTGGCGACATGACGCTGCTCGCAAAGATTTGAAAGCGGAGCATCTTGGTCTAATATAGAGCTCAGCGGTAAGGGCGGCTGAAATGCTGCCGGTCGGGCGAGACGAGAATGCCGATAAGAGACCAGGGCGACAATCCTTCGGCGGAAAACCCGGCGGCCGGCGAGGCCGCAAGGGCGCCGTGCCCGTCTGCCGGCCTGTTCGGCGGTCTCTCCGGCAAGCTGCTCTGGCTCACCATCGTCTTCATCATGCTCGCCGAAATCCTGATCTTCTTTCCCTCGGTCGCCAGCATGCGGTTGCGCTGGCTGCAGGACAGGCTGAACACGGCCGCTGCCGCCGCCATCGTCATTGATGGGCTGCAGCCGGTCGAGCTGCCGCGCGCGCTGCAGAAGGAGACGCTGGAGGCGACCGGCACCAAGGCGATTGTGCTGCGCAAGGACGGCACCTCGCGGCTGCTGGCGACGACCGATATGCCGACCTCCGTCGACGAAGCCTACGATCTGACCGACGTGCCGGCGGTAACGGCGATACGCGATGCCCTCGACACGCTGGTCTTCGGCGGCAACAGGATGATCCGCGTCTATGGTCCCGTCGGCGACACCAATACCGGCGTTGAGGTGGTGATGAAGGACAGGCCGCTGCGCAGGGCGATGTTCGTCTATTCCCGCAATGTCCTGTTGTTGTCGGTGCTGATCTCGCTGTTCACGGCAACGCTGATCTTCTTTGCGATCAACCGCATCCTCATCGGCCCGATCCGCCGGCTGACCGGCAGCATGCAGCAATTCTCCTCCGATCCGGACAACCCTGCCCATATCTATATCGGTGACGGCGGCCGCGACGAACTGGCGGTCGCCGGCCGCAACCTCACCTCGATGCAGATGGAGCTGCAAAAGACGCTGAAGCAGCAGAAGAACCTTGCCGCTCTCGGCCTTGCCGTGTCCAAGATCAATCACGACATGCGCAATATCCTGGCCTCCGCGCAGCTGATGTCGGACCGGCTGGTCGATGTCGATGATCCGATGGTCAAAAGCTTTGCTCCGAAGCTGCTGCGCACCATCGACCGCGCCGTCGGTTATACCACCGAGGTGCTGTCCTACGGCAAGGCGAGCGAATCCGCGCCGCGCCGCCGTCATATCCTGCTTCTGGAGCTCACCCAAGAGGTCAAGGATATACTGGCGATCGATCCGCAGAGCGGCATCGAATTCGTCGAGCAGATCGGCGCCGATCTCAAGGTCGATGCCGATGGCGAACAGCTGTTCCGCGTCATCCACAATCTCTGCCGCAACGCGCTGCAGGCGCTGACCGCGCCGAGCGAAGGTGCGCCTGGCGCCTTGAAGCGCATCACCGTCGCCGCCCAGCGCGTCGGCAGCGTCGTCAGCATCACGGTCGATGATACCGGTCCCGGCATGCCGCTGAAAGCGCGCCAAAACCTCTTTGCCGCCTTCCGCGGCTCCGCCCGTTCCGGCGGCACCGGCCTCGGCCTCACCATCGCCCGCGAGCTGGTGCTCGCCCATGGCGGCACGATCGCCCTGGTGGAAAAACCGACGGTCGGGACGCAGTTCCGCATCGAGATCCCCGATCGCCCGGTTTCGCTGGAGGATTATCGCAGCCGGACGCATATCGAGAAGTGACGTGATTTCCGAAGGCGCGGCTGCTGGCAGACAAAGACGCGATTTTTTCAGAAATGCTCTTGCATTGTCCCGAAGGACGTTTTAGAGGATCGCCACGCAAGCGGCACCGCCGCATTTTGCACGCACCCGTAGCTCAGCTGGATAGAGCACCAGACTACGAATCTGGGGGTCAGGAGTTCGAATCTCTTCGGGTGCGCCATTCTTCCCAATTACTTAGCCAGAGCCTCAGGCTCACAGTGTGACCGGGCACGCACGGGCGGCATCTTGTGCCAGAGCCCCCCGGCCTCATTCCTTGATCGGGATTCCAGCCTCGATCGCAGCGTCGATGAACGCCTGTCGCGCCTCTTCCCGGTTCCGTTTTCCCGCCATAACGTCGGCGCAAACCGCACAGGCCTTGTCCAAGGCAGACCCCTCTTCGGTCGGCCAGTCCTCAACCAGCGCCCATGTCGCGGCCTGGGTCGTGTGGATAACCACCCACTGATCCGGGCCTTCAAGGGCGAGCGTCACCGGCTTCTTCCAAATGGTTTGCATGATCTCAGGATCTCCGCTGCGCTCACTGTAGGCTGCTCACATAGCGCGGTTCATCCAGCGTGGCGAGGTGAGGGGATGAATAAGATGCCTTTCTCGATCAGCGAGCTGCTGGGATGTGCTTTTCGAAAATAGTTTCGTGCCGCTGTTTCGCGCGCTTATGCTGCGCCGCTCAGAATTCCTGAACGAATTCACATGCCAGCAAGGTTTTGCCGGGCAAGGCGTCTCCCTGGCGAGCAACGATAGAGACCTTTCCAGGCCCGGCCATTCCGGGTTCTGGTTGCAGATCTGCCGGGAGCTCGCGCGAATAGGAATTGCTACCCCAAGTTTAATCTCTCAACTCCACTCTTCTCTTCCGTCTGGCCGTGCCAATGGGTAGGATGAGCGCATCGGGCGCGGAGACGGAGATATCGCAGCGCCGCTTCGAAGGCAGGAACGTCATGATCGCAGCCTATATCGATAAGATCATCATGTTTTGCGCCGGCCTATGGATGACATCCGTCGGCTTTGGTTATCTGCCATATCCAGGCAAGCCGGCCAGCCGACCGCTGTTGGTTCGCCACTTCAAGTGGATGGGTCCCTTGCTGCTCGCGATCGCAGTGGTTCTGGCCGCCGTCTCATAAGCCGCGTGTTCACGTTGGCGTGAAGCAATGACCAATATGTTGGCCTGCACCTCGTGCGGATTGGACAAAACAGAATCGATCGTCCACCACGGTTCGTACATTCTTCGCTGCGCCGCCTGCGGCGAAATGATTGTCGCCACATCATTCATGGCGATTGGAGCATGAGTGTTCGGCCTTTGTCGATCCGGGTCCCGGAAAACGGCCATCGCCAGAGAGGCTCGTCGCGCGTGGACCGCTCCGGCAGATCGCAACGGCGATCAGTGCCGCGGCGAGTGACGGAACTCTGATACGTCTGATAGTGAAAGATTGAAGCTCGCCTTGGGTCAATTCACCCGTTCAGGTTCAGCTTCTTCCTTCGGCTATAGGGCCTGTCTCTCAACCCCCTTCGGATTCTCTTTTCCATGACGCGCCATTGCAAATCAGATAGGAGCATTCGTCCTTATTGCCCTCATCCCATCCCGGCCAGCAGATCACGACGCGATGGAATTTAGCGTTGCAAAGCCCGTGGTTTGCCAGCGCGCGCGGATCATTCAAGAAATACGGGCTTATGGCTTTGTCGCGAGTCCATCCAGGCACTGCCTTCCAATCAGCGGCGCCGCCCTCATCGCTCAGGGGAGCGATCTGGCAGGACTTCCAGTTGGACAGCACGATGGTCTGATCGCAGGAAAAAGCCTGAACGGCGCTTCCCAGCAAGATCGAAATCAATGCCAACAATCGCGCGACGCAAACGACCACGCTTTTCTCCCCCATGCCGCTTATTCGCATCGCTTCTACCCCCGAGATTCATTGCAGCGATCCTAGCAGAAGGGACCGGATAGTAGAAGATCATAACTAAGAATATTTTCCTAGTTCACGGATCGTTCTTGCGCTAGGTTTGCCGCCATTGCAACCATGGACTGTTAGATGTTGAGCAAATTTTTTCTCGGAGATGAGGCGATAGTGTGGCCGAGCTTTGGCTCTCACGCTCTGCATGAACGGAGTTCCCGCAACAGGCACCGGAAGGCGGGCGCATACCGATCGACAACACAGGCGTGGGGCTGATGGCGGAATTCAACGCTCGCGACAAAAGCCGAACCAGTCCGGGGAAGACGCGCTCCCTGGTGCGCAAGCACACCGCTCCGCCGGGCGCGGCAGATGACGGCAGTCTTCGCTGGCAATGATTCACCATTCAGTTGCTGGAATCTGCGGCCTTCACGACATTGAGTGCGAACGCCTGCCGCGCCTTCTTCCGCATCGTCATCGAGCACACGTCGCATGCCGCCTTGGAAAACGGCAAGCTGATCGTAACCCACCCTCAGTTCGTGTCCTACGGCGTGACCGGCGAATATGTGGCCGATGCGATCGACGAGCTCGAATATAAGGGGCTGATAAAAGTTCGTCGCGGCCGGGCGGGCAGCGGTGTCGCGCACCCCAACCGGTTCACGCTGACCTTTGTCGGTGACCATGAGGGTGCGCCACCGACCGATGAGTGGAAACGGTGCACGGCGGAAGGATGCCGGAAATGGTCCGAGACCGACCGCAAGCTTGCCGCCGACAAACGCGGTCGCGTCGGCAGGAAGAAAAAAATGCCACTTCGGAATCCCGAAATCCCCCCGCTTCGGGATTCCGAAATCCGCCGCGCTTCGTGATCTGTGCAGGTGAAGAAACGTTGAATGAATTCAATGCCCCGACCAATTTCGGGATTCCGAAGTGCTATATAGATCTTGGTGGGCTGTCCCTAACGAAGACATTTCGCCACGATCAGGAACTCCGTCTCCCGTCCCCCGGCCGAAATTGAGGTAAGCCGTCAGCCTAGTTTCGCGCAACCTTCCTGATGTATCCGCAGGTTTGGTGATTCAGAGGCGCTTCAGCCGGAGGAATGCATGACGGTGGGAATTTTTCGGGCTCTGGCTGCCCTGGCGATGATGACGGGCCTTGCCGGCTGCGTCGACCATGCCAATGATCCCGTGCTCCTGGCGGTCGGCGTGCCGGTCAATCCGCCCGCTGTCGCGCACGGTCTTTGCATGACCGACGGCAACGCCATGTATGACGAGGCGAGAAAGCAGTATCAGCTGCGCGCCCAGCTGACCGGATATGCCGGGGCCGATGAGCTGGAGGCCGAAACGATAGCGCGCGCCGCCGCCCATCGCCAATATGTCGCCTGCCTCTCCGGCCAGGGTTACCGGACATTATACGCGAATTGAGAACAGAGAATTCAAGTTTCCTCACAAGCGCCGTTTGAGGCCTTCTGCTGATCGCGACTTTTCACGTTTTTCGGCGATTTGGTCACGCCGGATCGCCTGCAATCACGAGTTTTGGAATTGCGTGTGAGCCCGGAACTCGGCACGCCTTGAAGGCATTTTCCCGAGATAAATCCACTAAGGAGGGTTTATCATGAAAATGTTCAGACTTGTCCCTTCCACCGCCGCACTCGGCGCCCTTCTCGTGCTCGCGGCAATCGCTCCCGCACGAGCCGCACCCGTTCAGACGGTTCCCCCGCCTGCTGTCTCCGACGTGAAAATGGTGCAATATAAAGCACATGCCGGGTCCTGGCATGGCTATCAGGGCTTCCGTACCGAGCGTCCCGGCACCCGCCGCCATTCCGACGGCTACTGGTATCCGCTTGCCGCCTTCGGCATCGAGTCCGGCACCACGGGCTCCGTCCGCCAGCCGGTGAAGAGGCCGGCGGCCCCGGGAATGTGCAACTCCAAGTTTTCAGGATCGATCGGTCCTGGCAGCATGCCGTGTGATAACGGCTATTGAGCCGGCAAATGAAGGAGGCGGCGACGAGCCGCCTCTTTCTCGATCGGGCCGCCGCTCACATGTCCGTGACCTCTGCTTTGACACCGTAGCATGTGACAGATCGCCTTCCTAACTCCGGGGCGTAAATTCCCTGAATCCTCCCAAGGAGACGATGATGACCACGACTTTCAAGAACGGCCTGGTGGCCGCTGCCTTCGGCGCAATCCTCGGCCTCTCGGCCTTCTCGGCCACGGCAGCTCCCCTCCAGTCCAGCGCGACAGAGCAGGGTGCAGCCAAGCGCCCGGCTGTGCGCCAAGAAACCAAGGTTGAGCACGACAGGCGCACGACCGGTTCGATCGGCGAGCGCGCCTCGGAAACCACGGGCTCGACACATTATATGATGAACCCCAAGAAGCCGCTCAACATGGATTGCAAGCTCGGCTTCAACCCGACCAGCAGCTCTAGCTGCAATTACTGACGAGGCGCTCGGCCGTCGCCATCGCGCGGCCCCGTCTGAGCTGAAGGGCGGCCTCCGAGCCGCCCTCAGTTTGTTGGTGATATCGCTCTTCCCTCGGCGCCATCCTCGGCCTTGCCAGCCGATACGGCATGTCCTACCCCAGCTGTCGTTCGTACGATGTTGCATCGAATGCAAAAATGCAATAAGTACAGAATCGCGCAAACTGTTGACGATGGTGTTGCGAAAAGCCGCAGCCAGGAGCGATTGACGCGTCTGCCTTGGAATCGCCATGCTCGCCGCGATGGTCGAATTTGCTAATCAATCGAATTTCAGACGGGTGGGATAGTCATGACTGCAAAGGCCGCATGCTCCGATTTCCTGCATTTTTTCCGCTGCTGGATCAGCAACCCGCTTCGGGTGGCGGCGATCGCGCCGTCGGGGGATTCGCTTGCCAGGATCATGACCAGTGAAATTGCCGCACTCGACGGTCCGATCATCGAGCTCGGCCCGGGAACCGGCGTCTTTACCCGGGCGCTGCTGGCGCGGGGGGTGAGCGAAGCGGATCTGACCCTGATCGAGTATGGCCCGGAGTTCATCACCTCGCTGCAGGCGCGGTTCCCAACGGCGCGCATATTGCAGATGGATGCCGCCCATCTCGCCCATGCTGATATTTTCGAAGGCGAACCGGTCGGCGCGGTTGTCAGCGGCCTGCCGCTGCTCTCCATGTCGCCCGACAAGATCGCCTCGATCATGGCCGGCGCCTTCGCCTATATGCGGCCGGGCGGGGCCGTCTATCAGTTTACCTATGGTCCGCGCTGCCCGGTGCCGCGGCCGATCCTCGACCGTCTCGGCCTGGAGGCGGTGCGCATCGGCGGGACGGTGCGCAACCTGCCGCCGGCGTCTGTCTACAGGATTTCGCGCAGCAAACCGCTGGAACTGTCGCGCGAGCGCATCAGCTATCGCGAGAGCGAGACCGATATCGACGACGTCGCCGCCTTTTCCAACGAAACCGGCGGCTGAACGATGATGCCGGGCCGGAATGGCTGAGAACAAGCGGACGGAGACGACCGAAGGCAGGCGGGAACGCAAGCGGCGGCAGACGCGCGAGCGCATCGAGCAGGCGGCCATGACCCTCTTTCTGCAGCGCGGCTTCGAGGCCACGACGATCGAGGACATCACCGAGGCGGCCGATGTCTCCAAACGCAGTTTCTTCGATTATTTCCCCTCCAAGGAAGAGGTGGTTTTCGCTTGGCAGGATGCCTTCGCCGATCGCCTGATGGCGGCAATCGCGGCAAGGCCATCGGCAGAATCCTCGGTCGCGGCGGTCGAGGCGGCGATCACAGCAACCGTCATCGCCTCCGTCGACGAGCCTGGCTTGGCGAGTGGCGACCTCATCCATCGCACGCCGGCGCTGAAGGCCCGCGACCAGCTGAAATACGCCAGGCTCGAACAGAAGCTCGCCGAGGCGCTGCTGCTGCGCAAGGGAGGTGATCCGCTCGAGCGGCCCCGCATGCGCGTCCTTGCGGCCATCGTCATCGGTGCGCTGCGCGTCGGGGCTGAGCTCTGGCAGCAGCGCCCGCCAAGTGCTTCGCCGCAGGATTTCGCCCGGGAGATTTTCACCGACCTTTGGAAGATGCTGGCGGAATTCGGCGACGAGGCAAAGACCAGGCGTTGACGCGGGGCCGGCTGAGGCGGCGCAGCCCAGCTTCGGGTTCCAACCGCCTCTGACGATTTCAGTCGTCCGCTTTGCTGCCAGGGCATCAGGCCAGTCCCGTCGTCAAAACTGTAAGCAGGATATAGCGCCCCACTTTGTCGATGGCCACCGGCAGACCGGCAGCATCGAAGCGGCCGCCATTACCCACGAAGAATAGGCCGCCAGGTAACCTCGGTCATTTCCTCAAAGATATTTCGTAATCGTCTTGAACTCGTCGATCGACTGCCGCTTGTCGCGCGGCAGGGCGCCGACCGTCTCTTCCAGGCAGTGGTCGAGATGATCCTGGATCAGCGTCCGTTTGGCGTTGATGATCGCCTTCTCCACCGCGGAGAGCTGCTGCGCGATATCGAGACACGGCTTGCCTGCCTCGATCATCGTGATGACGCTCTTCAGATGACCCTCGGCCCGCTTCAGGCGCTTGACGATCTCCGGATGGGTGGCGTGGGTGTGAGGTTCGGTCATCGTGTCCATGTTCTCGATCCTTCCGAGCAGAAGGGCGCTCGACCTTACGCCGGGGATCGCCTCCGGGACAAGTCAGTGATGATGGCCTTCCGGCGCTTCCATTCGAAACGGAAGGTCGTCGACGTCGACGCCTGCCATCAGCTTCAGCACCGCATCGAACGCGTGAGGCTCGGCCGGAGCGACGTTGCTGATCAAGGCGTGATGATCGGCCGGCGAAGGGAGCAGCGGCAGCCGCTCGACGAGACCATCGCGGGCGATCTCCACGACGGCCTCGAGCCCCTTTGCGTGTTTCGAAATGGAAAGCCGCATGCGTTCACCCTCCGGCGTGTCGACAATCTCCAGCAATCCGGTCGCCAATCGGGAACTCACCGTGAACGCAGCGGGAGCGTGGTGATGCCCGTGGCTGCGATGGTTGGAGGGCGCTTCGGCGGCTGCCTCGGCGATCTGGATGCTCGCCGTACCCAGCGCCGGAAGATGGGCGTGAAGCTCATTGCGAAGCCTGGCCACGATGATGTTGGCATCCGCGACGGGCTTGTCGCCGCTGACCGAAATCGTAACGTCGGCATGGAGCCGGTGACCGATCCAGCGAGCCTTGACGTCCGTCAGGCGTTCGATGCCGGCGACATGCTCTGCTGCATGGTGGATCTCGTCCGTAATCCCCGGCTCGATGCCGTCGAGGCTGCGGGTGATGATGGCGCGCGCCGATTGCCAGACGATGCCGAAGATCGCGATGGTGATCAGCAGGCCGATGATCGGATCGGCGAGCGGAAAGCCGAGCCAGACCCCGACCGCACCGAGCACGACGGCCAGGCTTGTCAAACCATCGGTGCGGGCGTGGTAGCCGTCGGCGATCAGCGCGGCGCTGTTCATCTGCCTGCCGACACGGATGCGGAACACCGCCACGGCCTCGTTGCCGATGAAGCCGACGACGCCGGCGACGGCGACCGCCAGAAGCTGGGTGATCGGCTGCGGGTTCAGCAGGCGGTCGATTGCCTCATAGCCGGCGACGATGGCGCTGAAGAGAATAATCAGCACGATCAGCATGCCGGCAAGGTCCTCGACGCGGCCGAGGCCATAGTTGAAGGTTTTCGTCGGCTTCCGTCGGACAAGTGTGAAGGCGATCCACAAAGGAATTGCGGTGGCGGCATCGCCGATATTGTGGATGGTGTCGGCCAGCAGCGCCACGCTTCCCGAAGAGAAGACGACGACGAGCTGCAGGGCCGCGGTGATGGCCAGAATGACGAACGACCACTTGATCGCCCAGATGCCGCGCTGGGACGAGGCGATGCTCGGATCGACGACGCCGTGCGTATGCCCCTGGCCTCCGGCATCTCCATGCGAATGGCCGTGCGAGCCGTGACTGTGGCCATGGGATCGACCGCCTTGACCGAAACCGAACCATTCCCTGATGCTGACCAACATTGCAGATCTCTATCCAAGCTGGATTTAGACCTATCCCCCTGGAGAGGATAGGTCAAGTTGGCTTCTTGTCTGCAGGTGCGATCCAATTCCATGCGAGGCTCGAACGCTCCTTGCGAGTCTATCCGGCGCCGCTGTTCCAGCACCATTTCTTTCGTCGGCCCCGTTTGTCGAGCCCTGTTATCGGGTCTGTCCTGTCCTATATCTGCAAGCGTCGCAGCGGCCACATTCTGATGATCCCCGCGATAGGCGGATCTTCACCATGCCGGGCATCGCTTTCGATCAGGGCAGACATTCGCGCTCGAAGGCATCTCCGAAAGCCTCGGCATCCGTGCCGCGGCTGTGCAATCCGCCTCCGAGCGTTCCACAGATTTCAATGATTGATTGATAAGAGAGGAAAGACCATGTCGAGTCACACCGCAGCCCAATACAACGCAGCAAAGTCAGGTACCTTCAGGATCGGCGGCGATATCGAGATCAATCGTCTCGGTTTCGGCGCCATGCGCGTCACCGGCAAGGGCATCTGGGGCGAGCCTTCCGATCATGCCGAATCCATCCGCACGCTGAAGCGCCTGCCGGAACTCGGCGTCAACTTCATCGATACGGCCGATTCCTACGGCCCCGATGTCTCCGAATGGCTGATCAAGGAAGCGCTGCATCCCTATGGCGGCAAGTCGGTCATCGCCACCAAGGGCGGCCTGACCCGCCACGGTCCCGATATCTGGCTGCCCGTCGGACGTCCGGAATATCTGATCCAGCAAGTGCATAAGAGCCTGCGCAATCTCGGCGTCGAGCAGATCGATCTCTGGCAGCTGCATAGGATCGACCCGAAGGTGCCGGTCAGGGAGCAATTCGATGCGATCAAATCGCTGCTCGATAGCGGCCTGATCCGCCATGCAGGTCTGAGCGAAGTGTCCGTTGCCGACATCGAGGCGGCTTCGAAGCATTTCAAGGTCGCGACCGTCCAGAACCGCTACAATCTCGTCGACCGCACCAGCGAGGACGTGCTCGATTATTGCGCCAAGCACAATATCGGCTTCATCCCGTGGTATCCGCTGGCCGCCGGCGACCTCGCCAAGCCGGGCTCGCTGCTCGATACGATCGCCAAGAAGCACAATGCAGCCCCTAGCCAGATCGCGCTCGCCTGGGTGCTGAAGCGCAGCCCGGTGATGCTGCCGATCCCCGGCACCTCCAAGGTCAAGCATCTCGAGGAAAATGTCGCAGCCGTCGACATCACCCTCTCGAACGAGGAATTCTCCGGCCTCGACGGCGAAGGTAGGAAGGTCTTCAAGGCTGCTTGACGAGCAAACCCACGGTTTTCTGGTTGCGCTAGCCGCTGCCCCTCACCCTCTAACCCTCTAACCCTCTAACCCTCTAACCCTCTCACCCTCTCACCGTTCTGACGGGGCGAGGGGACGTGCCCTGCGAGAGGTTGCTGGGAACGGAGAGGTCGCGGCATATCCCCTTCGCCCCGCAAGCGGGGAGAAGGTGGCGGCAGCCGGATGAGGGGCAAGCCAACGGCGACGCCGAGGCCGCAATTTTCGGCATAATTTTGACCATCCGGTCAAACATGCTGCAAAATGAGGCGGTGACCTGTTGTTTTGAGGGTAAGCCTTGCATGCAGTGCATTGCTGCATTGCGGTATTTTCGCTATTCCGAATCAAAAGAATTGGCTATACCTATCTTCGTAAGCAGCGCACTCCTCCTCCCAGCGCTCTTACATCGGACTGACAACACTCCTCCTCCCAGTTGTCAGTCAGGATCAAGAGCCCGGCGCACCTCCTCCCGCGTCGGGCTTTTTTCTTTTCCCCCAAGTCCCTTTTCTTTCCGCCCCAAAAGGCTTCCACCGCCCGCGGTTTGACTCGACAAGCGTCGTCGGACTATTTGAACGGGCGCCGCCTGTCCGGTGCGTGAACCGATTGGAGTTGGTCATGATCGGCAGAAGGCGCGCCTCGCGCGCGGCCCTGACAGGTCTTTTGGTGGCAATGATGGCGCTTTCCGGCTGCGGCGGCAGGCCGGTCGGTGTCATGCAGGCGGCCGGCACCGTGCCGCCCGGCACGTCGAAGGTCGATCTTCTCGTCGCCACGACACGCGCTGCCGACGACAATCCCGCCGTGCTTTTCTCCGGTGAGCGCGGCACCGGGCTCGCCGTCAATGCCGTCGATGTCTCCATCCCGCCGGAAGCCAATCGCAAGGTCGGCCAGGTGCAATGGCCAAGCCGCCTGCCGGCCGATCCGCTGCGCGATTTCGTCACCGTTTCCGTCGATCCGCTGGAAGGCGAGCGGGCCGGCGAGACCTGGCTGAAGTCGCATATGCCGAAGAGCCGCCGCGTACTGGTCTTCGTCCACGGCTTCAACAATCGTTATGAGGATGCCGTCTACCGCTTCGCACAGATCGTCCACGATTCGCATGCCGACGTCGCGCCCGTCGTCTTCACCTGGCCGTCGCGCGGCAGCATCTTCGATTATAATTACGACAAGGAAAGCACCAACTATTCCCGCGACGCGCTGGAGGAACTGCTGACCCGCACCGCCGCCAATCCCGCCGTCAGCGACGTCACCATCATGGCCCATTCGATGGGCACGTGGCTCACCGTCGAAGCGCTGCGGCAGATGGCGATCCGCAACGGCCACGTCGCACCGAAGATCAACAATGTCATCCTTGCCTCGCCGGATCTCGATGTCGATGTCTTCGGCCGCCAGTTCGCCAGCCTCGGCAAGGACAGGCCGCACTTCACCATCTTCGTCTCGCAGGACGATCGGGCTCTGGCGCTGTCACGGCGCATCTCCGGCAATGTCGACCGGCTCGGCCAGATCGATCCCTCCGTCGAGCCCTATCGCAGCAAGCTCGAGGCCGCCGGCATCACCGTGCTCGATCTCACCAAGCTCAAGGGCGGCGACCGGCTGAACCACGGCAAATTCGCCGAAAGCCCCGAGGTGGTGAAGCTGATCGGCGACCGGCTGATTGCCGGCCAAGCGATCACCGATTCCAATGTCGGCCTCGGCGAGGCCGTCGGCGCCGTGGCGATGGGCGCTGCCCAGACCGCCGGAAGCGCCGTCAGCGTTGCCGTCAGCACGCCGATTGCGATCTTCGATCCGCGCACCCGGCGCAACTACGACGCCCAGCTGAAGCGTCTCGGCCAGTCGATGAACAATACCGTCGGTTCGGTCGGCGACAGCGTCGGCGCCGGCCTGCCGGAAAGCCAGTAAAAATTCCAGCAATTCCGTGATCCGGAAAAAACGGAAATTCTCTAGGCATCGCATCTTGTTGTGATATATCAGATTCATGACGGCACTTCTGTCTGCCGTGCGATGGGTTGATGGCATGGCGGATGAGACGAAGAAGAGGGTGGCGGTCGTCGGCGCGGGCGTGATCGGCGCCTCGATCGCTTTCGAGCTGCAGCGGCGCGGCCTTGATGTGACGCTGATCGACAAGGGCGAGCCGGGCCGCGGCACTTCTTTCGGCAATATGGCAAGCATTGCGCTCGATTTTGCCGCCGGCTCGGGTCCCTCGACCTGGAAAAAGATCCCCGGCTGGCTGCTCGATCCCGAAGGCCCGGTCTGGCTGCGCCCCTCTTATGCCGTAAGGATGCTGCCCTGGTTCTTACGCTTCCTGGCTGCCGGCCGGCCCTCGCGCCTCAGAGAGATCGAGGATGCCGGTATGCGCCTGTCGAACCGGGCGCTTGGCGATTTCAAAGAGATGCTCGAGGCGATCGGCGCGCCCGAGTTGATGACCGAGGAGGGCTGTCTCGCAATCTACGAGACCGAGGCGGAATTTGCCGCCGATCGCGGCCATCTCGCCATGATGCAGCGCTACGGCCTCGAATTCGAAATTTTGAGCAACGGCGCCATCCAACATTACGAACCCACGGTGTCACCGGCGATTGTCAAAGCCGTGCTGCTCCCCGACAACAAATCGATCCGCGACCCCTACAAGCTGGTGGTGAAACTCGCAGACGCCGCAAAGGCTGCCGGCGCAAGCTTCGTCTCCGGCACTGTCAGGAATATCGAGAGCCGGGGCGATGGCACCGTCGTCGTTCTCCTCGAGGATGGCAGGCGTATCGAGGCGGGTTCGGTCGTGCTTGCCGCCGGCGTCCACACCCGTTTCCTCGCCGAAAAGCTCGGCGAGCCGATCCCGCTCGAAACCGAGCGCGGCTATCACACGCAGATCATGAAGCCGGGCATCGCGATGCGCTATTCGGTGATCTGGCCGCATCGCGCCTTCATGGTGACGCCGACGGCGGGCGGCATCCGGGTCGGCGGCAATGTCGAGCTCGCCGGCCTCGATGCCGCGCCCGATTTCCGCCGTCCGCGTGTGCTGGTGCGCCATGCCCAGCGTGCGCTGCCCGGTCTCAAGGTCGAGGAGACAACGGAATGGATGGGGCATCGTCCGGCCCTGCCCGATACGATCCCGATCATTTCGCCCTCGTCGAAAATACCCGGCGTTTTTTATGCGACCGGCCACGGCCATCTCGGCCTGACCTTTTCGGCAACGACAGCGCTGGTGATCGCCGATATGGTGACCGGGCTCAAACCATCCCTCGACATGACGCCGTTCCGCATAGACCGCTATTAGGAGGCCCCGATGTCCGAAACCACCAAACCCGTCGCGCTGATCACCGGTGGCGGCCGCGGCATGGGCGAGGCGATCGCCCGCGAGCTCTCGGCGCAGGGCTATCGGCTGGCGCTGATGTCGCCGTCGGAAAGCTGCGAGAAGCTGGCGGCCGAACTTGGCGGCGTCGCCTCGCGCGGCGTGGCCGAAAAGGCCGAGGATCTCAAGGCGATCTTCGACCTGACGATGAAGACCTATGGCCGCATCGATGCCGTCGTCAACCTGAGCGGCCATCCGCCGAAGGGCGACCTGCTCGATATATCGGACGAGAACTGGACGCTCGGCTCGGACATGATGATCCTGTCGCTGGTGCGCATGGCCCGCCTGGTGACGCCGGTCATGCTGAAACAGGGCAAGGGCGCCTTCGTCAACATCACCACATTCGCCGCCTACGAGCCGACGCTGGTCTTCCCGGTTTCCTGCACCTACCGCGCCGCTGCCGGCGCCTTCACCAAGCTTTATTCCGATCGTTATGCGGCCGACAATATCCGCATGAACTGCATCCTGCCGGGCTATATCGACAGCCTGAACCACAAGCCCGAGACCGCCGAGAAGGTCCCGATGAAGCGCATCGGCCATGTGGAGGAGATCGCCAAGACCGCGGCCTTCCTGCTCTCCGAAGGCGCAGGTTACATCACCGGCCAGAATATCCCCGTCGATGGCGGCGTCACCCGTCACGTCTGATCTGGAGTTTTCGATATGAGATGGAAGCGCACGATCCAACTGCTGGATGTCCACGCCGAAGGCGAGATCGGCCGCGTCGCGATCGGCGGCGTGCCGAAGATCCCCGGCGATACCATCGCCGCCCAGCTGCACTGGCTGAACACCGATCCGAAGGGCGACGAGCTTCGCCGCTTCCTTTGCCTGGAACCGCGCGGCGCGCCGATCGGCTCGGTCAACCTGCTGCTGCCGGCACGGCACCCGGAGGCGGACGCCGCCTTCATCATCCTGCAGCCCGACCAGGCGCATGCGAGTTCCGGCTCGAACTCGATCTGCGTGACGACGGCCTTGCTCGAATCCGGCATCGTCGAGATGAAAGAGCCGGAGACGATCGTCACACTCGAAACCGCCGCCGGCCTCGTCAAGGCGACGGCGACCTGCCGCGACGGGCGCTGCGAGAAGGTCCGGCTGACCATGGTGCCGTCCTTCGTGCACGAGCTCGATGTCGCAATCGACACGCCGCATTGGGGAAAGATCAAGGCCGATATCTGCTATGGCGGTATCTTCTATGCGCTTGTTGATGTCGGCCAGATCGGTCTGACGATCGAGAAGGCCAATGCCGCCGGCCTCGTCCAGGCCGGCATGATCCTCAAGGAACTGATCAACCGCGACATCAAGGTCGTCCATCCCGAGATCCCGGCCATCTCCGGCGTCGCCTATGTCATGTTCCGCGATACCGAAGCCGATGGCACGGTGCGCACCTGCACCACCATGTGGCCGGGCCGAGCTGACCGCTCGCCCTGCGGCACCGGCAACTCCGCCAATCTCGCGACGCTCTATGCCCGCGGCAAGGCCAAGGTCGGCGACACCTTCACCTCGAAATCGATCATCGGCTCCGAATTCGAAGTCGGCCTCCAGGCGGTGACCGAAGTGGCCGGCCGCCCCGCTGTCATCCCCACCATCACCGGCCGCGGCTTCACCTTCGGCCTGACCCAGGTAGCGTTAGATCCCTTTGACCCGCATCCGGGTGGTTTTGCGCTGACGGATGTCTGGGGGCCGGCCGCCGGGGAGATATGAACGGTTGGACGCCGCATCCGACTGCCGCCACCTTGCCTCGGTCGAGCCACCGGTCTCGCCCCGTCTTTCCGACGACCGTAGACGGGGCGAAGGGATATGTCGCGACGTCTCGATTCCCTCTTCTCCCCAGCGGGGAGAAGGTGCCCGTAGGGCGGATGAGGGGGCCGCCGATGCCAGTCTTTTCAACAACGCCCGTGCGGCTTCGACCATGTCGGTATCGTTTTGCATGTTCAGCGCGCTTGCCGTCGGGGTGGCAATTACGGCAAGGGCGTGCCGTGTGGCCCCCTTGTATCTGCATGCCGGCACCTTCTCCCCGAGGGGAGAAGAGGATATGCGGCGACCTCTCCGTTCCTCGCCCGCCTCTCGCATGGCGCGTCCGCTCTTTGTCAGCAGCCTGAGATCTTAGCCCGACCCGGCTCAAAACCGTTGTAGAGGGAGCCGGCCGCGGCATCCTCCACGCTCCTCATCCTGAGGTGCGATCCGCAGGATCGCCTCGAAGGACACGTCGCAAACGCCACTCCTTGCATAGATCCGACGCCGAAATGCCCGCCTCGTCCTTCGAGGCCCCTTCGGGGCACCTCAGGATGAGGCTCTCTTGAATGCCGGCGCCAGCGACCCCACCAAGCTTCCGCGACCGACTGACCAAAGGTGACGCAGGCGCACTCTCGCGTAACAATATTCGAAACGCGATCAGCCCTGCCTGAGCTCAGCACCACCGGTGGCCAAGCGCATGGACGTCGGTCGAGGCTGGAATTTCGCCTGCTGATATCGCCTGGTTCAGGCGCGCCTTCAGGCGGTCGAGCGTGACGGCGCGGGCGGCGCGCACGAGTTCGCCGAGTTCCACGTGACCCTCGCTGCCTCGGTCATCCCAAGTGCGTGAGCATCCGTCGCTTAAGGTTTAGGATGAACGTTTTGGAGAGTGTGGAACGGCTGGTCGGCCAGATGGACAGCGCTTGTTTGCCGATGGCGTCAGGTCCTATGCGTTCGATGCCGACAAAGCCAAGCAACTTTGACCGAAAAGTGAGGCATTGATAAGCGTAACTTGAAGTCGGTAAGCTCGTGTCGGCTCTGATTCAGAGCCGACATAAGCGGCCCATCAACCGCGTTGCAAAATTCTGGCGCTGGCCTGGCCTGTGGCAAGCTTCTCGGCCGGCGCTGGCCTGCCAAGCAGATAACCTTGGCCGATGTCGCAACCCAGGTCCTGAAGCCGCTGAAGCTGGCTCTCCTCTTCGATACCCTCGGCCGTTATCGTCACGCCAAGTCCCACGCCGAGAGCGATGATCGCCCTGATCACCTTGTCTTGCTTATCGTCGGTTTCGAATGAAGAGACGAAACTCCTGTCGATCTTGATCTTGTCGAACCGGTAGTTGGATAGTTGCGAGAGGCTGGAATAACCTGTTCCAAAGTCGTCGAGAGCAATCCCGACCCCGGCATTCACCAGATCATCGAGGACGATTCGTGCCGTAACGGCGTCCCGGATGATGGCGCTCTCCGTCACTTCCAGTTCGACCCGGTGCGCGGGCAGACCGACATCGCCCAATATCTTGAGAATTCTGAGTCCGAGTAACCGATCGCTCAGTTGGATCGGAGAAAGGTTGAATGACAGGACGATCTCGCTTGGCCAGGAAAGCGCATCGGTGCAGGCGTGGCGAAGCAGTTGGTCGGTCAATTCGACGATCAGACCGGCTTCCTCCGCCACCGGAATGAATTCGTTCGGTGGGATGAATTCGCCGGAGGCCGTCTTCCAGCGTGCCAGCGCCTCGAAGCCGATAATCCTATTCGTTTTCAGGTCCACGAGCGGTTGATAGTAGGGAACGATCTCGGCCTTCCTGATGGCTGCTCTCAGATTAGCTTCCATCCGAATGCGCTTCGCCAACTCGTCCTGCATCGAAGGCACGAAGGGCTTCACCAGATTGCGCCCCTGCTTTTTGGCGACATACATCGCACAGTCGGAATGTCGAATGACTTGACTGAGGTCATCGCCGTTCTCCGGAAAAAGCGCGAAGCCGACGCTGGCGCCGAGGTCAACGGCGACACCATTGAATGTGAACGGCTTGCCGATCACGGTCACTATGCGGTTCGCCAACGCGGCAAGATCGGGATTTCCGGTTCGCCGCGCCAGGACAACGAATTCGTCTCCACCAAGGCGGAAAACGTGTTCGCGGGGAAAGAGGGAAGAGAGCCGCTGAGCAACAGTCTTCAGCACCGCATCACCGTGATCATGCCCCAGGAGGTCGTTGACCTTCTTGAAGCCGTCGAGATCGATGCTGAACACGGCGTAGGCTTCTTCGCTTTGATCGGTCATCGCCTGCGCGCATACGGAATGCAGAAACCTGCGGTTAGGCAGTTCGGTCAGCGTGTCGTGACAGGCAATCCAGTCTACGTTCTTTTCGGCCTGCAGCCGGCGATTGACCTCCCTCGAAAGATCCCGGATTCTCAGTGCGGAATAAATGAGCCCGAGAAACCCGGAGATATTGAGGGCGAGGAGCGCATGGTCCAGCGGATAGTCATGATGCTTCTCGATGAAACGATCCAGCCCTTCATGCCATTGGAGGAACCAAGACAGGCAGAAGAGAAGCAGGAAGACCGCCAGCCAGGCAACGATCTCCACCTGCGGTCTGGTTGGTTGGATGCGAGGCATATGAACAGGCTCCTGTTGTGTGAAGAGCCATCATGGCCAGCTCGAAGGACCGCATCGTCCCCGACATGCTTTCAATCAACAGCCGACATGGCTGATGCTCGTATCCCCGAATGCCGCGTCGGGCATTGCGGTCGTTGATCAAGCTGCGCAGCACCGACAAGTCCGTAAGATCGTCCACCTTCGAAGGTTAATGTCGCGTTTGCATTGACGAAGGTGCGGGCGTTTCGCTGCGTGAATTGGATATCTTTCCCGTAAATCGGATGAGGCTTCGATTCGATGGTGTCTGCCGGTCGCCGCCATCTGCCATTTTCGAATGGTTGAAGAACCCGCCGGAGGATCAGTAGTCCTTGAAGAGGAATGGGCGTGACGGATTTACAGCGCCCTCGCGTCTTTTCAGCATCCCCGCGTCGCCGGCGACCGCGGGCCGGCTCCGCAGTCTCGCCAGGGTAGGGCGCATCCCAGGGCCGATCAACCCGCCAGCATGTTATCCCCCAGGCTGTAGCAGTGGCTTGCCTGATAGGCGTTCCGACCTCGGTTCATGTGCGTCACATTGAAAGTCCGAATGGCGCGCAACATGCGGCGTTCCGCCAGGAATTTGCGGATCGAGGCGGAGCCTCGCACAGTGATGCCGAAAATGTCCTCGCCGCGTGGGAAAAAATAACCGACGTCTTCGGGCGTCGTGACGCAGTCCTCGAGAAAAGCCTCGTCCACATTGCCCTGCGCGGGTGAATGGTCGGTGGTGAAATGCGAAAGATGCACCAGGAACCGTGCACGCAGGCCCTCGCCGTCGGCATAGAGCGTGAAAAGCTCCATCCAACTCGCATTGACGCGGATGAGCGGCTTGTCGGACGTCGAGGGCAGGCACGAAACCGACCAGTAGTGACGCTCGGTCTTGCGCGGGATGGGGATGCAGGTTTGTCCGTATACGCTGAGAATTTCCAGAACATCTTGCGCCTGCGGGCGACGAAGCAGCTTCTCGAACCGTGCGACGTACTTGAACCGCTGTTCCAGGGACTCCGAGCGCTCCTCGGCGTCGATCAACTCCGCCTCGCATTCTATCCAATCGCGCTGTTGCTCAGGATCCAGAAACGTGCGCAGACCGGTAGTGCTGCGACGGGGAGACGTGCTCATGTCAGGTGCCATCTGAGATCCGTGTCCTCATCGCTTCACCGGCCTGATCCCGCACGTCTCCATACAGCCGCGCGACGTCGGCTCCTGGTGGTGAGGCGCCGTTCGCAGCCGAGCGATTTGCCGGCGCGGCGGACCAACGCACCGGCCGCACCATAACATCTATCGAACGAATGGCGAAAGACTGACCTTAGCCGGCCCGAAAGCCAAAGCTTACCGACGACCAAATCGCTGCGCACTTTTGCCGTTGTTCCTCCAGACGAAGGGGATCGTACATGCCGGGCACCCAGGCCCCGCCCTCTAGGATAGATCACCCCTTCTTCGGCGCCTATCCTGAACAGGTTTTGCCAACCGGCCGTTTTAAAGTTCTGTCTCTCGCAGCAGTTCGTTCAGGCGAGTGGCCCATTCCTTGTTGCCATCTCTGAACGGACCAAGCGCATCGCCGGCAGATTCGGAAAGATCGCTTGCAGCCGCAGCAAAGCGACGAGCCTGCTCACGATGTCCCACGGCCATATGGCAGCACGCCTGAATGCGCAGAAGCGCCGGCCAGTCAGGCCGCGCCTTTAGCGCCGTACGTCCCGTTTCGAGCGCGCTCTCGACGTTGCCCGAAAAGAACAGTGCAAGCATCAAGAGGCTGAACCAAACCCCATTCTGCTGATCATGGGGGTTGAGTTCGAGGCCGCGAGCCAGGGGCTTTCGCGCGCCGGCCGCATCCCCCGAAAAAAGACGGGCCATGCCGAGGACGAGATAGCCCAAGGCAAAACTCGAACCGAGTTCAATGGACCGTTCCGCTGCGAGGATCGCCTGGTCAGCCCTGCCTGTATAGGCAGACACAATTGCCAGCGCATAGTGCGAATATGGGTTCCGCGCATCGAGATAGATCGCCCGCAGGGCCGCATCCAATCCTTCCCTCCCGTCCGCGGCGGGGTTATCAGTCCAGCCGTAGGCAATGAGGCCCGCATTGACCCGCGCTCGCCAGATCTGCGCCTCCGGAAGCATGGGATCGAGCTCCGCAGCCTCGCGGAACAATCGCCGTGCGATTATGTGGGTGGACTGCGTGACCTTGTGGAACTTGAATGTGCCTTGCCGTACAAGGTCCCAGGCAGTGATGTTGCCGGTGTGCGGAGCCACCTGAAGCCCGTGGCGTAACAGCAGCTCGGGCTCGACCGCCGCCGCGATCCGCTCGGCGATGGCGTCTTGCACCGCAAATATCTCGGCCACCTGAAGATCGTAATGTTCGGACCAGACTGTGGCGCCTTTCGCTGCATCGGCGAGGTGCACCGATATTCGGATCCGATCGCCGGCATACCGGACAGCTCCATCCACCAGAAAATCGACGCCAAGTTCGCGCGAGATAGATTGCGGATCCCTCGAGCCATCCCTCCTTGTGAAACTCGCCCCATGTGAGGCGACGCGGAACCATCTGAACCGAACGAGCGCCATGATCAGATCATCGGCGATACCGTCGGCCAGATACTGTCTTTCAGCATCACCGCCGAGATTTTCGAACGGCAATACGGCAATCGCCGGGATCGAACTGGTCTGCGCATGCCATCTGCTATCGGCTGCGTCGGCCCGGCTCTCCACCGGACCGGCAAATCTGTACCCGACCCGCGGGACCGTGACGATCCATTCGCCGCCGTCTGATGCAGGGCCGAGCAGCTTGCGAAGGGCGGCAATCTGAACGGAAAGATTGCTTTCCTCGACGGCCAATCCCGGCCAAACCGCATCCATCAGGGCCGACTTGGAGACGACACCTCCCTGTGCCGAAAGCAGAGCGGCAAGCAGGGAAGTACCTCGGGCTCCGATAGCGACAGGCCTATTGTCGCGAAACAGGCATCCGTTCTCGGCAATGAACTCGAAGTGGCCGAAGGCAAGGTGCTGTGTGTTCATGGCCGAGATGATACGCGATTTCGCAGCTTTTCGGAATTTTTCGGCCCCGCTTCAGGACTTGCGCCGGCTGAGCGCGCAGAGTCTGCGCCAGTGCAGCGGTTGAAGTGGTGAGAGCGATGAAGAACGAAGCAACGCAACCGAAAAATCCGCCGAAAAATCCTCATGGATTAACCGCGAAAGTCGTACGCGGGAGCGGCAGCCATGTCGCCGAGCAAGGGTCGGTCTATCGCTCGGGCGTCTCGGCACAAAGCGTCGGGTCAAGCATGCTGTGGCTGGGGATGATTTCGCTACCCGCAGGCAGACGAACCAATGCCCATCGCCATGAGGGACACGAGACGGCCCTTCTGATGACTGGGGGCCAAGAAATCGAGATCTGGTCGGGGTCGGAGCTCGAACAGTGCGAACTGGTCCACGCCGGCGACTATCTCTTCATTCCGGCCGGCGTTCCGCATGTGGCCGTCAATCGCAGCACCGAAAACGCCGAATTCCTCGGTGCCCGCAACGACCCTGCAGCCAACGAGAGCGTCGTGCTGATGCCGGAGCTCGACAACATCGTAAGCTAATTCATACCGGGAGGTGCACCATGGCCATCATCGAACAACGTCTGGCCGAAATCGGTCTGGAATTGCCCGAACCTTTGAAAGTTCGCGAGGGGCTGCATATGCCATTCGCCTGGGTTCGGGTGCGCGGCACCCGCGCCTATATTTCGGGTCACGTCGCGTGCAACCGCGATGGGACATTGGCAGCTCCGCTTGGCAAGGTCGGAGCGGATGTTTCGCCGGAGCAGGGTTACGCGTCAGCCCGGCTCGTTGCCCTGGCCCATCTCGCCAGTCTCAAACGTGCTGTCGGAGATCTTGATCGGGTCACGGCTTGGCTGCGCGTCTTCGCCATGGTGAATGTTGCTCCGGGTTTCAATGAGACGCCGCTGGTCACAAACGGCTATTCCGATCTGATACTGGAGCTGTACGGCCCCAACGTTGGCGCCCACGCCCGCTCGTCTATCGGCATGGCCATCCCTTTGAATGCGCCCGTAAACTGTGAAGCGGAAGTCGAAATAGACGGGTGACCGCCAGAACAGGATGATTTTAGGCCAGTTTGGCCTAAAATCTGAATCCTGTTCCACGCCAGATCGTCAGAGCATGGTGTCGTCCGATAACCGCTCACACTTTCGGCATCATGCTCTAGTAAACGAAGGGATCAACGTCAGCATGGGGGTCCGCCTCCTTCGGATAGATCACGCCCTTGCGCAGGATGATGTTGGCGTAGAGCCTGGGCTCGCCGGTCTGGATCACCGCATGGGCGGATTTCACCCTACCGTAGAAATCCTGGCCGATCAGCGGCACCACCTGCCGATGCGGCTCGTGGCGGGCGCAGCAGTCGATCATCTCCTCGTGCACGGGGTCGAGCTTGTCGCGCTCGGCCTTGACGGTCGAGCGGAAGATCGCATCAGTCACGAAATCGTCGATCGGCAGCACGCTGAGCACGGCGTTGAGGACCGGGATGAGGTGGTGGCCGTCGAGCCGGATCAGCCGGCGGGCATGTTCGACGCCCGGATAATTGCCGTCGACGATGGCGATCTCGTCGCCGTGGCCCATGGCGCGAAGAGTAAAAAGCAGCTCCGGGCTCAACAGCGGATCAAGTCCTTTCAGCATGGTCTATCTCCTTGAAAAGTACGTTCTGGTCGGTGAGGTAACGCGCGAAGATCGGCAGGCTGGCGCCACCGATGGCGCGCGCCTGGGCGCCGACCGCGCCCTCGATGATTTCAGGCATGACGACGCCCTGCAGGTCGAGTTTGGCAGCTTCGTCGATGGTGGCCTGCACCATGCGGCTGCGCACCCAATCGGGAAAGCCGCCATCGATGACGGCCGCACTGAAATCGACGATCGAGGCGGCGGCGACGATCGCCTGCGCCAGCGCCTTGGCGCTGTCCTGGATCCAGGCTTCCATCGGCTCGCCGAAATCCACCCAGTCGTCGGCGGAATACCAGAGCGGCTCTGGATCGATGCCGCGTTCGCGCAGCATATTCTCGAGCACGAAGATCGAGGCGATTTCGAGCAACTGCTTCGTCTCGCCGTTCTTGCCCCGCACGGGCAGCGGCCCGATCGCGCCTGCCGTGCCGGTGCGGCCGGAAAAGATCGCCGAATTGAGCACGATGCCGCCGCCGATGAAGGAGCCGATGAAGAAATAGACGAAATCCGGGTAGGACGGCCCGACGCCGAAGACGAGTTCGGCGCCGCAGGCGCTGGTCGCATCGTTCTGCATGAAGACCGGATGGGAGACGCGAGAGGCGACGTCGGCCTGCAGGTCGACGTCGCGCCAGACCTCCATGGCGCCCGGCGGCGCACCCACCTCTTCGGCCCAGTTCCAGAGCTCGAAGGGGGCGGCGATGCCGAGGCCGGCGATGCGGCCGCGCTGTTTGTCGTCGAGCCGGTCTTCGAGCTCGCGGATGCCCGAGGTGACGAAGGCGAGGATTTCATCCGGCAGCGGATAGGCATAGGTCCGGTGCAACTGCATGCGGATGCGGCCGACGAAATCCATCAGCACCAGATCGGCGCTGCGCCGGCCCATCTTCAGGCCGAAGGAATAGACGGCATCGGGATTGATATGCATCGGGATCGACGGCTGGCCGACGCGGCCGCGCACCGGTTCCCCGCGCGACAGCAGCCCTTCCTTTTCCAGCACCCGCATGATCACGGAGACGGTCTGCGCCGACAGCCCGCTGCGGCGCGCGATATCGGCCTTCGACAGCGCGCCGTAGAGACGCACCAGCGACAGCACGAGCCGTTCGTTATAGGCTCGCACCCTGACCTGGTTTGCACCTCCGGCCGGATTGAGAATTGGTGGCGGGACCGGCGTGTGTTCCGGTCCATCCAAGGACGACATGGCCGCTCCTCCCGATCGTTGGCCTATTGCCCTAATTCGTTCGAGCATGCCACATCGAATTAATAATTCAATTGGATTTATTTATTGACAAGCCAATTTCTTTTCGCTCTTAATTGCCGTCGTCAAGGGCACGGGACCGCTGGGAGGCATTAGCGATCCACGGCGAAGTGTCATATCTTAAGCTTCCGGCCCCGCAGGGGCGGCGCCGGCAAACTCTGGGAGGAGTTCCATGAAGAAATCCGTTCTCGCTTTCGGCGCGCTCGCGCTTGGTGTCACCTTTTCCGCTCCTGTCATGGCGGCTGACGTGGCTGCCTGCCTGATCACCAAGACCGACACCAACCCCTTCTTCGTCAAGATGAAGGAAGGTGCGACGGCCAAGGCCAAGGAACTCGGCGTCTCGCTGAAGTCCTATGCCGGCAAGGTCGACGGTGACAGCGAAAGCCAGGTGGCTGCGATCGAAAGCTGCATTGCCGACGGCGCAAAGGGCATCCTGATTGCTGCTTCCGACACCAAGGGCATCGTGTCTTCGGTCAAAAAGGCCCGTGATGCCGGCCTGCTGGTCATCGCTCTCGACACGCCGCTGGAGCCGGCCGATGCCGCCGACGCCACCTTCGCCACCGACAACCTGCTCGCCGGCAAGCTGATCGGCCAGTGGGCCAAGGAAACGCTGGGCGACAAGGTGAAGGACGCCAAGGTCGGCTTCCTCGACCTCACTCCGTCGCAGCCGACGGTCGACGTTCTGCGCGACCAGGGCTTCATGATGGGCTTCGGCATCGATCCGAAGGACCCGAACAAGATCGGCGACGAGGACGATGCTCGTATCGTCGGTCATGACGTGACCAACGGCAATGAAGAAGGCGGCCGCAAGGCCATGGAAAACCTTCTGCAGAAGGATCCGAGCATCAACGTCATCCACACGATCAACGAGCCGGCCGCTGTCGGCGCCTATCAGGCGCTGAAGGCTGTCGGCATGGAAAAGAACGTGCTGATCGTCTCGGTCGACGGTGGTTGCCCGGGCGTGAAGTCGGTCAAGGAAGGCGTCATCGGCGCCACCTCGCAGCAATATCCGCTGATGATGGCAGCCCTTGGCGTCGAAGCGATCAAGAAGTTCGCCGACAGTGGTGAAAAGCCGAAGCCGACCGAAGGCAAGTCCTTCTACGACACCGGCGTCTCGCTCGTCACCGACAAGCCGGTTTCCGGCGTCAAGTCGATCGACACCAAGGAAGGCACCGACAAGTGCTGGGGCTGAGCCCTGATTGTTGAAAGCAGACCGGCCGGGGCTTGATCCCCGGTCGTTTTCGACGGACGATGTGCCGTCGCCTCACGAACCGGCTAATCAAAGACCGGATGGATATCGGTGACGGCCCCCGCGCGAGTTCGGCGCGCGGATGCGGAGGAGGAACCATGACCGGAACACAGGAATTCGAACGTGTCCTCGACGGCAGCGACAAGAGCGTTGCCTCCTTCGAGCACGAGAATGTCTCGCTGATCAAGCGCGCGCAGCATTTTCTTCACTCGACGCCGGCCGCCGTGCCGCTGATCGTGCTGGTGCTGGCGATCATCATTTTCGGGATCACCATCGGCGGACGGTTCTTCTCGTCCTATACGCTGACGCTGATCCTGCAGCAGATCGCCATCGTCGGTATTCTCGGCGCCGCCCAGACGCTGGTCATCCTGACGGCCGGCATCGATCTTTCGATTGGCGTCATCATGGTGATCTCGGCGGTGATCATGGGCAATGTCGCCATCACCTACGGCATACCGACGCCGATCGCGGTCGCAGCCGGCATGCTTGTCGGCGGCCTTTGCGGATTGCTGAACGGCTTCCTCGTCGCCTACATGAAGTTGCCGCCCTTCATCGTCACGCTCGGCACCTGGAACATCGTCATGGCGACGAATTTCATCTATTCCGCCAATGAGACGATCCGCGACACCGACGTCGACGAAAAGGCGCCGCTGCTGCATCTTTTCGCCGTGAGCTTCAAGCTCGGCAGCGCCGTGCTGACCGTCGGCGTCATCGCCATGGTGCTGCTCGTCGTGGTCCTCTGGTATGTCCTCAATCACACCGCCTGGGGCCGGCATGTCTATGCCGTCGGCGACGATCCGGAGGCAGCCAAGCTCTCCGGCATTCAGACCAAGAAGGTGCTGCTGACCGTTTACGCCATCTCGGGCGTCATTGCCGGCTTGGCCGCCTGGGTCTCGATCGGCCGCAACGGCTCGATCTCGCCCTCTTCGGCCGTCACCGATTTTAACCTCCAGGCGATCACTGCGACTGTGATCGGCGGCATCTCGCTGTTCGGCGGCCGCGGCTCCATCCTCGGCACGCTCTTCGGTGCCATGATCGTCGGCGTCGTCTCGATGGGCCTCAACATGCTCGGCGCCGACCCGCAATGGAAAGTCCTTTTGACAGGCGTGCTGATCATCGCCGCCGTCGCTATCGATCAGTGGATCAGAAAGGTTTCGGTGTAATCATGGATCGCGAACCCCTTCTCACCGCCCGCGGTCTCGTCAAGCGCTATGGCCGCGTGACCGCGCTCGACAATGCCGATTTCGACCTCTATCCGGGTGAAATCCTCGCCGTCATCGGCGATAACGGCGCCGGCAAATCCTCGCTCATCAAGGCGATATCGGGCGCCGTCACCCCCGACGAGGGAGTGATCACCCTCGAAGGCCGGCAGGTGCAGTTCCGCTCGCCGATGGAAGCGCGCGAAGCCGGCATCGAAACCGTCTACCAGAACCTCGCGCTGTCGCCGGCACTGTCGATCGCCGACAACATGTTCCTCGGCCGCGAGATCCGCAAATCCGGCGTGCTCGGTTCGATGTTCCGCATGCTCGACCGGCCGGCCATGGAAAAGCTGGCGCGCAACAAGCTGTCCGAACTCGGCTTGATGACCATCCAGAACATCAACCAGGCGGTGGAAACGCTCTCCGGCGGTCAGCGCCAGGGTGTCGCGGTCGCCCGCGCCGCCGCCTTCGGCTCGAAGGTCATCATCATGGACGAACCGACGGCAGCGCTTGGCGTCAAGGAAAGCCGCCGCGTGCTGGAACTGATCCTCGACGTGCGCGCCCGTGGCCTGCCGATCGTGCTGATCTCCCACAACATGCCGCATGTCTTCGAAGTGGCCGACCGGATCCATATCCACCGTCTCGGCCGGCGGCTGACGGTAATCGATCCTAAGGAGTACACCATGTCCGACGCCGTCGCCTTCATGACCGGCGCCAAGGCGGTGCCGACGGAGCCGGTCGCCGCATGAACGCACGCATCGATGAAATCGCCGGCGCAGTTCTTGACCGCGCCGGCCATTCCAAGCGTTTCCTGGTCGCCATCGCCGGACCTCCAGGCGCCGGCAAATCGACCATGGCCGACAATTTGGCGGAAGCGCTGAAGGCCAGGGGTGAAAGTGCCGAAGTCCTGCCGATGGATGGCTTCCACATGGACAACGCCATCCTGATCGAACGCGGCCTGCTGGCGCGCAAGGGCATCCCCGAGACCTTCGATGTCCGCGGTTTCCTCGATATCATCCGCGCCGTCAGGCGGGCCGATCAGGAGGTTCTGGTGCCGGTCTTCGACCGTTCCCGCGAACTCGCCATCGCCTCGGCCCGTCCCGTTTCCCCCGATCACCGTTTCATCATCGTCGAGGGCAATTATCTGCTGTTTTCGCTCGGCAAATGGGCCGAACTCGAAGGCGTCTTCGATTTTTCGATCATGCTGGCGCCGCCGATCGAGGTGCTCGAAGAGCGGCTCTGGGCGCGCTGGCGCGGTTACAACCTGACCGAGGAAGCCGCCAGCGCCAAGGTCTACGGCAACGACCTGCCGAACGGCCGGCTGATCCTCGAAAACCGCCGCCCGGCCGATGTGACGCTGGAGATCGCGCTGGCGTGATGCCGCGGATTGTTCTCACATGGGAACAATCCATACCGCCCGGTCCTGCGTAGCGGTTCCGGATGCCGATAGGCATAACAAGGTGCTGGCAGCGCCTCTTGTGAATCAAGGTTTCGCAGCAAGTCGGCCGAATTCGGGCAAATAGGGACTTGCGCTTGAGTATGGTCGCGAAGGATAACATCCACACACCCTGCCGTTTGGTCGGTGCCCTCCTTTGGCGGGGTGCCGGCATGTCCGTCATGTAAGAAGTCACGCGATGCGTCGGGCTCTCCTCGCCGGATTTTCGATGAAGTCTGTGCGTTCATGCCTCTTCCTCATCCCGTTGGAGATGACATATGGCGTTCAGCCTGCCCATCACGCGCGCGATCTTCGCCCTTTTTCGCGTTCCATTCTTCCCCGCCGCACTGATTGCAATCCTCTTCGCTATGCTCGCCGAGGCAATGGCCTTCAGTTACATCGCCCTGCTCGCCGTTGATAAGGTCGGCATGTCGCCTCTGCAGTTGGGAGCTTTTCTAAGCCTGTCGGCGATCTCAGGCATCGTCGTCACGACGATCTTTGGCCACTTTCACGACCGCAAGCCGATGATGTGGCCGTTGCTGATATCCTTGCTGGCCAAGATGGCTGGGTTCGGTCTCTGCGCGGTGGCGAGCGAACCGTGGATGCTGTTTCTCAACGCGGCCGTCCTCTTCGGTATCAGTTCTGCCTCGTTCTCCCTGCTGTTTGCGACGGCGAAAGGCTATCTCGATCGCACAGGCGAGCAGACGAGCGCCAAGGGCATGGCGGCGCTGCGCACGTGCAATTCGCTGAGTTGGGCCGTCGGGCCAGCCCTGGGCGCCATTCTTGTTCGCTACTGGGACCTCGATGGCATCTATGTCGGCGCAACTTTGCTCGCCGCCTTGGCGCTGGCGGTCGTGCTGGTGAGCCGCATCGAGGTCGTGGCGGATACAGCAAGCCGGCAGCGCCTGACGCTGGACGTTTTGATGTCCACAGCGCCTGCCGTGTTGGCGCTTACCGCCTTTCACACGGCCATGTTCACCGGTGCCAATGCCGTGTCGATCGTCGTTGCCCAGCAGTTGGGATCCGAGGCGGACGTCGGCCTGCTGTTCAGCCTCTGCGCGCTTCTTGAGGTGATTGTGATGAGCCTGTTCGTGTTTCGGCCGGCACGCGGGGCGAACAGGCTGCTCCTGCTGGCCGGCTTCGGGGTCTTCGCCGTCTATTACCTGTTGCCGATCCCCTGGCCTTCACTGACGACGCTCTACCTTGCGCAGTTGCTGCGGGCGACAGGCATCGCGATCATCAGTATCGTCGGCATGGCTCATTTGCAGGATCTGTTGCCTGGCAGGGTTGGAATCGCAGCGGCCCTCTTTGGCAATAGCGCGAATGCCGGCCTTCTTTTCTCGGGGCTCGGGACCGGCCTTTGGGCGCAATCCTTTGGCTACTGGTCGTTGTTCGAGCTTTGCGCCGGTCTCTGTCTGCTCGGAGCGGCATTGTGCCTGATAAGATCGGTTCGGAGATAGAGCAGCGGGCATGAAAAGAGCGAAAGCCCGCCGCATGAATCAATTTCAATGCGATGCGCTTTAGTGTTATCGAGACCGCAGACGCATCGCTTCGGAGGCCTGCCATGCAATCGATCACCATCCGCCGTCCTGATGACTGGCACCTGCATCTGCGCGACGGCGCCATGCTGGAGGGCGTGATCGCTGATACGAGCCGCACCTTCGCCCGCGCCATCATCATGCCCAATCTCGTGCCGCCGGTCGTCACGTCAGCTGACGCCAGGGCCTATCGCGAGCGCATCCTCAAAGCCTTGCCGGACGGCCATCGCTTCCAGCCGCTGATGACACTTTATCTCACCGAACATACCAGCCCGGATGATGTGGAGGAGGGGAAGAACAGCGGCCTCATCACCGCCGTCAAGCTTTATCCCGCCGGCGCCACGACCAATTCGCATGGCGGCGTCCGCGACATGGAAAAGGCGATGCCGGTGCTGGAGCGCATGGCAAAGATCGGCCTGCCGCTCTGCGTCCATGGCGAGGTGACGACGCCGGAGGTCGATATCTTCGACCGCGAGGCCGTCTTCATCGACACCGTGCTCGATCCGCTGCGCCAGCGCCTGCCGGAGCTGAAGGTAACGATGGAGCATGTGACGACATGGGATGGCGTCGATTACATCAAGGCGGCCAAGGGCAATCTCGCCGGCTCGATCACCACCCACCATCTGATCATCAACCGCAACGCCATCCTCGTCGGCGGCATCCGCCCGCATTATTACTGCCTGCCCGTCGCCAAGCGCGAAAACCACCGGCTGGCCTTGCGTGCGGCGGCCGTCAGCGGCGATCCGCGCTTCTTCCTCGGCACGGATTCCGCCCCGCATGTCGATCCGCTGAAGGAATGCGCCTGCGGCTGCGCCGGCATCTATACCTCGGTCAATACGATGAGCTGCCTCGCCCATGTCTTCGAACAGGAGGGCGCCCTGGAACGGCTCGAAGCCTTCGTGTCGCTGAACGGGCCGGCCTGGTACGGGCTGCAGCCGAACGAGGAGCGCATCACCCTGTCACGGCAGGCCGAGCCGGTCGTCTTTCCCGCGAGGATTGAAACCGGCGCCGGTCCGGTGACGGTGTTCGATCCGATGTTTCCCCTGCGCTGGCAGGTGCTGCACCAGGAGTAAGCTTTCGGATTTCAATTTTAAATAGAATATTCATTTTAAAGTTCGACGCGACGTTAAACGCGTAACATTTGCATTGTGCAGTGCATCATTTGTTAACGGATGCATAAGACATTTCTCCTCGCAGACCGGTAAGCCGCCATTCGATGCGACAACAGCTGCGGAGACTGAAAAGCATGATGCTTGACTATAACTCCCTGTTGTTGGCGCTCGGCGTCTCCGCGGCCTGCCTTGCGGTGACGCTGATGGGCAGCTGGCTTGTCCGTCGCGCGGAAACCGTGCTGCTCACCGCCACCGTCGGCCTTGTCCTCGTCGTCAGCGGCATTTTCGTCTATAGCGGCTATGTCAATACGCCCAAGACATGGCTCGGCGTTGCCAATTTCGTGCTGTTTCATGCCGGTTTTGCCACCATCTGGGGAGCAGGCAAACAATTCCTCACCGGCCGGATGTCTCTCCTTGCCATCGCGATCCGCGCGCTTGCGGCGATGGTCTTCTCCGTCGTGCCGATGCTATCGGGCTATGATGGCCTGGCTTTCATCGCGGACAATCTCGCCATCGCCCTTTTGCTCTTTGCCACCGCCCGGCAATATTGGCTCGCCCGCGCCGAAGCACCCGCGCCGCTCCTCGGCATTACCACGCTCTATACGCTGACGGCGATCTCCTTCGTTCTCTGCGCCGCCGTGCTGATCTCCGACGGCAAGCTGGTGCTCGGCAAAGCCCCCAGCAACTGGGCCGAAGATCTGAGCCTTGCCGTCTGCATTGCCGGCATGACCGGTATCGGCGCGCTGTCGCTGGCGCTGCATCAATGGCGGCTCGCTGCCCGCCATCGTCTCGATGCGATCACCGATCCGCTGACCGGCCTGCTCAACCGTCGTGCCCTCTTCGACCAATACGGCACGCGTCCGATGGGAACGACCACGGCCGTCATCGTCTTCGATATCGACCATTTCAAATCCGTCAACGATCGCTTCGGCCATGCCGCCGGCGACCGCGTGCTCAATGTCTTCGCCGGCGAGCTTTCGGCCCATTGCCGCACCGGCGACACCGCTGCCCGGCTCGGCGGCGAGGAATTCGTGCTGGTGCTGAAGGAGATCATGCCCGGCCGGGCGGAACTCACGGCCGAGCGCATCCGCAGGGCGTTCGAAGCGCGCGAGATCCATATCGACGACGAAGTGCTGACATTCACGGTCAGCGTCGGCGTCGCCCCCGGCCGTTCGAAGAGCTTGGATTTCGACGCCATGCTGAGTGCCGCCGACAAGGCGCTCTACGTCGCCAAGCGCGCCGGCCGCAACCGGGTCGAACTTGCCAGCTACCTCAAGGCGGTTCCCGTCGAAGCAACACGCACCGCGTCTTGATTCCCGGCTGACCTCCCATAACATCGCCCTCGCCCGGATGCGGCCAGCCGCCCCGCGACGCTTCTGCGTTAAGGTGAATGCATCCAGACAACCTCAGCGAACATTCCGGCGACGCCAGCCCCGGCGCCAAGGCCTTCGTCCGCGTCGCCAATGTGCGGGCCTATCACGCCGAAACTCTCAGGCAAGGACTACCGCTACATGGTCACGGCTTGGCTCCCTCTTCTCCCCAGCGGGGAGAAGGTGGCCCGAAGGGTCGGATGAGGGGGCCACACGGCATTCCATTCATTGTCCTGCGCTTGCGCTCCGGACACTCGCGGCTTTGCCGCTCAACCGCCTGCCGGCACCTTCTCCCCGCTGGGGAGAAGAGACGTGTAGCTGCGCGGTACGGTTTCTTCTTAGTCAGAGCAAGATATATCGGGGAAAAGTTGCATTTTCGGATGGTTATTCTATGAAAGGTACTGGAAGTTTCGAGATTGCATATTGCAAGCCCTATCCAGCTACCTCACTCCCGAAGGTGACAACCTGACGCAAGGCGGTTCTCTGTGGGCTGGTTTGGCAGGCTTGTTCTTGCTGCTCGCCGTGATCTCCGCTTGGCGCGCTTTTCGAACCCGGATGCTGGCAAATAGCCGGAACGGCTCGCGCCGGCGCTATCGCTAAACTCCCGGTCGGCCACGAGGCGGACTCTGTCTTAGCCGGCCGAATGCGGGTCCATACTATAGGGATAGACCGGATAATCTGCCCCGATGGCACCTCGAACGCGGTCGGACCAGGCGGCGAAGGCGGGATAGGCTGCGAGAGAAAAGCCGCAATCCTCGGCCCGGTGGCTATAGGCGTAAACGGCGATATCGGCGATCGTCAGCTGCTGGTCGACAAGAAACAGGCTGTCGCTCAGGCTGCGATCGATGGCGGCAAGCGCGCGGGCTGCGGCTTCGCGCTTGCCCGCAATCATGCTCTGGTTACGCTCCAGCCGTCCGGTCAACGTCCAGAATCGCAGCGAGCCGATGACCGGCTCGACATGATACTGTTCGAAGAACAGCCATTGCATGACCTTGGCGCGCAGATAGTGGTCTGAAGGCAGGAAGCGTGTGCCCTCGGCGAGAAAAGTGAGGATCGCATTGGATTCGGCAATCGGACGCCCATCGTCGAGTTCGAGAACTGGGATGGCGCCCACCGGATTGAGTTTGAGAAACGCCTCGGTGCGGCTCTCGCCCTCGAAGATCGAGACGATACGGCTGCGGTACGGTATGTCGAGCAGGCCGAGCAAAACCCGGACCTTCCAGCCATTTTGCGACGGCATATAGTCGTGAAGCGTAAACATGACGGTCCTTTCGCGGCGATTGCCCAACATCGCATGCCCGCACGGGGCCAACCACCCGATTCCTGAAAGGCGCGGCGGATCGCCGAGAAGCAATCGTTCAGACGATCATCAGCGCCCGGACGAAGGCGACCGAGGCGAGTAGCGAGGCGATGGTCCGCACATGGTTCCACCACGTCCAGTCCCTGACATAGATGGTCCAGAGCTGAACCGCTTCCGTCCCGTTGCCGCCGACTTTTGCCAGCGCATCGTTCATCGGCACGTTGAAGATGATGGTCGAGAGGAAGGAGGCGAAGATGTAGAGGGCTGCACCCGCCAGCATCAGAAAGGATGCCCCGCCGCGCCAGTCGATCAGGGCGAGCACGGCGATGACGAGGCAGAGGATCGCCGTCGGCACGAAGAGGCCCATGAAGGGAGAGCGGACGATCGTCACGTTGATCGAGTTCATCGCCGCGATGCCTTGCTCCGCCGGGATGCGCGAGAAGGCGGCCATGATGAAGGTCGAGAAGGCAAAGAAGATGCCGGCGACGAGGCCGCTGCCGATCGCCGCGGCCACGAGGGATAGGATCAGGATGATCTGCATGTCAAAACTCCTCCCAAACTTTAAAAACAAGAGAAACTCTCCCATTTGCAAAATGCGATAATCTCTCTTATATTGTTTGTCAACGTGGAAAAGGAGAGAGCATGTCGGAACAGCCGGTCGCAACGCGCAGGCGCCAGCAGGAGTCGACCGGCCAGCTGCGCCGCATTCCCAGCCAGCAGCGCGGCCGCGAGCGCTTCGAAAAGATCCTCACCGTGGCCGCCGAGCTGATCGAAAGCCATGGCAGCGACGGCTTGAAGATGAGCGAGATCGTCGAAAAGGCCGGTCTCTCCTTCGGCGCCCTCTACCAATATTTCCCCGACAAGACCTCGATCATCCGCACATTGGCCGAGCGCTTCAACCAAGAGGGCAGGCGGTGCGTCGAAGCGGAACTGGCAAAGGTGACGGACGCTGCGGCCCTGCAGGGCGCGCTCGCCACTATCGCCGATGAATATTACGACTTCTTCCGCCGCGAGCCTGTGATGCGCGACATCTGGCATGCGACCCATACCGACAAGCTGCTGCAACAGGTCGATGCCGAGGACATGGAATTCCATGCCCAGGCATTTCTCGCCGTGCTTATCCGCCTATGGCCGGATCGCGACCGCAGGGAGCTGCTGGCGATCGCCCGGCTGACGATGCAGCTGCTTGCCGCCGCCGTGCGTTACGCTGTTTCGCTGAATGCGGAAGAGGGTGCTCAGGCGATTGCCTTGTTCAAGAAGATGCATATCGGCCCTCTGCTGTAATAGCCCCGCCTTTTCGTCTGGAAACGGCGGGCTCTTGCTGCTATTCCCGCAAGGATCCAAGCCGAAGGAGAGCCGCATGATCCAGACCACATTTCCCGACCGCGCCGTGATGGCCGAATTGTTGGCCAAAATGCTCTGGGAGATCAGGGCGGTGCATTTCAACGCCACCCAGCCTTACAAACTCGCCTCCGGCATGGCGAGCCCGGTCTATATCGATTGCCGCAAGCTGCTCTCCTTCCCACGCATCCGCTCGACGGTGATGGATTTCGCCGCCAGCACCCTGCTGCGCGATGCCGGCTTCGAGCAGTTCGATTGCATCGCCGGCGGCGAGACCGCCGGCATCCCCTTCGCCGCTCTGCTGGCCGATCGCCTCGGCCTCCCGATGATTTATGTGCGCAAGCAGCCGAAGGGCCATGGCCGCAATGCCCAGATCGAAGGCAACATGCCGGAAGGCTCGCGGGTGCTTGTTATCGAAGACCTGACGACGGCTGGCGGCAGCATGTTCAAGTTCATCGATGCCGTCCGTGCCGCCGGCGGCATCGTCGATCATGGCATCGCGCTGTTCTTCTACGGCATCTTCGGCGAACAGCGCTTTGCCGATGGCAAGGTCAGGCTGCATCACATCGCCACCTGGCGTAATGTTCTGGCCGTTGCCAAAGAACAGAAGCTCTTCGACGACAAGACGCTGTCGGAAGTCGAGGCCTTCCTCGACGCGCCGCTGGCGTGGTCGGGAAAGAATGGTGGCGTGAGTGAGCTTTCGCTCTAGCCGGTTGACAAAAGCTCGCCTAGCCGGTTGATGAACGTATAGATGCTGTTGGGAGGAATACGATGATTTTGTGCTGCGGCGAAGCCCTGATCGACATGCTGCCGAGGGACACCACCCTCGGTGAAAAGGGCTTTGCGCCCTATGCCGGCGGCGCGATCTTCAATACCGCCATCGCGCTCGGCCGCCTCGGCATCCCCACCGCCTTCTTCACCGGCGTTGCCGATGACATGATGGGCGAAATCCTGCTCGAGACGCTGAAGGCGAGCAATGTCGATTACAGCCCATGCGCCATCACGCCGCGTCCCTCGACCATCGCCTTCGTCAAGCTGGTGAATGGCCAGGCGACCTATGCCTTCTATGACGAAGGCACCGCCGGCCGGATGATCACCACGGCCGACCTGCCGGATCTCGGCGACGATTGCGAGGCCTTGCATTTCGGCGCGATCAGCCTGATCCCCAGCCCCTGCGGCGAAACCTACGAAGCCCTGCTCGACCGCGAAGCCGCACGCCGCGTCATCTCGCTCGATCCGAATATCCGTCCCGGTTTCATCAAGGACAAGCCGTCGCATATGGCCCGCATCAAGCGGATGGCCGCGAAATCCGACATCGTCAAGTTTTCCGACGAAGATCTCGAATGGTTCGGCCTGCAGGGCGAGCATGATGCGCTCGCCGCCCATTGGCTGAACCACGGCGCCAAGCTCGTCGTCATCACCAAGGGCGCGGAAGGCGCCTCCGGTTATACCAAGGAACGCAAGGTGACGGTGCCGAGTGAGCGCGTCACCGTCGTCGACACGGTCGGCGCCGGCGATACATTCGATGCCGGCATCCTGGCGTCGCTGAAGATGGACAATCTGTTGACCAAGGCACAGGTCGCCAATCTCGATGAGCAGGCCCTGCGTAACGCCCTGGCGCTTGGCGCCAAGACCGCCGCCGTCACCGTCTCCCGCGCTGGCGCAAATCCCCCTTGGGCGCGCGAAATAGGCCTCTGAGGCTCATTCGATCCGGTCGAGAAAGGCGCGGACCTCGCGATTGAAGAGGTCCGGTTGCTGCAGTGGCGCAAAATGGCTGACGCCGGGCAGCAGCACGAACTCCGCATCTGGGATCGTCCTTGCCAGATAATCGGCATGCTCAGGCTTGATGAATTCGTCGTGCTCGCCGAGCACGATCGAAACCGGCACCTTGATGCCTGCGAGCTGCTCCGTCGAATAATTCGGCTCCGTCGACATCATCTTCGAGACATCGGCGACAAAGGCTTCGAACTGGTCGGGTGTTGCCGATAGCGCCTGATAATCCTTCCTGTGGCGGCTGAAGCAGTGCTCGATGACAGGCGTCGCCTTGAATTCCTTGGTGCCGCTGGGATCCATGTTGCAAGCGAAGAAGAATACGCCGCAGACGCGCTCCGGCTGCTGGTCGGCGAGGATCAGCGCCGTGCAAGCGCCGTCACTCCAGCCGACAAGGACCGCTTCCTCAAGTCCGATATGATCCATGATGGCCAGTACGTCTGAGGCCATCAGGTGATAGGTGTAGGGGCGCTTATCGCGCGTGCTGCGGCCATGCCCGCGGCTGTCGATTACCAAGACCCGATGACCGGCGTCGATGAGCGCGGGAACCTGATAACCCCAATTGCCGCTATTGCCGAGCCCGCCATGCAGCAGAATGACAGCTGGGCCGGCGCCGTAGCTCGCGTACCAGATACGGGCACCCTCGTTTTCGACGAAGCCCTGCTCGTTCGTGGGGGGCAATGGCAGCGCGCCGTTTGCCTCAAAGTTCACCAGTTCGTTATCCGTCGCGGTCATCGGTTTCTCCTCTGTCGGACCTTCTATAGACGACGACATGCCCTGCAATTCGACAGGGTCAAATAAAAAAGCCCGGCCGCGTGACGGATGGGCTTCGGTAGCAGCGTAAATGCCGAATTACTTGGCGAGCTTTGTAAGTGCCGCGACCAGGCCCTGCGGGGTTCGGCCGCGCTGGAATCGTCTCGACCTTGTTCAGCGCGTTGGGCATCGCATTTCGGGATAGGTTTTAAGTGAGGGTTGTGCCGTGCGGCCCCCTCATCCGCCTGCCGGCACCTTCTCCCCGAGGGGAGAAGGGGATATGCCGCATCGTCTTTGCACCATGTTTCTCGCACCACGCCAGCTCAGCATCTGCCCGGTGCTCAAGGCAATTCTTTCGCGCGGGTGCGCGCCTGGCTTTCCTTCTTGATCGGCCGACCGACCGGGCAGACCTCCTGCACGAAGCCGTTGAGCGTGTTGACGAGATTGTTCTCGATCAGGGAATAGTGGACGAACTGGCCCTGTTTCTCTCGTCTGATCAGACCCGCAGCCTCGAGGATGGAAAGATGCTGCGAAACGGCTGGCTTGGACATGCTGAAGCGGTCGGCGATCTCGCCAGCGGTCAGCCCCGATGCCGAGAGATAGGCGAGGATCTTCCGGCGCGGCGCACTGGAAAGCGCGTGGAATACCCGTTGGGCGGCGCTGACGGAGCGGCCTTCTACGGCGTCATCGAAAGTCTCTTCGTCCAAATCCGGTCTCCGTGCCAGCGGCAATCATCACATCGAGCCGTTAAACAATTAAGCAATTAACGCATTGCTTAATTATTTCGTTCGTGCAAAGTAATTAGGTAATTGCTTAATAATGAATTGCTGAGCGATGTTCAAGTAGAGAATGCGCCCGATGGGAAGGAGTTTGTCATGAGCAGTATTTCCACTGGACGAATGATCGACAATGGGAGCGATCCGGTGAAGGGCAGAGTGGTCTGGATGCCTGCAAAGTCGATCTGGATCACCGCCATGACCTTGATTGCCATCATTGGTGGCCCACTGACCTTCACCTGGAGCGCCTTTGCCGTCTTTATCCTCTTGACCGCCATCACCATTTGCCTTGGTCATTCGGTCGGCATGCACCGGCTGCTGATCCATCACTCATTCAGCACTCATATCTGGATCGAGCACTTTCTCGTCTATCTCGGTACGCTGGTCGGCATGGCCGGCCCCTTCGGTATGATCTACGCGCACGACATTCGCGACTGGGCACAACGGCAGCGAGACTGCCATGACCTCTACGCGCATCGGCGGTCTTTCTTCATCGATGCTTTCTGGCAGATGCATTGCATTGTGGCGCTGGACCACCCGCCGCGTTTCGTCCCCGAGGAGCGCGAGCGGCGCGACCGCTTCTATCGGTTCCTGGAGGCAACATGGATGGCGCAGCAGATTCCCTTGGGGCTCGCGCTTTTTGCGCTCGGCGGACTGCCATGGGTGGTTTGGGGTATTGCCGTGCGGATATCGGTGTCGCTGACCGGACACTGGCTGGTCGGTCATTTCGCGCATCGAGCCGGCCATCAGGGCTGGAGTGTCGATGATGTCGCGGTGCAGGGCTATAACCTGCCGCGTTTCGGGCTGGTGACCTTTGGCGAGAGCTTCCATGGCAACCATCACGCCTTTCCGGATTCGGCGCGGCTCGGCATCGAGCCGGGGCAGTTGGATCTCGGTTGGTATTTCATCCGGCTGTTGGCAACGCTCGGTCTGGCTTCGGCGATCAAGCTCCCAAACATGATCGTGCCAAGGCGAGGGTTGAGACGCGTCAACGCAACCGAAACGGCGAGTGACAGTCATCCGCCACATCACGCAGCAGGTCGCGCGGAATCTCGCCCGTAAGTACCTCCTCCTTGCCGCTACGTCTCGACTCCGTCTTCTTCCCTCGGGTCCGAAGGACGGGCCGTCGTCGATCGATCAGGAGACTATCCGGGGTCACGCTCCGAGCGAAGCTCGGGAGCAGGCACCAGATCCCGCAGGAAGTTTTTGCACCAAAGTGAGACGTCGTGAGATAGCAGATGCTCCATCATCATGCTCCAGCGGTCGCGGCGCTCCTCCAGCGACATGGCAAGGCCACGGGCGAGGGCATTGGCGGTGCCTTCGACATCGTAAGGATTGACCAGCAGCGCACCCTTCAACTCGCGAGCCGCACCGGCGAAGCGCGACAGCACCAATACGCCCGGGCGATCGGGATCCTGGGCGGCGACATATTCCTTGGCAACGAGGTTCATGCCGTCGCGCAACGGCGTGACCAGCCCGATCGTCGCCAGGCGGTAGAGGCCGGCAAGCACGTTGCGGCTGATCGATCGGTTGACATAGCGGATCGGCACCCAGTCGACCGTCCCAATGGCGCCGTTCACCCGGCCTGCCTGTTCGGCGACCATTTTTTGCATATGCTCGTATTCGGGAACCTCCGATCGCGATTTCGGCGTGACCTGAAGATAGGTGACCTTGTTCTGGTAGCCAGGATTGCTGGTGAGGAAGCGTTCGAACGCTTCCAGCCGCTGAATGATGCCCTTCGAATAATCGAGGCGGTCGACCCCGATGATCATGTCCCGGCCTTCAATGCTGCGCCGGGTCTTCTGTACCATGATATTGTTTGCGGCTTTCTCGGCGAACTCGGCGAAGGCAGCGGTTTCGATCCCGATCGGATAGGCGCCGGCCTTGAATATCCGCCCATGCGAATCGAACAATCCATTTCCGAGGTCGTCGCCAATTCCCTCCCGGCGCAGATATCCGGCAAAGTTCTGGAGGTCGTAGTCGGTCTGGAAGCCGACGAGATCGTAATGCGAGAGCCCGCGCATGATTTCCTCGTGGACGGGCATCGTGACCAGAATGTCGGCCGGCGGCCAGGGAATGTGCAGGAAAAAGCCGATCCGGTTCTTCAGCCCCATTTGGCGGAGTTCCGCCGCCAGCGGAATGAGGTGGTAATCATGAACCCAGATGATGTCGTCCGGCTCGATCATCGGCGCTAGCCTGTGAGCGAAGAAGCGGTTGACGCGGAAATATCCGGCCATTTCCTTCCGGCCATATTCGGCGAGGTCCAGTCGATAATGGCAGATGGGCCAGAGAACGCGGTTTGCGAAGCCGCGATAATACTCCTCGACATCGGTGTCGGTGAGATCGGTCAGCGCATAGGTGATGTTGCCTTTCTGCAGTTGCGACAGCGGGCCAGGTTCCTTCTCCCCGCTCGATTCTCCCGACCATCCCATCCAGATGCCGCCACGCTCCTGCAGGGCTGCCTGCAACGCGACGGCCAGGCCGCCGGCAGCGGCGCTCCCATCTTTGGCGGGCATGGGAACACGATTTGAAACGACGACAAGACGGCTCATGAGCTTCCTTTAAAGGAGATGAGACATGAAAACGCTGCGTGACGAGCGTCTTGAGACATCTCCTGAACTTGGGCAGGGACCATGCAGTGAAGGCGCCGACATCGACGAGCCGACCCGGACGCGAGCGGCCCAAGGGGAACAACGAACGGAGCATCTTCTGCACAGATTTTGCTTGAATCTAGGGCGATTCCCTCGAATTGAAAGAATTCATTCTACAATTTTTGATTAGAAGAACGTTCAATCCGGTTTCGCTTAACGAAGCCCATCGTGCGGGTGCATCAGGCCCGCTGATATTAGTTCATCATTTGCGGCGCAATGACGATATTGGCGGCAGTCAGCACTGGGCGCGCTGCCGGCACTTCTCCCCGTTCTGACGGGGAGAAGGGAATATGCCGTGACCTCTCCGTTCCTCACTCGCCTCTCGCAGGGCACGTCCCCTCTCCCCGTCAGAACGGGGAGAGGGCTAGGGTGAAGGGCAATCTCGAGCGCTTACTTCGCAAGCTTCGCCAGTGCCGCAACCAGGCCCTGCGTCGAGGAGTCATGCGATGCTGCACTTTTCTTGCCTTCGACGACCGGCAGCAGGCCCGTCGCCAGTTCCTTGCCGAGCTCGACGCCCCACTGGTCGAAGGAGTTGATGCGGAAGAGCACGCCTTCGACGAAGACGCGGTGTTCGTAAAGCGCGATCAGCCGGCCGAGCGCATAAGGGGTCAGCTTGTCATAGACGAAGGTGATCGACGGACGGTTGCCATTGAAGACGCGGTGCGGCGCGATGAAATCGGCCTTTTTGTCGTCCATGCCTTTGTCGGTCAGCTGCTTCTTGGCTTCTGCGAAGGTGCGTCCCTTCATCAGCGCTTCCGACTGGGCGAGAACGTTGGAGATCAAGAGCTGGTGCTGGTGGCGCAGCTCCGGCTCGAAGGCGTTGGCGGCGATCATGAACTCGGCCGGGATGATGCTCGTGCCCTGATGGATGAGCTGGTAGAAGGCGTGCTGGCCGTTGGTGCCGGGCTCGCCCCAGACGACAGGGCCGGAATTGCCTTCGACCGGCGTGCCGTCGATGGTGACGCCCTTGCCGTTCGACTCCATGTCCAGCTGTTGCAGATAGGCCGGGAAGCGCGACAGGCGCTGGTCGTAGGGTAGGATGGCGCGCGTGGGGTAGCCGAGCACATTGCGATGGTAGAAGCCGATCAGGCCGAGCAGCATCGGCAGGTTTTCGGTAACCGGTGCCTTACGGAAATGATTGTCGACGGCGTGGGCGCCGTCGAGGAACTTGCCGAAATTCTCCGGCCCGACGGCGATCATCAGCGGCAGGCCGATCGCCGACCAGATCGAATAGCGGCCGCCGACCCAGTCCCAGAAGCCGAAGACGCGGGCGCTGTCGATGCCGAAGGCGGCAACCTTGTCGAGCGCCGTCGAGACGGCGGCGAAATGGTGCTGCACGGCCGCTTCGCCAAGCGCCTTGGCGATGAAATTGCGCGCCGTCTGCGCATTGGTCATCGTCTCGATGGTGGTGAAGGTCTTCGAGGCAACGATGAATAGCGTCGTTTCCGGCTGCACCAGCTTCAGGATGTCGGCGATGTGGGCGCCGTCGATGTTGGAGACGAAATGGGCGCGCGGACCGTCATGGAAGGGAGCAAGCGCCAGCGTCGCCATCACAGGCCCGAGGTCCGAGCCGCCGATGCCGATATTGACGACATCGGTGATCGCCTTGCCGGTCGCGCCCTTCAGCGCGCCGGAGCGAACGCCGTCGGCAAACTTGCCCATGGCGGCAAGCACGGAATTGACGTCGGGCATGACGTCCTTGCCGTCGACCAGCACCGGCGTGTTGGAGCGGTTGCGCAGCGCGGTGTGCAGAACGGCGCGATCCTCGGTGAAGTTGATCGCCTTGCCGGAGAACATTTCCTCGCGCTTCTTCTCGACGCCGCCGTCTTCGGCGAGCTTCACCAAGAGCTTGAGGATGTCGTCATTCACCGCCGTCTTGGAAAAATCCATCAGCAGGTCGTCGAGCGAAACGGAAAAGCGCGAAAAGCGCTGCGAATCGGCGGCGAAGGCGGCACGGATATCTGTTGCCTTGGTGGCATCAGCGGTGCTTTTCAGCTGTTCGACGATGGCGTTCATGGGAAGCTCCTTTGGAGGCGGAAAGGTTGCGGAAACTATTCGCTTTCTCACCCGCAAATCAAGTTCAGCCACCTGCCGAAATAGAAAAAAGCCACCCGGCAAGCGGATGGCCGATTCAGGAAGGCTCTTATTCGTCAAATCGTCAAATTCAGCCGCGCAAGTCCTTGCGCATAATCTTGCCGACCGGCGACTTCGGCAGCTCGGTGCGGAATTCGATGAAGCGCGGGCGTTTGTAGTTGGTGAGGTTGGCGATGCAATGGGCCTTCACCTCGGCTTCCGTCAGGTTCGGATCCTTCCTGACCACGAAGAGCTTCACCGCCTCGCCCGAATGTCCGTCCGGCACGCCGATGGCCGCGGCTTCGAGGATGCCGGCATGCATGGCGGCGACTTCCTCTATCTCGTTCGGATAGACATTGAAGCCCGAGACCAGGATCATGTCCTTCTTGCGGTCGACGATCTTGGTGTAGCCGCGTTCGTCCATGAAACCCATGTCGCCCGTGCGGAAGTAGCCGTCGTCGGTCATCGCCCGCGCCGTCTCTTCCGGCTTCTGCCAATAGCCGGCCATCACCTGCGGCCCGCGGATGCAGATCTCGCCGACGTCGCCGAGCGGCAGCGAATTGCCTGCTTCGTCGCGGATGTCGAGGTCGGTGGAGGGAAGCGGCAGGCCGATCGTGCCGGTGAACTCAGGCGAATCGAAGCGGTTGGCAGTGGCAACAGGCGATGTCTCGGAAAGGCCGTAGCCTTCCGTCACTGCCGTGCCCGTCATCTTCAGCCAGCGTTCGGCGACCGGGCGCTGGACGGCCATGCCGCCACCCAGCGACATGATCAGCGAGGAGAAGTCGAGCTTGGCAAAATCGGCATTGTTCATCAGCGCATTGAACAGCGTGTTGAGGCCGGGGAAGATATGCACCTTCGATTTTTCGAATTCCTTGACGAGACCGCGAATGTCGCGCGGATTGGCGATCAGGATATTGTGGGCGCCAAGCGACATGCCCATCAGCGAATTCACCGTCAGCGCGAAGATGTGGTAGAGCGGCAGGGCGCAGAGGAAATTCAGCACCTCCGGCTCTTTCTTGCGCTCGAAGGCCGATCGAAGCCAGAGCGACAGCTGCAGCTTGTTGGCGAGCAGGTTTTCATGCGTCAGCACCGCGCCCTTGGCAACGCCCGTCGTGCCGCCGGTATATTGCAGGAAGGCGACATCGCTGCCCGTCAGCGTGACCGGCTGGGGCTTTTTTCCCGCACCTTCACGCAGCACCTGGCCGAAGCTCCTGTGCTGAGGGATCGACCAGGAGGGAACGAGCTTCTTCACCTTGCGCACGACGAAATTGACGATCAGCCCCTTCGGCCCCAGCATTTCCCCGAGCGAGGTGACGACGACATGGCGCAGATCGGTCTTGTTGAGGACCTGCTCCACGGTACGGGCGAAATTCTCCAGCACGAAGATCGCCTTGGCGCCGGAATCCCGCAACTGGTGTTCGAGTTCGCGCGGCGTATAGAGCGGGTTGACGTTCACGACGACGAGGCCGGCGCGCAGGATGGCGTAGGTCGCGATCGGGTTCTGCAGCACGTTCGGCATCATCACGGCGACGCGGTCGCCCTTCTGAAGGCCGGTGCTTTGCAGCCAGGCGGCAACCTTGCGCGTCTGGCTCTCCAGCTCGCGGTAACGCATCGCCTTGCCCATGCTGGAAAAGGCGGTCCGGTCGGCGTAACGGGCGCAGGATTTTTCGAGCAGTTCTGTAAGCGAGGCATATTCCAGCGGCGGAATCTCTGCCGGAACGATATCGGGATAGGCGGCAAGCCAGGGCTTGTCGGGCTTCGCTCCGTTCGGATGGACGGAAATGCTGTTCATCGTATCCTCTCTCCCTTGCGGCCGCCGCGCCGGCCGCGCCGGTAATCGGCTGGCCCACAATTGACTGGAAGAGTCCTCCATCTTCCAGTCCAGCAGCTTATGCCATTGCCTGAACGGTTCAAGCCGAATGAAGCTAAACTAACCTTGACGTAAACGTCAACATTTGCCCATCGCGGGATCATGGGAAGGATGGGAACTTTGAGTCCGCCATGACGTTCATCTTGCATACCCATCATGAGGAAACACCAAAAGGAGGTGCACAATGTTGAACGAGGATACTGACGCCACCCGCCGTGACCCGAATGTCAAGGACACGCATTCGCTGATCGCCAGCGACCGCGTCGAGGGCACTCGCGTCTATGGTCCGGATGGCAGGCATATCGGCTCGATCGAACGCCTGATCATCGGAAAGCGCGACGGCCGCGTCGCCTATGCCGTGCTGAGCTTCGGCGGCTTCCTGGGCATCGGTCACGATCACTATCCGCTTCCCTGGGAAAAGCTGAACTACGACACCCAGCTGGACGGCTATCGCATCGACCTGACAAAGGAGCAGATCGAAGGCGCTCCGAGCTATTCGGACGATGACGACACTTGGTACAACGACAATGGCCGCCGGGTCTATGATTACTACGGCGTGCCGCCCTACTGGATGTAACGTCATCCGATAGGCCGAGCTGGAAGGGCCCCGCGGATGCGGGGCCTTTTTGGTGTTTGGTTCGTGCCGATGGCTGCCCTAACTTTAGGCCTGCCTGCGTCGAGCTATTTGTCTCGACTCTCCTGAGTGAGGACGGGCCTTACAAGGCGCGCGAGGAACGGAGAGGCCGCGGCATATCCTCTTCTCCCCTCGGGGAGAAGGTGCCGGCAGGCGGATGAGGGGGCCATACGGCATCACCTCTCTAACCTATGCCGTTACGCCAATGGAATGCCGTGCCCCAGCGCCTTGAACACAGTCGAGATGGGACCGGCGCGATTGAACTCCGCAGGGTGTTATTGGAAAAGTCGGCTTCATCGGCCCCCTCATCCGCCCTACGGGCACCTTCTCCCCGAGGGGAGAAGAGGGGATCGAGACGCTGCGACATATCCCTTCTCCCCTTCGGTGGCGGCAGCCGGATGAGGGGCTTTTCAGTGGCCGGCGACGAGATCGTTGGCCGAGCGCAGCACGGCGCCGACGGTGATGTCACCTGCTTCAATCGTCCTCGCCGTCTTGACCGCAAACACATGGCTCTCGCCGGGCAGCAGCGTCACCAGCATCGAATCGACGACGGCATCCGGATCCAATCGATCGGTCATCAGGCAGAGATCCTTGAGGAAGTTTTGCGCCGTCACCTTGACCTGATACCCGCCGTCGATCCCGGCGACATCGACCGTCAGCCGCGGTGCCGGCAAGGCAAGCTCGATATCCTCGACGAAATAGTGGAAGGCGCGCCGGTCGAGCATCTGCACGACGATGAGCTCGTCCTTCGGTAAGTCGGGGGTGACGATATCCTCCGGCAGTGGAAATTCCTTTGCCTCGAAGCGGTCGCAGAGCAGGCGCCAGAATTCGAATTCGGCAAGAACGGTTCCGTCAAGCTTCAGGCGCTTGCCGCTGATCTTCGCCCGCCAGAATAGCGTCCGTTCATTGACGGCCACCGCCGCAAGCCCACCGCCGCGCGGCTGGATCGTCAGCAGGCGCGGATCATAGGCTGCCTTCAGCGCATACCAGAGCGGCTTGCGGCGCCCGGCCGAATCGAGGGCTGCCCATGAGGTTACCGGCCAGCAATCGTTGAACTGCCAGACCACCGCGCCCTTGCAGATATCGCGATGCGAGCGCATGTGCTCGACGCCGAAGCGGATGGCGCGCGCCTGATTGAGCTGGGTCGCGAAGTGCCAGTCTTCCATCGTCTTGGGCTCCGGCAAATGGCCGGAGAGGCCGCCGATCAGCTTATCGTTGCCTTGGGTTGCCTTCTGATGGTGGAAGACGCCATTCGATTGCGGCGTCAGCGGCGCGTCATGCACGCTCTCTTCGATCGTCGCCCAGGCGGTCGGCGCCTGCCAGCCGAATTCGGAGCAGAAGCGCGGGATATAATTGCGGTAGACCTCGTAGCCGACATCGTTCCACACGTCCCAGATATGTTTGCAGCCATGTGCGTCGGCATTGGGTTCGATCTCCATCGAGCCGGAATAGGGACTGCCGGGGTAATAGGGCCGGTCCGGATCAAGTTCGGCGCAGAGTTTCGGCAGCAGGTCGAGATAATAGCCGAGCCCCCAGCTTTCGCCCGCGTTGATGATCGGCCGCCAGCCCCATTCGTCGAAACCCCAGATGTTCTCGTTATTGCCGTTCCAGAGGACGAGCGAGGCATGCGGCATCAGCCGCGCGACATTGTCGCGCACCTCCGCCTCGACCTCGCTTCTGAGCGGCTCTTCCTCCGGATAGGCGGCGCAGGCAAAGAGAAAATCCTGCCAGACCAGCATGCCGGCGCGGTCGCAGGCCTCATAGAATTGGTCGGCCTCGAAGATGCCGCCGCCCCAGACGCGCAGCATATGAATATTGGCGGCCTTTGCCTCCTCGATCCGCGCGGCATAACGCTCGGCCGTCACCCGCGGGGGAAAACAATCGTCCGGTATCCAGTTTGCCCCGCAGATGAAGAGCGGCACGTCGTTGATGACGAAGGTAAACGCCGAGCCGTGGTCGTCGGCCGAAGTATCGAGCCGCAGCGAACGGAAACCGAGTTCGCGCTGATAGCTGTCGAGCAGATCGTCGCTGGCGCCGTCGGTCAGCCTCAGCGTCATTGGATAGAGCGGCTGCGCGCCGAGATGGTGCGGCCACCAGAGCTGCGGCGAGGGGAGGGAAAGTTCGAGGGAAACCGCTTCTTCGTCAGGTCCAATCGCCACTGTCTTGGTCACGCCGCCGATTTCGGCAACGAGCCTCAACGGCGTCTTGTCGCCCTGCCGCGCCAGCCGGGCATGCACATTCACCCGCCCGTCGCCGCCGTCAAGTGTTGCCGACACCCTGGTTTCGGCAAGCCGCGCCCGGTCCCAGCTTTCCAACCGGACCGGCTTCCAGAGGCCTGCTGTGACCAGCGTCGGCCCCCAGTCCCAGCCGAAATTGCAGGCCATCTTGCGCATCAGATTGCCCGGACCCGGATAGTTGTTGGGACGGTAGCCGTAATGTTTTTCCATCTCCGCGCCATAGGCGTAGGCGGAGCGGAAGATGACCGTGAGTTCGTTGGCGCCGGATTTCAGCAATCCCGAAGCATCGAAACGATAGGTGCGGTGCATGTTGAAGGTACGGCCGATCTCTTCGCCGTTGAGTGATATCACCGCAACCGTATCGAGCCCGTCGAAGACCAGTTCCTGCACCCTGGCATCGTCAAGCATCGCCTCGAAGCTGCAGCGATAGGTCCAGTCGGTCTTGCCGATCCAGTCGTTGGTGATCTCGTTGACGTCGATATAGGGATCGGGGATCAGCCGGTTGGCGAGAAGGTCGAGATGCACGCAGCCCGGCACCGTCGCGGGGATTGCAGCCGGCAGGCCGGGCCTCACTGTATCGTTACAGGAGAGCGTCCAGCCGGAATTGAGCGCAGTCTTTTCGATCATGGCGGGCTCCTGTCATGATGCCGCTTGAAGCTATGGGATTATCTGTGATTGGAACGTATCGGTGGTTCGGCGTCAGATGCCTCAGAGAAACCGGCCGTGGCGCTGCATCACCTCGATCTTGTAGCCATCGGGATCGCTGATGAAGAAGAACAGGCCAAAGAGCTTGCCGTCGCGGTTGAGCTCCACCAGTTCACCGGGCTTCAGCCCGAGCTTTGACAGCCGCTCGCGCTCGACCGCCACCTCTTCGACGGAGACGGCGAGATGGCCATAGGCATTGCCGGGATCGTATGGCGCGGTCCGGCCCTTGTTGACGGTCAGTTCCAGCTCGAAGCCGGTCTCGGCATTGCTCATATAGATCAGCGTGAAGGTTTCGAAATCGACGCGGTCGGCGACCGAAAGACCGAATGCCCTCTCGTAGAATTCAACGGAGTGCGCCTCATCGAGAACGCGGATCATGGAGTGGATCATCTTCGCCAAGTCTGCCTCCCATTCCACTACAGCGCCGCGCGTCTTTTTAGACGCGCAAAGGACGCTGTAGCACTTTGAATTGCTGCGGCAGTCTTGGTACCCGTCCTTTTACGCCGCGCGCAAGCCGATTCTTCGCGTAATCGCCGCTTCGACCAGACCCATGGCGTCATAGATCAGCACCGCCATCAGGCCGACGATCAGGCCGCCCTGCAGGATGAAGGCGGTATTGTCGGAGATCAGCCCGGCGATGATGACCTCGCCGAGACCCTTGGCGGCCACCATCGAGCCGATTGTCGCCGTGCCGATATTGATCACGGTCGCGACCTTCAGCCCCTCGAGGATCAGCGGCAGGGCAAGCGGCAGCTCGACGCGAAACAGCCGCTGCGTACCGTTCATGCCCATGCCGTCGGCAGCATCGAGAACCTGCGGCGAAACCTGCTTCAGCCCGGCGACGGTGTTTTCGAAGATCGGCAGCAGGCCGTAGAGAAAGAGCGCGATCAGCGTCGGCATGGCGCCGAAACCGGTCGCCGGAACCGCGAGCGCCAGTACTGCGACCGGCGGAAAAGTCTGCCCGGCATTGGCGATGGCGCGCGACAGCGGCAGAAAATCGGCCCCGCTTTCCCGCGTCACGAAGATGCCGCCGATAACCGCAAGCACGGCGCTGCAGACGATCGAGCCGATTACCAGCTGCAGATGGCCGGCGGTCAGCGAAGCAAGGCTGTTTTGCGTATAGACGGCGGGCGCATTGTTGCTAGTCAGCGGCACCAGCGTGAAGGAAAGCCACTCCGTCCTGAACAGTAGGATGAGCAGCAAAGCCAGCGCCGCCAGGCGGAAGAGATTGGCGACGACGAGCTTCATGCCTTGCGGCCCAGTTCGAGAAGCCGCGTCATCGAGATCGATCCCACAGGCGCCTTTTGCGCATCCTGCACCGCCGCCTCGTCGACCCCCTGCCAGATCATTTCAGCCAGCGCGTCGCGGAGACTGAGCGACTGCGGCAGGGCATAGGCAAGACCGGTCTTGGCCGGCTCCATGCTTTCCTTCAGCGGCAGCAGCGACATCAGCTTCAGCGCCCGGTCGGAGGTGCCGGTCAATTGCTGCACGAAGGGATCGGCGGGTTCGGTGAGGATCTTTTCCGGCGTCGAGCATTGCAGCAACCTGCCCTCGCTCATCACCGCGATCTGGTTGCCGAGATGAAAGGCCTCGTCCATGTCGTGGGTGACGAGAATGACCGTGGTGCCGAACTGCTTCTGGATCGCCAAGAGGTCGTCCTGCGCCTTACCGCGAATGACCGGATCGAGCGCGCCGAAGGGCTCGTCCATCAACAGCAATTCCGGTTCGGCCGCCAGCGCCCGGGCGACGCCGACGCGCTGCTGTTGGCCGCCGGAGAGCTGATGCGGATATTTGTCGGCAAAGGCTGCCGGATCGAGGTTGAAAAGCCCGAGCAGTTCCTCGACCCGTTTGGCGATACGCGTCGAATCCCAATCGAGAAGCTGCGGCACGGTGGCGATATTCTGCGCCACGGTGCGGTGCGGAAAAAGGCCGTGCCCCTGGATCGCATAGCCGATCTTGCGGCGAAGCTCGGTCACCTCAACATCCATCACGTTCTGCCCGCCGACTGAGATTTCGCCCTCGGTGATCGGCACCAGCCGGTTGATCATCCGCATCAGCGTCGATTTGCCGGAGCCCGAGGTGCCGACGATGACGGTGATCTCACCCTTCTCGACGCTCATCGAAACGTTGTCGACGACGGTGGCCGCGCCATAGCGCTTGGTGACGTTCCTGATCTCGATCATGGTCATGCGGCAGATCCCCGGATGCTTTCGATGACCGCATCGAGGATGACGGCCGATGAGAAGGCGAAGAAGACGGTCGGCACGGCGCCGAGCAGGACGAGGTCCATGGCCGTCTGGCCGAGCCCCTGGAAGATGAAGATGCCGAAGCCGCCGCCGCCGATCAATGCGGCGATGGTCACCATGCCGATTGCCTGCACCAGCACGATGCGGATGCCGGTGAGGATGACGGGAAAGGCAAGCGGCATATCGATGCCGGTCAGGATCTGCAAGCGCGTCAGCCCCATGCCGGCCGCAGCGTCCCGCACCGAGGGATCGACGCCCTGAAGGCCGACGACGGTGTTGGCGACGATCGGCAGCAGCGAGTAGAGCACGAGCGCAATCAAGGCAGGCGCCGTGCCGATGCCGCGAATGCCGATCGCGGCGGCGAGCGGCACATGCGTGGCGAGATAGCCGAGCGGCAGCATCAACAGGCCGAAGAGCGCCAGACTTGGGATCGTCTGGATGAGGCTGAGGCCCTGCAGCACGATGGCGCGCAGCTTCGGCACCCAGAAGCAGAGGATGCCGAGCGGCAGGCCGAGAACAATGGCGATCGCAAGTGAGCCGAACGCCAAGAGCAGATGCGAGATCGCCTCCGTCTCGAACTGCGGAGCCCGCGTCGAGAATTCCTTCATGATCGAAAGGCTGTCGAGCAGGCCGGAGGAGAGCGAGATGAAGAGCAGCGCCGCATAGGCGGCAAGGGCTGCGATCCGCATCCAGGGCGCCAGGCGGATCTTCACCAGCGCATCGGATATGACGAGGCCGATGACCGCAAACAGCACCCAGAAGCCGCCGCCGGGCGTCATGCGCGCCACCGTGCTGCCGGGCGGCGTTGCCGCTGTCGAAACGAGGCCGATCGCAACGATCAGCGCCGCAAGGCAGAGTGTGGCGATGACAAGCCGCGTGATCGCATGGCGTAGGAACAGCGTGGCGAAGGCGGTGAGAAGGAGAAGCATGGTCAGGACGATGACGGAAGGCTGGGGAAGAAGCTGCATCAGCAGCATCGGCTTGCCGGCGGCGATGCGGTTTGCCTTCACATAGATGAAGGGCATCAGTGCTGTCGCCGCGATGCCGCCGGCCACCAAAACCACGCCGAGCCGGTCCAGCTTGCGGACCGCTAAGGTTTCTTCCATCAAATCAACCCTGTCTGGCCAACATCAGCCCAACCTTATCAGCAAAGGGAGGCTCCGCCCGCAATCGGGCGGAGCGAGCGATGATTACTTCAGGAAGCCCTTTTCCTTGAGATAGGCTTCGGCGACGGACTTTGCCGGCTCGCCATCGACCTGGATCTTGGCATTGAGCTTACGCAATTCGTCGGCGGTCAGGCTCTTGAAGATCGGCGAGAGCACTTCCTCGATCTTCGGATTGGCCTTCAACACCTCTTCGCGGATGATCGGCGTCGGCGCATAGACCTGCTGCACGTTCTTGTCGTCTTCGAGAACGGTCAGTTGGGCCGCTTCGATCGCGCCGTCGGTGCCGTAGACCATGGCGGTGTTGACGCCGTTCGTCTGGTCGGCGGCCGCCTTGATCGTTGCCGCCGTGTCGCCGCCGGAAAGAACGACCATCTGGTCGGGCTTCAGCTGGAAGCCGTAGGTCGTCTGGAAGGCGGGAAGCGCGCCGGCCGAATTGACGAATTCGGCGGAGGCGGCAAGCTTGGCGGCACCGCCGCCGGCAACCCATTTGCCGAAGTCGGTGAGGCTCTTCAGCTTGTTCGGGCCGGCGACGTCGCTGCGCACGGCGAGCGCCCAGGTGTTGTTGGCAGGCGACGGTGTCAGCCAGACGATCTTGTTGGCATCGTAATCGAGCTTCTTCGCCAGCTCATAGCCCTGGTCGATGTTCTTCCACGCCGCGTCATCGGCCTTGTTGAAGAAAAAGCCGGCATTGCCGGTATATTCGGGATAGATGTCGATTTCGCCTGATGTGATCGCCTTGCGCACCACAGGTGTCGCGCCAAGCGCGATGCGGTCCTGCGTCTTGATGCCGTTCGCTTCGAGAGCGAGCGCAATGACGTTGCCGAGCAGCGTGCCTTCCGTGTCGATCTTCGACGAGACGACGACGTCGGCGGCATGGGCCGCGCCCGCCGCGAAGGCGGAGAGCGAAACGGCAAGTGCGAGTTTCTTCAGCATGGAATATCCCCTTGTTAAACACCATTGAATGAGGCCCAAGCCCTTGGCGGAGGCTTGCGCGCAGGAAAATCCGCCGGCGAGGGCGGTGAGCCCGCCATCATGCCGGAATTGCGTGCGTGATGGAAATAGCGTGCATGCCCGAAAAATCGATGCAAGGCCCCTCCAGTATTTGCGGTCACGGCATGATTATCGCGGCGAATGCACCTCCGCGCGCGGAAACGCATTCCCTTTTCCAAGGCCGGCGCGATTTGTTTTTGTCCCCTTGCGTGTTTCCACGATATTCCCGGGCTCTGTTGCGGATTCCCGCCGCCCGGATTTTTCTATGATCGAACGATAGCCGGCCTCTCCGGAAGCAGGGATATCTTTTTTCATGAACACATCATATCGTCCGGTTTTTCCAGCGCTTTCCGGAGTTGACCGTTTGCATCTTGGTGCCCTGTTCATTGCAAGCCATGTCCTGACCTCCGGGTCGGTCCGCGAGACCGCGCGGCGCTTCCAGCTGTCGCCCTCCACCGTCTCGGCGGCAATCCATAATCTCGAGACCGAACTGGCGATGAAGCTGACGGAACGTGCCTCCGGCGAGCTGGCGACGCTGATTGCGAGCGGCAGGGTGCTGGAAGGCTTGGAGCCGATCATGGCTGCGATCGGTGAGCTCGGTCAATGGGCCGGTCACGACGGCGCCGGCGCCGAGATCGACGAGGCGTGGGCATCCCGCATTCCCGTCAAGATCGTCACCATGGAGCGTTTTCTGGAGGTTGCCGACCAAGGCAGCATCAACCGGGCCGCTCGCCGCCTGCGCCTCGGTCAGCCGCAGCTTTCGCTTCAGCTTGCCAATCTTGAGAAATTTATGAGCCATCGCCTGTTCGAGCGGCAGGCGCAGGGGTCGGTCCTGACGGAGGAGGGCAGGCGCGCATACCTGATCTTCATGGCGATCAGCCAGGCGTGGAACGATCTCAAATCGTCGGCCGATGAGCGTTATCGGCGTACCGCCCGGTCGCTGCGCATCGGTTCGATCATCCCGACCGGATCGGAAAGCTGGGTGGCCCGCTGCCTGGGCACGCTGGTTTCGGAATGGAATCTGCGCCGCAACAACAACGCGATTTCGCTGGTCTCGATGACCGCCGACGATCTGCGCGAGGCGCTGAAGAGCGGCCGCATCGATGTCGCTATCCTGGATTCGGTCTTCGGGCTGGAAAACTTCCGCCATCGCGAATTGCTGCAGACCGACATGGTGGTGATCGCACCGCCTGATAGCGACGAGACCAGCGTCGCTGATCTCGTCGCCGGCCACCCGATCTGCATGCCGAGCCTGCGCACCGGCCTCGGCCATGCGGCCATGGCCTTCAGCTATGAGCGCGCGCCAAACCGGCGCCTGCGCGGCCAGGATATCACCGCGGCGGATTCGCTGCCTGTCATCGTCGACCTCGTCGCCAATCACGGTTACGTCTCCTTCCTCGGTCGCGTCAGCGCCATGCCGATCGCCGACAAGGTGCGCATCGTCGATCTCGACGAGCATCTGCCGATGTCCTATCACGTCGCCTTCAACCATCGCAAAGCCGCCGCCGATGCCTGCACGATGATCATCGAGGCGGCGGCGAGAATTACGTCGGAATCCGTCGTGCGAACCATAAGGCCGGCGGATGCCGGAGCCAGGGAGACTGCAGCGTGACGATCTTGCTTGAAGTATGCGTGGACAGCGCCGAGGGCCTCGCCGCCGCGATCGAAGGTGGCGCCGGGCGCATCGAACTCTGCTCGGCGCTGGAACTCGGCGGCTTGACGCCGCTGCCGAGCCTGATGCGGATCGCCGCCAGGGCCTCCATTCCGGTCTACGCGATGATCCGCCCCCACGCCGGCCCCTTCATCTTCGACGGGGCAGACGAGGAGGCGATGATGATCGATATCGATGCCGTGCGTGCCGCTGGCCTTGCCGGCGTCGTCATCGGCGCCAACCGGCCGGATGGTACGCTCGACATGCCGTTGATCCACCGTTTGAAGGTGCATGCGGCCGGCCTCGGCTCGACGCTGCATCGCGCTTTCGATCTGGTGCCGGATGCCGATCAGGCGCTGGAGCAGGCGATCGAGCTCGGCTGCGAACGCATCTTGACCTCCGGCTGCGCGCTGAAGGCGGCGGATGGCCTCGACACGCTGAAGCGCATTTCGGCAAAGGCGGCCGGCCGCATCGCCATCATGCCCGGCAGCGGCATCCGCCCGGCCAATGTCGGCGAGATCCTGCAGGCGACCGGCGCCCGCGAGATCCACGGTTCCTGCAGCTCGCCGGTCGAAAGCGCCGATCCACGCGCCGTCGCCTTCGGCTTCGAGGCGAGGAGCACGAACAAGACGGATGTCGCTATTGTCAGGGAGATGCGCAGAGCGATTGAGGCGGCGGGTTAGCCCGACTGCGGGAGAAGGGATATGCCGCAACATCTCGATTCCCTCTTCTCCCCAGCGGGGAGAAGGTGCCCGTAGGGCGGATGAGGGGGCCGGCGGAGCCGGTCTTTCCCAACTTCCATGCGGGGTTTCACCGGTTCGTGTTGTCTTAGGGCGTTGCAGTCGGCGTCGCGGGACAGGTTATGAGGGGAGGGATGTGCCGTGTGGCCCCCTCATCCGCCTGCCGGCACCTTCTCCCCGAGGGGAGAAGAGGATATGCCGCGCCCTATCCGTTCCCCCGCTCGCTCTCGCAAGGCACGCCCGGTAGGGTGAGGAGCAGCCACAAGCGCGAACCGGACAGCTGTGGTCTCGAACAGAACTCAGCCGCTTCTGATCGTTCCCGAAATTGCCCTAGCCACCAATACTGATCACCGCCTTGATCAGCCCGTTCTTGTCATGCGCCCAGCGCGCGAGATCGCGCGGTGCATCCGCAAGCGTCGTGCGGTGGGTGATGAGCTTGTCCACCGGCACCAGCCCTTTGGCGATCGAATCCGCCACATGCTCGAAATCGACGCGGGTGGCGTTGCGGCTGCCGATCACCATCATCTCGCGCTTGTGGAATTCGGGATCGGAAAAGCGGATATCGTCCTTGACGACGCTGACCAGCACCAGTGCGCCGCCATGGGCGACGAAGGAGAAGGCCTTCTCCATCGAAGGGCCATAACCCGTCGCGTCGAAGACAACGTCGAAACCGTCGCCATCGGTCTTTTCCCGGACGGTCTCCGCTGTCGCCTCGTTGGCGACGATGCCGGAGGTGAAGCCGAAACGCTCGGATGCCATCTGCAGCCGCTCCGCGCTTGTATCGAGCAGTGTCACCTCATGGCCTGCAATACGCGAGAAGATCGCTGCCCCAAGCCCGATCGGCCCGGCGCCGATGACGAGCGCCCGCGCCCCGGCGCCGGTCATCGAACGGCGCACCGCATGGGCGCCGATTGCCAGAAACTCGGTCGTCGCCGCCGCTTCGAGGCTTAAGCCCTTGGCGGCATAGAGGTTCTCGGCCGGAACCGAAATCTCCTCGCAGAAGGCGCCGTCGGTATGGACGCCGAGCACCTTGATGTTCGTGCAGCAATTCGGCTTGCCCTGGCGGCAGGCGATACATTGCCCGCAGGAGAGATAGGGATTGACGATGACGGGCGTGCCGACTGCGATAGTGACCCCGTCGCCCGCTTCCAGCACCGTTGCCGAGATCTCATGCCCCATCACCCGGGGATATTCGAGGAAGGGATGTTTGCCCTCGAAGATGTGGTAATCGGTGCCGCAAATGCCGACATGGCTGACGGCAAGCCGCACCCAGCCGGCGGCGGGAGCCGCTGGCGAAGGACGCTCGACGATATCGAGCACGCCGGGCTCCCGGCAAAGAACTGCTTTCATGACGGGTCTCGCATTCTTCGAAAGGAGGAAGCCGGTTTGTCTGGCCGGCTCGCGCCGATGTGGCGCCGTATCGAAAACATCTGCCCCTCACCCTAGCCCTCTCCCCGTAAAAACGGGGAGAGGGGACGTGCCAAACGGGATGCTGGCGAGGGACGGAGAGGTTTGCGGCATATCCCCTTCTCCCCGTCAGAACGGGGAGAAGGTGCCGGCAGGCGGATGAGGGGCAGGCGGCGCTCTCCCGGGCAGACGCCGATCTCCCGCTCGCCGCTCAATTGCTCCGGCGGCGGCGCAGCTGGTCGAAGAACACGATCACGATGATCAGCAGACCGGTGATGATGCGCTGCCAGAAGGAATTGACGTTCAGAAGGTTCGCGCCGTTGTTGATGGTGGCGAGAATAAAGGCGCCGATCAGCGGGCCATGCACCGAGCCGACCGCGCCGAACAGGCTGGTGCCGCCGATGACCGACGAGGCGATCGCCTGCAGTTCCCAGCCGTCGGCCTGCGTCGCATTGCCGATCGCGATGCGCGAGGCAAGCAGCACGCCGACGAAGGCGGCGAAGGAGGCAGACAGGATATAGGCAAGATAGATCATACCCTTGACGTTGACGCCGGAAAGGCGCGCCGCTTCGGCATTCGAGCCGACCGCAAAGAGATAGCGGCCCCAGCGGCTCAGATGCAGAAAGATGAAGGAGGGAACCGCCACCAGGATGACCATCCAGAACAGGCTGGGAATACTGAGCAGATCGGCGCGGGCGAAATTGCTGAAACCCTCATTGGTGATGCTGATCGTCGAGCCGTTGGTGATCAGCAGGCCGATGCCGCGCAGCGATGTCAGCGTTGCCAGCGTGATGATGAATGGCGGCAGGCCCATATGCACGATGCCGAAGCCATGGAAGCCGCCGATCGCCACGCCCATGAGCAGCGTCAGCACGATCGCCGCCCAGAGCGGCACGCCCGCCTGTAGCAGCCAGGCGATGATGACGGTGCAAAAACCGACGATGGCGCCGACCGAAAGGTCGATGCCGGCGGTGATGATGACGAAGGTCTGGCCAAGCGAGAGAATTGCCGTCATCGCACCCTGACGCAGCAGGTTGGAGATGTTGAGCGGCGTCCAGAAGCTGACGGTAAAGATGCCGAGCAAGACCCAGAGGAAGAGCAGCAGGCCGATCAGCGTCAGGCCGAACAGGATGTTCATTTTCCGGCGCGGCGGCGGCGCGACGATTTCGGTGGGGGTAGCAGTCATGAATTTTCTCCCTCTTATTCTTTTGGCTCAGACGCCGATCGCTTCGCTGAGCACTTCTTCATGCGTCGCCGCGTGGAAATCATGGCTGGCGACGATTTTGCCGGCGCGGAAGACGTGCAGCCGGTCGGCCAGTTCGTAGACCTCGGGCAGATAGGAGGAGATCAGGATGATGCCGGCGCCCTCCTTCAGAAGCTTGGCGAAGAGCCGGTAGATTTCCGCCTTGGTGCCGACATCGACGCCGACGGTAGGCTCGTCGAAGATGAAAAGCCTTGCGCCATGGCTCAGCCACTTGCCGATGACGATCTTCTGCTGATTGCCGCCCGACATGCTGGAGGCCGGAACGCGCCGGCTCGGCGTCTTGATGCTGAGATTGCGGATCTGCCTGTCGGCATTGGCCGATTCGCGCGTGTGATTGATCACCGGCCCGTGGCTCAGCCGCCCGAACACCGGCAGATTGATGTTGAGGCCGATCGACAGGTTGAGGCAAAGTCCCTGGTCGCGCCGGCTTTCCGGCGCCAGCGCAATGCCAAGCTCCATCGCCGTGCGTTCGTTGCGGATATCGACAGGCTTGCCCATCCATTGGACATCGCCTGATGTCGTCGGCTGGCGGCCGTAGAGCCCGAGCGCGAATTCGCTGCGCCCGGCGCCGATCAGGCCATAGAGCCCGACGATCTGTCCTGCCTTGACGCTCAGCGATATGTCTTCGAAACCCGGGCCACTCAGGCCGTTGACCTGGACGATCGTCTCGCCGATCGCAATCTCTTCCTTGTGGTAGATCTGTTCGATCGAGCGGTTGATCATCAGTGCGATCAGTTCGGCGTCGTTGGTCTCGCCGATCAGGCGCGTGCCGACATGCGTGCCGTCGCGCAGCACCGAGACACGGTCGGCAAGCTCGAACACTTCCTCCATGCGGTGGCTGATATAGACGATGGTGACGCCTTCGCCCTGCAGGCGGCGGATCAGCTTGAAAAGCTGCGCCGATTCCTGACGTGTGAGATAGGCTGTGGGTTCGTCGAAGATCAAAAACTGCGTGCCGCGCATGGCCGCGCGCGCCGTCGCCACCAGCTGCTGCTGGCCAATCGTCAGCGAACTCAACAGCGCTCCTGCCGGAAGGCCGAAGCCGAGATCGTCGAGCACGGCCTGCGCCATCTTCACCATCTGCTTCTTGCGCATCAGACCGTAGCGGTTGACCTCGTCGCCGAGGAAGAGGTTGGCGGCAACGGTCAGGTGCCGGCAGAGCACGACTTCCTGGTGAACGGCGTTGATGCCGCGCGCGATTGCCTCGTTCGGCGTCGACAGCGCTACCGGCTGGCCGCACCACAGCACCTCGCCGGCCGTGCGGGTGATGACGCCTGTCAGCAATTTGATGAGGGTGGATTTGCCGGCGCCGTTTTCCCCGACGATGGCGTGGATTTCGCCGGCGAGAAAGGTCAGCGTCGCTGGCTTCAGCGCCTGCACATGACCGTAATTCTTCTGCAAGCCCTTGAGTTCAAGGATAGGCGATCCGGCGGGAATTCGATTGGCTTCTTTCAGCGTGGCGCTGTCATCATGGCGATGACTGACCTCTTCCAGTCCGATCATGGGACCTCTCCTCCTTATGTCGCGTCTGCTCTCCATCCAGCGCAAAACATAGCACAGATGGAAAAGGCCGCGCCGGTTTTTGAATCCGGCGCGGCCTGTCTGTCTTCGTTACTTGATCTTCGGGTTCAGCAGCGCGTCGATCTTCGGATCGGCCATATTCGCCTTGGTGACGAGGTTTGCGCCGGTATCCACATTTGCCGGGACCTTCTCGCCCTTGGAGACGGCAAGAGCGGTCTTGATGCCGTCATAACCCATGCGATAGGGGTCCTGAACGACGAGACCCGCAATCGCACCATCCTTGAGGAAGCCGACCGTCTTGTCGTCGCTGTCGAAGCCGATGACCTTGATCTTGTCGCCGAGCTTGTTTTCAGCGATCGCCTGGCCGACGCCCTGTGCCATGATCAGGTTCGAGGCGAAGATACCGACGAGGTTCGGGTTTGCCGTGATCAGGTCGGTCATCATGTTGAGGCCGGTCGTTGCCTGGCCATCACCATACTTGTCGGCAATGACCTTCAGGCCCGGATGTTTGGTCTTCACCTGATCCAGGAAGCCTTCGCGGCGCTGTTCCAGCGAGCCGACGCCCGGAAGATTGGTAAGGATGACGACTTCGCCCTCTTCCTTGCCGGTCATTCCCTTGATGGCGGCAGCCAGACCATCGGCTGCGATGCGGCCGCCCTGAACGTTGTCGGTCGTCAGGAACGACTTGAACGCCTTGGAGTCGGCGCCGGAGTCGATGCCGATGATCGGAACCGACTTGGCCGCTTCATCGATCGGCTTGCCGAGCGCCTTGAATTCGGTCGGCGAAATGACGATGGCGGCCGGCTTGCCGGCAACGGCGTTCTCCAGAATGCTGATCTGGCCGTTGATGTCGGATTCGGCCTGTGCGCCGAGTTCCGGCACCTTGACGCCGAGATCCTTGCCGGCCTTGCGGGCGCCCGCCAGAACGATCTGCCAGTAGAACGACGTCGTGTCCTTGACGATGATCGGGATCGTCACATCGGCGGCAAACGACGGTGCCGGCATCGCCGTGGCGATAACTGCGGCACCTGCAAGCGCGGTAAAGGCGCGGCGGGACAGAAGGGATTTCACGATACTCATAAGGGTTCTCCTCTCAGGGTGCGTTCTCCTCCAAATAAATCGGCCGCTGAACGCAGGCGGACGATTTTTATCGATAAAAAACATTTGCCGATTGAAGCTAGCCGAGGCGCAATCAAATTGCAAGAGCGCCAAACCGGCTTTTTTTCTTTGGTAAACTCCCGCCAAGCAACTGATTTTATTTCAATACCGCGATACCCTAAAATAGGGATCAGGCTTGATCGACCTCGTGCGGATGGACGACGCCCTTTTTCAAAATCAGGTTGCCGTACAGCCGGAATTCCGTCGTCGCGACGATATAGGCGGCCTTGCGGGCCATCGCGTAGAAAGCAAAGCGTTCGACCGGCACGATGCGGAAATCGCCGGCGCGACGCGTCACGATCTCCTGGAACTCGGCGCAGACCTCGGGCATCGCATCGGGATCGCCGACCACCTCCATCCGCCACACCGCTTCCGGCACGAAAGTGTCGAGCGGCATATGGGTCAGGATGGCCTCGGCCATCGCGGTGGCGCTGACGCCGTCGGCGCGGATGACCGGCGGGCCCATCGAGCCCGAGGGAAAATTGGCGTCCGATATGACGATGTCGTCGCCATGTCCCATGGTCTTCAGCGCATGGAGCAGGTCGGGGCCAAGCAGCGGATGAATACCCTTGAGCATATAATCTCTCCTCAGACTCGGACGGCTTCGGCGCCGAGCGGCGGCGCGACCAGCGTATAGGGTTCGAATTCGGCATAGATCTCGTCGGCAAGCGGCGGCTCGACGATCTCCATGTTGCGCGTCAGGCTCGACGGCTTGGCTGTGCCGATCAGCACCGATGCGACGATCGCCTCACGCAGCGGAAATTGCAGGGCGGGAGCAGCGAGCGGCACCCCGTGGCGTTTGGCGATCGCCTCCATCGCGCCGACCTTGGCAAGCACGTCGTCATCAGCCGGCATATAGTCGAAATGCGAACCCGGCACCGGGCCGGTGGCGAGAATGCCGGAGTTGAAGACACCGCCGACGACGAGCGAGGTGCCCTTCTCTCGGCAGAGCGGCAGCAGTTCGGCGACGGCCGAGCGGTCGAGCAGCGTGTAGCGGCCGGCCATCAGGATGCAGTCGAGATCGGAATGGCGCATGACGTCGAGGCAGACGGGTACTTCGTTGACGCCGAGGCCGAAGGCGGAGATCGCGCCAGACGACTTGAGTTCCTCCAGCGCCTTCACGCCGGAATCGAGAAACTGTTTCTGGTGGACCGCATTCTTCGCCGCGCCATGGGTATAGACGCCGAGATCGTGCACATAGAGAATATCGATGCGGTTGAGGCCGAGGCGCGCATAGCTGAACTCGACCGAGCGCATGATGCCGTCATAGGAATAATCGTAATCGGCATCGAAGGAGAGAGGATTGACATAGCTGTAGTCGGGCACGGTGCCGGTCGGCACCGGCCGAAGCAGCCGGCCGACCTTGGTGGAAAGCACGTAACTGCCATCCGGCTGGTCGCGCAGGAAATCGCCGACCCGCCGCTCGGCAAGGCCGAGCCCATACCAGGGCGCCACGTCGAAATAGCGGATGCCGCTGTCCCAGGCCGCCTGCAGCGTCTCCATTGCCTGCTCGCGCGGGCAGTCGCGGTAGAGACCGCCGAGAGCGGCCGCACCGAAACTGATTTCGGTCACCTCCAGCTTGGTCTTGCCGATCCGTCTCGTCTTCATCATTCCTCCTCACGAAGAAGCTGAATTATTTGGAGCAATCCCAGGAAAAGTGTGAAGCGGTTTTCCGACCGGGATTGCGTACTTCAAATCAATCCCAGGAAAAGTGTGAAGCGGTTTTCCGTCCGGAATTGCGTAAAAACAAAGATTACAGCGTCGCACCAAGATGCCACGGCACGAATTCATTGTCGCCGTAGCCGAAGATCTCGCTCTTGGTCTTCTTGCCCGAGGCGGTATCGACGATCAGATCGAAGATCTCGCGGCCCTTGCCGCTGATCGTCGCGTCGCCCGTGGCGATCGTGCCGCAATCGATGTCCATATCCTCTTCCATCGAGGCATAGAGCGCCGAATTGCTGGAAAGCTTCAGCGACGGCGCCGGCCGGCAACCGAAGCAACTGCCGCGGCCAGTGGTAAAGGCGATCATGTTTGCCCCGCCCGCCACCTGCCCGGTCGCCGAAACCGGGTCGTAGCCTGGTGTGTCCATGAAGACGAGGCCGGGGGCCGTGACACGCTCGGCGTAACCATAGACCGCGGTCAGCGGCGAGCGCCCACCCTTGGCGACCGCGCCGAGCGACTTTTCGAGGATGGTCGTCAGCCCGCCGCGCTTGTTGCCCGGCGACGGGTTGTTGTCGAGCGAGGCGCCGTGCAGGGCGACATAGTCCTCCCACCAGGCGATTTTCTCGTCGAGCTTCTTTGCCACCTCGTCGCTGACGGCGCGGCTGCGTAGCAGGTGTTCTGCACCATAGATTTCCGAAGTCTCCGACAGGATCGCCGTGCCGCCGGCCGCCGCCAGCAGGTCGGCCGCGACACCCAGCGCCGGATTGGCGGTGATGCCGGAAAAGCCGTCAGAGCCGCCGCATTGCAGGCCGATGATGATCTCGCCGATCGACATCGGCACGCGTTTTTCCTTGCCGACATCGGCGGCGATTTCGCGCAGCATGCCCATGGCGCGCTCGACCGCGCGGCGCGAACCGCCGGCATCCTGGATGTTGAAATGCCGCTTCGAGGCGCCCGCTCCACTCTGACCGTAGAGCGTCAACTGGTTGACCTCGCAACCGAGGCCGATCATCAGCACGCCGCCGAAATTCACATGTCTTGTGTAGCCGGCGAGCGTCCGGTGCAGCACATTCATGCCGTCGCCGGTCGAGCTCATGCCGCAGCCCTGGTCGTGCACGATCGGCACAAAACCGTCGATGCCTTCATAATGCGGCAGGATCATCCGATTGGCCTCGTCGGCGATCGCCCGACAGACCGTGGTGGAACAGTTCACGCTGGCGATGATGCCGATATAGTTGCGTGTCGCCGCCCGTCCGTCGGCGCGACGATAGCCCATGAAGGTGCGCCCCACGTCGTCGACCGTCGCCGCTTCCGGCGCCGAATTGGCGGTCGCCGCCAGCCGGTCGTTTTCGAAATGCAGGTTGTGGCTGTGCACATGGTCGCCGGCCTTGACCTCGGCCGTGGTGCGGCCGATTGCCTGCCCGTATTTCACCACGGGTGACCCGAGCGGAATATCCGCTATCGCCACCTTATGGCCGGGGTCGATCTTCTCACGGGTCTGAATGCCGGCAACCGTCGAACCCGGCGCGATTGCCGCCGTTGCGACCGCGACATTGTCGCCAGCCGAAAGGATGATCCAAGGCAGTTTGTCCAAGTCTCTATCTCCCTAGAGCATGATGCCGAAAAGTGTCAGCGGTTTTCGGACGACTTCATGCTCTAACTCTTTAATTTAGAACAGGATTCAGATTTTCAGGCCATCCCACCTAAAATCACCCTGTTCTAGCGAAACGCTCGCTGCATCGGCGAATGCGCATTGATTTTGTTTTTTATCTACAATAAACATTTTCAAGTCAACGGGAATATTGATCCTGTGGACGAGGGAGGCAATGAGCCGCAGGCGACCGGAACTAAGCTAAAGGTCGTTTGAACAAGCCCCGGTCTGTTCTGCCCTGCTTTGAAGCGGGCGACGGTCACGAGGGCGGAAAGCGGGGTCTGGTGGCAAGGCAGAATACGGTTTTCAAGGAAGCCTACAACAGGTATGCCGCAGCGCTGCGCAGGGATAGCGCGCTGCCCTCGGAGCCGGAGATCGCGGCCCAGCTCGGCGTCAGCCGCTCGACGGCGCGCGCCATCCTGACGCGGCTCAGCGAAGAAGGCATCATCCGCTGGAACAAGCGCCAGAAGATCGTGCTGCGCCAACCCACCGACCATGACCTCTTTCCCTCCGAAGAAACCGACTCCCTCCATGATATCATCGAGCGCAGCTTCATGCAGCGCATCCTTGCCGACGATGCCGCCCCCGGCATGCAGATCAACGAGCTGGAGCTCGCCCGCGAAATCGGCACCGGCACAACAAGCGTGCGCGAATTCCTGATCCGCTTCTCCCGCTTCGGCCTCATCGAGAAACGGCCGAACAGCCACTGGACGCTCAAAGGCTTCACCCGCGAATTCGCCCTCGAACTTGCCGATGTGCGCGAGATGTTCGAGCTGCATTCCGCCGCCGAATTCGGCCGGCTTCCCAGGGATAATCAGAGCTGGGCCGATCTTGCCACTATCCGCGACGAACATCACACCATGCTTGCCGACATCAACCACCGCTTCAAGGATTTTTCCGTTCTCGACGAGCGCTTCCACTTGCTGATCCACCGCGCCTCGAAGAACCGCTTCATCGCCGATTTCTACGACGCCATCGCCATCGTCTTCCACTATCACTACCAGTGGAACAAGACCGCCGCCCGCGCGCGCAACGAGCGCGCCATCCACGAACATCTGGATTATATCGCAGCGCTGGAATCCGGCGATCAGGCGGCGATCGAAACCGCCTGCCGCGCGCATCTGCATTCCGCCCGCCAGACCCTGCTGCAATCCCTGCCGCAGATCGCGACGGAGAGCGCGTGAGGGGAGCCCACCATGAAACATTTCGGTATGTAAGCCGTTATCGCTGGCATGGCCGACGCTAAACTCAATCCGACATCGGTCGACGGTACCGAACCGCACGGTGCCGATAAGACACGCCAGGAGACGGCATCGGCTGTCGAGGTCGGGCCGCCGCCAAATGTCACTGAACCCGATCCGGAGTTGACGCCTGAGGAGGCTGAGCAGGCGCGCAAGCGGTATTTGCTCAAGCGCTTCTGGATTAGCGCGCGCCGTTACTGGGGTCGTCGCGGTGACAGGTTTGCCTGGCCGTGCTCGATCGGGCTGCTGGCGATGATCTGCATGAATGTCGGCTTCCAGTATGGGATCAATCGCTGGAACCGCGGGATATTCGACGCCATAGAGCGACATGATGCCGGCACCGTCTATTACCTCAGCGGCGTGTTCGTGCCGCTCGTGCTCGGAAGCGTCATCCTGGTCACCGCACAAGTCTATGTCCGCATGATGATACAGCGGCGCTGGCGTTCCTGGCTCGCGACCGCAGTCATCGCGCGCTGGCTTGCAAACGGCCGATATTATCAGCTGAACCTCATCGGCGGCGATCACAAGAACCCCGAGGCACGCATCTCGGAGGATCTGAGGATTGCCACCGAATCCCCCGTCGATTTCATCGCCGGTGTCATCGCGGCGTTCCTGTCGGCCTCGACCTTCATCGTGGTGCTGTGGACGATCGGCGGTGCTTTGACGCTGCCGATCGGCGGGTGGACCGTCACCATTCCCGGCTTTCTCGTCGTCACAGCGGTCCTCTACGCCGTGATCACCTCAAGCGTGATCGCGGTGATCGGCCGTCATTTCGTGCAGGTCTCCGAGGTCAAGAACCAGGTCGAGGCCGAATTTCGCTACACGCTGACGCATGTGCGGGAAAACGGCGAGAGCATCGCGCTTCTCGGCGGCGAGGAGGAGGAACGCAACGACCTCGACAAGACCTTTCGCAATGTGCTGAAGCAATGGGCGCTGCTGGCCCGCCAGCACATGCGCACGACATTTGTCTCGCACGGGTCGATGCTGATTGCGCCCGTCGTGCCGGTCCTGCTTTGCGCGCCGAAATTTCTCGAAGGCAGCATGACGCTGGGAGAGGTCATGCAGGCGGCCTCAGCCTTCGCCATCGTCCAGACCGCCTTCGGATGGCTTGTTGATAATTACCCGCGTCTTGCCGATTGGAATGCCTGCGCGCGGCGCGTCGCTTCGCTGATGATGTCGCTCGACGGGCTGGAGCGTGCCGAACAGAGCGACTCGCTCGGGCGCATCAAGCATGGCGAAACCGAAGGCGAGGCGATGCTCAGCCTCAACGATCTCTCGGTGTCGCTAGACGACGGCACCGCCGTGGTCACGGAAACCCGGGTCGAGATCGAGCCCGGCGAGCGGGTGCTCGTCGCCGGTGAATCCGGGTCGGGCAAGAGCACGCTGGTGCGGGCCATCTCAGGTCTCTGGCCGTGGGGCGGCGGCAGCGTCGATTTCCGCGCCGACAGGCGATTGTTCATGTTGCCGCAACGGCCCTATATTCCTTCGGGGACGCTTGGCCGTGCCGTCGCCTATCCAGGCGCCGCTGATAGCTGGCCGCTGGATGAGATCAAGTCGGCCCTCGACAAGGTGGGACTGGATTATCTGAAGGACAGGATCGAGGAAGAGGCGCCCTGGGACCAGACCTTGTCGGGCGGCGAAAAGCAGCGGCTCGCCTTTGCGCGTCTCCTGCTGCACCAACCCGATATCATCGTGCTGGATGAAGCAACCTCGGCACTCGATGAGAAGAGCCAGGACAAGATGATGCAGATGGTGATCGATGAATTGCCCGAGGTCACCATCATCAGCGTCGCGCATCGCGCCGAGCTGGAAGCCTTTCATAGCCGCAAGATCACGCTCGAGCGGCGCGAGGGCGGCGCAAAGCTGGTCAGCGATATCGATCTTATCAAGCGCACGAGAAAACCGAACCTGCTGTCACGCGTTCTGGAGAACCGCCGCTCCCCACCGAAAGGCAGCACGACCGCGAGCAATGCGCCGCAGCCTTAGAACGGAAAATGAAGTCGGCTTGGCACAAAATCATCAATCGCGCAGCGGAGACTCCGCGCTTGCAATCTGATCCAGATTTTCGATCAGCCGCTTGAGCAGATCGACAAGTTGTCCCGCTTCCGCATCTGTGAAGCCGGTCAATGCCTCACGATTGCCCCGGAACAAGGCTGTGATTGCCTCAGGCATGCGTTCCTGCGCGGCTTTCGTCAGCACGATGCGGCTGCTGCGACCGTCAGCTGGGTCGGGTGTGCGCTCGATCAAGCCATCCCTCTCCATGCGTGCGAGCATCTGCGCCATCGGCGGTTGCTCGACCCTGGCAAAGCGGGCGAGGTCGCGCTGCGTGCTGGCCTTGCCATCTTGCAGCGCTACCAGGACGGGCAACTGGCCGACACCGAAGCCGAGCGGTTTAAGGCGTGACTCGCTGAGGCGGATAAACCCCCGCGCCGCAAGACTGATGAGATGCCCCGGCGTTGAAAGCACGTCTTCATTCATTTCCGTCCCCCTTGCCTGCGCTTGACCGCGAGATATATATGTACATATGTATCTTGATGTGCGGCGTGAGACAATGTCATTTCGATGCCGCCCAGCGAATAGTTCAATCTCCATTGAGGAAACGACATGTCTAAAAATGACGTCGAAATGATCAAGCGCATCTATGCCAGCTTCAATGCCAGAGACATTGACGCTGTCCTGGCCGTTCTTTCCGATGATGTCGCCTGGGCCAACGGCATGGAGGGCGGCCATATCAATGGCCGTGAGGCCGTGCGCGACTATTGGACACGCCAGTGGGCTGTCATTAGTCCCCACGTCGAGCCGGTCGCATTTGAAGAAACGCCAGATGGCGCCGTCGCTGTCGAGGTAATCCAGTCGGTCTTTAACCTCGATGGCCGGCCACTGGAAAATCAAAGTCATGGCCTGAAGGACAAGACCGTGACGCATGTCTTTCGCATGCAAGGCGACAAGATCGTCCGCTTCGATATCCGGGATGCACTGTAAACTTGCATTACTGCGTAATTCCCGGAATCGGAATCGATCTAAGCATAGAATTATGCAGCGATTCAAAGTGTTGCAGGGTCCTTTGCGCGTCTGAAAAGACGCTGCAATGCCGGGGGCAGGCACGGTGCACCATCACGAGAACCTGCATGATGGCGCATCCAAAGTCTTGGCGACCATCACGCCTGATACGATCGGGCGGCGTTATTTCGAGAAATTTGCCGAGCTGGTGAACGTGCCCGGTAAACCGGGCCAAGGCCAATGAGATCATGCTCCGCCACGGGCCGTTCCCGGTCTGATATTTCAGCTGGCAGCTCGATCTGCACGCCGCCCCGGCCATCGCCAACTGTGGCGTGAGCGGCACCGAGCCACCAAGGGCTCAGCCGTCCAGCCAGGCGGCGAGTCCATCAAGCGTCTGCAGCCCGTATTCCACCGCGCCGAAGCCGATGACCACCTGACGCCGCTTGGCACTGGGGTGGAGCTGGCGCATGGTCAGCACCGTCTTGCCATCGGCCTGCTCGTCGAAGGTCACCGTGGCTCGGAAACGGTCGGGGTCGTCGGGGTCGGGCGTGCCATAGTCCATCACGATCCGCTCGTTCGGCACGATCTCCAGAAAGCGCATGAGGTTCGGGAAGCGTTGCTGCTTTCCCTCGAACACACCCACCATGTCGAACCGCCAGACCCCGCCCTCGCGGATATCGGCTTCGTGGGTCTCGATGCTGAGGCCGGCCGGGCCGTACCATTCGCCAAGCGCCTTGGGGTCCATCCAGGCGGCAAAGACCTTGTCGCGTGGGTGGTTGAGCAGCTTCACCAGCACGATCTCGCGGTCGAGCGACCATGTCTCAAACAGGTTTGCCATGTCCTTCGTCATCCTCTTCGGTTTTGTCCAGGTAGACTTCGAGCCGATCCAGCCGCTCGGTCCAGCGCCGGCGCTCCGATATCATCCAGTCCGCCGCCTCGTCGAAACGCGCCTGCACCAGCCGGCACCAGCGGCTGCGCCCGCGCTTCTCGCTGGCGATCAGCCCGCAATCTTCCAGCACCCTGAGATGCTGGGCGAAGGAGGGCAGCGCCATGTCGAAAGGTTCGGCGAGCGCGCTGACCGGCAACTCGCCTTCGACCAGCCGCGACACCACGGCGCGGCGGGTCGGGTCGCTGAGAGCGTGAAAGGCGAGATCGAGGGGGGTCGAATGGTAAGGCATATCAATCCGTAAATTGGTCGGGGGCGGCGGTCAAGGATAAAAAGGTACTTGCCTTAGTATCCGGCTCGAAATATGAAGGTAGTTGCCTTAGTGTTCAGCCCCGAATGCAGGAGCCGCTGTGGCGCAACACCTTTCAAGGAGGACTCCAATGGTCGTTCGTGTTGATCTCATGATCTCGCTCGACGGTTTCGCGACAACAACGGACCAGACGCCCGAAACCCCGTTCGGCGAGGACTGGCCGCGTCTGGTCGGCGCCTATGCGGCAACGCGAACCTTCCGGGAGCGCGTGCTCAAGGATACGACGGGAGCAGGGATCACAGGTGTCGACGACGAATATGCGAAGGAATATTTCGAGAATGTGGGCGCCGAGATCATGGGCGCCGGCATGTTCGGTCTGCACAACTTTCCCGACGATCCGAACTGGCGCGGCTGGTGGGGCGACGAGCCACCGTTCGGGTGTCCGGTCTTCGTTCTCACCCACAAGCCGCGGCCCTCCATCGAGATGGCCGGCGGGACGACGTTCCACTTCCTCAATACCACCTCTGATGATGCGCTCCAGCAGGCCGTGGGGGTCGCAAACGGTAGGGATGTGAGGATAGGCGGTGGCCCCTCGGTCGTTCGCGACTATCTCAAAGCCGGCCTTGTCGACCGCCTTCATGTTGCCATCACGCCGATTTTGCTGGGGCGCGGCATCCGCCTGTGGGACGATCTGCGCGGCCTGGAAGCCGGCTGCACCGTCAAGACCGAAACGTCACCGAGCGGCACCATCCACCTCACTTTCCAACGCTAGTCACCAAGCTGAGGCCGATTTCCGCCCCTTGCATGACGCCGATCCGCGTGCTAGATACTGAACCAGATGGTTCAGTTTTTGACAGCCCGCCTTGATGCTTCCTTTGCCGCGCTCTCGGACGCCACGCGACGCGGCGTTCTGGAGCAACTCGGCAGTGCGGATGCTTCGATCACGGAGCTTGCAGAGACGTTCCACATGAGCCTCACGGGCATGAAGAAGCACGTCAGTCTCCTGGAGCAGGCGGGACTGGTGACGACGGAGAAGGTCGGGCGAGTGCGGACCTGCAGGCTGGGCTCACGCGGGCTCGAGGAGGAGGCGGCCTGGATCGAGGCGCGCCGCCAGATCTGGAACGCACGCTTCGATGCGCTGGATGAAGTGGTCGAGGGCCTGAAACGGAGGGAGAAAATCGATGGGAGACAGAGTGAGTAACGGCCGCACGGCGGTCGAACGGAGATCCGAGCTTGAACTCGTGGTGACGCGCACCTTCGACGCCCCGGTTCGCCTCGTATTCGACGCGTGGACCAAGCCCGAATTGTTCAAGCTGTGGTGGGCGCCGAAGTCGATGGGCGTGCCGATCCTTTCCTGCGAGATGGATGTTCGCACCGGGGGCAGCTATCGCATCGCGTTCGGACGCGACGCGTCGGACGCCATGGCCTTCTTCGGCAAGTATCTCGACGTGTCGCCGCCATCGCGCCTCGTCTGGACCAATGACGAAGGCGGGGACGGCGCCGTCACCACGGTGACCTTCGAGGAACAGGACGGCAGGACGCTGCTGGTCCTGCAGGAACTCTATCCCTCGAAGGAAGCGCTCGACCAGTCTTTCGTCGGCATGGAAGACGCGCTGCCCGAGCAGTTCGAGCAGTTGGATGAACTTCTCGTCACGCTCAGTGCGAGCGCGTGACAGCGCGCCTTCGAAACGTCTTATACCGCTCGAACTTCGGCAAGCCGCTTGACTGCGTAATCGTCTGGCCAGCAGACGGCGGCTTCCCATGCGGCTGAGGCTTGCGCGGCCATGTCATGTGCGCCGTCGTCGAGATCGGCGGCGTTGCCGGGCAGCACCAGGTCAAGGTCGGGGACGTCGACATGTGTCTCATCCCAGTCGATCAACGCGACCCGATCTGCAGTCATGCGGACGTTGGCAGGGCTGTTGGGATTGCCGTGGACAACGCACGTCGGACGGCCGATGAGCCGCGCCCACGCTGCTCGACATCGAATAACGCCCTCAGGCGGCATCGCCGCAAGGTTGATCCTTGTTCCGGTCTCAGTATGCAGGAGATCGCTCGACGATCGCCAGCCCGGGCGCTGCGGCCAGCCTTGCGTCAGCCGATGCAGCTCGCGCAGTGTGTCGGCGACGCGACGCCAGTCGGACCCCGTCTCGGGCGGTCCGCCCTCGATGTATTTCATCACCACCAGCCCGTCCACGAACAGCCGGCCGTCAGTCGTCGGGATCGGTACCGGAACCGTCATACCTTCACGGCCGAGGTATTGGAGCAGCTCGGCTTCCCATGCGAGGTCAGCGTCGCTCCTGGAGCCGAGACGAGCGACCGCGATCTGCCCGTGGACGCGAACGCTCCACACGTCGTTGGCAACTCCACCCGTGAGCGGTTCGATGCGAACCGCGTCTTCACCCCATTGCCCGAGTGCTTCCCATCCCATTGGCGATACCCTTGGCGGCCATGATTAAATTGACGGAAGAAATAGAGAAGTTTACTAGGCCACAAAGGCCGCTGGCGGCTGGCGCGAAGCTGCCGTTGGTAGCAACCCGAACGCCTCAACCTCTCTCCTGCGTCCTCCGGCTTTCACCAACCAGTTCCCATAAATCGACCTTCTCGGCGCGCCCTTTGACCTGCACCAGACCCAGCGGCCGAAGTTCGAAGCAGGTGCCGACAGCATCGTGGATGGCGGCGCTCACCAGGATCGAGGTGTTGAATTCCTTGTTCAGTCCTTCGAGCCGTGAGGCGACATTGATCGTATCTCCCATGGCCGTGTACTGCTGGCGCGAAATCGCTCCGAAACTGCCGACGACCGCCGGGCCGGTGTGCAATCCAAATCGCGTGACGAGCGCGGGACGGCCATTCCGGCGGTTGGCTTCATTCAACTCTTCGACCGCCGCTTTCATGGCAAGCGCACAGCGGCAGCCGTTTTCGGCATGGCTGGCATCTGGAACTGGGGCGTTCCACATGACGAAAATGGAATCGCCGAGATATTGCACGACAGTGCCGCTATGGCGCTCGGCGATGGTGTTCAAGAGTTCGAAATAGGCCGACAGCGTATCCACAACCTCCTCGGGCGAATGCTGCTCCGAGATGGTGGTGAAGTCCCTGATGTCGGTGAACAGCACGGTCACATCCTGCCGCTGCGCCTTGGCGACCGCTCGCCCTTCGGGATTGACGATCCTTCTCACGACTTCACGCGGAACATAGAGGGCAAACTGGCTGATGGCATGGCGGCTTGCCGCCAGCGCGCTCGCCAGCGTGTTGATCTCCGATATCCAGGAGTGGGAGACACCTTTCTCGCCGACGTCGAGGTCGCCAATCCTGCGCGCCTCGTCGGCCAGCCGATAGAGGGAGCGGCTGACCATGCGCGACAGCAGCACCGAGGCAGCGACACCCGCGAACACGAAGGCGCTGGCAATCAGGAGATTGTGCAGGAGCAGCCGATTGGCCTCGGCCACCAGATCTTCCAGAGGCACGACGATTGCGGCGACGCTTCCCTTGAACAGACCGGACACGCCGACGGGGGCGATCTGCAGGATCTGGCGTTCGCCATCGAGATCGATCCGCGCCACGCCGCCATTGGCAAAGGCGGGATCGCGCCTGAGCCTCGCCACCGTTTCCAGGCTCGTGTCGTAACTGTCTGTCGTCGTATCGACGGCAACGGCGCCATCGGCATTTTTCGACCATATGCCGAGAAGCCTTTCCATGGTCGCCGGGTCGGAATGGGCGATCAGATCATCGGCATCGTCGATGATGTAGGCGCGCGCCCGCGGCGAAATCTCCTGCGCGTCCAGCAGGCGACTGATGGTCTGCAGGTGAATGTTGATGCCGACGACCACCTGACCATTGTCCCGCATCGGGGCTGCGATCGTCAGCGTCGGAACCTTGAGCGTTCCGGTGACATAGGGCCCAACAGACACCGGCACGCCGTGCTGAACGGCGGATTGATACCACGGCCGTTGCCTGGGGTCGAAGAATGCATAGTCGATTTCCCGCTCGCCGATCGGCTTTGCATCCCTGTCGAGAAACCGCAGCGTCGAGGTGACATCAGCACCGTGTCTGCCGGCGATCGTCCTGATCGCGAAAGCCGTACGGTCGGGTGCCGCCAGCGTCTGGCGAACATCGCGCCTTTCGGTGTTGATGACCTGCAGGTACGAACCGTCGGGGTAGCCGGTGTAAATGCTCGTCGCGTTGGGGACGCTTCGCAGGATCTCCAGGAAGAATTGCTGTTTTGCCGCGATATCCTGCGGCGGCGGGGAGGCGAGCAGCGGCAGGGTCGATGCGAGCGCCACCGCCTCGGTGCCGCCCTGCAGCGTATTGCGGTATCCCTCGATCAGCCGCAGGCTCATCTCGCGCATCTGCTGCACGCCGGCGCTGACCGCAGCGTTGCTTCCCTGCCTGAACGCCAGCCAGATGATTGGCGTCGACGTGCAAAGCAGCGATGCGACGACGAGGACGCCGAGGTGCAGTCTCAGGGGTTTGGACCAGAGCACGAGATATCCCTCGAAATGCGGACACATTTCAGCAGCCGTGCAGGAATGAGCGTCCCCAACGATGGCAGCTAACTGCTTTTTGAGGATTTACACAAGGCAGTCATGGGAGTGCCTCGGCGCTGCTGAGTTCGCTGGCTATGGCTGCTGCAGATCTTTGCTTGTGGCGGATATCGGATTCCCCGCGCCGCTTGCGCACAGCGCGGAGATGCTATCCGGTTGATGACTGGCGAGGCGGCTTGGCTCCCTCTTCTCCCCTCGGGGGTCCGGAGGACGGGTCGAGACACGTGGCTCGACCCGGTCGGTGGCCCGAACGGTCGGAAGGGGGCGGCACGGCACGCCGTTGATTGCCCTTCGCTTACGCTCCAGGCATTCGCGGCTCTGCCGCTCACCCCCTTGTATCTGCATGTTAGATTTTATGTGCGATGGAAGCGATTGAGCCTCTGGCTGGGTGGCCACCCAGCCAGAGGCGTGACGAAGTCGCCCGTTTCCCCCTCCGGTTACAACCGTGGATGAGCCTGGGATCTTCGTCATCGTCACGTACGACCGAATAGTCGCTTGGCTTCAACCGCACGCACAAGGCAGGTTACCGTGAACAGAGTTATATGTGGAGTGGATGTTTCGAAGGACTGGCTGGATGCGTTTATCCGCCCGTCCGGGGTTTTTGAGCGTTTCAGCAACGATGCGGCCGGCATCGGCGCGCTGGCTGCGCTCTGCCGGGAGCAGGGTGTCGAGCTCGTCGTCATGGAGGCGTCGGGCGGCTACGAGCGTTCGGCCTTCCTGCTGTTGTGGGAGTTGGGGATCGCCTGCGCGCTTGCCAATCCGCGCCATGTGCGCCGCTTTGCCGAGGCCATGGGCTTTCTGGAAAAGACCGACCGGATCGATGCGGCGATGATCGCCCATTATGCCGAGGCCAGGCGGCTGTCTGCCCTGCCGCCGCCGAAAGCCGCGCAGCTGCGGCTGTCGGCGCTGATGACGCGGCTGTCTCAGGTCACCAGCGATCTGACCGTCCAGAGGCAGCGCCGCAGTGCTGCCCGCGATCAGCAGAGTGTGGCAAGCCTCGACGAAGTGATCGCGCTTCTGGTGCGCCAGAGCCGCACCCTTGAGGGCGAGATTGCCTCGATGATCGACGACGATCCGCTCTGGGCCTGCCTCAACCAAGCCTTTCGCTCGATCAAGGGGGTGGCGGACCGTACCGTTGCCCGGCTGATGGCCGAACTGCCCGAAATCGGCCGAATCTCCAACAAGGCGATCGTCAAACTGGCCGGCCTGGCGCCGATTGCCAACGATAGCGGCAAACGCAGCGGACCCCGGCCGGTGCGCGGCGGGCGCTCCGGACCGCGTGGCATCCTGTTCCTGGTCGCCGCCACCGCGGCCAGGTACGATCCGCATTTGGCTGCCTTCAGGCAAAGGTTGCAGAGCGCTGGCAAGCCAAAAATGGTTATCCGCATTGCGCTCGCCCGAAAACTGCTGGTCATTCTCAATGCAAAAGCACGGGATGCGCGAAGAGAATTCGAATGCGCAACTTGACAACCCAGATAGTCGCTCATCGCCTCGCTATCGCTCCGGCACTTCTCCCCGTTGGGGAGAAGAGGTCAGTGGTAGCGCTTTCGCCATACTTTCTGCCGGGCAGGGGTAGGCGAGACCTGCGGTCAGGCGGATGATGGGCGTGCTGATCTCACCGGCAGCAGCGGCGTTCATATCTTCTCGGCCCAAAGCTGCCGCCGGATTGCAGCAATCGTGGCATTTGCCGCGCAATGGCGCTTATTTCCATTGAATCCCGCCATCAGTGGCCCATAGTGTCGGCATTCCCGGCTCTGCCGGTCGGCGCATGGGGGAGGCGGGGCATGTCAGCAAATCTCGACGATATCCGTAACCAGCAGCGAGAGACCTGGGACAAGTTTTCGGCCGGCTGGAAGAAATGGGACAGTCTGGTTCTCGGTTGGCTCGCGCCGTTTGGCGACGCCATGCTTCGGCGCGCCAATCTCTCCAGCGGCTTCAGCGTGCTCGACATAGCCGCGGGCACTGGCGAACCCGGGCTGACGGCGGCCGCGGCAATTCCCGACGGTCAGGTTGTCGTCACCGATCTCTCGGAAAATATGCTGACTGCTGCCGCCGAAAATGCGGCCACGCGTGGCCTCAAAAACTTCAAAACTCAATTATGCGATGCGGGCGCGTTGCCTTTTGCCGATGCCAGTTTCGACGCCGTCCTCTGCCGGTTTGGGTTCATGTTCTTCCCGGATATCGCTGCCGCCGCCAGGGAGATGGCGCGCGTGGCAAAGCCCGGTGCACGCGTCTGCGCCGCAGTCTGGAGCGCTCCTGCCAAAAATCCATGGGCGACCACGGTCATGGGCACGATCGCCCGCCACGTGGAAATGCCCCCGCCGCCGCCCGGTTCTCCGGGCCTGTTCCGCTGCGCGGCGGAAGGCATGATGGCCGAGACCTTCAAAGAGGCGGGCCTTGTCGATGTCGCCGAGGAAGAGGTGTCGGCGATGATGGTGCACGATGCCCCGGAGCGCTACTGGGACTTCATGACCGAGATCGCCGCGCCTGTGGTCGCCGGACTTTCCAGGGCGGATGCGGCAACACGGGCGAGGATCCGTGGCGAGGTCCTGGAGCTGGCGCTACAATCCGTCAGCGATGGACAAGTTCACCTTCGCTCAACGGCAACTGTGATCACAGGCACGCGATAGGTTGCTGCAGGATTCCTTCAACTCTCCCAACCCAATCCACCGTTGTGAAAACGCAGCATGTCTGCGTTCCCACAAGCTGAACCGCGTTAATGCGAGGCCGCCTCGCTTGCGACGGCCGCCCCTTCGCGCTGCTGGCCATGACCGACCGGGATCAGCCAGGTGGTGAAGAAGGTCAGCACCGCAACGACGACGACGCCCCAGAAGCTCCAGTGCAGGGCCGCGTTGAAGACGGCGCGGATCGCCGGATCGGCGGCGAGTGCCGAAAGCCCGGTCGGCTGGTTCAGCGCCTCATGCAGGCCTGCCGCCGCCTCGCCGCTCGCATAGTAATTGATGCCGGCATTGAGGATGGCTCCGAGCACGGTGGCGCCGAGCGTATTGCCGAGGCTGCGGGAAAAGATGATCGACGCCGTGGCGCTGCCGCGCATCGACCATTCGACGCTCTCCTGCACCAGCACGATGCTGGTGAGGCTGATGAGACCCATGCCGAAGCCCATGAAAAACGAGCCGGCGCCGGCAACGACCGGCGAACTGTCAGGGGTCAGGAACAACAGGAAACAGGCGCCGAAGGGAAACATCAGGCTGCCGACGCGCAAGGTGCGGCGGATGCCGAAGGCCTTGTAGAAGCGGCCGGAGAGGATCACCGCCAGGGGCCAGCCGACGACGAGCATGGTGAGTGTGAAGCCTGCGATAACGGGCGAACGGCCGAGCACGCCCTGCACATAGATCGGCAGGATTGTTGAAAGCCCGATCAGCGCCATGCCGGCCAGCAGCGTTGCCGCATTGCTGGTCGCAATCAGCCTTCGGCTCCAGAGCGGGATCGAAATGATCGGCTCCGGCGCCCGCTTCTCCTGGGCGAGAAAGAAAAGGCCGGCGACCACGAAGATGGCGAAGAGCGAAATCAGGATCCAGGCGCTGGCATCGGTTTCCGTCAGCATGATGAGAAGTGCGACGATCGAGATCGAAAACAGCGCCGCTCCGAGGTAATCAATCTTGGCCTGCTTGTGGGCCACATCCTCCTTCAGGAAAATCATGAAGGCGAGGATCGAGATGATGCCGATCGGCAGGTTGATCCAGAAGATCCAGGCCCAGGAGATGTTGTCGACGATGATGCCGCCGGCAAGCGGGCCGACGACCGCCGATGTCGCCCAGACGGTCGCCATGAAGCCCTGCACACGGCCGCGCTCCTCGAGCTTGAAGAGATCGCCGATGATCGTCGTCGTCACCGGCTGGATGGCGCCGGCGCCGAGCCCCTGCAGCAGCCGGAACAGCACCAGCGACATCATCGACCAGGCAAGCCCGCAGAGCAAAGAGCCGGCGAGGAAGATCAGGATGCCGCCGATCAGCACCGGCTTGCGCCCAAAGATGTCGGAAAGCTTGCCGTAGATGACCGTGGTCGTCGACTGCGCCAGCAGGAAGGCCGAAAACACCCAGCTGTAGTAGGAAAAGCCGCCGAGCTGCCCGACGATGCGCGGCATCGCGGTCGCCACGATCGTCGCCTCGATCGCCACCATGAAGGTCGCGAGCATGATGGTGGCGACGATAAGCACGCGGTTCGAGCGTTGCGCTGCATTCGACATGACGATCCTCTTCGGGTGCTCCGCAGATGCCGGAAATATCGGCAGGCTGGCTTTGGTGTGGGGCGATGCGCCGCTTGCGGAGTGATGTGGCTCTTTTACGTCTTCAGGGCCGAACGGTAAAGCAGGCCGCGACCGGTTTCTGACGGCAGCGATCCTTTTCGCGCGATGTCAGGGGAGGTTTCGGTCGAGCGAAGGCCCGGGCTGAGCAACGCCGGGCCTTCATTCTGTCGGGAGGGAAGGCGAACAATTGCTCTATCCTCATCGCGGGCACGCATCGCCGACCGAGCTGTTATCCGTGCCCGTGCCGGCCGCTCCCGCGCAACCCGGCGTCTGCTGCAGGTTGGGATTGACCCCGCCGGGATTGATCGTGCTGCGGCCGCTATTGAGATTGACGCCGCCATTGCCGGTCGTGCTGCCGGTGGTGCCGGGATCGGTGCCGACAGAACCGGTGCCAACAGACCCGGTACCCGTTGCACCGCCGCCGACAGAACCAGTGCCCGCCGACCCGGCGCCGGCGGAACCGGCGCCCGAACTCCCCGATCCGCCGATAATCGGCGCCACCGAAAGCCGCCCATTGGCATCCGCACCTCCGGCCGTCTGCGCCATGGCCGAACCGGCCAGGCCGATCGAAAGCAATGATATCGCGATGAACTTGCAGGACATGATTTTCTCCATGCTTGTTGTCTCAGGGGAGGAAACCGGAACGGGGGTGGCATTGTTCCTGTCGTAGTTGCGGTTTTCACGGTCGTTTGATTGGGACAGATAACGGCTTGGGCGACTACTGGACCTGTATCTCCATGATGGGCAGAAAAGCCGGCTGTCGAGGCTCGAAATTTTGTTTGAAGCCAGATCGGCCGCAGCGTGGGAATTGTTCGGACCGTGCTGGCTATGCAGATCGGCGCTCGTCCTCGCGTTTATGCGGACCGGTCAGCGGCGCAGGGCGCAACCCCGCCATCATTTGAGAGCTGACTCGAAATACCGCCTCAAAGCTTCATGGAGAAGCAGTAGCGAGAGCATGCCGATCCACCCACTGTCATTCGTCATCCATCAAATGAAACTCCCGTGCCGCCTGAGGGCAGAGAAGCCTGAATTGCTCGATCAGCGGCGGCATCCCCGAAGCGCACGAAACGTCTGAATTCTCTGGTAATGGGAAAGTGACGCTCACCGGTTTTCCGGCAGAAGGTTCGAAGGAGAGGGTGCCTTCGCTGCAATTGGCGGTGGAACGGAAAGTGTCTTTCCCATTCTCTTTTGTGTACATCGCCACGCACTGCTTGACGGTAAGTTTGCCGCCATGGACTGTTGTCTCCCATCCCGGGTCTCGCTTGCAATATTCCTGGAAGTCGGCCCGAGTGAGCTTGCCTGTGATAACGGCAGTGCTTGAATCGGTGCCGGTCCTGCTGACGAGCGTTCCGTTCCATCCAGCACACGAGGCGAGAGGGAAGTCTGCTGCCTGCGCAGCGGATAGGGTAATTGTGAAAAGCGCGATGCTTAAAAGCGATGTCTTCATGGATCCTCCTAATCGCTAACCTGCTCTCGTTCGATCGGCATTGGTCGCGCATATGTAGATGAAGGGCAGCCAGCCCCTTGAGTGAAGCAGCTCTCAAACTGTTGAAGCTTTGCCGGCCGAGTGGCCAAAAGCAGTCTATAGGATGGATTCAGACTTTTAAGAGAGGCTTAAAATATAGATTTTCAGCACGCGTGCCCGACCTGAGAGATAGGTGACGTTTTGTACCGGAGACATGGGTAACACTTTCCGTTTTGAAGCGGGAGGTGTTGATGCCGTGGAGAGAGATTTCGGTCATGGAGGAACGTCTTCGATTTGTCGCCCGGCTGCTTGAGGGCGAGGGTATGAGCGATGTTTGCCGGGAATTCGGCATCTCGCGCAAGACCGGCTACAAGATCTTCAACCGTTACAAGGACGAAGGGCTTGATGCCCTGACGGACCGGTCGCGCCGACCGGTCCGTTATGCCAACCAGTTGCCCGAGCCAGTCACGGCGATGATCGTGCGACTGAAGAAGGAAAAACCATATTGGGGAGCACGCAAAATCCGGGAGCTTCTGGTCAAGCGGCTTGCAGGCGATGTGCGCATTCCCGCCACAAGCACCGTGCATGCCGTGCTCGACCGACACGGCCTTGTGAGCCAGGCCCGCAAGAGGAACCGGGCGAACAAGGCCGTGGGAACGGTGCTTGGTGAAGCGCTTGCTCCCAATGACCTCTGGTGCGCCGATTTCAAGGGAGAGTTCAAGCTCGGCAACGGACGCTACTGTTACCCCTTGACGGTCACCGACCAGGCATCACGCTACCTTCTCTGCTGCGAGGCCTTCGAATCGACCCGCGAGCAGGGCGTCTTCGAAGCCTTCCGCAGGCTCTTTGCCGAACGCGGGCTGCCCACCGCCATCCGCTCCGACAACGGTCTGCCCTTCGCCAGCCCCAATGGGCTCTACAATCTGTCGAAGCTGTCGGTCTGGTGGCTGAGGCTCGGCATCGGCATCGAGCGCATCAAACCCGGTCACCCGCAGCAGAACGGCCGCCACGAGCGCATGCATCTGACGCTGAAGAAGGAGGCCACCCGCCCGCCCGGCAGGACGATCCTCCAACAGCAGGCACGCTTCGATGACTTCATCCGCGAATTCAACGAGGAACGCCCACATGAGGCGCTGAACATGCGGCATCCGGCAGAGATTTATCGGCCGTCAGACCGCCTCTATACCGGCCTGCCCGAGATCGAATACCCCTTCCATGACCGCGACGTGCTGGTCACCCATTGTGGACGCATCTGTATGCACCGCAAGAAGATCAATATCTCAACCGTCATGGCCGGACAGAAACTCGGCATCAAAGAAGTCGACAACGGCATTTGGCTCGTCAGCTTCATGCACTATGATCTGGGATATATCGACCTGGAGCAGAGAACCTTGCAAACCATCGACAACCCGTTCGGCACGAGGTTGTCACCCATGTCTTAGGTACGTTCCGTTACCTATGTGTCGGGAATGGACAGCGAAGAACTGGTGCCGCTTGCAGGACTCGAACCTGCGACCCCATCATTACGAATGATGTGCTCTACCACCTGAGCTAAAGCGGCCCCTCGCGGCCGAAGCATGCGGCCTGCGATTTGCATGGCGCTGATACAGGCATTGATCGAAGAATTCAAGCACCCTGTCATGGCTTTGGCAAAAAAGAGGGAGGGGGCGGGAAGGCGCGCCTCAGAGCGCCAGCCGGGCGCGCGCCGCCCTGTATTCGGCTTCCAGCCGGTCGACGAGTTTTTTGACCGGCTCGACCGCCTTGACGGCGCTGATGCCCTGGCCGCTGCCCCAGATGTCCTTCCAGGCCTTGGCGCCGCCGATAGCCTGCTCGAAATCCATCTTCGAGGCATCGGCTAAGGGGAGGTTGTCGGGGTCCATGCCGGCGGCGACGATCGAGGGCTTCAAATAGTTGCCGTGCACGCCCGTGAAATAGTTGGAATAGACGATATCGCCAGCGGCGCCTTCGACGATCGCCTGCTTGTAGGCGTCCGCGGCGCGCGCCTCTTGCGTTGCGATGAAGGGCGAGCCGATATAGGCCATGTCGGCGCCCATCGCTTCTGCGGCGAGGATGGCGCCGCCGGTGGCGATGGCGCCGGCCAGCAGCAGCGGCCCGTCGAACCATTCGCGGATTTCCTGGACGAGGGCAAAGGGCGACAGCGTGCCGGCATGGCCGCCGGCCCCGGCGGCAACTGCGATCAGCCCGTCGGCTCCCTTGCGGATCGCCGAATGGGCATGGCGGTTGTTGATGATGTCATGCAGCACGATGCCGCCATAGGAGTGCACGGCGGCGTTGACCTCGGGCACGGCGCCGAGCGAGGAGATGACGATCGGCACCTTGTATTTGACGCAGAGCGTAAGGTCATGCTCCAACCGCTTGTTCGACATGTGGACGATCTGGTTGACGGCAAAGGGCGCGGCCGGCCGCTCGGGATGGGCGGTGTCGTGGCGGGCAAGCTCCTCGGTAATCTCGGCCAGCCATTCGTCGAGCTGGCTTTCCGGCCGGGCGTTCAGCGCCGGAAACGCTCCGACGATGCCTGCCTTGCATTGCGCCAGCGTCAGCGCCGGATGCGAGATGATGAACAGCGGCGAGCCGATGACCGGCAGTCTCAATCTGTCCTTGAGGATTGGGGGCAGGGCCATGGTTCATCGCTTCCACTGACGTTTACGAAAACGTCAATCTCATAACAGAGATGAAAATGCGATAAAAGAGCGGCTGCCATGCCTTCGTCGATTTCAGCCGGAATATATACGTCCGAGAAAGCTCATATAATAAGGCCCGCAAGCGGTGAAACCTGCCGACTATCCCCGCCGATCAACCGCGGCCCGCCCTCGCAAGGCTTGCGGTTTGCCGCACTTGCCGCTACCGAATTTTGATGGAGAACGGCGGGGATTGCAGTCCGATGCCGAATTCAAGGTGAAGGACTTGACGTGAGCGGATTAGAAACGGCCATCAGAACTGCGCTCGAAAATTCCGATCGCGATAATCCGGAGGTTCGAGCGAGGATCTATCAGTCGGCCCGCCAGGCGCTGGAAGCCGGCCTGCGCAAGCAGGATATCACCGACACCGAGGTCGTCGCCCATCACCGCCATCGCCTGGAAAGCACCATCCACGCCATCGAAGGCGAGGAGCGCGAGCGCCTTCACCCCCGCCAGAGGCCGCCTGAAGTGCCCGTGCCGCCGGTCGTGGAAATGCCGGCGCCGCCGGTTCCGCGCGGTGAAGTGGCCGATATCGACAGCCTTATCGATAGTCCCGTGCCCGCAGGCGAAACCCGCACTCCCGAGGTGGCCTTCAGCCGCGGCGACGAGTCCAGCCTCCATGACGTGCATGCCGGCAATGCCGATCACCTGGCTGCCGCCCCCGTCGGCGAGGAGCGGCTTGCCCGGGGTCAGCGCGCCACCAATATGGATTTCCGCCCGGAGCGGGCGGCAGGCCGCCGCAAGCCGCGCAAGTTTTTTTCGAGGCTGCTCGTCTGGTGCGTCCTGCTCGCCTTCATCGGCATCGGCGCCTGGTGGGCACATACATCGGGCCTGCTGATGACGGCGGCCGAGCGCGACACCAGCGTTGCCAATCCGCCGGCAAGCACCCAGCCCGAGGATTTCACCGGCAATGACAACAGCGGGAATGCGGGCTCTCACACCGATGAGCCGGTGACCATCGATCCGCAGAACAGTTTCTCGGCCGATTGGATCCCGCTGTTCAAGCCTGAGAACGCCGACAAGATTCAAAGCGGCCCGCGGGCCCGCATCGAAAAAATCGACGAGAATGATGGCCCCGCCGTCCGGCTGATTTCCGAAAGCGGTGCAGCCGATGGCAATGTCTCGATCAGCGTTCCCCCTTCGGTGCTGCAGCAGTTGGCCGGCAAATCCTCGACGATCGCGCTGACGCTGCAGTCGACCAGCGACGAGCCGACCCAGGTCACCGTCGAGTGCAATTTCCAGACGCTCGGCAATTGCGCCCGCCATCGCTTCAACGTCACCCGGGAAAAGTCGGATGCGCTGCTGCAGGTAAAGTTCGACCGCTCGCTCGCGCCGAATTCGCCGGGCACGCTGACGATCAACAGCGATCTCGACGGCAAGGCGCGCGGCATCAACCTCTTCGCCATCCGCATCCTGCCGGGGCAGTGACCTCGGTCCCGGCGGAGCCGGTGACCCCGTTTAGCCAACGCCTATTTCAGGAAGCCCTATTTCAGAAATCCAGGCCCTGAGCCGATGATCTCTGCATCGACCGTGCCGAGCGCCTGTTTGTCCTTGCCGTCATAATCCATCCTGTTCAGCATGTGGCGGATGAGTTCGAGGCGCGCCCGCCGCTTGTCATTGCCGTGGATTACCGTCCAGGGCGCGAAATCCGTATGGGTTTCTTTGAGCATCCGGTTGCGCTTGTCGCTGTAATCGTCCCATTTCGTCAGCGCTGCGATGTCCATCGACGACAGTTTCCAGACCTTCAGCGGATCATGCCGGCGATCGTGGAAACGCTTCAACTGCATCTCGCGGCCGATATCGAGATAGAATTTGAAGAACAAGATGCCCTCATGGGCGATGATCTTTTCGAGTTGCGGCGCCTGTTTGAGGAAATCCTCATATTGCTGCGGCGTGCAGAAACCCATGACCGGCTCGACGCCGGCGCGGTTGTACCAGGAGCGGTCAAACAGCACGAATTCGCCTGATGTCGGAAATTGCGCGACATAACGCTGGAAATACCATTGCCCCTGTTCGCGCTCGGTCGGCTTTGTCAGCGCCACGACGCGCGCAAGGCGTGGGTTCATATGCGCCGAAGAGGCCGAGATCGCTCCACCCTTGCCGGCAGCGTCGCGCCCTTCGAACAGCGCCATCACCCGCTTGCCGGTCGCCTGCAGCCAGAACTGCACCTTCACCAGTTCGATCTGCAGCTTTTCCAGTTCCTCCAGATAGTCCTCTTCCTTGAGCTTCTTCTTGTAGGGGAAGTCGCCGGAGCCCAGCGCGTGTTCGTCCACCCAGGCCGGCAGGGCGGGATCGTCGACGTCGAAGATGCGTTTCTTTCCGCGGATCTCCAGCTCCACGGCCCTGTTTTCGACCTTCTCGTCCATATGGTGCTCCTCAGCCTGATTGTTCTCTTTCTGCAGGCGAACATAGTTACCGTTGAAAATCAAATCTTTCACGGGCGGCCGATCATTTTTCGTGGGTTTCGGCTGCGGCCTTTCGCTTGAGGTGCGGCCACCCGAAAACTTCTGTCATGAATTGCCGCTATCAGGCAGAGTTCAATATAGAGAAAAACGAATCGACGCCGCGAGGGCACTTGCAAGACGAAACTCCGTGGAGAAAAAGCCTGTTGGCGCGCATAAGGCGCGAACGGCCGGTGCTGCTTGCGGCGATCCTCAGCGCGCTCGCCGCGCTTGCCGCCGGCATGAACAAAAGGGTTGTGCTTGTCCTCCTGCTTGTGATGATCCTCACCGCGCTTTTCAATGAGGCGCCGATCATCGAGGCCGAACCGGCCCCGCCGGTGGAGATCGAGCCGGAGGCGCCGCCAAGCCGCTTGCCGGAGGTTTCCGCCACGCTTTCCGGCCTCGATATCCCGGTCATGGTGCTGTCGGACGACGCCTCGGTGCTCTTCCAGAACCGTGCTGCCGAGAAAGCTTTTGGCGAAGTGGCGCTCGGCGCCCATATATCGGCCCGCCTGCGCTCGCCCGGCGTGCTCGACATGGTGCGCGAAACCATCGCCACCAACGCTCCGAACCAGATAGAGCATGCCGAGCGGCTGCCGTCCGAGCGCGTCTATATGGTCCGCAGCGCGCCCATAGAATTCGCAGCCGATGACGGCCCGCATGAGCGCTATTTTATCCTCTCCTTCCGCGATATATCGGAGGTCCGCCGCATCGATCGCATGCGGTCGGATTTCGTCGCCAATGCCAGCCACGAGCTGCGCACGCCGCTTGCCTCGCTGCGCGGCTTCATCGAAACCATCCAGGGGCCGGCGAAGAACGATCTGAAGGCGCAGGCGCGTTTCCTCAACATCATGCTGGATCAGACGACGCGCATGAGCCGGCTGGTCGACGACCTGCTGTCGCTCTCGCGCCTGGAGCTGAAATCGCACATCGCCCCGGATGAGAAGGTCGATCTGGTGCCGCTGCTCGGCCATGTCAGAGATGCGCTGGTGCCGCTGGCAACGGATGTCGGCGTCGCCATCAACCTGCATCTGCCCGACGGCAAGGTCGAGGTGCTCGGAGACCGCGACGAGCTTGTCCAGGTCTTCGAGAACCTGATGGAAAACGCCTGCAAATACGGCCAAGAGGGCGAGGTCGTCGACGTCTGGCTGAAGAACGGCACCGGCCAGCCGGTCGAGGTCAGCATCGTCGACAAGGGCCCAGGCATTCCGGCCGAGCATGTGCCGCGCCTGACCGAGCGCTTCTATCGCGTCAGCATCGAGGACAGCCGCTCGAAAAAGGGCACCGGCCTCGGCCTTGCCATCGTCAAACACATCCTCACCCGCCACCGGGCACGGCTGATCGTCAAGTCGGAAGTCGGCAAGGGCACCAATTTTACGGTGCGTTTCTGACGCAATGCTCTATGAGAACCGGGCGGGGAACGGAGAGGTCGCGGCATGTCCTCTTCTTCCCTCGGGGAGAAGGTGCCGGCAGGCGGATGAGGGGGCCGCACGGCTGACCTCTCACGCAATTCACCTATCCCGCCACGCCTGCCCAAGGGCCTTGACGATGGTCGAGGCGGTTCACGGGTTATTGGAAAGACCGGCTTCGCCGGCCCCCTCATCCGCCCTACGGGCACCTTCTCCCCGCTGGGGAGAAGAGGGAATCGAGATGCCCCCGCCATGTACCTGGGCCCCAAATCACCGCGGAACAACGTTAATGAAACGGCGGAAGCGGAAAGCCGCCGCCTCACTGCCGTTTCTGATGTGCAGCCAGTTTGTACAACGCGAGGTGGATTGAACGCCGAACTTTGCTGGTTGCTCGACATGATCGATCGGCCGATTCAAAATATTACTTTATAAATCAGGAGCTTAATCTGTCACAAATGTTTCACGGCTTTGACATAAAAGGACGGTGCATAAAGCGCTAAGAGAGTCTCGCCGATGAAAAAAGGCATGCGAGGGCCTCTCTAAGGCCGCACTCACACAAGCCCAAATACCGGGAGATTTACATGAACACCTTCAAGCTCACCGTTGCCGCGCTCGCTGCAACTGCTGCTTTCGCTGGCGCTGCCGTCGCCCGCGACCAGATTCAGATCGCTGGTTCGTCCACCGTCCTGCCTTACGCAAAGATCGTTGCCGAGTCCTTCGGCGAAACCTTCACCAACTTCAAGACGCCGGTCGTTGAATCCGGCGGCACGGGCGCTGGTCTGAAGGAATTCTGCAAGGGTGTTGGTGAAGACACTATCGATATTGCGAACGCTTCGCGTCCGATCAACAAGAACGAAGCCGAAGCCTGCAAGGCCGCCGGCGTAACCGACATCCAGGAAGTCAAGATCGGCTACGACGGCATCGTCTTCGCAACCGACGCTTCCAACCCTGACGTCGCTTATGTTCCTGCCGACATCTACAAGGCCCTCGCAGCCCAGGTCGTCGTTGACGGCAAGCTTGTCGCTAATCCGTACAAGAAGTGGTCGGAAGTCAACCCGAAGCTTCCGGCTGTTGATATCGCCGTCTACATCCCGGGCGAAAAGCACGGCACCCGCGAAGTCTTCGAACAGAACGTGCTCGCCGCCGGCTGCAAGGCCTCTGGCGCAATCGACGTCATCGCCAAGGAAATCGCCGACAAGGCTGCCCAGGGCAAGGCCTGCGTCGCAGTCCGTAAGGACGGCGTTGCAGTCGACATCGACGGCGACTATCCGGAAACCCTCGCACGCATCGCCGCCAACAAGACCGGCGTCGGCGTATTCGGCCTTTCCTTCTACGAAAACAATGCCGACAAGCTCAAGGTTGCGAGCATGAGCGGTATCGTTCCGTCCACCGAAACGATCGCGAACGGCACCTACCCGGTTTCCCGCCCGCTGTTCTTCTACGTCAAGAAGGCACATCTCGGCGCCGTTCCTGGCCTGAAGGAATACGTCAACTTCTTCGTATCCGACCAGATGATCGGCCCTGACGGTCCGCTCGCCGAATACGGCCTCGTTGCCGCTCCGGATGCTGAACGCGACGCCATCCGCAAGGACGTCGAAGCCGGCAAGTCCATGTAATCACTTTGCCGGCGCAGCGCCTTTCAGCCCGCGCCGGCATTGTCTATGTCCCTGCGCGCCGGCGGTTCTGGAGCTGCAGGGTTGGAATTCCTTCTCCGTGATTGAAGCCGAAGGCAGGCTGATGAAGCTGCCGGGCTTTTTGGGGCTATGGGCCTGGGGACGTATCGAATGAGCACATCCATCATACTTTTGTGCCTTGGGGTGATCGGCGCCGCCGCCTATCTGGTCGCGCGCAGCCGGGCCACGGCGCTTGCCGGAGGCCGATCCTCCGCTTTGCATTCACGGCCAGCCTATTACGGCGCCTATGCGGCGATCTGGGCGGTTCTTCCCGCCCTCATCGTCCTCTGCCTCTGGCTCTCCATCAGCCCCGGCATCATCCAGTCCTCGGTTCGCGGTGCTTTCCCTGACGACATCAAGGCGCAAGTCTCGGTCGAGCAGGATCTTGGCTATTCGACGGTGGCGACGGTCGCCCGCGGCCTGACGATGCTGACCTCGGATGAAACTGCTGCGGTCGGCAACGATCCGGCTGCCCTGCAGGCCAAGCTCCTCGAAAAGGGTGTGCCGCTTGCCAGCCAGCCGCTGCCTTACATGCTCGACGCCGCCAAAAAGCTCAATGCCCTGAGCATGACGAGCCGCATCGCCATGACGGCTGTTGTCTTCGCTCTCGCCATTGCTGGCGCCTTCTATGCGCTGCGCTCCATTGCTCCGCGCTTCCGCGCCCGCAACCGGGTCGAGCGCGTCATGCTCTGGGGCCTGCTGCTCGCCTCCTCGATCGCCATTCTGACGACGATCGGCATCGTGTTCTCCATGCTATCGGAAGCCGCCCGCTTCTTTGCCGCCGTCCCCGCCATGGACTTCTTCTTCGGCACCGTCTGGGATCCGCGCTTTGCCGGCGCCGGCAGCTCGTCCTTCGGTCAGTTCGGCCTAATCCCGCTGCTGCTCGGAACGATCTATATCGGCCTGGTCGCCATGCTGGTCGCCGTGCCGGTCGGCCTCTTCGCCGCCATCTACATGGCCGAATACGCCTCGCCGAAGCTGCGCGGGGTCGCCAAGCCGCTGCTTGAAGTGCTCGCCGGCATTCCGACGATCGTCTACGGCTTCTTCGCGCTCGTCACCGTCGGCCCGTTCCTGCGCGATTTCTCCGCTGAGATCAGCGGCCTTCTGTCCGGCAATTACAGCAATTTCATCCAGGCGCAGAGCGTTCTGACGGCCGGCATCGTCATGGGCATCATGCTGATCCCCTACGTGTCTTCGCTGTCGGACGACATTATCACCGCCGTGCCCCGATCGCTGCGTGACGGTTCGCTCGGTCTTGGTGCCACACGCTCCGAAACCATCAAGAAAGTGGTCTTGCCGGCAGCCCTTCCCGGCATCGTCGGCGCACTGCTGATGACGGCCTCGCGGGCCATCGGCGAAACCATGATCGTCGTGCTGGCCGCTGGTGTCGCCGCCCGCATTCAGATCAATCCCTTCGAGCCGATGACGACGGTGACCGTCAAGATCGTCAATCAGTTGACCGGCGACCTTGAGTTCACCTCGCCGCAGACGCTGGTTGCCTTTGCCCTTGGCATCACGCTGTTCTGCATCACGCTTTGCCTCAATATCTATGCGCTCTACATCGTGCGCAAATACCGGGAGCAGTACGAATGACGGATATTGTTTCTCCCACATCAGGCGTCACCGTTTCCACGGCGCCCGCGCGCCGCGATATCGGCATCAAGCGCCGCTATGCCGCCGAGCGCCGGTTCCAGGCCTATGGCATCGCCGCCATCACCTTCGGTCTCGTCTTCCTCTTCATCCTGCTGTGGACGGTGATCGGCAAAGGCTATACCGCCTTCCAGCAGACGGCGATCACCCTGCCGATCGAGTTTTCCGAGAAGACGATCGACCCGAACAACAAGCGTGCGACCGACCCTTCGGTGCTGATCGCCGCCAACTATCCGGTTCTCCTGCGTGACGCGATCGTCAAGCAGCTGAACATCAATGCCTCGAGCCGTCCCGACGTGCGCGATGCATCCGCCATGCTGTCGAAGAGTGCGCCGATCCAGCTGCGCGATATGGTGATCGCCGATCCGTCGATCATCGGCAAGACGGTCGACGTCACTCTGCTCGCCGACGCCAATGTCGACAGCGCCAGCAAGGGCCAGATCGATCTCTCCGTCGATGAGAAGAACCGCAAGGTCAACGACAAGCAGGTTGCATGGATGAACGAGCTGAAGGCGAGCGGCGCTCTCCACAAGCAGTTCAACACCGGCCTTTTCGTCAACGGCAATTCCAGCCGTCCGGAGGCCGCAGGCCTGGGCGTCGCCCTGATCGGCTCGCTCTACCTGATGCTGATCGTCCTCGTGCTCGCTCTGCCGATCGGCGTCGCCGCCTCGATCTATCTCGAGGAGTTCGCGCCGAAGAACAAGCTGACGGACCTGATCGAGGTCAATATCAACAACCTCGCCGCGGTTCCTTCCATCGTCTACGGCCTGCTCGGTCTTTCCGTCTTCATCAACTTCATCGGCCTGCCGCGCTCGGCTTCGCTGGTTGGCGGCCTGGTGCTGACGCTGATGACCCTGCCGACGATCATCATCGCCACGCGTGCGGCTCTGCGCGCCGTGCCGCCGTCGATCCGCGCCGCAGCGCTCGGCCTCGGCGCGTCGAAGATGCAGATGGTGTTTCACCATGTTCTACCGCTCGCCATGCCAGGCATCCTCACCGGCACGATCATCGGCCTGGCGCACGCGCTCGGCGAAACCGCGCCGCTGCTCCTGATTGGCATGGTCGCCTTCGTCGCCAACGCGCCGACGACACCGCTCGATCCCTCGACGGCTCTGCCCGTACAGGTCTATATGTGGGCCAACGAGGCCGAACGTGCCTTCGTTGAGCGTACTTCGGGTGCCATCATCGTCCTGCTCCTGTTCCTGATCGTCATGAACATGGGCGCCATCCTCTTGCGTCGTCGCTTCGAGCGCCGCTGGTAAACGGAGTTAAACATCATGAACATGTTGACGGAAGCTGCAGTTGAAAAGGCGCTGGATCGCAAGATGAGCAACGTCCCGTATAAGATGATCGGAAAGGAAGTCTCGGTTTACTATGGCGAGAAGCGCGCGCTTTTCGATGTGAACCTGAACGTCCGCGAAAACACCGTAACCGCCCTGATCGGCCCGTCCGGCTGCGGCAAGTCGACCTTCCTGCGGTGCCTCAACCGCATGAACGACACGATCGACGGCTGCCGCGTCACCGGCAAGATCACGCTTGATACCGACGATATCTATGATCCCGATATCGACGTCGTCGAACTTCGCGCCCGCGTCGGCATGGTCTTCCAGAAGCCGAACCCGTTCCCGAAGACGATCTACGAAAACGTCTCCTACGGCCCGCGCATCCATGGCCTTGCCAAGTCGAAGGCCGACCTCGACCAGATCGTCGAGACCAGCCTGCAGCGCGCCGGTCTCTGGAACGAAGTCAAGGACCGCGTGCATGAATCCGGCACCGGCCTGTCCGGCGGTCAGCAGCAGCGCCTCTGCATTGCCCGTGCCGTTGCCGTCAGCCCTGAGGTCATCCTCATGGACGAGCCCTGCTCGGCGCTCGACCCGATCGCCACCGCCAAGGTCGAGGAACTGATCCACGAGCTGCGCGAGAACTACACGATCGTCATCGTCACCCACTCCATGCAGCAGGCCGCGCGTGTCTCGCAGCGCACCGCCATGTTCCACCTTGGCAATCTTGTCGAGGAAAACGACACCGACAAGATGTTCACCAATCCCGACGACCCGCGCACCCAGGACTACATCATGGGTCGTTTCGGCTGATTTTGGCGACACCAAGCCTTCCCGTTATTCGAGGATAAAGCCCCATGGCATCGACACATATTTATTCTGCCTATGATGATGATTTGAAGTTCCTGTCCAGGCGGATTTCCGAAATGGGCGGTCTGGCCGAGCAGATGGTCGCCGAATCCGTCCGGGCGCTCGTCAATGGCGATACCGCGCTGGCGCAGAAGGTCATCTCCGACGACGTGATCCTCGATCATGCCGAACGCGAAATCGGCGACAAGGCGATCGTCACCATTGCCCGCCGTCAGCCGATGGCTGCGGACCTGCGCGAAATCATGGGTTCGATCCGCATCGCCGCCGATCTCGAACGCGTCGGCGACCTCGGCAAGAACACCGCCAAGCGCGTCATCGCCGTCCAAAGCACCGGCGTTCCCCGCAAGCTCGCCCGCGGCCTTGAGCATCTGTCCGAGCTGGCGCTCGTCCAGCTCAAGGAAGTGCTCGACGTCTACACCAATCGTTCCGCCGACAAGGCGAATGCGATCCGCGAACGCGACAACGAGATCGACGCCATGTACACCTCGCTGTTCCGCGAGCTCCTGACCTACATGATGGAAGATCCGCGCAACATCACCAGCTGCACGCATCTTCTCTTCTGCGCCAAGAACATCGAGCGCATCGGCGACCACGCCACCAACATCGCCGAAACGATCTTTTACATGACGACAGGCGCGCAGCCGGAAGGCGACCGTCCGAAGGACGACAGCGCCAACACCGTCGGCGCGGTCACGGAATAACCGTCCGGGCCAGTCGCCCGGACCAGTCAATTGCGTGCGCGCCCGTCCGGGCGCGCAAAGAGGTCGCAGCCAATTTCTGAGTTTGCGCAGGATGCATTGCTTAAATCACCCCCGGTTTAAGGATCATGCGCGAGGAGACCGATACGCATGATCCCGAGAGTTGCAGTTGTTGAAGACGAGGAAGCCCTCAGCGTGCTTCTTCGCTACAATCTCGAAGCGGAAGGCTTCGAGGTCGATACCATTCTTCGTGGCGACGAAGCCGAAATGCGGCTTCAGGAGCGCACTCCCGATCTTCTCATCCTCGATTGGATGCTGCCCGGCGTCTCGGGCATCGAGCTCTGCCGGCGGCTGCGCATGCGGCCGGAAACCGAGCGCCTGCCGATCATCATGCTGACGGCGCGCGGCGAAGAGAGCGAGCGCGTCCGCGGATTGTCGACGGGCGCCGACGATTACGTCGTCAAGCCCTTCTCGACCCCCGAGCTCGTTGCCCGCGTCAAGGCGATGCTGCGCCGCGCCCGTCCCGAGGTGCTGTCGACGGTGCTGAAATGCGGTGACATCGAGCTCGACCGCGAGACCCATCGCGTCCATCGCAAGACCCGTGAAGTCCGCCTCGGCCCCACCGAATTCCGCCTGCTGGAATTCCTGATGTCGTCGCCGGGCCGGGTCTTCTCCCGCTCGCAGCTGTTGGATGGCGTCTGGGGCCACGATATCTATGTCGACGAGCGCACCGTCGACGTCCATGTCGGCCGCCTGCGCAAGGCGCTGAATTTCTCCAACATGCAGGACGTTATCCGCACCGTCCGCGGCGCCGGCTATTCGATGGAAGCCTGAGGGCTTCCGTTCTGGTTACTGACAAGGGCTCGTGCTAACGTCTGCCCCTCACCCTAACCCTCTCCCCGTAAGCGGGGCGAGGGGACGTGCCCCGCGAAAGGTTGGTGGGGATGGAGAGGGTGCGGCATGTCCCTTCGCCCCGCAAGCGGGGAGAAGGTGCCGGCAGGCGGATGAGGGGCAGCCATCCGCACGGACCAAAATTGCATAAAAAACGGGCCACTCGGCCCGTTTCGTCATTCTAGCAATGATCACCCGTTCAGCTGGCCCGGGCTGCCGCCCGGCGGCGTTCGTTGACCGGCTGGTAGGCAAGCTTCTGGTGATAGCCGCAATAAGGCGAATTGTCGGGGGACTCGCAGCCGCAGAAATGGAAGTCGTCCTTCAGCGGATCGCCGACCGGCCACTTGCAGGTGCGTTCGGTCAGCTCCGTCAGGCCGAGGCGTCGGGAAATCGGCACCACCACATTGCCTCTCGGCACATATTCCATTTCCTCGATCGTTTCGATCTCGATCTCTTCCTTCAGCATGGTCGCGCCCTGCTGGCGGGTAACGGTGCGGGTCGTGACCCGTGAGGCGTAGTTCGGCGCGCGCGGCGCCGAGGTATTGCGCTTCGGCGTTCGCGCCGCGGTGTTGGTGCCGCCGGCCTTGGCACGGCCGGGGAGGCACAGCCGATGCACTTTGCCGATGACCGCGTTTCTGCTGACCCCGCCAAGCTGCGCAGCGATCTGGCTGGCGCTCAGTCCTTCGGCCCAAAGTTTCTTGAGTTTCTCGACCCGCTCGTCTGTCCAGTTCATGCCCTGTCTCCACCTTCTGCGTTGGTGATGGCAGAATCCCTCACCGTTGTCCCGGGAGCTCCGAAACAAGAAACGCTTGATCAATTTTGGTGACTAGTTCCGCCGCATGCAGTCTAGTAATTGATCTTTAACCTAGTGTGAGCCTGACTCCGTGACAAGAGTCGCATGAATCCGGATGAATCGAATTCGTAGTTTTCCCCAACTTGCTGCCCCTGCGTGTCATTTCTGCAATAATGCCTGTTGATGACTGGAAATGCCGCTGTACACTCTTGCTGCATACGCTAAGGGCGCCGTTTTGTTGACATTGCAGCGCGAAAAGGAAATAGTGCCACTCGCCGCCGCAAGGCGGCATTTTTGATTTTTCGGGCCTGGTTTCCTTAGCCGGAGTCATTGCCCGGCAACTTGATGGAGATCGCGCCATGGCTGAAGCCGCGCCGCTTTATGACACCTATTCTCGTGCCCCGCTGCGGTTCGAGCGAGGCGAGGGCGTATGGCTGATCACCGAAAGCGGCGAGCGATATCTCGATTTCGGCGCCGGCGTCGCCGTCACCTCCGTCGGCCACAGCAATCCGCATGTTGTGGGCGCACTGAAGGAGCAGGCCGACAAGGTGTGGCACCTGTCGAACATCTATGAGATCCCCGGCCAGGAGCGTCTGGCAAAACGGCTGACGGACGCCACCTTCGCCGACAAGGTGTTCTTCACCAATTCGGGCGCCGAGGCGCTCGAATGCGCGATCAAGACGGCGCGCCGCTATCAGTTTTCCAAGGGTCATCCCGAGCGCTTCCATATCATCACGTTCGAAGGCGCCTTCCACGGACGGACGCTGGCGACGATCGCCGCCGGCGGCCAGGAAAAATATCTGGAAGGCTTCGGCCCGAAGGCGCCGGGTTTCGATCAGGTTGCTTTCGGCGACATCGAAGCGGTTCGCGCCGCGATCACCGATGCTACGGCCGCCATCCTCATCGAGCCGGTGCAGGGCGAGGGCGGCGTGCGCCCTGCCACCAACGAGTTCATGAAGGCGCTTCGCCAGCTCTGCGACGAGAACGGCCTGCTGTTGATCCTCGACGAGGTCCAGACCGGCGTCGGCCGCACCGGCAAGCTCTTCGCCCATGAATGGTCGGGTATCACGCCCGATATCATGGCTGTCGCCAAGGGCATCGGCGGCGGGTTCCCGCTCGGCGCCTGCCTTGCCACGTCGGAGGCCGCCTCCGGCATGAAGGCCGGCACGCATGGCTCGACCTATGGCGGCAATCCGCTTGCCATGGCCGTCGGCAGCGCCGTGCTCGACATCATCCTTGCCGATGGCTTCCTCCAGCATGTGCGCGACGTAGCGCTTGTCTTCCGCCAGGGCCTCGCTTCGCTGAAGGATCGTTATCCCGATGTGATCGAGGATATCAGAGGCGAGGGCCTTTTGCTCGGCATCAAGGCCGCCGTTCCCTCAGCCGAACTGCTGCAGGCGATCCGCGCCGCCCATCTGCTCAGCGTGCCTGCCGGCGACAACGTCATCCGCCTTCTTCCGCCGCTCGTGGTCACTGCCGAGGAAGCCCGCGAGGGTCTGGCCCGCGTCGAGCGCGCCGCCGAGAGCATTCGCGCCTCCAAGGTCAAGAAGACGGCTTGAAGAGATTGCCGCCTTCGGGCGCAGCACAGGTAAGAAGACATGAGCCCTAAACATTTCCTAGATCTTTCGGCGGTCACATCAGCCGATCTCAGAACCATCATGAACGATGCGCTTTCCCGCAAGCAGGCGTTTAAGGCAGGCCAGGGTGATAAGCCGCTCGCCGGCAAGATGCTGGCGATGATCTTCGAGAAGCCGTCGACGCGCACCCGCGTCTCCTTCGACGTCGGCATGCGCCAGCTCGGCGGCGAAACACTCTTTCTGTCCGGCACCGAGATGCAGCTTGGCCGCGCCGAGACGATCGGCGACACCGCCAAGGTGCTGTCGCGCTATGTCGATGCGATCATGATCCGCACCACCGAGCATTCGCGGCTGGTCGAGCTCGCCGAGCACGCGACCGTGCCTGTGATCAATGCGCTGACGGATGACACCCATCCCTGCCAGATCATGGCCGATATCATGACCTTCGAAGAGCACCGCGGCCCGATCAAGGGCAAGACCATCGCCTGGACCGGCGACGGCAACAATGTGCTGCATTCGCTGGTCGAGGGTGCCGCGCGCTTCGGCTACCGCATGAACATGGCCGTACCCCTTGGCTCGGAGCCAAAGGATCACTATCTGAACTGGGCCCGCAATGAGGGCGCCGAAATCATGCTTTGCCATGATGCCGACCGTGCGGTCGCCGGCGTCGATTGCGTGGTGACCGATACCTGGGTCTCCATGAATCAGGAACATCGGGCCCGGGGTCACAATGTCTTCCAGCCTTATCAGGTCAACGCGGCCTTGATGGCCAAAGCCGGCAATGATGCATTGTTCATGCATTGCCTGCCCGCCCATCGCGGTGAGGAAGTGACGGACGAAGTGATCGACGGTCCGCAATCCGTGGTCTTCGATGAGGCGGAAAACCGTCTTCATGCGCAGAAGTCGATTCTTGCTTGGTGCCTGGGCGCGATCTGAACCATAATCGGACGTCGCGAGTCACAAACTCGCGACCGCGCGAGCGGCGGGCACGCTGGCCCATCGCTCTGGAAAGTAGGAGTGAAAAGCCATGGCAGAAGCTGCAGCCGCCCTCGGCCAGTTCGATTTCGCCGGCGATGACCATGTCGTCCCCTTCCAGGTGGAGGGGCTGGATGTGCGTGGTCGCGCCGTCCAGCTCGGCCCGATGCTCGATGCGATCCTCGAGCGCCATCATTATCCCGCACCCGTTGCTCGGCTGCTTGCCGAAGTCGTCGTGCTGACGGTGCTGCTCGGCACCTCGCTGAAGTTCGACGGTAAGTTCACGGTGCAGACCAAGGGCGACGGCCCGGTCGATCTTCTCGTCGCCGATTTCTCGACGCCGGAAAATGTCCGCGCCTATGCCCGTTTCGATCGGGCGCTGCTCAACAAGGCGATCGAGTCAGGCGAAACCGAGCCGGAGCAATTGCTCGGCAGGGGCGTGCTCGCCTTTACCATCGACCAGGGCAAGTTCAGCCAGCCCTACCAGGGCATCGTTCCGCTCGACGGCACGACGCTTGAAGAAATTGCCGGCGTCTATTTCCGCCAGTCGGAGCAGATCCCGACGCGCGTCCGCCTTGCCGCGGCCGAGCTCTTCGATCGTGACGATGCCGGCAAGCCGCGCCATCGCTGGCGGGCAGGCGGCCTCGTCGCCCAATTCCTGCCGGAAGCGCCGGAGCGGATGCGCCAGCCGGATCTCCACGGCGGCGACGGCGACACCGGCAGCCGCCCGCACGGCGAGGACGACGCCTGGCTCGAAGCGCGTTCGCTGGTCGAGACCATCGATGCCGATGAACTCACCGATCCGCTTGTCGGTACCGAGCGGCTGCTGTTTCGCCTGTTCCACGAGCGTGGCGTCCGCGTCTACGAACCGCGCGCCGTCTTCGACCGCTGCAGCTGCTCGCGCGACAAGATCAAGGGCGTGCTGAAGGGCTTTTCGGCCGAGGAGATCGAAGCCAGCCAGGAAAACGGCGAAATCGCCGTAACCTGCGAATTCTGCTCGACCACCTACCGCTTCGAGCCGGCCGAGCTTCAGCCGGCCGAATAGGCTGGTTCGCGCGAATGGTGCCCCTCACCCTAACCCTCTCCCCGTAAAAACGGGGCGAGGGGACGTGCCATACGAAAGGTTGGTGGGAAACGGAGAGGTCGCGACACGTCCCCTTCGCCCCGCAAGAGCGGGGAGAAGGTGTCGGCAGGCGGATGAGGGGCAGGTCTCAGCAATCTCCCAGAAGCCGGGCGTCGAAGACGTCTCAGAAACGTGGCGCTGACGGAAAATGACCTCTCAATTGTTGCGCCTCAGTTAAGCACGCGCAGCAGCCCAGGCGAATCCAGCGAGAAGGCGGGGATGTTGACATCGAACATCTCTCCTTCGTCCGTTTCCATCTGGTAATGGCCGAACATCAGCCCTGAGGGCGTATCGAGCGGGCAGCCGGAAGAATATTCGTAGGTGTCGCCGGGGCCGAGCCGCGGCTGTTCGCCGACAACGCCGGGACCGGTCACCTCGTCCACCTGGCCGTTCTGGTCGGTGATGTTCCAGTAACGGTTGACCAGCCGAACGGCTATGTTGGAATTGTTGCTGATGACGATCCGGTAACCCCAGACATAGCGATCGTCTTCCGGATCGGATTGCTCCTCCAGATAGAACGGCTCGACGACGACTTCGATCTCTCTTGTGAGGGCGCGATACATGCCTTGCACCTTAATCAAGATATGTTACCCGTATCTTATAAGAGGCTTTGTCCGTCAAGAAACGGAACAGTTATCATCGCTGAAACGGCTGTGATCCGAAAGGTTTTCGATCGTTAAGCCTAATCGCCAGTGTTAATTCCGCTTCGGAACGCCGCGGCGGACGAACTTGTTCCCCCCGGTCTCACCTTGGTGAGATCTGGCCTCACCTTGGTGAGGACCGGCCGGACCCCGCGTGATATCCGGCCGTTATGACTGCCGATCAGGCCGAGACCTTGGCAAGCGCCCGCGCGAAATCCTCGATCAAGTCGTCGGTATCCTCGATACCGGCCGAAAGGCGGACCGTTCCAGGCGAGATACCGAGTTCGGCGCGCGCCTCTTCCGTCAGGTTCTTGTGCGTCGTCGTCGCCGGATGGGTGATCAGGCTCTTGCTGTCGCCGAGATTGTTGGAAATCTTGACGATCTCGAGCGCATTCTGCAGCGCAAAGGCCGCATCCTTGCCGCCCTTCAGCTCGAAGGCGACCAGCGTCGAGCCGCCGGTCATCTGCTTGGCGATGATATCGGCCTGCGGATGGTCCTTGCGGCCGGGATAGATCACCTTGGCGACCTTGCCTTGCTCGGCCAGGAAATCGGCGATCTTCGCCGCATTCTCGGTCTGCTGGCGCACGCGCAGCGGCAGCGTCTCGATGCCCTTCAACAGCGTCCAGGCATTGAAAGGCGACATCGCCGGGCCGGTATGGCGGAAATAGTCGTGTAGGTTCTCGTCGATCCATTCCTTGTCGGAAAGCACGACGCCGCCGAGGCAGCGGCCCTGGCCGTCAATATGCTTGGTGGCGGAATAGACGACGATATGGGCGCCGAGTTCCAGCGGCTTCTGGAAGAGCGGCGTCGCAAAGACGTTGTCGACGACGACCTTGGCGCCGATCTGGTTGGCGAGCTTGGCGACGCCTGCGATATCGATCACTTCGAGCGTCGGGTTGGTCGGGCTTTCCAGGAAGAACACCTTGGTCTTTGGCGTGATCGCCTTTTCCCAGTTCGCCAGATCCCGGCCGTCGATCAGCGTGCAGTCGATGCCGTATTTCGGCGCCAACGTCTCGACGACCCAGCGGCACGAACCGAAGAGGGCGCGGGCGGCGACGATATGATCGCCTGATTTCAGCTGGCAGAGGATTGCCGCGGTGACGGCGGCCATGCCGGAAGCGGTGGCGCGGGCGTCTTCGGCGCCTTCGAGCATGCACATGCGCTTTTCGAACATGTCGTTGGTCGGGCTGCCGTAGCGGGCGTAGATGAAGCCCTCCGTCTCGCCTTTGAAGCGGGCTTCGGCCGCCTCCGATGTCTCGTAAACGAAGCCTTGGGTGAGATAGATTGCCTCGGACGTCTCGCCATATTGCGAACGCAGCGTGCCACCGTGGACGAGTTGGGTTGCCGGGCGCCAGGTCTTGCTCATGCCATCACCTTCACATAACAAAAAAACCGGTCGCAAAAGCAGACCGGTTTCAACCCGGTCTTTTTAGCCACTTGTTTAACGTGGCTGCAAGCCGACCGGCCAAATCACCACGGGATAATTCTGCAATACTGCTGTTAGCTGCTTGCGTCAATTCCCCGAGTTTGGTTTTGTCGGCGGCAAATGATGGATGAGGCATGATGGCTCGCGAAACGGGAATTCTGGCGGATCGCGCGATCTCCGCGCTGTTCGAAACGGGGCGTCTGATCTCCGAACGGGAGCTGGACCGCGACCAGATCCAGCCGGCAAGCCTCGACCTGCGCTTGGGCGCCAAGGCTTTTCGCGTGCGCGCCAGCTTCATGCCCGGCCCCTCGCACCTGGTTGCCGACAAGCTCGACCGGCTGAGCCTGCATGTGATCGACCTCTCCGAGGGGGCGGTGCTCGAAACCGGCTGCGTCTATATCGTGCCGCTGATGGAGAGCCTGGCCCTGCCGGCCGACATGTCGGCCTCGGCCAATCCGAAGAGCTCGACCGGGCGCCTCGATATCTTCACCCGCGTCATCACCGATTACGCCCAGGAATTCGACAAGATCCCGGCAGGCTATTCCGGCCCGCTCTATCTCGAAATCAGCCCGCGCACCTTCCCGATCGTCGTGCGCCGCGGCTCGCGCCTGTCGCAGATCCGTTTCCGCGTCGGTCAGGCCCTGCTCGGCGAGCCCGAACTGTTGAAGCTGCATGAAAGCGAGACGCTGGTGGCCAGCAAGCTGCCCAACGTATCAGGCGGCGGCATCGCCCTGTCGATCGACCTCGCCGGGGACAAGGACGGCCTGATCGGCTATCGCGGCAAACATCACACCGCCGTCGTCGATGTCGACAAGAAGGCCGAGCACGACCTCTTCGATTTCTGGGAACCGCTCCACAGCCGCGGCCGCAACGAGCTGATCCTCGATCCCGACGAGTTCTATATCCTCGTCTCGCGCGAGGCCGTGCACGTGCCGCCGGATTATGCCGCCGAGATGACTCCGTTCGATCCGCTGGTCGGCGAATTCCGCGTCCATTATGCCGGCTTCTTCGATCCGGGCTTCGGCCACGCGCCTGCCGGCGGACGCGGCAGCCGCGCCGTGCTCGAAGTCCGCAGCCACGAAGTGCCCTTCATCCTCGAAGACGGCCAGATCGTCGGCCGCCTCGTCTACGAACACATGCAGGAAAAGCCCGCAAGCCTCTACGGCTCCGGCCTCGGCTCCAACTACCAGGCCCAGGGCCTCAAACTCTCGAAGCACTTCCGCATCTGAAGCGTTGCGTCAGGCGCGACTTGACAGCGGCCCCTATCTGTTGGAAATCTCGCTTCATCGCGGGTGTAGCTCAATGGTAGAGCAGCAGCTTCCCAAGCTGAATACGAGGGTTCGATTCCCTTCACCCGCTCCATTTACCCTCAGCCCGTTCGCCGCCTTTTCAAGGCACTTCGCGATCTTTTATGAAAAGGGTTGCGCGCAGGCATCGGCGCCTACAAGGAAACAGATGGCGCCTCGGCCGCGCGCAACCCCTAACTTCGCCTTTATCTGGTCTTACTGACGCTCATCTCAATTCCCCCAAATTGAGAACTCACGTAGTCGCCATGGCGAAGCTTTGCGAATTCGTCGGTGGCTTGTGCCGGTGCGCTCTTGAAAACGTACCATTGACCGTCCGGTTCGCGTTTCTGATAGATCAGGCCGCCCTTCTTGCGGTGGCTGAAGCAGGTGATTGCCGTCGCCGTTCCGGTCTTGGCGTGCCAGTCGGCGTTGAAGCAGAGTTTACCCGGTTCCGTGATGAACCAGCGGCCCGTGCCGAAGGACGGCGAGCCATTTTCCCGAGACCAGGCGGTAAAGCGACGCGCCTTTGTAGAGAAGTAGCCGGCGCCGGCTTTCCACATCCAGGAATTCTGGTTGTAGAGCCGATAGATTTCCGCGCTGCTCATCGGCTTTGCGGTCTCTATGCCCTTAGGCTCATTGGTTCCGGCAGCGGACGCGGCCGTGGCGATACCGCTGGTCAGAGCCACGGCCAGGAGCATTTTTTGAAGCATGGACATGGTCAGGTTCCTTCTTGTTCAATTGATACTTTCGCGGACGACCCGCCAGTCGGGGCGGCCATAGCCGTCCGGCCACGGATAGACTTCGCGGTCGTTGAAGTAGATAACGGCGCTGAGCGCCGGGAACTGAGGATAGCGTTTCGTTACGCTCTCGGCCCAGTTTCGCACGTAGGAATCGCTGCCTTCGTAGCCGAGTTCGGCAACCATGATGGGCTTGCCGTAACCGGCGACACGGGCGTATCCGGGCGCAAGGTGCTCGGCAAATGTCTGGTCACGGCCAGTCTTGTCCCTGTCGTATCGCTCCAGGCCAAAGACCGAGAGCCCGATGAGATCGACGACATCGTTGCCGGGATAAAAGGCTTGAAGCCCCTCATTGCCCTTCGGGGACCACATATATTTGGCCGTCTTCAGGTGGACCTTGCAGACCTCCACCATCCGGCGATAGGCCTTGGCATAATCGGCGCCCTGCCAATGCGACCAGGAGAACTGGCTGTCGGTTTCGTCCATTTCCTGTCCCCAGCGAATGATGACCGGACTTTTCAGCTTGGCAGCAGTCGAGCAGACGGCGGCCATGTTCGCGTCGCGCGAACCGTTGAGGATGCTGTGCAGCAGTTCCTGCGGGGTTTGGCGCCAATCGGTCGACCAGGTCCAGGGCTCGACCGAGATCAGCAGGGTGCGGCCACGCGCTTGCGCATAATCGTCGGCGAGGGCGAGGGTGCGCAGGTCGACATCTTCCCAGGGCAGGAAGAGGTGTTCGATCTTCGAATCGGACGAGGCGCCTAAATCTCCGTGCGGGTCATAGGCGCCGAACGTGATCGACTCGTTCGTGACAACCGGCATTTTGGTCGGCGGCGCAATGGACGATGTCGTCATTGCAAGCGGCTGCCCTTCGGCAAAGCTGCCCAGGGCGGGCGGCAGGACCGCGACTCCCGACAGCAGCAGGCCGGTTAACGACAATAGGGCTATTTTGGATGGGCTATGCATTGTGTAATTCCTCCACGCTCGGCCGCAACTCCGGTTGAGCGGCATCCGTTCTCAGTTGGATCTCCTCCGGATCGGAAATCCATCGTGGTTTGAAGAAGATCGTGCGCAGGGCGGTCCCGCCCAGGCCCGCACCGGAGACGGCATAGCGCTCTTCGAACAGCTGAAGGCGGCCGCTGCCCCAGGCGAGTGCCTCGGCCGCATCCTTTCCGCGCATGATGGTTGCAAGCCCCGGCAGCGCGACGAGCGCAAGCAGCGCGGTCGCCATCGCGGGACGGTAGAAACGCGGGGCCGCCGCAACGGTATTTTCCTTCGAATGGCGCCCGACGATGACCAACAGCAGCGCGCAGTAGATTGCCGCGTTCAGGATGGTGAAGAAGTAACCCCCCTTGGAGGCACCGGCATGGCCGATTGCCAGGGCGGGCAATACGGCGATGAGCGCCAGTAAAGCGTAGGGCGCCAGGACACGCACCGGCAGCAGATCGACTTCGGACCGCCCTTTCGGCGTGACGCGGAAATCGACGAAGGAGCCTGTCACGAAATCGTGCACCGCAGCCAGCGTGCCGGCCAGCGCCCAGGGCCAGCGCGCAAAGAGAAAGAGCATGCATTCCCAGCTCAGGATCTTGGCGTCGTAGGGGCGGAACGAGCTGCTGGCGCGCCAGCGATAAGCCATCACCACGAGAGCGATAGAAAGCGGTGCGAAATGCGCCAGGAAATCGGGGTAGGTCACCGTCACGAAGTTCTGGCCGCGCACGAGCGCGATGATCGGCAACGCAAACATGAGCAACATGAAGAACGCAAAAAGCGGATACCAGAGTTGCGAAAAGAGGAACTGGAACCTGAGTCGGGGCGGCAGCCGGCCGACGAGGCTCGGCGTGTACCGCAACAGCACCATGACCAGGCTGCGCGACCACTGGAATTCCTGCGTCACGAGATCGCTGAAGGTTCTGGGGCCGTCACCATGGGCGATGGCATCCAGCGCATGCACACCCCGCCAGCCGCCGGCATTCATCATCAATGTCGTCGAATGGTCTTCAGCCAACTCCGGACCGAGGCCGCCGATCTGTTGGAGGGCGACGGTGCGTACCGCGTAATGCGACCCTATGCACAGCGGCGCCAGGCCGCCATTGTAACCGGCTTGGAGCGAGCCATGCATGCTGGCTTCGGCATAAAGCCTTCCACGTGCCGACCAGCTTTCGGAAGCGTTCTTGTCGCAAATGCTGGGGGCCGAGACATAGCCGACCTTTGGATCGGCGAACGGACGCAGCATGTGGAAGAGATAGTCGGGCGCGGGAACATGATCCGCATCGAGTTGCGCCACGAAATCGTAACGGCTGTAGCCGTAGTGGTCGTAGAAAAAGGCGAGATTGCCTTCCTTGCACCGCGTGCGCCGGGGCCACGATGTCCGATGATAATCGGATCGCCCCTTGCGGGTCGAGACGAAGACCCCGTGCCCGGAGCACCAGTCGAGAGTCTCGGGGGAAGGGTCTTCGTCGGCAAGCCAGGTGTCGTGTTCCACCTCCTGGGCAAGCATTGCCAGCAGGGTTTCACGGACGACCGCGAAGGGTTCCGCCGGCGCCTTGGTCACGACCATGGCCACTCGACTGCCCGCCGGCAGGCGCAAGGGACCGTTCGGTCTTGCCGCCCGATAGAAGACGACGATGAAATAGGCCGGCAGAGCGGTAACCCAGGCAAGAACCAGGCTCACCGTAATTGTGCCGAAGAGATCGACGTGATGGCGCGGCTCCAGCCACCAGATCCAGAAATAGGCGAAGGCGCAGGCCCATACGGCCGTCAAGAACAGATATTCGGCCCGCCGATGTCCTGTGAGAACCGGGACAAGAAACGGCTCGTGCGAGGGTTCCGGAGCATGCGTTGTTTGGCTAATCGCAAGTTCGGTCACGCGCGCGCCTCCAGTCCGAAGAACGGAGCCGCCGTCCGCACGATGGTTTCGAGGTCGGAATATCGAGGCTGGAAGCAGAGCGTCTCGCGGGCCAGGCTGGCGTCGGCGTAGAGGCTGGCCGGATCGCCCGGCCGGCGTGGATGGATGACGACCGGGACTTCGCACCCGGTCGTTTCCTCGATCACGCGCAGGACGTCCCTGATGGAAAAACCCCGCCCGGTGCCGAGGTTGACAGTGAGGTTTGCTCCGCCTTTGGCGAGATGAGTGAAGGCCTGAACATGGGCGCGCGCGAGATCGGCGACGTGGATATAGTCCCTTATGCAGGTGCCGTCAGGGGTATCGTAATCATCGCCGAATATCTCCAGGTGCGGAATCCGGCCGGCCGCGGCGAGCAGCGCCCGCGGAATGAGATGGGTTTCCGGAACGTGCCATTCGCCAAGCTCGCCGTCCGGATCGGCTCCACAGGCATTGAAGTAACGCAGGGCAACATACCGCAGGCCGTAGGCCGCCGCATAATCGGCGAGCATATGCTCGAACATCAGCTTGGTCTTGCCGTAGGGATTGATCGGAGCCTTCGGCAACGTCTCATCGATCGGCAGCACGTAGGGGACGCCGTAGACGGCACAGCTCGATGAGAAGATGACGTTCTGAAGCCCCGTCTGCCGGCAGGCATCGATAAGCGACAATGCACCGCAGACATTGTTGTTGTAATATTTCGCTGGGTTTTCCACGGACTCGCCCACGTAGGCCGAGGCGGCAAAGTGGATAACGGCATCGGGAGCATATTTCTCGATGACCTCGATCAGGCATGACGAGTCGAGGACGTCACCTTCGACGAAGGGCCCCCAGCGCACGGACGAACGGTTTCCGGTCGTGAGATTGTCGTAGACGACAGGCTCAATCCCCTCCGAGCGGAGGAGCTTGGCGGTGTGGCTGCCGATATAGCCGGCACCACCCGTGACAAGGACCCGGGGCGCATCCATCAGACCGCCTCCAGTTCGCGTGCCGGACGGGTGAGAAGGCCATCGAAATAGTCGATCGTCTGACGAAGGCCGCTCGACAAGTCGATCTTCGGCCGCCAGTCGAGTTCCTGCATGGCAAGCGAAATATCGGGGCGACGCTGACGGGGGTCGTCAACCGGCAGAGCGCGGTGGATGATTTGCGACCGCGAGCCGGTCAATCCGATCACCTGCTCGGCCAGCTCCCGGATCGTGAATTCGCCCGGATTGCCGAGATTGACAGGCCCCGTCAGCGACGACGGTGAGGCCATCATGCGGACCATGCCGCCGATGAGATCATCGACGAAACAGAACGAGCGGGTCTGCGAACCGTCGCCATATATCGTGATGTCCTGCCCCGTCAGGGCCTGAACGATGAAATTCGAGACGACGCGGCCGTCGTCCGGACGCATCCGCGGGCCATAGGTGTTGAAGATGCGGATGATCTTGACCTCGACGCCGTGCGTCTTGTGGAAGTCGAAGAACAGCGTCTCTGCGCACCGCTTGCCCTCGTCGTAGCAGGAGCGCGGCCCGAACGAATTGACGTTGCCCCAGTAGCTTTCGACTTGAGGGTGGACGTTCGGGTCGCCGTAGACTTCGGAGGTGGATGCCTGAAGGATGCGTGCGCCGGTGCGCGCGGCCAGCTCCAGAAGGTTGAGGGAGCCCAGCACGCAGGTCTTTGTCGTATGGATCGGATCGGCCTGATAATGCGGGGGCGATGCCGGGCAGGCGAGATTATAGATCTCGTCGACTTCCAGATCGAGCGGCTGGACGATATCGTGGGCGACGACATTGAAGCGATCGACTCGCTTCAGATGGACGATATTGCGCCGCATGCCGGTGGAAAAGTTGTCGAGGCAGATCACCTGGTGTCCGGCGGCCAAAAGCGTCTCGCACAGATGTGATCCGAGGAAGCCTGCGCCGCCGGTGACAAGAACTCTCTTGGGAGCACGAGATATTCCGGATGGATTATTTGCATCACCAGCCGAAGTTTGCACAGAGCGCGCACGAATCTTACCAAGATAGTTCACGACTACCTCCCGTGTTTCAGGTTTTGCTATGGGATATTCGGTATGTACTTCGCTATACAGCGAAATTAAGTCGTTCAATCATGCGAATATTTTGTTCGTCCGGTTTTTCTTTTGGAACGAACCGATGTTTATTTAGATACAGCTAAGAAAGGCTATTGTCGTTATCCTCACGTCCTGGAAATTATCGCTCCGTACATTTCGGAGCGAAAAGGAATATGATAAGCAACTCATGGAGGTGACTCGTCGAGCACTTCCGCTTTTTCAGACGGAGTTCTGCGGAGATTTCAGCCGCAAAAACAATTGCTTTTCTCAATTTCCATGGCTCGGGTCGGGTTATGCGCTGGAGGAATTGGATGACTACAGGGTCTGATTCCGACGATGATGCTGCCGCGGAACAGGAACGGCCGGCGCATATGGAGCGGCGGCGCTGGCCGCGTGAACCGGCCTTGCGCAAGGAACGCCCACCCCATGCCTCCCCTGCACTTGAGCCGCTGCGATTCTCGACGCAGAACCTGCCACCGGCAGAACAATTCCAGGCCTGGCGGGCACATATGGCGCCGCTCGTGGATGTTCATCTGCCGGAGGGAAAATCACCGGAAGACGGGTTCCTCGCGGAGCAGATCGGCTGGCACCTCGGCGATATCCTCATCGTCCAGCAACGCGCGCAGGCCCACAGATATGTCCGCGATCAGGCCATGCTTCGATCGAGCCCCATCGACCATTGGAACGTCGCCCTGCAGCGCAGCGGCCAAGCCTGGACCGAGGTCAACCGTCGTGTCACCGAGACCAGTGCCGGCGAGATACTTTTCATGTCTGTCGGCAGCCCGTATCGCGGACGGATGACCGATACCGAAGCCTTGCTAGTGTTCCTGCCGTATGAGCTGCTGGCTCGCGATGCGAGCCTTCTCCAGAGCGCCGGCAACACGGTTCTTTCCGGCAGCCACGCCGAGTTGCTCACGGGTTATCTCACGGGCCTCGAAACGAACCTCGGCAATCTGACGATAGAGGAAGTGCCCCGGATCATCCAAACCATCGGCGATATGGTCGTTGCGGGCGCCGCATCGTCCACAACGACTGACACCGGTCAAAACCAGACCAACATGGGACTGATGGAGCGGGCGCACCGCTACATTCACGTCAATCTCCATTCGGAAAACCTGACACCGGACATGATGTGCCGCGCGTTGGGGATTTCGCGGACGCGGCTTTACCAGCTGTTTGAGGCGAGCGGAGGCGTGCTCAATTATATTCGCAAGCGGCGATTGCTGCAGGCCTATGCGGATCTCAACAATTCGGCCGACCACAGGCCGATTGCGGAAATCGCAGAAGCCGCCGGTTTCGAGGTCGCCGCCAATTTTACGCGCGCCTTCATCCACGAATTCGGGCTGAGCCCGCGTGAGATCCGAAGGACGGCGGCAACCCAACAGCGGCCGGCTCCGGCCATCCGCTCCACGCGGCGTTACGGAAAAACGATCGGTGATTGGCTGGCCCTGTCGCGTTGATCTAACAGGTCTCAGGCGGATCGTCATCCACGTGCTGTCGGGGTTGACTGCGTACGTCATTACGCTGGCTTCCTGACTGGCGTCGTCGACGGACACGCGCGCGGCGCTGAGCCAGATGCAAAAGGACAACAACCTCAAGATCACCGGCACGGTAATGGCAAGCTGTTCCACTTGGGGCACACCACCCGTGCTGTCCCCCACGTCACCTGGCCGGCCGCGCCAATGACCGGGCGATATGCAGCGTCGCAGAATAGTCAGTTTTGCGATGCCAGCAATGATCGCTCATAGCGCAAGGTTGCCCTTCACCGCTCCATCTCCCGCAAACCACGCCGACCAAGCCTAATCCCCGAAGAACCGGATCGGCTTGTATTGCCGATGGCCGATGATCAGGCTCCGGTCGGGCTGGATGATGTAGGTCTCCTCCACCTGCCGGCCGTATTGGTCAATGAAATCATGCGGGAAGGCGGAACCAACAGGTGATTTGGTGAGTTTAGTGCGCGGTTGGCCGCTATAGGTAATGCTGCCGGGGATAGGTTCGAGGCCCGGTCCGCCGTAGCTGACGGTGTTGCAGCCCGCGAGAACGAGCGTGCCGACGAGGCCGATAGTTGCAGCTTTCATGTCCATCCCTCCCAATGCCGTGGATAATATCACTCTACACCTCGCCGGATAGAGTTCACGACACGAATGCCCATGCCATGCTTCAATCCTTCGGGCGTCGCCGGGGACGCCGTGATCGAGCGGCTGGCGGGACGACATCCACCTGCTGATATGAGGGTGAAAATCCCGTTCCACCAGTCGCGCCGACCCATCCATTGCCGAAACCGGTGCCGTCTGCTAGATCGGCATCGTCGAAAAAGGCAGGATCGGTTGAGGTAAGCCCGATCCCTTCCATTGGAGCGTTAAGCGCTCTGGCGAAGCTCTGCTCCGTGCCATGGCACGAGAACCCGCGACGTGATCCGCATCAAGATGCGGGATCCCGGCGGCGTGCGGAGACGGCAAAAAGGCAGTCCCGGGATTTTTCCGAACGGAGACTGTCATGCACTTGAACCACCTCGATTTCCACGTACCCGATATCGCTGTCACGGCGGATTTCTTCATCCGCCATTTCGGCCTGAGACTGAAGGATATGCGCGGCCAGAATGGCCTGGCGATCCTCGAAGACGATGCCGGCCTTGAAATCGTCCTCAGCCACGCAATCGCAAAATTCGGCACCGCCGATCAGGTGGAGATCGGGCGCCAGACCTATCACATCGGCTTCATTCTGCCCGAAAGGGCGGATGTCGATGCGGTCCATGCCGGGCTCGCGGCTGCCGGTGCTGACCTGTCCGGTCCGCCGGCCGCCATGCGCGGCGGCTGGCTGTTTTATTGCACGGCGCCAGGAAACATCCTCGTCGAGATCGGCTGGCGGCCGGGTTAGACGACACCCCAAAAGGAAAGGACGGCCGCCGCCGTCCGCCCCTCATCCGGCTGCCGCCACCTTCTCCCCGTATACGGGGCGAAGGGGTATGCCGCAACGTCTCGATTCCCTCTTCTCCCCAGCGGGGAGAAGGTGCCCGTAGGGCGGATGAGCGACTATCTGGGTTGTCAAGTTGCGCATTCGAATTCTCTTCGCGCATCCCGTGCTTTTGCATTGAGAATGACCAGCAGTTTTCGGGCGAGCGCAATGCGGATAACCATTTTTGGCTTGCCAGCGCTCTGCAACCTTTGCCTGAAGGCAGCCAAATGCGGATCGTACCTGGCCGCGGTGGCGGCGACCAGGAACAGGATGCCACGCGGTCCGGAGCGCCCGCGGCGCACCGGCCGGGGTCCGCTGCGTTTGCCGCTATCGTTGGCAATCGGCGCCAGGCCGGCCAGTTTGACGATCGCCTTGTTGGAGATTCGGCCGATTTCGGGCAGTTCGGCCATCAGCCGGGCAACGGTACGGTCCGCCACCCCCTTGATCGAGCGAAAGGCTTGGTTGAGGCAGGCCCAGAGCGGATCGTCGTCGATCATCGAGGCAATCTCGCCCTCAAGGGTGCGGCTCTGGCGCACCAGAAGCGCGATCACTTCGTCGAGGCTTGCCACACTCTGCTGATCGCGGGCAGCACTGCGGCGCTGCCTCTGGACGGTCAGATCGCTGGTGACCTGAGACAGCCGCGTCATCAGCGCCGACAGCCGCAGCTGCGCGGCTTTCGGCGGCGGCAGGGCAGACAGCCGCCTGGCCTCGGCATAATCGGCGATCATCGCCGCATCGATCCGGTCGGTCTTTTCCAGAAAGCCCATGGCCTCGGCAAAGCGGCGCACATGGCGCGGATTGGCAAGCGCGCAGGCGATCCCCAACTCCCACAACAGCAGGAAGGCCGAACGCTCGTAGCCGCCCGACGCCTCCATGACGACGAGCTCGACACCCTGCTCCCGGCAGAGCGCAGCCAGCGCGCCGATGCCGGCCGCATCGTTGCTGAAACGCTCAAAAACCCCGGACGGGCGGATAAACGCATCCAGCCAGTCCTTCGAAACATCCACTCCACATATAACTCTGTTCACGGTAACCTGCCTTGTGCGTGCGGTTGAAGCCAAGCGACTATTCGGTCGTACGTGACGATGACGAAGATCCCAGGCTCATCCACGGTTGTAACCGGAGGGGGAAACGGGCGACTTCGTCACGCCTCTGGCTGGGTGGCCACCCAGCCAGAGGCTCAATCGCTTCCATCGCACATAAAATCTAACATGCAGATACAAGGGGGCCGGCGAAGCCGGTCTATTCAACAAAGCCCATGCAGGTTTCGGCCGCGATGACCTCGTCTCGACCGTATTCAGGGCGCTGGGAACTGGCGTTGCCGCCGGAGTACCGGAATAGATTTTACGTGAAGGATGTGCCGTGTGGCCCCCTCATCCGCCTGCCGGCACCTTCTCCCCGAGGGGAGAAGAGGGTACGCCGCGAGCTCTCCATTCCTTGCCGACCTCTCGCAGGCTGGGTGAGCCATCGCCGCGAACCGGACAGCCGTGCCTCGTGCCGAGGTCGGCTCAGAATTCCGTCCAGTCGGGATCCTGGCTCGGCGACGTGCTGCTGCCGGCGCCGAAGGCGTTGGCGATTTTCTGGCCGAGAGCACGGGCCGGCGAGGCGGCCGGGCGGGCAGCACCTTCGCGGGCGACGCGGATCGGGGCTGCCCTGGCTGCCGGGCGGGCGGCAGCGCGAGGTGCTGCTGTGGCGATTGGGGCGCTGCCGACGAAGCCGCCGGTGCCGGTCAGCCTGAATTGGCCGAGCAGGTTGTTGAGCGCTGCCGCTTCCGTTGCCAGGTTGTGGCTGGCGGCGGTGGATTCCTCGACCATCGCCGCATTCTGCTGCGTGCCCTGGTCCATGGTGTTAACCGCGGTGTTGATCTCCTGCAGGCCGATCGACTGTTCGCGGGAGGCCTCGGCGATCGCGTGGACGTGCTGGTTGATCTCCTGCACCTCCTGGACGATGGCGTCGAGCGCCTTGCCGGTCTCGCCGACCAGCGAGACGCCGGTCTGCACATGCGTGCCGGAGGTGCTGATCAGCGCCTTGATCTCCTTGGCGGCCTTCGCCGAGCGTTGGGCAAGCTCGCGCACTTCCTGGGCGACGACCGCAAAGCCCTTGCCGGCATCGCCGGCGCGGGCCGCTTCGACGCCTGCGTTCAGAGCGAGCAGGTTGGTCTGGAAGGCGATGTCGTCGATGACGCCGATGATGTTGGAGATTTCACCCGACGACTTCTCGATCTGCTGCATGGCGGAGACCGCCTTGCGGACGACTTCGCCGGATTTTTCAGCGCCGAGGCGGGTACGGGCGACGAGCTGGCTCGCCTCCTCGGCCCGCTTGGCGGCGTCGCGCACCGTCGTGGTGATCTCCTCCAGCGCCGCTGCCGTCTCTTCGACGGAGGCCGATTGTTGTTCCGTCCGCTGGGAAAGCTGGTCTGCGGAAGAGCGGATTTCATTGGCGCCAGCGCCGATCGCCCGGGCATTGGCGCCGACCGTATGCAGGGTTTCGTTGAGCTTCTCGACCGAGTTGTTGAAATCCTCACGCAGCGCATCGAGATGCGCGACGAAGGGTTCGGCGATATGCGAGGCAAGATCGCCGGCGGCAAGGCGGCGCAGGCCGTCGCCGAGTGCAGTGACGGCGCGTTCTAGTTCGGATGCTTCGCGGACCTTCTGCGCCTCGCGTTCGCGGCGCTCGCTGTCGCTGACATTGCGGTCGGCTTCTGCGCGCGCCTCAATCCGGCCACGCTCGATCGCGTTGTCGCGGAAGACCGAAACGGCCTTCGCCATCTGGCCGACTTCGTCGCCGCGGTCGAGCCCGCTGACATCGCTTGTTGTATCGCCCTCGGCAAGCCGGCTCATGCGCTGGCGCAGCTGCGTCATCGGGCCGGCGATGCCCATCTGGGCGACGACCACGCTGAAACCGACGGCGGCGAGAACCGCTATGCCGATCAGAATGAAACAGAAGACGATCCGCCCGTTGACGGAAGCCGAGAGTGCGTCGCCACCATCATTGAGCATCGCCATCATCGCATCATTGTTGGCGATCATCTTCGGCGTCAGCGCATTGAGCTTGGCATTGATCAGGGCAACATTCGCCTGGGCGCCGGCGCTGTCCTTGGCTTTGCTCTGTTCGATGATCTTGTTCGCCAGTGTTTCGATCTCATCGATGCCCGCCTGAATTTCATCGATCGCCGGCTTGCGGCTGGGCACCAGCGCCAGCGCCTGCTTCATGCGGTCCCGCGCCTGCGGCAGCTTGCTCGGTGTGGCGAGCGCCGTCTGGAATTCCGGCGTATCGGGCTTTATGTCGGCAAGCAGGGTGACCTGCAGCACCGAGGCCACCGCCGATGCGCTGGCGCGCGCGCTCAGCATCGAGGCCTGCGCCTCATGGTCGATGAAGGCGCTGTAGGCGGCGTCCGCATGGCGGAACTCGGAAATGACATAGATTAGCCCGGTCATCGTGATCAGCCCCATGAGCGCCACGACCGAGATGATTTTTGTGCGGATTTTCAGATGCTTCAGCATGGAAATGTCACCTGATTGACGGGGCGTGCTCGCGTGCCCGGTGATGTGAAATCAATTGTTGCAGAAAACGCTGCTTCAATATCGCGGTTTAGGGATTAGGTTTGGGCTGACGCTTGCATCATGCGATCGGCTGGCGGGTCCGATGTCGTCGCAACAAATAAGAGGCGATATTCTTTAATTCCGCGCTAACAGAGTGCGGCGGATGACTGTGATTTTTAGGGGCTGAATTGTCGTCTCGGGTGCGCTGCCATGGCCGGCAGAGAGCCTCATCCTTGTACGTTGCTGTTGCTGTATAAAGGCATGGCGACGGAGATGCTTGCTGAGGTACGAGTTCAAGACCCAAGGATGACACGCATCCCCGTCGCGCAGCCCCCTTATACAGCAACAGCAACGTACAAGGATGAGGGGCGTCAGAGGGTGCCGCGCTGCTACGATGTTGGTGAGTTCGCGACCCCCATCTGCTCCCCTCACTCCCACACATATTCCCCGCCGCGCATGACTCTGATACATCTCAACGACGCCGCACGTTTCGCGCTTAACCCAGAGACCAAGATCACGATGATGCAATCCAAGCTGGCATCCCTGACTCTGAAGGGTTTTTTCGCGCTCGGGCTGTTTCTGGGCGTGCTTTTTTCAAGTTTTGCCGCATCGGCCCAGCAGGCGGCGCCCTCGCTGCCGCTGCTCTTCGACGCGCGCGAACGTCTTGCGAGGCCCGATCTCTCCTCGCTGGTGCGATTGCGCTTCCTGACCTCGGTCGATTTCCCGCCCTTCAATTTCACCGATCAGAACGGCAAGCTCTCCGGCTTCAATGTCGACCTCGCCCGCGAAATCTGCAGCGAGTTGGAGATTTCAGACAAGTGCCAGATCCAGGCGCTCCCCTTTGCCGACCTCAGGGATGCGCTCGCCGCCTCACAGGGCGATGCCATCATCGCCGGTCTTGCCGTGACCCCGGAGCTGCGTCAGCAATTCGTCTTCTCCAGACCTTATCTGATGTTGCCGGCGCGCTTCGTGCGCAATCTCGCCGTGCCGCTCGACGGAAAGACCGCTGCCGCGCTTTCCAGCCATCCGGTCGGCGTCGTCAGGGGGACGGTGCATGAAGCGATGCTGGCAGCCTTTTTCCCCACGCTCAAGGCCGAGCCGTTCGATACCAAGGACGCCCTGCTTGCGGCGCTCAAGGACCGCAAGGTCGATGCCGCCTTTGCCGACGCGCTGCAGCTTTCCTTCTGGGTTTCCTCGCCGGCCTCAGCCAAATGCTGCGCGCTATTCGACGGCCCCTACCTCTCCGAGCATTTCCTCGGCGAGGGCATGACGATCATGCTGCGGCAGAAGGACAGCGTGCTGACATCCGCCATCGATCACGCGCTCGCCACTCTGTCGCGCAACGGCCGCCTCCAGGAAATCTATCTGCGGTATTTTCCCTACGGGCTCTATTGAAGCCGCAGTCCAAATTGCTCACGCTCAGCCCTTGCGGAAGCGGGCAATGGCGCTCCGCTCGATCGCCGCGCAGGTGAGCTTGTCGAGACCGAGCCGGTCGCGCAGCAGGCTGAGCAGCCGCAATTCCTCCGCCTTGACCGAGAGATCGGCGGATGCCACCTCGACGGCCAGCGCATAGGCAGTGTCGTAGAGTTTCGCGGGCAGGGTGTCGCGCACGGTTTCGAGCACGACGTCGAGACCTTCCGGCCCAGCGAGCAGCGCGGCGCAGTCGCGCGCCACCGCAATCAGCTTGTCGTCATCGAAATCCCGGAAAACAGGCAGGAATCCGATCAGTTGGCCGATCCTCTCCAGCTCCCTGTCGTTCATCGTGCTGTCGACGGCGGACGCCATCACCATAACGTAGATCAGTGCGTCATGAGCAGAAAGCGGCTTGTTCATCTCTGATTCCTTTTTCGATCAGCCCAGATTAGGAATTGGCGACAGCCATTACAAGGGATCGGCCCGATCCGGGCTGTTCGAACGCTCGCCAAGGCTGCCGGTTTATTTGCGTCGTGGATCGTCGCCGTAAAGGCCTTTTCCTGCCTGCCGGGCCTTTTCGGCGGCAGCCGCAAGCGGCGAACCCACTGCGGCTTCCGCCCAGCCGTTTTCGGCGAGCCATGCGCCGACATCTTCTGTGCCGAGCCGGCAGGCAGCCGTTACTATTTCCTTCCATTCCGCGGTGTCGAGATCGCAGGTGACGCTGCGGTTGCGCAACAGCAGGCGCAGCGCCGTCTTCGCCATCATGCCGCAGGGCCATTGCCGGCCCGCCGGCCCGCATATCCTGTCGACCGGCGTCGGCACGATGCCGGCAAGCTGAAGCCTGCGCTCGCCAAAGGAAAGCATGCCTGCATTGTCGACCGCCGGCCGCGCCAGCTCCATCGCCTTTTTCGCGGCAGGACTTGCCGCTTGCTGGGTGGCGGTCTGCGCTTGCTGAGTGACATCGGCGGATTTGGCTGCCGCGCTTTCGCTTGGTCTCGAAGCGGGTGGGGCGGCCGGTTCTGCTGAGCGAGCAATCATTTCGGCACGCTCGTCCGACATCGCCGCGGGTTCGCCGGCTTCGGGGGCCGCATCCGCCGGTGCGGTCGCCGTCGCCTCTGCGGACGCCCTTGCGTCGCCGGCAGTGCCGCCGCCAAGCCTTGCTTCGCCCGCCATCAGCAGGCCGACCACCACTAGCATCCCGGTGATACCTGTGATGAAGGCGGCAGGGCGCATGGAATATCTTCCTATTGACTGGCCCAGATGATGCGGGCGATCCAGTCGACGTCGGAAAGCTCGAAGGTGCGGTTGGGATGTTCGGGATTGAGCGACATCAACTCGATCGACCGCGGGCTCTGGCGCAGCAGCACCTTGGCCATCACCTCGCCCTCGTTTGTGCGCACGACGACGCGGTCGTTGCGGCGCACCTGTGCCCCCGGTTCGACGATCAGCACGTCGCCGTCGCGGTAGAGCGGCATCATGCTTTCGCCCTGCACCTCCAGCGCATAGACACCGGCCTTCCGTGCCGGGGCTGCCGGAAATTCCACCACGTCCCAGCCCTGGCCGGCTGGAAAGCCGCCATCGTCGAAGAAGCCGCCGGCGCCGGCTTGAGCGAAGCCGAGCAGCGGAATGGAGTTGCCTCGCTGGGGAAATGCGCCTTCCTGCCGTCCGAAAGCACCGTCCGGCCGCATGAAGGCCAGAAACTGCTCCATGCTCGCGCCTGTGGCGTCGAGCACCTTGGCGATCGATTCCGTCGAGGGCCAGCGCAGCCGTCCATCGGCGGAAAGGCGTTTCGATTTGTTGAAGGAGGTCGGGTCGAGCCCCGCGCGCCGCGCAAGTCCGGATGGCGTCAGCTCGTGCCGTTCGGCAAGCCTGTCGAGCGCTTCCCAGATCTGGTTGTGTGACAGCATGCGCGATTCCGTCGCGGCTCATTCAACGCCGCGCTTCAACCCGGCGGAATATTAATCGACCGTGCCGCCTGAGTAAAGATGAAAGAGGAATAAAATCCTGTTTCCAAAGGGAAATGTATCGCTCAGGCGACCATCGCCATATTGATCTTGCCGAGCTGGATGACCGCCTGCGTCCGGCTGTCGACATCGAGTTTCAACAGGATCGCCGAGACATGCGCCTTGATCGTCGCCTCGGAGACGCCGAGTTCGTAGGCGATCTGCTTGTTCAGCAGCCCTTCGCCGAGCATGGTCAGCACCCGGCTCTGCTGCGGCGTCAGCGTATGCAGGCGGTGGATCAGGTCGGCGACATCGGGATCTTGCTCTTGGCCGTCGCGATAGCTCTCGGGCGTGGCAATGTCGCCGGCAAGCACCGTCTGGATGCTGCGGCGGATGTCGTCGATGCCGGAGGATTTCGAAATGAAGCCAGAAGCACCGAGTTCCAGCGCCCGGCGGATGGTCGTCGCGTCGTCGGTCGCCGAGACGATGACGATCGGCAGGCTGGCGAATTCGGAGCGCAGCGCCATCAGGCCGGAAAAGCCGCTGACCCCGGGCATGGCGAGGTCGAGTAGCATCAGGTCGGCATCCGCATGGGCGCCGGCGGCCCGGCGCGCGGCGGCGAAATCGCCGGCCTCGACGATCGATTGCCGGCCTTCCATGCCGATCACCGCCTGGCGCAGCGCGTCACGGAAAAGCGGGTGATCGTCCGCAATGATGATGGTGTGTTCCTGCATCGAAAACTCCCTCCCAAGAGCCCGATCATGCCTTGCATGCGACGCCATCCCTCCGCGTTGCATGCCGGCTTGCTCATACCGACTATATCAGATCAGGTCTTCTGCGGAAGGGGATTGGTGTTTTCCTCGGCCTGGAACTCCTTCACCATCCCCATGAAACTCTTCATCATCCGCTCCATGATGCTGATCGAACGGTCGACCTCGGCATCGCTCGGCAGCGCACGCTGGATCACACCGCCCTGTTCGAGTGCCGTCACCCGCTTTGACAGCCGGTCGAGTTCGTCCTCATAGGCCGCCCGCTCGTCGGCGGCCATCCGGCAGACGAGGGCGCCGTCCTTGTCCTGGCAGATCGACATGGCCCCGGTCTGCCGGTCGAGCCGGACGAAATGGTCACCGCTCTTCTCCAGCTGGAAGCGGCCCGCATCGGTTTCGACGGCCGCGGCCGCCAATGGCATCAGAAAAACGCCAAGCGTGATAACGAATGCCTTCATCTTCTTATCCTCCGGATTTTGCCAGTGGCGGTCCCGTTTTTCGGCGCCGGGGCGTGGACATCGCCGCCTCTTTCCGGCAAAGCCCTCGTGACCAAGGACCAGCAATCGCGAGGCCATGATGACCCTGACACCGACCCTTTACAAGATCGTGACGGAAACGCTCTGGCAGCAAGCCAGACAAACCGGCACTTTTCATGGCGCCGGCATTGATCTCAAGGATGGCTTCATCCATTTCTCGACAGCGGAGCAGGTGAAGCAAACTGCCGCCTTGCATTTTGCCGGCCAGTCCGGCCTGCTGCTGATTGCCGTCGATGGCAGCGGCCTCGGTGACAAGCTGGTCTTCGAACCCTCGCGCGGCGGCGATCTCTTCCCGCATCTCTACGCCGATCTGCCGCTTGCGGCCGTGCTCTGGGAGGCGCCGCTGCCGCTCGACGAAGCCGGCGCCCATGTCTTTCCGGAGCTGCAGTCATGATCGATCCCCTCAAGCGTCTCGCCCGCAAGGGTCTCTTCCTGTTCGATCCGGAAACGGCGCACGGCATGTCGATCGCCGCCTTGAAATCCGGCCTCGTGCCCGCTTGCCAGCTGACGCCCGATCCGCGCCTGCGCCAGACCGTTGCCGGCCTTACCTTCGAAAATCCGCTCGGCATGGCCGCCGGCTACGACAAGAATGCCGAAGTGCCGGAGGCGCTGTTGAAGCTCGGTTTCGGCTTTACCGAGATCGGCACGGTGACGCCGAAGCCGCAATCCGGCAATCCGCGGCCGCGCATCTTCCGCCTGGTGGAGGATGAAGGCGTCATCAACCGTCTCGGCTTCAACAATGAAGGCCATGATGCCGCCTTCGGGCGCCTCGCCGCGCTAGGGGGCGGTGGCATGATCGGCGTCAATATCGGCGCCAACAAGGATAGCGAGGACCGCATCGCCGACTATGTCGCCGGCATCCGCCGTTTTTATTCCGTCGCGCGCTATTTCACCGCCAACATCTCATCGCCGAACACGCCCGGCCTGCGCGACCTGCAGGGGCGCGAAAGCCTGGCGGTGCTGTTATCATCAGTGCTTGCGGCGCGCGACGAGATGGCAGCGACTTCCGGCCGGAAGATCCCGGTCTTTCTGAAGATCGCCCCTGATCTGACCGAGGAAGGTATGGACGATATCGCTGCCGAGGCGCTCTCGCATGCGCTGGATGGCCTGATCGTTTCCAACACCACGCTGTCGCGCGACGGCCTCAAGGATCAGCGCCAGGCGAAGGAGGCGGGCGGCCTTTCCGGCGTACCGCTGTTCGAAAAGTCGACGGCGGTGCTCGCCAGGATGCGCAAGCGTGTCGGCCCTGATCTGCCGATCATCGGCGTCGGCGGCGTCTCCTCGGCCGAAACCGCGCTCGAGAAGATCAGGGCGGGTGCCGATCTGGTCCAGCTCTACTCCTGCATGGTGTATGAAGGCCCCGGCTTGGCCGGCGATATCGTCCGCGGCCTCTCGAAACTCCTGGACCGCGAGAAGGCCGCCTCGATCCGCGACTTGCGCGACACCCGGCTGGATTATTGGGCGGCGCGAAAGGTCTGATCGGCCCGCCGCTTCACCAGCGTCGCCAGGAAGAACCCGCGGAAGAGCAGGAAGGCGTTCATCGCCAGCCACAGGCCGTGGTTGCCGAAGAGCGGCACGAAGACCGCGAGCATCACGAGATAGCCGGCAAAAGAGATCAGCATCCGGTTGCGCATGTCGACCGACCACGTGGCGCCGATGAAGACCCCGTCCATCAGGAAGGCGAGCGCTCCGGTCAGTCCCGTCACCGCCGCCCAGGGCAGATAGATTTCAGCCGCCTGCCGCACCTCCGGTGAGGTCGTCAGCACCGAGATCAGCCAGGGACCGGCGAGGAAGAAGAAGGCGGAGCCAACAGCCGCCAGCCCGAAGGACCACAAGATCGTGAGCTTCAGCCCACGGTCGAAGGCCGGCCGGTAATGCGCGCCGATCGCCCGGCCGATGATCTGTTCGGCGGCATTGGCAAGCCCGTCGAGATAATAGCCCGACAGCAGAAAGAAATTCATCACCACGGCATTGGCGGCAAGCGTCACCGCGCCGAAGCTGGTGCCGATCCGCGTCATGATGGTGAAGGCGCCGATCAGCACGAAGGTGCGGATCAGGATGTCGCGGTTGAGCGCGAAAAGCTCGGCCAGCCGGTGCCGGGAAAAGATCTCCGGCCATGCCGGCCGCGCTGCCTTGCCGAAGCCTCGCAGCACAATGGCTAGCCCGGCGAGCGCGCCGACCGTTTCGCCGGCCATCGTGCCCCAGGCAACCCCCGCCACGCCCCAGTCGAGCGTCAGGCCAAGATAGATGGAAAGCAGGATGTTGATGCCGTTGATAACAGCCTGCAGCAGCAGTCCGATATTGCCCTGTCCGCGCCCGAGCACGAACCCCAGGATGGCATAATTCGCCAGCGCCGCCGGTGCTGCCAGCATGCGGATCGAAAAATAGGTGCTGGTCGCCTCGGCGATCGCGCCTTCCGCCCCCATCAGCCTCAACCCCGCCGCCATCAGCAGCGGCGAAAGACCGAGCAGCGCCAGTCCACAGCCGAGCGCCGAAATTATCGCCCGGGAGAACACTGCCTGCTGCCCGTGCTGGTCGCGCCGGCCATAGGCCTGCGCCGTCAGCCCGGTCGTCGACGCGCGCAGGAAGTTGAAGCTGCCGAGGATCAGATCGAAGAGCATCGCGCCGATCGCCAGCCCTGCCAGCGCCTCCGCATTGCCCATGCGGCCGACGACGGCGGTGTTCGTCAGCCCGAGCAGCGGCGTCGTCATGAACCCCAGCGTCATCGGAATGGCGATCGACAGCACCAGCCGGTGCGTCACGTCGAACGCAAGCGCGTTGTGATTGCTGCGTGTATCCATGCCGGCCTCGTCGCGGCAGCGCCACGCGTCGTTTCAGACGCGCAACAGACGCTGCATCACTTGAACTGCTGCAGGCGGAATCACCTCAGCTGGAAAGCACCATGGCCCAATAGGGCAGGTTCCTGGAAGATGTATTATGGGCGACGGCAACGCCAAGACCGTCATAACGACCGAGCATGTTTTCCAGGTGATGCGGCGAGTTGATCCAGGCCGTCAACACGGCATCGACGCTTTGCTGGCCGGCGGCGATATTCTCAGCCGCCGGCAGCCGCACGCCGCTCGCCTTGACGCGCGCACCGAAGCTGTCGGTCATGCCCATCAGATGCGCCATCTTGCCGGCGCTCGCCATGCGTTTCGCCTGGAACAAGGCTGCAGTGCTCGCCGCCGGATCGACGGTAAGCGGCGGCAGGCCGTTTCTGGCCCTGAGCTGGTTGACGAGCGGCAGCACGCTCGCCGTCTCGTCCTCGCCGTCGGAAGGCGTCCCAGCGATTCGCGGGGTCGTGGTGCAGCCGGCGATGCCGGCGGCGAGCGCAAGTCCGGAAAGGCGCAACAGGCTGCGTCTGGAAAGATCGATGGATGTCATGTTACCGGCGGTAGTTGAAAAGACGAAGGATGATGAAGAGCGGGATGACAATCGTTGCGCCGAGGATGAGATAGTCGCCAACGCGCCCGAGGGCCGAGAAGCCCCGATACCAGATCTCCAGGATGAAATCGCGTATACCGTAGATGATGCCCCATGGCGTCAGGCCGAAGACGGTCATGACGAAACCGACGATCAGCGACACCACGATAAGCTTTATCAATGTGCGGCCGATTGAATCGCCGAGGAACCTGTTCGCCTGATCGGACATAAGCCATCTCCTGTTTGCCCTTGGAATAAGGTCGCGGCGCGTTGCCCGCAAGTCCTTTCCGGAATTGGCCGCCTCCGCCTCTGAAATAGGACTTGAGTTTTTTTGTGGCCGCCGCCAAATGCGGGCCGGTGCATGTCGCCCGGAAGTGTGCAGCGGTTCCGGGAAAACGACATGCATAAAACAAAGAGCTACAGCATTCTTTGCGTCTCTGAAAAGACGCGCAAAGGATGCTGTAGCCAATAAGGTCCATTGATGCAGCCCCACCAGCTTTCCTCCGGCGATGTCATTGCCGACCGCCGCGCCGATTATGCCAGGATGCTCGAGGAAGGCAGCGAGCCGGAAGCGGCTGCCGAGCTGATGGAGCAGGCCCTCGAACTCGTGCCCGCCTGGGCGGCTGGCTGGTATCGCCTGGCCACCTATCTGGAAAAGGCGGGCAGGGGTGAAGCCGCGATCGAGGCCTATCGCAGGACGCTTGCCCTCGATCCTGAAGACATTTTCGGCGCCGCCCTCAAGCTCGCCCTTCTCGGCGATGCGGCCACGCCCGACCTGCCGCCGAGCCGCTATGTCGAGCGCCTCTTCGACGACTATGCCGACCGGTTCGAATCAGCACTTGTCGATAAACTCGACTACAACGTCCCGCAGCAACTGGCCGCGCTCATCGCCTCCACCGGCAGGCGCTACGAACTGGCCGTCGATCTCGGCTGCGGCACAGGCCTGCTCGGTCCGGAGATCCGTAGCCGTGCCGGTCGCCTCGAAGGCTTCGATCTTTCGCAGAACATGCTGGCGAAGGCCGGCGAGAAACGGGTCTATGACAGTCTCGCCCAGGCCGATCTCTCGCTTGCGTCCGATCTTTCCGGCCTCTTCGTGGATGCCGCGCGCCATCGCGCCGACCTGGTGACGGCAGCCGATGTGCTGATGTATCTCGGCAATCTCGAAAGCGTCTTTGCCATCGTTGGAGAGCTCGCTGCACCAGGCGCCGATATCGCCTTTTCCGTCGAGGATGCAGGGGACGGCGAGGGCTTTCATCTCGCCCCGTCGCTGCGCTACGCCCATTCGGAAAGCTATGTCAGGATGCTTCTTGCCCGTCACGGGCTGGAAATCCTCAAGATCGTCAAATCGGTCATTCGCAAAGATGGCGGAAAACCGGTTTTCGGCATTCTGTTCCTTGCGCGCAAGCTCGCGTGAGCGAACATTTCTTGCGATTTTCTAATAGGTCAGCATTGCTTACCTATTTCGCTTGATCGAACGACCGAAAAACCCGATACTGCACCGCATCGGCAGAGAGCCCGGCAATGAACGCCAAGGCGCTCGGGCTCCTTTCATGATCCAAAATTCTGTCGCGCCCAGGTTTTCCCAAGCGCGTTCTTGAACTCGTCTGCCGTGGAGACTGGCGACATGACACAGCTCATCAATGCCCTTGGCTTCTGGAATACGACTGCGACGCGCCACACGCCGATCGAAGACGTGCAGGGCATATTCTCCGGCAGCCTCGTTGCCGCACTCGGCCTCTACGTGCTCGCCAGCGCCGGCCTTCTCACCGGAAGCACGGCCGGGGTGGCCTTCCTCCTGCATTATGCCTTCGGCGTCAATTTCGGCCTCGCCTTCTTCCTGCTCAACCTGCCATTCTTCTATCTCTCCTGGAAGCGCCTCGGCATGGCCTTCACCATCAAGACCTTCATCGCCATCGGCCTGACCTCGGTGATTGCCGATGTGCAGTCGCGCTTCTTCTCCATTTCGAGCATCCATCCGGCCTGGGCGGCCCTTCTCGGCGGCTTGCTGCTCGGCTTCGGCCTGCTGGCGCTCTATCGCCACCGCGCCAGCCTCGGCGGTGTCGGCATTCTCGGCATCTACCTGCAGGAGCGTTTCGGCATCCGCGCCGGCCTCGTTCAGCTCGCCATCGACATGTGCGTGCTCGCCGCCGCCTTCTTCGTCACCACGCCGCCTGTCGTCTTCTATTCGGTGCTCGGCGCCGTCGTCCTCAACCTCTTCGTCGCCATCAACCACCGCGCCGACCGTTACATCGCGCTTTAGTTTTAGCATGTCGTTGTCGCAAAACCGCCGCACACTTTTGCGCGACATGCTCTAACGTTACAAATCGGTAAGCCATTCTAAACAAAACGTAACTTGCCTGTGATCGGTCTCGGCGCCAAACTCTGCTCGCGCCGGATTTGATGAGGTGAACTATGTCAGATTTGGAAAAGCTTGTGAGACGCCGTATGCAGGAAGAACGCGCCAAGGGCGCTTCCGCAGAAGAAATTGCGAAAGTCGTCCGAGACATATTCAACAGCATGGACCTCTCGGGCAATCGGTTTGACGCCGTTGCCGTACGCGTCACTCGGGATCACGAGTGATCCGATATTCGACCGACCCGAGATTTTCGGGTCGGTTGCCAGGATGAATTCCCTGTAAGCTGATATCGATCAGGCGGCCTTCGTTACCGCATCAATCGGATGCTGTGAGCGGAAGCCGACGGCAAGCCGGTTCCAGATGTTGATGGCGCCGATCGCCACCGTAATCTTTGTCATTTCCTCTTCGGAAAAATGCGCCTTCAGCGTCTCGTAGTCGGCATCAGGCGCGCCTGTTTTGGCGATATTGGTCACTGCGTCAACCCAGCCGAGCAGCGCCCGTTCGCGGGCGTCATAGACCGGCGATTCCCGCCAGACGCACATCAGGTTGATCCATTGTTCGGAGAGCCCATCAAGGCGGGCTTCCTTCACATGCATGTCGACGCAATAGGCACAGCCATTGATCTGCGAGGCGCGCAGCTTGATCAGGTGGATGAAGCGGCGCTCCAGCCCGGAGGACTGGACATATTGCTCGAGCGCGGCGACCGCCTTGTAGGCATCGGGAGCGGCTTTGGCGAAGTTGAAACGTGGTTGCATGGTGTTTCTCCTTTGTTGGTGGCTCAGCGAGCCGTCTTGCGTTCATGGATTTCAAGGAAAGCGCAGCCTCTAGCTGCGATCGATCCGTCGTCGAGAGCGTTCAGTTCGATGCCGAGATCCGCAATGCTCGTCTTGGCAAGTTCGGCCCGATAGAGCCGTTCGGCTCTCAGCATCGCCGCGCTGATGTTACAGGGCTTGGCAAAGAAGCGATCGGAGACCGGGTTCGGTCCGCGCTGGCGGATTTCGGCGCAGCGGAAGGCGGGCGCCGGCCCTTCGACCGCGATCACGATGTCGAGCAGCGAAATTTCCTTCGCCGCCTTTGCCAGCCGATATCCGCCCTTCGGCCCCGGTACGGTATCGAGGATGCCGGCGCCCGACAGCGCCTGCAGATGCTTCAGCAGGTAGCTCGTCGAAACGCCGTGGAATTCCGCCAGAGCGGCCGCCGAAAGCACGCCGCCTTCGGAGAGCCCGGAAAGCATCGCAACGCTGTGAATGGCCTGCTCGACCCCGTCGCCCATCTTCATCAAGTGGCCTCCTCAATTCATGGATAAAAAATATCCATGATTATTGCTTTTGTCAATCGCTCTTCTTTTTCCCCCGCATTTCACTACCTTCCAGGCGTGGACCAGATCGATTCCGAAGCCCGTGCCCTGCTTCCCGCTGCCTTTACCCGCTGGTTTGCGGAAAAGGGCTGGCGGCCACGCGCCCATCAGCTGGAACTGCTTGCCCGCGCCGAGGCCGGCGAAAGCACGCTGCTGATTGCGCCGACTGGCGCCGGCAAGACGCTTGCCGGTTTCCTGCCCTCGCTCACCGATCTCACCCGTCGCGGCAAGATCCCGCCCGGCTCCGCCTTCACCGGCATCCACACCCTCTATGTCTCACCGCTGAAGGCGCTTGCCATCGATATCGAGCGCAATCTGATGAAGCCGGTCGAGGAGATGGGCCTGCCGGTCACGATAGAAAACCGCACCGGCGACACGCCGAATGCCAAGCGCCAGCGCCAGAAGCTCAACCCGCCGGATATTCTGCTGACCACGCCGGAACAGGTCGCCCTGCTTCTGGCAAACCGGGAAGCCGAGCGCTTCTTCAAAGACCTGAAATATGTCGTCCTCGACGAGCTGCATTCGCTCGTTACCTCCAAGCGCGGCCATATGCTTTCGCTCGGCCTTGCCCGCCTGCGCCGGCTTGCCCCCGGTCTCCAGACGATCGGCCTGTCGGCCACCGTCGCCGAGCCCATGGATCTGCAGAAATGGCTGGTCGGCCAGGAAGAGGGCCGGGAGCATCATGCCGGGCTCGTCGTCGTCGAAGGCGGCGCCAAACCCGATATCTCGATCCTGTCGACCGAAGAGCACATTCCCTGGGCCGGCCATTCCGCCCGATATGCAATTCCGGATGTCTACAACAAGCTTGTCGAACATCGCACGACGCTGCTCTTCGTCAACACCCGCAGCCAGGCCGAAATGCTTTTCCAGGCACTCTGGACGATCAATGACGACAACCTGCCGATCGCCCTTCATCACGGCTCCCTCGATGTCGGCCAGCGCCGCAAGGTCGAGGCGGCGATGGCCGAAAACCGGCTGCGCGCCGTCGTTGCCACCTCCACCCTCGATCTCGGCATCGACTGGGGCGATGTCGATCTCGTCATCCATGTCGGCGCGCCGAAGGGCGCCTCGCGTCTTGCCCAGCGCATCGGTCGTGCCAACCACCGCATGGACGAGCCGTCGAAGGCGATCCTGGTGCCGGCCAACCGCTTCGAGGTCATGGAATGCCAGGCAGCTCTCGACGCCAATTATATCGGCGCGCAGGACACCCCGCCGGTCGGCCGCGGCGCGCTCGACGTGCTCGCCCAGCATGTGCTCGGCATGGCCTGCGCCGAACCCTTCGACATGCTGGAACTTTACGATGAAATCATCAGCGCCTCTCCCTATGCCGATCTGAGCTGGGAGACCTTCGAGCGCATCGTCGATTTCGTCGCGACCGGCGGTTATGCGCTCCGGACCTACGAGCGTTATGCCCGCATCCGCAAGACCGCGGAGGGCCGCTGGCGCGTCTCCAATCCGGCGGTCGCCCAGCAATATCGCCTCAACCTCGGCACCATCGTCGAAAGCCCGATGCTGAATATCCGCATGGTCAAGCGCGGTGAGGGCGGCAGGATCGGCCGCGGCGGCGCCACGTTGGGGAAGGTCGAGGAATATTTCCTCGAGCAATTGTCGCCCGGCGATACTTTCCTCTTTTCCGGCAAGGTGCTGCGCTTCGAAGGCATCCGCGAAAACGAATGCTTGGCGTCGCAGGCCTTCTCGCTCGATCCGAAGATCCCCTCCTATAATGGCGGCAAGTTTCCGCTATCGACTTATCTCGCCGAGCAGGTGCGGGCGATGATCGCCGATCCCGATCGCTGGCGCCGCCTGCCGGATCAGGTGCGCGACTGGTTGTCGCTGCAGAACGACAAGTCGATGCTGCCGAAGCGCGACGAGTTTCTGATCGAAACCTTCCCGCGCGGCAGCCGCGGCTATATGGTCGCCTATCCCTTCGAAGGCCGTCTCGCCCACCAGACGCTCGGCATGCTGCTGACCCGCAGGCTGGAGCGGATCGGCGCCAAGCCGCTCGGTTTCGTCGCCACCGACTATTCCCTAGCCATCTGGGGCCTCGAGGATATGGGGCTGATGATCGGCAATGGCCGGCTCAATCTCTCCGACCTTTTCGACGAGGACATGCTCGGAGACGATCTCGAAGCCTGGCTGGACGAATCCTTCCTGTTGAAGCGCACCTTCCGCAATTGCGCCGTGATTGCAGGCTTGATCGAGCGCCGCCATCCGGGCAAGGAAAAGAGCGGCCGCCAGATCACCGTCTCCGCCGATCTGATCTACGACGTGCTGCGCAGCCACGAGCCGGATCACATCCTCCTGCAGGCGACGCGACAGGATGCGGCGACGGGACTTTTGGACATTGGCCGTCTTGGCGATATGCTGAGACGAATCAGGGGCCACATCACCCACCGCGCCCTCGACCATATTTCCCCACTCGCCGTGCCGGTGATGCTGGAAATCGGACGCGAGGCGGTGCCGGGCGAGGCCCATGACACGTTGCTCGCCGAAGCGGCGGACGATCTGATCGCCGAAGCACTCGCTTAACGAGAATTGGATCTGGTGAGAATTAGGGTCCGATGATTTAGGCCTGACGACGATTTGGGAATGACGACCGTGATGAACCGCCTGGCGCTGGCGCGCGACATATCAGGACTGACCGTGATGCCGGGCATCGAGACATCGGTCCATGGCATTGCCGCCTTCTGCGATCCGCTCGGCGCCCTCTATCTGCCGGATACCGGCCTGCTCGTCGTCTCCGACCTGCATCTGGAAAAGGGCGCAGCCTTTGCGCGCCGCGGCATGATGCTGCCGCCTTACGATACGCTGGCGACGCTGACCGTCCTTGCCGCCGTCATATCGCGTTATGATCCGAAGCTCGTCATCTCGCTCGGCGATAATTTCCACGACCGCATCGGTTCCAAGCACCTGCCGGAGAATTTTCGCGCCCTGATCGTCGAGATGGCGCGCGGTCGCGAATGGATCTGGATCAATGGCAACCATGATCCGGATGGCATCGTCGATCTGCCGGGCACATCTGCCGACGAGATGCATTATGCCGGCCTGACCTTTCGGCACGAGCCGAAGAACGGCTTGCAGAGCGGCGAAATCGCCGGCCACCTGCACCCGTCGGCGACTGTCCGCCGCCGCGAAAAATCCGTCCGCCGCCCCTGCTTTGCCACCGACGGCGCCCGCCTGCTGATGCCGGCCTTCGGCGTCATGAGCGGCGGTCTGGATCTCGGGCACCAGGCGATGAAGGGCCTGTTCGACAAGGCTTCGCTGGTGGCGCATCTGTTGGGGCGAGATCGGATTTATTCGGTGCGGTATGGGAATTTGAGGGGGTAGCGCCTTATATTCCAGGTCGGCGGGCTTCAGCCCCCTCTGCCCTGCCGGGCATCTCCCCCACAGGTGGGGAGATCACTAGTGGCTTGAACTTCCTGCCCATCTACCGTTTCGCCGTGCTGGACGTTCGTTGTTTGGGGAAGCCCGTGTGCCCAGCCAATCTCCCCACCTGTGGGGGAGATGCCCGGCAGGGCAGAGGGGGCTGGCACGGCACCACCTAAACTCAATCACACTCCTGCAGTTGCCGCTGATACGTCCCGGCCATCCGCGCAAACTTCTGCGCTGTCTGCTGCAATTGCCCGTTCGAGCGCCAGTCGCCGCGTTTGTATCCCGTCGGCCCGGAATAATAGGCGAGATAGAGATTATAGGCATCGTTCAGCGGAATGCCGGTCTCCACGCTGTTCTGGTAATGATACCAACCGATGAAATCGATCGCGTCGGCGAAGTTCGCCCGCCGCGCCGTCCAGTTCCCGGTCTGCGACTGATAGTGATCCCAGGTCCCGTCGAGCGCCTGCGAATAGCCGTAGGCCGTCGACGGCCGGGTCCAGGGAATGAAGCCGAACAGCTTGGTGCGCGGCGGCCGCGCATAGGGCTGGAAGCCGGATTCGGTATACATCGTCGCCATCAGGATCGGCACCGGCACGCCGTACTTTTTCTCCGTTCGTTCGGCGGCGCTCTGCCAGCTGGAGAAGAGCCCGTCGCGCTCGTCGAAGACGGCACAGATGTTCCTCGTCTGCTTCGGCGCCGTCGCGCAGCCGGCAAGCAGCGCGAGACCCACGGCCGTCAGAACGATACGAGTACGCATGACAAAACCTCTCGTTTCCGAGAGATTACTAACTCGTAAATGTTAAAAACCGGTTTTTAGTCGAATGCGAACTTCCTTCTAGCCGGCACCAGCCCCTTGTATCTGCATGTTAGATTTTATGTGCGATGGAAGCGATTGAGCCTCTGGCTGGGTGGCCACCCAGCCAGAGGCGTGACGAAGTCGCCCGTTTCCCCCTCCGGTTACAACCGTGGATGAGCCTGGGATCTTCGTCATCGTCACGTACGACCGAATAGTCGCTTGGCTTCAACCGCACGCACAAGGCAGGTTACCGTGAACAGAGTTATATGTGGAGTGGATGTTTCGAAGGACTGGCTGGATGCGTTTATCCGCCCGTCCGGGGTTTTTGAGCGTTTCAGCAACGATGCGGCCGGCATCGGCGCGCTGGCTGCGCTCTGCCGGGAGCAGGGTGTCGAGCTCGTCGTCATGGAGGCGTCGGGCGGCTACGAGCGTTCGGCCTTCCTGCTGTTGTGGGAGTTGGGGATCGCCTGCGCGCTTGCCAATCCGCGCCATGTGCGCCGCTTTGCCGAGGCCATGGGCTTTCTGGAAAAGACCGACCGGATCGATGCGGCGATGATCGCCCATTATGCCGAGGCCAGGCGGCTGTCTGCCCTGCCGCCGCCGAAAGCCGCGCAGCTGCGGCTGTCGGCGCTGATGACGCGGCTGTCTCAGGTCACCAGCGATCTGACCGTCCAGAGGCAGCGCCGCAGTGCTGCCCGCGATCAGCAGAGTGTGGCAAGCCTCGACGAAGTGATCGCGCTTCTGGTGCGCCAGAGCCGCACCCTTGAGGGCGAGATTGCCTCGATGATCGACGACGATCCGCTCTGGGCCTGCCTCAACCAAGCCTTTCGCTCGATCAAGGGGGTGGCGGACCGTACCGTTGCCCGGCTGATGGCCGAACTGCCCGAAATCGGCCGAATCTCCAACAAGGCGATCGTCAAACTGGCCGGCCTGGCGCCGATTGCCAACGATAGCGGCAAACGCAGCGGACCCCGGCCGGTGCGCGGCGGGCGCTCCGGACCGCGTGGCATCCTGTTCCTGGTCGCCGCCACCGCGGCCAGGTACGATCCGCATTTGGCTGCCTTCAGGCAAAGGTTGCAGAGCGCTGGCAAGCCAAAAATGGTTATCCGCATTGCGCTCGCCCGAAAACTGCTGGTCATTCTCAATGCAAAAGCACGGGATGCGCGAAGAGAATTCGAATGCGCAACTTGACAACCCAGATAGTCGCTCATCCGCCTGCCGGCACCTTCTCCCCGTAAACGGGGCGAAGGGGATATGCCGCACCCTCTCCGTTCCCCGCTAGCCTCTCGCAGGGCACGTCCCCTCTCCCCGTTTTTTTACGGGGGTCCGAAGGACGGGTCGAGACGAGTGGCTCGACCCCGGCAGGTTAGGGTGAGGGGCAGCCATCACAAACGACCGCCGGTTCATCACTAGTCCAGCCAGCTAAGCCTTGACGGGCTCGTAGCGCAGGATCACCGCGCCGCCTTCCGTCGTCGAGGATTCGAGGAGCTTCAGCGGCACCTGGCCCTCTGCCCGTTTGAAAAGCGGATTGCCGCCGCCGAGGATGACCGGCACCAGGCAGATCCTGATTTCGTCGATAAGCCCCGCTTTCAGCAGGCTGTCGGCAAGCTCGGCGCTGCCGAAGATGAAGATCGTCTTGCCGTCCTCCTGCTTCAGCCGCGTCAATTCGGGGATCGGATCGCTGACGACGCGGGCATTGTTCCAAGCGGGCTCGGTGATCGTCCGCGACACGGCGATCTTGGCGATGCCGTTCATATAGGCTTTGATCTCACCTTCGCCCTCGGCTGTCGGCCAGTAGGAGGCCATGCCCTCATAGGTCTTGCGGCCGAAGACCAGCAGGTCGCCTTCCCTGCCGAACTGTTCGGCATAGCGCTGCAATTCAGGCCCCCAGGCGAGATTGTGGAAGTCGATATCCCACGGCTTCGTGCCTTCGAAATAACCATCGAGCGTCATCAGGTTCCAGACAACAAGCTTTCTCATTTCCTTCCTCCTTCTGAATTGCCAACCAAGGTTAAACCGATTGCGTATAGCAACTGGTTAGAAGCTAGATAAACTGATAGCATATTGCAAGCGGTTTTTTGAGGCATGGATGAGCTGCCGCCAAAACATCCGCGCAGCAGCTCCAGTACAGCGGGCTCGACGCCAGGCCCAAATCGATAGAAGAAATCGAGAGGAAATGGAGCGTCGCACCTTGGCGGCAGATCAGTCCTTGCGGAAGATCAGGCTGGCACCCCAGCCAGTGATCACGGCTAGAGCCACGGCCGCGCAGCCGTAGAGGATCGGCTGATCATGCGCCGCATCGGTGATCGTCTGCTCGATGCCGGTCTTGATGACCCGCAGCGGCAGCGACTTCTCGGCGACGAAAAGACCGCTCTTGAACAGATAGGCGCGCACGCTGTGCACGCCGTTCGGAATGTTTGCCGGCAGGCGCAGGCTCGCCTTGAAGAGGTTGGAGGAAACGAACCGCACGCCGCTTGGGTTGCGGTCGTAGAGCCCGCCGCCCTGCTGCAGCCGCCGGAAGGCGTCACGGAACTCGCCGAGATTGCTGCCGTCGCCGACGAAGCCGACCGGAGTCAGCGGAATGTGATCGATGCCGATCTCCTGGTCGGTCAGGTCGAGCGGCGTCACGATGTCGTCGATCATCCGTGAACTCGACATCGAATAGGAATGCGGCACCGCTTCGAAGGTCATCGAGCGAGTGTTCACCCAGATGCCGAAGACGCGTTCCTTCTTGCGAACCGTCGCATCCTCGCGCGGCCCCTCCAGCACCACGACCACGTCATATTGGCCGACGGCGAGCAGCAACTGGTCGGTGTTCGAGAGCGCCCCGAAAATGGTCAGATCCGCACCGTGGAAATCCGAGGTGATGGCGATTTCACTGGTCGACGTGCCGATTTCCAACCCTTCACGCACCGCCTCCGTTGCCTGCCCTGGCAGCCATTGCGCTCCGGCAGAGGCCGGCAGCAGGCAAAGCAACGCGATGACGAAAACAGCCAAGCGCATCAGTTGCCCGCTCCCATCACCACCGAATAGACGTCGGCCGGCGCCACCACCAGCGCGATCGCCAGACGCAGGCCGACGGCGAGCACCAGCAGGCCGAGCAGGGCGCGCAGCTGCTCGCCGCGCAGCTTCTGGCCGACGCGCACGCCATATTGCGCGCCGATGACACCCGCCACCATCAGGATGAAGGCGAGCACGATGTCGACGGAGAAGTTCGTCGCCGCCTGCACGATCGTCGTATAGGCGGTCACGAAGATGATCTGGAACAGCGAGGTGCCGACGACGACATTGGTCGGGATGCGCAGCAGGTAGATCATCGCCGGCACCATGATGAAGCCGCCGCCGACACCCATGATCGAGGTAAGGATGCCGATCGCAAAGCCGAGCGCGACGATCGGAATGACGCTGAGATAGATTTTCGATTTCTTGAAACGCACCTTCAGCGGCAGCTTGTGCACCCAGTGCTGGTGGCCGGGCTTGCGCGGTGCGGGCGGCTCGTTGCGCGCTGCCCGCCGCATGGCGTTGATGCTTTCGAGCAGCATCAGTCCGCCGACGGTGCCGAGGAAGACGACATACATCAGTGAGATGATGAGATCGAGCTGGCCGATGGCGCGCAGCAGCGAGAAGATCCAGATGCCGACCGTCGCACCGGTAAGACCGCCGACCAGCAGCACCGTGCCGAGCTTGACGTCGAGCGAGCCGCGCCGGAAATGCGTGATCGCGCCCGATATCGACGACGCCACAACCTGGTTGGCGCCGGTCGCGACCGCGACGACGGGCGGGATGTTGTAGAAGATCAATAGCGGCGTGATCAGAAAGCCGCCGCCGACGCCGAACATTCCAGACAGGAATCCGACGGCCGCCCCCATGCCGAGAATGATGAAAATGTTCACCGACAATTCTGCGATGGGCAGATAGATTGTCACAGCCGACCCCGAATGATGACCGCTCCTGCCGGGCGGTTTCTTGTCACGTCCCCGTTCGAATGCGCACCATACTGTGAAATCATTGCCAGAGGCTTTCGATCGGCCCCGTGATTAGCCATAGAGATTGACGGAGAGATCGGTGGCACAGGATTCGCCGGATGCGCGGATCGATATGTCCGGGCATAATCCGGCTTTTTTCAGGTTTTGTGACAGGCTGCGGCAAAATTGGAAAAAGCCTTGCGGCATAGTGCCGCCAGGCCGGATTGCCGACAAAATCGGCCGACTCGTTCAGTTCGCGCCGACGACTGCCCCTCACCCTAACCCTCTCCCCGTAAACGGGGCGGGGGGACGTGCCCTACGAGAAGGAGCGAGGAACGGAGAGGTTGCGGCGATCCCCCTTCGCCCCGCGAGCGGGGAGAAGGTGCCGGCAGGCGGATGAGCGACTATCTGGGTTGTCAAGTTGCGCATTCGAATTCTCTTCGCGCATCCCGTGCTTTTGCATTGAGAATGACCAGCAGTTTTCGGGCGAGCGCAATGCGGATAACCATTTTTGGCTTGCCAGCGCTCTGCAACCTTTGCCTGAAGGCAGCCAAATGCGGATCGTACCTGGCCGCGGTGGCGGCGACCAGGAACAGGATGCCACGCGGTCCGGAGCGCCCGCGGCGCACCGGCCGGGGTCCGCTGCGTTTGCCGCTATCGTTGGCAATCGGCGCCAGGCCGGCCAGTTTGACGATCGCCTTGTTGGAGATTCGGCCGATTTCGGGCAATTCGGCCATCAGCCGGGCAACGGTACGGTCCGCCACCCCCTTGATCGAGCGAAAGGCTTGGTTGAGGCAGGCCCAGAGCGGATCGTCGTCGATCATCGAGGCAATCTCGCCCTCAAGGGTGCGGCTCTGGCTCTGGCGCACCAGAAGCGCGATCACTTCGTCGAGGCTTGCCACACTCTGCTGATCGCGGGCAGCACTGCGGCGCTGCCTCTGGACGGTCAGATCGCTGGTGACCTGAGACAGCCGCGTCATCAGCGCCGACAGCCGCAGCTGCGCGGCTTTCGGCGGCGGCAGGGCAGACAGCCGCCTGGCCTCGGCATAATCGGCGATCATCGCCGCATCGATCCGGTCGGTCTTTTCCAGAAAGCCCATGGCCTCGGCAAAGCGGCGCACATGGCGCGGATTGGCAAGCGCGCAGGCGATCCCCAACTCCCACAACAGCAGGAAGGCCGAACGCTCGTAGCCGCCCGACGCCTCCATGACGACGAGCTCGACACCCTGCTCCCGGCAGAGCGCAGCCAGCGCGCCGATGCCGGCCGCATCGTTGCTGAAACGCTCAAAAACCCCGGACGGGCGGATAAACGCATCCAGCCAGTCCTTCGAAACATCCACTCCACATATAACTCTGTTCACGGTAACCTGCCTTGTGCGTGCGGTTGAAGCCAAGCGACTATTCGGTCGTACGTGACGATGACGAAGATCCCAGGCTCATCCACGGTTGTAACCGGAGGGGGAAACGGGCGACTTCGTCACGCCTCTGGCTGGGTGGCCACCCAGCCAGAGGCTCAATCGCTTCCATCGCACATAAAATCTAACATGCAGATACAAGGGGCCGCTGTCGGCGATCTCCCGGACGAAGATGACGACGCGCCTCAGATCGCCTTGCTGCCCTGCTTGTTGCGTTCGAGCAGCGCCTTCACGGTCGCGTCGGTCACCTTTCCGTCCGGCTCCTGGCCGACGGACTTCTGGAAGTTTTTGATCGCGGTCACGGTCTTCGCACCCATTTCGCCGTCCGGCACTCCGGCGTCGAAGCCGTTATTGTTGAGGATCGCCTGGATGTTGCGGACGGCCTTCTTCATGTCGACGGTCGCCGTCTTCGCGCCAGTGCCGGCCCATTCGTCGGGAATGTCGATGGCGTTCGTACGGTGGTCGACCGGCTCCGGCTTCCAGAGATCGGCCTTGGCGCGCGCCCGTTCGAGCTGGTCGGGCTTCATGGCTTTGGCGACTTCGTCGCGCTTCTGCGCCGCATCCTTGTCGCCGGCCTTGGCGGCGATCGCAAACCATTTGTACGACTCTTCGAGATCAGCCGGAACCCCGTTGCCCCTAGCGCAGAGGATCGCCAGGTTGAACTGGCTGTCGGTGATGCCGAGGTTCGCAGCCTTGGTGAACCACGAGGCGGCCGTGGTATAGTCCTGCTGGCCCAGCGCGCCGGAGGCGTAGAGGACGGCGAGATTGTGCATGGCGCTGGCATTGCCCTGGTTTGCCGCCTGCTCGTAGAAGCCCTTCGCCTTGGCGATGTCGCGTTCGACGCCGTTGCCCTTCTCGTACATGCTGCCGAGCCGGTATTGCGCAGGCGCAAAGCCCTTGTCGGCCGCAAGCTGGTACCAGTTCGCCGCCTGCTTCTGATCGGCTGTCATGCCGTTGCGGCCGTCGGAATAACGCGCGCCGATCTCGAACAGCGCCAGCGCATCGCCGCCGCTCGCCGCATCGGCAAGCGATTTCGGCTGGACGGTGTCGGGAATGGTAATAGTCGCCTGCGGCGCGGGTGCGGGAACGAAGCTCGATGTCTCCTGTGCCGCGCCGGACGGACCGGGAGCGGCAAGCATCGCCGCCCCTTCGCCGTCAAGCGGCGTCATATCGGTCAGATGGTCGCCGCCGACCGGCGGGGTTGCCTCCGGCTGCGCCGGTTCGGCGACGGGCGGTACAGTTGCTGCCGGAGCGGTCGTTTCGAGAGCGGCGGCATCCGGCTGGGCAGGTGTCGCTTCGGGCAAGGCCGGCGCCGGGTTTTCCGCAGCACCCGTCAGCGCCGAGACTTCCGCTGGCGGCTGCGGCGCGCGCTCGCCGCTCGTCAGCGTTCGGGCAAGCGGAAAGGCCATGATGGCGAGCAGCACGGCGCCGACCGCCAGCAAGATCGGCCGCCGGTAGCGCGAAAAGGCACTGGTCTTGCCCGTTTTGTCAGAAGCCTTGCCGGCTTTGTCGGCAGTCGCGCCCTTCTTCTCGGCCTTGACGGCCGCCTGCTTCGGATTGGCGTCCACTTCCATCGCGGCCGCCTGCGCCGCCCGGCGCGCAGCAGCAATATAATCGGCGCGATCGGTTTCGCCGGCAGGTTTGCCGCGCGCCGCGCTCTGGCTGGCGCGAACCCGTTCAAGAATCTTCTTCACGTCAGGTGCGCCCGAGCCCGGCTCGAGCAGTTCGTTTGCCGCATCCGTCGGCACCACGTCGGTGGGATCGATCGACGGCGCGGGATCGATCATCGGACGTTCGGTCGCCCGGCTCTCGGCTTTCTTGCCGGGCAGCAGCCGCTTGCCGAGACTGGCGAGCAGGCTGGCCTTCGCCGGGGTCTGTGTCCGTGTCGCTGTCGCAACCTCCGCGGTCCGGCTCGCGGCTTCGATGGCGATCGCGCTCGTTCCGCTCATGGCGGCGGCTTGTGCCGGGGCGGCAGCTTCGGCTGCGACCTCGGCCGTGCGGATAACAGGGGAAGCCGTCGCTGTCGGGGCAGCGGCCGGCATCCTGTTCATCTCGGCTTCGGCCACCATCAGCGCATAGGGATCGACATCGAAATCGACGTCGGCAACCGGCATCTGGGCGAGCGGCCGGCCGCGATCCTCCATGCCGTCGAGGCGGTCGGCGATATGCACCAGCGTCTCGTGCAGCGCCTGGAAAGTCTTGTGCGTGCGTTCCTCGCTGTCACGGCTGAGATCCTCGAGGTGGCGCAGATCCTCGGCCAGCGCCGTCAGCGCCGACATGTCGGCGGCGGGCATGACACCCTGTGGACCGCCATGGCGCGAATAGGCTTCGACGACGGCCTCTGCCGCCTGGCGTGCCGCCTCGATGATATATTCGTCGCTCGTCGCCATATAGTCTTCGATCGCGCCCATGCGCTGGTCGAGTTCGGGGGGTATTACGGCGCTTTCGCGCGGCGCGCTCATCAGCGCCGACAGATTGGCAATCTGGTCTTCGAGGTTCTTCAGCGCGTGCGGATCGGTCGGCGCTGCCGATGTGCTCTCTTCGAGCCGGGCGGCAATGTCGCTCAGCCGTCCTTCGAGACGCAGGAAGGCGCTGTCGTCGGCCACAGCGGCCGGCGCCTGCTGCTGATAGGCCATCTCGTCGATGCGCCGGGCGAGATGGTCGAGCCGCTGCGCCAGCACGTCGTTGACGGCGCCATTCTCAAGCGCGTCGATCTTGCGGGAAATGTCGGAAAGCGTGCCGGTGAGGTCGGCCTGCGGCGCCGTCTCCTGCGTGCGCTCCAGCAGATAGGAAAGATGTTCCAGCCGTTCATCGAGCCGCGACGTCGCTTCCGCCTTCGTCATCTCCTCGACGCGTCCCGTCAGCGCCTCCAGCCGCATCGCCAGCTCATCGGCCGGGTTCACGCGGCTGGCCACATCATGGCTCATCAGTTCGATCTGATCGGCCAGCGCCTCCAGCCGGTTTTCCAGCCGCTGCATCAGGCCCGGATCATTCGTGGTGGCCGTGCGCCCGCTTGCCGCGATCGCCCGGCTGATCTCGTCGAGCCGCATGTCCATGGCGGCGAACTGTTCGGACATTACCCGGTCGTGCGGCTGGATCATGTTGCCGAAATGCTCCATCGCCGTGGCGATCGAGATGAGCTTGTCTTCCAGCGCCCGAACCGCGGGGCTTTCGCCCATGCCGCCGATATGGCGCTTGATGTCGTCGAGCCGATAGGCAAGCGAAACGAGCTCTTCCTGCAGCCCTTCGGTATCGAGCGCCGCAAGCCGGTTTTCGAAACCGTCCCAGCGGTTTTCCATATGGCGCAGCGAATCCTCGCGCGCCAGCCCGTCGATCAGCGAGCGCAGCTCTTCAAAATCCTCGCGAAGGCCTGTGGCCTCCGGCGCGGCGGAGCGGCCGGTCAGCTGCGTGATGCTCTGGGCAAGGCGGCCCATGTCGGCGCGCATGTCGTCGGCGAAACGGCCGTCGCCAGCATTTGTCTTGATCTCGCGCAGCTCGGCGCGCAGCGCGTTCATCTCACGGGTGACGCCCTCGGAAATGTCGCGCTTCAGGTCCTGCCGCAGGTTGACGAGGGCCTGGGCAATCTCCGTCATCGTATCGTCGCCGGCGCGCAAGGCCGGCGCCGGCGCTGGAGCGGCGGCGCGCGGCACAGGTTCGCGAAGCTGCGGGGCCTGTTGGCGTGCGTAGGGCCGTTCGCGGCTGGCTTCGAGCGCGCGCTGGCGTTGACGGATTTCGGCGAGCGGATCGGGCCGCGGCTCGGGCGGGACCTTTGCGGGCCGGGGAGCATGGGAGCCGGCATAAGGATCGCGCTCGGCCGTTGCCGTGCGCGGCCGCTGCTCGCGCCCGCTGCCCATCAGCCCTTCGATGCGCGCCTCCAGCCCTTCGATCGTGCGGTTCAGCGCATCGAGCGAGGTCCTGTCGGACTGTCGGGAAGGATTTAATCGCGATCCGTTCATGTTCTTGCTCGCTTCGACTGCTCGACCTCTCGTCAGAGCTCGATCTTTGGCTTTTCCGTCTGCTGCCCGCCTCTTTACGCGGACCGGAGCGCACCATTCATAAGACGATAGTCAATTAGACTTTCCTCAAGCTGAACGATGTAGCGGCATCCTAAGGGAACGCGAGACTGGGAAAAGGAATGCGGATCGCTACTGCTCAATCCGCACCTTTCACGAAACGTGGTAAACAAGCCGTTAATGCCGATGGGAATTTTTTAACGTTTGTGTTCAAAACGCCGTTTCTGACGGCAACTGCCGTTCAATTCGTCAGATCAAATCGCCGCTCGCGCGATCACGCCGGACGCGGATATTGCAGCTCGATCTTCACGCCTTCAGGGCCGTAGACGAAGATCTGGCCGAGTTCTGTGTCGGGAATATCGTAATATTCGTGGCGATAGCCGCCCGCCTTGATGCGTTCCAGCGCCGGCCCGAATTCATAGAGGCTGAAGGCGACATGGTTGAAGATGCCGGGCGGAAAATCGGTGCTGCGCGATGTCAGGTTGAGATGGATGACCGGGCGTTCGTCCAGATAGAGCCAGTGGCCGGGCGAGGCGAAGGGCGGCCGATAGCCCTCGCTGACGCCGAGCACGGTCTCCAGGAAGCCGATCATCCCGGGCGCATCGCGGGTCTCGATGGTGACATGGTCCAGACGTGGCATCGGTATCCTCCCAGCTAGAGCATGATGCCGAAAAGTGTGAGCGGTTTTCGGACGACATCATGCTCTAACTCTTTAATTGAGAACAGGATTCAGATGTTAGGCCGAACAGGCCTAAAATCATCCTGTTCTAGCCTTGACGGCAAAGCCTAACCCGTCTGAGAGTGTCGCGAAAGTTGCTTCCCCTGCGGCGGCAGGCCGCGGCCAGGGCGTGAGACCTAGAAGCTCTCCGTCCAGGGCCGGACTTCCACCTCCAGCGACCATGCGCTGCGGTGCTGGCGAAGCACGTCGATATAGGTCTGGGCGATCGCATCCGGCGAGAGCGTGCCATCCGGCTTCTCCACCCGGTCCGGCCGGGTCTGCGACCGCACCGCGCCGTCGATGACGAAATGGGCGACATGGATGCCCATCGGCCCGAGTTCGCGGGCGGCACTCTGGGCAAGGCCACGCAGCGCGAACTTGCCCATCGCAAAGGGTGCCGATTGCGCAAAGCCCTTCACGCTTGCCGACGCGCCGGTGATCAGGATGGCGCCGCGGCCGCGCGGGATCATCCGCCGCGCCGCCTGCTGCACCACAAGGAAACCGCCGAAAGCGGTGGTCGCAATCGCCTTCTCGACATCGGCGGGATCGAGTTCGGCAAGCGGGCCGCGCTGACGGGCGCTGGCATTGAAGATCACCACGTCAGGCCCGCCGATCGCAGCGGCAGCCGCTTCGAAGAGTGCTGCGACGCTCGCCGGTTGCGAGACATCCGTTGTAAAGGCGCTGGCGCCGGTCTCCTCGATCAGCCCCTGCAGTTTCTCGATATTGCGGGCGGCAAGCCCGACCTTGACGCCCTGCGCCGACAATTGCCGGGCAAGCGATGCGCTGATGCCGGAGCCCGCGCCGACGATCAGTGCGCTCTCATAGGGAAAGTCGGTCATAATGTCTTCCTCGATGGATCGTGGCAAAGACGTAGGAAGTCCGAACGGCCGGCGCCACCACGCGACCGGAATTTCAGTGCGCTGAATCGATCGAATAGGCGCTGATGCGCGAGAGATGGATGAAGGAAAGGCCCGTTTCCTCCGCCCAGTCATTGAAGGCCTGCTGGATCAACTGCTGGTCCTTCTTGGTCGTGCCGGAGGAGGAGAGCGGTACGCCGGCCGATCGGAGGCAGGCGAGCACGTCGATCGTGGCGATGAAGCTGTCGCGGCCGATGCCGCGCAGGAAATATTGTCCGGTCATGCCGCCGAGCCGGTTGCCGCGTTTGCTCAGCAGGTCGAGAAGGCCGATCTGGTCATCCCCAGGCCAGTCGGCGAAGAAGACGCCGGCGCTGCCATATTCCTTTGCCAATTCCCTGATGAAGGCGGCATTGGCCCGAACCGACATGATCTTGGCGCCGTTGCGGATGATCCGCTCATCCGAAGTGAGGGCATGCCAATAGTCGTCGGGCGCGATATTCAGCATCGCCGGATCAAAACCGGAAAACGCTGACTCGAAACCTGGCCACTTGCTGTCGATCACCTTCTGGACGAAACCGCTGTAGAAGATGCGCCGGGTCATGTCTGCCAGGATGCGATCGTCGGGCATGGCGCGCAGCCGCTCGTGATCCGGTCGGTGATTCTCCAGCAAGGCCTGCAACGCGGCGGCCCCGCCCTTTCGCTCCTCCGCACGCTGCCTTATCGCCTCGAAACTGATCATGCGGCCCTCCTCAAACATTTCCCGATTGCGGCTTGAACGACGCTTCCGTTTATACGCCGTTCTGCGATGGACAAGGAAGATGAGATGGCGTCTGTTCCTTCCCACGCGTGATGCATTACGCGTCGCACTTTCATCGCCCAACGGATTCGCGCGTTCGAATTTTTTCATGAAAAGACGGCCAAGGTTGCAAAATTTGACGTTTACGCAAACGTCAATATTTTGTAAGACAGTGCCCGAGGCTGGAGCAATCCGGTCAGTCGAATGGGAGGAATTTGAGAGATGCCAGTCTACAAGGCCCCGGTGAACGATACGCTCTTCGTCCTGAACGACGTGCTGGGTCTCGAACGCTACAACAATCTGCCGGGTTTTGCCGACGCGACCCCCGATATGATCGAAGCGATCCTCGGCGAGGCCGGAAGGGTTGCCGAGGAAGCTCTCTTTCCACTGAATTATTCCGGCGACCAGGAAGGCTGCACGCGCCACGACGATGCCAGCGTCTCGACGCCGAAGGGTTTCAAGGAAGCCTATAAAGCCTATCGCGAAGGCGGCTGGATCGGCCTTGCGGTGCCGGAGGAATTCGGCGGCCAGGGGCTTCCCTATACGCTGCATACCGCCGTCGGCGAATATACGTCGGCCGCCAACATGTCGCTGATGATGTATCCAGGCCTGACGCAGGGCGCGATCGCGGCACTCCTCGTCCACGGTTCCGACGAACAGAAGGCCACCTATCTGCCGAAGATGGTGGACGGTACCTGGTCCGGCACCATGAACCTGACCGAGCCGCATTGCGGCACCGATCTCGGCATGCTGCGCACCAAGGCGGTGCCGCAGGCTGACGGCAGCTACAAAATATCAGGCCAGAAGATCTTCATCTCCGCCGGCGAGCACGACCTGACCGACAATATCATCCATCTGGTGCTGGCCCGCATCGAGGGTGCGCCCGAGGGCACCAAGGGCATCTCGCTCTTCATCGTCCCGAAATTCCTCGTCGGCAAGGACGGCGCACCGGGCACCCGCAACGCCGTCTCCTGCGGTGCCATCGAGCACAAGATGGGCATCCACGCCAACGCCACCTGCGTCATGAATTACGACGAGGCGACGGGCTTCCTGATCGGCGCCGAAAACCGCGGCCTCAACGCCATGTTCGTGATGATGAACGAGGCCCGCCTCATGGTCGGCCTGCAGGGCATCGCCATTTCCGAGATCGCCTATCAGAACGCCGCCAGCTATGCCCGCGACCGCATCCAGGGCCGTTCGCTGTCCGGCCCCAAGGCGCCGGACAAGAAGGCCGATCCGATCATCGTCCATCCGGATATTCGCCGCACGCTGATGACCATCCGCGCCTTCAACGAGGCCGGCCGCGCCTTCCTGCTCTGGACCGCGCTGAAGTCCGATATCGCCCACCGCGCTAGCGACGACAAGGAGCGCCAGACGGCCGACGATATTCTTAGCCTCGTCACCCCGATCCTCAAGGGCGTGATGACCGACAAGGGCTTCGATCATGCCGTCATGGCTCAGCAGGTCTTCGGCGGCCACGGCTATATCGAAGAACACGGCATGAGCCAGTATGTGCGCGACGCCCGCATCGCCATGATCTATGAAGGCGCCAACGGCATTCAGGCGCTCGATCTCGTCGGCCGCAAGCTGGCGCTGAACGGCGGCCGCGCCGCCATGGCCCTCTTCAAGGAGATCGGTGATTTCTGCGAGGAGAACCGCAGCAACGAAAAGCTCTCCTTCTTCACCAAGCATCTGAAGAAGGGCTTGAACGACGTCCAGGGCGCGACCATGTGGTTCATGCAGAACGCCATGGCCAAGCCCGACAATGCCGGTGCCGGCTCGACCGACTACATGCACCTCTTCGGCCTCGTCATTCTCGGCTATATGTGGGCAAAGATGGCCAAAGCCGCCGAGGACGGCCTTGCATCCGGCGATGCCGCCCGCGAGGATTACCTGAAGAACAAGCTGGTCACCGCCCGCTTCTTCATGGAACGCCTGATGCCGGAAACCGCGCTTCGCAAGGCCCGCATCGAAGCCGGCGCCGACACGATGATGGAACTGGCCGCCGAAGCGTTTTGATTGTGTCCCCTTCTCCCCAGCCGGGTTCCGAAGGACGGGCCGAGACCGGTGGCTCGACCCAGGCAGAGGTGGCCCGTTGGGCAGAAGAGGGAAGAACGAAATTCACCGGCGCCGCCGCGCCGTCAGGGAGATGAGACAATGACCGAGGTTTTCATTTACGACCACGTGCGCACGCCGCGCGGCCGCGGCAAGAAGGACGGCGCCCTGCATGAGGTGCCCTCCGTCCGGCTCGCGGCAAAGACGCTGGAAGCGATCCGCGACCGCAACGGGCTGGACACGGGCACGGTCGACGACATCATCATGGGCTGCGTCGATCCGGTCATGGATGCCGGCGCCGTCATCCCCAAGGCCGCCGCCTTCGAAGCCGGTTACTCCACGAAGGCGCCCGGCATGCAGATCTCCCGCTTCTGCGCCTCCGGCCTCGATGCCGTCAATTTCGGCGGCGGCAAGATCGCCCAAGGGGCCGACGATATCGTCATTGCCGGCGGCGTCGAAAGCATGTCCCGCGTCGGTCTCGGCATGTCCGGTGGCGCCTGGTTCATGGATCCTTCGGTGAATTTTCCGGCCTATTTCATGCCGCAGGGCGTCTCGGCCGATCTGATTGCCACCAAATACGGCTTCAGCAGAACCGATGTCGACGCTTATGCGGTCGAGAGCCAGAAGCGTGCCGCCCATGCCTGGGAAAAGGGCTGGTTCGACAAGTCGGTCATCCCGGTCAAAGACCAGAACGGCCTGACGATCCTGGCAAAGGATGAACACATGCGTCCCGGCACCGACATGCAGGCGCTCGCCTCCCTCAATCCGTCCTTCCAGATGCCCGGCGAGATGGGCGGCTTCGAGGCCGTCGGCATACAGGCCCATCCTGAGATCGAGCGCATCAACTATGTCCACCATGCCGGCAATTCCTCCGGCATCGTCGATGGCGCCAGTGTCGTCCTTCTCGGCTCCAAAGCCGGCGGTCAGAGCATGGGCAAAAAGCCGCGTGCCCGGATCAAGGCCTTCGCCAATATCGGCTCCGATCCGGCCCTGATGCTGACCGGGCCTGTCGACGTCACCGAGAAGCTGTTGAAACGATCAGGCATGAGCCTTGCCGACATCGACCTCTTCGAACTCAACGAGGCTTTCGCTGCCGTGGTGCTGCGCTACATGCAGGCCTTCGACATCGACCATGACCGGATCAACGTCAATGGCGGCGCCATCGCCATGGGTCACCCGCTCGGCGCCACCGGCGCGATGATCCTCGGAACGGTGCTGGACGAACTTGAACGCCGCGATCTCAACACCGCGCTGGTGACGCTCTGCATCGGCGCCGGCATGGGCACCGCAACGGTTATCGAAAGGGTCTGATGGGACCGAAACCTTCCCCCTTGTGGGGAGGGTCGAGCAAAGCGAGGGGAGGGGTCTTCTCGCCAAGGAAACCCCCTCCCCAACCCCTCCCCACAAGGGGGAGGGGCTTCACCGCCAGAGAATTCAGGGAGAGGAATTCCCAAGATGAGCACCTACACCAATTTCACGCTCGAAACCGACGCCGATGGCATCGCTCTCGTCACCTGGGACATGCCCGGCAAATCGATGAACGTCTTCACCGCCGAGGTGATGGCCGAACTCGACGCCATCATCGACGCCACGACCGCAGATGCCGCCGTCAAGGGTGTCGTCTTCACCTCGGGCAAATCCTCTTTCTCCGGCGGCGCCGATCTGTCGATGATCAAGTCGATGTTCAGCTCCTATCAGGATGAGAAGGCAAAGAGCCTAGAGACGGCGGTGCAGAACCTCTTCGGTCTGGTCGGCCGCATGAGCGGCCTGTTCCGCAAGCTCGAAACATCGGGCAAGCCCTGGGTGTCCGCCATCAACGGCACCTGCATGGGCGGCGCCTTTGAACTGTCGCTCGCCTGCCACGGCCGCGTCGCCTCCAATGCCAAGAGCGTCAAGATTGCGCTGCCCGAGGTGAAGGTCGGTATCTTCCCCGGCGCCGGCGGCACGCAGCGTGTGCCGCGGCTGGCGAACGCCCAGGATGCGCTGCAGATGATGACCACAGGCCAGTCGCTGACCGGCTCCCGCGCCAAGGCGATGAACCTCGTGCATCAGGTGGTCGAGCCGGATCAGCTGATCCCGGCCGCCAAGCAGATGATCAAGGACGGCCTGAAGCCGGTCGCCCCCTGGGACGAGAAGGGCTACAAGGCCCCGGGCGGCGGCATCTGGACGCCGGCTTCCGCCCAGCTCTGGCCGGCAGCCCCGGCAATCCTCCGCCGGGAAACATCGGGCAATTATCCTGCAGCGCTTGCCATCCTGAAATGCGTCTACGAAGGCCTGCAGGTGCCGTTCGACACCGGCCTGAAGATCGAGCAGCGTTACTTCACCGAGGTGCTGCAGACCCGCGAAGCCTTCTCGATGATCCGTTCGCTGTTCATCTCCATGCAGGAACTCGGCAAGGGTGCCCGCCGCCCGGCAGGTCACGCGAAGACCGAGCTGAAACATATAGGCGTCGTCGGCGCCGGCTTCATGGGCGCCTCGATCGCCTATGTCACGGCTGCCGCCGGCATTCCGGTGACGCTGATCGATCGCGACATCGAAGCAGCGACCAAGGGCAAGACCGTCTCGGAAGGCCTGGTCAAGGATTCTGTCGGTAAGGGGCGTCTTACGCAGGACGAGGCGGCTGCACTGCTCTCCCGCATCACGCCCTCGGCAGACTATGCCGACCTCGCCAATGCCGATCTCGTCATCGAGGCGGTGTTTGAGGATCGCGAGGTGAAGAAAGCGGTCATCGAGGCGGTCGAAGCCGTGCTGCCGGAAGGCGCGATCTTCGCCTCCAATACCTCGACCCTGCCGATCTCAGGTCTCGCCAGGAATTCGAAACGCCCTGCCGATTTTATCGGCATCCACTTCTTCTCGCCTGTCGAGAAGATGATGCTGACCGAGGTCATCCTCGGAAGCGACACCGGCGACAGGGCGCTGGCCGTCGCTCTTGATTATGTCGCAGCCATCAAGAAGACGCCGATCGTCGTCAACGACACCCGCGGCTTCTTCGTCAATCGCTGCGTGCTGCGTTACATGTCGGAAAGCTACGACATGCTGATCGAGGGCGTGCCGCCTATCATGATCGAGAATGCCGCCAAGATGGCCGGCATGCCTGTGGGACCGCTGGCGCTCAACGACGAGGTGGCGATCGACCTTTCGCTAAAGATCCTCAAGGCGACGGCCGCCGATCTCGGCGAAAAGGCCATCGACCCCAGGCATATGGAACTCATCTCCCGCATGGTGGAAAAGGAGGGCCGCTTCGGCCGCAAGAATTCCAAGGGCTTCTACGACTACCCGCCGAAGCCGGCGAAGAAGTCCCTCTGGCCCGACCTCAAGACCCTTTACCCGCAGAAGCAGGCGGATGAGGTCGACGTCAACGTCCTGAAGCAACGCTTCCTCGTCACCATCGCGCTCGAAGCCGCCCGCACCGTGGAGGAAGGCATCGTCACCGATCCGCGCGAGGCGGATGTCGGCTCGATCCTGGGCTTCGGCTTCGCGCCCTATACCGGCGGGGCGCTGAGCTATATCGACGGGATGGGCGCGAAGGCTTTCGTGGAATTGGCGGAAAAGTTAGCTGCTGCTTACGGAAGTCACTTCAAGCCGACGCCGCTGCTGAAGGACATGGCCGCCAAGGGCGAGACGTTTTACGGCCGGTTCGACCCCTATGCGAAGGTAGGGAAGGCGGCTTAGGCCTCTGTATCGTGCCGCGGCGCCCCGCGCTGCCCTGCCGGGCCCCGGGGTCGAGCCACGCGTCTCGACCCGTCCTTCGGACCCCCACAGGTGGGGAGATTGGCTCGGCGCACCGGCTTCCCCAAACAATCGGCGTCCAGCACGACGAAACAATAGGATACGAAGTTCAAGCCACTTGTGATCTCCCCACCTGTGGGGGAGATGGCCGGCAGGCCAGAGGGGGGCGGCCCACATACGACGTTCAAGAGTTACTCGACTTCACCTCGCCAGCTGAATTCCACTTTCCCTAGCTGCGGCCTTGTCACCGACACAATTTCCGATTACATGTGCGCGCATCGATCTTGCTAGATGAACTTTGAAACGGCCTTGTGTCGTTCCTGGCGAACTTCCTCCAAAATCGGTTTTCATCGCCGCTTGGCATTTATCCGAGCTGCAATCTTTAATGAACGATTCGAAAAGGATATCGTCATGAGCACAGGTACCGTAAAGTGGTTCAACGCAACCAAGGGCTTCGGCTTCATTCAGCCGGATGACGGCGCAGCCGACGTTTTCGTCCACATCTCCGCCGTTGAACGCGCTGGCATGCGCGATCTCAAGGATGGCCAGAAGCTGTCTTACGAGCTCGTCCGCGACAACAAGTCCGGCAAGATGTCGGCAGACCGCCTCCAGGCGGCCTGAGCCTTCAAGGCTCTAAATATCATCTCCGGATCGTGACCACGGATGTACTGGCACGGTTCGTTGAGATAGCAGGGAAGGTCGGGTTCACCCGGCCTTTTTTTGTATTTGGTTGGCTGATGTTGTGCCCGATTGGCGGAGTAGCCGGCATCGCCTTGGCGCATAAGTCGTGCCGTGTAAGCCCCCTCTGCCCTGCCGGGCATCTCCCCCACAGGTGGGGAGATCGGCTGGGCGCACCGGCTTCCCCAAACAATTGGCGTTGCAGCACGGCGAACGGCCGAGGATCGAGAAGGTCAAGCCGCTTGTGATCTCCCCACCTGTGGGGGAGATGCCCGGCAGGGCAGAGGGGGGCGGCCACGGCACGACCTTAGAGAATCTTTCGTGTCGCCAAGCCGAGAGCGTCACCGGCGACAACGAGCCCCGCAACACAAGTAAGTCGTTCAGCCTCCTGCCGCCTCGCTACCCTCCAGCATCTCCATGACCCGCGCCATCACCGCCCGCGCCGCATCGAGTTCTGCTGACGTAAATGCAGCCCCCAGCTCGTCGGCCCAACCGGCTTGCGCGGTCTCAATGACACCGAGCCGCGCCGCCCCTTCTTCCGTCAGCCGCACCAGCTTGGCGCGCTGGTGCTGCGGGTTGTCGGCATAGGCGATCAGCCCTTCGCTCTCCAGTACGTCCGCAAGCCGCTGCACGCCCTGGCGGGCGACGCCGAGGGCGCGGGCGATCTGCGCTACCGACATGTCGCCGCGTCGTGCCGCCGCCAGCACCTGCCAGCGCGCGCTCGTCTGTCCTGCCGGCTTTGCCAGTCGGTCGCCGGCGGCCGTCAAATGGCCGGCCAGGCGAAGGGCGGTGATCGCGAAAGCGGAAAAGGCATCCCCTTCCAATGTCCGCTCCGGTCGATTTTGTTTGACAACATGTTGTCGATTTTGTATTTCATCCATAATGACAACATATTGTCATATCCGAAAACTGAAGGCAACGCCGAAGGAGGATCACCGTGAAGAAAACCTACAAGGGAAGCTGCCATTGCGGCAAAGTGCACTACGAGGTGGACATGGACCTCGAGGAGGGAACCGGCCGCTGCAATTGTTCGATCTGCGCCAAGCGCCGCTATTGGGGCGCCAACGTCAAGCCGGAGGATTTCCGACTGATGTGCGACCAGGCGGAAACGTCCGACTATCAGTTCAACACCAGGAGCGGTCATCATCGCTTCTGCCGCACCTGCGGTGTGCCGGCCTATGGCGACGGTTATGTCGAAGCGATCGGCGGCGCCTATGTCTCGATCAACATCGCCTGCCTCGACGATATCACGCCCGAGGAACTGGCAGCACTGCCTATCCGTTATGCCGATGGCAGGCACGATGCCTGGTGGAACGAACCGGCGGTGACGAGTTATCTCTGACGCAATTCCAAAAGTGCGCAGCGGTTCTATCGCTGATGTCGGAACGTCGTCCTCCCCTTCGTCCTCTGTCCATAACGGAGAAGGAGAACGACCGTGAAAGACGAAGCGAACGCCAAGATCGAGGAAGAGGCGATCATCGCCATGCTGATGATGCGCGCCAAGGCGCTGGGCGAAAAAAACGCCAAGGATGCGCTTTCCTACGAGACCGAGGATGAGGTCGAGTTTTCGCTGGCGCCGCCGCTCGTCTACTACGGCAAGGACGAGGCGGGCCTGCAGGCATGGTTCGATACCTGGGAAGGCCCGATCGGCGGCGATGTACGCGATGCCAGACTGACGGTTGGTGAAGATGTTGCTTTCTGGAGCGGCCTGACGCGCATGACCGGGACCAAGACCGACGGCACCGAAGTCGATCTCTGGTTCCGCCAGACCCTCGGCCTCGTCAAGCAGGATGGCCGCTGGCTGGTTGCCCATCAGCACGCCTCGGTGCCCTTCGCCATGGACGGCAGCGGCCGGGCGCTGCTCGATCTCAAGCCGTGAAGACCGTCAGGCAGCACTCCCCGCGACCTTCCGCCGGTCGGCGCGAATGCTCATCAGTCCGACGCCCATCAAAAGCAGGATCGCCGTCGCATAGATATCCGTCGTCAGCGCGTAACCGGCCGATTTCGCCAGGAACCCGGCAAGGATCGCCGGCAGGCTGAAGGCGAGGTAGCTCTGGACGTAAAAGGCCGACAGCAGCCCGGCTCGCTCGTCCGGTTTGGCGAGCGGCATGATGGTGCCGATCGAACCGAGGAAATTGGTGCCGAAACCGGCGCCGGTGAAAATCGTGCCGATCAGCAGCAGCGGCACATTGGCGAGATGCACGCCGGCAACGACGGTCAGGATACCGAGCGTCTTGGCCGATACGCCGAAAGCGAGATTGGCCGAGGCCGTCTTGCTGCGCCTGAGATAGACGGCGATCGCTCCGCTCACCATCAATGCGGTGACGACGGCCCCGCCGGTCAGCGGCGCCCGACTGCCGGTTGTGGTGGCGACCAGGGACGGGACCAGCGAGAGATAGAAGCCGGCAAGCGTCCAGTTGGCGATATTGATCGGCGTCACCAGCGAGAGCGGTCGCTTCACCTGCGGCGGAATGGTGACCCGTGGTATCAGCGAGCCGAGTGCGCCGGGCCGCGTGCCGCCGGTCTCGTGTGTCAGCCAGATGACCGCTGCCTGCAGCGTGAAGGCGACGAGCAGCAGCGCATAGATCAGATGCATCGGGAAGGGCCCGTATTGGATCAAGGCACTGGTGCCGACCGCGCCCACCGCCATGCCGGAAAGCGGTGCGATCGAGTTGACGATCTGTCCCTTTGCCCGGTCGACATCGACGAGCGCCGCCCCGAGCGAGGCACCGGCAATTCCCGTTGCCAGCCCCTGCACAATCCGTGCTGCGATCAGCCAGCCGGGACCGCTTGCGACGATGAAGAGCGCCATGGCGGCGATTTCGAGCACAAGGGCGAAGAAGATCACCGGCTTGCGGCCGAGATGGTCGGAGATCGAACCGGCGGTCAGTAGCGCCGCCAGCAACGCGAAGGCGTAGACCGCGAAAATCACCGTGATCAGCACCGGCGAGACGGAGAAGTTTTCCTGATAGATCCGGTAGAGCGGCGTCGGCGCCGCGGAGGCGCCGAAGAAGGTCGCGAGCGTCAGCGCATGAAAGCCGATCGAGGGGCGCGGCGAATTCTCGGTGGATTTGGCTGCGACGAACATATATAAGCTCCTTAAAGCTAAGCCGTTGCGTTAGCTTATGTAGAGCAGGCATTTCGTAAAAGCAAATTCTTTGCGTTAATAGGTCTGTCAAAGATTTTGAACCATCGGCATCAAGGAGAGAAAGTCGGGTTGCCCGCATGACAGTGAAAGAGAATCTCCGTCCGGGCGGCAGAAGCGCCCGGGTTCAGGCATCGGTGCACAAGGCGGTCCGCGAGCTGATGGCCGAGATGAGCCGCGCCGAGGTGACGATCCCCCTGATCGCCGGCAAGGCGGGGGTGACGCCATCGACCATCTATCGCCGCTGGGGCGACCTGCAGGAGCTTTTCGCCGATGTCGCCGTCGATCGGCTGCGCCCGGATATGCAGCCGGTCGATGCCGGCAGTGGCAAGGCCGATCTCGAAGCCTGGGCCGAGCAATATGCCGAGGAAATGTCCTCCGGCCCGGGCCGCGAGATGATCCGCGACGTGCTGGCGGCGCAGGCGGGCGCAAATGCCTGCAAATGCGCTGAATTTACCCGCCAGCAGATCGGCGTCATCGCCGAGAGGGCAAAGGCCCGCGGCGAGGTCTTTCCGGATGTCGACCGCGTCATGGACCAGGTCGTGGCGCCGATCATGTACCGCATCCTGTTCGCTGACGTGCCGGATGCAGCGCGCGTGCGCGATCTGGTCGCCCGTGTCATGGGCGCGACGGACTGAGCGTATCTGTTACTCCGCGGCGGCGCGCTTGAGGCCGGAAATCTGGGTGATATAGGCGCGCAGTGCTGCCGGCCGCACCGGCTTGTGCTGAACGGCGATGCCGTATCGCTCGGCCTCGCTACGAACCTCCGGCGTGCGGTCGGCCGTGATCAGTAAAGCGGGAATATCGGCGTCGAACTGCCGGCGCAGATGCAGGATAGCGGCAATGCCGGTGCCGTCGCCGAGGTGATAATCGGCGATGACGATATCTGGCGGCCCGTCGCGACCGTCGCTTGATATCACGTCGGCGAGACAATCCAGCGCCGCCACCTCGCAGCCCCAACCGCTGATCAACAGCCGCATGCCCTCGAGGATCTTCGGCTCGTTGTCGATGCAGAGGATTTTCAGCCCGCTCAGCGGCTGCCCCGGACGGTCGGCGGGCGTGACTGCCGCTAGCGTCTCGGCTGGGCGCGAGACGTCGAGCGGCATGGTGATTCGGAATTCCGTGCCCCTGCCATGCGTCGAGTGCAGTTCGACCGGATGGTTGAGCACGCGGGCGATGCGGTCGACGATCGAAAGGCCGAGCCCGAGGCCGGAGGCGGTTTTCGCGCCCTCGTCCAGTCGCGCGAATTCCTTGAACACGGTGCGGAATTTCGATGGCGGAATGCCGATGCCTGAATCGATCACCTGGATGATCACCTGGTTGCCGCGCCGCCGCGCGCCGACCAGCACCTTGCCGCTGATCGTGTATTTGATGGCGTTGGAAACGAGGTTCTGCACCAGCCGGCGCAGCAGGTTGGGATCGGAGCGGACGCGTAGCGATGTCGGCATGACCACCAGCTTCAGCTGCTTTTCGCGGGCGATCGGCGCGAAGTCGGTCTCAATTCGCTTCAGTAGGTCGGAGAGGGCGACGGAGGCAAGCCGCGGTCGCATGGCGCCGGTATCGAGCCTTGAGATATCGAGCACCGCGCCGAGAATGGTCTCGACCGATTCCAGCGCGGAATCGATGTTGCGCACGATCAGGCTGTTGTCGGATTGCGCCATGCGCTCGACCAGCGCCGAGGAATAGAGCCTGGCTGCATTGAGCGGCTGCAGGATATCGTGGCCGGCGGCGGCAAAAAAGCGTGTCTTGCCGATATTCGCTTCATCGGCAGCGGCGCGTGCCTCGCCGAGTTCGTGGTTGACGCGGGTAAGCTCGGCCGTACGTTCGGCAACGCGCTGCTCCAGAGTTTCATTCGCCTGTTTCAGCGCCTGGTCGGCACTCACGCGCTGGGTGATGTCGGTGAAGGTGGCGACGATGCCCTTGTCGGGCATGGCATTGGAACGCACCTCGATGATCCGCTCGCCGCCGCCGAGCACCAGCGAAAAGGGTTTGTCGAGCGTCAGGAAATGTCGCACCGTCTGGCTGAGATCGCCGGGCGCGATGTCGCCGCGCTGGCTGAGCGTAGTGACGATATCGGACAGGGGAAAACCGACCTGGCCGGCACTTTCCGGCAGATCCAGCAATTGCCGGAAGCGCCGGTTCCAGATCGTCAGCCGGTTGGAACTGTCGAAGACCGCAATGCCCTGGTCCATCTGCGAAAGGGCTGTCTGCAGCATGTCCTGGTTATATTGCAGCGCCTCGCTCGCCTGGTCGAGCAGCCAGGCCGTGTCGGAAGAGGCATCCTCGATCTTCTGCAGGATCAACGACAGCACCAGCCGGGCCGAGGACGAGCCGATGGCGCTGCCGAGCAGCTGTTCGCTGAAATGGATGAGCGCCATGTCTGCCGGTTGCTCGTCCTCCAGCTTGCGGCCGGAGCTCTGTTCGTAGGTCGTCAATGAGCGCTGCATGCGCTCTTCGCCGAGATAGCGCGAGATCGCCGCCTTGAGATCGCCGACGCTGATGCGGGTCTTCCAGCCGCGCGTAGCAAATTGCGAGCGCGAATGCCGCTTGACGAAGATGCCGGCCTGGATACGTTCCAGCGGCCTGGCGTTGCGGGTGAGCGAGCCGACAATAAAGAAGGCGGTGTTGACGAGCAGGCTCATCGCTGTCGCATTGACCAGCGGATCGGCGTCGGCTGCGGTGAACAATGTCGTGCCGGGGAAGATGAAGCCGAGCACGGCGCTCGCCACATAGGAATAATCGGGGCCGCCGAGCGAGGGCAGGAACAGCAGGTAGATCCAGATGACGAAACCCGAGGTCAGCCCGAGGATCGCGCCGCGCGCGTTCGCCCGCCGCCAGATCAGCCCGCCGAAAAGCGCTGGGGCGATTTGCGCGATCGCGGCAAAGGAAAGAAGGCCGATCGAGGCAAGGCCGGCGGTGCTGTCGGTCGAACGGTAATAGGCGTAGCCGAACAGCAGCACAGCGAAAATGGCGCTGCGGCGGATGTTGAGCAGCGTCTTGGCGAAATTGTCGCGCTGGCCGGCGCGGCCGGCAAGTTTGCGCCTGAGGAAGATCGGCATGATGATGTCGTTCGACACCATGATCGACAGCGCGACGGAATCGACGATGACCATCGCCGTTGCGGCGGAGAAACCGCCGATGAAGATGATCAGTGAAATCAGAGGCATCTGGCCGGCAAGCGGCAGCGACAGCATGTAGAAATCGGCATTGCCGCTGCCGCCGAAGGTCAGCAGCCCGCCGATTGCCACCGGCAGCACGAAGAGATTGATTGATATGAGATAGGTGGGAAACAGGAAGCCCGCGAGTTTCAGCTGTTTCGGGGTTCGGTTTTCGACAACCGTCACGTGGAATTGCCGCGGCAACAGGATGATCGCAAAGGCCGACAAGATGATCAGGGTGATCCAGCGGCTGATCGGCGTATGGTAGCTGAGCGCCGACATGACCAGCTCATTGTCGACGGTCTTGCGCCAGAGATCGGTCGGGCCATCGAAGAGAAACCAGATGACGCAGACGCCGGCCGTCAGGAAGGCGACGAGCTTGACCACCGATTCCATAGAAACGGCGAGGATGAGGCCGTCCTGATGCTCCGTCGCATCCGTATGCCGCGTGCCGAACATGATGGCGAAGCAGGCAAGCACCAGCGTTGCGACGAGCGGCAGGTCGAGGAAATAGAGATTGCCGCTGCCGATGCCGTAATCGGAGGGATTGACCATGGCGCTGACGGTGCTGGAGATCGCCTTGAGCTGCAGCGCAATATAAGGAATGGCGCCGATCAGCGAGATCAATGCGACGATCGTTGCGACCGTCGAGTTCTTGCCGTAGCGGGCGGCGACGAAATCGGCAACCGAGGTGAGCTTCTCCGCCTTGGCGAGCTCGATGATGCGGCGAAGCAGCGGCATGCCGAGCGTGAAGACCAGGATGGGGCCGATATAGATGCCGGCAAATTCCAGGCCCCGCTGCGCCGCAAGCCCGACGCTGCCGAAATAGGTCCAGGAAGTGCAGTAGATCGCAAGGCTCAGCGCATAGACAACCGGCCATCCGCCTTCCAGCGTGCCCGGGCCGCCTTGCCGCGTGCCCGGGCCGCGGTCGAGCATGCCCTGGCCGCGGTTCTTGCGGTCGCCATAGCTTGCCACGGCGAAAAGCAGGAGCAGATAGCCGAAGGCAGACGCGAATATGACCCAGCCTGGAAGCATTGACCCTCCGCCGACGGAAAACCCGCCGGGACCTCCTGCAACGTTGCTCAGCTTAAGTCATTTCAGACGCCTTGGAAATTCCTGGCCGTCTAGGCCTTAAGTCAAAGACGGGTGAGGTTCAGGCGGAGAATTGCGATTGACGATTGATTAATTGCAATGAAGATGTAGCTAATAAAAACAACTGTATCCAAGGGAGACGGACTCCGATGCTTAACGAGTTCAAGGCCTTTATCGCCCGCGGCAATGTCATGGATCTTGCAGTCGGCGTCATCATCGGCGGCGCCTTCGGTGGCATCGTCAAATCTCTGGTGGATGACCTCATCATGCCGATCGTCGGCGCCATTTTCGGCGGCTTCGATTTTTCGAATTACTTCCTTCCGCTCTCGTCGGCCGTCAACGCGCCGACGCTTGCCGCCGCCCGCGCCCAGGGAGCGGTGTTTGCCTATGGCAGTTTCCTCACGGTGCTCATCAACTTCCTCATTCTCGCTTGGATCATCTTCCTGATGGTCAAGGGCGTGAACACCATGCGTGCCCAGATCGAGCGCCAGGAAAAGGCGGCACCGGAAGAGCTGCCCCCGCCGCCGGCAGACGTTCAGCTGCTGACGGAAATCCGCGATCTTCTCGCCAAGCGCCCGACGGCTTGATCCCGTCCGCTGCGGCCGGGCTCAATCATCACGAAAATCGATAAGCCATCACTGGTTATCATGGGATTTGCCGGTGCAAATCCGCTATGAAGGCGGAAACCGGAGATATGCATGTCGATCGTCAGCAGCCTCAGCCCGCGCGCCTTGGCGGCGCCCGAAAGCGGGATCGTCGAAGTCGTCAATTATGCCCGTGGCCGCGAGGGTCTGCTGCCGCTCTGGGTGGGTGAAGGCGACCTGCCGACGCCCGATTTCATCAGCCGCGCGGCAATGGAGGCGCTTGCATCAGGCGAGACCTTCTACACCTGGCAGCGCGGCATTCCGGAGCTTCGCCAGGCGCTTTCGGATTATTACAGCAGACATTTCGGAATCCGGCTTCCGGTCGAACATTTCTACGTCACCGGCTCCGGCATGCAGGCGATCCAGATCGCCGTGCAGGCGCTGACCTCGCCGGGCGACGAATTGGTTTACCTCTCTCCTTCCTGGCCGAATATCGCCGCCGCTCTCGAAATATCCGGTGCGCGCTCGCTCGGTGTCGAGCTGCAGTTCGAAGCCGGTAAATGGGCGGTCGATCTGAACCGCATCGAAACCGCGATCACCCCGAAGACCAAGGGTATCTTCATCAACACGCCGTCGAACCCGACGGGCTGGACGGCAACGAAGCAGGATCTTGGCGATATCCTGGCGCTTGCCCGCAGACACGACCTCTGGATCATGGCGGATGAAATCTACGCCCGCTACTATTTTGCCGGCGGCCGAGCCCCCTCTTTCCTCGATGTGATGGAAGAGGGCGACAAGGTCATCTTCGTCAATTCCTTCTCGAAGAACTGGTCGATGACCGGCTGGCGCGTCGGCTGGATCGCAGCACCCCCTGAGATGGGCCAGGTGCTCGAAAACCTCATCCAGTATTCGACATCGGGTGTGGCACAGTTCATGCAGAAGGGCGCCGTCGCCGCCCTTGATCAAGGTGACGATTTCGTCGCTGCCAATATCGCCAAGGCGGCTCGCTCCCGCGATATTCTCTGCGATGCGCTGATCGCCACCAACCGGGTCGAGACTTTGAAGCCGGACGGCGCGATCTACGCCTTCCTGAAGATCGACGGCGTCGCCGATAGCCGCAGCGCAGCGCTCGATATCGTCGACAAGACTGGCGTCGGCCTTGCCCCCGGCACCGCTTTCGGCCGAGGCGGCGAACTCTTCCTGCGCGCCTGTTTCCTGCGCGACCCCGCGCAGGTGGCCATCGCGGCCGAGCGCCTCTGCGACTATATTCTCAAGCTCTGAGAAGTGTCCGCCTGCAGCGAAAAGGAGAAGTTGTCATGGCTATTTCCGTAGGAGATCGCCGAGGTCTGCCCCTCATCCGCCTGCCGGCACCTTCTCCCTGCTCGCGGGGCGAAGGGGTATGCGGCGACATCTCGGTCCCCATTGACGTCGCGCAGGGCACGTCCCCTCTCCCCGTCAGAACGGGGAGAGGGTTAGGGTGAGGGGCAGCCATCAGCCGCGAATGCCGCGATTTTGTGCCGGAATCGCCGGATCGATAAAACTCTAGCAAAGCCCGAAATCGGCCTCTAACCACGACTCCAAACATACCCGTTCAAGGGCCTGCCAATGGCCGTTCGATAAGAAAATTGGAAAGAAAAACCAGCGCCTGATGCCCCTGCTTATAAAAATGAAAGCAGGGATGCGGGACATGGCGGTTTTGGTGACGGGCGGGGCCGGATATATCGGCAGTCACATGGTTTGGGCGCTGCTCGATGCGGGCGAGGATGTGGTCGTGCTCGACCGCCTCTCCACGGGCTTTCGCTGGGCCGTGGCGCCGGCGGCGCGTTTCTATCTCGGCGACATTGCCGATCCCGACATATTGAAAAAGGTCTTCATCGAAAACGACATCGAGGCGATCATCCATTTCGCCGGCTCCGCCGTCGTCCCGGTCTCGGTCGCGGATCCGCTCTCCTACTACGACAACAATTCCGGCAAGACCCGGGCGCTGCTGAGCGCTTCGGTCAAGGCCGGTATCCGCAACTTCGTCTTCTCTTCGACGGCGGCGGTCTACGGTCAGCAAAAGACCGACCTGCCGGTGAAGGAGACGGCCCCTCTCAATCCGGAAAATCCCTACGGCCAGTCGAAGCTGATGACCGAGTTCATGCTGCGCGATGCCGCCGCCGCCTATGATTTCAACTATGTCGCGCTGCGTTATTTCAACGTCGCCGGCGCCGACCCGCATCACCGCGCCGGCCAGTCGACTTCAGGCGCCACGCACCTCATCAAGGTCGCCTGCGAGGCAGCGCTCGGCAGGCGTGACAGCGTCAATGTCTACGGCATCGACTATCCCACCCATGACGGTACCGGCGTGCGCGACTACATCCATGTCAGCGATCTCACCGATGCGCATCTGAAAGCGTTGCAGCACCTGCGCAGGGACAAGGGCTCGCTCGTTGCCAATTGCGGTTATGGCAGCGGCTATTCCGTGCTCGACGTGCTGAACATGGTCACCCGCCTGCACGGGCATTCCTTCAAGATCCACATGGCGCCGCGGCGCGCCGGCGATTCGGCAAGCGTCGTCGCAGACGCTTCGCTCGCCCGGCAGGTGCTCGACTGGAAGCCCAGATACGATTCGCTGGAAACCATCGTTCAGAGCTCGCTCGATTGGGAACTGTTCCTGTCGAACAAGAGTGTCGACGACCTGCACAGTATCCACCGGGCACTGGCCGCCGCTTCGTTCTGATGCAGAAACCTGTTTACCATCCCCGCGCCTGCGGGGACCACATGCCGTGACGTGAATAAGGAAAAATCAAGCTTTCTCTGGCTGGCTCTGGCCGACGGAAAGGAGAAGATGAAGAACTTTCTGGCCTCATTGCAGCTGAAAAAAGACAATCCGACGCTTCTGCTAGCGCAGTTCCGGGCCTTGTCGTCGCAGATCCCCATTCTCTATGTCCTGCTGATCATCAACGCTCTCGCGGTGGCGATCACCCACCTCAAATCCGCCCCCCTTTGGCTCTCGCTCTACATTCCGGTGGTCTTGAGCGTCGTCTGTGTCTTCCGTCTCTGCTGGTGGGAGATCCGGGGCAAGGAAGATGTGACCGCCGAGCGGGCCTACAGGCTGATGAAGGTGACGATATCGGGGGCCGGCATGCTGGCCGTTGCTTTCGGCGGCTGGGCGATCGCGCTTTACCAATATGGCGATGCTTCCCAGCAGGGCCAGATCGCCTATTTCCTCGTCGTGACCGGCATCTCCTGCATCTTTTGCCTGATGCACCTGCCGATGGCGGCGGCGCTGACCACGGTCATCACCTTCTCGGCCATGGTCGCGACCTTCTTGTTCTCGGGCAATCCCGTTTTTGTCGCGACCGCCATCAGCGGCCTCTTCCTGATCCTGCCCTTCCTCAGGGTGATCAACAGCTATTTCCAGAATTTCGTCGGTCTCGTGCAATTGACCGAGGAACTGAAGCAGAAGCAGGCAGAGGCCGAGGAACTGAACCTCGTGAATAGCCGCAACGCCCTGCATGACCAGCTGACCGGCCTTGCCAACCGCCGCAGCTTCTTTCTCTCGCTGGAACAACGGCTGCAGAAGAACCCATCCGCGCCGCCCGTCCTCGGCATTCTCGATCTCGATGGCTTCAAGCCCGTCAACGACGTCTTCGGCCATGCCGCCGGCGATCTCGTGCTCAAGGAGACGGCCCGCCGCTTCGTCGCGCTGGTCGGCGAAGAGGGCATCGTCTCCCGTCTCGGCGGCGATGAGTTCGGGATCATCTTCCCCTGCTCGATGACACGCCAGGCGATCGCCGATCTCGGTCAGGCGCTCTGTGCTGCCGTCCGCGACCCTTTCGAAATCCCCGATGGCTCGGTCCGCGTCTTCGGCTCCTGCGGCATCGTCTATCCCGATATCGGCACATATACCGCCGAGGATCTCTACGAGAAAGCGGATTTCGCCCTCTATCAGGTCAAGAGCAAGCGCAGCAGCGGCGTCGAATTCTTCTCGGCCGAGCACGAGAAGATCCTGACGCAGCGCCACCTGATCGAACTCGAACTGCAGGCGAACGATTTCGCCAAGGAATTGAAACTCGACTATCAGCCGATCGTCGAATTGAAGAGCGGCCGCGTCGTCGCTTACGAGGCTCTTGCCCGCTGGGACAGCGCCCGCTTCGGCCGTATCAGCCCGGACGCCTTCATCCCCGCTGCCGAGCGCACGGCGGTCATCGGCCGCATGACACGCATCCTCTTCGCCAAGGCGCTCGAAGCGCTGGCGATCATTCCACGGCATCTCAGGCTGTCCTTCAATCTCTCGGCGCGCGATATCTGCGACCACGAAACGTCGATGGCGCTGCTTGCGATGATCACCCGCTCCGGCATCGATCCCAGGCGCATCGAATTCGAGATTACCGAGACGGCGCTGCTCTCCGATTTCGACGCCGCCGACCAGGTGATATCGATGCTGCGCGCTGCCGGCATCTCGATCGCGCTTGACGATTTCGGCACCGGCTATTCGAGCCTCAGCCATATTCATCGTCTCGCCTTCGACAAGCTGAAGATCGACAAGTCTTTCGTGATGAATTTCGATCGCGACGCCCGTTGCATGAACATCACCCGCTCGGTCGCCAATCTCTGCCAGAATCTTGGCATTGCCTCCGTCGCCGAAGGCGTCGAAAGCGAAGAGATCGCCGAGGGATTGAAGGCGATGGGCGTTCGCCTGGCGCAGGGCTATCATTTCTCGCGGCCGCTGACGCTGGAACTTGCCATTGATTACGCCGTCCGGTGCGAGGCCGAAGCCTCCGCCCGCAATTCGCTGTCTGCCTGAACCAATCTCCCGGCCGGACTTGAATCGACTGGAGCGAAGCTACGTCGTCGTCTATTCATGGTCGTAACAATGAGGTGAACCATGCAAGGCGAAGTCATCATTGAACAGCGGGGGACTGCGGGCGTCATCCGCCTCAACCGGCCGCGGGCGCTGAACAGCCTGACCCTGCCGATGATCGGTGCGATCACTGCTTCCCTTCATGATTTTGCCGGTGACCCCGAGGTGGCATGCGTCGTGATGACGGGAGAGGGCGAACGCGGCTTCTGTGCCGGCGGCGATATCCGCGCCCTGCATGAGAGCGCCCGCGCCGGCGATGGCCTTGCAGGTACCTTCTGGCGCGAGGAGTTCCGCCTCAACCATCTGATCGCCGCCTATCCCAAACCCTATGTCGCGCTGATGGACGGCATCACCATGGGCGGCGGCGTCGGCCTGTCCTCGCACGGCCGCCACCGCATCGTCACCGAGCGCACGCGGCTGGCCATGCCCGAAACCGGCATCGGCTATGTCCCGGATGTCGGTGCCACTTGGCTGCTGCCCCGTGCGCCGGGCGAGGCCGGAACATGGCTCGGCCTGACAGGGCTCGATATTGGTGCGGCCGATGCGATCCACGCCCGCCTTGCTGACCTTCAGATCGCCTCGTCGCGGCTCGGCGAGGTGGTCGACGCTCTCTCCGGCCTGCCGCGCGCCAGCTCATCCGGCGATGTCGATGCCGCGCTGCAGGCGTTTTCGGAGCCTCAGGGAGAAAGCCGGCTCAAGCAAAACGCGGCGATGATCGATCGCGGATTTCGGTTCGACAGCGTCGAGGAGATCCTGGCAGCGCTTGCCGCGGAGGAGGGCGAATTCGCCGCCGAGACGCGCCGGGTGCTGCTGACGCGTTCGCCGACCAGCTTGAAGCTCGCTTTGCGGCTGCTGAGGGCCGGCCGCCGCAGCGCCTCGCTTGCCGAATGCCTCGGCCGTGAACTCGGTGCCTGTCTGCAGATGCTGGATAATCCCGATTTCTTCGAGGGCATCCGCGCCGCCATCATCGACAAGGACCGCAATCCGCAATGGTCGCCGGCAACTGTCGAGGCTGTGGGGGCCGCAAGGGTCGAGCATTTCCTGAAACCGGCCGAACCGCCGCTTTCACTCTGAACTCTATCTGACCTATCGCCACATTCCGCGCATGCGGGCGCCGACATCGATGCGCACCTGCCGCGCCTGCGCTTGCGCGGCCTCCGATTTTCCCTGCGGCCAGCTGCAGGCCTCGAAGAACTGCAGCAGGGTCGCGGGAATGAAGCGGCTGCGGGAGGCATAGACGTGCCGGTCGCCCTGCGAGTTCTGCCCATAGGTGAAGAAGCGCTGCGGCACGACGAGGTCGAGACCATCCCTGGCGCGTGTCATCGCCACATAGAGCAGCCGGCGTTCCTCCTCGATTTCGGCGGTGGTGCCGACGGCGAGATCGCTCGGTATGCATCCGTCGACGACGTTCAGCATGAACACCTTCGTCCATTCCTGGCCCTTGGCGGAATGGATGGTGGAAAGGATGAGGTAGTCCTCGTCGAGAAGCGGCACGCCTGCCTGGTCGCTGGTCGCATCCGGCGGATCGAGGGTGAGTTCGGTCAGGAAACGCTCGCGCGAGGCATAACCGCCGGCGATCTGTTCGAGCTGCAGCAGATCGGCCTGCCGCGTCGCTGCGTCCTCGTGCAGCCGTTCCAGATGCGGCGCGTACCATTGCCGCGCCAGGCCGATTTCCGCCGGCCAGCCGGCCTTGCCGGTCTTCAGCTCCTGCAGCATCGAAACGAACATTGTCCAGTCCTCGCCCGAGCGGGGCGGCGCCGGCATGGCAGCAAGAGCAGAAATCGGACTGGCATCCTCGGCCATCAGGTCGAGCGTCTTCTGCGCCGTCGACGGCCCGACGCCCGGCAGGATCTGCATCAGCCGGAAGCCCGCCACCCGATCGCGCGGGTTCTGTGCGAAGCGAAGGGCGGCCAACATGTCCTTCACATGCGCGCTGTCGAGAAACTTCAGCCCGCCGAACTTGACGAACGGAATGTTGCGCCGGGTCAGCTCGACCTCCAACGGCCCGCTGTGATGCGAGGCGCGGAAGAGCACGGCTTGCTGCTTGAGCGTGAGGCCTTCCTCTCGGTTGTCGAGCACCATGTCGGTGATGTAGCGCGCCTGCTCGGCCTCGTCGCGCACCGTGACCAGGCGCGGCCGCTCGGAGGATTGCCGCTCGGTCCAGAGGTTCTTGGTAAAGCGCTCCGAGGCGAGATCGATGACGGCGTTGGCGGCGGCGAGGATTGGCTGCGTCGAACGGTAATTGCGGTCGAGCGTGACGATATTGGCCGCCGGGCTGAAGGCGGCGGGAAAATCGAGGATATTGCGCACCGTCGCCGCGCGGAATGAATAGATCGACTGCGCATCGTCGCCGACCACGGTCAGCCCCTGGCCTTCGGGCTTCAGCGCCAGCAGGATCGAGGCCTGCAGCCGGTTGGTATCTTGATACTCGTCGACCAGCACATGGTCGAAGCGGCTGCCGATATCCTCGGCAATGACAGCCTCGCCGACCATCTGCGCCCAGTAGAGCAGCAGATCGTCGTAATCGAGCACGTTCTGGCTCTGCTTGGCCTCGACATAACAAGCGAAAAGTTCGCGCAGCTGTTTCTCCCACGCCGCGCACCAGGGAAAGACGTCGCGCAGCACGAGGTCGAGCGCGGTTTCCGAATTCACCGCCCTGGAATAGATGGCAAGGCAGGTGCCCTTGGTGGGAAAGCGGCTTTCCGTCTTGGAGAAGCCGAGGTCGTGCCGGATCAGGTTCATCAGATCGGCGCTGTCTTCGCGGTCGTGTATGGTGAAATCCGGATCGAGGCCAATCTGCTCGGCATAATCGCGCAACAGCCGCGCGCCGATGCCGTGGAAGGTGCCGGACCAGGAAAGCGCGTCCGCCATGACGCCGGCGTTTGCACCAAGCACATCGCGGCAGATGCGCTCGACGCGCCGCGCCATCTCGGCGGCTGCTCGGCGCGAGAAGGTCATCAGCAGGATGCGGCGGGGATCGGCGCCCTTGACGATCAGGTGGGCGACCCGATGCGCCAAGGTATTCGTCTTGCCAGAGCCGGCGCCGGCAATGACCAGCAGCGGCCCGGCAATATGGCTGCCGTCGATGAGCGTGCCGTGCTCGACGGCCATGCGCTGCTGCGAATTGAGCTTTTCGAGATACATCCAGCCGTCCGGTCGGGCTCCCGCAGAATCACTGGGGAAAGATTAGATGTTCCTTGAATGTTCGCGATTGCCGTCCCTGTCAAGCGATCTGGCGCGCGAGCAACACCTCAGTCGGGAAAATCCGGGCCGATCTCGCGCCGTACCAGCTTCAGGCTGCGGTCGGGCTGAAGGATATAGGTTTCCTCAACGCGCTGGCCCGTTCCGTTGTAAAACTGGTTGTAGACGACGCTGCCGACCGGCGATTTGGTGAGCTTCGTTCGCGGTTGGCCGCCATAGGTGATGCTGCCCGGAATGGGTTCCAGCGCCGGCCTATGGGCCGAGGAGCAGCCGGCAAGCAATGCCCCGGCAAACAAGGCGGGCAGAAGCGCTTTCATTGTCATCATCCCTCATTCGACTGCAGCCAGATATGGAAGCCGCGGCGCCTTTCGCCAAGGATCGTCCATGCCAGGGTCCACGGGAAATAACCCAGCGCACCGCAACGAAATGCTTTGCCGAGGCGTTAACGGATATCAACTGACATCAGGAGAGGCCACTGTGCTCGGCTTTGCAGCATTCACGAACCATGAGGAATCCGGCCGTCAGGATCACAGCGACGCGGCGACACGCGCCTCGGTGGAGAGCGCCCTTCATGCCGTCGACGATATCGAAGTGGCGGAAATCATCGTCGACATATCGGGCTCATATGTAATCCTGGAAGGTTTCATACGCCGGCGGGGTGATGTCGAGCGGGCGATCGAGATTGCCGAGAGCGTCGTCGGCCGAGGCTATGTGCGCAGCCGCCTGCTGCGACGCTGAAATCGTAAGATGGTGCCCCGGCCCTCTGCTCACCTGTCCTTGCGATGCATAAGGGGAACCAAGTGCTCTCCCGCGTGTTGAAATGCCGGATCTAAACGCTGGAGACCCTCATGTCGTTGCTTCTTCGCCTTTGGGCAACCACCTTGATTTCAGGCAGTGTCTTTGCCGGCTCCGCCTACGCCTCGCTGGAAAACGGCACAAATTATTCCGCTTTGCCGAAGGACCAGATCGCCCTCAACGAATATACCGGGGCCATCGCCTGCACGCCGGCAGAGCCTCGGTATTTGCCGTCCTTCATCCGCGCATCGGATGGCACGATCATCGGTGTCAGTTATATCGAAGTGGAGGGTGAGGGCGGCGCGAACTGCTGAGGCGTCCGCTTTGCTCAGACGAGGCTCGCCTGCGTTCCCGCAGAGGTGACGAGCCTCTAACCATCATCATGATGGCTGGGCATCTTCTATGAATACACCTGTACCGGGCGCAACGCCCTTTGCACCAAAACCCGGCACGCACTTGTTGCAGGGTTAAACCAAAATTAAAGCATTGTCCCGTTCCGGCACGCTTGCGCGCCAGAAGGCGAAAATCGCCGAAATTCCTTGCCGAACTGCTAATGCAGCTTCAGCTTCGCTTCTTCGGCGGCCGCCAGGAACTCGGCTCTTGCTTCTTCCACGCTCTTGCGCCCGTCGAGCGCCGCCCGGCAGGCACTGCGGGCCTTGATGTAGTGAAGCCCGCGCACACTCGGCCAGAGATCCGCCAGGCACTTCAGCGCATCGAACGGCCCATTGACCGTTCGCGCATCGGCATCTTCGAAACCAACCTTGACCGGGCTGTTCCATCTTTCAGTTGCCATCGACACTCCTCCACGATTTTCGACAGAAACGAAGTGCAACGCTTCCCTATCCTTAGGGACACGCCGCCATAATACGCATTCTAGCGGGATTTTTGCGGTCAACAATGGTGAATCGTTTGATGCTGATGAGGCGAAGTGTCGATCGCGGAAGAGGTCGCGGACGCCCGGGAGTCATGAGCAGCTTTTTAAACAGTCGCAAATAAGTTGTATGGCGCCAGCGCCACACCGCCGCTACCATGCTCGCGGACATGAGAGGTTCAACGTGGTTTGGAATCGAAAAGGAATTCGGGCTGCTTTTGTTTGCGGGGCGCTGGCAATGCCGGCCGTTGCCGGCGGCGCGGAGATATCTGCTGAAGACGCCTTGCTGGCGCGTATTTCCAGCGAGGTTATCCCTAGAATGCAGCGTGAATATTTGCGTACCAACCTTGAGCGGCTGGGGAAGGGGGAGACGATAGATATCGCCGCCTATATTCTATCAGAGAGCGTTGATCGATGGTATGTCGAGGGCATTTTTGATGGGGTTAATGCCCTGCCCCATCCGCCAATCCCAGGTGAAGAGGTGGTGGTAACAGGCGAACTGATCCAACAGTGGCAGTTATCCCCGTTCCTACCTTATTATCTGGAAGTCAACGACATTCCCGATTGTACTGCAATGCTGTCCAATTCATGCCGATGGCAGCCCCTCACCCTAACCCTCTCCCCGTAAAAACGGGGCGAGGGGACGTGCCCTGCGAGAGGTGAGTGGGGGACGGAGAGGTAGCGGCATATCCCCTTCGCCCCGCAAGCGGGGAGAAGGTGGCGGCAGCCGGATGAGCGACTATCTGGGTTGTCAAGTTGCGCATTCGAATTCTCTTCGCGCATCCCGTGCTTTTGCATTGAGAATGACCAGCAGTTTTCGGGCGAGCGCAATGCGGATAACCATTTTTGGCTTGCCAGCGCTCTGCAACCTTTGCCTGAAGGCAGCCAAATGCGGATCGTACCTGGCCGCGGTGGCGGCGACCAGGAACAGGATGCCACGCGGTCCGGAGCGCCCGCCGCGCACCGGCCGGGGTCCGCTGCGTTTGCCGCTATCGTTGGCAATCGGCGCCAGGCCGGCCAGTTTGACGATCGCCTTGTTGGAGATTCGGCCGATTTCGGGCAGTTCGGCCATCAGCCGGGCAACGGTACGGTCCGCCACCCCCTTGATCGAGCGAAAGGCTTGGTTGAGGCAGGCCCAGAGCGGATCGTCGTCGATCATCGAGGCAATCTCGCCCTCAAGGGTGCGGCTCTGGCGCACCAGAAGCGCGATCACTTCGTCGAGGCTTGCCACACTCTGCTGATCGCGGGCAGCACTGCGGCGCTGCCTCTGGACGGTCAGATCGCTGGTGACCTGAGACAGCCGCGTCATCAGCGCCGACAGCCGCAGCTGCGCGGCTTTCGGCGGCGGCAGGGCAGACAGCCGCCTGGCCTCGGCATAATGGGCGATCATCGCCGCATCGATCCGGTCGGTCTTTTCCAGAAAGCCCATGGCCTCGGCAAAGCGGCGCACATGGCGCGGATTGGCAAGCGCGCAGGCGATCCCCAACTCCCACAACAGCAGGAAGGCCGAACGCTCGTAGCCGCCCGACGCCTCCATGACGACGAGCTCGACACCCTGCTCCCGGCAGAGCGCAGCCAGCGCGCCGATGCCGGCCGCATCGTTGCTGAAACGCTCAAAAACCCCGGACGGGCGGATAAACGCATCCAGCCAGTCCTTCGAAACATCCACTCCACATATAACTCTGTTCACGGTAACCTGCCTTGTGCGTGCGGTTGAAGCCAAGCGACTATTCGGTCGTACGTGACGATGACGAAGATCCCAGGCTCATCCACGGTTGTAACCGGAGGGGGAAACGGGCGACTTCGTCACGCCTCTGGCTGGGTGGCCACCCAGCCAGAGGCTCAATCGCTTCCATCGCACATAAAATCTAACATGCAGATACAAGGGGCCGGTCTTGCGCCCAGTCCACATTGTTACGGCAGCACACGGCTTCCTGCTTGTCTAGCCGCGCGTGCGAGAAATAATGTCCGATACTTGAGAGAAAACTGGTGCTGCCGAGTGGGATTGAACCACCGACCTCACCCTTACCAAGGGTGTGCTCTACCACTGAGCTACGGCAGCAGGACCAGTACTCGTGCGAGCCGGGTGGCTCAATCGCGAGAACGGGGGGCTATTGCCACAGCTTGGCGGCCAGCGCAAGCCGCAAATTCCAACTTCGTATGGATTGAGGCAAAGGGCCTTTTGGATTGGCGCGAATTCGGCTAATCCTGTCGCATGAACGAAAAGACCGAAACCGGCCAGCAGAGCCGCAAAGAGGCGATCGAAGCGCAGGCGAAACTGCGCCGCGAGCGCGCCGCCGAAAAGCTCAGGGAAAATCTGGGGAGACGCAAACAGCAGGTGCGCGCCCGCCGTTCCGGCCAAGCCGACGAAACAAATGGACTGCCCGCCGCAAAAATGGACGAATCGTAATGTTCCGTCCGTCGCGAATTGAAGCGTGTCGATAAATCCCCTAAACACCTCACTCCTTATTTCAAGGCAGAACTTTCAGGAAAGGCGGGCGCTGCCCGTAAGCGCACATGGATCGTATCAGAATCGTCGGCGGTAATGAGCTGAATGGCATCATTCCGATTTCCGGCGCCAAGAATGCTGCACTGCCGCTGATGATCGCCTCGCTTCTGACCAGCGACACGCTGACGCTCGAAAACGTGCCGCACCTGGCCGATGTCGAGCTGCTGATGCGCATCCTCGGCAACCACGGCGTCGACGTTGCCGTCAACGGGCGGCGCGAGCGCCAGGAAGACTCCTATGCGCGCACGATCCATTTCACCTGCCGCACCATCGTCGATACCACCGCATCCTATGAACTGGTCTCGAAGATGCGCGCCTCCTTCTGGGTCATCGGGCCGCTCTTGGCGCGCGAAGGCCATTGCCGCGTTTCGCTGCCGGGCGGCTGTGCCATCGGCACGCGCCCCGTCGATCTCTTCATCGAGGGCCTGACGGCGCTCGGCGCGACCATGGAGATCGATTCCGGTTATATCAACGCCAAGGCGCCTGCCGGCGGCCTGATCGGCGCACGCTACACCTTCCCGAAGGTCTCCGTCGGCGCCACCCATGTGGTGATGATGGCGGCAACGCTTGCCCGCGGCACGACGGTCATCGGCAATGCCGCCCGTGAGCCTGAGGTCGTCGATCTCGCCAACTGCCTGAACGCCATGGGCGCCAAAATTACCGGCGCCGGCACGGCGACGATCACCATCGAAGGTGTCACCTCGCTCTCCGGCGCTCGCCATCGCGTTCTGCCGGATCGCATCGAGACCGGCACCTATGCCATGGCCGTCGCCATGGCCGGCGGCGACGTCGTGCTCGAAAATACCGACATGGCGTTGCTCGAAACCGCGCTTGAAACGCTGCGCCGCGCCGGTGCGGAAATCTCGTCGACCAACAACGGCATGCGCATCAAGCGCAACGGCGCCGGCATCAGACCGGTCGATATCGTCACCGATCCTTTCCCGGGTTTCCCCACAGATCTGCAGGCGCAGTTCATGGCGCTGATGACCCGTTCTTCCGGCGTCTCGCATGTCACCGAGACCATCTTCGAAAACCGCTTCATGCATGTGCAGGAGCTTGCCCGCCTCGGCGCCAGGATCTCGCTGTCCGGCCAGACTGCGAAGATCGAGGGTGTCCAACGCCTGCGCGGCGCGCCTGTTATGGCGACCGATCTGCGCGCCTCCGTTTCGCTCGTCATCGCCGGTCTTGCCGCCGAGGGCGAAACCACGGTCTCCCGTGTCTATCACCTTGACCGCGGTTTCGAGCGGCTCGAGGAAAAGCTGACCCGCTGCGGCGCCATCGTCGAGCGCATCAGCGAATGAGGAGAGGGTGCTAAGGCGCCCTTTATCCTGGTTGCGTAATTGGCCGCAGCGCCTTATTTCCCTTGTCTGACGCATCGCCATTCCGGCGGTGCCCGGCCTTGGCCGCCAATGGGATGAGACGGAATGACCGACCTGAAACTTGTTGCGCTCGATGACGAGGATCTTGCGATCATTTCCGCGCATATGCAGGACAGCGTCTTCAAGGTCGGCGACATCGACTGGTCGCCGCGCGACGCGCAGTTCGCGCTTGCCGCCAATCGTTTCGTCTGGGAAGGTGCCGAGCGCAAGCGCAGGGGTTTCGAGCGCCGCCGCGCAGCCCTTGTTTTCAAGCGCGTGCTTGCCGTCCGTTCGCTCGGCATCGATCGCGGCAAACGTGACGAGGTGCTGTCACTGCTGGCGCTGCGCTTCGAAAAGAAGGGCGAGGGGCCTGATGGTACGGTCGAGCTGGCGCTGTCGGGCACGGCGTCGATTGCGCTCGATGTCGAATGCATCGAGGTCCAGATGGCCGATACCGGCGGTGCCTGGGCGGCTGTCGCCAAGCCTCGCCACCGCTAGTGCTTGACGCCTTGAGTTTGAACATCGCAGTTTCGAGTTGAGAAGGAATATCGGCCTTGGCAATCTGGCTGGATCAGGCATCGGAAGGTTTCGAGCAGCATTTTGCCGCCTTTCTGACAACGAAGCGTGAAGTCTCCGAGGATGTGAACGTCGTCGTTCGCGCCATCATCGATGATATCAGAGCCCGCGGCGATGTCGCGCTGGCCGAATATTCGCTGAAGTTCGACGGCATCGATTACGCCACCGTCCCGATGCGCGTCACAGCTGAAGAGATCGACGCGGCGATCGAGGCGGTGCCTTCGGAAGTGCTGGGCGCGCTGAAGCTCGCCGCACTGCGCATCGAATCCTATCATCGCCGGCAGCTGCCGAAGGACGATATCTACGAGGACGATATGGGCGTCGGTCTCGGCTCGCGATGGACGGCGATCGAAGCGGTCGGGCTCTATGTTCCGGGCGGCACCGCGAGCTATCCAAGCTCAGTGCTGATGAACGCCGTGCCGGCCAAGGTCGCCGGCGTCGATCGCATCGTCATCGCCGTTCCCGCCACCGGCGGCGCCGTCAACCCGGCGGTGCTTGCCGCTGCCAAGCTTGTCGGCGTCACGGAGATTTATCGTGTCGGCGGCGCCCAGGCGATCGCGGCTCTTGCCTATGGCACCGAGACGATCGCCCCGGTCGCCAAGATCACCGGCCCCGGCAATGCCTATGTCGCCGCCGCCAAGCGCCATGTCTTCGGCACCGTCGGCATCGATATGATCGCCGGCCCTTCCGAGGTTTTGGTCATTGCAGACAAGGACAACAATCCGGATTGGATCGCCGCCGACCTCTTGGCGCAGGCCGAGCACGACGTCAGCTCCCAGGCGATTCTGATCACCGACGATGCCGCATTCGGCAAGGCGGTGGAGCAGGCGGTCGAACGTCAGCTGAAGACGCTGAACCGTGCTGAGACGGCGGCGGCAAGCTGGCGGGATTTCGGCGCGGTCATCCTCGTTGCCGCTCTGAAACAGGCCATTCCGCTGGCAAACCGTATCGCTGCCGAGCATCTGGAGCTCGCCGTCGCCGATCCGGACCGGCTGCTCGACGGCATCCGCAATGCCGGCGCGATCTTCATCGGCGCCCATACGCCTGAGGTCATCGGCGATTATGTCGGCGGTTCGAACCATGTGCTGCCGACGGCGCGTTCGGCGCGCTTTTCATCCGGCCTTTCGGTGCTTGATTTCGTCAAGCGCACCTCGATCCTGCGTCTCGGCCCGCAGCAACTCCGCACCCTCGGCCCGGCGGCGATCGCCCTTGCCGTTTCCGAAGGCCTCGATGCCCATGCGCGATCGGTCGCGATCCGCCTCAACCTCGAAAGGTGAGGGCATGGCGAAGGGCGATTTCCGGCTTTGCGACGTCGTCCTTGACGACACGATCGGCCGTTCGACGCCCGATGTCGAGCATGAGCGCGCCGTCGCCATCTTCGATCTGATCGAGGAGAACAGGTTCGAGCCGCTCGGCCATGGCGGCGGGCCTTACCGGCTGAACATCTCGCTGGTCGATTCGAAGCTGGTTTTCGCCATCACCACCGAAGAGGGCGGCGGCGTCGCCACCCATATCCTGTCGCTCACGCCCTTCCGACGGATCGTCAAGGATTACTTCATGATCTGCGAGAGCTATTACGAAGCGATCCGTTCCTCGACGCCGAGCCGCATCGAGGCGATCGACATGGGCCGGCGCGGCATCCACAATGAGGGCTCGCAGACGCTGAAGGATAGGCTGGCCGGCAAGATAGAGGTCGATTTCGATACCGCCCGGCGCCTTTTCACGCTGGTCTGCGTGCTCTACTGGCGCGGATGACGCCGATGGAGCGCGCCGTCGACGTCGAAGAAGGAAAGCGGCCAGGCGCCATTCTCTTCATGTGCGGGATGAATGCCATCCGCTCGCCGATGGCAGAAGCGATCGCCCGTGGTATACTGCCCGCCAATACCTATATCAGGTCCGCTGGCGTTCGCGCCGGCGAGCGCGATCCCTTCGTGGATGCAGTGCTCGAGGAGATCGGGCTTTCCCTCGGGCGCCGCCAGCCGCAGACGCTGGAAGAGCTCGAGGACGATTATTTCGATCTGATCATCACGCTGTCACCGCAGGCCCATCACGCAGCACTCGAGCTGACGCGGTCGAGTGCTGTCGATGTCATCTACTGGCCGACCATGGATCCAACGGTTGCGAGCGGAACGCGCGAGCAGATTCTGCAAAGCTATCGCGAGGTCCGCGATCACCTGGCCGGCCTCATCGAAAGCCGGCTACTCAAGCGAAATGGCATTGCCGCGCAATCGGCATGAAAACAAATAAAGGAAAGCCTGATCAACAAGGTTCACAAACCTTCGTTGATTGTGTAGTTTCCGCCCAAATTTCAAGGCGCGCGCTGCGCTGCCTATTCAACTCACAGGAAGAAAACACTTATATGCCTAAAGAAGAAGTCCTCGAATTCCCGGGAATTGTCACCGAACTTCTGCCGAATGCGACGTTCCGCGTGAAGCTCGAAAATGAACACGAGATCATCGCCCACACCGCCGGCCGCATGCGCAAGAACCGCATCCGCGTTCTCGCTGGCGACAAGGTGCTTGTGGAAATGACGCCCTACGATTTGACCAAGGGCCGTATCACCTACCGTTTCAAATAAGCTTGCCCCACTCCCGTCTGCCGGTGGTCGAGGTTCCATGGCGCTGAAATACAAGCTCATTCTGGCCTCGGGCTCGCCCCGTCGCGTCGACCTGCTCAACCAGGCCGGCATCGAGCCCTCGCGCCTGATGCCGATGGATATCGACGAGGCGCCGAAGAAATCGGAGCATCCGCGGTCGCTCGCCCGCAGGCTTTCGGCTGAGAAGGCGGAAGCAGCCCTTGCCGCCATCAAGGGCGATATCACCTGGAAGGGCAGCTATATCCTGTCTGCCGATACGGTGGTCGCCGTTGGACGGCGCATCCTCGGCAAGGCTGAGTTCGCCGATGAGGCGTTGAACTCGCTGCATCTCTTGTCGGGACGCAACCATATGGTCTACACCGGCGTTTGCCTGGTGACGCCGGATCGAAAGATCCGTCAGAAGATCGTCGAGACCAAGGTCCGCTTCAAGCGTCTCTCCGGCTTCGAGATCGAGAACTACCTGGCCTCCGGCCAGTGGCGCGGCAAGGCAGGCGCCTACGGCATCCAGGGCCTTGCCGGCACCTTCGTGCAGAAGATGGTGGGCTCCTACACCAATGTCGTCGGCCTGCCGCTTTATGAAACCATTCTGCTTTTGACCGGCGAAGGCTTCGATGTGCATAGCCGGTGGCCCGAGGGCTGAGCCCGACGGCTAATCCCATAGGATGAACCGATATGCCTGAAGACAAGAAAGCGGCCGCCAAGGTCGAACCGCTGCGCAAGACGCGCCCCTGCCCCGAATGCGGCAAACCCTCCCATCGCGAACATTACCCCTTCTGCTCCAACCGCTGCCGCGAGGCCGACCTCTCCCGCTGGCTGACCGGCGCCTATGCCATTCCGGTTGCCGACGACGAGACGAAGGCCGAATATCCGGATGAGGAAAACTAGTGCATTTCGCGCAAAGGTGCGCCGCGGTTTTGGGACAACGACAGCATCAATCAAAGATCCAAAGCGGGGCGCATGAATCCGCTATCGGCGCGACGCGCTTGAAAGAATTCCGCCAGCGAAGCTCTTATTTTTCCTCACGAATCCGCAAAGCCGACAAGACCGTCAAAAAAGAGTCATTTGACGCTTGCCATGGGCGAACAAGATGCTATAACCCCGCTCGCTTCCGGGGTGAACCAAGGCCCCGCGGTTCTTTTCTGAAAAGAACCATTGGAAGTAGGTTAGCCCAGGTAGCTCAGTTGGTAGAGCAGCGGATTGAAAATCCGCGTGTCACTGGTTCGATTCCGGTCCTGGGCACCACTCAGCCCCCTAAAACCAATGTCATATACACAGTATCGGAATAGTATAGATATTTCAGTGGCTTAGTCTATGCCTCACGCCTGATATGCAGGGGGGGAGCACTCGCCTCTGCTAGGCCGCGCGCTTCGGTTCGATCGCAAAGGGGCTGAGCCCCAACCACGTCTGCATTTTCTTTGCGATATCATGGTCGCCGGTCAAGGCGACCTTCGCTCCGGCCTTCTCGACCGTGACCAGCCCCATCCAGATCTCGGTCATGGTGTGCAGGTCGGTCGAAACATAAAGGTCAACGTCGAACCCCGGATCGTACCAGCACAGATCGACCTCACCACGCTTTTCGACGATCAGCCACCACGACCGTTTGGACGCCGGCAGGTCCTGATACAGAAATTGTATCACCGTTCTGCCCTCGGGTAGCGGGGAGGGGTTCAGATTGCGCCGCATGTCCCACATCAGAAGCGACGGATCGAGATTCTTCAGGGACAGCCGGGATTCGACCCATTTCTGTCCCCAGAAGCCCATCGCTTCGACAACGGGGCGCAAATCACGGCCCGCTTCCGTCAGCTGATATTCGAAGATGCCCTTCTCGCCCTGGATCTCCTTGCGCACGACGATTCCCGACAGCTCCAGCTCCTTGAGCCGTTGCGACAGAAGGGTCGGCGACATTTTTGGCACGCCCCGGCGCAGATCGTTGAAACGGGTCGACCCCGCCACCAATTCGCGCATCAGTACCATCGTCCAGCGGGTGCACAGCACCTCGGCGGCCATCGATAGCGGGCAGAACTGTTTGTATCCGTGCTCAGTCATGATTTTAGCCTCTCCTTCCAACCTCTCGGGAACCATAGGCCTTCGCCCGCGGCGCGGCGAGTACAGAAACTGTACCGGCCCAGTACAGTTCGAGGACTGGCTGGCGGGCCCCCTACCGTGCGAGCCCTTTGTCCGGTGCACGGGATGGCCTGTGCGCGGCAACCAGGAGACATAACCCATGACCGTTTACGTCATTGCAGACATCAAGGTGAAGGACCCACAGTGGATGCGGGCCTACGCCGCTTCGGTCCACGACCTCGTTCACAAGCACGGAGGCAGATATCTGTCGCGCAGCGGCAACGTGAAGACGCTTGAAGGCAAGCCGCTCGACACAACCCTGATCGCCCTGATGGAGTTCCCGTCGGAGGTGGCGGCGCGCGCCTTCACCAACGATCCCGCCTACTCTCCCTTCGTGTCGGCCCGTCAGGGCGGCAGCGACAGCCGTTTCCAGCTGATCGACAACACCGATCTGGCTGGAACGATTTCCTATCTGCCGAAGGGATGATTCTTCCCGGAACTCGTAGCCTCGAATTCGGATCACCAAGCAACAACAGTCGCAGCGCTTGCCTATCGGACCTCCATATTTTCGATGGCCGGCCCGCTGTGCTTCTCAGGAAGAATGGAATGAATATGACAATCAACTTTTACAACAGGCTTCTCATGGCCGCGGCCGTGCTGTCCGCCTGCGCCACATTCGCACAGGCGCATCAGGAGGCCGCCGCGCCTGAAACCGGTCCCAATCCGCTGGCCGACAAGGTTCGGGCTGCGAACAGCCGTTTTCTTGACGTCAAGGCTGCCACATCGGAGGGCTATGTGCCCATCCCCTGCGCCAGCGGCATCACCGGAGGGGCCATGGGCATCCACTATGTCAATGGCCAGTACTTGAAAGACGACAAGATCGATCTGGCTCGCCCGAAGCCGTCATGTACGAGCCGATGGCCGACGGCACGCTCAAGCTGATAGCGGTCGAATACATTACCTCGAAGGGGCCGGCCGCGCTGGACGGACATCTCTTCAATTTCAACAGCGCGCCCAACCGCTACGGCCTGGGTGAATTCTACGAACTGCATGTCTGGGCCTGGAAGGGCAACCCGACAGGTGCTTTCGCCGACATGAATCCGAAGGTATCATGCGATCCGACGACCGCAGCAAGCCAATAGAGGATCAGGCCGGGCGGCGCCATTGCCGCCCGACCGTTCGGCCGGCTCCCGCCGGAAGGCGCCTCCGAGCGTCAAGATCCACGACCTCGGGCGCCAGGCCGCCCTCGGCAGGTGGCGCCTTACGGGGGGCCACGACGTGGCCGCCAACGGGGCTTCGTCAGTGTCGGCATCACCGCCCGCACGACCGAGTTCGTGGTTGCCTAGACCGCACGTGACGCCAGCGCATTGGAGTGTGGGCGTTATCCGCACGCTCGACGCCGAGATGGCGAGCCTCAACATCGCTGGCGACCCCTTCCACCCCAAAGGAATTACACGATCAAACCGCGCCAGCTGCCGTAATCGTGCGATTATTGTTCGAAGTCGCCTTAGTGTCGCCCTTTCAATGTCTTGGCCAGCATCTCGCTCAGTGTTGCCGCCGAAAGCATCGATTCGGCCAAAAGTTTCTTGAGCTTCTGGTTCTCCTCCTCCAGTGCTCTCAACCTTTTGGCATGGAGACCGACATTCCCGAACTGCAGGGATTGCCACCGATAGAAGGTCGGCTCGCTGATACCGTGCTTGTGGCAAACATCTGCCACCGTCACCCCGGCTTGGTGCTCCTTCAGAATACCGGTAATCTGGTCGTCGTCGAATTTTCGTTTGCCCATCACGGTCTCAGTCCTCGCGAAATGCTCTGTTGAAACTGTCGAGGAGTGGTCTGACAGCATAGAGCGCTACGCTGCTTTTGCCGGTTTCGATCAGTGTCTGTGCGGGCATGCCGGCGACCAGCGCGACGTCTTTCATTTTCGCCAACCGCTCGTCCGTGACACTGATTGTCGCGGCAAAGTAGGGTTGGCCGTTCTGCGTATCGGTGAGGCGGTCGGCTGACACATACTCCACCCGTCCTTTCAGGAGGGGAACGCGCCGCTGATTGTATGGAAGAAGGTGCACCTGTGCCTCCAGCCCCGCATGGACAAGATTGATGTCCTCCGGTCTGACATGGGCAGACACGATCAGGCGGTCGGAGCGTGGCAGAAGATCGACCAGCGGTTCGCCCGCGCCGATCACGCCACCTGATGTGTGGATGCGCAGGTTCATGATTGTTCCATCTTCGGGAGCCCGGATATCGGTCCTTGAAAGTTGGTCGTCGATCGCCCGCAGGCGCTCGCGCAATTGCATGATCCGGCTTTCCGTATCGCGCATGCCTTGGGCGACTTCGCTCAACCGGTCGCTCTCAAGCTTTGCGAGATCGGCCTGCGACTCGCTGATCACCTGGTAGGCGCGAGAGATCTGTGCCTCGACCTGGCCCTGCTGGCCGTCAAGGTCTGCTTTTTCGCGCTCGAGGTTGAGAAGCCTGCTCCTTCGTTCCAGGCCCTTGGCGGCGAGCACCGTAACCTGATCCAGTTCCTCCTGCGAGATTGCGGCTCTGTCGGCCAGTGCCGCCTTCTGCGCGCCAAGCCCGACGATTTCCTGCCGCACCTGCGCGATTTTTTCATTGCCGATCTGAATTTCCGCCCGCATGACCCGGCGGCGGGCCTCGAAGATTTTCTGTTGCCCGATCAGAATCGCGCTGACCGAAGGATATTTGTCCATGGCTACCCTGAGATCCTCGGGATAGGCGACATGGTCGCCGCCCGTCTGCTCGGCAAGTAGGCGGGCGCGGCTTCCTTCGGCGTCCCAAAGCTGCCCTTGGATGCTGTCGCGCTCCGAGCGAGACTTCGTATCGTCGAGTGCTATCACGATTTGCCCGGCCACCACCGTATCGCCGTTCCTGACGAGGATCCGTCGGACGATTCCGCCCTCGAGATGCTGAATGGTCTTGCGGCTGGACTCCGGTTCGATAACGCCCGATGCGACCGCAGCGCTTTGCAGCGGCGCCAGGACCGACCAGATTCCCAATCCGACGATGAAGACCAGGATCAACATGTTCCCCGTCCAGACAACCCCTCTGAGTCCCGGCATCGGCGAAGGGGCGGCGGGTCCGCGCTGTTTCTGTTCGATCACCGGCAAATAGGCCGTCTGTTGCCTGGCTGTCGCTGCCGGTCGTTGAGCCAACTGCCGACCTGTCCTTGACGAATTTGATAATTTCGCCGGCGTTGCATCCAGTTGAACAAGGGTCATGGCAGCATTTCTCCCTAGGTTCCTGTTCGCGACGGTGGTTGAAGATAGGTTTCGTAAATCCGCTCGCTGTCGCCGAAGGCAGCCACCGTCCCGTTACGCATGATGGCAATCTTGTTGGTGGCCGGCAGGATACCCATCCGGTGCGTTATGATAACGACGGTCATTCCCCTGGATTTCATGCGCTCGATTGCCGCAAACAGCATGCGTTCGCCGTCATAATCCAAGCTCGAATTCGGATCGTCGAGAACGATAAGTGACGGATTCCCATAAGCCGCCCGTGCCAGCCCCAGCTGTTGGCGCTGAGCCCGAAGGAGCAGGTTTCCACCGTCACCGATATCGGTCTCGTAGCCCTGCGGCAGCCGCATGATGGCTTCATGCAATCCAACTAGCTTTGCGGCGTCGATGGCTTTGCCGGGGTCTCCCCCGTCCAGCCGGCCGATCACATCCTTGATTGCTCCGCCGAAGAGTTCGATATCCTGCGGCAGGTATCCGACGTGGCAAGTCCCCCCGCAAAGGCGCAGAGCCGAGATATCGACCCCACCGAGAAGAGCATATCCGCTCGTTGCCGGCACAACGCCTGCCATGATGCGACCCAATGTCGATTTTCCCGATCCCGACGGACCGATGAGAGCTATGCAATCGCCTGGCGCGAGCCGCAATGTGATATCAGTCAGTATTGGCCGATCGGCGAATGGCTTGAAATAGCTGACGTTTTCGAGAACGAGGCCATTGGGTTCCGGTCGCGGCACCATTCGGGCGTCGCGTTCCGATGCAACTGTAATCAGCATTCTGTTCAAGCGATTGAAGGCGTTGCGCGCAAACATAAAGGAGCGCCATGCGCCTATTGCGCCCTCGATCGGTGCGAGCCCGCGCCCGAGCAGCAGGCTCGCAACGAAGATGATTCCCGGACTGCCGCTGTTGACGAGCACCAGCCAGGTCGCCGATCCCATCATCAGGATCTGCGCCAGTGTGCGGATCGATTTGGAGAAACCAAGAATGATCTCCGTGCGATGCATCGCTATGTCCTGGGCCCTTCTTGCCATCTCCGCATCGCGATAGACGATCAGCGCTGCGCCATCCTGCATGCCCATTGCCCGGATCACCTCGATGTTTTTGAGGGCGGTCGCAAATCGGATATAGCTCCTCGAAAGGGCGAGATTGGCGTGGGCAAGCGGCTCGCGTGTCGCCAGTTCCGTCATGAACGCAAACAGCAGAAGTGCAACTGCGCACAGAAGACCGATGGTCCCAAGCAGCGGGTGAACAAGAAAGAGCAGAAGCAGGAATACCGGCGCCCAGGGAACGTCAAATAAAAGCGAGCTGGCCGGTGAATCGAGGAACTGGCGTAGCGCGGAGAGATCCCTGTAACACTCTGTGGCGGCTCCCGTATCGGCGTGAGCGGCATATTCGAACGATGCGGTGAGCACCATGGGCCGTAGCCTGTGGTCCAGCCAGCTGCCGATGCGCGAAAGAGCTGCCCTGCGCACGATATCGAGCGTCGACCCGACCAACACGGCGATGGCGATGATCATCGTCAGCATCAGGAGCGTGTCGGCGCTTCGGCTCGACAGGACCCTATCGTAGATCTGCAGGAGATAGATGGAAGGCGTGAGAAGAAAGAGATTGTAGCCGAAGCTGTAAACGAAGACCAAGCCGAAGGCTCCGGCACAGGCCCGGAGTGCAACAACGAGCTGCGTCGGCGGGCACGGTGGCTTTATGGAAATTGTTGTCATTATCAGATCTCGCTGCACTTGATACTGACAAGAAGAGGATGCTTACCTTGAGGGCCGCCGGCCGAAACCAGCGGCCCTTGAGGTCTGAGTTCAGGAGCCGAGATGGTCGACGTCGATATGGCCGAAGGCGTTGATGAAGTGATCGAGAGAATTGGTCACCGTCGTCGTTTCGGGATCCGTGTGAACCAATGCCGACGAGATATCGCCGCCGTGAGCCATGTTTCCGTTGCCGCCGTTGCCGCCGACACCGGCGAGGATGGTGGCATGCTGATCGGCCATAAGCTGCGTATATTGTGTCGCGGTCGTCGCCGCAGCCACCGCAGCCGTGTCGCCGCCGCTTGTGTTTCCTTGACTGCCGTTGGAGTTGGAATCTCCGCCCGCGCCGCCGGCGCCGCTATGCGCGATTGCCGCTAGGAAGTTGTTCTGGGCTTGGCTAAAGCCACCGTTTCCGCCATGGCCGGCGTCCCAGTCTGCCGTCTGCCAAACGTGATCGCCGTTGTGCACATCGGTCGTTGCCCCGTAGACCTTTTGTGTGGGGTCGACATAGGCGACCGGGTTGTAGTTGATGTTCCCATCGTTGTGGCCATCACCACCGTTGCCGGCATTCGCGTCACCCGCATCCGGATGATTGAGATGAATCGTGTCGGATATTTGTGGAATAGGCATTGATGTCACTCCTTCTAGTTGGTTTGCGAGTTAGTTTTTTTACGGCGTCCCACTACGACGTGCGTTCCGGCATATCGCCGCAGTCAATACGACCGCGGACGAATATTGCCCGCGATTTAAACTTCGAACTACCTAGATATTCGGGGACATTCCTTCGGATGTATTTTTGATATAGCCGAGCGTTATTTGATTGGTGTTGGCGATTTGGCGCAGGGTGGCATGTCATGATCAAGCCTTCGACCTCGCCGAAGCGACGCCGGGGCCTCTGATCCAAAGGCCGATTGCGTGCTTGCAACTCGCACAAGGGATGCTGCGGTCATGACGGCCAAATGGCTACAGAACTAGCCGATGGGATGTAGACGAATTGCAGGCTCTGCTTTTCTGACGTTCAGAGGCACAATGCCTGAACAATTCAGGCTGCATGGCGCCGCACGCTCGGGGGACATGCGGTTGACCGTGGATGGAGACGGTAATGGCGGAAACTCGTTCCTTATTGGACCTGCCCAAGGCGGGCACCGATCAACACCTCGCCTCCAATGTGGCCGCGGGGCATCTGGCGCTGGTGCCGACTTGGCTTCCATTGGATGTCGCTTCCGGTCCGAGCCATAATTCAGCCGGCAGCGGTGGTGACGGGATAAGCGAAGGCGTGATCAGCAGCAACGCGCTGGCCGTCTTCATGCCGTCCAATGCCGCCATTGCGGGACCTCATTCGGGTGCCGACGCCTTCCAGGGCAGTGATGCGCTCATCAATCAGCATCCCACCGAAATGGCTGGGATAGGCGGAAATGGCGGAAGCGGCAATGTTGCCGTCGGCAGCGGCGATGGCGCCAATCATGCCGGCACCGGCGGCAATGGGCTCTTCTACGGTGGACTCGTCAGCACCGAAGTCGCGCTGTTTGCCCCCGTCAATACCGCCGTGGCTGCGGGCCCTGGCGCGGAGGCTCACGCCGAGCAATCGAACAACGCCCTGTTCCTGCAGGGCGCAACCCAGATCGGCGGCATGGGGGGCTCGGGCGGAGATCATAACGTCGCGAGCCATGGCCCGTCGATGAGCCCTGGAACTGCGCTCACATTGACCGGCGACTATTATGCAGGCCACGGCGGCGATGGATATTTCGTCGGCACTATGGTCGACGTGAGTATCGCCATCTTCTCGCCGATCAACATCGCCATCGGCGCCGCGGGCGGCTCGGCGGAGGCCCATCAGACAAACAATGTCATTTTCGATCAAGGCGCTGTGCAGATCGCAGGCATCGGCGGCAATGGCGGTGGCTTCAACCTGTCGTCAGACACGATTTTCACCGGCAACCATGCGGGCGGCGGTGGCGGCGTAGGATCGTCGGCCGGCAGCATGGTCGATGTCAATTTCGGCTATTTCCATCCCATCAACATTGCCGTTCCGGCTGGCGGGACGGCGGACGCCCAACAGATCGACCATGTTCTCTATGACCAACATGCGCTCCAGTTGGCCGGCATCGCGGGTCACGGCGGAGAAGGCAACCTCACCGACGCCCATTCGGCTCTCGTAGACGACATTCTGGCCTTCATGCATAGCTAGAGCAGGATGATTTTAAGCCGGGTCGCCGAAACCGCTCACACGGCATCATTCTCCAGGGGATAGAATCCCGGCTTGCATTGCAGAGGCTCAACTGCACGAAACCGTTCTTCGTGCGATCTTTCAAGCCATGTGTTGAATTGTTTCCTCCGCCCGGCATTCGGCTCCTTGGGCCGACATGGCACTGAGCGGCGGGCTCACTGAGATCCCGAACATTCCACAATGACCTCATCCGCATTGTCGCCGATTTCGGCCGCCAGCGGCCGTGACCTCCGGCCGCTATCGGTCGGTGCCGGCGCAGTGCTGCCTGCGGCAGAACAATGCTAACTGGTATTAATGCGTCACTAGAGCACGATTTTACTAATCATAACGGGTAGTCAGCGATCCCAGGCTTTTGCTGCTTTTCGCGTTTGTCGTCTTGTTGTCGGGTCTGCGACTGCTTTGAATTGAGACATGGAAACAAAGCCGAGCCGATCGGCAGCTCGTTATATCCACTGGCGCTTTCCGAAATGGGTCTGTAGCAGATCGATTGGCTTTTCAATGCCTTTGAAAGCTTTGTTGACCCGCTTGCCATACGTGAATTCGGCGAAGGCTGGAAAGTCTGCAGCGACAAGTCGAACCAGCAGGACGTCATGAAAAATCTCTTAACTGTTCTCTGCAAGCCCAGTTATCTATCGTTGATATCTTATAGACTATAAGAATTATCATGCGAGATCAGACTATTAATATCTGAAATACACTCACTTTTTATCATGACATGTAATGAGAACAGGAATAATATGAATAGCTGTTGCGTTGCAAATATTCGTGGGGAGCACGCAAGTGTCCGACATTAATGGAACTAGGCGCCGTATGGGGCGCAATGCACCAACTGTGATCATCGTCGAGCATTCTACATTGGCGCGCACCACCGTGGTGAAGCTTCTGGAGCGTGAACTCGGCGGATGGAACGTTATAGATTTGATCTCGACTGAGAGTCTCGATAGTGCTCTTGGAACTGAGGTGCGTTTGATTGTATTGGGTCTGGCCGGCAGAAGTGTTGAGAGCACCAGCCTGCGTGATGATCTCGCGGCGATTGCCGCGCGTTTTCCTGAGGCTCCTGTCACGTTGCTCTCAGGTACGGATGACGCCATCATAGCCCGTCAAGCACTCAAGATGGGCATCCGCGGCTTTTTCTCGACCTCACTTCCCGTTGACATTGCTCTTGCCGGTCTTCGTCTCGTTCTGGCAGGAGGAACATTTTTCCCGCAGCTATTGGGAGCTGTTACAGCAGGCGCAAGCGAGCATATTCCGGTCAGAAATGAGGCCGAAAAGAGCTTGGATGACAGGACGCAGTACTTGGCGATTGCTGATTTCACTCCCCGGGAAGCGGATGTCCTCGCAGAGCTGCAATGCGGCTGTTCAAATAAGGTCATTGCAGGAAAACTCAATTTGTCGGGGCATACGGTGAAGATGCATCTGCAACACATCATGCGCAAGTTACAGGCGCAGAACCGCACTGAAGTGGTTGCCCGCTTGATTCAAAGAGCCGCCAGCGAGCCTGACGCCTCGCCGAGTTAGGCGGCGTCGCCAGTACTGGCGTATCGGCGGGCGTTCGTTTCAACTTGTCTCATATCGTGATGCCATGATCGGAACCGCGAGTCCGGCCGCCCGTTACCCTTTGAGGAACGGAGGACATGGACATGCGCAAGAGAAAAGCCATCGTCGAGGCGGCGCTCGAGTCCGAGTACGAGCGCCAGGCGCTCGGGATCATGAATACGGAGCAAGCTCTGAAGCTTGAGGATGCTGATGGTCTTGTTTTCAGCCATCCGGATAAAGAGGCCGGCGTGACGGATCACTTTGTTGATCAGGATGAACTGCGCCGATTGGTGCGGCGGTCAACGTCGCCGCTTCCGGTGTTGCAATCGCCGGGCCGCACTGCACGTTCGTCCTGAGCCTCAAGCAATCATGTAACCGCCGTCCACCGGCATCGAGATGCCGTTCACCATGGCAGCCTCATCGGACAGCAGGAAAAGAACAACCTCGGCAATGTCTGCCGGCTCCGCGAAGCGACCAGCCGGAATTCGCTTCATCATCCCCGCGGCCTTCTCGGGATCGCTCCACGCCTTCACCGCCATCGGCGTCAACGTCACCGTTGGGTGGACGCCGTTCGCGCGGATGCCGTGCGGCGCGAGCTCCTTGGCCATGACCCGCGTCAAGCCATCCAACCCACCCTTCGATGCACAATAGGCAGCGTGGTCGGGGATGCCGACGAAGGATGCGACCGACGAGACGTTGACGATGGCACCTGGACGGCCCTCCTTGATCAGCGAGCGGGCATATTCCTGGGCGACGATCATCGGAGCACGCGTGTTGACCGCGACGAGACGGTCGAAGGCTTCGACGGTTGTCTCGAGAAACGGCTGAAGCTCGGTCGTGCCGGCGCAGTTGACAAGGAAATCTGCGGGAAGGGCAGCGATGACAGCCTCTCTGGTCGCATCGGCGTCGGCGAGATCGACCTGGATTGCCCGGCAGCCGAATTCCCCTCGCAGCGCGTCGACGTCGGCGGCACTGCGGGTCAGGGCGACGATATACGCACCCCGTCCGGCGAGCATCCTTACAATTTCGCGTCCGATGCCTTTTCCGGCGCCGGTCACGATCACCGTCTTACCTTTGAACTCCATGGGGCGTCCTCCTATAGTCTCTGGCCTGTTTCCCGATCGAAGATATGCGCACGTCGGGGATCGATATGGAAGTACATCGTCCGTCCGGGATCGACCTCGATACGCTCGCGGATCAGGGCGTCGATCGGCACGCCTCCCGTCCGGCCGAAGATCAATGTTTCCGAACCCGTCGGCTCGAACACCGACACCTCCACCGGAACGCCTTCTTCGCCGATCGTGATGTGTTCCGGTCGGATGCCGTAGGTAACGGCTCTTCCTTCATCCGCATTTGTGTCTGCCATCGGAAGGGCGATGCCCTGGTCGGTGACGACGATCTTCCTGCCGTCGCGGATGGCTATGCGGCCCTGGAGGAAGTTCATCGATGGGCTGCCGATGAAGCCGGCGACGAAGAGGTTGACCGGGAAGTCGTAAAGATCGAGAGGCTTGCCGATCTGCTCGACCCTGCCGTCGCGCATCACCACGATCTTGTTGGCCATCGTCATCGCTTCGATCTGATCGTGCGTGACGTAAACCGTGGTGGTCTTCAGTCGCTGGTGAAGCTCCTTGATTTCGACGCGCATGGTGACGCGGAGTTTGGCGTCGAGGTTCGACAACGGTTCGTCGAACAGGAAGACTTGCGGATCGCGAACGATGGCACGGCCCATTGCCACGCGTTGACGCTGGCCGCCCGATAGTTGCTTCGGATAGCGGTCGAGATAGGGCGTCAGGTCGAGGATCTCGGCTGCCCTGCCGACCTTCTCGTCGATCTCCGCTTTCGGTCGCTTGGCCATCTTCAGCGGAAAGCCCATATTCTCGGCGACCGTCTTGTGGGGATAGAGCGCGTAGCTCTGAAACACCATCGCGATGTCACGCTCCTTCGGGGGAGCGTTGGTGACGACACGGCTGCCGATCCGGATGTCTCCGCTGCTGACCGTCTCCAGCCCGGCGATCATCCGGAGCAGGGTGGATTTGCCGCAACCGGATGGACCGACCAGCACGACGAATTCGCCGTCCTCGATGTCGACGCTGACGCCATGCATGACCTGAAGAGAGCCATATTTCTTGGTGACGTCGCTAACCTGTACGTTTGCCAATGTCGTTCCCCCTAAAGCAGCGCGGCTTGTGACTTGATGTCGTTGACAGAATTCATCGGCTCATCCCTTCCAGACGACGTAGGCGCCAAGGACTGCCGAGATCGCCGCCGCGAACCATACGGAAAGGCCGATGGGTTCAATGAACCGCATCCAGAACAGCGAGAGCGCGACCCAGATGACGACTGAGATGAAGAGCCGGTCGAACCAGTTCGTTTCGATCGGCAGAAACCCCGGCTTGCGTTCGTTATTTCCTGATTGAGACGTCATCGTTTCATCCTTTCACGGCACCGAAGGTCAGGCCGGCGACGATGTGACGCTGCACCACCGAAAAGACGATGAGCGCCGGAACCAATGTCAGCATGGAGATCGCGGCCATGATGCCCCAGGCCGTGCCCGTGGTCGTCACATATTCCGACAAGCCGGTGGTCAGAGTCCGCGCATGGAAGTTGGTGAGCGTCGCCGCCAGCAGGTATTCGTTCCACGCAAACACCCAGGTCAGGATCAGCGTCACCGCAAGTCCGGGCCGTGCCAAAGGAAAGATGATGTCATAGAGGACGGTCCATGGGCTCGCGCCGTCCATATAGGCCGCCTCGTCCAACTCCTTCGGAATGCCGTCCACGGTCGGGCGCAGGGTCCAGATGGCGAAGGGGAGGTTGAAAGAGCAATAAACCAGGATCATGCCCAGCTTGGAATCGGCGAGCGAGAAGTCGCCGATCCTGTAGACCTGCGTCAAAAGCAGGAAAAGCGGCAGCAGGAAGACCGCCGGCGGCGCCATGCGGTTGGTGATCGTCCAGAAGAAGATGCTTTCCTTGCCGGCGAGGTCGAAGCGCGTCAGGGCGTAGCAGGCAAGGAAGCCGAGCGTGGTGACGAGCAGCGCGTTGCCTGACGAAATGATCAGCGAGTTGAGCATGTAGCCGCGCAAGGTCGGATTGGTCAGCACGTCCTGATAATTCTTCCAGAAGAAGCTCCTGAGAATGACATCGGGCGTCGAGAACAGGTCGAAGGGCTGTTTCACCGATATGACGAAGAGCCAGTAGATCGGGAAAAGGGTGATGAAGCTTATCAAGGTCCACAGGAGGGCTGGAAGCCAGGGATTTTTGGTCTTCATCGATTCAACCTCTCTTCACGCGGGGTGCAATCAGGCCGACGTAGAGCAGCCAGCAGACGACGATGGTGAGATAGAGGACGATGACGGAGATCGCCGAACCGTAGCCGTAATTCGTCTTGGGAAAGACTTCCCTGAAGATATGGACACCGATGTAGCGCGTCGATGAACCCGGACCGCCTCCGGTCAGCATCAGGACTTCGTCGACGGTGCGCAGCGCGTCCATGAGCCTGATGAACACGGTGGCCAGCATGGCCGGCCGGATCAAGGGGAGCGTGATGTGCCAGAAGATCTGGCTCTTGCCGGCGCCGTCGATCTGCGCCTGCTCGAACGGGTCTGATGGAAGCGAGACGAGTGCGGCGATCAGCGAGAGGGTGACGAGCGGCGTCCAGTGCCAGATGTCCATGATGACAGTGACCGTGAAGGCCGCAACGGCGCTCTGGCCAATATTCAGATCGTAGCCGAACCAGCTTCTGAGAAGATAGGGAATGATGCCGATGGACGGGGTGGTCATCAGCTTCCAGACTGAGCCGACGATGATCGGCGCCATGATCAGCGGTAGAGTATGGATCGTGCGAAACACTGCCTTTCCGGGAAAGTCCTTGAGCAGCGCCTGGGCGAGGATGTAGCCGAGGACCAGTTCCGACACGACCGCGAAGAAGACGAATGCCAGGGTGATGCCGAGCGATGCCAGAAACTGCGGGTCGAAGACGAGCCGCCGATAGTTCTCAGCCCAGTTGAAAATCATGCCCGGATTGGCCGCGAACGGGTTCCATGAATGGAAAGAGACCCAGAGGACGTAGATGAAAGGAAAGATCCCGAACAATCCGAGGATCACTATGGTCGGTGACAGCAACAGCCACCCGAGCTTCTGCGAATGCATCGCCTGTCCCCCATTGAACACTAAGTGGATGTCCGCTCCATCTGGAACGGAAGATGACGGGTCGCCGGAGCGACCCGTCAAGTTGGGGAGGATGTCTTATTTGCGATAGCCGAGCGAGGTGAGCTCCTCTTCGGCCTTGGCCGCCATCTGATCGAGGCCTTCATCGGGCCCGATCTTGCCGGTCAGGATGTCATAGAAGATAGGCGCGGTCGCTTCACGTACCTGCGCATGGAAGGGGTAGGGAGGAGCGCCGGCGAAGAGCTTGCCCTCGTCCTTCAGCATTGTGTAGAAGCCGCCGAGCTTGACGTCCATCTCCTTCACCTTCGGATCGTCGAACGTCGCCGTATTGGTGATGCGCGGTGCGGCGATCGCCCAATCGGGCTGCACGTCGTTTTGGCCGATGAATTCGAGGAAGAGCAGCGAGGCTTCCTTGTTCTTGGACGTGACCGGCACGCCGAAGGCGCCGCCGTCGTAGTAGCCGATATAGCCCTTTCCGGCTTTCGCGTCGTCCAGCACGCCCGGCTCGAGCGGCGGCAGAGCAAACCCGACCTGGCCGACCACCTTCGACTGCGCTGGATCGCTTGCGATCCAGGCGGCATTCTCACCGTAGATCAGCCCCTGGGCGACACGGCCGGCGGCGAAGGTCGTTGCTGTTTCCGTCCAGGTTGACTGCGTCGATTCCGGAGGAGCAATGTCGCGCAGGTGCAGCCAGTACTTCAACGCGGCCTTCGCCTTGTCGCTGTTCATCGCGCCGCCATGTTCGACCGTCGCCGCATAGTTGTTCTTGGCGTCGATGCCCCAATTGTAGACGCCGAAGGTCGGCACGATGGACTCGAAGAATTCATACCAGGACGCCGGATGGCCTGTATGTGCCTGGGCGGTCGTGCCCCAGAGCTCCATGCCGTTATCCTTGCCGTACTTCGTGAAGAATTCGGCGATCTGGGTGTATTCCGCGTGTGTGGTGGCCGGCTTCAAGTCCTTGCCGGTTTCCTTCTTGAAGGCTTCCTTGATCTTCGGATCTTCGAAGAGGTCCTTGCGATAGAGATAGGTCTTCAGGAAGGCTTCCATCGGAACGCCGAAGAGATCGCCGCTCGCGTCCTTGAAGTAGTTGGCAAAGCTGGTGAAGTTCGCATCGTCGTAGGTCGGCGCCTTCAGATCAGCCTGGTCTTTCAGCGTCTTGGTGATGTCGACGAGGAAATTCCTGGCGAGATAGGAATAGATGATGTCCTGCTCGATATAGACCATGTCATAGATGCCGGTCTTGGCTTCCATGTCCTTGATGGCCTTGTCATACATCTGATCCCAGGACGTCGTCTCGATGTCGACCTTGATGCCGGTCTTCTTTTCGAATTCCGGAGCGAGCACGTTCTTGATGTAGTTCGATGGCGGGGTGCTTTCGGTGACGCCGTGCAGCGTCACGCCTTTGAATTTGGCGCCGGCGTCGGACCAGAAGTCAGCCCAGGCAGGCGAAGCAGTGGCGGCGAGGCTGAGCGTCAGCGCAAGCGCGCTAGCCTTCAAAGCATAATTCATTTTCAATCCTCCCAAATTGCAGCGAGATCATTTCGCCGGTCCTTTGTGTAGGCCAAAAAAACTGGCAGCGCAACATTTGTTGTCTAAACATGCAAATCACGGGTCTATCCCATTGATTTTTGCAGAAACTAATTTCTCGTAGAGAGTGGAATGTAACGGCGAGAAGCTTAAAATATTGCATTGCAAGGTCATTTCGCAAAGCAGCAAAAAAATTTCAACCAAAATTATTTGTTGTCTTGCCAAACTAAATGGCATAGCACTGTGCGCAGCCAAAGGCATTTTTTGGAGGAAAAGGCTATGCGTCGATTGGGTATCCATTCATTTGTATGGACAGGCGGCCAAACGCAGGAAGGGCTGGAGATGGCCCTCAACAAGACGGCCGAACACGGATATCGCACCATCGAATTTGCCTATCTGCGCCCCGAGAAATTCAATCTGGATCGACTGGCAAAGCTTGCGCAGTCGCTTGATGTCGAGATTGGCGTGACGATGGGTCTGCCGCTCGACAAGGACGTATCGAGCGAGGATACCTCTGCGGTATCCGCTGGCAAGCAGACGCTGGCCGACGCCGTTCGTGCGGTCCGCGATATCGGCGGCAACAAGCTCGGCGGGATTCTCTATTCCGCGCACACCAAATACAATCGCCAGCCGACGAAGAAGGGCTGGGATAACAGCGTCGCCGCGATCGCCGCGACCGCCGAAGTCGCGAGACAAGCGAACGTCGACCTGGTCCTGGAGGTTGTCAACCGGTTCGAGACGAACCTGCTGAACACGGCGGCGCAGGGGCTGAAGTTCATCGCCGAGACGGGATCGGAACATGTTCGTCTCCACCTCGACACGTTCCATATGAACATCGAGGAAGCCAATCCGGCGGCCGCGATCCGCCTGGCCGGCGACAAGATCGGCTACTTCCACATCGGCGAGAGCAATCGCGGCTATCTCGGCGACGGCGTCATCAACTTCGAACTGATCTTCGACGCTCTGCTCGACATCGACTACATCGGCGACATCGTATTCGAGAGCTTCTCGACGACGGTCGTCGACGAAGGCCTGTCGCTCGCCTGCGCGATCTGGCGCGACACCTGGGAGGATAATGATCCGCTTGCGGCGCACGCGAAGCGCTACATCGAGCTGAAATATGACGAGGCCAAGCGTCGCCGCGCCACAAACGCGCGGCCCTGATTATCCTTCTGACAGCCTGTTCCAGTCGTGTAAGGGTTGGGCGACTTGAAGGGAATTGAAATATGAACGACACCGTCTCCATCGGAAGTTCGCCGCGCAGGATCCGGCAGAACAATATCGTCGCCGCCTTGCAGACGATCTATGCTCACCGAAGCCTCAGCCGCGCGGATCTCGCCCGGAAGCTCGGGATGAATCGCTCATCCTCGGGAGAGATCGTCGCCGAACTGACGGAAGGCGGGTTCGTTCAGGAGTCGGACGAGAGCGGCAGGCAGCGCCTGGAACATTCCCGTGCCGGGCGCCCGGGCATCATGCTCGAACTGGTCCCCGATGCCGCATTCTTCGTCGGGATAGAGATTGGCGTCGAGCATATCTCGGCGGCAGTTATCGATCTCTCCGCCGACGTCCGGGCATGTCGGAAAATGGCGTTCGACAGCATGTCTTCGACGGTGGAGGAGGCCGTGGCGCAGGGCGTCGAGCTGATTGTCAGTGCGATGGAAAAGAGGATGATCGGGCGGTGCAAAGGTCTCGGCATATCGGCGCCGGCCCACATCCGGCCCGACGGAATTGTCACCCTCGCACCCATCATCGGCTGGCGAGAGGTGTCGTTGAAGGAGATTGGCCGATCCGCCTTCCTGGCCGCCTTCCCGGCCGCCGTTCCGATCGCGGTTGAAAACGATGCCAACGCCTTTGCGATCGGCGACAGCTATCGTCACGGCGCCGCAGGCGTGACCCTGTTCCTGCTCATGGAAACCGGCGTCGGCGGCGGCATCACGATCGATGGCAAGCTGTTCCGGGGCGGCCACGGCCTGGCGGGAGAAATCGGCCACACCCTGGTGCCGGGGAGCGGCGGTCAGAAGTTTGAACAACTGATCGGTCGCGAGGTGCTCATCAGGCAGTATCGTGAGACTGTCGGCCGAGAGGACGCGGATCTGCAGGATTTCCTCAGCGGTGTTCGCGACCGTGTCCCGGCTGCCGTCAATATCGCCGAAACCTGGTCGCGCCATCTCGCATACGCATTGCTGCAGGCCTGTCGCCTGCTCGACCCCGACAGGATCGTGCTGGGTGGCTCCGTGGCATCCCTCTACCCGATGGTGGCCGCCCGCGTGGCGGTTCACATGTCGGAGGGGCAGAACATCCCTTTTCCCACGCCGGAGGTCGTCGTGGATGGTGATGCGGAGTTCGGTTCCGCCTTCGGGGCGGCATGCATGTTGCACCAGCGCTTTCTGTCATTGGAGAGCGAGGAGTTCGGCAGCGAGGACGGTGCGCCGGTCCAGGCACCGACGAGTTGACGACAAGAACGATCGGAAAGCAGGATTGCAAATGGCTACAGTACTGGCTCCGGACGCGCTTGGTCCCACGGTTTGCGTGGGCGAGATCCTCGTCGAGATCGTCGCCACGACGGTCGGAGACGGGTTTCTCGAAGCGCAGCCGCTTGTCGGTCCGTTTGCGAGCGGAGCGCCGGCGATCTTCATCTCGCAGTGCGGCCGCCTCGGCGGCAAGGCCGCCATGGTGGGCGCCGTCGGCGATGACGATTTCGGTCGTGTCAATACGGATCGCCTCAAACGCGACGGCGTCGATATTTCGACGATCTCGATCGATCCGGATTATCCCACAGGAAGCGCCTTTGTCCGCTACCGCAGGGATGGCTCCCGGGATTTCGTCTACAACATCGCCACATCGGCAGCTGCGCGCTTCGGCTGGTCTCAAACGGTCGGCGACCTCATCCATCGGAGCGGTCATCTTCACGTGATGGGCTCCGCTCTCTCGGTTCGCAGTGCGCGTGAGGTGATCGACCAGGCGGTCGACATCGTCAAGGCCCGCGGGGGAACGCTCTCGGTGGATCCGAACATTCGCAAGGAATTGAAGCTGGACAAGGACACCGAGCGCCGCTTTTCCAAGCTTGTCGCCGCCGCCGATCTGCTTCTGCCGTCCGGAGAGGAGCTTGAGCGCGCCGCAGGTGTCGAAGGCGAGGCAGAAGCGATCCGCCGCTTGTTCGAGATGGGCGTCAAGGAGATCGTGCTGAAGCGCGGGGCCGAAGGCGCGACCTATTTCGGCAGGCAAGGAGACCGCATCGATGCTCCGGCATTTGTCGTTCAGGAGGTCGACCCCACCGGCGCCGGTGACTGCTTCGGCGGTGCCTATCTCACCTGCCGGCGGCTCGGAATGTCTCCGCAGCAAGCTCTGACCTATGGCTCGGCTGCCGGCGCCCGCAACGTGACGGTCCTCGGTCCGATGGAGGGCGCCGGCACCCGTCGGGAACTCGATGCGTTCATCGCTTCAACGGAAAGGCGCCCATGATGCAGGTGCATCTCAACGACCTGGCCAGGCTGAGGATCGAGGGCCGCCCCAGAGGCGTGACCTCCGTATGCTCCGCCCATCCGATCGTGCTGCGCGCCGCTCTCCGACACGGGCGGCAACATGAGAGCATCGTCCTGATCGAAGCCACCTGCAACCAGGTCAACCACCTCGGCGGCTACACTGGGATGACGCCAAACGACTTCGCGTCCCTAGTCGGCAAAATAGCCGCCGAGGAGGGATGCCCCGAAAATCTGATCGTTTTCGGCGGCGATCACCTCGGCCCCAATCCTTGGCGCGATCGCCCGGCCGAAGAGGCCATGGCCGAGGCGGAGAAGATGGTTGCCGCCTATGTCGAGGCCGGCTTCCGCAAGATTCACCTCGACGCCTCGATGGGCTGCAAGGGCGAGCCGGTGGCGCTCGATGACGAAACCACCGCCCATCGCGCCGCCCGGCTTGCGGCGGTCGCTGAGGCATCGGCGAAGAGGGCTGGCGGCGCAATGCCGGTTTATGTCATCGGCACGGAAGTGCCGCCGCCAGGCGGGGCCGATCATGCCCTGACAACCATCGATCCGACGGCGGCCGCAGCGGCGCTGAAGACGATCGAAGTCCACCGCCGGATCTTTGCGGAGGCCGGACTCGGCCAGGCGTTTGAAAGGGCCATCGGGCTGGTCGTGCAGCCGGGCGTCGAGTTCGGCAATCAGAATGTCGTCCTTTACGACCGGAGCAAGATAGAAGCGCTGAAATCGGTGCTCACCAATGAGCCGCAGTTCGTCTTCGAGGCGCATTCGACCGACTATCAGGGAACCCGGCCGTTGACCGCGCTGGTGGAGGACGGGTTTCCAATTCTGAAGGTCGGTCCCGAGCTGACCTTCGTCCTACGCGAAGCGCTCTATGCGCTGGATACGATCGCGTCGGACCTCCTGCCCGATTACGGCCAGCGTCCGCTCTATCAGGCGATGGAAGCGCTGATGATCGATCAGCCAGGCAACTGGAGCCGCCACTACCACGGGACAAACGCCGAGATGCGCTGGTTGCGGCACTATTCGCTGTCCGACCGCATCCGCTATTATTGGGCGTCGGCTGAAGCACAAGAAGCCGTCCGACGCCTGTGCGAGGCCCTTCGAGGGCAAACCGTACCGCTGCCATTGCTTTGGCAACATATGCCGGCCGCTCAGGATTTCGCAGATGCACCGCTCGATCCGGAACAGGTTTTGATCTGGAGAGTGACCAAGAGTCTCTCGGACTATCACGCCGCCTGCGGCGTTGGGAAGAATTGACAATCAGCATCAAGACAGGAGGAGAAATCGATGAACGAATTGAATGGGAAGATCGCGGCGGTCACGGGTGCTGCGTCCGGAATAGGGCTGGCTTCGACGGAGGCAATGCTCGCCGCTGGCGCGACGGTCGTGCTGGTCGACCGCGATGAGAAGGCCCTTGAGACGGTTTGTGCCCGGCTTGGCGAGCGCGCTATTCCGCTCAAGATCAACTTGCTGGATTCGAGCGAGTGTGCTGGACTGCTCGAGGGCATCCTGTCGAAGACCGGCAAGCTCGATATCCTGCATGCCAATGCAGGCACCTATATCGGCGGCGACTTGATGGAAACCGATCTCGATACCATCGATCGAATGCTCAATCTCAACGTCAATGTCGTCATCAAGAACGTTCGAAACGTCATTCCGCACATGATCGAACGTGGCACCGGCGACATTGTCGTCACCAGTTCCGTCGCCGGACATTCGGCGATTCCATGGGAACCGGTCTATTCGTCGTCGAAATGGGCGATGACCTGCTTCGTCCAAACGATGCGACGCCAGCTTCTGAAAAACGGCATTCGTGTGGGATCGGTTTCTCCAGGGCCGGTGATCAGCGCTTTGCTTGCGGATTGGCCGGAGGAAAACCTTCGCAAGGCCAAGGAGGCCGGAGCCTTGATCGAGCCCAAGGAAGTCGCCGACGCGATCATCTTCATGCTGACCCGGCCGCGCAACGTTACCATCCGCGATATCGTCGTGCTTCCCAGCGCCTTTGACATTTGAGGAGAGGTGAGATGAGCTACCAGCAGAAATTTCGCGTCGACGGCGAACGGGCAGTGGTCACGGGCGGAGGGCGTGCGATCGGGCTCTGCTGCGCCGAGGCGCTGGCCGAAGCGGGCGCCGCCGTCGTTGTCATCGAACGCAGTGAGAGCGACGCTGAGCAAGCGCTTGCTCTCCGGGATAGAGGCTACGACGTCGAAGTCCGGGTCGGCGACGTCACCGACGCGGCCCGAATGGAGGCGATCGCAACCGAGCTTGCCGATGGCGGGCGGCCGGCGACGATCCTGGTGAACAATGCTGGAATTGGCCAGAACGGCATCCCGGCGCAGGATCTCACCGACGCCGATTGGCTGCGCATGATGGACGTCAATCTCAATGGCGTCTTCTGGTGCTCGCGCGCCTTCGGTCGTCCGATGATTTCGATGAAACGCGGCGCCATCGTCAACCTCGGCTCGATGTCGGGGCACATCTGCAACCGGCCCCAGCCTCAGACCGCCTATAACGTTTCCAAGGCGGCGGTCCATCACCTCACGCGCTCGTTGGCCGCCGAGTGGGCGCATCACGGCATCAGGGTAAACGCCGTCGCACCCACCTACATCGAGACGCCGATGGTGGTGGCCGTCGAAGCCAATCGCGAGCGTATCCCGCTTTGGCTCGCCGACACGCCGATGGGAAGAATGGGAACGCCGGAGGAGGTTGCCAGCGCAGTCCTCTTCCTTGCGTCAGGCGCCGCCAGCCTCATGACTGGGGCGATCGTCAACGTCGATGCAGGATTCACCTGCTGGTAGTCCTTCCGGCACGAGGCGCGAGCGGCGCCTCGTCCCGCGCCGGAAGAGGCGACATGGAAACGTTTCCACATTTTCTTGACTCGCCATCTTGCTCCGTTTATTCGAATGTGGAAACGTTACCATATCTGGGAGGAATTCGATGAAATCCGCGCGATTGAACCGACTTTTCGGCGTGTCTGGAAATTGTTTTGACGTGGCCATCGATCACGGCATGTTCAATGAACGAACCTTCCTCGCCGGCATCGAGAACATGAAGACCGCCATCGAGGTGATCGCGCAAGCGGCGCCGGATGCCATTCAGCTGCCGCCGGGGACGGCACCCCTTCTGCAGGCGATCCCCGGCAAGCAGCGTCCGGCACTGGTGCTGCGCACCGACATCGCCAACATCTATGGCAATCCCCTGCCGTCTCAGCTGTTTTCCGAAATGATTGACAGGGCGGTGGAGCAGGGCGTTGCATTGGATGCTGCTTGCGTCGTCGTCAATCTTTTGATGCTTCCGGACCAGCCGGAAGTCTATCGCGCCTGCGTGCGCAATGTGAACAGCCTGAAACGTGAATGCGAGATCTACGGCATGCCGCTGATGGTCGAGCCGCTCGTCATGCAGGACAATTCCAAGGGCGCCTACACGGTCGATGGCGCGATCGACAAGATCTTGCCGCTGGTGCGCCAGGCGGCTGAACTTGGCGCCGATATCATCAAGGCCGACCCCTGCGACAATGTCGAGGAATATCACCGCGTGGTCGAGATCGCCCAAGGTCTGCCGGTGCTCGTGCGCGGCGGCGGCCGCGTTTCGGATCAGGAAATCCTGATCCGCACCAGAGAGTTGATGGAGCAGGGCGCCCGTGGCATCGTCTATGGCCGCAACGTTATCCAACATCACAATCCCGCCGGCATGACGCGGGCCTTGATGGCCATCGTCCATGACAAGGCTTCCGTCGAGCAAGCTTCGCTGCATATTGGCTGATGCGCGTTTGGGAGGAGATGTCATGACGAAAATATTCCGCTTCGGCGTCATCGGCTGCGGTCTGATGGGACGCGAGTTTGCGAGCGCTGCGGCGCGCTGGCTGCATCTGGCCGATGTGAAAGCGCGACCGGAAATCGTCGCCGTCTGTGATACCAACGCGACGCTGCTCGACTGGTTCAGGGATCATGTGCCGACTGTTCGCCAGTTCACCGCTGACTATAAGGAGCTTCTGGCCAATCCCGAGGTCGATGCGGTCTATTGCGCCGTCCCGCATGTGCTGCACCAGCAATTCTACATCGACATCCTGAAGGCCGGAAAACATCTTCTCGGTGAAAAGCCCTTCGGCATGGACGCCGCGCAGAACCGGGAGATGATGGCGGTTCTCGCCGAGCATCCGGAACTTCTGGTCCGCTGCTCGTCGGAAATGCCTTTCTTCCCCGGCGCGCAGAAGGTCATCGCGCTCGCAAAAAGCGGCGAGATGGGGGATATAATCGAAGTCGAGGCGGGTTTCCTGCACTCTTCGGATATCGACCGGCAGAAGCCGATCAACTGGAAGCGCATGGCCGATATCAATGGCGACTATGGCTGCATGGGTGATCTCGGCATGCATGTGCTGCACGTGCCGCTGCGTCTCGGCTGGCGCCCGACGACCCTGCATGCACAATTGGTCAAAAAGGTCACCGAACGTCCTGACGGCAAGGGCGGCATGTTGCCCTGCACCACCTGGGACAATGCCACGATCAGCAGCCGCGTGCGCACCGGGGATCAGGATTTCCCGATGGTGCTGAAAACCTGGCGCATCGCGCCCGGCGAATCCAACACCTGGTACCTAAGAGTTCTCGGCATGAAGAAAAGCGCGTTCTTCAGCACGAAGTCGCCGCGCCAATGGCAGTGGATGGACTATAATGGCGGAGCGCAGGCTTGGAGTACCGAGGATCTGGGTTATGGCTCGCTATTTCCGGCCATAACAGGCAAGATCTTCGAATTCGGTTTTGCCGACGCCATACAGCAGATGTGGGCGGCCTTCGTCGATGAGCTTGCCGGCGGCAATGCCAACGGTTTCGGCTGCGCGACGCCGGCCGAGGCGCAGGCGCATCACGCAGTCCTGACGGCAGCTCTCAAATCCGGTCGCGAGGACGTCGTGGTGCCGGTCGAGTATGACGGGGCGTCAGCCTGATGAAGCGTTCTGCGATCAACGCCGCGTTGCTGCGGGCAACCGAGAGCCTCGAGCGCTGGCACTGGTCCCTGCCGGCATGGGGTTCCTGGACGGCGGCGGATTTTGCCGCTCATCCCGAGGCATCAGCCTATTTGCGCGCCCATCAGCTGGGTTGGGATGTCACCGATTTCGGCTCGAACCGGTTTGCCGAATGCGGTCTCGTGCTGTTTAGCCTGCGCAATGGCATCGTCGATGTCTTGGGTGAACGGACCTATGCCGAAAAGCTGCTCTTCGTTGGCGAAGGGCAGGTCACGCCGACCCACCGTCATGCGGCGAAGATGGAAGACATCATCAATCGCGCCGGCGGCGATCTCGTCATCGAATTCGCCGCAACCGATGCCGATGGCAATGTGCTGGCGGAGGATCTAACGGTGCCGGTAGACGGGCTGGCGCACCGGCTCGCTGCATGGGAACCGCTGGTTCTCCAGCCTGGGCAGAGCGTGACGATCCGCACCGGGCTCTACCACCGCTTCTACGGCAGGAAAGAGGGCGGACCTGTGCTTGTCGGCGAGGTCAGTCAGGTCAACGACGACAACAGCGACAATTTCTTTCTGGAGCCGATCGCACGCTTCGCCGCGATCGAGGAAGACGAGCCGCCGCTGAGACCCTTGTGGAACGAAGGAGTCAACTGATGCGAGCCGGGGAGGAGGTTTGCGATCGCGACGGTCAGAAGCATGGCGGCATCGTCTGCGCGGGAAACTTCATTGTCGATCGCGTCCACACCCTGTCCTATTGGCCCGAACAGGGCAATCTCGCGCATATCCTGCACCAGGATCTGGGCGTGGGGGGCGGGGCGGCCAATGTCGTCACCGATCTGGCCTCGCTTGGGTTTCTCGGAAAGCTGGCGGCGGCGGGATGCATCGGCGCTGATCAGGACGGCGAAATCGTCAAGGCCCGCCTGGCAGTTGCCGGCGTCGATGTCGGTGGGCTGATCGCGCTTGCCGACCGGGTGACGGCGCATACGCATGTCATGAATGTGCCCGGTCAGAACCGGACCTTCTTCTATCATGGCGGCGCCAACGATGCCGTCACGGACGAGCTTGTCTCACCCGCAGCCTTCGCCAAGGCCGGCTATCGGCTGTTCTATCTCGGTTATCTCATGCTGTTGCCGGGTCTCGACGGCATTGGTCCCGACGGTCGTTCGGGAGCGTCGCGCCTGCTGGAAGCGGCGCGCCGCGCCGGGCTTACGACCTGTGTGGATTTCGTATCGAGCGAAGACCCGGAATTTGCGAAGAAGGTCGGTGTCGCTCTGCCCTTCTGCGATTATCTGATCATCAACGAGATGGAGGCGGGGCGGGCAACCGGCGTTATCGTTCGCGATGCGAAGGGAGATTTGATCGAGGCGGGGCTTTTGGAAGCGGGCGAGCGCCTGCTTGCCGCTGGTGTCGTCAAGGGCGCGATCATCCATGCACCGGAAACCTGCTTCTGGTTTGCATCAGGCGCTTCCACGATCATCACGCGTTCACGAGCTGTCGATCCCGATGACATCGTCAGTACCGTCGGCGCAGGAGACGCTTTCTGCGCCGCCGTGCTCTACGGCCTGCATGAGAACTGGCCGGTCGAGCATATCTGCGCCGTCGCCCATGCCGCAGCTGCGCATTGCCTCAAGGGTGCGACGGCCACCGATGGCATCCCCGACATGTCCGTGCTTCTTCGCGAGGCGAAGGAGACGAACCCGCAATCCGCTTAGCCCATTGGCGTCGCCTCAGGAGGACGGCTCCGATTATCGTTCAGTCAAAAGGGGAGGAGCAAACATGAAGCTATTCGTTACGGCAGCCGCGGCCGGGGAGGCAGTGCGATGACCCATACGGAAACGGCGCGGCTCTCCGGCAAGGTGGCATTGGTCACGGGAGGAGCGAGCGGCATCGGCAAGGCGGTCTGCGAACGTTTTGCCGCCGAAGGCGCGAGGGTTGTCGTGGCGGACCTCGACGGTGAACGATGCGCAGGGGTGGCGGAAGCGATCGGCCCGCAGGCCCGGGGTGTGGCGCTTGACGTGACCAGCCAAGACAGCATCGAAGAAGCTGTACGCTTCACCATATCAACCGCTGGTCAGATCGATATCCTGGTCAATGCTGCAGGCATTTACGACGTCGAGTCCATTCTGGAAATATCCCGAGAGCGCACCGCAAGGGTATTTCAGGTCAATATCGAAGGGCTGATCTTCATGACGCAGGCCGTTGCCCGGCACATGGTGGAGAGAGGGGAAGGTGGACGCATCATCAACTTCTCGTCCCAGGCCGGGCGCCGGGGCGAAGGACCGGCGGTGGCTTACTGCGCTTCCAAGGCGGCCGTCATCAGCATCACCCAAAGCTGCGCTCTGGAACTGATCCGTTATGGAATCAACGTCAACGCCATCGCTCCCGGCGTCGTCGATACGCCGATGTGGGACGTCGTCGACGCAAAACTAGGCAGCCGGGAAGGTTTGAAACCCGGTGACGTCAAGCACCGCGTGGCCGCCGCCGTCCCCGCCGGACGATTCGGCGCTCCCCACGAACAAGCTGCCATGGCCGCCTTCCTGGCCGGGCCAGATGCAGCATACATCGTGGCGCAGTGCTACAATGTCGATGGCGGCAATGTCATGAGCTGAGCGCTTGAGCCGCGCGTCGCGGGCGCATGATCCCGCAGGCGGCTTCATCAGCACGATAGGCAATCGAACTTGAGGTCTGGAGGAGTGAAATGAGGGCTGTACGTTTAGAGTCGATCGGGTCTTTGACCATGTGCAGCGTCGAGAAGCCGGTTGCCGGGCCGGGCGAGCTGCTTGTCCGGGTTGCGGTGGCCGGCATCTGCGGTTCCGATCGCCACATGTACAAGGGCGAATATCCGACAGCGATCCCCGTCACGCTTGGCCACGAATTCTGCGGCATCGTCGAAAGGATCGGCGATGGGGTGACACGGTTTACCGGCGGCGAGTTGGTGACGGTCGACCCGAATATTGCCTGCGGCACCTGTCGGGCCTGCAGGCAGGCGCGGCCGAACTTGTGCGAGAGCTTGACCGCCATCGGCGTGACACGGGATGGCGGCTTTGCCGAATATGTGGTGGTGCCGCACGCCCAGGCCTTCGTCCTGCCGGCCGACCTCGATCCTGTTCACGGCGCCTTCAGTGAACCGCTGGCCTGCTGCATCCACGCCATCGACAAGGCAAGGATCCGTCAGGGCGACAGCGTTGCTATCCTCGGCGGGGGCGTGATCGGCCTGCTCATGGTGCAACTGTCTCGCCTTGCTGGGGCAGGCGAGATCATTTTGATTACGCGCCAGCTATCGAGACGCCAAACCGCTCTGCGCCTGGGGGCGGCGCACGCCTTCGACCCGGCTTCTTCAGACACAATCGCTGCTGTACGGGAGGTCACCAAAGGCGGCGCCGACGTGGTCATCGAGTGCGCCGGCGTCAGCGAGACGCTGCAAAGCGGTCTGAAAATGGCGCGGCGCGGTGGCACCTTCGTGCTTTTCGGGGTGACGCCGGCAGGTGTCGAGGTGCCGGTTCTGCCCTTCGATCTGCTGGTAAACGAAGTCGATATCAGGCCGGCCTACCTCAATCCCTTCACCCATTCGCGTGCTGCGGCAATGGTCGCGAGCGGGGCGTTGGAACTGGATGCATTGGTCACCAAAACCATAAGTCTCGAGGAGGTCGCCGACGTGGTGGGCAACGCGCCATTGCCAGGCGAGATCAAGGTCATCGTCCGGCCCTAGCTTGGCCGCGTCCTGCGAACAATGCCGGTGGAATCGCGCTCGATCAGCGTGACCGGCACTTTTACGATCGCGCCTTGCCGAGATTCGTACCCTGTTTGGTGCTCTTCGATCAGCGCTTCCAGCAGCTGTGCTGCCTGCCGTCCGACATCGCGGATCGGCTGCGCGACCGTTGTCAGCCGTGGAAAGACGTAGGCAGCCTCCGGCAGATCGTCGAAGCCCACGACCGAATAGTCGCCCGGAACGGAAAACCCGCGATCCTGGATGGCATGGATTGCGGCAATCGCCGAAACGTCGGTCGTGCCGATGATCGCGGTGACCTCAGGTCGAGAGGCCAGCAGCTCCCGCGCCAGCCGGTAGGTCTCTGCAAAGCTGTGCTCTTCCGCCATCGCCACGGTGGCAGGCGCGATCGCATTTTTCGCCATCTCCGCCGTGATGCCCTGAAGGCGAAGCTGGATCGGCTGACTGTGGGCCGGCGCGCCGACGATGGCGATTGCCCGGTGGCCGAGGCCCATCAGATGGCGCGCCATCAGCCGTCCACCTTCCTCGTGATCGGCCATGACAGCGCCGTCAGCGATGCCGTTCAGCTCGCGGTCAATGGCGATGATTGGAATGCCAGCGTCCCGCAGCACCCCGAAATGCTCGATGCTGCCGAAGGCGCTTGCCACGATGACGCCGTCGACGCGCTGGGCGAGCAGCATGGAGATGTAGCGCACCTCATGGTCCACGTTTTCCGCCGTGCTGCAGATCAGCGTCTGATAGCCGTGCTGGAACAGTTCCTGTTCGATCGCATGGGCGAGGATGCCGAAGAAAGGCACCTCGATCGACGGCAGCATCAGTCCGACCATCCGGCTTGGTGCACCGCGCAGCATACGGGCACCCTTGCTGGGCGTGTAGTTCAGCGTTCGGATGGCCGCCTCGACCCGCTCCCTGAGCTCTGGCGAGGCATAACCGCTGTTGTTGAGCACGCGCGAGACCGAAGAGACTGACGTTCCTGCAAGCTTAGCGATATGTCGGATGCTGGTCGTCACGTACACGCATTTCTTTCTCTACAGCGCCGGCGTCTTAAGACGCGCATAGGAGGCTAGCACAGGAGCGGTCGAACATTCATCAGAAGGACTGCTGAAGTTCACCTTCATTTCAGCATCCACTAGATCACTAGCGGGACGCCGCATCAAGCGCGCCGCTATTCGAGAAGGCCGGCTGTCGTGACAAGCTTCACCGTGAGAGCTAGAAGGATAGGCGCCTGATCGATAGCAGCCCGTTGAGCGGATACTGATGAACGACACAGTTCTCCTGTTTCACGGAATTGCCCGGACGAAGAAAAGCATGGCGAAGCTCGCCGGCTTCCTGTCGGCCCACGGGTATCGGGTTGTGAACGTCGGTTACCCCTCCACCAAGTTTTCGATCAGCGACCTCGTCGACATCATCCGACCTGAGATCGACGGCGCTGCGAAGGAGGCAGGCGACGGCCGGGTCCATTTCGTCGGTTATTCGATGGGCGGGCTGATTGTCCGCGCTTTTCTTAGGAACTATCGCCCAGCCAACCTGGGGAGAGTTGTGATGGTCGGAACGCCGAACAGCGGCAGTCAGATTGCCGATTTCCTCAAGAACTGGCCCCTGTTCAGGAAGGTCTATGGACCGGCAGGACAGCAGCTGATCACCGATCAAACCGCGATGACGGAGCTGTTTGGCACTGTGGATTATGAACTTGGCATCATCGCCGGGAATCGGACCATCGACCCGGTCTCCTCCCTTATCATCGGCCTCAGGGTTCCGAATGATGGAAAGGTTTCGGTGGAGAGCACCCGTCTCGACGGCGCGTCGGCGCATATCGTCATTCCGGCAAACCACACTTTCTTACCCGTCAACAAGACCATGTGGAGCCAGACACTGTCGTTTTTGCAAGATGGGCGGTTTACAAGCTGAATATCCACATATTCAAACATCCGCCACATGCCCTCTGCTTAATTCCCCGCGGCACCGGTATCGAAGGAAATGCAATGACCGCCATCCTGCGAAAGAAAGTTCACGGCGCGTCTACACGCGGACAGGTCATCGATGGTGCGCCCGATGTCGGCGTCGCCTATCAGGTGTTTTCCGATACGGTGATCGAAGACGTTATCGTCAAGAATTCTCCTCGAGGCTTCAAATTTCACAATGGCAAGAATCTCACCGTCAGGCGCTGTGAAACGGAGAATGTAAACGGCGACGGCATCTACCTGACAAAGACGACGCACGTGTTGCTGGAGAATAATCGCATCGGCGCGGCGCCGGGCGAGGGAGCAGACTGCTGCCAGTTCGCCTATCAAAACAGCGACGACAATATCAGCTCCGATATCGTGATCCGCGGCAATCTCTTCCTGCAGTCGCCGGCGAGCGCATCGAACAAGGGCGCGCTGGTCTGCGACAGAACTCGCAAATACCTGGTCGAATACAATTTCATCGGCGGCAAGAATTTCTCCTTTTCGTCGATTGGGGATGACGCCGTGGTGCGCAGCAATATCATGCGCGATGGCAGGATGAATGATTATTCCTTCGGCTACGGCATCGGCGACAAGGCGGACCACGCCGGGCATCACGTTTACGACAACTGGATCGAAAACACCAATCGTGGCGTCAGCATGAGCGGCTTTTCGGATCAGGAGCTGGCATTTCGCAAAGACATCGATATCCACGACAACGTCATCAGCCAATGCGACATCGCCTTCTTCGCCAATCGACCGTGGTCCGGCAGCTTTCGGCGCAACATATTCCTGCGGTGCGAACAGGACATCGTTCTCGAGAGAAACGGCAGAGCGACTGCGGGTGATATCGATGGCAACTATCGCAACGATGGCAGCTTTCTGAATGTCACCCCGCCGCCACTTCGCTTGAAGCCTGACGGCAAGGCTTCCGTTGCCTCCGGCGAGTGGACATCCGAGCCCGACGAAATCCGCATCCAGTGGCGTGACAAGGGGATCGACATTCCAGGTGCCAATCGGCCTTCCATTACGGTTGAGCCTGGCATGGAATTGTCATGCGTCTTGCTGGCCCGCAAGGCGCAGAACTGGATGCTGGCGATCGCTGAGACTGCCTATGACGACTTCACGCCGCGCGCATGGCAAGAACATAGGCTGCATTGGCAGAAGCGCTATCTCTCGATTTAAGCGGTGTGACCGGTGACCCTGATCGCGCCAAAATCAGGATCGACGCCAGCGAAGTCTCATGGCCTTTCCGGCGCTGAGCGCTTTGCGCACCGGTTCATCGTAGAGGCGGGTGACGATGATGGCCAATAGGACGATCAATGGAAGAACGATGGCAAAGATCGCCCAAGCCGGCGGTTGCCCCAGGCCAGCGGCTTTCAATGCTCCCAATAGCAAGCCGAGCAGCGGAACATGAATTGCATAGAGCGCGTAAGACGCCTCTCCCGCAATAAGAAGCGGCTGTCGCAGCACGCCATCGAAGTTGGCTGTGTAAAGGACAAGCACGGCGATCGGAAATAGAGCAGTGATGACAATCAGGTCCTTAATGCCAACCAAGGCGGCGGGCGCCTGGAAAACGAGAAGTGCAGTCGCGACGACGATGACAGCCACTGCTACTGCTTTTCCGATGCCTGAAGGGGAAAGCCGCTCACGGTAGCGGTACATCAAGATGCCGAGGGTGAAGGAAAAGAGAACGCGGGGAAAACCGGAGAGCAAAGCGCCGTCGAGCGGGATCAGGTCGGCGCTTCCATGGGCCAGCGTTTGCGCCGCCAGCCAAACCCATGACGCCAGCAGGATGAGTGCGAGCACGCCGCTGGACAGCATTCTCGCCGCATAGCCGTAGGCGAGGTTGATCACGATCTCCAGGAACAGGGACCATGACGGACCGTTGAAGGGGAACAAGTTCGGCGCCTTCAGCGATGTTCCACCGATCGCCGGCAGGAAGAACATCGAGGCAAGCAACGAGGTGGCAAACAGCATGGGATCCATTTGCTGATTTCTGCTGAGCGACATACCTGCATATGCGAGTACGCCGAGCAACAATCCGAGCAGATAGAGGGGATACAAGCGGATGAGACGCTTGATGGCGAAATCATTGGCAGAGAGCGTAGACTCCTGAATGAGTTTCCTCTCATAGGCGTGGCCGATCACGAAGCCGCTCAGACAAAAAAACAGGTCGACGGCGAGGTAGGCAGCAGGTGCTGCATCAAAGCCGACAAACCCTTCGGTGTGATGCATTGCCACACAAATAGCCGCCAGGCCGCGAATTCCATCGAGGCCAACCAGTCTACGATTATTTGAACTCATCTTTTTAGCCTGATGCATGTTGCGCTCCTGCCTGGGTCGGTTTGCGGAAGCGGGACAGGAACTCCGGGCCGAGGCTCGTCAGTGCAATCACGGTATGGGGCCATAGGATGAAGGGGGCCAGCATCATTCCGGCTTCGGTGAACGCGCCGATCAGGATCAGGAGGATAATGACAACCTCCTTCCTCTTGGTGATGGCGAGCGCTTGATTGAGGGGTGACGAGGTCATCTTCCCCACGAGCCGCACCACCACGAACGACGTCCAGATGATGGTGGCGGGTATGCCCATGTTCAGCGCAAGTTCGATATAGGTGTTGTGGGTGGATTGAGCGTCCCAGGTAAGGCGAACATATTGCTCCATGATTTCGGGCTGTCGGAACAAGGCAAATCCCCAGCCTGTAAGGGGCCGCTCGAAGATCAACGGCAGCAACTGTTCCCAGACATTCGTACGTCCGCTGAGCGTAAGGTCTTTCCCGAATGACTCGGCAATCGCCTGTGCCACACCCATCAACGCGACGGAGACGACAAAGCCCAGCAGGGCGAATGCAAGAAGAACGACGAAGGATCTGAAAATCCGGCCTGGAAAGCGCTGAATCCAGCTCATTCCATAGTATACGGCTATTCCGATCGAAAGCAGGATGATCGCCGTCGATGATTTCGCCAGCACGATCAGCACGAGGTAGAGCAGCATTGCCGCCCATCGCAGGAGATCATAGTAGCGCAGACGCCACATCGGCAGGGCCGGCAGCAGCAAGATGAAGTTTGTTGCCGAGAACTGGCCGAGCATGTTTTTGTGGTAAAAGGCCCCTTTCACCATCCCGGCATAACTGCCTCTCATCACCGCGAACCGCGGAAAGGCTGCTGTGTAAAGAATATTGATGAAAGCCGTTGCAATCGCAAACTTCGCCAGGCTTTCAAATGTGTCAACGGCTCCGTAACGGGCCCGGTAAAGAATGGGTCCAGCTGTCAGCAATGCGACGGCGACGAGGGCTCGGAGCGAGGCTCCGACGCTGACGGAAAAAGCAATCGAGAGAAAGACGCATAAGCAGACTATGCCGACCAGCGGCGAGGCGCTGCGAATCAATTCGAAGATGCGCCTGGGCTCCAGGATGCAGTAGAGGCCAATGAGTGGAACGAGCGACATCAGCAACAGTCGCATCGGCATGGGGTCTTTGCCGACGCCCTCCTGGAAGTCGGCCGGCAGCCCATACCACATGCCGGTCGCTCTCCAGAGGGAAATATAAAATATTGCCGAGAGGACGATCCGCACGAAGGTTTCACGCCGAATGCGATATTGCGCGCGAGCTCTGGGTCTATGTCTTTGCAGGCCAATCGGTTGGTAGCTGTCAAATGAGGTGCTCATGACATTCCGCCTTGCGTTTTGGTAACCACCTGAGCGGCAAAAATCAAAGCTGTAGACCCGCTGCGGCGAGGAAGCTCGTGATCAGCTTGTATGCCCCTTCATTAAAATGAAGATGGTCAGGCTTGTAGTTGGAACATTCTTTATCGCTTGGCTTACCGCACCGCAACATATCATCGTTCATTTGAACAAACGTGACACCCGGCATTTCAGCCAATGACGATGCGACAAGCTGGTTGGCCGGAATTCGTACATTCTCGTAGAAGGCATAGCGCTTGCCCCGGGGCGGTATGGACAAAGCATAAATGTGGGCGCCTGGCCAAAGAGCGCGAACCTTGCTGACAACAGCGACAACACCAGCTGCCACGGCGCATGGCGCAGTTTTCGCCCCCAGATTGTTCGTGCCGATAAGCACGACGACATCGGCGGGATGGAAATCCGGAAGGTTTAGACCATCGAGGCGGTACAGTGCATTTTGCGTGGTATCGCCAGCGACCCCGAGGTTCATCACTGGGCGCGTGGGAAAGCTGTCCTTGATCCAAGGCTGCCAGAGCTCGACAAGTGAATCGCCGACAAGAGCCAGATTGTATCGGGCCGATTTGTCGCGGTAGCTGGGAAGAGCTCGATCATATCTCTTGTTTGCCGGCTTTTGTTGAGCCGACACATTCGACGCTTTTGCAGGGTCGGGGCATTCCTGTGCGAAGGACGGGCCAGCATTGCTGACAATGAAAAGGAAATTCAATGCGAGGACGATGACAAGGTTGGCGAAGAGTCGCAACATTCAGATTACCGATATCCTGACGTCTTGGGGCTTTCATTATTGAAGAGGAAAATGGCGGTGGCAAGGAAAGAGTGGCTGTGTCTCTCCGCCCACAATGCTCGGCCCCGTTGGCAGCCGATCCATGAAATGGAAATCACTGACCGCAACTGATCAACGAAGTCTTCAATTGCCGGAACCAAAGATCGAACCAGCCCGTTGATTGCCATGCCCAACTGTGCGCGGGAGACAGGACAGACATGGCACGTCAGACATTCTGGAAAGGTTATCTCAAGCTCTCGCTCGTCACTGCCGCCGTCTCGCTGACGCCGGCGACGACCGAAAGCAACAAGGTCCGTTTCCATGTCCTCAATCGCCAGACGAAGAACCGCGTCGAAAGCCGCTATGTCGACAGCGTCACGCATAAACCGGTGGCCGAGCGGGACCAGGTGAAGGGCTATCCGCGCGGCGAGGTCGACTATGTTCTTCTCGAAGACGAGGAGATCGAGGAAGTCGGGCTCGAAAGCACCCGCACCATCGAGATCGACAGTTTCGTGCCGCGCGGATCGATCGATTGGATCTGGTACGACAAACCGCAATTTTCTGGCGCCCGAGGACAAGGTCGGGGTGGAAGCCTTCTGCGTGATCCGCGAGGCGATGAAGGCGAATGACGTGGTCGGCATCGCCCGCCTTGTCCTTTACCGTCGTGAGCGTGCCGTGCTGTTGGAGCCGCAAGGCAAAGGCATCGTTCTCTGGACCCTGCGCTATGGCGACGAGGTGCGTGAACCCGTGGCTGAACTCGACGAGAAGACCGAGATCGACAGCAAGCTGCTGACGCTGATGACGCAACTTGTGAAGGAAGAGACGAAGGATTGGAGCCCCATCATGGTGCAGGACCCAGAAACGCCTGAAATCGATGCTCCGTGGCAAGCAGAAGAGCTTGAAGAAGGCCGCGCCCGCGAAAAAACCTGCACCCGTGAAATCGACGGGCAATGTCATCAATATCATGGATGCGCTGAAAAAGAGCCTGGCCGCGGAAGGCGGCCAGAAGTCGCGCCAATGAAGAAGCGGCCAGCAATTTTGGGGAAACGACATTTCTAAATCAAAGACTTAAAACGCACTGCGGGAATCCACTTTGACGCGCTTCAGGTCCAGCGGCTTCGCCGGCACGACAAGCTGATGCATTCGCGCGAGGTCGGGTGCGCCTGAGATGCCTATCGCCCGCCAACGGGCGAGGCCATCTCAGCTTGCCTTCTTGCTGCGGCTGTCGCTGCGCGCCGGCGCCTTCTTCTTCGCCAGGGCCTTCTTTGTTGGAGCCTTGCCGCTCATCTTCGCGCTCTGTCGCAGCGCTTCCATCAGGTCGACGACCTTGCGTTCCGGCGGCTCTTTCTTCTTCGGTGGTGCCCGGCCCTCGATCTTCGCTTTCACCAGTTCGACGAGGGCAGCCTCGTAGCGATCTTCGTATTCGCTCGGTTCGAAGCTGCCACGCTTGGTCTCCAGGATATGGCCTGCGAGTTCGAGCATCTCCTTGTCGAACTTGATGTCTGGAATGTCCTTGAAGATGGTATCGGCCGAGCGCACCTCGTAGTCGAAATTCAGCATGGTCGCGACGATGTAGTCGTCATGAGGACGGATCAGCAGCGTCCGGTTGCGCCGGAAAAGCACGGCTTCGGCCAGCGCCGCGACCTTGCCGTCACGCATGCCCCTGGCGATCAGCGACAGCGCCTTCTCGTCGTGTTCGTCGACGGGCGCGAGATAGTAAGGGCGGTCGAAATAAAGCTTGTCGATATCGTCATAGGCGATGAAAGCCTTGATATTGAGGACCTTGTCGCTTTCCGGCATGATTTCGGCGATCTCGTCGCCCTCGATGACGATGTAATCGCCATTCTCCATCTGGTAGCCCTTGACCTGGTCGCCCCGCTCAACCGGTTTGCCGGTCTCGCTGTCGACGAATTGCCGTTCTACCCGGTGGCCGGTCCTGCGGTTGATGATATTGAAAGAGACACGGTCGGAGGAGGAAACAGCGGTATAGAGCCCGACGGCGCAGGCAAGGTCGCCCACCTTGAGATGACCTTTCCAGCTTGCCCGGGCGGCCATTCCATCCTCCGCGGCCAATCAGAGCCGGCTGCCGCTCTTGTCGGTGTCGATTGGCTGGACTTCCCAGCCGCCATCAGGCGCGGGATAGGCGAGCAGCGCATCGCCATCGCCGATCTTCTGCCTCGATGCAGCGTCCTTGGCATGGATAATTGCTTCATCCGCTGTCGCATAGGTTTCCGAAAGTGTGTCGCCGAGCTTATAGGCCCAACCATTGTCATGCGGCACGACCTGATAGGTGATATCGGCCATTTCGGATCTCCTCTTTTATTCAACAGTGAGAACATGATGCCGAAAACTGCTCACGGTTTTCGGTATCATGTTCTACTTCCGATGTGGTTTGCGCCGTTCGTCGAGCGCAATGATCTTCTCCAGCGATGCGATGTCCTCGCTGGTGACGACGGCAACCGGATCGGCAGCGATGGCTTCCAGCACCTCTCGCGAGATCGCGCCATTGCGAATCGCCCATTCCAGCGTTTCGCGCGTTGCCCGCTCGGCCTTCAGCTGCGCATAGAGCGCAACGATCAGACGATCGCGAGCATCCATCCGCCGGCTCTGGTTATCCACGCTGCGGACATCAGGCATCGCAATCCACCTTTGTCACTGATTTCGTTCAGGTGTATTCAACTGATGAGGGATGGAAAGGTTCCGAAACCGATGGGCGGGCCATTGCCATTGCCGCGCTGGGAGGAAATCACCATCTGCAGGATATTCGCAAGAGGATTTCAACATGGCCGATCTCAAGGCTCGTCCCCGCCCGACCGGCGCTACCGCCGTTCTCGGCCGGACGGGTTTCCCGCACGTCACTTCCGCCACCAAGGGCGAAATCGATATCGTCACCGCGCCGTCGCAGCCGGGTTTCAATCCGCTCGATCTGCTCTATTCCTCGCTCTCGGCCTGCCTGGTGCTCAGCGCCCGCATCGCCGCCAGCCAGATGGGCATTCTCGACAAGATCAGCGAGATCACTGCCGAGGTCACCGGCGAGAAGGCGACGGAAGGCCTTTCGCGCGTTGCCAAGTTCAATATCGCCTTCTCCATCAAGGGCGATATCGATGAGGAAACCCGGCAGAAAATCGCCCATGCCGCCGAAGACGAGATCTGCACGGTGAGCAACACCATCCGCGGCGATCCCGAGTTCTCGACGACGATATCGGGCTAAATCATATAATAATTATAGACAACTGGAGGAGGAGGATTGCGTGACCAATGCCCCGCTTCTATGCTCGGGCATCGAAAGCAATGATCCCGGCCATCATGCAGCCCAAGCCTCTCCCGACGTCTGAACAGCCCGTCGTCGCCATCATAGGCGGCGGTGTCTCCGGCGCCGGCGTGGCCTATCATCTCGCGAGAGCCGACTGCGGCGAGCGCCCTGCCATCGTGGTCTTCGAGCCGCGCGCCGAGCTCGGCCACGGCCTTGCCTATGACACCGCCGATCCGGCCCACCGCATCAATGTTCCTGCCGCCAAGATGAGCCTGCAGCCCGACGACCTGGGGGAATTCCAGGCCTGGATCGAAGCCCGCAACGCCGTCGCCGACGACCCTGAGGCCAAGCAGCCCGAGGGCCTGCTCTTCCCCCGGCGCCGGCTGTTCGGCGATTATGTCGCCTCGCTGCTGAAGCCGCTGCTGGAAGATGGTGCCGTGCGTCATTGCCGCGCCGCAGTGACTGGGGTCGAGCGCGGTGCCGGCCGCTGGTTGATCCTCGACGACAGAGGCGGCGTGACGGAGGCCGATATTGTCGCGATCGCCACCAGCCATCCGGCGCCGGCAGCCCCCGGCCGGCTTGCAAGCCGGCTTGCGGCCCATCCCCGTTTCATCGCCGATACCACCAAGCCCGGCGCGATCGAGGTGATCCGTCCGCATGATCGGGTGCTGGTCATCGGCAACGGCCTGACGGCTGCCGATGTCATTGCCTCGCTTGCTGGGCGCGGGCATGACGGTCCGGTAACCGCGATCTCGCGCCGCGGTCTGCGGTCTCGCGGGCATGCGCCGGTGCCGCAGCAGCTTTTCGGCGATTTCGTCTCCGATGCGACCCATTCCGCCGTGTCGCTGCTGAGAGGGATCCGCGCCGCCATAAAAGCCGCGAAGGAAGAGGGCATAAGCTGGCATGGTGTGATCGACCAAGTGCGGGCGCAGGGATACGATCTCTGGCAGGTGCTGCCGGTTGCCGAACGACGCCGCCTCGTCCGCCATCTGCGTCCCTATTGGGACGTGCACCGTTTCCGTATCGCCCCGCAGGTAGAGGTCGTGCTCGACGCGGCGATTGCCTCGGGCCGCCTCGATATCCTGGCCGGCTCGGTCGCCGATGCCCGCATCGAAGGCGAGTTCATGCTTTGCATCCTGCAGCCGCGTCATCAGCGCCAGCCGTTGGAGCGGCGCTATGACGCCGTCGTCGTCACCACCGGCCCGGCGCATGGCGGCATTCTCGAGACCCAGCCGTGGCTCGCGGCACTCGCGGCAAGCGGTCACCTGTCGCTTGATCCCACCGGCCTTGGCCTTGCCTGCACCGAGCGTTCTGAGGCGATCGGCCCGTCGGGAACGACAGACCCTTCGCTGCTGATCTCCGGCCCGCTGGCGCGCGGCACCTTCGGCGAGCTGATGGGACTGCCGCAGGTGACCGAGCATGCCTTCTTCGTCGCCGGCGAGATCGCCGAAAAGCTACGGACGAGCGCGACGAATAGGCATCCTGCCTGATTCTCCACCAATATGTCGCTCTTCGACTGTCGTCGGTCATCGACTTCTGATAGTCACTCGGCCACTACTGCATAATTCCTTAAATCGGAATCGATTTAAGGATAAAATTATGCAGCAATTTTAAGTGTTACAGCGTCCTTTGCGCGTCTGGAAAGACGCGCGGCGCTGTAATATCTCGCCGGCCCGGCATTCGGGCGACCAGAAATATCGAGACTATGTCGCAGGCTGCCTCCACCCTTTCCGAAGCCCCGCCTTCCAATCGTTTCGCCCTTGCGTCGCTTCTTCTCGGCGGGGCGGCGATCGGCGGCTCGCCGATCTTCGTCAGGCTGTCTGAGGTCGGCCCGATGGCGACGGCCTTCTGGCGCGTGGCGCTGGCGCTGATCCCGATCGTCATCGTCTCGCTCATGAAGAAGGATGCGGGGCCGAAGCCGCAAAGCCTTTCCGACTATGGCATGCTGGTCCTGCCAGGCGTGATGTTGGCGCTCGACCTCGGCGCCTGGCATCTTTCGCTCACCATGACGTCGGTCGCCAACGCAACGCTGCTTGCCAACCTCGCACCGGTTTTCGTTACGCTGATCGCTTTCCTCTTTTTCAGCGCGAGGATCAGCCGCATCTTCCTGTTCGGGCTTGTCCTGGCGCTGTCAGGCGTCGTCATTCTGAAGGGTGGACCGGCAGCCATCGGCAATGGCGACCTTCGCGGCGATGGCATCGCGATGATCGCCGCCTTCTTCTATGCCTGCTACATCCTCGCAATCGGCAGGCTGCGCAGCCGCTTCGATACCATCCGCATCATGTTGTGGAGCACGGCATCGGCTGCCGCCTTCATCTTTCCGGTCGGCTCCTTCTACGAAGGTCACATGCTGCCCGCGACCGTCTATGGCTGGTCGATCGTCTTCGGCCTCGCCTTTATCAGCCATGCCGGCGGGCAGGTGGCGATCACCTATGCGCTCGCCTATCTGCCGCCAGCCTTCTCCTCGCTGACACTGCTGCTGCAGCCGGTGGTCGCGGCCATCCTTGCCTGGGCGCTGCTCAACGAGGCGATCGGGACGATGCAGGCGCTCGGCGGCGCCGTGGTGCTTGCCGGCATCATGGTTGCCCGGACATCCCGCGTTCAGGTGTGAAGCCGAGCCCGATCGTCAGCGATTTTCCTGCAGCAGCCATTTCTGGATGATCGGCACATCGGCATCACCGAGATCGTGGCCGCCGGGGATGACGTCGGAATCGACGGTGGCGCCCGAACTCTTCAGCCTCTCCTCCAACTCGCTCGCATATTTGCCGTAGGCATCCGTCTTGCCGCTGATGACGAGCAGGTCCGTGCCCTTCAGATCGGCATGCGGATAGTCGCTGAGAACGGGCATGGAGCGCAGCAGCACCGCCTTATGAACCAGGTTTGGATGCAGATAGAGCAGCGAGTTCAAAAGATTGGCGCCATTGGAGTAGCCGACATAGACGACCTTATCAGGATCGAGCCCGTAGGATTTGACGGCCCCCTCGATGAAGGCCGCAAAGGCCTCGGCCTCGGTCTTGATGTCGTTCTGGTCGAAGGAAAAGGGGGTAATGCGCTTGTACCAGCGCGGAAAACCTTCCTCCGTCGCCCGGCCGCGCACGCCGAGCAGCGTTGCCCGCGGCGCCACCTTGTTCAAGAGCGGCATCAGCGTCGTCTCATTGCCGCCGGATCCGTGCAGGAGCACGAAGACGCTGCCGTCTGGGTCGGGGGGCGTATAGAAGCGATGGACGAATGGCAGCTCGCGATAATTGATGCGCGGCTGACCGGGCATTGAAAATTGCGGCAGCATCACCTTCAGGTCATGGAGATTGGTGATGGCTTCGGGTGGCGCGAACAGCTTGCCTCCGAGGGCGGCGTGCTCTTCGTCCACGGTCATGCCCGGCTTGTCGGTCGCGAGCTCCACCAGCGTGCCTCCGGGCTCGCGGGCGTAGAGCGAGCGGAAATATTTGCGGTCGTGCATGTTGGTCGGTGACGCGTCGGTCGCCTCGAGCGCCTTGCGCACCGAAAGCAGCGTCTCCTCGTCGGCGGCGCGGAAGGCGACGTGATCGACCGTGCCGGTGCCCGGCGCGCCGGACCAGAAGCCGCGCGCATCGCGCACGTCGATGATGTCGCCGGACTGCGACACCAGCCTGTCGATCGTGCCGCGGTTGGCCTGGAAACGGTAACCGAAATGGCTCTCGATGAAGCTGCGGCTTTCGGCGGGCTTCTCCGTCAGCATGGTCGCGCCACGAACGCGCTGGATGGCATGCTCGACTGGGATCGAGGCGCCATCCCAGGCGGCCGGCGATACCAGGTTCTTTGCGCCTGCGAGCTTGAGGATGATGTTGTCGGGGTCCTTCAGCCGCAGCACAGGCTCGCCGAATTCGTCGGCCGGTCCTTCCGAACGCAGGCCGAAGCTCATGGCGCGCGTCAGCCAGTAGCCTATGCTGGCGGGGTTTATCGACAGCGATATTTCGCTGATCTGGCCATAGCCGGCCCGGCCGGGCGTACCATCTTCCCAGGCGAGGAAGGTCAGCAGAGAACCTGGTGTTCCTGCAGCATCGCCATAGAAAAGATGAAGTTGCGTCGCGTCCTCGTAACCGGCCGTCTGCTTGACGAGCCGCATGCCGAGAAATCCAGCGTAGAAGTCCACGTTCGCCTGCACCTTTCGGGTGACGGCCGTGACGTGATGTATGCCTGATACCATCGAGAGCAGTCCTGATTGAAGCGGCGTCGTCAGGAGCGCCAGTATGAGAGCTGCAAAGGTCATACCGTTGCCAATGACGATCGCTTAGTTTTGTTCCGCACAAAGCGCAAGCGAATCGCCGCGCTGCAACAACTCCAAATGTTCGACATCTTCGAGCGCCTCTTCCAGTTGCTGCAGGGTCGGCGGCTTGACCATATAGGCGCGCGCGCCGAGACTTCTGGCCCGCCGCATGTCGCTCTCGTCGCTTGATGTGCTGAGAATGCAGACGGGAATTTGCTTGAGGCGGACATCGGCTGAAAGCGCATGCAGCACCTCGAAGCCGTCCATGATCGGCATGTTGATGTCGAGCAGCATCAGGTCGATCTGCGGCACATCGGCGATGCCAGCGCGTTCTTCGAGCAGCCGCATTGCCTCGCGTCCATTGGTGGCGACATGCAGGTTGAAATTCACCTTCTCCCGCCGCATCAGCTTGATCTTCAGAATCTGGATGTCGGCCGGGCTGTCTTCCACCAGCAGCACTTCGGCCAGCCTGCCCGAACCTTCGCCTGGCTGCTCCGCCGGCCTGGCGCTGTGCGGGATGGCCGATGCGGCAGGCGGCGTGGACCTCGCCTCGGCGCGCGGCACTTCGAGAATGAAGGTGGCGCCCGGCCCGTTTTCTGCCTCGCACCAGATAGAGCCGCCATGCATCTGTGCGATGCGGCGGCAGATGGCAAGGCCGAGCCCGGTGCCTTCGATGCCGCGGCCGACGAGGCGCTTGAACGGCTGGAAGATCAGCTCGCGATGCTCAGGATCGATGCCGGGCCCGTTGTCACGCACGGTGAGGCGGAAGATATCGCCCTGCGTTTCGCCTGCGATGCTGATCTCCGGAACTTTCTGCTCGCAATAGCGGATGGCATTCGACACCAGGTTCTGCAGGAGCTGGGTCAGCAGCGTCGCATCGCCCATCACCTCCGGCAGTGCCCCGCGGATGATGATGGCGCCACGGCTTTCGGTCTGCTGACGCAGATTGTCTTCCACTTGGTCGAGCACATCAGAGAGCGAGACCGGCCTGAGCTCCAGCCCGCCGGAGGCCTCCAGCCTGGTGAAGCCCGAGACCTTGACGATCAGGTCTTCCATATGATCGGCGGCGCTGAGCACGTAATCGAGCAGTTCCCGGTCTTCGGCCGGAAGCGCGGCAGAACCGTGCAGGATGCGGCTGAAGGATTTGATCGTCCGGAGCGGCTCCTTCAGATCATGGGCCATGGCGCGGGTGAAGATCTCAAGCGATTGCCGCTTCTGCTCCAGCTTTGCTTCCAGCATGCCATGCATGATGGCGTTCTGGATGCAGCGGTGCAGTGTTTCAGGCGACAGCGAATCCTTTGTCAGATAGTCGCGCGCGCCGCTCTTCATCACCTCGACGGCCACGGTTTCGTTGCCCTGGCCGGTCAGCATGATGACGTTGGCGGCGGGATCATCCTCCAGGATATCGGCGAGAACGCCGAGCCCGTCGCGACCCGGCAGCGAATAGTCGAGCAGGATGCAGTCCGGCCGTTTCCGTCCGTTCAGTGCAAGGCCCTCTTCGCCCGTCTCCGCCTCCACGACGGTATAGGCAGTACTGGAGACGCGGCCCAATATGCGGCGATAGACCTCGCGATCGTCGATGTTGTCGTCGATGATGAGAATGCAGCAGTGTTCCGCCAATCTGTCAGTCCTCGAGCGGCAGGATCGCGATTTCGAACCAGTATTCCTTCAGCCGCTGGATCGCAGCGAAGAGCCCGTCGAGATCGACCGGCTTCTGCACATAGGTATTGGCGCCGAGCGCATAGCAGCCGTCGATATCGCGCTCGTCGTCGGAGGTCGTGAGGATCACCACCGGGATCTTGCGCCAGCCGGCGTTCGACTTGATCGCCTCCAGCGTCTTGCGGCCGTCAAGACCCGGCATGTTGAGATCGAGCAGGATCAGTCCAGGTTTCGGCACCATCGAGGCGAGCATGTCGAGCGCTTCTTGACCGGAGGCCGCCCAGCGGATCGAGTTGCGCAGGTTGGTGCGTTTGAAGGCGCGCATCGTCGCTTCGAAATCGTCCTCGCTATCCTCGACGATCAGGATCGGTTGCGTGTCACGCTGCTGCATTCTGCCCCTCGCGCTTTTTTCCCAGGGTGAAATAAAATGTCGTGCCGGTGCCGACTTCGGATTCCAGCCAGATATCGCCATTGTGCCGCGCGATGATCTTGCGGACGAAGGTAAGGCCTGCTCCGGTGCCGTCGTCGGAATCCTGCGACTTTTCCAGCCGCTTGAAAATGCGGAAAATATCCTCGTGGAATTCCTGCGGAATGCCCTTGCCGTTATCCTTAACGAAAAACACGTTGCGGGCAACCGTGCCGTCCTTGCCGACGAACCGATCGAGGTAACCGATCGAGACGAGCGGCGCCGGCTTGTCATTGTATTTGATCGCATTGGTGATGAGATTGCGGAAGACTTCGGTCAGCCGCGGCGCGTCGCAGACCACCTCCGGCAGCCGGCCGTCGATGATGACCTTGGCATGCCGCTCCTCCAGCAACAGCTCCATGGTTGCGACGACGTCCTTGACGATCAGGCCGATATCGGTGCGTTTGACCGCCAGTTGCTGCCGCCCGAGCCGGGAGAAATAAAGAAGGTCGTTGACGAGTTTCTCCATGCGCTGGCTGAGGCGCACGAGCCGGTTCAGCCGGCGCACGCCGTCCTCGTCGAGCTTGTCTTCATAGTCCTCCAGGAGGAAGCGGGAATGGTTGTGCAGGCCGCGCAGCGGTTCCTTGAGATCATGCGAGGCGATATAGGCGAATTCATCGAGGTCGTGGTTGCTGCGCTCGAGCTCGGCCGTATAGGCCTCGAGCTGGGAAAGCGTCGTTTTCATCCGTTCCTCCTGGCGGACGCGTTCGCTGATGTCGCGCACGATACCGACAAAGGTCTTCGTTTGGCCGGTGACGACTGCGCTGATGGAAACATCGATCGGAAAGACGATGCCGTTCTTGCGTCGTCCGGAAACCGTGCGGGTCGTGCCGATGATGCGCTCCTCGCCGGTCTGCCGGTGATGGGCGAGATAGCCGTCGTGCTCGGAATGGTAGGGTTCGGGCATCAGCATCTTGATGTTTTTGCCGATCGTCTCCTGCGGGGAGTAACCGAACATGCTTTCAGCCGCCGGATTGAAATTCTTGACCGTTCCACGCTCGTCGATGACGACGACGGCATCAGGCGTGCCGCGCACCAGCGCGCCGAAGCGGACGCGCTCGCTTTCCAGGTTATAGTTGTTGCGCATGAAATAGAAGACGAGGATCGCGATCAGCCAAAGCGTGGCAGCCGTAATAGTGCGGTTGGCGATTTCCTGCCAGAACGCCGTCTCGTTGTGCTTGACGGCGAAGAAGCCGAGCATCAGGAGCACGGTGCAGGCAAAGGCGAAAAAAAGCGGCGCATTTCTGTTGCCGAACCAGAGGGCCGTCAACACCAGCGGCACATAGAGAATGCCGTTGGCGACACCCAGCGGCGTATAGAGATCGACAAGAATGCCAGTGAAGCAGACCGCAGCCGGGATCCACAGCGGGATCTGCGCCCGGTTTGTCGGCTGCATCCACCAGGAGCGGGCGAGAAGCCCCGAGCCGAAGATCACTATGCCGATCGCCGTATGCAGCGCCATCGCCGCATAGGGTCCCCAGCGGTAACCCTGTTCGGCATCGGTGACATAGCCGGCCAGCGCGATCATGCCGAGCGTGATGACGACATAGCTCGTCAGTTCCTGCATCACTTGGCTTATCGACTTCTCCATGTGGAGCGAGAGCAGCAGCGAAAGATTGGCGATCAGGAAGACCAAAGCGGTGTTCGGCCCCATGCCGCCGCCGATCTTGGCGATGAAATCGGGCGGAACCAGGAAGCGCGTGATCGACATGTCGACATTGTGAAAAGCCCGCCCGATGGTGACGATTTCCACGAGCCGGGCCGCAGCGATCGCTGCCGCAAGCCCCGCCAGGATCGTTGCCGTTACGCGAAAACGGCTGGCCGGCAGTGTCGAGGCGGCAAGCCCCACGCCGGAAAGCACGAAGCAGAGAGCAGTGTTGAAGGCCATCGACGGAAAGCCGGGAACCAGCGAAATGACAATCTCGACCTGCAGTAGCCAGCCGGAAAGGGCCGTCACCCCGAGAAGGAACATCAGGCAGCCGACCGCAATCGCAAAGGCACGGTAGTGCCGCCTTGGCTGGTCCTGCAGGTCCACGTTGCCCTGATCCTGCACCCGTGTCTCCTCCTTCGGTTCGCGCGGCCATTTTTTCCGAAATCGAGGAATACTCAATAGGCAAGGCGGGGCGGTGCCACGCTTTTTGCGAAATGATCTGCGATAAGGTATATCGAATTTCAGTGGAATCGCGATATGGTGATGTCGAAGGACAGCGAGGTTCATTCGAACAATATCCAAATTACGGTGCTAGATGACCACCCTATTTTATGTCGACGACAGCAAGGATGATCTCTTCTATCTCGACTATATCTGCAGAAGGCAGCAGATAGACGTCGATCTATTCTGTTTTCCCACGGCCGAAATGGCGCTGGAAGCGCTGGAGATGCGCGCGGCGGAAGGCAAGACCTCGCCTGACCTGCTGGTCGCCGATCTCTACATGCCACTCGATAGCGGCATCGGCCTGATCACTCGGTTGCGCCTGGATGATCGTTTCAAGGCGATGCGGCTTGCTATCTGCAGCGGATCGGATGCTGCCGAGGATCGCGCGCGTTCGCTCGAGGCCGGCGCCGATGCCTATATGGAAAAGCCACTTGACCTTGCCGCGATCATTCACAATCTCGAGATGTAGAAAACGGCGAAAGCCGGATGACCTGCTCCGCCTCATTCGTCCAAGCCATATGACAAACCGCAATTGACAAGGTCGAGGACGCATCACAAGATGCAACCGGAGCGAAGAATATGGAACGCAAAAAAAGCGCTGAGAGAACCGATCAACCCGCGTTCGCCGCCACGAACATCAGCCAACCCCTTAGCTGAATGGGTCTATCGGCTCTCTCGCGCTTACGTCTGGCACTGCCTTCTCGCATTCATGGATGTTGAATGCAGGAAGAATACGATACCCAGGTAAGAACTACTGCCCCTCAGTAAAATCTGCCCGTGCATCACCTCAAGTTGAGATAATTGATGATTTCCGCCTTGCATACCGAAAGTCCCCGTTTTCGATATCTCTCATCAACCTGTCTCGCAATTTTTGTAGCTCTTCGCCTTTAAGACGTATATCCCAAGATTTAGGGATCGGATGCATTGGCGGGAGGAGAGGAAGAGTGGGAATGAACAATGCCCCGGCAATTCCCTTTCATGCCGGACCGGAGTTGAGCCGGGCGATCAACCGCACCGATTTTTTCCGCCTGCTGAAGTCGGCGGCGCAACATTACAACTTCGACAATTTCGCGCTTGCCCGCATTTCCGAGGCTTCGGCCCCTTTCGGTGAACGCGATATCGTCATCACCAATGTCGCTGAGCGGCGTGTCGGCCTTTTCATCACGACGTTGAAGGAAGCGCTGGGGACTGTCCGGGCAAAGACCGCCCATTTCCTGGCAACGCCGGTCCATGGCAGGAGCGCACAGCCGGAAGTTTATCCGTCCGATCTTGTTTTCAACGAATTCCTCGCTGGCGTCTTTCTCTTCATCCCGCTGTTTACGCCGGAAGGGCGGCGATACTGCCTCGTGCTCAGCGGCGAGCGTCAGGAGCCGGATCAGAGTGAGATCGCCGACATGCTTCTCGACGCCATGCGCATTTTCGACAAGCTGTACGAGGAAATCCTGGCGTCGGAAATGTCCGGACGGCTGACCCAGCGCGAATCGGAAATCGTCAAATGGACGAGCGAAGGCAAGACGTCGGCGGAAATCGCCATTATTCTCGGTCTCTCCGAACACACGGTCAATTCGCACATCACTGCGGCCGCGCGCAAACTTGACGCCGTCAACCGCGTTCATATGGTGGCGATCGCCTTGAGGAATGGTTTGGTTTCGTGAAATTGGTTTCGGATTGGGGAAATGAGACGATGATCACCGAAACGGGCGGGAGGAACACCGTCAAAGTTCTCTTTGTCGATGACGAATTCATCGAATTCCGCGCGCTCAAGAAGAAGATCGCCGATCTCTCCGAGCCGGCCGTCGAGGTTGAATATTCGCCATCGATCGGTGACGCGCTGGAAAAGATCCGCCTGGCGCGCTTCGATCTCATCCTGCTCGACAACCGCCTGCTGCCCAATGCCGATTTCCGCGAAACGGTGCCGGAGCTGCGCGGCATCGGTTACACTGGCCCGATTGGCGTCGTCTCGACCGACATATCCGGCGGCTATTTCCAGGAATTCCCGGATTACGGCGTCGATTTCCGCATCGGCAAGGACGAAATCGATGTCCAGGCGCTGCAGCACATCATCCGCGAATATGTGACCTATGACGTCCCGGATTTCTGGAAGGACGATTACAGTATCTAACCATCAGGCAATCGGAAGGCGGATTATGAAACAGCTGCCGCTCGCATCCGAATGTTCAAGGCTGATATCGCCGCCAAGCGCCGTTAGAAACTCCCGCGCCGTCGTCAATCCGAGACCGGCGCCTTGGACCGCTCCCGCCTTCGGCAATTTCCAGAACGGCTCGAATATTCGCTCCCGATAAGCCGGATCGATGCCCATCCCATTGTCGGAAATCCGGAAAAACCAGTCCGTCCCCGCGCGCTCCGCGACAATGGCGACATGCGGCGGCGCTTCCCCGCGATAGGTGAGGGCATTGGTCAAAAGATGCCGCAGCACCAGACCGAAGAGGGCAGGGTCGGTACGGATGGAGGGCAGGCCGTCGCTTTCAAGCGTCGCCTCGCGAACCGCCGTCTCGTCGGTCAGTTCACCCCAGACACTTTCGGCCAGCGCTTGCAGATCGACCTCTTCAGGCGTCACCTGAGGTGTGCCGCCGGCAAGGCTCATCAACGCTTTGGTGAGCCGCTGCGCCGTCTGCGCCTTTTCCAGGATCATCCGGAGGCTCTGAAGCTGTTCGCCGTCGAGCGTCTCCTCGAGATCGTCGAGCAGCAGCTCGGCATACATGGCGATATGGCGGAGCGGCGATTGCAGGTCGTGCGAAGCGGTCGCGAGAAAACGCTTGATGCGCTCCTCGCTGTGTCCGGCAACGGTGGTTTCCGGCGGTCTTGTCGGGTTGGATGACATCTGGCGGTTTCCCCGATCTCAATTGCAGCGCCGCACGTCCTTTCAGACGCGCAAAGGGCGCTGTAACACTTTGAATTAAAACATAATGCAGCAGCCGACAATAGAAAGAGGGCGCCGGCTCTGCAACCGGCGCCCTCTTCAAGGATGCGTTAAAGACGGAATAGAGCGCCGCGCGTCTTTTCAGACGCGCAAAGGACGCACTATCACTTTGAATTGCGCATAATCCTTCCCGAAAATCGATTCCGATTTTCGGGGTTATGCGCTAGCTCGCGGACTTGCGCGGGCGACCCTGTTCCGGGGGGATGATCTCAACTGCCGTATCGGTTGCCGCTGCCTTGGCATGGCGGCGGCGCCAGTCGCCGAGGAAGAGCAGGATAGGTGCCGCGATGAAGATTGACGAGGCGCCGGCCACGAGAATGCCGAAGACCATCGGGATTGCGAAGCTCGAGACAGCACTACCGCCCCAGATCGCCATCGGCACCAGCGCGAGGAAGGCCGTCGCATTGGTGTAAAGGCTTCGCGCCAGCGTCTCGTTGATCGACTTGTCGATGATCTCGCGCAACGGCATCGACTTGTAGAGCCGCATGTTTTCGCGCATGCGGTCATAGACGACGACCTTGTCGTTCACCGAATAACCGACAAGCGTCAGGATGGCGGCGATCGCTGTCAGATTGAAGTCGAGGCCGGTGATCGCGAAGAAGCCAATCGCCTTGGTGACGTCGAGCACCAGCGTGATGATGGCGCCGACGGCAAACGGCCATTCGAACCGCACCCAGATATAGATGAGCATCGCGAAGCTTGCGATCACCACTGACAGGATACCGGCCCAGGCAAGCTCGCCGCTGACCTTCGGACCGATGACGTCGGTACCTTCGACGGTAGCGGTCGGATCGATCTTGGCGACCTCGGCCTTCAGCTTGGTCACCGCTGCCGTCTGCGCCTCTTCGCCGCCTTCCTGCCGTTGAGCGCGAACGAGAATGCTGTTCTTGTCGCCGAAGGACTGCAGCGAGATTTCGCCGAGACCAAGCGTGTTCAAGCCTTCACGGAACGTCCCGAGATCGGCCGGGCCGGTGGTCTTGACGGCCATCTGGATGCCGCCGCGGAAATCGACGCCGTAGTTGAGGCCCGGATGAATGAAGAGCACGACGGAGGCGATCGAAAGCAGCGCTGAAACGGTGAGGCCGAAGAAGCGCGCCTTCATGAACTGGATGTGCTTGTCATAGGGGCTGAACGGGATCAACGGCCGGATGTTCAGCACCTTGAGCTTGCTGCGGCGGGTGATCTCGATCATCGCGACACGCACGAAGGCGACCGATGTGAACATCGAGATGATCAGGCCGAGCGCCATGGTCACGGCAAAACCGCGAACCGGTCCGGAGCCGAAAAAGAACAGGATGGCCGCAGCGATCAGGGCCGTCATGTTGCCGTCGATAATGGTCGAATAGGCACGGCGGAAGCCGGTGTCGATGGCGGCGAAGGCGCTCTTGCCCTTGCGCGTTTCTTCGCGGATGCGCTCGTTGATCAGAACGTTGGCGTCGACAGCAAGGCCGATGCCGAGAACGACACCGGCAATGCCCGGCAGCGTTAGCGTCGCACCGACCAGCGTCAGCGCCGAGAAGGTCAGGATCGTGTGGATCAACAGCGCGATATTCGCCAGGAAGCCCCAGGTGCCATAGAGAACGAAGATGAAGGCTGCGACGAGCACAAAGCCGACGATGCCGGAATAAATGCCCATCTTGATGGCATCGGCTCCGAGATCGGCGCCGACGGTGCGCTCTTCGATGACCGTCAGCTTGGCGGGCAGGGCGCCGGCGCGCAACATGGCGGCCAGCGTCGTGGCGCTATCGGCCGAGAAACTGCCGGAGATCTGGCCGGAACCGCCGGTGATCGGCTCGCGGATAACAGGCGCGCTCAGCACCTTGTCGTCGAGGACGATGGCGAAGGGATTGCCGACGTTCTGGCGGGTGATCTCGGCAAAGCGGCTGGCGCCGGCGCTGTCGAAGCGGAAGCTGACGATCGGCTCATGCGTGTTCGGGTCGAAGCTGACGCGGGCATCCGAAAGGCGGTCGCCGGAGATTTCGACGCGGTCGAGGACCGGATAGGACCTGCCTTCATCGTCCTTCAGCATGGTCACGCCGGGTCCGGGCGCATTGTTCGGCGACAGCATGTGAAACGACATCTTGGCGGTGGAGCCGAGCAGTTCGCGCAGGCGTGACGGATCCTGTGCGCCCGGAAGCTGGACGAGCACGCGATTGGCGCCGATGCGCTGGATGGTCGGCTCGGAGACGCCGACCTGGTCGACACGCTGGCGGATGACTTCAAGGCTTTGCTGGACGGCATTGTCGACATTGGCGGAGATGCCGGCCGGCGAGAAGCCGACCGTGATGGTGGCGCCGTTCGCAGTAACAGCCAGATCCGACTGGCCGGCGCTGAGGCCGGTGCTGATCGGGTTGGCAAGCGTCTTGAGCTCGGTGACGGCAGCATCGCTCTGCGCGGCATCGGCAAGCGTCACGACGATCTGGTTCTGGCTGCGGACCACGGCTTTCGGCTGGATGCCCTTTTCGCGCAGGACGCGCCGCGCGTCCTGAAGCAGCGACTGCAGCCGCTCCTTGGTCAGGTCGGCTTCGTCGACTTCCAGAACGAGGTGCGAACCACCGCGAAGGTCGAGGCCGAGCGACACCTGCTGATGCGGCAGCCAGGCCGGCACGCGCTGGAGGACGGATTGCGGCAGGGCGTTCGGCAGGGCGATCAATAGGCCGAGTAGGATGATCACCGTATAGGTGACCACCAGCCATCGTGAAGTACGCATGTTGTATTCCTTGATATCGAGGGCCGGCGCTCGGGCGCTGGCGGCATGTCGTCAATGGTCGGAAGCGCCGATCGGCGCGAGCGTCAGGCAGCGACCGGCGGTGCGCGCGGCTGATGGGTCCTGGAGACTGCGGCATGAAGCGAAGCTTCAAATGCCGCAAAAGGCGCGGCCATGGTCCAGCCGGAAAAATCGACAACCGGGGTGGCGGCAAGGGCAAGCGGTCCGGCGTCATGCGCCGCCTGCTTCGGTGCAAGCTTGCGTTCAGTCGCAAGCAGCCCGCGCACGGCATCGCGCGCAGTCAGCTGCGGCGGCTGCAAATCCCGATCGGAAGAGGAAAGCGTATTGACGGCGGCGGCCGGCGAGATCACCAGATTGCCGCCGAAAAGCAGGCCGAGATAGGCAAGGACAGCGACGAGAAGGGAAGCGGCGATACGGCTCGTCAGACGGCGCTGGTCCAGCTCCATCCTCTCCGTCCCGGCGATGTCACTCCCGTATCGGCTCAAAAGCGCGCCAATCTCTCATTCTCTTCCCGGCGGAGGGTCATCCGTCGGCATAATTGTATCAGGCCCATGCCCGTCTTCATAGGGCACACTCTCATGATGCACTTGGGCGAGCCGGTCAACCATGCCCAGCGCGATTTCACGCTCACCCATGATGACGGTGTCGGCGCATAGTGATTCAGCTCGTCGACCTCGGCATCGGAATGAGCGCGGGCGACGAGGAGGCTTGAAATCATGGGTCAAGGCGCAAGGGAAACAATTCTCACTCCTGCTCTCTGCCGCGCGGCGCGTGCATAATTCAAAGGGCTACAGTGCCCGCTGCGCCTCTCGAAAAGACGTGGCAGCTCTGTCATCGGGCAGGCTGAACCGGCTCAGGCGCCAGGCAGGCGGCAGAGACCTTGTAGGCGGAAAGCGCTTTGCCCTTATAGTTGCCTTCCGTCGGCTGCCAGTTCTTCAGCACCTCGGGCGTCTCGGTGGCGCAGGTGAAGGGTCCGTCCGTCAGGAAAAGCACCTTGCCGGTGGTGTCGGCCGGCAGAGCGAATTCCTGCTCGTAATAGCTCTCCGGAAGGCCTGCGGGCGCCCGCGCATAGATCCGATAGGATTGATCGCGCAGCGTATAGAAAAGATCGGCGACCATGTCGCGATTGTCGGTGACGATGATGTCGGTGCCGGCCTGAGCTGCGAGAGCGGCCGCCTCGCGGCTGACTTCGGCACGGCCGAGATAGCGCTTCATCAGCGCGTCGCCGTTCGGCAGCAGCAACTGATGCGGAAAGATCGTCGCCAGCGGAAAGAGCAGGTTGGCGATGCCGTTGATGGCCAGCGACAGCCTGAGCCCCATGGGCCACATCCGGTAAAGCAGCCAGACGGCAAGGATGGTCCCTGCGACATAGGCAGTCACGGCCCAGTTGGCATAGGCCTTGGCGACCGTTGCCTGCAGCGTGATCAGCACCACCACCGGTATCGACAGCCAGACCAGTATCTTCTCGCGATCGTCGCTCCTACCCTTGATCATGCGATAGACTGCCCAGAGCATCGCAAAGAAGATGATCGGCCCAACGACGCCGAATTGGGCGGCGAAAAATTCAAGCCCGCGACGCAAGTTGATACCGAGTTCGCTCCAATGGGCGATGTCCTGCGTATGCCGCACCGTCGTGTTGTCGTGCTGCAGGTTCCACCAGAGGTTCGGCAAGGCGACGACCGCCGCGACCGCGACCGCGATGATGAAATCCCGAATGGCGATGCGCGCCGCCGGAATGAGGAGGAGGGCAAGCGCGCCGCCCGGAACGACGAACAGCACGGCATATTTGGTCAGGAAGGCGAGGCCGACGCTAAGGCCCATGACGAGCGCCAGCCCGACCGAGCGTCGCTGCGTCAAGCCGAAATAGGCAAGCAAAGCGATCGCGATAAAAAACAGCAGGATCACGTCGGTCGAGAAGAACACCGAAGAAAGCGCCACGCCCGGAAGCGTGATGTAGGTGGCGCCCGTCCAGCCTTCGATCTCCGGCCCGACGAAACGTTTTGCCGTCTTCATCAGCACCAGTGCGGCCGCCATGTGGATCAGCGGTCCGAGCAGCCTGATCCAATAGATGGCGTTGGACCCGGAAAGCTCGGTCATCGCCCGGATCACCCAGGCAATCATCGGCGGCTTGGAATAGTAGCCGAGATCGAGATTCTGCGACCAGAACCAGTACTGCGCCTCGTCGACGAAAAGGTCCGTCGCATCGAAATTGAGCGTGACCACGCGCCAGAGCGTGAAGCCAAGAACGATGAGGAGACCAGATCTGGGGGACATGAACCGATAGTTCCGCTGACATGAAAGGCGCGAGTGCGATACACCAAAGGTGCCGGACTGCCAACGGGGAAGGGCGGAGATCAGTTTAAAGCATGGCGCGCAAAACTGTGCAGCTGCGGTAACGACATGCGTAAAAGTAAAAATCCAATGCGCGAAGAGCGTATCTGAAAGATCGCGACGCGCTTCAGAACACCCGAAGTGCGCGGAGATCGCGATTTGCAGCGAGAAAATCGAGTCGGGCGACGGCGGCAAGCAGCGTCATTGCAATCAAGCAGGAACCCAATCCGAGAACAATCATTGCTCAGTCCTTGTCGACGTCATGTCTTGGTTATCGACCGGCATATAACACGGAGCTTGCGTGTGCCTTGTAGCAGCCGTGCAACTCCGCAGCAGTATTTGCTGTGAACGGCGTTGAATTGCTTCAAAAGCCTGCACCGCGAAAGGCTTATTAACCTTCAGGCAAGGAATTAACCATAAACATTGGTTTACACGTCGGAATGGGAAGATGCACTCGTTCCCACCAGGCATGACGCCGTCCCGCCGTACCGGTTGATCCGGTATCCATCTCTTCAGACAGCTCCGAAACATAGCTGATCAGGGGGCTCGATCCGCCGGTTGTAACCGGTGGTGAGGACCGTCTCCACGCTTCGCGTTCAACGGATGCTGCGCAAGTTTTTGGCCGGGCCTTCGCCCGGAAAGTGGTTGGGGACAGGCGTTGAGGCAGGACATGCCATCAGATCAGGCTCGTGGCGCGCAGGCAGGCAGCTTGCGCGACCGCCTGCGCTTTGCCGGTCTCGATGCCGAACAGTGCGAGTTGGTGCGCCGTAACCGGCCAGCCCTCGAAGCGCATCTGAAGGCAGGCCTCGGGGATCTCTTCCGCAGGTTCCAGTCATTCCCCGACGCCTCGCGCAATTTCGAGAGCGAGCGCCAGGTCGAGCGCCTGCATGATCTGCAGTCCTCGCATTGGGACGTGCTGACGGACGCACGATTCGACAGCCTCTATGCCGAGCGCGTCAAGGTTCTCTCCGATACCGAAAGCAAGATGGGTCTTGACCCGCGCTGGCACGTGGCCGGCCATGGCGTCATGCTGGAGCATGTCGTTTCCGGCCTCGCCGAGCAGATTGCCGGCCGTCCACTGCTGCCGTCGGCCAAACGCCGCACCCGTGAGATCTCCGATCTGATGACAGCGATCATCCGTATCGTCATGGTCGATGTGGAAATTGCCGTCTCGCTTCGCTTCAATGCGCTGCGTGCCGGCGAGCAGCGCGCGCTCGCCGATCAGCGCGTCGACAACGAAGCCGAGATCGCCCGGATATTCGGCGACGTCATCGAGGGCCTGTCCGCACGCGACCTGACGCGACGCGCGCCTGTCGACGGCGATGGCGCCTATGGCGGGATCGCCGCCGCGCTGAACGGCGCGTTGGACGGCCTCCAGGCTGAGTTCACCGCCATTACCGAGCGCACGGTCAAGGCCGAAGCGGCGACGGGCGCGCTTGCCGGCCTGTCACGGCAGTTTGCCGGCACGGCTTCCGGCCAGACCGAGCGGCTGCAGCTTTCCGCCGCGGCCCTTGCCGGCATCGCCGGTAGCGTCCGCGATGGCGCCGCCCACAGCCGCGCTGCCCAACAAGCGGCCGCCACGACGCGCGCTGTCGTCGAGGAAAGCGGCGAGGTCGTCGGCCGCGCGATCAGCGCCATGGCCGATATCGAGCAGTCGGCCGAAAAGATCGGCCAGATCATCGGTGCGATCGACGAGATCGCCTTCCAGACCAATCTCCTGGCGCTGAATGCCGGCATCGAAGCTGCTCGCGCCGGCGATTCCGGCCGCGGTTTTGCCGTCGTCGCCCAGGAAGTCCGCGCCCTTGCCCAGCGCTCGGCCGAAGCCGCCCGCGAGATCAAGACGCTGGTGACGACGACCAAGGCGCAGGTCGATGCCGGCGTGCAGATGGTCGGCCGCACACAGGATTCGATCGGCAGCATCGTACGTCAGGTCACCGACATCAACGCCGCCATATCAGGCATCGCCACCCGAACCGGCGAACATGCCGAAAGCCTCGACAGCGTAACAGCCGACATCAAGGGCCTGGGTGGCGAGGTGGCCGATAGTGCCGGCCTTGCGGAGCGCTCGGCTGAAGGCGCCGACCACCTCCACACCGTCATTCTCGAACTCGGCCAGACGATTCGCGAATTCCGCATCGCCCGGGAAAACGCCGCTGCCGGGCGCCCTGCGCCGGTTCGCGTGACGCCGCCGCGCGCCATCGAGGTCGCCGCTCGTCCGGCACTGGCCGAGGACGGATACGAAAATGACGATTTTAGCCTTCCGCAGCCCTTCGCAAGCGTCGGACGTGGGCGGAATGTTTACTAACCTATCGGATGATCGCCTCAGCTCGTCTTCTCGGGCCGGGGATAAGGGGACAAGGAAAAGCTGATGGCAGCAAAGAAGAGTGGCAAGACGCTGGATTTGACAGCGGTGCTCGACCTCAACGAGGCTTCCGCCTTGCGCGATAAGCTCCTCTCTCTCAGGGGTAGCGGTCTTTCGATAGACGCTTCCGGCGTTGAACGGATCGGTGCTCTTTGCGCCCAGGTTCTGATGTCCGCCGAGAAGACCTGGGAACAGGACAAGCAGCCGTTCACCTTCACCAAGGTGTCCGACGCATTTCAGAAAACCATGCAGTTGGTGGGCGTCAATATTGACCACCTGCTTGCCAAGGAGATTCGGCAATGAAGAAAAAAGTGCTGACCGTGGATGATTCCCGCACAATCCGAAACATGCTTCTCGTGACGCTGAACAATGCCGGCTTCGAGACGATCCAGGCGGAAGACGGCATCGAGGGCCTCGAGATCCTCGAAGAGTCCAACCCTGACGTCATCGTGACCGACATCAACATGCCGCGCCTCGACGGTTTCGGCTTCATCGAAGGTGTCCGCCGCAACGAGAAATATCGGGCGATCCCGATCCTGGTTCTGACCACCGAAAGCGACGCGGAAAAGAAGAACCGCGCCCGCCAGGCCGGTGCCACGGGCTGGATCGTCAAGCCTTTCGACCCGGCCAAGCTGATCGATGCCATTGAGCGTGTAACCGCTTAAACCCAGGATTTGCTCCTATGGATATGAACGAAATCAAAGAGATCTTTTTCCAGGAGTGCGAGGAACAGCTCGCCGAGTTGGAATCCGGTCTTCTGAAAATGAATGATGGCGATCGCGATCCGGAAACCGTCAATGCGGTGTTCCGTGCCGTGCATTCGATCAAGGGTGGCGCCGGCGCCTTCGGCCTTGACGATCTGGTAGCCTTCGCCCATGTCTTCGAGACCACTCTCGATTGCGTTCGATCCAACAAGCTTGAGCCGAACCAGGATGTCCTGAAGGTGATGCTGAAGTCGGCCGACGTGCTCGCCGACCTGACGAACGTTGCGCGCGACGGCGGCAGCGTCGATGAAAGCCGCAGCCGCGGCCTCGTCAGGGAGCTCGAGGCATTGGCCAACGGTGAAATGCCGTCTCCCTCGGCCTCAGCCGAGGCGCCTGCGCCGAGGGCCGCCGCAAAGGCCGCTCCGGCGCCGACCCCCAAGCCGACGGACGACAGCGGCTTCCAGCCAGTCCCCTTTTCCTTCGACGATTTTGGCGGCGAGGACGATGCGGGTAGCATGCCGGCCTATGAAGTCATCTTCAAGCCGCGCTACGAACTCTATTCCAAGGGCAATGACGCCACCCTGCTGCTGCGTGATCTCTCGCGCCTCGGTGAAATGACGATCTATTGCAATGCGGGTGACCTGCCGGGTCTCGAGGAACTCGATCCGGAAGGCGCTTATTTCTTTTGGAACATCACGATCAAGACGGACAAGGGCGAGGACGCCATTCGCACCGTTTTCGAATTCGCCGAGTGGGATTGCGAACTGACCGTGAAGCCGGTCGAAGAAGCAAGGACCGACGCGACCAGCAACGACGAACTGCCGATGGTGCCGGTTCCCTTCGATCTGTCGATCCTCGATGAAACGGGCGCAACGGAAGAGCTTTCCCCCTCAGACGCGCGCGCCGAAGAGACGGCCGCCGCCGTTGCCGCCGCCGAGACTGCCTCCAACGTCACGCAGATGGTCGCCGCCCGCGTCGAGAAGAAGGAATCGGCAGCCGCCGCAGCGGCCGCTGCAAGTGCTGCCGCCCAGAACAATGCCGCCGGTGCCGGCCAGACGATCCGCGTCGATCTCGACCGTGTCGACCGCCTGATCAACCTCGTCGGCGAATTGGTCATCAACCAGGCGATGCTGTCGCAGAGCGTCATCGAGAACGACACGACCGGCACCTCCTCGATCAATATGGGCCTCGAGGAGCTGCAGCAGCTCACCCGCGAGATCCAGGACTCGGTCATGGCGATCCGCGCGCAGCCGGTAAAGCCGGTCTTCCAGCGCATGTCGCGTATCGTCCGCGAAATCGCCGACATGACCGGCAAGTCGATCCGCCTGATCACCGAAGGTGAAAACACCGAAGTCGACAAGACGGTCATCGACAAGCTGGCCGAGCCGCTGACTCACATGATCCGCAACGCCGTCGACCACGGCATCGAAACGCCCGAAAAGCGTGCAGCCGCCGGCAAGAACACCGAGGGCACGGTCCGCCTCACCGCCAAGCATCGTTCCGGACGCATCCTGATCGAGCTTGCCGACGACGGCGCCGGCATCAACCGCGAGAAGGTCCGCCAGAAGGCGATCGACAACGACCTCATCCCGGCCGATTCCAACCTGTCCGACGAGGAAATCGACAACCTGATCTTCCTGCCGGGCTTCTCGACGGCCGACAAGATCTCCGACATTTCCGGCCGCGGCGTCGGCATGGACGTCGTCAAGCGCTCGATCCAGGCGCTTGGCGGCCGCATCAACATCACCTCGAAACCGGGCCACGGCTCGGTCTTCACCATGAGCCTGCCGCTGACGCTCGCCGTCCTCGACGGCATGGTGGTCACCGTCGCCGGCCAGACGCTGGTCGTGCCGCTGACGGCAATCGTCGAAACCCTGCAGCCGGAAGCTGCCGCGATCCACTCCTTCGGTGCGAACCACCGGCTGATCTCGATCCGCAACAGCTTTTGCCCGCTGGTCGATGTCGGCCGCATCCTGAACTTCCGCGCCACCCAGGCCAATCCGGTGGAGGGCGTGGCGCTTCTGGTGGAATCCGAAGGCGGCGGCCAGCGGGCTCTGATGGTCGATGCCATTCAGGGTCAGCGCCAGGTGGTCATCAAGAGCCTGGAAGCGAACTACACCCATGTGCCGGGCATTGCCGCCGCCACCATTCTCGGTGACGGCCGCGTCGCTCTCATCCTCGATGTCGACGCGGTTGTCGGCGCCTCGCGCGGCCAGTCGCTCAAAGCGGAAATGTCGCTAGCAGCGGTGGGATAAGCGAATGTCGTACACGGTAAAAAATCTGAACGAGGGGGATCGCGAGCTGATCGCGTTCCGCATCGGGGATCAGGAATTTTGCGTGAACATCATGTCGGTTCGCGAAATCCGGGGCTGGACCCCGGCGACCGCGATGCCGCATTCGCCTGGCTATATGCTGGGTGTCATCAACCTGCGCGGCGCGGTGCTGCCGATCATCGATCTTGCGGCTCGGCTCGGCATGAAGCCGGCTGATCCCACAGCCCGTCATGTCATCATCGTCGCCCAGGTCTGGCGTAAGGTCGTCGGCCTGCTGGTCGACGCCGTTTCCGATATCCTGACGGTGACCGACGAAACCATCCAGCCGACGCCCGAAATCTCCTCCGAACTCGAGCGTCAATTTGCCCGCGGCATTCTCGCGATCGAGAAGCGCATGATCTGCCTGATCGAACTCGAATCCCTCTTTCCAGAGACCGAAAGCGAAGCCGCATGAGTGTAATGGGCGCAAAAGATCAGAGACAGGGATCCGACGAGGTCCTGGCGAGCGGAGAATATCCGCTGACGCGCCGCGACCTCACTGAGATCGCCGCAATGATCTATTCGGATGCCGGCATCTTCCTCAACGAGACGAAGGCGTCGCTCGTCTATTCGCGCCTGTCGAAGCATATCCGCAATCTCGATCTGTCCGGCTTTCGGGAATATTGCGACCTCGTCGCTTCGCCGGCCGGCGCCGCAGCGCGCCGCGAGATGCTTTCGCACCTGACCACTAATTTTACCCGCTTCTTCCGCGAGAACCACCATTTCGACCACCTGCGCGACCATGTCCTGCCGGAACTTCTGCAGCGGGCGAGATCGGGCGGCAGAGTGCGCATCTGGTCGGCCGCCTCCTCCGATGGGCAGGAGCCCTATTCGATCGCGCTGACGGTGCTGTCGCTGATGCCGAATGTCGCGGACTACGACTTCAAGATCCTGGCAACCGACATCGACCCGAAGATCCTCGCGATCGCCCGGGCCGGCGCCTATGACGAGAGCGCGCTCGAAACCGTTTCGCCGGCCATGCGCAAGCAATGGTTCAGCGAAGTCGAGGTTCAGGGCCGCAGGAAGTTTCAGGTCGACGACCGCGTAAAGCGGCTGATCACCTACAACGAGCTGAACCTGATGGCGCAATGGCCGTTCAAGGGCAAGTTCGACGTCATCTTCTGCCGCAACGTCGTCATCTATTTCGACGAGCCGACGCAGACGAAGATCTGGCAGCGTTTCGCCGGCCTGCTGCCGGAAGGCGGCCACCTCTATATCGGCCATTCGGAACGTGTTTCGGGTGAGGCAAAACACGTCTTCGACAATATCGGCATCACGACCTATCGCTATACGGCCAAAGGTCTCGGGAGGAAGGCATGAGCGCTCCGGCAAGGGTTCTCGTTGTTGACGACTCCCCGACGATGCGGGGCCTGATCACCGCTGTTCTGAGTTCCGACCCGGAGGTCAACGTCATCGGCCAGGCCGGCGACGCGTTGGAGGCGCGCGAGGCAATCAAGCGGCTGAACCCCGACGTCCTGACGCTCGACATCGAGATGCCGAACATGAACGGTCTCGATTTTCTCGAAAAGATCATGACGCTGCGTCCGATGCCGGTGATCATGGTATCCACAATGACCCATCGCGGCGCCGAGGCGACGCTTGCGGCGCTGGAGATCGGCGCGTTCGACTGCGTCGGCAAGCCGGCTCCGGGCGAAACCAGGCCCTTCGGCGATCTCGCCGAGAAGGTCAAGGCCGCCGCGCGCACGCAACGCCAGTATTCCCAGCCTGTTGCCGCTGTGCCACCGCCCTCGGTCGCCGATTTCCGCGTCGGCCGCAAGATCGTCGCGATCGGCTCGTCGACCGGCGGCGTCGAGGCGCTGATTGCCGTGCTGCAGAAATTCCCGGCGAACTGCCCGCCGACCGTCATCACCCAGCATATGCCGCCGACCTTCACCAAGAGCTTCGCCGAACGGCTGAACCGCCTCTGTGCGCCGGTGGTGCAGGAAGCGACCGATGGTGCCCGTCTCGAAATCGGCAAGATCTATCTGGCACCCGGCGGAGAGCGTCATCTGCAGGTCAGCGGTGCCTCGGCGCCGTGCTGCCGTCTCATCGACCGTGCGCCGGTCAACGGTCACCGCCCCTCGGTGGACGTACTTTTCGATTCGGTCGCGGAACTGGCGGGCCGCAACGCCGTCGGCGTGATCTTGACCGGCATGGGCCGCGATGGCGCCGCCGGATTGTTGAAAATGCGCCACGCAGGCGCCAGAACGCTCGGCCAGAACGAAAAAACCTGTGTCGTTTACGGAATGCCAAGGGTTGCTCACGAACTTGGCGCCGTTGAGCAGCAGCTTCCGCTGTCTGCCATCGGTGAAGAAATATTGAAAATGACAGCCGCCCGAAAGGAAGGGACCGAATAAATGTCGATCGCGGAGAAAATCAAAGTTCTGATCGTCGATGATCAGGTAACGAGCCGGTTGCTGCTCAGCGATGCGCTGACCCAGCTCGGTTTCAAGCAGATCACGTCGGCCGGCGACGGCGAGCAGGGCATGAAGATCATGGCCGAGCAGCCGCACCACCTGGTGATCTCGGACTTCAACATGCCGAAGATGGATGGCATCGGCTTCCTTCAGGCCGTGCGCACCAACCCGAACACCAAGAAGGCGGCCTTCATCATCCTCACCGCCCAGGGCGACCGCGCACTGGTGCAGAAGGCGGCCCAGCTCGGCGCCAACAACGTGCTCGCCAAGCCGTTCACGATCGAGAAGATGAAAGCGGCCATCGAAGCCGTGTTTGGAGCCCTGAAATGATCACTGAGGGGGCAGCCCGCCGCGTGCACATCATTCAGGGCGAGTACAAGGTCCTGAACGATCCGAATGCGGTCCTCTCGACCATTCTCGGTTCGTGCGTGGCTGCGTGCCTCAGAGATCCTGTCGCCGGTGTCGGCGGCATGAACCACTTTTTGCTGCCCGGTTCGGCGACGTCGCCGACAACAGGTGGCGATGCCACGCGGTACGGCGTGCATCTGATGGAACTGCTGATCAACGGTCTCCTGAAGCAGGGCGCCCGGCGTGATCGACTGGAGGCAAAGATCTTCGGCGGCGCGAAGACGATCTCGACATTCTCCAATGTCGGTGAGCAGAACGCGGCCTTCGCCGTGCAGTTCCTGAGGGATGAAGGCATTCCGGTGGTCGGCTCCTCCACAGGCGGAGAGCATGGACGCAAGCTTGAATATTGGCCGGTCTCCGGTCGTGCCCGGCAATACCCCCTGACCGGTGCCGAAACGCAGAGAACCGTCGCTCTCGAGCAGCGCCCCGCCGCTCCGCAGAAGCCCGTCGAAACCAGTATCGAATTTTTTTGATGGCGAGGATTTTCATATGACATTTACCCAGATGATGGAGCCGCCTGCGCCTGTCGAAGCGCTGAGCGACATCCTGATGCGCATCGTGTCCGAACTGCACGATGTCGCCTATCTCATCGAGCGTATCGAGCCGCAGCTTCTCGACCTCGGCGGCGCCGAAATCCTGAACTCGCCGGATGCCATGAAGGTCATGCAGGGCATCGATTTGGCTGTGCAGAAATCGCGCGGCCTTGCAGAATTCATCGACACCATCACCGGCGAAATCCCGCACGGCTGGGCAGTCGACGTCGCGACCGCGCTCAGCCTCGTCAAGCTGGCCGAGATGCAGAAGGCATTGGGCGGCGCTACGCGCCACGGCCACTCCCAGCCATTAAGCAAGGCAGCCGGCGACTTCGATTTCTTCTAGGGTCTTTTCGGCCCGCACCCGCTTCACGAAACGCTCGCACAAGTTTCGCCGACTATTCGTCAGATGAGGCAATAAGCCTGCTTTGTCTTTGACGGATTGTGCGAGAACAGAATGAATCTGTTAAATCAATTAGTTCAGATCTTTAAGAACTTCGGTTCCCTTGGCCGAACACGCCTGATGATTCTCGGAGGCGTCGGTGCCGTCTCCATCGCAATCGTCCTTGCGGCCGCCCTTTTCGTCAACAAGCCGGCACAGGAAACGCTCTACGTCGGTCTGGACTCGCCGGATCTCAACCAGATCAGCATGGCGCTTGCCGAAGCCAACGTCGATTTCCAGGTCGGCACGGACGGCTCCAGCATCAGCGTCCCCGCGGGGATGACGGGCAAGGCCCGCCTGATGCTTGCCGAGCGCGGCCTGCCGAACAGCGCCAACGCCGGTTACGAACTCTTCGACAATGTCGGCTCCCTCGGCCTGACCTCCTTCATGCAGGAGGTGACGCGGGTTCGCGCTCTGGAAGGCGAAATCGCCCGCACCATCCAGTCGATCTCGGGTATAACGGCCGCACGCGTCCATATCGTCATGCCGGAGGTCGGGAACTTCCGGAAGGCGGAGCAGAAACCGACTGCCTCCGTCATGATTCGCGCCACCGCCACAACTGGACGCAGCGCAGCGACCTCGATTCGCCACCTCGTCGCCTCGGCCGTGCCGGGGCTTGACGTCGATGACGTGACCATTCTCGATTCCGCCGGCCAGCTGCTCGCTTCCGGCGACGAGGCGAGCAACAGCTCGCTGAATCGTTCGCTCAACATCGTCCAGAACGTTCAGCAGGAAGTCGAATCCAACATCGACAAGGCGCTGGCACCCTTCCTCGGCATGGACAACTTCCGCTCCAGCGTCACCGCCGATCTCAACACCGACGCCCAGCAGATCCAGGAAACGACCTACGATCCCGAATCCAAGGTCGAACGCTCGGTTCGCTCGACGAAGGAAGCCCAGCAGTCGCAGCAGAAGCAGTCCGATAGCGCGACGACGGTCGAGCAGAACATTCCGCAGGCGGCCCCTGCGGCCGGCGGTTCCGCCGGGCCCGAATCGCAGGACAAATCCGACAAGCGCGAAGAGCAGACCAACTACGAAATCAACAGCAGGACAACGGCGACGACCCGCAACAGCTATAAGGTCGAGAAGCTTTCGATCGCTGTCGTGGTCAACAAGGGCCGTATCGCCAAGATGGTCGGAGAACCCGCCGACCAGACCAAGGTCGACGCCTATCTTGCCGAAATGCAGAAGATCGTCGCCTCGGCGGCCGGCATCGACGCCAAGCGCGGCGACGTCGTCACCGTCACGGCTATGGACTTCCTCGAGAACCAGCTGCTCGAAGACGCCACCGGCGGTGTCCGCGTCATGGACATGCTGAGCCGCAACCTTGCCGGCATCATCAACTCGCTCGCCTTTGTCGCGGTCGCCTTCGTGGTCGTCTGGATGGGCCTGCGGCCTCTGGTGCGTAGCGTCAGCAGCAACGGCAGCTCTACGGCTTTCGGCGACGCCACGCCGGAAGCGGCCGGCCTCGAACTTCCGGACTTCGCGCCGGCATCGGGAGCAGCCGGGGGCGCTCTCATGGACGGCTTCGGGTCCGATTTCGGCTTCGACAGTACCGAGGACCTGCTCAGCCTCGGCGACGACGACGGAAACTTCAATCGGCGCGTCAAGGAAGGCCCGGAACGCAAGCTTTCCCGGATGGTCGAGATCAACGAGGAACGCGCAGCGAAAATCCTCAGGAAATGGGCGATCGACGAGGCAGCGTAAAACAAAAGGCCGGGCAACCGGCCTTTTTTAATGTAGGTACCGAGGTTTGATTCCCTAACCGCTGTTTGCTGAAAAGCCGTGACGGGAGCTGCGAGAGACTAGGCACGACTGGGTCAAGAATCCGAACAGGACCGTATAACGGACCGCATTGAAATGCGACTGTAGAGAGACTCGATGAGATCGACTCGCGTAAAACGCGAAGCAAGTTGCGGTTCCGCCAGAATCACCTTAGCCTCCCTCTATCTTGAAGGCTGGAATGAATGGTCGAATCAGTGCATTGGCGACGGCGAAAGTAAATCCCTAGAAGTCGGAGATGGTGATTTGCATCGACTGGCTTACCCTTGGGTGATTCGAAATGGGATTCGAGTGGGACTTGAGTTGAATCCCCTACAGAAAAATTGCTGTTGCACCGAGTTCGATCGTTTCTCAGCCGCAGGACATTGCCAATGGATATGAATGTAATTCAGGCGAGCAAAGGCGAGAGGCATATGGCGAATTTCGCGAGTGCAGTGGTGCCGGATCTGCTGCCGCGTGATGAGCTACTCCAGCGCCTTCACGGTGTCGCTAGCACCGGTAGGTTGCAGTCTGGTTTGCGCGCACTGACGGATTACGTGGGTGCTTCGCACTACCTTCTGGCGCGCTGCGATCTCCTCCAGGAAAGTGGCCTCGATTTCATCGTCTCGTCGGACTGGCCCTTCGACCTGGTCAGGGACATCGCCAATGATCTGGTCCGCGGTTATGCCCGCTCGACCGAGTTGGAAAAATGCATGCAGGTTTTCCAGCCGAATTTTGCCCTCCTGCCTGACAGTGCCGAGATTCCGGACGGCGCTAGCCGCCAATATTGTTCGGTGACCTTCAATGTCGGCCGGTCGCGGCTGGCTCTGATGTTCCTGTTCGGCGAGGGGTTCATCCTTTCGCCGGAGCGCCTGCGGGATGTAGGCCTGCTTGCAGGTTATGTCGCGAGCTTCCTGCGCTGCGGTGGTACGAAGGTCGATCGCGATTTCGAATTGACCGACCGCGAGCTGGAATGCCTGTTCTGGATCGCCGAGGGCAAGACCAGCGACGAGATCGCGATGATCCTCGGAATCTCTCGCAATACCATCAACAACTACATCACCAGCGTGATGCGCAAGACGGCGACCAAGACCCGGTCCGAGGCCATTGCCTTCGCCGTCCGCAATAATCTCGTATAGGGGGATCTATGGCGTATCCAGCAGGCAGGACCATGAGCAGTGCTGAGCAGCTGCGCATGGTGCGTGTGAACAGGATTTCCAGTCGGTCCGATCTTTTTCCGCGGCTGATTGCGATGCAGAAGCTCACCGATGCGCAAGGGTTCGCAATCTTCCGCGTCAGCGGCTCGGGTCTTCCGGCAAAGCAGCGCCTTATCTGCGAGCTCGAGAACTGGGGGCCTTCCAACGCCGGTTTCAACAAGGCCTTCACGGATGCTTACGGCGATATTCTTCTCGACCATATCGACAAGTCGCTGCTGCCGCTCTCATGGGCCGGCGGTTACGACCGCACGGCACCCGGACCGGCGGACTTCTCGCCGTTCATGACGCGGCTGCAGGACGGTATTCTGCCATTCTCCGGCCTTGCCTTTCCAGTGCGGCTCGGCGCCGTCGGCAATGGCTTCATCCTTTTCACCGGTGATGAACTCGATCCCTCGAGCGATACCATCGTCGAGCTGCACGGTCGCTGCTGCCACATCATGATGGATCTTCTCTCGCTCGACGAACGCCGCACGGCTGCCGCCGAGGCGCTCAGCGAACGCGAGATCGCCTGTCTGCAGCTTGCCGGCGACGGCCGCATCAGCGAAGAGATTGCCGACAAGCTTGGCCTGTCCGTGCACACCGTGAACGCCTATCTCGGCTCGGCGACCATCAAGCTCGATTCCGTCAATCGCATCCAGGCGATCGCCAAGGCGATCCGGCTCGGCTATATCAGCTGAACGCGTGCCATCGCTTACAGCGTCGCGCGTCCTTCGGACCCGCGAGAGCATATCGCGCAAAAGTGTGCAGCGGCTTTGCGATAACGACAGGCGTAAAACAAAGACCTAGAGCAATTCCAGCAAAAGTGCGTAGTGGTTTTGCGTCGGAATTGCGTGAAAACAAAGAGGTAGAGCATTTCCGGGATTCGGAGAAAAACGGAAATGCTCTAAAGCGCGACAAGCGAATCTGAAAAATCGCGATGTGCTTTAGGACGCTTTAACGCTTCGAATTGCAAGGCGAATGAAAGCTTGGTTGTCATGAAAGAGGTTAGCCGGCCAGCGCCTGAGGCGGCTGGTTGACGCTGTAACGCGCTTCCCGAAGGCTCTTTTTGAGGAAGATGGTGTTCTCGTCGGGATCGACCGAGGGATCCTGGAAAGCGATATGATTGATCTCGATGCCGGCGTGATCTTCGGCAAGGGTGAGCTGGGCGTAGACGGTGACGCCGCGCGGCTTGATTTCCAGGTCGAGAACGACTTCGGGCTTGCCGCCCCACTCCAGCGTATAATTGCCGCCCAGGCCGAAATTCACGGTGCCCGGATGAAAGAAAAGCTCCGCCGCCGAAGCGACGAGATCGGAAAGATTGCCGTAATACTCGAAGCGCAGCAGTGAAATAAGGTCAGAAGCATCCAGAAGGCGCAGTTCAGTGGCGACCGGGCTGATGGCGTCTGCGAGGATCTTTTCACGCTGGGTAGAGTGGGGACATTTTTTCATTCGGCTTATCTGACCCGTTTGTTCTTGGCGTCCGCGGCATAGACCCGGTGGATCAGCTCCGCAACCGCCTTATAGAAGACTGACGGGATGACACTATCGATCGAGACTTGCGCAAACATGGAGCGCGCAAGCGGCGGATCCTCGAACACCGGTATGCCGTTCTGCTCGGCAATCTCCCTGATTTTGAGCGCGATCAGGTCCTGACCCTTGGCCAGCACCACTGGCGCATCGTTCTCTTCACGCGCGTAACGCAGCGCCACCGCAAAGTGCGTCGGGTTTGCAATCACTAGCGTCGCCCTGTGCACGTTGGCGATCATGCGCCGGCGCGCGCGGTCGCGCATCAGCGAGCGCTGCCGGCTCTTGACGAAGGGGTCGCCCTGCGCCTGCTTGTTTTCTTCCTTTATTTCGTGCCGCGTCATCTTCAACTCGGTGAACCAGTGATGGCGCGTCCAGAAAAGATCGGCGATGGCCACGATCGCGGTGGCGATCAGCATGACGATGATGATCTTGCGCATCGCTGCCATTATTCGCACGAGAATCGTCTGCGGATCGGAGAACATCGCGTCGATCGAGCCGAAATATTCGCTCCTGAGCACGAAGAACAGGATCACCCCGACGACGACGACCTTGAACAGCGATTTTCCGAATTCGACCAGGCCGGGCACGCTGAACAGCCGTGACCAGCCTTTGATCGGCGAGATACGCGAGGCCTGCGGGCGGATGCGTTCAAGCACCAGTGTCGGCAGATTCTGGAAGACCGAGGAGGCGATGCCGAACACCATAAACAGGATGAAGGCGGGCGCCACCAGCGCCGCACTTGCCCAGCCGAGCCGCCCGAACAGCGCCAGCACATCCGGTCCCGTCTCGATCTTCCATTGGTCGGGCTGTTCGAAGATGTCGCGTAGCGTTTCACTCATGCGCCCGACGCTGTCGGGAAGGAAGAATACGAGATAAATAAAGGTAGCGAGGATCGTCGCAAAAATCGAAAGTTCGCGCGAAGACGGCACGTTGCCCTTTTCCGCGGCATCGCTTTGCTTTTTCGCGGTTGGGGCTTCTGTTTTGCTGTCCTTGTCATCGTCTGCCAAGTCGCGGCTCTCCGTCAAAGAAATAGGCCGCAGCTAATGCATGTCGCCCAAAAACGTGCAGCGGTTTGGGATGACGACATGCATCAAAACAAAGATCTAAAGCGCGTCGCACGAACCGAGTTCTATGCGACGCGCTTTAGAGCGGAGCCTGTTGCGGGAAGGGTAGTCGCCTGTGGCACGGCGATCAACAGCGGCCTTTCGGCATGCCGGATTTGTCAACAGTCTCGAAGAGCCAAAGCATGTCGCGCATAAGTGTGCAGCGATGCGACAACGACATGCGTAAACTAGAGACCTAAGGCGCGAGGAGCGAATCCGAAAGATCGCACGCGCTTTAGGCGGCTGCCGAAGCGTCGCCTTCCTTTTCCTTGAGCTCGATCTGGCCGGAATTGGCCAGGCGAATCGCTTCCTGTGCCACGGCGCGGCGGGCAATCGCGATCTCGCGCGGATTGACGCCGCCCATGCCGCTCTGCAGATCCGATTCGATCATGCGGCGCTGGCGTGGGCTGATGGCGGAGAGGACCGACTCGCGGATCTCGGGCGGCGACCCGCGCAGCGCGACGGTGAGCACATCCGTCGAGATGTCGTTGAGCAGCATGACGCGGCTGCGCTGCGGCATGTACATGAGATCCTCGAACAGGAAAATCTTCGGGCGAACCTTGTTGACCGACTCGCGGCTGATCGATTCGAGCGAGGTGAGCAGCGTGTCGACCTGCGGCTTGTCGAGTTCGTTCATCAGATCGGCGACCTTCGTCGAGCCGGCTGCATTGCGCTCTGCCTCGACCTCGGCAAGCAGCGTCATGACCTGGTTTTCGATGATCTGCGCAGCCTTCGGGCTGACCGCCTTCATGTTGACCGTTCTGTTCATGATGTCGGCGCGGCGATTGTCGGGAAGCTGCAGCAGCACCTTGGCGCCGAAGGAGGAGGGCATCATCGAAAGAATATAGGCAACGGTCTGCGGATGTTCGCGGAGCAGGAACTGCGCGACGAATGTCGGCTCCGCCTCGCTGAGGCGATCCCAGATCGAGGTTTCGTAGGCCTGGAATGCGGTGCGGCGGCCGAGCAGGCTGTCGACCTCGTCGGGCGTCAGGCCTTCTTCCAGAATGGCCTCGATCGCCTTGGCGTTGTCCATCAGTCCGGCGCCTTCGGTGAAGAGGTCTTCGAACTCGGAGACGAGCAGCAGCAGTTCGTCCGGCGGAATGGCGCGCAGCGACTGGGCGGAAGAGATAATGGTCTGCAGTTCAGCCTGGGTGAAATATTTCAACAGCCGGCCGGCGACTCCCTTTCCCATAGCGAGAAGAACAGCCGCTGCCTTTTCAGCCTGGGTCAACGGTTTCCCGGCTAGCGCGCCGCCGAAATCGTCAAAGTCCATCATGGTCTAACCTCTCCGTCCCACACAGGGATCAGGCTTTTTTCGTACTCAAAACTTCTATCAGTTTCACACCGAATCGTGTGTCGTCGTTATCAAGCACCGTAATCTCGCCGCGGGCAATCCTGCGGCCATTCACCATGATCTCGACCGGTTCGCCGATCTTCTTGTCGAGGGCGATCGTCGCCCCTTCATTGAGGTTCATTAGGCCGGAGACCTGCATCCGGCTGGTGCCGAGCATGATCTGGACGTCGATCGGGATGTCCATGATCAGGTCGAAGTTGGAGTTCAAAGCGCTGCCGAGTGGGGCCGGCGACGCCTCGAAGGAGGAGCTGCTGCCGAAATCCATGCCGGCAGCCGGGCTGGCATCGCCGCCGAAGTCGCCGCCGAAATCGTCGCTGCCAAAGGGGGTTTCCGAAGTCTCGCCGCCAAAGGCAGCCAGGTCCGTTCCTGCTGCAAAGGGGTCGCTCTGAAGGTCGTCGCCAAACTGCGACAGGTCGCCATCGGCATCCTGCTTCAGCACGCCGCGCAGATCGTCGATCGCCTGGTCGAGATCTGCTTCGCTGCCCGGAAGATCCAGGGAGAGGTCGCTGTTCTGCTGTGTTTTCTTCGTCGCCATGAAATCACTATTCCAGTTGAAACTTGCCTCAAACTGCCTTTGCAGCCCAAAAGCCAGAGAACCGATTAATTCATTAAATGACGGATGAGTTCATCATCCGAGTTCATCGTATCCTTGACGCGGACCATGTAATTTTCGCCTGAACGCCCGAACTCGCACACATACAATTCCTTGGTGTTGGCGCTGACGTCGACGCGCACATCGCCGTGATCGCGGAACGGAATGACGTCGCCGACCATCAGCTTCGATATTGTCCGCAGCGTCAAGTCCTGCAGCCTGATCTTGGCCTCGAGCGTGACATGCGAGCGGCGGACCTGATCGCCGAGCTGTTCGGTCCATTCCGCTGAGTTGCTGCTGGCCTGGCGTTTCGGCTTCGGCGGTGTCACCTTGGTCTTGAGCAGTGCCGTCTGCGGAACGATCAACGAAAATTCCGAAACGATGCCGGCAAGCGTGATCGACATGTTGATGGCAGCCGCGAATTCGTCCGGACGATCCTCCGGCGGCCGGGCGCGCATGTCATGGGCGTGCGGGGCCGAAAGGCTCGGTTCGAAACCGCCCGGCGCGTTGACGGCCGAGCGCAGCACCTTGGCAATCTTGTCGAAGACCATGACCGCCAGATCGAGCTCGATGATCGAAAGCAGCCGTTCGGCCGGTTCCTCGATCGTATCGGCTGTGGCCCCGAGCAGATGCTCCATCAGCGTGATGACGAAGCCGTTTCCGCAGGCAAGCGTAATGTTCTGCGACCAGTTGCGCAGCGTCGCGTCGACGAGTGTGACGTTCGCGCTCAGGTCTTCGATGAGGTGGTTCTTGTAGCCGATCTCGCAGCCGAGATAGTTGACCGTCACGTCGAGGCCGGTCTCGCTTTTGATGACGTCGGGAAAGAATTCGCTGTAGATTTCCCCGAAGGAACTGCAGATCTTGGCGACCCTGCCTCTGTCGCCAAGCCCGCCTGTCAGCTTGGCAAGGAGGGCAGGATCCATTGCCGGTTTGTCGTGCGAAGCATTGCTCATAGTCATTTAAGCCGCCTTGTTTTCGCCACCTGGGTTCATCATTTCCTGCTCGACCGCATCGATGGACGGACGCTCGTAAGCCGAGATCGTCTTGCGGCCGTATTCGAGCGCGACCTGCGGCACCGAGCCGTTCATATAGGCAAGCAGCGTCTGCTTGACGATGACGTAGAGACGGTGCTGCTTGTTGCGCACGACCTTGATCTGGGAGACCAGCGGCGAGCAGACGCAGTAGGACAAGAGAATGCCGAGGAAGGTGCCGACGAGCGCCGAGCCGATCAGGTGGCCGAGCACCTCAGGCGAATCGTTGATGTGCGCCATCGCCTTGATGACGCCGAGAACGGCCGCAACGATGCCGATCGCCGGGAAGGAATCGCTCATGATCTGGATCGAGTGGTAGGGCTTCATCTTGTCGTGCATGATGGTGTTGAGCTCTTCGTCCATCAGCGCCTCGATCTCGTGGCTGCGGGCGTTGCCGATGATGATCAGGCGGACGTAGTCGCAGATGAACGCCGTCAGCTCCTTGTTCTTCAGAACCGTCGGAGCCGACTGAAAAATCGTCGATTCGGCCGGATTGTCGATGTGGGCTTCGATCTCGTTTCGCGACTTGGTGCGCAGGTCGCGCATCAGCGAATAGAGCACGCCGAGCGTATCGAGATAGTTGCGTTCCTTCGGCACGGCGTGCCTGAAGGCTTCGCTGAGCGCCTTGCCGGAATCCTTCACCACCTTCATCGGGTTCGCCATGATGAAGCTGCCGAGGCCGGCGCCACCGATGATGAGGAATTCGAAGGGCTGGAGCAGCGCATCCACTTCGCCGCCCATCGCCATGAAGCTGCCGACGATACAGCCGCAAGTCACTATAAATCCGATAATGATATTCATCGTCAGCCCAATCTGAACGTTGCTTTTCTTTGAGACGGATAGGGTTTCTGCCTTGCGTGAGGCTGATGAAAGGCCCGGTCGCCAAGCATTTCCGCGTGCCAGCTTCGCGCAAGCATCTGCCGTCAGTCTAAAGGAGACGAATGGGTGCCCGCACCCGTTTCTGAGATGCTGCCTCAGCGAAATCCCGGCCGAACCAGATGTGACGACGCCCGGCTTTTCGTCCCGTTCATCGCCAATGCTTGGAGCTTACCGACATGCAATCCGGTCTTTATGTTTCTCTGTCGTCGCAGATGGCCCTCGAAAAGCGTCTAAACACCATCGCAGACAACATGGCGAACGTGAATACGACCGGTTTTCGCGCCACTGAGGTGAAGTTTGACGAAATGGTGGCGAATACCAAGAACAAGCTGAACACCAAGGTCGCCTTCGTTTCCCAAGGCAACGACTACCTGAACGAGGGAAACGGCGAACTGCAGCACACCGGCAACATGCTCGATTTCGCCATCAAGGGTGATGCCTGGTTTTCGCTCGATACGCCGGCCGGCCGCGTGCTGACGAGGGATGGCCGCTTCACCATCAAGGAAACCGGCGAACTTGTTTCGATCCGGGGATACTCGGTTCTCGATGCCGGCGGTGCCCCGATCCAGCTCAACACCAAAGGGGGCGAGCCCGCCGTCGGCACCGACGGCATCATCTATCAGGGCGGCCGCCAGGTCGGCTCCCTCGGCCTGTTCGAGGCCGATATCAGCAAGGGTTACCTGCGCTACGAAAACAGCGGCATCATGACCACCGACCAGCCGCGCGCCGTCGTCGACCGCTTCAATGTCGGTGTCGAGCAGGGCTATCTCGAAAATTCCAACGTCAACGCCATGCGTGAGATCACCCAGCTGATCGAAGTCAACCGCGCCTTCGAAAGCGTCTCGTCGCTGATGCGCGACAGCGAAGACTCCTTCAAGGAAGCCGTCCAGACACTTGGGGGCAGCCGCTAATGCATGTCGCCCAAAAGTGTCCGGCGGTTTTGGAAGGACGACATGCACAAGAACAAAGACCAAAAATACGTCGCATGCAGCAAGCTGCACGCGGCGTATTTTAGGGCGAGAGTTAAAGCATGAGAACCACGCTACTGTCTGAGGACGGCCTTTCCCCGAAGCTGGCGCACCTGGCGCACCTCGTCGACCGATACGCATCGCCGGAATTTGCGGTTGCCCATGGCGGTCGCGTGCAGACCATCGCCGCCGGCCACTACACGGTTCACGGTCTCTCCCGCCATGTTCGTCTCGGCGAGTTCGTGGCCCATAAATCCGCGACCGGCATCCATCTCGGCGAAGTCGTGCGCGTCGAACCGGAGCTGATCTATGTCTGCCCGATCGAACCCGGCGAGCCGATCGGCATACACGATACCGTGATCCGCAAGGGCGCCTTCCGCATTTCGCCGTCGGACAGCTGGTGTGGGCGCACCGTCAACTCGCTCGGCGAGCCGATCGACGGGCTGGGTCCGATCACTGAGGGGCTCGATCGCCGCTCGATCTCCAATACCGCGCCGCCCTCGATGACCCGCAAACGTGTCGAGACCGGCTTCAAGACTGGCGTTCGCGCCATCGACATCTTCTCGCCGCTCTGCCTCGGGCAGCGCCTCGGCATCTTCGCCGGCTCCGGTGTTGGCAAGTCGACGCTCCTGTCCATGCTCGCCCGCGCCGATGCATTCGACAAGGTTGTCATTGCGCTCGTCGGCGAGCGCGGCCGCGAGGTGCGGGAATTCATCGAGGATACGCTCGGCAGCAATATGAGGAAGGCGATCGCCGTCGTCGCAACCAGCGATGAGAGCCCGATGCTGCGCAAGATGGCGCCGCTGACGGCCGTCACCATCGCCGAACATTTCCGCGACAAGGGCGAGAACGTTCTCTTCATCATCGACAGTGTCACGCGTTTCGCCCATGCGATCCGCGAGGTGGCGACCGCCTCCGGCGAACCGCCGATCGCGCGCGGCTATCCCGCTTCCGTCTTCACCGAGCTGCCGCGCCTGTTGGAACGCGCCGGCCCCGGCCCCGAGGGCGCCGGCACCATCACTGCGATCATCTCGATCCTTGTCGACGGCGACAATCACAACGACCCGATTGCCGATTCGACGCGCGGCATCCTCGATGGTCATATCGTCCTGCAGCGCAGTCTCGCCGAAGAAGGGCGTTATCCTCCGATCGATCCGCTCGCCTCGATCTCGCGTCTTGCCCGCAAGGCCTGGACGCCGGATCAGGAAAAGCTGGTGTCGCGGCTGAAGGTACTGATCCATCGTTTCGAAGAGACGCGCGACCTGCGCATGATCGGCGGTTACCGCCAGGGGGCCGACCCCGATCTCGACATGGCGATCAAGCAGGTGCCGATCATTTACGACGTTCTGAAACAGTCTCCGGGCGATCGCGACTCGCTTGATGCCTTCGCCGATCTCGCCGGCGCACTCAAGGCTGCGGCCGGCATGGGCAATCAGGGCGCACCCATTCAGAGGAGAGGCTAGACGTGGCTGAATTCGACGACGAACGCATCGCTTCCCTGAACCAGCGCAGGAAAACCGTCATCCTGGATCGTGTGCTGACCTTCAGCGGCCTGGCGCTTGCCGGCGCCTCCGCTTTTTTCCCCTGGTACGTGTTCTTCAACGCGGACAAGTTCGGCATCAATGTTGCCACCAGCAGCAATTCGCGCGAACTGCCGGATTGGCCGGCCCGCAATGTCTTCAGCGTCTCGCCGCTTGCCATGGTCAACAAGAACGAGGGGGACAAGAAGGCCCCGCCGATCGATCCGCTGACGACCGCAACGGTGTCCGATCTCGGCAAGGAGCGCGATGGCGGCCCCATATTGGAGGATCAGCCCTTCCCCGGGAAGTCTTCTTTTCGCCTGCTGCATGTCTCCAACGGCCGGGCGCTGATCGAGGATCCCTCCGGCATGTATGTGGTGCGCATCGGCTCGATCCTGCCCGATGAAAGCCGCCTTGCGACACTTGAGCAGCGCGATGGCAAATGGGTGATCGTCACCTCAAAGGGTGAGACCTACCAGAACAACTGAGCCTGACCGCAAATCCTGGCAACAGGGGCTCCGCCGCGAACCGGCCGGAGCCCCTGTTCTTTTGCCCCTGTTCTTTCGATAGCGGCGGCGTTCGCAGAAAAGCCTCTCGAAGCCTGAATTCCCGTAAGTCCCACGCAAGATTACCGCACTAGGTTCGGGACAGTAAAAACGGAGAGTTTCATGCAACCAATCCAACTTTTCGACTTGGCTTCGCGACAGGCGGAATGGCTGACGATCCGTCAGCAGGTTGTTGCCGGCAACATCGCGAATGCCAATACCCCGAAGTTCCACGCGAAGGACGTCACGCCCTTTGACGCGGTGCTCGACAAGTCCGACATCGCCATGGCGCGCACCAATCCGGCGCATTTCAGCGGTAACGATTTCAGCAACAGCGGCGATATCGACGTCAAGGAGGCCGCACTCGACCAGGAAATCGGGGTCCAGGAATCCGGCAATACAGTCGGTTTGGCCGAGGAGCTTTCCAAGTCGGGCGATATCAAGCGCCAGTACGATTTGAACACCTCGCTGGTTAGTTCCTTCAATCGCATGATGTTGATGACCGTCAGGAAGTAAAAGTCATGGATCCGCTTTCAGCAGCAATGAAAATCGCCGGTTCCGGGCTCGAGGCCCAGTCGACGCGGTTACGCATCGTCTCGGAAAACATCGCCAACGCCCGCTCGACCGGCGACACACCCGGCGCCGAGCCCTATCGGCGCAAGACGATCACCTTCGGCCAGCAGATGGATCGCACCAGCGGCGTCGAGACGGTCGGCGTCAAGAAGGTCGGCGTCGACGAAGGCGACTTCAGCACCGAATTCGATCCCAGCAATCCGGCTGCGGACAAGAAGGGCGTCGTCAAGTTGCCGAACGTCAACATCCTGGTCGAGATGGCCGACATGCGCGAAGCCAATCGCTCGTATGACGCCAATCTGCAGACCATCAAACAGACCCGCGATCTCATCTCCTCCACGATCGACCTCCTGAAGAGCCAATAATCAATGATCAGCAGCGTCCAGAATGTCAGCAACCTGTCGATGACCCGTGCGCTTGGCGCCGTCGACACCGAAAATTCCGCCTCCTCGTCTGCCGCCGCCATGCCGGGCACCGCGGGTGCCGCCAACGGCATGAGCTTCGCCTCCGTCATGGGCAACATGGCGAGCGATGCGGTCAGCAGCCTGAAGGGTGCGGAAAGCATGTCCTTTGCCGGTATCAAGGGAACGGCGACGACGCGTGAAGTCGTCGATTCCATGCTCCAGGCCGAGCAGACGCTGCAGACCGCGATTTCCATCCGCGACAAGGTCGTCTCGGCCTTTCTCGAAGTCACCAAGATGCAGATGTAACTGATTTGAGGACGAACACATGAGAGCGCTCGCCATTGCAGCAACGGGCATGGATGCCCAGCAGACCAACCTGGAAGTCATCGCGAACAATATCGCGAACATCAATACGACGGGCTTCAAGCGCGCCCGCGCCGAATTCTCCGATCTTCTCTACCAGACCGAACGTGCCAAGGGTGTCGCCAACCGTGCCAACCAGGCCGTCGTTCCGGAAGGTGCCAATATCGGCCTCGGCGTCCAGACCTCGGCGGTCCGCAACCTGCATCTCCAGGGCGAACTGACCCAGACCGGCAACGATCTCGACGTGGCGCTGATCGGCAAGGGCTTCTTCCAGATCCAGTCGACCGACGGTACGACGCTTTACAGCCGCGCCGGCGCCTTCAACAAGAATGACCAGGGCCAGCTCGTCACCATCGATGGCTACGAGGTCCTTCCCGGCATCACTATTCCGACGGGCTCGACCGAGCTGACGATCAGCCGCTCCGGCCAGGTTTCGGCCAAGCTGCCGGGTGCGGCGGACGCGACCGTACTCGGGCAGCTGACGCTTGCCGACTTCGTCAACGAGGCGGGTCTCCAGCCGCTCGGCGACAATCTCTTCCAGGAGACGGCGGCCTCCGGCGAAGCCGTCATCGGCAATCCCGATGAGGAAGGTTTCGCCTACATGAAACAGGGCTATCTGGAATCCTCGAACGTCGACCCGGTGAAGGAAATCACCGAGCTGATTTCGGCCCAGCGCGCTTACGAAATGAATTCCAAGGTGATCACCACCGCTGATGAAATGGCCTCCATCGTCAGCAAGAACCTGAAGTAAGGGAAGGGCCGAAACATGATGTTTTGCCGGGCAGCACACATCTCAGGATGGGTGGCGGCAGCCACGATCGCAGTCGCGGGCATTGTCTTGCCCGCGTCGGCGGACGCCGGCATGGGTTATGCCGTCGTCCCGACCACGATCATCTACCCCGGCGACACATTGTCGGCCAGCCAGCTCCAGGAGGTCGAGGTCACCAACCCTAACCTCGCCGGCGATTATGCCAAGTCCGTTTCGCAGGTCGAAGGCATGGTTTCCAAGCGCACGCTGTTACCGGGCCGCACGATCTCGGTCTCGGCCCTGCGCGAGGCCTATACGGTGACCCGCGGCTCTTCGATCCGCCTGGTCTTCTCGCTCGGTGCGATGACGATTTCCGCCGCTGGCACGCCGCTTGAAGACGGCGCAACCGGGCAGGTCGTCCGCGCCCGCAATATGGATTCCGGCGTCATCGTCAGCGGCACGGTGCTTGCGGACGGCACGGTCCATGTGAGGGCAAAATGAAATTGTTCTTCCGTTTCGTCACTCTTGTCGCGGTTCTCGCCATGAGTTTGGCTGATGTCGCGCCCGCCTGGGCGCTGACCTCCCGCATCAAGGACATCGCCTCCCTTCAGGCCGGCCGCGATAACCAGCTGATCGGCTATGGACTCATTGTCGGCCTCCAGGGGACCGGCGACGGCTTCCGGTCCTCGCCCTTCACTGAACAGTCGATGCGCGCGATGCTGCAGAATCTCGGCATCTCGACGCAGGGCGGCCAGTCCAATGCCAAGAACACTGCAGCCGTGATGGTCACCGCCAACCTGCCCCCTTTCGCAAGCCCTGGCAGCCGTATCGACGTGACGGTGAGCTCGCTCGGTGATGCGACGTCGCTGCGCGGCGGCACGCTCGTCATGACCTCGCTTTCCGGCGCCGACGGACAAATCTATGCCGTTGCGCAGGGTGCCGCCATCGTCTCCGGTTTTCAGGCGCAGGGCCAGGCGGCGACCGTGACCGAGGGCGTCACCACTGCCGGCCGCGTTCCGGGCGGCGCGATTATCGAGCGCGAGCTGCCGTCCCGCTTCGAGGACTCTGTCAATCTCGTCCTGCAACTGCGCAACCCCGACTTCTCGACGGCGATTCGTATCGCCGACATCGTTAACGGTTATGCCTCGGCGCGCTTCGGCGGCCCGGTTGCCGAAGCCAAGGATTCGCAGGAGGTCGTGATCCAGAAGCCGCGCACGGCCGATCTCACCCGGCTGATGGCCGATATCGAAAACCTCATCGTCGAGACCGACACGCCGGCCAAGGTGGTCATCAACGAACGCACCGGAACGATCGTCATCGGCTCGGACGTCCGCGTCTCGCCGGTCGCCGTCAGCTACGGCACGCTGACGGTTCAGGTCACCGAGACGCCGCAGATCATTCAGCCTGAACCCTTCTCGCAAGGCCGGACCGCCGTCCAGCCGCAGACCGATATTGCCGCCGAGCAGACCGGCGGGCGCGTCGCCATCATCGACGGCCCCGACCTCAGGACTCTCGTCGCCGGCCTTAACAATATCGGCGTGAAACCGGATGGCATCATCGCCATTCTCCAGGGCATCAAGTCGGCGGGCGCCCTTCAGGCGGAGCTTGTGCTGCAATGATTGATATCATCAACCGTGACATGACGGTTCTGCAACTGCTGCGCCGGCTGGCGCTGCCGGCCGCGGGCCTCGTCCTTCTGTCGATCCCCGGCGCCTTCGCGCAGGAACATGCGCCGGCTGGCGACATCACCTCCCAGGACGAGGTCAAGCAGTTCTGCACCAACATTGCCGATCCCGCCCGCGACCAGCGTTACCTCTTGCAGAAGCAGGAACTGGAAAAGCTTCGCGCCGACATCGACGCTCGCATGGCGGAGATGGACAAGCGTAAGGCCGAATACCAGGACTGGCTGAAGCGGCGCGACGATTTCCTGAAGCAGGCGGAAGCCGGCCTCACCGAGATCTACAGGAAGATGAAACCGGATGCGGCCGCGCTCCAGTTGCAGGACATGAAGATCGAGGTGGCCTCTGCCGTGATCATGCGGCTCGGCCCGCGGCAGTCGAGCCTCATCCTCAACGAGATGGACCCGCAAAAGGCCGCGGTCATCGCCAGCGTCATCGCCAGTGCGTCCGATCCCAATACGTCGAAGGATCCTTCATGAATATGCGTTTCCCGGCCGCGATCGCCGCCCTCGCACTCCTTGCAGGCTGCCAGTCTCCGACGGCGGTCAGCGAGATCGGCCGTGCGCCCGCCATGAGCCCGATCGGCAGCGGCCTCGCCTATGGCCAGACGCCGCAGATGGCGCTTTATCCGAAGCAGCCGCGCGCCGTCGCGCAGGGCTATTCGTTGTGGAGCGATTCGCAGGCCGCCCTCTTCAAGGACGCGCGCGCGCTCAACGTCGGCGACATCCTGACCGTCGATATCCAGATCAACGACAAAGGCTCCTTCGACAACGAGACCAACCGCAGCCGCAAGAATTCGAGCGGCATGAACTGGGACGTCAACGCCCAGATCTTCGGTTGGACGCCCGAGTCCAAGACCGACCTGACCTATGGGTCCGACACCAGCACCGACGGCAAAGGCAAGATCGAGCGCACCGACAAGCTCACCCTTCTGGTCGCCGCCGTCGTCACCGGCATTCTCGAAAACGGCAACCTCGTCATATCGGGCTCGCAGGAAGTCCGCCTGAACCAGGAACTGCGCATCCTGAACGTCGCCGGTATTGTTCGTCCGCAGGACGTCAATGCCGAAAATCAGATCTCCTATGACAAGATCGCCGAAGCCCGCATCTCCTACGGTGGCCGCGGCCGTCTGATGGAAGTGCAGCAGCCTCCGCGCGGCCAGCAGGCCGTCGATCTTTTCTCGCCGCTTTGAGGCTGAACGACGATGGCAGAGCCAGACGTAAGCGCAGGTCAACCGAACAAGAAATCCGGCTCGTTGATGACGATCATCGGCATCGCCGTCCTGACCCTCGTCGGCGCCGGCGGCGGCTGGGCGGTCGGCACGATCGTCGCACCCAACGTCAAGGGCGCCAAGGAGGTCGAGCAGGCCAAGGACGCCGAGGCCAAGAAGAAGGCCGAGGAAGGTCTGGCGCGGATCTCGACCGAGGCCAACAACGTCGTCCAACTCGAACCGATCACCTCGAACCTCGCCTACCCCTCGGAAAACTGGGTCCGACTCGAAGTCGCGCTGCTGTTCAACGGGCCGCCGGATGTCAAGGTTTCAGAGGATATTCATCAGGATATCCTCGCCTATATCAGAACCGTTTCCCTTCAGCAGATCGAGGGGCCGCGCGGCTTTCAATATCTCAAGGATGACATACAGGAACGTGTTGACCTTCGCTCGCAAGGGCGGGTATCGAAGGTCATGTTCAGGACATTTGTCATCGAATGATTCGTCTCATAGTTTTCCTTGCCGCCATGATGGCGGTACCGGAACTGGCGGTGGCACAGCAGCTGCCGACTGACTTGTTGAAGATCCCGGTCGATGGCTCCGTCGCCGCCTGGATCATCCGCACATTCGGCCTGCTGACCATTCTTTCGGTCGCGCCGGGCATCCTGATCATGGTGACGAGCTTCCCGCGCTTCGTCATCGCCTTCTCGATCCTGCGCTCAGGGATGGGCCTCTCTTCGACGCCTTCCAACATGATCCTTTTGTCGCTGTCGCTGTTCATGACCTTCTACGTCATGTCGCCGACCTTCGATCAGGCCTGGCAGAACGGCGTGCAGCCGCTGCTTGCCAATCAGATCAATGAGACCGAGGCGGTCCAGCGTATCGCCGAACCCTTCCGCACCTTCATGGCGGCCAATACCCGCGACAAGGATCTGGCGCTTTTCGTCGATCTGGCGCGCGAACGCGGACAGAATATCCAGACGACCAATCCGATCGACTATCGGGTGCTGATCCCGGCCTTCATGATTTCCGAAATTCGCCGCGGCTTCGAGATCGGCTTCCTCGTCGTGCTGCCGTTCCTCGTCATCGACCTGATCGTCGCGACCATCACCATGGCGATGGGCATGATGATGCTGCCGCCGACCTCAATCTCGTTGCCTTTCAAGATTCTCTTCTTCGTGCTGATCGACGGCTGGAACCTGCTGGTCGGCAGCCTGGTGCGTTCGTTCAACTGACCGGCTGCCGCCGGTTGATATTCGCCAATGAGAAACCCGCCGGATCGCTCCGGCGGGTTCTTTAATTATGCCGCAATTCGAGATGCTAGAGCGGGATTGTTTTATGTCCGTTCATATCCGGCTTCCTTGAAGTAGTTTTGGCACTCTTTCGGCGAGACGGTTTGAAGGGTGGCTGCCAGCGCGTCGTCGATGGCCTGTCGGGTTCGAGCCTGCGCCTTGCGCAGCTCGTGCTTGATCTTGGCGAAGAGTTTTTCGATCGGATTGAGATCGGGGGAATACTGCGGCAGGAAGAACAATCTGGCGCCGGCCTTGCGGATGGCGGCACGGATAGCGCCGGCCTTGTGCGAGCCGAGATTATCCATGACGACGATGTCGCCGGGTTTGAGCTCCGGTACCAGCACCCTCTCGACATAGATGCGAAAGCGTTCGCCATTGATCGGGCCGTCGATGATCCACGGTGCGCTGACGCGGTCGGCCCTGAGGGCTGCGACAAAAGTCATGGTATTCCAGTGGCCGAAGGGCGCATGGCCCAACAGCCGTTCGCCGCGCGGCGCCCAGCCCCTGAGCGGCGTCATATTCGTCTTCGTCCAGGTTTCGTCGATAAAGACAAGGCGAGATGGATCGATGCGATGGCGATGCTTCAGCCAGCGCGCCCGCCGGGCGGCAACATCGGGCCGCTCGCGCTCGCTGGCGACCAACGTCTTTTTTTATAACTCAGCCCTTCCTCATGCACGAAGGTCCGGACGGCGCTGTAATCCACTTTCAGGCCGCGCTCTCCGAGTTCCGCCACCAACCCGCGCAAGGTGAACGCCTGCATGTGGCAGCGATCGATCAACCAGACCCGATGTTTACCTGAGATCGCCCGTGGCTTGTGCCCGCCCATCTGGCCGGGAGCCGCGCTGCCCGTCTCACGCAAGCGCCGGACCCAGTCGATCGCGGTGCTGATGCCAATGCCGAAGCGCTTTGCCGCCGCTCGACACGACAGGCCCTCGCGCGTTACTGCGCCAACAACGCGTTCCCGAAGATCATCCGAAAAAGGTTTCGCCATCCAGACCGGCCTCCTGCACCGGCCAGAATGGTGAATCTGATTTGCACCAGAAAGGGAATCCCTGTTCCGATTCCGACTAAAACAATCCCGCTCTAAAACGTCCTTTGAGCGTCCGAAGGATGCGCGGCGCTGCGTAGTTGGTCGAAAAGCCCTCACTCGGCCGCGAACGGCGCCGTGCGCGGCGGCAGCGCCGGAATGTCCATGTGATCGGGTGCAAGACCCTGCTTGGCACGGTCGGCCATGACTTCATAGGCCTGCTCCAGATGGTCGCAGAACCGTTCGGCATCGAAGAGCGGCGCGATATAGCGCTTCTCCTTGAGATGCGCCTTGTATTGCGCGATCCGCACGGGGTTCTGCGCCAGTTCGACGGCAAGATCCTCATAGGCCTGCAGGTCGGCTGCAACGAGTTCGGGCAGGTCGATGGCCCTAAGCAGGCTCTCGCTGACGCGTGAGGCGAAGTTGGTGCCCTTGACGGTCAGGACCGGCAGGCCGCCCCAGAGTTGCTCCGAGGTGGTCGTATGGCCGTTGACGGGGAAGGTGTCGATGCCGATGTCGGCCGCCTGCTGACGGTCGATGTGCTCTTCATAGGGCGCGCGCGGGCAGAAGATGATCCGCTTGGCGGAGATCCCTGCCGTCTGGAATTGCTTCAGGAGGTTCGCCTGGTTGCGCGGCGTGTTCGCCATCAGCCAGAGCACGCTGTTCGGCGCGCGCTTGAGAATGCGGCACCAGCTGTCGATCGTCTCCGGTGTGATTTTGCGGTTGCCGTTGAAGGACGCGAAGATGAAGGCGTGTTCCGGCAGGCCGAGCTGCTCGCGGGTGACAGGGCGCGGCTTCGGGCGATGCATCGGGTCGTTCGGCTGGTAGCTCTCCGGCAGCCGGCAGAATTTCTCATGGTAGAAGGGCTTGGCCACCTCGGGTAATACCGAATGGTCGCCGATGACGTAGTCGAGATCGATATTGACCGTGCTGCCGGGGAAACCGAGCCAGCCGACATGCACCGGCGCGAGCGGCAAATTGAAGGCCGACGCGCGGCTGCCTGAAGTATGGCCCTTCAGGTCGACCATGATGTCGATATTATGCTCGCGTACCGCTGCGAGCATCCCCTGGTCGGAGAAGCCGTGAACGGTGACGACCCGGCCCCAGCGGCTGCGGTCGGTATTGTTATGCTTGAGGTACTCAGGTCCTGTATGGCAGAAGAGCGTCACCTCGAACCGGTCTTTGTCGTGCAGTTCGAGGATGCGCTGCAAGAGCTTCATCGTCGCGTGCCGATCCCAGAAATCCGATGACATGTAGCCGATCCGGATCTTGTCCGACCAGCTGTGCGGCTGGTTGCGGCGGAAGGCCACCCGTTCCGGGTCGAGGGGGGTGGTGCCGATCGTCGCATATCGGTTGAAATCCTCGTTGCCGCACCAGTGCAGATGATAGAACGGGTTATCCTTGCGCAGGATCTCGACATCGCCCTTTGCGAGTGAGGCATCGATCACCGCCTGATGTTTGCTTGCCTCCTCGAACTCATTGAATTCGCGAGCGAAAACCAGATGCAGGAAGCGGAATGCGAGATTGCCTGGAAACCGCTTGAAGAGGTTGCGCGACAGGCTCTGGTTGGTTGCGTCGTTCAGGTCGTCACTCAGTAGCAGCGCCGCCAGGCGCATATGATCGGGATTGGCACTCTGCGACAGCACCGTCTTGAACGGGCGGATGATATCGCGCTGCTGGCGCTTCAGATAGATCGCGGTGATGATGAAGGCGAGTTCCGGGTCTTCCTGCGCCTTGCTGAGGTTTCGCATGGCGATCAGCAGAGCATCGTCCTCGCTGCCGGTCTCGTAGTGCAGCTTGGCCGCCTGCTTCTGGTATTCGTAGGAATTCGGTCCTTCACAGCTGCCGGCCAGGCCATAGGCTTTCGCGGCATCGGCCTTGAAACCGAGCTGCACGAGGTTCTTGGCCAGCAGCGCATAGGTCTTGGCGTCTTGCTGAACATCCATCAGCTGATTGAGCGTCGCCAAAGACTGTGTGTAGCGGCCCATCTGGTAGTCCTTGGATGCCGCAGAGAACGAAACTTTGCTGTTCAAAACCCAACTCCGTGAAGGAAATGTTCTGGCGTCGATCGCCGAGGCACGGACAGGCCGTCCTCCGCAAAAACGGCGGATCGGTCCGATGGTGCTATCCCGGTGCCTGCCACATTGGCATACGAAGCTTGCTTGAAACCGGTGCGCTTAATGAGCCTCTGTATTTGCGGGAAAATGCCGACCTTAGCCTAGGGAAAACACTTGGTTTTCAAGGACGATAGGATGCCAAGGAATATATTCAGCAAGCATTAACTATGCCCTGCGAGGAGCCGGTCTGGGCCCCGTATTTTTAAGGAGTTGGCAAGCATTGGCTGCGAAATTGCCCTGGACATGACGGGTTTGGGCCAAACAAAAAAAGGCGCCGAGTAGCATGAAGCTGGTCCGTCATCGCCGGTACTATAGTCCGGTATGTCCTCCTTTTTGTATCTAGTTTTCCAGGGGACAGACTTATGACAAGCATTAACACGAATACTTCCGCAATGGCCGCTCTCCAGACGCTGCGTAACGTCAACCAGGGCCTCAACCAGACGCAGAACCACGTTTCGTCGGGCTATCGCGTCGAAAAGGCTTCCGACAACGCCGCTTACTGGTCGATCGCAACGACCATGCGTTCGGACAACAAGGCTCTCTCGGCTGTTTCCGACGCGCTCGGCGTCGGCGCTGCCAAGGTTGATACCGCTTACACCGCAATGGACAGCGCCATCGACGTCGTCGGCGACATCAAGGCGAAGCTGGTTGCCGCCACTGAAAACGGCGTCGACAAGGCCAAGGTCCAGGAAGAAATCGGCCAGCTGCAGCAGCAGCTCCTGAGCATCTCTCAGTCGGCTTCCTTCAACGGCGAAAACTGGGTTGCCGGCGCTAGCGGCACCAAGAGCGTCGTCTCCTCGTTCGTCCGCGACGGCTCCAACGCCGTTTCGATCAAGACGACCGACTACGTTCTCAACAGCGGCTCTGCGGGCAACGTTCTGTTCGGCATGAGCGGCGGCTCGGTCGAAACCTCCACGGGTATCCTCGGCACTTCGAACGGTGCGACCGGTTCTGTCTATGCAATGGACATTACCAACTTCACCTCCGGCCAGATCGCGTCGGCTCTGACCAACGTTGAAGCGGCTCTGAAGGCCATGACCAGCGCCGGCGCTGCTCTCGGTTCGCTCTCCAGCCGCATCGACGCCCAGGACAACTTCGTGTCCGCTCTCAGCGACTCGATCGACTCCGGTGTCGGCCGTCTCGTCGATGCCAACATGGAAGAAGAGTCCTCCAAGCTCAGCGCCCTGCAGACCCAGCAGCAGCTGGCGATCCAGTCGCTGTCGATCGCGAACTCCTCTTCGCAGAACATCCTGTCGCTCTTCCGCTAAGACCGGCCGGCACAAGGTTTCAAGTTTCGCGGCCGGGTCATCCCCGGCCGCGAAATGTTTTAATATAAGGTTAATGAAAAACCTTCTAAGCCTCAGATATTTTTGATTAATTTCCGATCCTGATTTAGCTTTCCTTAACCATCTTGCTGTTTTCTAGGCCCATCGAAACGGCGAGTTAACCCTAACAGAGATGGTTAACAGGCATGATGCTGATCGCTGTGGGCCGGCCGAAAATCCGGAATGTCCCTTCTTAAAATCTGCCAACAAGGGGCAAGCAAACTATGACGAGCATCAACACCAATAACGCTGCAATGGCAGCCCTCCAGACTCTCCGTGGCATCAACCAGGGTCTCCAGGAAACCCAGGCCCACGTTTCGTCCGGCTATCGCGTCGGCAAGGCTTCCGACAACGCCGCTTACTGGTCGATCGCAACGACCATGCGTTCTGACAACAAGGCACTTTCCGCCGTTTCCGACGCTCTCGGCCTCGGCGCTGCAAAGGTCGACACCGCTTACTCCGCCATGGACAGCGCCATCGACGTCGTCGGCGACATCAAGGCCAAGCTGGTTGCCGCCACTGAAAACGGCGTCGACAAGGCCAAGGTCCAGGAAGAAATCAGCCAGCTGCAGCAGCAGCTCCTGAGCGTCGCTCAGTCGGCTTCCTTCTCCGGTGAAAACTGGGTTGCTGGCGCTGACGGCACCAAGAACGTTGTTTCCTCGTTCGTCCGCGACGGCTCCAACGCCGTTTCGGTTGTGATGACCGACTATATTCTCGACGACAGCTCCACGGGCAACGTTTTGTTCGGCATGAGCGGCGGCGCGGTCGAAACCTCCACGGGTATCCTCGGTACTTCGAATGGTGCGACCGGTTCTGTCTACGCAATGGACATCACCACCTTCACCCTCGGCCAGATCCAGTCGGCTCTGACCAACGTTGAATCGGCTCTGAAGGCCATGACCAGCGCCGGCGCTCAGCTCGGCTCGATCTCCAAGCGCATCGAACTGCAGGAAAACTTCGTATCCGCTCTCAGCGACTCGATCGACTCCGGTGTCGGCCGTCTCGTCGATGCCAACATGGAAGAAGAGTCCTCCAAGCTCAGCGCCCTGCAGACCCAGCAGCAGCTGGCGGTCCAGTCGCTGTCGATCGCGAACTCCTCTTCGCAGACCATCCTCACGCTGTTCCGCGGCTAATAACCCTTGGAAACGTCGGCCCGCCGGTCTCCGGCGGGCAGCCAGGAATCGAGCCGCGCTTCTATGGAGCGCGGCTTTTTTAATTTCCGTTAACTGTTGATTAACCATAATGCTGTCTTCTGCGGTCAACGAGACGGCGGGTTAACCAAATTTAAGAACCGGTTAACAGGCATGAGGCTGGTCCCCGTTCCCGGTAGCTTTCCGGAATGTCCCTTTTTTCCATCTGCCAACAAGGGGCAATCATTTTATGACCAGCATTTTGACGAACGTCGCGGCGATGGCCGCTCTTCAGACACTCCGCGGCATCAACGACAGCCTTGAGACGACGCAGAACCACGTATCGTCGGGTTACCGCGTCGAAAAGGCCGCCGATAACGCCGCCTATTGGTCAATCGCAACGACCATGCGTTCGGACAACAAGGCACTTTCCGCCGTTTCCGACGCTCTCGGCCTCGGCGCCGCCAAGGTCGACACCGCTTACTCTGCCATGGACAGCGCCATCGACATCATCAGCGAAATCAAGGCGAAGATAGTTGCCGCGACCGAAAAGGGCGTCGACAAGACCAAGATTCAGGAAGAAATCAGCCAGCTGCAGCAGCAGCTCCTGAGCATCGCGCAATCGGCTTCCTTCTCCGGTGAAAACTGGGTTGCCGGCGCTGACGGCACCAAGAGCGTCGTTTCCACCTTCGTGCGCGATGGCAACGGCAATGTCTCGGTCAAGACAACGGACTACATTCTGAACTCGGGCTCCGCGGGCAACGTCCTCTTCGGCATGACCACGACTGGCACGATCGAGACGAGCTCCGGCATTCTCGGCACATCATCCGGTACAATCGGCTCGATCTACTCGATGGATATCAGCACCTTCGGCTCACCTGAGATCGCCATGGCCCTGACCTCAATCGAGGCCGGCCTCGAAGCGATGACCAAGGCTGCGTCGCAGCTCGGCTCGATTTCCACTCGCATCGAGCTGCAGGAAAACTTCGTCGGCGCGCTCAGCGACTCGATCGACTCGGGCGTCGGCCGCCTCGTCGATGCCGACATGGAAGAGGAATCGAGCAAGCTGACCGCGCTGCAAACGCAGCAGCAGCTGGCCATCCAGTCACTGTCGATCGCCAACTCCAGCGCTCAGAACATCCTCACGCTGTTCCGCAGCTAAATCAGACGCTGAAGCTGGACCGAATCTTGCGCCATCGTCTGGCAGCAATCGAAAACCCTCCTGGACCGCGCCCGAAACGGCGCGGTTTATTCTTTTATATCAAAGCCTTGGTCGGCACTTCGATCGCTGCGCCAGGCTCAGTGCTGCGCTCTTGCCCAACAGGTTGTTATCGAGTTAACTTCGCCTCGAGTTGATTTGCTTTTGCGACACGCCGGTAGAAACTCTGCCGGAGGCATGACGCCACTTCAGTCGCCGCCGGCAATCCGGCCTGCCCTATCACCCCGATTCCGAGACCTGTCGATGACCGTTAAGATTACCAGCGCGGCCGCGGTGAATGCGCTTGCGGTGCTGCGCAGCATCAACAAAGAAGCCAACCAGACCCAACAACAGGTGTCCTCGGGGTATCGTATCGAGACGGCCGCCGACGATGCGTCCTACTGGTCGGTCGCGACCGTCATGCGCTCGGACAGCACCAATCTCGGAACGATCGGAGATGCGCTCGGTCTCGGCGCTGCCAAGGTGGATGCCACCTACACGGCGATGAACTCGGCGATCGATCTCATAGGCGACATTCGCGCCAAGTTGGTTTCGGCAAGAGAGCCGGGCGCCGACAAGGACAAGATCAACGCCGAGATCGGCGAGTACAAGGAACAGCTGCAGACGGTCGTTGAATCGACGTCGTTTGCGGGTGAAAATTGGCTGTTGAACGGCGATACCGCCGCGCCGCCGAACTGGCAGGTCATCTCTGGTTTCGTGCGCGCTCCGACCGGCGAATATCAGGCCCAGACCATCGATTTCCCATCCTCGCAGACCATTCTCGTCGACAAGAACAATGCGAGCGGCGGCCTGTTCACCAAGGCGGTCGATGCCAATGCGATCAATAACAGTGGCACGACGTCGCGGAATTATTATCTGCTGAACGCCAATTCCACCACGCCGGCGACCGGTACCGAAATTGCGATTGGCAAGAGCACGACCGATGCGCAACTTACCGACATGCTTGACGTCACCGACGCGCTGCTCTCCTCGCTGACGACGACGGCCGCGTCCATCGGCGTGATGAAGACCCGCATCGACGATCAGATCGACTATACCGCCGATCTGTCCGATTCGATCGACAAGAGCGTCGGTGCGCTCGTTGATACCGACATGGACGAGGCTTCGATCCGGCAGAAGGCGATCGAAACCCAGAAGCAGATGGCCGTCGAAGCGATCTCGATCCTCAACACCGCCGCCAGCAAGGTCCTGATCCTGCTGGAGTAGGGGGTGGGCGCGATCACGGGTGGCGGCGCCATTCATCCTCGCGCAAGTTTGACTTCTTAGTTTCCGGCATGAAGGCATCGTTCGAATCCGTGCCGGCGCAGGGTCAGGCCCTTGCCCGTTTCGAAGGGAGATGCCGGCGCGCAAGGTCACTTTGGGCGGGGGCGGGCATGCTGCATGCCTCCCGAATGCTGGATGGTTTTTTATGAGCATTACGCTTTCCCGGTATTTGAAGGATTTCGGTGAACCGGAATCGTCAGCGCCGATCCTTGATATGGACGATTTCGGCGGCGACGCTTTCCCCGAAATGCCGAGCGAACCGGCGATCGACGTCGAGGCGGAGCGCCGCGAAGCCTATGCGGAAGGTCATGCTGCAGCGACCGTGAAACTGACTGAGAAATACGAACTCGAGACGCGGATGCTGGCGGAAGTCCATGCGCGTGAACTCGAAGAGCTGAAGCTGCGTTACGAAGTCGAGGCGGCGGCGGTCATTGCATCCCGCATCCGCGATATCGCCGAAGAGGTCGCGCAGCTGGTCAGCGCCGGCGCCGCCGTTGCCATCGCGCCTGTGATGACCGAGGCGCTTGCCGCCAAGGCTGCCGAGAGCCTCGCCTCTCTGCTGCGTGACGCGATCCTCGAAGGCGCGGCTGGAGCGGTCGTCGTCAGGGGGCCGACCCGGCTTTTCGACATCTTGAAGGCCGAGCTCGGTGAACATGCCAGCGCGGTTCGCCACATTGAGACCGACGATATCGATCTTGCCGTCGAAATCGGTGATTCCGTTATCGTCACCCGTATGTCCGCCTGGGCGGCCAGCTTGAAGAAAGTTCTCGAATGAGCGAAGGCGAAAACCACCACCACGGCAAGAACGAGATCATTATCGTCAAGAGACATGGCGGCGGTGATCACGATGGCGCCCATGGCGGTGCGTGGAAAATTGCCTATGCCGACTTCATGACGGCGATGATGGCGTTCTTCCTGGTCATGTGGCTGGTCAATGCCGCCAACGAGGAGACCAAGGCCTCGGTCGCGACCTATTTCAATCCGATCAAACTCTCCGACGAAAAGCCGACCGAGAAGGGCCTGAAGAAGCCCGTCGACAACGCCGAGGGCGAGGAGAAGCAGGAGAAGTCGAAACAGAAGGAAAAAGATCCGAACGACGGCAAGGCTGCGGCCGATGGTGACGACCAGACATCGACATCAGGCGACCAAACCAATTATTCCGAGGCCGATTTCTTCGAAAATCCTTATTCGGTTCTGGCCGAAATCGCCCAGGAAGTCGGCCAGCAGGCCAATGTCAGCGCCAAGGGCGACGGCGGCGCCGCCGATTCCGGCCCGGCCACCGGCGCCGATGGCGGCGAGGCCTATCGTGATCCCTTCGATCCGGATTTCTGGACGAAACAGGTTGAGGTCACGACGGCCGGCAAGACGTTGCCGCCCGGCAAGAGCGACCAGCAGGCGGTCGAGAGCGAGACAAGCGAGATCGCCAAGGTCGAGGATATGAAGCCTTTACCGCTGACCACCGATCAGAAGGCCGCCAAGGAAACCAAGGAGACCAAGGAAACCAAGGAAACCAAGGGCGCGGTCGACGCCAGGGACGGCAAGGCGCCGGCCGGCAAGTCGGCCGAGAACAAGAAGGCCGAAGCTCAGAAAGACGCCGATCACCAGAAGGATGCGGACAAGCGCGCCGCCGAGACCGAGCAGCAGAAGGAAGCCGAGCAATTGCAGGCAGAGATCGCCCAGCAGATCGGCGGCGTTGCAGGCAAGCTCGCCGAAGGCCTGAGCGTGACGGCGTCCGAGGGCGGATTGCTGGTCAGCATCTCCGACCAGACCGACGATTCGATGTTCAATATCGGTTCTGCAGTTCCGCGCCAGGAAATGGTGCTCGCCATGGAAAAGATCGGCGCGATCCTGAAGGCGAGGGATGGTGCGGTTGCCATCCGCGGCCACACGGACGGGCGCCAGTATAAGGGCACGCAGAACGAGAACTGGCGGCTTTCGATGGATCGTGCCCAGAGCGCCTACTACATGCTTGTGCGCGGCGGGCTCGACGAGAAACGCATCTCGCAGGTCTCCGGCTTCGCCGACCGTCGGCTGAAGCTGCCGTCTGACCCGTTCAACGCGACCAACCGCCGGATCGAGATTCTGGTGCAGGCGGATCAAGGATAGTCGAATGGCGCGTCGGCAGCATCGCTACGTCGGATTTGTGGCCCTTGGCCTGGCGATGTTTTCGCCGGCCGCAGGCAATGCACAGGATCCGGATGATCTCGCGCCGTACAAGATGCTGCGGTCGCTGCAATTCGTGCAGGATTCCGTCGTCAGTGGCGATCATTCGGCCGGCGAGATGCAGCGCTTCATGCTGGGCACGATCGACGAACGGCTGCGCACCGTCGATCCTTCGACGTTCGACGACGACCGCAATGTCGACGCAGCGCTGATCTACGCGATGAGCGGCGGCAATCCCCAGACGCTCGAATATCTGATTGCCCACGACGTCAACGGCTATTTCGACAACCGCGTCACCGATGTGCTGCGCAAATATCTGAGCGGCAAGGGGCTCCTCGTCGCCAAGACGCTCGTGGATACGGCCAGGGAATATCGCGACAAGAAGATCGGCCCCTATCTTGCGCTGATCGGCGGCAACGTGTTGATCGCGACGAAACCGGCTGACGCGCTGGATCTCTACGACCAGGCGCGTCTTGCAGCACCCGGTACGATCGTCGAGGAGGCGGCGTTGCGCCGCTCCGTTGCCATCTGCGTCGACAAGGGAATGCTTGATAAGGGAATGGCCTATTCGCAGCGTTATGTCAGACGCTTCCTGCATTCGCCCTATGCCAGCCAGTTCGCCGATCTTTTCGTCACGCTCGTCGTCGGTCACGATCACGACGTGAAACCACAGGACGTCATCGACATCCTGTCGTTCATGGACGCTCCGCGCCAGCGCGAGGTCTATTTGCGTATTGCCCGCGCAGCCGCGATATCAGGCAAGCCGGAACTGGCGCGCATGGCGGTCGAACGTGTGCAGTCGCTGGGCGCCGGCACCGACAATGCCTTCGGTCCGCTCGCGGATTTCTATGGCGGTATGGCCGGCCTTCCGACAGAGGATATCGACCGGGCAGCGAAGAATGTCAGCGGCATCGACGGCAACGCGCTTTCGCCGCGGGATCAGGCGCTGCAGGAGGCGGCGCGATCGGTTGCCGAGCAGATCCTGCGCGCTCCCGACCCGGCAAGCCTGACGCAAGCCTCGGATCCTAACACTGACCATCAAGAAATCACTTCTGAAAAGGCTGTGGCTATAGCTACGCAACCGGGAACGCCAAGCGCGCTTCCCGAGCCTGTTCCAGGAGGTGTGGCATCGACTGGCCAAAGCCGGGATACCGACCCCTCATTCAACGCATTTGTGACGACCAATCGATCCAAGCTCGACGAGATCGACGGTCTTCTGGCGCAGGAAGGCAACGAACAATGATGGATATGAGCGTCTCGGGCGGAGCCCCCGGTGCGGAGTCCGCCGCGATTGCGAAATCTGCGCGACCGGCCGGAAAAGACGATGCCGCCGGCCAAAAGAACGGCTTCTCCGACGCGCTGGCCAAGGCAAGCGGCAGTGCTGCCAATGACGATGCCGACGATGCGCAGCCGGATCAGGGCGTGGTTGCCGATGGCAGCGCCGAGAAAGCGGCGCAGACGATCCGCGGCCGCAACGGCGCAAAGCCGTTGATCGATCTTGGCGACGCCGTTCTGAGGGCGCAGGCTGATGTTCAGCCGGAAACGATTGCCAGTGTTGAAAAGGCCGCGGCAAAGCCCGTAAAGGCTGAGATCAAAATGCCGGCCGATCTCGCCTTCGGCAAGCTCGATCCGAAGGACAGTCCCGCAGACGAGGTCTCTCCGGCAGCCAAGGGCGGCAAACACACCAAGGCCGACGCGCTGGAAACCGATAAGGACAACGCCAGCGACGATGATGACGGCGGCATTTCCGATGTTCTCGGCCTGCTGAAGCAGGAACCTGCCGATGGTGCAGTGACCTTGCCGACGGCGGCAGCCGCGCATCACGTCTCCGCCAAGGTCGATGAGGCTGGAACGGCCGACAAGAAACTCGATACGGCGGGCGGCCATGCGTCCGACGCTCTTGCCGCAGTCAGCGGCAACGTCGAGAGTGGCACGGCAGATAATATCAAGGTTCCCGGATCGGAGGCTGCCGAAGCTGCCGATGGCAAAACATTTAGGATCAGCCGTGCCGATGGCCGCGGCGTCTCGATGGATGTCCAGATCGGCACCGATCAGGCCGGTCAGAAAGATGGCTCGAAGAAAACCGATGTCGAAAACGTTTCGGTGCTCGAATCGCGCCGTTATATCGGCCTGATGCAGAATTCGAATTCCGCCGCCGTGACCGCTGCTCTCTCGGGCGATTCCGAATGGGCGCGCGCCATGGAGCCGAGCTCGGCGCTCTCCAACGCAGCGGAATGGACGAGCACCGGCAAGGTGGTCAATACGCTGAAGATCCAGATGAACCCGCTCGATCTCGGCCTGGTGACGGCGACCATGCGCCTGTCCGGCGACGCCCTGAACGTCGACCTCAAGGTCGAAACCGGGGCGGCTTACCGTCAAATGAAGGAAGATCACGGCAAGATTCTCGAAGCTCTGCGCAGCCAGGGTTACGCAGTCGAAAACGTCACCATCAGCATGGCGCCGGTCGAGCGTCCCGACGCCGGCAACCAGGGCCAGGCCTCCCAGCAGCAATCGCCTCCCCAGCAGGGCCAGGGCGGCGAGGCGCGCGAGCGCCACAATCAGACGGCACAGCGGACGGACGGAGGCTTCAATGGTGCAGGCGAGACTGGTATTGAGGACGCTCGTACTGGTGGCAGCAGCGGCACTGGCGGCGTTTACCTCTGAGGCGGTTGCCTCCACCGGCGCCTGCGAACGCGAAATCCAGTCGGCAGCGGCTAAATACGGCATCCCGGAAGGCATCCTCTATTCGGTCGGTCTGACGGAGACCGGCCGCAAAGGCTCGCTCTATCCCTATGCCATGAACGTCGAAGGCAAAGCGATCTTTCCGCCCTCGGAGCAGGACGCCATGAGGCAGTTCGATGTCGCCCGCAACAGCGGTGCCAAGCTCATCGACATTGGCTGCATGCAGATCAACCACTATTATCACGGCGAAAACTTCGGCTCCGCCGAGGAGATGTTCGACCCGCATCGCAACGTGGAGTATGCTGCAAAATTCCTTCGCAACCTGCATGACCGTCATGAGACATGGACGATGGCGGTAGCCAGATACCACGCCGGACCCAACAACAATCCGGCACAGAAGCAATATGTCTGCCGCGTCATCGCCAATCTGGTCGCCACGGGCTATGGCAAGTGGACTCCCAATGCGAGTAACTTTTGTCAAAATTGATTCAACCAAAGAGGGAAGAGCCGTATTGTGACGAAACTGTGTCACAATGTGGCAGGAATCCGGCGTGAATCCCTGCGCAAGTTATATTTAACCGACCGTTAACTTTTCCACGAAATTTTGGTGTGCATAATCAGGCGTACCCACTAGATATAGATCAAATCGCTACACAGATCTTAATCAATTATTAGTTTCTGCCATTAACTTTAACGAGTTGTCGCCGATTCGTGCGATTCGTACCCATAGATCATCGAAGTGCCACACTGATTCGGAGGCGGACGAATGATCGTAGTGGTTGATGAGCGTGAGCTCGTGAAAGATGGATACACATCTCTGTTCGGGCGTGAGGGCATTCCCTCTACCGGCTTTGATCCGGCGGAATTCGCCGAGTGGGTACAGACCGCCGCTGATTCCGATATAGCTGCAGTCGAGGCCTTTCTGATCGGTCAGGGCCAGCGCAACTTCGAACTGCCCCGGGCGATCCGGGATCGGTCGATGGCTCCGGTGATTGCGGTCAGCGACCAGCACTCGCTCGAAAACACCCTTGCGCTGTTCGACTGCGGCGTCGACGACGTGGTGCGCAAACCGGTGCATCCCCGCGAGATCCTCGCAAGGGCGGCTGCGATCCGGCGCCGGCTGAAGGCGATCACCAATTACACCGAGATCGGCGGGATCCGCGTCTACTCGGATGGTCGTGACCCCGAGATCAACGGCGAAGTCTTCGCACTTCCCCGGCGCGAGCGCCGCATCCTCGAATATTTGATCGCCAATCGCGGTCGCCGGGTCACCAAGACCCAGATCTTCAACGCTATCTACGGCATCTTCGATGAAGAGGTCGAGGAGAACGTCGTCGAAAGCCACATCTCGAAGCTGCGCAAGAAGTTGCGCAAGAAGCTCGGCGTCGATCCGGTCGATTCCAAGCGCTTCCTTGGCTACTGCATCGATTGGGCCTGATTTTCCCGGTCGGGCGGCGGCGCCCGGCTGAACCTCAAAGTTGGCCTCGCAACTCGCCATGACAGACAGCTTCACGCAAGGCCCGACAAATACTCTCGTGCATAACAGGTAAAACGAGGTTTTCAGATGAGCATTTTCGGCAGCATGAAGACGGCAGTATCGGGGATGAACGCTCAGGCCAACCGCTTGAGCACGGTCGCCGACAACATCGCCAACGTTAACACCACCGGTTACAAGTCCGTGTCGACGAGCTTCTCGTCGCTTGTTCTGCCTTCCTCGGGCGGCAATTACAATTCCGGCGGCGTTCAGTCCTCGGTCCGCCAGTCTGTCTCCGACCAGGGCGATATTTCCTACACCACCTCGGGCACCGACCTTGCGATCTCGGGCGACGGCTTCTTCATCGTTCAGGGTGCGGACGGCACGCCGGTTCTGACCCGCGCCGGCGACTTCACCAAGGACGACGAAGGCAATCTCGTCAATGCCGCCGGCTTCATGCTGATGGGCTATTCCTACGACGCCGGCTCTCCCGCTGTCGTCGTCAACGGCTTCGATGGCCTCGTTCCTGTCAACGTCAACCAGGAAGGGCTGACCGCCATCGCCTCGACATCCGGGGTCTTCAAGGGCAATCTCGATTCCGGCGCCAACATCGCCCCGGTCGCTCCTGCGACGCTGCCGAGCGCCAACGCCGCCACCACGACGGCCGACACCAAGAAGTTCTCGATGGTCGCCTACGACACGCTCGGCAACAAGGTGATGTACGACTTCTACTTCACCAAGACTTCGGTCGCGGCGACGCCTCCGCCGGCACCTCCTGCCGTTAACAGCAGCTGGCAAGTTGCGATCTTCCGCAACGCCAATGCGGCAACGGGCGGCACGACCTCCTTTCCCTACAGCGCTGGCGGCGCCGTTGGCACAACCACGCTCGATTTCGACGCCAACGGTAAAATAACCAACTCTACGGGCTCTGTTAACATCGCCGATACTGTGACCGGTCAGACCATCAAAATGGATCTCTCCGGCTTCACGCAGCTCGGCGCCGCTTTTGCCGGCACGGGTACGCCGAACGGCCAGGCGGCAAGCCCGGTCAAGGACGTCACGATCGATGGCGACGGCATCGTCTACGCCAAGTACGAGGATGGCACCAACAAGCCGCTCTACCGTATCCCGCTCGCCAACGTCGCCAGCCCCGACAAGCTGACGCTCCAGAGCGGCAACGTCTACAGCGCCAACGGTCAGTCCGGCGTCACCGTTACCGGCTTCCCGCAGACCAACGGTCTCGGCACCATCAAGTCAGGCGCCCTCGAAGGCTCGAACGTCGACCTTGCCGGCGAATTGACCGAGATGATCGAATCGCAGCGCAGCTATACCGCCAATTCCAAGGTGTTCCAGACGGGGTCCGACATTATGGACGTCCTCGTCAACCTCAAGAGATAAGCAAGGTACCGGGTAAGCCATGTCGCTCACATCCGCACTTAATACCGCGCAGAACATATTCAACAATACCGGCACTCAGAGCAGCGTGGTATCGAACAATATCTCCAATGCGGGCAACAAAGATTATGTGCGCCGGCAGGCGATGCTCACTACGTCCTTGAACGGTGCCCAGGTCGTCAAGATCGACCGGGCGCAGGAAGATGCGCTGCTGCGTCAATACCTGAAGACATCCTCTCAGGACAGCGCCCAGCAGGCGTTGCTCGGCGGTCTCGAGGACCTGAAGTCGATCGTGGGTGGCAACGACTACGAAACGTCGCCATCCACCTATCTCGGTGTTTTTCAGCAGAAGCTTCAGGCCTTCCGCACGACGCCGGGCAGCACCGTCGCCGCCCAGGGCGCCATCACCGCCGCCCAGGACGTCGCCAACTCGCTGAACAATGCCTCGCAATCCGTTCAGGACGTTCGCGCCACCGCCGACAAGCAGATCGCCACCGCGGTCGATAAGCTGAACACGCTCCTCAGCGACTTCGAGAAGGCCAACAATGCGGTGAAGACCGCCACGGCCTCGGGTGCGGATGCATCCGGAGCTCTCGACGAACGTGAGAAGGCTCTCAAGCAGATTTCGCAGATCGTCGGCGTCAACACGACGACACGCGACAATAACGACATGGTGCTGAGCACGTCTGACGGGACGATCCTCTTCGAGACGGTTCCGCGCACCGTGACGTTCAAGTCTCAGGATATCTATACCGCCACCACTGTCGGCAATTCGGTTTATGTTGACGGTGTGGCCCTTCCGCGCGGCAGCGGATCGACGACGACAGGGCAGGGAAGCCTTCAGTCTCTCCTCCAGGTCCGCGACGAGATCGCCCCGAACTTCCAGAAGCAGCTCGACGAAATCGCCCGCGGCCTGGTCTCGCTCTTCAAGGAGCAGAACACGGCGGCCGGCCCGGCCTATGTGCCCGGTCTCTTCACCTGGAGCGGCGGCACGGTCGATACCGGCGCCACCGCGGTTGCCGGCATGGCGTCGACCATCAGCGTCAGCAGCACCGTCATCACCTCGCAGGGCGGCGATCCGATGCGCCTGCGCGATGGCGGCATCAATGCTACCGGCCTCGTCAACAATCCTACCCACCTCAGCGGCTACACGACGGACCTCGATCGTCTCTATACCGCCTTGGGCTCCGACATCGATTTCGATCCGGCGGCGGGACCGACGGTCGGCTTCGACGCCACGACGGGCATCGATTCGAACGTCAGCATCATGGAATTCGCGACGAATTCGCTCGGCTGGCTCGAGCAGTACCGCAGCAACGCCACGACGGCGGCGGAAAACACCTCGGCGGCGCTGTCACGCTCCGACGAAGCCTATTCGAATGAGACGGGCGTCAACCTCGACGAGGAGCTGACGCTGCTCCTCGATATCGAGCAGTCCTACAAGGCGGCGACCAAGATCCTGAACGCCGTTGACGAAATGTTGAAGTCATTGCTGGATATTGCGAGTTAAGCCATGAAGAGCTCTTTTATTTCAAGTTCGGCCATTCAGAACGCGATGCGCTTGACGATCCGTCAGGGGCAGAACCAGATGACCAAGGCAACGATGGAAGCGACGACGGGCGTCTATGCGGATATCGGTATCTCGCTCGGCGGCAACGCTGCCAGGAGCGTCGACTTCAGCCGCGAGGTCGACAGGATAGACTCGATCAAAGCAAGCAATTCGCTCGTCACTGCGCGCATGGAATCCTCGCAGCTCGGCCTTTCCAAGATGAAGGATGGCGGCGATGGCCTGGTTTCGAAGCTGACGGCGCTCCAGGGCAGCCACGACCCCGGCAGCATCACCGTCGCCATCCAGTCCGCCACCAGCGCCTTGTCCACCATGATGGACACGGCCAATACCATGGTGAACGGCGAATATCTGTTCTCCGGCATCAATACCGATGTGCAGCCGCTGACCGACAAGACCACCGCGACGAGTGCCGCCATCGTTACGGCCCTGAACGCTTATGCGGCAGGACTCCCGAAGGCGGTCAAAGATCTGACTGGCGCCGAAATGAGCACCTTCATCACCACGACGGTGGAGCCGATGTTTAGCCAGGCCAACTGGACCAACGCGACGACCGGCTGGTCGCAGGCATCGAACCAGAACATGACGAGCCGCATCAGCAACTCCGAAGTGATCGAATCCTCGACCAATGCCAATTCCGAGGGCATGCGTTACTTCGCGCTCGCCTCGGTGATGACCTCGGCGCTGTTGGGCCAGGATCTCAGCAGCGATGCGATGAGCACGGTGTCCAAGCAGGCGATCAGCTATACGACGAAGGCAACCAGCGGCCTGGTGACGCAGGCAAGCCAGCTCGGCCTTTCGCAGGAGCGCGTCAAGAAGTCCAACGACGCCCTCGATGCCCAGTCGAATATCATCAAGAACAAGCTCGTCGATCTCCAGGGTGTCGATCCTTACGAAGCCTCGACCCTCGTCAAGACTTTGGAAACGCAGCTTGAAACCGCTTACACGATCGTCTCGAAGATCCAGCAGTTGAGTCTAGTAAACTACCTTTGATGAGCAAAGGCGCGCAATAAAGAAGGATGCATGAATGTATCAGTTCTCATATGCCGAAGTCATGCAGGACTCGGTGGCCGACGCGAAAGAGCGGGAATGGCAGGTTCTCGACCGGTCCATAGACCTGCTGTCGTTGGCGCGCGAAAAGGAAAAATACGGCCGGGAAGCCATTGAAGCCCTGTTTTATACCCGCCGGGTGTGGATCAGTTTCATCGAGGATCTCAAACATCCCGACAACCAGCTGGAGATCGGGCTCAGGGCCAACCTCATCTCGATCGCAATCTGGATATTGAAGGAATGCGACAGGATCAGAAAACGTCAGTCCAATAACTACCAGGGCATCATCGACGTTACCACCATCATCAGGGATGGACTTAAATGAAAAGTACACTTCGCATTTCTCTGAAAGCCGGAGAAAGAATCTTCATCAACGGCGCTGTCCTGCGCGTCGACCGCAAGGTCGCGCTGGAATTCCTGAATGATGTGACGTTCCTTCTGGAAAATCACGTCCTCCAGCCGGAGGGCGCCACAACGCCGCTGCGTCAGCTCTATTTCATTGCGCAGATGATCCTCATCAACCCTGAGGGCAAGGATCACTCGACGGCGTTGTTCCGCAAGTCGATCACCATGCTGCTCTCCTGCTTCAAGAACGAGGAGATCCTCGCCGAACTGAAGCGCATCGATGCACTCGTCTCGACGGGCCGCGCCTTCGATGCGTTGAAGGCGATCCGCGGCCTCTACGCGATCGAAGACAATATCCTCAACAACCACGAAATGCCGCCGACGATGGTCGAGCAGATTCGCAGGGAGATTGCACCATGGCGGTAGATGCAACGTCAAGCGTGGCCAAAACGAGTTCGACGAGTACGACGAACACGGCCCAGCAGAAGGCGACGCTGAACTACGACAATTTCCTTCAGCTGCTGATCGCGCAGATGAAGAACCAGGATCCGACCGATCCGGTCGACGCCAGCGAGCAGATGTCGCAGCTGGCGAGCTTCTCGCAGGTCGAGCAGACGATCCAGACCAACACCAAGCTGGATACGCTGCTCGCCAGCTCGAGCCTCACCCAGGCCAGCGGCTACGTCGGCAAATACATGGAAAGCGCCGACGGCACCGTCAAAGGCACCATCGAATCCGTCAAGGTTTATTCCGATGGAATCATTGCGACAACCTCGGCTGGCGGTAATATACTCGTGCAGGCGGGAATCACTGTTGCCGACAAGGCGCCGACCAGCGATACCTGATACTAACGGCGCCGGTGCGCCGTATGGCGCGCTTGATACCAATCAATGGCGGTCCGGCCACGGCGGGGCCACTTCAAGGCGATATGAGGTTGCCTTCAAATGAATGAAGCTGATGCATTGGATCTGTTCCAGGCGGCGATCTGGACCGTCCTGATTGCCGCGGGTCCCGCCGTCATCGTCGCGATGGCAGTTGGTCTCATCATTGCGTTGATCCAGGCGCTGACCCAGGTGCAGGAAGCGACGCTGACCTTCGTGCCGAAGATCGTCGCGGTGCTGATCACGGTCGGCGTCACCGCACCTTTCGCCGGCTCGCAGATCTCCATTTTCACCAATCTGGTCTTTTCGCGCATCCAGTCCGGCTTCTAGAAAAGGATGATTTTAGGCCGGGTCGGCCCAAAATCTGAATCCTGTTCTACATTTTATAGTTAGAGCATGATGTCGCCCGAAAACCGCTCACACTTTTCGGCATCATGCTCTGGAGCAGTTCCAGCAAAAGTGCGCAACGGTCGGGCCACCTTCGCGCAAGCTTCGCCATTTAACTCTCGATCCGAATTGGGCGGGCCGCATGTCCGCCTCCTCTCATGAAGAGACGGAATCGTCATGGCGCAACCACCTGCACTGCCCCTTCCAAAAGTCGCCCCGAGCCTGCGCGATGTCGGTTTTGCCCTGGGCATCATCGGCATCATCTGCATTCTCTTTCTGCCGATCCCGCCTTTCCTGATCGATATGGGACTGGCCTTCTCGATCGCCTTTTCGGTGCTGATCCTGATGGTCTCGCTGTGGATCCAGAAACCACTCGACTTCTCGTCGTTCCCGACCATTCTGCTGATCGCGACGATGACCCGGCTGGCGCTGAACATCGCGACGACACGCGTCATCCTGTCCCACGGCAATGAGGGCCATGAAGCAGCGGGCGGCGTCATCGCCGGTTTCGCAAGCCTGGTGATGTCCGGCGACTTCGTCATCGGTCTGATCGTCTTCCTGATCCTCATCACCATCAACTTCATCGTCATCACCAAGGGCGCCACGCGTATCGCCGAAGTCGGTGCGCGTTTCACCCTCGATGCCATCCCCGGCAAGCAGATGTCGATCGACGCCGATCTCTCGGCCGGTATCATCGACGAAAAGGAAGCCCAGCGCCGGCGCAAGGAACTCGAGGAGGAAAGCTCCTTCTTCGGTGCGATGGACGGTGCGTCGAAGTTCGTGCGCGGCGATGCCGTCGCTGGCCTCATCATCACCTGCATCAACGTCTTCGGCGGCATCATCATCGGCTACTTCCGCCACGGCATGCCGATCGGCGAAGCGGCCGACGTCTTCGTCAAGCTCTCCGTCGGCGACGGCCTCGTCTCGCAGATGCCGGCCCTCATCGTTTCGCTCGCCGCCGGCCTTCTCGTCTCTCGCGGCGGCACCGTTGGCTCGACCGACCAGGCGGTCGTCAACCAGTTGAGCGGGTATCCCCGCGCGCTTTCCGTCTCGGCCGTGCTGATGTTCGTGCTGGCCCTGATGCCGGGCCTGCCGTTTGTCCCCTTCGTAATCCTCGGCGGTCTTCTCGCTTTCGGCGCCTGGTTCATCCCGCGTCAGGTCGAAGCTGAAAACAAGCTTCGCCGCGAGCAGGAAGAAAAGAAGGTCGTCCAGAGCAAGGAGCTGGAAAAGGATTCGGTCAAGTCGGTGCTGCGCACCTCGGAGATTGAGCTCGCACTCGGCAAGATGGTCTCGACGCGCCTGCTTGGCGCCCACCAGGAGCTCGCCTTCCGCGTCGGGAAGATGCGCAAGAAGTTCGCCACACAATACGGTTTCGTCGTGCCCGAAATCAAGGTGACCGACGATATCGCCATTGCCGAGAAGTCCTATCAGATCCGCATCCACGGCACGACGGTCGCCTCCAACCTGCTGCGCGTCGGCGAAGTTCTCGTCGTGACCGGCGCCGGCCGCCGGCCGAGCATTCCCGGCGACGAAATCCGTGAACCCGCTTTCGGTATGCCTGCCGTCTCGATCCTCGAAAACTTCGCCGACGATCTGAAACGCGAGGGATTCCAGCCGATCGACAACGTCTCCGTCGTGCTGACCCATATGAGCGAGGTCATCCGCAACAACTTGCCGCAGCTTCTGTCCTACAAGGACGTGAAGGTGCTGATCGATCGGCTCGATCCCGAATACAAGAAGCTTGCCGACGAGATCTGCTCGTCGCACATGTCCTATTCGGGCCTGCAGGCGGTGCTCAAGCTGCTGCTTGCCGAACGCGTCTCGATCCGCAACCTGCACCTCATTCTCGAAGCGGTGGCCGAGCTTGCCCCGCATGTCAGGAAAACGGAGCAGATTGTCGAGCACGTCCGCATCCGCATGGCGCAGCAGCTCTGCGGCGACCTCGCCGACAACGGCGTGCTGCGTGTGCTGCGGCTGGGCAGCAAGTGGGATCTGGCTTTCCACCAGGCGCTGAAGCGCGACGCCAAGGGCGAGGTGATCGAATTCGACATCGATCCGCGCAGCCTGGAAGAGTTCAGCGAGCAGGCCACCAAAGTTATCCGTGAGTTCATGGATCGGGGCCTGCCATTCGCCCTTGTCACATCGCCGGAAACACGCTCCTATGTGCGCATGATCATCGAACGGCTGTTCGCCACGCTCCCGGTCCTGTCGCATGTCGAACTGGCCAAGGGCATCGAGATAAAGATTTTGGGCTCTATTTCATGATAGCAGACCCGCAAGGGACCGTTCTCGCGCTGTTTCTGGTTTTCTGCCGGATCGGTGGCTGTGTGCTGGCTCTTCCGGGTTTTTCCTCGGCGCGCGTGCCCGACCAGCTGCGCGTCTTCATCGCCGGCGCGCTCTCGATCGCCGTCATGCCGTTGCTCTGGGACACCGTCTATCCGGCCGTTCACACCGGTGCCGGAACCTATATCGGCCTGATCTTCAGCGAATCGCTGATCGGCGTGATGTACGGCATGCTGGCGAGGATCTACACGATCGGCATGCAGTTCGCCGCGACGATCATCGCGATGATGGTCGGCTACACCCAGCCGGGTTCCGCCGACATCCTCGAAGACACGCCGGAGACCAGCCTTTCCGGCTTCATTACCTTTGCCGGCATCATGATTCTCTTCATCATGGATTTTCATCACATCGTCTTCCGCGCGCTGATCGATTCCTACACGACCATGCCCTTCGGCGGCCTGATGCAGATGCGCGCGACGCTGATCTCCTTTACCGACACGCTGGAGCAGACCACCTACATCATGCTGCGGCTGTCGAGCCCGTTTTTGATCTACGGCATGATCTTCAACGTCTCGATCGGTTTCATCAACAAGCTGGCGCCGCAGATCCCGGTCTACTTCATTTCCACGCCCTATCTGCTGATGGGCGGGCTCTTCCTGATCTATTTCTCGATCGCGGCGTTGATCAACCAGTTCGGCCAGTCCTTCGGCTCGATCTATATCGGGCGATGAGGCGATGATCGAAAAGAAGCGCTCCCAAAAGCTCAAGCGGCTGCTCTCAGTGCAGCGGCATATCGAAAGAATGGCCGAGAACGACCTGGCCGAAACCAGCCGTCAGCGTGTCGAGGTCAATGTGGCGATGGACGATGTCATCCTGGCGCTCGGCTCGATGGACCCCGTCCACCACGCCTTCTCGCAGAATTACGCCGATCGATTCGGCAGGCTCACCATCAAGGACCAGCAGCTGACCGGCATGCAGCAGGTCCACGAGATGCGGCTGACACGCGAGCGGGCCAAGGGCGACCGCCTCGAAGACGGCATGAAGGAAGCTCTCGAGGCCGAGCGCCGCGAGGCAGATGACAACGCCATCTACGATGTCATCGATCAGCAATTCGCAACGCCAGCCTCCAGCAAGCTTCAAAAACCATAGTCGTTACGATCTTAAATTCAGAGGATTGTAACGTGGCTATTTCGCCCCCCAGTGATTTGGTCCTGGATGTTGTCAAAGCTGCCGACCCCATGGAGGTTCAGGCAGCCCAGGAAAAGTTGAAGGCAAATCGTGCGGCCTTTGCCGCAACAAGCCTCGCCGAGAATGGCAAGGGCTTCTCCAATACGGTCGACGTTCTCGATCATATCGGCCAGAAGAGCGGCCTCGCAAACATCCAGAACCGCACCAAGGCGGAGGACGTTCCGGAAAGCTACCGGAAGTTCGAGGCCATGGTCCTGCAGAATTTCGTCAAGTCCATGCTGCCGAGCGAAAGTGAAGACGTATACGGCAAGGGCGCGACCGGCGATATCTGGAAGGGCATGATGGCCGAACAGCTCGGCAACACCATGGCCAAGGGAGACGGCATCGGTATCGCCAAGCAGATGTACAGCGAGCAATTGCGCCGGCAGGAAGGCAAAGTCATCAATGCCTCCACCAACGATGATGACCGCAACACTGCGCTCAGCATGATCGACGACTTCCAGCGCAAGACCTTTGGCACGCCGACCGCCGAAGCCAAGACCGACAGAACAAGATGATTTGAGGCCCGTTGGCCTAAAATCCGAATCCTGTTCTCAATTAAATAGTTAGAGCATGACGTGGTCCGAAAACCGCGCACACTTTTCGGCATCATGCTCCAAACGACGCATAACCGGGGTTACAATGGAAATAGTTTCGAACGAATACAGGATCAAATCCGTTCTCGGACGCCTCGAAATGATCATCGACAATGAGAACACCCGGATCGGCAATGATCCGCAGTTCGATCTCAAGGTCTCCAACGCGCATAAGAGCCGCTGCCTCTACGAGCTGTCGATGCTTTTCCGCGACACCGATCCGTCCGAGCTTGCCGCTGCCCATCTCGATCAGTTGCACGGACTGAAGAAGAAACTGGTTCTGAATGCCCGTCGCGTCGAGGCGCATCTCGAAGCGGTTCGCGCCGTCGCCGACCTCCTGAAGAACGCGGTTCAGGACGCCGATGCCGACGGCACCTATTCCCAGGAACAATTCGCCGCGCGTGGAAACTGATGATCAAGCTCGTCCTCACCGGTGTCTGGGTTTGCGCCATCACCTTGGCATCGGTCTATTTCTCGGTGTACCTGGCGACGGCGCCGGCGCCCGCAGCAACGGATTCCAAGCAGAGCGCTCTTGAACTGGTGAAGGGCGAAACGATCACGGTGCCGATCATCGGCAACGGTGCGATCACCGGTTACTTCCTCGGCCGCGTTTCGTTCATGATGAACAAGGACATGCTGAAAGGCGTGACGCTGCCGCTGAGCGAGATGACGACGGACGAGCTTTTCAGCCTGCTCGTCGGCAACAAGATGGTCGATATCGCCCACATCAAGTCCTTCGATCCGAAGGCCTTCCGCGAGGAAATCAAGAAGGGCATGAACGAGCGCCTCGGCGGCGAATACGTTGCCGACGTGATGCTGGAACAGCTCGACTATCTCTCCAAGGAAGAGGTCAAGGAAAGCTCCGCCGGCCAGCCGAAGAAGGTGAGTGCACCTGTCAAGATCGTCGAGACCGCACCGGCCGCCGAAGCACCGACGCCGGCGACCCACTAAGCATCATTAGCTCATCGACGACAAACGGCGCCCGAGGGCGCCGCTTGTCGTTGGCGCATGTGGTTAATAATCTACTTATACGAGCATGGAAATCCAAGGAATTTTCCTAAGGGTTGTTTGAAGCCGTCCTGTTATATCAGGAGTCACAGCTTGGCATGCGCCGCTTATCCGAGATCGGAGCGACGCCGTCCGGCGGGACGCGACCGGTCCTTTCGAGACCTCCGGTGCGGAAATATGGGCTTGTTTTCCGGGATGTCGGGCGCATGCAGCACCCTCGGCAGGAGGTAGGAATGAATCTGATTGCAAACTTCGCGGTGCTCGCATCGCGGCGGACGATCTTCGATCTGCCGGTCTGCGATCTCGGCTGGGACGACGCCCTCGTTTTCATCAACGAGCTGGCCTCCATTCCCGTCGGCCAGACCGTGGTTTGCTTCGTCAACGCCCACAACATGTTGACCGCGCTGCGCGACGACGAATACTACCGGATCATGTCGCACAATCTGGTGCTGCCGGACGGCATCGGCCTCAATATCGCATCGCAGATCGCCCATGGTTCGCCGTTTCCCGCCAATCTGAACGGCACCGATTTCGTGCCGGCCTTCCTGACCTTCATGGAGGCGCCGCGTCGCATCGGCCTCATCGGCGGCGAGCGTTCGGTCGTCGAGGCGGCGGCGGAAAACTTCCGCAGGCACACGCCCTGGCACGAATTCGTCGTCGTTTCCGACGGTTACTTCGACAAGGTCGATCCTACGGATGTCATCGAGGAGCTCGAGCGCCAGAAGGTCGATATCCTGATCGTCGGCATGGGGACGCCGCTGCAGGAGAAATGGGTTCACGATCATATTCGCGCCGATCATGCGCGCCTGGTGTTGACGGTGGGCGCTCTCTTCGACTTCGTCTCCGGCGCCGTCCCGCGTGCGCCGAGGACGGTGCGGATGATGCGCCTGGAATGGGCCTATCGCCTGCTGCAGGAGCCGACGCGCCTCTGGCGCCGTTACGTTGTCGGCATCCCGGTCTTCCTTTTCCATGTCCTGCGCTACCGCTTCCGCCGACGCGAAAGGATCCTTAGCCATCCGGAAGAGCACGGCAGCGCGCTGCAGCCGCGGTCGGACCATAAGAGGGCAAGCTGACCTCATAGCGTCGCGCGACTCAACAATTCTTGCCCGCTGCGGTTAACCATTTCTTTGCCATGAATATTTAGAGTGGCTTAATCATCTGCGTCCGTGCGGATGAGCGAACCCGGCCATCATGTGCATGAGATGTGGCGCAAATGTACGATATCAGGGCTAGAAACAACTTCCAGGATCGCGCAGCCACAGGACCGCGCCCCCATGACGATTCCTATGCGGCGCCCCGATCGAGCCGGCCTGATATCGCGCCGCCCGAGGCCGAATTGTTGCGCGCCATCGGCCGCGTGCTGGAGGAGCAGCGCGCCAGGACGGTGCGCACGGCACCTCTGGTCGACCGCATCGAAACCATCCTCGGCAACCGCCTCCGGGCCGCCAACGACGTCGGCCATCCGCTTCTTCAGGAGCCGGCGGGCGATGAAGAGCTGAGTGTTGTGGCCGACGAGCCTGTGATCTCACCCGAACCGCTGGCCGCGGTTCGTGAAGAACCCGTCGAGCCCCGACCGGCCGCGCCGCGCCGCCGCGTCGGCGGCATTGGTCTTGCGATGATGGTGGCCGCCGCGACGATCGTCGGCGCGGGCCTGCCGGCGCTGATGCCGGCTTCGCCGGCCCTCTACCGTGCCGAGGCGACACTTGCGGTGAAGAGTGATGCTGCAAGCCGCGCTGCCTTCACCCAGGCTGCGGCAAAAGGGCTGCTGTCGGCGCGCATGGTTGCATCGACGGTCGCCGCCCTGAAACTCGATCGTGATCCCGAATTTGCCGGCACCAGCGCCAATGCGCTCGGCGTCGCGCTCGATCTCCTCTCGGCGACCGGTGCTGCCGCCGATCCGGCCTCGCGCGCCGAGGCGACGCTGAAGCATGCGGTCGAGATACTGCCCGATGCCGCTGCCGGCACGATCCTCGTGAGGGTGACGACCGGCGACAGCGGCAAATCCATGCGCATCGCCGCAGGGCTTGCCAAAGCGGTTTCTACGGCAGACGGACCCCGCGACGTCGAAACCGATGCCGCCTTGCGCAAAACCTATGACGAGGCGAAGGCGGAGCTTGCCGCCTTCACTGCAAAGAGTGGCGAGGGCAACGTCAAGGTGGCGATCGATCTTCGCCGCCAGATCGACCAGCTCGATGCCGATCTGAAAGCGGCCGACCAGAATATTCTTGCCGCCAAGGCGCAGACCGACCGGCTCAAGGCGGCAAAACTTGCCGAAGTGCTCGACGGTTCGCTTCCCTCCGATATGCTTTCGCCGGCGCTGCAGAGCTGGCGCGACAAATATGCCGTCGCCAGGACAGCGCTTGCGCAGCTTTCGGCCGAGCTCGGCCCGCGCCATCCGCGCCTCCTGCAGCAGCAGGCCGAAACCGACGGTCTGAAGGACAATATGGGCAAGGAGCTGACCCGTCTTGCCCAGGCTGCCAACCTCGCTGCCAAGGCCGCCGTTGATGCGCGCAAGGGCCTGAACGACCGCCGCAATACGCTGATCGCCCAGAGCCGGGACACCGGCGTCGATTTGTCACGCCTGACCGAGCTTAGCGAAAAGGCCAATGCCGCGCGCTCGCGCCTCGAAGAGGCGACGTCCGCGGCGGTGGAAACCGCCACCGACGGTCGTATCGTTCTCCTGAAGCCGGCATTGGCAACCGCAGTCTTGGGCACCGATGGCCCGACCGGCCGTTGGCTGGCTGGTGCCGCGGCGGGCCTTGCGATAGGCATTGCCGCGGCTTTCCTGCTGCGGCTGCGTCGGCCCGTCGCCGATCCCGCAAGGAAGAAAACGCAGGCGCCCCGGCCACAGGTTCCACTGCCGTCGATGCCCGCGCAGGACCCCGCGCCAGTCGACGAAATGGAGGTGCTGCGCTCCGAGATCTCCGGCCTGCGCGACCGGCTTCGTGTTCATGCGTTCGAAGCGCGACAGCCGCTGCGTTGAAGGAACATTTCCTTGCATTTTTGATATTGCATTGCTGCTTTCCGACAGGATAGGGCGTTAGCGAGCATTTGAAGCTCGTCAACTATCCATAGATTGACGCGAAACAGGGCGGAGAGACGCGTGACGACAGTAATCGACGGCAAGAACGTAGCTGCATCGGTCATTCAGACGGTCAAGAGTGCGACGGCAGCGTTGGAAAAAAGTACCGGCGTCACCACCGGCCTTGCTGTCGTCATCGTCGGCGACGATCCGGCAAGCCACGCCTATGTCGGCTCCAAGGGCCGCATGGCCAAGGAGTGCGGCTTCAAGTCCGTTCAGCACACGCTGCCGGCCGAAACGAAGCAGGAGGAGTTGGCAGCCCTTGTCGCCACCCTCAACGCCGATCCGTCGATCCACGGCATTCTGGTGCAGTTGCCCTTGCCGAAGCCGCTCGACAGCGAGGCGATCATCCAGTCGATCCTGCCGGAAAAGGATGTCGACGGCCTGAGCGTCGTCAATGCCGGCAAGCTCGCCACTGGCGACCTGAAGACCGGGCTGGTCTCCTGCACCCCGGCCGGCGCCATGGTGTTCGTCCGCCGCACCCACGGCGAGGATCTCTCCGGCCTCAACGCCGTCGTCATCGGCCGCTCCAACCTGTTCGGCAAGCCGATGGCGCAATTGCTGCTCAACGCCAATGCGACGGTGACGATCGCGCATTCCAGGACCAGGAATCTCGCCGAGGTCTGCCGCAACGCCGATATCCTGGTGGCAGCCGTCGGCCGGCCGGAGATGGTCAGGGCCGATTGGGTCAAGCCCGGTGCGACGGTCATCGACGTCGGCATCAATCGGGTGGCAGCCCCCGAAAGAGGCGAGGGCAAGACCCGGCTCGTCGGCGATGTCGCCTTCGAGGAGGTCTCGGCGGTCGCCAGCACCATCACCCCGGTTCCCGGCGGCGTCGGACCGATGACCATCGCCATGCTGATGGCCAACACGGTTATCGCCGCCCACCGCACTGCAGGGCAGACACCGCCACAGTTTTGATGAGAGCATGATGCCGAAAAGTGTGAGCGGTTTTCGGACGACATCATGCTCTAACTATATGATGTAGAGCAGGATTCGGATTTTAGTCCGATCCGGCCTAAAATCATCCTGTTCTAGGCCTGGGGAACAGGGCCGGTCGAAGCCCTGACGATCAGCTCGGTCTTCCAGAGCTCCTGGTCGGGGAAGGGGCCGGCCTGCTTCACGGTGCCGATCAGCCGCTGCGCGATGCGCACACCCGCCGCCCGCAATGAAGAGCGCGTCGTCGTCAGCGGCACGGAAAAGCTTTCCGGTTTCAGCAGCGGCAGCACGTCGTCATGAGCGATCAGCGAGATATCCTCGCCCAGCCGCAATCCGGCCTGGTTGACCGCGCGGATCGCGCCGAGCGCCAGCACCGTACTGGAACAGAGGATCGCTGTTGGCCGCTCCGGCAATTGCAGAAAATGTTCCATCGCCAGCAGGCCTCGCTCGTCCGTCATCAGCGCGTGGCTCATGCAACCCTCCGCGAGCGCGAGCCCGCGTTCGGCAAGGGCTGATATGACGCCGTTCTTCCTGCGGATGGCGAAATCGAGATGCATCGGTCCGTTCATTAGCGCAAAGCGGGTATGGCCGAGCTGCAGCAAGAGCCGCGTCGCATCGTAGAAGGCGCCTTCATTGTCGATGTCGAGATAGGGATAGTCCGGCTCCGAACCGAAGGAGCGGCCGTGCACGACATAGGGCATCGACAGTGATTTCAGCATCGCGAGCCGCGGGTCGTGGCCGCGCATATAGGCGACGAACAGAGCATCGACATTGCCGCTGATCGCAAGGCGGCGAAGGGCCGCTACCTCGTCATCCGGGTCGGCCGGCATGATGACGAAGTGGAAATCGTGGCGGACGGCCTCTTCGCCGAGCCCGGCCAGGAATTCACCGAAATGCACGTCGGACTGGTGGCCGGGCGCCGTCGGCATGACGAGGCCGATCGAGCCTGCCTTGCCGGTCGCAAGCCGCTGCGCTGCCTTGTTCGGCCGGTAGCCCGTCTCCTTGACAGCCTGGAGCACACGCTCCCGGGTCGCCTCGTTGACCTCGGGATAGCCGTTCAGCGCTCGGCTCACCGTCGTCTGCGACAGTCCCAGCAATTCCGATAGCTGTTTGAGATTCACCTGCTATGCTTCCTCCCGGCCCGCCTGTCAGCCGTCCTGAAAAGGCCTGTCGCCTCCCAGTGGCATCCAAAGCGCTTTCAATTATGTATCATCTGGCGCGCTTGACTCAAGAAAAATCGCTCCATATTTCCCGATAGGCATTGCTGCGCCGCGATATCCAGCATGTATACGGCGGGTTTTCGCGAATTGACTTGACTCCATTCCACCGACAGTGGAATGAGTTGGGTGTCAAAGCGCTTTGAAATTTCTTTTGGAGGGAATTCGGCGCGGATTGTGATGGGAGGTTGATCACATGAAAAAGTCATTTTTGATGGGCGTTGCCGTGGCAGCGCTTTTTGCCGGTGCTGCGTCCGCGGCCGATTTGAAATTTGCCCCGGGACAGGATTCCAAGTTCAACTGGAAGAGCTATGACGAGTTCAAGGCTGCTCATGCCGATCTGAAGGGCCAGCCGCTGACGATCTTCGGGCCGTGGCGCGGCGAGGACGAGGCGTTCTTCCTGAGCGTTCTTGCCTATTTCACCGAAGCCACCGGCATCGATGCCAAATACTCCTCTTCCGAAAACTACGAACAGCAGATCGTCATCGATACGCAGGCAGGCTCGCCGCCGAACATTGCCGTTCTGCCGCAGCCGGGCCTGTTGGCCGATCTCGCCAGCAAGGGCTTCCTGACGCCGCTCGGCGATGACAACTCCAAGTGGATCAAGGACAATTACGGCGCCGGCGACAGCTGGGTCGGTTACGGCACCTATAAGGGCAAGGACGGCAAGGAAGCCTTCTACGCCTTCCCTTACAAGGCCGACGTAAAGTCGCTGGTCTGGTATGTTCCGGAGAACTTCGAGGAAGCCGGCTACAAGATCCCGACGACCATGGAAGAACTGCATGCCCTGACCGATCAGATCGTCAAGGATGGCGGCGTTCCCTGGTGCATCGGTCTCGGTTCCGGCGGCGCCACCGGCTGGCCGGCGACCGACTGGGTCGAGGACATCATGCTGCGCATGCAGCCGCCGGAAGCCTACGACAAGTGGACGACCAACGAGTTGAAGTTCACCGATCCGGCCGTCGTCGCCGCGATCGACGAGTTCGGCAAATTCGCCAAGAACGCGAAATACGTCGATGGCGGCGTCGCGGCCGTGGCCTCGACCGATTTCCGCGACAGCCCGAAGGGCCTCTTCGCGGTTCCGCCGAAGTGCTACATGCACCATCAGGCCTCGTTCATCCCGTCCTTCTTCCCCGAGGGCACGAAGCTCGGCCAGGATGCCGACTTCTTCTACATGCCGACCTTTGCTTCGCATCCCGAACTCGGCAAGCCGGTTCTCGGCGCCGGCACGCTCGTCTCGATCGCCAAGGACTCGAAGACGGCCCGCGCCTTCATCGACTTCCTGAAAACCCCGATCGCCCATGAGGTCTGGATGGCGCAGTCGAGCTTCCTGACGCCGTATAAGGGCGTCAGCACCGAGGCCTATGCCAACCCGCAGATGAAGAAGGAAGGCGAGATCCTGACCTCCGCCACCACCTTCCGCTTCGACGGTTCCGACCTGATGCCGGGCAAGATCGGCGCCGGCGCCTTCTGGACCGGCATGGTCGATTTCGTCGGCGGCAAGTCGGCCGAAGAGTCTGCAGGCGAGATCCAGAGCGCCTGGGACGGCATCAAGTAATCTTTTAAAATTATGCCGCCGGCTTGCCGGCGGCATGGCTTGCATGACTGGCCGGGCTCGCAAAGAGCCCGGCCATCGCAGGATATATTGTGATTGGGCAATACAAATAGATTGACGATGACCGGCGCTGACCCGTCAGAATAACAACCGGTCGGAACAAGATCAGGGGAAGCAGGGGAGGGACGAAATGCTGTCGCAGATAGTGTCCGCTTTGGGCGTCGTGGTCGTCGCCGTTGTCGCGTGCTCGGCCTATTTCTATTTTTCGAACAAGATCCTGGACCTCGCTCTGCCGGTGAAGGACGGCGACATCCGCGCCGCATCCCGCAATCTCAACCGCCGGGCGCTCGTCCGGCCGTGGCTGTTCATTGGTCCGGCGCTCTTCCTGCTGATCGTCTATCTCGTCTATCCCGTCGTTGCGACCTTCATCCTCTCCTTCTACGACCGTGCCGGTCTGCAGTTCGTCGGCCTTGCCAATTACAAATGGGCGCTCGGCGACCGCGAATTCCGCCAGTCGATCTTCAACAACATCCTCTGGCTTGCCGTGGTGCCGGCCGCCTGCACCTTTTTCGGCCTCGTCATCGCCGTAATGACCGATCGCATCTGGTGGGGCAATATCGCCAAGAGCATCGTCTTCATGCCGATGGCGATCTCCTTCGTCGGCGCCTCGGTCATCTGGAAATTCATCTACGAATATCGCGGCGGCAACGACGTCCAGATCGGCCTGCTGAACGCCATCGTCCAGACGTTCGGCGGCACACCTGAGGTCTGGATCTCGGTTCCCTTCTGGAACAACTTCTTCCTGATGATCATCCTGATCTGGATCCAGACCGGTTTCGCCATGGTCATCCTGTCGGCTGCCCTTCGCGGCATTCCCGAGGAGACGATAGAGGCCGCCGTCATCGACGGCGCCAATGGCTGGCAGATCTTCTGGCGCATCATGGTGCCGCAGATCTGGGGCTCCATCGCGGTCGTCTGGACGACGATCACCATCCTCGTCCTCAAGGTCTTCGATATCGTGCTGACCATGACCAACGGCCAGTGGCAGACGATGGTGCTGGCGAATTTGATGTTCAACTGGCTGTTTCGCGGCGGCGGCGATTCCGGCCGAAGCGCCGTCATTGCCATCATCATCATGCTCGCCGTCACGCCGATCATGGTCTGGAATGTGCGGCGCGCCAATCGCGAACTGAAGGGCCACTGAGATGACCGCTGTTGGAAGCTATTTCAAGATCGGCCCCGCCCGTCTCTTTGTTCATGCCGCCGTTCTGCTCATCGTCATCGTCTGGCTGATCCCGACGCTCGGAATCTTTGTCAGCGCGCTGCGCGACAAGGACCAGATCGTCGTCTCCGGCTGGTGGACGGCCTTCGTCGGCTCGACGCAGACCGTCGCCGTGCGCTTGGGCACGCCGGACCAGCAACGGCAGGAAGGCGCCAATTACGTCATCACAGGCAACGTGCTGGAGGGACAGACCGGCCGCTCGGTGAAGGCCTTCGGCAACCGGGTGCAGCAGCCGGCCGCTTTCGACGCCGGCATGACGGCCGATCTCGGCGATGGCGAAAGCCTGCAGATCAACAGCGACGGCAGTTATCGCTATATGAAGAACGTCGCCTTCTCGCCCGACGAACGCCCGCGGCGCATCTATGCGTCCGTCTCCGCACCGCCGGAATTCACGCTGCAGAACTATAAAACGGTTCTGACCGGCGAGGGCATCGGTCAGTCCTTCATCAACTCCCTGACTGTGACGATTCCAGCGACGATCATTCCGATCCTGATCGCCGCGTTCGCAGCCTATGCGCTCAGCTGGATGGAGTTTCCCGGCCGCGGGCTGCTGATTGCCCTCGTCGTCGGCCTCATCGTCGTGCCGCTGCAGATGTCGCTGATCCCGCTGCTTCGCCTCTACAACGAGATCGGCAACCTGCTCGGCCAGCCGTCCAAGACCTATCCCGGCATCTGGATGGCCCATACCGCCTTCGGCATGCCGCTCGCCATCTACCTCCTGCGGGCCTATATCGCCGGCCTGCCGAAGGAGATCATCGAATCCGCCCGCGTCGACGGCGCCAGCGACTTCGAGATCTTCGTCCGCATCGTATTGCCTCTGTCCTTTCCGGCACTCGCCTCCTTCGCCATCTTCCAGTTCCTGTGGGTGTGGAACGACCTGCTCGTCGCCATGGTCTTTCTCGGCACCGACAAGGACCACCTCGTGCTGACCGGCAGCCTCAACGCGTTGCTTGGCTCACGCGGCGGCAATTGGGAGATTTTGACGGCGTCGGCCTTCGTCACCATCATCGTGCCGCTGCTCGTCTTCTTTGGGCTGCAGCGTTATCTGGTGCGTGGCCTGCTGGCGGGCTCGGTTAAAGGGGGCTGACCATTTCCGAACGTGACTTCAAACAGGATATTCCATGAACGTGGCTCCCCTATCGATTTCGACCCCCGACAAGGACTGGTGGCGTGGCGCGGTGATCTATCAGATCTACCCGCGCTCCTACCAGGATTCGAACGGCGACGGCATTGGCGACCTGAAGGGCATCACCGCCCGCCTGCCGCATGTGGCAAGCCTTGGCGTCGATGCCATCTGGATCTCGCCCTTCTTCACCTCGCCGATGCGCGATTTCGGTTATGACGTTTCCGACTACGAGAATGTCGATTCGATCTTCGGCACGCTGGTGGATTTCGACACGATGATATCAGAGGCCCATCGTCTCGGCATCCGAGTGATGATCGACCTCGTCATCTCCCACAGCTCGGATCAGCATCCCTGGTTCGTACAAAGCCGCTCGAGCAAGTCCAACGCCAAGGCTGACTGGTATGTCTGGGCCGACGCCAAGCCGGATGGCACGCCGCCGAACAACTGGCTGTCGATCTTCGGCGGCTCGGCATGGGCGTGGGATCCGACGCGCATGCAATATTACTTGCACAACTTCCTGACATCACAGCCGGACATGAACCTGCATAATCCTGAGGTGCAGGACCGTCTGCTCGATGTCGTCCGCTTCTGGCTCAACCGCGGCGTCGACGGCTTTCGCCTCGACACCATCAACTTCTATTTCCACGATACGCAATTGCGCGACAATCCGGCGCTTGCGCCTGAGCGCCGCAACGCCTCGACGGCGCCGGCGGTCAATCCCTATAATTTCCAGGAGCATATCTACGACAAGAACCGGCCGGAGAACCTTGCCTTCCTGAAGCGCTTCCGCGCCGTTCTCGAAGAATTCCCGGCGATCGCCGCCGTCGGCGAAGTCGGCGACAGCCAGCGCGGCCTTGAAATCGTCGGCGAATACACCTCCGGCAACGACAAGATGCACATGTGCTACGCCTTCGAGTTCCTGTCGCCCGATCCGCTGACGGCGGAGCGCGTCGAAGAGGTGATGCAGGATTTCGAAGCTGCCGCACCCGATGGCTGGGCCTGCTGGGCCTTCTCCAATCACGACGTCATGCGCCATGTCAGCCGCTGGGGCGGGCTGGTCGCCGATCACGATGCCTTCGCCAAGCTCTATGCCTCGTTGTTGATGACGCTACGCGGCTCGGTCTGCCTCTATCAGGGTGAGGAGCTGGCGCTGACCGAGGCCGATCTCGCCTATCAGGATCTGCAGGATCCCTATGGCATTCAGTTCTGGCCGGAATTCAAGGGCCGCGACGGCTGCCGCACGCCGATGGTCTGGGACAGCCAGGTCGCCCAGGGCGGCTTTTCCACGGTCAAACCGTGGCTGCCGGTGCCGGTCGAGCATATCCTGCGCGCCGCCAGCGTCCAGCAGGGCGACGAGGCCTCGGTGTTGGAGCACTATCGCCGCTTCATCGCCTTCCGCAAGCTGCACCCCGCTTTTGCCATGGGCGAGATCGAATTCGAAGAGCCGCAGGGAGATAGCCTGGTCTTTACCCGTGAATACGGCAACGAGAAGCTGCTCTGCATTTTCAACATGAGCCCGGCCGAGGCCGGCGTCGCCTTGCCGGCGGGAGAATGGCAGGCATTGACGGGGCATGGCTTTACCAGCAACAACTATGGCGACAAGATCGACATTCCGGCCTGGGGGGCGTATTTCGCCCGTCTCGCCTAAGGGGAGAGAGAAATGACTGGACTGACGCTGAAGGATATCCGCAAATCCTACGGTTCCGTGGACGTTCTCCATGGCATCGACCTCGATATCAAGCAGGGCGAATTCATCGTCTTCGTCGGTCCATCCGGCTGTGGCAAGTCAACGCTTCTGCGCATGATCGCCGGTCTCGAGGCGATCACCGGCGGCGAGATGTATATCGACGGCCATCTCGTCAATGACGTGCCGCCCTCCAAGCGCGGCATCGCCATGGTCTTCCAATCCTATGCGCTCTACCCGCATATGACCGTGTTCGATAACATGGCTTTCGGCATGAAGATCGCCGGCGAAAGCCGCCAGGAGATCGACCGCCGCGTCCGTGCGGCGGCCGAGAGCCTGCAGTTGACCAACTATCTCGATCGCCTGCCGAAGGCGCTTTCCGGCGGCCAGCGCCAGCGCGTGGCGATCGGCCGCGCCATCTGCCGCGATCCGAAGGTCTTTCTGTTCGACGAGCCACTGTCCAACCTCGATGCCGCGCTACGCGTCGCGACCCGCATCGAGATTGCCCGCCTGAACGAACAGATGGCCGATACGACGATGATCTACGTCACCCACGATCAGGTCGAGGCGATGACGCTTGCCGACCGTATCGTCGTTCTCTCCGCCGGCAATATCGAGCAGGTCGGCGCGCCGCTGGACCTCTACGAGCGCCCGGCAAACCTCTTCGTCGCGAAATTCATCGGCTCGCCGGCCATGAACATCATTCCGGCGACGGTCGCCGGAACCGGAAGCCAGACGACGGTGACGCTGACCGGCGGCATGTCGGTGACCCTCGATGTGGCGACCGACGCGTCGGAAACCGGCAAGCAGGCAAGCTTCGGCGTCCGTCCGGAGGATCTCCGGGTTGCCGATGGCGCCGACTACCTTTTCGAAGGTGAAGTGTCGATCGTCGAAGCGCTCGGCGAAGTGACGTTGCTTTATATCGAGGGCCTGGTCCCGGGCGAGCCGATCGTCGTCAAGCTGCCCGGCATCTATGATGTGAAGAAGGGACAGAGGATGCGGTTTGCCGCCGACAGGCAGAAGTTGCATCTGTTTGACGCAACCGGCCATACCTACCGGAAGTGAGGCGGCCATTTTTGGGGTGATGGTCGCAAGAATTGTGCGGGAAGGGCCGAATTCTCACTTTCTGTTAAAGATCGGCTGCTACCTTTTCCTCGTCAATTTATGAGGGGGATAAGCACGTGGCCGCTTCCAATCCGTCACAGCCAAAATCTCATTTCCTGAGCAAGGAAGAATCCTTCATGTATGACCGCGAGGCGCGGTTCAAGATGGAGGACACCATGAACGCCGCGCGCATCGAATATACGGAAAAGGGCGTCATGCACGCGGCTTCGCGCCGCTGCGACATTGTCCGTATTTCGATGAGCAGCGCGACGCTCGCGATCCTGACCCAGTTCAGCCTGCCGAAGCAGTTTTATCTGGATATTCCGGATGCCCGCATCACCAAGGTCGGCTGCCTGCTGATGAAGGTCAACGCCAACAATACGATCGACGTCCGCTTCCTGCGCCTGCTGACGCAGAAGGAGCTGAACAAAATCTTCGTCTACAGCACCCATCCGGCGCACCGCGACTACGTTCTCGATATTCGAGCCTGAAGCCGCGCGTCCGCCAGGAGCGGCACCATCGGTGGATTGAAAACAAGAACCCGCGGGGGCTTCAAGCTCCCCGCGGGTTTTTGTTTGCCAGAAGCCACCCGCTCAGTGGTGGAAGAGCACGCTCGCACCCTGGTCCGAAGGTCCAACGGCGCGGCGGAAAGGGGCGAAGAGTTCGCGGCCCATACCGAATTCATTGTCGGAGAGATCGACAGTCACCGGCTCGCGCTCGGCCATGTCAGCTGCATCGACGAGCAGCTCGAGCGTGCCCTTGACCGCGTCCAGGCGAATGATGTCGCCCTCGCGGATGCGGGCGATCGGACCGCCGTCAACCGCTTCCGGCGTGACGTGGATCGCTGCCGGCACCTTGCCGGATGCGCCGGACATGCGTCCGTCGGTGAGGAGCGCCACGCGGAAGCCGCGGTCCTGCAGCACGCCAAGCGGCGGCGTCAGCTTGTGCAGTTCCGGCATGCCGTTCGCCTTCGGGCCCTGGAAGCGCACGACGGCGATAAAATCGCGGTTGAGCTTGCCTTCCTTGAAAGCGTCCTGCAGCTCCTGCTGGCTGTGGAAGATGATCGCCGGCGCCTCGATGATGTGACGCTCCGGCTTGACGGCCGATATCTTGATGACCGCCTTGCCGAGATTGCCGCGCAGCATCTTCAGCCCGCCATTGGCCTGGAACGGTGTCTCGATGCTGGAGAGCACTTTAGGATCGACGCTTTTTTCCGGCGACGGCTCGCGTAGGACGGCGCCGTTTCCGCCGAGACGAGCATCGACCGTATAGGCTTGGAGGCCCTGGCCGAAGACGGTGCGCACGTCGTCATGCACCAGTCCGTGCTTCAAGAGTTCCTTGATGAGGAAGCCCATGCCGCCGGCCGCCTGGAAATGGTTCACGTCGGCAAGTCCGTTCGGATAGACCCGGGCAAGCAGCGGGACTATTTCCGAAAGCTCGGCAATGTCCTGCCAGGTGAGGTGGATGCCGGCCGCCCGTGCCATGGCGACAAGGTGCAGCGTGTGGTTGGTCGAGCCGCCGGTCGCATGCAGGCCGACGACGCCGTTGACGACCGAGCGCTCGTCAATCATCTCGCCCGCCGGCGTGAATTCATTGCCGAGCGCGGTGATCGCCAGCGCCCGCTTGGCGGCTTCGCGCGTCAGCGCTTCGCGCAGCGGTGTGCCGGGATTGATGAAGGACGAGCCAGGCATGTGGAAGCCCATGATCTCCATCAGCATCTGGTTGGAATTGGCAGTGCCGTAGAAGGTGCAGGTGCCGGGACCGTGATAGGATTTCGATTCCGCCTCCAGCAGTTCGGCGCGTCCGACCTTGCCCTCGGCGAAGAGCTGGCGCACGCGCGACTTCTCGTCGTTCGGCAGGCCTGTCGTCATCGGACCGGCCGGAACGAAAATCGACGGCAGGTGCCCGAAGGACAGGGCTGCAATCACCAGGCCCGGCACGATCTTGTCACAGACGCCGAGGAAGAGGGCGGCATCGAACATATTGTGCGACAGGCCGACGCCCGCCGACATGGCGATCAGGTCGCGCGAGAACAGCGAGAGCTCCATGCCCGGCTGTCCTTGGGTGACGCCGTCGCACATCGCCGGCACCCCGCCGGCCACCTGCGCCACGCCGCCAGCCTGGGCGGCGGCCTCACGGATGATCGCCGGATAGGTCTCGAACGGCTGGTGGGCCGAGAGCATGTCGTTATAGGCGGTGATGATGCCGAGATTGGGAATGCGGTCGCCGGCGAGCGCATCCTTGTCGGCGGGGGAACAGACCGCGAAGCCATGGGCAAGATTGGCGCAGCCAAGCACGGAGCGCTGCACGCCCTGCGAGGCGGCGGCGCGCAGGCGTTCCAGGTAGCGCTCGCGGCTTGGCTTCGAGCGTTCGACGATACGATCGGTGATTGCAGAAATGCGTGCGTGAGCGGACATGGAAAATCCCTGCCTTGTTCGTTGTCTCTATCTGTTTCGGCGGCTCTGGCCTGAATCTCAATCCGGATGACGGCGGATCAGGGAGCCCAGTAGATCTCGACCGGGGAAGTGGCCCGGCGCAGAATGGCGCGGATCGGCATTTCTGCCTCGTCACCGCTGCCTTCCGCCTTGGCGAGAACGTCTTTTTTGCCTTCGCCCTCGATATGGAGAACCAGGAGTGCGGCATCCTCAAGACTGGAGAAGGTGAAGGTCAGGCGCGGCTCGCCGGCTCCTTCCGCTTCCATGGTGATGATGCCGCGCTGCGTCGATGCATCGAGCGCCTTGGCAAGATTGCTGCCGCCAGGAAAGAACGAGGCGGTGTGTCCGTCGCCACCCATGCCGAGGATGACGATGTCGAAGGGGATGCCGATCTCGGCGCTTTTTGCCGTCGCAAGTCTTGCAGCTTCCTCGACGGATGGTGCCGGCTGGTAAAGCGGCACGAAGCGCGCCGCCTTTGCCTTGTTTTGAAGAAGGTTGGCGTCGACCAGCAGATGGTTCGAGCGCGGATTGTCGGCCGGCACGAAGCGTTCGTCGACAAGCGTGATCGTCACTTTTTCCCAGGCGATGTCGCGTGTCGAAAGCGCCTGGAAAAAGGCCTTCGGTGTGGAGCCGCCGGAAACGGCGATGGACGCCGTTCCGCGGGCTGATATCGCCGCTGCAAGCGTATCGGCGACCTTGTCGGCGAGACTGCTGGCGAGGTCTGCGGCGCTGGCGAAGGAATGCAGGGTCGATGCCATCGGTTGCGTCCTAGATCTCGTCATGCCAGGTGCGGCCGTCGCGCTCGATCAGCGCGATGGCCTGGCTCGGGCCCCAGGTGCCGGCCGTATAGCCCTGCACCTGCTGGCCGGTCGTTTCCCAACCCTTGAGGATCGGATCGACCCATCTCCATGCGGCTTCGACTTCGTCGCGGCGCATGAACAATGTCTGGTTGGAGCGGATCACGTCCATCAGCAGGCGCTCGTAGGCGTCGGGATTGCGGACGTTGAAGGCCTGGGCGAAGCTCATGTCGAGCGAGACATTGCGCAGGCGCATGCCGCCCGGACCCGGATCCTTGATCATCAGCGACTGCTTCACGCCCTCATCCGGCTGCAGGCGGATGATCAGCTGGTTGGCGACGATGCGCCCTGCCGCCTGGTCGAAGATCGCGTGCGGGATCGGCTTGAAGGTGATGACGATCTCGGACATGCGCCCGGTCAGGCGCTTGCCGGTTCTTATATAGAAGGGAACGCCAGCCCAGCGCCAGTTGTTGATCTCGGCCTTGATGGCAACGAAGGTCTCGGTGTTCGAGACGCCGCCTTCGAGCTCTTCGAGGTAGCCCTTGACCGGGCCGGTGCCAGATGCGCCGGCGCGATACTGGCCGCGCACCGTCGCCTGCTCGACGTTGGAGGCATTGAGCGGCTTCAGCGCGCGCAGCACCTTCAGCTTCTCGTCGCGAACGGCTTCCGAATCCATCGACGAGGGTACTTCCATCGCCGTCAGACAAAGCAGCTGCAGAATGTGGTTCTGCACCATATCGCGCAGTGCGCCTGCCGTGTCGTAATAGCCGGCGCGGCCCTCAAGCCCGACCGATTCAGCCACGGTGATCTGCACGTGGTCGATGTAGTTGGCGTTCCAGAGCGGCTCGTAGAGCGCGTTGGCGAAGCGTAGCGCCATCAGGTTCTGCACCGTCTCCTTGCCGAGATAATGGTCGATCCGGAAGATCTGCTCTTCCTTGAAGGCGCGGCCGATCGTGTCATTGAGCTGCAGCGCCGAGGCGAGGTCGCGGCCAATCGGCTTCTCGACGACGATGCGGGTCGACTTGGTGATCAGCTTATGGTCGTGGATCTTCTGCGAAATGTCGCCGAAAATGCCGGGCGCGACCGCCAGATAGAAGGAGCGCACACGCTCTTTGCCCTCGTCCAGCAGTTTCTTCAGCTGATCCCAGCCGGCATCCGTGCGGGCATCGACCGAGACGTAGTAGAGGCGGGCACAGAACTTCTCCACCTCAGCCTCGTCATATTCCCCCTTCTTCAGGTGCTCCTTCAGCGCGTCCCTGGCGAATTTGCGATATTCCTCATGGGTCAGCGGGCTGCGAGAGGCGCCGATCACGCGGGTCGGTTCCGTAAACTGGCCTTCGATCTGGCGATGATAAAGAGCGGGCAGAAGCTTGCGTTCGGCAAGGTCGCCGCTGCCGCCGAAGACGACATAATCAAAAGGCTCAACGGGAATGATTTGGCTGCTCATGAGCTTGTCTCTCAATCAGGCTGGTTGGCGGCTCTTTTAATCTAATCGATTTAAAAAAGCCAGTGTGCAGTGCAATGAATCTGTCAGGCACCGGTTTTAGAGCGAATTTCCGGAAGAGGAAATCCGCAATCGGACTAAAACTTGTCGCGAAGCGCAAACCACGACAAGGCGAGGAAAAGCAGCGGTGCGCGCATGCGGGCTCCGCCGGGAAAGGCGGGGATATCGAGCGACGTGAAGAGGTCGAGATCGCGCGATTTTCCAAGCACCGTTTCCGCATAGAGCTTGCCACAGTACTTTGACAGCATGACGCCATGGCCGGAATAACCGCCGATCGAGATGACGCCGGGCATGACCTCGCGCACGAAAGGCTGGCGCGGCAGGGTGATGCCGACGCTGCCGCCCCAGGCATGGGTGATCTCGATGTCCTTCAGATCAGGATAGACCTCGGCGATCTGCCGGCGGATGTGTTGCGAAATGTCCCGCGGATTGTCCGACGTATAGGCCTCGCGTCCGCCGAAGAGCAGACGGCCGTCGCCGAATTTGCGGAAGTAGCGCACGACGAAACGCGAATCGGCCACGGCCTCGCCCCCGGGCAGCACATCGGGATGCCCGTCAAGCGGCGCGGTGGCGCCGATGAAGGAGCGGATCGGCATGACATGGCTTGCCGTTACCGGCTCCAGATTGCCGATATAGCCGTTGCAGGCGATCAGCGCGCGCTCAGCGGTGATCGTTCCCCTTTCGGTTTCGATCGTCACCTTGCCGCCGCCCTGGCGGATCGCCGTTGCTCTGGTCATTTCGAAGATTTCAGCGCCGGCATTGGCAGCAACCCGCGCCAGCCCCACCAGCAGCTTCAGTGGATGAATGTGGCCGGTGCCGACATCGCGCACGCCGCAGTGGAAACGCTTCGAACCGAGCCTTTGCTGCGTTTCCTCCTCGTCCATGAAGCTGAGATGCGGATAGCCGTAGCGTAAGGCGGCGATTTCGGCATTTTCATAGTAGTCGCGCTTGTAGCTCGCCTTGTGTGCGACATTGAGCTGGCCGGGCACATAGTCGATCTCGATCTGATGCTCGCGGGCGAAATCGATGAGATGGCGTTTGGCCGCCTCGGCAAGGTCGAACAGCGCCTTCGAGCGTTCGTAGCCGATCTTCTCCTCGAGTTCTTCCGGCCACCATCGCTGGCCGGTGCCGAGTTGACCGCCATTGCGCCCGGACGCCCCGTCGCCGAAGCGGCAGGCCTCGATCAGCACCACTGAAACGCCTGACTTGGCAAGATTATAGGCGGCCTGCAGGCCGGTATAGCCGCCGCCGACGATGGCGACGTCGCATGTTTTCGAGCCGTCGAGAGCGGCATAGGTGGGCCGCTCGCCGACGGTTGCCTGATACCAGGACAGCCCGGGCGCGATCGGGCTCTGCCATGTCTCCTGCGATGCCATGATGGTCCCTCACACGTTGAGCAGAAGGAATTCCCGCTCCCAAGGGCTGATCACCTGCATGAAGGTTTCGAACTCGCCGCGCTTGACGCCGGCATAAAGGCCGATGAACTGCTTGCCGAACATCTCCTCGAAGGCCGGTTCGTCCTCGAGCAGCGCCACGGCTTCCAGCAGGCCGCGCGGCAGGTCGATCGAGCCCTCATTGGCCGAATCCTCCGTCGGCGCCGTCGGCTCGATCTCGTTCATGATTCCGAGCAGGCCGGAGGCGAGCGAAGCGGCGAGTGCGAGATAGGGGTTGGCGTCCGAGCTCGGCAGCCGGTTTTCCACGCGACGCGCCTGCGGATCGGAAACCGGCACGCGGAACGCCGTCGTCCGATTGTCGTAGCCCCAGGCATTGTTGACCGGGCAGGACATATCGGGCTGCAGGCGTCGGTAGGAATTCACGTAGGGTGCAAGCATCGCCATCGCGCTTGGCACGAATTTCTGCATGCCGCCGATGAAATGGAAAAATTCCTTCGAAGCCGATCCGTCGGGATTGGAGAAGATGTTCTTGCCGGTCTCGATATCGACCACCGACTGATGGATATGCATCGCCGAACCCGGCTGGCCCTGCATCGGCTTGGCCATGAAAGTCGCGTAGATGTCGTGTTTCAGCGCCGCCTCGCGGATCGTCCGCTTGAACAGGAACACCTGATCGGCAAGCTCGATCGGATTGCCGTGGCGCAGGTTGATCTCCATCTGCGCCGGTCCCTCTTCATGGATCAGCGTATCGATCTCCAGCCCCTGCTTCTCCGAAAAGTGGTAGACGTCGTCGATCAACTCGTCGAACTCGTTGATGCCGGCGATCGAATAGCCCTGGCCGCCGAGGATCGAGCGGCCGGACCGGCCTTTGGGCGGGTGTAGCGGATAGTCGGGATCGTCGTTCTTGGCGACCAGATAGAATTCGATCTCGGGCGCCACGATCGGTTTCCAGCCGCGCTCGTGATAGAGGTTCATGATCCGTTTCAGCACGTTGCGCGGCGTATAAGGCACTTCGCCGCCATCCGAATCGACGATGTCGCAGATCACCTGCGCCGTCGGGTCGGTTTCCCAGGGCACGACCGAAAGCGTCGAAAGGTCGGGCATCAGCTTCAGGTCGCTGTCGCGCGGCTCGTATCGGAAGCTCTCCGTCTCGTCTGGATATTCGCCCGAAATTGTGTGCCGGTAGATCGCTGAAGGCAGTGCTAGCGAGGTGTTGGAGGTGAATTTCGAGCTCGGCATCATTTTGCCGCGCGCAACGCCGGCGAGGTCCGGCGTGATGCATTCGATGTCTTCGATGCCCCTGTCCCTCAGCCACCGCGCTGCTTCCTTCCAGTTCGCAACGCCGCGCAGGGATCCGGGCTCCGGGGGAGTTTTCTTCGAGGCGGGTACGTTTCTGGCAGGCTTCAGCGTCGTCTTTTTTGGGGACATGACACACCGGTTTGCGTTGATCGTGGCGCCATCATAACCAGACTTTGCCAATTGGCGAGGGGTTGAGAACGTTGACTTTCGACCTCCGATGGAAAAAGAAGACGTGATTTTGATCGGGGAAACGGGTTTGCAGCGCAAAAGCGACGTCATCGTCATCGGCGCCGGGGCGGCGGGCATGATGGCGGCCATCCGCGCGGGAAAACGCGGCCGCTCGGTCGTGGTCCTCGACCATGCCAGGGCGCCTGGTGAGAAGATCCGCATTTCAGGCGGCGGCCGCTGCAATTTCACCAATATCCATGCCGGACCAAAGAATTTCCTCTCCGCCAACCCGCATTTCTGCAAGTCGGCGCTCGCCCGTTTCACGCCCGCCGATTTCATCGCCATGGTCGACCGCCATGGCATTGCCTGGCACGAGAAGACGTTGGGCCAGCTTTTCTGCGACGATACTGCCAAAGACATCATCCGCATGCTGCTGGCTGAGATGCGCATGGCCGGCGTAGTACTGCATCTTGGCACCGAGATATCAGGCGTTGAAAAGACCGAAGCCGGCTTCCGGGTATCGACGAGCGAAGGCCATTGTGAAGCAACGTCGCTGATCGTCGCCACCGGCGGCAAGTCGATCCCGAAGATGGGCGCCACCGGCTTTGCCTATCGCCTCGCCGAGCAGTTCGGGCTGGCCGTGCTCGAAACCCGCCCCGGCCTCGTGCCGTTGACGCTCGATCCTGGCCTGCTGGAGAGCATCGCGCCGCTTGCCGGCATTGCCGCCCCGGCCGAAATCCGTCACGGCAGGACCGCCTTCCGCGAAGCGCTGCTGTTCACCCATCGCGGGCTGAGCGGACCCGCGATCCTGCAGATCTCCTCGCACTGGCGCGAAGGCGACGAGATCGTGGTTGCGATCGAACCGGATATCGACATTGCGGCGCATCTGAAGGCGGCAAAGCAACTCAATGGCCGCCAGTCGCCGCAGACAGCCCTCGGCGACCTCCTGCCGAAGCGGCTGGCACAATTTCTCGTAGAGCGAGAAAAGATCTCCGGCAACATGGCCGACCTGCCTGACAAGGCGCTGCTGCGCCTTGCCGCCGGCGCCCAGAACTGGGCCGTCAAACCGTCCGGCTCGGAAGGTTATCGCACCGCCGAGGTGACGCTCGGCGGTATCGACACGGCAGCGCTCGATTCACGCAGCATGGAGGCAAAAGCCGTGCCCGGCCTTTATTTCATCGGCGAGTGCGTCGACGTCACCGGCTGGCTCGGCGGCTATAATTTCCAATGGGCCTGGGCTTCTGGTTTTGCCGCGGGCGAATGCGTCTAATGCATATCGCCCAAAAATACGCAGCGGTTTTGGAATTATTGCATTCGCTAAGGAATACGACATGAGACGCCCTATGGCAGGAAATCAGATCAATGACCTATGCTGCTCTCAAAATCCCCAAGTTCCTTAGTGTGTTGACGGTGTTGGCATCAGGGCTGCTCTCTGGCTGCGCCAGAATGCCACCGGTATTTTCGGATGATGGCGCGACTATTTTATTCAAGGGTGAAAAGTTTAAGTACCGGGCTCCCGGTCAAGCCGAAGTGTCTTGCGAATTTGATGATCAGCGAAAATTGGCAGTTTGTGACAATGGCCTAACCTCTGAGTTGGTGACGGCTGGGCTTCCCTTCCATGGCGTCGTCTTAGTTGAATTCGATGGGCGGCGGTTTAGGCCCGCAGAACATCCCTAAACAATTGTGCGGGTCCAGAAGCTGATCACCGCTATTAAGCCACTCCTCAAGACCAGCCGCCGTTTTGGACGGTCACTTAGAAAGCCGATTCAAGACTTCTTAATAGAGGTGCGCCATCCTGTCTCAATTGGCGGTTTGCGAAGCTGTTCCTAAATTAAGCTTTACCGGCAAGCCGTTTTGTTGGATTGTTGTTGTGTCAGAGAGAAGTGAGGTTTCGACCATGAGCAGAAACACACGACGCGCCCGCGCCATCGCAATCGCAGAGGCAAAGCCGAACGCCCGGATGGTCGCCCTGCGTTATCTGATGCTCGCCGCCGGCGCCACCGCCGCCGCCCTCGCGCTGCTGCTCTCGCACTTCATCTGATCCTGTCCGCAGACCTGGAACCAACGTTGCGACATGCCAATTGTCGCACCGCGGCGTCGCGGTTCATAAATTGCAACTATTTCACTGCCTTGGCTTAACCCGCCATAACAGCTTATCCGAAAATTAATATCTAATCTGACACAATTGCTCGCGAATATTTGGGCATCTCCAAGTTGTTTGGACATGAACTGGCAATGACTGCCGCCTGGCCTCCGGGTTCCCAATGTAAAATAAGAATAGCTCGATGTGCACCCGGCTGGCGCCATGTGGCTGCCTGCGGGAGGAGTGGTGTATGAAAGGCCCGGAACGCCATGTTGATTGACAAGATTCTTTCCCGCTTCAGGATCAAGACAAAGGTTTTGATCTTCGTTCTGCCTTTCGTCGTCACCATTTCGGCTGTGGGTCTGACGGGCCTCTACGCTTCGGGACTTCTGCAGGGCCGCATGGAAATATCCAACAGCGTGCTGCAATCGCTGAGCGGCTTCAAGGATCTCTATGGTTCGATGGACGATTTCCTGCGCGTCACCAGTCCTGAGGCGCGCGACAAGCTGATCGCGGATCTGAAGACCCAGCAAGGCGTGCTCGACCAGACGCTGAACCAGGTTGGTGACGAGGCCGCCGGCCGCGACAGCCTTGCGGAGGCCTCGCGCCGCACCAAAGAGATTTCGGGCGTCGTCGACAAGCTCTGGGCGCTGCACGAGCAGGAGCAAGCATTGCATGAGCAGATCGACGCGGCGCAAAAAAGCGTGATCAGCACCCGCTTCACCGTGTCCTACCAGGCCGAGGAATTGCAGAGCACCGTCCAGAGTGACGAGAGTGCCGCCACCAGCACCCTTCGCACCGCCGACCGCCTGCTGAAGGGCGGCGATTTCCTCGGCACCGTCGCCAGCGGCTTCAGCAAGCCGCAGACACCGCAGGACAAGATCGCCTTCATCAACGAACAAATGCCGGAGATCATCAAATCGCAGCGGCTGATCGCCATCTCGGTTCCAAGCAATCAGAAGAATGTCATCGAGGCACTGGCTGCGACCATCGACGGCATCAAGGCGATCGTGCAGACACCCAATCCGACCGATGAAACCGCCACGGAACTCGGCCGTCTCGTTTCGCGCTTCCGCCAGACCTCGACCTATACACAGCTGACCGCCACGCAGAAAATGCGTGACGCGACCCAGGAATTCGCCGCGCTCGACGGCCGGATCGCCCAGGCCAACTCGGTCCTGCAGGATACGAGGCGCCTCGAAAATTCCGTCTATTCGCTGCAGATCGTTCTTTCCGACTTTCTCGCCGACTCCAGCAAGGAAAATCTCGTTCGCCTGCAGCAGCAGGCCGGCACGCTCAGCAAGGACATGCAGGTGCTGGTCACCAGCGCCAAGGGCATGGGCTTTGCCGAAGGCATATCAGGTGCGATCCAGCCGGCGCTCGACGTCATCTCCGGTGGCGGTTCGAAGATCGTCGACACGATCGGTGAGCGCGTCACGGCCTATGCCGCGGCCCGCCAGGAGCTCGACCAGATCTGGAAAAAGCTGACCGATTTCGCCGAACTGCAGAAGCAGACGGCCGGCACCGAGCGCACCCAGGCAAACAGCATCTCAGTCATGACCACCGGTCTCGGCATCCTGCTGTCGATCTTGGGCGGCATTGCCCTGGTGCTGACGCTGCAGCGCCCGATCAGCCATATCACCGCCGCCATGCGCCGCATCGCCGAAGGAGCGCTGGATACCAGCATCTCCGGCGAGCAGCGCCACGATGAAATCGGCGACATGGCCCGCGCGCTCGGCATCTTCAAGGAAAATGCCATCTCGAAGATCCGTATCGAGGAGCAGAGCGACGAGGAACGCGCCGCCGCCGAACATGAGCGCCTGCGCAACGACGCCGAAAAGCGCGAGATGGATCGTCAGATCGAATTCGCGGTCAACGCGCTCGCCGCCGGCCTCGAACGCATGTCGCAGGGCGATATCTCGACGACGATCGAAACGCCCTTCATCGGCCGTCTCGAACAGCTGCGCCAGGATTTCAACGGTTCGATGATGCGCCTGCAGGCGACGATGAGCCAGATCCGCGACAATGTCGAACTGATCCAGGGCAACGGCAACCAGATGGCCCAGTCGGCCGAGGACCTCTCCAAGCGCACCGAACAGCAGGCTGCATCGCTCGAAGAGACCGCGGCTGCCGTCGATGAAATCACCGTGACGGTCCGTTCGTCGGCCGAACGCGCCAAGGATGCCGACCAGATCGTCCGCCAGGCCAAGCGCAGCGCCGACGATTCCGCCGTCGTCGTCAGCAATGCGATCGACGCAATGGGTCGCATCGAGGATGCCTCGCGCCAGATCGAGCAGATCATCGGCGTCATCGACGAGATCGCCTTCCAGACCAATCTCCTGGCGCTCAACGCCGGCATCGAGGCGGCGCGCGCCGGTGAAGCCGGCAAGGGCTTCGCGGTGGTCGCGATGGAAGTCCGCGAACTGGCCCAGCGCTCCGCAGCCGCGGCGCAGGAGATCAAGGGGCTGATCAACAAGTCGACCAACGAGGTCAATTCCGGCTCACAATTCGTGCAGGAGACCGGCACGGTGCTCGCCAAGATCAGCGCCCAGATCGTCACGATCAGCCAGCATGTCGAGATGATCGCCCGCGCCAGCCACGACCAGTCCAACGCGCTGCAGAGCGTCAATGCGACGGTCAACCAGATGGACCAGATGACGCAGCAGAACGCCGCCATGGTGGAGGAGACGACTGCCGCCAGCCGCGAACTAGCCGACGAGGCCGGTTCGCTGCGCCGCCTCATCCAGCAGTTCAAGATCGACGGCGAGGCCGCCGCGGCGCCGACCTACCGCGCCGCCTGATCGTCGATCGATCCGTCTTCATGCGAATGGCCCCGGAGTTTCCGGGGCCGTTTCCACTTATTCTGCAAAATAGTACCTCGATCAAAATAGTACCTCGATTAAGAGGGTTTGAACGATGGAAGAATAGGTCGAATGACGCAGCCTATCACGCCGGGATCATCGGGAAACGCTCGCAAACGAGGCGATGAATATCTCCGACAGCCAAGATTTACGGAGAATCTTCCTTAATGCTTTTAATCTAATTTAACCTTGGTCTATCTCCCCGGGGGTCTCGATGCTACGCCTTTTCTCTACGTCGATCGTACGCCAGATCGTTGCGATCACGCTGTTTCTGCTGGCCATCAGCACGGCCGCCATCGTCGGCGTGACCTACTACAATCTGAGCCGTCAGGTCATGGACGGGGCTGTCTCCGACGCCCGGGATGCCACTCGCGCCATGGCCGTCCTCTACGGTGCTGCCGATCAGGTTGCAAAGATCGAATTGAAGGACAATCAGCTTTCGACTGTCACGGAAGACGCCATCCCGGCCCTTCCCGACCATTCCCTGGTCGATCGCACTGCGCAATCGATCGCCGGCGTTGCGACCATCTTCCAGAAGCAGGGCAGCGACTACGTCCGCATCTCCACAAACGTCAAGAAGGAAAACGGCGACCGCGCCGTCGGCACCAAGCTGGTCGCCGATCATCCGGCCCAGCCGGTTCTCGCCAGGGGCGAGGCCTACTACGGTCCGGCGGAGCTTTTCGGCCGCAAGTTCATGACTGGTTATTTCCCCATCAAGAATGCGTCGAACGCCAATGTCGGCATTCTCTTCATCGGCATTCCGATGGAGCTCTATTACCAGCGCGTGAATGAGCTGCAGATGCTGGTTCTCGGCGTTGGCTTCATCGTCATGCTCATCGTCGGTGTTCTCGCCTTCTATGCGATCCGCCTGTCGGTGAAGCCTTTGCAGGCGCTGACCGCGAGGGTCCACTCGATTTCCGCGGGCGATCTCGAAGGAGCGATTCCCTGTATCGAAAAGAAGAACGAGTTCGGCGATATCGGCCGTGCTCTGGCGCTTTTCCGCGATGGCGCCCGCGCAAGGCGCGGTCTGGAAACGCAGGCTGGCGAACAGCGCGCCTTGAGCGATGCCGAACGCGCCAGGAACGACGCCGACAAGCGTTCGCTCGACGGCCAGATCGACTTTGCCGTCAACCAGCTTGCCGCCGGTCTCGGGCGCCTGTCGCAGGGCGACGTCTCGCAAACGATCGGCACGCCCTTCGTCGGCCGGCTTGAGCAGCTGCGCGTCGATTTCAACGCTTCTCTCTTGCGGCTCCAGGACACGCTGTCCGGTATCCGCGACAGTGCCTCGACGATCCAGCGCAACAGCGGCGCCGTCTCCGCCTCTGCCGGCGAGCTTTCGAAACGCACCGAGGCGCAGGCGGCCAACCTCGAGGAGACCGCGGTCGCGGTGGAAGAGATCACCGTGACGGTTCGTTCCTCCGCCGAGCGTGCCCGTGAAGCCAACAATGTCGTGGCTACGACCAAGAAAACGGCCGACAGTTCCGGCGCCGTCGTCGGCGATGCCGTCGCCGCCATGGATCGCATCGAGCAGGCCTCGCAGCGCATCGAGCAGATCATCGAGGTGATCGACGACATCGCCTTCCAGACCAATCTTCTGGCGCTGAATGCCGGCATCGAGGCGGCGCGGGCCGGCGAGGCGGGCAAGGGTTTTGCCGTCGTCGCCCAGGAGGTCCGCGAACTCGCCCAGCGTTCGGCCGATGCGGCGCGCGAGATCAAGTCGCTGATCGAGACATCGAGCCGGGAGGTGACGGCAGGTTCCGAACTGGTCCAGAAGACCGGCAGCGTCCTTGCCTCGATCAGCCAGGAGATCATCGCGATCAGCGTCCATGTCGAGACCATCGCCACCGCCAGCCGTGATCAGTCGGCCGCGCTCCAGGAGGTCAACGGTTCCGTGAACGCCATGGACCAGATGACCCAGAAGAACGCATCGATGGTTGCCGAGACGACCCAGGCAAGCCGCCTGCTTGCCGGCGAAGCCGATACGCTGATGGCGCTGATCGAGCGGTTCCGCATCGTCGCAGAATCGACACCGGCTCATCTCGGAGCAAGAAGAGTCGCCTGAACTGCGCAGCCGCAGCGGCTGCGGGATTGCGCAGTGGCCCTGCGGCGCCTTCCGAGGTTGAGGTCGAGCGACGTCAGCCGTGCGGCAAAGTCAATAAGGCTATTGTTTCCGAATTCGGCATAAAATCGGTCCTCTTCCGCCTTGCCACCGCTTCGTTGGGGATAGTGCCGATAGCCGATGGTGACTGCGATGGTGAGCATGTCGATCATGACAATGTCCTTTCCTATGTCAGACATCACCTGATTTAGGCATCGAATTTCTCTTTATAAACGGGGAAAATCCCGCTATGTTTTTCATCCATGAAAAATGCGAGTTGGGATTCCTATCAGCTTTTCCTGCAGGTCGCCCGGCTCGGCGGTTTGACGGGGGCAAGCACCGCAAGCGGGCTCAGCCCGGCGACCGTCGGCCGGCGCATGCTCGATCTCGAGCAGGAGATCGGCCGCGCCTTGTTTTCGCGCAGCCAGACCGGATACCGTCTGACCCAGGATGGCCAGGCGCTGCTCGATCACCTGCAGGAGATGGAGGCCGCCGCCCGCAAGGTGGCGGCGTGGCGGCAATCCGGTGAGGGCGGCACCACCGTCAGGGTCGCCGCCGGCACCTGGCTCGCCTGGCTGCTGACCGAGAATTTCGCCGCAATCCGCATGCCGGGCGATGCCTTTGCCATTTCGCTGACCATCGGCGAGGCGCGGGCAAGCCTTGCCTATCGCGAGAGCGATATCGGTATTCGCGCCTTCGAGCCCGAGGAGGCAAATCTCGCCGCACGTCAGCTCGGGGAGGTGGCCTACGCCGTCTATATCAGGCGCAACGCCGCCGAGACCGACGAGCGCTGGATTGCAGTCGCCGAGGACGAGGCGATATCGGCCTATCTGCGCTGGCCGCACGCCCATGCCGGGACGGCAATCGTCGCCACCGTCAACCGGCCGCGTTCGCTGCCGGATCTGGTGCGCGCCGGCGCCGGCAAGACCGTGCTTCCCTGTTTCGTCGGCGATCTCCAACCCGAATTGCAGCGGCAGGGCGGCGAGTTGCCGGAACTGCGCCACCGGCAATGGATCGTCATGAATGCCGAGGACCGCCACCGCCCGGAGATCCGCACAGTCGCCGACCGCATGACCAAGCTCATCAAAAGTTATGCCGATCTCTTCGCCGGAAAACGACCGAGTCGCGGCTGAAGCGTGTCGCCCAGAACTGTGCAGCGGCTTTGGCGCCACAACATGCATCAAATCGAGACGTAAATCGCCGCGCCCGATAGGTCGCGCGGCGATTGAAGAAGCGGGCCGACTTCACCGGCCCGCCAACGGTCGCCTTTTCGTCAATGCCGGTTGGTGACGACGACGGGAATCAGCAGGTCGCCCCAGTGGCCGTCGCCGCCATGATGACGGGCCGAGCGCACCAGTTCGACCGAGACACCGGCCTCGACGGCTTTCATGACCGATTGGTTCAGCCGATGCAGGTCGTTGGCGAGCATGCGGATCGTCGTCTGCTGATCCTCGCTCATGCTGCTTGCCTGTTCCTCGGCCCGTTCCCTGACGCGTGTAATTGATGCCATGATCTTCTCCTCCTCTTCGAGTTATTCCGCAGCCGGTTTGAACTGCGCATGTTCGGTCGAACCGTGCATCGCCGTGGTCGAAGACCGGCCGCCGGTGATGGCGAGCGACACGGCGTCGAAATAGCCTGTGCCGACCTCGCGCTGATGTTTGGTCGCGGTATAGCCATTGACCTCGGCGGCGAATTCCGCCTGCTGCAGCTCGGAATAGGCCGACATCTGCCGCTGCCGGTAGCCACGCGCCAGTTCGTACATGCCGTAGTTCAGCTGATGGAAGCCGGCGAGCGTGATGAACTGGAACTTGTAGCCCATTGCGCCGAGTTCGCGCTGGAACCGCGCAATCGTCGCTTCGTCGAGGTTCTTCTTCCAGTTGAAGGAAGGCGAGCAATTATAGGCGAGCAGCTTGCCGGGATGGACCTTGTGTACGCCTTCTGCAAAGCGCCGCGCCTGATCGAGGTCCGGCTTCGAGGTCTCGCACCAGATGAGATCGCAATGAGGCGCATAGGCGACGGCGCGCGCGATGCAGGGCTCGATGCCGCTTCGCACCTGATGGAAACCTTCGACCGTACGGCCGGCATCATAGTCGACGAAGGGCTGGTCGCGCTCGTCGATGTCCGACGTCAAAAGCTTTGCCGCTTCCGCGTCGGTGCGGGCGATGACGAGCGTCGCAACGCCCATGACGTCGGCGGCAAGCCGCGCGGCATCGAGATTGCGGATATGGGCGGCCGTCGGGATCAGCACTTTGCCGCCAAGATGGCCGCATTTCTTCTCCGAAGCGAGTTGGTCCTCGAAGTGGACGCCCGCAGCGCCCGCCTCAATATAGGCCTTCATGATCTCGAAGGCGTTGAGCGGTCCGCCGAAGCCTGCTTCCGCATCGGCAACGATCGGTGCGAACCAGGTCTCGACGGAAAGTCCCTGGGCTTCCGCGGTCTCGATCTGATCTGCGCGCTGCAGCGTGCGGTTGATGCGTTTGGCCAGTTCCGGACCGGCATTGGCCGGATAGAGCGACTGGTCGGGATACATCGCCGACGCCGTATTGGCGTCGGCCGCCACCTGCCAGCCAGAGAGATAGATCGCCTTCAGTCCGGCGCGCACCATCTGCATGGCCTGGTTGCCGGAAAGCGCGCCGAGCGCATTGACGAAATCCTCCTGGTGAATGAGCCGCCACAACCGGTCCGCGCCCATTTCGGCCAGTGTATGGCGGAGCGCCACCGAGCCTCTGAGCCGCTGCACGTCCGCGGCCGAATACGGTCTCTCGATGCCATCGAAGCGGCCTGCTGATGCATTTGGAACAAGCTTGTAGAAATCCGTCATGCTGCTCTCCTCACTAAAAAGCCTGACAAAGGTGCTGCATGACAAGATTGACAATCTGCACCGATATGACCAGGAAAACCTTTGATTTCCTGCTCGGAAAGAGGTTAAGATGACGAAGATTGACAGAGCGGCGCTGTGAATTTGTAAAGTTTTGTAAATACAGCGCTCCCTGCCTGTCAAAGGGTGTGACATGGCGGAACGAAAGATATTCGCAGGCCCGAAAGTCAGGCGCATCCGCAATGCGCTGGCGCTGACGCAGACCGCCATGGCCGAGGCGCTTGAAATATCGCCGTCCTACCTGAACCTGATCGAGCGCAACCAGCGGCCGTTGACGGTGCAGCTCCTTCTCAAGCTTGCAAGCGTCTACAGGGTCGATCTGGAGGAGTTGCGGGGGCAGACCGGCGGCAGTCTCGACCAGCTCAAGGAGATCTTTGCCGATCCGCTGCTGTCGGGCGAGTTGCCGGGAGATCAGGAACTGGTGGAGGTGGCCGAGGCAGCACCCAATGCCGCGAGCGGCATGATCAAACTCTACCGCGCCTATCGCGAGCAGGCGGCAAGGCTGTCCGACCTGACGGCGCTGATGGCCGCCGAAGGGCATGCGCCGATCGCCGCCGGCCGCTTGCCCCTGGACGAGGTACGCGAGACGCTGGAGCGCAGGTCCGGCTATTTCGGACAGATCGAGACGGCGGCGGAAGCTTTTGCCGCAACGCTCCCTGGCGGCCTCGATCTTGCTGCCGGACTGAAGGATTGGCTGCGCTCGGAGCGCGGCATCGCGGTGCGCGTCTTGCCCGTTCATGTGATGCCGGATCTGCGCCGCCGTTTCGATCGCCATTCGATGCGGCTTTTCATCTCGGAGCGCCTGTCGCAGGCCGACCGTGCGCACGAGATTGCGGTCGAGGCCGCGACTCTGGCCCTGTTGCCGGCAATCGATGCCGAGCTCGACGATCTCTCGCTCTCCTCCGCCGAGGCGCGCCGCATCGCCCGCTTCGAGCTTGCCCGCATCGCGGCCTTAGCGCTCGCAATGCCCTATGAAGCCTTTCTCTCGGCGGCCAAAGCAACGCGCTACGATATCGATATTCTGCGTGCGCGCTTCGGCGTCTCCTTCGGCCAGGCGGCTGCGCGTCTTGCCATGCTGCAACGCCCGGGGGCAGCCGCCATCCCCTTCTTCCTGATCGAGATCGATGCTGCGGGCCACCGGTTGCGCAGGGCAGGCGCCCAGGGCTTTCCGCACGCCCGTTTCGGCGGCGGCTGTCCGAAGCTCAATCTCCATGCCGCCTTCCTGCAGCCGGGCCAGATCCTCGCCGAAACGGTGGTCATGCCTGACGGCGCATCCTTCCTGACGGTTTCCCGAACCCTGGAAGGGCCGAGCGTCGAATTCGGCGAAAGGATCAGGCGCACCGCGATCCTGATCGGCTGCGACGCTGCCCTTGGCGAGGGGGTGGTCTACGGGCAGGCGACGGCGCTCGATCCGGTCGCGATCGGTCCGGCCTGTCGCCTTTGCGAGCGGCGCGGCTGCCTTTCCCGGGCCGAGCCGCCGGTGACGAGACCGCTCGGGCTCGACGAGATGGTCGCCGGGCTCAGCGCCTTCGACTTCCAGTGATTGTGAAATCATTGAGGGCGCAGGATTTTGCGCTTGTGGGCTTAGAAATTCCTTCTTAGTCTGCGTCGAAAACCAGAGGGAAAAGATCTCCGAGGGTGCGGAATCTTTGAACAAACAGGAGAAGTCATGAGGTCAACCATCCTAAGCGTGACGGCCGCCGCCGTTACCGCGCTCCTTGCTGCCGTGCCGGCCTTTGCGCAGGAGCGTGTGGTCAACGTCTACAACTGGTCGGATTATATCGACAGTTCCATCCTCGAGGATTTCACCAAGGAAACCGGGATCAAGGTCGTCTACGACACCTTCGATTCCAACGAGACGCTGGAAACCAAGCTCCTGGCCGGCGGTTCGGGCTATGACGTTGTCGTCCCCACGGTATCCTTCATGCAGCGCCAGATCGCCGCCGGCGTCTACCAAAAGCTCGACAAGTCGAAGTTGCCGAACCTGGTCAATATGTGGGACGTCATCATGAAGGGCGTGGCGTCCTTCGACCCCGGCAACGAATACAGCGTCGACTACATGTGGGGCACGACCGGCATCGGCTACAATGTCGACAAGGTCAAGGCCGCCCTCGGCACCGACGAAAAGCCGAATTGGGACGCGTTGTTCGATCCGGCGAAAGCAGCAAAGCTCAAGGATTGCGGCATCTACATGCTGGATTCCCCGACTGATGTCGTGCCCTCGGTGCTCGCCTATCTCGGGCTCAATCCGAACAGCACCGATCCCGCCGATCTCAAGAAGGCGCAGGAAGTCCTCACGGCTGTTCGTCCCTTCGTCCGCAAGTTCCACTCTTCCGAATATATCAGCGCGCTGGCGAACGGCGATATCTGCATCGCGCTCGGTTATTCCGGTGACATGTTCCAGGCCCGCGACCGTGCCGCGGAAGCCAATGCCGGGGTAAAGGTCGACTATTCGGTGCCGTCGCAGGGCGCCCAGATCTTCTTCGACGTCTTTGGCATTCCGAAGGATGCGCCGCATGTCGCCGAAGCCCATGAATTCATCAACTACATGATGAAGCCGGAAGTGATCGCCAAGGCCTCGAACTTCGTCTTCTACGCCAACGGCAACAAGGCGTCGCAGCAGTTCCTCGACAAGGAGGTCCTCGACGATACGGCGATCTACCCGACGCCCGAGGTGATGGCGAAACTCTTCACCGTTCCGCCGCTCGATCCGAAGACCCAGCGGATCGTGACGCGGCTATGGACCACCGTCGTCACCGGCCAATGATCTGATAGTGGCCCGGACGGAAACGTCCGGGCCTTTTTTGACGATCCCGGCCGGGTGAAACCGGGAATAAAAGCCAATAACAAAAGCAAAGAATGCATTTTCGGGGAACAATATGAAGTCTCTAGGCAATATTCGCCGCTCTTTCGCACCTTGGACCGATCCGACCGCCAAGCCCTTCATATCAATCAAGAACGTCACCAAGAATTTCGGCAATTTCACTGCCGTCGATAACCTGTCGCTCGATATTTATCACCGTGAGTTCTTCGCGCTGCTCGGCGCTTCCGGCTGCGGCAAGTCGACGCTTCTGCGCATGCTCGCCGGCTTCGAGCAGCCGACCTCGGGCGAAGTCGTGCTCGACGGCACCGACATGGCCGGCACGCCGCCCTATCGGCGCCCCGTCAACATGATGTTCCAGTCCTATGCGCTTTTCCCGCACATGACGGTCGAGAAGAACATTGCCTTCGGCCTGAGACAGGACGGCATGGCGAAGGACGAGATGACTGACCGCGTCTTGCAGATGCTGAAGCTCGTCAAGCTGGAGCGATTTGCATCCCGCAAGCCGAACCAGCTTTCCGGCGGCCAGCGCCAGCGCGTGGCGCTGGCCCGATCTCTCGCCAAGCGCCCGAAGGTGCTGTTGCTCGACGAACCGCTCGGCGCACTCGACAAGAAGCTGCGCGAGGAAACCCAGTTCGAGCTGATGGACCTGCAGCAGAATCTCGGCCTCACCTTCGTCGTCGTGACCCACGATCAGGAAGAGGCGATGACCATGGCCGACCGTATTGCCGTCATGAGCCACGGCAAGGTCGTGCAGGTGGCGACGCCGGCGGAGATCTACGAGGCGCCGAATTGCCGTTTCGTCGCGGATTTCATCGGCGATGTGAACATCTTCGATGGCAAGGTTGCCTCATCGGGCAACGGCACCGTCGAGATATCAGTCGATAGCGGCTTCAGCGTGCGCATCGCCGCTTCCGAGACACCCTCCGCAGGCGGTGCCGTCGGCTTTGCCATCCGGCCGGAAAAGATGCGGGTCGGGCGCACGCCCCCCGCCAACGCTTCGGTCAACGCTGCCAGGGGCGAACTCTGGGATATCGCCTATCTCGGCGACATGACCGTCTTCCATGTGAAATTGCAGAGCGGCAAGGTCGTCAAGGCCTCCTCCCTCAACGCGCAGCGCTTGGTCGACGACCCCTTCACCTACGATCAGGACGTCTGGGTCTCCTTCGACGAAAATGCCGGCGTTCTGCTGAAGGATTGACATCATGGGCAAGTTTACATCCGGCCTCTACAATCGCCTCGTCATCGTCATCCCTTATGCTTGGCTGCTGCTCTTCTTTCTGGCGCCCTTCTTCATCGTCTTCCGCATTTCGATGTCGGCGACGGCGATCGCCATGCCGCCCTATGAGCCCGTCTTCTCTTTTGCCGACGGCTGGGCTGGCCTATTAAGCAAGCTCGGTGAACTCTCCTTCGACAATTACACCTACCTCACCGACGACCCGCTCTATTTCAACGCCTATGTGTCGAGCGTGGTGATCGCCGCGATCTCCACCTTCCTGACGCTGCTGATCGCCTATCCGATCGCCTACGGCATGGCGCAGGCGCCGCGTGGCCTGCGCCCGACGCTGGTGATGCTGGTGATCCTGCCCTTCTGGACGAGCTTTCTGATCCGCGTCTACGCCTGGATCGCCATCCTGAAGCCAGAGGGACTGTTCAACCAGTTGCTGCTGTCGCTGCACCTCATCGACACGCCGCTGATCATCCTCAACACCAATACCGCCGTCTATATCGGCATCGTCTATTCCTATCTGCCCTTCATGGTGCTGCCGCTTTATTCGGCGCTCGAGAAGATGGACGGCACGCTGATCGAGGCCGCGCAGGATCTCGGCTGCCCGCCGATCACCGCCTTCTGGCGCGTCACCTTCCCGCTGTCGATCCCCGGCGTGGTGGCCGGCTGCATGCTGGTCTTCATCCCGGCCGTCGGCGAATTCGTCATCCCCGACCTGCTCGGCGGGTCGCAGACGCTGATGATCGGCAAGACGCTGTGGAACGAGTTCAATTCCAACCGCGACTGGCCGGTCTCCTCGGCAGTGGCGACCATCCTGTTGCTGATCCTGGTCATTCCGATCGTCTTTTTCCAGAATGTCCAGGCCAAAGCCGAAGAGCGGGGGAAATAAGCCATGCTGAAATGGACCCGCTTCAACATCCTCTCCGTCACCCTCGGCTTCGCCTTCCTCTATCTGCCGATCGTGCTTCTGGTGATTTTCTCCTTCAACGAATCCAAGCTCGTGACCGTTTGGGGCGGCTTCTCGACGAAATGGTATGTCTCGTTGATGAGCAATCAAGCCCTGCTCGACGCTGCCTGGGTAACGCTGCGCGTCGGGCTGTTGTCGGCAACGTTGGCAACCATCCTCGGCACGATGGCGGCGCTGACATTGGTGCGCTACACCCGCTTTCGCGGCCGCATGCTGTTTTCGGGCATGGTCTATGCGCCCCTCGTCATGCCCGAGGTCATCACCGGCCTGTCGCTGCTGCTGCTCTTCGTGGCGATCGGCCTCGACCGCGGCTTCTGGACGATCACGCTTGCGCATACGACGCTGACCATGTGTTTTGTCGCCGCCGTCGTGCAGTCACGCCTGTTGAGCTTCGATCATTCGATCGAGGAGGCGGCCCAGGATCTCGGCGCCCCGCCGGTGCGCACCTTTTTCGAGATCACCCTGCCGATCATCGCGCCCGCCGTCGCCTCCGGCTGGATCCTGGCCTTCACCCTGTCGCTCGACGATCTGGTGATTGCGAGCTTCACGTCGGGGCCTGGCGCCACCACGCTGCCGATGAGGATTTATAGCCAGGTCCGCCTCGGCGTGACGCCTGAGATCAACGCGGTGTGCACGATCCTGATCGGCATCGTCGCAGTCGGCGTCATCTGCGCCTCGATCATCACCAAGCGCCGCGAAACGCAGCGCCAGAGGGACGAACGCGCCGCTGCTGCCGGCGCCTGATCAAAAGTGCGCGGCGGTTTTGCGTGAAAACAAAGGGATAGAGCACTTCCGTGATTCGAAGAAAAACGGAAATGCTCTATTGCGCGTGAGGTGTATTGCCGAACAGCGGCACCGGCGAGATCACCGGGTTCGGCCATGAACCGCCGATGAAGAACGGCAGAAGCGGCAGCTCCGCGGCCTTCGCCGGATCGGTTGCCTCCAGCGATCCGGAAAGCGCCAGCCCGTTCGACTGATAGGTGATGACGCCGGAAAGCGTCAGCGTCTGCGTGGCACCGGCGATATGGGCGTCGTGCATCTCGGCGGTGCCGTTGGCGAAATCGGCCTGAAGGTTCAGCTGGTTGAAGACGAAGGCGCCGCCTGCTGCCGCGCTCAGCGGAAAGAACGGCTTTTCGGCCGCCTGCGTCCGGAGTGCTGCGGCATCGATGCCGGGAATTGTGCCTTCGCCCGTCCAGAAGTGCAGCTTGCCGGTGACGTCGGCAAGGCCGGTCGTCCAGATCGCCTTTGGCGACTGCAGGTCGAGATCGAGCGATCCTGTTGCAAGCGGCAGCGGACCCTTCAGCGCGAGGCGCTCGGCAAGGGCTGCGAAGTCGGCATTGCGAATCGACAGCTGCAGCTTGCCGCCGCCGTCGAAGTCGCGCTGGGTCGCTTCCAGATGCGCGGTCATCTCGCCGCCCTCGAACTGGCTGTCGCCAATATCGAATTTGGCCTCGCCGCCGGCAACGATCATGCTGGCGCCAACGTCGGAAAGCTCGAAGAGCCCCATCTGGGCGCGCCGCGCCGAAAGCCTGACGTCGACATCGAGCGCCTGCAGCGGCCCACCTATGCCGGCGGAGATTTCCTCTGCCTCGCCGGCGGCGAGCCTCAGCGCGAAGGCATCGAGGAAGGGCTTGAGGTTCATCTGGTCGAAGGCGAGCGTGCCGCCGATTTTCGGTCGTTTGCCGGGTTGAGTAAAAAGGTCCATCACCCCGGTGGCACTCGCTTCGTTCAGCGAGAGACTGAGATTGTTAAAGCGCAGCCCATTGCCCGACGACATGATGTCGGATTCCACCGAAGCGCTCTTCAGCGTTGCGATACCGGGGATCGACTTGCCCGACCATGTCAGCAGCGCCGGCACATCGGGAATGCTGGCGGTGATATTGCCGGAAAGGGCCGAAAGGCTGGCGATGCTGGCAATCCCCTGAAAGTGCGCGGTCAAAAGGTTTGATGTCAGCGACGTCCGTGTCTCGGCATTCCTGCCGGCAAAGGCGAGCAGCGGCTGGCGCGAGGCGAAATCGACCTTCAGATCCTCGCCGTTGATACGGGCGATGACGACCGCCGAGATCGCGCCGGAAAGTCTCGGCCAGGCGATATCTGCGGTGACGCTGCCGAAATGATAGGCCTTGGCGGTCTTGACGTCGGTGACCACAAGCGTGCCGTCCTCGACGGTCACTGCGCCGATCTCGGCATCGAGATCAGGATTGAGCACCTCTGCGCCGTTTTCGTAGCCTACGCCACTGATCGCGCGTGCAAGCAGTCCGGCATAACTCCAGTCGATCAGGCCTTTCTCGTCGCGTGTCAGCGCCAGATTGGGGCGTACCAAATGGAATTCGTGGAAGCTCGTCCGGCCTCGCAACGCATCGATGAGGCTGAAATCGGCCGACAGGCTTTCAATGCTGCCGAGCAGCTTATCGCCATTTTCACGCGGCTGGCGGATGGTGATCTGGTTCAGTGTAATGCGCGGTGTCGGCCAGAATTCGAGAACCGGACTACCCTTGATCTCTGCATGGTAGCCCGTCCATTTCGACAGCGCGTCCTCTATGCCGGAGCGCACGAAGCCGGTCGAAATGAGATAGGGCGCGGCAACCCTGAGCGCCACGAAAAGCGCGAGCGCGATCAGCAGGATTACCGTCGACAGGCGGGCGAAGGCCGGAAGCCAGCGCGAAACGGGTCCGATCTTCCTGCGCCACCTGCGATGTCTTGACGTGCTCATGATCTCCGCCGGCAAATTCAGCCGGTCATCCCGTTATGCGCTGATTTCGCCGGATATAGGAAATATCGGGCATATGCAAATCCCTACAGCGCCGCGCGTCTTTTCAGACGCGTAAAGGACGCTGTAGCACTTTCAATTAAATAGTTGGAGCATGATGTCGTCCGAAAGCCGCTCACACTTTTCGGCATCATGCTCCAGGCGTCGGATCGCGTCGCTTCCACGCTTTATAATGCAATGCAGCATGATATAAGGACGGCATTGGGGAGGAGGATTGAATGCAGGATAACAAACCACTTTGGGTGCCCTCGCAGGATGCCATTGCAAAAAGCCCGATCCATGCCTTCATGGAGCGCTGCAATGCCGATTTCGGGCTTTCTCTTTCGGGCTTTGAGGATCTGCATGCATGGTCGGTGGCCGAGCGGGAGAACTTCTGGTCGACCATCTGGGATTTTTGCGGCGTGCAGGGAGAGCGTGGCGCAAAGGTGCTTGCCAATGGTGACCGCATGTTGGACGCGCGCTTCTTTCCTGATGCGACGCTGAACTTTGCCGAAAACCTGCTGTCTGGCCGCGGTGAGGGTGATGCGATCATCTTCCGCGGCGAGGACAAGGCCGAGGACCGCTGGTCGTGGGATCGGCTCCGCGCGCTGGTCTCGAAGCTGCAGCAGGCTTTCGCAGCGCTCGGCATCGGCAAGGGCGACCGCGTCGCCGCGATGATGCCGAACATGCCGGAGACCGTCGCCGCCATGCTCGCCGCCGCCTCGATCGGCGCCATCTGGTCGTCGTGTTCGCCTGATTTCGGCGAGCAGGGTGTGCTCGACCGCTTCGGCCAGATTGAGCCAAGGCTCTTCATCGCCTGCGACGCCTATTGGTATTCCGGCAAGCTGCAGGATGTCGGCGCCAAGGTCGCGACGGTCGCAAAAAGCTTAGATGTCCCGACGATCATCGTCCATTACGCCGGCGATGCCGAGGCGGTGGCGCTCAAGACACCGGGGGCTTTAACGCTCGACGCCTTTGTCGCGCCTTACGAGGCAAGGGAGGTCGAGTTCACACGGCTCGGTTTTTCGCACCCGCTTTACATCCTGTTTTCATCGGGCACCACGGGCGTGCCGAAATGCATCGTGCATTCGGCCGGCGGCACGCTGCTGCAGCACCTCAAGGAGCAGCGGCTGCATTGCGGCCTGCAGGCTGGCGAGAAGCTGTTTTACTTCACCACCTGCGGCTGGATGATGTGGAATTGGCTGGTCAGCGGCCTTGCCAGCGGCGCGACGCTCTGCCTGTTCGACGGCTCGCCCTTCGCCCCCAATGGCAATGTGCTGTTCGACTATGCCGAGTCTGAAAAATTCGCCATCTTCGGCACCTCGGCGAAATATATCGACGCGGTGCGCAAGAGCGGGCTGACGCCGCGCGCGAGCCACGATCTCTCTAGCCTCCGGCTGATGACCTCCACCGGTTCGCCGCTATCGCCGGAAGGATTCACCTTCGTCTACGACGGCATCAAGGAGGACGTCCAGCTCGCCTCGATATCGGGCGGCACCGATATCGTCTCCTGCTTCGTGCTCGGCAATCCGCTGCAGCCGGTCTGGCGCGGCGAGATCCAGGGGGCCGGCCTCGGCCTTGCCGTCGACGTCTGGAACGATGATGGCAAGCCGGTGCGCGGGGAGAAGGGCGAACTCGTCTGCACCAAGGCCTTCCCGTCGATGCCGGTGATGTTCTGGAACGATCCCGATGGCGCCAAATATCGCGCCGCCTATTTCGACCGGTTCGACAATGTCTGGTGCCACGGCGATTTCGCCGAATGGACGGAGCATGGCGGCCTGATCATCCATGGCCGTTCGGATGCGACGCTCAACCCCGGCGGCGTGCGCATCGGCACAGCCGAGATCTACAATCAGGTAGAGCAGATGGAGGAGGTGGCCGAGGCGCTGTGCATCGGCCAGGAGTGGGACGACGACGTGCGTGTCATCCTCTTCGTTCGCCTTGCCCCGGGTGTGACGCTGACGGAGGATCTTGTCAAGGCGATCAAGACGCGTGTCCGCACCGGCGCCTCGCCGCGGCACGTGCCGGCGAAGATCATCGCAGTTGCCGACATTCCCCGCACCAAATCCGGCAAGATCGTCGAGCTTGCAGTGCGGGAGGTCGTTCACGGCCGGCCGGTGAAGAACCAGGAAGCGCTTGCCAATCCTGAGGCGCTGCGGCTCTTCGCTGGGCTAAGCGAACTGAAGGATTGACTGCGATCGGAAACTACAAGCTTCCACCCTCTATCAATCTCCTGTCATGGAAACCTTTCGTTAAGAAAGGTTTGTCAAATGTGAAGCTAACTTGGGGGCCGCACATGAACGAGGCGGCCTGGGGCTTTCCGGCCTTCGAAACATGACGTTGATCGACTGAGCTCTTGTTGAACAGCACTAAATTCTAGGCAGCCTCTGGCTGCCTTTTCTTTGCGCTCCGATCAGCCGGCCAGCACCCGCTGCGACGGGAAGGTGATCTCGACGAGCGTGCCCTCGTTCGGCGTCGAACTGATCGAGAACGTTGCCCGGTTGGCATCCACCATCGCCTTGGTCAGCGGCAGGCCGAGCCCGGTGCCGTCGCCGCGATGGCGCGATTGGGTCGAGGAGACCTGCCGGAACGGCTTCATCGCCTGGTCGAGTTCGCTGCGCGTCATGCCGATGCCGGTATCACGGACCCTGAGGACGACGCTGCCATTGGCCTCATAGGAAGTGGAAACGACGATCTGCCCGCCTGATGGGGTGAAACGGATGGCGTTCGACAGGATGTTCAGGGCGATCTGCTTGATCGAGCGTAGATCGGCCACCACTTCGGGGACCGCCTGCGACAGCGCCGTGCGGATGATGACGCGCTGGCCATTCGCCTGCGGCTGTATCAGTGCCACTGCCTCGGAGACCGCTTCGTTGAGACCGACGGCATCAAAATCGAGATCCATCTCGCCCGCTTCGATCTTCGAAATGTCGAGCAGGTCGTTGACGATGTCGAGCACGTGCCGGCCGGAGCGGCCGATGTCGTTGGCATATTCGATATAACGCGGATGGCCGATCGGGCCGAAGCGCTCGCCCGCCATCATGTCGGAAAAGCCGATGATGGCGTTGAGCGGTGTGCGGATCTCATGGCTGACACGGGCGAGGAAATCGGTCTTGTGAGCGTTGGCGGTTTCGGCCGCACCCTTGGCGTTGCGCAGTTCGTCCTCGGTGCGCTTCCACTGGGTGATGTCGCGGATGACGGCGCAATAGCCATTGGAGGAGGTGAGCTGGCCCATCGTCATGAACAGCGGCACGAAACCGCCGGCGGCCTCGCGGCCGATCACTTCGCGTCCGTCGTTTAACACACTTGCCACGCCATGGCCGGAGAGGCCGTTCAGATAGTCCATGACCGCCTTCTGGCTCTCATGGGCAAACAGCATGACGAAGGGTTTGCCGCGCGTCTCCTGCTCGTCGTAATTGAAAAGCGCGCTGGCCGAGCGGTTCATCGAGCGGATGTCGCCCTCCGTGCCGATGACGACGACGCCGTCGGTCGCCGTTTCCAGGATGGAGCGCAATTCTTCCACTTCGACCTGAAGTTTGGCGACCTTCTCGATCATCCGCTCGGGGCGACCTTCGGAATGGCCCTCGGAACGGCTTACTTCGCCGCGCGTGTCTTCCTTGCCTTCCACCGGCATCAGCGCCAGCATGAGGGCGTTGGCATCTTCCCAGCGCACCGATTGCAGCCGCGCGGTCACCGGCGCCAACGTATCATCGGCCTTAACGAGCATCATGGTGCCGGAGCCTGCGGCATTTTCCTCGAGTTCGCGGCGTTGCAGCAGGGCTTCGATGCCGCCCACCTCGCGCAATGCCTCGAGCGAATTGTAGCCGGTCAGCCGCATGAATTCCGGATTGGCGTGGAGCAGTGCATCGCCGATATGGATCAGCACGGCAACAGGCAGCTGGTCGACCGTTCCGACCGACAGCCCGTCCGTCATCTTGACGCGGGGTGGGATGAAGCTTGTGAGAACCTCGATCTGGCTGACCGTCTCCTCCAGCCCTTCCGTCGCCTCGTCCTCGGCGATGACAGCCGGTTCTTCGGTGGCGCCGTCGTCTTCGCGCTGCGCCTCGACGGCATTCTCGAAGATCGCCTCCTGTGGCGCGATTTCCTCGATCGACGGTATTTCCGTCTTGTCGGCGGTGGGCGTTTCGGCCTCGAACTCTTCGGATCCGGAGGCCTCGTCGAAGCCCGCCGTTTCCGTGGCGGCGGGTTCCGCCGGCGCCGCGGCGCTGGGTTCCATCGATGCTGCGGCGGCAGGCTCTTCCTTGCGGGTACCGAAGGCTTCCAGACGTTTGGCGATCTCGCGGAAATTGGCCTGTTCGGCAGCCGTCAGTCCGGCGCCGCTGTTGTGGAGCTGAACGATCTTGTCGGAGAAACGGCGATTGGGCGTTTCCGAAATCCGAAGCGCCGGCGGCTCTTGCGAAAGTTCTGCTACCGGCTCGGCGGCGGAAACGCCGCCGGCATCGGCGCTGCCTTCCGTTTTTTCTGCAGCACTTTCCGGGGCAGGTGTCTCGATAGTCGCCTGCTCGGTAGAAATCTCTTCCGGCGTTGGCTCCGTCTGCAGCTCGCTTGTTGCAAGCGCCTGATCCTCGACCTCTTGCGTCAACGCAGGTTCGATCAGGGGCTCTTCAAGCGCTGTCTCCGCTTCGTGTGCCACCTCGGCAATGGTCTCGGCGGGCGGGCCGAGGCTCGCTGCCTCATGGCCGATGCCGTCCGGGCCGAGTGTCAGGCCGAGTGCCAGCGGATCTTCCTGCGTATCGGAAAGCCGGACGACGCCGAAGCCGCGGAAACCATCGAAGTCGCGGTTGCGGGTATAGGTCGGCAGCGCCGCCAGATCGACCGGAACGACGAGGCTGGTGCCTTCGACCGGCCAGAAGATCGTCTTGCCCGACCATGTGTCGCGGCGGGCGAGCGCTTCGGAAATCTTGCCGTCAGGATCGAGATTGAAGAGGGCGGCGACGTCGCCGAAGGCAGAGCCGATAATGTCGGACGCATGCGGGCCGACGGCCTGGGCAAATTCGTGACTGACCTCATTGAACCGGCCTTCCGCATCGATCTTCCAGACGAAGCGCGTGGCGCGGCTGTTCGGCCTGAAGACGAAGCCGGGCTCAGCCGCAAGCTCAACGGCAGGGCGCGCGTCGGGGACAGGCGCTGCGATGACGGTTTCTTCGTGGACCGCTTCCGGCGTGCCGTCGATAGGCGTTTCGCTGGTTTCGACAGGCGCTTCCGCCGTCGCCGCCGTTTCCACCGTCTCGGCAATGGAGGCCAAGTCGTCCTCGATGACCGCGGCGGGCTCATCGGCCTCATCCGCGCCACCGTCGATCACGCCGCCGTCGCTCTCGGGCTCCGCATGCCCGGCAGGAGGCGTCGCTTCCACCGCCTCGTCAGCGGATGCCGCCGCAGTCTCCGTCGGCGGTTCGCTTTCGCCGGCGATCTCCTCCAGCGTCTCCTCGACCTCTTCGATCCCCGAAACGGCGTCGATGATCTCGGTGAAGCCTGTGGTGGCGAGAGGCTCGTCCTGAAGCGCTTCGGCAGGTGACGCGCTTTCTTCCTGTGCGGGCGCATCGACCGTGTCGAGCGCGGGCGTATCGACCGTGTCAAGATGACCGATCGCGGCCTCCACAGCAAAGAGCAGATTGAGGGCCGGATCGTCGCTGAGCTTGCCGACCGCGGCCGGAAGATTGCCTCTGGCGGTGGCGACGGGACGCTTCACCAACCGGTCGGGATGTGCGCCGGCAAGGTTGATCAAGGTCTTTGCCGTCTGCTCGGAGATCCCGAGCGAGGCAAAGCCCGGCGAAGCCGCGATGACCTCGCCATTGGCGCCGATCACTGCCATATGCGTATCGGGATCATCAAGTCCCTGCAGCATCTGGGCCGCCGATGCGCCTGACGCGAGCGGCTTTGCCGAGACTGGCACCGAAAACAGGATGGCCTTTTCGCCCTGGGAAAGGCGGATCAGTTCGGCAGCCGCCTGTGCCTGTGCACGCTGAAAGCCCTTGGCAACGCGGATCATCAGGCTGCGGCTGTCGCCGATATCGGTGAGCTGGCGCGCCGCCGTTTCCAGCTGGCGAAAGGTGATGTCGGCGCGGTCGACGCCCTGATCGAGCAGATCATAGACCGCCGAATGGCCGAAAAGCTCGGCACCTGCACCATTCGCCCAGAGCAGGCGGGCGAGATCGGCCGAAAACAGCACCATGGCCTCGCCGCGTGAAAAGCGTTCCCGCACCCGTGCATGCACGGCGATGTCGATGAACGGATATTGGACTGCGGGCATGTTCGAACCTTGTCGCTGTCGGCCTTCTTAAATTAACGGCTTATTAATAACTGCGGGGCGCATGCCGGTCCAGCAGAGGAGGGGGTTTTCGGCCGGAAAGGTTAACGTCTTGTGCGTTGCACAATAATTGTTGCAATGCACAATGAATTGTCTTATATAAGCATCATCCCAACTACCGCAGGCAGCGACTGCCTCAGCCCAAAGGATGCGACCCATGGCTACCATAAAGACCGATGACGTTTTTTCAATCGCTTCTTTCGACCCGTCGAAGTTCACGGAATCCTTCCGTGAATTCGCCGAAAAGGGCGCCCAGCAGTCGAAGGACGCCTATGCTAAGCTGAAGACCGCAGGCGAGGAAGCCGGCAAGACGCTCGAAGCCACCGTCCAGACGGCACAGGCCGGCACAGTCGAGATCGGCCTGAAGGCGATCGACGCTCTGCGTGTCAACGCCGAGAGCTCGATCTCGCACCTGGAAGCACTGCTCGGCGTCAAGTCTCCTGCCGAATTTTTCGAACTGCAGACCTCGTTCCTGCGCAAGCAGGCCGAGCTGGCTGTCGAACAGGCGAAGTCGATGCAGGAAACCACCAAGCAGGTTGCCGAAAAGCTCGCAAAGCCTACCAAGGACGCCGCCGAAAAGGCCATGGCCTCCTTCAAGGTTGCCTGATCGGTCTTTATCGACCAGAAACAAAAAGGCTGGACCTCGCGTCCGGCCTTTTTGTATGATTGACGAGGAATGGGGCTTGAATTCGTCGCCAAGTCCTCGTATGTGACCCCCATCGCGCCAAGCGCGATTTATGCGGTTGTAGCTCAGTTGGTTAGAGCGCAGGTTTGTGGCACCTGAGGTCGGAGGTTCGAGACCCCCCAACCGTACCATCTCCCCACACGTCAACTCCCTATCAGGCGAATCGTTTTAGCCAATGCCCATTTCGACCAAAATTATCGGTATAGACGCTTAACTGTCTGACGATCCTGCATCGATGTGGCAGTGTTTGCCAAAAGCGCGAACTTTCACGTGTGGAATAGCCTACGAAGTGTGCCCATGACCAATCCCATGGCGCGGCGCCCTGAAGAGCACCTACATTTTTTTGCCACAGAAAGTCGAACATTTGTCCGTATGCGCCATACTGCTGTGTGAGCTGCGTGTGCGGCACGCAGCAGCAGCAAGGTCCGCAATGCGACAACTCGCCACTCGATACGGAACGATCCGCCCAGGCGGAGACATCGCTCGGCGGGCGCCAAAACATCCGGACCTTGCTTTCCCGATCTCACCGAGCGTGGAAACTTATTAAATTTCAGCAGATGGCTGTAACGCCAATTTAAGTGCCGTCATGCCAGCAATTGCGGAGGTTCGGACAGGCTGAGCACAGGATCCCTGGAATAGCTTCTAGCCTTTGATCGAGTTTGCGGACGAAGGGCTTCATAAGCGTTGGTTACTAAGATCAAAAACTTTCCTGAAGCGAAATAAAGCTTTTGGTTGAAATTTCCTCTGGTTTGGGGCAGAGGGAAACTGGCATTAGGCACGGCCGAACGGAATAGGCAAACGGATATTTTATGACGAATCTTATTACTTCGACAAAGGACGTCAGCTCGACTGGGGATGAGAAAGTTGACGGGCTCTTCAGTGGCACTGCCTGGGACGGAACGATAACCTATGCGTTTCCTACCACCTCGTCATCTTATGCCTATAGCGGCGAGAAAGACTATTCTTTCTCTTCAATTTCGACGCAGCAGCAGTCTTATGCTTTGTACTTTATGGAGCAGTCCTACGGGAGTGCGGCAAATGACGGCTTCTCCGTCGAGGGGTTTACGAACGCCAACTTTGAGGCCGGAAGCGCTGGCACCGCAACGGTGCGGTTCGCTCAATCGTGGCTACCTCCGACGGCATGGGCCTATACCCCAAATATCGGCGGCAGCGGCGGCGATGTTTGGTTCGGCACGGAATATGCTGGCACCGAAGATGATTATCGCTTGCCGAGGTTCGGCAACTACGCGGGCCATTCCTTGGCACACGAACTGGGTCACGCTCTCGGACTGAAACATGCTCAGGAAGGGTATAATCTCAATCCGACAGTCGTTCCGAGCGCCTACGACTCGCTCGAATATACGATCATGACCTACCGCACATATGTCGGAGACAATGGGAATGGGTACACGTATGAGCATGACGGCGCGCCGCAAACCTTCATGATGCTCGACATCGCCGCCCTGCAGGAAATGTATGGTGCGGACTATACGACGAACAGTGACAATACCGTCTACAAGTGGAATCCGAACCAGGGCATCACCTATGTCAACGGCGTTGCGGCCATCACACCCGCCGCCAACCGCATCTTCGCGACAATCTGGGACGGCGGCGGTATCGATACCTATGATTTGAGCGCTTATACCACCGCCCTCAAGATCGACCTGCGAGCAGGGGGCTACTCGGTCTTTTCCCAGGGCCAGTTGGCCGACCTGGGAGGAGGTCCGAATAATGGTTATGCCCGCGGCAACATTTTCAACGCCCTGCTTTATCAGGACAATGTTGCATCGTTGATCGAGAACGTTAAGGCCGGCTCCGGCAACGATACGGTTACGGGGAACGAAGCGGACAATACGCTCTGGGGCAACGCCGGAAATGATTCCCTGACCGGCGATTCCGGTAATGATACGCTCGACGGCGGGACCGGAATCGACAAGCTGTCGGGCGGGGTGGGCGACGACATCTACATCGTCGACAATGCCAGCGACACCGTGATTGAGAATGCCAATGAGGGGACGGATACGGTCCGGACGACGCTTTCTTATACACTCAGCGCTAACGTCGAAAACCTGACCTACACCGGCACCACCACGTTCATCGGTGAAGGCAATGCGGCGGCCAATGTGATCACCGGCGGGACGGGATCTGATTGGCTTGATGGGGAGGCCGGCGACGACACGCTGATCGGTGGTGCGGGCGACGATACCTATGAGGTCGATAGTCTCGGCGACGTCGTGGTCGAGGCGGCCGACGGCGGCACTGACAAGATCCGGACCGATCTTGCTGCCTATTCGCTTGCGGACATCGCCAATGTCGAGAATCTATCCTTCGTAGGTAACGGCAATTTTACCGGTACCGGTAATAGCCTCGACAACATAATCACTGGTGGGTTAGGCGACGATACGCTCTCCGGTGGGGCAGGCAACGATACTCTGAATGGTAAGTGGGGAAATGACTCGCTTGCCGGTGGGACCGGCAACGATATTTATGTCGTGTACGATGCCGGCGACACTATCATTGAAAACGCCGACGAGGGCATCGACACGGTTCAGACGTATGCGGCGAGCTACACACTGAGCGCCAACGTCGAGAACCTCACTACCGTTAGCGGGACTGCATTTGCCGGCACTGGCAATACCCTCAACAACACGATCACCGGCGGCGCGGCCATCGATATTTTGTCGGGCGGTGCCGGTGATGATACCCTGAATGGCGGGGCTGGCGCCGACACGCTGATCGGCGGGACGGGCAACGACACTTACATCGTTGATAACACGTCCGACGTCGTCACCGAAAACGCTGATGAGGGCATCGATACGGTGCAAACGGCGCTGGCAAGCTATACTCTTGCCGCCAATGTCGACAATCTCACCTATAGCGGCACGGCAGCCTTTGCCGGGACAGGCAATGACCTTGCCAACACGATCCGGGGTGCGGCAGGTGCCGACACGCTGGACGGAAAGGCTGGAGCAGACATACTGATCGGCGGAGCGGGCGATGACACTTATGTTGTCGATAACCTTGCCGACGTCGTCACTGAAAGGCCGAATGAAGGAGCCGATCTGATCAAGACGGCGCTTTCACTCTATACGCTCGGCAACAATGTCGAGAACCTGCTCTATACGGGATCCGCCAGCTTCACCGGTACCGGCAATGCGCTCGTCAATACGATCACCGGCGGCGCCGGCAACGACACGCTGGACGGCGGCGCCGGTAATGACACGCTTGACGGCGGTACCGGCAACGACATCTATGTGGTCGACAGTGCGGGCGACGTGATCAAGGAGGCGGTCAGTGCCGGCACCGACGAAATCCGCACGGCGCTTGCAGCCTACTCGATCGCCGCCTTGGTCAATGTCGAGAACCTGACCTACACCGGGTCCGCCAACTTCACCGGCACCGGCAATGCGCTTGATAACACGATCACCGGCGGCGCCGGCAACGACACGCTTGATGGCGGGGTCGGTGCGGACAGCTTGATCGGCGGAGAGGGCGACGACACCTACATCGTCGACAATGCCGGCGACATCGTCACCGAAGCCGCCGACGAGGGAAGCGACACGGTTCGCACGACATTGGCGAGCTATACGCTTGGCAGCGATTTCGAGAACCTCACCTATACCGGCACGGTAGCCTTTACCGGCACCGGCAATGGCCTTGCCAACACGATCCGGGGCGCGGCAGGTGCCGATATCCTGGACGGAAACGCCGGAGCAGACATACTGATCGGCGCAGCCGGCAACGACACCTATATTGTCGATGATGTTGGCGACGTGGTCACCGAAGGGCTGAATGCAGGAACCGATCTGATCAAGACGGCGCTTTCACTCTATACGCTCGCCAGCAATGTCGAGAACCTGCTCTATACGGGATCCGCCAGCTTCACCGGTACCGGCAATACGCTTGCCAACGCAATCACCGGCGGCGCCGGCAACGACACGCTGGACGGCGGCGCCGGCAATGACACGCTTGACGGCGGTGCTGGCAACGACATCTATGTGGTCGACAGTGCGAGCGACGTGATCAAGGACAGCGCCGGCACCGACGAAATCCGCACGGCGCTTGCAGCCTACTCGATCGCCGCCTTGGTCAATGTCGAGAACCTCACCTACACCGGGTCCGCCAGCTTCACCGGCACCGGCAATGCGCTTGATAACACGATCACTGGCGGTATCGGCAACGATACGCTGAATGGTGGAACTGGCGCCGACACCTTGATTGGCGGTGAGGGCAGCGACACCTATATCGTCGACAATGCCGGCGACCTCGTCACCGAAGCCGCCGACGAGGGGATCGATACGGTTCGCACGACTCTGACAAGCTATACGCTTGGCAGTGATGTCGAGAACCTCACCTATATCGGCACGGTAGCCTTCGTCGGAACAGGCAATAGTCTCGACAATACGATCACGGGTGGCGCTGCAATCGATACGCTTTCCGGCGGTGTCGGCAACGATACGCTGAATGGTGGGGCCGGGGCAGACCGTTTGATCGGCGGGGCGGGTGGCGACATCTATATCGTCGACAATGCCGGCGACCTGGTCACCGAGGCGATCAATGAGGGGATCGACACGGTTCGAACGACCCTTGCCGCCCACACATTGGCGGCCAATGTCGAGAACCTCACCTACATCGGAACGGCAGCCTTTACCGGGGCGGGCAATCTGCTCGACAACATTATCATCGGTGGTGTTGCTGCCGACAAGCTGATGGGGGCAGGCGGCAACGACACTTTGATCGGCGGGGCTGGTGCCGACACGATGTTGGGCGGGATTGGCGACGACGTCTACGTCGTCGACATTGCGACCGATCTGGTGATCGAGAACGCGAACGAGGGGACGGACACGGTCCGGACGGCGCTTGTCGGCTATACGCTCGGCAACAATGTCGAGAACCTGACCTATACGGGATCCGCCAACTTCACCGGCGCCGGCAATGCGCTCGCCAACACGATCACCGGCGGCGCCGGCAACGACACGCTGAATGGCGCGGCAGGTGCGGACACTTTGATCGGCGGTGCCGGCAACGACACCTACATCGTCGACAATGCCGGCGACATCGTCACCGAAGCGGCCAATGAGGGGATCGACACGGTTCGCACGAACCTGGCGAGCTATACGCTTGCCGCCAATGTCGAGAACCTGAGCTTTGCCGGGATAGGAACTTTCGCTGGTACCGGCAACAATCTCGACAACACGATCACGGGTGGCGCTGCCACCGACACGCTTTCCGGCGGCGCCGGCAACGACACGCTTGATGGCGGGGTCGGTGCGGACAGCTTGATCGGCGGAGAGGGCGACGACACCTACATCGTCGACAATGCCGGCGACATCGTCACCGAAGCCGCCGACGAGGGAAGCGACACGGTTCGCACGACATTGGCGAACTATACGCTTGGCAGCGATTTCGAGAACCTCACCTATACCGGCACGGTAGCCTTTACCGGCACAGGCAATGACCTTGCCAACACGATCCGGGGCGCGGCAGGTGCCGATATCCTGGACGGAAACGCCGGAGCAGACATACTGATCGGCGCAGCCGGCAACGACACCTATATTGTCGATGATGTTGGCGACGTGGTCACCGAAGGGCTGAATGCAGGAACCGATCTGATCAAGACGGCGCTTTCACTCTATACGCTCGCCAGCAATGTCGAGAACCTGCTCTATATGGGATCCGCCAGCTTCACCGGTACCGGCAATACGCTTGCCAACGCAATCACCGGCGGCGCCGGCAACGACACGCTGGACGGCGGCGCCGGCAATGACACGCTTGACGGCGGTGCTGGCAACGACATCTATGTGGTCGACAGTGCGAGCGACGTGATCAAGGACAGCGCCGGCACCGACGAAATCCGCACGGCGCTTGCAGCCTACTCGATCGCCGCCTTGGTCAATGTCGAGAACCTCACCTACACCGGGTCCGCCAGCTTCACCGGCACCGGCAATGCGCTTGATAACACGATCACTGGCGGTATCGGCAACGATACGCTGAATGGTGGAACTGGCGCCGACACCTTGATTGGCGGTGAGGGCAGCGACACCTATATCGTCGACAATGCCGGCGACCTCGTCACCGAAGCCGCCGACGAGGGGATCGATACGGTTCGCACGACTCTGACAAGCTATACGCTTGGCAGTGATGTCGAGAACCTCACCTATATCGGCACGGTAGCCTTCGTCGGAACAGGCAATAGTCTCGACAATACGATCACGGGTGGCGCTGCAATCGATACGCTTTCCGGCGGTGTCGGCAACGATACGCTGAATGGTGGGGCCGGGGCAGACCGTTTGATCGGCGGGGCGGGTGGCGACATCTATATCGTCGACAATGCCGGCGACCTGGTCACCGAGGCGATCAATGAGGGGATCGACACGGTTCGAACGACCCTTGCCGCCCACACATTGGCGGCCAATGTCGAGAACCTCACCTACATCGGAACGGCAGCCTTTACCGGGGCGGGCAATCTGCTCGACAACATTATCATCGGTGGTGTTGCTGCCGACAAGCTGATGGGGGCAGGCGGCAACGACACTTTGATCGGCGGGGCTGGTGCCGACACGATGTTGGGCGGGATTGGCGACGACGTCTACGTCGTCGACATTGCGACCGATCTGGTGATCGAGAACGCGAACGAGGGGACGGACACGGTCCGGACGGCGCTTGTCGGCTATACGCTCGGCAACAATGTCGAGAACCTGACCTATACGGGATCCGCCAACTTCACCGGCGCCGGCAATGCGCTCGCCAACACGATCACCGGCGGCGCCGGCAACGACACGCTGAATGGCGCGGCAGGTGCGGACACTTTGATCGGCGGTGCCGGCAACGACACCTACATCGTCGACAATGCCGGCGACATCGTCACCGAAGCGGCCAATGAGGGGATCGACACGGTTCGCACGAACCTGGCGAGCTATACGCTTGCCGCCAATGTCGAGAACCTGAGCTTTGCCGGGATAGGAACTTTCGCTGGTACCGGCAACAATCTCGACAACACGATCACGGGTGGCGCTGCCACCGACACGCTTTCCGGCGGCGCCGGCAACGACACGCTTGATGGCGGGGTCGGTGCGGACAGCTTGATCGGCGGAGAGGGCGACGACACCTACATCGTCGACAATGCCGGCGACATCGTCACCGAAGCCGCCGACGAGGGAAGCGACACGGTTCGCACGACATTGGCGAACTATACGCTTGGCAGCGATTTCGAGAACCTCACCTATACCGGCACGGTAGCCTTTACCGGCACAGGCAATGACCTTGCCAACACGATCCGGGGCGCGGCAGGTGCCGATATCCTGGACGGAAACGCCGGAGCAGACATACTGATCGGCGCAGCCGGCAACGACACCTATATTGTCGATGATGTTGGCGACGTGGTCACCGAAGGGCTGAATGCAGGAACCGATCTGATCAAGACGGCGCTTTCACTCTATACGCTCGCCAGCAATGTCGAGAACCTGCTCTATATGGGATCCGCCAGCTTCACCGGTACCGGCAATACGCTTGCCAACGAAATCACCGGCGGCGCCGGCAACGACACGCTGGACGGCGGCGCCGGCAATGACACGCTTGACGGCGGTGCTGGCAACGACATCTATGTGGTCGACAGTGCGAGCGACGTGATCAAGGACAGCGCCGGCACCGACGAAATCCGCACGGCGCTTGCAGCCTACTCGATCGCCGCCTTGGTCAATGTCGAGAACCTCACCTACACCGGGTCCGCCAGCTTCACCGGCACCGGCAATGCGCTTGATAACACGATCACTGGCGGTATCGGCAACGATACGCTGAATGGTGGAACTGGCGCCGACACCTTGATTGGCGGTGAGGGCAGCGACACCTATATCGTCGACAATGCCGGCGACCTCGTCACCGAAGCCGCCGACGAGGGGATCGATACGGTTCGCACGACTCTGACAAGCTATACGCTTGGCAGTGATGTCGAGAACCTCACCTATATCGGCACGGTAGCCTTCGTCGGAACAGGCAATAGTCTCGACAATACGATCACGGGTGGCGCTGCAATCGATACGCTTTCCGGCGGTGTCGGCAACGATACGCTGAATGGTGGGGCCGGGGCAGACCGTTTGATCGGCGGGGCGGGTGGCGACATCTATATCGTCGACAATGCCGGCGACCTGGTCACCGAGGCGATCAATGAGGGGATCGACACGGTTCGAACGACCCTTGCCGCCCACACATTGGCGGCCAATGTCGAGAACCTCACCTACATCGGAACGGCAGCCTTTACCGGGGCGGGCAATCTGCTCGACAACATTATCATCGGTGGTGTTGCTGCCGACAAGCTGATGGGGGCAGGCGGCAACGACACTTTGATCGGCGGGGCTGGTGCCGACACGATGTTGGGCGGGATTGGCGACGACGTCTACGTCGTCGACATTGCGACCGATCTGGTGATCGAGAACGCGAACGAGGGGACGGACACGGTCCGGACGGCGCTTGTCGGCTATACGCTCGGCAACAATGTCGAGAACCTGACCTATACGGGATCCGCCAACTTCACCGGCGCCGGCAATGCGCTCGCCAACACAATCACCGGCGGCGCCGGCAACGATATGCTGAATGGCGCGGCAGGTGCGGACACCTTGATCGGCGGGGCTGGCCACGACACCTACATCGTCGACAATGCCGGCGACCTCGTCACCGAAGCCGCCGACGCAGGGACCGACGCGGTTCGCACGAACCTGTCGGCCTACACACTGGGGACCAATGTCGAGAACCTCACCTTTATCGGAACTGGGGCGTTTGCCGGAACAGGGAATGCGCTAAACAACGTTATCATTGGCGGCAGTGGTTCTAATACCCTGACGGGTGGCGCCGGCGACGATATCCTCACTGGTGGAGCAGCAACCGACATCTTCGTTTATTCGGCGAACTGGGGCCATGATACGATCACAAACTTCGTGGCAACCGGCTCCGCACATGACGTGATCTCGATCGATGACAGCATTTTCGCCGACTGGGAATCACTTTTTGCGGCAATCGAGCAGTTCGGGAATGATACAATTATCACAGCCGATTCCGACAACACCATAACGTTAACGAATGTTGCTGTTTCAAGCCTTCAGTCGTGGGACTTCTTGTTTGCGTGATCTTTTCTCGGACCTCGCGGCACCTTGTTTGGCGGGAAGAGGCTAACCGGTAACTGCGTTAATCAATTCCGCTGAGACGGCAGCGCCGCGGCCGGCCTGCATAAGGTTTGCAAAGTGACATCCGGGAGCGCACGTGCAGCGCTCTCGAGTACAGGAACGAAAACCGGGATCCTGTCGATTAGATGGAACCCGTGCCTTCTCGGACCGTTCTCCATGTTAACGGGAGAATATGCATGTCGAAAACCCTTCTCTACGGTGCGACGAAGATCGACGAGACCAACAGCGCTTATGCGCCGGTCGAAAGTCTCGCGCAGTTTCAGTGGAAGAACCGCGTCTTCGTTGTTTTCGCCGACAGGGATAATTCCCGCGCCGCCCGGCAGGAAAATCACCTGCTAGCCGATCGCTCAGCCCTCGATGAGCGTGACCTGGTGGTGCTCAAGGTTTCCGGTGCCGGCGTTCGATCGCTCTTTGGTGCGGCTGACAGCCTCGACGGCGAAGCGATGCGCCGCGATCTCGAGGCGCCGGAGGTGGGCGAATTTGCCGCTTTCCTTCTCGGCAAGGACGGCACCGTGAAGCTCAAGGCCAGCGAGCCAATTACCAATGGCGAGCTCTTCGCTATCATCGATAGCATGCCGATGCGTGCTGCCGAATCGCTGAAGCCAGACAAATAGCCCGAACGTCGCGTAAACTGAAATCATGAAAGGGAGGCGGTCATGTCCGTGCCCAACGAACCCATTCCCGATCAGCCGCCGATGCCGGCGCCCGGTTGGAAGCCAGTGCCTCCAATCAAGGAGCCGGAGCCGGACCGGATGCCCGACGAGGCGCCGGTTCCCAATCCCGATGAGAACGACGAGCCGGCAAAACAGACTTTCGAACCTTAAAGAAAGATGTGCCGTTCGGCGCTGACGAGTTCCTGGAGGAAATCGGCGACGCTCCTGACGCGCATGAGGTCGCGCGCCGTTTCGTGATAGGTCGTCCAGTAGGCGCGGCGGATCGAAATATCAGGCAGGATGCGCTGGAGTTCCGGATACTGCCGAGCGATATAATCGTGCAGGATGCCGATTCCGGCGCCTGATCGTACCGCCTCCGTCTGGCCGATCGCCGTCGAAATTTCGAAGCTTGCATCCCAGCTCCGCATCACCTCGCCGGAGAAATTCAGCGAGGCGGTGAAGATCAGGTCTTCGACGTAACCGATGCGCGGATGCACCTTCAGTGCGTCGATATCCCCTGGCGCGCCCTGAGAGGTGAGGTAGTCGCGTGAGGCATAAAGGCCGAGCGTGTAATCCGTCAGCTTCGAGGAAACGAGCCGGCCCTGGTCCGGCCGCTCCAGCGTGATGGCGATATCCGCCTCGCGCTGCGACAGCGAGAAAGAGCGCGGCACCGGCACGAGCTGGATCTTCAGCGCCGGATGGCGCTCGATCAACCTGCCCATGCGCGGCGCAAGAAAGGAAACACCGAAGCCGTCGGGCGCGCCGACGCGCACCGTCCCGGCAATTGCCGTATCGGTGTGGCCGAGGCTCGCCTGCACGGCCAGCATTTCCGTTTCCATCCGTTCTGCGGATGCCAGGAACACTTCGCCTTCGGCCGTCAGCTCGCAGCCATTCGTCCGGCGGATGAAAAGCCGCGTCTTCAGCGCCTCTTCCAGCGACGTCAGTCGACGTGAGAGCGTGGCGTGATTGAGCCCCAGCCGCTTCGAGGCGGCAAGGATCTGTCCGGTGCGGGCGACGGCGAGGAAAATACGAACATCGTCCCAGTTCATGGCTTGGCACGCATCGCGATCGGATCGACCTCGATCAGCGTCAACGATGTCACCATGTGCGCCGTCTGGTTCTTGTACTTAAGGAAATGCGGTGTTCGCAGATGGGCCTCGTATGCTTCCTGGTCGGCGTAGATTTCAAGAATACGGATCTGGTTCGGGTTGTCCCTGATGGAAACAGCACTCAGGGAAAGGACGCCGTCTTCCAGCGCTAGGGATGCTTCGATTTCTTCCGTGAGCAATGCGCGATAGGTTTCAAGCGTGTCCGGATCGATCTCCAACTCCGCCATTCTGACGATGGGTTTCCGGCTCATCGGTTTGACCTCCCTTGGGATTTGACTTGTTGGCGCGCGGTGCCAAGTTTGGAAGTAGCCGCAGCGCCCGATGCAATGATAGGGGCTATAATTTACGCACAACGGTTGCTTATATCAGCGCATTGATTTGTGCAAATTGAAGTGCGATTGTCGGCCATCGAAAAACAGGAGGAACACCCATGCGTGAGATCGGTCATTTCATCGGCGGCAAGCAGGTTGCCGGCACCAGCGGCCGCGTAAGCAACGTCTACAATCCGACAACAGGCGAAGTACAGGCGACGGTCGCACTCGCAAGCGTCGAGGAACTGCGCGCTGCCGTCGAAAACGCCAAGGCTGCACAGCCGAAATGGGCTGCCACCAATCCGCAGCGCCGTGCCCGCGTCTTCTTCAAGTTCGTCGAACTCCTGAACAAGCACATGGACGAGCTTGCCGAAATCCTTTCCAAGGAGCACGGCAAGACCATCGAGGATGCCAAGGGCGACGTCATTCGCGGCCTCGAAGTCTGCGAATTCGTCTGCGGCATTCCCCATCTCGCCAAGGGCGAGTTCACCGAGGGCGCCGGGCCTGCGATCGACATGTATTCGATCCGCCAGCCGGTCGGCATCGGCGCCGGCATTACCCCCTTCAATTTCCCGGGCATGATCCCGATGTGGATGTTTGCGCCGGCGATCGCCTGTGGCAACGCCTTTATCCTGAAGCCCTCCGAGCGTGATCCTTCCCTGCCGATCCGCCTCGCCGAACTGATGATCGAGGCCGGCCTGCCCTCCGGCATCCTCAACGTCGTCAATGGCGACAAGGGTGCGGTCGACGCGATCCTCACCGATCCCGATATCGGCGCCGTCTCCTTCGTCGGCTCAACGCCGATCGCCCGCTACGTCTATGGCACCGCGGCGATGAACGGCAAGCGCGCCCAGTGCTTCGGCGGCGCCAAGAACCACATGATCATCATGCCGGATGCAGACCTGGATCAGGCCGTCAACGCCTTGATGGGCGCAGGCTACGGCTCGGCCGGCGAGCGCTGCATGGCGATCTCGGTTGCCGTTCCGGTCGGCGAGGAGACCGCCAACCGCCTCGTCGAGAAGCTGACCCCGAAGATCGAATCCCTGCGCATTGGCCCCTATACCGACGACAAGGCCGACATGGGCCCGCTCGTCACTAAGGAAGCCTATACCCGTGTTCGCGGGTTGATCGATCGCGGCATCGAAGAAGGCGCCAAGCTCGTGGTCGACGGCCGCGATTTCAAGCTCCAGGGCTATGAAGACGGCTATTTCGTCGGCGGCTGCCTGTTCGATCACGTCACGCCGGAGATGGATATCTACAAGACCGAGATCTTCGGACCTGTGCTCTCCGTCGTTCGCGCCAACAACTATGAGGAAGCGCTGTCGTTGCCGATGAAGCACGAATACGGCAACGGCGTTGCGATCTACACCCGCGACGGCGATGCTGCCCGCGACTTTGCCTCGCGTATCAATATCGGCATGATCGGCATCAATGTTCCGATCCCGGTTCCGCTCGCCTATCACTCCTTCGGCGGCTGGAAGGCCTCGAGCTTCGGCGACCTCAACCAGCACGGCACGGATTCAATCAAGTTCTGGACGAAGACCAAGACCGTCACCGCCCGCTGGCCTTCCGGCATCAAGAGCGGCGCGGAATTCGTCATGCCGACGATGAAGTGATCGTCACCACATTCCAATCTGCAATCTGCAATTCGGGGGCCTTTCGGCCCCCGAATTTTTCTTCGTCATGCTGATTGTCGGCGATATCGGTCCGGCATCGAGGATATTCTGAGACAAGGGCGTAGTCTGTTCGCCATCTCCATTCCCCAGTGCCGAGGTCAAACCGATGCGCAAGGCACGCCCGAGCGCAGGCTGGCGATCCTCGATGACGTCGGGATATTGGAGCGGGATTGACGTCGCGGCAAATGGCCTCATAAGCTGAATGCGAATTTCATATTTTGGAATTGTTCAAAACTAGCAAACCGCCTATATAGGTCTGAACAGACGAGTCAGGAGAATGGCATGCGGTTGACGAAGCAGACGAACTATGCGGTTCGCATGTTGATGTATTGTGCTGCCAATGACGGGCACTTGAGCCGGATTCCGGAAATCGCCAGGGCCTATGGCGTTTCCGAGCTCTTTCTTTTCAAGATCCTCCAGCCGCTGAACAAGGCGGGTCTGGTCGAAACCGTGCGCGGTCGCAATGGCGGCGTGCGCTTAGGCAAGCCGGCCGCCGACATTAGTCTTTTCGACGTCGTTCGGGTGACGGAAGACAGCTTCGCGATGGCCGAATGCTTCGAGGATGACGGTGAGGTCGAATGCCCGCTGGTCGACAGTTGCGGTTTGAATTCGGCGCTGCGCAAGGCGCTCAACGCCTTCTTCGCCGTGCTGTCGGAATATTCCATCGACGACCTCGTTAAGGCGCGTCCGCAGATCAATTTCCTTCTCGGCATTACCGGCGAGCCGGCATATCGCAAGCCCGCGATCATTGCCCCCGCCGCCTGATTTAAAGAGCAGAATTTGCTTCTGAACCGCGGTTGCCTGGCAACCGCGGTTTTTTGTTTTTGCGGACGTCTCATCGGCCTCCGAATGCTGGGAAAATGCCCGTTGCATGTCGCGATAGGCGCGCTTTTATACCAAATGCGACAAAATTTCGGTCATTTTTGTCCGAATATTTCCAAATGCGGCTGATTTTTGACTGAAAATTTCTAAAATTGTCCAGCTGGAAAATTTTTCTGCATAGCCCGTTGCTTTCAGTAGATAAATATCGTTCCATCAACCGTCGATCGAGATGCATTCTACGATCTCCAAACATCAAGAAGAACAACCGGGAAACAATATTATGAAAAAGATCTCTGTCCTCCTGGCAGCGACGGCCCTGATTTCCGTCATGGCGACGTCGGCCTGGTCCAAGACCCTTGTTTATTGCTCCGAGGGCTCGCCGGAAGGCTTCGACCCGAGCCTCTATACGGCAGGCACAACCTTCGACGCGTCGTCGCGCACGGTCTATAGCCGCCTCGTCGAATTCAAGCATGGCGGGACCGAGATCGAGCCCGGTCTGGCCGACAGCTGGAGCGTTTCGGCCGACGGCACGGAATACACCTTCAAGCTTCATCCCGGCGTCAAGTACCAGACCACCGACTTCTTCACGCCGACGCGTGATTTCAACGCCGACGACGTCGTGTTCTCCTTCGAGCGCCAGCTGAAGTCCGACAATCCGTGGAACAAGTATGTCGAGGGCGGTTCCTACGAATACGCCGCCGGCATGGGCTTCCCTGAACTGATCAAGTCGATCGCAAAGGTCGACGACCTCACCGTCAAGTTCACGCTCAACCATCCCGAAGCGCCGTTCCTCGCCGACCTCGCCATGGACTTCGCCTCGATCGTCTCCAAGGAATATGCCGACAAGCTCGCCGCCGACGGCAAGATGGCGCAGATGAACCAGCAGCCGCTCGGCACCGGCCCGTTCACCTTCGTCGCCTACCAGCCGGATGCCGTCATCCGCTATAAAGCGAACGAAACCTATTTCAAGGGCAAGGAAAAGATCGACGATCTGGTTTTCGCCATCACCTCTGATGCGGCTGTCCGTGCTCAGAAGCTGAAGGCCGGCGAATGCCATCTGATCCCCTATCCGAATGCAGCCGACGTCTCCGAGCTGAAGAAGGATAACAATCTGACCGTGCTGGAGCAGGCCGGTCTCAATGTCGGCTTCCTCGCCTACAACACGCAGATGGCTCCGTTCGACAAGCCGGAAGTTCGCCGTGCGCTCAACATGGCGATCAACAAGCAGGCGATCATCGACGCCGTCTTCCAGGGTGCTGCCGCCGTTGCCAAGAACCCGATCCCGCCGACGATGTGGTCCTATAACGACGCTGTTCAGGACGACAAGTACGATCCCGATGCTGCCAAGAAGGCTCTCGCCGATGCCGGCGTCAAGGATCTCAGCATGAAGATCTGGGCGATGCCGGTTTCGCGCCCCTATATGCTGAACGCGCGCCGCGCCGCCGAATTGATGCAGGCGGATTTCGCCAAGATCGGTGTCAAGGTCGAGATCGTCACTCATGAATGGGCCGAATATCTGAAGCTCTCCTCCGACGTGAAGCGCGACGGCGCCGTCATCCTCGGCTGGACGGGCGATAACGGTGATCCCGATAACTTCATGGATACGCTGCTCGGCTGCGATGCCGTCGGCGGCAACAACCGTGCTCAGTGGTGCAACAAGGAATATGACGACCTGATGACCAAGGCCAAGCTGACGGCCGATGTCGGCGAGCGTACGAAGGCCTATGAGCAGGCGCAGCTGATCTTCAAGAAGGAAGCTCCCTGGACGACCCTCGACCACTCGCTCGTCTTCGTTCCGATGAGCAAGAAGGTCTCCGGCTTCCAGATGGACCCGCTCGGCATTCACCGCTTCGACGGCGTCGACGTATCCGAATAACAAGAATAATGTAAGAATGCCCGGCAGAGCTGGGCGCAGCCGGCGGTCAGGGTCTCCTGACCGCCGGAAACTATTGGATACCTGCCATGTTGCGTTTTTTCATCAGCCGCTTCGCGGTGCTGATCCCGACATTTCTCGGCGTTTCCCTCATTGCCTTCTCGTTCATCCGCATGCTTCCCGGCGATCCCGTCATGCTCCTGTCGGGTGAACGTGTCATGGCGCCGGAGCGTCACGCCCAGATCATGCACGATCTCGGCTTCGACCGGCCCATGTATGTGCAGTATTTCGACTACCTCGTAAAAGTGCTGCACGGCGATCTCGGCACCTCTATCGTCACTAAGCGGCCGGTTCTCGGCGAATTCCTGACCCTGTTTCCGGCAACGCTGGAGCTTTCGCTCTGTGCCATCATCATTGCGGTCTGTCTTGGCGTGCCCGCCGGCGTCTTTGCGGCCGTCAAGCGTGGCACGTGGTTCGATCAGAGCGTAATGGGTGTTGCCCTCATCGGTTATTCCATGCCGATCTTCTGGTGGGGTCTGCTGCTCATTATCTTCTTCTCCGGCTATCTCGGCTGGACGCCGGTTTCCGGTCGAATCTCGCTGATGTATTTCTTCAAGCCGGTCACCGGTTTCATGCTGATCGACAGCCTGCTGTCAGGCCAAAAGGGGGCTTTCGCCTCCGCCGTCAGCTATCTCATCCTGCCGACCATCGTGCTGGCGACCATTCCGCTTGCCGTCATCGCGCGCCAGACGCGTTCGGCAATGCTCGAGGTTCTGGGCGAGGACTATGTCCGCACCGCGCGCTCGAAGGGCCTGAAGCCGCTGCGCGTTGTCGGCGTGCATGCGCTGCGCAATGCGATGATCCCTGTCATCACCACGATCGGTCTGCAGATCGGCGTTCTTCTTGCCGGCGCCATCCTCACCGAGACGATCTTCTCCTGGCCGGGCATCGGCAAATGGATGGTCGATTCGGTCTTCAAGCGCGATTATGCCGTGGTCCAGGGCGGTCTTCTGCTGATCGCCGGCGTCATCATGCTGGTCAATCTGATTGTTGATGTTCTCTACGGCTTCATCAATCCGCGCATTCGTCATTAGGAGCGGTCCATGAGCACGGTCACCGTCAAAACCGGCCAGCCATCCGCTCTTGCGGATTTCTGGCATTATTTCTCCCGCAACAAGGGCGCCGTCATCGGCCTGGTGGTTTTCATCATCATCCTGATCGTCGCAGTCTTCGCGCCGCTCTTTGCGCCGCATGAGCCGAACGAGCAGAACCGTGCGGTACTGCTCGCCGTGCCATTCTGGATGGAGGGCGGCAGCGCCTCCTTCCCGCTTGGAACGGATGCCGTCGGCCGCGATATCCTCTCGCGCCTGATCTACGGCGCGCGGTTTTCGCTGTTCATCGGCGTCGTCGTCGTCACGCTTTCGGTCATTTCAGGCGTGCTGATCGGCCTCGTCGCCGGATTTTTCCGCGGCAAGGTCGATACGGCGATCATGCGCCTGATGGATATCATCCTGGCCTTCCCGTCACTGCTGCTCGCTCTGGTGCTGGTGGCCGTGCTAGGGCCAGGGCTTACCAATGCGATGATCGCGATTTCGCTGGTCAACCAGCCGCATTTCGTCCGGTTGACGCGCGCCTCGGTCATTTCAGAACGCGAGAAGGAATATGTGATCGCCTCGCGTGTTGCCGGTGCCGGCACCTTCCGGTTGATGTTCAAGACGATCCTGCCGAACTGTCTTGGGCCGCTGATCGTTCAGGCGACGCTCGCCTTCTCGGCGGCGATTCTCGATGCTGCCGCCCTCGGCTTTCTCGGCATGGGCGCTCAGCCGCCGACACCCGAATGGGGGACGATGCTGGCCGAATCCCGTGAGTTCATATCGCGCGCCTGGTGGGTGGTGACATTCCCTGGTCTTGCCATCCTCATCACCGTTCTCGCCATCAATCTGATGGGCGACGGTCTGCGCGACGCACTCGATCCCAAACTGAAGAGGTCGTGATGCCACTCCTCGAGATTGAAAATCTGACTGTCGAATTCCAGACCTCTTCCGGTCTCTTCCGCGCCGTCGACGGCGTATCGCTTGCCTGCGACAAGGGCGAGATCCTGTCGGTCGTCGGCGAATCCGGCTCGGGTAAATCCGTTGCCATGCTGGCCCTCATGGGGCTTCTGCCCTGGACGGCGAAGATCACCGCCGACCGGATGCAGTTCGACGGCAAGGACCTGCGCGACATCTCCGCCCGCCAGCGCCGCAGGATCGTCGGCAAGGATATGGCGATGATCTTCCAGGAGCCGATGTCGAGCCTCAATCCTTGCTTCACGGTCGGTTTCCAGCTCGGCGAGACCCTGCGCGTGCATATGGGCCTCAACCGCAAGGAGCGCCGCCAACGCTCGATCGAGCTCTTGAACCTCGTCGGCATTCCGGCGCCGGAAGAGCGCCTGTCGAACTTCCCGCATCAGATGTCCGGCGGCATGAGCCAGCGCGTCATGATCGCCATGGCGCTCGCCTGCAATCCGAAGCTCTTGATCGCCGACGAGCCGACGACCGCGCTCGACGTGACGATCCAGGCACAGATCCTCGATCTGCTCGTTCGCCTGCAGAAGGAGCAGGGCATGGCGCTGGTGCTGATCACGCACGACATGGGTGTCGTTGCCGAAACCGCCGAACGGGTGCAGGTGCAATATGCCGGCCAGAAGGTCGAGGAACAGCCGGTGAGGGCGCTGTTCCGCGACCCGCATCATCCCTATACCGCAGCCCTGCTCGCAGCGCTGCCCGAGCGCGCCAAGGTCGGCCAGCGTCTTCCCTCGATCGCCGGTGTCGTTCCCGGGCAGCATGGTCGCCCGACAGGCTGTCTCTTTGCGCCGCGCTGCGGCTTTGCCACCGTCGAATGCGACCGTGGCGTGGTCCGCCAGGGACCGGAGCTTGGACTGGCGCTCTGCAACTATCCCTTGAAGGACGGCAAGCCGCTCGGGCATCCCGGCATCATGGCCGTTGAAACCGCAGGAGACCTCGTATGACGAGCGCTGTTCTCGAGGGCAGGGATCTCGCCCGCTTCTACACCGTCGACCGCGGCCTCTTCAAAGCTGATGCCACCGTCAAGGCGCTGAACGGCGTCAGCTTCAGCCTGCATTCCGGCAAGACGCTCGCCGTCGTCGGTGAATCCGGCTGCGGCAAGTCGACGCTCGCTCGCCTGGTCACGATGATCGAGAATCCGACTTCGGGGCAATTGCTGATCGATGGCAAGCCTGCCCATGTCGGCGACCGCAGCCTGCGCAGCCAGGTGCAGATCGTCTTCCAGAACCCCTACGGCTCGCTCAACCCGCGCCAGAAGGTTGGCTCGATCCTCGAAGAGCCGCTGAAGATCAACACCAGTCTCGACGCCGCCGCCCGCCGCCGCAAGGTGGAGGAGATGATGGCCCGCGTCGGCCTGCGTCCGGAGCATTATGGCCGCTATCCCCATATGTTCTCCGGCGGCCAGCGCCAGCGCATCGCCATTGCCCGCGCCCTGATGCTGCGGCCGAAGGTGCTGGTGCTCGACGAGCCGGTTTCGGCGCTCGACCTGTCGATCCAGGCGCAGGTGCTGAACTTGCTCATGGACCTGCAGAAGGAGATGGGTCTTGCCTATCTCTTCATCTCGCACGGCCTCTCCGTCGTCCATCATATCGCCGACGAGGTGATGGTGATGTATCTCGGCCGTCCCGTGGAAACCGGTCCCGCCGCCGAAGTCTTCGCCCGGCCGCGCCATCCCTATACGGCGGCCTTGCTGTCGGCTACGCCGATTGCTGATCCCGATCGTGCGAAGACCCGCATTCGCCTGCAGGGTGAACTGCCTTCGCCGCTGAAGCCGCCGACGGGCTGCCACTTCAATCCGCGCTGCTGGAAGGCGCAGGACTATTGCCGCCAGGTTTCTCCCGAATTAAGTGGAGAAGGCGCACAACAATATGCCTGTCATTTCCCGCTCGACTGAGCGGGGAGATAAGCTGAGGAGCAAACATGCCGGATGAGCAGATGAACAGACCCCATGCGATCGTCGTCATGGGCGTCAGCGGCTGCGGCAAGTCCTCCGTCGGCGAAAAACTCGCCGAAGCGCTGCACCTGCAGTTTATAGAGGGCGATGCGCTTCATCCGACCGCCAATGTCGAGAAGATGTCGAAGGGCATTCCGCTGACCGATGACGACCGGATGCCCTGGCTCGACCGCATCGGCGAAGAGATGAAGGCCTCGCTGGAAAAGAGCGAGGGCATCATCGTTTCCTGCTCGGCGCTGAAGCGTCTCTATCGCGACAGGCTCAGGGTTGCTGCCGGCGGCAATCTGTTCTTCGTCTATCTCGAAGGTTCCAGGGCGCTGCTGATGAAAAGGATGGGCGAGCGCAAGGGACATTTCATGCCGGTCTCGCTGCTCGACAGCCAGCTGGCGACGCTTGAGGTGCCCACAGGCGAGTCGGGCGTCGTCACGGTCGATATCGACGACACGGTGGACGGCATTGCAGCAACGGCCCTCGAAGGTCTCGCAACACTCGGCATTACGGGTTGAAACGCTGCGGCGAATAGGCCGCGATATCGATGAACGGCGTCTCGCCGGTGATAAGTTCGGCAAGCACGCGGCCGGTCACCGGACCGAGCGTCAGCCCGTGATGGGCATGGCCGAAGGCAAACCACAGGCCCTGATGGCGCGGCGCCTTGCCGATGATCGGCATCATATCCGGCGTGCAGGGGCGCGCGCCCATCCAGGGTTCGGGATCGAGCCTGCCTCCGAGCGGGAAGATCGTGCGCGCCACGGCTTCGGCGCGGTCAAGCTGGACCGGCGTCTTCGGCGCGTCGAGCGTTGCAAACTCCGCCCCGGTCGTCAGGCGGATGCCGCGGTTCATCGGCGCAAGGAGATAGCCGCGTTCGGCATCGAGCGTCCAGTTGTTGAGCACGGCATTGCCCTCGGCGGCATAGTGCATGTGATAGCCACGCTTGACGCCGAGCGGGAAGGAATAGCCGAGCCGGCGCGTCGCAACGGCCGCCCAGGGGCCGAGTGCCATCACAGCATCGTCGGCTTCGAGCGCACCTTCCGCGGTCATGATTTTCCAGCCGGAGCCGAACGGACCGAGCGAGGCGGCGTCGCCCGTGACGAACCGGCCGCCGATACTTTCGAAATAGCGGCGATAGGCTGATGTCAGCGCATGCGGATCGAGCACCGACCAGGGATCGCGCCAGCGAATACCACCGGCGAAATCGCCGGTCATATCAGGTTCCATGCGGGCGATGTCGGCCGAGGTCAGGCTGTCATACTCCACGCCGAATTCATTCCGCCAAAGTGCTGCCTCTGCGAAAGCCGCGTCGCGCTTGGCTTCGGTGCGGAAAATCTTTATCCAGCCGCCCTTGCGGATCAGCCCTTCGGCCTGCGACGCTTCGATCAGATCCTTGTGTTCGACAACCGAATTTTCGATCAGCGGCGCATAGGCCCGGGTGATGATGGCGTGGCGGCGCGCATTGGAATTCCACCAGTAGCGGGCGAGAAAGGCGATCTGACTCGGTAGCGTGCGCAGGTGATAATGTGCATCGATACGGTTATTCAGCGCATAACGCAGCAAAAGCCCGAGCTGCTGGGGAAAGCCATAGGGCATGACACCTTCGCGCTGGATCAGGCCGGCATTGCCGAACGAGGTTTCGTTGCCCGGATCCTTGCGGTCGATCAGCGTCACCTGCCGGCCGCGCCGCTGAAGATGGATGGCCGTGGAAACCCCGACGATACCGGCGCCGAGCACGATTGCGTTTTTCGTCATTTCCGCTTGCATTCCGCTTTGTCTTACGCGGTGAAAATGCCCGCGCCGATACGGCGACGCAAACGGAAAATCGCATTCATTTCAAAATCATTGCGCTTTTCAGTGCGGCATTTTCAGCCTTCACGCGGACATGGAGGATAAGCGCGTTGAAAAGGGAAAAGACAATCGCGTAAAGCGGCAGGCCGAAGGCGAGGGGAAGGACGGCGATTTCGCCGACGACGATCGCATAGTTCGGATGGCGGAGGAAACGATAGGGCCCGGAGCTGACGAGCGGCGCACCGGGCAGGATGATGATACGCGTCGTCCAGCGGCCTTTCAGCGTCGCCAGTACCCAGAGCCGCAGCGCCTGCAGCCCCATAAACACGAGAAACCAGAAGAGCGCGATCGGCCTGCCCGGTGCAGTGAGCCAAAGGCCGATGATCCAGCCTGCATGCAGCGCCACCATGACGGGATAATGCTCGGGTGCCACCTCTCTGGCGCCACCGGCAAGAAGCGCGGCCGTGTTGCTCCGGGCGAGCGCGAGTTCCGCCAGCCGCTGCAGCGTCACGAATGCCAGAAGCGCGATCGACGGCCACATCATGCTTCCCTCCGCAGCGTCACGCAGCTGGCCGAAAAGCCCGGCCCCATGGCGATCATCGCCGAGCGCGCCGGCAACCCGGCGCGGATTGCCCGCTCCAGCACGAACAGGATGGTCGGCGAGGACATGTTGCCATATTCGGCAAGCACGGCGCGCTCGTGTTCGAGCGTGCCCGGCGACAGCGAAAGCGCGCTCTCCATCGCTGCCAGCACCTTCGTGCCGCCGGGATGGCAGATGAAGCGGTCGATATCCTCCAGCTTCAACCTGTTGCGCGCCAGAATAGCACCCACCGCCGGGCCAAGCTCCTTTTCGGCAAAGGGCGGCAGCGATTGCGCCAGTACGATGCCGAAGCCGCCGTCGTCTATCTTCCAGCCCATGATATCGAGCGTGTCGGGAAAGAGATGTTCGCCGGTCGATTCCACCTCCGCCAGCCCGTCTTCGCCTGATCGCAGCACGCAGGCGGCTGCGCCGTCGCCGAAAAGCGCTGTCGCGATGATGTTCGGGCGCGTCAGCTCGTCCAGCCGGAAGGCGAGCGTGCAAAGCTCGATCGAGATGAAAAGCACAACAGTGCCCGGCCGGCCTTTCGCAAGCCGTGAGGCGATTGCAAAACCCGACACGCCAGCCGCACAGCCGAGCCCGAAGACAGGCACGCGTTCGATATCGGGCCTGAAACCCATCCGGCCAGCTAGCTGCGCATCGAGGCTCGGAGTCGTAAAACCGGTGGAGGAGACGGTTACGACACAGTCGACATCGCCGGCCTCAAGCCCTGCCTGGCGAAGGGCCGAGCTGGCAGCCTCAACAAAAAGCCTGCCCGCCACCTCTGCAAAGGCCTGCATCCGGTCCTGCCAGCCATGCGGCTCGTCGAACCAGGCAAGCGGCCGCGCCGCATGACGCTTTTCGATACCGGCGCTGTCGAAGACGCGGGCAAGATGCCGGAAATCCTCGAAGCGGTCGGCAAACAGGCGGGCAGAGGCTTCGACCGCCTGTCTTTGGAAAATGACATGTTCGGGTGTCGCAACGGCGAGGCTGACGAGTTTCACGGTATCAGTCATGGTGTCTCCTTGTCGTTCCCGGCGCAACGACTGAAAACACGCCTACGCCGAAATTATTCGGATCAGCGTGCTTCACGAAACCGTGATGAAAGAAATGCGAGGGGCAGCCGAATAAAGCCCGAAGCAGCGGTGTTCTCTCCTCGCAACGTCACTTCTAGAGGAGTTTCCCCATGACGATCACGCCAGCCCGCATCGCTTCCATCGTTCTCGGCGGCTGCCTTGTCGCTTCTGTTTTCTCCGGCCCGGTCTTTGCGATCGGCGATAACAGTAGCACAACGCCAACCTGCAAGAAGGGCGAGATCTACGACCAGAAGACCAAGAAATGCGTCAAGCAGCAGAGCGCCAACGTCTCCGACGAGAACCGCGCCGATTATGCCTATTCGCTGGCCAAGGCCGGTCGTTATGAAGAGGCGCTTGCCGTGCTCGACACCGTCAAGGACCAGAACACGGCGGAAGTTCTCAATTATCGCGGCTATGCCACCCGCAAGCTTGGCCGCACTGACGAAGGCATCTCCTACTACCTGCAATCGGTGAAGATGGACCCGCAATATGCCAAGGTCCGCGAATATCTCGGCGAAGCCTATGTCATCAAGGGCCAACTCGATCTCGCCAAGGACCAGTTGAACACGATCAAGGCGATCTGCGGCACCGATTGCGAGGAATATCAGGACTTGAACGCCGCGATCCTCGACCCTTCGAAGATCTGATCGGCCGGTCACGGGCGGGAAAACGGAACCACAAAAGGGATGTAAGAATGTCAGTCGCGCGCAGCATATTTCCTGCCTATAGTCGCGCGAGAATGGAATCGCCGGTTCATCCGGCGGTTCCGAGGGATGCAGGATTGGCGGAGGCGGCCATCGCGAGCGAAGCGGATATCAGAAGCGGCCTGACGGAAAATCTGGCAAGGCTCTGGCGTTATGGTCTCGTTCTCTCGCATCAGCGCGATGTCGCCGACGACCTGGTCCAGGCGACCTGCCTTCGTGCGCTGGAGCGCGCCGATCAGTTCATCTCCGGCACCCGGCTCGACCGCTGGCTGTTTTCGATCCTGCACTCGATCTGGCTGAACGAGATCCGCTCCCGCCGGGTGCGGCAGGGTCAGGGTTTCGTCGATGCCGGGGAGACGCTGACCTTCGACGGCGCACACGACACCGAAACGCACGTGATGGCCCATCAGGTGCTGAAACAGGTGAATGCGCTGCCTGAGGCGCAGAGGACGGTGGTTTTCCTCGCCTATGTGGAAGGACTTTCCTACCGCGAGGTTGCAGGCATACTGGATATCCCGATCGGAACCGTGATGAGCCGGCTGGCTGCTGCCCGCGCCAAGCTCTCCGGCGCCGGACCGGAAGGGGGACGGCAATGAACACGAAACACACCATTCCCTCCGACGAGGAGCTCACAGCCTTCATCGACGGCGAACTGACGGCCGAAGAGGCCGCGCGTATTGACGCCATTGTGAACGAAGACGAGAGCACCGCCGAACGGCTGGAATTCCTGGCGCGCGCCAGCCTGCCGTTCAAGCAGGCCTTCGCCCCGCTGCTGTCGGAAGCCCCGCGCGCGAAGCTGGAGACGATGCTTGCCGCCATCCCGGCGCAGCCGAGCGCAAGACCCGCCTCCACGCCCCCATTCGCCAGCCGTCGCGGCTTCCTCGGCGCGCTCGCCGCCTCGCTCGTCGCCGGCATCGCGATCGACCGCGCCGTCATCGGCATCGGCAAAGGCTTCGCGGCAAAGGACGAAAACAGCGAATGGCGCGCCGTGGTCGCCGATTATATCTCGCACTATACCGCGGAAACGCTCGCTGGCCCCGTCCCTGGCAGGGAGGACCAGGCCGCCCAGCTCGGCCCACTTGACGAAAAGCTCGGCCTCTGGCTCTCCCCCGAAGCCGTCTCGCTCCCGGGGATCGATTTCAAGCGCGCTTTGCTGCTGCAATATGACGGCAAACCGCTTGCCCAGGTCGCCTATCTCGACCCCGAGACTGGCCCGATGGCGCTCTGCATCGTCCGCTCCGATGCCGGTCCCAAAGCGCCGGATCTCGAAAGCCGCAAGGGCATGAACGTCGTCTACTGGTCGAACGGCACGCACGCCTTCATGCTGATCGGCCATGCCTCGGCGGACAGGATGACGGCAATTGCCGAAGGGGTGCGGGGGAAGGTGGCGGCCTGACCTGCTATTGGCCCGGCCTGAAATCGTGGGTTGACAAATCCTGCTATCGATTTCGTTTCAGGAACTGACCGAGGCGGTTCACAAGCTTCGATGCCCAGAACATGAGGGTCGAGACCCTTAAGCCGTGATCAGCAAGGGCACGCAGCACTTCCTTGTTCTGACGCGATATGTTCTGAATGTTTTTGTTTGTGGCGCCCCCCAAGCGCATCCTCACCAACACGCGGGGGATATAAAGGGTCCTGATGCGCGTGACTTCCAGAAATCGCATCATAAGTTCGACGTCGGCTGCCAGCCGATAACGCAGATCGAAGGTCCCGAACCGTTCATAGATGCGACGCCGAACATAGAATGTAGGATGCGGCGGACACCAGCCCCTTCTAAAAAAACCGGGTTCAAACGCACAGGATTTCCAATAACGGACCTTGCGATCGGGATGCTGGTTGGAAACATAGATGAGATCGCCATAGCAGCCATCATAGGCTTCATCGTCCAGCGCGGCCGCCACGGTTTCGAGGGAGTCGCTGCTCTCGAAAGTGTCGTCCGCATTCAAAAAGCCGATGATGTCGCCGCTCGCAAGGCCAATCCCCTTGTTCATGGCCTCATAGATACCTCCGTCCCGTCCCGAAAGTACGCGGCGGTTGTCCGCCGGCGCCAAAGCGATGATGGCGAGCGTGGAATCGCTTGAGCCACCGTCAATGATGATGTGCTCAAAATCGCGGTAGGTTTGCGTGTCGATGGACTGCAACGTATCGGCAATGGTCCGCTCGGCGTTCCAGCAAACAGTGATGAGGCTTATCCGGGGGGTACGTGCATCGGCGGTGTCTGCAGCCATTTTGACGGGTGTCTTGCTTACATTCTAAGGGGCGAAATCTGGCCAACCCGTAGCAGACGGAAAGGCGGCGTCGCAATCCAGTACTGCAGATTATTCTTGATCAATGCAGAAGGTCCCTTGTCTTCGAAGAAAAAGCTGCGCAAGGGCATCCTGCTAGCCGGGGGCTCGAGCACTCGGCTCCATCCCGCGCCCCTCGCCGTTTCGAAGCAACTTCTTCCGGTTCTTGACACGCCATATCTCATTGTATCCAGGCCTTGCGGCGTGAGCTTGAACTGCACCCGTGCCCGCACATCCGCTCCTACGCAGTTGGAGCGTTCCGTTGAATTCTCTTAAGTGCGATCGCCTGACCTTGCGGGAGAGCGGGCTGGAATTTCTAGATCGGCCTTAGCACGAAGAGAAGGCTGTCGCCCTTGCCTGCGGCATCGAGAATTCGATTGCCCAATCCCATCACCATCCCGGCCCCACGTGCGCCGCGCGATAGGGCTACGTTCTTCAGCCGAGTGAAGAACGGTGGCCTGACTTGGATTGCATCAGCATTGTGCGTCCAGGTGGATGATGACTTGCCCTCCTGCTTCCGCTCGCGTGCGGTGCGTAATTGCAGGACCGACCAGAGATTAGGCGTAACCGTTCTGACGTTTTCGACCTTGTAACCAAACTTGCCGGCGAGTTTGGTAAAGGAGGTGCGGTTGAAATGATTTTGGTGATAGGGAATGTGCCAATTGATCCAGCGGTCTTTCCAGATCTTGTGATGAAACGAGCCCGTATTGGGGAACGCCATGATCACGCGACCCTGGGGGGTGAGACGTTCTCTTACCGCCTGCAGCATGGCCGAGGGATCCGGCACATGTTCGAGCACCTGATTCAATACAATCAGGTCGAACTTCATGTCGGGAAAAGGCAGATCGTAAATGTTGCCTATATGGACTTGCAAACCAAAGTGATCGGCAATCGTCCGCACATTCGGATCCGCCTCGATCCCCCAGCTTTCGATTCCCTTGTTGCGCATTTCAAGGAGTGAAATGCATGAGCCGCAACCGACATCAAGTACCTTCTCACCAGGTTGCGCCAGATAGTGGCCTTGGTGGTCGGTGCCGGCCATCCAACGATTGAAAGCGGCGAAAGGCTTGTTTACCAGCGCAGCTTCTCGCTCTATGGCGGAGAAATCAACTTCCCGGCGTGGATAATACGTACTGTAAAGCCCAGGTAGGTCCTCTTCCGTCAGCGGCGGTGTCGTCGTCATATGACCGCAAGACACGCATCTCTCGATCGAATAGACACCGGGGCAGCCGTATCGATCGTCGGATATGCGCTCGATAAATGTTTCCATATTCGAACCGCAGGCAATACACTGCATCTGATGATCGCTCTTCATCGCGTCGTTATTGTCCTTTTTCATTTCTTCGCTCGCAGAGCATGGGCCGTCCGGATAATCATGAAGGCCCCCATGCGCAATGGCGCTGTCATCCGTTGCAAGGGTGTGCCGATCAAAGAATAGAACGCGACCCGCTGAAATACATTGTGGGGCGAGCGCCGGCCAAAATGTTTCTTCCACGAAGACGTATTCGACACGTGAGCGCCGTAGACGGGCGGTGAATAAACTATGGCTTCGCTGGAAACAAGCAGTTGTACGCCCGTTCGCGCGAAGCGCATGGATATTTCGTAATCGGCCATATAATGCGGCAGGAAACGCGGACGCATGGTTCCATGCCGTTTGAACAGTTCCGCGGGAAACAACGTTCCGCGACCGCTGAGCGCATCCGCCTGATAGAGCGGCTTAGGATTCCGGCGCTCCCCTTCGCTCAACTCGGCGAGAATGTCCCATACTGCAATGCGATTTATGTTCAAGCGCGGTCCAACGCCCGTCAAAGGCGGGTCGCTCTCCTCCTCGTGAACGACGCTGCCGACAATAGCATCCCGATTTTCGCGTGAACACCGTATCAATGTCTCGACATAGGTCGGGCCAAACCACGTGTCATTGTTGACGAACAGGATGTAGTCTTCGGGGCCGCAGTCGGGCAGAACCCGCTTCAGGCCGACTTCTATGGCTCCGCCCCACCACAGATTGCCGTCGCCTCTTATGCTCGTCACGTCAGGCTGCGTCGCGAGGAACTCAGCCGTTTCATCGGTGGAGCCGTCATCGATGATAACAATTCGAATATTGTCGACAACCGTTTGGGCCCTCAAGGCCGCTATGACTTTGCGAGTGTGCTCAAGTCGGTTGAAGACCGGAACTAGGACGTTTACACGCATCAAATATTGTCGTCTTTCGTTACGAACCAACAGAAATCTGGCCGTTGCACAAAAGACACATCGGTGACAGCGAACCGCGCGTTTGTTCTATCAACCAGTATTGACGCAGGATGAAGGCGCTTCATTCTTCGAACCAAGCCTGGAAAGGCCGCCTCTCAAATTCGTCCAGTGCTCCGCCGGGTGTGGAATTGACGATGCGGATACCATTCGATTTGGCAATATTTGAGATGGCTCGATACTGCCGCCACAGTCGCGCCAGCTGTTGGAACTCATCGTGAAGGGTCCTCGTCAAGGTGCCGTCCGCATTTACGGTGAAGTCTTTTCCCTTTTGCACCTTGAGGTCGAACGCGTATCTATAGGTTGACGACAGGAAACGATCGTGGTCGACGCCGAGCAGGATGATCTCTTTGAAACCAAGATACATCGCTATCATCAAGGCCATCACCGGCACCGACTCGACACGAGGGACCGGTTGAGAGATATCGACGATTTCCTCTGATGTTCTTTCGTCGAAGCTTTCACCGAGCACGAGATACCGAACCGTTCGCCCTGAAAACAGATTGTGTTTTCGAACCAGCTCCGCTTCAGTGGAACTGAGAAACAGTTCCGCGGCGCCCAAGTGCGAATGCATCTCTTTAAACCAGTCGATCACATCCTCCGATGTCATCGATACGTAGGTAATTTGCGGAACACAATGATAACGAGACTGGAACTTGTCGAAATCGGAGTGCAGGTAACCATTGGAAACGGTTATAACGGTTTCGCCCTGAAGTTGCGACAGATCCAGGCCCTTGACGCTCGGGCCATTGCCTAAAATAAAACAGCGCTGCCCCGCGTGCAGACCAGCAAGCTGTCTATTTTCTGCCAGCGAACTCGCGACATCAGCAGAGAGATTGTGACGATTTTTTAGCCTGCGCTTCAGCTCATGCACACCATAGGGGAGCAGCATGGAGCCAAAGGTCAAAATCTTCCTCAAAGCTGCAGCCACTTTACCACCTCAAAAACCTCCGCGTATTTTACACCGATGCGCTGGCCGGCATTCTCGGCTTCGTTGCGGAAGAAGCTCACCCATTTCCGCCCCGTGCGCTCCATCTCGGATTCATGGGCAAGGATCGCCTTCTCCTTCTGGTCCCAATGGGAGGTGATGTCGACGTAGAAATTCCCCCTGAAATCGACGGTCGAATGATACCAGTTGCTGCGGTACATCAGGAGGCGGGGCACATGGCGGCAGCTGTGCAGTGACGCCCGCGACAAGGCCAGATGGTCATGGTGGATGTCTCCGACCCAGTGGGTGTAAACCATATCGATCTTCAGATCCTGGACGAGCTTGAGGATCTCGATATTCAGCGGGTCGACGAATTCGATCTGGAGCGTTTTGAACTCGCCGCAGAACATTTTGTGGACGCCGAGAATTTCCATCGCGGCATCCGCTTCCGCTCTGGCGACCTGGCTGCTGCGCACGGACTGATCATACTGGTTTGAAAAGCCGGATACGGTCGCGACATAGACATACACCGTGTCGCCGTTTACAGCATGACGTGCCAGTGCACCGCCACAGCCCAGTTCCACGTCGTCAAAATGGGCACCGATCGCGAGAATATTCATTTGCAACTCCAGAGCAGGTCACGCGTGCCTGCAATACCACAATTCAGCAGTGTGTCGAGAATGCTGAGATAGGGCATGAACTCGCCGAAGGGCTGCGGATAGACGGGATGGACGAAATGCTGCCATTCGATCTCGATCCCGGCTGCCTCGAACACCTCAGGCCGCATGTAGTCGCGCGCGCCCAGACCTGAGAGGTAACGCGTTGCTCCGACTTTCCGCAGCAGTTCGACAAGCAACTCATTCTTATGCCCCTCAGGGCTTAACGTGCTCGCCCGCACCGTCGGCATGGTTATCTCAAGCATCTCCAGAATGCCTTCGAGGAAATGCATGTTAAAATCGGCCAACAGCTCGAACCGCTTGCCGTAGAGGGCCTCGATACGGGGAAAGACCTCGCTCCAACCGGCAGACTTGCGATAATTTTCGCGAAGCAGGGAAAGGTTTTGGTCTATCCAGCCGGTGCCGGGCGCCAGTTCCACGGCATTGATCGCAGTGCCGAGACTTGGCTTTCTGATGCCAACGGTGAGCCACCGATCGCCCTGCGCCGTCTTTATCTTATCCCGATGCGTCCAGCTTTTGCTCGTGCCATGGACAAACTGAACGTGATCCAGAACGATATAGAGGTCGGCGTTCAGAAAACGCTGGAAAAAGCCGAGATATGAAGCGAAGTCTGGTTGATGGATAACCGCTGTAATGGTCATGCAGCCAATCTTTCCAGCAAGTCGGCAACGCGGCCGACCCCGCCAAGGTCGACCTTGGTCATAGCAGTCTCGCTCATGCTCCGGATGGGGATCGGCGTTTCCAGGATGCCGAGATCGAACGCCGAGTGATGCCCGGCAAAGAACGCCACTCCCAGATCTTCGAGCGCACGCCCGACCGGGATTTCAAAAGGTTCGTTGGCGATCACCACACACGGCAGGCCCGCCGCACAGGCTTCGAATGGGGTAACACCGCCGCCGGTAATCGCCAGATCGTGCCCATGCATCTCTGCCGCAAGCGATGGCACCTGGTTGAGCAGTTTGAACCGACCCGGTGCAGCGGTCGCGACGACCTCTTCAAGCTCCCTCATGTGTTGGAAGCTCGGGCCAGTGACGATGGTGACGGGAAAAGACTTGCTGCTCAGCCATTTGGCAACGCGGACGGTCACTCCGTAGGTATCGGCGCCGCCGAGCGTGACAAGGATCGATGCAAGGCTTTGCCGAAGCCTGCGATAACTAGCGATTTCAGGATTGAGTATCATATACTCCACCCCCAGCCGAACATCCTTGCCCTTGAGATCCTCAGTCTCTTCGAACAGGAGAGCGCAGATATTCATGTCGGCAAGTTCCGCGCCATCACCACGATCATCAAAGGTAACGAGCTTGGCGCCCAAACGCTTAATCGCCTCGCTGTGGCATCGCTGCGTGTTCAGGCGGTCATTAATCCAGACTGAAGATGATGCATCGGGTTCAATAAAGCCATTCTCCCATCCGGTCACGGAGGCGAGATCATAAAGCGCCACATCAAAGCCGCGCTCTCGGATGACCCTCAACGAATTCGGATGATCGTTCGCTAAAAATAGGACCGGATGACCGCGTGAACGCAGTTCGGTGGCGAGCGTCAACGACCGAAACAGATGCCCCATGCCGCGTGCATGTGAACTTTCTATGCAGAAGACGAACATAGTCTGATCGCTTCTTCTGTCCCAACCCAGTTCCCACCCCCCCGCGTTGCCAGAGCACAAGCACGTCTCCAGTCTTCCTCAGTATCTACCGTCAGGCGCAGATTTGGGGATATTTTGGCTGGAGGCACATCGAGCTGGCCAATCTTGAACAACTCCGGCCGATCCGTGAAGTATTCATTCACGTGCTCGCGATGGTGCGGCAGCATCCCCTCTCGATGACTGCGTGAGAGCGCTTCGAACGTAAATATCTCGGCGCCGACACCGATGGGCAACTGACCGAACGCGTGCGTGTAGTCGAATCCCTGCTTTTGGTGCAGGTCGATCAGCCTCTCCAGCTCCTCGATATCAGTGAAGGGATTGTCCGCCGTCAATCGCACGATATCCGACATCCCAAGCGATCTCGCACATTCGAAATAGCGATCGAGAACATCGGCCTCGTCTCCGCGAAAGCAGCTGACGCCGTGCTTGAGGCACCAAGTTTCGATAATGTCGTTCTCGCCGGCCAATGATGTCGCGACGACGATCTTGGCCGGCCGCTTCAGCATCTGAAGCCTGCCAAGGACATGTGCGAGAAGCGGCTTGCCGGAAATGTCGCGAAGCACCTTTCCCGGCAATCGGGTGGATCCCATTCGCGCTTGGATGATGATTCCAAGCCTCACGCCAGATCGCTCCACTGGAGGACGGCATCGCCATCGAGATCCCTTATCAATCGTCGCCCGGCGAGAGTGTCGAGATGCTTAGGCTCGATTCCCGTCCCCGGCCGCTTAACCGAAATGTCGCCGGGGGAGATGAATTCACCGGCTTTGAGCGGTCGATTGAGAACGACGCTCTTGCGGTTGTTCAATCTGGTTGTCGCCTCGCTTGCAGCCGGTTCCTTGCGACCACTGCCTTTCATCACCTCGAACGCGCGTATCGCATCCACAAGCCATTTCATTTCCGCCGGATCGGCCGAGAGCATGTGGTCGGGACCATCGGCGGCCTTGTCGTAGGTGAAATGCCGCTCGATGACCCGGGCGCCCATCGCGGCCGCACAAAGGCTCGCGACAGGGTTCAATGTATGGTCGGAATAGCCAACGTCGAGATCCGGAAACGCCTCCATCATCGTTTGCATTGCACGCAGGTTCACATTTTCCGGATGCGTCGGATAGCTTGTGATGGCGTGCAGCAGAATGAGCTTCTGATTACCCGCCTCCTTGATTGCGGCAACGGATTCCCGAACTTCGTCGAGCGTCGACATCCCCGTCGACAGGATTATCGGCTTTCCCGTTTTTGACAGATAGCGGAGAAAGGGAATGTTGACCGCATCGTCCGAACCCACCTTGTGGGCACCAACCCCGCACTTCTCCAGTAGATCGACATCTGTTTCGTGTGAGGGCGACGAAAACCAGTCCAGCCCATGCTCCTCGGCATAGCGGAAAATCGCTTCGTGAAGCTCGTGACCGATTTCATATTTGCGGAAAAGCTCGAATTGCGAGGTAACGCCGGTGTTTTCCATATCGAACATGGCGTTGCGGCTCGAGAGGGTCTCCGCGCGATAAGTCTGGAGCTTGACAGCGTCTACGCCGGACGACTTTGCCTCGTCGACCAGCCGTCTTGCCTGGTCAAAAGTCGTAAAATTCCCGCCGATTTCGGCGATAATATAACACCGGTCAGGTCGGTAGTTCCGGAACATCTGCTACTCCCGCAATTCACTATACAGCCGGCGTTCCAATAGCGGTAACACAGCTCAGTCCAGTTCTGTGTGATGTCATCCCGCACATGACCGGTATACGACTCCCTGCCGCTTCTCTATTTTCCGATTTCCTGAGCCCGATCCACGTAATTTCGGACAATCACTTTCCGGCCGCAGATTTCGGTCGGCTCGTCATCCGTCAGGCGAGGCAGGTAGCATCGCCGGCATACTTCGCTTTTCAAGAAGCCCTGCGGTTCTTTGTGCAAGGCGCGGACTGCATTCATTTTTTCGCCGTGCCAAATCTGGTGTACCGTCTCCGTCGTCGCGTCACCAATGACTTCGCGATTTTCCTCGTCGTTCGAGCACTTCATCACAAGCCCGTCGGCCCCGATGACGAGGCGCTGGTATTGCTGTGGGCAGGTGAAATTATCCAGATATTGAACGTCGGAATCGTTCCCGAGGTAGTCGATCAGCGGGTTGAAGGCGACAAGATCCACGTGAGGCGCAAAAGTTTCATAATAGAGATCCGGATTTTCCCTGATCGCCGGCCAGATGCCCTGCACCTTAATGACCGGACGGTGGAGCCCGCGCTCGTCTTTGTACTTCTTGATGTCCTTGATCTTGTCGAGTAGCGCCTCGAACTTGATCGGCTTGCGGATTTTCTCGTAGGTCTCACCGGTGCCGTCGATCGAAACGGTGATCCAGTCGATGCCGGCATCGACGAGCTGAGCGAAATAGTCTCTGTTGAGCTTGAAGCCGTGCGTCAGGGTCGAGACTTCCTTGATCCCATGGTCCTTGGCATAGCGCACACAGTCGGCGAAGCGCTTGTGCAGCGTGGCCTCGCCTCGCAGCGACAGACGGATCGCAGGAACCTTGCCGCCGATCTCATCGATGATACGGCAGTAGAGATCCCAGTCCATCCGCGTCGTGTTCACACTTTTCTTGAACTCGTCGCTGATCGTATAGCACATCGGGCAGCGCAGATTGCAGATCGACGCAAGCTCGAGATCGACCAGAAGCGGATAGTCCGAAACCTGCTGGTTCAGGGCATATTCCGACCATTTGCGACGGTAATCCGCGTATTCTGCTTCCCACCCTTCGCCCCGGAACTTATCGAACGCGGCTTCGCGCTCGTCCGTGTCCATCGAGTAGTTGCCCTTGTTGATCGGAACGTAACGTTCGTTCAATTTACGACTCCTTCATCATCGCGCGCATCCCGGCCGGCAGATCCCATTCCGGCCGCCATCCGAGAACCGTGCGAGCCCGCGTGATATCGGCCCGCACGTCAGGTATTTCATTCCGCCGAACTGTGCAAGATGACACCACAGGTAGAGCAGCGCCGGCAGCTTCTTGCAAGATGTCGATTATTTCCTGCACCGAATACGACATTCCGGAGCCGATATTGATGCAATGGTAGCCTTCCACGGCGTCCATGGCCTTGGTAAAGGCGCTCAGGACGTCTTCAACGAAGATATAGTCACGCCGGGGATTGAGATCCAGGACCTGTATTTCCTGCTTGGTCCGTATCTGGTTCAGAAGCGTCGGTATCAGAAATTCGGGGCGCTGCCCTGCGCCATATATATTGAAAAGACGCAATACTACCACCGGTATCTGCTCGTGCGTGGCGGCGAACTCACAAAGCTGTTCGGCAAGATGTTTGGAAAGAGCATAAGGGTTGTTCGGCCTGACCAGATCGCTTTCACGGATCGGCAGCCGGTCAGGCACTCCGTAAACATAGGCGCTTGCGAACACGAGTTTGGCCTTGTGCCGCTTGCACCAGTTCAAAGCATGGTGCGTTCCGAGGACGTTGGCGGCCGTGAAACTCGGTCCTTGGCTCCAGCTATCTGGAACAAATGTCCTGCCGGCAAGGTGAAACAGCGTGCGCGCCGGGGGAAGCTCCTGCCAAACCTTTTCTTCGCTAATATCTCCATGTGTTCGGTCAAGCGCAAGCACGTCAAAACCGGCCTCCTTGAGCCGTCTGACGAGACGGCTCCCGAGAAAACCGCCAGCACCGGTGACGATGGCATCAACCATTCAGGAACCTAGAGCGCATGGATTCGAACTGCTCGATCGCCAAGGCATAATCGTCAGGCCGTCCGATATCGAGCCAATAGCCCGCAAAATCTCGAACCGTGGCCGGTTTTCCGGCCGCAAGAAGATCAAGCATCAACTGATCAAAGCCGTAGGCGCCACCTTGTGGTATGTGCTCGACAGCCCTCGAAGACACCATGTAGACGCCCATGCTGACCTTGTATTCGGCCGTCGGTTTCTCTCGAAAACTGGTCAGCAGCCCGGCCTCGCCGGTGTCAAGAACGCCATAGTCTATCCGATGCTGACGCGTCTTGGACGAGATCGTGAATATATTCCCGTCGCGGACGTGAGCATCATGAAAATCGGCATAGTTGAGATCCGTCAGAATGTCGCCGTTCATCACTAGGAAATTCTCCGGCAGATCCTTTATCAGCCGCAGCGGCCCCATGGTGCCGAGAGGCTCGTCCTCGAGCGAATAATCGATGCGTACACCCCACCTGTCGCCATCCTGGAAGAAAGCCTTGATCAGCTCAGCCTGGTGGTTGACGGCAAGTGTTATATGCTGAAATCCGCCTGATATCAGCTGACGAATGATCACCTCAAGAATAGGATAGTCGCCGATCGGCATCAGAGGCTTTGGAAGCACGACGGTATAGGGCCGCAACCGCGTTCCCATTCCGCCCGCCAGAATGACTGCGCGCCTAGACATTGAAGATATCCGCCTTGTATCTCGCCAGGTTCTGCGGCTGACGCAGCCAGTCGATCGTCGCTTTCAGACCATCTTCCAAGCTGTAACGCGGCGAAAATCCTGTCAGAGACTTGATCAGGCTGTTGTCGCAGCACAGACGCTCCACTTCGCTATTTGCCGGACGCAAACGCTGTTCGTCGCATTCGATCTCCACGCTGACGCCGATGACGTCGGCGATCAGCCGAACGGTATCGCCGATCGATATCTCGCTGCCCGAGCCGATATTGACCGTCTGTCCGATGGCTTCGTCGCAGGCCGCGAGCGCCAGAAAGCCGTCGCATGTATCCTGGACGAAATTGAAATCCCTGGTGGGCGAGAGCGCACCAAGCTTCAGCGTCGTTCGTCCACTCAGAAGCTGTGAAATCACAGTCGGAATAACCGCCCTTGCAGATTGTCGCGGGCCGAAAGTGTTGAAGGGCCGTGCGATCGTCACCGGTAGGTCAAAACTCGAATGATAACTGTATGCCATCGCGTCAGCACCGATTTTTGACGCCGAATAGGGCGACTGTGCCTGCAGCGGATGACTTTCGCTGATTGGGACAAAGCGAGCCGTTCCGTAGACCTCGCTGGTCGAGGTCTGAATGACGCGGCCAACGCTGGCATCGAGAGCGCCCTGAAGTACATTCAACGTGCCATTAATGTTGGTGTCCACATAGCTGGACGGCGCCTGATAGGAATAGGGAATAGCGATGAGAGCGGCCAGATGAAATATCGTGTCAACGCCTTTTGCGATGGCACGCATTTGCGCCGGGTCGCGAACGTCGCCAAGAATGACCTCGAACTTGCCGCGATATTCAGACTGGTCCAGCCAGCCCCAGCTGGAAAACGAGTTGTACTGGCAAAGGGCGCGGACTTCGACGCCTGCCCTTGTCAGGGTTTCAACGAGATGGGAGCCGATGAAGCCGTCCGCGCCGGTCACAAGTACTTTCCTCATTTCAATAAGCCCTCAGAATCGCGGCGGTAGAGCATCTTTACATCCCAGGGGAGCTGGATTGCCGAAATTGATGGTTTTCGTTGCTGGCCCAGCATCTGGATGATCCCGACATTGTCTTCGACTTCGAACCGAATACCCTCAACCACCGAATAGATCGAAAAACGGCTGGAAATGCCGGCGCGGAGATAAAAGATTCCGGTGTTCAACAAGCCAGCCGGAATGACTACTCGCGCCCGATAATAACCTGGAGGCCGGGTGTCGAGGCGGCTTACGTCGAGTTCCGGATCGGACAGGCTGATGATCGGGGAATAACCATCCTCCATCATGATCTGCAGCCCGACGGAAAGCCCTGTCAGTGGCTCGCGCAGTTCATACTCCATCTCGACGATAAAATTCTTCGTGAGTTCAACGGTTTGTGCTAGCTCGCCGTCTTCGTATCGGATGGAAAGGCGAGAGATCACCGCCTTGCCGTCGACATCCTGTGGGTCGATTTCAAAATCTATCTTCCCGCTCAGTTCAGGCCGGTCGAGATAGGCGCGAATGACATCGGACGTACTGCCCACGGCAGCAACGCGACCGTCGGACAACAGAATGGATCGAGGGCAAAGACTGCTTACAGCCGTCATATTATGGCTGACGAACATGATTGTTCGGCCCGCCTTGGTCACCTCCCGCATTCGGCCCATACATTTGTTCTGGAAGTTGACGTCGCCAACTGCCAGAACCTCATCGACAAGAAGTATTTCGGGTTCCAGATGTGCCGCAACGGAAAAGGCAAGTCGAACATACATGCCTGAAGAGTAACGTTTGACTGGGGTGTCGATGAATTCGCCGATTTCTGCGAACTCGACAATTTCATCGAACTTCGTGCGAACTTCGGAGTGTGTCATTCCAAGAATGGCACCGTTTAAGTAAACGTTTTCGCGGCCCGTGAGTTCGGGGTGGAAGCCGGTTCCGACTTCCAAGAGGCTCGCAATCCTGCCTCGAATGCCAATATAGCCCGAGGTTGGACGCGTTATGCGAGACATCAGCTTCAGAAGGGTCGACTTGCCTGCCCCATTGCGACCGATGACGCCAACGATATCGCCGCGGGAAATCTCGAAGGAGACATCATCCAGGGCGTGAAAAATATCGTTCTTAAGTCGAGCCTTGTTCTGTCTGTCGGAAGCGTAATCCGACACGGAGGCATTGGGGTCCGGCAGATTGCGCAACCGCGCCCACCAGCTTTGGAGGTCACGGTACAAGGTGCCGTGATTGATGATACCCAAGCGATAGTGTTTGCTGACATTCTCGGCGTGTATAACGATATCATTCATCAAACGGTATCCATAGCGGTTGCCTCAGCCCGCGCAAAAAGTATCAAGCCGCCAATTATAATAATCAAAGTGGCCGCGACATTCGCCAGGCAAATGCTCAGAGGAAGCGGCGACGCGTCGAAAAGCGCCCAACGGAATACCTGAACCGGAGTCGTCATCGGATTGAGGTAATAAAACCATTGATATCGTTCGGGAACCTGGCTGAAAGCATAGACGACGGGTGTCGCATACATCCAAAGCTGCGTAACGAAACCGACGGCATAAACCAGGTCACGATATCGAACTGTCAGCGCGGAAACCAAGAGTCCCATTCCCACACCAAGCGTTGCAACATATAGCAAAATCAATGGTGTCGCGAAAGCGAAACGCAGGCTGATCACTATAGCATCCTGGCTAAGCCAGAGAACAAACGAGATCGTAAGCAGAAGCGTGAATTGGATGGCAAATGCGACCAGGCCGCTCATCGCGACTGCGAGTGGTACGACTAGCCGGGGGAAATACACTTTTCCAAACAAGTTCGAGTTTTTCGAAAATGTTTCTGAGTTATTGGTGAGGCAAGCTGAGAAATAATTCCAGATAATGGTGCCGGACATATAAAAGACAAGCGGGGAAATTCCATCGGTGGAGAGATTGGCAATCTTTCCGAAGACGATGTAATAGGTGATCGTCGTCAGTATCGGTTGTATAAGATACCAAATCGGCCCAAGCACGGTTTGCTTGTAGAATGTCGTGAAATCTCTTTTGAAGAACATCCAGATAAGTTCACGATATTTCCACGCAGTCGTCAGCCCGACGCTGATGGTGCCGGACGGCTTGATGACTATATCCCAGGGTTCGGTGCCGCTTTCCCTTTCCTGTTTTGTCACGTGACCTGTCATATTAATGCGCTCAAACTCTCCGTTAGCCGTTGCTCGTGCCATATTTTCTAGGGCCTCAGGGGACCGCATGGACCGACGCCATGTATCACGCGACTCGATCGAGGACACGCCCCAAAATTTCTCTCAGACGGTGGTCGAAATCTTCTTGCTTCCACAAGGAAGCTCTTTCAAGCCCCTTTTTGATCAAAGAGGAACGTAGGTCTTCATCTTCCCACAGGCGGTTCATTGCCCCTTGAATTTCCTCGACGGATTGCGGCGAGAAATAGAGAGCCGCGTCGCCGCACTGTTCACGCATACCATACTTGTCCGATATCAAAACGGGGCAACCGCACACCATCGCTTCAAGCGGCGGAATGTTTGTCGGGCCGAAAAAAGTCGGCATGACCAACCCTTGGGCACGACGATAAAACCCAGCCAGATCCGAATCCGGCACATAACCGACGAAATGAACCGCTTGGGAGAGGCCAAGCTCGCTCGCCATGGCTTTGACGGCCGCATATTCGCGCTTTGTGTTGCCCGCCAAGACCAGTTCCATGTCCGGATGAGTCCTGCGCGCGGCTGCCAGCGCTTGTATGAGCCGCACATGGTTCTTGTGGGGCCAGAATTGCGCCGGATAAAAATAGAATTTTTCCGGAAGTCGGTAGTGTTCGGCGAAGGCGGACGTCTCAACCGAATCTGTCAGATAGTTCGGAGCGATATAAGGCAGTGGACATATGTGATCTTCTGGCGTGCCGTAGCTTTCCATGACATGCCGCCGCCCGGTTTCGGAATCGACGAGCACGGCAGCACTCTGGTTCGCAAGGTGACGGAACCGGCTTTCTCTCAGTTGAAATCGCAACCAGCTTCCGGCTTCTGGAAAGCTGGGTTCATATCTGTGCATCAAATCGTGAACGGTTGCGATCGAGGGCTCCTTGATCTGCCAGGTCAGGACGTCTTGAGCCGGAAAAATCCACAGATCACATTGGAGAGATGCCAATTCACGCACGATTGGGTTCACCCATCTCGCGACGACGCGCGCTACGGACCCGGGCAGAACCATGAACAGCTTGGCAAGTGTCTCACCCCGCTCCCAGTGCTGCAGCGGGACGGCCTTCAGCGGGCTGGCATCAAGTTCAGAGCGCCAGGCTTCGTCACCATAGGCAACGATGACTTCCACGTCCGTGCCGTCGATTGAAGACAGGGCCTGCACGAGGCTTTGCGCGTACTGGAACATACCACCGGCATGGCGGCTTACTCCCAGATAGAAGCCAATCCTCTTCCGACGCAAGGTAATTCGGCTGTCCAAATGTATCGCCAACAGTCAGCCCGCGTTCTTGCGCGCTACGACACAGACGCCCCAGGTTTCGGTCCCCGGTGTCGAACTGGACATCCACTCTTCGGCAATCACACGGCTCATCCCAGCATTCGTCAGGAGACGATCTATCTCGTTCAGGAAGAGGTAGCGCATGCGGTGGGTTTCGCAAACCATTTCGGTCTTGGCGCTCAGCTTCTCCGTCGCGAAGATCGTGTAATTGACATCCACGATATTCTCGGCGTCATGCACCACCGACTCTGCGACGCGAACGACGGAAATCTCGTCGTTTTCCAAGCGCTTGACGCGGGTACTCGGCCGCTGCCAAAGGACTGCTGGTCCGTACCAGAAGTCGAATATGAAAATTCCGCCATCTTCGAGATGGTGGGAGACAGTCTCCATCATCGCTTCGAGATCGGCATCGGACGTCTGATAGCTCAGAACATGAAAAAGGGAGATGACCGCCTGGAATCGCCGATCCGTCCGGAATGTGCGTGCATCGCCCAGCGTGAAATCAAGTTTGCCGCCCGACTGTGCCGCCTTCGGCATGGCCGCCGCAAGCATGGTTTCCGACAGCTCTACCCCCAGCACCCCATATCCGTCTTCTGCGATCTTCTCGGCGTGAATGCCGGTGCCGGAGCCTAGCTCCAGAATCTGCGAGATCGGGCCGGTGGCATAACGCCCCAGCAGAGCTTTCACATAAGCTGTTTCGCCCTCGTAATCTTTGTCCTTATAGAGAAGGTCGTAATACTGGGAGTACAATCCGAAACTGGTCGTCAACGGATGACCTCCGCCACGATACCCGCGACTTCGCGAATTTGATCTTCCCTCAACGCCATGCCGCTTGGAATATAGAAGCCGCGGCGCGCAAGCTTTGCGGCGATGGGAAGACCTGCATCCTTGAAGAATCCCATCTTCTGCAGAACGGGCTGCTCGTGCATCGGCCAGAAAAACGGACGGCTGCCTACGCCTTTAGCCGCCAATCGTTTCATCGCTTCGGCTGCGTCGAAATCGATCTCGTCCTTCAGAACGATGCCATAGACCCAATAGATATTCCGGGCATAGCTTGTTTCGGGCAACGGCAGTTGAATGCCGGGCAGGTCCTGAAGCAGATCGGTATACAGTTTGCCCATCGCACGTTTGCGCTCGACGAATTCCGCAAGGCGCTCAAGCTGCGCGCAACCCAGAGCCGCCTGCATATTCGTCATACGCATATTCCAGCCCAGTTCCTCGTGAACGAAGCGGCGGGCAGGCAGGAAGCAGAGATTTCGCAGGCTCCGAGATCTGTCGGCAAGGGCGTCGGAATCGGTGACGATCATGCCACCTTCGCCTGTGGTAATGTGCTTATTGGGATAGAAGCTGAAAATGCTGACATCGCCGAAACTGCCGCAAGGCTGGCCGTTATATGTCTGTCCATGCATTTCTGCAGCGTCTTCGATGATCTTGAGGTCGTGGCGGCGGGCGATCTCGTTGATCGCGGTCATATCGCAGGGCAGGCCGTAGATATGTACCACCATGATGGCGCGCGTCTTCGGAGTGATAGCTGCTTCGATCTTCGTCGGATCGATATTCCAGGTGAGGGGATCCGAGTCCACCGCAACCGGCACACAACCGGCTCTCACGATGGCTGCGGCACAGGAAATGATCGTGAAGGACGGCATGATGACCTCAGTGCCTTCCTCCAGGCCAAGCGCCATCATGCCAGCGTCGAGAGCCATCGAACCATTCGCAACGGCGATTGCGTGCTTGCGGCCGACAGTCGCGGCAAACTCACGCTCAAAGCGTGTGATGAAGGGGCCCTCGGAGGAAATCCAACCGGTCTCGATGCATTCCAGCAGATACTTACTTTCGTTACCGTTCAGCAGCGGCTCATTAACCGGAATCATTCGGCACCCTTTATCTTCAGTTCGCGCACTGACGGTACAAATCGCGTCTTGTCGGATTCCCCGGCGTAAGGCCCCTGCTTGACTTCGATGATTTCAGCTTCTTCGATAATTTCAAAACCATGTCCGCCGAAGGCGAGCAGTATGACGTCGCCTGCGCGCAGTATGGCGCTTTCGTAATATTCCTGCGCGTCGGAATAGAAGTCCACGCGGACTACGCCCGACTTTATAAGCAGGACTTCCTTCGTGTAGAAAACCTCGCGCGCGACGGCGTTGTGAACATGGGGTTGGATGACATAGCCCGTCGGTCGCTTCATATAGGCGAGTTGCTGCGAAAATTCGTCCGGCGTGAAGAATTGGATGCCATCGAACGTGTAGTTCGACCGCAATATCATGGCCTGCAGTTCGCCACCGTTCGTGATCTTTTCTATCATGTTTCTCTTTCCCAAATCGACCGATGCGTCAGGATGTCGCCAAACCGACTACTTTGCGTATGCGCTTGACCCCGGCCGAGAATACGAGCTTGTAAAAATCATTCATCCGCCGGCGGCGCATCTTTGCGAAAAAGCCCAACACGCGCAGTCGCATTTGTTCGTTAACTTCAACATCGATCTTTTGCAATTTCCCCGGCGCATGCCCGAGGTTGCCCGCGTAATAATCGACATCGCTGCAGTGGACTCCGCTGTCGTCAAACCCTGAGTTCTCCACAAGGCTCTGGCGAGGATAGAGGGTCAGCATATTGTCCAGATAAGCGCTGGCATGCCACCTGATCGCCCAAGATTGATTCTTGCCTTTGACTTGATTGCGCAGCATCGCGATGAAAAAGGCGTTCCCACCGTAGTCGAAAGCTTTGGCAAGGCCTTTCTCTTTCAGGCCCATCAGAAGCTTAGCCCCATTGGGTTCGAAATGTTTCCATGCCCGGGCCCACGTGGCCCATCCCCAACAGTCCGCCCCACGTAGGAAATAGCTCTCGGGAGCATCGTCATTGGGGACTGGATAGGCGTAACCGTGAATGCTGGCGACGCGCTCCTCATCTGCATAAAGATCCAGCCCCTGGTTCATATAGCGCAAGAAGTCAGGCGAAGTTATCAGATCATCCTCGACGACGATGACGCGGCCATATTGTTCGCACAGGCGGCCCACGCCATCGATGATAGAACCTGCAAGGCCATAATTTCTTTCACGTTCGACGACGGTGACCGACTTGAAACCCGTTACCGCCTTTGCCTGTTCACGGACCTGGCGCACGCGTTCCGCTTCTTTTTCATTGCGCTGACCGTCGCAAAAAATGAACAGCGGCGTCTGTTCCGCCAATTCGTTTGCCTGCAATGCAGCGACGGTTCGTGCCATATGCATGGGACGATTGAAGACAAAAAGTATGACTGGTGCGCATTCCATGATTATTCCCAGCATTTCCTGCGTTGCGCAAACTGCTCGAGCCTATGCACGAATAGGGTCTCGGCTTCGAGCCGCTCCGTGTCGATCGCCTTTAGCTGCTTACGCCCTTTTTCGATCAGATCAACTGCCACCGCAGGATCCCGAATGCGCAACATTGCTTCGGCCCACTGCTCTGCGTCATTAGCGTCGGCAAACAACGCCGCATCGCCGACCTGTTCATTGAGATGCGCCGAATAGATCAACGGGCGGCCGACTGCCCAGGCTTCCAACGGCGGTAGATTGGTCGGGCCAAAATAAGTCGACATCACGACGGCCAGAGCGCCTTCGTAAAGCGCGCGCATGTGATCAACCGGCACAAAGCCGAGAAACGTCACATTGTCAGAGACGCCTAACCGCTGCGCTTGCTGCTTGATCCGGGCCAAATTACCGCTGTCCGCACCCGAAAAGACCACGCGTATGTCGGAATTAACGGCCGTCTTTTTCTTTAACAACGAGACCGCTTCAAGAATGCGTATATGGTTCTTATGAGGCCAGAATTGCGCGGGATAGAAATAATAGCCATCCCTCAGCCCGTAATTGCCGAGCACGGCTGTCCGATCGATCGAATGCGCTTCACTTAAGAACGGAGAGGGCTCGAACGGCATCGCAATCATGCGCTCTTCGTCAATTCCGTAGCGAACGACGATTCTCTTCAGTAGCTGATGTGATGCCACCATGACGGCGACGGCACGTGGCAGGCATGTGGAAAAGTGCCGCTCTCGTTCTTCGAATCTGCCATCGGAGCTCACTTCTGGAAATTCGAGATCGTCCCGATGACAGAGATCAAGGACGGTCGTGATGTAGTTGAGCTTGCGGAAATAGGTCGGAGTTGAGGAATGGGTAACGAAATACGCTAGATCCATGCCTGCTTTCAGCAGCGCATTTTCGATTTTGCTTGCCATCCACGCTTTGCCAATTTCCTTGCGGCTCAGGCGGCGCAACACGGCGAGTGCAATTCGAGATAGCCTTCCGGCGGCAGGCAGGTATTCTGCGGGAACTTCAAGCCGCTTGAGATGCTGCAGATTGGCTTTGATCGTCGTGAAAGCCACGACCTCATGCTGTTTTCCGATGATACGCTGGAGTTGTACTATCGCATTGATTGCTTGATTGAATCCGCCACCGACCTGAATCGGGTTTTCTAACAAGATGCCAATTTTCATGCTTTGACTAACCTCGGCGTCTGCGCCAGCAGACGGCTACTTCACATTTCGATCAGGCCGGAGAACCGCGTCGTTTTTTCACAGATAATCTGACACTGCGGATCTCGCTCCTCAATTTCTCGTCCCCATTGTAAGAGGGTCACAGCCAGCGGATGCTGTCACGAATTGATCGTCAGGGAGATCCGCAAAACGGCGCTCTCACCAATTGGCGCGAGGGGCATCCGCGTCATCCATTCAGTTGCACCTAATTAATTCCTGGTATTCGCCTTAGCATATCCTGCGATCACGACAACACCCACAACGGCCCGGTCACAAGCAAAGTTGGACCTGTGTGGAGGGTGTCGTTGCAAACTCGAGACGGTGATCGACAATTTCTTCTATGGTGCTTGAATGGCCATCAAAATCTGGAGCGGGAAAGCAAACTGAAGGGCAAGGTGACCTCTTGCCCGATGTGTGCCAATCTCACGTCAACCGCGGAGATTGACGATACTCATTTCGCCAGCCTGGCCGCAGTTACATGGGGGTTGCACTCGTTCGGCCGTTTCCATAAACACGACCCGAAGATTGTATCGAAAGACGATGTGAAAAAATGACGAAAACCGCGCTTATTACAGGGGTGACCGGTCAGGATGGTGCCTACTTGGCCGAATTGCTTCTGAGCAAGGGCTATACGGTGCACGGTATCAAGCGGCGGTCGTCGTCTTTTAATACCGGCCGCATCGAACATATCTATCAGGATCCGCATGAGACACATCCTCGTTTCATCCTCCACTATGGCGATATGATCGACTCGACCAACCTGCTGCGGATCGTGCAGCAGACGCAGCCCGATGAAATCTACAATCTTGCCGCACAAAGCCATGTGGGCGTCAGCTTCGAAACGCCTGAATATACGGCGGATGCCGATGGCGTCGGGACGTTGAGGTTGCTCGAAGCGATCCGTATCCTAGGGCTCGAGAAAAAGACCCGATTCTACCAGGCGTCGACCTCGGAACTCTACGGTCTTGTGCAGGAAGTGCCGCAGAACGAGAAGACGCCCTTTTACCCGCGTTCTCCCTACGCCGCAGCCAAGCTCTATGCCTACTGGATCGTCGTGAATTATCGCGAGGCCTACGGCATGCATGCGTCGAACGGCATTCTTTTCAATCACGAAAGCCCGCTTCGCGGCGAAACCTTCGTCACGCGCAAGATCACGATGGCGGTGGCTGCCATCCATCTGGGGCGACAGGATAAGCTTTTCCTCGGCAATCTTGACGCCAAGCGTGACTGGGGCCACGCGCGTGAATATGTCGAGGGCATGTGGCGCATGCTGCAGCAGGACAAGCCGGATGACTACGTCTTGGCGACCGGTGAGACGACGAGTGTCCGCCAGTTTGTGGAGTGGGCTTTTGCCGACGTAGGCATTGCTTTGGAATGGAAGGGGTCCGGCGTCGATGAAAAGGGCTATGACGCCGCGTCCGGTGCGTGCCTTGTAGAAATCGATCCTCGATATTTCCGCCCGACAGAAGTCGATCTTCTGCTTGGCGACCCGACCAAGGCACGTCAGAAACTCGGCTGGCAGCACAAGACGCCGGTTCGCGAGCTCGCCGCTGAAATGGTACGGGAGGATGTCAAGCACTGGAAGGCTCAAAACAGCCGGAAAGAGATCTGAGTGTACGACCTGTCCAACAAGAAAATCTGGGTTGCCGGCCATCGCGGTATGGTCGGCAGTGCTCTTGTGCGTCGGCTTCAATCCGAAGATTGCAACGTCATCACGGCCACGCGCCGGGAGGTCGATTTGACGCGGCAGGAGGAGGTCGAGAAATTTGCTGAAGCAACCCGACCTGACGCGATCATTCTCGCCGCGGCCAAGGTTGGCGGTATCCTCGCGAACGACAGCTATCCCGCAGAATTTATCTATGACAATCTGATTATCGAAGCGAACATCTTCGAAGCCGCCCACCGGGCGGGAGTGGACCGGCTGCTGTTCCTGGGTTCAAGCTGCATTTATCCCAAGCTCGCTCCGCAGCCGATTCCCGAAGAGGCTCTGTTGACCGGTCCGCTTGAGCCGACCAACGAATGGTACGCGATTGCCAAGATCACCGGTATCAAGCTCGCGGAAGCATACCGTAAGCAATACGGCCACGATTACATTTCCGCCATGCCCACCAATCTATATGGCCCAGGCGATAATTTCGACCTGAATTCCAGTCACGTGCTGCCTGCGCTTATCCGCAAGGCGCATGCCGCGAAACTTCGCAATGACCCGCATATGGTGGTCTGGGGCACAGGAACCCCGCGCCGAGAATTCCTTCACGTCGACGACTGCGCCGACGCGTTGGTGTTTCTCCTCAAAACCTATTCGGGCTCGCAGCACGTCAATGTCGGCTCGGGCACAGATCTCGAAATTATCGAATTGACGCGTTTGGTATGCCGCGTTGTCGGTTACGAAGGTGAGATCATTCATGATCTTTCCAAGCCTGATGGCACGCCGCGAAAATTGATGAGCAATCAGAAGCTGCAGGACATGGGCTGGAAACCGCGCATTTCGCTTGAGGATGGCATCCGCGCTACTTACGCTTGGTTCCTTGAGTTCGAAAACAGATCTGATCCAGCGGTCTGATACCAGGTCGGTGATGACCGGCATTCCCTAGGCTATCCCGTGAATGATGGCAGCAGACCCGCACGGCAGCCGGAGCGAGGAATGCAGCGAATGACCTTCCGTTTTGTCGTAACGGGTGGCGATGCGCCGAAACTGCTTGAGCCGGCTGAACAGAAGCGATCTGGGCTTGCCCGCCAGAATGGCCAGCAGGTCCGGAATGGCCTTGTAGCCTGAAGCTCCACCACCCGTCGGGATCAGGCCGAGAGGGCGGTTCGATCTGCAGTTTGCCGACGAGCAACTCGAGTAGCGGCGGTCGGCAGGACAGTTCCGCCATTGAGGCGGGAGAGCCCGATAGGGCTAGCGCGGTAAGTATTGTGGAATATGCGAATATGCGCATATTCTGCGACTGGCGCTGCCAGACAAGACCGGTCGCGGGCCTCTGGGGGGATCCCATGGAAACAATCGTCGAGGACGCCCATGCTGGCGTCGTGTCGCCCGAACTCGTGGTCGATGCACTGTTTGCATGCCGGAAGACGGCAGCGATCAGGGCGGCCATTGAGCTTGATCTCTTTACTCATATCGGCGAGGGCAAAACGGCCGCATTGCTGGCGTCGGCGACAAGCGCCTCGGAGCGTGGGGTGCGCATCCTCTGCGACTATCTCGTGGTCCACGGATTCCTGACAAAGGAGAGCGGCCAGTACCGAATGACGCCCTCGACCAGAATGTTCCTCGATCGCAATTCGCCAGCCTATATGGGCTCTGCCGTCGAGTTCGTCGCTGCACCCGAAATACTCGACAATTTTCTGTGCGATCCGGCCGCCATCGTGCGAAACGGCGGTTCGGCCGGACTTGCAAACCTTTCGGCGGACAATCCCGTCTGGTTGAAGTTTGCGCGCGGCATGGGCTCCTTCACGGGGCTCAGCGCCAAAATACTCGCTGACGAAATCTCCGGCTGGACTAGGCATCCCAAGAAAGTTTTGGACATTGCTGCAGGTCCAGGCTTTTTCGGGATCGAAATTGCGAAGGCCCTTCCATCGGCGGAGATCGTCGCGGTCGACTGGGCCGCCGTGTTGGAGCTGTCGAGGCAGAATGCGGAAAATGCCGGCGTGTCTGACCGGTACCAGACAATTGCCGGCAGTGCCTTTGATGTGGAATGGAGCACGGGTTATGATCTTGTCCTGCTCCCGAATTTTCTGCACCATTTCGATCTGCCGACCTGTGCCCAACTGTTACGAAAGATCGTCGCGAGCCTTGCAGAGGGTGGTCGGATCGTCGCGGTAGATTTCGTACCGAACGAAGATGGCGTGTCGCCGCCTTTTCCTGCGGCCTTCTCTTGGGAGATGCTCGCCAGCACGCCGGCGGGCCAGGCTTATACGCAAAGTGAACTGACTGAGATGGCAGGACTGGCCGGTCTTGCCGGCGTCATCGTCAAACCCTTGCCGCCAACTCCGGCAAGCCTCATCCTGTTTGAATAGCAGCAAGAGGTTGGCGCTCCCATCGTCCTCTATTACACGGGCGTGCCGTCAAGGCTGGCAGATGAACGTCATTGACGCAATCCCGGGCACGCTGACGCTCAGGGATGCGCTGCAGGGCAACTATGCGACCGCTGTCTGATCAACGTGACCCAAATGCACGCCGGCTCGATCGAGCTCAGCGACGTCTGGTATGAGGACGGGAAGTGGAAGGCGCTCATTGTCTGCTTCCAGTTCATGCGCGATGAGAACCAACTCACCGAGTCGATGGGGTAGTTCACCGTCTTCCCGGCGTCTGGCCGCTTAATCTGATGGAGAGGTGGAAGACGTTCGACCAGCGTTCGGCTGAGAACTTGCAGTTCGTTCGGATTGCCTGGCGTGCGGCAGTACCAGGAAATTGAGGAGACCGCCGCCCCGTAGGTCGGCGCTTCTCTTTTCCAAAATGTCACCAATCAAGGTCGTCAGAAATTCTGCCGTCAGATGGGTCCAGTCTGTCATAAACGGAACACCCCCGCTGCTGGTGAGGCATTTCTCCTTGTCGTAGTCGCAGTGAAGCTTGATGATATCGACGTAGTTGAATGCAAGATCAGAAGGGAAAAATGGCAGTTGCGCTATGGTCTGGTTGGCTGGTGGATAGGTCGCCAATCGCAGGCACGTAGAGGCATCAGATTTTGTCTGAAGCATTAGCCCCAGGCACGAGTGCAAGTCGTCTAGCTGGAAATAATCTCCGAAGACGTAAATTCGCGCGTTATCCGAGTGGCTTTTCATCCAGGAAAGAAGCTCAAACCTAAACGGGTTGACAGTGTACTCAAAAGGCCGATGACTCGTCAGGAATATCGCTTTCGTTCGGCTGAGCAATGACTTGTCGTTGATATATTTTTCAAAGGGAATGCAGTATTTGTCGTAAATGCTGGCGCGAGAGGGGGCCTTAACAATATCGTTCTTGATCTCCACCATGCAGTTTAAGTAGCTGATTGCCACGACTTGATATCGGTCCGCATCGATGTAACTTTTCAGCGCGACTGACCAGTTTCTGGCGTACGAGTCACCAATTATGAAGATAACGGGCTTCCCGGCTTGAATGTTGTTGTTCAAGCTTAGAAAAGTGCTTTCGAGTCGTGCTTCGTTCGTCTGCGCGAGAGATGGATAAACTTGATCCAACCTGTGAGGAAAACCGGCCATAGAGACTGCTGACACAACAGCAGCCGTGATGGTTACAACTGATGAGCTTAGGTAGATCCAGAGAGCGCGGCTTCTCCTGGTGCGGCGAAGGGGCTTTTCGATAACGACAAAGCTGACCACCGCGACCAAGACCGTCGCTGCGATGGCGAGGAGCTTATCGCCATTGTTGAAATTCAAGCTTGTCAGCCGCGCGAAGGCGAAGACCGGATAATGCCACAAATATAAAGAGTAGGATACTAATCCGGTGAGCGCCGCAGGTCGAGAAGCCAACAGGCGCCCGACCGCGTCCTGCTGACTGGTGAATGCGAGCACCAGACAGGTCCCAATGACCGGGATCACAGTTACCAAGCCAGGATGAATCGTGTCCTTTCTAAACAAGATGAGCGAACCAAGAACGAGGATAAGCCCGGCCGCCGCGAGTAACGGCCGAGGGCGAGTTCGTCCACGCCCCACCTCGTGATAGGCGAGAAGCGTTCCGGCCAGCAGTTCCCAAGCGCGGGTGAGTGGCGAGTAAAAGGCTTGTTGCTGATCATACCGTACCGTCACGACACACAACACAAAGCTGAGGGATGCCACAAGCAACACGCATGGCAAAAACCTTGATTTCAGGTATCGGCGCACGATCAGCAATAAGAGGGGAAACCCGATATAAAATTGCTCTTCGACGCTCAACGACCAGGTGTGAAGAAAGGGCTTGAGAAGGGTGTTGGGCTCCCCGTACTGGGCCGCAGTAAAATAGAAATAGATATTCGATCCGAATAGGAGCGACGAACCTATGGAATTCGCGAAATCCAGAAGTTCCGATGGTAATAAAAGGTAATATGCAAAGGGCATTGTCGCGAAAACGACTGCAAACAACGCCGGCAGAATTCTTCGCGCACGCCGAGCATAGAATTTGAGGAAATCAATACGCCCCGTTGCTTCGATTTCTGTCAGCAGAATTTGGGAGATCAGAAAGCCACTGATCACAAAAAACACATCGACGCCGATGTATCCGCCCTGCAGCAACGTGTGGCCGGCAACCGTGAACTCGGCGTGATACAGAATAACCGCGATCACCGAGATGGCCCTTAAGCCATCGATCTCTGGTCTGTGAACCTTCAATGCTAGCGCCTGCCTTCGATATCCAGAGCGTAACGTTGTCGCGCCCAACATTGGCGCTTTTGGGCTGCCTAACACAGAGATCCTGGAGGGAGAACAGTATAGCCTGATAAGATCTGCGGGCGCGGCCGATTTCAATCTTTATTATCAGTGCTGTTGTAAATCAGCATTCCGGAACCTCATTAGTCTGCATTTGTTTTCCCAGTCGCTGACCAATTTTGTCTACGGGCCGTTCCAGAAGCGACAAGACGTCAGGCCGAAGCCGAAATCAATAGAAATCGAAATAAGCGCGTGTAATGCGTAAATGCTCGCCCGAGCCAAGATGTCAGCTCCGCTGACATCTTGCGCCCGTCGATTTAAATGATCAGGGCAGAAAAGGAAGCAGGCATTGGAGGAAGGGACGGGGAGGGCAGATAAAAGCAAAAGCGTTTCACTGGAAAAATCAACGCTTAAAATTTGGCTGGGGAACCTGTATTCTCACATCATGTCAATGGCTTATCGAAATACCCTCTGTTTTCCCGCCGCGAGCGACCGTGGATGTCACCTTTGTGCCCTGGCTTTGGGCCTCAGTCAACAGGAAGGCTATTGCGGCAATTATTTCCGCTTTCGACCCAAAGCGGACTTTATAGACACGTTCGCTGAAGGGCACTTTTGCCCCACCTTGCCCGCACTGGCGATGCCTGAGGCGTCAGATTGTTTCTCGTGGCAGCGTCTTGCAGCAGTCTGCTGGCCTGCTGGACCGACCGACTGAGTCAGGCCAACCGCCAGATCTGAAACTGGCCCTTGCACGGCTGGCATTTCCGACGATTGCCACGCCTTACGGTATCGCCGCGGTAGAGCGTGCTCGGGATTTCTGAACAGCCGGTATAAGGGTATCGAGCAGGTTCATCGCGTGTCCTCGTCCCAAGAACCGATGAATTCTCGCCGGGAAAAACGGCCCCGGCATTGCGTTCCTGTCCGTTGCCGTACCAAGAATGCCCCCGGTGCATGCTTACCCTTCACCTGCGCTCTGCATCGAGGGGCCATTGTCGGCCCTGACACATGGCGAGCCATGAGAGACGCGTGACGGCGACCGCTCTGACGATGATTGTTGATTGCAGTGGGAACTGATGGTCATGTCCTTACATAATCCGGCATCAGTTCAGGATTAGCTGGAGACGCATGAATTCGATTGGTGTCAATTACCGCTGCGTGCCATCGATGTTGGCATGTACTTTATCTTGTTTTTTTGAGATAGCGACCACTGCCGCGGCACTAACCTCATTCGCCCACCCGGATGCAAGCGACACTGCGTACACACATGGCATTCATGATGGCACTCACGAGTCACCGCGGCAATGAGGTGGCGAGATCGGTGTGGCCGTCACGCAGGAACTCGTCGTCCACCTGTCCGACATCGTGCTCAGGCGCAGCACGCGTGCGATTGAGGGAACGCTGAGGATGGAAGGCTTGGGCGAGGTCTGCGGGATTGCCGCAGCGGGGCTCTGATGGACGGAACAGCGACTTGCCGCGGAGATCGACGTCGTGACGTCGTTGAAGACTTCCATGGCCAGAGCCTGGATGAAATAGCAGAGGGCAGGGCAGCGGACGCTCCGGCGTCCGCTGCCCATTCGCTATCAATAAAAAGTCGGGTCTAGCGCGCCTGAGTTGTAACGCTTTGCCATTTCCGAAAGGGGAATCGGCCGGATTTGCGAAGCCTTGCCCGCCGTTCCGAACTGTTCGAACCGTTCCTTGCAGAGCTTCGTCAGCGCCGTCATCGCCGGCTTCAGATATTTGCGTGGATCGAATTCGCTGGGGTCTTCCTGCAGAATACGCCGGACCTGGCCGGTCATCGCCATTCGGACATCGGTATCGATGTTGATCTTGCGAACACCATTCTTGATACCGCCCTGTATTTCCTCGACCGGCACGCCCCATGTCGGCTTCATCTGACCGCCGTACTGGTTGATGATCTCCTGCAGTTCGATCGGGACCGAGGACGAGCCATGCATGACGAGATGTGTGTTCGGGAGCTTACGGTGAATTTCTTCGATGACGTTCATCGCCAGCACCGACCCGTCCGGCTTGCGGCTGAACTTGTAGGCGCCGTGCGATGCGCCCATCGCAACCGCAAGCGCATCGACCCTGGTTTCGCGGACGAATTTGACAGCTTCGTCCGGATTAGTCAGAAGCTGATCTTGCGAGAGCTTGCCTTCGGCTCCGTGGCCGTCCTCGGCTTCGCCCATGCCGGTCTCCAGCGAACCTAGGACGCCGAGTTCTCCCTCCACGGAAACGCCGCCGAGATGAGCCATCTCCGTCACCTGTTTGGTGACCCCGACATTGTAGTCCCAATCGGCCGGTGTTTTGGCATCCGCCTTCAGCGAGCCGTCCATCATGACGGATGTGAAGCCGGCTTGAATGGCGGTTATGCAACTGGACGGTGCGTTGCCGTGATCGAGGTGCACGCAGACCGGGATGTGGGGATAGATTTCGACGACGGCATCCATTATGTGCTTCAGCATGATGTCGTTGGCATAGGCTCGGGCGCCCCGAGAAGCCTGCATGATCGCGGGCGCGTCGAGCGAATCGGCCGCCTCCATAATCGCGAGGGCCTGTTCCATATTGTTGATATTGAATGCTGGCACTCCGTAGCATTTTTCTGCGGCGTGATCGAGCAACTGTCTTAATGTAATGCGTGCCATCAAGCTCTCTCCTTCTGAGCAGCCCGAAATGGGGCAGAAGATAAGTGCATGTATCCTCATTGTAGCGCGGATTGGTCGAAACCCGAAGCGTTACTGCGACCTCAGCAAATATAAAAGCCCGGCTCCGCATCGTACGGGGAGCAACTTCGCGCAAAAAGCGGCCGGCATTTGGCACAAGTCCAATCCTCGAGAACTATCTGGCCGGGAGACCACTTAGATGCGCGGTGACAAAAAGCAGCCGGTAAGATGAGAACCCTGATCAACGATCAATGGAGGCATGCCGACGCCGCGGGAATTGTGCTAATCTTGCATTCGGGTTTCCGTGCGCAGCCGACTGGCATCGTGCTCGCTCACGACGCTCTACGCCGCCGCCCGTCGGCGTAAAATAGAAGTGGCGGCCTGAGCTATGGACGCAATTCTTGTCATCAATGCAGGCTCGTCGAGCCTGAAATTTCAGATCTTCGAGATCGCCGACACTGGCCCCAAACGCTGCATCCGGGGCCAGATCGATGGCATCGGCATACGACCTCGTCTCGTGGCGAGCGCCGCCGATGGAACGGTCCTAGTCGATCGCCGATATACGCCAGACGTGGTCGACCACCTGCCGGCGGCCATCTCCGAAACCCGTGCCTGGTTGCAGACCCTCGAGGGGTTCACGCTCCGGGCAATTGGTCACCGTGTCGTCCATGGCGGTCCGGACTACGCAAAACCGATCCTGATCAACCACGACATCCTGGACACGCTCGCCACTTTCCAGGAGCTTGCGCCGCTGCACCAGCCAAACAATCTGGCGCCCATCCGGCTCGCCATGGAGATCAATCCGGATCTGCCGCAGGTCGCTTGTTTCGACACGGCTTTCCATCGCGGTCACGCCCCGCATACGGATTGTTACGCCTTGCCATCGACCTATTACGATCATGGCGTGCGCCGATACGGCTTCCACGGCCTGTCCTACGAATATATCGCCGAGCGGTTGACCGAAGTCGCGCCCGGCATCGCAGGTGGACGCGTTATTGTTGCCCACCTCGGCAGCGGCGCCTCCATGTGTGCGCTGAAGGAGGCGCGCAGCGTGGAGACGACGATGGGCTTCACTGCGCTCGACGGCTTGCCGATGAGCACCCGGCCGGGACAGATGGATCCCGGTGTCGTGCTGTACTTGATCGATCAAAAGGGCATGACCGCAGCGGAGGTGACCGATCTCCTCTACAGGTCGTCCGGCCTGAAGGGCCTTTCCGGCTTCTCAGGTGATATGCGCGATCTTCTTGTCAGCGCCGACGCGCGTGCCGCCTTCGCGATCGATCACTTCGTCCATCGCTGTGGGCTGAGTGTCGGCACGCTTGCCGCCGCGCTCGGAGGTCTCGACGCATTCGTGTTTACAGCCGGCGTCGGGGAGAACTCAGCCCAGATTCGCGCCCGCATCAGCGAACGGCTTGCTTGGCTCGGCGCCGAACTCGATCCCGCGGCCAATGAAGCGGGCGCGACTCTCATTTCCGCTCCGGCAAGCCGCGTTGCACTCTATGTTCTGCCGACGGATGAGGAACTGATGATCGCGCGCCATACGCTTGCGCTCATCACAACGTCCTGAAAGCAAACGCTGGGATTGCGCTTGGCGGCTTCTTCAGCCGCTCTCGACCCGATCCTGACCTTCGTGTTGCTGCCCGGGAAGGTCCGCAAAACCCAGAGGAGCAGTTCTTCGCTCGAGCGCGGAGTCGATGGGACAGCAGAGCGGGCAAATGACAGCAGACGGGAATTCCGTAAGTCGAATGCTGGCTAATCGCGATAGAGACCTAGGGTCAAGCAGCGGCAAGACGATTTCAAGTTAAGACGATCGTTCGCCGGTTGCAGCTGGGTCGTAAGTCATTGAGTTTGCCAAAGGGAGGATGACATGAATAGCCAGAAAATTCCGCTCAAGGTAACAGCAGTTCGCTTTGCGCGCGCGATCCGGGATTTTTCGAGCTCCGATGTCGGCAAGAAGGCCAATTTGATGTTTGCGGGGCTCGCTGCGCTGTTATTCGGCGTAAGCGGCCTCAACGTTGTCAACAGCTACGTCGGCCGAAACTTCATGACCGCGATTGCAGACCGCCAGACCCCCGAGTTCATCCGGCAAGCGATCTTTTACGTCGGTGTGTTCGCTGCATTGACAGTTTTTTCGGTCATCGCACGATTTGTCGAAGAACGGCTGGCACTACTTTGGCGCGAATTCATAGCCCGGCGCGCTGTGACACTTTATCTCGCCAATGGCACCTATTACCGCCTGGATGTCTCGGGGCAACTTACCAACCCGGACCAGCGGATCGCGGATGACGTTCGCGCGTTCACCAGCACGACGCTCTCCTTTGTCCTGTTACTGTTCAACGGCACTCTGACGATAGTGGCCTTTTCCAGCGTGCTGTGGTCAATCAGCCCATTGCTGTTTGTCGTGGCTGTCCTCTATGCGGCTAGCGGCTCTTATCTGACGGTTCTGCTCGGACGGCCGCTGATCAATCTGAACTACGATCAACTCGACAAGGAGGCCAACTTCCGCTCCAGCCTCATTCATGTTCGGGAAAACGCCGAGTCGATCATCCTGGAGCGCGGCGAGGGGCGACAGCAAATTCTCCTGTCGCATCGACTTGACGATGTGGTCGCAAACTTTCGCCGAATTACGGCCGTCAATCGCAACGTGGGGTTCTTCACCACCGGCTATAACTGGCTAATCCAGATTATTCCGGCTCTGATCGTCGCTCCGGCATTCATAAGAGGAGACATCGAGTTTGGCGTGATCACACAGTCGGCCGCAGCCTTCGCGATGCTCGTAGGCGCGTTCTCGCTGATTGTCACCCAGTTCCACTCTATCTCGAACTTTGCCGTACTGGTCGCTCGGCTCAACTCCTTACTGGAGGCAATCGAACAATCACAAACAACCGCGGAGTCGACCATCGAGATTGTCGAGCGAGGGGGGTGTTTGGCCTACGAGCGGCTATCCTTGCTGTCATCAAACGGCACTCCTCTGCTGAAGGAGTTGTCGGTATCGATCCCGCTCGGGACCCTCGTGTTGCTCACCGGACCTAGCCAGGCTCCGGGGACGGCGTTGTTCAGAGCGACGGCGGGCATTCCGACGCCCGGCACAGGGCGCATAATTCGCCCTGGTTCCAACGACATCGTGTTTCTCAAGCAACGCCCTTATCTGCCGCCAGGGACGTTGCGCCAGATTCTTGTGCCTCTGGAGAATGCAGGCGAAATTTCGGATGACCGAATGTTCCAGGTGTTGCGCGAACTTGATCTCGAACGGGTCGTGAGCCAGGCGGGCGGGTTGGATAAGGAACAAGGCTGGGAAATGTCGCTTTCGCTGACTGAGCAGCAGCTCTTAGCCGTTGCGAAAGTTCTGCTCGCGCCGCCGCAGGTCGTCTTCCTGGATCGAGTCGACACGACACTGGGGTCCGAAAAACTCCGCAAGATCCTGCGCCTCCTTTCCGACCGTTCGATCACCTGCATCAATAGCGGAGAAGCCAACGACGCGCGTGATCTGTATCACGCGGTCCTTGAGTACAGTGAGGATGGTCGCTGGACGTGGGCACCGAACCGAGTCTGATCTTTACTGAAATGGCCCGCAAGAACTACCGACCAATCACGGTCAAGAAGGCCTGCAACGGTCAGAGGAGCTGTTTCGGGAATTGTTTACGCGGCCGCAGCAATAGCTGCCGGCCTTGCGCCTTCCAATTCCACGATAGAAAATCGTCGGTCATGCCGGCCGGATGGTCGGCGATACGGGCAAGTACATCGGCAAGCCAAGCCTGCGGATTATGTGGTTCATTTTTCGCTGTGACGATCAAGCTATAAATCGCGGCCCGCTGACCACCGCGGTCAGAACCGGCAAACAGCCATGCTTTTCTTCCCAAAGCCACGCCGCGCAGCGATCGCTCTGCTCAATAATTCGACGAGCAGATGCGGCCGTCATCGAGGAACCGGATAAACGTGGCCCAGCGGTTCAGCATGTAATTTTCATGAGGGATTAATTGGCGCAAACTAATAAGGCCGAGCGCGCAAAACAGGGCAGCCGCGGGGAATATGTCCCGCAGCCATGTCAACGATGACCAGTCTCTAGCCAAGAGAGCGCCTTCCTTTCGCTTGGAGCCGAAAAACGGGATTTCGTGGTGAACGAAATAGCCGGCGATGCGTTGTTCGACCCCTCGAAATCGGGCGCCTCACCTGAAGCCCATCCTCTGCTTTGAAACGAGGGCGGTAGTCGGCTCTATCCGCGCGAGACGATACACACATCCGACCTAGAGCCATCCCCCCGAAAAACCTGCTCGGCGCAACCCGGTCACAATGGGCTTGCATTGGCGCATGATGTTCCAGAGCAAGCCGGTCCGATAGTTTTCGATCATCAGCACCACCGGTCCTTGGTCAATGCCAAAGTGATAGGGACTTACCCACCATCCGGTCGGACTGGCTTCCATGGAATAGGTCTGGTTGAACGACGGCTTGAAACCGTAAAGCCGGCTCATGCCGAGATTCATCCGCGCAAAATTGCCCACCGTCGGCACGACGATCTCCGGCGCGAACGGCAGCGAGGCGACAACGACCCAGGGCGCCACGGTCCCATCATCAGGTCCGAAGGGGGCGCCTCGGGCAATGTAGTCGAAGAACTCCCGATCGACCCCATCGATCGTTCGCTTGCCCCAGCCGGGTCCATCGCAGGCGGTGAATCCCCAACAATGCTCCCCATAGCCTGCGAAGTTCATCGGGTTGCGAATTGCGTATTCCTGCTGGACATATGTCGCATGCCGGCTGTTTTCGAAATAATCGGTGTCATGCTCGCGCATGAACGCATCGCGTATGCCTCGAAAATCTATCCACATATGTGACAGCTGGTGGGTGAAGAGCGGTCCCGAATATAGCAGTTCCCGGCCGTAGATATTCCTCCATTCGTAGCTCTCGGTGTAGGCGGCGTAAGATTCGGGCGGCAGCGGGTGAGTTGGGGATCCGAGACCAATGATGTAGAGAAGCAGGCCTTCATCATAGCCGCGCCATCGATAGGGGATGAAGCCGCTCTCCGGACGCCAGCCATGCGTCAAGGTTGCGCCGCCGTCGCGGGCCCAATTCCAATCGGCCCGCTCGTAAAGCGCCGTTGCGAGCCCGCGGATTTCCGCCTCATCGGCCGTATCCCGATCAAAGTAGGTGGCAACGGTCAAGGCGCCCGCAAACAGGAAAGCGGAGTCGATTGTCGACAGCTCGCATTGCCAAACTCGGCGGCCCGTTTCGATATCCAGAAAATGATAGAAGAAGCCCTTGTAACCTGATGAATCCGGCTCAGGTCCCTGCGGGCATGCCATCAGGTATCTCAGGCGGCTGCGGGTGATCTTTGCCGCAAATTCGCGGATGAGGACGCCGCGCTCCACAACCACGGGGATGGTCGCCAGCGCCATGCCGATCGCCGCGATGCTTGCCGGGGCGTTCGGTTCTGTCTTGTCGCGGACGAGGCCGTTGTCCGGATTGGTGCAGTGGAGATAGTATAAGACAGTGGTGAACTGCAGCCGACCGAGATCCTGGTCGGTTGGCATGCGGTCGAGATCGGCGTCGGTTGAGAGCGTTTCGGGCATGGCCGCTAACCGACTATGACGTGGACATCGTGCGTACGTCCGTCTTCCGCAAGCCGGACGGCTCCGTTCGCGACGGGTTCACCGTCCAGCGTGACTGAATGGACGCCTCGGCCGATGCCCTTTGTGTTGTCGAAACGGATTCGATAGGTCGTCGATCCAGCTCGGTATGTGATCTCATAGGATGGCCAGCTTTCCGGAACGCACGGTTCAAACCGCAGCAACCGCCCTTGCTGGCGAAACCCAAGGATCGCCTCGAGCGCCGCGCGATAGAACCAACTGGCCGATCCAGTGTACCAGGTCCATCCACCGCGCCCCGTGTGCGGAGGCGCGCCATAGATATCGGCGGCGACCGCATATGGTTCGACCTTGTAGCGTTCGACTTGATCCTTCGTTGCACCGTGATAAATCGGATTGATCAGGTTCCAAAGCTTTAGCGCGAGATCGCCGTCGCCCTGCAAGGCCGTCGCCCAGACAACCCAGGTTGCCGCATGCGTGTATTGCCCGCCATTTTCACGGATGCCGGGGACATAGCCCTTGATGTAACCGGGCTGCAGCACGCCTTCGTCGAAAGGCGGGTCGAACAACTTGATCAGCTTGTCTTGCTGGCGCACCAGCCGGTCGTGGACCGCACGCATTGCCTGCGAAGTGCGTTTCACATCGGCCTCGCCGGAGATGACGGCCCAGGCTTGCGGAATGGCGTCGATCTGGCATTCGTCGTTCAGGGATGACCCAAGCGGCGTGCCATCGTCAAAATATGCCCGGCGATACCAGCCACCGTCCCAGGCTTTGGCTTCCAAGGCAATGCGCAGGGCCTCGGCTCGTTCGCGGCACCAGGCGGCACGGCTTTCATCTCCGCGTGACGCTGAAATCGTGGCAAATGAATTTAGGACCGTGAGAAAGAACCAGCCGTTCCAGACGCTCTCGCCCTTGCCTTCGGCGCCGACCTTATTCATGCCATCGTTCCAGTCACCTGTTCCCATAAGGGGAAGTCCGTGACTGCCTAAACGGTAGCCATGCTCCAGCGCCCGGACGCAATGCTCGTAGATGGTGCCGGACTGTTCGCTGGTCGCTGGTTGGTTGAAGTCTTCCTCCTGGTCGTCTCTCAGCACCGGTGACGTGATGAAGGGAACAGTCTCGTCAAGCAGTTGAACGTCGCCCGTCGTGGAGACATAATGGTGAACGACGAGAGGCAGGAAATACAAGTCGTCGGTGATCCGGGTGCGAACGCCGACGCCAGATGGCGGGTGCCACCAGTGCTGGACATCCCCCTCCTCAAATTGGCGCGCCGCCGATCGCAGGATGTGTGAGCGGGCCTCGCTCGGCACGCTGTAGACCAGTGCCATCACGTCCTGCAGTTGGTCCCTGAATCCATACGCGCCGCCAGACTGATAGTTGGACGTGCGCGCCCATACGCGGCATGCCAAAACCTGGTACAACAGCCAGCGGTTCATCATCAAGTTCAAGCCCGCGTCCGGCGTCGAGACCTGAATTGTGTTCAGAATGTCATCCCACTGGCGGCAGACAGCCGACAGGCTCGCGGCTGCGCGCTCGAGGTCGCTATGCTCATGGACGAGCCTACGGACCTCATCGAGGCCGGCAGCCTCTCCAAGGACGAAGACAACCTCTCTGCTTTCGCCGGGGGGCAGGGAGATATCGACCATCAGCGCGGCGCAGGGATCCAGTAGCGGACCAAAACGTTCCGCCAGATCTATTCGCTCCAGGGCCGACGGCTGAAACACGAAACCATATTTGCCGAGAAACTCTCTACGGTCGGCCGTGGCCGACCTTGCCGGCTGACTGGCGCCTGCAAACGCCAGCTTTCCGGCAAAATCGCCGGCCCAGGGATTGTTGGCTACGATCGCACCGGATCTGGCATCCCGCTCGCAGACGATCCGCGTTGCTGTCTCTTCGCGCTGCGACCCAAGCACCCACTCGGCGAAATAGGTTGCGGTCACATGCCGAACGCGGGTGTCCTCGTTGCTAAGCCTGAGACGCATGATTTTGACCGGATCGTTAGGCGCGACCGATACCGTCAGCTCTTGCTTGAGATGACGACTGTAACTTGCATACCGGCTGTAACCTTGGCCGTGACGAACAGTCACGACCGCACCGGGACCGAGCGGTAGGGGCGTCGGCGTCCAGACATCGCCGGTTTCCTCATCCCGCAAATAGAGGACCTCGCCCGGTGCATCCGTAACCGGATCGTTCGACCACGGCGTCAGCCGGTTCATCTGGCTGTTCTCTGACCAGGTGTAGCCAAGACCGGCTTCGGTTGTCAGGCAGCCATAATTAGGATTTGCGATCACATTGGTCCAAGGCGCCGGTGGCAAGGCGGGGGCTCTGGGGCTGACCGCATCCACGCGCACGACATACTCGCGTCCGTCGGGCGTGAAGCCCCCGAATCCGTTCCAGTGCTGTAAATCCTCGAGCGCGTCGGGATGTGGGGCCGCAGGTTGCCCGCTCACCCGAACGGCTAACGTCTGTGAAAGAGGTGGCAGAGCGGGGGAAGGCAGGTTGAGCTGATGGGCAAGTGTGCCGCTGCTTCCCAGCAGGACGATGCGCGCTGCCGCGGCGATGGTCGCCACGTGATCGCTTTCGGTATCGGGTTCGGAAAGGACAAAGATTCCGCCAGGTTTACCGATCATTTCGGCGTGCGGGCCTGACTGCAGCGTTTCAGTCTGTCGCTTGGCGCTGGCTGCGCTGTCGTCGAGTAGTACCAGGTCGAATCTCAGGCCCCTACGACCGGCGAAATCGTGGCCCATCGTCACTTGGCTAACCAAGGCATCATCCCTGTCGCCAATGGCTCGGAGAAGCACGATCGGAAGGTCGCCGGAGATACCATGGGCCCACAGAGCGGTTCGATCCAATCGATCTCTCTGGGGCTGCCCAGCCGCCTGCCGCATGGCCGGGTTCGCGAATACGACATTCCCGGCCAGCCGATTGAACAGCGAGACATCGCCAGATTTCAGGTTCGACGTGCGAAGCTCATTTTCGTATGTCTCTGAAGCGTCGGAGAACGCTCGCTCGACGGTGTCGAACTTGGCATATCTTTCGGCGATGAGTTGCACGGCTGACTTGTCATCTGTAGCGCCTGTGACAAAGGCCACGCGTGCCTTGGCGCCTGGCGCCAGACGAACCGTCCGCCGCAGACAGAAAATCGGATCGAGGACGGGGCCAGTCGTTCCGGAGAGCGATGCACCCGCGTCGAATACGACGGGGTTGGCCGTTGTCCGGCCCCGGCCAAGAAATCTCAGCCGATCGGTTTCATATTGGACCGCTTGGGAAGACGGCAGGTTCGATGAAGAAACGTGAACTGCCCATGTGGCTTTCTCCTCGGCAGCACGGGGCCTGCGGCGCGCAAATAAGGCGCCTGTCGCCTCGTCATATCGTGTTTCGACAAAAAGCTTGGCAAAACCCGGATGCGCCATGTCCGCGCGACGATTGTTCAGGCAAACTTCGGCATAGCTTGTCAGTTCGAGGATTCGCTCCCGTGTGCCATGGTTCGTGACCGTGAGCATACGCACTTCCGCATCCAGATCGGGTACGACACAGATTTTCGTGAGGATATCAATGTCACCGGCATGACAGCGGAATTCGGCCCTGTCTCCGTAAAAGGCGTGCTCATAGACATTCGAGGACCGAAACAATGGCTGCTTTCCGATGGACCAGAGCTCGTTGTCAGTCAGATCCCGAACGTAACAAAATTGGCCCCAGCAATCACGGGTGCTGTCCTCGCGCCACCGGGTGATGTCGAGCCCTTGCCATGTTCCGTAACCCGCCCCGGCGGCTGTAACCAGGACACTGTACCGATCGTTGGAAAGCAACGCGACAGCGGAACTCGGATCCGCCATTTCCGCGACGCTATCGTGTCTCGCCGCCGCCTCGGGGTTTCTGTGGCCGTGAATTGATTTTACCATCAACGTTTTCCCACTTAGAACGACGACGCCCACCACGAAAGCAAGACCATCACCAACTGCTGGCAGCTGTCCCGCACACTACTCATAGACTTGTCCATTCCAGACCCTCACTGCCGGTATCTCGTGGTAGTAGGTAAGGATGCTCAACGTGCCGGTATTCAGGAGAAAATGCTGTCCGGCACCCGGTGGCAGGCCGATCCATCGTGCTGCAAGCACGCGCAGCACGTGCCCATGCGCGAACAACGCAACGTCGCCATCTGCAGCCCGTGTGCGCGCCACGACTTGATCCACCCGAGCACCAATTTGCCCCGGCGTCTCGCCTCCGGGGCATCCATCACGGAAAACCAACCAACCCGGTCTTTTCGCCTGAATTTGCTGGGGCAGCAGGCCCTCATATTCGCCGTAGTTCCACTCCATCAGGCCTGGTTCAATGATGGCCTTGGTGCCGAAGCCTACCAAGTCACACGTCTCCCGTGCCCGCTGCAGCGGACTCACAAGAACGAGCGCGAATGTTTGCCGAGCCAACAATGGCCGCATCCGTTCCGCTTGTTGTCGTCCGTTGTCGGTCAAGGGGACGTCTGTCATGCCCGTGTGTTGCCCGCTTAGGCTCCACTCGGTCTCCCCATGCCTGATCACGAATACTTTCACGTCCAGCCCTCCTGGCTCAGACGTTGTCTGCCTCTGTCGATCGCAGCTCTCCCAAGGCAGCCGACTGTCCCCACGTCCAGCTCGAGATTTCGGGCACGTCGTCGCCATATTTTTCGATGTGCTGCCGGTGTTCGATCAGCTTATGGTGAATAGCCTGTTTGAAATAGGCTGCGCGCGCACCGAGTTGCGGCAACCGGTCGATCACGTCCTCGACCAGATGGAAGCGATCCATCTCATTCAGCACCACCATGTCGAACGGCGTCGTCGTCGTGCCTTCTTCCTTGTAGCCGCGGACGTGCAGATTGCCGTGGTTGGTGCGGCGGTAAGTGAGCCGGTGGATGAGCCAAGGATAGCCATGGAAGGCGAAGATTATCGGCTTGTTCTTGGTGAACAGAGCATCGAAATCGCGGTCCGGCAGCCCGTGCGGATGCTCTTCCGGCGGCTGCAGCTTCATCAGGTTAACCACATTGATGACGCGGACCTTCAGCTCCGGCAGATGCTCCCGGATTAGCTCGACCGCTGCCAGCGTCTCAAGTGTTGGAACATCCCCACAACATGCCATCACGACGTCAGGCTCGGTGCCCTTGTCGTTGCTTGCCCATTCCCAAATGCCAAGGCCCTCACTGCAATGCTTGATGGCCTGATCCATCGTGAGCCACTGCGGGGCAGGCTGCTTGCCGGCGACAATGACGTTGACGTAGTTGCGGCTGCGCAGGCAGTGATCGGTCACGGAGAGCAGCGTATTGGCGTCCGGCGGCAGATAAATCCGGACAACATCTGCCTTCTTGTTGACCACATGATCGATGAACCCCGGATCCTGGTGGCTGAAGCCATTGTGATCCTGCCGCCAGACGTGGGAGCTCAGGAAGTAGTTGAGGGAGGCGATCGACCGCCGCCATGGGATCTCGTGGCAGACCTTCAGCCATTTGGCGTGCTGATTGAACATCGAATCAATGATGTGAATGAACGCTTCGTAGCAGGAGAAGAAGCCGTGCCGGCCGGTTAGCAGGTAGCCTTCCAGCCAGCCCTGGCATTGATGCTCGCTGAGCACCTCCATCACCCGTCCGTCCGGCGCCAGATGATCGTCCTCCGGATAGATATCCGCCATGTAGCAGCGGTTGGTGACTTCGAGCACATCCTGCCAGCGATTCGAGTTGTTTTCGTCAGGGCTGAACAGGCGGAAGTTGTTGCTCTCCATGTTCATCTTCATGATATCGCGGAGAAACGCCCCCATCATCCGCGCCGATTCGGCGATGGTTGCTCCAGGGCTCGGCACGGATACCGCGTAGTCCTGGAAGTCGGGCATCTTCAGGTCCTGCAGCAGCAATCCGCCGTTGGCGTGCGGGTTGTCGCTCATTCGACGATGCCCTGCGGGGGCAAGCGCTGCCAGCTCCGGTTTGAACCGGCCTCCGTCGTCAAACAGTTCCTCGGGGCGGTAGCTCTTCATCCATGCTTCGAGAATGCGGAGGTGTTCCGGCTTGTCCATGTCGCCCATCGGCACCTGGTGCGACCGCCAATAGCCCTCCGACTTCTTGCCGTCTATCTCAGGCGGGCAGGTCCAGCCCTTCGGTGTGCGGAAAACGATCATCGGCCACATGGGACGCTTCACGTTGCCCCTGTCGCGGGCATCTGCCCAGATCTCCTGGATATCCGCCACTGCGGTATCAAGGGCGCCTGCCAGATGCTGGTGCACGCTCGCGGGCTCATCGCCCTCGACGAAATATGGCGTGTAACCCATGCCTTCGAAAAATTTCCTTAGCTCGTCGCGGGGAATGCGGGCTAGAAAGCACGGGTTGGCGATCTTGTAGCCGTTCAGGTGCAGGATCGGCAGCACACAGCCATCGCGAGCAGGATTCAGGAACTTGTTGCTTTGCCAGCCTGTTGCAAGCGGCCCCGTCTCGGCTTCTCCGTCGCCGACGACGCAGGCGACAATTAGATCCGGGTTGTCGAACGCCGCGCCGTAGGCGTGGCTGAGGGCATAGCCCAGTTCCCCGCCCTCGTGAATGCTGCCGGGTGTTTCCGGAGCAACGTGGCTTGGGATGCCGCCTGGAAAACTGAACTGTTTGAACAGCCTCTTCATGCCTTCCGTGTCTTGGCCAATGTTAGGGTAGACTTCGCTGTAGGTGCCTTCGAGATAGGCGTGCGCGACCAACGATGGCCCGCCATGTCCCGGCCCGATGACGTAGATCATGTTGAGATCATCGCGTTTGATAACGCGGTTGAGGTGGGCGTAGAGCATGTTCAAGCCTGGCGACGTGCCCCAGTGACCAAGCAGTCGCGGCTTTATGTGCTCGCGCTTTAGCGGTTCTTTCAGCAAAGGATTGTCGAGAAGATAGATCTGTCCGACCGACAGATAGTTCGATGCCCGCCAGTAGGCATCCATCGACTGCAATTCTTCCGCCGAAAGGGGGCCGCCCGCTGCCGTGTTCTCCTTCATGGCGACCTTTACGTCTCCTGCCGTCTTGAGCGAAACCATGGGTGCCTCCTCCTCTGAGCCCAGATTGCTGCGGTAAGATCTTTCAAGGTGAGAAATCGTCGAATTTTCAAAACTGCTAGCGACTGGGGCGAACGCCCTGGCATTGGGATGCTGGCCGCAAGGGCACAGTTCGTAGCGCAGTCGTTATCGACCGAATATTGCCACAGCAGCATGTTTGGACATCAGCATGAAACGCTGGCGCGTCCGTGATTATCGCCCAGCATATGTCCCGCTCGGCTATCCAAAACAGCTTCGTCCCAGTTTGCAAATATTCACGCGTTCTAATACTCGCACGAAATGCATCCGAAGCACAGTTAAAATCGACGGTGCCTGACGTTTAATCCGAACGCGCGATCGCAGATCTTTTCGGATCTTCGGAGAAATGCTCAACCACTCCTCTCACGACGCGAACACTTTTGGCAGCAACGCGCGCCGCCTTCTTGCACTCTGCCGTGTCAACGTTTCCCCATAGATGAGCCACACCGTCGGTTACGGCTACGGTCACGTCTCTTCCGAGAAGACCCGTATTTTCGCTGAGCCGTATCGCGATGCTGCGACGGACGGCTTCGTCACCTCGCGCGGTTTCGTCTAGGTCGGCTCTAACAATCACTTTCAGAAGATCTGCACGACTGATGATGCCGACCAGCACGCCCTCTCTCATAACGGGAATGCGCTTGATGCCATGCTTTTGCATCAACCCGGAAACCCGTCCAAGCGACGCGTCCTCTTCCACGACCACTGGCGCGCGGCTCATGACGTCTGCAACCCGCCACGAGTTACTCTTGACGTAATCTGTAGCTTGCTCCCCGGCGGTAAGTACTGACGTTCCGAGTTCGGCGATGGTTCCCCGCCCCAATTCCGTTCTGCGCAGCAGATCACCCTCACTGATGATCCCGACGAGGCAACCCGCATCGTCGATGACCGGAACACCGCTAATGCGATAGGTAAGCATGACCTCGGTACAGGTGTCCTGGAAGCCGACTTGATGGCCGCGGAGAGCGCTCGGTCCCGGAAAGGCGTTGCAGAACCTGGGAGACGATCCACAGCGATCAAAAATGTCACTTTCGTAGGGCGTCTGCGGGTTCTCCCTAATTCGATGGGCGCTTCCTCGACCAGATCCGGCGCCGGCCGTTCGCGATCTCGCCTCCCATGCGCGAAGCCGACAGCAAGGATCACGTCATATTCGGCATCGGATATGCCAGTCAGACGAAAAGCTGGCAAGCGCCGCTCGATCGATGGGCTCGATCAGTGGTTTTTCGTGTTCTCCAGCGGCCACGATTTCTTCGACGAACTGGCAGAGCTCGGAATCGAGACAAATGCCTACCACCGTCCATCGATCGATGTTGCTGAGGCAGCCTGGCGCCGACTTGGTGACTCCTTTCTTGAAATCCCGCGCCACCCTGAGCAAGGCGAGCCGTGGGCGCTGAAAGAGTTCGGGCAGCCGACAGTTCGCCGCGGCAAGCGGCGTCGTTAGTCAACTCCAGGCGGAAGGCTATCAAGAGCGTGGGTGGCTTTGGGCGTTAGTCCTGCGACGAGTCGTCGATATCCTTACCCAAGGCACCCTCAATGCCTCTGCGCACTCCCATCAGAAACGGTGTGCTGTTGCCGCGAGTGACAGGTTGTTCCGGAATACTAGGAAGGGCTACGGCTGTCCCGCGTACGGTTCTGTAGCCAACTTCGAAACCATCTCTAAAAGAGCCTTCTCTGACTATGTCGACCATTGTCGGACCCTCACGTTTCACACCAAAGTCGCACACCCCCGGTCGGTCGTCAATTTCCCGTAAAAAGGCTTGGACCAGCATGGGTCGCTTCTTCAGCATGTCCCCGCCAAGGGGTCACGGGCCGCTTGAGCCTCTTCGCAGTTTAATCAAAGGAAATCCCATGACAATCACCACCGCCCCAACGAGCGACCCAAAACCTGCGCCCGAAGCTGAAGACGAAACAAACCCGCCGCCTGCCGAGGCGACAGAAGACACGGGCATTCCCTTCGACGACGAAACCACCTTCAGCGACGGAGCCGGCTGGGCATAGCCCAACGCCACGTCACCAAAATCACAGTTTCACAGCCGCCTCTGCGCGGCTTTTTTCATGGAGAATTGAATGCCATTAACTGCAAGGCAGGTTTGGCGCGACTTCGTTTCGGACGGCATTCCGGCGTCTGGAAACCACAAGCCATCAAAACCGGATGTCCGAGCTTGGGGCACCTACCTCGAAAGCTTCATCACAGGATCATCAGTCGTCAAAAGCCCAGTTTTTTTTGACGAATGCTCTTCTGCTTGCCGATGTGGCCCACGACGATAACACGATGGCGTGGGTCATCGCCGACCCGACGACCGCATATAACGGCCTCTATCAGAAGTCTGGGGCTTCCGGCCTCGGCACGTGGGCGCGCGTCGCCGATCTGCCGTTCCCGTTCATCCCGGCTTCGAACGTCGGAGCCGGCACGGCTAGCGCGATCCAGGCGACGACGGACATTCCGATCTCCGAAACGGCGCTGATCTGGCTTCCGATTTTTGCCACTAACACGACCACGCCTGTCACGGTTGCCTTCAACGGCGGATCGGCGCTCACTATCAAGACCAATCCCGGCAATGATCCGGTAGTCGGCGGCCTGCTCGGCGGTATGATCGTGCTCGGTCGCCAGCAGGGCAGCGAGTTCCGGCTCATCAGCGACCAGGCGTCTTCGGCGATCGTAGCGGCAGCGGAAGCTGCGGCCGATCGCGCCGAAGACGGTCCGACCTCGCCCTCAATAATAGTGGCGTGCCGTCTTCGTCTTCAGCTTCGAAAGCATCGATCCGCATCAATCTCGGCCGGCTCTTATGCTCGGCCAGCGCGTCGACGGCGGCATCCTTGGTCGCGTTGTAGTAACACGAGCGCGCCAGTAGAAGATGTTGCCGCGGCGAATAAGGTTCTCGACGTCGTGGCGGACCGCCATAAGGTGTTTGCCCTTGCCTGCCACCTGCGACGCCGCCGCGCTTGTTCGCGCGTGGGCATCACCTGCGGGCTACTGTTCTGGGCATCAGGTCGCCAATGACGCCAAAACGATATCCGGCACGACTGGAAAATCAAGGAATTAAGGGGATTTAGGGAGAATTGGCTGGGGAACCTGGATTCTCACATGATTTCAGAGGCTTAGCGAAATAGCCCTTTAAATTCCCTGTATTTTCCCATCGCGAGCGACCGTGGATGCCACCTTTGTGCCCTGGCTTTGGGCATCAGTCAACAGGGCGGGCGAGCGGCAATAATTTCCGCTTTGAGACATCAAGTCTGCGTTGAGCGGCCATAAAGCGCTCGGCAGCCTTACTCCGCTATTTTGGTCGCTCAACCGCGGTTGACTACTTCCTGAAAGTAGCCGTAGCTCGGTGGCATCCAGCACGTTTAGGAATTGCCGAGCGAGATTCGCATGCCCGATGCCCGATAGCATAGCGACCACCTCACAGCGGAACGCGAAATAGCGTGGCGGTTAATCAATGCCTTCAGGCCGGCAAGATCGCCCTTTTCGAATCGCGAAAGCTGGCCGCTTGGTCGCGCCGTTGCTGCTGCCGCAGCAGGTGCCTCAGCATGCGTCGCGGGTTCTCTCACCAGTGCGCCGGTTTTTGCGCCTCTTAGACGTGGGACGCGGCCGGACAATGTTGGCGCTCAGCCGATATCCTCAATCTTGGCACGCAGCAAACCGAGCTCGAGCAGTATTTGTCGCGTCCCGAGCATCTTCGCAGGATTAGGAAAGCACTTCGCGATCGGCGCCTGATCCGCGACGCGGTAGACCCGCCACAGCTCGTAACGATCGCGCTCGCGGAACGCCTTTTCGAATTCCTTGCGCGACCAATCAAATCGGCCATCGGTCCCAGTGGTGGCCTTGACCTCGAGCCATCGCGGACGCCCTTCCGCATCGATCGAACGGATATCATGGTCGGCACCGGGTTCGTCGCAAGAGGTCCAGATGACATAGCGCTCCGGCTCGTCGTAGCCGAACTCGCGGACCTTCTTCAGCTCCATCCGATAGATCAGTTCCTCGCCGCGCCTGCCGAGCAGACCGGCGCGCTCGACCTCCGCCAGCGTCGGCGGCAGCCACGTGCCGGAGCTGCTGCCGCCGCCCGACGAATTCTGCGGCTCGATCCGACTTCCCTTTGCGGGCGCGACCGTCAGATCTACTTCATCGATGTCGGGAAGCTTGAACGGTGGCGACGCAGGCGGTGGCGTAGGTGGCGATGCGGGATTAGGGGGAGGAGGCGGTGCGGGCTCGACCGGTGGCGGCTCGGAGTCGCTCCTGTCCCAATCGGTGTCGAGATTGTCGAAAACTTGGCGGAGCGCGATCTCCTCCGCGTCGTCGTCGCCATCCTCCTCCTCGAAATCACCATCACCGTCGTCTTCGAGCTCCCATTCCCGCCCGCGCGGGATCCCCATGCGATCAAGATAGTCGGTAAGCTCTTCGAGTGTCCCTGCGAGGACCAATGGAAGGAAGGCATTGGCAAGACTGCGCATCGTTCCCACGCTGGTCGCGCCGGCGACCTCCGCGAGCGCCTCGGCCAGCAATAGCTGGAAGCCACCCTTGGTTTTTGGCGCCACAAATTCGATACGCTGTTCGCTGACGGCAACTTGCGCCGGTATCAGCACGCTGGCGCCGCCGACCGAGTAGCGACGTCCCATCGACTGAAAGAACGCAATCTCGGTGATCGTCGCCAAGCGCTCGGCGACCTCGCTGCGGCTCGCCGGAACGAACCCCGCATGCCCGTGGCGGTTGCGGAATGCGACCTCATAGAGCGCGCGGGCAAATAGCGGCCGATGCAACATCGCAAGAACGCGCTCGGTATGCTTTGGCTTGTACCAGAGATGCGGTCGTCCGGGTAACCCAAGCTCGGGCAGGCCTGTTCCGGCGATGGCCGATAGCGGTCGAATACCGAGGGCGGTAAAGAAAACCCGCGATCGCTCTGAGCGCTCGATGATGCCGATCGTGCTATGGGTCGCGCGCAATTCCTGTTCGAGCGCTGCAAAGTCGGGCTCGACTAGCTGCCCCGCCCGGAGCTGGGCAAGCGTGAACAGACGAGAACGATCGTCGAGCAAGCAACTGACATTCTCCAAGCCGGCCGGCAATCCCAATAGACCGCGAAGATTATATGCTTCGAGCAGTATACGACGTCGGCGCTGGTCGATCGATCCCTCGATTTCCCACTCGATATCGACAAATTCAAAGAAGCGCGTCCAATGCTCGTCCGTTGGCGACGCTGGCGCGCCGAGGGCCTGATAGGCCTGTCCGACAACGTCGGCGTGCCGAAAGACCGGGATTGCTTCGGCCAACAGCGGGGGGATCCGCGGGCCGACCAAGATATCCGACGGGGCGTGATAGTCGTCTTGTACCCAGCAGACGCTTTGGTCCGCGAACTCGGCCCTTGCGCGTCGTTCGCGTCCGATCGCTGCGACAAGGGCAGGATAAACGAGGTCCGGCCGCGGCAGCGGCTCGGTCCGATCGCGATGCGCCTCGATGATCTCGAGCAGCGTATCGCTGTCCGGCGCGGTCTTCAGTTTGAGCTTGTGTTGAAGAAGCTCATTCGTGCTGGCGACAATCGAGTCGTCGTTACCGATGCAGAGCCGGTTGGTCGCAGTATCTATGTGGAGAGTCTCGGGTGCGGCGAGTCGTCCGGACCTGGTCCTAAGCCAGGAGATCTCGCGCAGTTCTTTGACGATCGCGGTGCTCAGCAGTTTGAGATTCTCGGTGAGCAGCTTCTCGAAGCGCTCGGCGGTCTCCGGCCGATCCTCGACGAGGCCGGCGAAGCGAACGAGATCGGCACCGCTCAGGTTTTCACGGATCCGCAGGCGCGCCATCAGGTTTGGTGCTGCAAGCAATTCCTTGGACGGTCCGTCAATCGCGGGATCAAGGAAACGGGCGAGCGTCTTCTTGAGATTGACCATCTCCACCGGGGCGACCCAGTCGCCACGTTGGTTTTTCACCACAGGATTGCTGCGCAATGCCGACAGGGCAGCTCGGCTAATCGGCGCCTCACGTGCGAGCAGCTTTCGGTGCAGCTTTCGGTAGAGCGTTTCGCGCTCCCGGTCGTCCGGCGCCGCGTCCGCGGCGCGCTTGGAAGCGTCGATCAGCCATTGCTCTTCGTCGAAGACGCGGCAGTGCTCGGAAATCGCCTTGAACGGCACAAGATCGGGGTGAATTCGGTTTGCCTCGGGTTCTGGGCAATCAGCCCAGAGGTCCGGGTCGACGATCATCAGCTCGATGGCTGGTCTCAGGTCGCCTGTTGCACTGAGCGTTGAGGCCGTGTTGCCGAGATCGAACCGCATCTGCTTTGAGAGCCGTCGCGGGAACGCCGAAAGCGCCGATGCTTGGCGCTTTTGCATGTCCAGCTCGCGCGTCGACTTGTCATAGTTGGTGAAATGATAGTTCGCAGTTCCCTCGATCGTGGTTTTCAGGGGCTTCTCATTTTCATCCGCGCAGCGCAGCCGAACGAGGGATGCGACGGTAAAGCGCTCCGCCCCGCATCTCTCCGCAAGCTTGCGTAGATTCTCGTTAGCGCTAAGCGCGGGATCGAGATAGCGCTCGTCGCTGAGGAAGCCCGCATATATGTCGTCGCTCGGCAGCACGATCGCACCCGCTTTGGCAAATCGCTTGTCGCCTCCTGCGCGCGTTGGCCAGCACGCATCTTCTTTGAGCCTTTTCGCCAACGTAGTCGCGAACCGATCGGGCGTGGCGGTGCCGGTACCCACAAGCATTGTGTAGGCATCAGCGCCGTACCGCACGAACCAGTCGGAAACAAGAAGGTCCATCACCAATTCGATCGCCTGATCGATTAGCCAGTCGTTCCACCGGAGATCGTTGAGGCCGCTGCGATCTTGATTGAGGTCGAACGGAGCGCTCACGCTGACCGGGCAACCGGTTCGCGAGGCCGGAGCCTTCAATGGATAATAGAAGTGGCCGTTATGGCCGATATCGATCTTGCGTCGCGTGATCGGCACCGAGACCGCGATCCTCACCCTGCCGCCCGCGGCCTTGTAGTACGATGGGAACCGTCGAGCCGCATATTCCGCTGGCAATTCGACGGTTCGCGAGAACTCCTCTTCCTGGAAAGTGATGACGTGGGCGCCGCCATCAGTCATCCGGCCGCGGCGGGAGATCATCGACACTCCGGATGTACGACAGCGACTTGGCGACGCCTCTTGTCGCCAGCGCAGGCCGCGCCCGGTTCGAATCGAACGAACGCTGACTTCGCGAAGGCCAGACTTTTTCCCGCTATGCGCCAGCTTCAGCAGTGTATCCGGCATGCTGGTCGCCATCAGCTCCAGCGCATGCGCCTCTCGCTCTGCAGTGAACGCCTCCAAGATTTCGGTCGATCGCGCCCTGTAGGGCACGAACAGGCGGACGCCCTTCGCACCCCGTGATTCTGGATCGGGGGCGCGACCAGTCTCTTGCGTCTGCAGATCGAGGAGAGCTACCTGCCCGGAAGATCGGACGTGGATTTCATCCCCGAAGCGGAAGAGCGACCGCAGTCCGAAATTCTTTGAACCTATTCCATTATCCTTCGGCGCGACGACTTCAGCGCCGCGAGTGCCCATGACATTGCCGGTCCCGACGATCACCGAGAGCCGCTCCCAGCCGCTGCGCTCGATCTTGCGACCCGAACCGATCACCTCGACCGATTTGCTCCCGAACGTCAGCGTGAGCTTGTCACCACCGCCGTCATACTCGTTTTGAACGAGCTCCCGTAGAACGTCGCCGGCGTCGTGGCCTGCCACGAATTGTTCGATGACACTCGAACCAATGCGCGTGCGCCGGCTGGCACCATAATCGGGCGGCACATAGTCAGGTTCGTCAATCACGAGATCCAGCGCAGATGTGCCCCTTGCTTTTCTCACTGGCCGAGAAGCCTTGGCACTCGCGATTGCCGACGCCGAACTCGCCGGAACTTCCCTCCTGTCCGCCACGGCTTCCCCCCGTTTTCCCCGCCATTCCCCATGCGTTGGTCGAACGTAGTCGGTGACTATGGGCGAAGCAATATTCAATCAAAGCCAAAGCGGCTCGGTTCGCACTGAAGCTTTTAGGGGACAACTTCGTGAAGTGGCCAGTTTTTCCTGAATAATCAACTTCCTCGTTGCAATTCCTTGATTAAGGACGAGGCGAACGCGTGGAATTTCAGTACCTGATCGGCATAGATCTCACCATAAAATCCGTTGGCGACCGACCCCAGATCAGCCACTTCTATCGCGTGCTGGATGGCTTTGACATCAGCAGTGCCCGAGGCTGCGAAGAGAATATGTGGGACTTCGCTGGAGTGATGGCTGGACCCGATCGTACCCCCGTTACACGAGCTGATCGGCGTCGCGCCCGCTGCGGACAGGGCAACGACCGCACCCGCCATGCCGGGGTCAAATCCGTTCAACTCGTTCGCGTCGGACATGTATTCGTCGATGATTTCCTCGGCCTTGTCCGTGGTCCAGCCCGCCTCCGCCAACTCTCCAAGATATTCGCGCTCCTGTTCACAGATCAGCTCGGCGTCCGATACGCTCCAACCTCGCATATCGAAATATGCGAGGTTTAGCGCGATGCCGTCCTCGGAGGCCGCCAGCTCATCGTCTAAGTGTCCGATGGCAGCGATGTTCAGCTCCCGAACGATCTCCACCTTCGCGAGTGCTGGCTTATCAAAATGTTCCATTCTTTGCCTACCTCTGTTTGAGTCGGCATGTTAGCAAAAGAGGTCGCCGATCAGAACACCATCTTAGGGTTGCGTGTATCGAAGAACTTGGGAGAGGACGATGGAAGAAACGGAAGACTACTCTGATGTCCGGCTAAAGTCATGGTGCATCCATTGCGGCGACAACCTTTCGAAGGTCGGTTGGACTGAAGATCACGTTCCTACCAAAAGCCTCCTGCCGAAGCCTCGTCCCCACCATTTGCCGGTGATCAAGATATGCGCCGCATGCAACAACAGCTTCTCCAAGGACGAGCAGTATTTCGTCACCTTCCTGAGTTGCGTGATGGCCGGCAGTACGGACCCTGAGGTTCAATTCATTGCAAGTGCCGCGCGCTCTCTTAGGAGCAGTCCATCTCTGCGTGCTGCGATCGAAAACGCGAGGTCGACCGATCCAAATCGGGAGGATGCTGCGCCGACATGGTCGCCGGATGTGGAGCGGGTGCACAGGGTCTTACTCAAGAACGCGCGCGGCCATGCCTTCTTCGAGCGGGGCGAACCCGTGACCGATGCTCCTGTAAGCATCATCGCCGTGCCGCTGCCGACCCTGTCGGAACAGGTTCGCGTCTGGTTCGAGCGAGGGGCGGTTCAGGGAGCATTGGCGAGCTGGCCTGAAGCGGGAAGCCGATTGATGCAGCACATCGTTACCGGTCAAGACATGCTCGGAGGATGGATCGTCGTCCAGCCGGAACGCTACCGCTATTCACTCGAGGAAGACGGTGGACTGGTCGTGCGCTCGGTGATCTGGAACTACCTAGCGACCGAGGTTCGCTGGATGGATACCTGATTCAAGGTCAGTCCAGGCTACGGAATAGCTCTGCAGACAATCGCCGGAAGCGCCGGGTCAGCGCAGGCCCTGCCGGTAGCCACCATAACTCGCTCGGCGACGACAAGGGGCGACCGCGTTTCGCACTCCCAGATCACGACGACCCGCCATCCTAAAGCCCGAAGCTCGTCGATAACCCGTCGGTCTCGGGCGACGTTCCCAGCCAACTTGGCTTCCCAGAATTCGGTTCTGGTTTTCGGTGTCGAGGCCCTTTTACAGGTGTGCCGGTGCCAAAAACAACCGTGAACGAAGATCACAGTTTGATAGCGCGGAAGCACAATGTCCGGTTTCCCCGGAAGGTCGGCGCGCCTGAGGCGAAAACGGAAGCCCAATGCGTGTAGCAACTTGCGAACGATGAGCTCGGGGTTTGTGTCACCGCTCCGCACCGCGCGCATGTTGCTGCTTCGCTGGGCCGAAACCGGAAGACCGTGGTCATCCTTCACTCCGGGTTCCCTAACTTTATCCGGCCACTGCCGCGACATCCTTCAAACCTGCCTCGTCCTTCACCGGCTCAACGATAGCTGCAGCGATTGCAGTCGCAATAGCTTTGTCCGGCGGAGCGACGAAATCCAAGCCGATACGGGTGAATTCGATCCCCAGCTTATTGATGAGATTGAGGGCGTACTCATATCTCAACTGACCGACGATTGTCGCCTTTATGGGCTTCACCTCCAGGGTACCGCTTTCGCCGCTGATGACGCTGATGCCCAGGTCAGCAACCTTGTCCTGAACTTTGAACTTGCCGAAATTGTCGGCAAACATCATGCGCCATACCGGAGAGGCGTTTTCTCCGCTCTTTTCAAAAACACTATAAGTAGCCACCTCATTTTTCTGCTCGTCGAGCAGAAAAACCATGGTGTTGGAATTCACGTCCGCGCGGCCGACGTCGTCTCGGACATGCAGCTTCACGGCGAGGAATGGCTTCGTCTTGGCTTTCGAAGATCCGGTTATCCCGATCTGAGTCTTCTGCTCGGGCACAAGGTCGCACGCCGGAGAAGCGCAAACCCAAAGCTCACGGCCGAGCTTCAGGAGGTGTCCGGGCTGGAGATGCCATCCCGACACCGGCTTAGTAGAAATATAGGCGTTGTAGTGGTTGATTGTGAGGTCCGTGCCGCCCTCAGCGCTCGGGGGCACTTCGTAGTGGGAAGCGAAGCCGGGTGCAGCCGGATCGGAAGAGGTGGGGTCGCATTTGACGAGTTTGAGCCCGAACTCCACAGCCTTGGCGCCGACCTTGTCGAGCAATCGTTCCGTATGTCTCGCAGCGTGTGCCTCGATGAGAGTTCTGCGTTGACTGTCGCCAGCCTCCCCGGTCACGTCGGAGGCCAACAGTTCCTGGTAGTACTTCCAATATGCCCTGCGGTCGCTGAAGGTCGTGTCCTCTGCCATGACACCCAGCGAGCTGATTTCGGCCCGGATTCGTGATGAGATCATTCGGGAGGGGGATGGCTTCCAGTCGGCCAAGGCATCCCTAAGGGTGTCGAGAAGCTGCGTGTTTTGTTTTTTGGCGAACGCGATGAAACCGCCACTGGTCCTTATCCACGCATGGTCGGACTCTCCGGGAGAGCTCCACCTGAATTGGGTTTTTCCATCGGTCTTGACCATGCGAGTTTCATGCTTGGAAAGCGCCCAGTATAACGCGAGCCTGCATTCACCCGCTTTCCAACCTGCCTTTTCGCAGATGGCCTTAAACTTAGCTGCTTCGGGATAATCGTCGATGAATTGAGACGGTGAGACATTCTTATCGAGTGCCCGTCGATAGGCCAAGTAGGAGCCCTCCCGCATCGCCTCTTCAACTTCGGCCTCGATATCTTCCCAGTCGCCCTCTTCCTGCGCCTTCTCGAGAAGTTTCGATCCCATGGTGACCTTGCTCCCGTCACTTGCGATAGGCGACAACAACGAGAGTAGAATTGTGTTAAATGGGGTTACCAAGTCGTCGGTATCGGTGTGAACGACCACGAGATTAAAATGGGTACTGGCGAGCAACTTCACGAGAATCTGCGACGCCTTGATGCCGTACGGCTCCTTTGGCTCGAGCTGATAGTCGAGGACCAACAGGTCGGATTGGTGCAGGTAACGACTGATCTCAGCATTGTCGCCACCGTCGTGGATATCGACTGTCAGTGCGGGAGACTTGTCGCGGAACTGCTGGACGACCCGATGCATCTGTTCGGGGGGCGCCCAACGCTTATCATTCCGCTCGTAACCTTCTTTCCCGAAGATCGTGTCCCAGGTGGGATAACGGTCGTCAATGATCAGAACCGAGCGGATGGGATCGATGAATGCTTCTTGCACCAAGATTGGAAGATTCGCAATTGGCTCGGCAGCCGCCATAACATCATTCATTAAAGTTCGCCCCTCGAAACTTGATTGCAAAGTTCGCTCCCGGAAGCAGTCCGTCGTCGTCTTGCATGTAGCTGATCTGATGCCCACCCGCGGCTAGGTTCGCTTGGCAGAGATAGAGGCCGACCCCGCGGCCACCGTCCACTTTGCGGGTGAAAAACAAGGTGAAGAGCCGTTTTACGTCGATTTCGTCGATACCGGGACCGTTGTCGGCGACGATGACCAAGCCGTCCTTGACATCGAGCAGTATCGTCGGGTTCTCAATCCGTGCGTTGATCAACCAATAGATGCTGTTGTTCACAAGGTTCAGGAACACCGGTAGTAGTCTCGATGGTTGTTCGAAGACGGTGAACTTCAAGAACGCCTCCCCGGCTTTAAACCGGATGCCGTTGTCTTTTATAATTCTTTCGAAAAAATCCGAGACGTAGTCGAAAAGGTATTGTCCCGAGATGTTTCGCGGCTCGATCCGGCCAGCCATACGCAACGGGCTAAGAAAGTCGATAATGTGCTTCAGGCCGGCATAGGCCGTCTCAACCTGATTTAGAGCGGCCCTGTCGCCGGCGTCTTTGGCCAATCGGTCCAAGCCGAAGCCTATGCTGCGATCGTAGCCTCTGAATTCGTGATCAAGAAACTCGACGGTTATACCTAGCTGGGCCAAACCATTCAGCCGGTCGACTTCGCGCCTGAGCTCGGCGTTCTGCTCGCCGCCTAAAACCGCGATCGCCTGAAGGTCGATGCTCTCTCTCAGATTCTCGAGTGCAAAAATATAGTTTCTGAACAGTAGCTCGTTGTCCGTGTCGATCCGTTCCTTGGCATCCGATACGGACTTCGACGCAGCAGTCAGGCTCAAGACCTTGGACTCCACCTGTTGCAGAAGCGGCGCCGTTTCCTGCCTGAGCAACTTATTGCGCTCGCCAGTTAAGGCAATTATGCGCTCTCTCTCCTGCTCCTGCAGGCCGCGTATTTCACGTGCCCACCGACTAACCCGCGAAGCCAACTGAGCCTCGTTTCGCTGAATCTGCTTGAGAAGCACCTCTTGGGGTAATGGCGGCTCGATGCGCTCGACAGCCGCGGCGACCTCTTCCGCGTACCCGGCCACGAATTGGCCGAGCTCCCTCAGCGTTCCCCGGTACTTGAGGTAGTCATTTTCCATCGAGCCCAGCGAAGACGGAACAGGTGGCAACCTAAGGTCGGCCAATCGTGCCTGAGCGATCTCAAGGGCCTCCTGTGAGGTCGAGATGTCATCTACCGTCTCAATCCGGCGGTTGGCTAATTCGGACCGGATATTTTCCGAGATGGAGGGGATAGAAGCTAGATTCGCTTTCAAGGTCTTTCGGAAAACGTTTCGTACCTTTTTCCGCAGCTTTTCCTGGTTCTCTTTCGCCAATCTCTCGGCGTGATTGCGTCGCGTGACTTCGATCTCAACCTTTCTGTCGGGCGAATTCGAACCGAAGTAGTCATAGGCGGCGGAGGTCAGTATGTTCACGACCAGGGTCTTGAGCGTCTTCGCAGCCTTGTTGACGATGAAACCTTCTCGACCCGCTTTGTCCTTCAGGTTCGGGTTGCCTGCCCTAGTGATTGCGATACGCCCGAAAATACGACGTGCGTTCCAATATTCGCGGCCCGCATTGATGCTGCGACGTTTCTCGAATTCGAAAAAGTCGTTGTCCTCGCGTCCGTACGGCAATACTCGCAGGCTATCCCGATAGATCATGAGGCCTGCGTGGCCGATGGAATGCTCTTTGAATCGCTCGATTTCACCGGGCGTGTGTGTGGAGTTCTCAACCTGCTGTTCGAAGGTCGCGAAATAAATGTCCATCGAACCCAGTCGCGACGCTGGACCCAGTGGAATTTCGAGCTCCTTTGGCGGCGGAATCACGTAGTCGCTGCCGGTCTTACGCCACTTGCCGAATGACTTAACTTGCCCACGGAATACGCCGTCTGCACCGATACGACCGTCAACGATGTGTTCCATCTGATCGGTCAATTTCCGATTGAAATCATCTTCGGAACCGATGATCGGAGTGCGGGAGCCCGCGGAGTATACGTCTACCCTATAGTCGAACTCCGGACGGACTGCCTCAAGGTCCGGACGGTTCGGGTCGAACAATGGATCGACGAACCCGCCGAGCGTCGAAACGAACCGGGATCTGTCGCTCTCGGCGATCTTCAGATCTTTGTTGGCCGGAAGGAATACTGAGAACTCCTCGTTCGCCCCCGACACAACCATTGCGGTTCCGTGGTCGAGCTCACCGGTCCATACCGGCCAAAGGGCGAGGTGATGATCTTTGATTCTAAACGATCGACATGCGTCGATGATCAATTTGGAAGGCTCGACGAAATTCTTGTCGCTTGAGTTCGACCGTGAGACGTGATCGTAATTGGTCCAGGAGCTAAGAATTCGACGATCTCGATCAGTATCCTTGCCCCCTACGCCAACATTTCGAAGTAAGGCTTCAACCATTTCCGGTAAGCGAGCCAAGACTGACCTGGCATCGGGCAACGAAACAACTGGTATCTCAATGTCTGATAGGATCAAGTACGGGTTTTCAAACAACCGCCAGTCGATAAGAGCAGCAGCAGTCTGCTGGTCGCGCCGCTTGCTGATCAGTAACATGACCGGTCCGAGATGGGCGGACGACAAACGGCCGATCCCCTTTTGCCCTTGTCTTGAGCGCGCTGGCAGCCCGTCCATGTCGGACTTGCTGCGCGAGTCCTCGAAGAGCTTCGACTCGGTTCCGACGACGAGCCAGCGGTCAACCAGCTCCTCGTAATTCATCCCGTGGCCGTCGTCTGTGATGGCGATGACAAGCGGAGACTCATCGAAAACCGTCAGACTGACCTGCCGGGCGTAGGCGTCGTACGAGTTTTTCCAGAGCTCCGAAATGGCGGTGGGAACGTCCGCGATCTGCTCCCGTCCGAGATGGTCGACCGTCCGGGCGCGTGTCTTGAAGCTGACGGTCTCCATCAGCCCACCTTCGCCATCGGTAGGTGTGCCTGACCGGGAATGTTCTCCTTGGACGTGAGCAGGTTTTTAATATGTGTGACGAGCGTTCTGGCGAGGAGCACGGGAACCGCGTTACCGATCTGTTGCCCTGCAGCCATCAAACCTCCTTCAAAGACGAAGTCGTCAGGAAACGTCTGGATGCGTGCGGCCTGCCGTGCAGTAATACCGTGATCGAGAGCGGGATGGACGAACCTACCCTTCGACGGGTTGATGCAGGCGGTAGTCATTGTGGGAGCCGGTTTTGCCGGATTTATCCGGCCGTAAACGTCCTTATGGCCGTCATGGCCCTTGTGGCACTCCAGTTCGCGGTTGGAGTCCTTGCGACTACCGCCGTTGTGCGGCGTGCTCGCGAAGGCGTCGATCAATGTCTGTCCATGTCGCATATGGACATCGTTGGGATCATTGGCCGGGGCGGGCAGGAAAGCCTGGCTACAATCCACCCAAGCGGTTAGACCGGCAGACATATTCTCGCGCCGCTCACCATGCGTCGGCTTCGGTGGCCAGATGAAGCCCTCTGTCGCGACATCCTGACGCAACCCGAGAATGAACACGCGCTGGCGTCCTTGCGGCGTTCCGTAGTCCCGCGCATCGATTTTTATTGGATCGAAGATCATATAACCGCTTGCGTGGGCTTGGGCATAGAACTCGTCCAGGTAGTCCTTGTGGCGCGGCCAGAGCATCCCCGGTACGTTTTCCATCAAAAAGGCTCGGGGTTTCAAGGCTCGCACGAATCCGAAATAATCATGGATAAGGGCATTGCGCGGATCTGCAACGCCAGCGTTCTTGATACGATGACGCGAGAAGCCCTGACATGGCGGGCCGCCCAGCAGCAGATCGCATTCCACGCTGGCGGAAAAGTGCTTTCTCGCCAATTCTGTAGGATCGAGCTTAGTGATGTCCTCGTTGTAGACCGTCACGTTCTCAGCGCGGGAGGGTTTGCCGATATTGTTCTTGTAGGTTAGGGCGGCGTGCGGGTTGAACTCGACCGCGAAGACGACTTCGCACCCGGCGTCGATAGCACCGAGCGAAAACCCTCCGGCTCCTGCAAACAGGTCCGCGACCTTCAAGATTGTACTACTAACCAACCAGACTAACCCCGTGACCGGGCAAAAAAGGCGTGCTCCGGCTTTGTCCCGTGCACACCCTAACTACCTCTCCGAAAAATTTGAAATAGAAAAGAAAAATTTGAACAGAAAAGGTCAACGGATGGTTTTCTTGGGGCTGTATCCGATTAGCAGACGCCACGACGGATTTCTCGTTGAAGGCGTCGAACAAACGGCCGTTGCGCTCGGCGCGAACCATCCATGATTTGGCCATGTGAATTCTCCCTGTCAGGGAGAATACATTCCTGACTCATCGATTGATTGCAAGGCTGAGATTGTTGTCCTCTATTGGATGTATTAGCCGTAAGGTGCTGCTTCGGAAATCATTTCCGCAACCTCACCCCTTGAACACTCGCTCGCGATGATATTGCAGGAACTGTGAATGCGGTCGCTCGTCCGGCCTTAGTGGGACGAGCAGGCGCCGCTCGGGATTGATGAGCCGGGTGATCGTGTCCGGCACGCCGCCGCTCGCGATCAGCAGGCCGTAATCGTCATCAGCCGAAATCAGCCCGCGGTCGAACATCCAGTGCACCGTGCCGGAAAGCGCAAGCCCGTTCCGAACACTGTCTGGGCCGCCGTCGGCGACGGGACGAATGTGGGCTGCCTGGGCCTCTGATCGTCCGCCGCCATTGATCAGCTTGAGGCCGGTGACGGCGCAGGTGTCATGATAGGCCGTCTTGATGGCAGCGGAGAAGGCATGGTCGCGGAAGGGGCGCTGGAGCACTTGCGTGACGATACGGCGATCGATGCTCTCAATCTCGTAAGGCATCTGCGGATTGTCGCCAAATCCGATCCGGGCTTCTTCGGCCGGATCCGGCGTCGGGCGTTCGCGGTCACGTTTCCCGAGGACATGCGCGAAGCCCGCGGCGAGGATGAGGTCATACTCGGCGTCGGGGATGTTCCGGACAGCGCGGCCGAACGCTCCCTTGTTCGTCGAGCCGTCCTCCTTGCGCAGGCCGCTCTCGTAGTAATGATCCGCCTCCTTGAACGGGACGGCATGATCGAAGGGCAGGAAGTCCTCGATCAGCGCGTAGAAGTGGTCAGGTTTCGACGGATCTTCGATGATGTCGGCAATTCGCGCCGTAGCGAAATACGCCTGTTTGCCGCCGGTCTTCATCAGGTCGCCGCTCGGACGCCTCGGTTCATAATAGACGATCCAGTCCCCGCGGGCCGCCTCGACCTGACGCAGATAGGTGCGCGGGAAATGATACCGCTGCTCCGGCAGGTCGTCGTAGGTCGGATCGACCTTGGTGGTCAGTATGGCCTTCGCCATGGGACGGACGTGCTCCCTCTGTAAATCAGGTTGCCGGCATCTTGGTACCAGGCAGAAGGCTGACTTGAAAAGGCCCGGACACTCCCGACGTGTCAGCCCTCGCTTTAGCTGAAAGCGTGCACGTATTAATTGTGGCAGTTGCTTGCGTTCATGGAAATGAAAATTTTTCGATTCGCCGCTTATTTGAGGCATTTTATAGTATCGTAAAGAATTGTTCGATGTATTAGTCATTACTATTCTTGGATAAGATTTATTGCAAAACTTACGATTGCTTTAACTTTGTGAGTTGTTCTGAGATAATAGATGGGTAAAAGCGGTTGTGCTTTTACGGTCATAACTTTTGCATGGAGATAATCATGGCCAAGACTGCCGACGCATTCACCCTCCCGTCCGCCGCCCGCATGTTCTACGAAGCCTACTCGCTCGCCGAGGACACCAAGAGCCAGCTCGAAGAGACGGCCACGTTCCTCATCGGCGTTTCGCGCCGTTCGACCGAAGAGACCTTCAAGTTGGGCGAGCATCTTGAGCGCGCAGCCGGGCTGCTCCCGGAAGGAACACTGGAAAAATGGGCCGTGGAGCGCTGCGGCTACACGGCGCGCCATGTCCGGACCCAGCGCGCGGTGTTCCGCAACCTGGCCCGCTACAAGGATATTCTGGTGGAACTGGCTGTCGGTCCGACGGTTCTTGGAAAGCTGAGTACCGCCGAGCCCGAGCAGATCGAGCAGGTTATCGGCTTTGCCGCCCAGAACGGTAAGCTCAGGGTGCAGGACGTCGCAACGATTATGGCCGGCGCGAAAAGCGAAGCAGAGTCACGGCCACAGATCCATCCGCACGATGTCGGCGGCCTTGACGGGCTCAAGGCAATCATCGCGATCAAGGTCCGGGATGGCATCAAATCCTTCGTCGGACACCTCGAAGAGATCCGCGCGCATGTCAGTGAGGCGCTTCTGGAGAAGCGGTTGATCAAAAAGACGCTTGCGGCTCAGATCCATTTGACTGCCCGCCTTGCCCGCAAGGAGCTTGAAAGCCTTGCCCAGTTTGTCATGCCCAATCCGAACTTTGACTACGTGATCTGGGAGACCAAGCTTCCGGCGAACACCCGGTGGAATGACGTCGGAAATCTGCTTCACAAGATCGGTGGCACGGACACCTGGCCGGAAAAGGGGGAACTCCGGACATGGCTTGAAAACGAAGTCTTGCCACTGTTGGAGTGGGCTTCGGCGAAAACCAAGGATCCTGTCTGGCCCCTGGGTGGCACAGCATCGACTTCGCCAAACCTCGCGTCTGTCGAAGCAAGCTCGGTGGCTGAATATCAGCAACAGCGCCAAGTTAACGAGACCTCCGAGTTTGCCGATTGCAAGGCAAGCTCGGTCGAAGACGAAACCGTGAAACGGCTTCAAGCGATGCTTGCGCCATTCGGGGCCGAAGTCACGATGGAATCGCCGGCGGTATCCAGGCAGGTCGTGTCGGACGATTCTATCCCGTCTCTGGCCGAAGCTTTGGCTGAGTCGCCGAAAGCCTTCAAACGACCCACCTTCCTTGACCGCACCAAGGCAGCCGCCAACAAAGCCGACGACGGAGCCGCATCTGCAGCCTAGCGATAGCGCGGGCTTGGAGGCCGGGGACCGGCCTTCCCGCCAAACTCGAGAGGGCCGCATGTCGGCCCTTTTCTTTTTGCTTCCGGACGGCGACCGGAAACGCGCAGCCAGGTTCGCGTCGACTGCTGGAGGCATTCATCGGCCTCGTACCCCCGTGAGCCCATCGTTAACCTTGTACCGGCTTTGTTCCAATTCTGCTCTTCCGGGTCCTTGAGCCCGGTCGCCGGTCCTGCCAGGTTAGGGCCGTTCGGATGACCGGACACAAAGCGGCCCAAGCCGATGCTGGTAACATCGACAAGGGCCTGACCCTCAACCTTCGTACAAAGGAATCGGGCTATGAGCACGTTTACATCTGCACTCCCCATCGGGAAAGTTCTCCATTCGACCATCAACACCGAAGCAGTCGCCTCGGCTTCCGGATTGAACCAGCGCCCATTCGGCTTCGGCAGCGCTTCGGCTCGTTCCGCAGCGCCGGCCATCGAGCCGGCAGCGCTGCGCCGCCATGCGCAGATCGTTCGCTTCTGTGATGTCGAGGCCGATCTCGACCTGCTGATCGATCGCGCCATCGCGGCAATCGCTGACGGCGAGCCGATCGAGGACGAGATCCTCGGGCACTATGTCCACATTGCCTCGCTCGTCCGCGCCGTGTCGTTCCGCGAAGGCAAGCTGTTGGAGCAGGCGGTCGAGCGTCTAGCGAAGGCCAATCCGAATATCACCGTACTCACGCAGTCGCTCAAACTGCCGCTGGTCAAGGCGGCGCTTGAAGCCGTGTCCGGAAACGACTGGCAGAGCCTCGATGGTGTGAAGCTCGACTGCGAAGCCCCCGCCAAGGGCAGCTACACGCCGGACCTGATCGTCGTGAACCGCGCCCGGCACACCGCCTATATCCTCGACGTCAAACGGTCGCTCGCCTCGTATGGCGACACCAGCCGTCTCGAAGAACTGAAGATGAAGATGATGGCCTCGGCGATGGTCCTGCCGGACTGGCTGTACAAGCACCACAAGCGCATGATGGTCGACACGGTCGAAGTGGCCATCGTCGATGGCGCCAGCCGCCCGAGCGATCACACGACCGGCATCTGGGCCTTGTGCGAGATCGATGACCTGCTGGAGATCGACGGTGTTGCCGCTTGCATGGCCCAACTGCGCCTCCGCTTCGGCCGCCGCGTGCAGCAGCTTCTCGAGGCAGAAGCCCGTAAGGCACTGGGTGTGGTGGCAATGGCCATCTCGGATACGGCACCTGCCGCTGCCATTGTCGCAAACCCGCTGATCGCTCTGAACGGACCGTCTCGCGCTTACGAAGAAGAGCAGGCGATGGTCGCGCCGCACGACGATGATGGCCATTACGATCTTGGCTGCTTCGACGAGGATCACGACGAAGAACCGGAACCGGTCCGCATCCGGGTCGGCTTTGCCCGCCGTCCGCGCCGGCACTGACAGGCCGCCGGCCCGGCATTGATCGCGGCCGCGCCGTGACGCGCGTGGCCGGCATCCCTCATCCTTCCATTCCATGAACGCCGGATGCCGATGCGCTCCGGCGAGGAGACAGTCATGTCCATCGATATCCACAGCCCGTCTGTGGCCGGCTTCCGTTGCGAAGCAGTCACGACCGAAACCGTCGCGTTGCCCTGCGTTCACGGCAAGTCTGCGAATCTCTCTCATATCCAATCCGCCTGCCTTAGGCACGGTTCGAGCTATCGCGACGATCCGGCCGTTCTCATCGGCCTGGCGCTCGCCTGCGTTCGGCAAGGCCCCCTGCTGGATGGCCTTGTGCCGGAACCTCTGATGCTGCGGTTGCATGCACTTGCCCACGGCGGCAATGCGGCATGCCGTCTGTTGCTCGACTGGATGCGCAACCGCAACCGGGATCTCGGCCGGTCCCCGAGCAAGCATTTGACCAGGCCAGCCCCGGTCATCGCTGCGGCGGTTGATACCGGCTGGCATCGCCGTTCGCCGCGCGAGCGTGTGCTGGCGAAGGTCACGAAACTTGGTGCCGACGACGGACGGCGGCGGGGCCGGACGCGGCCCCGCGATCCTGTGCAGAACTCCATCACGGCAATTATTGCCGCGCAGAAGGGAGGCCGCATCGATGGATAAGCTCGCTCGTCTGTTTGTTCACCGCCTTCGGCATCTCGCCCGCCGCGAGGCGCGCCGGACCGCACTGCGCAACGGTCTGCTCGAGGCGAAGATGGTCGAGGTCGATGGTCACATGCTCTGCCGCTATACACCGGCCTTTGACACGACAAGGCTGAGCGGCGATCCGATCCGTGACGGTATCTGGTTCCGGCGGGACTTTGGTGCGGGGTTGGTTGCGCGGAAGGAGGCGAGCACGCCAAGCACCCGCTTTGCGGGCAACGGTGTCGTGGCGATGGAGGCCATCGACGCGCTGCCGGCCTCACCGCTGTTTGCCTTTCCCCGCAACCGCGGCGGCGCAATCGTGCAGGGCGCATTGTTGGGCAATGGTATCGATCGGCGTAGCTACGCCGTTGGCCTGGTCGATCAGGCAGCCGCCGCGCCATTGGTCACTCATGTCGTGTCTGCCCTGGTTCTGGCACGCATGGTCAAGGATGGAGGAAGATCCCTTCGGGAGCTTGTCTATACGCTGACCCGTGTCACACCGGTGGTCACCCTCCACGCGCCGCTCGACGGCTTCGAGCGGGAAGTGCTCCGGCTGCTGGAGAAATCCCGGCTGGTGCCGGGCAGTCCCTTCGCGATCATTGATGCGGACCAGATGTTCGACGACAACCACTTCGATGTTCATGAAGGGGAGGTTCGCAAACGTCTTATGACCTTCTCGGGCGCGGGCGTTCATCGTGTCACCGGCAATGCTCTGCGTCGGCGGATGCTTAGCGCGCTTTCCCGCGGCTTCCCAATTTTCGCCGTCGCGGAAAAGCGGTCGGACATTCCCTCCCTCCTGCGCATCTCCGCCGACCTGTCGCTGGAAACGGGAAAGCTCGATCGCAGCTTCGTCACCGATCTGGTCGAGGTGCTCTACCCGCGGGAGGCAATCGAGATGCTGGGCCTGCCATCGGATTCCGATGCACGCTGGTTGTCGTTGGAGGATCTGGTCCTTGCCTTCCGTCCGGGGCGCCATATCAGAGACGTGCTTCACGTCCTTGCAATCCTCATCGAACGCAATCGCGGCGACTTCGAGGAAGAGGACGGCGATGGCGGCGGCGGCGGGGGTGGCGACAAGGCATCGGGATCGAAGCCTTCCACTTCATCCACGGAGAAGGCGTCGGGATCGGATGAAAAGCCGAAGTCGTCCGAAAGCGATGGCAGCGGTCGCTGGAAGCGCGACAAGCCGTCGGGCGCCGAAGTGATCCAGCCATATCCTTCGCCGATGCCTGACGAGACTGGCCACAAGCCGCCACTGACCGTCGAAACCCTTTCCGGATATGGCAAGGCGAAGAACTGGGCGCTCGATCTCAAGGCCGACCTCGACGACTATCGGGCCAGCATCCTCGCTTGGTCGGAGATGAGCACCAAGCTGTTGCTGTCAGGCCCGCCCGGAACCGGCAAAACCACCTTTGCCCGGGCGCTGTGCAACAGCCTGCAGATTCCTCTGGTCGTCACGTCCGTGTCCACCTGGCTTCAGGGCGGACATCTCAACGACGTGATCGAGAAAATGTCGAAGACCTTTGCAGAGGCGCGGGCCATGGCGCCGGCGATCCTGTTCATCGATGAGATCGACGGCATCGGCAAGCGGCAGCCTGCCGAGCGCGAATATGCGGATTATTGGAATGCCGTGGTCAACAAGGCTCTGGAACTGCTCGACGGTGCTGTGAGGAGCGAGGGCCTGATCATCGTTGGCGCCACCAATCGCCCTGACGATATCGACGAGGCCATCAAGCGATCCGGACGGCTGGAGACCCATATCGAAATCCCCAAGCCCGACGTGCCGACGCTCGCGGAAATTCTTGCCCATCACCTCGGTGACGATGCGATGTCGCTGATCCCGGAGCCGGCAACGGACGTCCAGCCGGAAAACGATGATGGGTTCTCGCTGGGGAAGATCGTCGCCGATCATCTGGAGCAAGAAGCAGAAGAGGAACGGAAAGGAGCCAGCCGATGACCGAGCCGCAGAACACCAACACGGCCGTAGCAGCCGGCCAGCATGCCCACTCCGTCAATGACATTCTGAGGCGACTTGCCACGCGGGCCATGGGGCTGACGGGCGCCGATATCGAACGCATCGTCAGGGAAGCACGGTTGAAAGCACGCCGCGGCAAGCGGGCGATCCGCTATGAGGACATCGAAGACGGCATCCGCCGTAATCGGCCGCCGGTGCCTTACAATCTGCGCTGGCGTTTCGCGTTCCACGAGGCGGGTCATGCCGTCGTCCATCATGCACTTGATCTCGGACCTGTTCGCGGTCTCAATATCGACACCGGGCAGGGCGGCTACAATCTTGTCGGCTTCCACGTCTGGTCCGCCGACACCCGTGACTGGTACGAAAACATGCTGACCATGCTGATGGCCGGGCGGGCCGCCGAGCAATTGATGCTCAAGCGCGTCTCTAGCGGCTCTGGGGGCGCCGACGACAGCGATCTGGCGCGGGCCACGCGACTTGCCTACGACATGGAGCGGACGCTTGGCTTCGGGACCGAACATCCGCTGCTCTACCGTCCTCATCGCGATCCGGGCGCGGTTCTGGATCGTGAACCCGAGCTGGCGGCTCGTGTTCATGCCAAGCTGGAAGCGGCGCTTGACCGGGCGGCGGTGATCCTCAGGAGGCGTAAGCCGATCTTCCATGCGCTGGCGAAGGCCCTATTCGATGCCCAGGCAATGGATGAGGCGGCGGTGCTGCAGATCTTGGCGAACGGTGAGCCGACGCCCTGAAGCTGATAGTCATGCGGATGATGACGAGAACCGGAGTGTAGGATGAGTGTCGCGGTCGTCGCCCATTGCGATTGGAGCATGGAGCAGAAAAAGCGCTGGATGGCTGTGGCCACCAAACGCGGCGGACGATGGTATGTTCAGCCGGAACTCGTCGGTGATACATCGAACTTGTTCGACCGGCTGCGGTGTCGCGCCGTCGAGCCTGGCTCGCTTCTCATCGGGTTCGACTTCCCCATCGGCCTACCGGAGGCCTATGCACGAGCAGTCGGACTTGGCTCTTTCCGCGAGGCGCTGAAATTGTTCGGCACCGGGATCTGGTCAGATTGGTACAGTGTCGCCGATCATCGCGATCAGATCTCGCTGCATCGCCCTTTCTATCCCACGCGCCCTGACGGCACGGCGCGCGCCCATCTTTTCGAGGCTCTCGGCATTTCTGATGCGTCGTCTCTTCTGCGTGTTTGCGAACGGGCGAACGCAGATCGGCAGGCCGCCTGCATGTTGTTCTGGACACTCGGCGGCAATCAGGTCGGCAAAGGTGCGATCTGGGGATAGCGGGAAATCATCGTGCCGAGACTGCACGAGATTGGGCTGTGGCCGTTCGATGGAAGCTTGGTCGATCTCGCCAACTGCAAGCCAGTCGTCGTCACTGAGACCTATCCTGGCGATGTGTACCGTCAGATCGGCATGCCCCGAAGTGGTTGGAGCAAGCGACGTCAGGCAGACCGGCTACGGATGGGACAGAGTATCTTGCCATGGCTTGCAGCGCGGCGGGATCTCGATACCGATCTGCTTAAGCCGTTCATCGATGATGGATTCGACGCGGACAGGGCGGACGAGGATCGTTTCGATGCTACCATCGGACTGTTGGGCATGCTCGATGTCGTCGACGGCCGGCGGGGTGAAGGCATTCCGGCAATCGCTGCCGTGCACAAATGGGAAGGCTGGTCGGACACCATCGTGTTGATGTGACGTGACCTAAGACGAGGTGCGGCACGTTGTCGGCAACTCACCATAGGTTTCCGGCAACCTGAAACAAATTGCGCTCATTTGATTCCGAATTCCGGATTTTTGATTCGGAACTCGAATACGATGATTCATCAACGCCGTTCGCGGCCAGATAGGTCGTCTTGACGTGAGATGACGTGCCCGCAACTCGAAACAAATTGCGGTCATTTGATTCATGGTTCTGCGCCGCCGATTCAAAGCTCGATATTTCCGATTCCGCCGAACAAGGCTTGCGCCGGTGGGCCGGTCCCCTGACCATTGAAGAGATCGAGGATCTGGAGGAGCGACATGAACCTGAAGGCAGCAAGGCAGCGACAGAAGGCGCTTCGCGACACCAACAGAAGGGCGAAGCGGCCTGACAGAGATGATGTGGCCCGGGTGGCGCTGTTCTGGTTGATCCGGCGAGCGATCGAGAAGGGTCAGCAGATGGAGCTGGAGAAATTCCAGAACAAGATCGTCTCGATGCTGGCGGATCAGGGGTTCGATGAGCGCGAATGCGACGTAGTGTTCGACGATCTCGTCGCCAAGTACCGGACGGGCGGCTCGCCGTTTCGCAGGAAAATCCACCTGATCTATCCCGACGGCCCCGACCATGAGATCTGAGCGCCCGCTGTCCACTTGGTCTGTTGTTATCGGATCTGCTTGCTCGACGATGCCGACCAACGCCTAACGGCGTTTGTTTCCTTTACGACTTCTCCCCCCATTACTCCCGAAAACGCCGTTTGATTCTGAATCGGATTTACAGAGAATCAGATGGCTCCAATTCTTCGTTAATTCGCTTCGCTTAGCTCGGCCGGCCCCTCGCAATGAGGGTCCAAGTAACGAACATGATGAAGTGAAATGACCAAGCTAACTGCAATCAAAGCCTTCCAACGTAAGATCGACGCCTATTGCGAACTGCGTCTCTCGACTGTCTTCTCCAGCGACGAAGCCGAAGCCCTCAATGCCTATATGCGGCGGCTCATCGAAAGACGGTGTGCGCCACCTCGAACGGCAGGCCGTACCGAATGGGATGTCGTTGCTCGCACGACAGGGATCGATGCTCGATCGCTTGCTTCGCATCACCGTTTGATCGATCCCGGGTTCGACGCCATCATTCGTTGGAACAAGGACGGCGGGGAAACAGCCGGAGAGGCAGGAGGGGCCACCCGCAAGCCTCAAGGCGCGACAAGGGCAAAAAGGACCCCCGCCGAGAAGACGAAACCGACAATCAAGTCCGCGCCTTCGAAGACGGCACGTCCTCACCTCGCCTCGGCGGAGCCTAAGCCTGGCGTGAAAGGAGAGTTTCCAGAGCCCTTGTTTCGCGAGTGGGATGACCCGGCCGATTTCGCCGAGGCACTCCAGCTTCACATGCGTCGCCACGGTGAGACCTACTGGGTTCTCTATCGATCAGTGGTGCGACCTGATGAGCCCATGGACAAGAATACGCTACTGAGTTGGATCGAAGGCCGGCGCGTGCCGCGGAGCACTGATAGCTTCGACGTGCTTGGTCGTATCGAGCGCCGTTACCGCCTCCCGGAAGGCTATTTCAAAGCGAAGCTGCCACATCAGTCGCGATCGGCGTCCGGGTTCAATCTCTCGGGCATCGAGCCTGCTGAGAGACGCAGGATCGCGTGGCATCTACCCGATGACTTCAATTCGCTTCCCTTCGCCAAGCGCGAGGAGATTTTGGATTGGGTCCGGCGTGTCATCATCAGTGGGTCGACAGACTACCGCAAGTTCCAGGCTGCCGCGGCGAAGCAGCGCTACGCCATCCGGTTTCCCGGCGTATCCTATGGTGGACGCGCGCCGCGTGATGGAAAGATCGCGGTACCGACGAATTATGAAGAAACCTGGATCGAGGATCCCGACCTCCTGTCCGGCGTTATCGATGCGCCGCCGACGCTTGCCATGGAGATGGCCGATCTGGTTCGCTTTAAGACCTCCGCATTGACCTCGATCGGATTTCAGCGAAACGGTGTCTGGGGTGAGGAAACCGCCTCCCAAAAGATCGAGCATCTCGGTCTGATGTTTGGCGCTCTTGCGGCGTCAAAGGCGGGAGAGATCAAGGGATATGGGGTGCCGCTGCGCCAACTGACCTTCGGACTGCTCATCTTTCCGGGCGTATGGGACTGGTATCTGCAATGGCGCGAAAGCCGCCGGGGTTTCTACACGGCGTGGGAAGTCGACATGCTGCGGATAGCCTTGGCAATCACTAAGGAAAGCACCGGGTGGCTTCGACAGCATCCGGAACTCTTGTCGCGTGTGCAGCCCATTGCCGGTCTCGTCTCGCAGAACGAAATCGATTTTGCCCGTGAGGATTGGCACGGCGCCTGCGAGGATTTTCACAAACATGCCTCTCACCGTGTGAAGGAAATCCAGCGCATCGCCAGGGTCCATCGAGATCCGTTCGAGCCCATCATGCCGGTCCTCGAAGCTGACAGTCCTGTCGGCGAATATCGAAAGATCACCGAGGAGATCATCAGGCTGATGCCTGATGAGGAGCGCTATCCGCGTCCGGCTGCCGAGGCGGTTCGCTCGTTCCTCATGTTGAGGCTGGGATTGCATCTGGGGCTTCGCCAGAAAAATCTTCGGCAATTGATGCTATGCCCACGCGGACAGATGCCGCGCCCGGAACGCATGCTCGAAAAGCTCAAGCGCGGTGAACTCCGCTGGAGTGACCGAGATGGTGGCTGGGAGGTGTTGATCCCGGCGGTGGCTTTCAAGAACGCCCATTCGTCGTTCTTTGGAGACAAACCATTCAGGCTGGTGCTGCCCGATCTGCTCGACCTCTACCGCCACATTGATGATTACGTCGAGCGGCACCGTTCGGTTCTTCTTAAAAGTGCTGTCGATCCCGGGACGTTTTTCGTGAAGACGGTCAAGACAACAAGTACCGACGCCGCCTACGACATCACCAGCTTCTATGAGGCATGGCGGCTCACCATCCAGCGCTACGGCATCTACAATCCATACACCGGCCGTGGGGCGATCAAAGGTTTGTTGCCCCATGGGCCTCACAACGTTCGTGATGTGCTGGCGACCCACATCCTGAAGCAGACCGGCTCATACGAGCAGGCGAGCTATGCCATCCAGGATACGGCGGACATGGTGGCAAAGCACTACGGCCGTTTCCTTCCGCAGGACAAGGCGGCATTGGCGGCACGAATTCTCAATCAGGTTTGGGAAGCAGCCTAGTCACGCAGCATGCCGGGGCGGAAATCATTTCCGCCCCGGGCTTCATTTCTTGCCTTCTCGCGCCCATGGCGGCGGTTGCTTGTTCTCGATCCATGGCAGAAGTTGCAGCGGCTTCGGTTCGACGGTCGACGTAATGATCGGATAGTGTTTGAGCGCGCTTCGCATCAATGGAAGGCCGGCCGGATTTGTGTATCGCGTGTTCGTTTCACTGCCTTCGCTCAATCGCCCCGAAATGTCATCGATCACTTCAGACGGGACGCCGGCCTGCTTCAGGGTGTCTGCCATGCCGTGGCGAAGGGCATGAATGGATCGCTCCCACATTTTTTCGCCGAGCGCGCCCCGCATGACAGGGGTGAAAGTGTCGTAGAAACGATCTCCCGGATCGTTTTCTGTCTTATCCGAGAACAGGTCCGGGAAGAGAGCTTCGTATCCGAGTCCCTTGATCGCCTGATAGTAGTCGAGGAAGCCCAATCGAACCAATTCGTCGGGCATTGGTAGCAGTCGTTTTGATTGCGCGGTCTTCAATCGCCTAATGCCATTCGTGCGAAGGAGGATGACATATCCGTCCTCGTCCTTTGCAATGTCGTCGACTGCGAGCCCCGCGAACTCTTTGCGTCGAGGACCCAGGTAAGTGAACAGGATAGGCAGATAGTATAGCGAATCGTGGAAGACATGCTTGCCCGGTTTCCTCCGTTTTCCGCGTAGATGATCCTGTGAGCCCGTATAGATCGGACTTGCGAAAATCGGAGCGATGTCTTCAGGCTTCGGTTTGTATTGCTGGTGACGGATGTCTCCTGCTTTGGGCTTTCGTGGGCGCAGTCCTTCAAAGGTCCAGTTTTCGATTTCGAACCCGTGGCCTTTCAGATGCTTCAGGAAGTGCTGTAGATTTCCGAAGTGCTTTCGGATCGTTCCGGCAGCTAGGCCAACCTTCGCCTTGCTTCCTGAAATCTCCGCAGCCTTACGCAGCGTGTCGCCTTCAGCACGAAGTTCCGGCGCTGACATGACGCGCATCTTGCTGCTTCGGCCCCAGTCCGTCGGAATGTGATTGAAGTGCTGACGCAACTGTCCAATGTGGTATTGTTCGATCTGCCCGGAATGCTCTACCCCATGCTCGATGAGCACCGACTTGAACATCCGAACCAGCGCCATGGCATCTCGTCCGGTTTCGGTTGTCCAATCTTCACCCATGTTCTTGATGAGCTTCTCACACTCCTGCTCGAACTCTTCGAGCGCTACGACCCGCTGGTTCGCACCTTGCGCTTCAGCAATCGCTGCCTTTGCCTTCGGCTCTGCGCGTGGCGAGAGGTCGAGGTATGCGATTTCCTCGGCCCCCTTGATATGCCTTACAGTCGGTGCCGGCTTGCTCTCTTTGCCCAGTATCGAGGAGTGAGAGGCAGCAGGTTCGACTTGAGCAGGCTTCTCCCTGACCATCGACGTGCTCGCTCTGCCGCCGCCTGTGAATTCGCTTGAAGTCCGGTCGACGAGTTCGTGTCGATCGTCGATATCAAGAAGAGCCGCGGCACGACCCTCGAAGATCTTCGACATGGCGCGCTGGCGATTGACGACAGTGTCGTCGATTTCGAAATTGTAGATCAGTCGTCGGATGCCGTCTTCGAAGCCGGGGCTGCGAGCGATGGCCAGTTCGCCCCGGTAGTTCGCCCTGATGGCGTCAATATGCGAAATCGGAACGCCATTGTTCATGAGATAGGTGAAGCCCGCGCAGCCACTCTCCAGCGTCAGCTCCGTCCGGTTCCCGAACTTCGCGATGAGCTGACAGGCCCGGCCTGCTTCGAGATCAAGTTCCATCTCAACGACATCGCCGCCGCGCCCGTTGCGGCGGGCCATCATATTGATGTCGTCGAGCCGTTCGAGCTCCTTGTCGCGCTCATGCTCGAACAGTTTCTGGAGCTGCTGCTTGGACATCGCTTCCTTCGAATGCAGTTTCAAGTCGGCCAGCCTCGTATTGAGCTTCCGGCCAATGACTTGAGCCTTTCTATGGTCGGAACAGTGAAGGCTGAGTGAAAGCCGGCTGCCGGGCTGGCAATGAACGAAGGCGGCCGGAACCCGGGGGCGCCAGTAGAAGATGTTTCCTCGGCGGATGAGATTCTCGACCTCGTGGCGCACAGCCATGGCGAAAAGACCCTGTATCGAGCCCGAAGGTTCAACCGCGCCGATTTCGGCTGGGCATCACCTTTGGGCATCAGTTCTGGGCATCAGGTCGCCAATGATGCCAAAACGGGATCCGGCACGACTGGAAAATCAAGGAATTAAGGGGATTTAGGGAGAATTGGCTGGGGAACCTGGATTCGAACCAAGATTAACGGAGTCAGAGTCCGTCGTTCTACCATTGAACTATTCCCCAGCATAAGCGAACCGGCGGGCGGTCGGCTGGTGTGCGGCGCTTATAACCAAAAGCCGGGGAATTGCAAATAGCTGTTTTGAAAAAAATCGGTACTGCCGCGGAAGGGTGAAACCGTCGCAAATCCCCTGTCCAAAAAAGAATTTGGCGATTTCGGCGGGCGCTGATATTCTTGCGGCAACGCAAAAATCGAATGAGCGCCTGCTGCATATCCCAGGACTTGCGCGGCGCGATGGAAAAAGAACGTGGAAGACCCCGAAGGCGGCGTAAAACCGCAATTTGACGGGGCGTCGGCGGTAGGGCGCAAGGACGGCAAGAAGTCCAGGCGCCGCAAGGGCAAACGTGGCGGGCAATCCCGCAACGCGGCTCATCCCGCTTCGCATGAGCCTTCCGGCGGTGCCGGACAGCCTGCGCGCCCGATGGAAGATGCAGCCGGCAATCCGGCTCGCAAGCGCAAGCGTCGCCGTCGTGGCGGCCATGGCGCTGCGCAGGACGGTTCACCTCAACCTCATGTGTTGGAACAGGCCGGAGCGGCAGATCATGCCGCCCGGTCCGATGGCGATTCGGCGCCGAGCCGTCGCAACCGCCGCAAGCATCGCGGCAAGCGCGGTCTGCAGGGCCGGCCGCTGACATCGGCAAAACCAGCAGGTGTCCCGCAGCAGGAAAGCCGCGCGGAAGAGACGGCGCGCGTCGCCGTCCCGCGCGAAACGCAGAACGGCGCGGCCGCCAGCCGCAAGGGCCGCCAAGACGGCCATATCAATCCCGGTTATCAGGGTGACCGCCAGGGCGGCGAGTATGTGTGGCCGGAGGAGCTCTACGCTGCTCTCGATCTCGGCACCAATAATTGCCGTCTCCTCATTGCCCAGCCGACCCGTGCTGGTCAGTTCCGTGTCGTCGACGCTTTTTCCCGCATCGTACGCCTCGGCGAAGGCCTTGCGGCCAGCGGCCGTCTGTCCGATGAGGCGATGGAGCGGGCGATCGAGGCATTGAGGATCTGCGCCTCCAAGCTCAGGAACCGGGAAATCCGCCGCATGCGGCTGATCGCCACCGAAGCCTGCCGCCAGGCGATCAATGGCGAGGACTTCCTCAGCCGGGTCGTTGCCGAAACCGGCCTTGTGCTCGAAATCATCGATCGTGAGACTGAGGCGCGGCTTGCGGTCTCCGGCTGCTCGTCGCTGGTCGGTCGCGAGACGCGCTCCGTCGTGCTCTTCGATATCGGCGGCGGCTCGTCGGAGATCGCCGTCATCCGCATCGGCGACAATCGCTTCAGCCGCCTCGCCAATCACATCACCCACTGGACCTCGCTGCCGGTCGGCGTCGTGACGCTGTCGGAGCGCCATGGCGGGCACGACGTCACGCCGGAGGCCTTCGAAGGCATGGTGCGCGAAGTCGAAGGCATGCTTGGAAGCTTCGATTGCCCGGAGATCGAGGTCGCCCAGACCGGCGACTTCCACCTGATCGGCACATCGGGCACGGTGACGACGCTTGCCGGCGTCCATCTCGACCTGCCGCGTTATGACCGGCGCAAGGTCGACGGCATCTGGCTGTCCGATGACGAGGTCTCCGCCATGCAGGCAAAGCTTCTCTCCTGGGATTTCGCAAGCCGCGCCGCCAATCCCTGTATCGGGCCGGACCGGGCCGATCTGGTGCTCGCCGGCTGCGCCATTCTCGAGGCGATCCGCCGCCGCTGGCCAAGCCCGCGCATGCGCGTTGCCGATCGCGGCTTGAGAGAAGGCCTGCTCACCGACATGATGGCCGATGACGGCGTGTGGCGGCGCAATCGCAACCGCCGCGGCCAGCGCGCGAGATAGGAAAAAGGCATGACCAAGGCACCGATCGCCGGAAACCGCACCGGCCGCAAGCTCGGCCAGCGCGTCAAGAACAAGAAGATGAAGGCCTCGTCCCGCCAATGGCTGCAGCGCCACATCAACGATCCCTATGTTCAGCGCGCCCAACTTGAAGGCTATCGCGCCCGTGCCGCCTTCAAGCTGCTGGAGATCGACGAGAAACATCATATCCTGCGCGGCGCCAAGCGCATCATCGATCTCGGCGCTGCCCCCGGCAGCTGGTCGCAGATTGCCGCCAAGGTCACCGGCTCGACCGATGAGGACATCCGTGTGGCCGCGATCGATTTCCTTGAAATGACCCAGCTGCCGGGCGTCAAGATCCTGCAGCTCGATTTCCTCGATCCGACTGCGCCGGAAAAGCTGCTGGAAGCCGTCGGCGGCACACCCGATCTCGTGATCTCAGACATGGCAGCACCCACCACCGGCCACCACCGCACCGACCATCTGCGCACCATGCATCTCTGCGAAGTGGCAGCGCATTTCGCCGTCGAAGTGCTGGGGGAAGGCGGGCACTTCCTCACCAAGACCTTCCAGGGCGGAACCGAGCGTGAGCTGCTCGCCATGCTCAAGCAGAACTTCCGCCAGGTCGTTCATGTCAAGCCGAACTCGTCGCGCGCCGAATCGGTCGAGATGTTCCTGCTGGCCAAGGGGTTCAAGGGGCGCAAGGCCGAAGGCCAAGCAGAAGAAGCTTGATCTTCAAGCCGGTCCTGACGGATGATGGCGATCGGCTGCATAATTCCTTAAATCGGGATCGATTTAAGGATAAGGTAGGCAGCAATGGAAAGCGTTGCCGCGTCCTTTGCGTGTCCGAAAGGTCGCGCGGCGCTGTGAGGATTTGAACCGCTGATCCCATGCTTCTTTACGTCACGCTCGGAACCAACGACCTTTATCGCGCAGGGCATTTTTATGATGCCGTGCTGTCTCCCCTCGGCTATCGCCGCCAGCGCTCTTCCGAAGAGGAAATCGGCTATTCCGCCGAGGGCGATACGCGCTGTCGCTTTTGGGTGGTGACGCCGTTCAATCACCGCCGGGCGACCTCAGGCAATGGCGCCATGATCGCGCTGGCGGCCGAAACGCGGGCGGATGTCGATGCCTTCCATACCGCGGCGATTGCGGCAGGCGCCGTGGATGAGGGCGAGCCCGGCCTGCGCTCCTACCATGCCCATTTCTATGCCGCCTATATCCGTGATCTCGACGGCAACAAGCTCTCTGCCGTCTGCGAAAACCCGGAGTAGCGGTTGCCTATTTCACCGCCTGCTGTTCTGCTTCGACCGTTGCTGCCGTCATCGACTTGGAGCGGTGGCCGGAAACGATTGCGCCGGCATTGCGGTCCATTCTGACGAAGGGAATGGTTGCAATGACGGTCAGTCCGGCAATGATGTAGAAGGCAAGGTGGAAATCGGCAACCTGTAGCGCTTCGCCCCTGATATGGATCGAGCTCTCCAGGATCGCGGCGGCAACCGCAACGCCGAGCGCCAGGCTGACCTGCTGCATCACCGAGCTCATCGATGTCGCCTGGCTCGCCTCGGCATCATCGATATCGGCGAAGGCAAGCGCATTGACGCCGGTGAACATGAAGGAGCGGGAGAAGCCGCCGAGCAGCAGCACGCCGATGATGACGAGGTGCGGCGTCGACGGCGTGAAAAGGCCTGTGATGACAGTCACCAGGGTCGTCACCATGGCGGCGCCGAGAAGCGTGGTGCGGAAGCCGGCAGCGGCGAAGACGCGCTTTGCCATGAACTTGGTGGTGATCGCCCCGATCGCTCCGGCAAAGGTGATGAGGCCGGATTGGAATGGCGTCAGCCCGAAGCCGAGCTGCAGCATCAGCGGCGTCAGGAAGGGCATGGCACCGACGCAAATGCGAAACAGCGTGCCGCCCAAGGTGGAGGACCGAAACGTCGGGTTCTTGAACAGGTTGAGGTTGAGGATCGGCGCCGGATGCCGCTTGGCATGGCGCACGTAGAGGAAGCCGCAGATGAGGCCGATTACGGTGGCGGTGACGCCAATGATCGGGGGCAGGGCCGGCAGACTGACCACCGACAGACCGAAGACGACGCCCGCAGCCGATAGCGAGGTCAGCACAAAACCGGTGAAATCGAGCCGAGGCGGCGCAGTCGCTTCCACCTCCGGCAGAAAGATCGTCGCAAGCCAGATGCCGATGATGCCGACCGGTACGTTGATCAGGAAGATCCAGTGCCAGCTGAAATAGGTGGTGATGAAGCCGCCGAGCGGCGGGCCGGTGAGTGGGCCGACAAGCGCGGGGATGGTGAGCAGCGCCATGGCCGAGACCAGGTCGCTGCGCTTAGTCGTGCGCACCAGCACGAGCCGGCCGACCGGCGTCATCATCGCGCCGCCCATGCCCTGCAGGAAGCGGGCAAACACGAATTCGACGAGGTTGGACGAGACGGCACAGAAAATCGAGCCGATGACGAAGACGGAGATGGCAAGGCGGAAGATTTTCTTGGCGCCGAACCTGTCGGCCATCCAGCCGCTGACCGGGATGAACACCGCCAGCGCCACCATGTAGGAGGTCAGCGCCAGCTTCAGCGTGATCGGCCCGACATGCAAATCCGCGGCAATCGCCGGCAGCGCCGTCGCAATGACGGTCGAATCCATCTGTTCCATGAAAAGGGCGACGGCAAGGATCAGCGGGACGATGCGATTCATAGGCGGGAGCCTTGATGGGGCAGCGGATTGGAGCTGGAGAGGCCCGTGCTGTTTAGTCCCAGCTGCGAGTTCTGCCAATCCCCAAATCCGGGTCGACGGCACCTTTGCTTCACGTCTGCGTGAGACGGCTTGCGCATCAACGTCGCCCGTCAGATTGACATATGTTTACTTGGCCGGGGCAAGAAATCCGGCCGGAAATGTCATCGAGGCCGGGCTGCGAACACCGCGCGTCATGGGAGAATGGATATATGCCAATTTCGACGCGAATGAAGCGGCGCGCCGTCTTCGCCGCAGGCTTTGGCTTGCTGGCGGGGCGGCTGCCTTCAAGAATGCCCGCTATCGAGATGATCGCGACCGAAAAGATCGCCTTCCTTGGCTACCACATGCCGTTCCCGGCAGTCGGCTTCGTCGAGAGGTAGGATGGCGGTTATCGCTTCGTACCGAAGACTTATCAGTTCGACATCTGATCCGAAGCGGTTCAGGCTTTCACGAAAGCGCTGACCGCTATAACATACCGCTATAACATATTGTATTTAAACCATTCCGGACCGAAAAATGCTTAGCGCTTTTCCCGCAATGCTCCTCGCGCATGGCACCCATGACGAACCCGGCTGACATGCCGGGCTTTTTGCTATTTCCTTCCTGTCATAGACGTGTTACCAGCCCTCGCCAACTTCCAAGCAACCCAATGCAGACCGACGGGGCGGACGATTCGTTTCCGGACAGGGTCGCATTTTTATTAAATGAAGGAATTTGGCCATGGCACGCATCATTGAAACGGCAACCGGCGCAGACGCGCTTACCTTCGACGACGTGCTGCTGCAGCCGGGACATTCCGAGGTCATGCCCGGCCAGACGAATATCTCCACCCGTATCGCCCGCGATTTCGAACTCAACATCCCGATCATCTCATCCGCCATGGATACCGTCACCGAGAGCCGCCTGGCGATCGCCATGGCCCAGGCCGGCGGGCTCGGCGTCATTCATCGTAACCTGACGCCGATCGAGCAGGCCGAGCAGGTCCGGCAGGTGAAGAAGTTTGAAAGCGGAATGGTCGTCAATCCGGTAACGATCGGCCCCGATGCGACGCTTGCCGATGCGCTCGCGCTCATGAAGTCCTACAGCATCTCCGGCATCCCAGTCGTCGAGAAGTCCGGCCGCCTCGTCGGCATCCTGACCAACCGTGACGTCCGCTTCGCTTCCGATCCCGAACAGAAGATCCACGAATTGATGACCAAGGACAATCTGGTCACCGTCAAGGAAAACGTCGATCAGCAGGAGGCCAAGCGCCTGCTGCATTCGCATCGCATCGAGAAGCTGCTGGTCGTCGATACCGAGGGCCGCTGCGTCGGCCTCATCACCGTCAAGGACATCGAGAAGTCGCAGCTGAACCCGAACGCTTCCAAGGATGCGCAGGGCAGGCTTCGCGCCGCCGCCGCCATCAGCGTCGGCGATGACGGCTTCGAGCGCGCCGAGCGCCTGATCGAAGCCGGCGTCGACCTTCTGGTCGTCGATACCGCCCATGGCCATTCGCAGCGCGTCCTCGATGCCGTCTCCCGCGTCAAGAAGCTCTCCAACTCGGTGCGCATCATGGCGGGCAACGTCGCCACTTATGACGGCACCAGGGCGCTGATCGATGCCGGTGCGGATGCCGTCAAGGTCGGCATCGGTCCGGGCTCGATCTGCACGACGCGCATTGTCGCCGGCGTCGGCGTGCCGCAGCTCGCCGCGATCATGTCGGCGGTGCAGGCGGCGAATGATCAAGACGTGCCCGTCATCGCCGATGGCGGCATCAAGTTCTCCGGCGATCTTGCCAAGGCGATCGCCGCCGGCGCTTCCGCCGTCATGATCGGCTCGCTGCTTGCTGGTACCGATGAGAGCCCGGGCGAGGTCTATCTTTACCAGGGACGCTCCTTCAAGGCGTATCGCGGCATGGGTTCCGTCGGCGCCATGGCCCGTGGCTCCGCTGATCGCTATTTCCAGGCTGAGGTGCGCGACACGCTGAAGCTCGTGCCTGAGGGCATCGAAGGTCAGGTGCCGTACAAAGGGCCGGTCTCGGGCGTCATCCACCAGCTTGCCGGCGGCCTCAAGGCGGCCATGGGCTATGTTGGCGGCAAGGACCTCAAGGAATTCCAGGACCGCGCCACGTTCGTGCGCATCTCAGGTGCCGGTCTTCGCGAAAGCCACGCCCATGACGTGACGATCACCCGCGAGAGCCCGAACTATCCGGGCGCTGGCCTCTGATCATGAAAGCGGGCAGTGGGATTCCTCTCTGGATCGTCGCGCTGCTCGCAGCCCTTTGCCTTGCCGTGCTTGCCTGGACGACCTTCGGCTTCGTCGTTCCCTTCAAGCATGAAACCGGCCAGGCGGTGCTCGACACCTATTTCGCCGGTTACGACGAGTCGGCCGTCTTCCACATGCAGAAGCTGCTCGATGAGAACGAGACAGCGACCAGGCTGCTACGCGCCATGTATTTCGGGCCGGAGCTGATCTTTCCGGCACTGCTGACGGCGCTGCTGTTCTTCGCCTTCCTCAAGCTCGGTCCTGTTGGTTCGTGGTTCGGCCAATCGCTGCATCCGGTCATTGGCAAAGCGGTTTACCTGCTGCCGTTCATCTACGGCATTGCCGACTACGGCGAGAATATCTCGAGCCTCATCGCCTTCGGCAACGGTGCGCCCTCTGCTGTTGCAACGCAGCTACTGCCATGGATGACGCGGCTGAAATTCGCAAGCCTCGCCATCTGTTTCATCCTCATCGTCCGGCTTGCCATCGGTCGCTGGCTCTCGCCGCGCCAGGATTGAGGCCGCCTTCGGCCTGAGCGGCGCTGGTGTCCGGTTCTCCTTTCGGCTACTGCATAAGTCCTTAATTCGGAATCGATTTAAGGAGAAAATTATGCAGCAACTCAAGGTATTACAGCGTCCTTTGCGTGCCGGAAAGACGCGCGGCGCTGTCATACGCGCAACAAATGCGGAAGCAGAAAGGAAGCGGCCATATGACCGGCTATCAAATATTCTGGCCACTCCTTGCCCATGTGGCCCTGGTCTATGGTCTGTATGCGCTTCTTGGGCTTCGGCGCGCAAAAATGGTCCGCGCCGGCACCATCGCGAAATCGGATTATCGCGAAAACCGCCGCGAGCCGGCCGAAAGCCTTGCCGTCAAGAACTGTCTCGCCAACCAGTTCGAACTGCCGGTTCTCTTCTACGCCTGCTGCATTCTTCTCTATATCACCGAGGCTGACAATCTCGTTTCCGCCGGCCTCGCCTGGGCCTTCGTCGCCCTGCGCTACGCCCACGCCGCCATCCATGTCACCAGCAACGACCTGCGTTATCGCAGCCCGATCTTCGCCGCCGGTTACCTGGTGCTTGCCGCCATGTGGGTCTGGCTCGGCGCATGGATGGTAATGAGTTGAGGCGGCAGGCGCTACCGCCCCATCACTTGCCCGCCACCTGCTACATAATTCCTTAAATCGGGATCGATCTAAGGATAAGATCTGCAGCAATTCAAAGTGCTGCAGCGCGACGACCGAACATGCCGGCATCGGCGGCAAGATGGCCGCCGCACGGTGGGCCATTCCCAAGATCGCAGACAACACACAGCAGCATGGGGCGCAGGCGGCGCTGCCGGTGAAATTCTGACTCGATATGCGTGCGGCGCCGAGCGTCTGTTTCAGTCGTGCACAGGACGCCGTAGCACTTCGAATTGTACGATAGCGCACCGTTTTCGCACGCTTTTCCCAGCCGTTAAAATGCGAGTGTTTCCATTTACCGCGGATGAAGGCCTGCATGTCATATCGGCTCGACGCGGTGGTTTGGCACATGCCTTTCGCCGTGAACAAAAAGAGTGGGAACGACATGGGCGCGGAAAGCATGGAACGCATCGGCTTGCGCAGGAAGCCGAAGCAGGAGCGCAGCATCCAGAGGCTGGACCTCATTCTCGCTGCCGCCGCCAAGATCATCGCCGAAAAAGGCGTCAGCGCCATGCGGATGACGGAACTCGCCATTGCCGCCAAGGTGCCGATCGGTTCGGTTTACCAGTATTTCCCGGAGAAGGCGGCAATCGTCAAAGCCCTGTTCGACCAGCACGCCTCGGCGATCCAGGCGAAGATGGCGGCGATGTTTTCCGACGTCCAGTCACTCGACCAGGCGCTGGACCGCGTCTGCGCCATCATCGACTGGTATTACGATTCCTACCACAACGATCCCGTCTATCTCGGCGTCTGGATGGGAACGGAGACCGATCAGGATCTGTTGCAGCTGAATATCGAACATAGCGGTCGCGTCGCCGGCATCTTCCATGACGCCGTGCGCCAGCTGGCTCCCGACTTTTGCGACGAAGACATGTATGCGCGCACTTACCTGTTCAGCCACCTGATCGGTGCTGTCATCCGGCTAGCCGCCGTGAGCGAGGAGGCCTTGGCGCGGCGCATGCTCGATGAGTGGAAGCGCGTAATCCGCGCCTCCCTTTTTGCCACGACCCTGCCGCGCGCCGCCTGAGAGCTCTTACCAGCTTGGGACCATATTGGCCGCCTTCAGCCGCGGATAAAGCCGCGCCTGGGCGGATTTGACGTCCGCCTCGAGGCTGTCGTCGACGACAGCAGGCGTGATGTTGTCGAGACAGGCGGTGATGTGCGCCGTAATAGCGTTCATCAGCGAGAGCGAAACGCCCGGCCGCTTCATGATGCCGATCTGCACCGGCGGCAGCGCCGGAAAGCCGTCCGCCTGGCTCAGCACCTTCATGCCCGTCCGCAGTGCCGATTCCGGCATCACCGAAACGGCCATGCCGGCAAGCACGGCAGCGGCAACGACGGTGCAGGACCAGCTGGTGAACAGGATCTGGTGCTCGCGCCCCACAGCATCGAGCGCCGAGCAGGCGAGCTGGCGCCATTGGCAGTCGCGCCGGCCGACGGCAAGTGGCACCGGTGCGTCGTCGCGGATCGGATGGTTGGCCGAGCCCACCCAGCAGAGCGGCTCGGTTCTCACCACATCGGACATGCGCTCGCGCGGATTGTGGGTGACGAGCGCGATATCGAGCTCGCCCTTATGCATGCGCTCGGCAAGATCCACCGAGGGTTCGCAGACGATATAGAGCTCGACATTCGGATGCGTCTTGGCGAAGCGGCCGATGATTTCGGGCATGTAGCGGTCGGCATAATCGTCCGGCGTGCCGATGCGCAGCATCCCCTCCAGCCTGTTGTCGTCGAAGGCCGCAATCGCCTCATTGTTGAGGCGAATGATGCGCCGGGCATAGTTGAGCAGTTTTTCGCCCTCGACCGTCAGTCGGTTGCCGCGTCCGTCCTTGATGAACAGCTGCTTGCCGATGCGTTCCTCGAGACGGCGCATCTGCATGGAGACGGCCGATTGGGTCTTGTAGACCCGGTCGGCGGCCTTGGTGAAGCTGCCGGAATCGACGATGGCGATGAAAGTCTGCAATTGGTCGAGATCAAGAGGCGCGGACATGTTTTCACCCATAAAGATAGCTGATGATAATCATTAGAAACATTCGTTGGACTGATCAATAGGTCTTTGACATCTTCGGGATGCAAATCAAGCAAAGTGAAGGACAGACGCCCTGCCTGTCCGAGCCGACTTCAGCCTTGCTCCTTCCCGCATGACCTCGCGGGAGGGGTGGGTTGTTGCGCGCCTAAAAGAATTCGAAAGAAAGGAGAGTCCCATGCGCATGACAGACCGAACAATAGAACTCGACTGCGGCAAGCTCACCCCGACGTTTTCCCAGCGTCTGGCAGCAGGCCTCGCACCGTTGGCCTCCCTCTTTCGCGTGTTCCGCAATCGCATGGAGATCAATGCGCTGCATGATCTGAACGACACGCAGCTGAGGGATATCGGCCTCAGCAGGGCCGACCTGACCTCTGCGTTCCTGGCCTCGACCTTCTTCGAGGACCCGTCGGAACATCTGACGCGCTCGGCGCGCAATCGCTGGCGCCTGTCGTCGTTCTTGCGCCCCTACGAAGAGCAGGAGCGTTAAGTTTCCCCGCAGGGTGATAGCCAATAGCCCTGCCGCTTGACCCGGTGATCGGCTTTCCCAAGCCATCTCCGGGTTTTTTTTACGTGCTAAAGTCCCGCATCCGGGGTTATTCGCTCGTCTTGGGCGGGGGCTTCGGCCGATAGGTTTCGAAGATCGCTTCCAGGTTCCTCTGATAGTTCTTCTGCACTTCCAGCCCGCTGTCGAACATGGCGTTCAGCATCTCGGTATAGCTGTCGGCATTGCCCTTCGCCTCTTCCTTCGGCGCTTCAGGCGTCTTGGTCTTAGTCTGGGCTGCCGGCTGCTGGCCGAGCCCGCCGATCATCTCCTGGAAGGCCTTGGCGAAGGGATTGTCGAGGAAGGGGTTCGGCGTCTGTGTTGGCGCAGGCTTCGGCACCGAAAACATCTGCTGCATCGCCTGCGTAAAGGGATTGTCGAAGACGCTGGGCTCTGGGGCCGGCTTGGGGGCGAAGCCGGTACTCTCAAGCCATTTCTGGATTGTCTCGCCCATCGCCGTGTTGAAGAAGGGATTGACCGGCGACGCCATCTGGCCGGTCGTCTGCTTGAAGAGCCCGCCCATCAGCGTATCGGCCAGCACCGGCAGCATCCGTTTGTAGATATCCTGGCCGATGCCGGTCATCTGCGCCGCCTGGGCGGCGACTGCGCGCGAAACCTCCTTCGAGCCGAAAAGCTGGGCAAGGATGTTGTTGCCGTCGGAAATGCCCTCCGGCGTGAAGGCCCGGTTCATATCCTCGAAATATCGCGCATAGTTGCCGGAGGAGACCGCCTGCATCAGCCCAACGAAATCATAGGGATTGCTGGTGCTGCGCTTCAGCCCGGCGGAAAAGGCCGGCATCAGCGCCGCCATTGCCTTCGTCGCCTGTTCCTGTGCGAGGTTGAACTGGCGGGCGATCGCCTCCATCGCCGCGCCGTTCTGCGCCTGCATCATCATGTCGAAGAGTGGCAGCATGGAAGTCCCTTTCCCCAGGTCGTGACGCATTGTAACGCCACTATAACCGGAAATGGCAATGCGCAAACGGCTTTTTGCCATAAGAACTTAGGGAGGAATTTCGCTAGAGCGTTCGGCTAAGGTTCCAGCGGCAGGTCGCGTGGAGCACCATGCCGCCGGCCTCTACGCCCGTGCTCGGAGACCGTCGACAATAGGGGCTGTCAGAGCGATTCCGGGGAAAGCGGAACCGCTTTGTGTCAGGCTCAGTACTGATAGTCCTCGAAGACCGGTTCCACGGAGCCGTGCCAGCGGCCGTGATAGAGTGCCAGCAGATCCTCGGCGAGCGTCGCCTTCTTGGCGAGCACTTCTTCGAGCGGCGCCAGGAAGATGCTCTCGTTCTGGCCTTCCCCGTTGAGCCTGCCGCGCGCCTTGAGGCCGGCCCTCGAAATACCGATCACCTCGCGCGCCATGTCGAAGAGCGGGTGTCCGCGAAACTGAGCCGTCAACCCCTCGGCGGGAACGGCGTTGCGCAGTTCCTGGACCTCGGCAAAGCTCCAATCCTTCGTCAACTCGTCAGCGGCATCGAGTGCCGCATCGTCGTAGAGCAGGCCGACCCAGAAGGCCGGCAAGGCACAGATGCGCCGCCACGGGCCGCCGTCGGCGCCGCGCATTTCGAGGAAACGCTTCAGCCGCACATCGGGGAAGAGTGTCGAAAGATGGTTGGTCCAGTCGCCCATGGTCGGCGCCGGATCGGCGACCTCGCCCTTCAATGCGCCGTTCATGAACTGGCGGAAGGTGACATGGGTACAGTCATGATAGCGGCCGTCGCGGACGATGAAATACATTGGCACGTCGAGCGCCCACTCGGCATAATCACGGAAACCGAAATCGTCGCGGAAGGTGAAATCGAGCAGGCCGGAGCGCCGGTTGTCGACATCGCGCCAAATATCGCCGCGCCAGGAGAGCAGCCCGTTCGGCTTGCCCTCGGTGAAGGGCGAGGATGCAAAGAGCGCGGTCGCCAGCGATTGCAACTTCATCGACACGCGCATCTTCTTGCGCATGTCGGCTTCAGACGAGAAGTCGAGGTTCACCTGGATCGTGCAGGTGCGGTACATCATGTCGAGACCCTGGGTGCCGACCTTCGGCATATAGCGGGTCATGATCTCGTAGCGTGACTTCGGCATTTGCGGGGTTTCCGCATAGGTCCATTTGGGACTGCCGCCGATGCCAAGGAAGCGGATGCCCATCGGTTCGGCGATTTCGCGCAGCGTCGCCAGATGCTGGTTCGATTCCCGACAGGTCTCATGGATCGTCTCCAGCGGTGCGCCGGAGAGTTCGAACTGGCCGCCGGGCTCGATCGAGATCGCGCCCATGCCGTTCTGCTCGGCAAGCCCGATGATGTTGCCGCCGTCGGTGATCGGCTCCCAGCCACTTTTTCTCTGCAAGCCGGTCAACAGGGCCGAGATGCTGGCATCGCCGAAATAGGGAACCGGGCTGTTGTCGGCGCGGAAGAAAGCGAATTTCTCATGTTCGGTGCCGATCCGAAAGCGCTCCCGCGGCTTGTTGCCCGCGGCGATATAATCGGTCAGATCCTGGACCGAAGAGAGCGGTGTCTGGTCGGTAGTGTCGCGGGCCATGCGGGATACCTGTATTCAAAAAGGCGCCCAGGGGGCCGGGCAATTGGAAGGCTGATTTGGACCCAAGCCACCTATGTTGCAAGTGAAATTCTTTCAACGACGCATCAAAAAAATAGCGCCGGTTTCCATGTCAACCCGTTTTCCAAGTCAGTTCCAGTCGCCGATTGCCGCCTGCACCACCGCCAGGGCCGCGACAGCTGCCGTATCGGCCCGCAGGATGCGCGGTCCGAGCGGAATGGCGGTGACGAAATCGAGGCTTCGAAGCCGTGCCCGTTCTTCCTCCGAAAAGCCGCCTTCCGGCCCGACCAGCAGGGCGAGATGTCTTTCCCGGACCGCCGATAGCACCAGCAGCGGGTTCTGCCCGGCATCGCCCTCGTCGCAATAGATGATGCGGCGCTCGCTCGGCCAGCGGTCGAGCAGGTCGAGAAGCCTCACCGGCTCGGCCACATCGGGAATGCCGAGGATGCCGCATTGCTCCGCCGCTTCGACGACATTGGCGCGCAGCTTGTCGAGATTGGTGATCTTGCCCTGCACGTGTTGGGTCATGACCGGCTGCAGCAGGCCGGCGCCCATTTCGACCGCCTTCTGCACGAGGTAGTCCATGCGGCCGACTTTGAGCGGCGCAAAAAGATAATGCAGGTCGCAAGGCTGCGGCTGCGGCCGCGTCTCTTCGGTTGCCGTCAAAAGGATACGTTTGCGCGTCGGGAAGGAAAGGGCAGCCTTCCACTCGCCGTCGCGGCCGTTGAAGAGCAGGATCTCTGCACCGTCCTCCATCCTCAGGACGTTGGAGAGATAGTTGAACTGATCGGCATTCGCTTCTACGACGGCGCCGCTCGTAAGCGGCGCATCGACGAAAAGCCGTTGCATGCGGAAATTGGCGCGCATTTAAAAAACTCGGGGTTTCAGACGAAGATCGCGAACATAACCCAATAAATCATTGCCGCAAGCGCACCTGAAACCGGCACGGTAACGATCCAGGCGGCGACGATCGTCATGAAATGCGAGCGGCGCACGAGATAGCGCCGGCGCGTCTCATAGATGTTCGGCTCTTCCGGCTCGTCGATATCGAAGCTCTCGGCCTTGCGTCTGATATAGGCGATGCGGGTCTTCGAATGGCGCGTGTACCATTCGCGGAAGAATCCGACGCCGAAGACGGCGCCGACGGCGATATGCGTGGTGCTGACCGGCAGGCCGAGCCAGGAGGCGACGATGACGGTAAAGGCGGTCGACAGCGCGACGCAATAGGCTCGCATCGGATTAAGCTTGGTGATCTCCTCGCCGACGAGGCGAATGAGGCGCGGTCCGAAGAGCAGCAGCCCGACGGAGATGCCGAGGGCGCCGATCAGCATCACCCAGAGCGGCGGATGGCCGACGCCGCCGTTGCCGTCGATACCGACCGATTGGACGATCGCCGAAAGCGGCCCGATCGCGTTCGAAACGTCGTTTGCGCCATGCGCGAAGGATAGCAGCGCCGCGGAGCCGATCAGGGGCAGCCGGAACAGCGTCCGCAATGAGCTGTTGCGGTTTTCGAGATCCTGCGCTTGGGCGAGCACGAGCGGCCGGGCGGCAAGCCAGCTCACCAGCCCGATGCCGATCCCGACGAGGAGGACGGTCAGCGGCTGAAACCTGCCCGGGGGTGACACCTGCAGCACCATATAAGCCATGAAACCGCCGGCCATCACCGCGACCAGGACCGGCACCCAGCGCCGCGCGGCTGCGAGCTTGTCGTCGCGATAGATAATGAAGGTCTTGACGAAATAAAGCAGCCCGGCGGCGATCAGCCCGCCGATCAGCGGCGAGGTAATCCAGCTCGTTGTGATCTCTAGTATCACACGCCAGTTCACCGGCTCCGGCCCGACGGCTGAGATGCCGGCGCCGATCACCGCCCCGACGATCGCATGGGTGGTGGAAACCGGCGCCTTCATCCAGGTTGCAAGATTGACCCAGAGGGCAGCGGCCGTCAGCGCCGCCATCATGATCCAGCCCGTCATCGCCTGCGGCACATGCACCGTATCGACAAGGTTTGCGGAAATCGTCTTGACGACGTCGCCGCCGGCGACCGTGGCGCCAAGCACCTCGAAAATCGCGGCGATGACCAGCGCCTGGCCCATCGTCATGGCGCGCGCGCCGACGGCGGCACCAACATTGTTGGTCACATCATTGGCGCCGATATTCATCGCCATGTAGCCGGCAAGGGCTGCCGCCGCCACCACGAGAACCGCTCCCGGCTGGTCGAACACATAGACACCGGCAAAGAGCATGGCCAGACCGACGAAGATCAATCCGAGACCGGGCGTCACCAGCCGCCGCAAAACATGCTTTGCCGCGTCCTCGACATGGGTGATCTTGTCAAGGTCCTTGTCGAGCGTGCGTTTCGTGAGAACTACGGGACGTGGCGGCATTCTTTTTCCTGAGAATAAAGCTGCTTCTACGCTGCTTTCTTAGCAGCGCAAGATGGCAGGATTCATTCCGCTGGAATTTGCTTCGCCGCCTTGGCCGAAAGCCTGTCGGTCATCCTTTGCTTGAAGGCGAGGAAAAGGTGGCGGAGCTCCGGTTCACGCACGCGCGTTGCAGCCTCATCAAGCGAAACCCATTCAATGCGGCGCTCGCCTTTTTCCTTGAAATTCTTCGCCATCTCGGTGACTTCGAGCGCATAGACCTGCACCTTGCAGATCACCTGCACTCCGTCGCGCAGCACCTTCGGATAGCTATAGGCGCCGAGCGTCTCGGTTTCGACAACGCCGCGGACGCCCGCTTCTTCAAAGGCTTCCTGCATCGCGACCTCATGGGCGCATTTGCCCGTCATCGGCCAGCCCTTGGGAATGACCCAGCGGCCGGTGTCGCGGCTGGTCATCAATAGCACCTCGACCTCGCCGCTCTTCTTCTTTGCCCGATAGCAGAGGGCGCCGTATTGCTGTCGCGGCGGTCGCCGGAACATCAGTTGCACATCGGAAGCCAGTCGGGCCAGAAGAGTCAATGGTCGGGTCACCTTCGCAGTCGTCGTTAGGAATCACTCATATACATATATCACGGAAAGCTTACGCAATCCAAAAGGCCGCAGAACGATTTGCACCGCGATTAACGCCGTTCATAGGGAAATCGAGGCCGGACAGGTCCGGAAAATCCGTCACGCCCTGTCTCGAATGCGTCACATTGCACAGCTGTACAATATGGCGTGATCTTGCCTTTCGTTCAATGGCGAGATCTAGTGGTCAACCGTGATTTTTTGAATGTCGTCCTCATGCGTCTGCCACCGCTCAACGCCATCCGCGCCTTCGAAGCCGTCTGTCGTCACGGCAGCATTCTCAAGGCTGCCGAAGAGCTGAATGTGGTGCGTGGCGCCGTGCGCCAGCAGATCGATACGCTAGAGAATCATTTCGGCCGCAAGCTCTTCACGCGTGACGGCCGCGGGCTGGTCCCGACCTTGCAGGCTAGGGCTTTTGCCGAAGCTTCGAGTGCGGCTTTCGACATTCTGCAGCGCGCCGCTTTGGAACTTGCAGGCGCCGTGCCGAGCCGTATTCGGCTCGGCGTGCCCTCAGCCTTCGCGGTCTGGTGGCTGATGCCGCGTATGGCAGACATGCAGGCGAGCCTCGGCGATACCGTAGACATCGTGCCGATGACGATGGTCGAGCCGCTGCGGATGCACCCCGAATTGGACGCTGTGATCATGGGCGGCGAATACCGGCCGGCGGCAGGCATTTCGGCCCTGCGGTTCATGGAGGACGAGTTCGGCCCGGTCGCGACGCCTTCGCTTGCCGCGACACTATCGAGCGATCCGGCGGCGATGGGCGCGCTGACGATGCTCGCCAGCCGCAGCGTTCCGAAGCTCTGGGACGAATGGTTTGCCGAAAGCGGCACGCCGCCGGTCGTCTTTTCCCGCGTCCAGGAATTCGAGGATCTGCTGCTGGCGCTGGGTGCCGCCCGCTCCGGGCTTGGCATCGCGCTTGCGCCACGCGCTTCGATCGAGGACGATCTTCAGCGCGGGTATCTGGTCGCGCCCTATGGCTTCATCTCCCGGCTGCCGGGTTACAGCCTCTGCTGCCGTACGCCGGATGCGAAGCGGCCGGCCTTCGCGACCCTGTCCGGCTGGCTGCTTCGTTGCGGGACGCCTACCTGAAAACGGCAGATTTTCTGCTCCTTCGTCAGAATTACTTCCATATTCGCAGCCCTGTTGCTCCGCTAAAAACAGCACGATACGCAAATAGGAAGAGACAATGGAAAAGACCGCAACCCGCATCGACTGGATCGGCAACGGCTGCCGGCTGCTCAAGGCGACGGCGGCCGAATTCGAGCGGACGCGTCCTTTCGAGGGCCTGTCGATCGGCACCGGCATTCACCTCGAGCCGAAGACGGTGGCGCTGCTGATGACGCTTCGCGCCGGCGGCGCACGTCTCGTCTGCACCGGCAATCTCAACAGCACCCAGCCTTCGACCGTCGAGTTCCTGCGTTCCCAAGGCATCACTGTTTTTGCCACGCAGACGACCGATCCTGCCGCTCATCATCAGAGCCTCGAAGCGGTCATTGCTGAAAAGCCGGATCTGCTGCTCGACAATGGCGGCGATCTTTTCGCCATCGCGGCAGAAAAGCCCTATGCCAATCTCCGTGGCGGTACAGAGGAAACCACCTCGGGCCGCACCCGTCTGCTGCCGCTGCGCGAGCGGCTGAACCTGCCGATCCTCGTCATCAACGATAGCCCGATCAAGCAGTTCGCCGAAAACAGGCATGCCGTCGGCCAGAGCCTGTTTGAAAGCTACCTGCGCTTCACCAACCGCTCCACCAACGGCAAGCGCGTGACGGTCTTCGGCTACGGCGCCTGCGGCAAGGGCACAGCCGCCTGTTTCCGCAATGGCTTTTCCGCCGTCAGCGTCGTCGATTTCGACCCGGTGACGACGCTCGAAGCTCATCTCGATGGTTTCATCACACCGCTGCGCGACGCAGCGATCCGCTCGGCCGATATCATCGTCACCGTCACCGGTTCTGCCGGCATCGTGACGGCAGCCGACCTGCCGCTCGTCAAGGACGGCGCGATCCTGATGAACGGCGGCCATTTCCCGCATGAGATCGATGTCGATGCCTTCCGCCGCCATCCGAATGTCGCCGGCATCGACAGCTATGAGGCCGATCATATCGAGAGCTTCCATCTGAGCGACGGCCGATCCTTCCATGTGCTCGGCGGCGGTCACATGGCCAATCTCGCCGGCCCGCGGCCGCTCGGCAATACCGTCGAGTCGATGGATCTCGGCTTCACCCTCCAGGCCCGCTGCCTGGAACGCATCGCCAGGGGCGAGGCCGATCCCCATTCCTGCATCGTGCCTGTGCCCGCTGATATCGATGCTAGGGTGGCGAACGCCTATCTCGATCTGGCGCGCTGATTCGGCTGACGGATTAAGAGCCGACGGATTAAAATCAGTCGATCTCGACGACGAGCTTTCCGTCCGCCTGCCGGTCTTCGATCAGCCGATGCGCCTCATCTGTATCGGCAAGGCTGAAGCGGCGCGGGTCGAGCTTCGGCATCACCTTGCCGGCTTCGGCGAGCTTCGTCATCTCCCGCATGATTTCACCGTGATGGGCGCGTCCCTCGCCGGTCAGAAGCGGCAGCAGCGTGAAGACGCCGGAATAGCTGGCGGCCTTGAAGGAGAGCGGCGCCAGCGCGTGGCTTCCCCAGCCGAGGCAACTCACGACATGACCGAACCGGCTGACGGCTCGGAATGCCGTATCGAGCCCCTGGCCGCCGACCGTATCGTAGACCAGATCGAAACCCCTGCCGCCGGTGTGTCCTGCGACGTAGGTTTCCACCGTTTCCGCATCGCGATCGATCGGCGTTGCACCAAGGCCGGCGAGATAGTCCGCTTTCGAAGCGCTGTCGACGACATAAACCTCGGCTCCCACAGCCTTGGCGATCTGCGCGACGATATGGCCGACACCGCCGCCGCCGAGCACGAGAACCTTCTGGCCGGCCTTGACCCCGGCGCGGTCGACCAGCCCTTCCCAGGCGGTGATCGAGATCAGCGGCAGGGCGGCTGCCTCGCGCATCGACAGATTCTGCGGCTTTGGCGCCAAGAGCACGGCGTCGACAGCTGCAAATTCGGCAAGCGATCCCTGAATGCCACCGACCCCGCCGGTCATGCCGTAGACCGCGTCGCCCTGGCGGAAACCGCTGACGCCAGCCCCGATCTCTTCGACGATGCCGGCCATATCGATGCCGACAATGGCGGGAAGCGGATGGCGGGCATGGGCCGCATTGCCGGCCCGGATCTTGAGGTCGAGCGGATTGACGCCGCTTGCCTTGATGCGCACCAGAACCTGGCCTGCGCCGGGAACCGGTTTTGCAATATCGGCGACGCGCAATGGCGAATTCGGCGCTTCAGCCAGCAGCGCTTTCATTGTTGATTGTACAGACATCGAACTCTCCTTCGTTTGCATCGTGGCGTCCGTAGCGCGCCGCAGCAAGTTGTTCTCTAAGAAGATGGTTCATTGAAACACGAATGAAAATGAAAGATAACGACTGAAGTCCATGCATTTTTGTTTGGCGGATGCTAGAGCCTTTCCGCGTTAGATTGCAGCATTCTGTTGGCTCAAACGGAGTCGGATGGTCGACCGGCCGGCGCGTGTCGTAGCCCGGCTCTACGGCCAAGCCGGCCGGTCGATCAGCCGGCCCGTTTCAGCCAACCCGAAGGGCCGGGCATCTTTCCGCCAGGATCAGAGGCGATCGGCTCGGACGTACCAAAAGGTATGCCCTTCGCCAATCGCCTCTGCCCTGACGAAAACCTGCTCCGGCAGATGCTTCAATCTAACCCGGAAAGGCTCTAGCGATGGAATGGAGCGACCTCAAACTATTTCTGGCGATCGCGCGGTTCGGCACGCTGGGGGCAGCGGCCCGCAGCCTCGGACTGACGCAGCCGACGATGGGCAGGCGGCTGCGTGCCCTTGAAACCTCTCTCGGCCAGACGCTCTTTCAGCGAACGACCGATGGCTTCGTCCTGACCGATGAAGGCGCGGCCGTGTTCGCCGGCGCCGAACGCATCGAAGAGGAGGCGCTCGCCGTCGAGCGCGTCCTTGCCGGCGGCAGCCGTCAACTCGATGGTTTTCTCAGGCTATCCTCATCCGACTGGTTCGGCGCGCATGTGCTTTCGCCGGTGCTGGCGGAATTCTCGCAAGTCCATCCGAAGGTGGTGGTCGAATTGTTGACCGACAGCCGGCTTCTCAGCCTGTCACGACGCGAAGCCGACCTCGTCTTTCGCATCCAGCCCTTCGCGGAAGCAGAGGTCATATCGCGCAAGCTTATCCATATCGAATACGGCCTTTACATCAGCCGCGGTGCGCTGCACCCCGAAGCCGGCGACGGAGCGGGCGCCCGCCTCGTCACCATGGACGAGGCTTTCGGCGACATGCCTGATGTCGGCTGGCTGCGTCGCCTGTTGCCGCGGGCCGAGATCGTCATGTGCAGCAACAGCCGCGATGTGCAGGCGGCGCTCTGTGCCAATGGCGCCGGGCTCGCCGTCCTGCCACGACCGCTCGGCGATTCGCATGCTGCCATCGAACTGGTCGATCTCGGCGAACCGCCGCCCGGTCGCGACACCTGGGTCGGCTATCACCGCGACATGAAGCGCCTGGCGCGGCTGCGCGCCCTGCTGGATCTCGTCATCGAGAGGCTGGCGCGCTGAACCGGCGCAGCGATCAGCGCTCCCAATAGGGGACGGGGCCATAAAGCCCTGCCAGATAGTCGATGAACAACCGCACCTTGGCCGGCAGGAACTGCCGGCTGGGATAGACGGCCGACAGCGCGACATTGTGGGAGCTTTCATAGGCCGGCAGTACCTGCACCAGCCGGCCGGCTTTGAGCTCTTCACCGATGTCCCAGGTGGAGCGCAGCGCGACCCCTAGGCCGGCGATGACAGCCTCGCGGATCACCTCGCTGGAATTGGTGATCAGCATGCCTTCCGGCCTGAGACTCAGCGCCCCGTCCGGCCCGTTCAGCCGCCAGGTGTCGTTATTGTGGGCCGGCAGGCAGCGGTGGCGTTTCAACTCGTCGATGTGCTTCGGCTCGCCATGCGCCGCAAGGTAATCCGGTGAAGCGCAGAGCAGCCGGCGTACCGGCGCCAGCCTTCGGGCAACGAGGCTCGAATCGGTAAGTTCGGCGATGCGGATCGCCAGATCGAAACCGCCGCCGACGATGTCGCTGAATTCGTCGGTCAGCACCAGGTTGATCGCCAGCTCCGGATGCGTCTCCATGAAAGCCTTCAGATGCGGCGCGATATGCATGCGCCCGAAGGAGGTCGGGGCCGAGATCTTCAGCGTGCCGTGCATCTGTGCCGAGCGGCCGGAAATATAGAATTCCGCCTCCTCAAGCCCGGCGAGAATGCCGAGAACGCGGTCGTAGAAGCCCTGTCCGGCTTCCGTCAGCGAGATTTGTCGCGTCGTGCGCTGCAGAAGCCGGGTGCCGAGCCGATCCTCCAGCCGCTTGATCCGTTTGGAGACGACGGCCGGCGAAAAGCCGAGTGCCCGCCCGGCCAGCGACATGCTTCCCGTTGCAACCACCTTGGCAAAGATTTCGAGATCACCCAGATTGGTCATAAGGTTTTGTGACTTTTTCCCCTTTTGGCATAAGTGCTTAGCATTTGCGCCACTTTCGGGAAAGTGCTAAGCCGTTTTCTCGGCAGCAGGGAGGTTCGCGGCCGGCTTCCGCTGTCATCTTCCCGCTGGGAGAACGCCATGTCCGACGCCATTTCGTTTCTCGAGCCCCGCGCCGATGTCTTGGCACGGCGCGCCCAGATCGTTGCCGATCTGACCGATCTTCTGCCGCCGGAATGCCTGGTGCATGAGGCGCGCGAGCTGGTGCCGTTCGAGACCGACGCCTTCGTGTCCTATCGTCGCCTGCCGCTCGCCGTCGCCCTGCCGCGCACCACGGCCGAGGTTTCGGCCATCATGCGCTATTGCAACCGCTACGGCATTCCCGTCGTGCCGCGCGGCGCCGGCACCTCGCTCTCCGGCGGCGCCATTCCGCAGGAAGATGCCGTCGTGCTCGGCCTGTCGAAGATGAACAGCATCCTCGAAATCGATCTGCCGAACCGCGTCGCCGTGGTTCAGGCGGGCGTTACCAATCTCAATATTTCCGAATCCGTCTCCGCGGACGGCTTTTTCTACGCACCCGATCCGAGTTCGCAGCTTGCCTGCACCATCGGCGGCAATATCGGCATGAATTCCGGCGGCGCCCACTGCCTGAAATACGGGGTCACCACCAACAATCTGCTCGGCGTCAGGATGGTGCTGGTCGACGGCACGGTGATCGAGCTTGGGGGCAAGGCGCTGGATTCGGCAGGTTATGATCTGCTCGGCCTCGTCTGCGGCCACGAGGGCCAGCTCGGCATCGTCACCGAGGCGACGGTGCGGCTGATCGCCAAGCCGGAAGGTACGCGCCCGGTGCTCTTCGGATTCGAGAGCTCGGAAGAGGCCGGCGCCTGCGTTGCCGATGTCATCGCCGCCGGCATCATCCCGGTCGCGATCGAATTCATGGACAAGCCGGCGATCGAGATCTGCGAGGCCTTCGCCCATGCCGGATACCCGCTCGATGTCGGCGCGCTGTTGATCGTCGAGGTCGAGGGATCGGAAGCGGAGATGGACGCGACGCTGAAGGACATCGTCGCGATCGCCCGCCGGCACGCTGTGAAGACCGTACGCGAATGCCAGTCGGCGACCGAGGCGGCACTGATCTGGAAGGGCCGCAAATCCGCCTTCGGCGCCACCGGCCGCATCGCCGACTATATCTGCATGGACGGCACCGTGCCGCTCAGCCAGCTCTCCCACGTGCTGAAGAGGACTGCCGAGATCGTCGATCATTATGGCCTGCGCGTTGCCAATGTCTTCCATGCCGGCGACGGCAATATGCATCCGCTGATCCTCTTCAACGCCAATGATCCCGAAGATGCCGCCCGTGCCGAGGCGGCCGGCAACGATATTCTGAGGCTCTGCGTCGATGCCGGCGGCTGCCTCACCGGCGAACATGGCGTCGGCATCGAGAAGCGCGACCTGATGCGGCATCAATATTCCGAGACCGACCTTGCCCAACAGATGGCGGCGCGTGCCGCCTTCGATCCCGGCTGGATCCTCAACCCGTCGAAGGTCTTCCCGCTCGAAGGGCGCCCCGCCGCATGATCGACCTGATGCCGAAGAGCGAGGAAGAGGCAGCGGCGATCGTCCGCGCCCACGCGGAAGCCGGTCGGCCGCTTGATATCTGCGGCGGCAATACCCGCTCGGGCTTCGGCAATGCGGTTGCCGCCGAAGACCGGCTGCGCTCGACCGGACTTTCCGGCATCGTCGCTTATAATCCCGGTGAAATGGTCATGACCGTCCGATCCGGCACGCCGCTTGCTGAGGTCGAGGCCGCCCTTTCGGAGAGCGGCCAGATGCTCGCCTTCGAGCCGATGGATCATCGCCCTCTCATGGGAACATCGGGCGAGCCGACCATCGGCGGCGTCTTCGCCGCCAATGTCTCCGGCCCGCGCCGCCTGATCGCAGGTGCCGCCCGCGACAGCCTGCTCGGTGTGCGCTTCGTTAACGGCAAGGGCGAGATCATCAAGGCCGGCGGCCGCGTGATGAAGAACGTCACCGGCCTCGACCTCGCCAAACTGATTGCCGGCTCGCATGGCACGCTCGGTTTCCTCACCGAAGTCACCTTCCGTGTGCCGCCGCGCCCGAAGACGGAGCGGACGGTGGTACTATCATGCCTCAACGACGCCGAGGCGGCGAACGCCATGGCGGCGGCGATGGCCCTGCCGGTCGAAGTCTCGGGTACGGCGCATCTGCCGCTGACGGTGACCTGGAAATTCCTCGCCGGCAAATTGCCCGAGGGCGAGGCGACGGTTCTGCGCATCGAAGGCTTGCCGGGCTCGGTCGACGTGCGCATCGAAAAGCTTGCCGCGGCAATGTCGGCCTTCGCCACCGTCACGCGGCTGGAGCAGCCGGAAAGCCACAGGCTCTGGCAGGAAATCCGCGACGTGCTGCCCTATGCCGACGGCACTGCGCGACCGGTCTGGCGTGTCTCGGTCGCCCCCGGCACCGGCCATCAACTGGTCGCAGCCCTCCGCCTCGAGGCCGGCATCGACGCCTTCTACGATTGGCAGGGCGGCCTCGTCTGGATGCGCATGGAGGCCGGCCCTGAAGCCGAGCAGGTCCGTCGCTACATCAAGGCGCTCGGCGGCGGCCACGCGACGCTGATCCGTGCATCGGGTGAGGCGAGGGCGGTTACATCGGCCTTCCATCCCGAGCCCGAGGCGGTGGCGATGCTGTCGCGGCGGGTGAAGGAGAAATTCGATCCGATGGGGATTTTTAGTCCGGGGAAGATGGGGTGAGGGATGAGATGGCTCTGCGCGCGAGTTACCCCCCTCTGTCCTGCCGGACATCTCCCCCACAAGGGGGGAGATCGGCAAGAGGTTGGACCATCGCTTCCTATCTGCCGTGTCGGAGTCGCAGTGCCCGAATTGTTTGGGGACGTCATAGCCCCCAGCCAATCTCCCCCTTGTGGGGGAGATGTCCGGCAGGACAGAGGGGTATTCCAGGCACAACGCCCGACATCCTCCCAAAGCAGAGGTCCCGTTAGATGCAAACCAACTTCACCCCGACCCAGCTTCTCGACCCTGATGTCGCCGAATCCGAGCAGATCCTGCGCAAATGTGTCCATTGCGGTTTCTGCACCGCCACCTGTCCCACCTATGTCACGCTCGGCAACGAACTCGACAGTCCGCGCGGACGCATCTACCTGATCAAGGACATGCTGGAAAATGGCCGGCCCGCCGATGCCGAGGTCGTCACCCATATCGACCGCTGCCTCTCCTGCCTTGCCTGCGTCACCACCTGTCCCTCCGGCGTCGATTACATGCATCTGGTCGATCACGCCCGCGCCCATATCGAAAAGACCTACAAACGCCCGTTCATGAACCGGCTGACGCGCGCCATTCTTGCTGCCGTGCTGCCCTATCCCGGCCGCTTCCGCCTGGCGCTCAATCTCGCCCGTCTCGGCCGGCCCTTCGCCGGTCTGATGCGGGGCGGCGCGCTGAAACCCTTCGCCGCCATGCTGGCGCTTGCGCCGCGCCGCATCCCCGCTGCTTCGCCGTTCGCAAAGCCCGGCAGCTACCTGCCCGAGACGGAACGGCGCGGCCGGGTGGCGATCCTTTCCGGCTGCGCGCAGCCGGTGCTCGATCCCGGCATCAACGCGGCGGCGATCCGGCTGTTGACGCGGCTCGGCGTCGAGGTCGTGCTGCCGGAAGGCGAGGTCTGCTGCGGCTCGCTGGTCCATCACATGGGCCGCGCCGAACAGGCGCTCGAAAGCGCCCGTGCCAATGTCGATATCTGGACGCGCGAGATCGACGGGCAGGGCCTCGATGCGATCATCATCACCGCCTCGGGCTGCGGCACGACGATCAAGGATTACGGCCACATGCTGCGCCTCGATCCAGCCTATGCCGCAAAGGCGGCCAGGGTTTCGGCGCTGGCCAAGGACGTCACTGAATATCTGGCAACCCTCGACCTGCCGGCACACATGCCAAAGGGCATCACGGTCGCCTATCATTCCGCCTGTTCCATGCAGCACGGCCAGCGGATCACGCTCGCGCCGAAGCAATTGCTGAAAGCGGCGGGCTTTGCCGTGCGCGATCCGGCCGAAGGCCACCTGTGCTGCGGCTCTGCCGGCACCTACAACATCATGCAGCCGGAAATCTCGGCGGTGCTGAAGGCACGTAAGGTCAAGAACATCGAGGCGACCAAGGCCGATATTATCGCCACCGGCAATATCGGCTGCATCACCCAGATCGCCACCGGCACCGGCATGCCAATCCTCCATACGGTCGAACTTCTCGATTGGGCCTATGGCGGCGCTGTGCCGGAAAAATTAACAGGTTTGCCGTTAGGTTGAAGCTTGCGAAGGCCCGTCGGGCCGGTCTCGGGAGTTTAGACGATGTGGCGGGGAATGATTGTACTTGCGGGACTGCTCGGTGCGGCAGGCACTGCCCATGCCGACAGTCGTTACTTCTGTTCCGCCGATGACAAGGAAGCGCGCTTCACGCTGGAAAGCGGTTTCGAAAGTACCGCCGGCCACAAGCTCAATCATTTCCGCGGCGCGCTCATCGTCAAGGAATCAACCGTATTCGGAAAGCGTGTTTTCGAATCGCAGCACCTGACCAATCACTGGTCGCGCGACGGCGAACTGCTTATGGAGGTCTTTGACGGCGGCGAAGATGATACCGGCGGAGCGACACTGGATCTGGTGGTCGTCGCCGGCGAGCGCGGCAAGCCGGCGGCAAATTTCAGCGGCACCTATTCCCTGACGATCGCAGGCGGCGCAAAACCCTATGCCGTCGAGGGCAAGGTCAGCTGCGGCACCAAATAGAGCAATTTCAGGAAAAGTGCGAAGCGGTTTTCCGTCCGGAGTTGCGTAACAATAAAAGGTTAGAGCGGTTCTGCGCTTCTACGCGCTGAACCGCTCTAACACCGCAGCCGAAATTTATCCTTACCAGTGGAATGAAACGCCGACGTTGACGGCATTCGTGAAGATGTTGGTCTTCAGGTCGACGCCGCTGTCGATCGGAACGTCGATGCGCGAATAGGTGCCCTTGTATTCGACGAAGGTCGACCAGCGCTCGGTCACCTTGAAGTCGACGCCGGCCTGGGCCTGCAGCGTCACGCCGCCGAATTCATAGGCCCAGGTCTTGCCCTCAGGGCGAATCACTTCGACATGCGGAATGTTCACGCCGATACCGGCGCCGAGATAGGGCGTCCAGCGGCGGGTCGGATCCTGGAAACGGTAGAGACCATTCAGCGTGATCAGGTTCAGGCCGTCGGTGAATTCGAAATGCGACCAGCCGGTCTTGGCCAGCGTATCGTCGTCGGCATAGACCTTGTCATGGGTATAATCGAGCGAGATACCCCAATTCGGTTTGTTGAAGTTCTCGAGCCACCAGGTGACGCGGCCGCCGTAATAGGGCGGGGCGCCGAAGGACTTGCCTTCCCAGCCAGCAGTGAAATGCGTGCCGTCGGAGAGATCGACGCCGCTATGCGGTGCGGTCTGATAGCCGCCGTAGACGGAGAATTGCAGATCTTCCGCCGAGGCGGATGCTGCCGAACAGATCGTGAAAAAAGCGATGCCCGCAAGCACGGAAACGGACGAGCGCAGCCCATATGTCATTGAATAGCCCCGATATTGCAAATATGTCGACTCTGAGGCTGGTGTGCCAGCTTTCCGCCGCAAAGTCTAAGAAAAATAAAAGGCGCGACGAAAAGCGCCTATCATTTTTTTCTGAAGTGTTGCTCAGCCGCCGAAAAGCGTTCGCAGCACGTCGATGCCTCTGTCTTCGAACGCGACCTTGCCCTGCTTGTTGCCGGGGCCAATGACGATCACCTTGGTGCCGACGGGTGCGCGGTCGTAGAGATGCGTCACATCCTCGTTCATCATCCGGATACAGCCGGAAGACATGTTGAGGCCGATCGTCCAGGGCTGATTGGTGCCGTGAATACGGAAGATCGTGTCGCGGCCACCCTGGTAAAGATACATGGCGCGGGCGCCGAGCGGATTGTCCTCGCCACCTTCCTGGAAAGCAGGAATCATATGTCCCTTGGCGGCTTCGCGGCGGCGCATCTCGGCCGGCGGCGTCCATGCCGGCCATTCCGCCTTGCGGCCGATCTTAACGACGCCCGACCAGCCGAAGCCGTCGCGGCCGACGCCGATGCCGTAGCGGGTGGCGCGGTTGTTGCCCTCGATGAGGTAGAGATATTTGTTGTTGGTATCGATAATGACGGTGCCTGCCGCTTCCGTTGTCACCAAGCGCACTTTCTTGCGCTTGAATTCCGGCTTCACATATTTCGGCATCTGCGCCACACGCACGACCTGTGCCGGGCGCTGCGCGTTGTCAGGAGTAGAGCCGGCGGGTGCAGCCAAGGCTGATGTAGACATCAAGGACAGGACAAGTCCGGCAGCAGCCAGACCCGGCATTAGTTTGATCATGATCGATTCCCCTCAAGCAAATTCGCTCGAAGCTACATGAACTTCTGCCTGATTCAAGATCGGCGTGGCCCGATACAGCAATTTTGGAGAAAGGGAGCCGACTGTTCTTGCGGCTCCGACTGCATAATTTATCTTCAAATCGGAATCGACTTTAGGAAAAATTATGCAGCAATTTAAAGGTTACCGCGTCCTTTGCGCATCTGAAAAGACATGCGTCGCTGTAGGTATTGGCCCACCTTTACATGACGATGACGCGGGTTCCCACACTGACGCGGTCGTAGAGGTCGACGACGTCTTCGTTGCGCAGGCGAATGCATCCGGAAGAGACGGCGCTGCCGATCGACCAGGGCGCATTGGTGCCGTGGATGCGGTAAAGCGTCGAGCCGAGATACATGGCGCGCGCGCCGAGCGGGTTCTCCGCGCCGCCATCCATGCGCGCCGGCAGGTAATGACCCTTGGCGGCCTCGCGGCTGATCATCTCGGAAGGCGGCGTCCAGTCCGGCCATTCGGTCTTGCGGCTGATCTTGTGGGCGCCGGCCCATTCGAAGCCAGGCTTGCCGACGCCGACGCCGTAGCGGCGCGCCTTGCCGCCTTGCATCACCAGATAGAGGAAGCGGTTGTTGGTATCGATGACGATCGTGCCGGGCTTTTCCGTGGTGTCGTAGTCAACCATCTGTGGCAGGTATTGCGGCTCGATCGGATGGCGGATCGACGGGATGCCAGGATTGATCGCCGAAACGGTCTGCGGTGACACCTGCGGCGCCTGGCGCAGCACGCGACGCTGGAAAAGGCCGCGCTGCTGCGGCTGGACGACCGGCCGCTGGTAGACGACGGGACGAACCGTGCCGCCGCCCAGCTGGTTGATCCAGGGCGCGGTCAGATCGGGGCTGAGCACGACGGGCGGACGGGTGGCGTAGCGGTCGTCTGCAAGGGCGGCCGTGGAGAAGATGCCGAAGAGGGCTGCGGCAAGAACAAGCTGTTTCATCATCGGACGAACTCTCTACAAATGACCGAAAATGCGCTGGCGGGACATGTCCGCCCGGGCGGAGATGTTCCGCCCGGGAAGACGCTGCCACCTAATCCGCCAGCGAATGGTAAAGATCGATTCATGAAAAGCCGACCGATCGGATAAACTTTTCGTCAGGGTTACCGTTCGGTTTGGAAAGACGGTTTGCAAATGGTAAAGCCGGAATCAAGACCGGAGAAAGAAGCGGACCCCCGCGGAATGAAGGATCATGAGCGCGACAGGCATCATCATCGGCGAGGACGGCAGGAGCCGCTGCCACTGGCACGCCAATCTGCCCGACTATCTCAGGTATCATGACGAGGAATGGGGCCGCCCCGTCACCGACGACGTCCGTCTCTTCGAGAAGATCTGCCTCGAAGGTTTCCAGTCCGGCCTTTCCTGGCTGACCATCCTGCGCAAGCGCGAGAATTTCCGCGCTGCCTTTTCAGGTTTCGATTTCGAGAAGGTCGCCCTCTTCAGGGAAGGCGATGTCGCACGCTGCCTTGCCGATGCCGGCATCATCCGTCATCGCGGCAAGATCGTATCGACCATCAACAATGCCAAGCGTGCAATAGAACTCAGGGACGAATTCGGCTCGCTCGCCCATTATTTCTGGCGCTACGAACCCGGCCATGACGAGCGGCCGGCAGTGGTCGATCGTGATCACATCGTCGCCAATCCGACCACGCCGACATCCGTGCTGATTTCGAAGGATCTGAAGAAACGCGGCTGGACCTTTGTCGGCCCGACCACAGTTTATGCTTTCATGCAGGCGATGGGTCTCGTCAACGATCATCTGGAAGGCTGCTTCTGCCGGCCCGAGGTCGAGGCGATGCGCACCGCCCTGGTTCGCCCATGAAAGATCACTCCGTGAGAACATTGATCGCCGCCGCCGCCCTTTTCCTCCTGACGGTCTCCGCCATGGCGCAGACGCCGCAGCTCGATCCCGGAGAGAAGCTGGAGAAGCTGCAGTTTCCGGCCGTCACCATGCAGTTGAAGGGCTGGACGAAGTTCGGCAATGGCCATGTCTATACGCTGCCGGTGCGCGCCGGCCAGCACATGAAGATCAGTTTTTCCAGCAAGAGCAAATTTGCCTTCCTGGCGATCTTTGACCTGTCGAAACCGGATGACGAGGCCTTCTTCGGCACCGACGAAGACGGCATGAGCTTCGAGACGACAGTCAAGGAAAACGCCACGTGGCTGCTGCGTCCTTATTATTCCAAGGTCTCGCCTCGGCGCGGCCTCGGCGCTCCCTTCAGCATCCTGATCGAGCCGCTGGCGGCTGCCCCGCAGCAGCCGAAACCGCCGGCCGAGCCGGAACGCCCGTCGCTGTTCCCGAAGGCCCCGCCGAAGCCGCAATGAGGCAGAGAGTGCGCCCGGCCTAGCCGAGCCGGTCGATCAGCTCGCGCAACTCGCCGAGATGGCCGATCTTGCGGAAACGTGGCGCTTCCGTCGGTTCGTCGACATGTTCCAGCACCCAGGTCAGTTCGTGTGGCACGAAGACGCCGTAGCTGCCGGCGGCGAGTGCCGGCACGATGTCCGATTTCAGCGAATTGCCGACCATCATCGCCCGTTCCGGCCCGTCGCCGACCTTGGCGAAGATGCGACGATAGGTGACGGCCGTCTTGTCGGAGACGATCTCAACGGCATCGAAGAAGTCGCCGAGCCCGGATTGAGCGAGCTTGCGCTCCTGATCGAAGAGATCGCCCTTGGTGATCATGACAAGCAGGTACTTGCCGGCAAGCGCCTCCAGCGTATCGCGCACATGCGGCAGGGTCTCGACCGGATGGTTGAGAAGATCCCGGCCGGTATCGAGGATCTTGGCGATCACGCTCGCCGGGACCTTGCCCTCGGTGATTTCGATCGCGGTCTCGATCATCGACAGCGTGAAGCCCTTGATGCCGAAGCCGTAGTGGCGAAGGTTGCGTTTCTCGGCCTCCAGCAGCCGTTCGGAAATCTTCGGTCCTTCGGCGAAATCGGCAAGAAGCCTGGTGAAATGCGCTTCCGTCAGCCGGTAATATTGTTCGTTCTGCCAGAGTGTATCGTCGGCATCGAAACCGATCGTGGTCAGTGGTCGCGTCGTCATATGCGTACCTCTAGAGCATGTCGCGCAAAACTGTGCCGCGGTTTTGCGATAACGACATGCGTAAAAACAAGGACCTAAAGCGCGAGAGCGAATCTGAAAGACCGCGCCGCGCTTTAGGGCACGATGCCGAAAAGTATGAGCGGTTTTCGGGCGACATCATGCTCTCACTTTTTAACTTAGAACAGGATTCAGATTTTAGGCCGACCCGACCTAAATCATCCTGTTCTGGAAATATCGCCGGCAATCTATCGGCCGCCTGGTCGAGAAAAGGACGTTCGCCGTTACAGCGCCGCGCGTCTTTTTCAGACGCGCAAAGGACGCTGTAACACTTTGAATTGCGACATGCGCGGCGTTGAAAAGCGCCGCCGCCGCACTACATGAAAATCGCCTCACCTTGCAGCCAGCCACGGCTGTGCCTGTCATATGCAGGCCAATAATCAAAAAATGAAGTTCTTGAGTTCGCAAGCCCCTCTTGCGGCAGACACAAAGGAATTTTTCCACGATGCGTTACAATCAACTCGGAAATACGGGACTTTTCGTCTCGGAAATCTGCCTGGGCACGATGACCTTCGGCGAAGCCAAACAGGGCAGCACCTGGGGCGCCATCGCCGACGTCGACCAGAACGCCGCCGACCGGATCGTCGGGCGCTCGCTTGCATCAGGCGTCAATTTCATCGACACCGCCGACGTCTATTCATCCGGCGAGTCCGAAAGGCTGCTCGGCCAGGCGCTGAAGAACCTCGATGTGCCGCGCAAGGACGTCGTCATCGCTACCAAGGTCTACGGCGTCATGGGTGACAAGCCGAACGACCGCGGCGCCTCGCGTGGCCACATCATGGATTCGGTCGAGGCGAGCCTCAAGCGGCTGCAGACCGACCATATCGACCTCTATCAGATCCACGCCACTGATACGGTGACGCCGATCGAGGAGACGCTGCGCGCTCTGGACGACCTCGTTTCCCGTGGTCTCGTCCGTTATATCGGCGTCTCCAACTGGCAGGCCTGGCGCATTTCCAAGGCGCTCGGCCTGTCGGAACGCCGCGGCTTTGCCCGCTTCGAGACAGTACAGGCCTATTACTCCATCGCCGGCCGCGATCTCGAGCGCGACATCGTGCCGATGATGCAGGAGGAAAAGCTCGGCCTGATGGTCTGGTCGCCGCTCGCCGGCGGTCTGCTCTCCGGCAAGTATGGTCCCGGCGCGCCCGGCAATGGTGAAGGCCGCCGCGCCAGTTTCGATTTCCCGCCCGTCGACAAGGACAAGGCCTGGGCCTGTGTCGCCGTCATGCGCGAAGTCGCCGAAAAACACGGCGTCAGCGTCGCCACCGTGGCGCTCGCCTATATCCTCGCCAAGCCCTTCGTCACCACAGTCATCATCGGCGCCAAGCGGGTCGACCAGCTCGACCAGAACCTTGCTGCCGTCAAGCTGAAGCTCGATGAAGACGACATGACGAAGCTCGACGAGGTGAGCGCGCTTGCTCCGGAATATCCGGGCTGGATGCTGGCGCGACAGGGCGCCGGCCGCCGCCCGGCCGATTTCGAGCCGAAGGACTGACGTTACCGGCGTTGTGCCCCTGCTGTCCGGTTTGCGCGAATGGCTGCCCCTCACCCTAACCCTCTCCCCGTAAAAACGGGGCGAGGGGACGTGCCCTGCGAGAGGTTGGTGGGGAACGGAGAGGTCGCGGCATATCCCCTTCGCCCCGCGTGCGGGGAGAAGGTGCCGGCAGGCGGTTGAGGGGCTGGTCGAGCATGACGAAAGAGTCTGGGAACGCCTGACATTTCCGGCGTTCCCCTTTTCCATCAACGATCGACTACTTGCCCTGGACCCTGAGCCAGGCGTTCATCTCGGCGATCTCGGCTTCCTGTGCCTTGACGACGGCTTCGGCGAGCTTGCGGATATCGGGATCTTTTCCATATTGCAACTCGATCTTGGCCATATCGATCGCGCCCTGATAGTGTGGGATCATGCCGCGGACGAAATCCGCATCGGCATCGCCGCTATACTCGATCATCATATCCTTGTGCATCTTGGCATTCGCCTCGCTGAAGGCGTGGCTTGCCGCATCGTGGTTGCCCATCGGCTTGCTCATATCCATCGGCTTGTCTTCGGCAAGGACGGGAGCGGCGACGATGGTGAGCATTGCGGTGAGGGTGACGATTTTCAAAGACATGAGAGTTCCTTCCTCTGTCTGACAATAGGTTTGCCGGGCGGCTGGGCCACCCGATTGGCATGGATTGCTGTGGTGTCAGGACAGTCGGGGAGGGGGCGGCGTCGGTACCGGCCTGTCGTCGTCCAGGGCGCGGGCAGGCGCCGGGGCGGGGTAGCCGAAAATGGGCTTTCCGCCATCCATGACCATCACCGTCGGCGGCAGCAGAAGACAGGCGGCGCAAAGCGGAATATGCGCGGAATTGCCGGTGGCGCAGGGGTCCTTCAAGGGATCGGTCTTGCTCACCGCCTCGGACGTAGCCATGCCGTGCATTTCGTGGTGCATGCCGGTTTCGACGGCAACCGGTGCATTCATCGACGCACATGTCGGACAGCCTGCCCATGCGGACATAGCGCTGTAGACCAGCCAGCCGAGAAACATCGTGATGAGGGCAAGCATGCGCATGCCGTTTTATAGGCGAATGCCTGATAAAGGCCAAGGCGACCGGCGGTCACATCCCGGTCACCAAGCAGCCATGACCCTTTGCTCGATCCTATAATCCTTGCTCTCTTCACCGAGTGGCGCGATGGGCCATGTCCAGGCGGCTTTTGCCAGCGGCGGCAAGACGCCATGCAGCAGGTCGGCCTCTTCGTGCGTCTTGCCGTTGCGGTCGATGACGGCATAGGCGATGTCGGTCACCAGGCAGCTGCGGCAGGGAAGTCCCGCAAGCCCGGACAGATGTGCCGCGATCAGCCTTTCCACCGTGTCTTCAGGCATTCGCCCGGCCTCGGCCTCATGGCGCCGTTTCACGCCGCGACCGATCTGCGACAAGAGGTTGGCGGAAACCACGAAATCGAGATAGGGCACGCCGCGCAGGAAGCCGAGCGGTTCGGGTTCGCGACCGGTAGCAAGCTCATCATAGCCGGAGAGATCGCGCTCGATCAGCCGGACATTGCGATAGAACTTGGCCGACAGCCACAGGCGCACCGAGGCGAGGTGAACGAGATCGACCAGGACGACGGTGTCGAAATCCCGCGCCAGCGCTTCGATCGGCACGTCGCGCAACAGGCCGGAGCCGAGGACGACGGCGGTCCGCTTCTGCCTGAGGTCGGCCGCTGCCGCCAGGATCACCTTCCGGCTCATCTCCTCATGTTCGGCCCAATCCGCCGCGCAGCGCCCGGCCCGTGACCAGAGATTGACGGAATAGCGGATGAACTTTCGATGCGGCTTGCCGGTCAGCGGCCAGGTCGCGGCATAGAGAAGCGCCTCGGTGATCATGAGTATATCCGCATTTCTGATGGAACTCCTTCGTTCAATCGATTCTCGCAGCCACATCAAGACCCTTCGCCCTTGCCGCTCCCCGCCCAATCCGCTAGGAAACCGCCACTGTCACAGTCAGTGGAATCCCCGGAAATGAACGACAAGCAGAAGAAACCGCAAAAGCTCAAGGCCCGCCTGCCGCGCGGCTTCGTCGACCGGACGGCCGGCGATATCCGCGCCGTCAACGAGATGACGGCAAAGATCCGGGAAGTCTATGAGCATTATGGTTTCGATCCGCTCGAAACGCCGCTATTCGAATATACCGATGCGCTCGGCAAGTTCCTGCCCGACAGCGACCGGCCGAACGAGGGCGTGTTCTCGCTGCAGGACGATGACGAGCAATGGATGTCGCTGCGTTACGACCTAACGGCGCCGCTCGCCCGTCATGTCGCCGAGAATTTCAACGAGATCCAGCTGCCCTATCGCACTTATCGTGCCGGCTACGTCTTCCGCAACGAGAAGCCGGGCCCGGGCCGTTTCCGCCAGTTCATGCAGTTCGATGCCGATACCGTCGGCGCGCCTGGTGTTCAGGCCGATGCCGAAATGTGCATGATGATGGCCGATACGCTGGAAGCCCTCGGCATCAAGCGCGGCGATTATGTCATCCGCGTCAATAACCGCAAAGTCCTGGATGGCGTGCTCGAGGCGATCGGCCTCGGCGGCGACGACAAGGCCGGCCCGCGGCTGAACGTGCTGCGGGCCATCGACAAGCTCGACAAGTTCGGCCCGGAAGGCGTGGCATTGCTGCTTGGTCCCGGCCGCAAGGATGAATCCGGCGACTTCACCAAGGGCGCTGGTCTCGATAAGGAGCAGATCGACAAGGTGCTGTTCTTTGTCGGCATCACGGACTATGCCGAAAGCGCTCTCCGTCTCGCCGAGCTGGTGGCGGGAACCGCCAGGGGTGGCGAAGGCGTCGAGGAGCTGAATTTCATCGGTGCGCTGGTGACCAGCGCCGGCTATGGCCCTGACCGCATCAAGATCGACCCCTCCGTCGTGCGCGGCCTCGAATATTATACCGGCCCGGTCTATGAGGCCGAACTGACCTTCGACGTCACCAATGAAAAGGGCGAGAAAGTCGTCTTCGGTTCGGTCGGCGGCGGCGGTCGTTATGACGGCCTCGTCTCCCGCTTCATGGGCCAGCCGGTTCCGGCGACGGGCTTTTCGATCGGCGTCTCCAGGCTGATGACGGCGCTGAAGAACCTCGGCAAGCTCGGCGCCAGCGAGGTCATCGAGCCGGTGCTGGTGACCGTCATGGACGGCGATGTCGAGGCGATGGGCCGCTACCAGAAGATGACGCAGGAACTGCGCGCCGCCGGCATCCGCGCCGAGATGTTCCAGGGCAACTGGAAGAAGTTCGGCAACCAGCTGAAATATGCCGATCGCCGCGGCTGTCCCGTCGCCATCATCCAGGGCGGCGATGAGCGCGCGACAAGCGTCGTGCAGATCAAGGATCTGATCGAAGGCAAGCGGCTCTCCGGCGAGATCGAGGACAATGCCAGCTGGCGCGAAGCGCGGGTGGCACAGGAGACGGCGCCGGAAGCCGACCTCGTCGCGAAGGTCAGGGAGATCCTTGCTGCGCAGGCCGAGGATCGGAAAAGGGCAGGCTCCGGCTTCGAAACTCCATATGATCCCGCTCAAGCCGGTGACACAGATGACGACGTTTGAGAGAAATCTCCCCTTCTCCCCTCGGGGAGAAGGTGGCCCGAAGGGTCGGATGAGGGCGCACCGCGGCAGAAGCTGTCCTTCGCTTGCCGCTCAGGACATTCGTCGTTTACACTCCTCATCCCCCTCATCTGCCCTGTCGGGCATCTTCTCCCCGCTGGGGAGAAGAGGGAAGTTCAGCCAATGCCCCTGATCAATCTCCCCGAATTCGCCAATGACCTCATCGCCGAATTCGATGCGCGCAACGCCGAGCGCATCGATACGCCTGTTATTCAGCCGGCCGAGCCTTTCCTTGATATTGCCGGCGAAGATCTGCGTCGCCGCATCTTCATGACGGAGAGCGAAACCGGCGCCAGCCTCTGCCTGCGTCCCGAATTCACCATTCCAGTCTGTCTGCGTCACATCGAGACGGCGACCGGCACGCCGAAGCGTTATGCCTATCTCGGCGAGGTTTTCCGCCAGCGTCGCGACGGCGCCAATGAATTCTATCAGGCCGGCATCGAGGATCTTGGCGATATCGACCTGTCAAACGCCGACGCTCGCGCCATTGGCGATGCCACCGGCATTCTCGCCCGCCTGCTGCCGGGCCGGCGCTTAGCCGTGACATTGGGCGACCAGGCAGTCTTTGAGGCTGTGGTCCAGGCGCTCGGCCTGCCGCTCGGCTGGCAGAAGCGCCTGATCCACGCCTTCGGCAGTATGACGCAACTGGAAGCACTGCTTGCCGGCCTCGTCAGCCCGCAATTCGTCACCGGGCTGGACGACGATATCGCCAGGCTCGTTGCGTCAGGCGACGAGCAGGCGCTGGTCGCCCATCTCGAGCGGGAGATGCAGAAGACCGGCTATTCGACGAATGCCGGCCGCTCGGCCCTGGAGATCGCCCGACGGCTCAAGGAAAAGCTCATCCTGTCCGAAACGCGCCTCGACGATGCGGCCTTCCACGTGCTGGAAGAATTTCTGTCCCTCGACGTGCCGCTGGTCAATGCTTCCGCAGCCCTTTCCGGTTTCGCCGATGCTGCCGGCCTGAAACTCGGCAACGCGCTTTCCCGCTTTAATGGCCGCGTTGCAGCACTTTTCAATGCCGGTGTCGATCTTTCCTGCCTCGACTACCGCGCCGCTTTCGGACGGCCGCTCGATTATTACACCGGCCTCGTCTTCGAGGTGACGGTGGAAGGTTCAAGCGCGGTTCTGGCCGGTGGCGGCCGTTTCGACCGGCTCCTGACCTTCCTCGGTGCGACGGACCGTATTCCGGCCGTCGGCTTCTCCTTCTGGCTCGACCGCATCGAAACCGAAAGGGCAGCCGCATGACCATCACCATCGCGCTTCCCTCCAAGGGCCGGATGAAGGAAGACGCTTCGGCGATCTTCGAACGCGCCGGCATGACGATTTCTGCGGTCGGCAACGATCGCTCCTATCGCGGCCGCGTCGAAGGCTGGGACGATGTGGAGATCGCCTTCCTCTCGGCCTCCGAAATCTCCCGTGAAATCGGCAATGGCACCGTCGATTTCGGCGTCACCGGCGAGGATCTGATGCGGGAGGGTTTTGCCGAGGTCGACAAACGCGTCGAATTCTGTGCCCGTCTCGGCTTCGGCCATGCCGATGTCGTCGTCGCCGTGCCGGAGATCTGGTTCGATGTCGACACCATGGCCGATCTCGTCGATGTCGCCGCCGATTTCCGCGCCCGCCACTCCAGGCGCCTTGCCATCGCCACCAAATACTGGCGGCTGACCCAGCAGTTCTTTTCGAGCCAACACGGCATCCAGCTTTATCGCATCGTCGAAAGCCTGGGCGCTACCGAGGGCGCTCCCGCCGCAGGCTCGGCCGATATCATCGTCGATATCACCTCCACCGGCTCGACGCTGCGCGCCAATCACCTGAAGGTGCTCCAGGACGGTGTCATCCTGCATTCGCAGGCCTGCCTCGTGCGTGCCCGCAAGGAAAACCACGCCGGTGAACCCGCCGTGCAAGCAATCATTGAGGCAGTGCGCGCGGCCCTCTGATCCCGGCCGCCAAGGCATAAGAAAACCCGCCGTCGGATGACGGCGGGTTTTTCTGCTTCTGGGAGGATGTCTGCTGGTGTCAGGCAGCTGCGTAAGCGCCGCGGCGGGCATCGAGCGAGTAGGCGCCGGCACCGACGGTGGCGAGCAGTATGTACGCGCCGGCCAGCGTGATATTCTTCATGACCATGATCTGGTTGAGAATGTTCACGAGTTCCGTGCCACTTGCGTAGGGCAGGTGGAAGGCAATGCCCGTGAAGACACAGAAGGCGGCGAGCAGCCAACCGGCAATGCGGACCTGGAAGCCTGTGAGAACCGCAAGGCCGGCCAGCAGTTCGAAAAGGCCTGCGACATAGGCCAGCAGGGATGCTGCCGGCAGGCCGGCACCGGCGATCATGCCCGCAGTACCGGCAGGATCGGTGAGCTTCATGAAGCCGGAAAGGATGAACATGAAGGAAAGCAGGATACGGGCAATCAGGATGATGACGTTGTTCGACATGGACGTTGTCTCCGTTTCAAGGACTCTGGAGATCTTGGTGCCCCGGCACCGCTTCGACCTCGGATGCCTCTATGTCGCTCTTTTCTCGCGTTGTGGAAAGATAAACGAAAGGGGACACTTCGTTCACTAATATGGAACGATCTCCAAAGCGCGTCGCGTTCGACTGCATTCATGCGACGCGCTTAGATCTTTGTTGTCATGCATGTCGTTGGCCCAAAACCGCTGCGCACTTTTGGGCGACATGCATTGGCTGCCCCCCGCTTGCCTTTGCCAAGCCGGGTCTTTTATGGTCGGCTGATAACATGGAGAATCCGATGGCAGATCTTTCCGCATTTCCGATCACGACGCGCTGGCCGGCGAAAAATCCCGATATCATCCAGCTCTATTCCCTGCAGACGCCGAACGGGGTGAAGGTTTCCGTCGCCCTCGAAGAGCTCGGCCTCGCCTATGAGCCGCATTATGTTTCCTTCGCCGCCAACGAGCAGAAGTCGGCGGAATTCGAATCTCTCAATCCCAACGGCCGCATTCCGGCGATCATCGATCCGAACGGGCCGGACGGAAAACCGATCGGCCTTTTCGAATCCGGCGCCATTCTGCTTTATCTCGCGGAAAAAACCGGCAAGCTCATCCCTGCCGATGCCGCCGGCCGCTATGAAACCATCCAGTGGGTGTTTTTCCAGATGGCGGGCATCGGCCCGATGTTCGGCCAGTTTGGACATTTTTATAAATTCGCCGCCGACAAGGTCGCCAACAATTCCTACCCGGTGGAGCGTTATCGTGATGAATCCAAACGCCTGCTCGGCGTGCTCGAAGACCGGCTGAAAGGTCGCCAGTGGATCATGGGCGATCTCTATACGATCGCCGACATCACCACCTTCACCTGGGTTCGTGGCGCCGACATCTTCTATGGCGGCCGCGAGGTGCTCGAATATGCGAAATTCCCCGCCGTCTCGGATTGGCTGGAGCGCTGCATCGCTCGTCCGGCAAGTGCCAGGGGCCTCAATATACCGGCCAAGCCGGAGTAACGAACGACCCAAGAGATCGCCGATCCCGGCCCATCCGGCTGCTGCCACGGGGTCGAGCCACGGGTCTCGACCCGTCCTTCGGACCCCCGGTAAACGGGGCGAAGGGACCATGCCGCAAGCTGTCCGTATCCCGCCTACCTATCGCAGGGCACGTCCCCTCGCCCCGCGAGTGCGGAGAGGGTTAGGGTGAGGGGCAGCCATTCCACCCTTATCGCCAGCTTAAGATCTGCTTTGCGCCTTCCAGCTTGAAGCGCGGAAAGACGAAGACGCCGACCATGCTGCCGCTGTATTTCTGCTCTAGCCCGTGGGACTCGCCCATGCAGAAGAGCGGCTGGCGAAAGCCGTTCGGCATGTTGATTGTCGTCGAAAAACAGAAGGAGGAGCAGAGCGTTGCCGCCTGCTCGAACAGCTCCAATATGTGGCTGCGGTCCTTGGCATCGTAGCAGCGGATCAGGCTTAGGAGTCCGCATTCCTGCGCGGCAAGGCCGTGCATCATTGCGCTCCATTCGCCGAGACGAAGCATGCCGCTCGAAAAATCGCCCGTCCAGGCTTCGGAAACGGAAAACTGTGCCAGCATCTCGTGATTTTGATTGGCGTCATCAAACGAGCCGGGCGTTAGCGGTTCGGCTGCATTGGCTCTGGCGATGTTAAACAAGGCGTTCCCCCGTTCGGATGCGGCTCCTCGGCCGCACGCTCGGCAAACACAAAGAAACAGGATCACGCAGCAGCGGGCATGATGCCCGCGCTTACCTTCGGCGGTTATTGCCACGGCCATCTGGCCTCCGTAACCGGAGCCCTCGAAGCCGAACGTTAACGTATCGCTTTCCGCGCTCCGGCCTCGTCTATCGCCGAGCGCGTTTGAAGTGCAGCGCGGATTTATAGGGGCTTTTGGACAAACGGCAACGGCTTTTTAAGGGGTCTTCGGATCGCCTCATTTCTTAGGATGCCTGCATCTTCGGCCTGTTTCGCGAGAATTGGCACAGGAAGATCATCTTTGAGAGTGTTGCAAACGTTTTCACTCTGCGTCAGGTCGGAAATCGTACCGCAACGCAGTGATCTCTCGCATGTCGCTAGACTGAGAAAGGCGCGGGCAACGCAAGCCTAGCGCAAGTTTCGCCCCCTGGGGTTGCAACAGAGGGGCGGATAAACGTTTCGTCGGCCATGCCAGTCAGTGTGCCGCACGTCGAATCGCTTTGGGCAAAAGAAAAGGGCGACCCGAGAGCCGCCCTTCCTATTCCGGATGCCGGAATGGTAGTCAGTGATGGCTTTCGCCTATCACATCATGTCCATTCCGCCAGTTCAGCGCGCTTGACGCGCTGAACCATCTTTAAATGATGGGCGGATTCATGAACGATGCTGTGAAAGGCCGTTGGCCTATCACATCATGTCCATTCCGCCCATGCCGCCCATGCCGCCCGGCATGCCGCCGCCAGCCGATTCTTTCTTCGGCAGTTCGGCGATCATGGCTTCGGTGGTGATCAGCAGCGATGCAACAGAAGCAGCGTTCTGCAGCGCCGTGCGAACGACCTTGAGCGGGTCGACGATACCCATGGCGATCATGTCGCCATATTCGGATGTCTGGGCGTTGTAGCCGAAGTTGTCTTCGTTCTTGTCGAGGACCTTGCCGACAACGATCGAGGCTTCGTCGCCTGCGTTTTCAGCGATCTGACGAACGAGCGACTGCAGGGCGCGGCGAACGATATTGATGCCGGCTTCCTGGTCGTCGTTTACACCCTTGACGGTGATCTTCGTGGAGGAGCGGAGCAGAGCGATACCGCCGCCGGGGACGATACCTTCCTGAACAGCAGCGCGGGTCGCGTTGAGCGCGTCGTCGATGCGGTCCTTCTTTTCCTTCACTTCGACTTCGGTCGAGCCGCCGACGCGGATGACGGCAACGCCGCCGGCGAGCTTGGCAAGGCGCTCCTGCAGCTTCTCGCGGTCGTAGTCGGAGGTGGTTTCCTCGATCTGGGCCTTGATCTGGGCAACACGGCCTTCGATGTCGGACTTGGCGCCCGAACCGTCGACGATCGTGGTGTTTTCCTTGGAGATCGAAACCTTCTTGGCACGGCCAAGCATGTCGAGCGTGACGGATTCGAGCTTGATGCCGAGATCTTCGGAGATGACCGTACCGCCCGTCAGGATGGCGATGTCTTCGAGCATGGCCTTGCGGCGGTCGCCGAAGCCAGGCGCCTTGACGGCAGCGATCTTGAGGCCGCCGCGCAGCTTGTTGACGACGAGCGTTGCGAGGGCTTCGCCTTCGACGTCTTCAGCGACGATGAGGAGCGGCTTGCCGGTCTGGACGACGGCTTCGAGAACCGGCAGCATCGACTGCAGGTTCGACAGCTTCTTCTCGTGGAGGAGAATGAAGACGTCTTCGAGGTCGGCGATCATCTTTTCCGGATTGGTGACGAAGTAGGGGCTGAGGTAGCCGCGGTCGAACTGCATGCCTTCGACGACTTCGAGTTCGGTTTCGGCGGTCTTGGCTTCTTCGACGGTGATGACGCCTTCGTTGCCGACCTTCTGCATGGCTTCAGCAATGTCGAGACCGACCTGCTTGTCGCCATTTGCCGAAATCGTGCCGACCTGTGCAACTTCTTCCGAGGTCGAGATCTTCTTGGCCTTGGCCTGGAGATCCTTCACGACGTCGGCAACAGCAAGATCGATGCCGCGCTTCAGGTCCATCGGGTTCATGCCGGCTGCAACGGCCTTGTTGCCTTCGCGAACGATCGCCTGGGCAAGAACGGTTGCCGTCGTGGTGCCGTCGCCGGCGATGTCGTTGGTCTTCGAAGCAACTTCGCGGACCATCTGGGCGCCCATGTTTTCGAACTTGTCTTCGAGTTCGATTTCCTTGGCGACCGAAACGCCGTCCTTGGTGATGCGCGGAGCGCCGAAGGACTTGTCGATGATGACGTTACGACCCTTGGGGCCGAGCGTGACCTTCACTGCATCGGCGAGAATGTCGACGCCGCGCAGCATCTTTTCGCGCGCGGTGCGGCCAAACTTGATTTCTTTAGATGCCATATTAGTAACTCCTGAATTCGAGTTGTTCGGGCAAAACGCCCGTCAGCCATTTCGGGAAAGCAGGTCGGCCGATCAGCCGATGATGCCCATGATGTCGGCTTCCTTCATGATCAGAAGGTCTTCGCCGTCGATCTTGACTTCGGTGCCGGACCACTTGCCGAACAGGATGCGGTCGCCAGCCTTGACGTCGAGTGCGACGACCTTGCCGGACTCATCGCGTGCGCCGGAGCCGACGGCGACGATTTCGCCTTCCTGCGGCTTTTCCTTGGCGGTATCGGGAATGATGATGCCGCCCTTGGTCTTGGCTTCGGACTCAACGCGGCGAACAACGACGCGGTCGTGAAGGGGGCGGAAGTTGGTGCTTGCCATTGTCTAATCCCTCGATCGAATGACATTCGCGGACCGGAGTGGCCCACATGGACAGATGTTAGCACTCCCTTGCGGTGAGTGCTAGCGACGAGCATTTAGGGATGGCTCCGAAAGGAGTCAATGAGAGCAGTCACGAATTTTTGTGCCGGAATTGTGAAGAGGCCTGAGAATAGTCTGAGATTGCGGCCGAAACGCCGGCGCGGCCGAACTTTGCCGAAGTCGTCCGCCGTCGGCGAGCTGCCGCTTCGGGATAATCGTCAAACCCCTTGCCGATCCGCACACTCGGATCGCCTTCCCGAGTTCTTCGCAGGAGCCGGGCAGCGAAGAAATTTCCTTGCCATCGCCTTGCGCCTTTGCAATGTCACCGGTGACTGAAGCAAATCGGGAAATCGGAATGGCCAAGCGGATAGAAAACTTCTCGGAGATATCAGGTCACTATGATGTGGTGCTCTGCGATGTCTGGGGCGTCGTTCACAACGGCGTCGATCCGTTTCCGAAGGCGGCCGCAGCCCTTGAAGCGGCGCGCGAGAACGGCGTCGCCGTCGTCCTCATCACCAATTCGCCGCGCCTTTCCTGGCAGGTGGTCGAGCAACTGCGCCAGATCGGCGTTCCCGACAGCGCCTATGACAGGATCGTCACCTCTGGCGACGTCACGCGCGGTTTGATCGCCGAAGGGCCGAAGACCGTCTTTCTGCTCGGCCCCGAGCGCGACAAAGCGCTACTCGAAGGCATTGGCGTCGAACGCCGGCCGGCGGGCGAAGCGCAATCGCTGGTCTGCACCGGCTTTTTCGACGACGAGACGGAGAAGCCGGAAGATTACACCGATATTCTTCTCGATTTCAAAGCCCGCGACGTGCCGATGATCTGCGCCAATCCCGACCTCATTGTCGAGCGCGGCCATCGCATCATCCCCTGCGCCGGCGCTATGGCCGCCTACTACCAGCAGCTCGGCGGCAGTACCCGCATCGCCGGCAAACCGCACCGGCCGATCTACAAGGCAACGCTTTCGGCGGCCCGCGAGCTTCGCGGCGATTTCCCGGTCGAGCGCGTCCTGGCGATCGGCGACGGCATGCCGACCGATGTGCGCGGCGCCTTGAATTACGGCCTCGACCTCCTCTACATCAGCGGTGGTATCCACGCCAAGGAATATACTCTCAACGGCGAGACCGACGAGGCGATCCTCAATGCCTATCTCGAACGGGAAAACGCCGCGCCGAAGTGGTGGATGCCCCGCCTTGCATGAAGAGAAGCCAGCCGATGACCGTCTTCCACCGCAATGAAACCCGCGAACCCCTACCCGCCCATCTGAAGGGCGGCGTCATTGCTATCGGCAATTTCGACGGCGTGCACCGCGGCCATCAGTCGGTGCTGAACCGAGCGCTCGAAATCTCCAAGGCGCGCGGCATCCCCGCTTTGGTGCTGACCTTCGAGCCGCATCCGCGCACGGTCTTCCGGCCGCAGACGCCGGTCTTTCGGCTGACGCCGGCGCCCCTGAAGGCCCGCATCCTGGAAACGCTGGGTTTCAGCGCCGTCATCGAATATCCCTTCGATTACGAATTCTCGCAGCGCTCGGCCGATGATTTCATCCATTCGATCCTGAAGGATTGGCTCGGCGCCTCCGAAGTCGTCACCGGCTTCGATTTCCATTTTGGCCGCGGCCGCGAGGGCGGTCCCGCCTTCCTGATGAATGCCGGCAATACCTACGGCTTCGGCGTCACCCTGATCGATGCCTTCCGCGACGAAAACGCCGATGTCGTCTCTTCGAGCCATATCCGCGCGCTCCTCAACGAGGGCAATGTCAGCGAAGCCGCCGGCATGCTCGGTTACCGCTATACGGTGGAAGCCGAGGTGATCGACGGCGAAAAGCTCGGCCGCCAACTCGGTTTCCCGACGGCCAACATGCGCCTGCCGCCGGAGGTCGATCTTGCCGCCGGCATCTACGCCGTCCGCTTCCGCCGTCAGGACGGCACGCTCCACGACGCCGTCGCAAGCTACGGCCGCCGTCCGACGGTGACGGAAAACGGCGCGCCGCTGCTCGAAACCTATCTTTTCGATTTCAACGGCGATCTCTACGGCCAGCTCTGCTCCGTCTCCTTCTTCGGCTATATTAGACCTGAGCTGAAATTCGACGGCCTCGATCCGCTGGTCGCCCAGATCAAGCGCGACGAGGAAGAGGCGAGGGCACTGCTTGCGGGTGTTAAGCCGCTCGGCGCGCTTGATCGGAAACTCTGTTTTTCCTCAGCGCAATAGTCGGCTGTCGAAAGGATAGCGGATCGTTTTTTCGATTGTCAGGCGCGACGCGTCCGGATGACGTGGATTGACAAGGATATTCGCGGCCTCCGGCATGATTGCCGATGGGACGCGCAGGAGACAGAAATCATTGTCTTCCAGTAATTTGCTGCCACGGTCGCGCGTCAGGCTGGTCTGGTTGATCGCAGCAGGATCGATCCCGATATCGAAGACTTCGATGTCGTCCGGGCAATGGATTTTCAGGAGCTGAAAATCTCTCGGAATTTGATGCAGGTCGACCTGTACCAGAATTTCGAGGAGCGCAGTCGACGGGTGATCACAGCAATAGACGACGGGAATTCCCTGATGATGCCATCGTCCTGGTGCAAGCAGCCCGCCGCGTCCGGAAAGATCGGCATAATTCGAGATACGCCATAAGATCATCGCCTAGACGTAAATCCCGTGGTCGATCTGGTGCAGGGCCTGCTCGACGAGGCGGGCGCCGGTTTCCGATTCCAGTAGATCGATCGGGGTAATGCCGTCCATTCCGCGATTGGGCTTGCGCAGCCAATCGAACGCAACGGCTCTGTCGCCGAAAATGCGCTTAGCCATGTCCGCGATCCGCACGATTCGCAATGCGCCATCGTTTTCCTCGACTGTCAGCGGCTCGCCGTTCGCATTGCGTCTCGCCAGAGTTCGGCGCGGTGCGACGAAACGATATATTTCCTCCACGGAAAAGCCGAGCTCTGTCAATTTCAATGCCATCGCTCCGTCATAAACCTGCACGGAGCCGTGCGAAGCGATCTCGAGGCGCTCGCGTATGGTCATCGATTCTGATGTCTGAGGAAAACCGAGCATTGCCAACCTCTGTGCCACTTGCCCCTATATATATGAGCATTTGGCGCCAACTTCAATTGCTTCCGTTGTGGCAAGCCGGCCTCTTCCTTTTCCCGGCAAAAACGCCTATGAACCGGCGCGATGAAGAAATATCGGCTGGCAATGATGATGCGAATTATCGGCCCGGCCTTCCGCGCGCGCTAAGCGGCCGGAAGGTCCGGGTTTTTGGCGCTTGGATACGAGCGCTTCCGTCACCAGCTATTTCACGCCCGTTGCGCCCCTTCCTGGGCCGCCAGAAAACGATTGTCAGACATGACCGACACAGCCGAAAAGATCGACTATTCGAAGACCCTCTATTTGCCCGAGACCGATTTTCCCATGCGCGCCGGCCTGCCGCAGAAGGAACCGGAACTCGTCAAGCGCTGGCAGGAGATGGGTCTTTACAAGAAACTGCGTGCTTCCGCCGCCGGCCGCGAGAAATTCGTCCTTCACGATGGCCCGCCCTATGCCAACGGCAACATCCATATCGGCCACGCGCTGAACAAGATCCTCAAGGACGTCATCAACCGTTCGTTCCAGATGCGCGGCTACGACGCCAATTACGTGCCCGGCTGGGATTGCCACGGCCTGCCGATCGAATGGAAGATCGAGGAGAAGTACCGCGAGAAGGGCAAGAACAAGGACGAGGTCCCGGTCAATGAATTCCGCCGGGAATGCCGTGAATTCGCCGCCGGCTGGATCAAGGTCCAGGCGGAAGAGTTCAAGCGCCTCGGCATCGAGGGCGACTTCGACAATCCCTATACGACGATGAACTTCCATGCGGAATCGCGCATCGCCGGCGAACTTTTGAAGATCGCCGCAAGCGGTCAGCTTTATCGCGGCTCCAAGCCGATCATGTGGTCGGTCGTCGAGCGTACGGCGCTGGCCGAGGCCGAGGTCGAATACCAGGATTATGAGAGCGACACGATCTGGGTGAAATTCCCCGTCGTCGAAGGTCCGGCCGCGCTCAAGGATGCGTTCGTCGTCATCTGGACGACCACGCCCTGGACAATCCCCGGCAACCGCGCGGTCTCCTTTTCACCGCGCATCTCCTACGGCCTCTATGAAGTAACGGTCGCCGAGAACGATTTTGGCCCGCGTCCTGGCGAGAAGCTGATCTTTGCCGATAAATTGGCCGAAGAATCTTTTGCCAAGGCCAAGCTGCAATACAAGCGCTTGCGTGATGTCTCTGCGGCCGACTTCGCAGAAATGACCTGTGCCCATCCCTTCAAGGGTCTCGGCGACGGCTATGAATTCCTCGTGCCGCTGCTCGATGGCGACCACGTCACCGATGACGCCGGCACCGGCTTCGTCCACACCGCACCCAGCCACGGCCGCGAAGACTTCGATGCCTGGATGTCGGCTGTCCGCACGCTTGAGGCGCGCGGCATCGACACCAAGATCCCGTTCCCGGTCGACGACGGCGGCTTCTACACATCGGACGCTCCCGGCTTCGAGGGCGCCCGCGTCATCGACGACAACGGCAAGAAGGGCGATGCCAACGACCGTGTCATCAGGGAATTGATCGCCCGCGGCGCGCTCTTTGCCCGCGGCCGGCTGAAGCACCAGTATCCGCATTCCTGGCGCTCGAAGAAGCCGGTCATCTTCCGCAACACGCCGCAATGGTTCGTCTATATGGACAAGACCCTTGCCGACGGCACGACGCTGCGCTCGCGCGCGCTCGGTGCGATCGATGAGACGCGCTTCGTGCCGGCCGCCGGCCAGAACCGCCTGCGCGCCATGATCGAGGGCCGCCCGGACTGGGTGCTCTCGCGCCAGCGCGCCTGGGGCGTGCCGATCGCCGTCTTTGCCGACGATGAGGGCGAGGTTCTGGTCGATGAAGCCGTCAACGCCCGTATCCTCGAAGCCTTCGAACATGAGGGCGCCGACGCCTGGTTTGCCGAAGGCGCCAAGGAGCGTTTCCTCGGCAATGATCACGACCATTCCCGCTGGACCCAGGTCATGGATATCCTCGACGTCTGGTTCGACTCTGGCTCGACGCACACCTTCACGCTCGAAGACCGCCCGGATCTGAAGTGGCCGGCCGATCTTTATCTCGAAGGTTCCGACCAGCATCGCGGTTGGTTCCATTCGTCGCTGCTGGAATCGGCGGCCACCCGCGGCCGTGCGCCTTACAACGCCGTCCTCACCCATGGCTTCACCATGGACGAGAAGGGCGAGAAGATGTCGAAGTCGAAGGGCAACGTCACAGCCCCTCAGGAGGTGATGAAGGATGCCGGCGCCGATATCCTGCGCCTCTGGGTGATGACCTCGGATTATGCCGACGACCTGCGCGTCGGCAAGACGATCATCCAGACCAATGTCGATGCCTATCGCAAACTGCGCAACACCATCCGCTGGATGCTCGGCACGCTCGCACACGACAAGGGCGAGGAGATCGCGCTTGCCGACCTGCCGGAGTTGGAGCAGCTGATGCTGCACCGGCTGGCCGAACTCGACGAGCTGGTGCGTGAGAACTACGATGCCTTCGACTTCAAGAAGATCGCCCGCGCGCTGATCGATTTCGCCAATGTCGAGCTGTCGGCCTTCTATTTCGATGTCCGCAAGGATGCGCTCTATTGCGACGCGCCTTCGAGCCTGCGTCGGCGCGCCAGCTTGCACGTCATCCGCCAGATCTTCGATTGCATGGTGACATGGCTTGCCCCGATGCTGCCCTTCACCACGGAGGAGGCCTGGCTGTCGCGCAACCCGTCCGCCGTTTCAGTGCATCTGGAGCAGTTTGCCCCGGTTGCGAAGGAATGGCGCAACGATGCCCTGGCCGAGAAGTGGAAGAAGATCCGCGCCGTGCGTTCGGTCGTGACCGGCGCCCTGGAAATCGAGCGCAAGGACAAGCGCATCGGCTCCTCGCTGGAAGCGGCTCCCGTCGTCCATATCGCCGATCCGGAATTGCTGAAGGCGCTGGAAGGCCAGGACTTCACCGAAGTCTGCATCACCTCGGCAATCGAGATCAAGGCCGGCGAAGGCCCAGCGGATGCTTTCCGCCTAGCTGAGGTGCCTCAGGTCAGCGTCGTGCCGAAGCTTGCAGAGGGTGAAAAATGCGCCCGCTCCTGGCGCATCACCAGGGATGTCGGTTCTGATCCGGAATATCCCGATGTTTCGGCCCGCGACGCTGCTGCCCTTCGCGAACTCGCCGCGCTCACGTGAAGAATATTGCCGGGTGAATTGCGCTTTCGCGGTTCATCCGGTAAAAGCTGCCTGAAAATGGCCGGATTTTTGCGTCAGGGGGACGGTTGTCCGATTGGGCGACGATTGCACCGGCTGGGCTGGAAGGGTTTTCATGTTAGCAACGCATTGGTTCCGTATGGGCGCCTGCCTGTCTGTTGTCGTGGCGGGATGTTCCCTGGTGTCCGGTTGCGCCAGCAGCCCCACCTACGGCACCGACAAGACCGCCATGGAACAGTTGACCGACGATCTCGGCCAGTCCGTCTCGTTGACCGGTCCGGACCCGAAGAACAAGGGCGTCAAGTACACGCCGCGTCCGACGCTGGTGCTGCCGGCGCAGGCGCAGAAGGAGACCCTCGTTGCGCCGCAGCAGACGGTCGCCAACAAGGACAATCCGCAATGGCTGGAATCGCCGGAGGAGACCCGCGCCCGTCTCGTTTCGGAAGCCGACGCGAATTCGGACAATCCGAATTACCGCTCGCCGCTCGCAAGCTCTGCGATCGAAGGCGGCCGGCGCACGACGGAAGAACAGACCAAGGCCTATCGCGAAGCCCGCGCCTTGCAGAAGGGCTCCTATATCGATCAGCGCCGCTATATATCGGATCCGCCGCCCGGCTACCGCACTGTCGACGATCCAGCAAAGCTCGATGATGTCGGCGAGCCCGAACTCAAGAAGCAGAAAAAGCGCAAGAAGGATGCAGCTGTCGCCAACACCGGCAAGCAGTGGTGGAATCTCCTGCAATAAGGGCTCTCGGCGCGTAGGCACTGCTGTTCGGTTGGTTTAAATGTCGAGCAGCCCCTCATCCGGCTGCCGCCACCTTCTCCCCGCTTGCGGGGCGAAGGGACATGCCGCACCGGTTTCCTCAATCTCAACGCCGCGTTTGGCACGTCCCCTCGCCCCGTTATTACGGGGAGAGGGTTAGGGTCATATGCGCTAGGTTAAGCGGGCGCGGAGATGATCGCATTGTTTTCGGCGTCGTCGCGGCGGCTCGCAGAGGTGGCGACGACTTCGCGAGACGAGATTACAGACGGCCTGCCACAGAAGTGGTCCGCGGATGGCGGCGCAAATGCTGGTCAGGGCTAACTTCATGAGACGCCAGCGCGAAGGACTTGCCAATGGGGGGCTAGCCAGCGGGGTTGCCGCATCCAGAGGGGGGAGAGTCCGGGACTTGCCCGGCAATCTGTTCGGCGATGATGGCGACGATCAGCCTGGCGTAGAGCCATGCCCGGGCCAGTTCCGGCTTCTTGGCCGGCAAGCTGTCGAGGCCGGCCAGGCTCTTGAACCGTTTGAACGCCAGCTCGATTTGCCAGCGGAAGCGATAGAGGGTGAGGATATCGGCCGGCGGGAAGGTGGCGGCCGGCAGCGAAGTTAGCAGCAGAATATACTTCGCCGCCTCGAGACTGCGCGGATCGGGTTGTTTGCCGCGCTTGCGGGCATCCTTGAGCAGACGCTCCTGCTCGGCTTGGGCCTGTTGCGGATCCTTGCGCCGGACAATGAGGCGCAGGACCAGCGGCGGCGTTGGCGGCGTCCCCGTCATGCCTTCGTGGACACGAACCTGCAGTTCGCCTTCCTGCTCTTGCTGAGCGGCGAGCGCGGCAAACAGATCAAAGGGCTCGCCATTCGTCTGCAACAGGCGCAACGAGTTCCAGCCGGTCCGCACGATGAAGTCTGCACCGGCATCGATCACCGGCCGCAGGTCGCGCGGTCTTGCATAGTAGCGATCGGCCAGCACGATATCACGGGGTGCATAAGTAAGGCGCTGAAGGTTCTCGGCACCATGGATGTCGGTCAACTCAAGCTGATCGACCTGAGCCGTTGCCAAGTCGTAGCCGACATGCAACCGCCATGTCGTGCGGTCAGCGCCCGGATGGCAGATCGACGTTCCATCGAGCACACGCAAGCGATAGCCCGCAAAGCGCCCCGCCGGTACTTTGGCCTGTTCGGCAATCAGCGCGGCCACGATGTCGCCAAGCCAAGGCGCCGCTTTGCACAGCCGCTCGAGCAGCGATGGGTCTGACAAACGGGCGATCCCGCCCGCTTCGGCCCATGCACAGGTCTCGCGCAACGACATGCCAAGGCCGCCATAGGCAAGTGCCAGCCGCAACAGCGTCTCAGCGTTCTTGATTTCGCGCACCCGCGTGAAGGCACCGCGCAACCGCGCCGTTGCTTCCAGGTCAAAACCCGCCGGAAGCCGCGCGCGCACTTCCGGCCAATGATCCAAAATCTGAGGACGAATCTTCATCCAAAGCTTGAATCACAACCAGATTCCTTATGTCCAGCGCTAAACCTAGCGCATATGAGGGTTAGGGTGAGGGGCAGCCATTGGCGCGACCCAGACGGTCGTGGCGCGAGGCCGAAGATGACGCCGCCGCGCCCAGGTGCCCGGACTACGGCGCCTCTCTCTTTTGCGAAAAGAACCTTCGCAGCATATCGGCCGATTGGACCTCGTTGAAACCGGAATAGACCTCCGGAGCGTGGTGACAGGTCGGTTGCGCATAGAATCGCACGCCATTGTCGACGCCGCCGCCCTTCGGGTCCTCGGCGCCGTAATAGAGCCTGCGGATACGCGCAAACGAGATGGCTGCTGCGCACATGGTGCAAGGCTCCAGCGTCACGTAGAGATCGGCGCCGACAAGACGTTCCTGCCCGAGCGCTTCGCAGGCGAGCCGGATCGCGGCGATTTCGGCATGCGCGGTCACGTCTTTCAGCTCGCGCGTGCGGTTTCCGGAGCGTGAAACGGCAATATCGTCGACAACGACGACGGCGCCGATCGGTACCTCGCCGCGTTCTCCGGCGGCACGCGCCTCTTCGAGGGCCATCTCCATGAAACGATTTGTCTTCACGATCGCAAGAATTTCCACTTAACCGCAGATGCGTGACCTGATAGACAGGCCGAAAAGGCAGGCAAACAACAAATGACACCCAAAGACAAGCCAAAACGCCCGGGCGCAAAGCCCTTTTCACGGGGCACCGGGCCGAAGCCGGGCGATGCGAAGCCAGCAAAGGCTGCAGCCGCACGTCCAATCGCGGCCGAGACCGACGGCGAGGCCAAGGCCGAACGCATTTCCAAGGTGATGGCGCGCGCCGGCGTCGCCTCCCGCCGCGACATTGAACGCATGATCATGGAAGGCCGTGTGACGCTGAACGGCGGGGTTCTCGAAACTCCCGTCGTCAACGTCACGCTCGCCGACCGCATCGAAGTCGACGGCGTGCCGATCCGCGGCATCGAGCGGACCAGGCTGTGGCTCTATCATAAGCCCACCGGGCTGGTGACCACCAATGCCGATCCGGAAGGCCGGCCGACTGTCTTCGACAACCTACCGGAAGAACTGCCGCGCGTCATGTCGATCGGCCGGCTCGACATCAATACCGAAGGCCTGCTGCTTTTGACCAATGACGGCGGTCTCGCCCGGGCGCTCGAGCTGCCGGCGACCGGCTGGCTGCGACGTTACCGGGTCCGCGCCCATGGCGAGATCGATCAGGACGCGCTCGACAAGCTGAAGGACGGCATCGCCGTCGACGGCGTGCTCTACGGCTCGATCGAGGCGACGCTCGACCGCACACAAGGCTCGAACGTCTGGATTACCATGGGTCTTCGCGAAGGCAAGAACCGCGAAATCAAGAACGTGCTCGGGGCGCTCGGTCTCGACGTCAATCGCCTGATCCGTATTTCCTATGGCCCGTTCCAGCTCGGCGACCTGCCGGAAGGCCATGTCGTCGAAGTGCGCGGCCGCACGCTGCGCGACCAGCTCGGCCCGCGCCTCATCGAGGAAGCCAAGGCGAATTTCGACGCGCCCATCTACAATGCGACGGCGGTTGCCGCCGAGGAAGAGGCGGAGCCGGCAGCACCGGAAAAGCGCGAACGGCCGCGCCGCGACGAGGACAAGCGCGAACGGGCGCTGAGCCGCCTCGACACCAAACGCGACGACCGCCACGGCGGCGCGCGCAGAGACGACGATCGCCGTGACGGCGGCCGCCGGGACGACGAGAAGCCGAAGCGTCCCCAGCCGCTCGGCCAGCGCCGCAGCGCCAATGTCTGGATGGCGCCGGGCGCCCGGCCGCTCGGCGAAAAGGCCGCGGCGAAAGCTGCCAAGAATGCGCAGACCGCACGCAAGCGCGGCGAGCAGCCGCCGGCAAAAGGCACTGGTTTCGATCGCATCGAAGATCGCCCGCGCACCCAGGTGAACCGTGTGCGCGAAGAGGATGGCGAATGGATCCGCTCGAGCGAAGAGCCCCGCCGCAAGGATGAGGGCGAGGGCTTCGGCCGCAAGCGCGGCTTTGGCGATCGCTCCGCCCGCGAAGACCGCGGTTCTGGCGACCGCCCGGCGCGCGGCGACCGGCCGTTCGGTGATCGTCCCTCGCGTGGAGATCGTCCCTTCCGCGACAAGCCGCGGGGTGATCGCAAGCCGCGTGCGGATGGTGACGAGCGGCCTCGGGCGGCGAGAAGCTCCGCCGGTGAGGGCCGTTCGGAGCGTCCGCGCGGCGACCGGCCGTTCGGCGATCGTCCCTCGCGTGGAGATCGTCCCTTTGGCGACAAGCCTCGCGGTGATCGCAAGCCGCGTGCGGATGGTGACGAGCGGCCTCGGGCGGCGAGAAGCTCCGCCGGTGAGGGCCGTTCGGAGCGTCCGCGCGGCGACCGGCCGTTCGGCGATCGGCCGTCGCGTGGAGACCGGCCCTTCGGCGACAAGCCACGTGGTGATCGCAGGCCGCGCGAGGAAGGCGACGAACGTCCGCGGGCAGCCAGAAGTTTTGCCAGTGAGGGCCGCTCCGAGCGTCCGCGCGGCGAGAGATCGTTCGGCGACAAGCCTTCTGGTGACAAGCCCCGCGGCAAGAGCTTCGCGGACAAGCCCGGCGGGCCTAAGAATTTTTCCGGCAAGCCGAAAGGCGCCAAGCCGGGCGGTGACAGGCCGGGCGGCGACAGGCCTGCGGGCGGGCCGTCCAGAGGTGGTGCTAAAGGAAAAGGAATGACGCGCGGTGCGGATCGTCGGCGGTGAGTTTCGCGGACGGCCTCTCGCCGTGCCAAAATCCAACGAGATTCGGCCGACTGCCGACCGGACGCGCGAGAGCCTGTTCAATATATTGAGTCATGCCTATCCGGAATGCGTCGATGGCACCCGGATCCTCGATCTTTTTGCCGGAACCGGCGCCGTCGGCCTCGAAGCGGTTTCACGCGGCTGTCGCCATGCGCTCTTCGTCGAAAACAGCGTCGAGGGCAGGGCGCTGCTCTGGGAGAACATCGATGCGCTCGGCCTGCACGGCCGCACCCGCATCCTGCGCCGGGATGCGACCGATCTCGGCAGCGTCGGCAATCTCGAATCCTTCGACGTGCTCTTTGCCGACCCGCCCTATGGCAAGGGTCTCGGCGAAAAGGCGATGGCGGCGGCGGCCGAAGGCGGCTGGCTGCGGCCAGGCGCCATTGCGGTGCTCGAAGAACGCGCCGATGTTGTCGTTTCCGTCCATCCTTCCTATGTTTTCCTCGAGAGCCGCATCTTTGGCGATACGAGGGTGCATTTCTTCCGATATCAGCCGCAATAAGCGGGGGCGGGCGTGCAGCAGGCAGAGATCATCAGCCCGAAATTGCCTGCGATCAGCGATGTGCCGACGGTCGCAGTCGCTTTTGGCGGCGGCGGTGCGCGTGGGCTTTCCCATATCCATGTCATCGAGACGCTCGATGAACTCGGCATCCGCCCGGTGGCGGTATCAGGCTCGTCGATCGGCGCGATCATGGCGGCCGGCATGGCGGCTGGCATGTCCGGCGCCGAAATCCGCGAACATGCGCTGACGACCGTCGGCAACAAGACGGCGGTCGTCGCTCGCATCTGGGGCCTGAGGCCGGCGACGGTGCGCGATGCGGTGGCCAAGGGTATCCGCATCGGCCAGTTCAACCTGGAGCGGATCCTGAAAGCCTTCCTGCCGTCCGAGCTGCCGGCCCGCTTCGAGGATCTGCTGGTCCCGATGAAGGTCATCACCACGGATTATTACGGCCAGTGCGAAGTCATCATCGAACAGGGCGAGCTGTTTCCGGCACTCGCCGCCTCTTCCGCCATCCCCGCCGTCTTCATGCCGGTGCGCCTGCGCGACCGCGTGATGATCGACGGCGGCATCAGCAATCCGGTGCCCTATGAATGCCTGATGGATCTTGCCGACATCGTCATCGGCATCGATGTCGTCGGCGCGCCGGAAGGTGACGGCACCCATATTCCGAACCGCATGGAGAGCATCTTCGGTTCCGGCCAGCTGATGATGCAGACGGCGATCTCGCTGAAGCTGAAGCTTCGCCCGCCGCATATCTTCCTGCGCCCGACGGTCGGCCGCACCGGCGTCATGGATTTCCTCAAGGCCCGCGAAGTCCTCGCCATGTCCGTCGGCGTCAAGGACGACCTGAAATTCGCCCTTGACCGGGAAATCGAGGCTCGGCTGAAGAAATAATGCTCCATTCCTTCGTCTAAGCGTCCGCCGCTGCATCCACGGTTCCAGCTAGCGGGTCGTCCTCGAAGGGATCGGCAGCGCGCTTCGGCTTGACCAGCGGTTCGGGGCGGACGGGGTGGGAAAACAGCATGTCGCGCCCGGCCTGCAACCCTTCGGACACCTGCAGCACCAGGCGCGCCTCATCGCGCTTGCGGATATCCTCACCGATCTCATAGGCATCAACCTCGGAAACGCCGAGCGCCTCCAGTGTTCGCCGTCCGAAGAGCAGCCCCGATTCCAGCGTTTCACGCAGCTCGTAGTCGACGCCCTTGTTGCGCAGTTCGATTGAGTGGATGCGGTCGTAGGAGCGCACGTAGAGCCGCGTGTGCGGATAGTCGGCCTGCACCAGCTCTACTATCTTGTCGGTGAGTTCCTTCTTCTGCGTGCAGACAAGCACGATCTTTGCCCGGTCGATGCCGGCCGAGCGCAACACGTCCTTGCGGGCGCCGTCGCCGAAATAGATGCGAAAGCCGAAGGAGGAGGCCTGGCGGATGCGGTCGGCCGAAAAATCGATGACGGTGACGCTGCGCCCGCCGGCAAGCAGGATCTGGGCGGCGATCTGGCCGAAACGGGAGAAGCCGACCATCAGCACGTCGGCGCCCGCGCCTTCGAAATCCTCGTCCAGTTCCTCCTGTTCGTCGCCGTTGAGCAGCCGCTTCGAAAGGGCCGCCCCGATCGGCGTCAGCGCCATCGACAGCGTGACGATTGCGATCAGCAGCGAGGCGGTGCTCGTCGACATCAGCCCGGTCGTACCTGCTGCGGTGAACAGCACGAAGCCGAATTCGCCGCCCTGCGGCAGCAGGAAGGCGATGCGGATCGCATCGTTGTGCGGGGACCCCGAGATCCGGCAGAGCCCATAGATGACGATCGCCTTCACGCCCATGATGATCGGCACGGCGATGATGACGAAGAGCGCGTTGTCAGCGAGGACGTCGAGTTCCAGCGACAGGCCGACGGCGATGAAGAAGATGGCGAGCAACACGCCGCGGAACGGCTCGATATCCGCCTCCAACTCGTGCCGATAGGAGGATTCGGCAAGCATCACGCCGGATAGGAAGGCGCCCATCGCCATCGAAAGCCCTGCAAGCTGCATCAGGCTCGCCGATCCCATGACGACGAAGAGGGCTGCGGCGATCATCGCCTCGCGCGCGCCGGTGCGGGCGATGATCTGGAAAAGCGGCGTCAGCAGGTAGCGCCCCATGACGATCATCGCCGCAACCGCGCCGACGGCGACGGCGAAATCGAAGAGCGGCGCGTTGTTGCCCTTGTCGCCGCCGTCGAGGATGGTGATCAGCGCCAGCAGCGGCACGATCGCCAGGTCCTGGAACAGTAGCATCGAAAAGGAGCGCTGCCCGTATCTCGTATTGACGTCGCCGTCGCCCTCGAGGATCTGCATGGCAAAGGCCGTCGAAGACAGCGCCAGGCCGAAGCCGGCAATGATGCCGCCGCGCCAGTCGAGAACCTGGGAAAACCAGGCAAGTGCAGTCAGCGCCAGCCCCGTCACCACCACCTGCGCCGTGCCGAGGCCGAAGATGTCGCGCCGCATCTGCCAGAGGCGGGTGGGTTTCAACTCCAGCCCGATGATGAAGAGCAGGAAAACGACGCCGAGTTCGGCGACGGCGAGGATCTGTTCGCCATCGGTAATGCCGTGGAAGACCGGGCCGATGACGATGCCCGCGGCGAGGTAGCCGAGCACCGTGCCGAGCCCGAGTTTCTTGAAGATCGGCGCGGCGACCACCGCGCCGCCAAGCAGCAGGATCGTTTCGGAAAAAAGGGCATTGGGCGCTGACATGCTGGCAATTTCTTTCAACGGCGGGGAGCAAGCAAGCAGCCCCGACAAAGAATCGGCGGCGGCGGCCTTGATGCTTTGGAGAGTGCACAATAAATGGAAGCCGAAGGAAAGGCCAAATCATGTCCTCTGAAATTGATTCCTCGACACTTCTTTCCCGCGCAAGTCAATTGATCGATCTGGCAAGGAAGGCAGGGGCCGATGCCGCCGACGCTGTCGTCGTCCGGTCGCGCTCGCAATCGGTCAGCGTCCGCCTCGGCAAGGTCGAGGGCACGGAATCCTCCGAAAGCGACGATTTTTCCCTGCGCGTCTTCATCGGCAAGCGTGTCTCCAGCGTTTCGGCCAATCCGGGCTTCGATCTCCAGGCGCTGGCCGAACGCGCCGTCGCCATGGCCAAGGTTTCCCCGGAAGACCCCTTCGCCTGCCTTGCGGATGAGGCGAGCCTTGCGAAATCCTATCCCGACCTGCAATTGCTCGACACCACCGAGGTCTCCTCCGAGAAGCTGCGCGAGGCGAGCCTTGCCGCAGAAGCAGCCGCCCTTGCGGTCAAGGGCGTCACCAATTCCTCCGGCGCCGGTGCGTCGGCCGGCATGGGTGGCCTCGTTCTTGTCACCTCGCACGGTTTCGAGGGCAGTTACATGGCCTCGCGTTTCGGCCATTCCGTCAGCGTCATCGCTGGCGAAGGCACCGGTATGGAACGCGACTATGATTTCGACAGCCGCCTCTATTATGCCGAGCTCGACGACCCCGCTGAAATCGGCCGTCGCGCCGGCGAACGGGTGATCAAGCGCATCAATCCGCGCCAGGTGCCGACCGGCAAGGACGTCACTGTGATCTTCGACCCACGTGTCGCCCGCGGCTTCATCGGCCATATCGCCGGAGCGATCAATGGTGCTGCCGTCGCCCGCAAGTCCAGCTTCCTGCGCGACAAGATGGGCCAGCAGGTGCTGAAATCCGGCCTGTCGATCACCGACGATCCGCTGATCGTGCGGGGACCCTCCTCGCGGCCCTTCGATGGCGAGGGCGTGTCCGGCGAGCGGCTGGTGATGATCGAGGACGGCGTCTTGAAGCACTGGTTCCTCTCGACCTCGACCGCGCGCGAGTTGGGTCTGGAGACCAACGGCCGCGGCGTGCGCGGCGGCACTGCCGTCTCGCCCTCCTCCACCAACCTTGCCCTGGAGCCGGGCGACATCTCGCCGGAGGAACTGATCCGCAGCATCGGCAACGGTTTTTACGTCACCGAATTGATCGGCCACGGCGTCAACATGATCACCGGCGAATACAGCCGCGGTGCCACCGGCTTCTGGATCGAGAACGGCGAACTCACCTTCCCGGTCTCCGAGGTGACGATCGCCTCGAACCTCAAGGAGATGTTCATGCGCCTGACGCCGGCAAACGACATCGACCGCAAATTCGGCGTCGCGGCCCCCACCTTCGCCATCGAAGGCATGACGCTCGCAGGGCGCTAGAGCATGTCTCGCAAAAGTGTGCAGCGGCTTTGCGATAAAGACATGCGGAAAAGCAAAGACCTAAAGCACGGCAAGCATATGTGAAAGACTGCGACGCGCTTGAGAGCATGATGCCGAAAAGTGTGAGCGGTTTTCGGGCGACGTCATGCTCTCACTATTGAATTGAGAAACGGATTGACGGGATGAGCGACGTGGAAAAGGCCCGCTGGCAGAGCGATCTCGCGCTGATCTCCGATGCTGCGAAAGAGGCGGGCGCCGTCGCTTTCAGCTTCTTCAACCAGTCGCCTGAAGTCTGGTGGAAGAATAAGGATCGCTCTCCCGTCAGCGCCGCCGATTTCGCCGCCAACAAGACTCTCGAGACCATCCTGCGCAAAGCCCGGCCGGATTATGGCTGGCTGTCGGAAGAAACCGAGGACGATGCCGACCGTCTCTCACGCGAGACGCTGTTCATCATCGATCCGATCGACGGCACGCGCGCCTTCCTTGGCGGCCAGAAGGTCTGGTGCGTCAGCGTCGCGGTGGTTCATCGCGGCCGGCCGGTCGCCGGTGTGCTCTATGCCCCGGCGCTCGAGGAGTTTTATGAGGCGGTCGAGGGCGGCGTGGCGCTGAAGAACGGCGTCCCGTTCACCGTCTCGGCCGCCGGACCGGAAGAGATGAGCCGCCTTGCGATCGGCGAAGACCTGCTGAAGGCCTTCCCATCGGAGTTTCGCGACCGGGTCACGCGCGAGAAATACATTCCTTCGCTCGCCTATCGCATCGCCATGGTGGCGGACGGTCGTCTGGAAGGCACCTTCGTCAAGGGCAATTCACATGATTGGGACCTTGCCGCCGCCGATCTGATCCTCGTTTGCGCCGGCGGCGGTCTCGTCGACCTCGAAGGCAGGCCGATCGTCTACAACCGCGCCGATGTCACCCATAAAGTCCTCTGCGCGGCCCCGACGCCCCGCCTTGGCGAATTCCTCTCGGCCTTTGCGGGACGACGAGACAGTTGACGTTTTCGTCAAAATCCCGCAGATGGGGTGGCGGAGGAGAATAGGCAGAAAGAGAACAAAAAATGACTGAATCCGGTGACAAGAAGCAGCTTTTGCATCTCGTTTTTGGCGGCGAACTGGAAAGCCTCGATGACGTCCAGTTCCGTGATCTGCAGGGTCTCGATATCGTCGGCATTTTCCCGGATTATGCCTCGGCGCTGACAGCCTGGAAGGCGAAGGCGCAGCAGACGGTCGACAATGCGCATATGCGCTACTTCATCGTCCACATGCATCGTCTCCTTGATCCGCAGGAAAAGGCCAAGGGCAACTGACCTCGACAAGTGCTGCCGGCCGACCGCTCGGCGAGCGGGGTTTTCGTGCATCGACGCCCGTCGATCCGGATTGTTTGACGCATTCTGAACAAATTGATCGGTCATTGCGGCCGCAACGATAATGAGGGAATGGGTTTGATGTCGATCGCTTTGGATCGGAGGCTGGCGCAATGAGCTCCCGAATGGCGCGGTTCGGTCTGAGCGCATATCGTCTGGCGGGAACCGTTGCCTCTCCTGTTGTCGGCCTTTATCTCCACTACCGCACGGCCAAAGGCAAGGAAGACCGCGCGCGCCGCCTGGAGCGCTTCGGCTATCCGAGTGCCAACCGGCCGCAGGGTCCGCTCCTCTGGTTCCACGCCGCAAGCGTCGGTGAAACCAATGCCGTCATCCCGCTGATCCGCGAAATCCGCCGCCGCGACATCCATGTCGTCCTGACGACCGGCACCATCACATCCGCCAAGCTCGCTGCCGAGCGCCTCGGCCAGGAAGCGATCCATCAATATGTACCGCTCGACCTGAAGCCCTCCGTCAGCCGTTTCCTCGACTATTGGCAGCCCGATTGCGCCATCATCGCCGAGTCCGAGATCTGGCCGGCAACGGTGCTGGAGCTTGGCCGCCGTCGCATTCCGCAGATTCTGATCAATGCCCGCATGTCGGACCGCTCCTTCGCCCGCTGGCGCCGCCGTCCGGCGATCGCCGAAGCTTTGTTCGAGAATCTCGCCCTGGTCATCGCCCAGTCGGATGTCGATGCTGAGCGTTTCCGCGATCTCGGTGCTGTGCCCGTCATCACCTCGGGCAATCTGAAGGTCGATACCGACGCGCCTCCTTATGACAGCGCTGTCTTCGCCCGCTATAAGAAGCAGATCGGCGAGAGAAAGACCTGGGCGGCGATCTCGACCTTCGACGGCGAGGAGAACGCTGCCGCCATCGTTCACCGGGCGTTGAGGGAGCGCGACGGTCAGTTGACGATCATCGTGCCGCGCCATCCCGAGCGTAGCGACGAGATCGAGGCGGCCCTGGTCAAGCAGGGGCTGAAGGTCGCCCGCCGTACCCGCGACGATGTCTTGTCCGCCGATGTCGATATCTTCCTCGGCGATACGATCGGCGAAATGGGCCTCTATTTGAGACTGACGGAAATTGCCTTCGTCGGCCGCTCGCTCTTTGCCGAAGGTGGCCAGAACCCGCTGGAGCCCGCCATGCTCGGGTGCGCCATTCTCTCCGGCGGCCATGTGCAGAATTTCCGCGATGCCTATCAGAAGCTTGCCCGCAGCGGCAGCGCCCGCATGGTGCGCGACACCGAAATGCTGGCCAAGGGCGTGCATTACCTGCTGACCAATGACGGAGCCCGCCGCACTATGATCGAAGCCGGCATCACCGCCGTGCACGAGATGCGCGGCGCGCTGACTGCGACAGTCAAGGGGCTGGAACCCTATATCAATCCGCTGACGGTGAAGGCGCGGTTGCTGCCCAAGGCCGCGGCCCAGGTCTGAGGAGCGAACATGTCGGCTGTGGCGCCTATCAAAGGCATCCTCTTCGATAAGGACGGCACACTGCTCGACTATGATGAGAGCTGGCTGCCGGTCAACCGCGAGCTTGCCCGCATCGCCGCCCAAGGGGACGAGCTTCTCGCCAACCGGCTGCTTTCGGCCTGCGGTATGGATCCGGTGACCGGCCACATCATTCCCGACAGCCTGCTTGCCGCCGGCAATACCCGCCAGATCGCTTCGGGCCTCGTTGCGGCGGGCTCGATGGTCGATGTCGACGAGTTGACGGTCCGCCTCGACGAGCTCTTTTCCAGCGCCGCCGAATTTTCCGTGCCGGTGACCGACCTCGCCGGTTTTTTCGCCCGGCTGCATCGGCGCGGCTTCAAGCTCGGTGTCGCCTCCAGCGACAATGAACGGTCGATCCGCCAGACGGCCGAACGCTTCGGTTTCGCCCGCTATGTCGATTATATCGCCGGCTATGACAGCGGTTTCGGCGTCAAGCCGGAGCCGGGCATGGTGCTCGGCTTCTGTGCTGCGACCGGTCTTTTGCCTGAAGAGGTCGCCATTGTCGGCGACAACAATCACGATCTGGACATGGGTCTGAATGCCGGCACTGGCCTGCGGATTGCGGTGCTGACCGGCACCGGTTCGCGGGAGACGCTGACCGCTGCGGCCGATCATGTGCTCGACGATATCACCGCCATCGAGACCCTGCTGGCGGACCTGCAGCCGGCCTGACGGGTAAGGGCTTGCATTTTTTCAGGTTTTGGCTTCTCAATTCCTCCGTCGAGAAGCAGGGGACTGGCTGTGACTAGAGCAATTCCATCAAAAGTGTACTGCGGTTTTGCGTCCGGGATTGCGCAAGAACAAAAGTGATAGAGCATTGCCGTGATTCGAAGAAAAACGGAAATACTCTAGCCGGGCAGGGGAGCGGGACGGCAAGATGATATCCGAAGCGCCGCCGTTCTGGTGGAGGAAAGCCGATTGGCGGGCCTGGCTGCTGCTGCCGCTTTCTTTTCTCTATGGCCGTATCGCCGGCCACCGCATGGCCCATGCGCGCCGCGCCTCCGTTCCCATTCCGGTCATCTGCGTCGGCAATTTCACCGTCGGAGGCGCCGGCAAGACGCCGACGGCGCTGACGATCGCTCGCGCCGCCAAGGCGAAGGGGCTGAAGCCCGGCTTTCTCAGCAGGGGATACGGCGGCTCGCTCGATGTGACCACCGTGGTCGATCCCGATCATCACTGGGCGATTGCCGTCGGCGACGAGCCCTTGCTGCTTGCCCAGGAAGCGCTGACGGTGATTTCCCGCCGGCGCGTCGAAGGGGCTCAGCGCCTGGTGGCGGAGGGCGCCGATCTCATCATCATGGATGACGGGTTCCAGAGCGCCCGGCTGGCGATCGATTATGCCCTGCTCGTCATCGACGCGACGCGCGGCCTTGGCAACGGCCATATCGTGCCCGGCGGCCCAGTCCGTGCTCCGGTCCGCCAGCAGCTCCGCTCTGCGACGGCGCTGCTGAAGGTTGGCGGCGGCAATGCCGCCGACAGGATCGTCCGTATGGCGGCGCGCGCGGCAAAGCCCTATTTCACCGCATCGCTGAAAGTGCGCGGCGACAATACGCTGGCCGGCAGCAAGGTGCTTGCCTTCGCCGGCATCGCCGATCCCACCAAATTCTTCCGCACGGTCGAATCGCGCGGCGCCGAAATTGTCGTCGCCAAGTCCTTCGGAGATCACGAGCACCTGACCGAAGAGGAGATCGACGACATTCTGACGACCGCGGAGAGTCAAGGTCTCCTGATCGTCACCACCTCCAAGGATTTCGTCCGCCTTTCCGGCCATCACGGCAAGGCGGCGCGGCTCGCCGAAAAGAGCCGGGTGATTGAGGTCGACATGGTCTTCGAGGATCACCTCGCCGCCAGCCTCATCATCGACCGGGCGATCGCCGCCTGCCGCGAGCGACGGCTGCGGGAGATCAAGGCCGGGATTAAATCGATTCCGGGAAAGACTGAGCCGCTCTAACAAGCTGCTGCAAAACGTCTCGTCCTGCGCACATCCGTATATGCAATGCGATCACGCGATCGAGTGAAGCAAAGTTTCGCGGGCGGAAGTCAGATGCAACCGGTATGCGCGATCGATCAACGCGATATTGCGGCTTTCGAGGGCTTCGATCAGCGCGAGATGTTCACTAATGGCGACCTCATTCCGCGCGCGTTCATCACGCTTGTTCCACTGATAGTGATAGTGGAAGACCATGGCTATCACGTCTTGGAAGCTTTCGATAAAGCGGTTTGGCGCCACTGCCGTAATCAGCCGGTGGAAGCGGCTGTCCAGCTCCGAGAAATCCTGAAACCGAGCGTCGATATCCGCGAGCAGTTCCAAATGTGCCGCCCGCATGGATTGGATCTGTTTCCAGAGGGGCGACCCGTCGGGCAGGGCAGCGAAAAGCCGTGCGGAGCGCATTTCGAACATCTCTCTGATCTCGAACAGTTCGAGTGCGAAACTGGCTGTGAACCCTTTAAAAACCCAGCCTGCATTCTGACGCTTCTCGATCAGGCCATATTTCTGAAATCGATTGAGGAACTCACGGACGATCGTTGTCGCGACGCCGAATTTCCGAGCTAATTCCGTCTCATTGATTTCTGTACCCGGACAGGCATCGCCGCGCAGCATCCATTCCATGAAGCTCGTCTCGACCTGTTCCGAAATGGCCAAGGTCTCTTCCTTCGGATAGCGCTCTATCTGCTGCGGTTGTTCACCTATAATCCGCCTGTGCGCTTCAGATATGATGATCCCACGTGCGGACATCCCGGCCAGCACCTTCCGCACCGTTGTTCTGCTCACGCCAAGCTGGGCGCGCAGTGCATTTTCAGACGGCAATTCCTCCCCAAGATCGAGCGTCCGAATGATATCGATCATGTCATTGAATGCCCGCTTGAAGGTCGTATCCGTTCGCATGGCACAACTCCTGACATGGTTACTTATCCATAAAAAACAAGTTGACGCACGTGTATCATATGTTTCTTATGTATAAAAAACGGGGGAGGCTAGGGGAATTTGGAAGACTCCGGGATTCTGCCTCAGAATTCGTCGCGGCCTGGTGGTTCGCAGGATGCAGCCTTCCATCCGAGACAATCCGGCATCACGTTGGGGCTGAGGCTATTGAGCCTAGGCCCTCTGTTGATCCTGATTATGCTCATCGCCGTCGTCAGTTTGATCACGCCGGCGTTTCTAAAGCCCGTTAATCTCGGAAACATCTTGGCGCAGACAGCAGTGATTGCTGTTGTGGCAATGGGGCAGCAGCTCGTTATCTTGACTCGCGGGATTGACCTGTCTGTCGGCTCGAATCTTGCGCTAGCAACAGTCATCGGCGGACTTGTCTACCAGCAGGTCGATTCCTCGGTCGTCGTCATTATGGCGATGCTGCTTGCCGGTGCTGCTATCGGTGCGGTCAACGGCCTGGTCTTTGTCTATGGCCGGCTGCCACACCCCTTTATCATTACACTTGCGACCTTGAGTATCTGCCGCGGCCTGGCACTTACATTGGCGCCCGGCCACACCACCATGCGCGGGATGCCCGATGCAGTGACTGCAATCGGCGGCGGTACGACGCTTGGTGTGCCCAATTCCTTCTTTGCCGTTGCGATGTTCGGGCTTCTTTTTCTGATCCTGACGAAGTCGATGGTCTTTGGCCGATGGGTCTATGCGGTCGGCGGCGCGCCGAATGCCGCCAGAAGCATGGGTATACCGGTAAAGGGCGTTCTGCTCGCGACCTACATTATTTGCGGCCTTTGTGCAGGTGTCGGCGCGGTGCTGCTTGCAGGACGAACCGCCGCCGCCTCGCCAATCTACGGCAATCTTTTGGAGCTCGACACGATTGCTGCGGTGATTATCGGCGGCGCCAGCTTCCTTGGCGGACGAGGCCATCTCGGCCACGCCCTGATCGGCGCCGTGCTGATCGGCGTCATCCGCAACGCCCTTAACCTTCTCGGGGTCGACGTGTTCTTCCAAATGATCGCGATTGGGCTGGTCATCGTCATCGCCGTAGAGGCCGACGTGCTTCGTAACCATCTCGAGGCGCGCGCGCGTGTGCTTCAATCGGCGAGAGTGCAATGAACCCTGCATCGACCACACCGGCACTTTCGGTTCGAAACGCCCAGAAGCGCTTTGGCGCCATCCATGCCCTGGAAAATGTAAGCTTTGATGCCTATGCGGGTGAGGTAACCGCTCTCTTGGGTGACAACGGCGCCGGCAAGTCGACACTCGTCAAATGCATCAGCGGGCTTCATAGTCTCGACGAAGGAGAGATCCTCGTGGATGGTGCGCCCGTATCGCTCCATTCAACGGCCGCCGCCCGCCGCGCCGGTATTGAAACCGTCTATCAGGATCTGGCGCTTTTCGACAACCTGACCCCGGTACAGAATTTCTATTGCGGACGAGAAATCTCTTTCCCCTCCTGGCTGCCGCGTCCGCTCCGCTTCCTCAACACGGGCGCGATGAAGCGGGAGGCAGCAGGTGTCATCGATCGCCTGAAGGTTAAACTGCCGAGATTCGACGCGCCGGTCGCGCTGATGTCTGGGGGGCAGCGGCAGGCGATCGCGGTCGCGCGTGCCATTGTTTTTGCGCGCAAGCTGGTGGTCCTTGACGAACCAACGGCCGCCCTCGGGCTTCGCGAGTCTCGCCAGGTTCTTGACCTTATCCATCAGCTCAAGGCCGACGGCAATGCCGTGATCATCATCACGCACAACATGGAACATGTCGTCGAAATCGCCGATCGGGCGGTTGTGCTGCGGCAGGGTCGCAAGGTGGGTGAACTGAAGCCGACGGAAGCGAACAAGCAGGACCTTGTCGCGATGATTGTCGGCGCCGAGGCTTAAGGGAGATCGCTGCTTCGTTGGGGCAGCGGACAACGAGATCGCTCTAGAGGAGGGCGGTCGAAACATGGGAGGTCTATCATGAAACCGCAATCCCTGCTGGGAGCTCTTGCGCTTCTGGCCGTCGCTGCAGTGCCGGCCTTGGCGCAGGAGCCGGTCAAGCTCGGCTTTATAACCAAATTCCCTGTACCATTCTTCGCAACAATGGAGAACGCCGCCAAAGATTATGCGAAGAGAAATCCCGGCGTTGAGATCATCTACGGGCAGGGCACATCAGCAACCGACATCGAGGGCCAGATTGCACAGATCGAATCCATGGTGACACGAGGCGTGCAGGGCATTGCCCTCACGCCCGTCGATCCTACCGTGTCGACTGCGCTGGACAAGGCGGTGGCGGCCGGCGTCAAGGTCGTGCTGATGGATAACAACATTCCGGATTGGAAAGGCAGGACGGCGCTTGCCACGACCAATAATTTCGCTGCGGGCAAAATCGCCGGCGAATATCTCAAAACGGTTCTTAAAGCCGGCGATACGCTCGGGATTCTCGAGGGCGTGCCCGGTGTGCCGGCGCTTGATGACCGCGTAAACGGTATGCTTGAAGGGCTGAACGGCTTTGATGTCAAGATCGTCGGGAAAGGCGCAACAAACTGCACCGAGGAGCTTGGGATCAGTGTCGCCGAGGATCTGCTGACGAAAAACCCGGATCTCAAGGCCATTTATGCCGCTTGCGGCCCACCCGCTGCTGGCGCGGCGCGCGCAATCAAGAACGCTGGCACTGCCAATGACAAGATTGTGCTGGTCGGTTTCGATTTCTGCTGCGGCGAAGAGGAAGCGCTGAAGAGTGGAGTCGAGGATGCGTCGGTGGCGCAGTTCCCCACCAAGATGGCCGAACTCGGTGTGGATGCGCTGGTAAAATCGATTCGCGGAGAGAAGGTTGAGTCTTTGATCGATTCCGGCGCTGCGCTCGTGACGCCTGAGAATATGGCGAAGTTCAAGTGAACCGTTGCCCCATGTCGATCGCGTACGCGGGGAGTCAAACCTCCCCGCTGTCGGGAATGTATCGTCGAGCCTTGCGGCCCGGAGCCACGTTGGCCAGCCGATACGGGCGTTGTCGTGGATGAGCCTATGGTTTTTCAAGTCGCCGGGTAACCGGAGCGGATATTCTCCCTGGAGCAGCTCCGGGCTGCAGACCGGAGAACCATCACAGCCAGAACCTCCGACGCAGATGGCAGCAGCTAGAGCCTTTCCGGGCTAGATTGAAGTATTCTGTTGGCTCAAACGGAGTCGGATGGTCGACCGGCCGGCGCGCGTCGTAGCCAAGCTCTACGGCCAAGCCGGCCGGTCGATCAGCCGGCCCGTTTCAGCCAACCCGAAGGGCCGGGCATCTTTCCGCCAGGATCAGAGGCGATCGGCTCGGACGTACCAAAAGGTATGCCCTTCGCCAATCGCCTCTGCCCTGACGAAAACCTGCTCCGGCAGAATGCTTCAATCTAACCCGGAAAGGCTCTAGCGCCGCTGGTTCGGCAGCACACCGGCGCGTTTGTCGGCATCGATTGCCGAGATCACGTCGGCATAGGGCTCCTGCCGGGCGACGCTCCAATAGCGTAATTCGTCGAGCGGAATCTGTTTTCCCGTCATCGCGCAGACGACATAGGAGCCGGGCGAGAGAATCTGGAAATCGCCATCGAGATACCGGATCTTCGCCTCGCGGTTTCCGTGTCCTTCGAACAAATTCATGCGCTCCGTTCCCTGCAGTCTGTCATCCGTCTGCCATACTCCCGCAAGGGCTGCTTTTCCAGCTTTTTTAGCTTCTGCCGAAAAGCCGTTCGATATCGCTGAGCTTCAATTCGATATAGGTCGGCCGGCCGTGATTGCACTGGCCGGAGCCGGGCGTCACTTCCATCTCCCGCAGTAGCGCGTTCATTTCCTCGGGCCGCAATCGCCGTCCGGAGCGCACCGACCCGTGGCAGGCCATGGTCGCTGCCACATATTCGAGCTTGGCCGACAGACCGGACGCCGTGTCCCATTCGGCAATCTCGTCGGCGAGCTGGCGGATCAGGCCATGCGCATCGACCTCGCCGAGCATGGCAGGCGTCTCGCGCACGGCGATCGCGCCTGGGCCGAAACGCTCGATCGCCAGGCCGAGTTCGGAAAGCTCGGCCGCATGCTGCATCAGCCGGTCGCAATCCTCTTCCGGAATGTCGATGATCTCGGGGATGAGCAGCACCTGCGAGGCCAGCCGCTTCGAATGCAGCGCCTTGCGCATCGCTTCGAAGACCAGCCGCTCATGCGCGGCATGTTGATCGACGATGACGAGCCCGTCCTCGGTCTGGGCGACGATGTAGTTTGCGTGGATCTGCGCCCGTGCCGCGCCGAGCGGATACCGTGCATTTGGTTCGGTCGCTGCCGGCTGCGGCGAAAATTGCGGCTCGGCTCGCGCCGTCGGCATCGAAAGTCCGTCGAAGGACGCCTGGGGCCGCTCGCCGAAACCCGTTGTCGGCTGATAGGGCCGGGAGGGCGACGTTTCGGCCGACCATGGCGTTTGCGGCCGCTGGCTATTCGGCTGGAAGCCGGGGCGGAAGGAACGCAGCATGTCGCTCGCCCCGGTCGTCGCCGCCCGGCTGCCGTCGCGCGCCAAGGCCTCGCGGATGGCGCCGACGATCAGGCCGCGCACCAGGCCAGGGTCGCGAAACCGCACGTCGGATTTCGCCGGATGCACGTTGACGTCGACCAGAGCGGGATCAAGCGTGATCGATAGCACCGCCACCGGATGGCGTCCGGATGGGATCGTCTCGGCATAGGCGCCGCGGATCGCCGAGAGGATCAGCTTGTCCTGCACCGGCCGGCCGTTGACGAAGGCGTATTGATGGGCGGAGTTGCCGCGATTGAAGGTCGGCACGCCGGCAAAGCCGGTGAGCGAGATCTCTTCGCGCACGGCGTCGAGCGCAATGGCGTTGTCGCGGAATTCCTTGCCGAGTACCTGCGCCATGCGCGCCAGATGATCATCGCCGGTCGCCGGGAATTCCAGCGTCGTGCGGTCCGAGCCCGACAGCACGAAGCGCACGGCCGGAAAGGCGATCGCCATGCGCTTGACGATCTCGGTGATGGCGCCAGCCTCGGCTTTCTCCGTCTTCAGGAATTTGAGGCGGGCGGGTGTGGCAAAAAACAGGTCGCGCACTTCGACGATCGTCCCGGGATTGGCGGCAGCCGGCCTGATATGCGCGATCTTGCCGCCGGCAACGGCGATCTCGTGGCCGCCAGTGCTGTCGCGCCTGCGGCTTGCGATGCTGAGCCTTGCAACCGAGCCGATCGAGGGCAGCGCCTCGCCGCGGAAGCCGAGCGTGCGGATATCCTCGAGCGTCTCGGAGATCTTCGAAGTGCAGTGGCGCCTGACCGCCAGTTCCAGATCGGCCGCGTCCATGCCCGAGCCATTGTCGCTGACGCGCAGCAGCGCCTTGCCGCCGCCTGATGTGGCGATCTCGATGCGCGTCGCCCCCGCGTCGAGCGCGTTTTCGATCAGTTCCTTGGCAGCGCTCGCCGGCCGTTCGATGACTTCGCCGGCGGCGATCTGGTTGATGAGCGTTTCGGAGAGCTGTCTGATGGCCATGGGCTATTTTCGGAGATTCGCAGGCCGGAGGGAAGGGCTTTCCAAGCGCTTTCCCGAACCGTGATCCGGGGGCTTCCCCAAATGTGGGGGTAGGTAATGTTAAGCCGGTTTTAACATAAAAATGGCATTTCTATTTATATGCCTCCGGAAGCTGCGAAATCGAACAGATGTGGGACGGAATAGAATGAGTGCCGGCTTCGAAAAGGCGGACACATCATCAGGAATCGATGGGGCTCCCGCCGAGGCCGATCTGCAGACGGCGCTTTTCGATGTCGTGTGCGACAGCCTTTCCGCAGCTTTCATCATCTACGACAAGAACGATCATCTCATCTTCGCAAGCCGCCAGACCCTCGAATTCTTTCCGCTGCCCGCCGAAATGCTGAAGCCGGGCACGCGGCTTCGCGATTTCCTCGGCGCAATGTACGACACCGGCATTCGCCAGCAGTATGATGTCAGGCGAGGTGGCTCGCTCAGCCGCGAAGACTGGCTGTCGGAGAAAATCGCCTCGCATTGGCGCGAGCGTTTCGACGCCGTCGAGCGCCATGGCACCGACAGCTGGGTCCGCTTCGTCAAGCGCAGGCTGCCGGGCGGCTACGGCGTCACCATCATCTCCGACATTTCCGAGAACAAGAAGCGCGAAGAGCAATGGCGCTCCGATCTGGAGCGCGTGCAGCTCACCGAGGACATTCTCGACAATCTGCCGTTTCCGCTTTTCGTCAAGGATCGCAACCTCACCTATGTCGCGGTGAATCTCGCCTTCTGCGAGAAATATCAGACGAGCGCCGACGAGGTGCTCGGCCGTAAGAGCGGTGATCTGTTTTCAGAGGAGATCGCCGAGCGCTTCGAGGAGAGCGATCGCCACGTGCTGGAGACCGGCGAGATGTCCGTCTCCCGCCAGCGTCAGATCTCCCGCGACGGTATCGAGCGCGACATCGTCAGCCGCAAACACCGCATCGGCAAGCCCGGCCGCTATTTCCTGGTGTCGACCACGCAGGACCTGCCGCGCGACGGCGCCGATCTCGACGAGTTCGGCCAAGCGTCCGCGATCACCGCCTCCAGCAATCAAAGCTATCGCCGGGCCTATGTGCCGGTACCAACGAGTGTCGGGCGGCGCGAACCAGCGGCGATGGAAGCGATTGTTCCGGAGAATTTCTCCGGCCGCAAGGTCCTCGTCGTCACCGCCGACCTCGCAGCCGAAACCGCCGCGCTGCGGACACTGACGAAATACGGCTTCGAATCCTGCTCGGTCCGCGGCGAGGACGAAGAGGAGCGGTTCCTGGAAATCGCCACCTCCTCCGGCATCTCGCTCGATCTTTTGATCATCGACAACCAGATGGGCATGCGCTGCCTCGAGCTTGCCGAGCAATACGGCATCCCGGCGCTCGTCATGGACGGCTTCCAGATCGCCAACGAGCTCACATTCCAGATCGCCCGCCATTTCAACCGCAACAGCCGCAGCGCCGCCGGTTCGGATGCGGATTGGGAAATCAGCACGTCCGACGATGTGGTCGGCCTGCAGATTCTTGTCGCCGAAGACAACGATATCAACCAGATCGTCTTCTCGCAGATCCTCGAAGGCCTCGGCTACCGCCATATGCTTGCGGCGACCGGTGACGAGGCCGTGCGCCTCTGGGCCGAGCACCGGCCGCAGATCGTACTGATGGATATTTCCCTGCCGGGTTTCAACGGTTTCGAGGCCGCCCGCCTCATTCGGCAGATGGAGGAAACCGGCGGCGGAACCCGCACCCCGATCATCGGCGTGCTCACCCAGGCCTTCGAGCGCGACCGCGCCGAATGCGTCAAATCAGGCATGGACGACGTCATCATGAAACCCGTCAGCCCGGACATGCTCGAACTGGTATTTCAGAAGTACCTGATGGCCGAGGCTTTGCGGGCGCGAAACTAAAGCATGTCGCGCAAAAGTGTGCAGCGGTTTTGCGCTAACGACATGCGTAAAAACAAAGACCTAAAGCGCGAGGAGCGAATCTGAAAGATCGCGACGCGCTTTAGAGCAATTTCAGGAAAAGTGTGAAGCGGTTTTCCGTCCGGAATTGCGTAAAACAAATGTTAGAGCGGTTCGGCGCTTCCATGAGAAGCTGAACCGCTCTAACAGAAATACCCGTCAACTCCTAGATTTTGGGTGTTCCAGGCGGCAGAGGTCGCTGATTTCCTATCGAATTGTTAAGACATGCCGGTCATTCTTTTGCATAGCTGCGGGGGAAAGCTCGGGTTTGCATGATAAAATCGGCGGAAATAGCTTTCTTGACCGTGGGTCAGAATGAGCTTCAGGCGATGGCCTACACCGATCCGCTGACCGGATTGGGAAACCGCAATCGCATGCGGGACAAGGTCTTGCAGATCTCTTCCGAGCGCGCCAGCGATCCGGCCCCCTTCACCATCGGCATCGTCAACCTCGACAGCTTCAAGCCGATCAACGACCTGTTCGGCTCGACAGCCGGCGATGAAATCCTCTGCCAGGTCGCTCATCGTCTCAGGGCCTGTATTCCGGACGGCGCGCTTGTCACCCGCCACGATGGTGACGAATTCGCCTTCGTGCTGCCATTGATCTTCGAGCGGGCGAGTGCCGAGAAGTTCGGCCAGATGATCCGCGAGGTGCTATCAGCCCCCTATGACCTCGGTGACCGCAACGTCCGTCTCTCCGCTTCCCTCGGCTTCTCTATCTATCCGTTCGCCGGAGAGGATTGCGAGGAACTGCTGAAGAGTGCCGAAACCGCCCTCTACCGCTCCAAGCGCCGCGGTCGCGGCCAGATCACCGTCTATTCGCGCGAGATCGCGCAGGAAATGAAACGCGCGACGCAACTGGAGCAGGCGCTCAGAAACGCCATCATCTCGGATGCGATCGACGTGCATTTCCAGCCGATCGTCTCGTTGTCCAACAATCAGGTCGTCGGCTTTGAGGCGCTCGCCCGCTGGAACGACCCCGATCTCGGCTTCGTGCCGCCCGGCGTCTTCGTGCCGCTCGCCGAAGAGCGCGGCTTCATCGATGCGCTGTCGGAGGCGTTGCTGCGTAAAGCCGCCGAAGCAGCACTGTCCTGGCCGCGCGAACTCTTTCTGTCGTTCAATCTATCCTCGGCCCAGCTGATGGATCCGGGAACGAGCAGCAGCGTCCTGTCGATCCTCGGCCGCGTCGGCTTCGATCCGCATCGGCTGGAGCTGGAGATCACTGAGACCGCCGTGATGAGTTCGGCCGATACCGCTCATCGGATCATCGCCGATCTGCGCGCCGCCGGTGTGCGCATCTCGCTCGACGATTTCGGCACCGGCCAGTCGAGCCTCGGACGCCTGCGCGACTTTATCTTCGACAAGATCAAGATCGACCGTGCCTTCGTCTCGCGCATCAATTCCGATCGCGCCTCCGAACACATCATCAAGGCGATCCTCACCATGTGCGAGGGTTTGGAGCTGGAGGTCGTGGCGGAAGGCATCGAGGATTATGCGGAGGCAGTGAAGTTGCGTATGCTCGGCTGTGGCATGGGCCAGGGCTATCACTTCGGCCGTCCGGCCGATGGTATCGCCACGCTGCGCTTCCTACACGAGAACTACTACGATCCGACTATGATGGAGCGTGTCAGCGCATAAAACGATGGCGCCCCATAAAACGATGGCGCCCCTAGAGCATGATGCTTTTAGGCCGATCTGGCCTAAAAGCATCCAGTTCTAGGAGCGCCATCGCCTACGCTATACTACCGCGCACGGATTATTTAGGCGTGGTCGAGCCGGTCGCCGTGGTATCGGTACCGTTCGCAGCCGGAGCCGGAGCCCTTTCGGCCGACTGCATTGCCAGCGTCTTGAACTCCGGTGCGGCCTTCAGCGATTCAGCCGTTTCGCTGGTCGTCAGCTTGACGCTGCCGTCCTGAGTGTTCTGCGCGACGGTGATCTTTTCCATCGGAACGGCGACATCCTTTTCGCCGATACCGAGGAAGCCGCCGACGCCAACGATCGCAGCAACAATGCCGCCGTCCTTCTTCATGATCAGGTCGTTGACGCTGCCGATGCTTTCATTCTTGGCGTTATAGACCGACTGGCCGATATAGGTGTTGGCACTGATCTGATCCGGAGCCTGCTCCGTCAGATAGCCGACCTGAGCTGTGTCTGCGGTCGGTGCTGCGGCCGGAGCCTGTGCGGCATCGCCTGCGGGCTTGGTGACATCGGGCGTCATCGGCTTAGGTGCTGCCGGGTTGGCCGGAGCTGCCTGTGTTGGAGCGGCGGGATTCGCTGGCTGCGGCGCCGCCTGCGAAAATGCCGCCGGTGCGAAAGCCGTGGCAAACAGTGCGCCAGCGGCAACGGTCGTCAAGAGTTTGCGTGTCATTTCGAACCTACTTTCATTTCCCTGGAGTAATCACTGACCGGCAACGCCTGTTTGATTGCAGCGCCGGTTCGAAAGGAAAATGAGTGGTGGGCCGATTGGTTCCGGTTGAAAACACGGAAAATTTCTCGATTCTCACGGAACATTTATCGAGGAGCTGCCGCCAAACCCAGAAAAGGCGCCCCGGTCGGGGAGCGCCTCAGATGGCCTCGGCCCCCCGTGTTCAGAGCACATAGACGGGATCAAACACGCCCTTGACCTCGATGCCGAGCTCCAGAAGCGCGCCGGCACTGGGCTGGGCCGAACGGGCATCCTCGTCGAGCCCTTCCCAGGCGGTCGTTACCGCAAGCCGGTCGGCATTGACGCCGATAAAGGCAGGGCAGGAAGGCTGGACGGCGGGGACCTTGTAGCGCGAAATACGCAGGCCATCGGGATTGTAGCGGTCGACGACACCCGCACCCCAGCGCGCATTCCAGATATAACCGTCGGCATCGACCACCGAGCCGTCGATGTCGCCGGGCTCGTTCATGCTGTCGACCAGCACGATAGGCTCGCCCGAGGGCAGGCCGGTCAGCGGATCGACCATGACTCGCATCAGCCGGTTGATGCGGGAATCCGTGTAATAGCCGATCGTGCCGTCAGGCGAGAAGCAGATCGAATTCGGGATGCTGATGCCGTTGAAAATCTTCGTCACCTTGCCGCTGGCGACATGATAGATGGCGCCGGCCTGGTTTTCCGCCCGCTTGCTCATCGTGCCGATCCAGAGCGCGCCGGAAGGATGCGTGCGGCCGTCGTTCGAACGGTTTTCCGGCCTGTCGTTTTCGAGCGCGGCGTAGAAGGTGAGGTTGCCGCTTGCCACGTCGCGCACGAAAAGCCCTTCTTCCGTCGCGATCAGCTGCCGCGCTGCGTCGATGCGTGCAAGCACGCTCGCCATCACAGGCAGCGGATGCACCTTTTTGGCGCCCGTCGAAAGATTGAGCTCGTGCAGTTCCTTGCCGAGGATGTTGAACCACCAGACGGTATTGCTGTCCGGATCATAGGTCGGGCCTTCACCGAGAACGGAATTGGTATTGCAAAGTGTTTTGCCCTCGAACTCATAAATATCGGTCATACGTTCACGCTCCCAATGGCTGCATCATAGGCGTAAATGGTCGCCTTGGCGCGCTCGGCAACCTCTGATGCGGTCATTCCTGGCTTGTAGATGCTGGTGCCGAGGCCGAAGGAGAAGATGCCGGCCTTGGTATAATCGCCGAAATTCTTGTCCGACACACCGCCGACGGCGGCAATCATCAGCTCAGCCGGCAGGATTGCCCGGATCGCCGTGATGCCGGAAGGGCCGAGCATGCTTGCCGGAAAGAATTTGAGACCGGTGGCCCCGGCGCGCGCTGCCGCCAGCGCCTCGGTCGGCGTAAAGACACCCGGCATCGTCACCATGCCATATTCGCGCGCCCGGATGATCACCTCAGGCTCGACATTCGGGGTGACGAGCAGCTTGCCGCCGGCCGCATGCAGGCTGTCGGCCGCCTCGACGGTCAACACCGTGCCGGCGCCGATCAGCACCTCGGCCGGCGCCATCTTTGCGGCGATCTCGATGGACTTGAACGGTTCCGGCGAGTTGAGCGGAATCTCGATCGCCGTCAGGCCATTTTCGATCAGAGCACCGACGACGCTTTCGGTCTCGTCAGGCCGGATGCCGCGAAGGATGGCGATCAGCGGGCGCTTCATATCGGGGAAGGGGATGCGGTTCATCGTGTCAGCTTTCTCAATTCGGCCAGATGGATTCGGCGGCAGCCGAAAGCCCGCGGCGCACGGCGGCGTCGGCGTCGATGGCGGTGAAGGCAAGGGAGAGGGTTCTGAAGGCCTGTTCGTAAAGTGCCTGCAGCCGCCCGGAGGCGACGAGGGTGATGTCGGTGCCGTTTGCCGCATCCTGCAGCGCCCCGGCGATCTCGAGGCCGATCAGCGTGCCGGAAAGCCGGGCTTGCGCGGCAGCGGCTGATATGCCGTGAAGGAGCTGGCCCGAGCGGGCGGTGAACAGCAGGTTGGAGGCAAGGGCCGGGCGCGTAAAAGCGGCCGAGACCGCCGCCTCGAAGGCTGCCGCATCCGCCTGCCGCTCTCCCGCGCCGGCAACGGCGTGCGAAAGGATCGTGTGTTTGCTGACGACGTCGAAAAGCTCGCCGGTCATGAAGGTCGAAAAGCCGGTGACCTTGGCGTCCGTCACATGCACCCATTTCGAATGCGTGCCGGGCATACAGACCGCCTGCGCCCCCGAGCTTGCGCGGCCGAGCGCGCCGAGAAGCTGGGTTTCCTCACCGCGCATGACGTCGGGCCTCGCCATGTCCCGCTGGGCAAGGCCCGGCAGGATGCGGATGTCGCGGCTTTCGCCTGGCACGGAGACCGCCCCGGTCAGGATCGAGACGAGCGGCGCCGGCACGTCGATATAACCGGCCTCAACCCAGCCCTGCCTGGCGCCGGCCATGCCGCAGACGATCACCGGCAGGTTTTCCGGCGCCTCGATGGCGGTGAGATGGCTGGCAAGCACCGCGGAAAAGCCGGTCTTTGCCGCGCTCGTCATGCCTTCGCCGCTGCGACGTTCGGCAAGGACGGTGCCGTCTCTGTCGATCAGCCAGAGCCGAAAGCTGCTGGTGCCCCAGTCCACCGCGACATAAGCGGGATTTGCCATTACAGAACGCCTCCATCGACAATCAGGGACTGGGCGGTCATTCCAGCCGCACAGTCGGATGCAAGAAACAGGCAGGGACCGACGATCGCATCGGGTTTGAGCGCGACTTTCAGGCACTGATCCTCAATCGAGCGCGCAATGCTCTCCTCGGTGAGCCAGTGCTGCATCTGCCGCTCGGTGACCACCATGCCGGGCAGGATGCAATTGACCCGGATATTCTCCGGCCCGAGCCTGCCCGCCAGGCTCTTCGTCAGTCCGACGACCGCTGCCTTGGCGGCCGCATAGGCGGGAAAACCACCCATGTTCAGCTTGAAGGCGATTGACGACATATTGATGATCGCCCCGCCGCCGGCCGTCCGCATCGACGGCACGACTGCCTGCGAGGTGAAGAACACATGCTTGAGGTTGACCGCCTGGTTATTGTCCCAATAGGCCTCGGTGACCGCGTCAAATTCATGGCGGTCGTCCCAGGCGGCATTGTTGACCAGCACGCGGATCGGCCCTGACCTGGTAATGACGGTATCGACCGTGCGCCGGATCGCCTCGATGTCGCGCAGGTCGGCATGGTGAAAGGAGACCGGATGCGTGGTCTCCCGCGACAGCCTTTCGGCGAGCTCGCGGCCGGCGGCCTCGGCGATATCGATGAATGAGACCTTGGCGCCTTGGCGCGCGAAACCTTCGACGATCGCAGCACCGATGCCTGATCCGCCGCCGGTCACCAGCACGGTTCGGTTTTTGAACTCGGGAAATTGTGCTGCTGGCATCATGGTCACCGTCGCCTCCCGACCTTATCGTTGTTCCATTATTTGGAACTTAATTTGACTATATGGAATTATCGAATTACAGTGCCCTTTCTGTCAAGGGTGAGTGACGCGATGAATTCGAACGGCGACGGCGCAGCACAGGCACGCGAGACCGGCACGCTCGGCAAACTGATGGTTCTGCTCGATCTCGTCACCCATGCCGACGCCCCGTTGCGTTTCACCGATATCCTGGCTCTCGCCGGCCAGCCGCGCGGCACGCTGCATCGCCAGCTGAGCCACCTGGTGGAGGAAGGGCTGATCGAGCTCGATGGTGACGGCCGCTATGCGCCAGGCCTGCGCCTGCTCGATTTCGCCGCGCGCAGCTGGGCGCGCAACGAATTCCGCTTGATCGCCGAGCCGCACCTCGCCGATCTGCAGCGGGCGACCGGCGAGACGGTGCATCTCGGCGTTCTCCGCGGACAGTCGATCATCTATCTCGATAAGGTCGAAGGCCGTCAGCCTGTGCGCATGTATTCGCAGATCGGCAATGCCTCGCCCTGTTATTGCACCGGCGTCGGCAAGGCCGCCTTGTCGCTGCTGCCGGCCGAAGGCCTTGCCAATCTCGTCGCCGGCTTGAGCTTCACCAGCTTTACCGCCTCGACCCATGTCTCAGCCGAAACGCTGCTTGCGGAAATCCGCGAGATTGCCGATCAGGGCTATGCCTTCGACCGTGAGGAGCATGAGGCCGGCATCCGCTGCGTTGCCGCACCCGTCTGGTCGGAGGATCGGACCTTTATGGGTGGCATTTCGATTACCGGCCCGGCCTATCGGTTGTCGATGGAACTTCTGCACCAGTGGGCCGTTCCGGTTCGACTGGCGGCTGGGAGGATCATGGAAGGCATGCGCGTTCGTCTCGGTCCGCGCCGCTGAGGGAAAAATCACAATCGGCCCGCTGCCGGACGCGAGCAGAGCATGCTTATGATGAGCGCGATATTGAGATTTGCCGACGAATCACCACAACTAGAACGGTCCGCGAAATCTACAACCAGTCATCGGCTGAACGCTCAACGCTGAAGCCGATTCCACAAGCGATCGTCGTTCCCCATGCAATTGAAACACCCCTAGCGGGCAGGTTTCGCAAACGGTTTGCCGGCCGCTGTGCCGAAGATGAAGAAATGTGATGGCACCCTTGTCGCAAACATCCACGGAAGAAGACGATTATGTTCAGGAAATTGCGGGCCTGAAGACCCAGTTCGATATTTTTCGTTTCATGAAACGGGTGACGGAAGCCTATCGCAGCCGTGCCTTCATGGTCCTCAACCTGCCGCCGATCACCTCCCTCGATCTTCAGGGCAGCACCGTCATTACCAGCTGGCCGGCCGAGCTTCTGGCTCTCTACGACCAGGAAGGCCTGATGGTGAACAGTCCGGTTCTGAGGCGCCTCAGAACATCCGCGCGACCCTTTTTCTACGACATGTCGCGTCAGAACTGGTCGCGGGACGACGGCAAGTCCATTCTCGTTGCCTCGCTGTTCGAACGTTTCAAGATGATGCGCTGCGCCTATTTCCCGACGCATGATCCTTCCGGCCTGCGCGGCGCCGTCTCTTTCGCCGGCGACCGCGAGCCCTTCAATCCGGCCGAGATGCGCGAGCTGTGCTACATCGCCATCCACGTCTTCGACAGGCTTGGGGAGATCCGCAACCTCGATACGCGCATGACGGACACGCTGACCGACCGCGAGATCGATTGCCTCAACTGGACGGCAGCCGGCAAGACCAGTGCTGAAATCGCCGAAATCCTCACCCTCTCCGAGCACACGGTCAATCACTACCTCAACCGCGCCACCAAGAAGCTCGACACGGTCAACCGCACCCAGGCCGTCGCCAAGGCGCTGCGCATCGGCCTGATCAAATAAGTTGCAAAAAACAACCGACTGCTTTCCGAGCCGCCCAGCGCGTAGGCATACCTTTCCCGCTGAGGGGCTGCCGCAAGCGCTTTTGCGCTCTTTTCCCTGATTTTTCATCTGGCACGCTTTCTGCATCTCTTCGGCGAGAGGTCCAGAGGGGACTTTGAGACCAGCGCCAGGAAATGGCGCGGCCGACACACCGCTGCCCGACGCCGATGCCGCTTTTCTCCCGGCCCTTCGGCGTCGGCGGCGGTTGTTGCGTTTTGGCACCGCTTCTTTCGCAGCTGTTGGCGATTTCATCTTCCTTGTTCACTTTTCGCTGGTCTTTTTTTCGGCTTGCGCTAGTTCGCCCCGGATTGCGCCGGTTCTAGGGGAGACCGTTGCGGCCATCAGGGCGAAAGCCCGGCGGACTTGATGGCCGCAACGGACTGCCAATTCTCCCCGGCGTTCTTTTTGGCCCGCCGGATTTTCCTCCCGATGATTTTGTTTGGCGAAGGCTTCGGTCTCCACTATTTCTACTGCATGACTTAGCCCAATCGGAATTGATTGGGCTGAGTCATGCAGCAATTCAAGTGCTACAGCGTCCTTGCGCGTCTTGAGAGACGCGCGACGCTGTAGTCTGCAAGAAGCATTGAGGGTGAAATGGCCGACGTCACCAAGGAACAGGTTCTCGAAACGCTGAAGACCGTGCGTGGACCGGATCTCGAGCACGATATCGTCGAGCTCGGCATGGTCTCCGACGTCTTCATCTCCGACGGCAAGGTTTATTTCTCCATCACCGTCCCGGCCGATCGCGCCAAGGAGCTGGAGCCGATGCGGCTCGCCGCCGAGCGCGTCATCAAGGAAATGCCGGGCGTCAAGGGCGCCCTCGTCACACTAACGGCGGACAAGAAGGCGGCCGCCGCCGCTCCGGCTGCCCGCCCTGCGCCGAACCCGCCGCACGGCCATGCCGGCCACGATCACGGGGCTCACGTCCCTCAACAGCCGCCGCGCGCCGGCAAGATCGGTGTGCCCGGCATCGGCGCCATCATCGCGGTCGCCTCGGGCAAGGGTGGGGTCGGCAAGTCGACCACCGCCGTCAATCTCGCACTCGGCCTGCTCGCCAACGGTCTTCGCGTCGGCATTCTCGATGCAGACATCTACGGTCCCTCGATGCCGCGCCTGCTGAAGATATCGGGCCGCCCGACGCAGATCGACGGCCGCATCATCAATCCGATGGAGAATTATGGCCTCAAGGTCATGTCGATGGGCTTCCTTGTCGACGAGGAGACGGCGATGATCTGGCGCGGGCCGATGGTGCAGTCGGCGTTGTTGCAGATGCTGCGCGAAGTCGCCTGGGGCGAGCTCGACGTCCTCGTCGTCGACATGCCGCCCGGCACCGGCGACGCGCAGCTGACCATGGCCCAGCAGGTGCCGCTTGCCGGTGCGGTCATCGTCTCCACACCGCAGGATCTCGCTCTGATCGATGCCCGCAAGGGCCTCAACATGTTCCGCAAGGTCGAGGTGCCTGTGCTCGGCATCGTCGAGAATATGAGCTACTTCATCGCCCCTGATACCGGCACCCGCTACGACATCTTCGGCCATGGCGGCGCCCGCAGGGAGGCCGAGCGCATCGGCGTTCCCTTCCTCGGCGAAGTGCCGCTGACGATGAACATCCGCGAAACCTCTGACGCCGGCACGCCGCTCGTCGCCTCCGAGCCGAACGGCATCGTCGCCGGCATCTATCGCGGTATCGCCGCCAAGGTCTGGGAGCAGCTCGCCGGCCAGTCCCAGCGCCCGGCGCCGGCGATCGTCTTCGAATAATGCATGCCGCCCGGAAGTGTGCAGCGGTTTCCGGGATGACGGCATGCATAAGACAAAATGCATGCCGCCCGGAAGTGTGCAGCGGTTCCGGGATAACGGCATGCATAAGACAAAATGCATCCCGCCCGGAAGTGTGAAGCGGTTCCGGGATAACGGCATGCATAAGACAAAGAGCTGGCGCGCGTCGCATGAATCGGGTTCGACGCGAGGTGCTTTAGCGAGCCGAATCACCGCAGCGGATACCCCAAATTGTGGGGGAAACGTGGTGAAAAGCCGCGCTTCACGGAAGATGTCTTGATTATTTCACGGCTTTGCTTCATATGCCGCGGCGCCATGATGGCGTTTTGCTGCAGATGCTCAATGAGGCCGTCCCCGTTTCGAAGGGTCCGGCCCGCCTGCAAGTTCGGAGTTGTCTTGTCGATCGAAGGATTGGGAACTGCGATGCAGTTGAGCACAATGCGCATGCCGGCCTTTGAGGTTGGATGCAGCCGGAGAGACTACCGGTGATTACCGCTTACTGTTCCAATTGCAAGTCGGTCGAGATCCGCGATCTGTCGCATGCCGCCTCCTTTCCCGAGGATGTCGTATGGATCGACATGATCGAGCCGACCCGCGACGAGGAACTCTATGTCGAGAAGGTTCTCGGCATCGAGGTCCCGACTCGCGACGATCTCAAGGATATCGAGCCTTCCGCCCGTCTTTATGTCGAAAACGACGCCGTCTTCATGACCGCTTCGCTGCTCTGGAAGGCTGACACCGACGTGCCGACGCTGACCGATGTCGCCTTCATCCTGGCTGGAAATCGCCTGGTCACCATTCGCTACGCCCATCCCAAATCCTTTGCGCTGTTCATCGCTGCCCTCCACCGGCTGCCGGAAAACTGGCGCAGCGGCGCTGCCCTTCTCGCCAAGCTCTTGGAGACGATCGTCGACCGCACCGCCGAAATCCTCGAAATCTCCATCTCCCGTATCGACATCCTCTCGACGCATGTCTTCGGCGATCGGGCAAGGAAGGTGCGCAAGCCCTCGAACTACCTCGAGGAGAAGTTGCGCGATATTGCCGGCCATCACCGGATGATCAGCAAGGTGCGCGACAGTCTCGGGTCGCTTACTCGCCTGCTGACGTTCTTTCACACGATCCCGGCGATCCAGCAGGACCGCGAGGCGAAGGAGCTCTGCCGCACCGTCTCGCGCGATGTCCAGTCGCTGTCGGAGCATGCTTCCTTCGTCGCAGGCAACATCACCTTCCTGCTCGATGCTTCGCTCGGGCTGATCAACATCGAGCAGAACTCGATCATCAAGATTTTCTCGATTGCCTCGGTGGTGTTCTTGCCGCCGACATTGGTCGCCTCCATCTATGGTATGAACTTTCAGGTCATGCCGGAGTTGACCTGGGCCGCGGGTTATCCCTATTCGCTGGCCTTGATGGTGATTTCAGCCGTCATCCCCTTTTTCTTTTTCCGCTGGAAAGGCTGGCTCTAAGGAGCTTGTTACAACTTCATGTCCGAAGAGAGCCATCCGAACGAAAGCCATATGACGCCGCGAAAACTGTTCTATCTCGCGCTGGGTTCCGTCGGTGTCGTCTACGGCGATATCGGGACCAGCCCGCTCTATGCCTTTCGCGAGGCGCTGAAGCCGGTGGCCCATGACGGCGTCACCCGTTTTGAAGTCATCAGCCTGATCTCGCTGATGATCTGGGCGCTGACGATCATCGTCACCATCAAATATGTGCTCTTCCTGCTGCGCGCCGACAACGACGGCGAGGGCGGCACGCTGTCACTGCTTGCCCTGCTGATGAAGACCGCCAACGGCCATACCGCCATCCTGATGCTGCTTGGCCTGATGGGTGCTGCCCTCTTTCTCGGCGATGCGATGATCACGCCGGCTCTATCGGTGCTGTCGGCCGTCGAGGGCCTGAAGCTCGTCACACCCAGCCTCGCGGAATATATCGTGCCGATCTCGGTGGTGATCCTGGCGCTGCTTTTCGTCGTGCAATCGCGCGGCACCGGTGCCGTTGCAAGGTTCTTCGGCCCGATCACCGCCGTCTGGTTCCTCGTCATGGCCGCCGCCGGCATTTCTCATATCTCGGACGATTACGGAATCCTTGCCGCCTTCAATCCCTATTATGCCGTCAGCTTCCTGCTGCATGAGGGCTTCTACGGCGTCGTCGTACTTGGCGCCGTCTTCCTGACGGTGACGGGCGCCGAGGCGCTCTACGCCGATCTCGGCCATTTCGGCCGTCGTCCGATCCAGTGGGCCTGGTTCCTGCTGGTTTTCCCGTCGCTGACGCTGAACTATCTGGGGCAGGGGGCGCTGGTTCTCGGCAATCCGGCGACGATGTCCGATCCCTTCTATCTGATGTATCCGAAATGGGCGCTGCTGCCGGTCGTCATCCTGGCGACTGCCGCGACGATCATCGCCAGCCAGGCTGTCATCACCGGCGCCTTCTCGATGGTGCGCCAGGGCATCAACCTCGGCTTCCTGCCGCGCATGGAAATCCTCTTCACCTCGGAAACCAATACCGGGCAGATCTTCGTGCCTTCGGTCAACGCCGTGCTGTTCATCGGCGTCATCTTCCTGGTGCTGAGTTTCAAAACATCGGACGCGCTGGCGACCGCCTACGGTATCTCCGTCACCGGCGCCATGGTCGTCACCTCGATCATGGCCTTCGAATTCGTCCGCGCCCGCTGGAACTGGTCGCTTCCGGTTGCGGTGATCGCGCTCGCGCCGCTGGTGGTGCTCGAAATGATCTTCCTCGGCGCCAACCTTTTGAAGATCCACGACGGCGGCTATATCCCGATCATGATCGCCACGGCCTTTACCGTCGTCATGTGGACCTGGCGTCGCGGCACGGCGATCCTGATGGAAAAGACCCGCCACACCGATATCCCGCTCGCCTCCTTCGTCAGCTCGATCGAGCGCAAGAGCGAACATTCGCCGGCCCAGGTTCCGGGCACCGCGATCTTCCTGACCAGCGATCCGGAATCCGCCCCCGCCGCCTTGCTGCACAATCTCAAGCACAACCACGTGCTGCACGACCGCAACGTCATCCTGACGATCCGCACGGTCAACAAACCGCGCGTCCCGAGCCACGACCGCTACAGGGTCGAGCAGATTTCCGAGCGTTTCTCCCGCGTCGAGCTGCTGTTCGGCTTCATGGAATCGCAGAACGTCTCGCAGGCCTTGGCGACGCTGCGCAAGACGGGACTGAAATTCGACATCATGTCGACCTCCTTCTATCTCGGCCGCCGCAAGCTGGTGCCGGACGCCAAGTCGGGCATGCCCTACTGGCAGGACCGGCTCTACATCGCGCTCGCCAACGCCGCCGCCAACCCTTCGGACTACTTCCGCCTGCCGGCGAACCGCGTGGTGGAACTCGGCTCGCACGTTATTATTTGAGCTCCCTCTTCTCCCCAGCGGGGAGAAGGTGGCCCGCAGGGTCGGAAGGGGGCCACACGGTACATCATTCATTGCCCTTCGCTTGCGTTCAGCGCATTCGCGGCTTTGCCGCTCACCCCCTCATCGCCTCGCTATCGCTCCGGCACTTCTCCCCGCTGGGGAGAAGAGGACGGTCGTGGCCGCCTTGGTCCCCTTTCTCCGTAGCCGGAGCAAGAGAAATTGGACCAAGTTGCTGTTGCTTCATCATTGACATCCCTTGGGATCGAGGCCGGAGGTGCCGCACCGCTGTTCCCAAACCCACGAAATTATCCCCCACATTAGAGCATCCAAAAGTTTTCACGCTCATATTTCGGCACAGCCCGTTAACCGGACATCAAGGTTAATGCGAGATTTTCAATGGAATGTTCCCGCGTTCCATGCCGGAGTCCGTGTTGCGTCGAAAGAGCCCTTCCCGTAGCAAGCTGCGTCTTATTCCCGAGAATTGGGTGTCGCCCGCAATCTTCGGTCTCGCCGGCTGGCTGATTTTCCCGAGCGTCGCATCCCATGCCGATCTCGCCGCCATGCTTGCCGGCCTCGATCATGAGGGTGAGAACTGGCGCATGGTGCTGACCAATTCGCCGGCCGGCTCCATCCACCAGGCCGAACTCGCCTTCGCCGAGCCGATCGTGACGGGTTCGATCTCTGCCGGTGCCGGCATGGTGCTGCCCGATGGCCGCAAGGTCGCCTTCACCGCCAAGGACAAGGGCGCTGCCAAGGATAGGGGCCGCGAGGATACGCCGGACGAGGATCGCGTCAACCGCAGCGCTAAGAAAGGCCGGGTCGTCGCCATCGAGCAGATGCAGCCGCCGAAGGATTTTTCCGCCGGCTCGATCCTTGAGCGCACCAGAATGCTCTTCACCCCGAGCTTCGATCTCAAGGACCGCTCGGCTTTCATCAAGCCGAAGATCCAGGGCAAGGAAATCGAGATCGCCACATCTTTCTATAAGACGCAGCCTGTTGTGACCGATATCGGCGTGCCCGCCATGCTCGCAAGCCTCGTCACCAGCAACAAGGCCGATGTACTGGCCACCGCCTATGGGCCGGCGGCACCCGACTATTCCCGCCAGTCGCCCTTCGATTCGATCCTGACCGATCAGGACAGCGGCCGCTTCGTTCCGGAGATCGGCCCGCGCGACCATGCCTGGGCCGCAAGCGTGCTGGCGCCGAGCGTCTTTTCCGCTCGCGAACAGCAGTGCCTTGCCTCCGGTATCTATTTCGAAGCGCGTGGAGAATCGGTGAAGGGCCAGGCGGCCGTCGCCCAGGTTATCCTCAACCGCGTCCGCAACCCCTCCTATCCCAAGACCATCTGCGGCGTCGTCTATCAGAACGAGGATTGGCGCAACCGCTGCCAGTTTTCCTTCGCCTGCGACAGCATCAAGGACAGGGTGAACTCGGAAGATCACTGGCGAGTCGCCCGCGACGTTGCGATGGCGGTGACATCAGGCAAGATCTGGCTGCCGCAGGTGGGCTCGGCGACGCACTATCATGCCGTCTATGTCAGACCGAAATGGGCAAAGACCATGGAAAAGGTCGGCCGCATCGGACTTCATGTCTTCTATCGCACCTATGGCGGCGGCTGGAGCTGAGATAAATCGCTTGGGCAAGCCGATTTCCGGCCCGGAAAAGCGGATTCTTTCCGTCGAATTTGCGCGATCGACCCAGAGTCGATTTATCTCTTTGATTTGATGGAATTATTTTCTCGCTGGACAGAAGCTGTCTACGCCTTGACTATGCTAATCCCTAAAACTATGTTGCGCGCGACTTCAGAACGGGCCGGAAGGGTCTCAACCTTCGCGTCCGGGGTCCGAATGACCGGGGTAGCGGGAGTGCGGGCGACGGGCATGCGAGGATAGATCCATGGCGGATGACCGCGAGGAAAGTCTTGAGAAGCGCCGTGCGCAATTGGAAGCGAAACTCGCGACCAAACGCGTCGAGACGGGAGAGGACGAGGCCAGGGAAGCCCGTGCCGAGGTAAGCCGCAAAGGTTATGCCCAGGCGATGAAGCTTTCCAGCGAGTTCATTTCCGCAATCGTCGTCGGTGCCGTCCTTGGCTATGTCCTCGACCGTTTTGTTGGCACGGCGCCTTGGGGTTTGATTGTTCTTCTGCTTCTCGGATTTTGTGCCGGCGTTCTGAACGTGCTGCGTTCTGCGGGGGTGGTGGCCCATCCCCTGGACGACGACAAGAAATAAGGACCGGGTCCGGTCCAGTGCAGTGACCCCGCGTTCTGCGGGCCAAAGAGAGAGAGAGAGAACAAGCGGTGTCTAGCGATCCGACTCATCAGTTCCTGATCCAGAAGATTGTGCCGATCGAAATCGGCGGAATTGATTTTTCGTTTACCAATGCATCGCTCTTCATGGCCGCTTCGGCTGCCATCGCCGCAGGTTTCCTTTATTTCGCGACCTCGAACCGCGCCATTGTGCCGGGCCGTTCACAGTCGATCGCGGAAATTTTCTATGAATTCATCGCCAAAATGCTGACGGAAGGCGCGGGCAAGCAGGGACTGCAGTTTTTCCCCCTGGTCTTTTCGCTCTTCATGTTCGTGCTGACGGCGAACCTGCTCGGCATGTTCCCGTATTTCTTCACGGTGACGAGCCAGATCATCGTTACCGCCGCGCTGGCGCTCCTCGTCATCGGCACGGTTCTCGTCTGCGGTTTCTACAAGCACGGCTTCAAGTTTCTGAATGTCTTTGTGCCCTCGGGCGTACCGGGCATTCTGCTGCCACTGGTCGTCACGATCGAAATCATCTCCTTCCTGTCGCGACCGATTTCGCTCTCGGTTCGTCTTTTCGCCAACATGCTCGCCGGTCACATCACGCTGAAGGTGTTCGCAGGCTTCGTCGCCTCGCTTGGAGCCCTCGGTGCTGTCGGTGTCGGTGGCGCCGTTCTTCCCCTCATCATGACCGTCGCCCTGACCGGTCTCGAGTTCCTCGTCGCCTTCCTCCAGGCTTACGTCTTTGCGGTGCTGACTTGCATGTACCTCAATGACGCGATCCATCCGGGCGGGCACTAAGGATAACGACATCGACGTCAAAGGGCGTCAGTCATTCGCCGCAACAACCATTTCAAAGGAGTTCAACATGGAAGCGGAAGCAGCAAAGTACATCGGTGCAGGCCTGGCTTGCTTTGGTATGGCCGGTACGGCTCTCGGCCTCGGCAATATTTTCGGCAGCTACCTCTCCGGCGCTCTGCGCAATCCGTCTGCCGCTGACAGCCAGTTCGGCCGTCTGGTATTCGGCTTCGCAGTTACGGAAGCTCTGGGCATCTTCTCGCTGCTCGTCGCTCTCCTCCTCCTCTTCGCCGTCTGATATCGGCGAATAGATGGATCACGGCCTGCGATCGCAAGCCGTGATCCTTTGCATTTGCAGTCCACCTGGAGGTGAGCATGTTTTTTGTGACCCCGGCTTACGCTGAGGAAGCACCGGCGGCAGCGACGGGTACGGATGCGCATGCCGCTCCGGCCGCAGGCGAGGTCCATACCGAGACTGGTGTTGCCGAAGGCGGACACGCCCGCGGCCCCTTCCCGCCTTTCGATTCGACGACCTACGCGTCCCAGCTGCTCTGGCTGGTGATCACGTTCGGCGTCTTCTATTTGCTCATGCAAAAGGTCATCGCGCCGCGCATCGGGGCGATTCTCGATCAGCGTCACACGCGCCTCTCCCAGGATGTGGAAGAAGCAGGCCGCCTGAAGGCGGAGGCCGACGCTGCCGTTCGGACCTATGAAGGTGAACTGGCCGCTGCCCGTGCCAAGTCCAATGCGATCGGCACTGCCGCACGCGACGCTGCCAAGGCCAAGGCCGAAGAGGATCGCCGCGCCGTCGAGGCAAGCCTGTCGGAAAAGATCAAGGCTGCCGAGCTCCGTATCGGCGAGATCAAGGCCAAGGCCTTCGCCGATGTCGGTACCATTGCCGAGGAAACGGCCGCTGCCGTTATCGATCAGCTGATCGGCGGCACCGTCGCCAAGGCCGATGTCGCCGCCGCCGTTGCGGCCGCCAAGAAGGAGGCTTGATCGATGGAATTTCTTGATGCGACTTTCTTCGCCTTTGTCGGCCTCGTCCTCTTTCTGGCGCTGGTCGTCTACCTGAAGGTTCCGGGCATGATGGCGAAGTCGCTCGACGACCGCGCCGACCAGATCCGCAACGATCTGGCCGAAGCCAAGCGTCTGCGCGAGGAAGCCCAGCACCTGCTCGCCGAATACCAGCGCAAGCGCAAGGAAGCGGAAGCCGAAGCGGCCCACATCGTTGCCGCCGCCGAACGCGAAGCCGAAATGCTGACTGCCGAAGCGAAGAAGAAGACGGAAGAATTCGTCGCCAACCGCACGGCGCTGTCCGAGCAGAAGATCAAGCAGGCCGAGGTCGAGGCGATGAAGGCGGTGCGCTCCGCCGCCGTCGATCTCGCAATCGCGGCCGCCGAAACCGTGCTTTCCAAAAGGGCCGACGTCAAGGTTCAGTCCGAGCTCTTCGGCAACGCCGTCGGCCAGGTCAAGACGCGGCTGAATTAAGCAACTTTGAAAAGATTGAGAGGAAGGCCGGGCATGTCCCGGCCTCTTCTTTTGCTGGCAAGGCTTGGTCTTTACTCGGCTTGGGGCCGAGGACAATGCGGTACCGTTGAACCGGCATCGCCACCTTCGCCTGGGTCGAATCACGTTTCTCGAGCCGTCTTCGAACCGTTGTAAACAGGGCGAAGGGACATGCCGCAACGTCTCGATTCCCTCTTCTCCCCAGCGGGGAGAAGGTGCCCGTAGGGCGGATGAGGGGGCCGCGAATCCGATCTTTCCTACAATGCCGATGCGCGCGCTGGGACACATGGCGTTGCCGTCGCGGCGGATAGGTAAGTGGGAGCGTGATTGTGCCGTGCGGCCCCCTCATCCGCCTGCCGGCACCTTCTCCCCGCTGGGGAGAAGAGGACATGTCGCGACCTCTCCGTTCCTCGCGCCCCTTTCACAGAGCATACCGCGGACTTTTCATTTTCCAGGTCTTCTGTGGGCGATCTATTCGGAAAGCAGTTCATCCGTCTCAGGACCATCTTCGACCTTGCGCAACGGCCTGAAGCTCATCCGGTGCAGCGAGCAGGGGCCGTGTCTCTCGATGCCGGCGCGGTGCTGCGCCGTGCCATAGCCCACATGCGCGGCAAAGCCGTAATCCGGAAATACCTTATGCGCTCGCGCCATCATCCGGTCACGCGTCACCTTGGCGACAATCGAAGCGGCGGCGATCGAGACCGAGCGGGCATCACCCTTGACCACGGCCTGTCCGGGGCAATCGAGGCCGGGCGGCACGTCGAGGCCGTCGGTCAGCACGTAGCTTGCCGGAATGGCGAGGCTGCAGATGGCGCGGCGCATGGCGTCGAGGCTTGCCTTGCGGATATCCGTCTCGTCGATACGCGTCGAACTGGAGGAGGCGATGGAAACGGTCGCAGTTGCCAGAATCTGCACGAACAGTTCCTCGCGCCGTTGCGCCGAAAGCTGCTTGGAATCGTTCAGGCCCTCAGGGATGCGCCGGGGATCAAGGATGACGGCGGCAGCCACGACGGGTCCCGCCAGCGGCCCGCGGCCTGCCTCGTCGGCACCCGCGACCGGCCAGTGGCCGGCCTTGCGGGCTTTGAGCTCCAGTCGAAAATCCGGCACGAGCGGAACCGTGTCGAAAAGCAGGGGAGAATCGGGTGGCGTGCGAGGTTTCATGCGGCTGAACCTCGCACGCCAACCCGATTTCCCGCAAGTCCCCGGATCAGGGCGGCGGCCGGGGACGCTCCGGCGGATGGTGGCGGTCAGGGCCATCCGCGGGAATTGCGCTCGGGGCTCGAAAACAGGGCGGTTTTGTCGAGCTGCCGATGCGCAAGCTAGAAGCAATTCCAGGAAAAGTGTGCAGCGGTTTTCCGTCCGGAATTGCGTAAAGGTTAGAAGCAATTCCAGGAAAAGTGTGCAGCGGTTCTCCGTCCGGAATTGCGTAAAAGGTTAGAGGAAATTCCAGACAAAGCGCGAAGCGGCTTTGTCCGAATTGCGAGAAAAAAAGTTAGAGCAGCGATAGTTGCACGCCGCTGCCATCCGGCGGCACGAACAGATCATCGCGTAGCGGCACGCTGCGTCGCGTCAGCTCGAAACGCCGGGCTGCCATTTCAAAGCGCCGGGCGATCTGCCAAGCATAGGGACCGGCGCCTTTCATGCGCTTGCCGAATTCGGCGTCATAATCCTTGCCGCCGCGCATCGAGCGCACCAGCGACATCACATGCCGATAACGATCGGGATAATGCTGCAGCAGCCAATCGCGAAACAGCGGACTGACCTCGAGCGGCAGTCTGAGGATGACATAGCTCGCCTCGGCAGCACCGGCAGCCTTGGCCGATTCGAGGATGCGCTCCAGCTCGTGGTCGTTCAGCGCCGGGATGAGCGGGGCGGCCATCACAGCCGTCTGGATGCCTGCTTCGGCCAGCGTGTGGATCGTCTCCAGGCGCCGCGGCGGCGTGGCGGCACGCGGCTCCATCGTCCGGGCAAGCTTGCGATCCAGCGTGGTCACCGAGATGCCTACACGCACTAGATTCTTGCTTGCCATCTCCTGCAGAATGTCGAGATCGCGCAGGATCATCGCCGACTTGGTGACAATCGATACTGGATGGTTCGCCTTGTTCAACACCTCGAGGATGCCGCGCATGATGCGCCATTCCTTCTCGATCGGCTGATAGGGATCGGTATTGGTGCCGATCGCGATCACCCGCACCTTGTAGCCGGGCTTGGCGAGTTCCCGCTCCAAGAGTTTTGCCGCATCGGGCTTGGCAAACAGCTTCGTCTCGAAATCGAGCCCCGCAGAAAGCCCCATATAGGCGTGTGTCGGCCGGGCGAAACAATAGATGCAGCCGTGCTCGCAGCCGCGATAAGGATTGATCGAGCGGTCGAAGGAAATGTCCGGCGATTCGTTACGGGTGATCGCCGTGCGCGGTTTTTCGACCTGCACTTCCGTCTTGAACGGCGGCAATTCTTCCCAAGTCTGCCAGCCGTCGTCGACGGTCTCGCGCTGCTGCGCTTCGAATCGACCTGTCGGGTTCAGTCCCGCCCCACGCCCACGACGCCGATCGACCTCGACCCTCAGACCGGAGGAAACGATCATCGCATCGGCAATATCTGCCGTATTGGCAGGCGCGAATGCGGCCTGCCCTGCCAGGGACTGCTCTCTCATCGGATTCTCCCGCGGCGAAAAGCCATCGCCGTCGCCCGTTTTGCTGATTAAATTCCTATCCGCAAAAAGAGAACAATGCAAGAACAAAATGAGGAAAACGGCGCTGGCAAAATTTTGTGCGGCGCATTATAAATAGTCAATGTTGACGGTTGTTCTCGAATGTCAGGATCAGGAATCTGAGCTGGCACAGACTTTATCGGTACTGGTGGCGGGCGCGGTGGAGGGGCTGGTGAGCGATGTGGTCGTGCTCGATCACGGCTCGCGCGACGGCACCTCGCGGGTGGCCGACGCCGCCGGTTGCCGCTTCCATTCGCAATGGGATATCAAGGACATCGTCCGCGCTGCCCGCGGCGAATGGCTGCTTTTCGTCGAGCCGGGTGCAAGACCCCAGGCCGGCTGGATCGATGAGATCGCCGAATATGTGGCGCTGAACAAGCTGCCGGCGCGCTTCACCGCATCGCGCGGCTACCGGCGCCCGTTCTTCCAGCGTGTCGGCCGGACCGTGCCGCCGCTGGAACTCGGCTTTCTCCTGCCGAAGAAGCAGGCGCTCGCCATCGCCAAAAGCGGCATGCGGCTCACCGAATTCGTCAAGGGCCAGAAGCCGCGCCGGCTGGCGAGTGAACTCATTCCCTCCTGGGTCGCCCGCGCTGCGCGGTAGGTTCGCGACCCTCTCCACCGTTCGCGCAAAAGATGGCGCCCAATAGGATTTCGCGCTATAATTCAATCATGGCGCCGTCGAAGCGCCTCGCTTCGCAACGGAATGGCCATGGAATGCCGGTGAACGGCAGAACAGGTCAGCAAAATCTCCTTTTCTGCCGGGTTCCCGGCGAAAGGAGGTGCGTCATGACACGCGGTAGGGTCTACGGCGTACGCAGTATGGTCTTCGGCCTCATAGCCGTCATATTGCCGACAATGGTGATCGCGCATCCGCATTCGGCAGCATCGCAGATGATGCGCAGTTGCGCAGGCCGACCCGAAATCGTCAATTTCCTGGACAAGAACTTCGCCGAAAAGCTCACGGCAGTCGGACTGATCAACCAGAACGCCATTCTCGAGGTCTATGCCGCCGAAAGCGGCACCTGGACACTCATCGTCACGGATGTTCATGGCATAAGCTGCGTCCTGCTGTCGGGTGATAGCTGGGACACGATGCCAGTCCTGCCGGGCATTGCGACATAACGCATGTCGCGCAAAAGTGTGCTGCGGTTTTGCGATAACGACATGCGTAAAAACAAAGACCTGAAGCGCAAGGAGCGAATCTGAAAGATTGTGACGCGCCTTAGGCAATGCCGCTGTTGCAGGCAGTCTATCTGGTCGCGCCGCGTTTCAGGTGCTCGTCAAGACGCGGCATGATCTCGACGAAATTGCACGGCACGCTGCGATAGTCGAGCTGTCCTTTCAGAATGCCGTCCCAGGCATCCCGGCAGGCGCCGGGCGAACCCGGCAGCACGAAGATGAAGGTGGCGTTGGCAACACCTGCCGTGGCGCGCGACTGGATCGTCGCCGTGCCGATCTTCTCGTAGGAGATCCGGTGGAATATGGCGGAAAAGCCGTCCATCCGCTTTTCGAATAAAGGTTCCAGCGCCTCGGGCGTCACATCGCGGCCGGTAAAGCCGGTGCCGCCAGTGGTGATGACGACGTCTATATCTTCGTTCTCAGTCCAGGCCTTCACTCGCGCGGCAATCTTTTCGCGATCATCGGGCACAATTCCCCGGTCGACCAGCCTGTGGCCCGCCTCCGTGATCCGCGCCGCCAGCGTATCGCCTGACTTGTCCGTCTCCGGCGTGCGGGTATCCGAGACAGTCAGAACCGCAATGCCGACCGCGATGAAGGGCCGTTTTTCGTCCAGATCTGCCATCATGCACCTCCCGAAACGGTTTCCGTCGCCTGGAAATACCAGTCAGGGCGCGCGTCGTGAAGAGCTGCCGCAGCATCTTCGGCAGCAGTCATGCTCGCAAATATGCCGAAACAGGTGGCGCCGGAACCGGACATGCGGGTCAAAAGCGCGCCCTTCGCTTGCAGCATCGCCGAGATTGCCGTGATCTCGGGCAGGAGTTCGCGCGCCGGCGGCTCCAGGTCGTTGCGGGCAGCAGCAATTGCCGCGAGCCAGTCGGCAGTCTGAAGCCGGCTCGGTGCCAGGCGCAGAGCCGGATTGTTTTTCTCCGCCAGCCGGCGGAAAACCTCGGGCGTCGAAACGCCCTTCAGCGGATTGGCGAGCACCATGGCAAAGGCCGGCAGCTCTGGCACAGGTTCGAGCTCTTCGCCGATGCCGCGGGCAATCAGCGGCCGGCTCGCAAGGCACATCGGCACGTCGGCGCCGAGCTTCAGGGCGAGAGCTGCGAGCGCCTCCTCGGGCAATGTCGCGCCCCAGAGCCGCATCAGCCCGCGCAGCGTCGCGGCCGCATCGGCCGAGCCGCCGCCGATACCGGAGGCAACAGGCAGGTTCTTTTCCAAATGGATGCGGACGGGGAAGGCGAGGGGACCGATCGCCTCTCGCAGGAGGTCGCGCGCCTTCAGCACCAGGTTGGTGCCGCCATCGCCGGCAAGTACCTCGCCGAAACGGCCAGACAGAAAAAATTCGTCGGCCGGCGACCGCGTGAAGCCCAGCCGGTCGCCATGATCTGCGAAGGTCACCAGCATATCGAGCAGATGATAGCCATCCGGTCGCTGGCCCGTCACATGCAGGGCCAGGTTGATCTTCGCGCGACCTTCTTCGGTGATGCTGGAGCATGATGCCGAAAAGTGTGAGAGATTTTCGGACGACATCATGCTCTATTTCTTTGACCTGTTTCCGGCCAAGCCCTTATCAGGCATGCCTTCCGCCCGTCAGGATTTCTTGTCGACCGGCGGCGGGATGACGGGCGCCGGATCCGGCTGCTTCTTGTCGGCCGCCTTGGCATCGTCGCTGGCGGGAGGCAGGCCGTTGGCGACCTTGTCCTTGATCTTCGGGATCTCGGCAGCTTCGGGCTCGGAGCTGAGCGCCCGGTTCCATTGGTAGACGGCCTCGAGCTTGCGGCCGACGCGCCAGTAGGCGTCGCCGAGATGGTCGTTGATCGTCGCATCGCCGGCCTTGATCTGGGCGGCGCGCTCCAGCTCGTCGACGGCATCATCGAAGCGGTTGAGGCGGAAATAGGCCCAGCCGAGCGAATCGATGATGTAGCCGTCGTCAGGGCGAAGGTCGACGGCCTTCTTGATCATGCCGAGACCTTCGTCGAGGTTCCGGTTCATGTCGATCCAGGAATAGCCGAGATAGTTCAGCACCTGCGGCTGGTCGGGATTGAGCTCCAGCGCCTTGCGGAAGTTGGGCTCCGCCTGGTCCCACTTCTTCAGCCGCTCATAGGCAATGCCGCGCTGGAAGAAGACGCTCCAGTTGGCGCGGCCGGGAATGGGGCCGATCGCTTCGACGGCCTTGTCGTAATTGGTGGCCATCGCCTCGTAGTCCTTGGCGTCGGAGAGCACGCTGCCATAGGCGAGGTAACTGCGGATGTCCTTCGGGTCGGAGGCGATCAGCGCCTGCAGGTGCTTGCGCGCCTCGTCCACCTTGCCGCCCTGGGCAAGGGCAAGACCGAGCTGCAACTCGGAGATGCGCCGCATCGGCGAATTCTCCGGCACCTTCTTGTAGAGCGCGATGGCGCGGTCCATCTGATTCTGTTTCTCGGCGATGCCGCCGAGCAGCACCAGCGTATCGGCGCTGTTCGGATCGAGCGCATTGGCCGTCTGCAGGTACAGCGAGACGATGTCCTCGGCGCCGTCGCGGTTCAGCGCCCCGCCGACGGAGAAGAGCACGCCGGCAGCCCCTTCTTCGGCCGTCTTGACCTGCTGTTCCTGCTTCTCGTTCTTTTCAATGCTGTCGCGTAGCGCGTTCAGCGGCGCATAGTTCGGCAACAGGTTGTCGCCGACGGAAACGGCGTCGAGCGCCTTCTGCTTGTTGCCTTGTGTTGCTTCGAGGCGAGCAAGCGCCATCACCGCGCGCATGAAGGTATCCGGCGCCGTTGCGCCGCCTTCCTTGTCGAGCACGGCATCGTTCAGATGCTGACGGGCGGCTTTCACGTCGCCGGTGACGATGGCGATCGCCCCGGCATTGTAATTCTGGAAGATGCGGAACCAGTCCGGTCCCTTCATCTTCTCGACCACCGTGAGTGCTTCCTTGCCGCGGCCGGCGCCGACGCGGGCCCAGGCGAGCAGCAGGTCGTTCATCATCCGGTCGAGATCGTTCGGCCCCGTATATTTCAGGATGGACTCGGCGGTCTTGTAGTCGTCGCGGCGCACGGCATCCATGCCGCGCACGATCGTGGTGATGCGCTCGACGGAAGGATCGCCTTTCAGGTCGTTGGCATATTTGACGCCTTCCTTGATGTCGCCATTGAGCAGCAGCGAGATCATCAGCCGCTGGCGGATCTCGGGATTGCCAGGCTCGATCTGCAGCGCCTTCTTGTAGAGCTCGATCGCCGTTTCGTAGTCATGATCGACATCGGCGGTGCGCGCCGCGAGGAAGGCGCCGGAGAAGGTGGTGACGCTGTCCGCATCAAAATGAGCGGCCGTACCGGCATCGTCTGCCTTGGCCGCATCCTCGGCGTTCACGCCGCCGACACTGCCCAGCGAAAGGACAGCTGCAAGCGCTGCGCTCGTAAGAAGACGGATGGCAAGTCTCTGCCGCATTAGGAAACCTTTCTTCGACAGCGTCCCGACAAATGCTGCCGGTCGCAAAACCAGTTGCGATCACTGATTCACAACAGGATGGCTTTTTTGAAGCGGCGCTGCAAGAAAATCAGCCTGCGATCAAGGACGTTTGATCAATTGACGCGCTCGATGCAGAAGTCGATCACTTCCATCAGGGCGGATTTCCAGACCGTATCGGGAAGGGGCGCAAGCGCGTCCCGTGCGATCGTTCCGTAATGGATCGCGCGGCCGATCGTGTCGCTGAGCGTGCCATATTTGGTGATCAGCCCCAGCGCTTTTTCGAGATTGGCGTCGGTGCTGTTGCCGGCTTCGATCGCATCGCGCCAGAAGGCGCGCTCGTCCTCGGTGCCGCGGCGATAGGCCAGAATGACGGGCAGGGTGATCTTGCCTTCGCGGAAATCGTCGCCGACATTCTTGCCGAGATCGGCCGCCTTGCCGCCGTAATCAAGCGCATCGTCGACGAGCTGGAAGGCCAGCCCAAGATTCATGCCGTAGGATTTCAACGCATTGCGGCCGGACCGGCCGATCTCGGCGACGATCGGCCCGACTTCGGCGGCAGCGGCAAAGAGGGCCGCCGTCTTGGCGCGAATGACGGAGAGATAATCGTCCTCGGTCGTCTCCATGTTCTTGGCGACGGAAAGCTGCAGCACTTCGCCTTCGGCGATCACGCAGGCCGCGGAAGACAAGACGTCGAGCGCATCGAGCGAGCCGACATCGACCATCATGCGGAAGGCCTGGCCGAGCAGGAAGTCGCCGACCAGCACGCTTGCCTGGTTGCCCCAGATCATCCTCGCCGTCGATTTGCCGCGGCGAAGATCGCTCTCGTCAACGACGTCGTCATGCAGCAGCGTCGCCGTGTGCATGAACTCGACTGAGGTGGCGAGCTTGACGTGGTTTTCGCCCCTGTAGTCGAACAGCGAGGCGGAAGCCAGCGTCAGCATCGGCCGCAGCCGCTTGCCGCCCGATGAGATAAGATGGTTCGCCACTTCGGGGATCATCTGCACGTCGGAGCCGGCCTTGGACAGAATGAGCTGGTTCACTCGCTCCATGTCCGCCCTGGTGAGATCGACCAATGGCTTGATGGATGCCAGTTTGTTTTTGCTTTCTTCAAGCGGTATGACCACGCCCAACGACCCGGACTCCTGTTCATTCTTTGCATCTGACAATAGAAAGGGGCGATGGACGCGGCAAGGGGTGAATTGTCGCGCTGAGCGAAATTGGAAGGAAAACGACGGCAAATGCATGAACTTATCCGCGCCAACGACCCCGTTCTTCTCTCCTATGCCGAGAGTTTGATGAAGGATGCCGGAATTCACTGCTTCATCGCCGATCAGGGCATGAGCGTGCTGGAGGGCTCGCTCGGCATGCTGTCGCGCCGCCTGCTGGTGGATGAGGAGATGGCCGATCAGGCGCGCCGCATCCTCATCGATGCCGGTCTCGGTGGCGAGTTGCGCGAGCGGAAGTGAGCTCCGATGACCGGGGAAACCACTGACACCATCGATGCCTTTCATCGCGGCGCCTTCCACGTGATGCAGCCGAAGGGCAGGGGCCATCGCTCCGGCATGGATGCGATGCTGCTTGCAGCTCTGGTCGCCGACGATCGCCCGGTCAGGGTTGCCGATCTCGGCGCCGGCGCCGGTGCCGCCGGTCTTGCCGTCGCCTCACGGCTTGCCAATTCGCAAGTGGTGCTCTTCGAGCGCTCGGCCGAGATGGCCGATTATGCCCGCCGCAGCATCCTCTTGCCCGACAATGCCCATGTCGCGGGCCGCGTCAGCGTCGTCGAGGCCGATGTGACGCTGACCTCCAAGGCGCGCAACGATGCGGGGCTCACCGATGAGAGCTTCCACCACGTCATCATGAACCCGCCCTTCAACGACGCCGGTGATCGGCGCACGCCGGATGCGCTGAAGGCCGAAGCCCATGCGATGACCGAGGGCCTGTTCGAAAGCTGGATCCGCACGGCCGGCGCCATCATGATCCCAGGCGGGCAATTGTCGCTGATCGCCAGGCCTCAGTCGATCGCCGAGATCGTTGCCGCCTGCGGCCGGCGCTTCGGCGGCATCGAGATCACCGCTATCCACCCGCGTCCGGGTGAAAACGCCGTGCGTATCCTGGTGACTGGTATCAAGGGATCGCGGGCGCGGCTGTCGCTGCGTGCGGGCCTCATCATGCACGAAGAGGGGAGCCACAAGTTCTCCCCTCTCGTCGATGATTTCAACAATGGCCGGGCGGCCTACGCCAGGCTTTAGACTGGCGCCACACTTTTCCTGGAATTGCTTCAGCCGGTGACGAAGTCGAAGAGCAGCTTGACGTTCAGTCCTGCAATGACGACCGCGATCAGATAGGCGATGCCGCTCAGCCAGCGGGGCGCCACCAGTTCGCCCATCTTGGCCTTGTTGCCGGTAAACATGACAAGCGGGAAGACGGCGAAGGAAAGCTGCAGGCTGAGCACCACCTGGGTGAGGATCAAAAGCTCGGCCGTGCCCTGGTCGCCATACCAGATGGTGACGATCGCCGCCGGCACGATGGCGATGGCGCGGGTGATCAGCCGGCGTATCCATGGCTTCAGCCGGATCTTGAGAAAGCCTTCCATGACGATCTGGCCGGCAAGCGTTGCCGTCACCGTCGAATTGAGACCGCAGCAGAGAAGCGCGATGCCGAACAGCGTCGGCGCGATGGCGAGGCCAAGCAGCGGCGACAGCAGCGAATAGGCATCGCCGAGTTCGACGACGTCGGTCTTGCCGTGCGCATTGAAGGCGGCGGCCGCCAGGATCAGGATCGAGGCGTTGATCAGCAGCGCGAAACACAGCGCCACCGTCGAGTCGATCGTCGCAAAGGTCAGCGCTTCCCTCTTTTCGGGAACCGTATGGCCGTAGGCCCGCGTCTGTACGATGCCGGAGTGGAGGTAGAGATTGTGCGGCATGACGGTCGCGCCGAGAATGCCGAGTGCCAGATAGAGCATCTCGGGATTGGTGACGATCTCCGTGGTCGGGAAGAAGCCGGTGAGAACGGCGCCCCATTGCGGGTCGGCCAGCAGGATCTGCACACCGAAGCAGACCGCGATGACGCCGAGCAGCGCGATGATGAAGGCTTCCACCCAGCGGAAGCCGAGCTTCTGCAGGAAGAGGATAACGAAGACGTCGAGTGCGGTGATCAGCACGCCGAGTTCAAGCGGGATGCCCATCAAGAGGTTGAGGCCGATCGCCGTGCCGATCACCTCGGCAATGTCGGTGGCGATGATGGCGATTTCCGCAAAAGCCCAGAGCGGCAGCGAGACATATTTCGGAAAGGCGTCGCGGCAGGCCTGGGCGAGGTCACGGCCCGACGCGATCGCCAGACGCGCGCAGAGCGATTGCAGCACGATGGCCATCAGGTTGGAAAGCAGCGCGACAGTGAGCAGCGCATAGCCGAATTTCGAGCCGCCGGCGAGGGATGTCGCCCAATTACCGGGGTCCATGTAGCCGACGGCGACCATGTAGCCCGGCCCGGCGAAGGCTGCCGCCCTTCGCCACATCGAGCTGTGACGCCCGGTTCCGACGGTGCGGTAGACATCGGACAGCGACGCCTCGCCGCGTTCGTGCCGCCAACCGCTCTTTGCATTCGGATTAAGGACGTCCATGCGATTTCCACCTGTTCTATCGTCAGCGCACTATGACGAATTAGAATGATAATGCAAGTCATTCGCAACAACAAATTCAAACCCGCTATTTTCGGGAACGCGGGGATTGCGTTTGCCGTTCCAACGCATACATGGATGCCGATCGCAAACTGCGATCGTGCGACCCGAAGCGAAGGATGGGAAATGGCCGGATTCTTGAGAAAACTGCTGCCGAAACGGTTCCGCAAGGACGGCATCACCATCCCGGTCGTCCGGCTGCAGGGGGCGATCATCAGCGGCGGCGGCCAGTTCCGGCCGACCCTCAATCTCGCCAATGTCTCTCCGGTTCTGGAAAAGGCCTTCGCTATGAAGGACGCGCCGGCGATTGCCATCTCCATCAATTCGCCGGGCGGTTCGCCCGTCCAGTCGCGCCTGATCTTCACCCGCATTCGCGAGCTTGCCCGCGAGAAGCAGAAGAAGGTTCTGGTCTTCGTCGAGGATGTCGCCGCCTCCGGCGGCTACATGATCGCGCTGGCCGGCGACGAGATCATTGCCGATGCCACCTCCATCGTCGGCTCGATCGGCGTCGTCTCCGGCGGTTTCGGTTTTCCCGAACTCTTGAAGAAGATCGGCGTCGAGCGCCGCGTCTATACCGCCGGCGAAAACAAGGTGATCCTCGATCCGTTCCAGCCGGAAAAGGAAAAGGATATCGAGTACCTGAAGAGCCTGCAGCTCGAAATTCATCAAGTCTTCATCTCCATGGTGCGCGAGCGTCGCGCCGGCAAGCTGACAGACGATGCGACGGTCTTTTCCGGCCTGTTCTGGAGCGGCACGCGCGGCCTGGAGCTCGGCCTCATCGATGGCCTCGGCGACATGCGCCAGGAACTGAAAAGGCGCTACGGCCAGAAGACCAAGCTGGAGCTCGTCACCGCCGGCCGCGGCCTGTTCGGCCGCCGAATTCCCGGCGTGTCCCCGGTGTCGCTCGAGGGCGCTGCATCCGGTCTCGCAACAGGGCTTGTCGAAGCGGCGGAAGAGAGAGCATTGTGGAGCCGTTTCGGGCTTTGAAGGGAGCAAGAGAGGGGCATGCCGCAGTTAATTACCATTCTGATCCTGGTCTTCTCAGCCTGGTGGCTCTACCGCCGCTTCGTCTCTGACGCCCGCAAGCTCGCCGAAAAGTCGCGCCGCGCCGAAAAGGAGCGCCAGACCGGCGCGATCGGCACGCTGGTCAAGGACCCGGAGACCGGAGAATACCGGCTGAAGCGCGAGGGAGAATAAAATTAAGAGCACAAATTGAAGGGTCTCGCCACTGCTCTGCCCCATCCAGCATCCTAGACCCCTCCCCAACCCCTCCCCACAAGGGGGAGGGACTAACCCGGAGTACCCGCCTCGCTCCTCCTTAAACGTCGAAGATCTGGAAAGCGGGCGCAGCAAGTTAACCCCTCCCCCTTGTGGGGAGGGGTTGGGGAGGGGTTTTAGATCTCTCCGCCGCCGCAAAAGTCTTGACCCCTGCCGCCCTCCATGGCACCTGTCGCGCCGATAAATCCCACGCAATCGGTGCCGTTGATGTCAGCTATCCCAGACCATATGAACCCGAAGCGCTCCTTTCAGGCGCTGATCCTGACCCTGCATCATTACTGGGCGGATAAGGGTTGCGCGGTACTGCAGCCCTACGACATGGAAGTCGGCGCCGGCACCTTCCATCCGGCCACCACGCTGCGCGCCCTCGGCCCCAAGCCCTGGAAGGCCGCTTACGTTCAGCCATCCCGCCGCCCTTCCGACGGTCGCTATGGCGAGAATCCGAACCGGCTGCAGCATTATTACCAATACCAGGTCATCCTGAAGCCGAACCCGCCAAATCTGCAGGAGCTTTATCTCGGCTCGCTGGCGGCGATCGGTCTCGATCCGCTGCTGCATGATATCCGTTTCGTCGAGGACGACTGGGAAAGCCCGACGCTCGGCGCCTGGGGCCTCGGCTGGGAGTGCTGGTGCGATGGCATGGAAGTCTCGCAGTTCACCTATTTCCAGCAGGTCTGCGGCATCGAATGCTCACCCGTCGCGGGCGAACTGACCTATGGTCTCGAACGCCTCGCCATGTATGTCCAGGGCGTCGACAATGTCTATGACCTGAATTTCAACGGCCGCGACGGCGACGAGAAGATCAGCTATGGCGATGTCTTCCTGCAGGCCGAGCAGGAATATTCGCGCCATAATTTCGAATTCGCCAATACCGAGATGCTGCATCGCCACTTCGTCGATGCCGAGAAGGAATGCCGGGCGCTGCTCGATGCCGGCGCACCCGGCGACAACGCCAACCAGCGCCTGCACAAATGCGTCTTCCCGGCCTATGACCAGTGCATCAAGGCCAGCCACGTCTTCAACCTGCTCGATGCCCGCGGCGTCATCTCGGTCACCGAGCGGCAGAGCTATATCCTGCGCGTGCGTACGCTCGCCAAGGCCTGCGGCGAAGCCTTCCTGCTGACCGATGCCGGCGGCGTCAACCTGGCCAAAGAGGCGGCGTGACGCAACAGCCAGCCAGCCGCATCATCCATATCAACGGCTGGCCGGGCACTGGAAAGCTGACTGTCGGCCGCCTGCTGGCGAAGAGGCTCGGCGCGCGGCTCGTTGATAATCACATGCTGCTCAATCCGGCTGAGGCCCTGTTCTCGCGCAGCGATCCGCTGCACGCATCGTTGCGTGGGCAGATCCGCCAGGCGGTTTTCGATCATGCCGTGCGCGCAGACCCGGCTGAAAGCTTCGTCTTCACCGATGCCTTATCGGACGATGCACAAGACACTGCGACGTTTTCCTGGTATCGCGATCTGGCTGCCGCAAGAGGCGCCGATCTGGTGGCAATCCTGCTCGATTGCGCCCCGGAAGAGAACGCCAGGCGCCTTGTTTCTCCCGGCCGGTCCGAGGCGCTCAAGCTGACGGATATTGCGGTACTGCAACGGCTGCGGGCAAACCATAGGCTGCTGCGCGGGCTGGCTGAACGCACCGTCGAAATCGACACGACAGGCCTTTTGCCGGAGCAGACGACGGCCCGAATCCTAGGATATATCGGCGTTTGACGGCAGCCGGCAAAACCGCTTAGTGTCCGCCCGGACATTACTTCGCTGCGGGGGATTCGCGATGTATATTGCACTTGGCGTCATCGTTCTGGTCGCGCTCTATCTCGTCTTCATCTACAACGGCCTGGTTCGCGCGCGGCAGATGGCGGAAGAAGCCTGGTCGGGCATCGATGTCCAGCTCAAGCGCCGCGCCGACCTGATCCCGAACCTGATCGAGACGGTCAAGGGCTATGCCGCCCATGAAAAGTCGACGCTCGAAGAGGTGGTTGAGCTCCGCAACAAGGCGCAAGCCGTGCCATCAGGCGATGTCGCCGGCAGGGCGCAGGCGGAAGGCCTGCTCGGCCAGGCGCTCGGTCGTGTTATGGCGCTCGCCGAAGCCTATCCGGATCTCAAGGCCAACCAGAACTTTGCCGAGCTCCAGGCTTCGCTGGAAACCATGGAGGGCGAGCTGCAAATGGCGCGGCGTTACTACAACGGCGCCGCCCGCGATCTCAACGTCAAGGTCGAAAGCTTCCCGTCCAATCTCGTCGCCGGCCAGTTCGGATTCTCCAAGCGGGAATATTTCGAAATCACCAACGAGGCCGACCGCGCCGTCCCCGCCGTGAAATTCTGACGATCCGGCATTTTGCCTTTGCCGGAAAGCGATTAAGAGCAAGGGCAGATTGCGGCCGGCTTGAGCATGTCGCGCAAAACCAAAGACCTGAAGGGTGGGTCAAGCGAATCTGAAAGATCGCGACGCGCTTCAGGGTCGCCCCATGGACGGAAGAATAGCATGACACGCACAGCCAAACTCACGATCATTCCGCCGGGCCGGCCGCTTTCAGGCCGCGCCATGCCGCCGGGCTCCAAGTCAATCACCAATCGCGCGCTGCTGCTTGCCGGCCTGGCGAAGGGCACGAGCCGGCTGACCGGGGCGCTGAAGAGCGACGATACGCGCTATATGGCCGAAGCGCTGCGGGCCATGGGTGTTTCGATCGACGAGCCAGACGATACCACCTTTGTCGTCACCGGCAGCGGCAGGCTGCTGCCGCCGAAGGCGCCGCTCTTCCTCGGCAATGCCGGCACGGCGACACGCTTCCTGACGGCGGCTGCGGCTTTGGTCGACGGCACCGTCATCGTCGATGGCGACGAGCATATGCGCAAGCGGCCGATCGGTCCGCTGGTCGAGGCGATGCGCACGCTCGGCATCGACGTGACCGCCGAGACCGGCTGCCCGCCGGTCACCGTCAAGGGCACCGGCCGCTTCCAGGCCGACCGCATCCGCATCGATGGCGGCCTGTCCAGCCAGTATGTTTCGGCACTGCTGATGATGGCGGCCGGCGGCGACCGGCCGGTCGATATCGAACTCGTCGGCGAGGATATCGGCGCACTCGGCTATATCGACCTGACCACGGCGGCGATGAAGGCTTTCGGCGCCAAGGTCGAGAAGACCAGCCCCGTCACATGGCGGGTCGAGCCGACCGGCTACCGCGCCGCCGATTTCATCGTCGAGCCGGATGCCTCGGCTGCGACCTATCTCTGGGCGGCCGAGGTTCTCACCGGCGGCGCGATCGATCTCGGTGTTCCCTCCGATACCTTCTCGCAGCCCGATGCGCGCGCCTATGACATCATCGCCAAATTCCCGCATCTGCCGGCAGAGATCGACGGCTCGCAGATGCAGGATGCCGTTCCGACCCTTGCCGTGCTTGCCGCATTCAACGAGACGCCGGTTCGCTTCGTCGGCATCGCCAATCTGCGCGTCAAGGAATGCGACCGCATCCGGGCGCTCTCGACCGGCCTCAACCGCATTGTTTCAGGCCTTGCCCGCGAAGAGGGCGACGATCTGATCGTGCAGTCCGATCCCGCACTTGCAGGAAAGCGTCTACCGGCGGAGATCGACAGTTTCGCCGATCACCGCATTGCCATGAGCTTCGCGCTGGCTGGGCTCAAGATCGACGGCATTACCATTCTCGATCCCGATTGCGTCGGCAAAACCTTCCCCGCCTATTGGCGGACGCTCGCGGCACTCGGCGTGAAATACCAGGACAACGATTGACGGAACGCGCAGCCGAGGCTGCCGGCGAGGAGACAGGGATGGGGCGTCGGGTTTTCGGATTTTGCTTTGCGCTGCTGTTGATGCTCGCCGCTTCGGCGGTGTTTGCCGCCGAGGTGATCGACAGTTTCGCCTCCGATATCGCGCTCGAAAAGAGCGGGGCGATGACGGTGACGGAAACGATCACCGTTCATGCAGAGAACAACCAGATCAACCACGGCATCTTCCGTGACTTCCCGCTCTATTTCACCGATGCCACAGGCCGTCGCCGCAGCGTCGATTTCGATATGGTCTCGGTCCAGCGTGATGGCGATAACGAGCCTTGGCACACCGAGTCGATATCAGGCGGTATCCGCATCTATGCCGGTTCTGCCGATGTAACGGTGACGCCGGGCCGTCATCAATATGTCTTCACCTACAAGACCAACCGCCAGATCCGCTATTTCGACGATCACGACGAACTCTACTGGAACGTCACCGGCAATGGCTGGATCTTCCCGATCCGCTCGGCAACGGCGACGGTGCACTTGCCGCCCGGTGTCGGCGCCACTGATACGATCTTCTTCACCGGCCCGGAGGGCGCGACCGGCAAGAATGCCCGCGTCAGCGAAACCGGCGCCGGCCTGGTCTTTTCGACGACCGAGCCGCTTGAGGCCCGTGAAGGCCTGACATTCTCGATCAAGATGGCGAAGGGCGCCATCGATGCGCCGAGCGCCGATATGGAAAGCAGCTGGTGGTTGAAGGACAACCGCAATTATTTCATCGGCTTCGGCGGTCTCATCCTCGTCTTCGCATACTATACGCGCTCCTGGCTGAAGGTCGGCCGCGATCCCGCCCGCGGCGTCGTCGTGCCGCGCTGGGATGCGCCAGACGGCATCTCGCCGGCACTGGTCAACTACATCGACAATAAGGGTTTCTCTGGCGGGGGCTGGACGGCGCTTTCCGCCACCGCGCTCAATCTCGCCGTCCGCGGTTACGTCAAGCTCGAGGACCTGAAGAATTCGATCGTCATCAGCGGCACCGGCAAGCCGCTCGGCAAGGAGAAATTCCAGGCCGGCGAGATCGAATTGCTGAAGGTTGCCGGCGGCGCCGGCTCGACGCTGACGATCGACAAGGCCAATGGCGAGCGGGTGAAGTCCGTCGGCCAGGCCTTTCGCTCGGCGATCGAGAAGGAACACCGCGGCAAATATTACAATTCCAACCTCGGTTATACCGCAGGCGGCATCGTGCTCAGTGCCACCGCCCTGGTGATACTGTTCGTCTTCGGTTCGCTGGAGCCCGACACGATCGCGCTCATGCTGATTCCAATCGCCATCTCGGTCTTCGTTGCGGTGTTTGCCGCCGGCCTCGTCAGATCGGTGCATCGCGGCAAGTCGCTGTTCGGCAAGATCATCGCGATCATCTCCACGGCGATCGGCGTTTTCGTCGGCGTCAGCATCCTGGCGATCATGGTGATGGTGCTCACCTCGTCGCTGATGGAGCTGCATGAAACGCCGATGCTCTTTGCCATCGGCGGCATCGTGCTTTTGAACATCCTGTATTTCTTCATCATGGGCGCCCCGACCCCGCTCGGCGCCAAGATGATGGACGGCATAGATGGCCTGCGCCAGTATCTGACGCTTGCCGAGAAGGACCGGATGAACACGGCTGGCGCGCCCTCTATGTCGCCTCAGCATTTCGAGACGCTACTGCCCTATGCGGTGGCGCTCGGCGTCGAAAAACCCTGGTCGCGCACTTTCGAGACCTGGCTTGCGGCAGCTGCCGCCGGCGCGGCTGCCGCCTATGCACCCGCCTGGTATTCCGGCAATTTCAACAGCGGCAGTTTCTCCGATCGCATCGGCGGCTTTTCCTCGTCGATGGCCTCGACCATCGCTTCGACGATTCCTTCGCCGCCGCCGTCTAGTTCATCCTCCGGTTTTTCCGGCGGCGGCTCGTCCGGCGGGGGCGGCGGAGGCGGCGGAGGCGGGGGTTGGTGAGCTTTCCCGCTTGACCTTTCGGTCCTTCGCCCTTAACCGCCAGACGAAACAGGAAAGGGTCGCGCATGAAGGTTCTGTTGATCGGATCGGGCGGACGCGAGCATGCGCTCGCCTGGAAGCTGGCGCAATCGCCGTTGATGACGGAATTCTATGCTGCACCCGGCAATCCCGGCATTGCCGAACACGCCGTGCTGGTGCCCGTTGACATCGAAGATCACCAAGCGGTCGCGGCCTTCTGCAAGGACAAGGCGATCGATTTCGTCGTCGTCGGCCCGGAGGCGCCGCTGGTTGCCGGCCTCGCCGACCGGCTGCGCGCCGATGGCCTGGCGGTCTTTGGTCCCTCCGCCGCCGCAGCCCAGCTCGAGGGTTCCAAAGGCTTCACCAAGGATATTTGCGCCCGCTACGATATTCCGACAGGCGCCTACCAGCGCTTCAACAATGGACCGAAGGCCAAAGCCTATATCCGCGCCGAGGGTGTGCCGATCGTCGTCAAGGCCGATGGCCTTGCCGCCGGCAAGGGCGTGACGGTTGCGATGACGCTGGACGAGGCGCTGACAGCTGTCGATGACTGCTTCGAAGGCGCCTTTGGCGCTGCCGGCGCCGAAGTCGTCGTCGAAGCCTATCTCGATGGCGAGGAGGCGAGCTTCTTCTGCCTCTGCGATGGCAAACATGCGCTGCCGCTCGCAACCGCCCAGGATCACAAGCGGGTGGGCGAGGGCGATACCGGCGTCAATACCGGCGGCATGGGCGCCTATTCGCCGGCGCCTGTGATGACCGCCGAAATGGTCGAGCGGACGATGAAGGAGATCATCGAGCCGACGATGCGCGGCATGGCCGAGAGCGGCCATCCCTTCTCCGGTGTGTTTTTCGCCGGTCTGATGATCACTAAGAAGGGGCCGGAACTGATCGAATACAATGTCCGCTTCGGCGATCCCGAATGCCAGGTGATGATGATGCGGTTGAAAAGCGACCTTCTGCCGCTGCTGCTCGCCACCGCCAACGGCACGCTCGATCAGGTCAACGCCGAATGGAACGACGATCCGGCGCTGACGGTGGTCATGGCGTCCAAGGGTTATCCCGGCGCCTACGAGAAGAATACGCCGATTCTCTTCCTGCCTGATGCAGGCGAGGGCGAGAAGGTGTTTCATGCCGGCACGGGTCTGAAAGACGGTGTGCTGGTTGCGACCGGCGGCCGCGTGCTGAACGTCACCGCGTCAGGTGGCACGGTCGCCGAGGCCAAGGACCGCGCCTATGCGCTGCTCGACAGGGTAAGATGGGAAAACGGCTTTTGCCGGCGCGACATCGGCTGGCGGGCGATCGAGCGCGAAACCGGCGCGGAATGAGTATAAACCGGCCCGTTCTTTAAATTTTTACCCTTTCCCCTGACGGGATAGAAACAAAGCTGCGCTAATTTGCTCCCAAGATGAGACGGAGTAGCGTTGATGCGTCAGATTTTCCTCGGTGCGGCAATCCTGCTGATGGCAGGTTCTGCGATGGCGTCCTCGATCGAGGTGGTCGGCAAGACTGCGCCGCGTGCTGAAGGCAGCATCGTCACCGAAACCTGCGCCCATTGCCCGCCGCTCCAGACCGAGCTGACCAAGAGGGACTATACGGTGCCGGAGCTGAAGCCCGGCGTCCTCGAGGCGAGTGAAATCCGCGATGTCGGCGGTGAAAAGAAGATTTACCGCACCGAAGGCTGGATGGGTGGCTCGCCCGTCGTTTTCGTCAGCAAGGCGACGCCGGAATCCATGATTGCGGCCGCGCCGTCGGCGCCGGCGGTCGACGGCATCGACATGAATGCAACCACCGCGGCCGTCATTGGCGGCGACGCCAGGCCCGTTGCGGCCGGCATGGCGGAACAACCGGCAGCGCTAAACGCTTCCGAATTCAAGCTGCGTTTCTAGGAGCAACTTCCGGCAAAAGTGTTGAGCGGTTTTGCGTCCGGAATTGCCTAAACAACAAATTCCCTGCCCCCGCCTGATCAAGGTTTCGATCGTTTGGGGGTCCACCACAGGTGGGCCGAATGCACCCTCGATGAGCAGCGGGGGTGCATTCATGTTTTGATGCACCGGGCACGCTGAGAATTCAAAAGAGAAATGATATTTGGCCGGCGGATGAAAATCCGGCGGTCGGCCTTGTAACTTTACCCCCTGATTTTCAGGGAAGTTCACATCGCGAACAATAAAATTAAAGCTTTTTTATAGGGTGAGCATCAATTGATACTTTACCCGGTCGCAGCATGTTTATTTTAGCAGCGGTAGACGCGTCCTCTTTTTCGGCGCGCTCGCACAGGCGGTAGAAGACCGCACCGGAATGCAGCCATCCATTCCCGTTGCGAGGCGTCATGAAAAATTTGAAGATATCGAAGCAGCTCATATTGCTGGTCGTCGGCCTGATGATCGCCTTTGCGATCGCCACCTCCCTGCAGATCCGCTCCTCCGTCAACGCGATCTACAACGAACGCTACGACATGCTGCGGGCGGAGGTGCAGTCTGCGGTCTCTGTTCTCAAAATCTACCAGGCCAAAGTGACTGCCGGCGAAATGACGCTGGAAGACGCCCAGAAGCAGGCCTACGCCACGGTCAATGCGATGAAATACGACCCCGATGGCTATTTCTTCGGCTATAGCTACGACATCCAGATGATGTTCCATTACGATGCGGCGAAAGTCGGTCAGGTCAACAAGGGCCAGCCGGACAGCAAAGGCAAGCTCTATCGCGAAGAGCTGGTCAAGCTCGGGCAGCAGGGCGGCGGTCTCGTCGAATATTATTCCACAGCCAAACCGGGCCACCCCGCTGGCGATTTTCGTAAGACGGCCTATGCACAGGCCTTCGATCCCTGGAAGGTCGTCGTCGTCACCGGCGTCTATATGGACGATCTCGATGCTCAGATAAACAGCACGATCCTGACCGCGCTCTCCGGCAGCATCGTTCTGTTCTTCCTTGCCATGACAGCCGCATACTTTGTCATCCGCGGTATATCGGGACCTCTCAACAACGTCCATGCCGCCCTGAAGGCCGTCGCCGAAGAGGATGTTTCGATAGCCATCCCGCATACCGGGATGAACAACGAAGTCGGCATGATGGCGAAGGCGACGTTGTCGCTGCAGGAAAAGATCAGGGAACGCCATCAGATGTCCGATCGCGAGGCGGCTCAGCAGCTGGCTCTGGAAAGCGAGCGCGAGAACAATCTGCGCCAGCAGCAGGATGAGACGACGCTCCAGGCGCGGGTGGTGGCAACGATTGGCCAGGCACTGGCGATGATTGCCCGTGGCGATCTCACCGTCCGCTGCGCCGATCTCGGCCAGAAGTATGCCGCCCTCCGCGATAACTTCAACGATGCGCTGTCGCATCTCGAAGCCGCCATGGCCAAGGTCAGTGCCAAGGGCACCGACATCGGCACCAGCAAGGAAGAGATCCGCCGCGCCTCCAACGAGCTATCGCAGCGCACCGAGCGCCAGGCGGCCAGCCTGGAAGAGACTTCGGCCGCCCTCGATGAACTCACCGTCGCCGTCCGCCAGACGGCCGATGGCGCGCACGAAGCCAGCAAGCGCGTCCACTCGGTCAGCACCGAGGCCACCCATAGCGATGCGATCGTCACCCAGGCGATCGAGGCGATGAGCGGCATCGAGAAGTCGTCCTCGGAGATCACCAAGATCATCGGCGTCATCGACGAGATCGCCTTCCAGACCAACCTTCTGGCGCTGAATGCCGGCGTCGAGGCAGCGCGTGCCGGCGAATCCGGCAAGGGTTTTGCGGTCGTCGCCCAGGAAGTGCGCGAACTTGCCCAGCGTTCCGCCGCGGCCGCCAAGGAGATAAAGGACCAGATCGCCCGCTCCTCCAGCCAGGTCGACCATGGCGTCCGTCTGGTCGGCGAGGCAGGCGAAGCGCTGAAACGGATCTCCGACCAGATCAAGGCCGCCAACGAGATCGTCGCCAAGATTGCCCACAGCGCCTCCGAACAGGACACGACGCTGCGCTCGATCTCCTCGTCGATGAACCAGCTCGACGCCGCCACGCAGCAGAATGCCGCCATGGCCGAAGAGACCACGGCATCGGCCGAGACGCTGGCCACCGATACCGACGAGCTGATCGACCTCATCCGTGGCTTCCGCGTCAGTGGCGAAAGCGCTGCCCCGGCAATGCATCAAGGTCGCCGCGCCGCTTAAACGGCGCGGGGACAAAAGCGTTTTCATCACCAAATTCTTAGCGGCCGTCGGTTCTCCGGCGGCCGTGCCTTTTGAGGCTTATTGCGCGATACGTTCGATCAGCCGCTCGATCTCATGATCGGAAAACACTTCGACACCGGCCGCTTTCAGCGCCGCCGCCGTCACGCCGTTGCCGGCCTGCTTGCGGCCGGAAAACGTGCCGTCATAGATGAAACCGGATCCGCAGGACGGGCTGCCGTCGATGAGCAGCGCATAGTGGCAGCCGGTCTGCCTTGCGAGCGCCACGGCATTTTCCGCCGCCAGCAGGAACTCTTCCGTTACGTCGGCGCCCGTCAGCTCGACAACCCGCGCCGTGCCGGCCAGCACATCCTCGCCCGTTGCCGCCTCTGCGATCTCCGCCGGCGGCCGCGGCACCGTCATGCCCGCCGACATCTCCGGACAGATCGTCACGAGCCGGCCCTCGGCCCGCCATGTCTCGATCGCCGGATGAAGCAACGGCTTCGCCCGTCCGTCATACCGAACGGCCTGGCCCATGAGACAGGCGCTGACGAGAATCTTGCTCTGCATGTCTGTATGAATAACGCTACGGCGGCGGCAATGCCAGACCGCCGATGGCGGCCGAATTTCACCCCGAAATCTTCGAGAAATCCGCAACCGTTCCCGTCGCCTCGCGGATCAGCCGCAGCAAAGCGAGACGGTTGGCGCGGATGGCGGCGTCCTCGTCGTTGACGAGCACCTCTTCGAAGAAGCGGTCGACCGGGCCGCGCAGCTTGGAGAGCGCTTCCATCGCCGAGCGAAAATCCTCGCCGGCGACGGCGTCCGACGCATCCTTCGAGGCGCTGGAGATTGCGGCGAACAATTCCTTCTCGGCATCGAGCTTCAGAAGCGCTGGCGAAACACCGTCGGCGATCACGGTGCCCTTCTTCTCCTCGGCGGCAAGCAGCTGCGTCGAGCGCTTGGTGCCGGAAAGCAGGTTCTTGCCGTCTTCCGAGGTGATGAAGGCCGTCAGCGCTTCGACGCGGCGCGCCACCATCAACAGGTCGTCGGCATCGGGCGTCAGCACGGCGTCGATCAAATCATGGCGGGCGCCTTGGTCGCGCAGGTAGACCTTGAGGCGGTCGTGGAAGAAGGAGAGCAGGTCGCCATCCCTGGTCGTTGCCAGCAGCGGCAGGCGGATCCTTCGCTCCAGCAGGATCCTGACGACACCGAGTGCTGCCCGTCGCAGCGCAAACGGATCCTTCGACCCTGTCGGCTTTTCATCGATCGCCCAGAAACCGATCAGCGTATCGAGCTTGTCGGCAAGGGCGATGGTGATCGCCACTCTGTCCTCCGGCACGCGGTCCGACGGACCCTGCGGCTTGTAGTGGTCCTCGATCGCTGCGGCAACGGAGGCGTCCTCACCCTGCAGCACCGCATATTTGCGGCCCATCAAGCCCTGCAGCTCCGGGAATTCGCCGACGGCTTCGGTGCGCAGATCGGCCTTGGCGAGTACGGCGGCGCGATCGACGAGGGCCGCATCCGCACCAGTTATCTTCGCCAATTCCTTGGCCAGCGTGCGGATGCGGGCGACGCGCGCGCCCTGTGTGCCGAGCTTGGCATGGAAGGTCACGTCAAGCGCATCGAGCTTGGCCATGCGCTGATCGAGCGGCTTCTTGATGTCGAGGCCGAACTTTGCCGCCGAAGCCGTCAGCATCTCGAGATCCGGCAGATTGCCCTGGTCGCGCTTCCAGAAATGCAGCGCATCCGAAAGCCGGGCCCGCACCACCTTGCCGTTGCCGTGAACGATTTCCTTGCCGCCGTCGCTCGCCTGGATGTTGGAGACGAGGATGAACTTGTTCGACAGCGTTTCGCCGCCCTGCGGCCGCGTCACGAAACACTTCTGGTTGGTCTTGATCGTCAGCCGGATGATTTCGGAGGGGATCGAGAGATAATCCTCCTCGAAGCTGCCCATCAGCACCTGCGGCCATTCGACGAGGCCGGAGACTTCCTCCAGCAGGCCCTCGTCTTCCACCAGCTCAAGCCCGTTGGCAAAGGCGATGTCGCGGGCGTCGTGCAGGATGATGTCCTTGCGCCGCTCGGCATCGAGGATAACCTTCGCCTTTTCCAGGTTCGCCGCATAATCGTCGAAGCGCCGGACGGTGATCGCCTCGGGCGCATGGAAGCGATGGCCGTAGGTGATGTTGGACGCGGTGATGCCGTCGATCTCGAAGGGGATGACGGTGGTCTCTTCATGCTCCGGGCCGAAGGTGCAGACGATCGACTGCAGCGGCCGCACCCAGCGCAGCGCACCGGGCTTCGACGAGGCCTTGCCCCAGCGCATCGATTTCGGCCAGGGAAAATCGCGGATGATGCCGGGCATGATATCGGTGACGATCTCTTCCGTCGCGCGGCCGGGCTTGGAGATGACCGCGACGTAGAAATCGCCCTTCTTCGGATCGCTCACCACCTGCGCCTCGGAGACCGAGGAAAGGCCGGCGCCGCGCAAAAAACCTTCGATCGCCTTCTCGTTGGCGTCGGTGCGCGGTCCCTTGCGTTCCTCGCGAACATCGGCTGAGCGGGCCGTCAGGCCATGGATGTCGAGCGCAAGCCGCCGCGGCGTCCAGTATTCGCGCGCGCCCTCGTAGGACAGGCCGGCTTCGACAAGCGCATCGGTGACGAGCTTCTTCAGGTCGCCGGCAGCCTTGCGCTGCATGCGGGCCGGAATCTCTTCGGAGCGGAGTTCGAGAAGAAGGTTTGGCATGTCAATCTTTTTCCTTGCGCCCGCGGGCAGGGCGATCCAAAAACGTTGCTTCTGCTATCAAAGAATGCCGCATCTGCACAACCGCAAAAACGGACGAGAGCGATGGGGTGGGGCGACCGGCGGGCGTGTTGCCATGTGGCCCCCTCATCCGCCCTGCCGGGCACCTTCTCCCCGGTGGGTAGAAGGGGAGTTGCGGCAGCGATCCATTCTTGCCACTGCCGTTTGTGATGGAGGAAAGCAGTGCGGCATATCCCTTCTCCCCTCGGGGAGAAGATGCCGGCAGGCAGATGAGGGGGCCATGCGGCAACACGCCGATAATCCCCAATCCATTAACTTCCGCTGTGAAAACCACAGCCGGGCATTGCCTTGCCGCTTTTCGCCGCTATGGTCCCGCCACCTCTGTCGAAACAGGAAATCCCATGGCCGCAGACCTCCGTTTTCTCGCAGCCCGCATCTCCGCCGAAATCAACGCCCGGCCCGAACAGGCCAAAGCCGCCATCGAGCTGCTTGACGAGGGCGCAACCGTGCCCTTCATCGCCCGCTACCGCAAGGAAGTGACGGGCGGGCTGGATGATACACAGTTGCGCAATCTCGCCGAGCGGCTGGTCTATCTGCGCGAACTCGAAGCCCGGCGCGACGCGATCGTCGAATCGATCACCGGCCAGGGCAAGATGACCGACGAGCTGATGGCCAAGGTCGCAGGCGCCGAAACCAAGGCCGAGCTTGAAGATCTCTATCTGCCCTACAAGCCGAAGCGCCGCACGCGGGCAGAAATCGCCCGTGAACGCGGCCTCGGCCCGCTCGCCGAGAGGATCCTCGCCGACCGCGCCAGGGAACCGGCGGGGCTGGCCGAAGGCTTCGTCACCGCTGATGTGCCCGATGTGAAGACGGCGCTCGAGGGCGCGCGCGATATCATCGCCGAAGGCATTGCCGAAAATGCCGACCTGATCGGCAGGTTGCGCGCTCATATGCGCCAAGCCTCATTGCTGAAGGCGAAAGTCGTCGACGGCAAGCAGGCGACGGGCGAGAAGTTTTCCGATTATTTCGACCATTCCGAACGCTGGGCGACCGCCCCCGGCCACCGCGCGCTCGCCATGCTGCGCGGCTGGAACGAGGAGGTGCTGACGTTGACGATCGAGGCCGACGCCGAGACGGCCTCCCCGAACAAGCCGGTCGAGCGCATGATCGTGGCGGCATACGAGATCGGTACCAGCCGTCCCGGCGACCGCTGGCTGATGGAGGTCGCAAGCTGGACCTGGCGCGTCAAGCTTTCCATGTCGCTCTCGCTCGACCTGATGCGGGAACTGCGCGAAAGGGCGGAAGAGGAGGCGATCCATGTCTTCGCCCGCAATCTCAAGGACCTGCTTTTGGCTGCACCCGCCGGCTCGCGCGCGACGATGGGTCTCGATCCCGGCATCCGCACCGGCGTCAAGGTCGCCGTCGTCGACGGCACCGGCAAGGTGGTGGCGACATCGACCGTCTATCCCTTCCAGCCGAGGAACGATGTGCGCGGCGCCCAGGTCGAGCTGGCCTCGCTGGTCCGCAAGCACAATGTCGAGCTGATCTCGATCGGGAACGGCACCGGCAGCCGCGAAACCGAAAAACTGGTGGCCGACATGCTGGCCGAGTTGCCGGCGCCGAAGCCGACCAAGGTCATCGTTTCGGAAGCCGGCGCCTCGGTCTATTCCGCCTCGGCGACCGCTGCTGCTGAATTCCCTGATCTCGACGTGTCGCTGCGCGGCGCCGTCTCGATCGCGCGGCGTCTGCAGGATCCACTGGCCGAACTCGTCAAGATCGAGCCGAAGTCGATCGGCGTCGGCCAGTATCAGCACGACGTCGACCAGCAGAAGCTGTCGCGCTCGCTCGATGCGGTGGTGGAAGATGCGGTGAATGCCGTCGGTGTCGATCTCAACACCGCGTCTGCGCCGCTGCTTTCCCGCGTCTCCGGCCTCGGCCCGTCGATTGCCGACGCCATCGTCCGCCACCGCGACAGCGAAGGCCGTTTCGAGACGAGAAAGGATCTCCTGAAGGTCGCCCGCCTCGGCGGCCGCACCTTCGAGCAATGCGCCGGCTTCCTGCGCATTCCCAACGGCAAGGAGCCGCTCGATGCCTCCTCGGTGCACCCGGAGGCTTACGGCGTCGCCAAGAAGATCGTCGCCGCCTGCGGCCGCGATCTGCGCGCGCTGATGGGTGATAGTGCCGTCTTGAAATCGGTCGATCCACGCCAGTTTATTGACGAGAAATTCGGCCTGCCGACGGTCAGGGACATCATCGCGGAGCTGGAAAAGCCCGGCCGTGACCCGCGTCCGAGCTTCAAGACCGCGACCTTTGCCGAGGGCGTCAACGAAATTTCCGACCTGACGCCCGGCATGGTGCTGGAAGGCACGGTGACCAACGTCGCCGCCTTCGGCGCCTTCGTCGATATCGGCGTGCACCAAGATGGTCTGGTGCATGTGTCCCAGCTTGCCAATCGCTTCGTCAAGGATCCCCACGAGGTCGTCAAGGCGGGCGATGTCGTCAAGGTGCGGGTTGTCGAAGTCGATGCCAAGCGCAAGCGCATCGGTCTTTCCATGCGACGCGATGACGGTTCATCGGCGCCGCCGCGTGGTGATTCTCGTCCAAACCAAGGGTCGCGGCCGCAGAACGAACGCCGGCCTGCGGCTCAGAACCCGGGAAGCCAGGGCGCATTCGGCGCGGCACTTGCCGAAGCCATGAAGCGAAAATAAGGGTTTAGCCGGCATTTCGGCAAAAATGCAACAGTTTGGCAGCGTTCTGAACGGAGTGCTAAATCCGGCGCTTGTAAGGCGAAAGAGAGCGACTAAGTTGATGTGACCATCCTGTCACATTTGCGAGGCGTGCATGGCGTCGGCATTCTTATCGATCGTCCAGCAAATCGTCCGCAAGGGTTCGTTGAAACTTACCCTTGCCAATGGCGAAACCCACACTATCGGCGACGGCATGGGTGAACCCATTGTCGCCCGCCTTGCCGATCAGGAGGCCGAGGACGCCATCCGGCGCGACCCGACCATGAAGCTCGGTGAAATGTACATGCAAGGCCGGTTCATTCTCGAACAGGGCAACATCTACGATTTCCTGTCGCTAGTGAAACAGAACACCACCAATGAAATCTTCGATTTCAAGATGGCGGCACTGCTGCTTGGCCGCATTGCCTGGCAGCAGCTGAAGAGCCGCGTGCCGGTCAATCGCAACAAGCACAATGTCGCCCATCATTACGACCTTTCGGCCAAGCTCTTCGATCTTTTCCTCGACGAGGACTGGCAATATTCCTGCGCCTATTTCGAACCCGCCGGCATCAGTCTCGATGAGGCGCAGCTCGCCAAGAAGCGCCATATCGCCGCCAAGCTTCTGCTCGAGCCGAACCAGCGCATCCTGGAGATCGGCTCCGGCTGGGGTGGCATGGGCATGTACCTGACGGAGGCGACCGAAGGTGCCGAGTTCACCGGCATCACACTGAGCGAGGAGCAGCTCAAGGTCTCGCGCACGCGCGCCGAAAAGCGGGGCCTTGCCGACCGGGTGCGGTTCGAACTGCAGGACTACCGCACTATGACCGGCCGGAAGTTCGACCGCATCGTCTCGGTCGGCATGTTCGAACATGTCGGCATCGGCAATTACGGCAATTTCTTCCGTAAGGTGTCGGATCTCCTCGACGACAACGGTGTGATGGTGCTGCATTCGATCGGTCGCCCGAAGCCGAGCTTTGCCACCAATGCCTTCATCGAGAAATATATCTTTCCCGGCGGCTATATCCCGTCCGTCGGCGAGGTCGTGCCGCCGCTCGAAAAGGCAGGGCTGCTGGTCAAGGATATCGAAATCCTGCCGATGCATTATGCCTATACGCTGCGCCATTGGCGCGAGCGTTTCGTGGCGCGCAAGGCCGAAGCGGTGGCGCTTTACGACGAGCAATTCTTTCGCATGTGGGAATTCTATCTGGCCGGTTCGGAAATGGGCTTCCGCTGGGACGAGCTCTTCATCCTGCAGATTCAGATCGCCAAGAACCAGTTCGCCGTTCCCGACAATCGCAATTACATCGCCCGCAACGAAGCCAAGCTGAAGGAATTCGAGGCGAGGCGCGCCCCGCTGGAAAAGGTGACGTTCTAATCCCGCGGAAGTGCTGCTTCCGCTGGCGGTTTAGCCGAGGGACCGATTCTCATGAAAGGACGTGCCGATGAGCAGTGCGTTTCCAGAGACCTATCTGGTCCGGCACGGTGAAACCGAATGGAGCCTGTCGGGGCGCCATACCGGACGCAGCGATATTCCCTTGACGGCGAACGGCGAGGCTGCCGCCCGCAAACTTGCCGACCGGCTGGCGGGCCTTACCTTCTCCGCCGTCTGGTCGAGCCCGTCCGAGCGGGCCCGCAAGACCTGCGCGCTCGCCGGCTTCGGCTCGGGCGCGGTGATCAAGGACGATCTCGCCGAATGGGACTACGGCGCCTATGAAGGCATCACGACCAAGGCGATTCTGGCGGAGCGCCCCGGCTGGCAGCTCTTTCGCGACGGCTGCCCAAATGGCGAATTCGCCGCCGATGTCGGCGCCCGCGCCGACGCCATCATCCATGCGCTTCGCGAAACGGCCGGCACCATCCTGATCTTCTCCAGCTCGCATTTCCTGCGCGTCCTCGCTGCCCGCTGGCTGGGTCTGCCGCCGGAAGGCGGCGCGTATTTCTCGCTCGATACGACGAGTATCAGCGTGCTCGGCTACGAGCACGATCTGACCGAACCGGTCATCCGTCGCTGGAACCAGAGATAGGGAAGCGGGGGAGTGGTTTTGCGGAATTCGATAGTAGATGCCACCAGGGTGTGGCCCCTCATCCGACCCTTCGGGCCACCTTCTCCCCGAGGGGAGAAGAGGGGAGGAAGGCGCGCCGACACTGCCAAACGAACCCGCCTGCTCAACGGTACGCCATCCAATGGGGTTGCTGACGAAGCGGCGTTCTCCCTCTTCTCCCCTCGGGGAGAAGGTGCCCGTAGGGCGGATGAGCGACTATCTGGGTTGTCAAGTTGCGCATTCGAATTCTCTTCGCGCATCCCGTGCTTTTGCATTGAGAATGACCAGCAGTTTTCGGGCGAGCGCAATGCGGATAACCATTTTTGGCTTGCCAGCGCTCTGCAACCTTTGCCTGAAGGCAGCCAAATGCGGATCGTACCTGGCCGCGGTGGCGGCGACCAGGAACAGGATGCCACGCGGTCCGGAGCGCCCGCCGCGCACCGGCCGGGGTCCGCTGCGTTTGCCGCTATCGTTGGCAATCGGCGCCAGGCCGGCCAGTTTGACGATCGCCTTGTTGGAGATTCGGCCGATTTCGGGCAGTTCGGCCATCAGCCGGGCAACGGTACGGTCCGCCACCCCCTTGATCGAGCGAAAGGCTTGGTTGAGGCAGGCCCAGAGCGGATCGTCGTCGATCATCGAGGCAATCTCGCCCTCAAGGGTGCGGCTCTGGCGCACCAGAAGCGCGATCACTTCGTCGAGGCTTGCCACACTCTGCTGATCGCGGGCAGCACTGCGGCGCTGCCTCTGGACGGTCAGATCGCTGGTGACCTGAGACAGCCGCGTCATCAGCGCCGACAGCCGCAGCTGCGCGGCTTTCGGCGGCGGCAGGGCAGACAGCCGCCTGGCCTCGGCATAATGGGCGATCATCGCCGCATCGATCCGGTCGGTCTTTTCCAGAAAGCCCATGGCCTCGGCAAAGCGGCGCACATGGCGCGGATTGGCAAGCGCGCAGGCGATCCCCAACTCCCACAACAGCAGGAAGGCCGAACGCTCGTAGCCGCCCGACGCCTCCATGACGACGAGCTCGACACCCTGCTCCCGGCAGAGCGCAGCCAGCGCGCCGATGCCGGCCGCATCGTTGCTGAAACGCTCAAAAACCCCGGACGGGCGGATAAACGCATCCAGCCAGTCCTTCGAAACATCCACTCCACATATAACTCTGTTCACGGTAACCTGCCTTGTGCGTGCGGTTGAAGCCAAGCGACTATTCGGTCGTACGTGACGATGACGAAGATCCCAGGCTCATCCACGGTTGTAACCGGAGGGGGAAACGGGCGACTTCGTCACGCCTCTGGCTGGGTGGCCACCCAGCCAGAGGCTCAATCGCTTCCATCGCACATAAAATCTAACATGCAGATACAAGGGGGCCGCACGGCACCGACTTTCATGAGCGCCCTTTGTTTCACCGTGGTTAACATTGGGGTAACGACATCAGGATAGATGTAGCGAGCGCCGCTCTCCGCGGCTTTGTTTTTGCTTTTTCTGGAGTGCGGACGTGTCTCATCGATCAGTCGTATCGATCTCTTTAGCTATTGCCATTTCATCTCTAGGTTCGGCGGCCGCCGCGCAGGAAAGCGGCCAGCACTTCTGGTCCGGCGACTGGTATCTGAGCGTCGGCGTCGCCGGCTTCTCCGCCCCGAAATTCGAGGGCTCGTCGCACAACGAATTCAAGTTCAGCCCGCTGATCTCGGTTGGACGCCAGGGCGCCGGCCAGCGTTTTTCCTCGCGTAACGATAATCCTTCTTTCGCCCTCATTGACAAGGGTGCCTTCCGTGCCGGCATCGTCGGCAGATTCGTGCCGTCGCGCGATGACGGCGACGGCAGCGAGCTGAAGGGCTTGAAGAAGGTCAAATGGGGGGCGGAAGCCGGCGGTTTCGTCGAGGTCTACCCCACAGATTTCCTGCGCGCCCGCGCCGAAGTCCGCCAGGGCATCCGCGCGCATGACGGCATCGTCGCCGATCTCGCGGTCGATGCCTTCACCGATATCGCGCCCGACCTGCAACTATCAGGCGGTCCGCGCGCGACCTTCGCCACCAGCGGCTATTACGACGCCTATTACGGCGTCAACGCCAAGCAGGCGGCGGCAAGCGGCCTTGATCCTTACAAGCCCTCATCTGGCATCCAGTCCTATGGCGCCGGCACGGCGCTCACCTGGAAGGCGACGGAAAACCTCTCTGCCAGTTCCTTCCTCGAATATAAGCGGCTGGCAGGTCCTGCCGCCGACAGCAGTCTCGTGCGCGAGCGCGGCTCGAAGAACCAGGTCCTGATCGGGGTCTCGGCGACCTACAAGTTCAATTTCTCACTGCAGTGATTGACGGCGCTGCGGGCCTTTCCGGACATGCGGCGCTGTAACACTTTGAATTGGCACATAACTTCGCCGGGATCGATTCCGGTCTGAGGAATAATGCAAGTGGCATTGCAATGATCGCGTCTTGACCGGATCGGCGGCCCGCCGCTAGATGAGCGGCATGCACGATACCGGCGATTTCAACGATCGCGTCTCCGACGCACCTTCCGATAACTGGGTCTACCGGATCCTGCCGTCATGGCTTTGGCCCTATGCGCAGTTGGCGCGCTGGGATCGCCCGATCGGCTGGCAGTTGCTGATGTGGCCGTGCTTCTGGTCGGCGACGCTTGCCGCCAATGCGGCGATCGGTGAGGGGATCTATTCCGGCAGTGTGCTGGTGTCTCACCTGTTCCTCTATTTCATCGGCGCGGTCGCCATGCGCGGCGCCGGCTGCACCTATAACGATCTTGTCGACCACCAGATCGACATGGAGGTGGCGCGCACGCGGTCGCGTCCGCTCCCCTCCGGCCGCGTCAGCCGCCGACGGGCGAAGATCTTCATCGGCTTGCAGGCGTTGGTCGGCCTCTTCGTGCTGCTGCAGTTCAACTGGCTCAACGTCTTCCTCGGCGTACTCTCGCTCGGGATCGTGGCGTTCTATCCCTATGCCAAACGGTTCACCGACTGGCCGCAATTCTACCTCGGACTTGCCTTCTCCTGGGGCGCGCTGATGGGCTGGGCCGGCATTCTCGGCGGCCTCTCCTTTGCCGCCATCCTGCTCTACGCCGCCTCCGTCGCCTGGACGATCGGTTACGATACGATCTATGCGCATCAGGACAAGGAGGATGACGAGCTGATCGGCGTCCGCTCCACTGCGCGCCTGTTCGGCGATAGGACACGGCGATGGCTGATCGGCCTTTATGGGCTGACGCTGGTGCTGATGTTTATCGCTTTCGCTCTCGCCGGCGCTAATCTCATCGCTTTCCTGGCCTTGCTCGGTGCGGCCGGCATGTTCGCCTGGCAGATCGTCCGGCTCGATATCAACGATGCCGACCAGTGCCTGGCGCTCTTCAAATCGAACAACCGCGTCGGCCTGATCATCTTCTTCGGCCTCTTCATATCGCTGCTGTTTGCTATTCCCTGATTGGGACAATGGATGAAAACGATAAACCCGGCGCGGGCGCCGGGTTCAAAATCGTATTGCCAAATCGGGACTTTCGCGATTTCGCTCAATTGCGGGCGATGATTTCCTTACCTTCGATCTTCATGGCGACGCCCAGCCGGCCGGTGGTGCGGCGCACGAGGAAGCGCGGACGGCGATTGGCGAAGTAGGAATGACGGCGGCGCGGCTTGAGATCGCTGGTGCGTAAGGCACCAATATGGTCTTCGAGCGGCCGGGCGACACCATCGGCCTCGACCATCAGCATCGGGATCCGGAAGGCTTCGGACCAACTGCGCCAGTCGGCAGCGATATCGCTGAGATCATGGGCGACGAGCAGCGGAATGCAGAGCTCCGGATCGGTGTGATGGAGTTCGAGGGTTACGGTGACATCGCCGTCGCCATGGTCGATGGCGCGGGCGGCGACACCTTTGAAAACGCGCTTCGGCAGCGCAATCGAGAGCGGCAGGCCGCTGGAGGGGAGGACCTTGCGCAGGACCGCACCGCGTTCGTCTATCGTGATATTGACGTCATCCGAACAATCGTGGATGGCATAGCTGACCTGCTGGGGAAAGCGGGTCGGATCGAGGCGCAACGTCGTGCCAGCCCAGGCGGGCTTCATAACGGGATTGTTCATTTCATTCTACCCTTGTCTTACCTGAGAGCCGATTTCCGGTCTTCTCCTTGGGACTTTTCGTCCTCTATGGCTGACAATAGGCAGCCGCCGTTCCGTACAGCTTAAAAATTGCGGTTAAGAAAACTTTGCCTCCTCTGATGGTTATCAAAACCGAATCCGGCAGGGTTTCCGGAAGGTGAACGATGTGGTGTCCTGAAATGATGCATCCAGAGGTAAGCCTCAGGTAAGCTTTCCATGGCAAAATGTGCTCACCAGCAGTTCGTCTTTCTTTTAGAAATTTGGGTGAAAAGGGCGCTTTTCATGATCTCGGCTTCCCTCGCTTACACGATCCTGTCGCGGGATATGACGTCCAGCCTCAACAAGGTTGCGTCGCAGGCGACGGTCAAGAAGGATGCTCAGTACTACGCCGACCATATCAACAAGGTCGAAAACGTCGACGATTTCCTCGGCGACTACAAGCTCTATAGCTATGCAATGAAGGCCTATGGTCTCGAGGACATGACCTATGCCAAGGCCTTCATGAAGAAGGTGCTCGAAAGCGACCTCACAGACCCCAACAGCTACGCCAACAAGCTTTCCGATACGCGTTATCGCGAGTTTGCCGCCGCCTTCAATTTCAACGCGCCGGCCAAGGATGTGCAGACCGACGCGCAGGAGGACGACCTGATCGGTCTCTACAAACAGTCCTTCGTCGATGCCGACAAGGCCGCCAGCGCTGAGAGCACCTATTACAGCAACAATATCGATAGCGTGCAGACCGTCGACGACCTGGTCAACAACGCCCGGCTGCGCACCTATGTGCTGAAGACCTTCAAGATTGATCCGACCTATGCGTCGAAGGATTTTCTGCGGCAGGTGCTGACGAGCGATCTCAGCGACCCCACGAGCGTCGTCAACACGCAAGGCGGCGACAAGTACAAGGCGCTTGCCGCCCAGTTCAGCTTCAATGCCGACGGCACCGTCACCGGCACGGCGCAGACCGCCGCGCAGAAGGCCTCGGTCATCGAATCCTACACCCTGAATTCCCAGTCCGTCATCATCGACAATTCGGTCGGTTCGGACGTCTATTACGTCGGCCAGACGGCGGCCGATTACAACAAGGCCTATTATACGGCGAAGATCGGCACGATCACCAATGTCGACGATCTGGTCGCCGACAAGCGCCTGACCTCTTATATCACGACGGCCTACAGCATGGGCGCCGACTTCACCGCCGCAGCGCTGCGCACGGTGCTGACCGATCCCGGTTATGCCCAGCTGATGGGCTTTACCAATGTTTACAACGCTTTCAACTTCAAGGCTGACGGGTCGGCCTCCAGCACGGCGCGCGTCCAGACGCTCGATCAGGCAAACAGTCTGAAGGCGGCCGCATCGAACACGAACAACTATTATACCGTCACCTCACAGTCGAGCGGCATCACCAATGTCGACGACCTGCTCGCCGACAGCGTGCTGGCGCGCTATATCAAGGATGCCTACGGTCTCGGCACAGGTTTCAGCAATGCTGACCTGAAGAACATCCTGACCGATTCGGCCTATGCCGCGGCCCAGGGCCATTCCGATCTCAATGCCGACTTCAACTTCCAGGCAGACGGTTCCATCAACGGTTCCGCGATCCAGACCGCGGCGCAGCGGAAATCGACGACCGACAAGTCAGCGGCGAATGCAGCACATTTCAACAGCATGATCGGCAATGTCACCAATGTCGACGACATCATGTCCGATGCGGTTGCGGTCAGCTATATCAGAAACAGCATGCAGATCGCAGACGGCGTCTCCGATGCGACATTGAGGACTTTCCTCGTCGATCCCACCGCGGCCAGCGCCCAGGGCTACAGCGACGTTCACAACCTCTTCAATTTCAAAGCGGACGGTTCGGTCGCGACCCTTTACGCCTCGCAGAGCGCGACGCAAAGCGCCAGCACCACCAGCAAGGCCGACAATGCGGCAGTCTACTACCAGTCGACCATCGCCGGCATCTCAAACGTCGATCAGTTGCTGGCGGACCAGAAGCTGAACAATTTCGTCCGCAACGCCTACGGCATCCCGTCGACCGTCAACGACGTCGCTCTTCGCGCTATCCTGACCGATCAAAGCGGCACCGGAACCTATGCCGACGTCGCCGCCGCCTTCAATTTCAAGGCGGACGGCACGCTTGAGGACGGCATGGCGGCGCAGAGCGCGACCCAGATCAGCAGCACCAAATTTGCCGCCTCGGCGCGCACCGATGATTATTCCGCCAGGATGTCGACGATCGGCAATGTCGATGATCTGCTTGCCGACAGCGCCATGACCAATTTCCTGAAGAGCACCTACAATCTGCCGTTCAGTATTTCGGACGCCGATCTGAAGAGCATCCTGACCGATGCGACGGCCGCTGCCGCAGCCGGCCATGCCGACCTCAATGCCGACTTCAATTTTGCCGCCGACGGATCGCTTCCTGTCCTCAGTTCGGCCCAGACGGCCGATCAGGCACAGACCACCAACGACAATTATGCGGCGCGCTACGACGACGAACGCGACGAGGCGATCGACGAGGTTGCATCCAACTACCAGAAGCTTATGGCCGACAGCAGCAGTCTGCTGAATTTCTCCGACGTCAACAGTGTCAATGATTTCCTGCGCAGCAATTCGTCGGCCGATTTCAGCAAGAGCAACGACAAGCTGCCGGATCTCTTCCATGTGGCGCTGCAGGCCTTCGGTCTGACCGACCAGGACGTATCGCGCTCGATGATGCGCAAGATCCTGACGAGCGATGCCTATGATCCGAATGGCTATGTCGCCTCGCTCAAGGATGAACGTATCACCAATCTTGCCCGGGCCTTCAATTTCGGGCCCGACGGCAAGGCGGCATCACCCTTCCAGGCGCTGCCCGACGCGACCATGGCCAAATATGCCACCGACTATCGATCGCATATCACCATGCTGATGAAGGACGGTCCGGTGAAGGACAAGGCGGCGAAGGACGCGACGGCTGAAGTCAACTATTTCGCCAAGGGCATGGCGAAGGTAAAGTCGCTCGACGATTTCCTCGACGACAGCCGCCTGACCGGCCTGGTGCTGAAGGCGAACAACCTTGATCCGAAGGATTACGACAAGGCGACGCTCAAGAAGATCTTCACATCCGATCCAGATGACAAGAAGAGCTATCTCAACGCCACCGCCGATGCACGTTTCAAGGATATCGTCGCCGCCTTCAACTTCGACAAGGATGGCAATCTGACCCGCGCCAAGATCGGCACCATCCAGAACAAGGCGGCCGAGGAGCACACCCAGGAGCTCTACGTCAAGCAGACGATGGAAACCCAGGAAGGCGAAACCAACGACGGCGTGCGCCTGGCGCTCTATTTCAGCCGCAAGGCCCCGAGCATCACCTCGATCTATTCGATCCTCGGCGACAAGGCGCTCTATCAGGTCATCACAACAGCCTACAGCCTGCCGTCGCAGATCTCGGGCATGGATGTCGCCAAGCAGGCCGATCTCATCAACCGCTTCGTCAAGCTCGAGGATCTCCAGGATCCGAAGAAGGTCGACAAGCTGCTGCGCCGGTTTACCGCGATGTACGACGTCCAGAACGCCACCCAGCAGTCGCCGGCGCTGATGATCCTGACCGGCGGCGGCACGCAGCAGTCCTAAGGCAATTCCGAGCAGAGCGCTTGACGCGGATGGCTGCCCCTCACCCTAACCCTCTCCCCATAAACGGGGCGAGGGGACGTGCCCCGCGAAAGGTTGGTGGGGACCGAGAGGTTGCGTCATATTCCCTTCGCCCCGCCTGCGGGGAGAAGGTGCCGGCAGGCGGATGAGGGGCAAACGTTGGCGATCCCTCCGACCGTCGGCCTCACGAATCGAGGCTGACGACCTTTCCCGGATTCATGATATCGGCGGGATCGAAGGCGCGCTTGATGCGGCGCATCAGCTCGATTTCGATCACAGGCCGGATCGCCGCCAGTTCGTCGCGCTTCAGCTGACCGATGCCGTGCTCGGCCGAGATCGAGCCGCCATGCGCAAGCACCCGTCCATGGACGATATGGTTCATCTCGTGCCAGCGGGCGATGAAGGCGTCCTTGTCGGCGCCGAGCGGCTGGGAAATATTGTAATGGATGTTGCCGTCCCCCATATGGCCGAAGGCGCAGATGCGGGCGCCCGGCATCGCCGCCATCACAGCTTCTTCGGCCTCGGCCATGAAATGCGGGATCTTCGATACGGGCACGGAAACATCGTGCTTGATCGAGCCGCCTTCCGGCTTTTGCGCATCCGACATGCTCTCGCGCATGTGCCAGAGCGCCTTCTGCTGCGCTACCGATGAGGCGATTGCCGCATCGAGCACCAGCCCGGCCTCGAAGCCCTGCTCCAGCACGCCATTCATCATCCGCTCCGCCGTCTCGGCCGAGTCCGACGTCGAAATGTCGATCAGCACATACCAGGGATAGGCGGTCTCCAGCGGATCGCGCACGCCGTCGATATGGCGGGTGGTGATCTCGACGCCGAAACGCGGCATCAGCTCGAAACCGGTGAGCGAGGCGCCGCAGAGACTGGAGGCGAGGTTGAACAGGGCAAGCGCGTCCGCCACCGAATTCAGGCCGGCGAAGGCCACCTGATGGCCGAGCGGCTGGGGAAAGAGCTTCAGCACCGCACCGGTGATGATGCCGAGCGTGCCCTCGGCGCCGATGAAGAGATCGCGCAGATCGTAGCCAGTATTGTCCTTCTTCAGCCGGCGTAAGCCGTCCCAGATCTCGCCGGTCGGCAACACCACTTCGAGGCCGAGGCAGAGCTGGCGCATGTTGCCATAGGCAAGCACGGCCGTGCCGCCGGCATTGGTGGAAAGGTTGCCGCCGATGCGGCAGGAGCCCTCCGAGCCGAGCGACAGCGGAAACAGCCGTCCATGCGCCTCGGCCGCCTTCTGCACCTCGGCAAGGATGGCGCCGCCATCGGCCACCAGCACGTTCGCCACCGGATCGACATCACGAATCCTGTTCATGCGCTCGAGCGACAGGATGATATCGCACTTGCCCTGACGCGGCGTCTGGCCGCCGACGAGGCCGGTATTGCCGGTTTGCGGCACGATCGCCGTTCCGGTCTCCGTCGCAAGCTTCATGATATCAGAGACTTCTTCGACCGAACCGGGTTTCAAGAGGAGAGGGGAGGAGCCGTGATAGAGCCCGCGGTTTTCGATCAGATGCGGTGCAAGATCTGCCTCGCTACGCAAGGCGTATTTTTCACCGACGATGGCCGCGAAGCGATCGAGGAGTTCGGTGGAAATGCTGGAATTGCTCATCGGCCTCGGTTCTCCATCGTGATGCACTGTCCTTCAGTCGCGGGGCGCGGCTGCCCGCTGCAGCCGGTCGTTGATCGCTTCGCCAAGCCCATCCTCGGGAATCGGCGAAAAGGCGATGCTCTGGGCGCCGCTGGCATCGGCCCGCTTCATATAGTCGAAAAGATTGGCCGCCGCCTCCGCCAGGTCGCCGCGCGGGCTGAGATCAAGGACGATCCGGGCACTGTCCGCACCGGAAACTTTAGCGCTCCCGAAGGCAATTAGTGCCTCGCCGGGTTCCACCGCCGTCGCATTGAGGCGCACGGAAGCGCCGGGCGCGTAATGCGAGGCGAGCATACCCGGCGCCTCGATGGCCGCCGATGGCGTTTTCGGCCGCAGCAGCGGCTGGCCCGCGACACGCTCGATCTCGCGCGCCGCAAGTCCCCCCGGGCGAAGCAGCCGCAGCCGGCCGCCCTCTGCTTTGACGATTGTCGATTCGACGCCGACAGCACTTGGGCCCGCATCGAGGATCAACGGGATCCGCGCCCCCAGATCGGCTTCGACATGGGCAGCACTCGTCGCACTGATCCGGCCCGAGGTATTGGCGCTCGGGGCTGCGAGCGGCCGTCCGAAGGCGCCGATCAACGCGCCCGCAAAGCCCTTCGGCACGCGGATGCCGACGGTGTCAAGCCCGGCGGTCGCCAGCGAATGGATCGGGCTTTCTGGCTTCAGCGGCAGCACCAGGGTCAGCGGGCCGGGCCAGAAGGCTCTGGCCAGCGCCCGTGAGACCGGGTCGAACTCGGCGTGCTCTTCGGCCATGGCGAGATCGGCCATGTGGCAGATCAGCGGGTTGAAGCGCGGCCGTCCCTTTGTCTCGTAGATGCGGGTGATGGCTGCGGGATTGGTGGCGTCGGCCGCAAGGCCGTAGACGGTCTCGGTCGGGATGGCGATGGCAAAGCCGTCGGCAAGAGCAGCTGAGGCGGCCTCGAGCGCTGCCTGCCTGTCTGCCGTGATGTCGATTATGCGTGCCATATCCTGCCCGTGTTGGTCCTGGCAGTCATTAGGCTTTCCGCCGCTCGCGATCAATCGCTTTAGAGCTGCCGGATGATTTCGCGCAGCTGTTCGTTGCGGGCGCCGAGCAAGAGGATGTTGCGGATCGCAGCCTGCGGATCATGGGTGCGGAAGAGCAGGCCGTTGCCGCGCACCGACCGGTCGATGGTCATCTTTTCCGCGGAGTTCTCGCCAGGTTTGATGGCGACGGCGAAATACATGCGGGAATAACCGACATCGATGCGCTCGAAGAAATTATCGTTGTCGCCGATGTCGGAATAGAAATTGGCGATGTAGAAGGCCCAGCTTACCTCTTCGTAATGCGCGAATTTCGTCCGCGCGGCGGTGACGTGGCAATAGCCGAGATGCGGGCTGTCCTCCAGCGTCCGGTGGAAGATCATCTTCGGAAATTGGATCGAGTGGTGAAAGCCGTTGATGTGCTGATGCGTCTTTTCGCCGGCAACCTGCAGCTTGCGGCCGGTCTTTGCGGCGACCTCGTCATGGGTGAAATAGCGCTTTTCCTCGGCCAGCCAGTGCCGCCGCTCGCGGGGAATGCGGCCGGTGCGCAAAAATTCGGAATGCGCGGCAATCAGCTGCGGCTCTTGCAGTTTACCTGCTTCTTTCGCGTCGAAATACCGGAGTTTGGCCATGGTTCGCATTCTTCGGTCGGTCTGAATCAACAGCAGGATAGGACGGTATGCTTAAGGCGATGTTAAAAATCGCCATGGCGGCAGGCGGGCTGAAGGCAAATGCCGGTAGATGTCGCAAACACGACTGACATCGATATCAGGCAGTCGACCTCTTTGCGCAACGGGTCTTTACGCCATGTCGCAATTGAGGATAATTGCCGGGAGAGTCGGGCGAGGTGATCGACCGGGATGGGCCGCTTCAAGCCTTGCCGCATCCTGTCGTCAATTTCGAAGCCGATGTCGCATTACAACCAAGCGGCAGCCATGCTCGGTGATTAAATGACGCCATGAACAATTCTCCCGAAGGAGAAGGAAGCGGGCGCGCTTCCGCCGGCCTTCTTGCCGGAAGGCGGCAGCCGGGTGCACGAGGACATGAAGATGGATATTCGCAGCAACGTTTTGCGTCAGCTCAAGAGCCGCCGTGAGGGCTTCAGCCTCGAACAGCCGTTCTATATCGACGAGGAATATTTCCAGCTCGACATGGAGATGATCTATTATCGCGACTGGCTGTTCATCGGCCATGATTGCGAACTGCCGAAGCCGGGCGCCTATTTCACCGTCCAGATCGGCAGCTATCCCGTCGTCATCGTCCGCGGCCGCGACAATATCATCCGCGCCTTCCACAACAGCTGTCGTCATCGCGGCTCGCGCGTCTGCACCAAGGAGCACGGCTCCTCCGTGCGTCTCGTCTGCCCCTACCATCAGTGGACCTATGATCTCGAAGGCAAGCTCGCCTTCGCCCGCCACATGGGCGATGATTTCGACAAATCAGGTTTCAACCTGAAGCCTGTCCACTGCGAAACCGTCGCAGGCTTTGTCTTCATCTGCCTTGCCAACACCGCTCCGGATTTCCAGACGGTGCGCGACAAGATCGAACCCTATGTCGCACCGCACCGGATCAGCGAGAGCAAGGTTGCTTTCCAAAGTACGATCGTCGAAAAGGGCAACTGGAAGCTTGTCTGGGAAAACAACCGCGAGTGCTATCATTGCGCCGCCAATCACCCCGAACTCTGCCGCACCTATCCCGAAGCGCCGAGCGTGACCGGCACGGATGGCGGCGCCGACGATCCCGAGATCGCCGGCCATTGGGCGCGCTGCGAGGCCGCCGGCCTGCCGAGCAAGTTCCAGATTTCGCCGGACGGTCAGTTCCGCACCGCCCGCATGCCGCTGATCGAGGATGCCGAAAGCTACACAATGTCGGGCAAGCGCGCCGTCAAGCGTCCGCTCTCCGACGATATCTCGATCGGCCATATCGGCACCATGCTGCTCTTCCACTACCCGACGACGTGGAACCACCTGCTCGGCGACCACGCCATCTCCTTCCGCGTGCTGCCGCTCAGCGCCAACGAGACCGCGGTGACGACTAAGTGGCTCGTCCACAAGGACGCCGTCGAAGGCGTGGATTACGATCTCGAGGAACTGACCCACGTCTGGACCGAGACCAACGATCAGGATCGCCGCATCGTCGAGGAAAACGCCTTCGGCATTCACTCGCCCGCCTATGAGCCCGGCCCCTATTCCACCCTGCATGAGGGCGGCGTCATGCAGTTCCTCGAATGGTATTCGAACTTCATGGTGAACCGTCTGCAGGGCGACCAGGCGAAAATTTCCGCCGTGGCCTGATCCATCGGCCCGGAACTGTTAGCGGTTCCGGGATCACGATATGCATGAACAGAGGACTGAGGTGCGTTCCGGGCGAGATCATCGAGGAAGGCCTCGCGGTTAATGCCCGGTTCAGATCGATTTCTTTAGACATACGAAAGCAGCCGGCCCCGGCCGCTTTCGGAACCATTCCGGCACGAAAGCGTTGCTGAGCAGGCGGTTATCGCTGTTGAATGGGAGAGAAGAATGTTCGGTTTGAGTAACAAGATCGCGACTGCAGTTCTGGCTGCGGCCGTGGTTCTGACAGGTTTCGTGCCGTCGCAGGCAATGCAGATGCCGACCGCCCCGCAGGTGGAAAAGTCCGCAGCCGTCGAGAACGTCCAATACCGCCGCTATTATCGCCCCGGTTACCGTCCGGGCGCCTATTACCGGCCAGGCTATCGTCCCGGCGCCTACTACCGGCCCGGCTATTACGGCGGCTATCGCGGATATTCCTATTACCGCCCGGGCTATCGCCATTATAACGGTTATTGGTATCCGCTCGCCGCCTTCGGCGCCGGTGCGGTCATCGGCGGCGCCATTGTCGCGCAGCCGCGTTACGTCGCGCCTGCGCCCAGCATGGGTTCGAGCCACGTTGCCTGGTGCGCCAACCGCTACCGGTCCTATCGCGCCTACGACAATACCTTCCAGCCCTATAACGGCCCACGCCAGCAGTGCTATTCGCCGTATTGATAAACGTGCTATCTCGAGAAACGTCTGCCCCTCACCCTAACCCTCTCCCCGTAAAAACGGGGAGAGGGGACGTGCCCTGCGAGAGGCGTGCGAGGAACGGAAAGGTTGCGGCATGTCCCCTTCACCCCGTTTACGGGGAGAAGGTGCCGGCAGGCGGATGAGGGGCAGGTGAGTTCGCCAGCCCTCCGATCGAGCCCGGGTCCATACCCCGGCAGTCACGCCCGCACGTGCACCCTCAAAGAATATCCACGCGCCTCAATAACCACCAGGCAAAGGCGATGGAGGCGACGATGAGGGCGACGGCGTATTCGGTGCCGTAGTCGCCGACGGCGAAGGGCAGGTTTGCCGTGTTCATGCCGAAGAAGCCAGTCACCAGTGTCGGCGGCAGCAGGAAGGCCGTCATGATCGACAGCAGATAGAGGTGACGGTTGGTTTCGGAGGATTGCTTCGAATCGATTTCTTCGTGCAGCAGGCGTGCTCGGTCCTGCAGCGCATAGATATCGTGGTCGACCGTTTCCAGCCGGCTCGTCAGCCGCCGCGCCACATCGTCGAAGCCGAAGGGCATCTCGTCGTCGTCGGCCGCCGCCGCCCGGCGCATCAGCGCCAGCACGGTGCGCAGATGGCGATGCAGCCTGACCACGGTTCGCCGCACCGGCGCCAGGCGCCGGCGCTCGTCGCGCTGCGCGCTGTCGTAGACGATATCCTCGATCTGGTTCAGCTCTTCGGTGAGTTCGATGACGACCGCGATCAGCGTGCGCTGGAATTCGATCACCAGCAGTTCGAAGAGATCGACCGGCCGGGAGAATTTGCCTGGATTCTTCTCGATCAGGGCGCGTGCCCGTTCGACGCTGCGCAGCGGCTGCAGCCTCGTGGTGATGATGAAGCGGTCGGACATGGCGAAATGCAGCCAGCCGAGATTGTTGGTATCCTGGGCGAAATCGCGCTGGCAATCGACGAGCGTGCCATAGAGCATCTGCTCGTCGACAGTGATGGTCGCATGCGTATCGCGCGTCGTCAGCGCCGATTTCGCGTCCTCCGTCAGCCCCTCCAGCGTATCGAGCAAGGCTGGCACGCGGGCGTCGACAAGGTTGAGGTGCAGCCAGTAGAAACAGTTGTCGGCGGTCAGTTCCGCCACCGTCGCACTATTGTTCAGTCGCACCGCGGTCTTTTCTTCGGGTGAGAAGCGATAGGCCCAGACGAAACCGGGTATGTTGACGGGCAACGTGTCCATTGTTCGCCGGTCCTTTGCGAAGGCGATGTCATTCCTTAGAGTGTCTCCATGACGTGCATTTGTGCAAGGGTGCAAGAGCAAAGCGTCACGTCATGCGACTTATCGCATGACGGCCGAGGAAATCGAAATTGACGTTTACGTAAAAATCAATTAGCCCTTGCCTCGGAGGGGCTTTGCCGCTGTGAGGCCGGTCTGCGGAGGAAAAACCATGTACAAAGCGCCCGTCGAGGAAATCGCGTTCACGTTGAAGCACGTAGCGGGCATGGGCGAGGCAATTTCCAAGGGGCTGCTCGGCGATCTCGGCGAAGATCTGGTCGATGCGATCCTTGCCGAGGCGGGACGTTTTGCCACAGAGGAAGTGGCGCCGCTGGCCGACATCGGTGATCGTCAGGGCGCTCGTCTGATGGATGGCGAGGTCCGGCTGCCGGATGGCTGGCGCGAGCTCTATCGCCATTGGATTGCCGGCGGCTGGAACGGCCTGACGGCGCCCGAAGCTTTCGGCGGCCAGGCCTTGCCGCATATGCTGAATGTCGCAGCACTCGAAATGTGGAATTCCGGTTCCATGGCCTTCGCGCTCGCCCCGACGCTGACGATGGGTGCCGTCGAGGCCGTCAGCACCCATGGCAGTGCTGCGCTGAAGGACAAATATCTGGAGAAGATGGTCTCCGGCGAATGGACCGGCACGATGAACCTGACCGAGCCGCATGCGGGCTCCGATCTCGGCGCCCTGAAAGCCCGCGCCGAGCGCCGCGACGACGGCAGCTACCGTCTGTTCGGCCAGAAGATCTTCATCACCTGGGGCGAACATGACGCGGCCGACAACATCATCCATCTGGTGCTGGCCCGTCTGCCGGATGCGCCGGCCGGCACACGCGGCATCTCGCTCTTTCTGGTGCCGAAGTTCCTGGTGAACGACGATGGTTCGCTTGGGGCTCGCAACGATCTCTTCTGCCACTCGCTGGAGCACAAGCTCGGCATCCATGGTTCGCCGACCTGCACGATGATCTACGGCGACGGAAAATTCGGCGGCGAAAAAGGCGCTGTGGGCTGGCTGGTCGGCGAGGTGAACAAGGGGCTCGCCTGCATGTTCACGATGATGAACAATGCCCGCCTCGCCGTCGGCATGCAGGGAGTGGCGATCGCCGAGGCCGCCACCCAGAAGGCGCTCGCCTATGCCAGGGAACGCACCCAGGGCAGGGCGCCGGGCTCAAGCGGCGCCGGCATGAGCCCGATCGTCGACCATCCCGATGTCGCCCGCATGCTCCTCACCATGAAGGCTCTGACGCAAGGGGCGCGCGCCATCTCCTATGCCTGCGCCCACGCGATCGACATGTCGCACCGGGCAGGCGACACCCGCCGCCACTGGCAGGAGCGCGCCGCCCTTTTGACGCCGATTGCCAAGTCCTTTTCGACCGATGCCGGCGTCGATGTCGCCTCGCTCGGCATTCAGGTGCATGGCGGCATGGGTTTTATCGAGGAGACGGGTGCGGCGCGTTATCTCCGCGATGCCCGCATTGCGCCGATCTACGAGGGCACCAACGGCATCCAGGCGATCGACCTCGTCACCCGGAAGCTGCCGCTCTCCGGCGGTGACCAAGTGAAGGGCTTCATCGCCGAGCTTAGAGAGATCGCCGATAGCGTCCGCCGCTCCAATCTCAATGGTTTCGGCGAGACCGCTGCCAGGCTCGAGGCTGCGATTGCCGATCTCGAGCAGGCGACCGCCTGGCTCATGAAGATGCTTGCCGACAACAGGGTTACCGAGGCGCTCTCGGGAGCGACGCCCTATCAGCGCCTGTTCGGGCTGGTGCTCACCGGCTGTTATCTCGCCAAGGGTGGTCTCGCCGAGGGAGCCGATGGGGCGGGCAAAAACCGCATCGCGCTCTGCCGCTTCGCCGCCGAAAACCTGATCGCCGAGACCGCAGCCCTTTGCGACCGGGTCGTCAATGGCGCGGCAAGCCTTGCCGCCGCCCGCATCCTGCTTGCCTGAGGAGACCTTATGACCGACCACATCATTGTCGACCAGCCTTCCGCTTACCCCGGCGTGCAGTCCATCCGCTTCAACCGGCCGGAAAAGAAGAACGCCATCACCCGTGCCATGTACCGCACCATGGCCGATGCGTTGACTGCGGCCAACACGAACCCCGACATCCGCGCCACCGCTTTCCTCGGCACAGAGGGCTGCTTCTCGGCCGGCAACGACCTGAACGATTTTCTTGCTGCCGCGATGGGCGGCCGCGGCCTGGAGCAGGAGATTCTCGATTTCCTCTATGCGCTGGTGAAGGCCGAAAAACCCGTCGTCTCCGGCGTCGACGGCCTTGCGGTCGGCATCGGCACGACGATCCATTTCCATTGCGACCTGACCATCGCCTCCAGCCGCAGCCAGTTCCGCACACCCTTCGTCGATCTGGCGCTGGTGCCGGAGGCCGGTTCCAGCCTCGTCGCGCCGCGCCTGATGGGCCACCAGCGCGCCTTCGCTATGCTTGCCGCCGGCGAAGCATTTTCGGCCGAGGAGGCGAGGGAAGCCGGCCTGGTCTGGAAGGTCGTCGACCCAGGCGAGGTCGATTCACTGACGCTTGGCCTCGCCGCAAAGCTCGCGGCCAAGCCGCCGGAGGCGCTGCGCATCGCCCGCGATCTCATTCGCGGCGATCGTGGCGAGATCATCGCCCGCATCGATGAAGAGGCCCGCTATTTCTCCGCGCGGCTGAAGAGCGCCGAAGCTCGGGCGGCCTTCGAAGCCTTCATGCGCCGCTGAGCGCCGATCTCGGTCGTTTCCGAGGAATCTATGGCAAGCAGACCGGTACCAACACCAGTCCGGGAGCAAACGGACACTGATCAGACCGCCGGCACATTGAATACCTCGCCGGCCCTGAGCGGCCGGAACCGTTCCGGGGGAATATCATGCTCGCTCATGGCGTCTTGCAACGCTCTTGCCGGCGCGTCGACCGCTTCATTCGTCAGTTGGAACGTGGCGAAGTGGTGTCCGGCCACATAGGCCGCATTTGCCAACTTCATCCCGGCCACCGCCTCCTGCGGATTCTGGTGTTGCCCTTTCATGAACCAGCGCGGCTCATAGGCGCCGAAGGGTAAAATGGCCAGGCGAAAGCCGCCATGCTTCTGCTGTGCCGCTTTGTAGTTGATGCCGTCGTGAAAGCCCGTATCTCCGACGTGATAAATCTTTCCGGCTGGAGTCGATAAAACGAACGACGCCCAGAGTGCCATCCGGCGATCGGCGGTTCCGCGAGCGGACCAATGGTGTGCAGGCTCGGCATCAATGCTTATTCCGGCGTGCGAAATCCGTTCGCCCCAGTCCATCGATGTCGTCTGTATATCGGGCACGGCACGGCGAATGATTGTGTCATTGCCGAGCGGCGTCACGACAAGTGGCCGATGCTTCGCACCCAACCGCCTGAGCGTTGCGATATCGAGATGATCATAATGATTGTGCGACACCAGCACGAGATCGATTGGCGGCAAATCATCGAATGCGATGCCCGGTTGGACGACGCGCTTGGGTCCGGCAAAGGCGAAGGGACTCGCGCGCTCTGACCATACCGGGTCGGTGAGGATATTGAGCCCAGCGACCTGCACGAGCATAGTCGCATGGCCGACCATGGTCACTCTTAGGTCCTCGCCGTCGACGCATGAATCCGGTTTGGCCGCCGCGTACGGACTTGCGACCGACCTCGGCCAGGGCTCACGGCCACCGCCGAATTGCCACCGCAACACATCGCGGAAACCAAGAGGTTCGATACCTTCGGGATTGAAGAAATGCGTGCCGTCGAAATGATCGGACACTGGACCCTTATAATAAGGGTTGCGTCTTTTGGCCTTACCATGGCCGGTGACTAGGGCAACGCTTCTGTTTCTGTCGATCATGTTTCACATTTCAACGTGTGGATCACTGTTGGCCAATTTGTTACTATCTTTTCGATATCGCGTCACTATCGAAAAGATACCGATAAAAGCCTATCGATTCCGCGATGCCTTTCCGCTGCGGCCTTATCTGTGGCGATGTGCGTGGAGCATTCTCGTCTTGCAGGATGCACATCGGGGCCTCATCCGGTTCTACCAATATAGGAAGAGCCGCGGCATCGTGACCACTATGGCGGGCTCGGAGATCCAACCCATTGCAACAGATGCCGTTTCAGGCACACAAGCCGGGACTCGGGCAATGCGACGCAGCTCGGATCGGGACACGAAAACCGGAAACCGACAAGGTAGCTCCAACGCTAGGAAGACGGTTCGGGCACCACACCGCCGGCACAGAGAGCAAAAACTTAGCCGACAGGCACGCCTATTTCTCCAGCGTCGCCACCACCTCGACATGCGAAGTCCAGAGGAACTGGTCGATCGGCGTCACGCCGGTAATGCGGTAGCCGCCCTCGACGAGGATCGCCAGATCGCGCGCCAGCGTCAGCGGATTGCAGCTGACGGCCACGATCTTCTTCACGCCTGAGCGGGCGAGCTCCTGGCACTGGAACTCGGCGCCGGCCCGCGGCGGATCGAAGACGACGGCGTCATAGGGCTTGAACTCCTGCGTCATCAAGGGGCGGCGGAAGAGATCGCGCTTTTCGACGGTGACCGGTTTCAGCCCCTGTGTGTTGCGGGCCGCATGATCGAGGGCTGCGAGCGCCTTTGCCTCGGCTTCGACGGCGTGCACACGGCCGATCCGCGCCAGCCGCAGCGAAAACGTGCCAGCGCCGGCAAAGAGATCGGCGATCCGCTTCGACTTGCCGACATGAGCAAGTACCAGTTCGGCCATCGCCTCTTCCGCGGGCTTGGTTGCCTGGGTGAAGCCGCCCGGCGGCGGTGAAACCTGGACGCCACCGAATTCGACCATCGGCTTCGACGGCTCGACGAGGATTTCGCCGTTCAGCGAAACACGGGCGATGCCGCGCAGGCTGAGCGCGGTCTCGATCGCCTTGCGCCGCTGCGGGTCGGAGAGTTTCTTCACCTCGTCGACTGATATGTCCAGGCCGGAAAGCGTTTCGAGCACGGCGACGCGGAAGGGTTCGGCGCTGGTCGCCAGCGATGCAGCAATCGCCCTGATCGCCGGCAGCCGGGCGATGATCCCTGCCGACGAGATCGGACATTCCTCGATCGCGACGATATGGTGGCTTTCGGCCTGGTTGAATCCAACAAGCATGTCCTTCTCGGTCTTGCGCGCCGCAAAGACGAGGCGCCGGCGCTCGCCCGGCCGAGCCGGAACGATCTCGCCGACCTCTGACGTCAGACCCTTCGATTTCAGCGCATCGATCACAAGCTGGCGCTTGAAGGCGCGGTAGGGCGCATCGGCCATATGCTGCAGTGTGCAGCCGCCGCAGGTGCCGTTGACGCCATCCGGGCCGAAATGCCGGCAAGGCGACTCCTGCCGGTTGGGCGAGGGCGTCGTGATCGACATGATCGTGCCCTGGCTCTTGACCCGGGCAATCGCCACCGTTTCGCCTGGCAGGGAAAAGGGCACGTAGACAGGCCCGCCGGCGCTGCTGGCGATGCCGTCGCCCTGGGCGCCGAGCTTCTCGATCTTGACGGTTTCGGTGCTCACGGTTTCAATCCTGCCAGAAGAAATTCCTGATTGCCATCGCCGCCGGAAATCGGGGAAGGGATGAGGCCGAGGCTTTTCCAGCCCATGTCCTCTGTGAACCAGCGCTCCAGTTCCGCCGCAACGGCGGGAGCGGACGAGGGGTCCTTCAGCATCCCGCCCTTGCCGATCGCCTCGCGCCCGGCCTCGAACTGCGGCTTGACCAGCAGCACGGCGATAGCGCCGGGTTCGGCGATCTCGAGAGCCGGCGCAAGCGCCAGCCTCAGCGTGATGAAGGAGACGTCTGAAACGATGAAGGTGGCGGGATGGCCGATATCCTCTGCGGTCAGATTGCGGGCGTTGAGGCCTTCCCTGTTGGTGACGCGCGGATCGCCTGAAATGCGCGGATGCATCTGCCCGTGGCCGACATCGATCGCGGTGACATGCGCAGCCCCGCGCTGCAGCAGCACCTCGGTGAAGCCGCCAGTGGAGGCCCCGACATCGAGACAGTGATGGCCGGCAGGATCGAGCCGGAAATGGTCGAGTGCGGCGGCAAGCTTCAGTGCGGCGCGCGAGACATAGTCCTGCGCCGGATCGTCGATCTCGATTGCCGCGTCTGCGCCAAACAGCGCGCCAGCTTTCGTCACCACTTGGCCGCCGATCTTGACGGTGCCGCGCTGCACGGCGTCGCGGGCGCGCGAGCGGCTGGCAAAGAGGCCGAGGGAGACGAGAAGTTGGTCGAGGCGTTGGGTGTTTTGATCTGACATCGGCTGTGCATGACCGGCAAAGCCGCCGGTTGCAAGCAATTTGTTCCCAAGACCGTCATTGACCCTCAAAAGCTTTCGGCGATAATCCTGCCGCGGCGACCGCGCCGCAGACACGGGGGTGTTCCATGCTGAAGCTCTTCACGCTGATTGCCGCGGCAGTGATCGCATCGCCCGCGCTTGCGAATGACACGATGGCCGAGGTCAAGACCGGCGGGCTGATCTTTGCCCAATCCGACGACGTCAGCATGGCTGAAGAGGATCTCTTCATCTCCGCTTCGGAAGTGCGCGTCGACTATATCTTTGAGAATAGTTCCGACAAGGATGTCGAAAGCCTGGTCGCCTTTCCGATGCCCGACATCACTGGCCAAGTCGACAACAATTCCGCCATCTCCGATTATGACAGCGACAATTTCCTGCATTTCTCCACCGTGCAGGACGGCAGGCCGATCACCGCCAAGCTGCAGCAGCGCGTCGTCTCGCTCGGCATCGACGTCACCGAGGAATTCGCCAAGCAGGGCATTCCGGTCCTTCCCTATAGCCAGAAGACGACCGAGGCGCTCGCCAAGCTTCCCGAAACCGTCCGCAAGGACTGGACCGCCCGCGGGCTCGTCTATCCCATGGCCGAGGGCGATGCCGATGGCGTCGCAAAGGTTGATCTCGTGCCGCTCTGGACGCTGCGCTCGACCTATTGGTGGCGTACCACTTTCCCGGCGAAGAAGAAGGTCAGCGTCCAGCATCGCTACAAACCGGCCGTCGGCGGCACCGTTGCCATCAGCTTTCTCGAAGGTGGCGAGCCGAAGGGCGAGCGTTTCGACGAATATTCGCGCAAATACTGCCTCGACGGAGATTTCGTCAAAGTTGCCCAGCAGCGTGCTCGGGAAGCCGAGGCCGGGGGCGCCAACTATACCGAAAGCTGGATCTCCTATGTGCTGTCGACCGGCGGCAACTGGGCGGGACCGATCAGGCGCTTCCAACTGACGATCGACAAGGGCAAGCCGGGCAGCCTCATCAGCTTCTGCGGCAGCAACGTTCGGAAGATCGGTCCGACGACCTTCCGGATGACATCACAGGATTTCGATCCCACAAAGGATTTCGACATCTTGATCCTCAATCCTCCGGAAACGGCACAATAATCCGCGCGCTCGGCCTCGGTTGCAGTGCACAAATTTAAACAAATTTAAGGCCTGCCCGGATAGGTTCGGCGTGATTGCGGCGGTTCGTCTGAACTGCTCGGCGCCATGAAGGCGCACGCGTTTCCACGCCGATCATGTTCTCAGTTTCAAACATCCCGGCGGTTGCGTCTCGCGCGACCTGCCTCTCGCCGCGTCGACTGTCGTCAGGAGAAATCACCGATGTCCGCCAAAAACATATCCTTGAACGGTAAACTTGCGGCCACGTTCGCAGCCCTCATTCTCATTTTCGTCGCCGTTTCCGCTTTCGTTTACTCCAAAGCGACGGCGTCCGCGGCCGCGTCTGCCGAGCAGGAAAAGTCCGAGCTGCTCGTCAATCAGATCGACGATGCGCTGCAGGCGATGCTCGAACAGGCCGTTAACCTGCGTGGCTTCATCCTCTTTCGCAGCGACAGCACCTATGGCGACGTCTTCGCCAACCGCGAGCGCATGCTGAAGGCGATTGCCGCCGCCAAACAGACGGCGGCCGGCGAGCCGCAGCTGGTCGAGATGATCGAGGGCATGCAGAAGGCCGCCGACCTCTATTTCCATGAACTCGCCGAGCCGCAGACCAAGGCGCGCAAGGAAACCGACATGCCGATCGAAGAGGTCGTCAAGATCGGCGTCAACGCCACCAAGGGCCAGCTCGACGGTTTCCGCCAGGCCTCGGCCAAGATCAAGGCCACCGCGCGTGAAAAGTCGGAAGCGCTTGCCGAGATCCGGGCTGATGCCAACAGCGATCTGAAGATCACGCTGCTTGCCGGCGGCATCCTCGCCTCGCTTGCCGCTGCTATGCTCGCCTGGCTGATGTCGCGCATCATCGTCCGCCCGGTCGTCGGCATGACGAGCGCCATGGATCGCCTCGCCGGCGGTCAGAACGACATCGAGGTTCCGGCGACCGACCGCGGCGACGAAATCGGCCGCATGGCCCAGTCGGTCCTGGTCTTCAAGCAGGCGGCGATCGAGAAGCTGCGCCTTGCCGGCGAGACCGACCGCATGCGCGACGACGCCGAGCGTCAGCGCCGGGCAGGTGATGAGCAGAAGGCGCGCGAGGAAGGCGAGATTCGCTATGCCATCGACGCTTTGGCGGGCGGCCTTGCCGAGCTTGCCAACGGCGATATGGCCGGCCGCCTCCAGACGCCGTTCGCCTCGCAATATGACAGCCTGCGCAATGACTTCAACCATGCCGTCGAAAAGCTGCAGGCGGCGCTGCAATCGGTCGGCCGCAACGCCTCGGCGATCAATGCCGGCGCCGGCGAAATCCGCTCGGCTGCCGACGATCTGGCCCACCGCACCGAGCAGCAGGCTGCCGCCGTCGAACAGACCGCCGCGGCACTCGAGGAAGTGACGACGACCGTTCGCGACAGCGCCAAGCGCGCCGAGGATGTCGGCAATCTCGTCGAGCGCGCCCGCCTCGGCGCCGAAAAGTCAGGCGAAGTCGTCCGCAAGGCCGTCTCCGCCATGCAGCAGATCGAGAAGTCCTCTGGCGAAATCTCCAACATCATCGGCGTCATCGACGACATCGCCTTCCAGACCAACCTATTGGCCTTGAACGCAGGCGTCGAAGCCGCCCGCGCCGGCGATGCCGGCAAGGGCTTTGCGGTCGTCGCCCAGGAAGTGCGCGAGCTTGCCCAGCGCTCGGCCAAGGCCGCCAAGGAGATCAAGGCGCTGATCACCACCTCGGGCGAACAAGTCGTTGCCGGCGTCGGCCTGGTCGGCGAAACCGGCAAGGCGCTGGAGGTCATCGTCTCCGAGGTGCAGGAGATCAACCACCACGTCAGCGCCATCGTCACCGCCACGCGCGAACAGTCGATCGGCCTGCAGGAGATCAACACTGCCGTCAACAACATGGACCAGGGCACGCAGCAGAACGCGGCCATGGTCGAGGAGCAGACTGCCGCCAGCCATGCGCTCGCTCAGGAGGCAAACGCTCTCGAAGAATTGCTGCGCCAGTTCAAGCTCGGCCAGCTGGCCCCGGCGCCGCGCGCAAGCGTTGCCGGCACCAACACCCGCCCGGTCGCCTCCCCGGCCCACGCCCTGACCCGCACCGTCGCCAAGGCTTTCGGCGGAAGGCAGGCGAGCGCTGCAGCGACCGTTCAGGAGGATTGGACGGAGTTCTGAGAGTGCGTCCTTCTTAGGAAGGGATGTTAAATGAATAGGGCGGTGCAGTGATGCGCCGCCTTTTTTATTGAGAGAACCTGCCGGGCAGCCCCCTCATCCGCCTGCCGGCACCTTCTCCCCGAGGGGAGAAGAGGGAATCGAGACGTCGCCGCATATCTCTTCTCCCCTCGGGGAGAAGGTGCCGGCAGGCGGATGAGGGGGCCACACGGCACGCCCTCACCAAAGCATTACCCCGCAACCCCAACCCCAACCGCCACGCCGCGCCCCAGCGCCCTGAACACCGTCGAGACGATGCCGGCGCGGTCGAGGCCGGCGTGGGCGTTCATGGCTTCGGGCTTGGCCTGCTCCATCCAGATGTCGGGCATGACGAGCGAGCGTAGCTTCAGGCCGTTGTCGAGCAGGCCCTCGGTGGCGAGGAAGTGCATCACATGGCTGCCGAAGCCGCCGATTGCGCCTTCTTCGACGGTGATCACCATCTCGTGGTGGCGGGCAAGCTGGCGGATCAGGTCGTGATCGAGCGGCTTGGCGAAACGCGCATCGGCGACCGTCGTCGAAAGCCCCGCGGCATCGAGATCCTCGGCGGCAAGCAGACAATCGGCAAGCCGCGTGCCGAAGGAGAGCAGCGCCACCTTGGTGCCTTCCTTGACGATGCGGCCCTTGCCGATCTGCAGGATTTCGCCGCGCGCCGGCATGTCGACGCCGACGCCTTCGCCGCGCGGATAACGGAACGAGATCGGCCCGCCATCATAGGCGACAGCCGTGCGCACCATGTGCTTGAGTTCGGCCTCATCGGCGGCTGCCATCACCACGAAGCCGGGCAGGGTGGTGAGGAACGTGGTGTCGAAGGAGCCGGCATGCGTCGGCCCGTCGGCGCCGACGAAGCCGGCACGGTCGATCGGAAAACGCACCGGCAGTCCCTGGATCGCCACGTCGTGCACGACCTGGTCGTAGGCGCGCTGCAGGAAGGTCGAATAAAGCGCTGCGAACGGCTTGTAGCCTTCTGCGGCCAGGCCGGCAGCGAAGGTCACGGCATGCTGTTCGGCAATACCGACGTCGAAACAGCGCGACGGAAAGGCCTCGGCGAGCTTGTCGAGGCCGGTACCGTTCGGCATGGCGGCGGTGATGCCGACGATCTTGTCGTCGAGGGCGGCTTCCTGCACCAGCGCTTCGGCAAAGACGCTGGTATAGCTCGGCGCATTCGGCTTGACCCTTGCCTGGGCACCGGTGATGACGTCGAACTTGTTGACGCCGTGATATTTGTCGGCCGCGGCTTCCGCCGGCGGATAGCCCTTGCCCTTCTGGGTGACGACATGGATCAGCACCGGTCCGCGCCCATTGTCGCGCACGTTGCGCAACACCGGCAGCAGGTGGTCGAAGGAATGCCCGTCGATCGGGCCGATATGATAGAAGCCCATCTCCTCGAACATCGTGCCGCCGGTGACATAGCCGCGCGCATGCTCGACGGCGCGGGTGATCGCCCGGTCGATGTTCTTGCCGAGATAGGCCGTCAGCTTCTTGCCGAGATCGCGGAAGCCCATATAGGTGCGTCCCGAGGCGAGGCGGGCGAGATAGGCGCTCATTGCGCCCGTCGGCGGCGCAATCGACATGTCGTTGTCGTTGAGGATGACGATGAGGCGCGCGTCCAGCGCCCCGGCATTGTTCAGCGCCTCATAGGCCATGCCGGCCGACATCGCCCCGTCGCCGATGACGGCGATGACGCGGCGGTCTGATTTGTCGAGGTCGGCGGCAATCGCCATGCCGAGGCCGGCCGAGATCGAGGTCGAGGAATGCGCGGCCCCGAAGGGATCATATTCGCTCTCCGCCCGGCGGGTGAAGCCGGACAGCCCGTCTTCCTGGCGCAGCGTCCGGATGCGGTCACGCCGGCCGGTGAGAATCTTGTGCGGATAACATTGATGGCCGACATCGAAGATCAGCCGGTCATCAGGCGTGTCGAAGACGCTGTGGATGGCGATCGTTAATTCAACGACGCCGAGACCGGCGCCGAGATGGCCGCCGGTGCGCGACACCGCATCGATCATTTCGTCCCGGACTTCGCGGGCAAGCTGCGGCAGGTCGCGATCCTCGAGCTTGCGCAGGTCGGCGGGATAGATGACCTGGTCGAGCAGGGGGGTCTTCGGCAGTTGTGTCACGGGCGGGCGCTCTTTCTTGCTTTTCCTTGTTCCGCTTTTATTCGATTAGATTGCGGCAAAACAAGTGCATTTCAGGAACCGAAGGTTTTCACCTTAGAGCATGATGCCGAAAAGTGTGAGCGGTTTTCGGCGGAGATCCAGCTCTATTTCTCGATCCCGATCCGGAGGATTCGGATCATTGGGATCCATTTAGCCTTCCGGCAAAGGCACGAATTCCTCTTCGTCACCGGGAACGATATCGAAGCGGCCGCTGCGCCATTCCTCCTTGGCCTGTTCGATCCGCTCCTTCGAGGAGGAGACGAAATTCCACCAGATATAACGTTTCGAATTGAGCGCCGCCCCGCCGAAGAGCATCAGGTGGCAGCCGTCGCGGCCGGCTTCCAGCGTGATCTGATCGCCCGGCCGGAAGACTAGCAACTGGTCGGCGGCAAAACGGTCGCCTGATATGACGACCTCGCCCGACAGCACATAGACGGCGCGCTCTTCGTGGCCTGCGCCGAAGGGAAATTTGGCGCCCGGCTGCAGGTCGAGATCGACATAGAGCGTGTCGGAGAAAACACCGACCGGCGATGTCATGCCTTCGAACGAGCCGACGACCACGCGCCCGCGCACGCCTGCCGTCTCTATCAGCGGCATGGCGGACTTTTCCGTATGGGCGAAGGCGGGATCGATCTCCTCCTTGTCGTCGGGCAGAGCCAGCCAAGTCTGCAGCCCCGACATCAGCAGCGGATGGCCACGCAGATTGTCGGGCGTGCGCTCGGAGTGCACGATGCCGCGGCCGGCCGTCATCAGGTTGATATCGCCGGGACGGATGACCTTTTCGGTGCCGAGGCTGTCGCGATGGCGGATCTCGCCGTCGAACAGATAGGTGACCGTCGACAGTCCGATATGCGGATGCGGCTTGACGTCGAGCGCCTCGTCGGGCTTCAGGATCGCCGGACCCATGCGGTCGAAGAAGATGAACGGCCCGACCAGCCGCCGCTGCCGGCTGGGCAGCGCGCGGCGCACCTGGAAACCACCGATATCGTTGGTGCGCGGGATGATCAGGTTCTCGATCGCGTCGCAGGCAAAGGCATCGCCGGGCAGGGGGTCTTTACCGGGAAAGAAGGACATGGGATCTCCGATCGCTACAGGGCCGCGCGTCATCGCCCACAAATAGCGCCTGGAGCGCCGCGCGTCCAATCGGATGCGCAAAGGACGCTCCAGCACTGGAAAGCGCGCCGCGCGTCCAATCAGACGCGCGAAAGGATGCCCCAGCACTGGAAAGTGCGCCGGACGATTGGCTCAGATCGCGGTAAAACCGTTGTCGACGAAGAGATGGGCGCCATTGACGAAGCTCGACTCGTCGCTGGCAAGATAAAGCGCGGCCCGCGCCACGTCTTCGGGCTCGCCGATCCGCCCCTGCTGCGCGGCAATGGCGGCATCCGAAACATCGACGCCGAGCGCTTGCAGGTCGGCCACCTCGCGCAGGCCGTGCGGCGTGCGGATGAAGCCGGGGCAGACGGCGTTGCAGCGGATGTTGCGGTCGCGGAATTCCACCGCGATGGCGCGGGCAAACATATGCACGGCACCCTTGGTCGTATCGTAAAGCACTTCCATCGGCGTGGCGGCGACCGCTGAGATCGACGAGGTGCAGACGATCGACCCGCCGCCGCTTTCAATCATCTTCGGCAGCACGGCCTTGGTCATCAGGAACATCGAGCGCACATTGACGGCGTGCAGCCAGTCCCATTCCTCGACGGTTGTTTCGAGAAAAGGTTTGATGACGATCGTGCCCGCGTGATTGAAGAGCACGGTGACTGCGCCGTAGCGTTCCTCGACACCGGCGACGGCGGCATTGACGGCGGCTTCGTCCGAGACATCGGCCGTCCAGCAATCGGCCTCGCCGCCGGAATCACGGATCGCCTCGACTGTCTCGGCTGCTGCTTGCCGATTGCGGTCGATGATCGCAACACGCGCGCCTTCCGCCGCAAAAAGCTTCGAGGCGGCACCGCCCATGCCGCTTGCGCCGCCCGAGATAATGGCGACCTTGCCCTTCAATCTGTCCGTCATTCCTATGTCCCCTCATTGCTTGGGAGAGGATCATAGATCGGTCCGAAGCCGATAGCCAAGCGTCTTCAAAAGGGAGTTTGCCGCCTCAGGCGCCGTCGAGCGGCTCGACGCCCTGCGGCTTGCCGGCGCGGTCGAGCCGGATCTTCTCGATGCGGTTCTCGGCGGCCGAAAGCAGCGTCTCGCAATGTTTCTTCAGCGCTTCGCCGCGCTCGTAGATTTCGATCGATTCATCCAGCGCCACATCGCCGCGTTCCAGCCGGGCGACGATGCTTTCGAGTTCGGCGACCGCCTTTTCGAAGGAAAGGCCTGATACCTCAGGCTTGGCGCTGTCTGTCATTCTCAACCCTTCATCATTCTCAAAATATGCATGCCCGCCGATTCGGCGAGTCCCTCGAGATCATAACCGCCTTCGAGCAGGCTGACGACCCGGTTCTTCGCGTGCCGGTCCGCCAGTTCGAGCACGCGCCCGGTCGCCCAATCGAAATCCTCGCCGGTCAGGTTGATCTGCGCCAGCGGGTCGCGGTGATGCGCGTCGAAGCCGGCGGAGATGATGATGAGATCCGGCCGGAAATCGTCAAGGGCGGGCAGCACGCGCGATTTGAACGCTTCGCGAAAATGGTCGCTGCCGACATTCGGCGAAAGCGGCGCATTGACGATGGTATTGTGCTTGCCCTTCTCATCCTTGGCGCCGGTGCCGGGATAGAGCGGCATCTGATGCGTCGAGCAGAACAGCACCGAAGGATCGTCCCAAAAGATATCCTGCGTGCCGTTGCCGTGATGCACGTCCCAGTCGACGATGGCGATGCGCTCGGCGCCATGCGTCTTCTGTGCGTGGCGGGCAGCGATCGCCGCATTGTTGAAAAAGCAGAAGCCCATCGCCGTCATCTTCTCGGCATGGTGCCCCGGCGGGCGGGCGGCGACGAAGACATTGTCGGCACGGCCGGTAAAGACGTCGTCGACCGCCGCCATCGCCCCGCCGATGCCGGTCAATGCCGCCTGCAGACTCTTGCTGCTGGCATAGGTATCGGCTTCGATCTGGTTGATCTCACCCTCTTCCTCGGGAATCTCCCGCATCACGGCGGTAAGATGCTCCTCCGGATGCGCCAGCAGCACCGCATCCTCATTCGCCTGCGGCGCCTGCCGGCGCTCCAGCCGCTCGAAATTCGGATGCTCCAGCGCGACATTGATGGCGCGGATCCTGTCCGATCGTTCCGGATGGCCAGCGGGGGTCACATGTTCCAGAAAGATCGGGTGTTCATAAAGACGGGTGCTCATGAAGACACTCTATCGGTCGCTTATGTCATGTGCCACAGCAGATGGGGCATCGCCCGACGATTTCAACAAGTGCTCTTGCCGCGCCGTCCGACCGTTCGCCTATCACAACTGTCTCGTTTGTGCCGTTCCCGTCGATCAGGGCCATTGCAACGGCCCCGCATCTTTCCGGTACGTGAAGGACGCTGTAACACTTTGAACTATTGCGTAATTTTATCCTTAAGCCAGTTCCGGTATAAGCTATTATGAAGTAGTGTTGCCATGGGAACTCTGTAAGGCAGATCTGTTGATGAGTCAGTCGAAACGTCCTGATGTGGCGGAAATACGCGTGCCGTTTCGCGATGTCGATATGACCGGCCGGATGTTTCTGGCCTCCTATATATCCTATGCAGAGTCCGTGCTCGCGAGCTTCTGGTCCTCACGGCCCGATGTCGACGACGAACCCGTCTATAGCCCCAGCAAGGTTTCCTGCTTTCTCCACCGCCCGCTGCACTACGACGAGCGGGCAACCTTCACCGCCACCGTCGACAAGATCGGCGTGCGCTCCATCGGCTTTCTCATTTCGATCGAGACGGGCGAGGAGCGCGCCGCCGAGGTGGAAATCATCTGGCAGGCCCACGCCCCCGAAGACGAATCGCCGGCTCCGTTGCCGGAGGAGACGCGCGACTGGCTTTATCGGTTTTTGAATTAAAGGATTCCAAAGGCAAAACGGTCCCCGTGAGCTGGGCGAGAACCAAAAGAAGGCATTTCAGTGCCTTTGAGAAACGGGAGCGGTCTTTCCGACAGCTGAATAGCCGGCCGGAGCCCAAGCCCGGCTATGCGATGACCGGCTCCGAAACGCTCTTTCGCGAACTCCACTCTTCCTTGGTCTGAGTCTTGACGTCGAATTGGTCGCGTGTCCTCGCGTAGGTATGGCCACCCATTCGTCCGACAGCGTCCATCAGTTGCTGGTCGATGTGCAGGTTTGCCGGATTGACCGCATCGCTTCTGACATAGACGCTGAGCACTTCGCCGAGGATGATTTCTCGCGCCGGGCCGACCTGCAGGGTGGTGTGGCGGCGGCATTCGAGTGCTGCGGGCGCGGCCAGGATGCGCGGGCTTCTGACCATCTGTCCCGGCGCCGTTGCCAATCCGGCTTCGGAGAGTTCGTCGACCTCGGGCCCGAACTTGATGGCGCAGATTTCCATCTGGTCGACAAGGGCATCATCGCAGATATGGACCGTGAATTCGCCGGTTTCGCGGATGTTGCGGGCGGTATCCTTGAAGCGCATGTCGGCATAATTCTCGACGCCGATGGCAACGATTGCAGGGTCGTGGGTCAGGACGTTGAAGAAGCTGAACGGGCCGGCATTCGGCAGGCCTTCCTTGCTCAGGGTGGTGACCAGCGCGATGGGGCGGGGAATGACCGTGCCGATGAGGATCTTGTAACGCTCGCGCTCGGTCAGCTTGGCGAAATCGAAATGCGTGTGTTGTTTATGATTGCTCATGTCAGGCCTCGGCAGCGACGCGGTGGGTTTCAAGCGGGGTATGGCGGCTGAGGTTCTCAAAACCGTCCTTGGTCACGACATACATGTCTCCGATATTGCAGCCGGCCGACAGCGGTTCCAGCCACTGCGTGTGCAGCACGAAGACAATGCCCTCCTCCATCCTGTCGTAGTTATGCGAGGAGATGTTGAAGCTGTTCTGGCCGCCGGCCATGCCAACCGAATGGCCGAGGTTCGGATTGTGTGGTCCGTGCGTTGCCGGATAGACGTGCATGAGCTTGCGGCCCTGCGCCTCCCAGTCGATGTCCTTCACATACTGATGGGGGATCAGGCGTGCGCCGCCATCCGGCATCGGCGACCAGTTATAGGGCATGGTGCGCGCTTCCGGTGACGAAAGCATGCCGCGCTCGATCATCGGTTCGAAGGCGGCATTGTTGACGTCGCGCATCAAGGCGCCGGGCCTGATCAGCTCTTCGGCCCGCTTGACGCCCTCGGTGCAGGCGGCAAGCACATCCTCCTGACGGCTGGTGATGTCGCCGATCGCGATCATACGGGCGGTCTGGGCGGTATAGCCGCGATAGGTCACGTTGGAGATATAGAGGTTGATGAGGTCGCCCGGGCGGACGATGTGGCCATAGGGCTTGCCGCAATGGGTGCCGAATTCATTGATGCCGATCTGATAGCCGTCGCCGGTTTCACCGCCGAGCGCCATCTGCGCATAGGTAAAGGCGGCCAGGATTTCATGGTCGGTGACGCCTGACTTCGCCACATGATAGGCGGCCTGCGTGCCGATGCTGACCAGTTGGGCGGCGGCGCGAAACATCTCGATCTCGCGCGGTGAGCGGACCTTCTGCATGCGGTCGAGAATGGTGTTGTCGGCGACGAACTTGCTCTTCGGCATCAACTCGTCGAGGGCAGACCAGAAGGTCAGCGACGTACGGTCGCCGATTCTGCCGATCTGGGCCTTGGCAAGACCGAGACCGGCGAGAACCTCGGCGCATTTCTCGGCGGTCTTGAGGACGGAATCGCCGGGACGGTCGGCATATTCGCGGCCGATCGGGCCGATCTGCCAGATTTCGTCGACGAGCACAGGCTCGCCGCCCGGCGGCAGCAGAACGGACTGGGTGAAGAAGGAGAGAAGCACCATCGCCTTGTCGGCGTCGGTCGGAATGATCAGCACGCCTTCGCGCATCCAATCGCAAATATAGCGCAGATAGGCGTTCGAAGCGTGGAACCAGCCGACGCTGCCGGCATGGACGATCAGCGCGTCATGACCGGCTTCGACCGCCTGACGGCGAATTCTGCGAAGGCGATCCTCGAACTCTTCGACAGGAAGCGGCAAGGGCGCGGAGAAATCGAAATTCGGCTGGAAATCGGCCAGCAGCGATCCCATCCCGCCGCCTGCGTTTGTCGCGCGCATGTTCATGAGTTTATTCCTTCTAGTTCAAGCATCGATCAAATGGCGGATCGTTCAGGCCTGCCGCGGCGGCGCGAGAACGCGCCGGGCAACCAGCAGTCCGACCAGCGTCACGGCGATCAGAATTCCGGAGATTGCCGCGACGCGCACATCGAGCGATTCCTCGATCAAAGCGAACATCCGCAGCGGCAAGACGGTCGTTCGGGCGTCGGCGAGGAAAAGCGATACCGACACATTGTCGAGCGACTGGATGAAGACGAGGAATGCGCCGGCCAGGATGCCGGGCATCAATAGCGGCAGGGTGACGCGCCGCAGCGTCATGAACCAGCTCGCGCCCATCGTCGTCGATGCCTCGGCAAGCGAGGGGTTGACACCCTGGGCGACGACGGAGGCGGCGCGGTACATCAGCGGCCCGAAGACGACGACATGGCCTGATACGGTCAGCCAGAGCGACGGCTTGAAGCCGATGAAGTTGGCGACGATCAGGGCGGCAAGGCCGTAGACCAGGCTCGGCAGGACGAGCGGGGCGAGCAGCAGCGGCTCGATGGTGCCGGCGGCGCTGCGCTTCATGCGCGTCATGCCGATGGTTGCCGGAACCGCAAAGATCAGCGATCCGAGGACGGCAAGGCCGGCAATCTTCAGCGAGTTCCAGGCGGCGATATGTTCGGTTGCCGAGCGCACGGGATCGAGCAGCGCCGCGTACCACCGGAGCGAAAAGCCCTGCGGCGGATATTTCAATGTCTGCCCCGAGGTGAACGACATCGTCAGCGCAATCACGATGGGTGCCACGAGATAGATGACGCAGAGCCCGCCGAAACCGTAGACGAACGCCTTGTAGAGCATGACGGGAATGGGATTTTCGCGACGATCAGGCATGACCGACCAACCTCCTGTGGCGGGACATCATGGTAAGGGCGACCAGCAGGCAACCGGTGGACAGCAGCAGGACGACGGCGATGGCCGAGGCCAGCGGCCAGTCGAACAACGTGCCGACTTCGCGGTAGATCAGTTGCGGAACATAGACGTTGCGCGCACCGCCGATGACCGCCTGGGTAACGAAGGAACTGCTGGTGCTGGCAAAGACCAGGATCCAGCCCGCCAGCAGGCCGGGCAGCATCAGCGGCAAAAGCACGGTGACAAAGATGCGCCAGGGACCGGCGCCGGAAACCTGGGCGGCTTCCGTCAGCTGGACGGGCGTACGCGACAGGATCGCGATCAGCGGCAGGATGATCAGCGGCAGGTCGATCTGGCACATGGCCATCACAAGGCCGAGTTCGGTAAACAGCAGGCTGGTCGGCATTCCCGTCAGGCCGAGCCCGACCAGCGCTTCGCTGATCGGCCCCTGGCGCCCGAGGATGACGATCCAGGCGAAGGTGCGCACGACATTGCTGGTCAGCATTGGAATCAGCGTCAGGAAGATCAGCACCTGCCGCAGGTTTCGGCCGCCGTGCCAGTAGAGGAGTGCGATCGGCACGCCGAGCAAGGTCGTGCCGATGACGGTTTCGAGCCCGAGCCTTGCGGTATTGACAAGGACGCGGAAATTGAACGCGTCGCCGAAGAAGCGGGCATAATGTTCGAGGGTTGCTCCGCCGGGACCGGCGAAGCTGAAACCGACGAGGACGGCGAGCGGCGTTGCGAAGAACGCCACGGAAAGCAACAGCATCGGCAGGACGTATGGGAAGCCGCTCACCTTCATCAGATCACCTCAACCGGCGACGAGAGCGTCGAACTGGCGGATCCAGTCGTCGCGGTTCTTGTTGATCGCCACCCAGTCCGGATAGACCATGGTCTTGATCTGGTCGCGGGTGACATAGGCTTCGATGCCGGGTGTCAGCGCCACGTCCTTGTTGGTCGGGAACATCTCGGTCGGCGGCTCCTTGAGCTGGTCCTGGGCGGCCTTGGAAATGGCGGCATCCATATAGGCATAGGCCGCGTCGAGATTGGCCGAGCCCTTGGTCAGGTGGATGTTGACGGGGGCTGCCGGCGAGCCGGTTTCGGGGTGGACGAATTCGGCATTGAGGCCGAGGCTCTTCAGGTGGGCGACGTTGCCGGTCGAGCACATGAAGACGGCGATTTCGCCCTGCTGGAACAGCGTCATCTGATGGTTGGTGCTGTCGACCACGCCCTTCAGATGCTCCGGATGATCCTTGAACAGCTTGAAGACGGCGTCCATGTCGTTGGGGCCGGAGCCGAAGATCTTGGCGATCTCGGTATAGGCCATGACGGCGGTGTTCGAGGCAAAGCCGGTCCAGGAAACCTTGCCGCTATAGGCCGGGTTTTCGAAGAGATCGCGATAACCCTTCGGTTTCGGAACGAGGTCGGGATTGTAGGCAATGCCGTTGACTTCGATGGTCACGGTCGGGCCATATTCGCCCTGGAAGGACGGATCGAGCATGCCCCAGTTCTTGAGCTTGCTCGGATCGATCTTCTGGATGAGATCCTTCTCGATGGCGACGGCCATCTGGCCGGGCGACATCAGCAGCGTGTCATAGGGCGGGTTGCCGGGGCTTGCCATGATTTTGGCAAGCTGGTCCTGCGCCATCGCCGGCGCAATGGTCAGGTCGTAGCCTGCATCCTTGACCATCGGCGTCAGCACTGTGCGGTAGGCATCCTCCCAACTGCCTGGGAAAGTGGCGGCAACGGCTCCGCTGCCGGCGGCGCGGGCGGCAAATGGAAGTATGGCCGATGCGGCAACCAGGAAACCGAACCCACGGCGGGTAATCTGAAAGTCCTTCATCTCGTTCACCTCTGTTGAATTGTTTCTTCACTCATGATTTCCGGTTCGGCCGGAAAGGCGTGACACCTTGCGGTGTCGATCTCGGCAAATAGCTGCGTTCCCGGTTCGGGAATGAATGTGGTGGGGCCTCTGACCTCGGAGGCGCGCAGGCCCGTGCCGTCTTCCAGAACAAGGTCATGGACGAGGGAAGGGCCGAGCGGCACGGAAACCGTCATGTGAACGGGCAGGGTACTCTCGCCCGGCTGCGTCGACAGGCGAACCTCTTCCGGCCGGAAGGTGATCATGACCTTCGAGCCGAGGGTGAAATTCAGCCGGCGCGGCAGCAGCAGGGTCCGGTCATTCGCAAGGCCGATCAGCGAGCTCTCGGCATCGAGCCGCAGCACCGTTCCATTGAGCAGGTTGGCCTGGCCGATGAAGGTGTTGACGAAGAGCGTCTTCGGGCGGTCATAGACGGTCATCGGCGTGTCGATCTGTTCGACATTGCCCTTGTTCATCAGCACCAGGCGGTTTGCGAGGCTCTGGGCCTCCTCCTGGTCGTGCGTGACGATCAGCGTCGTGATGCCGAGCGTCTTCTGCACGTGCAGCAGCTCCACCTGCAGATCGAAACGCAAGGCGCGGTCGAGCGCGCCGAAGGGTTCGTCGAGCAGAAGAAGGGACGGGCGCCCGGCGATGGCACGCGCAACGGCGACGCGCTGCTGTTGGCCGCCGGAGAGTTCGCGCGGCAGGCGGTTGCCATAATCCTTGAGCCTGACGAGAGACAGCATCTCCTCGACGCGCACCTTGCGCTCGGCGCGAGGAAGCTTCTGGCAGGCCAGCGGATAGGCGATGTTTTCTGCGACCGTTAGATGCGGAAACAGAGCATAGTTCTGGAAGACCATGCCGACGCCGCGTGAGCGGGCCGAGACCTCTGCCAAGTCTTTCTCTCCGAGCACAATCCTGCCGGTCTTCGGCTGGATCAGCCCGGCGATGGCGCGCAGCACGGTCGACTTGCCGCAGCCGCTCGGCCCGAGCAGAGCAACGATCTCGCCGGCCTCGATATCGAAGGCCACGTCGCTGATGGCGTTCTGGCCACCGTAACTGTGGGTGAGGCCCTGAACGCTGAGCCGCTTGCGTTCAGCCATATTCGGTATGCCTGGCATAGGGCCTCCCTGGTTCTGGGTCGAGGTCACGGATTGCTGTGCCGTCTCCGGCACAAGACGGAGATGCGGTCCGGCGAGAAATTTTGCGTCGAGCTTGTTCATGAGAAACGAATTGCAAGCGGCATGCCAGTTTTGCCGTTCGTCATTGTTGTCAATTCTAAGCCAATGAAAATTAAGCAACATTTCAGATTTATAAAGTTTCGCAAATTCATAATAATACATATGAGATTTAGAATTCGCATTTAGCTTTTGTATAAATTTTCGCCAGTGTCGTATATTAAATGGGCACAGATAGAAACAGCCACGGCCCCTGAGCCGGCGATCAAGCGCCGAAAAGAGCGGATTTGGCATCTGAAGAGGTGTTTTTAGGCCTCTTAGGCGAATGGGGCGGTCAAAAGTGATGCGGCAGGGCAGGGGAGCGTAAAAATTGTGCATCATACCTTCGAAACTTAATGCGAATTATGTTGCGAAACTCTATCCGAAATGTCGTCATCAACAAAAAGACTATGGATATCAGACAATTATCGATGCGCCACTGCAGGTGGCACGGCGATTGCATGGATGATCCCGAGAATTCACCGACACAAAAAGGGGATCACATGATGCGCATCCAGAAAATCTTGAAGGCCGGAGTTGCCGGAGCGATGATCACTTTGATCTCGGCCTCTGCTTACGCTGCCGGAGGTGCCGCTGAGAAGATGACGGCCGATGCCGATGTCGCCAAGCTCCCCGGCGTCGCCCTCACGCAGAAACTGGCCGACGGTCTGCCGCCCTCCATCAAGTCGTCGGGCGTATTGAAGGTCGCGACCGACCTGACGCCGCCGATCAGCTTTCACGGCGAGGAGGGCAAGCTGATCGGCATCGATGCCGATATCGCTGCAGCACTCGGCGTCATCCTGGGCGTCGATGTTGAGATGACCGATGTCGGGGCGGGTGCGGCGATCGTGCCGTCGATATTGGCAAAGCGCTTCGACATCTCGATCTCGGGCATCAACGACGATCCGGAGCTGGAAAAGCAGGTCGACGTCATCGACTATATGTATGACGCAACGACGATCATGACGATCAAGGACAATCCTCTCGCCATCAAGGGCATGGAGGATCTGTGCGGCAAGAAGGTCGCCGTTCCCGTCGGCACCTTCCAGGCGAAGATGGTCGAGGCGGCATCGGCCAAATGCGCGAACCCGGTCAATATCATGTCGATCCCGAAAATGCCGGATGTGCTGCAGGCCGTCCGCACGGGGCGGGCCGATGCCACGGTCAATGGTTACGCCACCAGCGTCTACACGACCGAGCACCAGACCGGAAACGGCAAGGGCCTGCAGGCGCTGCCGGATATCCGCCTTGCCGTCGGTTATCTCGGCATGCTGACGGCCAAGGACAATTCGCAGCTGCGCGACAGCGTCGTAGCCGCCTTGCAGCAGATGGTGGACTCCGGCGCCTACGAGACCATCATGAAGAAGTGGAGCCTCGGACCGCTGGCCGTGAAGACCGTCAAGGTCAATGATGCCGCCAGCATGCCTGCGGATTGACGCCGATGGCCCTGTTTCAAGCGTCACCCATATCGCTCTCCCTTGCGCCATCGGTCGGAAGACCGATGCATTGGTGGCAGATCGCAACCGGTGCCATCGCGATGTCAGCGCTGGCCTTCTTCGCGCTCGTCGTCGGGCAGAGCCAGAGCATCCAGTGGTCCGAGATCCCCCGCTATCTGGTGGATCCTTCGATCCTGCGCGGCGTGCTGCTGACGCTTGAACTGACGGCTGGCGCCATGGTGTTCGGCATTGTGCTCGGATGCCTGCTGGCGCTGATGGCGACGAGCCATAACCTCGTTCTCAAGGTGATCGCCGCCGGCTTCGTCTGGTGGTTTCGCGGCGTGCCGCTCATCGTCCAGATCTTCTTCTGGTTCAATATCGCCCTCTTCGTCCCGCAGATCGGGATGGGGAGCTTCACCATTTCGATCAACGATCTGGTGACGCCGGCCCTGGCCGGCTTCCTCGCACTCGGACTGCACGAAGCCGCGAACATGTCGGAGATCATCCGCGGTGGCCTGATCGCGGTCGATCGCGGCCAGCGCGAAGCGGCCACGGCGCTCGGGCTAAAAAAGACACAGACTTTTTTCACCGTCATCATGCCCCAGGCCACGCGTATCATCGTGCCGCCGACGGGGAACCAGGCCATCGGCATGCTGAAAGCCAGTGCCATCGTCTCGGTCATCGGCATGCAGGATCTGCTGACGCAAGCCCAGGCGATCTACGCCCGGAACTTCCTGGTCATCGAACTGCTGTTCGTCGCTTCGATCTGGTACCTCGCCATCACGAGCGTCGCATCCATAGGCCAGCACTATCTCGAAAAGAGTCTTGTTCCGAAAGGCCGGACGGCAACGAAGCCTCGCGCTCCCGGACGGGTGTGATCGCGGATCCATCGACGTGAATTGAGATCAACAACGAAGGGGTCGCCAGTGCAGCGCGCCCCATCAGGAAACAGCAAAGGAGCATGACATGAAATTGGGTATCGACAGCATAAAGCTGCCCGAGGCGAAGAAGCGGGGGCCTCTGGCAAGCCTTGATCACGTCAAGGAACTTGGGCTCGCAGGCCTTTTCTTCAGTACGGCGCTGGACATGAGTCCTGACCTCGACAGCGGCCTGCTGCGCGAGATCAGGGCGAAGGCTGACGACCTTGGCCTCTATCTCGAAAGCGGCATCGGCAAGATCAATCCCTATTGCAGCGCCGAGGAACCGGCCCTGCGGGCAGCCGGCGGCGGCGATATCATTGCCGGTTTCACGCGCATGATCGAGGCAAGCGCCGCGATCGGCTGCCATGAGCTCTGGGTTGCTCCGGGCAATTTCAAGAGCGAATATCGCGGCCGGCTGGCCAATGACCGCTTCCGCACCGATGTGACCTGGGAAGATCAGTTGCTCGGGATCGAAAAGGTCCTCCGCAAGCTCGCTCCCGTCGCCCGTGCCAATGGCGCGCACATGAACATCGAAACCCATGACGAGATCACCTCCTTCGAGATCCTGAGACTGATAGAGAAGGTCGGCGCCGATTGCGTCGGCGTCGTCTTCGACACGGCAAACGGACTGCAGCGGGGCGAGCATCCGGTCTTCGCCGCCAAGCGGCTGGCTCCCTATATCCGCCAAACTCATATCAAGGATGCGTATGTCGGGCGCGCTCCGGGCGGTCTCGATTTCCAGACCAGACCCGTTGGCGGCGGCATCGTCGATTTCGCCGCGATCCTTCCCATTCTTGCCGACGCCAACGCCGCGCTGAATCTGTCGCTGGAGGTCGCCCAGTCTGTCGCCGACAAGCCCCGCAAAGCCAATCCGCGCCAGTGCATCGAGATCGACGATCCTATCTGGCGCGCCGGCCACCCCGACCTGACGGCGGATGAGCTTGCGGCCTATATGGCGATGGTGGATGCCTATGAGAAACGCGTCGCCTCAGGTGAAATTCCGGACTGGGTCGCCTATGAAAGCAGCCAATACGGCTACCCGACTTACGAAAATCAGTCCTACGGCTTTGCCGAGGCGATCGGCTTCATCCAGCAATCGGCGCGTCATGTCGAGGCGGTTTGCGCCGAAAAGGGTATTGCCCTGTCCGCATCGGTGAAGAAGCAGAAAGCGGCTTGATTTCCCAAGGCGGTATCGGCGTTTTCGCCGGTACCGCCGATCGAAATGCACGTGCCGAGATGATCTACGCAGGAATATTCTTATGGAAATAATTATCGGGCACGGATATTTGGTGATCGATCGAATCGACGCAAGGCCGCCAGAGGCAATTTGGAGACTGAAATGAGAAAGATGCGCCGTCAGAGTCCGAAGGCGATGACAGCGGCCAATGGGTCGGTAGAGAGCGCCGATACCCATGACGATGTTTCGGAACGCATCCGCGCCACGCTTGCCGCCGCCATCGGCGAGGGTGCGCTCAAACCCGGCACCAAAATCCTGGAGGAGGCGATCGCCGAGCATTTCGGTGTCAGCCGAACCGTCGTGCGCGGGGCACTCGGTGTGCTTGAGAGCGACCACCTGCTGGAACGCAAGAGAAATCGCGGCACCTTCGTCGCCGAGCCGAGCGTCGAGCAGGCAAAGAGCCTTTTCGAGGCGCGGCGGAAAATAGAGCGGCTGCTTCTGGAACTCGTCATCGCCCGGGTCACGCCGGAGCAGCTGGATGCGCTGCAAAAGCTGACGGACGAAGAAGAGCACATCCACCACCACGGCGACGAAAAATCGAAGACGGTTCTGTCCGGCAAGTTCCACATCGTGCTTGCCGAAATCGCCGGCAACCCGGTGCTGACGGAAGTGCTCGCCAAGATCGTTGCTCGGCTTTCGCTCGTCATGTCCTTGTACGAAGAGGACCGCAAGGACGACTGCGGTGCGGACCACCATCGCATGATCGTTGCTGCCTTGAAGGCAAAAGACCTCGCCAAGGCGCAACAGCTGATGGACCACCACCTCGCCGACATCGAAGGCCGTGTGCGCCTGACCGAAGGGCAGGGTGACCGGCACACATTCCTGGCCGTACTGGAGAATTTTTCCTGATGGAGATCCGCGCGTATCGCTGATGCTTGCTCCAGGACTTGAATCAAGAAGAGTCTGCCGTGGCGGGTTCGTGCGTACAGCCCTCCAGCCCGCTTGGAGACGGCAGGAGAGGGCAGTCACCCCAGTCTGGATTGGCTGACAGCTGACATTGGCATGATCTGCAGGATCGACGAGACGTCTGTCCTCGATCACATCGCAACAGCCAAAATTCCAGTGTAGGTCAGATGATGCAACAACTGATCGGCTCCGTGCGCGGCCCAGTAAGGACGGCTTGTCATGGGAGCCGGATGGCGGCGCGCGTGAACGGCCTTTACGTGATCAACGGTAAAGTGAATTAGAAATTCGCCTAGCGCCAAGACCGTGATCGTCACGCCATCCAGCCCGAACAAAAGCAATCCCGGAAGGGTGCCCGCTACGTGGATCGCGGCATGAATATAGCCTCCCGGGTGGCGGATATCGCCCTTGCCCTGCAGAATCCAGGCCGGCTGCAAGAGATAGTCGGCGGCGAAATGTTTGACCTGCAGCCAGGCGAGTAAGCCAATAAGGAAAGATGCACTTTCCATGAGCCTTCCTCCCTCAAATCGGGGGCGATTTCCGGTCCAGGGTAAAGATCGGCACCGGTTGCGATTTGCCGCGCACCACCGTCTCTCCCAGCGAGCGGGCATCGAGCCGCCGGTCTGCCCGTTCCCACGTCTCGCCACTCAACACGATTTCAACGCCTTTGTCTTTGGCGACGCCGACCAGGCGGCTTGCGAGGTTTACGGCATCGCCAATCGCCGTGTAGCTCAGGCGTTCGGCCGAGCCGATATTGCCGACGAGTGCCGTCCCGCTGTTGATGCCGATCCTGACCCGCACTGCGTCATGCTGGGGCGCGAGTGGCGGGATGGCATGCATCGCGTCACGGATCGCCGCCGCCGCACGGCAGGCACGCGACGCGTGATCGGGCTCGTCGTTCGGGGCATTCCAGATCGCCATCACAGCGTCGCCGATGAATTTGTCGACCGTGCCGCCCTCGGCGTGGATCGCGGCGATGGAAAGCGTGAGGAAGCGGGTGAGATGCGGTTCGACACCGGCGCCGAGTTCCTCGGTCATCTCCGTAAAGCCCGGCAGATCGGCGAAGAAAACCGTGATGTCGGTGAGCTTGCCGCCGGGCCTGGGCTCGATGCCGCCGTTGACGAGCGGTTTGACCACATCGAGCGGCATGAAGCGGGCGAAGGCCGATAGCCCCGAAGACATCCGTTTCAGCGCGACGGAGAAGTCATTGAGTTCAACCAGCACGGTGGGCGTGTGGCTGACGGCATCGAGTTCGAAGCGTTCGACCGCATGCAACTGTTGGGCAAGGCGGGCGAGCGGCCGGGCGAAAAGCAGGCGGGCGAAAATAATCGCGGTGACAGCGGCGAGCAGCGCGATGGCAGCGACGATGAAGAACACGCGCTTGGTGTTTTCATCGATATCGCCGGCAAAGGTGGAGCGCGGAATGGCTGTCAGCAGCCGCCAGTCTTCAAAAGGCAGCGCACTGGATGAAATGAACACCGGCCCGAGAGCGGCACTCTGTTGCAGCGTGCGGAAGACGTTTTGAGGATGGGTGCGGCGCGCGGATGCGACGGCAGCAGAAAGCACGTCGGTCTTCGGAAAATCGGCGAGATGGGCGGCCATGACGCCGTCCGACGGTTCAGACGTGGCGAGGACCACATCGTCCTTCGCGAGCACATAGATTTTGCTTTCGGAGGGCATGTTGAGATGCTGCAACGTCAGTGACAGTTGTCGCAGGCTGACCGCCACCATGACGACACCTTCGAGCCGTCCGAAGGCTTCGACCCGTTTGGAAAGAACGATCGAAGGCTCGAAACCGCTTGGCAAGATGTCCACGACCGTCCAGGCCGGATCGGTGCTGTCCTTGCCCTTGCGATACCAGGACGAGCCCTCCGTCACATAGGCGCTCTCGGTGTTGACGCGCTCTTCGAAGAATATGTCGCCGGGGATCGGCTTGTATCGGTCGCGGCGCAATGTTCGAGGTTTGCCGGGCGCGGCTTTGCCGATTTCGACCATCTCGATCCGGCCATCGGCGGCGGCATGCGAGCCGAAGAAGCGCCCATCGGTGAAACCGAACCCGATCCAGGCGATCGCCGGCTGCTCACGCAGCAGCGAGAGAAACAGGAACTCGCGCTTGACCTCGTCATCGGGCTTGATGGCGCCCTGGAAGAAGACCGAGCGGATAATTTCCGCGGTGCTCGATACCAGTGCGAGTTGCGAGGCGAGTTCGTTGCGAACGGCGCCGGTGCTTTGCGCATCGAGGGCGGCCACGACATTATCGACATTGGCACTCGCGGTGCGTTGCCAGATCAGATGGACGAGGGTCGCCGTCGAGATGACGGCAAGCAGCAGCAGCATAGTGACTGCGCGGCCCATCTTCACGCGTGGAAGGAAATCAGCGCTCATGGCGGTCGGTGATGAGGCGGGCGCTCCGCTCGTAGCGAAGATAGGCCAGGCCCCAATCCATGAAAACCACGAGGCGATTGCGGAAACCGATGAGGAACCAGAGATGGGCGAGGTTCCAGATCAGCCAGGCCGAAAACCCGGATAGCCTGATCCGTCCGAAATCGGCGACCGCCGCCTTGCGGCCGATCGTGGCGAGATTGCCGAAATGCCGATAGCGGAACGGCTTGACCGGATTGCCCGCGATGAGCGCACGGATGGCATGCGCGGCATGCTCGCCCATCTGCTTGGCGGCCGGCGCTGTGCCTGGCACGGGATGGCCATCCGCGTTCTTCGCCGCAGCGGTATCGCCGATGACGAAGATGTTGTCGTGGCCGGCGACATTCAGCCGTTGGTCGACCACCGTGCGGCCGGCGCGGTCGGCTTCGGCGCCGAGCCATTTGGCCGCTTTGGATGCCATGACCCCTGCGGCCCAAAGCACGCATGCCGAGCGAATCTGGCGGCCGTCGGCGAGCATGACGCCTTCGCTATCGCAATGGGTGACGGCAGCGGTGGGTAACACTTCCACGCCCAGGCCTTCGAGATGACGCTGCGCCTTTGCCGAAAGGCCGGCCGGCATGGTTGGCAGGATACGGTTGCCGGCTTCGACCAGGACGACGCGTGCCGAAGCGGCATTGATGTGACGGAAGTCGCGAACCACGACCTTGCGGGCAAGTTCGGCAATCGCACCGGCCATTTCGACGCCTGTCGGGCCGCCGCCGACCACAACGAAGGTCAGTAACGCCGCGCGCCGCTGATCATCCTCAGTGACTTCGGCGCTTTCGAAAGCGGAGAGAATCCGGGCGCGGATCTCCGTCGCATCGCCGATCGTCTTGAGGCCCGGCGCGCTTTCAGCCCACTCTTCATGGCCGAAATAGGCATGACGGGCGCCGGTCGCGACAACAAGATAGTCGTAAGGGATGGTCCGCTCGGCGGTGTGAACAAGCTGCGTGGCTTTCTCGATCCGCTCTACCCTTTGCATCAATACCGTCACATTCTTCTGGCGCGACAGGATGCGGCGGATCGGCATCGCGACTTGAGCGGGGGAAAGGCCTGCGGTTGCCACCTGGTAGAGCAGCGGCTGGAACAGGTGATAATTGCGACGGTCGATGACGGTGATATCGACCTGGATATTCTTGAGCGCCATCGCGGCGGCAAGACCGCCGAAGCCGGCACCGAGAATGACCACGCGCGGGCGGCCATTCCCGGGCATTGGGCGGATCATGTTCGGCGCACCGCCTGTCATCGCGCCCTCGGTTTCGATCCGCATGGCTCAGCGCTCCCGCGAGAAAAAGCGGCCGGCGAGATGGTCGAGCGAGATGACGCCCGCGCCTCGCGCGAAAATCAGCAGCAGCGGAGCCGCCCAGGTCAGATGTTCGCCCCAATGGGTGGGATAGACGAAGATCTGGATTGTGGCGACAACGCCGAGCAGCATCAGTGCCGCGAGACGCGAGAAGAGACCGAAGAGGATCAGCATTGCACCCGACAGTTCGGCGGCCGTGGCGAGCAGGGCTGCGACGCCGGGATCGAGTACCGGCAGGCGATATTCGAAGGCGAAGAGCTGGACCGTGACGGGCCAGGAGGCGAGCTTGCTCTGCGACGATTGCCAAAACACGTTCGCAACAGTGAGCCGGGCGACGAACTGCACGGCCGAAAGCGGTACGGACGAGGCCAGCCGGAGTGCCTGCGAATAAAGGCCGGCGAAACCGCCTCGTTCGGGCATGGATGTCGGGGTCATCATGGTCATCGATCCATTCCTTGTCAGTTGATGTTTGCAGGTTGGTGGCGGACGCGGGTGACGAGGCCGTCAGCAAAGAGACCGCCGAGCGAGGCGACGAGGTCGAAATTCGGATCGCGAGCGGCGGCTTTCTGAACGGCATGTTCAAGTCCGCGGCCGCTCTTCAGCGCCTGCAGAAAGACGTAATGGGCGCCGCTGAGGCGGAGAAAGCGAACGCTGTCCCGGTTCCGCCACAGCGCGATCCGCTGCGGTTTCCTTCTGATATCGCCAAGCTGTTCGAGATCGCCGCTTGCCTGGTGCGCCGACCAGATGTCGAGCGCCGGCCAACGGCAAAACAGCAGTCGCAACGACGGCTGGAGGATCAGGTCGGGCATGGTGTCTTCGCCACCCCGGGAGAGTTCCGCCATATTCGCAGGCGGCAGCGCCGGCGCGTCGAGCGCCTCGGCGATCAACCATTCAAGCCGCGCCGTATCGGCGATGAAGGGCATAGGCTTGAGGTCTTCGAGACGGCCGAGGAAATCGGCGAAGTCGCTGCCATAGCGTACCAGCCGCGCTTCGGACGGCGGGCTCACGCGAATGAAGCTTGCGGCAATATGGCGGAAATACCGCTCTCCAATCAGGCTGACGCCAACAGGGAAGACCGACACGAGCGTGGCACTCAGCGATGCGAATGTGTTGTTGCGGTAGATGTTGAAGCGGCGCATCGGGTCGAAGCGGCCGCCCGTATCGAATGAGGGGCCGAGATCCGGCCCTCGGCGGTTAAGGATAGCATCCGCGACGGCTTGCTGCAGTTCGAGTTCAGGCAGCATAACGCGCCCTCCGTGTGACGGAGTTGCTCGCGAAGACCGACGGTGTGATCGTCGTCAAGGCCGAGATCGCCGGCATGGCGCCGCGTGCGAGATTGCTCGTGGAGAACAGCTCGATGCCGTGGAACCGGCGGTCCGGCTGCTGGGCGATCTGCGGCGGGCCACGCTTTTCGAATTCGATCGAGGCGGCCATCATGTCGGCCCACATTGCTTCGCCGAGCAGCACATCGAGCGCGGGAACCTCGGTGTCCCATTCAATCAGCGTCGGTCGTGGGCCGATCTTGCGCAATACATGCGCATAGAGCGACCAGACGGCCGGCGGCACGCGGGAGCCATGATCGTCGATCAGCACGATGTCGCCCTCGACTTCGTTGACTGCATGGCCGGCGAGATGGATTTCGCCGATCGCATCGGCGGGCAGGTCGTCGATGAAGGCCTTGGCATCGAAATCGAGATTGCAGGCCGAGACATAGACATTGTTGACGTCGAGCAGCAGGCCGCAGCCGGTACGCTTGACGAGCTCGGCGAGGAATTGCGCCTCGGTCATGGTGGAATTGGCGAAGGCGATATAGGCCGACAGGTTCTCGATGAAGACGCGGCGCTGCAGCCTGTCCTGCAACTGATCGACATTGGCTGCAACGCTATCGAGCGCATCGTCGTCATAACGGAGCGGCAGGAGATCGTTGAGATAGGCGCCGTCGGCAACGCTCCAGGCCAGATGTTCCGAGACCAATGCTGGCTGGAACCGGATGCACACGCTCCGCAACCGTTCCAGATGGTCCCGATCAAGGCCCGAAGCGCTGCCGAGCGAGAGACCGACGCCGTGCACCGACAGCGGATAGGTCTCGCGCAACTTTTCCAAAGCATCGACGGCGGCGGAATCGCCCATGTAGTTTTCAGCATGGACCTCCAGCCATCCCGCCGAAGGCCGGCGGGAGATCATATCGGAAATATGCGGGGAGCGCAGACCAATGCCCGCGGCATCCGGTACTGGAAGATTAGGAAATATCTTGGACATTGGTCACTCCTTCATATGGGTTGAATGAAGCTTGAGAGGCCTCAGGCCTTGGGTTCGATGGCGCCGCCGGAAATCTTGGCGCAGGTGCCGGCCGGCACGTAGACCCAGGCATCACCCTGGTTGTCGGCCGTCGAGGTGCCGGCGCAGGAATGGGTGGCCGTCTGGCAATCGTTGAGGCCGGCCTTGACGACGCCGTAGCACTTCTCGAACGAGAATTCGGGCTGTGCAGCCGGGCCGGCAAAGGCGCTGGAGGCAGCCATGGAGGTGATGGCAGCAAGGGCGGAGCCGATGAGGATGCGGGTCGAGTTCATGGAAATGTCTCCTGGTTGAGGTTGGATCAAACCGGTTTCCGGCTTGACTGGAATTACTTTCCCGCATTGCCGGTGATGTTTGAAATGCTGTTGCGGCATGGTTTTGATAGGCTGGCGCTATGCGCGGCGGCGGCTGGCGAGAAGGCAAAAAATACCCCCGGGGCGACCGGGGGTAGAAGTGGCGTGGCCCGCGACGGAGGGAGCGGAGCGGAGCCGACGACGCGGAAGGAAGTCCTTGGAAAATCAGAGATATCGTTCGCGAATGTCGACCGTCGATCGCTTGCCGATGTCCTGGTAGTTGGCCGGCAGCCACATGTCGGCGCATTCCCGGCCGCGGTCGCGCAGATCGACCAACGCCCCCCAATCGGCATTGAGCTTGCTCGACACGGAAAGGCTCTTCATCGTCTCGTCATCGGAGATGCCGTGCACGAAGATGCGCTTGAGATTGGCGGTACTTTCAGGAGATGCATCGATCAAATGGGTGACGAAAGCCACCGCCCGCATTTCCCGCAGCAGCGACGAATTGAAACTGATCTCGTTGATGCGATTGAGTATCTCGGAGGCGGTGTGCGGCACCTCGGCCCGCTCGATCGGATTGATATGGACGACCAGCACATCCGGCGTGTCGCAGCCATAGATCAGCGGAAAGATTGCCGGATTGCCCATATAGCCGCCATCCCAATAGGACTCGCCGTCGATTTCGACAGCCTGAAACAGAAAGGGCAGGCAAGCCGATGCCATGACGGCGTCGATCGACAGTTCGTCATTGCCGAACACCTTGACCTTGCCGGTTCGGACATTGGTAGCGCAGATGCTGAGTTTCACCGGACAGCGCGCCGTGCGGATCGCATCCATGTCGACCGATTGCTCCAAGATCTGCCGGAGCGGATTGAAATTGAAAGGGTTGAACTGGTAGGGCGACATCAGTCGCGTCACCATGTCGAACATCATGAAGGCCGGCGAAAATTCCAGCGCCCGCGATCCGGTTATCTTGTCGAAGATCGTCGGCTGCAGAGGTCCGGATGCCGACGCATGGCTGACGCGCCGCCAGAAATTGGCGAGCGCGGTCTGCGCCCCGCTCCGCCCGCCTTCGGCCAGGCCATAGGCCAATACGGCGGCATTCATTGCGCCGGCGCTGGTTGCGACGACACCTTCCAACGACAGGTTCGGCTCGTCGAGCAGCCGGTCGAGCACGCCCCAGGTGAAGGCGCCATGCGCGCCTCCGCCCTGGAGCGCCAGATTGAGCGTCCGCGGCTCTCGCTCAGAGGAGGCGATAACCGCGCTGTCGGCGATAATTTTCTTCACACCTGTGTGTTTGTTCATGGTCCTCACTCCCCGATTTGTTGGTGTTGAGATTTTCAATGCGCCGTCCAGCCACCATCGACCGGAATGGCCGTGCCGGTGATGGAGCCTGCGAGATCGCAGCAGAGAAAGACGCTGAGCGCGCCCATTTCCTCGACCGTCGCGAACCGCTTGGTCGGCTGGTTCTTGAGAAACACGTCGCGGATTACTGCGTCGCGTGCGATGTTATGCGACTTCGCCTGCGCGTCGATCTGCTGCTCGACAAGCGGCGTCCAGACATAGCCGGGGCAGACTGCATTCGATGTCACGCCGAATTCGGCACCCTCAAGTGCAATCGACTTGGTGAACCCCACCATGCCGTGCTTTGCTGCGACATAGGCCGACTTGAATGGCGAGGCGACAAGGCCGTGCGCCGAGGCGACATTGATGATGCGGCCATAACCGCGCTCGCACATGCCGTCGAAAGTGGCCTGGACAAGATGAAAGGCGGCCGACAAGTTGATCGCCATGATCGCATCCCACTTCTCAGGCGGAAATTCGCCGATGGGAGAAACGTGCTGGATGCCGGCATTGTTGACGATGATATCGATTTGGCCGAATCGAGCCTTGGCGCGCTCCACCATCATCAGGATAGCGTCGCGCTTCGACATGTCGGCGCTGTCATAGGCGACATCGACATCGTTGCTCTCGGCCATCTCGGCGCGCAACGTTTCAATGCCGGCGGGATCGCCGAATCCATTGAGCATGATCGAGGCACCCGCCCTTGCCAGCGCATGGGCAATGCCAAGGCCGATACCGCTGGTCGAGCCGGTCACGATCGCCGTACGACCCTCGAGCATCTTGCGGCCAGCCAGGGGTTCGGTTTCGGTAGCAAGCAGATTGAGCATTGCGTTCTCCATTTTTAGACGCCACGATGTGTAGCTTCCCGTTCAAAATGGCGCGGTTGCAGTCATAAGAGAAATGCCGCTCACTAATGGAATTGATAATTCAGTGGCATTGGCCGAATATAGCGCCGGGGACCAGAGTAGATGCATTGGCTTACTTTGGAATTGTTGGGGAGCGGATATGGATATCCATCACATCCGGTATTTTCTGGCCGTTTGCGAAACGCGCAACTTCACGCGCGCGGCGCAGAACTGCAATGTCACTCAGCCCGCGCTGAGCAGAGCGGTTCAGCAGCTCGAGGACGAGGTGGGCGGGCTGCTTTTCCGTCGCGAACGAAACCTCACCCACATCACCGATCTCGGCAATCTCTTGCGTCCGCGTTTCCAGCAAGTGCAGGACGAACTCCTGGGCGTCAAAACCGAGGCGTCGAAATTTCTCTGTCTCAACGACGCGCACCTCAAGGTCGGCATCATGTGCACGATCGGACCGCGGCGCTTTACCGGCCTGCTCACCGATTTCAACATGCGCCACAAGGGTATCCAGCTCCAACTCGTCGAGGGCATTCCGGCCAAGTTGGCGGGATTGCTGGAGCAGGGCGAACTCGATATCGCGATCATGTCGAGCGCCGACAATTTTCCGGAGCGCTTCGATGTGACGCCGCTGTTTCGGGAACGGTTTATGCTGGCCTTTCCGGCGGGGCACCGGCTTAGCCAATACGATGCCATTCCGATCGCCGCGATCGATGGCGAGATCTATCTTCGCCGTGTCAATTGCGAGTACTGGGACTACCTGACGGATCTCTGTGACGCTCAGGGTGTGAGCACTATCGTCTCCTATTCGAGCGAACGTGAGGACTGGATTCAGAATCTTGTCGCTGGTGGTCTCGGCATCTGTTTCATTCCTGAATACAGCGCGGTCGTGCCTGGCCTGCAAGTCCGGCCGGTCGCCGAACCGGAGGTAACCCGCGAAGTCTGCCTTGTAACCGTGGCTGGCCGCCGCTTCTCCCCGGCCGTCTCGACTTTCGTCGGCGCTGTCAAATCTTACGGTTGGGCCGCGCTGCCAGGCCGCTCACATTGAAAGCATAACGAATAATGAACTGTGCTCCGTGTCCTGGCGATGCGGAGCGTCCGCACGTCCTGCGTTTCACGATAGCCTCAGGCTATGGAATTGAGAATGAGGCGGCATTTCTCATTCGCCATCACCTTCTCCATGCTCCTTGTCATGCCCGGCGCGAACGCTTCATCCGGGCCCAACAAGGAGAACTCTGATGAAATTCGAACTGAATGCCAAGCGCCTGACGCTCGCCTCCGTCATCGCTCTCGCGTCCTTCACCACCATTTCCACAGGCCAAGCCTATGCCGGCGAATGCCCGGCCGGCCAGGTCGCCGAAAACGGCATGCAACCCGGCGAAATGATGCCGAAGGGTGTGACTGACAAGCTCATCTCATCGATTGACCTCGCCTCCAAGGGAGACGCCTGGAAGAACAGCGCCCTGCGGATGCGCAAGCTGGTTGTGCAGCCTGGCGGCGTCGTGCCGTGGCATTCGCATGAGAGCCGTCCGGCCAACATCCTGATCGTTTCGGGCTCGATCACCGAATACCGCAGCACGTGCAAAGTGCCGATCGAGCATAAGGCTGGCGACGTGACTGCCGAATTCGGCATGCTGTCGCATTGGTGGAAGAACAACGGCAGCAAGCCGGCTGTTCTCTACTCCGCCGACATCCTGACCTCGGAAGAGCAAAAGAACGAATCCATGTGAGCCGCTTCCGAGCTCGCTGACAGCCGTCTCCGGCCCCCAAGCCGGAGACGCCACACGCATTCACCCGACACTTGGAGTGATCGCCATGACCGGCATCGAGCATGTCCTCAATCCGCCGAGAACGACCCTCGGCGCTACCGCCGCCGATGGCTGGCGCTTTGCCGTCATCGCGCTGATTTCTTTCCTGACATTGGTCGATCTCTTCGCGGCTCAGGCGATCCTGCCCGCGCTTGTGGAGAGATTCCAGGTCAGCCGCGCCGCCATGGGCTTTGCCGTCAATGCCAGCACTTTCGGCATGGCCGTCGCCGGGCTTGGCATAGCTTTCTTCGGTCGCAGGATCGATCGCCGCAGCGGTATCTGGATCAGCCTTGCGCTGCTTTCACTTCCCACGACAGCTCTGGCCTTTACCCACGATCTGACGGTTTTTGCCCTCCTCCGTATCGTCCAGGGCCTCTGCATGTCGGCAGCCTTCACGCTGACCATTGCCTATCTCTCGGAACACTTCTCGCCAACCCAGGCGACAGGCGCCTTGGCGGCCTATGTCACCGGCAATGTCGCGAGCAATTTCTTCGGCCGCATCCTCTCTGCAATAGTCGTCGGGTTCGGTGGGCTTGAAATCAACTTCCTCACCTTCGCGGCCCTCAACATCGCCGGCGCGCTGCTTGTCCGGCTCACCCTCAAAAAGACCTCGGCCATGATGCAGACCAGCGAAGACGGCTCATTCAACATGCGCCGCTGGACTTATCATTTCGCCGATGGTGAGCTGCGCCGTGTCTTCGCGATCGGCTTCCTCATCCTTTTCGTCTTCATCGGAACTTTCACCTATGTGAATTTCCAGCTCGTGGCTCTCGGCCTGTCGCCGATGACGCTCGGCCTCGTCTATCTGGTATTCCTGCCGTCGATGCTGACCACGCCGATGGCAGGCAAGCTCGCGGTCCGAATCGGAGCAAAACTCGGGATCATCTCGACGCTTGGGCTCGCCATTGTCGGCGTCGCGGCACTTCTGAGTGTCAGCTTGCCTCTGGTGTTGGCCGGACTGGCGCTGGTGGCAATAGGGACATTCCTCGCCCAAGCGATCGCCACCGGTTTGGTTGGCCGACGCGCGGTTACGGACAAGGCAGGCGCCAGCGGAATTTACCTCGCCTCCTATTACACCGGGGGTCTCGCAGGCAGCCTCGTACTCGGTCAGATCTATGATCAGGTGGGCTGGCCGGCCTGTGTCGGCGTGCTCGTCGCAACGCTGCTTGCAGCCATCGTGATTGCCCTTCCCATCGGCTCAACGCCCGGTCCAATCCGGCGATGATCCAGGGCCATCGAAACGCACATCGAACGGCATTCTACAGTGTCGAGACGGCCACAGGCGGGAACGCAGGCAGAGCTACCGAAAGCTATCCGAGGGGCAAGTGGACGAACCGATCTACCGTCCGGATCAATCCAACGGCATCACAAAAGTGAAGCGCGTCTCCTTGTCATCGGAACTGACCGTGATCGTCCCGCCATGGGCGCGGGCGATTTCCGAAGCGATGTGCAGACCCAGCCCCAATCCTCTTTGATTTGTACCGATTTCGCCTCTGAAATAAGGCTGAAAAAGCCTTGTCATCGCATCGCAGGAAATCGGAGGGCCGCTGTTGGCGATCCAAAGTTCCAGTCTTCCGCCGACAGTTGCCGCCGAGAGCCGCACCGGTTCGTCCGGCGTCCCATGGGTAAGGGCATTTCCGAGCAGGTTGGACACCAGCTGGCCAATCCGGCCGCTGTCGCAGTTTATCGGTCCGGCGAAGTCGATACTCACCTCAATTGCGCGGTCGAGATGACAGGAGCGGAGTTCGCCGATGACCTGTCGCAGGATCGGTTCGAGATGCTCCGCTCGCCTCTCGATCGTGATGCCGCCACCCAATCGTCCGCGCGCAAAGTCGAGAACGTTGTCGATCAGGCCGGACATGCGAACGACGCTGCCCTGCATCAAATCGAGAATGTTGATCGAGCGATCGGTCTGCTCTTCCTTTCGCAGCATGCGCGCCGCCGCGGCAATCGAGGCAAGCGGATTGCGCAGGTCATGGCCAAGGACAGCGATGAACTGCTCCCGCAATTCGGCAGTTTGCTGTTCAAGATGGAGCTGGGATTTGACGATGGCGCCGGCTGCGTCCGCGGCTGCGCGCGCCTCGACCAGCTCCCGTTCGTAACGGCGACGCTCGGCAGCCTGGAACATCGTCACGCGGGTGAAAAGCAGGGCACCGTCTTCTGCGCGTCTTTCCATTGCATTGGCGAGCACGGGCAAGGTCCTGCCGTCGGCCGTCACAAGATCGAGAGCAACCTCATTGAAAACCCCCTGCATGCGGAGCAGAGGCGCAAAATGGGTCTCGTAAAATATCCGGCCCGACGTGTTGAGCAGGTCGCGAAGTCGTTTGCCGAGGAGTTGCTCGGCAGGGATGCCGATCCAGGTCGATAGCGTTCGGTTCACCTTGACGATGCGCCCGTCCGGCTGCAGCGAAAGATAGCCGCATGGCGCGTTTTCGTACAGATCCTCAAGGTCTTCCGCCGGCATGACGATCTGCGTGTCGCCACTGGTCATCGGACGAACCGCCGGATTGCAGATATGACCTCGTCGGGAGCGCTGAGGCTAGGGCAGTGGCCACTGGCGTTCAGCACGACCAACTGACTGTTTGGGACCTGCTGATGCACGAATTCGCCGACCGGGGCCACGAAGCGCCACATGTTCTGGTCGCACCCGAATCCATGCGAAAAGATCATCGCACGCTGGCCATCGCCCCGGACTTGAACATGATTTCGATCGATGACTGTCATCTCGCCCTTCTTCCCTGCTTTCATAGCATGTTCAGCCTGCTTTGGATTGAGGAAAGAATTGGGCAATGGGCTCGATGGTCGTGTGCCGCGATGTTCCGGAGGTGGCGCCAGCCGTTTGCTGCATATCTCAGTCCATCACTTTCCGGAGCTTGAAGAAGAACCGCCGAGGGTCGTCGCGCACGCACATCATTCCGGCAATCTCGTCATCGTCAATCCTGCGGAAGTAGTCCACGACCGGCTGTTTGTCGTAGATCATCGCAGCCGTTTCGACGCCGTCGAGGGCCTGAAGCTTCAACGAAGCTGTGGTGCCTCTCGCTCGAAGCAGCTTCTGCAGGTATGAGAACCAGCCGCGGGCAACGAATGTCCGGCCAAAGGGCGCCATCTTGATCGCCAGGCCAATGGGTAACAAGCTTGGCTCAAGCGCCACAAGTCGGCCCGATCTCCACGTGAAGAGCAGGGCGTCCGCCCGCATATTGGAATGGAAGCGCTTGCCAAACCAGTTGAGGTTCTCGAGCACGCCGTCCAGCGGATGACCCGACGGAATGCCGACGCCGCTCCAAAGGCCGACCATGTCCTTCGGCTGGACAGGCTCCAGCGAGCGGAACCAGGCAGCCATCTCCTCCTGCGGGTCGCCTCGCATGGGTTCTCCTCCAGGGACGGTCATTGCAAAAAAATGAAAAGAAGGCTTGGAAGTTCCCGTTCATGCCGACCGGAAGCCCGACGGCCCCCGAAGGGGCCGTTGGGGGTGTTCACCGGACAAGACTGGCCTATGCCTCAGGCGCGCGACGGCAGCAGGGGATAGCCGACCATGACGGCGCGGCCAAGCAGGGCTGCGACGAAAGCCTTGATCACATCACCGGGAATGAAAGCCATCGAGCCGATGAAGGCTTTCGTGAAGCCGAGGCCGGCGACGGTGGCCAGATAGGTGATGCCGAAGGCGTAGAGCACGACGATGCCGCCGACCATGGCGGTGAGGAAGAAGCTGACCGTCTGCACCAGGCCGGATTGCTGATGGTTGACCAGCCGCTCGCTGAGATAACCGGTGACGAAGGCCGCAAAGATCCAGCCGATCAGGAAGCCGGCCGTCGGCGACGCGAAGATCGCAAGCCCGCCGCGGCCGCCGGAAAGCACCGGCAGGCCGATCGCGACCAGCACCAGCACGATCAGCACGGCAATTGCGCCGCGCCGGGCGCCGAGCACGACGCCGGCCATCATCACGCCGAGGGATTGCGCCGTGATCGGCACCGGAATGAAGCCGAGCGAGATCGGCGGCAGCAGGCCGAGTGCCACGATGATCGCGGCAAAGAGGGCGGTAAGAACGAGGTCGCGAGTGCTCATCATGAATTCCGTGTTTATCAATCGTTAACTCACATGCCGCCGAATGCCGCGCGCGTCAATCGCCGCGGCGATATTATCCGCATCCTTGAGCGTCAGGATGATCAGCGGCGCAAGCAGCGTCGTCGGCCGCACCTTCAGCCCGCGTGCCTTGTGCGCCTCGCGGATCGCCTGATAACGGCCGACGATCTCCGGCACGAAACGCAGCACCAGCCCAAGCGCCAGGCCGATATCGTCCGCCTGCACCCAACCGGTGCGTTCGAGCGGGCGGGCAAGCGCCGTCACCTCGTCGATGAACTCGGTGATCGACGTCGTCGCCGTCACGGTGGCGGCAAGCAGCATCAGCGCCGTCAGCCGCAACAGGGGCACGAGCGCCTCCTGCCAGGGATTGAAGATGAGGTTGAAGAGTGCGACGACCGCGATCGTCAGGAAGACCGGCCGCAGCCGCCTGAGCCCATCCGCAAACGGCAGGCCGATCATCCGGTAGAGAACCGCCGTCAGCAGCACGGCGATCGACAGCAGGATGAGGTTCCCGCTGACGAACAGCACGACGCCGAAGATCGTCAGCGACAACAGCTTTACCCGCGGCGAAAGCCGGTGCATCACACTGTTGCCTTCGACATAGAGCGATTGCATCAAGCGGCGATCTCCTTGTAGCGGGCGATCGCCTCAGCAGCCGGCGCATCGGCGGCAAGCCGGCCTTCATGAAATAGCAGCACCCGTTCGAAATCGGCGATCAGCTCCAGATCATGGGTGATGATGATGGCGCTTTCCGGGAGCCCGGCGATAATCCCTTCAACCAGCGCCCGGTTCCTGAGGTCTAACTGGTTGGTCGGTTCGTCGAGGATGAGAATGCCCGGCCCCGTCGCCAGCACCGAGCAGAGGGCCGCCACCTGCAACTCGCCGCCGGAAAGCTCATGCGCGCGGCGATCGGCCAGCGCCTCGGCGCCGAAGCGGGCCAGCACGCCCTCGACCTTCGCCTCGATCTCCGCCTTGCTGAAGCCGCGCCGCTTCAGCCCGAAGGCGATGTCGTCTTTGACGATCGGCAGGATGATCTGGTTCTGCGGCGACTGGAAGATGAAGCCGACATCGGCCACCGCAGTCTTTTCATCGCTGGTGTCGCGGCCGTTGACAGTGACGCGGCCGACCGATGGTTTGATCAACCCGTTGATCAGCCGCGCGAAAGTCGTCTTGCCCGAACCGTTCAGCCCGATGACGCCGATGCGTTTTCCACTGATGCCAAGCGTCAGCGGCTGCAGCGCCACCCGCGCCCCGAAACTGACACCGGCACCTTCGAAACGAATATCCAAACCAATCCCTCGCACTTTTCATCGGAGGAGATTGCCGATGCCGGCCCCTCATCCGCCTGCCGGCACCTCTGCCTGGGTCGAGCCACATGTCTCGACCCGTCCTTCGGACCCCCGCTCGCGGGGAGAAGGGGATATGCCGCACCCGCTTCCTCAATCTCGACGCTGCGTTTGGCAAGTCCCCTCTCCCCGCAGGCCGGGAGAGGGTTAGGGTGAGGGGCAGCCATTGGCGCCAACCGGATAGCAATGCTTCTATACGGGGACATCGGCCTGATGAAAGAGCAAATTGCGCTGTCGATATCGGGTGGCTAGGAAGATTTTCCGGATTATGATGGGGTCATGACGAATCTGCTTTCCAATTCCGACGCCCGCCGTGTCTTTCTTGCCAAGCAGGGCCTCAGCGCCCCGCCGAACCGCGCCTTGACCAAGGCCGGCCTGCTGCAGCTCATCCATGAGCTGGGTTTCGTCCAGGTGGACAGCATCCAGACGGTGGAGCGGGCGCATCATCAGATCCTGTTTTCCCGCAACCAGACCTACAGGCGCGAGCATCTGAAGGCGCTGCTCGAAAAGGAACGCGCGTTGTTCGAGCACTGGACGCACGATGCCTCGATTTTGCCGAGCGCCTTCTTCGTCTATTGGAAACACAAGTTCCGCCATCAGGAAAAGGTCCTCGTCGAACGCTGGCGCAAATGGCGCGGTGAGGGTTTCGAGGCAGCCTTCGAGGAGACCTATGAGCGCGTGCGTCGCGACGGCGCGATGCTGGCGCGCGACGTCAAGTCCGACGGCCACGTTTCCGGCGGCTGGTGGAACTGGCATCCGAACAAGACGGCGCTCGAATATTTCTGGCACACCGGCAAGTTCGCCATCGCCGGCCGCTCGAACTTCCAGAAGATCTATGACCTGGCGGAGCGCGTCATCCCGGCCGAGTTCCGCGAGCCCGAGGTGAGCCGCGAGGAATTCATCGACTGGGCCTGCCGCAGCGCGCTTGCCCGCCTCGGCTTTGCTACCCATGGCGAGATCGCAGCCTTCTGGAACCTGGTCTCGCCCGATGAGTCCAAGGCCTGGGTATCGGCACATCGCGACGAGCTGACCGAAGTGCTGATCGAACCGGCGCTCGACGGCAAGGCGCGCCCATCCTGGGCCTTTGCCGATTTCCCGTCGACGCTCGACAGCTATCCCGATGCTCCGCCGCGCATCCGCGTTCTCAGCCCCTTCGATCCGATGATCCGCGACCGCAACCGCACCGAACGCCTGTTCGGCTTCTTCTACCGCATCGAAGTCTTCGTGCCCGAGCCGAAGCGCGAATATGGCTATTACGTCTTCCCGCTGCTCGAAGGCGACCGGCTGATCGGCCGCATCGACATGAAGGCGGATCGGAAGAAATCGACGCTCGACATCAAGCGGCTGTGGCTGGAGCCGGGCGTGAAGCCGTCGGCCGGCCGGCTGGAGAGGTTGGAAGCGGAGTTGGAGCGGGTCGCGCGGTTTGCCGGCGTGGAGAAGGTCATCTTGCTCGATGGGTGGAGAGGGTAATCCCTTCTCCCCTCGGGGAGAAGGTGGCGGCAGCCGGATGAGGGGGCTTCATGGCACGCCGCTCAATATTGCCCTTCGCTTGCGCTCAGTGCAGTCGCTCCTAACGTCGCTCACCCCCTTGCATCTGTCCTTCGGACATCTTCTCCCCGCTGGGGAGAAGAGGAGGAGTGCTCAGCAGATCTCCGTCGTGCTGATCTTGATGCCGAAGCCTTCGAGGCCGACATAGTGGCGCTCGCGGCTGGTGAGCAGCTTGATCGAGCTGACGCCGAGATCCCTGAGGATCTGTGCGCCGAGGCCGATTTCCAGCCATTCGCTGTCGCGGGTCTGGGCTTCGGAATGGGCCTCGCGGCCCTGGTTGCGGGCCTTGCGGCCGTTGTCGTGATGGCCGACGCCGACGGAGCCTTCGCGCAGGTAGACGATGACGCCGCGGCCCTGCTCGGCAATCTTCTGCATGTAGAAATCGACCGGGCTGTTCTTGCCGAAGAGATCCTCGGCGACATTCTCCGGATGCAGCCGCACCGGGATGTCGACCCCGTCGCGGATGTCGCCGAAGACGACGGCGAGATGCTGCATCGGATCCCAGGGCAGGGAATAGGTATGGGCCTTGGCCTTGCCGAACGGCGTGTCGATGTCGAAGCTGGTACCGAGTTCGATCAGCGTTTCCTTGCGCTGGCGATAGGCAATGAGATCAGCGACCGAGACGAGCTTCAGCCCGTGCTGTTCGGCAAAGTCGACCACCTCAGGCCCGCGCGTGACGGTGCCGTCGTCATTGACCAGCTCGGAGATGACGCCGATCAGCGGCAGGCCGGCAAGCTTGCAGAGATCGACGGCGGCTTCCGTGTGGCCGGAGCGCATCAGCACGCCGCCTTCGCGGGAAACCAGCGGGAAGATGTGGCCGGGGCGGACGAAATCGGAGGCGCCGACATTCGGATTGGCGAGGTTGCGCACCGTCAGCGTCCGGTCGTCGGCGGAGATGCCGGTCGTCGTGCCGTGCTTGAAATCGACCGAGACGGTGAAGGCCGTCGTATGGGCCGAATCGTTTTCCGCCACCATGGCGTTGAGGTTGAGGCGTTTTGCCTCTTCCTTCGGCATCGGCGCGCAGACGATGCCGGAGGTGTGACGCACGATGAAGGCCATCTTCTCGGGTGTGCAATGCACCGCGGCGACGATCAGGTCGCCTTCGTTCTCGCGGTCATTGTCGTCCATGACGACGACGATCTCGCCGGCCTCGAAGGCCCGGATGGCGTCGACGACGCGCTTCTGGTCATAAGACATGGGCGAGGCTCCTATTTCAGGCGGCCGGTCTGGCCGCGGTCGCGAAGATAATGATCGGCGATGGCGCAGGCGACCATCGCCTCGCCGATCGGCACGGCGCGGATGCCGACGCAGGGGTCGTGCCGGCCCTTGGTGCGGATATCGACATTCTTGCCGTCCGCATCGATCGACTGGCGTTCGGTCAGGATCGAGGACGTCGGCTTGACGGCGAAACGCGCCACCACCGGCTGCCCGGTGGAGATGCCGCCGAGAATACCGCCGGCATTGTTGGAAAGGAAGATCGGCGTGCCGTCATTGCCCATGCGCATCTCGTCGGCATTGTCTTCGCCTGACGTTTCGGCGGCGGCAAAACCATTGCCGATCTCGACGCCCTTGACCGCGTTGATCGACATCAGCAGTGAGGCGATATCCTGGTCGAGCTTGGCATAGATCGGCGCGCCGAGGCCGGCCGGCACACCTTCGGCGATCACCTCGATGACCGCGCCGATCGAGGAGCCGTTTTTGCGGATGCCGTCGAGATACTCCTCCCAGACCGGCACGATCGCGGCATCGGGCGAGAAGAACGGGTTCTGATCGATCTGGCCCCAATCCCAGTTGCGGCGGTCGATCTTGTGTTTGCCGATCTGCACCAGCGCCCCGCGCACGGTAACGCCTGGTACGACAAGGCGGGCGATGCCGCCGGCGGCAACCCGCGCGGCGGTTTCGCGCGCCGAGGAGCGGCCGCCGCCGCGATAGTCGCGAATGCTGTATTTGAGGTCATAGGTATAATCGGCATGGCCGGGGCGGTATTGCCGGGCGATCTCGCCGTAATCCTTGGAGCGCTGGTCGGTGTTTTCGATCAGCATGGAGATCGGCGTGCCGGTGGTCGTCATCGTCTCGCCATCGGCGTCCAGCATGACGCCGGACAGCACCTTCACCAGATCGTCCTCGCGCCGCTGCGTCACGAAGCGGGATTGCCCGGGCTTGCGCTTGTCGAGCCAGACTTGCAGGTCCTCGAGCTTGAAGCGCAACCCCGGAGGGCAGCCGTCGACGACACAGCCGAGCGCCGGACCATGGCTTTCGCCCCAGGTGGTTACGCGGAAAAGGTGACCGAATGTATTGTGCGACATGTGTTCCCACGGTGGCGCGCCAAAGCCGGTCGCTGCCGGCCGCGCCATTGCTTGAAAAGGCGCGACACTCATAGGCCAAAAAACCGCCGAGGCAAAAGCCTTTCTTTGCGCCAAACCGGCAGCTCAGGAAATGCTGTTTCCGTCCGTTGTCAGGGACGGGCGGTGCATTGTGCCGCCATTCTCTCTGCGCAGGCGGGGAGGGGTCAGGGCTGGGGGCGATCGGCAGGCAGCGATCAGGACGCCAGCCGCCACCCCGTTCCGGTGGCTTCCTCGGTGAAGTCGTCGAAGGAGAGCGGCCGCGAGAAGGCATAACCTTGCAGGATATCGCAGCCGAGATCGCGCAGCAGTGCGGCATGTGCCGCCGTCTCCACCCCTTCGGCCACCGTCTCGACCCCGAGCGAGCGGGCGATTTCGATGATCGAGCTGACGAGTGCCCGCTCCTGCGAGGCATTGACGATCGGCTGCACCAGCTGGCGGTCGATCTTCAGCCGCTTCGGTTTCAGCTTCAACAGGCTGACGATCGAGGTATGGCCGGTGCCGAAATCGTCGATCTCGATATCGATGCCGAGCGCCTTGATGCGTTCGAGGTTCTGCGAGACGACGTCCTCGCTCTCGTCGAGGAAGATCGATTCCACCAGTTCGAAGGAGATCTCGCCCGGACGGATATGCAGGTCGGCGAGCGATTCCAACAGGCTGCCGTCATGCAGCCGCCGCGCCGAAACATTGACCGAGACTTTGGGCACGGCAATACCGCGCGCCGTCCAGCGCATCTTGTCGTGCAGCGCCGTTTCGAGCACGATCCGGTCGAGCATCTGCACGACATTGATTTCGTCGGCAATGCGCAGGAACTTGTCGGGGGCGAGCCACCCCTTGGACGGGTGGTTCCAGCGCACCAGCGCCTCGACGCCCGTCAGCTCCATCGTCCGGGCCGAGAATTGCGGCTGATACCATGCGGTGAATTCGCCATTGTCGATGCCGGCGAGGATCTCGTCGGCGGTGCGCTTGGTGTTGATGATATCGGCCTGGAGATTGTGATTGAAGAATTCGAAGCGGTTGCGGCCCATGCTCTTGGCGCGGTAGAGCGCGATATCGGCGTTGATCAGCATCTTGCGCGCATCGACATGGATGCCGTTGGCGAGCGCAATGCCGATCGACACGCCGCAGCGGCAGGAAAAGCCCTGGAAATCGATCGGCTGGCGCATCTCCTCGATGATTCGCGTTGAAAGCTGCGCCATCTCCTTGTCGCCGACGTCGAGGGCGAGGATGACGAACTCGTCGCCGCCGATGCGCGCGACGACGTCGCTGCCGCGGACGTTCTTGGCAAGCACCTTCGAGGCGTGCACCAGCATCGCATCGCCGGCGGCATGGCCGAGCGTATCGTTGATGTCCTTGAAGCGGTCGAGATCGATATGCAGGATCGAGAATTTCTGCCGCTCTCGGCGTCCGTCATGGGTCAGGTTTTCGAGCGCGATGTCGAGCTTGCGGCGGTTGGCGAGTGCGGTCAGCGGGTCGTGCAGCGAGTTGTGCTCGATCCTGTTCTTGGCAAGCTCGAGCTCGATATTCTTGGCGACCGCCTCGTCCTTGGCGGCCTTCAGCCGGATCGTCATCAGCACGTCTTCGGTGGCATCGAAGGCGATGCCCATGACCTTCATCTCGCCGGTCCCCGTCTGGTGGACCTTGCCGACCGAGCGCACATAACGCACCGAGCCGTCGTCGACCAGCACGCGGCAGACGAGCGTGTGCGTATCGCCGTTCTTCTTGAAGTGGCGTGCGCTTTCGAGCGCTAAGGCTCGATCCTCGGGGTGGATGCAGCCAAGCCAGATCTCCTCGGTCATGAAGCCGTTGCGCGGGGTGAGGCCGTAGAGTTCGTGCATCCGCTCGTTCCAGATCGAGCCGCCGAGGCCGGGTCGGGCTTCCCATATGCCGCACTGATAGGAGTTGAGCGCCAGGTCGAGCCGGCTGGAAAGCTCGGCGAGCTGCCCCTCGCGGCTCGAGAGCTCTTCAAGCGCCAGCTCCAGCTCGGCATTCTTGACCTCGCTCATATCCTTGGCCTTGCGCAGCCTGTCGGTGATCTCCGCATCGGCTGTCACGTCCCAGACGATGCCGATCGTCTTGCTGACGCCGCCGGCATCCGTATAGAAGGCGCCGACCGAGCGCAGGTGGCGGATACCGCCGTCGGCAAGCATGATGCGGTATTGTGCCGTGCAGGCAGCACCGGCAATGCTGCAGCTGAAAAAATGCACTTCGGCGATGTCGCGGTCCTCGGGCAGGACAGCCGCCAGCCATTCGTCGAGCGCCCAGCTTCCTTCCTCAGCCGGCTTGCCGTGCAGGGCCGCGGCGCGCGTGTCCCAGAGCAGGCTGCTCGAATCATCCTGCAGCTCCCAGATGCCGATATTCGAGGATTCCAGCGCCAGATTGAGCCGCTGCGACAGTTCCAGCAGTTTTGCCTCGCGCGTCTCCAGCGCGGTAATGTTGCGATTGCGCTCGCCGAGCAGGAGGGTCGCGAAGAAGATCGGCACGATGATGACGAAGCCGCCGGCAAGGATGATCAGGCGCAGCTCGGTGCGGTTTTCGGGTATCGCGTCCCAGCCGCTGTTGGGGACCGCGGAAAGCTCCCACTTGCCGCCGGCAAAGCCGATCTTCTGGCGCATCGGATGCTTGTCATCGATATCGGACGAACCGAAGAACGGTGCCGGCAGAGCAGCATTGGTCGCGGCCGCCGCGCCGATATCGCGGATGGCGATCGACAGATGGTCGAGATGCGGATAGCGTTCCCGGTTCTCGCGGTCGCGTGCCGGCATCAGCCCGGTCGCCTGGTAGAACATCGTCTGGTCGATGGCGACTTCGACCGCCCCCCAGAGCCGCCGTTCGCCGTTCTCCCTGACGAAAACCGGGAAGAAGATGGCAAAGGCGTCGCGGCTGTCAATGCTGATCGGGCCGTAGAAGCGCGCCGACTGGTCGCCGGCCGCGCCGGTCATCGCCTGGCGGAAGAACAGAGCCTCTCGCACGTCGCGGCCGATCCGCTCATTGCCGGATTGCGGCGGGTGGATGTCGCCGACGATGAAATCAGGCGCGACGGCGATATGAATGAAAGAGGGGTTCTGGATCAGCAGCCAGTTGATCTGGCGCTCCATCTCCTCTCCGTTTGCCGTGCTGACGGAGATCAGGTTCGTCAGGTCGCGCACGACGCTGAGGTCCATATTGATCTCGGCCATGACGCGGGCGCGGATCAGGTTCGTCTCGTTTTCGGTGCGGATATGAAGTTCGCGCACATGAGACGCAGTATTGGCCTGGTCGAGCCCGAAGCCGACCACGATGACGACCAGGGCGACAAGCGACGAAACCACAAACGAGACGCGGCTATTCTTCAACACGCGCCGCAACTGCTTGCTGTCGCTGAGCCTGGATAACAAAATGAAACCCCCATGTTGACGAGCAACTGTAGGGCGCGCGGGTTAATTTACGATTGCCCGCCGTCGATTCCGGGAAGGCGAGGAAAGGCGTAAAAACCCGGGTTAACACGGCATCTTGATTATATTTAAAATCCTATTCATCAATTGGGCGGGGAAAGCCATTCTTCCGGGCAATTTTCGCCATATTCAGGAGCTTATCTGTGGCCAGTCAGTTTCTCGTGCAGCGTCTTATAAGGATTGTCGCCATGCGTTTCGTCGTCGCCACGCTTTTGGCAACAGCAAGCTTCCTGTCACCGATGAGCGGTTTTGCCGAGAGCGCCGACGTCGAGGCGACGATCAAGAAGGTCGACACGGCCAACCTTGTGCTGACCCTAGATGACGGCAAAACCTATCAGGCGCCCGAGGAATTCAATTTCGACGGCCTCGAAGCCGGCGTGAAGGTGATCGTCTTCTATACCGAGGTCGACGGCAAGCGCGTCATCAACGATCTCGATATCGTCAAATAGGCAGCGTAACGCCTAGATCGGCGTATAAAATTCACTTCCATTCCACTACATATGTACACTATGCCACGTCGGCGTAGTACCCACAGCGGTGCGCAACCTCGTAGGACAATCGTGTCCGCTATGGAGACTGATCGTATGAAGCACGCCTCGATCATAGTGCGCGCGGATTGGGATGAAGAGGCTGGTGTTTGGGTTGCCAGTAGCAACGATATCGAAGGGCTGGCCGTCGAGGCCGACACCCTCGAAACCCTCGAGCCTAAAGTTGTGGCAGCTATAACCGACCTTTTCGAGCTTAACGGCTTCACCTCGAGTCTGCCGGAAATCCCCGTCCATATCATGGCCGAACAGCTCGTTCGCATCCCCAATCCGACCTACTGAGCGCATGGCCGGCTATCTCCGCGAACTCAAAGAGTTATTGCTGAAAGCCGGCTGCGAATACGTGCGACCGGGAAAGGGTGATCATGAAATCTGGTACAGCCGATTTCTAACCGCCACTTCACGGTCGACCATGGTGTAAAATCCCGCCATACGGCCAATGAAACGCTAAAACAGGCCGGACTTCCGAAGGCTTCTTGATCCAGGCGCAATGGCAATGCCTACAGCCAGACGATCGTCCGCTCCGTGGTTTCGATCCTGATGATCCGATCCTGTGGGATCGCACCTTCCGCAGCAGTGCTTTTCGGCAGGTCGGCGATTGTCTGGAACAGCGTGCGGATGACGCCGCCATGCGTCACGCAGACCGTCGGCCGATCGACCGAGTTCAGCCAAGAGCCGGTGCGCCAGGAGAGGATTTCATAGCTTTCCGCATCATCGCCGGGCGGGATGAAATCCCATTTCGAGGCGTTGCGCTCCGCTACCCGCTCGCGCTGCGTCGCCTTCAACTCCTTGATCGTCGAGCCTTCCCAGTCGCCGAAGGAAATTTCCACCAGCCTTGGATCGGTGCGATAGGCCAGCGGCGGCAGGCCCATGGCGGTGCGCATGATTTCCATCGTCGCGCGCGTGCGCTGGAGCGGGCTTGCGACGAAATCGAACTGGTCGATCGTGTCGCCGAGAATCCCGGCAAGCGCGATGCCGTTCTGCCGGGCCTGTTCCAGGCCCGTGGCATTCATCGGGATATCCTTCTGACCCTGCAGGCGGCGCTCGGCATTCCAGGCGGTCTGGCCGTGTCTGATCACGTAGATAAGCACGGTCTCGCATCCATATGGAGAAATCAGTCCTTGATGACGGAAATGTCGGGCGCGTCGACCGCCTTCATGCCGATGACATGATAGCCGCTGTCGGCGTGATGCACTTCGCCGGTGACGGAGCGCGAGAGATCCGACAGGAGATAGAGGCCGACATCGCCGACTTCCTCGATGGTGACGGTACGGCGCAACGGCGCGTTATATTCGTTCCACTTCAGAATATAGCGGAAATCGCCGATGCCGGAGGCGGCAAGCGTCTTGATCGGTCCGGCCGAAACGGCGTTGACGCGGATGTTCTGGGGGCCGAGATCGACGGCAAGATACTTGACGCTGGCTTCGAGCGCGGCCTTGGCGACGCCCATGACGTTATAGTTCGGCATCACCTTTTCGGCGCCGTAATAGGTCAGCGTCAGCATGGCGCCGCCATCCGTCATCAGCTTCTCGGCGCGGCGTGCGACGGAGGTGAAGGAATAGACGGAGATCTGCATCGTCTTGGTGAAATTGTCGGGCGAGGTGTCGACGTAGCGGCCGGTCAGCTCGTCCTTGTCGGAAAAGCCGATCGCATGCACGAGGAAATCGATCTTGCCCCAGAGCTTTTCGACGTTTTCGAAAACGGCGTCGATGGTGGCTTCGTCGGCGACGTCACAATGGCCGACGAGCGTCGCGCCGATTTCGGAGGCGAGCGGCTCGACGCGCTTCTTCAGCGCATCGCCCTGGTAGGTGAGCGCGACTTCTCCGCCCTGCGCATGAATGGCCTTGGCAATACCCCACGCAATCGAACGATTGTTGGCGACACCCATGATGACGCCGCGTTTGCCTGCCATGAGGCCGGATGCTTGAGCCATATTTCGCTCCCTAGGATTCTGATCGATCCTGCCTATGGCATAGGCCGTTAATCGGTTCAAGCTTGGCCGGGATCATCAACTGTTAGGGATCGTAATAAAGGGTGCGAATGTCATTAAAATTTCATAGGAACAGGCCTTCGCGCATGCTCCGCATGAGATCGGTGATTTTGTCGTCGGGTTTTTCCCACAAGATAATGCGCAATTCGACGACGAGATCGCCTCTGCCGCCCTCTTCGCGGGGCAATCCCTGGCCGGGAACACGGATCGTCTTGTCCGAGCCCGACCATGCCGGGATCGTCACGTTCAGCGGGCCGCTCGGTCCTTCGATGCGCGCCTCGGTGCCGAGCACGGCATTTTCGATGCTGAGCGGCAGCACGGCGTGCAGATCGAAACCATCGACCGTGAAGCGCAGATCGGGTGCAATGCGAATGTTGACGACGGCGTCGCCGCGCTGCATGCCCGGCAGTTTGAAGCCCTGTCCCTTGAGCCTGATCTCGTGACCGTCGGTCGTGCCGGCCGGCAACGCGAAGCCGACTTCGCGGCCCTCCGGCAATGACGCGGTGATCCAGCCGCTCTTCAACACGTCGTCGATCGTGACGGTCGCCGTTGTCACCTCATCCGGCGCCCTTTCGAGGCCGGTATCCCTGGCGCCGGTGAAACGGCGCACCAGGTTTGTCAGGATGCTGAGCGGCAGCGACAGGTTGACGGCGGCATTTGCCCCCGCTTCGCCCGCTTCCTCGTCGCTCTTGGTGTCGGCCTCGGCGGCGTCGCCATCCATGCGCTTGCCGGCGTCGCCCTGGGCGTTTTGTGTCTGCTGGTATTGCGTCTGCTGGGCGCGACCCTGCGCCTGGCCGCCGGCAGCCGCGCGAGCCTGGGCGCCGAAAATGCGATCCACCATCTCATCGGCCGCCTCAGCGGAACCTGCCTGTTGCCTGGAGCCGTCGGCGGCAGCCTTCTGGGCGGCGGCGCGCGCCAGCTCTTCCATCACGCGCTCGGCATTGGCCTGCGCCGCCTTGGCGCGCACGGCCGCCTCGCGGGCGGCTTGGCGCTGCTGCATGATCGTCTGTTCGTGCTTCTTGGCTTCGGCCATCCGCAGGGCATTGTCGAACAGGCTGCGTTTGCGCGGGTCCTTCAGCGTTTCATAGGCGCGGCCGATCTCGGCGAACCGGGCCGTCGCTGTCGGATCGTCCTGATTGTGGTCGGGATGGGCTGATTTGGCCATGTTGCGCCAAGCCGCCTTGATCTCGTCTACTGCCGCGCCGCGCTTGACGCCCAGAATTTTATAAGGATCGCGCATGTTAAAACCGCCGGTGTTGCGATGCGGCAAGCCTCGTCCTTGCCCAGCATCCCCGTCCAATAAAACGTGGGTGGCGCCGCCCGCTACATAGGCAGGAACAGCCACTCTCAACGCCGATCCTGCGGCGGAGTTGCTAATCACTTGTTATTTCTGTGGAGACATGTGGGGTGTTTTGCGGCGAATGGTTAGCTCTTTGCTAAGCACGCGGCAGAAAGTGGACGGGCGTTAACCTGTCGGCGACGGCGCTACCGTCTTTTCGGGCGCGCAAAAGGACGCTGTCACACATTTGATTATGCAGAGGCAGATCAGCTTTCCCGCCGGATCAACTTTCCCGCCGGATCAACTTTCCGGCTGGAAGCTCAGAAGCTGCCAGTTGCCGCCGCCGACGAGGCAGGTCTTGCCGTAGAATTTGGCGATGCCGACATAGGAATGGCGGGTCGTGCGGAACTGCCGGCAGACCTGGCCGGACTCGTTGTTCTCGACGATCGTTTCGATGACGCCGGCACTGCCGGTCGATGCGTTCGCCCAGGGAAGCGGCTGGCCCTCCAGCCTTTCCACGTCGGCCGACGTGACGGCGTTGCGCACGGTCATCTCGTCGGAGAGTGTGTCGGTGCTCGGCGGCGTCTGCGGCACGGTGCCGGTTGCCACCGACCGGTCGACCTTGGCGTCACTCAGGAAATCCATGCCGCCGCCGACGCAGCCGGAAAGCGACAACATCGCGACGCCGATGACGAAGGATGCGCTGCTGCGTCGCCGCAGCCCCTTTGTATAGCGAGATGACTTTGCTATGACTTCCACCCTGCATCCTGTCCAGTTATCAAAAGCTGGGCGAGTTTTGAATAATCCGGGGCATTTGAACCAATATGTCGGCAAACGAGTTAACAAGCGGTGACTTTACCGAAAGTGGCGAGCCCTTCAAGCTCTTTGCCGAATGGCTGAAAGAAGCGGAGGCCTCCGAGCCCAACGACCCCAATGCGGTGGCGCTGGCGACGGTCGATGAAGATGGTCTTCCGAATGTCCGCATGGTTCTCCTGAAGGGATTCGACGACGACGGTTTCGTCTTCTACACCAATTTCGAGAGCCAGAAAGGCCGCGAAATTCTTGGCCAGAAAAAGGCCGCCATGTGCTTTCACTGGAAAAGCCTGCGCCGTCAAGTGCGGCTGCGTGGTCCCGTCGAGATCGTCACCGACGCCGAAGCCGACGCCTATTTCAAGACACGTGCGCGCGGCAGCCGCATCGGCGCCTGGGCCTCTAAACAATCTCGTCCGCTCGAAAGCCGATTCGCGCTGGAGAAGACGGTGGCCGAATATACCGCCCGTTATGCCATCGGCGAGATTCCGCGCCCCGCCCACTGGTCGGGCTTCCGCATCCGGCCGACCTCGATCGAATTCTGGAAAGATCAGAAATTCCGCCTGCATGATCGGGTCGAATTTCGCCGGCCATCACCGGAAGGCGAATGGGACAAGGTGCGGATGTATCCGTAACGGCTTTACCGGCCCATCAGCTTCAGCGGTATGCCGGAAGCAAGCGCCGAGACGTAGCGTCGCTTCTGGTAGAAGCCGTTGAGCGAAATGCGGGGGAGATAGCCGGTGAGCCGCGCTGCCGGCAGCCCGGGTTGCGTGGTGACCGCGAGAGTAAAGCCGAGATTGCGTGCGATGCGCGCCTCGCGGGCGGTCGCAGCCTCCGGCGTGCCGTAGGGATAGGCGATCGTCTCGGGACGGACGCCGGTCACCGCCTCGAGGTAATCCGCCGAAGCCTGCATCTCGATTCGCGCTTCGGCTTCCGGCAGCCGGGCGAGCGCGCGATGGCTGATCGTATGGGCGCCAAGCGCTGCGAGCGGATGGCTGGCCAGCCATTGCAATTCGCCAGGCCCCATCACCAATTGGCGGACGATATCCGTCGGCTCGATGCCGTTTTCCCGCGCCAGCAGATCGATCGCGGCGACGGCACGCGCCTCGTCGGAGCGGTGGATATACCAGGCGAAGCGATCGAAGGCATGCCATTGCTGCTGCAGGCTGTCGAGCACCAGGCGCTCCATGCCGCGGCCGAAATCGAAGCGGATTTCCGGCGCCTGGCGCAAGAGGATCGCCAGCGTCTCCCACCAGATACTGTGAGAGCTCTCGGCAAAACCCTTGGCGACGAACACCGTGAACGGCGCCTGATGCCGCTCGAACACCGGCAGCGCATGTTCCAGATTGTTGCCGTATCCGTCGTCGAGGGTGAAGGCCGCAAACGGCTGTGCGCCCTCGGGCTCTGCCAACAGCGCCGGCACCTGATCGAGCGGCACGAAACGATAGCCCTGCCGCCTCAGCCGTTGCAGCGCCGCGTCGAGAAAACTCGGGGTGATTTCGAGATGCGCATTCGGTTCGAAGGCCTCTAGCATGTGCGGGCGGACATGATGCAGCGTGAAGACGACGCCGCGCCCGCGCGCTTCGCGCATCAGCCCGGCCGAGCCGAGCAGCCAGGAAAGCTCGAGCCCGGCGCCGATCGCTGCGCGTTTTGCCAGTCGCTTGAATTGTCCCGTCATGCGGCGCCCGTTCGTTGCCTTTGCCGGAAACTAGCAAGTGCGACTTAAGCCTTGCTGAATCCCTGTTCGGAATATGTCCTTGATTTCCTGTTAACCAAGGTGATGAAAAGACTAGAAAAATGATAGGCGTTGCCTCAAAGTCGCGCCAAACTTACGGCTTCTGTCACGTTACGACACAAACGCCGGTCTGACCGAGAGCCGGTGCATCAAGTGCCGAGCATCAGGGCAAACGTATGAGGGAAAGTGGATGAGAAAGCTTTTGGCGGCTGTTTTGACCGTAACGCTTGCCGTTTCGGCGCCGCTTGCGGCCCTTGCCGGAAATGCTTCGCTGATCCTCGATGCCCGCACAGGCAAGGTTCTCGCTGCCGAAAACGCCGATACGCTGAACCATCCGGCCTCGCTGACGAAGATGATGACGCTCTATCTCACCTTCGAGGCATTGAAACGCGGCAAGATCGCCTGGGACACTCCGATCAGGATATCGAAATACGCCGCCGCCCGGCCGCCGACCAAGCTTGGCGTCAAGGCGGGCGGCACGATCACCGTTCGTGAGGCGGTCTATGGCATGATCGTCAAATCCGCCAATGACGCCGCCTCCGCCATGGGCGAGAAGCTCGCCGGCTCGGAAAGCGGTTTTGCCCGGATGATGACGGCCAGGGCCCGCCAGCTCGGCATGAGCCGCACCGTCTTCGTCAATGCCTCCGGCCTGCCGGACGGCCGCCAGGTCACCACAGCGCGCGACATGTCGACGCTCGCCGTCGCCTTGATGAAGAATTATCCCAACGAATATCGGCTGTTTTCGACGGCAAGTTTCAATTTCCGCGGCCGGACCGTGCGCGGTCACAACAATCTCATGTACCGCTACCAGGGCATGGACGGCATCAAGACCGGTTACACCAACGCCTCCGGCTTCAACCTCGTCAGCGCCGTCAGAGACGGCAACCGCCGCGTGGTCGGCGTCGTGCTCGGCGGCCGGACCGCCCGCAGCCGCGACGACAAGATGGCTGGTTTGCTCGACCGCTATCTCGGCCGTGCCTCGTCTTCCGGCGGCGCAAAGCTGGTGGCGAGCGTCGGCGCCAAAGATACTGTCGAAGTCGCGTCCGCCGCTGACGCTTCGGATGTTCCGGTACCGCTCAATGCTCCGCGCCAAGCCGACGATCTCGCAGCCAAGAGCCTGGCCTACGCCGATGACGCCGTCGTGCCGCTGGAGCGTCCGGTCGCGATGGACGAGATCCTGAACGCCGGCAAGACACCGAAGACATCGGCAGAGAAGACCAATGGCGACTGGCAGATCCAGATCTCGGCCGCTCCGAGCGCCGACGCCGCACGCGCGCTTCTCGCCCAGGCGAAGTCGGAAGGCGGCGCGCCACTCCTTTCTGCTTCGCCCTACACCGAGGCGGTCGGGCAGGGGGTCAACAAGATCTATCGCGCCCGCTTCGTCGGTTTCGCCAGCAAGGATGCTGCCGTCTCGGCCTGCGATGCGCTGAAGCAGCGCTCCTATGACTGCATGCTGCTGCCGGATCGCGGTTGATCGCCGCCCGGCATTGGCATAATCCCAGTCTGGACAATCATGGGGAATCAGCGTCACCTCCCTAAACAAAAGGAGAACGCCCATGCTGCGCCGTCTCGCCGATCAGTTCGAAATTTCTTCCTCCACCCATGTCGCCGCCAACGGCATTGAGCGTGATGCCGATTGGTTCCTTCTGAAACTACAGGAGGAAATGGGCGAGCTGACACAGGCCTGGAACCGGCTAACGGGGCGCGGCCGTGCAAAGGGGCGTTCACCGGAAGATATGCAGCAAGACCTTGCCGACGAGACCGCCGACGTTCTCGGCCACCTCCTGCTCTTCGCCCGACGCAACGATATCGACCTTGCCGCCGCGATCGAACGGAAGTGGCTGTTTCAGCCGGCGCAAACGTCGAAGAGCTGATGCAGGGCGGCCAAAACGTGCGGCAGTTTTTCAGATGACGGCATAGTCGCTTTAGGCGAGGCTGTTCGTGTTCAGCCGCATCACGATTTCCCAGAGGTAAAGTCAGCCGACCTTATGGCGGTAGAACTTGCTGTCCACCGCCATCAGCGGGAAGGCGCGGGGCAGGGCGCTCTTGGCAATCTCGCTAAAGCCGTTCTTCTCGTAGAAGCGGTGCGCCGCGACGAACTTGTCCGTCGTGCCGAGGAAGATATCGGTAATGCCGGCATCCCGGGCATGGGCAAAGAGGCGATCGAGAAGCCGCGCCGCGACGCCGTGCTCGCGGCCGCGAACCGCAGCTGAGACGAACATCTTGCGCAGCGCCGCCTGATTATTGCCGATATCCTTGAGCCCGACGGTGCCGACGATGGCGCCATCCTGGACGGCAACCCAGAACTGTCCCTTGCCGGACTGATAGAAATCCGGGATGACCCGGAGATCCGGCTGCGCATCCGCGGTGATGTCGATGCCGAACTCCTCGCGCTGGATTGGCAGGATCACCGAAAGCACGGCATCGGCGTCATCGGCGGCGAAGGTCCTGATTTCAATGTCCGCCATCACAGTTCCTTCTGCCTCAGGTCTGCGTGCCGCCGACCGTCACCTGATCCATGCGCAGGTGCGGCTGGCCGACGCCGACGGGAACCCATTGGCCGGCCTTGCCGCAATTGCCGATGCCGGTATCGAGCTTCATGTCGTTGCCGATCATCGACACCCGCTTCATCGCATCTGGACCGTTGCCGATCAGCATCGCGCCCTTGATCGGCGCGCCGACCTTGCCGTTCTCGATCAGATAGGCCTCGGTGCAGCCGAAGACGAACTTGCCGGAGGTGATATCAACCTGGCCGCCGCCGAAGGAGACGGCGTAGATGCCCTTCTTCACCGAGGCGATGATCTCCTCGGGCGTCCTGTCGCCGCCGAGCATATAAGTGTTGGTCATGCGCGGCATCGGCACATGGGCATAGCCCTGGCGGCGGCCGTTGCCGGTGGGCGCCATGCCCATCAGCCGGGCATTCTGCCGATCCTGCATATAACCGACGAGCTTGCCGTTTTCGATCAGCACGTTGTAGGCAGACGGCGTACCCTCGTCGTCGATGGTGATCGAGCCGCGGCGATTGTCGATCGTTCCGTCGTCGACGACGGTGACACCGGGAGCGGCGACCATCTGGCCGAGAAGCCCGGCGAATGCCGACGTCTTCTTGCGGTTGAAATCGCCTTCCAGCCCATGACCAACAGCCTCGTGCAGCATCACGCCCGGCCAGCCCGAGCCGAGCACGACATCCATCGTGCCCGCCGGTGCATCGATCGCCTCCAGATTGACGAGCGCCTGGCGCAGCGCCTCGTCGGCGCCGTATTGCCAGCTGCCCTCGGCGATGAAGTCGCCGAAGCCGATGCGCCCGCCGTGGCCATAGGAGCCGCTCTCCTGCCGATCGCCTTCGCCGACCATGACCGAGATATTGATGCGCGTCATCGGCCTGATGTCGCGCACACGATGTCCGTCGGCCCGCAGGATGTCGACGACCTGCCAGCTCGCGGCGACCGAGGCCGTCACCTGCCGCACTTTGTCGTCCTTGCCCCTGAGATAGGCGTCGATGTCCTGCAGGACCTTGACCTTCTCCTCGAAGCTCGGCTGGCCGATCGGGTTCTCGTCGCTGTAGAATTTCTTATTGGTGCCCTGGGGCGCTGCCGCATAGGAGCCGGAATAGCCGCGCGTCACAGCGCCGACGGCATCGGCCGCCCGCTTCAGCGCCGCCACCGAGAGATCGCCGGCATGGGCATAACCCACAGCTTCGCCGGCAACGGCGCGCAGGCCGAAACCCTGTTCGGTGTTGAAGCTGCCGCCCTTGAGCCGGCCATTGTCAAAGGTCAGTGCTTCCGCCTGCGCATGCTCGATGAACAGTTCGCCGTCATCGGCGCCGGACAGGGCCTGGGCGACGTGCTTGCGCATCGTGGCTTCATCGGCATCGAAAAGCGTCAGGAGATCGGTGGTCATGGTATGGCTCCAAGCATGCGTTCAGGAGTGCACTTACTCCCTAGATAGGGCTCCATATAACAAGGAGTGAAGCCCTGCCGTCGAATATTCTTTGTTGTGCAGCGCGATCTCGGGAGATGGAACGTCCTTCGAAAGAGATGTAAGCGTTTTGTCGTTTCGCGCTGGGTGGCGGCGTGGCTGTTTTGAGATGATCAGTTTGGGGGCCGATTTGTTCGAAATGATGACACGTGGTGCGAGTGGAGTGGTTCTCGCTCTTCTTTTTCCCGTGACGGGACTGGCGGCCGATAACTGGCTTGAGAAGGTCTTTCCCGATCCGGAGGAATGCCTCGCGGTGGACGGAATGATCTATTTCGACTTCGACGAAAAGAAGCTGGTCGTGAGGGGATATGAACAGGCCCAAGTTCAAAAGCATATCGCGGCCGGGGATGTAATCGTCCGGGAGGAATGCAAGGGCGGGGCCGGGATTGCCTCGCCAGTGATAAACAAGCCGGGCGAGTTCTTCGGAAATCAATACTCCGCATTCGAAATCCCGGCTTCGGGACAGTCGAATGATGGATGTCTAACAGTATCATCCTATAACATCCTGTTATTGAAGCCCGCTGCCGCGCTCAGGGATGAGATCGAAAGGCGCACCGGAAAAAGGCTGGAAATATACTCTCCCACCCGTCCCCGTGATGGCAGCGCAGATGAGATGCCTGGTTATATCGTCGATGCAGGCGATCACTCTGAATATGTTTGTAGCTTTTCCGAATATGATTAGGGTTCTGGGCTTATTGCCGAACTGAACATGGTCCGTGTGGGCACGGGGAGTCTGGTGGCGGCGCGGTTCCGAAAACCTCTGCCCCTCACCTAACCCTCTCCCCGTAAACGGGGCGAGGGGACGTGCCCCGCGAGAGGTGGCGGCAGCCGGATGAGGGGCTGGCCATGGCAGACGGCAGTTGATGTCACGGCAGAGCGTCGAAACCTTCGGCAAAGCCCTTGAGGTCGACGGGGATGCCGATGCCTTCCTCCGGGGTCTGGAAGACGATGAAGGTTGCCTGGGCGCCACTGCGGAAGGTCTTGAGCAGCTCGTCCTCGAGCACGACCTCGGCATAGCAGCCATCGGCGAAGCAGCGGACGAAATAGGCGCGGCCGATATCCTTGCCGTCGACATTGAGCCCGAGGCCGTTCGGCAGCAGCACGCCGAGCGGCGCGAGCACGCGCAGGATCTTCGATTTCCGGTCGGCCGTCTTCAAGACAACGACGGAAAGCCCGACCTCCGGCCGGTCCTCGGCGATGACATTCTGCATCAGCGCGCATTGTTCGGTCGAAGCCCCGGCCGGCTTGTCGCAGACGACAGACCATGCGCCGTGATTGGATTTCACCGTGCCGGGCGCCGGCGGCTGCGTCTGGCCGGGCGTCACCTGTTCGACATTCGGTTTGGCGGCGCTCGGCTGTTGCGGCGCCGGAGCAGGGGTCGGCGCCGGCGCCGAAGCGGGCGGCTTGGCCTCCGACGGGGTGGGTTGCTGCTGTGCGAAAACGGGCGTCGTCGCTGCGGCCGCGATGCTGGCAGTCAGGAGAAGCGACTGCGCGAGGGAACGGAAACCCATGGAAACCTCTGGATATCGAATCATTGCGGCTATTGTTGAAGCTGCCCACCAAAAATGAAAAGCCCCACCCCGTGAAAACCGGGGGACTGCGGCGGAAATTGGACCTTTGCGAAATAATGTGTCGCGCGCGGATTGGCCGGAAAGCCGATTTTTCATATGCTGATGAAAAACTTGGTATGTTTTGCCGTTCCAGCCTGCCTATGCTTTGAGCAAAAATGCCGCATAGACAATTGCTCTGACCTGTTGCGGCGAATGCCAAACTGTGGTTTGAAGCGCTGAAGATGGCAAGGATTCTGCGTTCTATTGTGCAGGTCAAGCGCTCGAGGGAGATAATAAGGTGATGAAGAAGGCTTATGCAGCCCTGACCGCGCTGGTCTGTCTGCTTTTTGCTTCCGGCACATATGCCGACCAGCCCATGCCGTGGCAGGCGACGCTGCAGCCGGCGGCAACGCCGATCATGCGGGAAATCCACTGGTTCGAACAATATACCCTGTGGTTTATCGTTCCGATCACGCTTTTCGTTCTGGTCCTGCTCATCGTCGTTTGTTTCAAGTTCCGCGCCAGCGCGAACCCGGTTCCCTCGAGGACGAGCCACAACACGATGATCGAGATTGCCTGGACCGTGGGGCCGGTTCTGGTGCTGCTTCTTCTCGCCATTCCTTCGTTCAACCTGCTGACGGCGCAGCTGACGCTGCCCGAAAATCCCGACGTGACGATCAAGGCGACCGCCACCCAGTGGCAGTGGAACTACGAATATGAAGGTTCGGGCGAAAGCCCGCTGGCTTTCGATTCCTACCTCTTGAAGGATCAGGATCGCGCCGCCGCCGGCAAGGAAGACAAGTCGATCTATCCCAGACTTCTCGCCGTCGACAACGAGCTGGTCCTGCCGGTCAACAAGACGGTCCGCGTTCTCGTGACCTCTGCGCCGACCGACGTCATCCACGCCTTCGCCATGCCGTCCTTCGGCGTCAAGATCGATGCCGTGCCGGGCCGCCTGAACGAGACCTGGTTCAGGGCCGAACGCGAAGGCCTGTTCTACGGCCAGTGTTCCGAGCTCTGCGGCAAGGACCATGCGTTCATGCCGATCGCCATCCGCGTCGTCTCCGAGGACAAGTACAAGCAGTGGCTGACCGCAGCCGCCAGCGACCTGCCCGGCGCCTACAAGACACTCATGGCCGCAACCGATGGTCCCGCAAAGACCCTCGACGTCGCCGAAGCACAGTAATTAAGGGGATCGGGACAATGGCTGGACCTTCCGCTCACGACGATCATTCTCATGATCACGATCGCACGCATGGCGATCACGCCGCCCATCATGACCACGCGCATGACGATCACGATCACGGGCACAAGCCGAGCTTTGCCAATCGCTGGCTGTTCTCGACGAACCACAAGGACATCGGCACGCTCTACCTGATCTTCGCGATCATTGCCGGCATCATCGGCGGCGCACTGTCGGTTGCCATGCGCATGGAGCTGCAGGAGCCTGGCATTCAGATCTTCCACGGCCTGGCCTCGATGGTCTACGGCTATGAAGGCGATGCCGCGATCGACGGCGCCAAGCAGATGTTCAACATGTTCACCACAGCGCACGCGCTGATCATGATCTTCTTCATGGTCATGCCGGCGATGATCGGCGGTTTCGCCAACTGGATGGTGCCGATCATGATCGGCGCGCCCGACATGGCCTTCCCGCGTCTGAACAACATTTCCTTCTGGCTGATCGTTCCCGCTTTCGCGCTGCTGCTGCTGTCGATGTTCGTCGAAGGCCCGGCAGGCGCCTACGGCACGGGCGGCGGCTGGACGATGTATCCGCCGCTGGCGACAAGCGGCACACCGGGACCGGCGGTCGACCTTGCGATCTTTGCGTTGCACATTGCCGGCGCCTCGTCGATCCTCGGTGCGATCAACTTCATCACCACGATCCTCAACATGCGCGCTCCCGGCATGACGCTGCACAAGATGCCGCTGTTTGCCTGGTCCGTGCTGATCACCGCCTTCCTGCTGCTGCTGTCGCTGCCGGTTCTGGCAGGCGGCATCACCATGCTGCTCACCGACCGCAACTTCGGCACCTCCTTCTTCTCTCCGGAAGGCGGCGGCGACCCGATCCTCTACCAGCACCTGTTCTGGTTTTTCGGTCACCCCGAGGTCTACATCCTCATCCTGCCGGGCTTCGGCATGGTCAGCCACATCATCTCGACTTTCTCGAAGAAGCCGATCTTCGGCTATCTCGGCATGGCCTATGCCATGGTCGCGATCGGCGCCGTCGGCTTCGTCGTCTGGGCTCACCACATGTACACGGTCGGCCTGTCGCTCGATGCGCAGCGCTACTTCGTCTTCGCGACGATGGTCATCGCCGTTCCGACGGGCGTGAAGATCTTCTCCTGGATCGCGACGATGTGGGGCGGCTCGATCTCGTTCCGCACGCCGATGCTCTGGGCAATCGGCTTCATTTTCCTGTTCACGGTCGGCGGCGTCACCGGCGTCCAGCTTGCCAATGCCGGTCTCGACCGCTCGCTGCATGACACCTATTACGTCGTGGCCCACTTCCATTACGTTCTGTCGCTCGGCGCCGTCTTTGCGATCTTCGCCGGCTGGTACTACTGGTTCCCGAAGATGACCGGCTACATGTACAACGAGTTCGTCGGCAAGCTGCATTTCTGGGTCATGTTCATCGGCGTCAACCTGGTGTTCTTCCCGCAGCACTTCCTCGGCCTCGCCGGCATGCCGCGCCGCTATATCGATTATCCGGATGCCTTTGCCGGCTGGAACTACGTGTCCTCGATCGGCTCCTACATCTCGGCCTTCGGTGTGCTGATCTTCCTCTTCGGCGTCTTCGAAGCCTTCGCCAGGAAGCGCGTCGCCGGCGACAATCCGTGGGGTGAGGGTGCAACGACGCTCGAATGGCAGCTGCCTTCGCCGCCGCCCTATCACCAGTGGGAACAGCTTCCGCGCATCAAGTAATTTGCGCGGACATCGGGACGCCGCATGCGGTACGGCGTCCTGATGGTAAGACATTCAGGACGGAATGATGACGGTCATCGACAATCACGAGGTGCTTGCAAAGGACGGCGAATTGTCGGAAGCGAGTGCGCGCGATTATTTCGAATTGCTGAAGCCGCGAGTGATGTCGCTCGTGGTCTTCACAGCCTTTGCCGGTCTGGTGCTGGCGCCGGGCCACATCCATCCCGTCCTCGGCCTGATCGCCATTCTCTGCATTGCCGTCGGCGCCGGCGCCTCCGGCGCCCTGAACATGTGGTATGACGCCGATATCGACGCCGTCATGAGCCGCACCGCCAACCGTCCGATCCCGGCCGGCCGCATCGCGCCGTCGGAGGCGCTGGCCTTCGGCCTGGTACTGTCAGGCTTCTCGGTTGTCATTCTCGGGCTGGCCGTCAACTGGCTCTCGGCCGGCATCCTCGCCTTCACCATCTTCTTCTATGCCGTCGTCTACACCATGTGGCTGAAGCGCTCGACGCCGCAGAACATCGTCATCGGCGGTGCTGCCGGCGCCTTCCCGCCGATGATCGGCTGGGCTTGCGTGACCAACAGCGTGACGATCGAGAGCACCGTTCTCTTCCTCATCATCTTCCTGTGGACGCCGGCGCATTTCTGGGCGCTCGCGCTCTTCAAGATGCGCGATTACGAGGCCGTCGGCGTGCCGATGCTGCCGAATGTCGCCGGCGAGCGGGTGACCAAGCATCAGATCGTCGCCTATGCGGTGCTGACCGCCGTCTGCGCGGTCTTGCCGTCCTTCCTCGGCTTTGCGAGCCTCGGTTATGGCCTCGTCGCAGCCGCCCTCGGCGCGATCTTCATATACTGTTCCATCGCCGTCTGGCGCATGCCCGACGGCGATCTGAAGATGATCCCGGCAAAGAAGCTCTTCGGCTTTTCGATCTTCTATCTCTTCGCCGTGTTCTCTGCCTTGATGATCGACCGGCTGGCCTCGCTGCTGGTCTCGCATGCGGGAGGTTGGTTCTGATGGAATTGGTCAAGCTCACGGAAAAGCAGCTCAAGTCGCGCCGCAACCGCAACATCGCGCTGGGGCTGGTGCTTGCCGGCCTCGTCGTTCTCTTCTACGTGATGGCAATCGTGAAGATCGGCGGGGGAACTGCCGGATGAGCGATAACCCCGCCGCACCGAAAAAGCCCGGCCGCAACAACGGCGCCGTCGTGATGATGTGCCTGAGCTTCGTCTTCGGCATGGGCGCGATGAGTTATGCCGCCGTGCCGCTCTATCGCATCTTCTGCCAGGTGACCGGCTATAACGGCACGACGCAGCGCGTCGACCAGGTGTCGAGCGTCGTGCTCGACCGCACGATGCGCGTCACCTTCGACGCCAATGTCGCCCCCGGTCTGCAATGGGAATTCAAGCCGGTCCAGCGCGAGGTCAATCCGAAGATCGGCGAAACGATCCAGGTAAATTTCACCGCCGAGAATCGTTCGAACGAGACCCAGCGCGGCCAGGCGGTTTTCAACGTCACCCCGGGCGAAGCGGGCGTCTATTTCAACAAGGTGCAATGTTTCTGCTTTACGGAAACGGACCTGAAGCCGGGCGAGAAGCTCGACATGCCGGTCGTGTTCTACATCGATCCGGAAATCGTCAAGGCCGTGGAATCCAAGGATATCCACACGGTTACGCTGTCATATACGTTCTACCCGAAAGAGGGTCCGAAGCCGGTGGCTGCGAATGAGGGTGGAGCGGAGAAGATTGAAAAGAAACTTTGATCAAGGCTCGTTTCCGGCTATGCCGGGAGCGGAGTGAAGGAAGACATCCGGGGATAACTACATGGCCGATGCTCACCAGAAGAATCACGACTATCACATCATCGATCCGAGCCCGTGGCCGATTATCGCTTCGCTCGGCGCCTTCCTCATGGCGATCGGCGGCGTCTGCTACATGCGCTACCTGAACGGCGGTTCGTTCAAGGTCGCCGGTGCCGAGCTCGCCAATCCCTGGCTCTTTTATATCGGCTTCGCGCTGGTTCTCTACGTGATGTACGGCTGGTGGGCCGATACGGTGAAGGAAGCCCATGAGGGCGCCCACACCCGCGTCGTCTCGCTGCATCTGCGCTACGGCATGATCATGTTCATCGCTTCGGAAGTGATGTTCTTCGTCGCCTGGTTCTGGGCCTATTTCGACGCCAGCCTGTTTCCGAACGAGGCGATCCAGGCCTCGCGCCTGGCCTATACCGGCGGCGTCTGGCCGCCGAAGGGCATCGAGGTTCTCGATCCCTGGCACCTGCCGATCTATAACACCGTCATCCTGCTCCTGTCGGGCACAACGGTCACCTGGGCGCACCACGCGCTGCTGCACAACGACCGCAAAGGCCTGATTCAGGGCCTGACGCTGACGGTGCTGCTCGGCGTGTTGTTCTCCTCCGTCCAGGCCTATGAATATGCCCACGCGCCCTTCGCCTTCAAGAATTCGATCTACGGCGCGACCTTCTTCATGGCGACCGGCTTCCACGGTTTCCACGTCCTCGTCGGCACGATCTTCCTGGGTGTCTGCCTGATCCGCGCGCTGCGCGGCGACTTCACCCCGAAGCAGCATTTCGGCTTCGAGGCGGCCGCCTGGTACTGGCACTTCGTCGACGTCGTCTGGCTGTTCCTGTTCTTCTGCATCTACGTCTGGGGCGGCTGGGGCGCACCCGTCGCAGCCGGCTGATCGGAACGATAGTCAAACAAAAGGCGGGCCTCGTGCCCGCCTTTTTTTTGGTGGGGTCCGCGACAGCCCGCACCTTTTCGGAGACGAGAGGGACGCGCCATCCGGGCGGGCGAGGAACGGAGAGGCTCCGGCATGTCTCCTCTTCTCCCCAGCGGGGAGAAGGTGGCCCGAAGGGTCGGATGAGCATCTGTGTTTGGTGTCAAGGTGGATTTGGTGTCCAGATGCGGTTTTTGGTGATGAGGGTGTTTGCCAGGACGATGAGCTTTCTCATGACGGCGACGAGGACGACCTTATTGGGTTTTCCGACTTTCTTCAGCCTTGCGGCGAAGCGTGCGAGGTCCGGGTTGTGACGAGAGGCGGACAGGGCGGCCATGTAGATGGCGTTCCTGGGTGCTGGGCGTCCGCCCCTGATGGAGCGATGTTCGGCCCGCTCGCCACTTTCGCAGGCAATCGGCGCAAGGCCGGTCAGCATGGCGGCCTGCTTGCCGGAGCAGGCGCCAAGTTCGCAAAGGCCAGCGATCAGGCTTGCGGCGGTGACGGCTCCGATGCCAGGAATGGAGATGAGGATGTCGAGGCGGCGGCGCATCTCGGGATCGGCGCAGATGCTGCGCTCGATCTCGGCGTCCAGTCTTGCGATATGGGTGTCGAGCGCGGCAAGCCGGCGCGTCAGTTCCTTGCGCAGGAAAGCGGTCACGGCCGTCTTCATCCGGTTGGACAGGGCGGTGCGTTCACCATTGGCGGCAGATCGGGCATTGACCAGTTCCTGCAGGGTTTCCAGCGCTTGGTCCGGCGGTGGGGTCTGTGCGGGCTTGAGGGCTTCTCCCATGATGGCCAGAAACCGCGCATCGAGCCGATCGGTCTTGGCGAGAAAGCCGCAGGCTTTGGCAAACAGTCGGGCGCGCAGCGGATCGACGACCGACACGTAAAAGCCATCGGCATGCAGCGAGCGCTGGACGGCGCGATGCCACTTGCCGGTCGCTTCCATGACGATACGCAGCGCCGAGCGCGGCATCTGGTCAAGCGCATCGAGCTCCCGCTTGAGGCGGCGCAGGCCGGCCGTGTCGTTGGTCACCCGAAAACTGCGGCCGAGAGGATGCAGATGAATGTCCAGCCACTCTTTACAGACATCGATGCCGACATAAACTGTCGCCATCGCGGCGCGTTCGGACGATACCTTGCCTTGCATACGGGACCTGCTCCCCACTATCTGTTCAGGACAAACGCGAAGGACGAGCGGACCAGGCTCATCCCCGGTTCACGCCAAGGGGGTTACGGTCCCGCCCGTCCGACCCCTGGGGGATGGCCATCCCCCAGGGGTCGCACCCATCATCAACGGATGCAGTTTGAACATGCAAGGGGGCCACACGGCACGCCCTCTCATCTTAACTATCCGCTATGTCGACGCGAATGCGTTCGAATCCGCATGAATATTGTTGGAAAGACCGGCTTCGCCGGCCCCCTCATCCGCCCTACGGGCACCTTCTCCCCGCTGGGGAGAAGAGGGATTCGAGACGCTGCGGCATATCCCCTTCACCCCGTTTACGGGGAGAAGGTGGCGGCAGCCGGATGAGGGGCTGCCATCGGCAATCGGGCCGAAGTAAAGGCTCCGTGGCCGCCTTATATCGCCTCAGCGCGCCCCGGCGATCCGTTCGAAGGCCGAAGGCGCGGGAATGCCGAGATCCAACTGGTGGCGGATCGCTTCGGCGCATTCGAGCGGCGTCAGCACCGACGTATCGACCTCCATATCGTAGATGCCGGGGCGATGAACCTCATCCTGCCAGCGTTGCACCGGTTCTGGAACGGGCACGTCCTCCGTGGCGCTGAGATAAAGCGTCTCGCGCCCTTCCTGGGCAACGTCGCGCCGCTGCATGATCGTTTCGATCGGACAGCGCACGCCAACGAACAGCACTGGAAAGTCTTCCAGTCGCCGGGCGCAATCGCCGAGGATGCCGAGCGGCTGCGAATAGCTGTCATGGTGGCCGAGATCGGCGATGACATTGAGCCCCAGGCTGGCATGGATGGCGATCGATTCGTAGAGCGCCGCATAAAAGAACGGCACCAGTTCCTCCAGGTCCGGCCGCTCGCCGCCTGGCCGCAGTCCGATGCCCGGCAGATAACGCTTCGGTGTCATGGCATTGTAGCCGTCGACGCCGAGGTTGATCCACGGTCCCTCGAATTCGTCCTGGATTGCGCGCGCAATGCTGGATTTGCCGCTCCGCGGCGCGCCGTTCAGGATAATGATCTGTACGGAATGGCTATCATCGGTCATCAGTTCTTCTTCTGTTTGGCGCGAATCACTCGGCGGAGACCGCGCAGGCCTTTCCATCCGGGATGCAAATACTTTATGGGAGAGTTAAGGCAGCGTGGAGCGCCTAAAAGGAATTGCCATGAACGAGGACAGCGCCCATTTTCCCCCCGTCGATCCGCTGAAGACCGGCATCAAGGGCTGCTGCCCGCGCTGCGGCCAGGGCAAGCTCTTCGATGGCCTGCTCGGCGTGAAGCCGCGCTGTGCTGCCTGCGGCCTCGATTATTCCTTTGCCGATTCCGGTGACGGACCCGCCGTCTTCGTCATTCTCATCGTCGGCTTCATCGTCATCGGCATGGTGCTGTGGCTGCAGGTGAATTACGGGCCGCCGATTTGGGTGCATATCCTGCTCTTCGCGCCGCTGACGATTATCCTGTCGCTGCTGACGCTGCGCTGGTTCAAAGGCATCCTGATCGCCATGCAATACCGTCATAATGCCCGCGAAGGACGCCTGAGTGACTGATATCGACCATGCCGCGCCGCGCCGCCGGCTGCCTGTCTTGACCGGCATCCTGGTACTGATCGCCCTTGCCATCCTGATTTCGCTGGGCACCTGGCAGGTGGAGCGCCTGCACTGGAAAGAGGGCCTGATCGCCGATATCGCTGCGCGGCAGTCAGCAGCCCCCGTGCCGCTCGCCGACATCGAGGCGATGGCGGCTGCAGGCGGCGACATCGAATACCGCAAGGTCACCGCCACCGGCCGCTATTTCAACAACAAGGAGCGGCACTTCTTCGCCACCTGGCGCGGCCAGACCGGCTTTTATGTCTATACGCCTCTGGAGCTTGCCGACGGGCGCATTCTCTTCGTCAATCGCGGCTTCGTTCCCTATGACAACAAGGAGCCGGAAACGCGCATGCAGGGCCAGCTGACGGATCAGCAGACCGTCACCGGCCTGGCGCGCGAAAAGCTTCCCGGCAAGCCTTCCTGGGTGGTGCCCGATAACGACGTCGCCAAGAACATCTTCTACTGGAAGGATCTCGACGTCATGGCCGAGAGCGTCGGCCTCGAGAAAGCGAAGGTCATTCCCTTTTTCGTCGATGCCGATTCCACCCTGAATCCGGCCGGCCTGCCGATCGGCGGCGTTACCCAGGTGGATCTGCCGAACGACCATCTGCAATATGCTTTCACCTGGTACGGGCTGGCCGCGGTGCTCACCGCCGTGGTGGCGATCTCCTGGTTCCGCAAACCCGGCACGCAGCCTCGGCAATAGTATCGCTTCAATTCCCGGTCATATTGGGCTAGAGGTCGCTTATCCCGACGCGGTACGGAATTTTGACGGAACAGACATGAATATTGCGGCGAAACCTCCTTTGACGATCAGGCTCTGCGGGCCGCGCGGCTTCTGCGCCGGCGTCGACCGCGCCATCCAGATCGTCGTGCTGGCGCTGAAATCCTATGGTGCCCCGGTCTATGTGCGCCACGAGATCGTCCACAATCGTTATGTCGTCGAAGGGCTGGAGGCCAAGGGCGCCGTCTTCGTCGAGGAGCTGGACGAGATCCCGGCCGAACATCGCGCCCAGCCGGTGGTCTTCTCCGCCCATGGCGTGCCGAAATCCGTGCCAGAGGATGCGGCAAGCCGCAACCTCTTCTATCTCGACGCCACCTGCCCGCTGGTCTCCAAGGTCCACAAGCAGGCAATGCGCCACAATCGCCTCGGCCGCCATGTCGTCCTCATCGGCCATGCCGGTCATCCCGAAGTGATCGGCACGATGGGTCAGCTGCCGGAGGGGTCGGTTTCGCTGATCGAGACGATCGAGGACGCCGACGCCTATATTCCCACGGACCCCAATAATCTCGGCTATGTTACCCAGACGACACTGTCCGTCGACGACACCGCCGGCGTCATCACCCGACTGCACGAGCGCTTCCCCAACCTGACGGCGCCGGCAGCGGACTCGATCTGTTATGCGACGACCAACCGCCAGGAAGTGGTGAAGCAGGCAGCTCCGGGCTGCGATCTTTTCATCATTGTCGGCGCGCCGAATTCATCCAACTCCAAGCGCCTCGTCGAAGTGGCGCTGAGGGCAGGGGCGAAGAAATCGATCCTCGTGCAGCGCGCCGCCGAGCTCGACTGGGACGAGATCGGCACGATTTCGACGCTCGGTCTCTCCGCCGGTGCCTCGGCACCCGAGGTTATCGTCAACGAGATCATTGAGGCTTTCCGCGCCCGCTTCGATGCCCGCGTCGAACTGGCCGAAACGGTGCAGGAAACCGAAAACTTCCTCGTCAACCGCGAACTGCGCAATATCGAGCTGACGGCGGCCGATATGGCCTTCGTCAACGGCTAGATCGGCCTTCGGCCTGGCGTCCACTCCGGCAAATCCAATATCAACAAGGCATGAAGGCGAGACCTCACTTGGCAGTCTATACCGATATAGCCGAAGACGATCTGAAGTGGTTCCTGACGGAATATGACGCAGGCACGCTGCTTTCCTACAAGGGGATCGCCGAAGGCGTCGAAAACTCCAACTTCCTGCTTCACACCTCCAAGGACCCGCTGATCCTGACGCTCTATGAAAAGCGCGTCGAAAAGAGCGATCTGCCTTTCTTCCTCGGCCTGATGCAGCATCTCGCAGCTCGCGGCCTGTCCTGCCCGCTGCCGCTGCCGCGCCGCGACGGCGCGCTGCTCGGCTCGCTCTCCGGCCGTCCGGCGGCGCTGATCTCCTTCCTCGAAGGCATGTGGCTGAGAAAGCCGGAGGCGAAACACTGCCGCGAAGTCGGCAGGGCGCTGGCCGAGATGCATGTGGCTGGTGATGATTTCCAGTTGAAGCGGGCGAATGCGCTGTCGATCGACGGCTGGCGGGGGCTGTGGGAAAAATCCGAGGCGCGTGCCGGCGAGGTCGAGCCCGGGCTGCAGACCGAGATCCGCAGCGAACTCGATTTCCTCTCCGCCGCCTGGCCGAGTGGCCTGCCTGCCGGCGTCATCCATGCCGACCTCTTCCCCGACAACGTCTTCTTCCTGGGCGACCAGCTCTCCGGTCTGATCGATTTCTATTTCGCCTGCAACGACCTGCTCGCCTATGACGTCTCGATCTGCCTGAATGCCTGGTGCTTTGAGAAGGACGGCGCCTATAACATCACCAAGGGCACGGCAATGCTCGACGGGTACCAGAGCGTTCGGCCGCTGAGCGATGCGGAAATCTCAGCCCTGGCGGTACTGTCGCGTGGGTCCGCGCTGCGCTTCTTCCTGACCCGGCTCTATGACTGGCTGACGACGCCGGAGGGAGCCATGGTCACCAAGAAGGACCCGCTCGAATATCTCCGCAAGCTGCGGTTCCACCGCCAGATCAAATCGCCCGCCGAATATGGATTGAGCCTATGAAGCACGTCGATATCTTTACCGACGGCGCATGCTCCGGCAATCCCGGCCCCGGCGGCTGGGGCGCGGTGCTGCGTTATGGCGACGTCGAAAAGGAGCTTTTCGGCGGCGAGGCCGACACGACCAACAATCGCATGGAGCTCCTGGCGGCAATCTCGGCACTGTCGGCCCTGAAGAGCCCTTGCGAGGTCGATCTCTATACCGACAGCGCCTATGTCAAGGACGGTATCTCCAAGTGGATTTTCGGCTGGAAGAAAAACGGCTGGAAGACATCAGACAAGAAGCCGGTGAAGAATGCCGAGCTCTGGCAGGCGCTGGAGGCGGCCCGCGACCGCCACAAGGTGACACTGCACTGGGTCAAGGGCCACGCCGGCCACCCGGAAAACGAACGCGCCGACGAACTCGCTCGGAAGGGCATGGAGCCTTTCAAGAAAGGCAAGGCGGTTTCGTTTAAGTAGCGGCCGTTTCCTTGAGCTCTTGACGGATGAGAGAGGAATACGGCGCCGCCACACGTCTCTTCTCCCCAGCGGGGGTCCGAAGGACGGGTCGAGACCTGTGGCTCGACCCCGGTCGGTGCCGGCAGGCGGTTGAGGGGGTGAGCGGCGAAGCCGCGAATGCACCGAGCGGAAGCGAAGGGCAATGGATGGCGTGCCGTGTGGCCCCCTCATCCGACCCTTCGGGCCACCGCTGGGGAGAAGAGGGGCGAGCAGCGCGGCCCGAACCTCATTCAAGCCGCCTGCTGCTGCTGCGGCGCCGTCGCTGCGCCCTGGATCAGCCGGTGCAGATATTCGAGCTTTGCCACAACAGGCGAAGACAGCACGAAGGGGTAGGAGTCGGGCTGGCCCATGCTGCGCTGGATGGCGTTGATCGCGATGCTGAGCGGCACCCAGGCGCTGACCAGCTGTTCGGCGCTTCTTGCCCGGTAAGGGATGAAATCCACCTCGCCTGATATTTCCTCATGGCCGCTCGGATCGATGGCGATGCCGAAGGCGCGCGCGGTTTCGAGCGTATCGACGATATGGAGGTAATGCGCGAAACATTCGGCGAAATCCTCCCAGGGGTGCGAGGCGGCATAGGCGCTGATGAAATTATCCTGCCATCCCAAGGGCGCGCCGCCGGCATAATGGGTCTGCAGGGCTGCTGCATAATCCTGCCGTTCGTCGCCGAAGACGGCGCGGAAATCGGCAAGGCCGCCCCGATCGCGCACCAGCTTGTTCCAGATGAAATGGCCAGCCTCGTGGCGGAAATGGCCGAGCAGCGTGCGATAGGGTTCGTTCATCGAGCTGCGCGCCTGTTCGCGCGTCGCATCGTCGGCCTCTGCGGCGCGGATGGTGATCAGGCCTTCCTCGTGGCCGGTCATGGCAGGCACGACATAACCGTTGCTCTCGATCGAATCCTCGAGGAAATCGAAGACCAGCCCGCCTTGCGGATCTTGCGCGCGATCCGGATGCGGCAGCTTCCAGCGCAGCAGCGAATAAAACAGATGGCGCTGCGCCTGGCTGATGCGCCGCCAGCGATCGATGCCGTCCTGGGTGTCGGTGTTCGGAACCAGCCGGTTATGGCGGCAGGCAACGCAGAATTCGCTCTCGCCGTCACCGTCCACCAGCCAGTTGCAGATATCGAGGCCGGCATTGGCGCAGAAGCGGACCTCGCGATCGGGATTGGAAACGAGCTGCCAGAGCGTCTCGTCGCGCGGCTCCAGCGCATGCATGGCGAGATCGCCGGGCAGGAAGCCGAGGCGATGGTTGCAGCGCACGCATCGACGGTTGTCGAAGTGGACGACCTGATCGCAATTGTCGCAGGCAAAAAGCTTCATTGGGTCTATCTCTGCAGAGCATGAGGGTGACGGACTAAAAATGCCTGCCGCGTGAGGGCGCGACAGGCATGGTGATAAAGGATGAGCGTCTACTGCGCATTCCTTAAATCGGAAGCACAGCGTCCTTTGCTCGTCTTATTGCTGTCGCTCAGAGCCGGTCGACGGCGCCCTTGAGCTTGTCCTTGACCTTGCCGGTTGCGACCTGTCCCTTGCCCTTGGCTTCCTGGACGGCGCCCTTGGCCTTCATGTCGCGATCGTCCGTCGCCTTGCCGACGGCCTGCTTGGTCTTGCCGGCAATTTCATTTGCCTTGCCGGAAATCTTGTCGCTGGTGCTACCCATCTGTGATGTCTCCTTGGTTGGCATGGGCTTTTTGTCCATGCTCGCCGAATGAAACGTCACTCTCGGCTATTCGTTCCCGCTGCCGCCAGGTCAGCGACCGTCAGGCCAGCCTCTCAAGCATGGCCGGCTTCGGCCGACAGCATAGCAGCGGTCACGCCCATGCCGGCGAGCGCCCGCTCGTATTTGTCGTCGAGGCTGCGGTCGAAGATCAATTCCTCATTGGCCGGGCAGGTGAGCCAGCCATTGTTGACGACCTCGTTTTCGAGCTGGCCGGCCGCCCAGGAGGAATAGCCGAGCAGCATTGTCGCCCGTGTCGGTCCGGCGCCCTTGGAGATGGCGCGAACGATGTCGAGCGTCGCCGTCAGGCAAATGTCGTCGCTGACGGGGATCGAGGAGTCGCTGGCATAATCGTCCGAATGCAGCACGAAGCCGCGGCCGCTTTCCACCGGGCCGCCGGTCTGGATCGGGAAGTCGCGCGCCCGCTTCGGCAGCACGATCGAATCTTCCTGCTTGATCATGTCGAGATGCAGCAGCACATCGGTGAAGGTGAGGCTCTGCGGACGGTTGATGACGAAGCCCATGGCGCCGGCATCCGAATGCGCGCAGATATAAATCACGGTGCGCGCAAAATTGCGGTCTTCCATGCCCGGCATGGCGATGAGGAACTGGCCATCGAAGAAGCCACGTTCCCGTCTGTTCTTCAGCGTCGATAAGGACATCGTTCCTCCTGCTGCTAGACCGCACCAAGGCCTCGACAAGAGAAACATGGGCCAATGTCACACATCAATCAACTGAAAATGAAGATTTAAATCGCCGCGACTTCTGGCGGCCAAACAGCAGTTTCGGTAAACCTTTGTTCCATGATGATTATTTCCTCAGGCCCGCGCGGGCTTTTAATCGCGCTTGTGTCGGTGGTCGCAGCCCTTGTGCCGTTTTATTCCGCCCACGCTGAAATGAGCGCCTGGGCGGACAACGAGGGCGGCCGCATGCGCCTGGTGGCGCTCGCGCCCGATGCCGGCGGCAAAATCCGCGCCGCCCTTCAGATCGAGCCGAAACCCGGCTGGATCACCTATTGGAGAGAGCCCGGCGGCAATGGCATTCCGCCGCAGATCACCATCGCGGCGGAGAGCGGGGTCAGCCTCGATGCCATCGCCTATCCCGTTCCGAAGCATTTTTTCAACGGCACGGTCGAGGATATCGCCTATGACGCACCGGTGACGCTGCCGCTGTCGCTGACGGCGGCCGGCAAAGGCCCGGTGGCAATCGACGCTTCCGCCTTCATCGGCATCTGCAAAGATATCTGCATTCCCTTCCAGGCGAATTTTCAGCTGAAGCTTGGCCCCGCCATCCAGTCGCACCCGCAGGAGGAGTCAATCCTTCAGGCCGCCGATGCGAAGCTGCCGAAGCCGCCGTCGCCGGATTTCGACGTGACGGCGCATGCGATGTCGCCCGACAGGAAGACGCTGTCGCTGACCCTGGCTCTGCCGAGCGGGGGGCCGGGCGAGGGGAACGGCGCGCCCGATATCATCGTCACCGGCCCGAGCGGCCATGCCTTCACCAAGCAGATCGGCGGCAAGCGCGACGGCGCCACCTTCAAGGTCGATGTATCTATCGGCAAACTGCCTGAGAATTACGACCTATCCGGCAAGCGCTGGAGCGTGCTGGTCATCGATGGCGAAAGGGCGATGGAGACCACTCTTGCCTTTCAATGACCGGGTCTTATAGTCGCCGCAGATCCCCTGCGGCGGCCGCTGCCAAGCAGAACCCAAAGCCAGAACTCCCAAAGCCGGAACCAAGGAGAAGACCATGACCATCGCGATCGGCGACAAGCTTCCTGCCGCCACCTTCAAGGAAAAGACGGCTGACGGCCCGGTCGAAATCACCACCGATCGGCTCTTCGCCGGCAAGCGCGTCGTGCTCTTTGCCGTGCCGGGCGCGTTCACGCCCACCTGCTCGCTGAACCACCTCCCGGGTTATCTCGAAAACCGAGATACCATCCTTGGCAAGGGCGTCGACGACATCGCCGTCGTCTCCGTCAACGACTGGCACGTGATGGGCGCCTGGGCGCAATTGTCAGGCGGCATGGGCAAGATCCATTTCCTCGCCGATTGGGATGCCGGCTTCACCAAGGCCGTCGGCCTCGACGCCGACCTCTCCGCCGGCGGCCTCGGCCTCCGCTCCAAACGTTATTCGATGCTGGTGGAAGACGGCGTCGTCAAAGCCCTCAACGTCGAGGAAAGCCCCGGCCAGGCAACCGTCTCGGGCGCTGCCGCGATGCTGGAACAGCTCTGAGCTTCGAACAAGATCTGCCCCTCACCCTAACCCTCTCCCCGTAAACGGGGCGAGGGGACGTGCCCCGCGAGAGCGAGGTGGGAACGGAGAGGCTGCGGCTATCTCCCTTCGCCCCGCGAGCGGGGGTCCGAAGGACGGGGCGAGACCCGTGGCTCGACCCCGGTCGGTGGCGGCAGCCGGATGAGGGGCACGCGCCGACGTCTCTACGCTTGCTAGAGCTCGAGCGGTCGCAGGTCGCGCGTCGGCACCCGCGGTCTCGGTCAGCCGGCCACCATCTCCATAGTGTCACGCCATGTGAAATGCGAAATGCGCTTCGAGATCAGCCACCGACCGTCCTGACGCACATACTCGTCATTGTAATAATCGCCGCGTAAGCAGCGGCTGAACCCGGATTCGGGTATCCATGCTGTCGCTCCCGAGGATACACTTCAGTCCTTCGTCGGCTCGCCGAGCGTATGCATCAGACGGTTCGCCCAGCCGAAGATCGCCGAGGAGAGGACGAGATCGAGAGCCTGCAACTCGTCGAACCCGACGTCCGCCAACGCCTGCGCATCGGCCGCGACGGCCTCGGGCGGCGTGGTCGACAGTCGGGCCGAGAAGTTGAAGATTGCCTGGAGGTGCTCGTCGAGCGTCGCCTCGAGACCATCGGCGAACACGGCGTCGATGACATCGGTGCGTTTTGTCAAATTGTTGAACCGGGATGCATGGACGGCGGCGCAGTAGACGCAGCGGTTGACGACAGAGGCGGCGACGGCACCCAGTTCACGCTCGCTCGCTGCCAGTCCGTCCTTGCCGTACATGATCAGGTTGAACAGGGGTGAGCGGACCGCGAGCGTCTCGGGGTCGTGCGCCAGGGTCAGCACATACGGCGAGATGCCCTTGTTCGACGGCGTCGTCTGCATCGCTGCATGCTGCTCGTCGGTGGCGGTCGCGAAATCGACCGGAACGACGTAGGGCTGCCAGCGCGGCACCGTGGTGGTGAAGGTGTGGACGACCTCGCTCATCGCATCTCTCCCAGCAGCTTCAGGCCGGCGAGAACCCGCACCTGGTAATTGACGAAAGCCGCAAGCTCTGCGAGCCGGACGATGTCGGCGTCGGTTACGCCGACTTGGCGCAATGCGTCCACATGGGTGCGCGTGGCATCGCGCGGCGCGACCGTGAGCCGGTCGGCATGGCGAACGATCTCGGCGGTACGCGGATCCGACACGTTCGTGTTCGGCTCGGCGAGCAAGGCTGTCGCCGGTTCGTCGGCGCGGGCAACGAGCGTGTCGTAGTGGCCCGTGAGCGCCGGGCTGCGATTGTGGCGCGCCATCCGGGCGGCGAGTGCCGCCCTCAGGCCGTGCGACAGTCCGCCGGGATCGCGTGGCAGAAGCACAGCGTCGTGGGCCGCTTCACTGAGGCGCAGGATCTCCGCGCGTTTCCCCATGGCTTCCGCGAGCGCGGAACCCGGCCTCACAGAGGCAAGAGTTTCGATGAGTGTCAAAACAAGCTCCTCAATACGTCGCGGACATAAGCTCTAGGTAGGCCTGCCCTCTCATTATGTCAAATTGGAATGCTAAACAGATCTTGATGTGAATTTTTTATCTACAGCCAGTCGTCAAATGAGAATTGTCATGCTTTACTGACATGAAGGAGGGTGTTTGATGTCCACTATGCATTCTGACTCTTTCGATATCCGGCAACTTGAAGCCTTCGCAGCAGTGATGTCCGCCGGTAGCGTGACCGGGGCGGCAAGGCTGCTGGGCCGGTCGCAGCCGGCGGTCACGCGGCTGATCCAGGATCTCGAAGCCGATATCGGTTATGCGCTGCTGCATCGAAGCGGCCCGCGCATCAGCCCGACCGCGCGCGGTCTGCTCTTTCACGCCGAGGTGGAGCGCCATCTTGCCAGCCTCGCCCACATCCGCGAGCGGGCGAATGCCATCGGTCTCGATGAACCGCCGTCGCTGACGATCGCGGCCACGCCTTCACTTGCGGCGGGCGTTCTGCCCCAGGCGATCGCGGCCGTCGCGCCGGACCTGATACCGCGTCATCTCCATGTGCAGGCGCTGGCGGCCGAGAATGTCGTGCAGGCGGTGCTCGCCCGCTCGGCGGACTTCGGGATATCAAGCCTGCCGCTGGAACATCCCGGCCTCGACGTGCACTGGGTTGCCGAAGCGTCGTGTGTCGTCGCTCTCGCCGCCAACGATCCGTTGGCCAACGATGACATGGTGCGTCTCTCCGATCTCGCCGAGCGACGCATCATCACGCTCGCCAATCCCTACCGCCTGCGGCACCGCATCGACGAGGCCCTGGAGCGCGCGGGTGTGGCGCCGCAACGGATGATCGACGTCAACGCCTCGCTGACCGCCCTGACGATGGTCCGGGCCGGACTGGGCGTCGCCATCGTCGAGCCGGCGACCGTCTGCGGCGTTCCGCTCGAGGGGATCGTAATGCGCGTCCTCGACCACACCATCCCCTTCCTGTTCGGCGCCATCTCGCCTGCCGCGATGCCGCTGACCCCGACGGTCGCCGCCGTGATCGATGCGGCGCGCGCCGTGGCCCTGGCGATGCCCGGTTGCCGGCTGCACGACGCAGGTGGCGTCGAAGCCTTGGCCGATACCGTCTACGGCGGTAGCCCGATGACCGAGGACGTGCCGTCATGAGCGATCTCTCGACGTTTCCGAACAATCTCGAAGCGCTCGAAGCACGCCTGCGCCAGGACCTCGCCTGGCTGGAGCTGCCGGCCAAGTCCTGGGTTCCGCCCCGCCTCGTCGACGGCCAAGCGGTCATTGACGTCGTGATTATCGGTGCGGGCATGGCCGGGCTCGTGGCCTCCGCCATGCTGAAGCGGCTCGGCGTCGCCAACCACACCGTTCTCGACAAGGCGCCTGCCGGAAGCGAGGGTCCCTGGGTCACCTTCGCCAGGATGCGAACCCTTCGCTCTCCCAAACAACTGACCGGACCGGCAATGGGCCTGCCGGCGCTGACGTTTCGCGCCTATTACGAGGCGCTGCATGGCCGCGATGCCTGGGTCGCGCTCGATAGGGCGCCGCGTCAGACATGGATGGACTACCTCGTGTGGTACCGGCACGTGCTTGACCTGCCGGTGCGCAATGGGGTCGCCGTCAATGCCATTCGTCCGCGCGGCGACGGCCTGCTCGATGTTGTCTGCCATCACGATGGCCGGTCCGAAACGATGATAGCGCGCCATGTGGTGCTGGCAACGGGCCGCGACGGTCTGGGCGGGCCCTTCGTACCCTCGATCGCCGACGACATAGAGCGCAAGTTCTGGGCTCATACCGCCGACCCTATCGATTTCGCCGCATTGCGCGGCAAGCGGGTCGGTGTCGTCGGAGCCGGCGCCTCGGCGATGGACAACGCCGCCACCGCGCTCGAGGCCGGCGCTGCCCGGCTTGACATGTTCGTGCGCAGGACCGACCTGCCGCGGATCAACAAATTCACCGGCATCGGCAGCCAGGGCGTGGTGCATGGCTTTGCCGGTCTGCCGGATGACTGGAAGTGGCGCTTTCTCGACTATGCCATGCGCTCGCAGACGCCGCCTCCGCGCCCGAGCGTCCTGCGTGTCAGCGCATTCCCGCAGGCCCATCTCCATCTGAAAAGCCCGATCGATCGATTGCAGCAGGAGGGCGACCATATTGTTGTGACGACGCCGAAAGGCAGCTATCCCGTCGATTTCCTGATCTTCGGCACCGGCTTCAAGGTCGACCTGACGAACCGGCCGGAACTCGCCGCCGTCGCATCGCATATCCGCCTCTGGCGCGACCGTTTTCCCGTGCCGGCGGACATGCGAAACGACGAGCTTGAAACCTCGCCCGACCTCGGCGAGGCGTTCGAGTTCCTTGAGGCCGAGCCCGGCGCCTGCCCGGCGCTCGCCCGCATCCACTGCTTCAACTTCCCGGCGACGCTCAGCCACGGCAAGCTCACGGGCGACATTCCCGCAATCAGCGAAGGCGCAGACCGGCTTGCGCGCGGCATCGTCAGGGCGCTGTTCGTCGCCGACCGCGAGCGTCATTTCGCCGATCTCCAGGCCTTCGACACGCCCGAGCTGCTCGGAGACGAGTGGGCCGACGACGAGACCGCGACGTTTTCCGACCTATCTGCCGAAAGGACCCCGACCTGAAATGCTTGAGCTCAAAAACCTAAAGCTGTCCTACGGAAACACGCAGGTCCTGAACGGCGTCGATCTCTCGGTGAACCGGGGCGACGTGGTGTCGATCATCGGCCCCAGCGGTACCGGCAAGACGACGTTGCTGAAGTGCATCAACTATCTGGCAAAGCCGGCGTCGGGCACGATCGCCTTCGATCAGGTCAGGATGGATTACCGGAAACCGAACAGCACCGCGGTCCAGGCGATCCGGCTGCGGACCGCGATGGTCTTCCAGCAGTTCAACGTCTTCAAGAACATGACGGTCATTCAGAACGTGATGGATCCGCTCGTGGTCGTGCAGCGCAAGTCGAAGGACGAAGCGCGCTCGATCGCTTTGCAGGAGCTTGAGCGGGTCGGCCTGTCGAACAAGATCGACAGCTACCCCTCCCAGCTTTCCGGCGGCCAGCTGCAGCGGACCGGCATTGCGCGTGCGCTGGCCGTCAAGCCGGATGTCATGCTCTTCGACGAACCGACGTCGTCGCTCGACCCCGAACTCGTCGGCGAGGTTTTGAAGGTGATCAGGGACGTCACGTCATCCGGCATCACCTCGCTCCTCGTCACCCACGAGATGCAGTTCGCAAAGAATATCTCGAACCGCATCGTCTTCATGGATCGGGGCGTCGTCGCAGCTCAAGGCAGCCCTGCCGAGATCTTCGACACGCCCTCCAACCCGCGCCTTGCCCAGTTCCTGAATTCCGAACACTCCATCCAGTAAAGAAAGGATGCCTGACATGTCTTCCATCAAGTCGACTTCCCGCCGTAGCTTCGGCCTCGCTGTCGCTGGCGTTGCCTTTGCCCTCGCAGCCGCGGGCCTATCGCATGCCGAGGACGTGCGTACCATCAAGATCGCGACGGCTGCCGAATCCAAGCCGCTCTCCTGGGGTGCCATCGGGGTCGAGCCGCAGGGTTACGAGCCCGACGTCCTGAAGGCGATCAACGCCAAGCTGCCGCAGTACAAATTCGTGATGGAGGGTGCTGCCGACATCGCTCAGGAGACCGGCCTTGCCACCGGAAAGTACGACATCGCGACCGGCGGCTACTACCGGGCGCCCGCCCGCGAAAAGCAGTTCCTCATTCCGGAGAGCCCGATCGGCGCCAGCCTGATCAAGATCTACAGCCGCAAGGACAGCGGCATCAACGAGATGAAGGATCTCGTTGGCAAGAAGATCGTGCCCGTGACGGCCGGCGGCGGTATCTACAAGTTCGCCACTGCCTGGCAGGAAAAGAACCCCGACTTCAAGATCGAGATCACCGCGTCCAGCGCCGGCATTCCCTATCCGGATCGCCTGAAAGAGGTCGAGAACGGCAAATACGACGCGCTGGTTCTGCCGTCGAACCTCGGCGAGCAGACGGTCATCGACCAGCAGAAGCTCGACGTCAAGGCGAGCGAGCCGGTCGCGATCAACAATACCTTCGTCCTGATCCATCGCTCCGAGGAGAACAAGGCACTCGCCGAAGACATCGACAAGGCTCTGAAGGAGCTCAAGGCCGACGGCACGCTGGCCAAGCTCTCGCAGAAATGGTTCGGCGAGGACATCACCACCTACATGAAGTAACGCTGAGAAACGATCGGCGATCAGGCCCAAGACCGAAACAAGGAGTGTTCCGAAGTGGACCTATCCATCATGATTCCCGAGCTGCTCAAGGCGCTGCCGCTGACGCTTGCGATCACGTTCACGGCCATGATCGCCGGCTTCCTGCTGGCCCTGATAACGACGACGTTCCGGGTGCGCAGGATACCGGTTGTCAGTCAGCTGGCTGACCTCTACGTCTCCTATGCCCGGAGCGTCCCCGTCGTGCTGCAACTGTTCGTCGCCTTCTACGGGCTGCCGCTGGTCGTCGCTCTGTTCGAGGTCGAGGACTTCGTGTCCCCGAACGTCGCGGCGATCGTCGGCCTCAGCCTCTACCATGGAGGCTATCTTTCCGAGGTTCTGCGGCCGGCCTACCTCGCCGTGGAACGCGGCCAGCACGACGCCGCCGATAGTCTCGGATACAGCTTCCTTCAGAAGATCCTTCGGGTCGTCGGGCCTCAGGCGGTGCACATCGCCCTGCCAGGCTACGGCAACTCGATCATCTACCTCATCCACAACGTCGCACTGGTGATGTACATCGGCGCCGCAGATGTCATGGCGACCGCCCATCTCGTCATGGAGCGCGACTACAACCAATACCAGTTCGAGACCTACCTTGTGCTGGCGGTGATCTATTCGCTGCTATGCCTTGTCGCATGGATCGTCGTGCGCTTTTTCGAAACGCGAAACGCAAAATTCGCGCCCAATACCGCACCGGCCAAGGCCACCATGATGGCAAGCGTCTGATCGAATAGGAGGTCATCACATGTTCGATTCCGAAGTCCTTCTTCCCGATCTCTGGGACATCCTTGGCGCGGTCCCGGTGACGCTCGCCATGGCGCTTGGAATCTTCGTCTTCTCCACCATCGTCGGCAGCCTTTTCGCGATGGTTGAATATCGCCGGGTCCCGCTGCTTCGGGAACTGGTCGTCGCCTACAAGGTCGTCTTCAAGGGCGTTCCGATGGTCATCGTGATCTTCCTCGCCTATTACGGCCTGCCGCCGACGCTGCAGTTCCTGACCTCGCTCGTCGCCATCGACTATAATGGTCACTCGACGCCGAACTGGATCACGCTTATCGTTGCCCTGACCGCCTGCGTCGCAGCCTTCCAGGCTGAGGTCGTCAAGGGTGCACTCAACTCCTTCGACAACGGTCAGGCCGATGCGGCCTATTCCCTGGGCTACAAGCGCAGCCAACTGTTCCGCCGGGTGATGCTGCCTCAGGTCATCGTCGCGGCCATTCCGGATCTTGCCAACTCCATTATGGTGATCATGAAGGCGCTGTCGCTGGGATTTGCGATCGAGGTCGTCGACATCTTCGCGCAGTCGCAACTGACCGCGGCGCTGAACTTCTACTACCTCGAAGCCTTCCTGATCGCTGTCGTCATCTACATGGTGATCGCCTATATCGTCACATACGCCGCCGACCGGATGGAACGGGCTCTGAGGGTATGGGCCTAGGGGCGGTTTGCCCAGGATCGGGATTTCCGCAGTCGTTTCGGCATGTGGCGGCCAGAGGCCTGGGCTCGTTCCTGTGACGAGCACAGGAATAGGGTGGGCAACGTCACGGTATGCCGATCAGCCCTCATGGTGAGGAGGCCCGAAGGGCCGTCTCGAACCACGGGGGCGGGTGGTTGGACGCCTGCGATATCCGCATTTGCGAGGGCGGTGGCCAGCCCCGTCCTTCGAGGCCCCTGCGGGCACCTCAGGATGAGGCTGGAGAGAGGGCGCGCCTGGGTTGGCGGCCGATTGTCGCCCCTTTCAAGTGTGAATAACTGCCAGGCTCCGCCTCAAACTCGCCGCAATCGTTATAACATAACAGTAATGTTATTACATTGTAGGATGCGCCATGCCCCCGAGCCCCGACCGCCCCTCCGTCAGCCTGCTGGGACAGTCGGCTTTCTCAAGGACAATCGGCATGGCGCTGGTCATTGCGCTCCTGTGGCTGGCGATCCACTGGGCGGTTGTCTTGCCATGACGCCGCTGATCCGTCTTGATAATTTGACCGTCGCCTATAACCGGCACCCCGCCGTCCACCATGTCTCCGGCGCCTTCGCCTCGGGCAGCCTGACGGCGATCGCCGGGCCGAATGGGGCGGGGAAGTCGACGCTGCTGAAGGCGATCATGGGCGAGCTTCGCCCCGCCGAAGGCAGAGTCGAGCATCGGTTGGGGCGGGCTGAATTCGGCTATCTCCCGCAGGCGGCCGAGATCGACCGGCGCTTTCCGATCTCGGTGATCGATACCGTCATGCTCGGCGCCTGGAAGAAGACCGGCGCCTTCGGCCGCATCGCGCCCACCGAGGTGAAGAGGGCAGGCGAGGCGCTCTCGGCCGTCGGGCTCGAAGGCTTCGGCCGGCGCCATGTCGGCTCGCTGTCGGCCGGCCAGTTCCAGCGCGTGCTTTTTGCCCGCCTGCTGCTGCAGGATGCCGGCATCATCCTGCTCGACGAGCCGTTTACGGCAATCGATGCCCGCACCACCAGGGACCTCATCGATATCGTCTCCCGCTGGCATGGCGAAGGCCGCACGGTGATTGCCGTGCTGCACGATTTCGAGCTGGTCCGCGCCCATTTCCCGCAAACCCTGCTGCTTGCCCGCGAGCTGGTCGGCTGGGGTGCGACCGCAGACGTCATGTCCTCCGTCAATCTCCTGAAGGCCCGCGCCATGGCCGAGCGCTGGGATGAGGATGCGAATGCCTGCGCACCCGAAGAGGCGCCGGCGGCATGACGGCTTACGATCTCTTCCTCGCACCTTTTGCCGACTACGGTTTCATGCGCCGAGCGCTCATCGCCTGCCTCTGCCTCGGGCTCGGCTCGGGGCCGGTCGGCGTCTTCCTGATGCTGCGGCGCATGAGCCTGATGGGTGACGCCATGAGCCATGCCGTGCTGCCGGGGGCGGCGATCGGTTACCTCGTCGCCGGCTCCCTGTCGCTGACGGCGATGGGCCTCGGCGGTCTCATTGCCGGCCTGTCGGTGGCGCTGCTGTCCGGCGCCGTCAGCCGGATGACCGTGCTGCAGGAGGATGCGAGCTTTGCCAGCTTCTATCTCGCATCGCTGGCGCTCGGCGTGCTGATCGTCTCGTTGCGCGGCTCCAATATCGATCTGTTGCATGTGCTCTTCGGCACCATCCTGGCGATCGATGCGCCCGCCCTTTATCTGATCGGCGCGATCACCTCGCTGACCCTGGTCATCCTCGCCTTCATCTACCGGCCGCTGGTGGCCGAATGTTTCGATCCCGGTTTTCTGCGTGCCGTCGGCGGGCGCGGGCCGGTCTATCACCTCCTCTTCCTGCTGCTCGTGGTGCTCAATCTCGTCGCCAGCTTCCAGGCGCTCGGCACGCTGATGGCGGTCGGCCTGATGATGCTGCCGGCAGCCGTCGCCCAGCTCTGGTCGCGCAGTCTGCCCGTGATGATGGCGATAGCAGCCGTCAGTGCGGCCGCATCCGGCTATCTCGGCCTGATCGCCTCCTATCATCTCGAGCTCGCCTCCGGCCCGACGATCATCATGACCGCGGCGATCTTCTACGGTTTTTCTATTTTTTTCGCGCCCTCCGGCTTGGCCCGGCGCGTCTTTCCCCGCCCGCATTTGAAGGGCTGATTCCAAGGAGCCTTCGATGACACTGCACAGACTGCTTCTCTCCGCAGCAATCCCCGCTTTGATGGCGCTGTCGGCCATGCCCGCCTCCGCCGAAACGCTGAAGGTTGTGGCCTCCTTCACCGTGCTTGCCGACGTCGTCAAACAGGTCGGCGGCGAGCACGTCAAGGTGACGAGCCTAGTCGGGCCGAATGGCGACCCCCATGAATTCGAGCCGTCGCCGGCCGATGCAAAGAATTTGAAGGCGGCTGCAGTGACCTTCGTCAGCGGCGAGGGACTGGAAGGCTGGATGGACCGGCTGATCACCGCCTCGGGTTATAAGGGCAAACCGGTCACCGTCTCCGCAGGCATCGACACCCGCACCATGGAAGAGGACGGCGCGGAAATCACCGATCCGCATGTCTGGAACAGCCCCGTCAACGTCAAAGTCTGGGTCGCCAATATCGAAAAGGCGCTGTCATCGGCCGATCCCACGGACGCCGCCGCCTTCAAGGCCAATGCCGAGAAGTACACCAGGACGCTGGATGAATTGAACGCCTATGCCCATGCGAAATTCGACAAGGTGGCCGACGATCGCCGCAAGGTGCTGACCAGCCATGACGCCTTCGGTTATTTCGGCCGCGAATATAATGTCAGCTTCCTCGCCCCGCTCGGTCTGTCCACCGAAAGCGAGGCCTCGGCCGCCGACGTCGCCAAGCTGATCGAGCAGATCAACGGCGAGCATGTGAAAGCTTATTTCTTCGAGAATTCCAACGATCCGCGCCTGGTCAAGCAGGTCGCCAAGGCAACCGGTGCCGAGCCCGGCGGCGAGCTCTATGTCGAATCCCTGTCCGACGCCAAGGGGCCGGCGCCGACCTATGAGAAGATGTTCAAGTACAATGTCGATCAACTCGCCGCCGCCATGGCGAAATCGAGTTGAGGATTAAGGGCTGCAGGCCTATCCTGCGGCCCTCACATATTAAGGTCGAAGACCAGGATGCCGGCAAGGCCTCCATCCGTCGACGAGACGATGCGCTCGCCCACCGTCACATGCTCGGGATGGATGAGATAGGCGTCGCGGGCCTCGGCGCTTTCGAAGGTCACGGCAAACCCGTCGACGAACCCGCCGTGCAAACCTTCGGGCGAAACATTCGGCCCGTATTTGATATCCAATATGCCGGGAATGACCTGTTTCAGGGCGACGATCGCCGCAAACAGCGATTGCTTGTCTTCGCTCGTCATCGCGGTCTTCAACCGCAGGAATACGCAGTGCAGGATCATCAGTGGTCCTCCCGGTTTTCTTTGGCCCGATTTTCTTTGGCCCGATTTTCTTTGGATGGAGAATAGCGGCGAAAGCCGGGAGAGCAATGAGATTTATTTTCACGCAGACGTTGCGCCGTGAGCCGGCACCCCAACCAGATTACATCTGGTCGGTGGCGACCATCGGGCGCTTGTAGATCTTCTGGACGAGATCGCGGGACGAGGCGCGGGCCTGGTCTTTCTCAGCCGGCGTCATCGGCCGGCAGGTGTTCCTGAGATTGGAAGCGTCGAGCACTGTCGCAACGCCCGAATTGGCAATGACCAGATGCCAGCTGCAGGAAGCGACCTTGTCGATGGCGACGGCGCCATGGCAACCTGTGGACAGGCAGAAGGCAACGGTCACCTGTGCACCGTGGTCGCCTTTATAGGCCAGCTCGACGGCTTTCTTAATATCCGTGACCCATCGCTCGCATTGCGCCTGTTTTGCCCCCGGCTCGCAGCTTTTGGTCACCGGAGTGATGTCGCCGGCCTGAAGCGACGAGACGCAAAAAACACCCATCGAGAGGGCGAGCAGAAACTTGAGCATGGGATTTTCCTTGTACAAGCCATGAGTGGCGCACATCGCAGGCGGTTGGTCAATGGCCACTCACAAAAGGGAAGGGCGGCACGCCAGCAGATGTTGGCACGCCACCGGGAAAATCCGAAATTGTGTCGATCCGGTGCCGCTCCTAATCCAGAACGACGGTGGCTTCGACCTCGAAGAGCATGGCATCGACGGCAAGCTTGGGAACGGGAATCAGCGTCTGCGCCGGCAGCGACGCACCGAACATGTCCTTGACGTTGCTGGTCAGCACCTCGAGCTTGGACATATCGTGATCGACCACGAAAACCGTCAGCTTGGCGACCTGATCCGGCCGTGCGCCGAGCGCATCGAGGGCGGTGCGCAAATTCGCATAGGCCTGCTTCACCTGGACGGCGAAGTCGGGCGACAAGGCTCCCGCGCTATCCTGGCCGCCCTGTCCGGAGATATAGGCCAGCCGGCCTTGGCGGGGCACGATCACCGCCGTGCTGTAGCCATTCGGCGAGGGGTCGTAGAGGTTTTCTGGATTGACGATAGTCAATTTGAGATCGTCATTGGCTCTCGTCGCAGTGGGAACGCTGATGGTCATGATGATGAATCCTCCGATAATGAAATGCTTGATCGCGGGTGACATGATTTTCTCTTGGCTTCTCAGGGCTGCGTGCGACGGATCCTCGTGGCCTGCAGGATGAATCTCTATCGCCTCTATGATACAAATCGTACAGCGTACGATTAGATTGCATCGTACGCCGTACGAGTCAATCGGTCAGGATCGACATTCCCAGCATTGTCGGCTTAGATCGACGTCTGATCGGTAAGGAAGACGAATGGCAGCAAAACGCAGCGGCGGTGAGAGCAAGGGGTCTGGCCGGAGAAGTGAGTCACCGCAGTCGGGGCAGGAGCCGCGCAGTGAGCCGCCTCTCTCGCTGGAACGGATCGTGGCGACTGCGGTGGAGTTGCTGGACGCCGAGGGCGTCGACGGATTGAAGATGCGTCGGCTGGCCGATCGCCTCGGCTCGGGCGCGATGAGCCTCTATTGGCACGTCGACAACAAGGAAAAGGTCTTCGATCTGGCGCTGGATTCGGTGCTCGAATATCGCGGACCGTCTGACATCGTCGAGTCTCGAGACTGGCGCGGGGACGTCGTTCATATGCTCGAAGACTGGCGCGCCAGCATGCTGCGCCATCCTTGGTCGGCCTCGCTGCTGCCGCGCCGGGCGCTCGGCCCGAACATCCTCATTCGCCTGGAACTGCTGAGCAAGACCCTGTCCGGTGCCGGTGTCACTGATGCGGATTTGAACGTCGCGATCTGGTCGCTCTGGAACTATGTGATCGGCGCGACCATCACCCGGGCGAACTTCGATCTCTCGGACGACGACAGGGCGGCTGCGCAGCAGCGCCTGACAGGTCTGAGCGAGCACTATCCGACGATCGAGCGCTCTCGTCTGCTGCTGGACAATGATTGGGACGGCGCTTTCAGGAAGGGCCTCGACTTCCTGCTCGATGGTCTTGCTCCGCGACGATGAACATCCATCTCCCGGGCGAGACGGTGCCGGATTCTGCGGGCTTGCCGTGGGTGATCGCGCACTGCCGCGACGCGGTTTCCCGGCTATTTCCGTAGGATTTTCTCCATCGCTTTCCCTTTGGCGAGTTCGTCGATCAATTTATCCAGGTAGCGGATTTCCCGCATCGTCGTTTCCTGGATGTCTTCCACGCGGACACCGCAGATCACGCCCGTAATCAACGATCGGGAAGGATTCATCTGAGGCGCTTGCGCAAAGAAATCCTCGAAGCTGGTCTTCGCAGCCAATTGGTCGTCCAGGCTCTGCCGGCCATGCCCCGTCAGCCAGCAGATGATGTCATCGACCTCCGTCTTCGTCCGCCCCTTCTTCTCTGCCTTGGCGACATAGTGGGGATAGACGCTCGCGACGCTGACCGAATAGATGCGATGCTTCGTCATCGAGTGCTCCTCAACGTTCCGGATATTTTCCGGCTTGAGATAGCTGACTTCAAGTCCTCAACAAGCGGTCGACAATGAGTAAGCTTCCGCGGGCGCGAAGTAGATCAGTGCAAAGGCGGCATCTCTACAGCGCCGCGCGTCTTCGCGATTGCATCAACAACGGACATCGGCTCGGATTGGGTAGACGACCGCTACGGGACTGAAAGCCGTCGGTCGGCTTCCGGGCTCGGATTTTCGAAAGCAGACCCTGAGCCTGGCGGACGCGTGATCTGACGCGAAGTGGACCTTCGGTCGCCCTCGGCCGAACGCGCGGGCCGGCGACCCCCTTCGTAAGTCCGAAATCCTTGGTTTCTGTCCCATCATTTCAGCTATATGGTGGGAGACATCGCCCAAGGGGATTCAAGACCAATGCCCCCAGAGAAGAAGGACCGTTCACCGGTTGCGCTGGAACAGCGCGACATAAGCGCCGACCAGCGCATGTTCTCACCTTCCGTTGCGCGAAATTCGGCGCCGATCGTCGCAGTCCTAAAACGTGTCCTTCCAACACGTGGAGCCGTGCTGGAGATTGGATGCGGGACCGGCGAGCACGCCGTGTGTTTTGCGGGAGCAATGCCCAACCTCACCTGGCAGCCGAGCGATCCGGATGCCGACGCCCGCACCAGTACGTCTAGCTGGATCAAATTCGCAGGGCTGAAGAATGTGCTGGCACCGCGGGATATTGATGTGTGCTCAGGACAATGGGGCGTCGAACAAACGGGGCATTTTGACGCCATCGTGTCGATCAATATGATCCATATCGCGCCATGGGCGGCAAGCTTAGGATTGTTCGCAGGAGCTGGCCGTTTGCTTCACGCTGGTGGGCTTCTTCTTCTCTACGGCCCGTTCATGCGCGACGGGGCACACAACGCCCCCTCGAACGCTGCTTTCGACGCGGCTCTAAAGGAGCGCAACCCATCCTGGGGTGTGCGTGATATCGCTGATCTTGAACAAGTGGGTGAGGCCGCTGGACTTAATCTCCGCGAGACGATCGAGATGCCTTCCAACAATATATTGCTGGTCTTCTCCAGCGGTAGTGCCTGAACGACAAGCGGGCGCGAAAGAGACGTAGGCCCGTAGCAGCATTCGGGCCCTTTGCTGCCGTTCGAGGTCGATCCGAGAAACGTGCGGTATGTGCTAGAATGCGGCCCGAAGGCGGAATGCGACGGACGCACTGCGAGGGGCGGTGTGATCGTACCGGAATTCGCGCGACCGGGAGCCGACGTTGTGCTCTTGAAAGGGGAGACGAGGACGATGCCGACACCACAGCAACCCAGTCTGATAGTTCGACAAAAATCCCCACAGAACATCGAGTTTCCGTTTGCGTCGCTCTCCGATTGGCTGATCCCAACCGAGCTGTTCTTCGTGCGAAACCATTTCCCGTCGCCGGACCTCAATGCGCGCGACTGGAGATTGCGCGTTGGCGGGGCGGTGGAGCGGCCGATCGAACTTGACCTCGACAGCATCAAGGCGATGCGGAGCACGACTTTCACCGCCGTCGTCGAGTGTGCAGGGAACGGGCGCGTCTACTATGAGCCGCCGAAGGAGGGGTTGCAGTGGCAGAACGGAGCCGTCGGCAATGCCGGGTGGACAGGTATTCTTCTGCGCGAGATTTTAGAAATGGCGGGCGTTAAGCGAACCGCGCTTGAGGTTCTGCTCATAGGCGCAGACAGCGGCGTCGTCGACACGAACAAGAAAACGGCTTCTCCCGGCCCCATCGCTTTTGCGCGCAGTTTACCGCTTGAGAAGGCCATAGCTGACAGCACGATCCTTGCCTATTCGATGAACGAGCAGCCGTTGACGCGCGATCACGGCTACCCGCTACGCGCGGTCGTGGGTGGCTGGTTCGGCATGGCTTGGGTCAAGTGGATCACGCATATCACGGTTTTGGAGGAACCGTTCCTTGGCTACTGGCAGGCGCGCGACTATTTCCGTTGGGAGCGCAGCCTCGGGGAACCCACGCTGGTCCCCCTTGCGGAGATGGAGGTCAAAGCGCAGATCGCGCGTCCCGTACAGGGGGCGCATCTCATCGCCGGCCAACCGTACCGGATTTTCGGAGCCGCCTGGAGCGGAGAGGCTGCTATCCGGCAGGTGCAGGTCTGCACCGGAGATGGCAGGGGCTGGCGCGAGGGGAGGCTCCTCGAAACAGAACGTCCCTTTGCATGGCGCTTGTGGGAGTACATGTGGACCCCTGAAGAAGTGGGGCGATATATACTGCGATGTCGCGCGATCGATGGGGCGGGGTGCGTGCAGCCCGAGCTCCAGCGTTCCGATTGCGAGAGCTACGCGGCCAATTGGATCGTGCCGGTGGAGGTTACGGTCGTTCCCGAGCCACAGACGTATGACGAGGAATTCGTAATCTAATCACCCGCATGGGGCGGAATGGCGGCTTTTGGCGCAACCGCGACCCGCGTTGTCACTGCGTCATGTCCGCTTTGCAGCAGCAGCGAAAGGTGGCTCGATGACCATTATGAGGGCGCCTTGCCGCCCGGCAGCATTGGCGCGGTCGGTGGTGTCTCTGGCCGCATTTCTGCTAAAGCTCGGAAGCAAATCGCCCGCGATATCACCAACTGCCGAAGTGTGAAGGGCGCAACGGACTGATGGGCCTCTCGCTCATCAGGCCTCTTGTCTTGAAGGAGGAGCGCTAGGATGAGCACCGACCTGGATACCGTGCGGTCCTATGATACGGTTGCGGCGGAGTACGCTGCGGAGGCCGCGGCGATGCCAGAATGGGTCGCGACAGAGATCGATGCGTTCGTGACCGAGCTAGGCGGCTCGGGCAGGGTGCTGGAGATCGGAAGCGGTGGCGGGCGAGATGCACTTGAGCTTGAGAAGCGGGGAATGAGCGTCCGGCGCACCGACATTGCAAAGGGTTTCGTCGAACTGCTTCGCGAAAGCGGCTTCGAAGCCGACCTGTTGGACCCGCTGACCGATGATTTGGTCGACCCGCAGCGTCCCGGCACGCCGTATGACGGGATCTGGGCCTGTGCCTGCCTGATTCATGTCGCCCGCGAGGATTTCGGCACGGTGCTTGGACGGCTTGCCGAGGCGACCCGGACCGGTGGCCGACTGCACGCCTCGGTTAGAGAGGGCGAAGGCGAGGATGTGTCCACACACGGCAGTGCTGCAGCGCCTCGGCGCTACGTCGAGACGTATTGGCGCGAGCCTGCCCTGCGGTCCGCACTCACAGACGCCGGCTGGATCGTCAGCGAGGTACGTCGGTGCGTCGGAAGGCCCCATGATCGGTGGCTGAGTGTTCGGGCGAGCCGGGCGTGACGCACACAGAACTTGCGGGAATGGCCGGTTGTGGCGCGACTATGAACGCCAGGTGGTCACCGCAATGTCGGCTTCCGGGCGAAGGCAAAGATCCCCTCTGTGGCCGACAAGGGGGCGCAAAGCAGTGGCCGTCTCGGGCTGACGTCGGCCTTTTGTTGCTACCGAGGAAATCGACGAGACTGGGCGTTCCGCTCGGGCCCGTTTCGTCAGCGGAAAGCGGACGCTTCGGTCCTCGGCGCCAAGGTCTTGAGCAGCTATCGTCACAAAATCCCATACCGTTTTGAGTAGGATGTCTCTTAACCTGCACTTCAAACTTTGCGGTTGAACCTTATTTTCTCGCCAGGCTGAACGAGAAGTGGCTGCCTCGGTGATAATCAATCGCGTAGATCACCGGTATGCCGGCAGCATTGAAGCAGGTTTCGGTGATCAGGAGAGCCGGGCCGAAGTCCCTTAGATCGTTGCGCTCGACAACGTCGTTCGGCAGCACGACGGCGGATACGCTCGCTGCCGACATTCGTGGCTTGTTCTTGTGCTCCTCGAGCAGCGCGAGCAGCGAACCGCTCCAGTCGATGTCGTAGAGACGAGCGGAAATGAGGCTGCGCGGCACGTAATCGACGCAGTACATGATCGGCTCATCGCGCTGGAGCCGCAGGCGTTCGATGCGGATCACGCGATCCGAGACCCGCATCTGCAATTGCCTTGCGACGAGCTCATCCGGCGCTTCTTCGGCAATGGACAGCACCTTGTTGACTATCTCATAGCCATAGTGCCGGACCATGTCGGTCACGCTCTCGAACACCGTAATCGGCCGATCGACTTGCACCGCGGACATCGGCGAAACGAAGCGGCCGCGGCCATGTTCGGCATAAATCAGGTTGTCTTGTTCGAGGAGTTTGAGAGCCTCGCGGACGACGGGGCGGGAAATCCTGAAGCGCTGGGTAAGTTCGGCCTCGGTTGGCAGCTTGTCACCGGGCTTCAGGCTCGCGTCGCGGATGAGATCCAGGATCCTGTCGCGCAGCTTGATCACAAGGGTCTGTTTGTCACGCAAGGGCTCGTCCAAGACCGCAATCCTCTCTACCGTCCTGAATGTGCTTGTCTGACATTGGCAGCGTGGTCAACAAATTTCTGGTGCCCCGACAGCGTCGCATTAACCAAGGGTATTGCTAAAGCCAGTGCAAATTCACAGTCGAGTTATTGACACATCTAAATCAAGATGTCAGTTGTCTTACAACATTGTCGGTGTTAGTCGCTGACACTATCGCGAACGGAGGCTTGCATGCTGAATTTTGACGAACAGAGGTTTCTCCGCATCCAGTCCGGCGCGGTGGCCCTGCGCGAACGGTTGGACCGGGTGATCGCCGATTGCCTGGCCGCCGGTGCCGAAAACATCCATTTCCTCGGAACGGGCGGCGCTGCGATCCTGATGCAGCCGGCAGCCCAATTGCTGCTACGCCAGTCGCGGTTTCCGGTCTTTTTCGACATACCGGCCGAGCTGGTCCTGACCGGATCGGCAAACCTGAATGGCAAATCGATCGTCGTCATACCCTCGCTGTCGGGCACGACGAGGGAAAGCGTGGCACTCCTCGCCAAGGCGAAGGAAGCCGGCGCTATGGTGATCACTCTGGTCGGCCATGAGGAAACGCCGATCGGCAAAGGTGGCGATCATGTCTTCGTGAACTTCGCCGAGGACGATACGTCCTGCGAATCCTTCTATCTGCAATCGCTGTTCATCGCGCTTTCGATCATGCGCCATCGCGGGGAGATCGAGAACTACAATCAGATCGCGGGTGAACTCGACAGGTTGCCGGCGCTACTGCTCGAAGTGAAGCGCGCTTATGAGCCGAAGGCCGAGGCTTTTGCGAGGGTGCTTGCCGGAGCCGAATATCACATCATCACCGGTGCCGGGAATGTCTGGCCGCAAGCCTTCTATTACGGCATGTGCATTCTCGAGGAGATGCAGTGGATCCGTACTCGGCCGGTGCATGCATCCGATTTCTTCCACGGCACGCTGGAACTGGTCGAGGAGGGCGTTTCCGTCATCCTGTTCAAGGGCGAGGATGCCTTGCGTCCACTGGCCGACCGGGTGGAGAATTTCGCACCTGAATATACCGACCGGTTGACCGTGCTCGATACGGCCGAATTTGCGCTGCCCGGCATTTCACCCGAGGTCCGCGGGCTGGTCTCGCCAGCGTTGCTCGCCACGGTGCTCGAACGCATCAGCGCGCATCTCGAAGTCATGCGAAATCATCCGCTGACCACGCGACGCTACTATAAGCGGGTCAACTATTGACGCGAGTTTGACAGCGCGCCGCGAATGCTCCTAGAGGCAGGCGCGGCATTGTCGGGGATGAGCTGTATGAAGAGACTTCGCGTTGCAGCGGTTGGCGACAATTGCATCGACAAGTTCCTGTCGCCGTCGATCGGCGAGGCACTTGTTGGCGGCAATGCGGTAAATGTCGCAGTACATCTCGCGACGCTTGGCCATGAGGCATTCTATCTCGGAGCCGTCGGCCCTGATCTCGATGGCCGGCGGACGCGAACTGCCCTGATCGAGAATGGCGTTGCTGTTGCGCATATGCAGGAACGGCTAGGCAAGACTGCCCATACGGACATCGAGGTCCTGCCGTCGGGCGAGCGCGTGTTTCTGTTTGAGGATTTCGGCGTCTGCGCTGGCTACCGGCCATCGGAAGAAGATATCGCCGCGCTGAAGACCATGGACCACGTCCATATAGGTTGGCTGGATGATGGCGGTGCTCTGAGACACACGCTCGCTGCAGCCGGTGTCAGTGTCTCGCAGGATGTCTCCGTCAACGCCGGCCCGGCCAATCTCGGCATTGAGGGCCTGACGATTGCCTTTGGCTCGGCGGGCGAGGACGACACGGCGGTCGAAGCGATGATCGACCGCTTTCTTTCCGCCGGTGTTCGGGTCGCAGTGGTTACGCGGGGCGCGAAGGGGTCGGTGGCGGCGACGCTTGAAGAGCGGGCAGAGACGGGCATCATGCAGGTCGAGGTCGTAGACACCACCGGCGCCGGCGACAGCTTCATCGCGGGATTTCTGTCCGTGCATGTTGGCGGTGGATCGTTGCAGGACGCGGTCAAGGCTGGACGAGACCGGGCAGCGCTCACCTGCAGCCATGTCGGCGGCTTTCCACAGAAGCCGACGGCGCTGTGATACCTATTGGAGTACCAGCCAGCCGAACAGAATGATGATCAGCGCGCCAGCGATCGTGTAGGGATCGACCGGTGCCGCAAAAGGAGGCAGCCCCAGATGATCTGCCTGTACTGAAACGGCGCCACGACCGATGCCTCGCCGGCACGGAAGGCCCGCACCAGTAGCACGTGGCCGGCAAGACCCAAAATGCCGGCGATAACAACAATGCCCGTATGGTTGAAATCCATGGCCGAGAGGCCGGTGCTGCTGAGCGCTGTCAGGAGGCTCAAGGGGGTCATGACCACCAGCAGGGTCGCAATCAGTGCTTTATCGCTTTCCGCAGCCTTGGCGCGTCGCAACAATAGCAGCGAATGTGCGAAGACGACCGTCGAGACGAAGGCGGCGACGTGGCCGATATTGAATTCGGCGGTGCCGGGTCGCAGCGCCACCGGCAAGGCAAGAACGGCGATACCGGCGGCACGCCTATTGGAGTGTCCTGATGAAGGAGGTCTCAGCGGACATTGAAACGGCCGAACCGCTCTTCGATGCGGGATTGGGTATATTCCAGCCCGATTGAAAGCAGCCAATAGATCATGGAAGCGGTGATCAGCATTTCAATATGGCGGAACTCGGTCTGTCCCTGGGTGCGGGCGAGATACATGATCTCCCATACCCCAACGACCGACACGAGCGAGGAATCCTTCAGCATGGCAATAAACTGGTTGCCGGTCGGCGGGATGATGATGCGCATGGCTTGTGGCAGAATCACCAAGGCCATGGTCTGGCCGGGCTTGAGACCGAGCGCGGTCGCCGCTTCCGACTGGCCCCTGTCGATGCTTTCAATGCCGGCGCGGAAAATCTCGGTCATATAGGCGCCATAGCAGAGCGACAGGGCAAGGATGCCCGCCGGTATCGCGCCGATGACATAGCCGACCTGCGGCAGGCCGAGATAAATGATGTAGATCTGCATGAGCAGCGGCAGGCCGCGAAAGAGCGAAGTGTAAAAGGTCGCAAGCCCATAGATCACGCCGTTGCGCGAGAGCTTGGCAATAGCGCCAGCCAGTGCGATTACAGTGGCGACCGCGATTGAGATCGCCGAAATGAATAGCGTCGTTGTGACTCCCTGGGTGATGAGGAAGCCGATTTTCTTCGCGATGAAGGCGAAGGAAAGATTGAACGAATAGAAGAAGAGCATTAGCAGGACGAAGAGTTCGACCCACACGCCGATGATCTGCCAGCGGCGCGGTAGGAGCCGCAGCAGCGTCCAATTGGCTGCGAGAATCAAGGCGATCAGCAATGAGGACACAAAGCGGCTGACGAGCGGATTATCGGTCACCCATGGCGCGCTCGACGGCAGCATATACCCGAGCCAATGCGAACTGACGCCAAGCTGGAACAGGCCGAGCGTAATCACCAGGATAATCAGCGCCACGCCGAGGCGCCTCATGGCATCAGGATAGGTGAGAATGAGTCGAGCCAGCATGCGCTGCGTCCCTTGGTTCAGGCAGTGCGTTCGCGCCACCAGTCCTGTGCTTGAAGTTTCCAGTAGGTGAGCTGCGCCACGGCAAGGCCGGCGACGCCTCCAGCCCAGACCAGGCCGAATGGCGCAAACAGCTTGTAACGATCGCCCTGGCCGAGTATGGCCTCGGCCACGAGTTTGCCGCCGATCGCGGTGGTGTTGAGCCCGTGGCCGCCAAAGGCCGTGCAGTGCCAGACGCCGGGCTTGACCTCGCCAATCTGTGGCATCAGGTGGCGGGCATAGGACATCAGGCCCGACCAGGCGAGTTCTGTCTTGAGGCCGGAGAGCTGCGGATAGGTGCCGGTCATCTCGCGGCGGAGTTCAGCAACGACGCCGGCCGTGGAGGCCGCGCGTGTGGTGATCCGGCCGCCCCAGAGGATGCGTTTTCCATTGTCCACAAGCCGGTAGTAATCGCCGGCGCGGCGGTTGTCGCCGACCGCATCGCCGGTCGCGATCGCATTGGCGATCAGATCAGGCGCCTCCTCGCTGACCATCACATAGGTCGCGATCGGCAGGAAAGCGCGCTGGAGCCGCGGCTCCAGGCTGCCGGTGTAGCCGCCTGTCGTGAAGACCATGTGCCGGGCTCGGACTTCGCCATTGGCGGTGCGCACGCGTTTCTCCGCGCCTGAAAGGCTGGTCGAAATCGCTGCCGAACCCTCGAAGATCTTGCCGCCGAGCCGTTCGATTTCGGCGGCGATGGCGCGGAGATAATTCAGTGGATGCATGTGAAAGGCTTTGGGATTGCGGAGCGCCTGAAAATATCGTTGCGACTTCAGCATCGCCCGCACCTGCTCGGTGTCGAGATAGTCAAGTTCGTAGTCGTAGTCTTTGAGCAACTGCTCGCGGTAGGTCTTGAGCGACGCGGCATCATCATGGCGCAACACACTGGTGATGCCGGGCTGCGGCGCTGCACTCTCGATATTGAGATCGCGGATGGTGTCGCGGATGAATTCGACACCCTCCGTCGAGAGATGGAAGAGCTTTTTGGCGGCATCCTTGCCCGCCGTCCGGGCGATGTCATCGCTGCCGGTGGCGAAGCCGGGGGCTACGAAACCACCGTTGCGGCCGGACGCGCCGAAGCCCACGATCTCGGCTTCCAGCACGACCGCTTTCTGGCCGGCGCGGACGAGTTGCAGCGCAGTTGTCAGACCAGCCAGCCCTGCGCCGATCACGACCGCGTCGCAATCCTCCGGCCCAGAGAGGGAAGACCGCGACCGATCTTCGGCAATGGTTCTCTTGTAATACGTATCGGGGTAGGACATTGCATGCTCTTCGAAATGGAAGGCACGGGCGGGCAAAACCGCCCGTGCGACGCCGCAAATCAATCTGCGCTATAGTCCTTGCCGTACCACTTGGTGGTCAGCTTGGCGAGCGTGCCATCCTTCTTCATCTCGGCGATGATGTCGCCGACCTTCGCGGTCCAGTCCGGGTCGACCTTTTCGGCGATCACGACGAGCGGCTCGCGGAAGGCATACTCGCCTTCGAGAACGCGGACCGGATAGCCGTTCTTGATCGCGTTCCTGGCCGTCTGTTCCGGCGCGATAACGGCGGACAGGCGAACGCCGTCACCGAGGCGAAGGTCATCGAAGGGCAGCATGGAATCGGCGAACGTGCGCACTTCACCGGGCTCCAGCTTGTACTCGATCGGTGGAACGCCCGGCGCGTCTATCTCCAGGCGGCGATTGATGAAATCCTCCGAGGTCGTCGCGGTCTCGACGCCGATCACCTTGCCGTTGAGGTCGGTGACGGTCTTGGCGGTATTGTCCTTGTGCACGACATAGACATAGGGGCTGTAGTAATAGACGCCGACGAAATCGATCACTTGCGCACGCGGTTTGGTCGGTGTCACTGAGCCGACGCCGAGATCGTAGCGGCCCTGCCACCGACCGCCGGTGAGCGTCGCCCAATCCGGCGTTTCGAAGCTAATTTCGACGCCAAGACGCTTGGCGATCTCGCGGGAAACATCGATATCGAAACCGACCATTTGGTTGCTGTCGTCAAGATAGCTCTGCGGCGGCCAACCACTGTTGGTGGCGACGACCATTGCCTTCTTTTCCATCACCCGATCGAGCGTCGCCCCAGCTTGAGCCTGCGTCGAAAGCGTCATTGCGGCCGCACCAAGTGCCAGCCATGTCAAAAGTCTCCTCATCGAAATCCTCCCTTTCCATCACATGAAGTATGTAAGATGTCTTACAACATAGATGAAAGGAATGTTATGGCGCTGTCAATAGCCACTCCGCCCCATTGATACGCCAAGCAGTATTGCACGCGCTTGCCCACCGTACATTTCACGAGAAGCGTTACGTCGGCGATCGCCAGGGGCTGGCTGACAGGAGGGAAGAAACGCCGTGCTTAGAAATTGCGACGGAACATCGCGTTCGAGGATCGACGATGGTCTGCTTTCGGTAAAAGCCCAGAAAACGTCAACGACCGATAAGGGCGCAAAGCAGCCGCATCCTTCAACAACGAACATATCTCCGCCGCGGGCCGAAGGCGGTCGGCGGTGTCTCTGACCTGCATATCTGCTAAAGCTCGGAAGCAAATCGCCTGCGATGTCGCCCACTGCCGAAGTGTGAAGGGCGCAACGGGCTGATGGGCCTCTTGCTCATCAAGCCTCTTGTCTTGAAGGAGGAGCGCTAGGATGAGCACCGACCTGGATACCGTGCGGTTCTATGATAGGGTCGCGGCGGAGTACGCTGCCGAGGCCGCGGCGATGCCCGAATGGGTCGCGACAGAGATCGATGCGTTCGTGACCGAGCTAGGCGGCTCGGGCAGGGTGCTGGAGATCGGAAGCGGTGGCGGGCGAGATGCACTTGAGCTTGAGAAGCGCGGAATGAGCGTCCGGCGCACCGACATTGCAAAGGGTTTCGTCGAACTGCTTCGCGAAAGTGGCTTCGAAGCCGACCTGTTGGACCCGCTGATCGACGACTTGGCCGACCCGCAGCGTCCCGGCACGCCGTATGACGGGATCTGGGCCTGTGCCTGCCTGATTCATGTCGCGCGCGAGGATTTCGGCACGGTGCTTGGGCGGATTGCCGAGGCGACCCGGATCGGTGGCCGGTTGCATGCCTCGGTTAGAGAGGGCGAAGGCGAGGATGTGTCCACACACGGCAGTGCTGCAGCGCCCCGGCGCTACGTCGAGACGTACTGGCGCGAGCCTGCCCTGCGGTCCGCACTCACAGACGCCGGCTGGATCGTCAGCGAGGTACGTCGGTGCGTCGGAAGGCCCCATGATCGGTGGCTGACTGTTCGGGCGAGCCGGGCGTGACGCACCAGAACTTGCGGGAATGGCCGGTTGTGGCGCGACTATGAACGCCAGGTGGTCACCGCAATGTCCGCCTCCGGTCGAAGCCCGCCTTTGGTTGCTACCGGAAAACCGACGAGACCTGCCGGGTCACGCCCGTTTCGTCAGCGGAAACCGGTCGCGCAGCAGCCGCAGCACCGATTCCGAAGGGATCGGCGGGCCGAAAAGGTAGCTCTGGCCGTAGTTGCAGCCCATCTTGGCGAGTTCGATCGCATCCTCGTTGGATTCGATCCCTTCCGCCACCACCTTCATCTCAAGTTCGCGTGCCATCGATATCACCGATCTGAGCACGATCGCCTTCTTGTCGCTGCTGTCGCGCACCAAAGTCTTGTCGAGCTTGATCGTGTCGAAGGGGAAGCGCGTGAGATAGGCGAGCGACGAATATCCGGTGCCGAAATCGTCGAGCGCCAGGCCGATGCCGGCCTCCTTCAGCTTCTGCAGCACGAGGCGGGCCTGTTCCGGATTTTCCATCACCATGGATTCCGTCAGTTCGAGCTTGAGGCGCGAGGGCTGGCAATGCGTCTTGGCGAGAACCGAACGCACGTCGTCATAGAGTTCGTTGTTGAGCAGTTGCACGCTCGACAGGTTGATCGAGACGAAGATCGGCAGTTCGCCGGTCTGGTGCTGCCAGCTCATCAGATCGTTGGTCGCCTGTTCCAGCGCGAACATGCCGAGCGGGCCGATAAGATCGGAGGCCTCGGCGATCGGGATGAATTCGGATGGCGGGATATTGCCGCGTTTGGGATGTTCCCAGCGCATCAGCGCCTCGAAGCCGGCGACCTCGACATCCTCCAGCCTTGCGATCGGCTGGTAGACCATCGACAATTCCTTGCGCTCGATGGCGCGGCGCAGATCCGTTTCCAGCTGCAGCCGGTCGGTGCCGAAGTCGCGGAAGGCCGGCTGGAACGGCTCGACGCGGTTGCCGCCGGCCCGTTTTGCCCGGTACATCGCAAGCTCCGCATCGCTGAGTAGGCCGGTGGCGCTCTCCTGCCGGTCGACCCATGAGGCAAGCCCGACCGAGGCCGTCAGGATGATCTCGCGATTGGCGAAGTTGATCGGCACCATGATCGCCTTGCTGATCGCATCGGCAAAATCGGCGACCTTGGCCGGATTGTGCTCGGAAACCAGGATGAGGCCGAACTGGTCGCCGGCAAGCCGGGCCAGCGTGTCCTGCGGTTTCAACAGCCGGCGCAGGCGGCGCGTCAGCGCGATGAGGATGTTGTCACCGGCGGCGACGCCGAGCGAATCATTGACCAGCTTGTAGCGGTCGATATCGATCACCATCACCGTCGGCCTGAGCGTCTCGCCGCCCGGCGCCAGCGCCAGCACCGACTGCAGCCGGTCGAGGAAGACCTGCCGGTTCGGCAGGCCGGTCAGATTGTCGTGCAGCGCATCATGCAGCAGCCGCTCGACGGAATTCTTCTGCTCGGTCACGTCAACGATCGTGCCGACGCAGCGGATGATCTCGCCGTTCGAGCCGAGCACCGGCCGGGCGCGGATCAACAGCCAGTGGAAATGCCCGTCCTCGGCGCGGATGCGGAACTCGTGATTCAGCCGCCCGCGCCGGTGTTCGAGCAGCACGTCGAGTGTGGCGCGGAAGCGGTCGCGGTCGTCGGGATGCAGCCGCGGCAGCCAGTTGCGCGCCGCGCCATGCATGGCGCCGGGAGACAGGCCGAGCTTGACGGACACGTCGGGAATGGTGACGACGCGGTCGCGCGCCACGTCCCAATCCCATACCATGTCGCCGGAGCCGGTCAGCGCCAGCGATTGCCGCTCGAGATCGGAAAACAGCCCCTGCTGGAAGGCGCCGCCGGCAAAAGCGTGCTGCATGACGGTGAAGCCGATCAAAAGCACGATCAGCACGAGGCCGCCGCCGAGCGCCGGCTGGATGATGTCGTTGTCGAGCCGTCCGGTAACCGTCAGCCACGCCCCGAACAGCCAGACGAGCGTCAGCGCCCAAGCAGGCACCAGCAGAATGGCGCGGTCGTAGCGGTTGAAGCCGAGATAGATGATCAAGAGCAGTCCCGTCGCGGCCGTCAACGCGAAGGAAAGCCGGGCGATGCCGGCGGCGATCGACGGATCGTAGATCGCGACGCCAAAGAGCAGGGCAAGGCCGAGCACCCAGGCAAGCGTGGCGTAGCCGAGATGCGCATGCCAGCGGTTGAGGTTGAGATAGGTGAAGAGGAAGATGACGAAACTCGAGGCCAGCGCCACCTCCGCGCAGGCGCGCCATATTCGCTGGTCGGCCGAGGCGACGCTGATCAGCTTGCCGAGAAAACCGAAATCGACGCAGATATAACCGAGCACCGCCCAGGCAAGGGCTGCCGTCGCCGGCAGCATCGAGGTGCCCTTGACGACGAAGAGGATCGTCAGGAACACCGCGAGCAGGCCGGCAATGCCGAGCACGATGCCGCGATAGAGCGTGAAGGCGTTGATCGTGTCCTTGTAGGCGTTCGGTTCCCAGAGATAGATCTGCGGCAGCTCCGGCGTCGACAGTTCGGCGACGAAGGTGATGACGGCGCCGGGGTTCAGCGTGATGCGGAAGACGTCGGCCTCGTCGCTCGGCTGCCGATCGAGCGCAAAACCTTCGCTGGGCGTAATCGCGCTGATGCGCTGCGAGCCGAGATCCGGCCAGAACAGCTTGGAATTGACCAGACGGAAATGCGGCGCGACGATGACGCGCTCGAGCTGTTCTTCCGAAACGTTGGCAAGCGCAAACACCGCCCAGTCGCCCTGATGGTTCTCCGAGCTCGCCCTGACCTCGATGCGGCGGCGGATGCCGTCGGCGCCGGCGGCCGTCGAAACCTGGAAGGCCTCGCCCTGGTTGGCGTAGATCTCGGTCGTCGCCGTCAGATCGAGCGCGGTATCGTCACGGGAAATTTTTACCGGTTCGGCCGCCTGGGCAACGCCCGCCATGAAGGCGAATGCCGCCAGGAAAAGGGCTGCGATCACCGCGATCACTTGTCCGGACGGTGACTTGGGCAGCATGCGGTCTCTTGTCATCGGCTGTCGGTTTTCCTGCCTTTATCCGTATCGGTGGCGAGACGTGAAAACATCACATGGTCGTGCCACTGACCGTTGATCTTCAAATATCCGCGCAGATAGCCTTCCTGTTGAAACCCGGCTTTTTCAAGCAGACGGATGCTGCGCGCGTTATCTGGAATACAGGCTGCTTCGATACGGTGCAACTCAAGCCCGGTGAAGATGTAAGGAATAACCATTTGAAGAGCGGCAAACATATGCCCCTGGCCGGCATGACGTTCGCCCATCCAGTAGCCGATCATGCAGCTTTGTGCCGCCCCCCTTCTGATGTAGCCGATGGTGACGCCGCCGACGAGCGTCATGTCGTCTTTGAGGAAAATGAACAGCGGCACCGCCTGGCCCGAGGCATATTCCTGCTTGCCGCGGACGACGCGTGCACGATATGCGCCCTCCGTCAGCTCGTCGCGCCGCCAGGTCGGCTCCCAGGGTTCCAGGAATTTGCGGCTGTCGGCGCGCAACCGGTGCCACTGGTTGAAATCCTGGTAGCGCGGCAGGCGCAGGAGATATCTGTCGTTCTCCAGCTGCACCGCTTCCGGCTGCCGCTGCAGGAACCGAAAAACCGATTTTGGCATCGATCACTCCCGGCAGGACGGACGTCGGCTCAGCGGCTTGCCTGCAGCGTCTTCGACGCCGGGACCGAAAGCGAGGCAGTGATGTCTTCCATCGGGGCGAGCTGTTCCAGTGGACCGATCGCCGAAAGCGTCGGCACCGTATCATAGAACAGCCGGCCGGCGAGATCGGTCAGCCGTTCGATGGTGATACCTTCCAGCCGCTCCATCATCTCCGGATTGGAGATCGGCCGGCCGTAAAGCATCATCTGCCTGGCGATCTGGCCGGCGCGGGCAGCCGGGCTTTCCGCACCCATCAACAGCTGGGCGCGGATCTGGGCGCGGGCGCGCTCGATTTCCTTCTGATGGATCGCATCGGCCGATTTGTGCAGCTCATCGATGATGACGGGCACCAGCTCCGGCAGGTTTTCGCCGCCGGTCGCGGCATGAATGCCGAAGATGCCGGTGTCGGAAAAGCCCCAGTGGAAGGCATAGACCGAATAACAGAGGCCGCGGAACTCGCGCACCTCCTGGAAGAGCCTGGAGGACATGCCGCCGCCAAGGATATTGGCGAGGATCTGCGAGCAGTAGAAATCGCGGGCGTGATAGGGCTTGCCTTCGAAGCCGAGCAGGATTTGCGCGTCCATCAGGTCGCGCGGTTCGCGCACGCTGCCGCCGATATAACGCGCCGGTTCCATGACCGGCGGGGCGGAAGGGGTCGTCGGCAGGCTGGCGAAGCGATCCTCGACCATGCGCAGGAATTCTTCATGTTCGACGGCGCCGGTGGCGACCACGAACATGCGGTCGGTCGTATAGTTGCGGCCGAGATAGCCACGGATCTGCTGCGGCGTGAAGGAGACGACGGTCTCCGGCGTGCCGAGGATCGCCCGGCCGAGCGTCTGGTCGCGATAGGCGGCCTCGGAGAACCGGTCGAACACCACGTCGTCGGGCGTGTCGTTGGCGGCGTTGATCTCCTGCAGGATCACCTGCTTCTCGCGCTCCAGCTCCTCTTCCTCGAAGGCCGATTCCGTCAGAATGTCGGCGAGGATATCGACGGCGAGCGGCACGTAGTCCTTGAGCACGCGGGCATAATAGGAGGTCGTCTCGGTCGAGGTCGCGGCATTGACTTCGCCGCCGACATCCTCGATCTCCTCGGCAATCTGGCGGGCCGTGCGGCGCGCCGTGCCCTTGAAGGCCATGTGTTCGAGCAGGTGAGCGATGCCGTGCTCGTTGTCCGTCTCGTTACGCGATCCCGATTTGATCCAGACTCCGAGCGCAACGCTTTCAAGATGCGGCATGGTCTCTGTGACTACTGTCAGCCCGGATTTCAGCCGGGTGCACTCAACTGTCATTGGCTATCTTTCTGCGCCTGCTGTCGTCTCGCCGCGGGCATGCTGGCCGATAAAAGTCTCAACGGCTTTCAGCTCCGGTTTGATGATCTGGAAACGCTCCTCCCTGTGCATCAGATCAGCAAGCCACGTCGGAAGCGTCGGGTCAATACCGCAGGCGGATTTTACGGCGGCGGGGAATTTCGCCGGATGCGCGGTCGAAAGCGTCACCATCGGCGTATTCGGCTTTTCTTTCTTGGCAGCGACGAAGACGCCGATCGCCGAATGCGGATCCAGCAGATAGCCGGTCTCGGCGTGGGTCTGGCGGATCGTCTCGGCCACTTGCTTCTCGCTGGCGCGCCCGGCGCGGAAGTCGCGGCGGATCGCCTTCAGCGCTTGCGCACCGATCTCGAAGCCGTTGGATTGCTTGAGGCTTTCCATTGCCGCGCGCACCTTCGAGGCGTCGCGGTCATAGGCTTCGAACAGCAGCCGTTCGAAGTTCGAGGAGATCTGGATGTCCATCGATGGCGAACTCGTCGCCTTGACCGCTTTCATGTCGTAACGACCGGTCTTCAGCATCCGCGCCAGGATGTCGTTTTCATTGGTGGCGATCACCAGCCGGTCGATCGGCAGGCCCATGCGCTTGGCGCAGTAGCCGGCGAATATATCGCCGAAATTGCCGGTGGGCACCGTGAACGAGATCTTCCGGTCGGGGCCGCCGAGCGCCACCGCCGCCGTGAAATAATAGACGATCTGGGCCATGATGCGCGCCCAATTGATCGAGTTGACGCCGGAAAGCCGAACCCTGTCGCGGAAGGCCACGTCGTTGAACATCGCCTTCACGAGGTTCTGGCAATCGTCGAAATTGCCCTCGACGGCAAGCGCATGCACGTTCGGCGACGAAGAGGTCGTCATCTGCCGCTGCTGCACCGGCGAGACCTTGCCATGCGGGAAGAGGATGAAGATGTCGGTGCGCTCGCGGCCGGCGAAAGCGTCGATCGCCGCCCCGCCGGTGTCGCCCGAGGTGGCGCCGACGATCGTCGCGCGCTCGCCGCGCTTCTCGAGCGCATAGTCCATCAGCCGGGCGAGCAATTGCATCGCCACGTCCTTGAAGGCGAGCGTCGTGCCGTGGAACAGCTCCATGACGAAGCTGTTCGGCCCGGTCTGGACGAGCGGCGCGATTGCCGGATGGCGGAAGGTGCCGTAGGCCTCGTCGATCATCGCCCGGAAGGTGTCGTCGGGGATTTCGCCGTTGGTGAAGGGCGACAGGATGGTGAAGGCGATTTCCTGATAAGACTTGCCGCGCAGCGCGCGGATCTCCTTCTTCGAAAAGCTCGGCCATTTGCGCGGAACGTAGAGCCCGCCATCGCGCGCCAGCCCCGTCAGCAGGGCGTCGCAAAAGCCGAGGGAAGGGGCCTCGCCGCGGGTCGAGATATAGTCCACGTTCGTCATCCTTGATCTATCGCTGAAGGAAATCCGGCCGGGCGCCGCCGTGGCCCGGTCCGCTGGAAATCGAAAAGAGGCCGCCCTGCAGGCATGGCATCGCGGATATGCTGTTGAGGTTGCCCGCATCCGGCGGCGAAAAGTGCATCAAAACGGCGCTTACCCAATCGATTTTTGTTTACGCCGCTGATATAGACCATCGCAAACCGTCATGAAAGGCCCCGCGAAAAAGACATGGGGCCTCCAAGAAACGCTTGTACAAGGGATGGAATATGGTGCTCGGCAAGGTCTCGCGTCTCATCGTCTCCGCATCTTTTCTTGCCTTGCTCACTGGTTGCAACTCGCTCGGTATAGGTGGCGACAGCAAGTCGTCGGCGCCGGCGACGCAGTCGAACGGCACCGCCCAGATCATGCCGCTGGCGCCCGCCAACCCATCCTCGAATAATCCCTCGATCGGCACGGCGACGACGGCGCAGGGCACGGTCGCTCCCGTCGTCCAGGGCGCCTGCCCACAGATCTTCATGCGTGACCAGGATGCGATCTTCCGCACCTATGCCAAGGGCAAGAAGGACGATCCGCAGCAGATCGTCTTCCAGGCTTCCTTCGGCGATTACACCCGCCAGTGCACGCTGAACGACACGAACCTGACGATGACGGTCGTTGCCCAACTGCGCCTCATCACCGGCCCGGCCGGCACGCCGGGCCCCCTGACGCTGCCGATCCGCATCTCCGTCGTCGATGGCGAGACCGTGCTCTATTCCGAGGTCACCAAGTTCCCGACCGAGATCCCACCGGGTGCGCCGGGCACCCAGGTGGTCTTCCGCAAGGACGGCATCAAGATGCCGGTCGGCTCCGGCGCCCTGGTGCGCGTCAACATCGGCTTCGACACCCAGCCGGCAAAGACCAAGAAGAGCAGCTAGAGCAATTCCAGGAAAAGTGCGCGGCGGTTTTCCGTCCGGAATTGCGTGAAAAGGAAAGCCAATCTCAGGAAAGGCGGGAAGCGGTTTTCGGACGACGTCCTATTCTAGGGCTCGATCCGCTCCGGGGGATCGGTGAACGGATTGAGCAGCCGCGTACCGCGGCCCTCGAAATCTTTGATGTTACGCGTGACAAGCACGAGGCGGTGAACGCGCGCAGTCGCTGCAAGCGCCAAGTCCCAGCGGTCCTTGTTCTTGGCTCCGAGCAGGCGCGTCCATTCTTCCACAACTGGGGCGTCCACCGGCAAAATCCGATCTGCAAACGCTTTCTCCAGGTTGGCAATTCCTCGAATGATAGCAGCGGCGCGTTCCGGGTCGCGCCGTTTGAGCATTTCAGCACCTCGGCGCTTCTCGAATAGCGTCGCTACGCTGAGGCGCAGTTCCGCGTCATCGACGCCGGCGATCCACTTGCGGACGTTGGCGTTCCCTCGCGGGCTGAACTCACGCAAGACATTCTCGTCCAGCAAGTAGCCGGTCACGGAATTATTCGCGGGCCTGCAACATCGGCTGCTCCGTCGACTTCATCGAAGGCCCCAAGTTCGGCGAGGTCGGCGAGCGATCGCTTGAGACTGCGGGATGGATAGGGTCGCCCCCGCTTCGGATATGCTTTCGCGTATTCGATGGCGGCCTCGACCTGCTCGCGGCTGAGAGAAGGAAAATCCTCGACGATCTCCGCGACTGTCTGTCCGCGGGCAAGTGCTGCCACCATATGGACCGGAACGCGCGTAGCCTTTATCAGCGGTTCTCCACGCTCTACGTCTACCCACTCTCGCAAAGCTTCCAGGCGCTGAAGCCGAGTTTCGAGATCTGCATCTATCTTCCCCAGGTCGAGCTCGATTTCCCCGAGACTGACACGATGAGCGTCGAAAGAGAGTTGACGGATCGCATCGTATAGTCTGCGACGGCCGGCAGGAGTTAGGTCCTTATCGAGGCCGTCGGCGACGAGCAAAAAACGCATTTCTGCGGGGCCCAAAAGCCGCTGAACAGCGCTACCGACCTTGCGCTGGCGCGCGCGGATAACACCTGTATCGACAGCCTTGTTGAGAGCGGTCGCGGACCGGTTCAGGACGTAACCGGCCTCAGTCAAAGTGAGAGCGTGGGTAGCAGGCATAAGCGTTCCCTTGCTAATTGATCTCCAATATAGGGATGATTTAAGCGCGTAGCAAGGAAAGATCGAACGACAGCTTCATTGCCGTCCTCAATTCCGCGCCGATTGGCGCAGAGGTGGGAAACCCATTTCTCAGCTTCGATTTATTCAGGTTCTAGAACACCGATGTCAGCGGGGCTTGAAGCTGCCGCTGTCCCGATCAGAATCGTCGGCATAGTCACAGATCGCGGCCTCAGAACCTAAGGCGCCTCAGAGAACGCCTTCCCAGGCCGCCAGTGCGGCAACGACGCCTGGCAGGTCGTTCATGCGGGAGATTGCCGTTTCGGCGCCGGCATCCGTCAATTTGTCGGCATGGGCGGGATAGCTGTGCGAGGCGCCGGTAAAGCCGATGACGCGCATGCCGGCGGCACGCGCCGCATGCACGCCGTGGACGGAATCCTCGACCACGACGACCTTGTCGGGCGAAACGCCCATCTGGCTTGCGCCATGCAGGAAGATGTCGGGCTTCGGCTTGACGCGGTCGGGGCCAAGATCCTTGGCGGAGAAAATATTCGGCGCAAACAGCGGCTTGAGGCCCACCTTGGTGAGCATCATGTCGAGCCGCTTGGTGCTCGAATTCGAGCAGATGCAGCGCTTCATTGCCAGCCTGGAGACGGCGAATTCGATGCCCGGAATGGCTTGGACGTCCTGCGCCAATCTGAGGTCGAGCAGATGCTCCGACTTGTCGAGCAGGGAGGCCGAAAACGGGATGCTTGCCTCGCGCTCGATCTGCAGCAGGATGTTGCGCCACGTCATGCCGGCGAAGCGCTCGCCCATTTCCTCGGCGCTGATCGGATATCCGGCCTCTGTCAGAAGTCCGGATTCGACCTCAGCCGCGATGATTTCCGAATCGACGAGAACGCCGTCGCAATCGAAGATGATGAGGTCGAAGCCGTCCATAATGTTCACGCCTTGCTGAAAGTCTGGGTCTTGTCCGGGAATGCTGCGGCTTTACACGATGCCCGGCCAAAGCTCAACCTGATCTCAAGCATGGCTGCGATGCGGCAGCCGCCCGGCTCCCTGGCGGTTGCCGGATCGGTCGTGTCGGGTTGACTTGGGACCGAACAATGGCGAGCAGATAGCAGCCGTCAGGCCGCCAGCTGCCCACCCCGACGTCCAGTTACAGATTGCGTCGGCGCTGTCGCCCGAAGCTTGAACCGGGAAACGAGTTCGCGCAGCGTGGCAGCTTCCTGGGCAAGCTGGCCGGATGCCGCGGTGGATTGCTCCACCATTGCCGCGTTCTGCTGGGTCACCTGGTCCATGGAGTTGACCGCGGTGTTGACTTCGGCAAGGCCGGTCGACTGCTCTCTGGCCGATACGGCAATTGCATCCATGTGCTGATTGATGCGGGCAATCTGTTCGCTGATCGCCTTCAGAACCTGGCTGGTGTCGAGAACCAGTTTGACGCCGCTTTCCACTTCCACCGAGGATTTCTGGATGTGGCCTTTGATTTCCTTTGCCGCCTGGGCCGATCGCTGGGCGAGCTCGCGAACTTCCTGGGCCACCACCGCAAAGCCCTTGCCGGCGTCTCCGGCGCGCGCCGCTTCGACGCCGGCGTTCAGCGCCAGCAGATTGGTCTGGAAGGCGATCTCGTCGATCACGCCGATAATGCTGGAGATCTGCTGGGACGAAGCCTCGATGCGGCGCATGGCCTCTTCGGCATGCGACACGACCTCCGAAGACTTGACGGCATTGCGGTTTGCATCGGTCGCTTCAGTGCGTGCCTCGTCGGTGCGCTTGCTCGAGTTCGAGACATTGGCGGTGATCTGGTCGAGTGCCGCGGCGGTTTCTTCGAGAGCGGCTGCCTGCTGTTCGGTTCGTTTGGACAGATCGCCGGCCCCGGACGCGATTTCCCTGGTGCCTTCGTCGATCGCGGCAATAGCGGTCGCGATCGCGCCGAGCGTCTGATCGAGCTGCCGGATCGACATGTTGAAATCATGCCGGAGGTTTTCAAAGTCCGGGGCGAAGGGCTCGTCGATCTGGAAGGCGAGATCGCCGGATGCAAGCCGCTTCAGGCCTGCGGCGAGGCCTGATGTCGCTGCCCGCAGCCGAACGGCTGCATCTTCGTCAGCCTGCTTTCGGGCCGTGATCCGCTCGGCTTCGCCCTGCAATCGGGCTGCCTCGGCGTCCTGCTCGAGTTGCTTGTTGGCAATCGCCGCCTGGCGGAAGACTTCGACGGCCGATGCCATCGTTCCGATTTCATCGGTGCGGCCGATCCCGCTGCAGGCAATGGCTGTGTCACCGCCGGCGAGCTTTTGCATATCGTTGGAAAGCGAAAGGATCGGCTTGGTGACGGTCTTGCGGGTCAGGAAATAGAGGCCATAGGCGAAGAGCGCGGCCAAGCCCAGAAGTGCTTTCAGAACGATATCGACCGAAGCTTTTATCTCGGAGCTGTGCTTGGAAATATCGTCCGACGCCGCCGTGATCTGGTCTCCGGCCTGTTCCATGGCCGTTTCCAGCGTCGAGAACTGCGCCATGAAATCCGGCAATGCCTTCAACGCCGCGGTGGGATCCTTGCCGGCGAGATCGACCATCGCAGTGGCGCTTTCCATATAGGCAAGCAGGGGACGTTCGACGCCGGCGAGGATCGTTTTGGTCTTGTCGTCGGTGGCAAGCGCCTTGTTGGCGTCGATCATCTCGCGGAACGACGCCTCGTGCTCCACCAGATCTGCCTTCACCGCGTCAGCGCCGATGCCCGCTGCCGGGTTGGATGCCAGCATCGATGCGAGTACGTCGGCGCGCAGCGCGTCGTGCATCATGTCGGCCTGCATGTGGTTGCGCAGAATTTGCGCTGACTGGCTGACATCGGCGCTGTTTGCGGTAAGAATGGAGGCCGACCAGATACCGACGCCTGTTGCGCCGCCTGCCAACCCGAAAATCGCAATACTCGCGATGATGATCTTATGCTGGATCGATGCCATGACAGGATTCTCACGTTGATTCAGAACGTGAGAATACCGGAACATGATTAATGATTTCTCAGCGTTACCTCACTTGGCTGAATTAAAACAACAGGTTGCATACCCCGTAACTCCGGGCAATGCTGATCCCTCTGGCGCCGTGGAGCTGATGTCTGCAACGGACAGCCGCGGGCGCCAGAAGGAGATGCGCGATACTTGTCTGCGAGGACGAGCCCCATCCGGCTATTGTTCCGGCAGGATGATCTTCTTATTGGTGGTGCTCTTGACCGGCTTCTCGCCGGGGACGTGCGACATCGTGCGTGTCGTGCTATCCAGCGTGCTCCCGTCGGTGCTGGTCTTTGTGCGAGACTTGCTGAACGTCCCTTTGTCCACAGCCTGGGCTTTGGTCTGGGCCTTCAGCTGGTCGCCATTGTCGTTGACGTGAGTCTTGCTTTGCGCCTTACCATCGGTCGTGGCTGCACTTCCCCCCGATCCAATCGAAGAGGTGGTGCCGTCGTCGGTCCGGCAAGTACCGGCGGTTCCGAGCGAGCTTGCGGATGTGTCGCCTGCCGAGGCGCTTCCGGCCGATCCGACCGTTCCGGCCGCGATGCAATCCTCGGCAAGGACGGCCGGGGTCGACGCCAGCAGCGCGATCGAGGCGGCCGCGATAAGGTTGATAGGTTTCATTGCTATCTCCTACTTCTTGGGTTTCGTAACCGAGCAGGTTCCGTCGGACCGTTTGGTGATGACGGTGCCGTCAGGCCGGGTAATGCTCGCCGTCGAAAAGCTGTCGACGCTTCCCGATCCGGCCGAGGAGCCGGCGGAGGAGGATGACGAAGAGGTACCGGTCGATCCGCCGCCGGTCGTGGTCGATGAGGAAACATGACCGTTACCGGCCGTTACGGTGGACGACATGTCCCCCTGCGACGACTGAGACTGGACGATGGTGCACGTCGTTCCGTCGTCGAGCTTGATTTCCTCGGACATTGCCTGTCCGGCGATCAGGGCGAGTGAAGCGCCCATTGCGATAGTGGAAAAGCTGGTCATTGGTCTATCTCCAAGGGATTGGCCGACGCCATAAGGCGCCGGCCGACATCGTCAGCAGTCTTTGGTGCCGGCGGCGTCCTTCTTGACCTGTCCGGGTGCACAGCCCTTCTTGCCCTTATTGTCGTGAGAGCTTCCCGCAGCGCTGCCGCCGGTGCCGACTGTGCTGCCGGTCTTGTCTCCGTCCGCTGACGAAGCACCGGTTCCGACGCTCGAGGCCGAGTTCGCGTCGCCCGAGCCTGCGGCGGAGCCGCCGGTGCCGACCGAGCTGCTGGAGGTGCCGCCGCCGGCCGACGAACCGCCGGTGCCAAGCGTCGAAGCAGACCCAGAGCCGGAGCCGGAGCCCGCAGCGGAGCCGCCGGTGCCGACGGTGCTGCTCGATGTACCGCCGCCGGCCGACGAGCCGCCGGTGCCGAGCGTCGAGGACGAGCCGGAATTACAGTTGGTAGCGCCGGCAGGGCAGGTGCCCCCGGCAGAGCTGCCACCAGTACCGATCGTGCTGCTCGCAGTTCCGCCGCCGGCCGACGAACCGCCGGTGCCGACGGTGCTAGACGATTGGGCGAAGCCGGAAACAGCCGTGCCGGCCAGAAGGGCGGCCGCCAAGGCCAGATGTGTTGCCTTCATCATGGTGTATTCCTCCGTTTGTTTCTAACGTGCCGTCGCATCCGGAATGGATGGATAGCTGTCTGACAAACTTGGCTCTCACCCCACTGTTCCTGTCTTAGGCCCTCAGTCGGATGGGCCTCAGACCTTGGTCCGATCCTCGCCGCCATGGTTGACGATCGAGCACGATGGGAGCGCGTTCCCGCCCGTCCGGCTGTTCGGAACTCCGACATTTCCTGGCTGGCGCGACACCATCCTCATTGCGGGCTCACCGGCTCGGGCGTAGCATGCGGGGCAAGAGGAGAGGGGAAATGAGGCTTGCAGCGTTCGTCCGGTCGGCGGCAGCCGTAGCGCTGCTGTTTGCCTCCACATCCACCGACGTCACCGCCAAGGGCGGCAAGCACCACCACAACCGAACCTGCGCCCAGATGCAGGCGATGATGGATCATGGTCTGACCGGCGGCAAACATGTCGGGGATGGGCCCGAAAAGAGAGCCAAGCTCGAAAAGAAGATGAGGAAGAAGGGCTGCTAAGCGCTGGGTAACCTGCGAGAGCCGACGACGGGTGCGTAGCTGCGCGAAATCAAGGAGGATGAAAGCATCCTCGGTGCAGCCGAGAGCAATCACGCGGCGCTGGCCCTCACGCCGGCGGCACGGCGGGCGCATGTGCGGCAGGAAGATGAAAAGAGGGCAGCTGCGTGAGGGCCGGGAAGGTTAAGCGGCGCGCTTGAAACCGTCGTGAGACGGCAAGATCCCGCGCATTTTCATCGGAACAAATCGAAGGAATCCCGGTTCGCACACCATCCCTGGTGAAGCAAAAAGGAGATTCCAATGCTTCTGAGACTGCTCGCAGTAACAGCGCTTTCACTTGGCCTGACAACGGCCGCCATCGCACAATCCGGCGGCGGCAGCGGCGGTTCCGGATCCGGCTCCGGCAGCAGCAGCGGCGCGTCCGGCTCCGGTAGCGGCAGCGGGTCGGATTCCGGTTCCGGCGGCACGGGATCCGGCAATTCGGGCTCTGGCAATTCGGGCGCGAATTCGACAGATGGAGGAGGCGCAGGAGGAATGAACGGCGTCAACAACTCCGGCGGCGATCCGGACGATTGCCAGCGCCAGCAGGCAGGCCAGCCCGGCAATTCGGCACCCTCCGGCACGACGACAAACAAGCCGGATTCCGCCACCGCCTGCCAATAGAAGACGCATCCGATTATGACTGGATCCCTGGCAGCGCCTCCACGGCAAGCTGCCTGAGCTGACGCCATGCTCCGGTTGTGCCTATTTGTGAAAAGCTATGACTGGCGAGCTGTCATCCGCAGAATGCTGCTCATCTGCGGTCGGCACGCTCCACCAGACCTCATCCTGAGGTGCGCAGCCCGCAGGGCGAAGCCTCGAAGGACACGCCGAGACGCTTCTCCTTGCCTCTATCAACGCCGGTGCACCCGCCTCGCCCTTCGAGGCCCTGCGGGCACCTCAGGGTGAGGCTCTCTTGGGTGCTGGCGTTCTGGGGCATTGGCGCAATGGGAGCCGGATGGGTGGTGAAGAGCTAGAGCCGGGATCGCGCGCCAACATTTTTTAGATCCGTCCCGACCTATGAATCGACCGGAAAAAGCATCAGAAATTGCCGGTCGCCTTCCGGTGAAAACAGGATGGAGCGGCTTTCCGCCGTGCGCCGCGCCCAGCCTTTGTCGAGGAAGCTCGAGAGTAGGGCCTTGCCGAGGCTGCCGGCCAGATGGGCGCGTCTTTCGCTCCAGTCGAGGCAGGAGCGGCAGAGCGGGCGGCGCGAGGATCTGAGGTCGCTGACATCGATGCCGATGCATTTGAGGTCGCTTTCACCTTTTTCCGTCAGCGCCAGGCCATCGCCGACCGCGTCGATCGATCCGGAAGCGATCAGGCTGTCGAGCATGCGCACGCCGTAATCGCCGGCAAGGTGATCGTAGCAGATGCGCGCCTTGCGCAGCCCCGGCTCCTTCGGGCCCGGCTGGTGACGCAGATGGCCGCGCCCGGCGGCAAAACCCATCATGCTTTCGATCAGCCGGGCAGCGGCTTCGTCGGCCAGCGTGAAATAACGGTGGCGGCCCTGCTTGCGCTGGGTCAGCAAGCCGCCGGCCTCGAGCTTGGCAAGATGCGTGCTCGCCGTCTGCACGGTGATGCCGCCGACGCCGGCAAGCTCGGTCGCCGTCAGCGCCCGGCCGCCGGTGAGTGCCGCCAGCATGTTGGCGCGCGCTGGATCGCCGATGAGCGCGCCGATCTGCGCAATGTCAGGACCTTCCTTCATAGTTCGATCGTAACCGAAGCATCGCAGTCACGCAATGTGCGAAAACGTGAAGAGCCAAAGGAGAAAACCATGATCACCTGCTTCATCCGATACGAGATCGACCCTTTCAAGAAGGAGGCGTTTGCCGAATATGCCCGCAACTGGGGCCAGGCGATTCCGAAGAACGGCGCCGACCTGATCGGCTATTACGGCCCGCATGAGGGATCGGCGACGACGGCTTACGGCGTCTACAATATCGAAAGCCTCGCCGCTTACGAAGCCTATCGTGCCCGGCTGGCTGCCGACCCGCTCGGACGCGAGAATTACGAATTTGCCAGACGCGAAGGCTTCATCTTGAAGGAGGATCGCATCTTTCTCAAAAATGTCTCCGCTCCTCACGCCAAGCTGGTGCTGTCATGATCGCCGTCATCTTCGAAGTCGTGCCCTATATGGGCGAACGCCACAAATATCTCGATCTCGCCGGCGAGTTGCGCGGCGAACTCGAAAAGATCGACGGCTTCATCTCGATCGAGCGTTTCGAGAGCCTGACGACACGCGGCAAGCTGCTGTCGCTCTCGTTTTTCCGCGACGAGGAGGCGGTGAAGGAATGGCGCAATCTCGAAGCTCACCGGGCAGCCCAGCAGGCCGGCCGCAGCGGCATCTTCGCCGACTATCGCCTGCGCATCGCCAGTGTGGTGCGCGATTACGGCATGTTCGAACGCGACGAAGCGCCGGCCGATAGCCGCAAAGTTCATGATGCCGCCTGATCGCCGGCGGCCGGCCGGCATCGGGCAACGTTTGCCGCTTACTCATCGGGCACCCGAATAAATTCCCGAAATCGGCCACCGCTTCAGGCTTTGGTAACTAAGTTGCGTAACCATAACGGACAGTTAAGCGTAGAGCGTATGAGTGAGTATTTAAATGGCATCAGTTTTTCCGCTTGCCGACCTCAAGGCTTCCGTCAAGTCGGATTCCCGGCCGGGATCCCGGACGGATTCCTGGGTTGACACGATCATCAAGGGCGACTGCGTCAGCGCCCTTGAAGCTCTGCCCAGCCACTCCGTCGATATCATCTTTGCCGATCCGCCGTATAATCTGCAACTCGGCGGAACGCTGCATCGTCCCGATCAATCGCTGGTCGATGCCGTCGACGACGAATGGGATCAGTTCGCCTCCTTCGAGGCCTATGACGCCTTCACCCGCGCCTGGCTGCTGGCTTGCCGCCGCGTGCTGAAGCCCACCGGGTCGATCTGGGTGATCGGCTCCTACCACAATATCTTCCGCGTCGGCGCCACGCTGCAGGATCTGAATTTCTGGATCCTCAACGACATCATCTGGCGCAAGACCAACCCGATGCCGAATTTCAAGGGCCGCCGTTTCCAGAACGCCCATGAGACGATGATCTGGGCAAGCCCCAGCGCCAAGGCCAAGGGCTATACCTTCAATTACGATGCGCTGAAGGCGGCGAATGACGACGTACAGATGCGTTCCGACTGGCTCTTCCCGATCTGCAGCGGCGGCGAGCGGCTGAAGGGCGAGGACGGCAAAAAGGCGCATCCGACGCAGAAGCCGGAAGCGCTGCTTGCCCGCGTCATCATGGCCTCGACCAAGCCCGGCGATATCGTGCTCGATCCCTTTTTCGGCTCGGGAACGACGGGCGCCGTCGCCAAGCGTCTCGGCCGCCACTTCGTCGGCATCGAGCGCGAGCAGGATTATATCGATGCGGCCTCCGCCCGCATCGCTGCCGTCGAGCCGCTCGGCAAGGCGGAACTGACCGTCATGACCGGCAAGAAGGCCGAAGTGCGCGTCGCATTCAACGTGCTTGTTGAAAGCGGCCTGATCAAGCCCGGCCAGGTGCTGACCGACGCCAAGCGCCGCTATAGCGCGATTGTCCGCGCCGACGGCACGGTAGCATCCGGCGGCGAGGCCGGCTCCATTCATCGTCTCGGCGCCAAGGTGCAGGGCCTCGATGCATGCAACGGATGGACCTTCTGGCATTTCGAAGACGGGCAGTCCCTGCGCCCGATCGACGATCTCAGGTCCGTCATCCGCAGTGATCTGGCAAAGGCGGAGTGAGCAGCGCCTTCGCCAGATCGAGATACCTTCTTCCGGTTTCCCTCCAGTTGCGGAAGAAGACCAAGGCGCCCGGGGTCAAACCCGGGCGTCCTCTTTTTTGTTTTGTGCAATTCGGACGCAAAACCGCTCTACACTTTTGCTGGAATTGCTCCAGTCAGAACTCCTGGTAGTCGGTGACCTCGACCCGAGTGACGCGGCCTTCCGCGTTGAAGGTAATCGTCTCCTCGCCCTCGCGGACCAGCGGCTTGCCTGATTTGCTGTGGGTGGCGCGTACCGACCAGACCGACCGGCCGGAGAGTGGCGTCAATGTTTCCACCAACGAATTTTCCGCAGTCTGATCGGGATAGTCGTCGAAATAACGCCGGAAGGCGGCCATGATCTCGGCGCGGCCGGTGAGGTCGCCGACGCCGTTCGAGACATAGGTCGCATCCTCGGCGAAATAGGCCTCGATTGCTGGAAAATCGAGGGCATTGATGGCGGCGTGAAAACGTTCGATCTCTTCTGCTGGGTCGAAAGTCATGGGTCTCAGACCTTCAATCCGTAAGCCGTGAGATCGCTGCGCAGCTTCTCGGGCCCCGAAAACAACACCGCATTCCAGCCGAAAGCCCTGGCGCCTTCGACATTGGCCGGCGCGTCGTCGATGAAGATCGTCGCTGCCGGATCGAGGCCGAAACTTTTGGTATGGGTCTCGTAGATGGCGATATCGGGCTTGATCAGACCGACATCGCCGGAAACCGTGACGCCGCGCGGTTTGGTCAGGAAGGGGAAGCGTTGCTGCGCCTCGCGGAACGTGTCGGAGGCGAAGTTTGTCAGCATCGTCACGTCGCGCCCTTCGGCAATCAGCCCTTCCATGATCGCGACGCTGTCGTCATAGGCGTGCGGCACCATCTCGTGCCAATATTTGCGGAAGGCGCGGATATGCTCCTCACGCGCCGGATGCTGTTTAATCAGCAGCGCTTCGGCCTCCGCCCAGGTGCGGCCGCGGTCCTGCTCGATGTTCCAATCATGGGTGCAGATATTGGCGAAGAACCAGTTGCGCTCGGTCTCATCAGGGATGAGGCGGCTGAAGGGAAGATGCGGATCGTAATGAATTAGGACTTTGCCGATATCGAAAACGATATGTCTTATGTCGGTTGTCATGGTCATCCCTTGGATGTTTTAAACGCGAGAGGAATAGCCGCTGCGATCGCTTTTTTCATGATTGTCGGCAGCGCCTGGGCTTCAAGATTTGTAACCGGCTCCCACCATCCGTCATTCGGGCCGTCATGCATGGCGACTTTGGTCGCAATCGCCGCGCGCCAGATCGAAAGCCTGAGTTCGAAATGGGTGAAGATATGGATGACGGTGCCGGAGGCCTGCCATGCCGCTTCGAAGGGCGCGGCGACAGCCGAGGTCTCGCCGTCGATGCGCGCCGTCCACGCCGTCGTCGGCACCTCGGTCATGCCGCCGAGCAGGCCACTGTCGATGCGCCGCCTGAGCAGGATCTCGCCATCAGCGGTCACCGCGATGAAGGCCGCGCCATACCTGACCGGCTTCTCCTTCTTTGCCGCCTTCACCGGAAAAAGCTCGGGATCGGAAAGCTTCAGCGCCTCGCACGCACCACGGAACGGACAGAGCGAACAGGCCGGTCGTTTCGGCGTGCAGATCGTCGCGCCGAGATCCATCATCGCCTGGGCGAAATCGCCGGGCCGTGTCTCAGGCGTCAGCAGCGCCACCTTCTCTCTCATCGCGGGTTTGGCGGCCGGTAGCGGCGTGGCGATCGCATAGAGCCTGGAAATCACCCGCTCGACATTGCCATCCATGACAGCCGCCTGCCGGTTAAAGGCGATTGCCGCGACGGCGGCGGCCGTATAGTCGCCAATTCCGGGCAGGGATTTGAGGCCCTCTTCGGTATCGGGAAAGATACCGCCATGCTCGTTCGCCACCGCTTCGGCGCATTTCTTCAGGTTGCGGGCCCGCGCATAATAGCCGAGCCCCGCCCAGGCGGCCATGACAGCATCGTTTTCGGCTGCGGCAAGATCGGTCACCTCGGGCCAGCGCTGGAGAAATCGTTCGAAATAGGGTTTGACCGCCTGCACCGTCGTCTGCTGCAGCATCACCTCGGACAGCCAGACGCGATAGGGGTCGGGTTTGACGCCGCGGGCCGCCATACCGGGCGAAACGCGCCAGGGCAGGTCGCGGTGGTGGCGATCGTACCAGTCGAGCAGGGGCTTGGCTGAGGGCGTGTCGAATGTGGTGATCGTCATGATTTGCCGCGATGGGGGGAAGTGCCTATACTTGGCGAAGCAATGCCGCGCGATCAAGTCGCCTGTGCGAATTGGCATGCGAATTGGCGGCGTCGCCGAAGGGTTTCGATGAGTTATCCACGCAAAGGTGCAAAACAGATCTCCGAGCTGGCGAACGGGCTGATCGATCCCGTGCTTGCCCGGCGCGCCGGCATCAACACGGCGCTGCTCGGCTCGTGGAGCGAAATCGCCGGCGAGGATTTCGCCGATTGCACTCGGCCGGAAAAGATCGCCTGGGCCCGCGGCGGCAATGAGACCGGCGGCTTCCGCCCCGGCGTGCTGACGATTGCCTGCGAAGGCGCGCGCGCGCTGTTCCTCACCCATGCCCAGGGCGAACTCATCCAGCGCATCAACAGCTTCTTCGGCTTTGCCGCCGTTCACCAGATCCGCATCGTCCAGAAGCCGGTCTCACAGGCCATCCGCCGCTCCCGCACCCCGCCGCCGCTAAAGGGCGAAGCCGCCCGCAAGCTCGAAGGCATGATGGACGGGATAGAGAACGACAAGTTGCGCCAAGCGATCCAGCGCTTAGGGACGGCGGTGATGGGCAAGCGGGGAAATCAACGCTGATGAGCAAGACGCCCAAGTTTACCGGCAACGCGCTTAGTTTTTTGATCCTGCTTCGACAAGCTCACGGGTTACAGCGAATTCCGTCCTGCCCGAGATCGAGCTATAAGGCTCGCACTGTGTGATTGCATCGGCGATCAACGGGGCTGCCGTTTTTTCCCATTCGGAAGGCGGCGTGCGGAAGTTGATCGATAAAAAGTCCGCAGATCCGTCCTTGATTACCGCAACAACTATGAAGTCATAAGCGCTCGGCGCGTCCGCAGGCAGCTTTAGACATTTAAGCATCTGATTGAAAACAACATTGCCGCCCTCTTCAGAGGCAAGCACGCTCGTGACGTTCATGGCCGATACGATAGAGGCAATAAGCAAGCCGTAGAGAAAAGTCTTAGTCAAAGAATGCATTCAAAATTCCCCTTGAATAGTCGTCTGCTATACCTGTAGAGCAGACGGCAGAAAAGTCATGCTGGTCTTGGAGTTGCCCCCTGATATCGAAGCGCGGCTGATTGAGCTTTCGAGGCGTACCGGCCGCAGCAAGAGCTTCTATGCGCGGCAAGCCATCCTCGCGCATCTCGACGACGTCGAAGATATCTATCTTGCCGAAAGGCGCCTCGAAGAACTTCGTCGCGAAGAGAGCGATACCGTGCCGCTGGCCGAGCTGTTGGCGCGTCATGGCTTGGATAACTGAGTTTCATCGAGCAGCCGGTACGAGGTAGGCAACCCTTGCGATCTCTGCAGGTGAAATCGGGCAAAAGCTCCAATCTCGCAATTTTTGATCTATGGTCTTCCCGCGGTCACAATTCTTTGAAGGAAGTTGGCGAACCGTGCCTTGTGAGTGGCCGCCAGCCGTTATATCGCACAGTCATGCCGTCAATCTCATATTTATGGGGAATCCATGCAGATGTCCGAAATGCAACTGACGAAACGCCGCTTGCTCAGCGGTATCGCCATCGCCGCAGCTGCCGTCGCGCTTGTCGCCTGCAACGACAGCAAGGACGCTGCCGATGCTTCGTCCTCCGGCAAGACCATGGCTGACGGCACCAATGTCGACACCGTGCAGACGGCCGCCACCTCGGCGACCGAAATGCCGCAGTCCGATGGCGATGTCGACATGGCGGAAGTGCTGAAGCCCGGCGCGCTGCCGGAAATGGCGCTGGGGAAGGCCGACGCCCCGGTCAAGATCGTCGAATATATGTCGATGACCTGCCCGCATTGCGCCCATTTCCACAACACCACCTTCGATGCGATCAAGCAGAAATACGTCGATGCCGGCAAGGTGCAGTTCATCATCCGCGAGTTCCCCTTCGACCCGCGCGCTGCCGCAGCCTTCATGCTCGCCCGCTGCAGCGCCTCCAATCCGGAGCAGTTGAGCACGCCGGAACAGTATTTCCCGATGGTTTCGATGCTCTTCAAGCAGCAGCAGGTCTGGGCCGCCGCCGATGATGGCCGCGGCGCACTGCTGCAGATGTCGAAGCTTGCCGGATTTACTGAGGATAGCTTCACGAAATGCTTGACGAACCAGAAGCTTCTGGATGAAGTGAACGCCACGCGGGAAAGAGGTTCCAAGGATTTCGGCGTCAACGCCACACCGACTTTCATCATCAATGGCAAGCGCTACTCTGGAGACATGCCGGTTGACACCATGTCGAAGCTCATCGACAGCCTGCTCTGAACCGGATCGTTTCGATAGAACGGGCGACGGCGAAAGCCGTGCGCCCGTTTTTCGTTTTCAGCGCAGTTTGCAGGTGTGGCCCCCTCATCCGCCTGCCGGCACCTTCTCCCCGTTGGGGCGAAGGGGATTTGCCGCAGCGTCTCGATTCCCTCTTCTCCCCAGCGGGGAGAAGGTGCCCGTAGGGCGGATGAGGGGGCTTCCTGCCGTGGATATTTCCGCATGAAGTTCAACAAGCTGCGCCTGGTCGGCTTCAAATCCTTCGTCGAGCCGACGGAATTCATCATCGAGCGCGGGCTGACCGGCGTCGTCGGGCCGAACGGCTGCGGCAAGTCGAACCTCGTCGAGGCGTTGCGTTGGGTGATGGGCGAGAATTCCTACAAGAACATGCGCGCCTCCGGCATGGACGACGTGATCTTTTCGGGTTCCGGCAACCGCCCGGCGCGCAACACCGCCGAAGTGGCGCTCTATCTCGACAATGGCGAGCGCACCGCGCCTGCCGCCTTCAACGACAGCGACGAGATCCAGGTCACCCGCCGCATCGAGCGTGAACAGGGCTCGCTCTATCGCATCAACGGCAAGGAAAGCCGCGCCAAGGACGTGCAGCTGCTGTTTGCCGACGCCTCGACAGGCGCGCGGTCACCGTCGATGGTCGGGCAGGGGCGCATCGGCGAGCTGATCCAGGCAAAGCCGCAGGCCCGCCGCCAGCTGCTCGAAGAGGCGGCCGGAATCTCCGGCCTGCATTCCCGCCGCCACGAGGCCGAGCTGCGGCTGCGCGCCGCCGAAGGCAATCTCGAGCGTCTCGACGACGTCACCTCGCAGCTCGAAAGCCAGATCGAGAGCCTGAAGCGCCAGGCCCGCCAGGCAAACCGCTTCAAGACGCTGTCTGCCGATATCCGCGCCCGCGAGGCGATGCTGCTGCATATCCGCTGGGTGCAGGCCAAGGAAGCCGAGGCCGAGGCCGACAGTGCCTTGAACCAGGCGACCTCCGTCGTCGCCGAAAAGGCGCAGATGCAGATGGAGGCGGCGAAGAACCAGGCTGTCGCCAGCCTGAAGCTGCCGGAACTGCGCGAGGGCGAGGCGCGTGCGGCTGCCGCCCTGCAGCGCCTGCAGATCGCCAGAAGCCAGCTGGAGGAGGATGCCGGCCGCATCTTGCGCCGCCGCGACGAGCTGACCCGCCGTCTCGCCCAGCTTGCCGAGGACATTAGCCGCGAGCAGCGGCTGGTCGCCGACAATGCCGTCATCCTGGCAAGGCTCGATGCCGAAGAGGCGGAGATTTCGGAAATCCTCGCCGATTCCGGCCGCTATGCCGAGGAAACCCGCGAGACCTTCGAGGGCGCGGCGGCAAAACTGGCCGATAGCGAGCGGATATTCACCCAGCTGACGGCCGAGCGCGCCGAGGCTGCCGCCGGCCGCAACCAGCTGGAACGCGCCATCCGCGATCTCGCTGACCGGCGGATGCGCCTCGAACGGCAGATGGACGAGGCAAACCACGAACTGTCCGCCATCGGCGAGAAGATATCAGGCCTGCCCGATCCCGACGAAAAACGCGCCATCGTCGAGGCAGGCGAGATCGCCGTCGCCGACGCGGAAGCCGCTGTGCAGGCGGTCGACCAGGCGCTGGCCGGCGCCCGCCAGACCGAGGCGCTGTCGCGCGCGCCAGTCGAGCAGGCACGTTCGGCGCTGAATGCGCTGGAAACCGAGGCCCGGACCATTTCCCGCATGCTCGCCGCCGGTGCCGCGGCCGGAAAATTTCCGCCGGTTGCCGACGAGCTGAAGGTCGACCGCGGCTTCGAAACCGCACTTGGCGCCGCCCTCGGCGACGATCTGGAATCGCCGCTCGATGCCGAGGCGCCGGCCCATTGGTCGGACAATGGCGATGGTGCCGGCGACCCCGCGCTTCCATCCGGTGTCGCGCCGCTGCTCGATCACGTCCGCGCACCGGCAGCACTCACCCGCCGCCTGCGCCAGATCGGCCTGGTCGCGGAAGGCGATGCCGAGCGGCTGATGGCGGCGCTGAAGCCCGGCCAGCGGCTGGTGACCAAAGAGGGCGCGGTCTATCGCTGGGACGGCCACGTCACCAGTGCCGATGCCCCGAGTGCTGCGGCCCTGCGCCTGGCCCAGAAGAACCGCCTGGCCGAACTCGAAGGCGAAGCCGCCCTTGCCCGCGACGTGCTTGCCGAAGCCGAAGAGCGGCAGGCAGCCGCTGCCGAAGCGATCCGCGCTGGGGAGCGCCGGCTTGCCGAGGCGCGCGACATGAGTCGTCTGTCGGCACGCCATCTGACTGAGGCGCGCGAGGCGCTTGCCGCCGCCGAGCGTGCCTCCGGCGATCTGATCCGCCGCCGCGATGTCGTCAGCGAGGCTTCAAGCCAGCTGCGGTCGCAGCTGGAGGAGATCGCCGTCCAGGAAGAAAATGCCCGCATCGAGCTGGAGGACGCGCCCGATCTGACTGATATCGACGAGCGGCTGCGGTTCCAGCAGGCGGAAGTTGCGACCCATCGCGGTGCGCTGGCCGAAAGCCGCGCCCGCCATGAGAGCCTCGCCCGCGAAAACGAAGCCCGCCAGCGCCGCATCGTGGCGATCGGCCAGGAGCGCGAGACCTGGCGCCAGCGGGCGGCAAGTGCCGAAGATCATGTCGCGACATTGCGCGAGCGCGAGGAAGAGGCGCGCGACGAGGCAGCCGAGCTCGAACTGGCGCCGGATGAATTCGACGACAAGCGCCGCGCTTTGCTCAGCGAATTGCAGAAGGCCGAGGAGGCGCGCCGCCAGGCGAGCGACCTGCTGGCCGAGGCCGAACGCATCCAGCGCGAAGCCGACCAAAAGGCGACGACGGCTCTGTCGGAACTTGCCGAATGCCGTGAACGCCGCGGCCGCGCCGAGGAGCGCCTGGTTTCGGCTCGCGAAAAGCGGCAGGAAAGCGAAGCCCGCATCCGCGAGGTCCTGAACGTCGCGCCGCACGAGGCGCTGCAGCTGACCGGGCGCCCGACCATGCAGGCGCTTCCCGATCCGCGCGAAGTCGAACGCGAGCTGGAACGGCTGAGGATCGAGCGCGAGCGGCTGGGCGCCGTCAACCTGCGCGCCGACGAGGAACAGAAGGAGTTGAGCGAAAAGCTCGAAGCGCTGATCAAGGAACGCGACGACGTCATCGATGCGATCCGCAAGCTGCGCGGCGCCATCCAGAGCCTCAACCGCGAGGGCCGCGAGCGGCTGATTGCCGCCTTCGACATCGTCAATGCCCAGTTCCAGCGGCTGTTCACCCATCTTTTCGGCGGCGGCACCGCCGAGCTGCAGCTGATCGAATCCGACGATCCGCTGGAAGCCGGCCTTGAAATCCTCGCCCGCCCGCCCGGCAAGAAGCCGCAGACCATGACGCTGCTCTCGGGCGGCGAACAGGCGCTGACGGCGATGGCGCTGATCTTCGCCGTCTTCCTCACCAATCCGGCGCCGATCTGCGTGCTCGACGAAGTGGACGCGCCGCTCGACGACCACAATGTCGAGCGCTACTGCAACCTGATGGACGAAATGGCGGCCTCCACCGAAACCCGCTTCGTCATCATCACCCACAATCCGATCACCATGGCCCGCATGAACCGCCTCTTCGGCGTCACCATGGCCGAGCAGGGCGTCTCCCAACTCGTCTCCGTCGACTTGCAAATGGCCGAGCGCCTGCGCGAGATTGCCTGAGGTTTTCGACGACGCGGAAGGGTTGATTGTCACTGGACATCCCGATCGGCGAGTTTGCTGAGACCAGCCCCTCATCCGCCTGCCGCCACCTTCTCCCCGTAAACGGGGCGAAGGGACATGCCGCGCCCTCTCCGTTCCCATCTCGCTCTCGCAAGGCACGTCCCCTCTCCCCGTTTCTACGCGGAGAGGGTTAGGGTGAGGGGCAGCCATTAGCGCCAACCGGACAGCAGTGGGCTTGACCCGAGCATCCATGTCGACGCCGAGCGCAGACGCAATTTCCGTAAAGCGACGGCGCGGTTTTGCGCCCGGAAATTGCGCAAAATCCCCTGACAAGCAATAAACACCAAAAAAGGTCGGCTTCCTCGCCCCTCGTAGTCCATTTGGGTGATGCTCTTTTCGCTGACTTGCATTAGAAGTTGTTTCAACGCAACCTAATTACCCTGCTCGAAAACGGGCGATCAACGGTTGTGCATTGTCGAATTTGCGTGCGGTATTCCGGGCGAGGGCAAGAACCGGAAACCGAGAGCAAATCTTGGGAAGGTAGCGATCTGTTTTTCCAGGAATTGCGTAAGACGAGGTCAGGCGGTTCTGCTTTACAAAAAAGCTGAGCCGCTCCTGGGTTGAGGGACCCCCCGTCCGGTTTTCCTGGCCGGACGGAAACAAGGCTTTGCGGGACATTGTTGCTGTCCCGCAAAGCTTTTTTTGTGCCTTGTTTTCTGTTTGGGCACCTTTCAACCGTTTCAACGCCGGCCGCAGCCAAGATTTATTGTGCAGCGCAACATTCTGCCGCATTTGTCGATTTTCATTTCAACACCAACGGATTAAGCTAGCCCCGATTTGGTGTTGGGGGGAAGATGACCAAGTGGGTCTATAGGTTCGGCGACGGGCAGGCTGAGGGCCGGGCGCGCGATCACGAGATTCTGGGTGGCAAGGGCGCCAATCTCGCGGAAATGTGCGCTCTCGGACTTCCGGTGCCGCCGGGGCTGACGATCGTCAGCGATGCCTGCAACACCTATTACAAGAACGGCCGTCACATCGAGGATGCGGTGAAGGCCGAGGTGCGCGCCGGCATATCGGCGATCGAGGCGATCACCGGCCGCCACTTCGGTTCCGTCAGCCAGCCGCTGCTGCTCTCGGTGCGCTCCGGCGCCCGCGTCTCCATGCCGGGCATGATGGACACGGTGCTCAATCTCGGCCTCAACGACGAGACGGTGCAGGCGCTCGGCCACGATGCCGGCGATGCGCGGTTTGCCTGGGACAGCTACCGCCGCTTCATCCAGATGTATGCCGATGTCGTCATGGGCCTCGGCAACGACGCCTTCGAGGAGATCCTGGAAGACGAGAAGGCCAAGCTCGGCCATGAATTCGATACCGAACTCAGCGCCTCGGAATGGCAGCATATCGTCTCGCTCTACAAGAAGCTGATCGAGGAGGAACTGGAGCAGGAATTCCCGCAGGATCCCGAAGTCCAGCTCTGGGGCGCGGTCGGCGCCGTCTTTTCCAGCTGGATGAGCGCGCGCGCCGTCACCTACCGCCAACTCCACAATATTCCGGAAGGCTGGGGCACGGCGATCAACATCCAGGCGATGGTCTTCGGCAATCTCGGCAATTCGTCGGCGACCGGCGTTGCCTTCACCCGCAACCCCTCGACCGGCGAGAGGGCGCTTTACGGCGAATTCCTGGTCAATGCCCAGGGCGAGGATGTGGTGGCCGGCATCCGCACGCCGCAAAGCATCACCGAGGAGGGGCGGATTTCCTCCGGCTCCGAAAAACCCTCGATGGAAAAGCTGATGCCGGAGGCGTTTCGCGAACTCTGCCGCATCTGCACCGATCTCGAAATCCATTACCGCGACATGCAGGATATCGAATTCACCATCGAGCGCGGCAGGCTGTGGATGCTGCAGACCCGTTCGGCCAAGCGCTCGACCCGGGCGGCCATGAAGATCGCCGTCGACATGGTCGATGAAGGGGTGATCACCGAGGACGAGGCGGTGCTGCGCATCGAGCCCTCCAGCCTCGACCAGCTGCTGCATCCGACGATCGATCCGCGCGTCACCCGCCAGGTAATCGGCACCGGGCTGCCGGCCTCGCCGGGCGCTGCCACCGGCGCCATCGTCTTCACCGCCGAAGAGGCCGTCGAGGCGGAAGCCGAAGGCCGCAAGGTGATCCTGCTCCGGGTCGAGACCAGCCCCGAGGATATTCACGGCATGCATGCCGCCGAAGGCATTCTGACGACCCGCGGCGGCATGACCAGCCATGCGGCGGTCGTCGCCCGCGGCATGGGCATCCCCTGCGTCGTCGGCGCCGGCACGATGCGCATCGATCAGCGCAACGAGCGGCTGCTCGGCGTCGGCGTGACGCTGAAGAAGGGCGATATCATCACCATCGACGGTTCTGCCGGCCAGGTGCTGAAAGGCGAGGTGCCGATGATCCAGCCGGCGCTGTCGGGCGATTTCGGCCGCATCATGGGCTGGGCCGACCGCGCCCGGCGCATGACGGTGCGCACCAATGCCGATACGCCGGCCGATGCGCTGGCCGCCCGCTCCTTCGGCGCCGAGGGCATCGGCCTTTGCCGCACCGAGCACATGTTCTTCGAGGGCGAGCGCATTCATGTCATGCGCGAGATGATCCTTGCCGTCGATGAGAAGGGCAGGCGGGTGGCGCTCGACAAGCTCTTGCCGATGCAGCGGCTGGATTTCACTGGCCTCTTCACCGTCATGCACGGCCTGCCGGTGACGATCCGCCTGCTCGACCCGCCGCTGCACGAATTCCTGCCGAAGACCGACGACGAGGTCGCCGAGGTCGCCTTCGCCATGGGCATGGAGGCATCAACCCTTCGCCAGCGCGTCGATGCGCTGCACGAGTTCAATCCGATGCTCGGCCATCGCGGTTGCCGGCTGGCGATCTCCTATCCCGAAATCGTCGAGATGCAGGCCCGCGCCATCTTCGAGGCGGCGGTCGCCGCAGCCAAGGAGACCGGGGCTGCCGTCGTGCCGGAGATCATGGTGCCGCTCGTTGGCCTGCGCACCGAGCTCGATTACGTCAAGGCGCGCATCGACGAAGTCGCCGGCGAGGTGATGAGCGAGGCCGGCATGAAGATCGATTATCTCGTCGGCACGATGATCGAGCTGCCGCGTGCCGCGCTTCGCGCCCATGTGATTGCCGAGGCCGCCGAATTCTTCTCCTTCGGCACCAACGACCTGACGCAGACCACCTTCGGCATCTCGCGCGACGACGCCTCGGCCTTCATCCCCACCTATCAGCGCAAGGGCATCATCGAGCACGATCCCTTCATCTCGCTCGATTTCGACGGAGTCGGCGAATTGATCAGCATCGCCGCCGAGCGCGGCCGGCGCACCCGCAACGACATGAAGCTCGGCATCTGCGGCGAACATGGCGGCGACCCGGCCTCGATCCGCTTCTGCGAAACGATCGGCCTCGACTATGTCTCCTGCTCGCCCTTCCGCGTGCCGATCGCCAGGTTAGCGGCGGCGCAGGCGGTGATTGCAGGCAATCTGGAAGAGGTCAGGCGCGGTCCGAAAGACCTGCGGGCAATCGTGTAGGATTTTCGCTGGAGGCCTGGTGCAGGGCGCCCGTGGCAATCAGTGGTGATGCCGCCAGTGATTGCCGTAGATATAAGGCCCGTTCAGATCCCAGGCCATGTCGTTCATCAGCTCGGCACTTTGCGCCCGCGATTCGGCGCGCCGGTCGAGATCAATGCGCTGCAGGCAGGTGGCAAAGCCATCCGTGCCGCGGCGGAAGCCATAGCCCAGGCACCGCTGCTCATCCGCCGCCCGCCGCTCCTCCGGCGTCATCGTCTGGCAGGCGGAAAGCCCGGCGACAATGGTGGCGAGGGCGGTGATGAGAATAGGGATGCGCATTGGTTTGGTCCTTGGAATGCTTTTCTCAGAGGAAAGGCCATTCGGTAGGGGTCGTCAAGCTAGTGCCTCGGTTCGGATATTGCCGAGACTGGGTGATTAGGCGAGCCGTGTACCGTGCGGCCCCCTCATCCGCCCTACGGGCACCTTCTCCCCGAGGGGAGAAGAGGGCATCGAGACGTTGCGGCACATTCCCTTCTCCCCAGCGGGGAGAAGGTGGCCCGAAGGGTCGGATGAGGGGGCCGCACGGCACGCCATTCATTGTTGCCTTCGCTTGCGCTCAGCGCATTCGCGACTTTGCGGCTCACCCTTCACGCCGCCCCAGCCGGATCCCCGATCGGCAGCAGCGCCGGATCAACCGGCGGATCCAGAGGATTCTTCGTATCGTCCGGATCCTGCGCCGGCGTCTGTGGCGGTTTTTGCTGGATCCGGTCGGGATTGCCTGACGTTGGCGTCGGCGTATCGGCATTGGGTGTCGGGATCGGGTCTTTGTTGGGCATGAGTGCCTCCTTTTCGAAAAAGGAACGGCAGGCTTGGCACTTGGTTCCACTTTTGCCGGCCAACCTTTCTATGCATCAGGGCCATTCCTATGTATGAGGAAAGCTTGCAAACCTTGGAACGAGCATGGCCCTTCGCGATCGATTTTCGAAAAAACTGAACTGTCCGCAATGCGGCAATGAGGGCTTTGCCGAGGCCTCGGAAGTCGATGATCCCAAGCGCAAGCATCCGGATTTCAAGGTCGATCAGCTGCCGCGCGGCTTCGGCGTGCAGCGGCCGTCCAACCACCAGGAAAATTTCGTGATCAAGTGCGAATGCGGGCGCAAGTTCCCCTTCCGCAGTGTCGCGGAAGCTGCGGCCGAGCGCCGGTAGAGCAATTCCAGGAAAAGTGTGAAGCGGTTTTCCGTCCGGAATTGCGTAAAAAAATGAAACTCAGATCCGCTCCAGCACTTCGATGAAGGCATCGGCGAAACGCACCAGCGGCGCGGTCTCTTCATCGGGCGCCTGCATGCGGATCTCAGTGCCGTTGCCGTCGAGCAGCGCCAGCACGACGCGCATGTCGTGGCCATCGCCTGGAATGCGAAGCACGGCGATGCGGCGGCAATCCTGGACGAGGCCGCCGGCCGGAAGGTCGAACAGCAATTCGCCACCGGAGCGTGCCGCGGCCTGGCGCACCGCCGCGCAGAAGTCGGTATCGCCGCCGGCATAGCTTTCGAGCGAAAGTTCGAGTTCGAGCAGCTCCAGCGGCAGCATCGTTTCGGACTGGTGGTCGATCCCGCCAAGCGCGGACGCCTGCGGCCTTGCTGCCATCTCGGGTGAAATCATCCCGTCTCTCCTCTGTATCTGGAGATGAAACCGCGGCAGAATGGCCTTTTTTTGACATATCAGCAAGGGCTTATAGAGAAGGCCCCGTTTCGCCATGGCCATCGCCCAGGATTCCAACGCAATGCTTCAGACAATCGTTTCAATTTAGCCGAATCTTGCCCCAGATCCGGATGACTTTAGGCCGGGCCGGCCTAAAATCTGAATCCCGATCTAAATCAAAGAATAGAGCATGATGTCGTCCGAAAACCGCTTCACACTTTTCGGCATCATGCTCTAAACAGGGTTGAGGCGATTTGCGTGGTCGAACGCGCGGGCGCTGACGAGCAACCGGTAAGTTTGATGGCCATCCGCTATGACCGCCCCGTTTCCAGCGCCGCCCGCTTTTCGCGGCTGCTCGGGGCGTTTTCCCTGGTGCTGGCGCTGGCTGTTATGATCGCCCATCGCTTCGGTGGCCTCGCCACACCTTATCTGGTGCTGCTCTTGATTGCCGCCGCCGGCGGCGCGCTTCTCGCTGTCATGCTCGCCGCACTCGGGCTGCGCAGCCTCTGGATGACGGGGGCCGAAGGCGGGCTGGCGGCGCTGGCGGCGCTGATTTATGCCGCCTTTCCGCTGGCCTTTGGCGCCTATACCACCGAGCGTTACCTGACGCTGCCTGATATCTATGACGTTTCCACCGATCCGGTCGCCGCACCCGACTGGCTTTCGCAGCCGTATTTCAACCAGATCTGGCTGAAGCGCAAGGTTGAGGTGACGCCCGAGGATCGCGAAAAGCAGCTCGCCGCCTATCCCGAACTCACCGGCCGGCGCTATGAGGGCGCGCTCGACCGCGTGCTCGAAGCGGTGCGCAAAGTCGCCAAGATGAGCGGCATGACCATCACCAGGAGCAGTGGCGACACCGAGCCCGGCCGCGATCCCGAGGACAGACCGGTCAAGCCGCCGGAGGCGAGCGACGATGCGGTGGCCGATGCGCCCGATATCATCCCCGTGCCGACGCCGCGCCCCTATGACGACGATGTCGCCAAGCTGATCCGCGGCGTCAACGGCGTGACGCTGCAGGGCACCACCCGCACGCTGATCCTCGGCCTGCGCTTCGATTTCATCATTCGGCTGCGCGAAGAGGCCGAAACCACCTTCGTCGACATCCGCGTCGCTTCCCGCTACGGCCAACACGACCTCGGCTTCAGCGCCGAGATCGCCGGCGATTATCTGAAGGCGCTGGATGCTGAGCTGCTGGGAATTGCGGGTGGGTGAGCAACGGTGCCGCCGCAGGCGGCAGCAATCGATCCAGTGAATCGATTGCAGTTGCGAACGCCCTGAGCCCAAGCGAAGGGCCGGGAGAGGGTGCGGCGGACTCGACGCCTTGTACCGCAGCGTCTCGATTCCCTCTTCTCCCCAGCGGGGAGAAGGTGCCCGTAGGGCGGATGAGGGGGCCGGCGAAGCCGCTTTTCAACAACACCATGTGAGTTCCACAACGCTCGCGTCGTCTCAGTCGCCGAATAGATTATTACGAGAGGTGTGTGCCGTGTAGCCCCTCATCCGGCTGCCGCCACCTTCTCCCCGTAAACGGGGCGAAGGGGATATGCCGCGACCTCTCGGTTCCCTCTTCTCCCCAGCGGGGAGAAGGTGCCCGTAGGGCGGATGAGGGGGCCGGCGAAGCCGGTCTTACCAACAACATTCATGCAGGATTCGACCGCGCTCGCGTCGGCATGGCGGGATAGTTAAGATGAGAGGGCGTGCCGTGCGGCCCCCTCATCCGACCCTTCGGGCCACCTTCTCCCCGCTGGGGCGAAGGGGAATCGCCGCGACCTCTCCGTTCCCCACTAACCTTTCGCAGGGCACGTCCCCTCGCCCCGCGAGCGGGGAGAGGGTTAGGGTCATATGCGCTAGGTTTAGCGCTGGACATAAGGAATCTGGTTGTGATTCAAGCTTTGGATGAAGATTCGTCCTCAGATTTTGGATCATTGGCCGGAAGTGCGCGCGCGGCTTCCGGCGGGTTTTGACCTGGAAGCAACGGCGCGGTTGCGCGGTGCCTTCACGCGGGTGCGCGAAATCAAGAACGCTGAGACGCTGTTGCGGCTGGCACTTGCCTATGGCGGCCTTGGCATGTCGTTGCGCGAGACCTGTGCATGGGCCGAAGCGGGCGGGATCGCCCGTTTGTCAGACCCATCGCTGCTCGAGCGGCTGTGCAAAGCGGCGCCTTGGCTTGGCGACATCGTGGCCGCGCTGATTGCCGAACAGGCCAAAGTACCGGCGGGGCGCTTTGCGGGCTATCGCTTGCGTGTGCTCGATGGAACGTCGATCTGCCATCCGGGCGCTGACCGCACGACATGGCGGTTGCATGTCGGCTACGACTTGGCAACGGCTCAGGTCGATCAGCTTGAGTTGACCGACATCCATGGTGCCGAGAACCTTCAGCGCCTTACTTATGCACCCCGTGATATCGTGCTGGCCGATCGCTACTATGCAAGACCGCGCGACCTGCGGCCGGTGATCGATGCCGGTGCAGACTTCATCGTGCGGACCGGCTGGAACTCGTTGCGCCTGTTGCAGACGAATGGCGAGCCCTTTGATCTGTTTGCCGCGCTCGCCGCTCAGCAAGAGCAGGAAGGCGAACTGCAGGTTCGTGTCCACGAAGGCATGACGGGGACGCCGCCAACGCCGCCGCTGGTCCTGCGCCTCATTGTCCGGCGCAAGGATCCGCAACAGGCCCAAGCCGAGCAGGAGCGTCTGCTCAAGGATGCCCGCAAGCGCGGCAAACAACCCGATCCGCGCAGTCTCGAGGCGGCGAAGTATATTCTGCTGCTAACTTCGCTGCCGGCCGCCACCTTCCCGCCGGCCGATATCCTCACCCTCTATCGCTTCCGCTGGCAAATCGAGCTGGCGTTCAAACGGTTCAAGAGCCTGGCCGGCCTCGACAGCTTGCCGGCCAAGAAGCCGGAACTGGCCCGGGCATGGCTCTACGCCAGGCTGATCGTCGCCATCATCGCCGAACAGATTGCCGGGCAAGTCCCGGACTCTCCCCCTCTGGATGCGGCAACCCCGCTGGCTAGCCCCCCATTGGCAAGTCCTTCGCGCTGGCGTCTCATGAAGTTAGCCCTGACCAGCATTTGCGCCGCCATCCGCGGACCACTTCTGTGGCAGGCCGTCTGTAATCTCGTCTCGCGAAGTCGTCGCCACCTCTGCGAGCCGCCGCGACGACGCCGAAAACAATGCGATCATCTCCGCGCCCGCTTAACCTAGCGCATATGAGGGTTAGGGTGAGGGGCAGCTATCCGCGCAAACCGAACGGCGCATTTGCCACCCGCGCGAAGGGCAGCCTCACTCCACCACCAACCACCCCGTATACCGCACCACCAGCCCCGTCAGCGGCCCGCCGATCTCCACGTGGAAGCGGAAGCGCCCATCGCGCTCCTCCTCATAGGTATCTCCGCCAGGCGCCAGAAACATCGGCAGCGGAATGCCGCAGAACCGCCAGCCGCGCACCACCAGTCGCAATCTTTCCCCATCCGGCACCAGTGCCATCAGCACCCGGAACGGCCCGAAGACCTCGGCGAGCAGATGCCGGTCGCGGCTCTGTGCCTGGACCTGCCAGCTGCGGAAGACCGTGCCGCCGAAATCGCGTGTCCAGATCTCCTTGTCACCATCGGCGGCGAAGCGCACGGTGACCGGCACATCCTCGCCCGCCGGGGGAAAACCGATCACCCCGGCGACGATCCTCGCCAGCAGCCCGTCGCCGCGCTCGATCCGCGCCCGGCCGGAGGCGACGCGGGCGCCGCCGGCATGCAGGGCGGCGAGGGCGGGCGGCAGCTGATCCCAGGCGCTGCCGAGGATTCTCTGGTAGAGCGGCAGGCGTGCCTCCTCGTTTTCCATCGTGATCCCGGATGTGATCGAAAACCGCTGGAAGGCCGCTTCGAAATCCGCAAGCTGCAATTCGCCGGCCGCCGGCCGCGCCCCATTCTCCGGCCGCACGCCGCTCAGCAGCCGGCGCACCAGCGCGTCCACACCGATGACCGGAATGAACGGCCCGTCATCACCTTCGGCAATCAGATGCCAGCCGGACGTCAGCCGCTTTCCGGCGTGATCGATGCCGCCGACGCGGACGAACATGCCGCCGCGATGGTCGCCCACCGCGAAAGCGTGGCTGGCCCGCTGCAGCAGCCGCGCAAACGGCAGCAGCGACGGCAGCAGCCGGAGGCGGACGAGCCTTGCCGAGAAGCTGAGCAAGCGTTGCAGCGGCTGCGGTTCCGTTCCCACCCCGGTGAAGCTGGATTGGAGATCGGCAAAGCGTGCCGGCAGCAGCTTGAGATCCGGCGCATCCACCAGCAGGAATGTCCGGCTGCGCAGCGGCTTGACCCCCGGCGGCGCCACCGTCACCCGCATCGCATCGATCAGCCCGCGCCCGGAGGCCGGCTGCCCATCGCGCAGCATCGGAACCTTCTTGCCGGCATAGCTTGATATCGCCCTCACGACATTGAGCCCGATCTTGACATGCGCCGACGGGGCAATGCCCGCCGCGACACTCTCGACCCGGGAGAAATGCGGCGCCATAGCCTCGAGCGCCGCAAAGGAAAGCGCAGGCAGGCTGCTGAGCCCCGACAGAGCGAAGGTGCCCTTGGCCTTGGCCGTCGCATCCAGCCCACCGATGCCGGCGACGAAGCCGGTGCTGTCGGCAATATCGGCATAATCGATGCCGAGATCAATGCAGGCTTCGGCCACCTTATAGGCATTCTTGCCGAAGCTTTGGAACGGCCCCGAGGCATCGACGACGAGATCAGGCCTCATCCGCGTCAGCTGTTCTGTGAGATCGCCGTCACGATCGAAGGCTACCGCCTGTACCATCGCACCGAGATTGTTGCTTCCCAGGCCCTCGGCGCCATCTTTCGGCGTCCTGAGATCGGCAACGAAATCGTCGGCCTTTTCAAGCGAGCGCCCGGCAACCAGCAGCCTCAGCCGCGGTTCGTCGCCAAGCAGCCGGGCCAGCCGCCCGCCGAACGTGCCGTAGCCGCCGATGATGAGCAGGCAAAATCTCTCGCCGCTCATGCGATGAACCGGCTGCGCTGCTGCGGCGTCGGCACCATGCAACTTTGCCGGCCGGCAATCTTCAGCCGGTTGCGGGCGATGAATTCATAGATCGCATCGGCCGACCGCCGCGGCAGCAGCCGGAAGATCTTCACCAGCGAATAGGGAAAGCCGAGGCCTGCCACCATGCGGATCGAGCCGTCGGACTTGAGGAAGGCGCGGCCGTTTTCGATGAGGATATTGGTTTCATAGTCGCGCGCATGCAGCCCATAATGCCGGTAGAGCGCGGCGCCGAGCGGCGTCTGCGCGGCGAGGAAGCGGTATCGCTGCTGCTTGTCATGTTTCAGCGCGAACTTCACCCAGCCGGAGCAGAACACGCATTCGCCATCGAAGACGATCAGCGGCCGGTCATCGGCAAAATCAGGCACATCAGGATCTTCGCGATAGCTGTATTCGGCGCGCCCCATGCTCATCTCTCCCCTCATCTCCCTTACGCCGGCCGGTAGCTGGCGGCAAGCGAAGGCGGCCCATCCGCCGCAATCATACCGCGCTCCAAGAGATCCTCGATATGGGCGAGAACGGAAAGCGCGGCTGCCCCATGCAGCTTCGGATCGGTATCGCGATAGATCGCCTTCACCATCTCGGCGATGCCACGATCGCCCGCCCGGATGCGCGCCAGCACCGCCTGCTCGCGCTTCAGCCGATGCGCCTTCAGCGCCGGCAGGAAAGTCTTCGGCTCGCTGACCGGCCCGCCATGGCCGGGCAGCAGCAGAGCGTCCTGGCGCTCGATCAGCTTCTCGAGCGAGGCCATGTAATCCGCCATCGAGCCATCCGGCGGTGCGACGATCGAGGTCGACCAGGCCATGACGTGATCGCCGGAGAAGAGGATGTCGCGGCCTTCAAGCGCGAGGGCGGCATGATTGGCCGTGTGCCCCGGCGTCAGCACCGCTCTGAGCGACCAGCCATCGCCCGCAATCGTCTCGCCGTCGCCGATCGCGATATCCGGCACGAAGGATAGATCCGAGCTTTCGGAGAAAGGATTGATCTCGCCGTCCCTGAGCGGCCGCGCCGGCCGGTGCGGCCCTTGCGCCACCGTCACCGCCCCCGTTGCCGCCTGCAGGCGTCTCGCCAGCGGCGAGTGGTCGCGATGCGTGTGGCTGACGACGATATGCGTCACCGCGCGGCTGGCGAGCGCTGCCATCAGCGCCTGAAAATGCGCCTCGTCCTCCGGGCCGGGATCGATGACCGCGACCGAGGAAGAGCCGACGATATAGCTGTTGGTGCCGAAAAAGGTGAAAGGCCCGGGATTCTCCGCCGTGATCCGCTCGACACCTGCGGCGACCGGCACGGCGCGCCCATAGGCCGGCTCGAAAGCGAGGTCGAATGCGGGACTGTCCATGAAGGAATGATCTCGGGCCGATGACGTCGCCAATTCCTAGCACGGCGGCGGATGCTGTGCAGCGCATAAATCTGCGCCGGGTTAAACTTAGTCATTGTGACAGGCGAAGAGCTTTGCTAATCAGGCGTCGATTTGAGCAGGCGGTTTCCGCTCAAGCTCTGGTGGGGCGTCGCCAAGCGGTAAGGCAACGGTTTTTGGTACCGTCATCCCTGGTTCGAATCCAGGCGCCCCAGCCAATTTTTGCGCTTTTATTCCTGATCTTTGCGCCCGCCATGAAGCGGCTCTGGCTGTCTCCTATGTCATTATAAAGATAACCATAGGATCGTATTGATATCTTTACAAAGATATAGATATCGCGTCGCGGGTTGACCGCTTGAGCGGGGCAAGGTCAAAAGGTGCTCAATCATCCCGCAACCGGAGTGAAGCAACGCTCATATGCGCTCCGCCAGCCAGCGAGCTCCGTTAGTCACATAAGCACTACTACTTTGAAGTTGGCTGCTTGAGGCGAATTCGCAGATGGCCGCCCTGCATCTGTTCGATGTCGAATGCACTCGTTTTGCGCACTAGGTCGCTCAGCTTACGGAAACCGTAGGTTCGCGGGTCGAAGTCGGATGACAGATTGGCGAGCTGCGTGCCGACTGCGCCAAGCGACACCCACCCATCCTCGCTCTCGATTTGAGCGATGATTTTTTTTATGATCGGTGTAGCGGCGCTGGGAGGCTGAAGAGACTTCTGTGCCTGGACAGGGCCGCTCTCGTTGGGGATAGGGGCGGGCAGCAGGTTTTCGGTGTAGATAAATCTCCGGCAAGCCTGTCGGAAGCTCTCCGGTGTCTTTTGCTCGCCGAATCCGAAGACGTCGATCCCTTGCTCCCGGATCCGCGAAGCCAGCCGCGTGAAATCGCTATCGGACGACACAAGGCAAAAACCGTCGAAGCGTCCGCTGTGGAGGAGATCCATTGCGTCAATAACCAGGGTGATGTCAGATGCGTTCTTTCCGGTCGTATAGGCGAACTGCTGTTGGGGGATGATTGCGTGTCGCGCCAGAACGTCGATCCACCCCTTGGAGCGCGCACTGGCAAAATCACCATAAATGCGCCGGACACTCGCCTCGCCGACCTTGGCGATCTCCTCGAAGAGTCCATCGGCGATCTTGGCTGATGCGTTGTCGGCATCAATAAGCACCGCAAGGCGTGGCGAACGAGCTTCAGCTGGCATGCGATCAGACTCCAATCATCCGAAGGTTTCGTGTCGCCGCTTCAACGGCCCAAGCTGCCCATAGAATAGCAGGTGGAAGCCAGATCCAACCACTCGCTGCATTACCCACGACTTCAGCTCTATCACTCGCCGCACAAGCTGCTGTCAGGAGACATATGTATGCCGCTCGCTTCTCGTGATCTCGCTCAGCGTCCATGCGCTGCAAGAGATCCGGTGCATCCCAGCCTATAACTGCCAAAAGCTCTCTAAACCCACCGGCCTCAACGACTTGCTCATACATCCAGTCGAATTTCTTGCCGCGCAGGATCTGGCTCTTGGTGAAAGTCTGATCAGGCAAAAGAACGCCCAGGAATGCGTTGGGAAAAGCTTCCACGATCGCGACATCGCCCAAGATGGCATTAGCGAACGGGGATGGTGAGCTGAGATGTCTGATCTGGGCCGCGGTTTCGAGTGCCGCGCGCTTCAATTGAAGCCCGGTGCCAAAGTGGCTGGACCCCGGCTTGCACCGCTTTTGAAACGCACCACGGGCCAGCACCTGTTCGCAGGTTCTAACAAGTCGATCCGGCGATCCCGTTGGTACCAGTGGCCCATCGATCGCGATGACAGAGAAGGCCGTTATTGATGGCAGATGCTGGCGCCGGCGTTCCCAATCAGTGTGTGTTTTGACTGCCCCGAATGTGCCGTTCGTGCTCCACGCAATGCCGGTCGTCGGTCGGGACTTAGAGAAGCCGACATCAATGCCGAGAAGGTTGATGTCCTTGAGCTTCATGGATCACCCTGCCGCGCTCTCGTTCAATCCTCGGATCACCTCGACGAGCTTCTTCGTCTTCTCGAAGTCGAAAACCTGCTGCGGCCCCTCTGGCGCGACGTCGATGAAGGGGCTCGCGTAGAGCAGGCCGGGATCCATTGCGCCCTTCTCGGTGAGGTGCTCGATGACCATGTCGATGAACTCAATCTGGTCGGCTGTGACACCACTGCCCGCGACAAAGCCGGAGAATGCCTCGGCGACGGCGGCGCGGTCGAGCCCGACCAGTGAGCGGACGAAGGCACCGAAACCGTGGGCAATTTCAGTTGCCTTCTCCAGGTGCTTGGCGTCGCCGATGCCGGCGGTGAGCAGCATGGCCTGCAGTTCTTCGATATCGGTCGGCGTCAGCGGCCTGCCGTGGCGCAGCTTGGCGATGGCGATATGGTCCTCTTGCTCGCGCAGGAAGTGCCGGGCTTTCCGCTTGAAGCGAGCAAAATCCACTTCGCCGACCTCCGGCAGATCGATCGCGGCGCCTAGACCCAATTCGTCCTCGAAATCGGTGTAGACGATCTTGCGCTTGCCCTTCTCGATATGCTGCACGAGGCCGCGAAGTCTTAACCGCACCACTTCGAGCAGCGGCACGGTAATGCCTTCCCACCAGGGATCAGAGAGGATGTCGAGGATCAGCGGATGTTGGGCAGCGATGATCGGGATCGCGGTTTGTTCATCCAGCGCCGAGGCGATCTCGATCAACTGCTTTTTCAGCCGATCGAAGCTTTTCGAACCCTTGAGCAGCGCTAGCTCCAGGCCAAAAATCAGAAGATCGAAGCGTTTCGCTTCTTCCGCCTCGCCTTTCACCTCGCTCGGCAGCGGGGCGACCTCGTCGAACAGCTCGTCTCGGACCGCGTCTGTTAGCTCGTTCCAGGCCTCTGCGGCTTTATACTTCTCCACCGCCCGCCGCTTGGCTCGTACGATGAAGTTGTCGAAGTTCATGCCGGCGACGTAGCTCTGCAGCGCATCCAGCGCTTCGTCGCGGATTGTGTGCTCATTGAGCGGTTTGCCGTCACCGGCATCATAGGCTTCCTGGCGGGCCTCTGCCATGCCGGATGCGTCTACCCTGTGCTTCTCGTCCAAAGCACGCACAAGGTCAAAGCGAGCGGCGAACAGGCGTTCGTTCAGGCTTTTCGCATTGCGGCCCTCGTCCGGCTGCGGGTTCTGTCGGAAGAATTCGAGGTTTTGACAGTAGTCGAAGACACGGAAAAATTCCTTGTCCTCGCCGGGGCCGAAGAGATCGGGGCAAAGCCGGGTGCCGCGGCCAATGATCTGCCAGAATTTTGTCTTCGAGCGAATGAGCTTGAACAGCACGAGATTGACGACCTCCGGCACGTCGATGCCGGTGTCGAGCATGTCGACGGAGATGGCGATATGCGGATTACCATCCTTCTTGGAAAAATCGTCGATCAGGCTCTGGGCATATTCGGTCTTGAAGGTGATGACGCGAGCGAAATGGCCCGCAAGATGCGGATAGGCGCGATTAAAACGCTCTTCGATGAATTCTGCATGGCTCTGGTTTTTGGCAAAGACGATCGTCTTGCCGAGCCTATCGCCGCCAGCAACCTTCAGTCCTTCCGTCATCACATGCGCCAGCACCTTGTCAACGGTGTCGGCGTTGAACAGCCATTTGTTGACGGCCTCGGCATTGACGCTGTCGGGCGGGTCGCCATCCTCCTCATCCCATTCCAGCATATCCCACTGCTCTTTCTCCGCATCGGAGAGATCGTCGTAGCGAATGCCCTCGCGTTGGAACCTCAGCGGCACGGAGACGGAATGCGGCGGCACGAGATATTCATCCTCCACCGCCTTGTCGAGCGAGTAGGCGTCTGTGGGAACGCCATCCTCGAGGTCGAACAGGCCGTAGGTATTGCGGTCGATCTCGTCTTTCGGCGTGGCGGTGAGCCCGATAAGCAGACTGTCGAAATAGTCGAAGATCGCGCCATAACGCTGATAGACCGAGCGGTGCGCCTCGTCGATGATGACGAGATCGAAATGGCCCGGGCCGAAACGGGCTTGTCCCGCTTGCCGCTCGTCTATCAGGTTCATCATCGTCGGATAGGTGGAGAGAAAGACGCGGCCCTCGGCTTGTCTCTCCGTCACCAGATTGACCGGCGAGGTCTCGGGCAGCTGCCGCTTGAACTCGCGCACGGCCTGGTTCACCAGCGCCACGCGGTCGGCGAGAAAAAGCACCCGCTTCACCCAGCCGGCGCGCATCAGGAGATCGACCAGCGCGATCACCGTGCGCGTTTTGCCGGAGCCGGTCGCCATGACAAGCAGGCTTTTGCGCTGCTTGTTCGTCTCGAAGGTTTCGGCGACGCGCGAGATGGCGCGGGTCTGATAATAGCGCCCGGCAATCTTCTTATTGATGGCCAGTCCTGCGATCGGCTTGCGGCTCACCCGCCGCTGGATCATCAGGGCCAACTCGTCCTTCTTATAGAAGCCGGAAACCGCGCGCTGCGGATAGGCGGTATCGTCCCAGATCCAGTGTTCGTAGCCGTTCGAGGTGAAGATGATCGGCCTCTGGCCGAACTGTTTCTCCAGGCAATCCGCATAGAGCTTGGCCTGCTGTTGGCCAGCACGGGGATCGCGCTTGGTGCGCTTGGCCTCAATCAGCGCCAACGGCTTGCCGTCGTCGCCCCAGAGCACGTAATCGACGAAACCCTTGCCTTCATTGTTCGGCATTCCTTCGACCGGAAACTCACGGTCACGCGGCTGGTCCAGCTTCCAGCCCGCTTCCTTAAGCAGTAAGTCGATATAGAGGTCGCGGGTTTCAGCCTCCGAATAGTCATGATGGTCCGGCCGAGCCTCGTTTTGATGGCGGGCGGCGGCCACTTCGGCGCGCAACCGCTTCAGTTCGGCGTCGAGATCGGCCTTGTCGCGCAGCATGGTTTCGAAGGTTTTATCCTTCTCCTCCATCTCGCTCTTCATGCGGGTGAGTTCCGCGAAGGCGCGCTTCACCACATCCGTCTTGCGGCTCAGATGGGCGGGATCGAAGGCAAGGCCATCGGCGGGGCGGTCCTTGCGCGCATAGGTGCGGGCCAGCCAGAAGCAGAGATGGAACAGCTCGCGCACCGCGTTCGCCGCCTCGGCGGGCTTCGTCTCGCGGCTCTCGTGAACGGCTTGGTTGCCGATCTTGATGATGACCCGGGCCTTGGAAAACACCGCCTGGCCAGCGAGCTTCTGGAAGCTTGGTTCGTGGATCAGCGCCGAAATATTGCTCTGGTAGGGAAATTTGAGGCCCGGATCGTGTTTGTAGGCCCATTGCACGGCGAGTTCTACCGTGCGGCGGGCATAGAAGGCTGCCGCCCGCGGATCGCCTTCGCTCAGAGCCTCCGCCCGCTTCGCGCTGTCGAAGATTTCGGGAAATTCGGCGGCGAGGAAGGCGAAGTTGGACATGGAGCCTCAGAGTTGACCGGAGAAGGCATGGTGTTGGAGCGATAAGAAGAGGTTGTCGGCTTCCACGAGCTGAAGCTCACAACGTCGAATTAACCGCTCCAAGCTGGCGCAGTTATCGACAAACGCAGCCTGTGCCTCCAAAGGTGGCAAAAATAGCTTGATCTTGACCATTCGCTTCAGCCCCAGATCTCGGTTTGCAATTCCATGCGTGTATATCTGAGATTGACTGTAGCAATAGTTGCTATTCAGCATGCATTCAAGCCACTTAGGCTGAACCACGTCCTGCCTAGTCTTAAGCAGGGCGACGTGAACCCAGACTGCAAAGGGTTCGTCAAAGTCCACTTCGGCGGCGATGCCTGTCGTCCCCCCTTTGGTATAAAGCAAATCTCCTCGTTGAGGTTTACATTTGCGCCAATGCAGTTTGGCGTCTTCCTCGCTAATATACTTCAGGTCTTGCCACAGGATGGCGCCGCGCTGAATATGTCGGGTCGAAAGAAACGGAATTCCGTCGTCGCAATACTGAGGACTTACATGGGGACCGTCAGACGCTTGATATATAACATCTCCCAAAGTCGCTTCTTGCCATTGCTTTGGATTGCTTACCGGGTCCCCAAACATCTCCAGAAAGATCGACTGGGTGAGGCTGTCGAGCAGCGCGATGGCCTGACGGCGCTTCTGGCGCAGTTGATCGGCCTTATCCAGGATCGCCGCAATTCGCTTCTGTTCCTCGAGAGATGGAAGAGGAATTTCGAGAGCTTTCAACACGTCAAGAGTGATACCCTTGACCGTTGCGCCAGTCGCCATGCGTTCAAGAACGCGACCATTCGCCAGCAATGCGTGAAGTAAATATCGAACGGATACATCGGACGCCGGAAATAGCGCCTTTATATCTTGATTAATCGCCATCGGCGCTTTGTTGATAGCGGCTTTGCCAACAGCCATGCGCGTCGGGACTAAAATATTTCCTGCGGGTATAATGTTTGTTGCAGAATTGGCGACACCAGCCGCTGTTATCGTGTCAACTGTTCGCATTATCTCGGTTGTCTTGAAGTCCTTCACAGACACCCAGGGAATGGGGCCGTTCCAATATTCCGGGACGTCTTTGCTGGGCGTTCCGCCTCCACGAATCTCAACCAACTCTCCGAGCCGTGCCACCCGTGCGTTCACAGCATCCCCTCCAGCTCTTTCAGCCCATTGGCAATCTCATTCTCCAGCTTGAGCAGTTCGGCGATGATCTCCTTCGGCGGGCGGTGCTCTGCCGCCTCGTGCACCATTTCCTTATAACGGGTGAGCGAAAGGTCGTAATCAGCGGCAGCAATCTGCTCGCGCGTGACGGTGAAGCTCTGACCGGTGCGCGGGTTTTCGCGCTCCGTGCCGTTGCGCTCGGCCCAGCGGGCGACGACATCCGGCAGGTTGTTCTTCGTGTGCTCGTCGGCACCGAGCGCCTCTTTCGTCACCGGGCCGAATTTCTCCTCCGGCACCAGCTTCTGGCGCTTGTCATCCAGGCTCATGCCGTCGGCCTGCAGATCGTAGAACCAGACATGATCCGTGCCGCCGGAATTGGTCTTGGTGAAAAACACGATCGCCGTAGAAACCCCGGCATAAGGCCTGAACACGCCCGAGGGCAGTTTCACAATCGCGTCGAGTTTGTGGTCGTCCACCAGCATCTTGCGGATCGCCTTGTGTGCCGTGGACGAGCCGAACAGCACACCATCAGGCACGATCACCGCCGCGCGACCGCCGGGCTTCAGGAGCTTTAGGAACAATGCCATGAACAGAAGCTCGGTCTTCTTTGTCTTGACGATTGCGAGCAGGTCGTTGGCGGTTGTCTCGTAATCCAGCGAGCCGGCAAAGGGCGGGTTGGCGAGGATCAGCGAATATTTGTCCGCATCATCAGCATGGCCAGAGGAGAGCGAATCCCGGTAGCGGATATCGGCGCCCTCGACGCCGTGCAGTTGCATGTTCATTGAGCCGATGCGCAGCATGGTCTGGTCGAAATCGTAGCCGTGGAACATGCCCTCGTGAAAATGCCGGTTGAGCGTGACGTCGCGGAACAGGCCCTTGTGGTTCTCGCGCAGATATTCACCGGCCGCGACCAGGAATCCGCAGGTGCCGCTGGCCGGATCGCAGATCACGTCCTGCGGCGTCGGCTTCATCAGCTCTACCATCAGCTTGATGATGTGGCGCGGCGTGCGAAACTGGCCGTTCTGGCCGGCGGAAGCGATCTTGCCGAGCATGTATTCGTAGAGATCGCCCTTGGTGTCGCGGTCCTCCAGCGGGATTTCCGCCAGCATGTCTACCACCTTGGCAAGAAGGCCGGGCGTCGGAATGGTGAAGCGGGCGCCCTTCATGTGCTCAGAATGGGCAGTGCCTTTCTCCGCCATCTCGCGTAGGAACGGGAAGACATAGTCCGAGACGATCTTGAACATGCGCTGAGCATCGTCGTTCCTAAAACGGGACCAGCGCAACACGGCATAGGTAATCTCTTCCTTTGCTTCACCTGTCGCCTCGTCCCGCTCGATCCGGTAGACGCCCTCGGGAAAGATTGCTCGTTCCATCTTGCCGCCGAGCAGGCTCACCCTGTTCTCTTCGCGCGTTTGCATTTCATCCAGGCCGCGCATGAAGAGCAGGTAAGTGATCTGCTCGATCACCTCCAGCGGATTGGCAATCCCGCCCGCCCAGAAGGCATTCCAGACTTGATCGATCTTCGCGCGAATTTCACCTGTCAGCATGCTTAGTCCCTATCATCTTCCGAATCGGATTTGACACTACGGCATCAGGCCATGCTACTGAAGACGCATCGGGAAGTTGAATGATCGCGAGATGAAAGCATGCCTATCAAAAAGGTACCGGCCGGTAGGCCTGCGAGTGTGGCCTAATGTTTCGTGTTGATAGAAGCCAAAATAGAATCGCGCGCCTGGCGCAAAGGCGTTTCGGTGAGCTTGCATTGCGCGAGCGGGATCATCTGCAGGAGTGGCTTGTGCACCAGCCAGATGCACTTGGCGAAGAGCTACTTATCATTCAGAAAGAGTTTGACGGCTTCGACGAGACGCGTGAGCGGCTAGACCTTCTTGCGCTCGACAAGGCGGGCAATCTCGTCGTTATCGAGAACAAGCTTGACGACTCGGGTCGCGACGTGACTTGGCAGGCACTGAAATACACCGCCTATGTGTCGGGCCTCAACAAGCTGCAGATTGTCGAGATCTACCAGCAGTATCTCGACCGTTATTGCGGGGGTGGCTCGGCCGTCGAACGCATCTGCGAATTCATGGCGGTGGAGGAGCTTCAAGAGACGGTGCTGAATCCCGGTAACGGCCAGCGCATGATGTTCATAGCTGCCAATTTCCGCCGCGAGGTGACCGCGACAGTGTTGTGGCTGCTTAGTCGAGGCATCCGTGCGCAGTGCTTTCGCGTTGTGCCCTACAGCTTCGGCGATGAGCTGTTCATTGACCTGCAGCAGATTATTCCAACTCCGGAGGCTGCAGACTACATGATCGGCATCTCTTCAAAGGAGGTGGAGGAAACAAGCGCGCAGGGCGTACAAGCGCGTCGACATCAGCTCCGGCTTCAGTTCTGGGCTCGCGCCTTGGAGAGATTGCGCGCGGATGGCATCACCCTCTTTGCCAATGTTAATCCTAGTCGTGATCATTGGCTCAATGCAGGCTCTGGCGTTGGAGGTTGTCCTTTTACGATGGTTTTTGCACGTGACGAAGTTCGCGTCGAAGTGAACCTCGCGCGCGCCGACCGTGATCAGAACAAGTGGCTGTTCGATCGGCTCGAAGCCGACAGGTCTGCAATCGAGGCTAAATTGGGAGGGGAGATGAGCTGGTCTCGGCTCGACGAGAGGAAACAAAGTCGTATATCCTATTCCCATCCATTCGATGGTTTCGAGGCCGAAAACTGGCCGGAAATGCTCGCCTGGCTGTCGGAGCACATACGCAAGTTGGAAGGCGCTTTCCGACAGCCACTAGCGCAATATGCGCGCTCAATCCCCAGTGTTGATGAAACAGCAGAATAACTGCGTGGAGTGCAACGCACTCAAAATGCGGAACGCCCGGCAATCGACCTACCGCACGCTTTCGAACAACCGAACACCCGTCAACTCCGCCAGCCTCCCCACCAACGCATCCTGAAACCCAGCATCATTAACCTCCGCCGACGCCTCCCGCAGCTGCCGATGATACCAATACCCGCCGCTCACCTTCGCAGCTCCCTCATCGCTCGTCGCCAGCCATGTCTGCGTAAGATGCCCCATCTCCAGGTTATCGGGCGCGCCGGCGCCGCCCATCTTGGTCGGCACCCAGCCGGGGTCCACGGCGTTGCTGAAAACATCCGGCCAATGGCGGGCGATAGCGGCGGCGAGGGTGGCGATGTAGAGCTTGCTTTCCGAATAGGCCTGGCTGGCGTTCCACGGCCGCTTCTTCCAGTCGATATCGTCAAGGGCGCTGCTGCCGCTGCGGTGCATGCCGCTGCTAAGATAAACCAGGCGATCGGGACGGGTGATCCATGCGGTGAGCAGATAGGGGGCAAGCACATTCACCGCCAGCGTCTTTGCGTGTCCATCCGGCGTTTCGCCCCGGCTCCTCTCGAGGTAGATGCCGGCATTGTGGATGACGGCGTCCATGCGGCCGATGGTGTTGACCTGAAGGGCGATCGATCGCGTTTCAACGGCGCTGGCGAGATCGCCAATCACAATGCCGAGCGCCGCAGCCGAAATTTCGGAGATATCGGAGGCGCGCTCGCTGGAGCGGGCATGCAGCACGACCTCGTGGCCTTCCTTCATCAGGGTGCGGGCGGCGGCAAGGCCGAGGCCATCGGTGGAACCGGTTATGAAGATGCGGCTCATGGGGGCTCCTTTCGCGGTGGCGTGGCGCGTTTGCCCATCCTCGTTGCCAGCTTTGGTGCGGGCTCATTGACTCTCAAAAAATAGCGATTTCAGATCTCAAGCCAGGTTGACTGTCACGAATCAAACTCAAACTGCTTGTCTATCAATATCTGCATTTTTTGATAGACAAACGCCGTTGAGTTGATCATGGTGCAGACAAGGCTATTTGCCTTGCAAATTTCGCGAAATCTGGAAGTCAAATATGGTCCAACATCCTCTCGACCTGTCAGATGCTGTAGAATACCACTACGATCAGTTTCCTCCAGAGAGGATTGATGCCAACCAGCTTATAATGCCGATCGCCTCGGCATCAGCCGCGCTTGCCCGTTATGATCAGATGCTGAAAGGCATGCACAATAGTGAAATCCTGCTTGCGCCATTGCGCAATCAGGAAGCTGTCGTCTCATCCCGAATGGAAGGAACCGTAAGCACTCTCGACGAAGTCCTGCGGTATGAGGCAGATCAGGAGGAAAGCGGTAACGAGCCGGAAGGCCATTATCGGAATGAAGCGATCGAAGTCTTCCTCTATAGCCGAGCCCTGACCGCGGCGCAGCGCAGCATCGAGCAAGGCGCGCCCCTTTCAAGCTTCCTTATCAAGAGCGCTCACAAGGTTCTGCTCGGCTTTGGTCGAGGTGCACATCTTTCTCCCGGTGAGTTCAAGGTCGAACAAAATTACCTGGCCGACCGCATGCGCCGCAAAGTGCATTTTGTCCCGATGCGCCCGGAGCAGCTTAATGATGGGATGGAGCGACTTTTCTCGTTCGTCGAGGATAGGAATTGGCAGATACTGATCAAGACGGCCGTCGCCCACCTTGAGTTTGAGGCATTGCATCCTTTTAAGGACGGCAATGGCCGAATCGGGCGAATGCTCATCACGCTAACGCTATGGAAATATCGAGCAATATCCGCTCCTCACTTCTATATCAGCAGCTATTTCGAAGATCGACGCGACGAATATATTGACGGGATGCGCGAGGTTTCGAAATCAGGTGCGTGGACCGAGTGGATTGTGTTCTTTCTAGAGGCGCTTGAAACCCAGGCGAATAAGAACCTTGCGACCGCAGAACGGATTCGTGATCTTTACGACGAGCTCAAGCGGGAATTTCCGCAGATCCTCACATCTCAATGGAGCACCTCGGCGCTCGACTTTTTGTTCTCGCGTCCCGTGTTCCGGAACAATGTATTTACAAGCAAATCGGGGATTCCGGAAGCAACTGCACACCGGTTCACGCGCATCCTGGTCGAGAAGGAGCTGGTTAAGACATTGGAGCCCTCCGCAGGCAGGCGTCCGGCTCTATACAGCTTTGAGCCGCTGCTGCGAATTGTTCGCGAATAGGCGCCGGCTGCGCCTCACCCGCGCTCTTCAAACAACCGGACACCAGTCAACTCCGCAAGCTTCTCCACCAGCGCCTCCTGAAACCCGGGATCACCAACCTCCGCCGCCGCCTCCCGCCGCTGCCGATGATACCAATACCCGCCGCTCACCTTCGCGGCTTCCTCCTCGCTCGCCGCAAGCCACGTCTGCGTCAGATGCCCCATTTCCAGGTCATCTGGCGCGCCGGCGCCGCCCATCTTGGTCGGCACCCAGCCGGGATCCACGGCGTTGCTCAGAACATTCGGCCAATGGCGGGCGATGGCGGCGGCGAGGGTGGCGATGTAGAGTTTGCTTTCCGAATAGGCCTGGCTGGCGTTCCACGGCCGCTTCTTCCAGTCGATATCGCCAAGGGCGCTGCTGCCGCCGCGGTGCATGCCGCTGGTGAGATAGATGAGGCGATCGGGACGGGTGATCCAGGCCGTGAGCAGATAAGGGGCAAGCACATTCACCGCCAGCGTCTTTGCGTGACCTTCCGGCGTTTCGCCGCGGCTCCGCTCGAGGTAGATGCCGGCATTGTGGATGACGGCGTCCATGCGGCCGATGGTGTTGACCTGAAGGGCGATCGACCGTGTCTCGACTGCGCTGGCGAGATCGCCGATGACGATGCCGAGTGCTGCAGCCGATATCTCGGAGATATCGGAGGCGCGCTCGCTGGAGCGGGCATGCAGCACGACCTCGTGGCCCTCCTTCATCAGGGTGCGGGCGGCGGCGAGGCCGAGGCCATCGGTGGAACCGGTGATGAAGATGCGGCTCATGGGGTTTCCTTTCGCGGTCGCGTGGAGGGCGTCTGTCAATCAGCTCAATGCGGGAGTTGGGTTGTGGGTTCCTGGGGTTGGTCGATATGTAGGCGGTTCGGACCGATCTAAGACCCCTCCCCAACCCCTCCCCACAAGGGGGAGGGGCTAGCCCAGCATCACCGCTTTGCCCGAGATCATCTCGTCGTTTGCCGATCTGGAGTTTTGGGAGATGCGGTGCGGCAGGTTAAGCCCCTCCCCCTTGTGGGGAGGGGTTTGGGGCGGGGTCTTTGCCCAGCAAGCGGGGGTCCGAAGGACGGGTGCAGGCAGGCGGAGGAGGGCTTTTTAGGCGGTGATTTCAGCGCTTTGACTCGAAGCTCATGCCGCACTCATCGGCAGCGGCATGGATCCTCGGGTCAAGCCCGAGGACGACGGAGGGTGGGGAGAGGCGACCGGCCAGAGGCGCGACGTCGGGCGTCGTTTGCCGTTTCCCTCAACCTTATAACGTCAAGCGCGCTGTCTCGGCCCGGTCTGTTATCACGCCGGCGATCTGGTCGATAGGGTCTCGATCGGGCGATACGTCTGCGAGCTCATCGGCGACCTTGCCGGTCAATGTCAGCACCTTGTCGCAAAGCTCGTTCACGCGGCGGCGCAAATCGGGAAAATATAGCGAATGTGGAGAAGGTGTCCAGGGAAGTTTACCGATCGGGATATTTTTGGGATATGGAAGGGGTTGAGGTACGAAATTTCCCGCTCGGTAAAATAGTTAGGAGTTCTTTGAGCGCGCGTGGATCCTCGGGTCAAGCCCGAGGATGACGGAGGTGGAGGGGAGCGACTGGCAAGAGGCGGGACGCCAGAGCAAGTCCGGCGGAAGCGCGAAGCGGTTTTCCGCTGCTTGCCGCATAGGCTTCCTCATACTCCGTCATCCTCGGGCTTGACCCGAGGATCCATGCGGCGAGCACTTTGCTGGCCGTCGGCACCGGGGACGGCAGGGGGCATCCATCGAAGAACATATACGCGCCGAGTGCTGCATGTGGGTGCTCGGGTCAAGCCCGAGCATGACGGAGAGTGAGGTGGGGCTTCCGGCTAAAACGGCAACGCCGTCAGCCCTGCGCTACTTGCCGTGTCGTTCCCCCACACTCCGTCATCCTCGGGCTTGACCCGAGGATCCATGCGGCATCCATCGGCAGCGAGGTATGGATCCCAGGCTCAAGGCCTGGGATGACGGAGAGTGGGGTGGCGTCCCAACCAAATTCCACCCATTAAACCAATGAAATCACCCCATCATCACCTCCGCCGCTCCGCTCCCGCCGCGATCGTCTGCACCAGCTCGTCCACCTCCCGCGCCAGCCGCTCCAGCGGCAGGCCGACGAAGCGGCCTTCGAGGCTGATGCTGACGACGCCGTGGACGGCGCCGAAGAGGGTGCGGGCGCGGATGGCGCGGTCTTCGGGCGGCATGTCGGGCTGCAGTTCGGCCAGCGGTTCGGCGATCACATCCATCAGGAAGAGGTGCTCGTTAAGATGCCATTGCGGCGTCGGGCTGGTTTCCGGCGGGAAGTGGTCGAACAGCGCCTTCCAGAGGTTCCGGTGCTCGACGGCGAAGGCGAGGTAACCCTGCGCCAGGTTGCGCAGCCGGTCGGTCGGCGGTTTGTCGCGGGTCTCGGGCAGGGTCAGCCTCGCCTCCAGCGCCTTCAGCGTGGCGGAGTTGACGTGGATGACGAGCTCGGCGAGGTCTGAAAAGACCGTGTAGAGGCCGCCGAGCGCGCAGCCGGCATCCTGGGTGATGTCGCGGGCTCTGAGGTTTGCCAGCCCGTCCTTGGCGATCCGCTCGCGCGCCGCCTCGATCAGCCGGGCCTTCAGGTCTTCGCGTTTTTCTTCTCGTCTACCGGCCATTAACCATGCCCTTTCGATTTTTTTGAACGTCGTTCAAAATATATCTTGAACGACGTTCATGATTCTGGCATAACACCTCTCGTGAACAACGTTCATAAACCGGAGGAAGGAAATGTTCAAACTGATTTCCATTTTGTTGCGGGGCAGGGCGCATGATGCCGAGCAGGCTTTCGCCGATCATCACGCCGTGCCGCTGCTTGCCCAGCAGATCCGCGATGCCGCCCAGTCGATCCAGTCGGCCCGCCGCAGCGTCGCGGTCGCCATCGCCCAGAACGAACAGGAGAAGGGGCAGCACGGGGCGATCGTTGCCCGCATCGCCGATCTCGAAATCCGCGCCTCCGCCGCTTTGGCGAAGGGCAATGAGGGCCTGGCCCGCGAGGCGGCCGAGGCGATCGCCTATCTCGAAGCCGAGCGCGATGCGTCCGAGAAGGCGCAGAGCCAGTTCACCAGCGCGATCGACAAGCTGAAAGGCATCGTCCGCGCTTCCGAGGCACGGCTGCAGGAGCTGCAGCGCGGCGAGCGGCTGGCGCGCGCCACGCAGGAGGCGCAGAAGCTCGACGTGGTTGTTGCCGGCCCGGGCCTGGCGACGCTCGACGATGCCGAGGAGACCCTCGCCCGCCTTCGCCTGCGCCAGAGCCAGAATGAGCTGACGGCCGTCGCCCTGAAGGACATGGAAGGCGCCATCCGCCCGGCCGGGATCATCGAGAAGCTTGCCAATGCCGGCTGCGGCGCGCCGCTGCGCTCCTCCGCCGATGATGTGCTGGCGCGGCTGAAGAGCCGCGTCACGCCTGCTGCCTGAAACCGCATCCATCCAACCATTCATCCATCGAACCATAGGGACCACTGATATGAACGACAGTTTCCAGAAACATTCCGCAAGCTGGGTCAGCTTCTCCTACATCTCCTTCGGCTCGGCCGCCTTCATGCTGGCGCTCGGCCTCTACATGATGCCGCTCGATCTCTGGGGCAAAGGCTATCTCGCCATGGGCATTCTGATGCTGGTGCAGACCACGGTGAATATCACCAAGACGCTGCGCGACAATGCGGAATCCGAAAAGCTGATCCGCAAGGTCGAGGATGCCCGCACCGAAAAGCTGCTCGTCAAGTTCAATCGTAGCGATGAAGATTGACCTTCCTTAACCACAGCGCAGAGTTGTTGACGCATTCAACTTTTGCGTAACAACTCTGTGGCCTTCTCGTGTCAGCCGAAAGAGGAACGAGCCCGTGCAACACAATCTGATGACCTCAAGGAAATTCGCGCCGCTGTTCTGGACCCAGTTCCTCACGGCCTTCAACGACAATTTCCTCAAAAACACCCTGGTGTTCCTCATTCTCTTCAAGATGTCGGCCAGCGAGGGGGCTGCCCTGGTGACGCTCGCCGGCGTCATCCTGATCGTGCCCTTCCTGCTGCTGTCGGCGCTCGGCGGCGAACTCGCCGACAAGCACGACAAGGCAAAAATTGCCGAGCTGCTGAAACGCTGCGAGATCGCCGTCGCCGCCCTTGCGGTGGTCGGTCTGGCATTCTCCTCGATTTTTGTGCTGATGGCGGCGCTGTTCGGCTTCGGCATCGTCTCGGCGCTGTTCGGGCCGATCAAATACGGCATCCTGCCCGATCATCTCGAACGCCGCGACCTGCCGAAGGCCAATGCCTGGATCGAGGGCGGCACCTTCATCGCCATCCTCGCCGGCACGATCATCGCCGCCTTCGCCTTCTCAGGCGGCGACAATGTGCTGATCTTCGGCACGATGATGATGGGGCTGTCGGTGCTCTGCTGGCTGGCCAGCCGCATGATCCCGGCCACCGGCTCCAAGGCGCCGGATCTTCAGATCGACCGCAATGTCATCCGCTCCAGCTACACCCTCGTCAAAGAAATCCGCGCCGATAAACGCCTGTGGCGTTCGGCGCTGATGAATTGCTGGTTCTGGCTGGTCGGCGCCTTCGTGCTGTCCATCCTGCCGACCATGGTGACCGAGCTGCTCGGCGGCTCCGAGATCGTCGTGCCGGCCTATCTCACGGTCTTTGCCATCGCCGTCGCCGTCGGATCGGCGATTGCCGCCTGGATGTCGTCGGGCCGCATCGTGCTGCTGCCGGCCCCTGTCGGCACGGCGCTGCTCGGCCTCTTCAGCCTCGATCTCGCCTGGAACCTCTGGGGCCTGGCTTCGGTGAGCCATGCAACGACGATCGCCGGCTTCTTCACTGGCCAGAATACCATCCGCGTCGCCATCGATCTCGCCGGCATGGCGATCTCGGGCGCCTTCATCGCCGTGCCGACCTTCGCCGCGCTGCAGACCTGGGCGCATGAGGACCGCCGCGCCCGCGTCATCGGTGCCGCCAATGTGCTGTCTGCCCTGTTCATCACCGTCGGCCTCGGCCTCGTTGCCGCCGTCCAGGCGATGGGCGCTTCCATCCCTCAGATCCTGATCGGCCTCGGCATCATCAATTTCGCCGTTGCCTGGCTGATGCTGAAGACGCTGCCGACCAATCCCTTCCGCGATTTCATCTCGATCCTGTTCCGCGCCTTCATGCGCCTCGAGGTCGAAGGGCTCGAAAATATCAAGAAGGCCGGCCGCGCGCCGATCATTGCGCTCAACCATGTCAGCCTGCTCGACGGCGCCTTGGCGCTTGCCATCACCGAGGAAGAGCCCACCTTTGCCGTCGATTACAAGATCGCCCAGGCCTGGTGGGTGCGTCCTTTCCTGAAGATGTGCAAATTCCTGCCGCTCGACCCGACAAAGCCGATGGCGACGCGTTCGCTGATCAAGGTGGTGCAGGACGGCAATCCGATCGGCATCTTCCCCGAGGGTCGCCTGACGGTGACCGGCACGCTGATGAAGGTCTATGATGGTGCGGCCATGGTCGCCGACAAGACCGGCTCGATGGTCGTGCCGGTGAAGATCGACGGGCTGGAGAAGAGCTATCTCTCCTATCTCGACAACGGCAAGATCCGCCGCCGGCTGTTCCCCAAGGTCAAGGTCACCATTCTCGAGCCGGTGAAGCTCGAAGTGCCGCCGGAGCTGAAAGGCCGCAAGCGCCGCACGGCGGCAGGGGCTGCCCTCTACCAGGTGATGTCGAACCTCTTGTTCCAGACCGCCGATACCTCGTCGACAGTGCTCGATCGCGTCATCCGGGCGGGCCACGAATTCGGCATGAAAAAGCTTGCCGTCGAAGATCCGGTCACCGGCCGGCTGACCTATGGCAAGCTGCTCACCGGTGCTGCCGTGCTCGGCGCCAAATTTCGCACGATGTTCCCGGAAACCAACCTCGGCGTCATGCTGCCGAATGCCAATGGCGCCGCCGCCACCCTTCTTGGCGTGATGACGGCAGGCAAGGTGCCGGCCATGCTGAACTTTACCGCCGGTGCCGCCAATATCCTCTCCGCCTGCAAGGCGGCTGAAGTCAAGCATGTGCTGACCTCGCGCGCCTTCGTCACCCAGGCGAAGCTCGGTGCCGTGATCGAGGAGATGGAAAAGCAGGTGACGATCGTCTGGCTCGACGATCTCCGGGCTGAAATCTCATTCAAGGACAAGATCATCGGTCTTCTCCGCAAGAGCCAGCCGCTGGTCAAGCGCCGGCCGGACGATCCCGCCGTCATCCTCTTCACCTCGGGCTCCGAAGGCACGCCGAAGGGCGTGGTGCTCACCCACCGCAATATCTTGTCGAATGCCGCCCAGGCCGCCGCCCGCATCGATTTCCACAGCGGCGACAAGGTGTTCAACATCCTGCCGGTGTTCCATTCCTTCGGGCTGACGGCCGGCACGGTGCTGCCGCTGATCTCGGGCGTGCCGGTTTATTTCTATCCGTCGCCGCTGCATTACCGCATCGTGCCGGAGCTGATCTATGTCTCCAACGCCACGATCATCTTCGGCACCGACACCTTCCTCAACGGCTATGCCAGGACGGCGCATCCCTACGATTTCCGCTCGATCCGCTATATCTTCTCCGGCGCCGAGCCGGTGAAGGCCGCGACCCGCCAGACCTATATGGAAAAATTCGGCCTGCGCATCCTCGAAGGCTATGGCGTCACCGAGACGGCGCCGGTCATTTCCATCAACACGCCGATGTACAACAAGTCGGGCACGGTCGGCAAAATCCTGCCCGGCATGGAATGGAAGCTCGAACCGGTGCCCGGCATCGATGAGGGCGGAAGGCTGCATGTGCGCGGCGCCAATGTCATGGCCGGTTACCTCCGCGCCGAAAAGCCCGGCGTGCTCGAGCCGCTCGCCGACGGCTGGCACGACACCGGCGATATCGTCACCATAGACGAGGACGGCTTCGTCAAGATCCGCGGCCGCGCCAAGCGCTTCGCCAAGATCGGCGGCGAAATGATCTCGCTCGCCGCCGTCGAGACGCTCGCCGCCGAACTCTGGCCGGGCGCGCTGTCGGTCGTCTCCTCGCTGCCCGACGCCAAGAAGGGCGAACGGCTGGTGCTGCTCACCGACGCCCCGACCGCCACCCGCGCCGAATTCCTCGCCTTCGCCAAATCCAAAGGCGCCATGGACATGATGGTGCCGGCCGAGGTCAATATCGGCAAGGTACCGGTGCTGGGTTCCGGCAAGGTCGATTTCGTCGCGGCGCGGAAGTTGGCGGAAAGTGCGGTGCAGCCGGGGGAGGCGGCGTAGGCGTCGTGTGGCAGGCCTCAGGCGCAAACCGGAATTGTTGCAGGCGCGTTGCAAGACCCCTCCCCAACCCCTCCCCACAAGGGGGAGGGGCCAAGCCGTGGTCCCGGCGGCGACCAAAGGAGAGGTCCTGCCGGCTGTTACCGTTAGTTTGGTACGATGCGGGGTCACGTGAAGCAGTGCGGCACGTTAGCCCCTCCCCCTTGTGGGGAGGGGTTGGGGAGGGGTCTTGAGACGGGCGCCGGCGCGGTGATCCCCCGCAGGATCGACAGGCAGACCCTGTCGAAATCGCTTTCGACAACTGGCTGCGCGTCTTTGCGCTGACCTGGAAGAACAGCCCGTCATCGTGAGGCCAGGACGATTTCGTCGCGCGGCTGGTCGTCTTGAAATTGCGCTCGGCGCGGATTTCGAGAGATTATCGGCCACGCTAGCGGCTCGATACACGCACTGCGCCGGCAGCTCGGAGACTGCGCTGGACGGCGGCGACCTGTCTGGATGCGATATCCACCGAGACCTCGATCTCGCCTTCGAGTGGCGCATCGCGACGGGCGCCATCGTCATGAGAGGCATCCCCGCCCGATGGCGCCGAGCCGGCGCTGTTCCGGTCGCTTGCCGACTGGATAAAGATGTCGGGCCTCGAAATCCCATGCTGCTGAACCAGATGTTCGACCGCCAGGTCGGCGGCTTCGCGTGTTTCGAACCTGGCTCGGATCGTGGTCGTGCTATCGTCCGCCATTGGCTGCCTCCTGATATCGATGTCCACACGATGAGAACGCCTTGGGCGGCTGGTAGTTTCGACGGCGGTCCCGGCCGCCGATTGGAATCGTTGATATCGCATTCCAAGCCTGCTATGTTCTGTTTTTGTTTCGGCGCGCAATTTCAGAGGCCGATCCCATCGCGATCGCTGAAGCCGCCATGAACGAGACAAGCTCACCCCCCATCCGGAAAATCGTCCATGTCGACATGGATGCTTTTTATGCGTCGGTCGAGCAGCGCGATAATGCGGACTTGCGCGGCAAACCGATTGCCGTCGGCGGGTCGGCCGCCCGGGGTGTGGTGGCGGCGGCGAGCTATGAGGCCCGCAAATTCGGTGTTCACTCGGCAATGCCGTCTGTGACCGCCAAGCGCAAATGTCCTGACCTGATCTTCGTGCCGCCGCGCTTTGCCGTCTACAAGGCGGTGTCGCAGCAGATCCGCGAGATCTTTGCCGAATACACGCCGCTGATCGAGCCGCTGTCGCTCGACGAGGCCTATCTCGATGTGACGCAAAATCTGAAGGGCATGACGATCGCCACCGAGGTGGCTCTGGAGATCCGCGCCAAGATCAAGCAAGTCACCGGCCTCGACGCGTCGGCCGGGATTTCCTACAACAAGTTCCTTGCCAAGATGGCAAGTGACCTCAACAAGCCGAACGGCCAGGCTGTGATCACGCCGAAGAACGGGCCGGCCTTCGTCGAGCAGCTTCCCGTCCGGAAATTCCATGGCGTCGGACCGGCAACCACTGAGAAGATGCATCAACTCGGGATCGACACAGGCGCCGATCTCAAGGAGAAGACACTGGAGTTCCTCGTCGAGCATTTCGGCAAGTCGGGCCCCTATTTTTACGGCATCGCCCGCGGCATCGACGAGCGCCAGGTCAAGCCCGACCGGGTGCGCAAATCCGTCGGCGCCGAAGATACCTTCTCAGAGGACCTCCACGCCTTGGAGCCTGCTCGCGAAGGGCTCCAGCCGCTGATCGAAAAGGTGTGGGCTTACTGCGAGGCCAACGGCATTGCCGCCAAGACAGTGACGCTCAAGGTGAAATATGCCGACTTCAGCCAGATCACGCGCAGCAAGACGGTTCTGACACCCCTGCCGGCAATCGCCGACCTCGAGGATCTGGTCAACCTGCTGCTCGCGCCGATCTTTCCGCCGCGAAAGGGCATACGGCTGCTCGGCGTCACCCTCTCCTCGCTGGAAGGACGAGCACCGGCCGCGGAACCGCAACTGCGGCTGACGTTTTAGGCGCGAGCGCCAATTCGAACGCCTCATCGGAATCTTCGCTGACATCCTGAGCTTTGCTCGCGCTCTCCTCGCGTCAATGTGCGTGGCGTCTTTGATATCGGTCGCCAACCTGACGCGCCGGCCTGGGCGGATGCGCGGCGGGCTTGGTCTTCCAGGGGGCCAGCACCGTCGGCATGCCGGCTTCGAGGCAGGCTGCGACAAAAGCCTCCCGCGCGACCATGCTCGGTATGATGCCGTTGAGGGCGCCGCGACACGTCTTCACCGCCCGATCATGGCGCTCTCCATGACGCAGCGGCCACTCGTTCTCGAGAAAATCCAGGGCGTCGTAGACGCTTGTGAAGGCGCGCTCCAAACCGCACTGCAACCGGAGTCTCACCGGCCGAACCCATGGGACATCGTTCAGCGGCATTTTTTCCTCCTTTCACGCCACCAATGATCCTGATCGAAATGATATTGTGGGCGACAGCGGACCGTTCAAGAGTCTAGGACCAGCCCAATTTTTGATCGGCGCGATGACGCAACCTTGCGTCTCCGGCTGCCGCAGGCGCCCGGTGCCCATGAGAGGCTGTGTGAACCGAGCGATTGCCGCAAATCTCTTCTCCCCTCGGGGAGAAGGTGCCGGCAGGCGGATGAGGGGGCCACACGGCACACCCCTCTCGTAACAACCTATCCGGCGACTGAGACGACGCGGGCGGTGTGGAACTCACATGCTGTTGTTGGAAAGACCGGCGTCGCCGGCCCCCTCATCCGCCCTACGGGCACCTTCTCCCCGAGGGGAGAAGAGGGAATCGAGAGGTTGCGGCATATCCCCTTCGCCCCGCGAGCGGGGGTCCGGAGGACGGGGCGAGACACGTGGCTCGACCCTGGCAAAGGTGGCGGCAGCCGGATGAGGGGCGGCCCCCGGCACAAACCAGAAAGCAGCGGCCCCGCGCCGAGACGTCGTCAGCAGCATAACAGGCGGCACCCGGGCCGCCTGTCTTCGCCTCTTCGACAAACCGTCCGTTACTTCTGTTCGGGCGCCAGAAACTCTGCGCAATAGGACGGGCCGTTGACGCCGGGGATGTCGGCGACGGTGCGGATGTCGCGGATGGTGTAATCGGAGTTGGTGGTGATTTCGGCCTGGCAGCGCAGATAGGCGGTGCGGGCCGACGCGATCTGCTTGCCGCGCTTGCCATCGGCGCCTTCGGCATATTTCGCCGGGATGCGCACGGTCTTGTAGCCGCCCCGCCAGGTATAGATGGTGCTCGATCCTTGCTCGCTGTCGCTGATCGGCGGCCCGTAGGCGGCAAAGAAGACCCCGGCCGATTTGCCCACCCAGCGGGCCTCGATCGGATTGCCGGCGGAAGGAATGGTCGTGCATCCGGCAAGCGCAATGGCAAGCCCGGCCGCGGTCATCATGCGGAAATTCATCGTGTCGTCCCTGATCTCTAGCGCATTGGCTGGCAAGCCGCCCCCGTGAGCGGTTTCGCCTGTCCCGTCTGCCCTTTAGCGCGGAACCCGGCAAAAGAAAATTGCCCCATTGAGACTTAAGTTCGATTTGCGGCAGGTGTGTCTTTTGCTGCAGCCGCCGACCTCCCGACCTGTCACAACCCCGTCAAAATTTCCGCCGGCTTTTTGGAATTTGGTGCTTGTGCAACCAGATAGGCTGTTCTATAGAAGCGCCGCTGGTCACGGAGTGTAGCGCAGTCTGGTAGCGCACCACGTTCGGGACGTGGGGGTCGAGTGTTCGAATCACTCCACTCCGACCAGTCTGAAGCCCCGCTCCGGCGGGGTTTTTCGATTCTGCTGATCTCAGCCAAAAATTCCCCAGGATTTCATCGTGAGGCGCAGAACCAGCGTGGGGCATCATCGCCAAACCCTGCCGCGTCCCTGGCCGTCCTCGCGCCTTGCGCGCTATGGATCAAAAAGAAGCCCCGCCGAAACGGGGCAAATTGGGAACGGACGGACCGCACAGGAAGGAAGGGTTGGCGTACGGCCCCGTCACAAGAGGGGGCACCTGTGCGATCCTTGTGGCCAAACGACGGATAGTCGGAAGAGTTCCTGTGCGATTCCGCACCAATCGGTCGATAGATCGCCGGTCGCATCAGTCGTTCCGCCGCTTCGTCACAAGCCGTGAAAAGCCCCGCGCCTGAAGGATTGCAGTCGGCACCTTGTTTCATTCGAATAAGAGCACATTTCGATGGAGTAAGCGTCGTCAGGAAATCAAATGGCTTACGAGCGGGATATGGCTATCGTCTTCGATAGCGTGACAAAGGCGGTGATCGTCAGTTTCCGCGGCGTCACGGTCTATCTGCCAGGTCCTTACGTTGACCGAAAGGCGGCGGTCCTGACCGCCGAAGCCCATTGCCGCCGACTTGGCTGGCGAGATTGATTGCGGCTTTTAGCAACGATCCGCAAAAGGCAGATATTTATTTTGTGAATCGCTCGTCCTTTCGCAATGAGCGCGCATGCCGAGGCAAAATGTGCTAGGGTCTTTGGCCGGTATCGAAAGACCGCTGCCGGTTTATCGCCGCTGATCATCAACAATTTCAGCGGCTTATGTGCGGTTTTGTCATAAACGCACACTTCCCCGGGACCTATGGCCAAACCAACGGCCGTCCCGTAGTTTTTCACCAACTCACAGGCGTTTGGTTTTGACATCCAAGCTCCCATGCGGAGCCGCTATGACTCACATTGACCAATCGACTGTCGAAAATACCCTGCTGAAAATGTTGAGCGCGGAACGCTTCGCACGCCTCTCGGAAGGGATGTCGCGCGTCGACCTGCCATTACGGCATGCTCTTGTCGATCACGACGTGCCGACCACGCATGTCTGCTTCTTGGAAAGAGGCCTGGCATCCATGGTTGTCAGCAGCATCGACGAAGAAGTGGTGGAAATTGGCCATATCGGGCGCGAAGGCGTATCCGGGATGCACGTCGTCCTGGCAGTAGAGACCACCCCCACGCGCACCTTCATGCAAGTCGCAGGGTCGGGAATTATGGTGCCGATGGAGACGTTTCAGCGCGCGCTCGCCGATGATCCCGAGATGAAGGATTTCTTCCTTCGCTATGTTCACACAACCGTGCTGCAGCTTGCCCATTCGGCGCTCGCGAACGCCCGCTACAATATGCATGAACGGCTGGCTCGGTGGATCCTGATGTGTCACGACCGCCTTGAAGGCAACAACCTGGCCATTACCCATGAATTTCTGGCATTGATGCTCGGCGTCCGGCGTTCCGGCGTCACCAATGAACTACACGTCCTTGAGGGCGTCCACGCGATCCGATCGACCCGCGGAAACGTGCGAATACTGGACAGGGAAAAATTGATCGAAATTGCCGGTGGCTGCTATGGAGTGCCGGAGCGCGAATATGAAAAGGTGCTGGGTCTTCCGCTCCGCGCCAGGTAGATCAGCCCATTCGCTTAATCGCTTCCGAAAAGGGCAACACGAGCAGGATATCGCCTGCTTCATTTCTGATCTCGATGCTTCTTGACCCAATGTCATATCCAAGCAGCACAGCACTGCTCATCAATGCGCGAGCATCACGCACCGCTTCCATGCGAGCGGCGTCCAAATCAGGAAGCTCGGTTCCTTCCCAGTCTTCGAGCGACCCGGCTTCCGACAGGATATTGAAGTAGAAGCGTGGCATTCGAAATCCTTCAAAGCCCGGCAGGATAAGTCGCTTATTTTGCCGTTCAGCAGGTTTCAAATCAACAGTATCGGGCATGCTTTCGTCATCTATGCCGATGCCCTTGCGGCCACTGTGCGCAACCGCACTGATAGTTGGCAGCGAGGAGCCAATGGCTTAAATTTTTTAGCGTGAGCTTGAACTCAAGATTAACCCGGAGCGGCAAGGCGTAGGAGGATGATATGATCGATTTCAATCTCTCGCTCCGGACGAAAGACGTGAACGTGCTTACGGAGGCTATTCGGACCTGGTACCGGCATAATCATGTCACGCCGACGGAACGAGCAACGCAATTGCTCTGCAGCGCGGCTGCCGATCTTTATAGCCAAGGGCACAGGACGCCGGAGGAACTGGCTACGCTGCTGATCACCAGGTTTGACAGCCCCTATTCGGTGCAGGTCAACGCAGCGACGTCCACTGCTCATCACTAAAGCATGTCGCGCAAAAGTGTGCAGCGGTTTTGCGACAACGAAATGCGTAAAAACAAAGACCTAAAGCGCGACAAGCGAATCTGAAAGATCGCGACGCGCTTTAGCGACCGGTTTCATCTCTTGGCGGACCGTAGGCGCTCTCGGATTTTGGAGGCATCGAAATGCTTCAGTCCCTCATTACCTTGTCCGATCAAGAGATCGAATGGTCATCACTGCGGTTCGGCAGTGGTGTACAAAGAACCGCTGTGAGATCGATAGCAACGAAGGCCGCCGCGCCCTGACCCTGGCCATCGATCTCGTCCAGAACTCCGCCCGGGATAGGCTCCTCCAGAACCTGACGGAGCGCCTTGGGCCCCGGTCCGGTCAGATGGACGCGGAAACCTCTGGCGCTGGCTGACCAGCAACGAGTGCCTCCATCTGGGGTCAGATCTCACTAATCAGAGCCGGAAGATGACGGCCGCAGCTATGGGAACACGTTGCCGCCAATAACCGTCATTGGCCCCTCGCAGACGTTATAACCATTGCTGGCCTGTCGTATTCGTCCCCCGTGGATGGAACTGCTTTCATAGTCGGGCGTTTTTGCCAGTTAGATCGGGTACTGCCGGCATTCCGCCGGCGCTGCCGAATGGGAGAAAAGTCATGAGAACGATATTGATTGCGATAGGCGCGTTAACTGCTTTAGCCGGATCCGCTTTTGCGGCCGAGCCTGCCAAGATGGTGGACACGAAAATGGGCAAGGTCCTGGCTACTGAAAAAGGCATGGTCCTTTACACCTTCGACAAAGATACAAACGGCAAATCCAACTGCGATAAGGATTGCCTGAAGAAGTGGCCGGCGTTCCACGCCGGAGCCAAGGCCAAGGCAGAAGGCGAATGGACTCTGGTCAAAGCTGCGGATGGCAAAGAGATGTGGGCCTACGAGGGCAAGCCGCTCTACACCTATGTCGAGGATAAGAAAGCCGGTGAAGTCAAGGGCGATGGCGTTGGGGGAGTTTGGCACGTGGCCAAATAGCTGAATCGGGGACCGCTTGAACGGGCGGTCGCCGGATCGCCTTGAACCGCAAGACCGAGAAGCCGCGGGCCGATGGAACTTGCGGCGCTGTGCTGCGATCTCAGCCGCCGACTGTGATCTCACCATCCGCAACACGTTTGACAAATATCTTCAAACCGTCATGCCTGAGTTTATTCCAACCGCCGTCGGAAATCTTCGGATCATTCCGACCGGAACGCGGCGGGAAGATCGACAGAGACATCAAGCGGCTGGAAATGCCGCAGGTTTTCCGTAATGACAGTGAGGTCATAGGCGCGCGCGGTCGCCGCGATGATGAGATCGCCGAGGCCGGGATGACGGCCCTGGCGCTCGGCGTCATCTTCCAGGGCGCCGACGATGCGCGCGACAACGGTATCCATCGGCAATATCCGATCGCCGAAACTGTCGGTGATGGAGTCCAGCCATGCCGAAAGGCGCTTTGCCCGCTCGATTCCGCCGCGACGGTGAAGGCTCCGCATTCCCTTCTCGATCTCCGCGACTGATAGAGCCGACAGAAAGAGAGCATCGGCGTCGCCTTGATCACGAAACCATGCCCGCACCGGATCGGACGGCGCCACCTTGCCCGGCGCGAACTTCGAAATGATGTTGGTGTCGAGAAGATAGGCGGTCACAGATCGATATCCCGCATTTTCGATCGGTTCCGCTCCAGCTCGACCCCACCGGGAAACGTCAGCAGAAAATCCCCGAAATTCGGCCGTGGCTTCCTCAAAGCCCTTTTCGCCGCCTCGGCCGCTTCGACCGAAACAAGCACGGCAGCGGGCTTTCCGTGCCGCGTGATTGTCACGAACTCTCCGCTTGCCGCTTCATCCACCAGACCGGCGAAACCCGCCTTTGCTTCTGCCACGCTGATTGTCGACATTAAAGTCTCCCATCTTAAATGACCATATATGGTCAAAATAGACATTGGCGTCGACGAAATCAAGAGGAGGATTTTCCAAGGGTGCTCGCCCTCTCACGTTCTAAAGATAGCCGGAATCGTTTGACGATGGCACTAAAGCGACGACGAGAGAGGGCGTTTGAAACGGTTGAGCGAGCATCGTGAAGGGATATTGCGTGCAAAGGCCAGACCCTCGGATCTCATATAACGACTTGCAAAAAAGAAAGCTATCGCTGACGTTGTGGCGACGATTTAGGTTCGCCCGGAACCGGCAATGGTACATCCATAAGGTGAATTACCGATTCCGGTAGGGCAATGAACGCCAGCGGAGGACTAATGCTGACCGACCTTCCACTACGGGCAATAGACGAGATTAACGCTACTCTCGCCATCATTGGATATGATGAGGCATGGGTTCTAGTTGAACAGCGCGATGACCCGATAACCCGGATTGGTCAAAGCCTTTTTAAGATGGCGCGAAAGCGACATGCAGCTTTCCGCGAAGATTCACGTCTGTTTGGTGATGGACAAGGGAAGAGATTTCCAAGCCTGTGCCATACGTCTAGGCGAAGATGAGTATTGCATAATGATTTGGCTTGCTGCGGCAATCAGGACGTCGGCAAGTATATCTCGGATTCTGAGTACGTCAGTCTCTGCAGAGTTTTTTTCTGCAGATTTCCCCGTCTCCAAAAATCAGCTTACCTCGCCAATGGGTGACACGTTCGAGGCTTACGCCGCTCTTTCGCTACTTCCCATATTAGATCTAGGCACGAAGTTAAACGAGTTTCGTAACCAGCTAGATTCTACTGCGCTTGAATGGCTCGTCCTGCATGAGCTTGGTCACATCGTAAACGGCCACCTTGCGCTGGGAAAGACTGTAAATGGTGTAACGTATATTCTCGAATATGATCTCGAGGCTGACCGCAACGAAAACATTACCCATCAAGCGCTCGAGATGGACGCCGACTGCTTTGCGAACCTATTCTGCGTGCAGGGCGCATTAACACGACGTCTTTCAATTGACCAAATCGATACTGGGGATGAAGGCAAACGGGTTGAAAAACGACTTCAGAGTTATGTATTCGCCGTCTTAGCAATCATACGCGGGTTCGATCACGCACCTTTTGAGATCGAAACTTTGTTCGATTCAGATCACCCTCCCGGTGGCGTTCGAATGGGCTACTTGCTGGCCCAAATGCTTGTGATGGAGAAGGAGGGTAAGATAGATTTTGGTGGCGTCAACGTAAAGGAGGCTACTGGCAAAACGGCGGTGAGCCTGGAGCGAGCTATTTCTGAAGCTACAGGCATCGATGGAAATGGCGGAAATTTGTTGGCGGCATTTGCGATAGGTGATTCATTCTTGGCGCCAGTTCTGTCACGATGGGCGAAGGTTTATCCTGAATTGAACGCTGCTAAGATCAGCCCCTTCAAACTCGCCCCACCACAATACGAGCCGGCTTGACTGCCGAAACTAGAACGCATCACAATATTATTGCCGGGTTGCCTTTTAACCGGAACGAGTCCCGAAGTGATTCGTTGAGTCGCGTGTCCAGCGTGAGGGGGCTGCATCATGAGCAAGCGACGAAGCTTCAAGCCGGTGAAAATCACCATCAATGGGAAGACCAGAACCGTCTACAATGTCGTTCAGGCGGGGAACACCTTGCTGAATGACTGGCCCGAGCAGACGCCGGCGGCCAAGGTGGCCGAGCGGCTTGTGCTTGATGTGTTCAATGATGCGGCCGGGCCGGAGCAGGTGCGCCGCGCATTCATTACCGCGGCCAAGGCGAGCGACATCAAGTTCAGCTCCTGATCCGTGGTGTTTGGCAAAAGCCCTGGCTCACTTCCATGATACCTGCTCCTGGTTTCGCAGATCCCGGGTTTTGAACTGCGTCTCCATCCAGACGGTCGAGATGATCGCGGCGAGGAAGCCGAAGGCGAGGCAGGCGATGGCCTGGGTCCGCCACGAGACGAAGGTGACCGGCGTCGGGGTGGTGGGCTTTTCAGCGCATTCGTCGGGCGGGCAGGCGCAGCCGGAAAAGGCCTTGATCAGGCAATCGCTCATGCTGCGCCGCTTTTCACCGTGTCGATGGCGGCGAGGATCTTCTGGTGAAGCGGGCAGCCGCGATCGTCGCTGCCATCGAAAAAGCGTTCGGCCTCCACCAGCGCCGTCAGCAGATCGGGTGCCCCGGCGGTGACGCGGCCCTTGGCGCGAGTCTTTTTGTTTGCTCCGGCCAGTGGGGCCGCAGGAAGGGAAGGGCTCTCGGTTGAAGCAGGTGTAAGCTTGGCAGCGGGCATCTCCGTTCCCCTCAGGCGTAGAATTGATCGTTGTTGGCGATGCCCATGATCTCGCGGGCGTAGCGGTAATGCTCCTCGACGGAAGCCGCCGCCCCGCGCAGCCAGGACGGGCCGCGGATTAAATGTTCGGGACGGCGGAGGAACGCAAAGCCGAGCGCGCCCATGCGCTGGGCCTCGATTGCCATATAGGCGCGGCAGTCGCCGATCGTCTGTGCGCCATTCCAGCGGGCATCCCGCCTGCTTTCCTCGGTCTCGATATTGCGGATGTGCTGCATTGCCTGTCCTCTCGCCCATTTGATCGGCTTGAGGAGAAAGGTATATATAATACCCTATCACGTCAATGATGAGAGGTATAAAAAATACCTCAGTGATTGACGAGGTACGAATCGTAGGTTTATGTCTGGGGCCAGTGATTGGGCGACCGGGTGCAACTCCCGAGCTGACGAAGCCCAGCGGCGCGGGAAGCGAAAGTCCTTAAGTGCGCTGTCAGAAAATCAGGACGAGGGCGAAGCGAATGGCCCCTCTGGCACGTGTCCCATCCCGGCTCCGGCCTTCAGGACTTGGCCAATGCTCTCCCGGCTTCATGGGCTTTGCTCATGGGGTAGGGGGAAGCTTTGGCCGGAACCCTCCCTCACCAGCCTTCAGGAACCTTCTCCTCCCAAGCCTAAGAGAGAGGAGTGAGAACTGAAGCTGGAGTATGAAGCTAAGAGAAAAAAGGAGGTCGGCCATGCGCAACGAAATCGAAATCACCGACGAAGTGATCGAGGCGGGTCTGGATGCCATCCGGCAAGGTTCAGAGCGAAATCCTAAAGACCATAGATCTCCCGCGCGGCGCTGAACGCCAGGAGAAACACCGCAAAGGTCACGATATAGAACCAGATTCTGCGGTTCGCGAAGTCGGTTTTAGCATCTTTTACCCTTTGTACGACGTTTGAATCATCGAGATATTCTTTAACGGACGACCTGACGTCGCGACGTTATTGGCAATCGCTTGCCCTCAGGTCGAAACTCGACTGCCCATCCTTGAAGGCGTAGTTGTAGACGGCGAGTTCGGCCTCGCCCGAATCAAGCTTCGGCTTCCAGAAAGAGCACACGGACGGGGCAATGCCTGATTTCATAACCGCTCCATCCGTTAAAGGGAGGGAATCGCTCAGACGGTAAAAATATCGGACCGTCTTCCCCTCGACAGAGATGCGCTCAAGAGTGGTAATGGCGTCTATCTTCTGCGGCAGATTAGCGTTCGCCTCGTCATTCTGGATTCTGGGAATGACGATCAGTTTGGTGACTTGGCTTGAGCTGGCAAGAAACAGAACAACAATGATCGTTCTCGCATTCGGAAATCGCTTGGCCGCCAGATGGCCGACAGCCGCGCCGATCGCTCCGAATATCCCCCCAACCAAGCCGTAAACAACCGGCGCCGGCCATGTTCCCATAAAAGCAAGCATTTCCCCTCCAATGTTATCTTCTGCTGATCTGCCCGGCAGCTTGGTGATGTGCGCACACGGGTGCCGGTAGTACACACAAAACGGTGAGATCGTCGAGCGCGCCCGGCATGGAACCTCACATCTCGATGATCGACCGGCGGACGCGGCCGACGATGGTGACGGCGCCCTGGAATTCCGGTGGCGGCACGTCTTCGTAGGAAGCGGGCTGGAAGGGCGGGTCGTCATTCGGGCGATAGCGCTTGTAGGTTGCGGCCCCCGTCTCGTCGGCGACGACATAAAGCGCGTTCGGCGCCAGGCGCTTGTCGCGCAGATTGACGAAGATGATTGAGCCCGGCGGCGAGATCTTGTTCATCGAATTGCCTTCGACCTCGAGCGCGATCCATTCGCCATCGGGCAGATCGAGGGCGGCGACCGTCGGGAATTCCGAAAAATCGGTGATCGGCGCCTGCTCGCTCAGCTGTCCGGCGCTGACCCAGGAGATTTTTGGGACATCGGCGACGGAGGCGGGCAGCTCATCCGGATCGAGCGCGTTGCCGGCGCCGAACTGCAGCCAGTTGAGATTGACCTTGAAAGCGCGGGCATATTTCTTCGCATCGGCAATGCCGAAGCCATTGCGGCCCGACTCATGCGCCTTGTAGACATTGGCATTCCAGCCGAACCGATCGACGATCGCCTTCGGCCCGGCAAAGCCCGCATTCTTTCGGGCCATGATGAGGCGCTTTGCGCGTTCTTCGCGCTCAAATTGTTCCTGCTCTTTCAACATGATATAAAAAATACCCTAAAATAAGGTACATGTCATGCCCTAATGCGCTTGACATATCGGGTATTAATTGTACCCTATTCGCCATGACATACAGCGACATCATCAACAACCGATCAGCCTTTCGGGCTTTACCGGCCTGCGCGCCGCGTCCCGCGGCGGGGGAGACCAGGGCATGAGGTTCACCATCTCAAGCGAAGAGCGGCTCGCCATGGACGTCATGCCGACCGGCGTCGTCATTCACCGGCCGCAAGGGCCAAGGGGAGGGCGGATGTCGGTGATATCAGTTCGCAACGAGGATATCCCTTTTCTCGCCAAGGCCCTGCAGCAGGTGCTGAACGCCAACCGGGAGGTGGAATCGATATGACCATCTCCACCGCAACAGCCGCCCGCTACAGCGGCTGCCCGATGTGCGGCAAGGCGCTGTCGATTGCCGAGGTGATCGAGCGCCACTGCGAGAATTGCGGCCGGCCGACCAGCCCGGAAGAGATGTGGGAAACGATCATCCCGCCCGGCGCTCTGCCGATCCCCAACCCCGATAGCCCAGCCCCTCCCTGACGGCTATCGGCCGCTGGCGTCGTTGCCCTCCCTCGGCGACGCCAGCATCCCGGGCGCGACTCTGTCGCGCCCACCGGGCGCGACTGTGTCGTGCCCACCGGGCGCGGCGATGCCGTGCCCACCCAGGCGGCGGCCTGGCAGACGACCGGAGCCTTTGCTCGCCCAAGAGCCAGCTCCGGTCGTCATCGATGAATTTGAAAATGAAGCACGAGGCTAGCCCCGCTCCGGCGGGAACGGCGAGCCGCGTTCGAAATCGGAAAGAAGGATCAAGCGATGAGCTTCCAGGCCGAGGCCGCGCCGGCGCATCAAAGCACTGATATGAACGCGCTCGAACTCTTCCGCACCGGCCGGGACTATATCGAAATCGCTGCCATCCTTGGGGTGTCGGTGCCCTCGGTGGAAACCGAGATCCACCGGCTCCGAAGCGCCGAAAAGGGCGACACCACCCAGCAGCACCACGCCGGCTCAGAGATCCGGCGGTTTGCACGCCGCACCGCCGGGCCCGGCGCCCCGGTCAATTTTGCCGGCGGGCGGCGGAGGCTGCGGATTTGAAGAGGCCACCTCAAGCGCGAAAGGGACATCGCATGGCTAAGGACACGGTGAGTGAGGAGATCATGGAAATCCTCCGCCCGGTGCTGGGCGAGGAACTGGCGGCAGCGATCATCGAGCATCGCAAGCGCACGCTGAAGAAGCCGCTGACGGTCTATGCCGCGCGGATGCAGGCCAGGGAATATCTGATGACCGGCGATCCGGTCGGCGCCGCCGAGATGCAGATCTTCCGCGGCTGGCAGGCAATCAAATGCGACTGGTACCTCAAGGAGAAGGCGAGGGAAGCCGGGTCGATCAACAGCAGCACGAGAAGGACAGCAGTGGATGCCGCACGAGATTTCCCCTCTGGTGAAGATCATTTCGGGGATGCTTTCTGGCTTCCCGGCATCCGCAGGCACTGATCCCGACATGCAGATCCGCGCCTATCTCGTCGCCGTCGAGGGCCTGCCGGCAGAGGCGGTCTGGGGGGCCGCCAAACGCTTCATCTCCGGAAAGGTGAGGGACCATAACCGCGCCTTTGCCCCGAGCAGTGCCAGCTTTGCCGAAGAGTGCCGCCATCAGCAGGCGGCGATCGAGGCCGAGCGCCGGCCGCGCCTGGAAGCCGAGCCCGAGGTGCCGCGGCCGAAAGTGCCGGCCTACAAGATGCAGCTGCTGCGTGATGCGGCCAATGGCAGCCGCAACGCCAAGCGGGAGCTCGCCCGCATGTTTCCCGACAACCCGATCATCGCCCGCGCCGCACGCGATGCACAGGAGGCCACCAAGTGACCATCACCTTTTGGACGGAAGACAAGATCGTCAAGGCGGAAAAGCTCTGGAAGGAAGGGCTGTCGGCCAGAGAGATCGCCAACCTGTTCGGCTCGAAGAAGAACACCGTCATCAACATGGCGCATCGAAACCGCGACAGGTTCCCCTCGAGGCAAGACACCTGGCATCCGCAGCCGAAGGCGGACCCGCCGGTCCAGCCGATCCGCCACCCCAACCGCGTGACGCGTGTGACCCTGTCGGGCGCGCATGTGACGATGCCGCGCGTGCCCAGCATCGATGGGCCTGCGGACCCATGAGCCAGGTCACCCCGCGCGAAACCGAAGTGATCCGCTGGATGGCGGCGGGCAAGACCGCCGCCGAGATCGGCACCATTCTCGGCATTTCGCCGATCACCGTGAACACCCACATCGCCAACGCCAAGATGAAGCTCGGCGTCTTCAAGGAAACGGCGCTGGTCGCCGCGGCATTCAGAAACGGCATCATTCGATAGAAGGACCATCAGCATGGGCGGCAAGGCCACCAAGGTGAAGACAGGACGGGTCAACAAGGGCGCCGGCCGGCCCCGCAAGGAAAATGTCGAGCGTTTTCCCGGCGGCAAGATCAAGCCCTTCGAAACCGAGAAGGACAATATCAGCGTCGCGATCTCAGCCCGCAGGCGCATCCATGGCTTCGGCCGGACGGTTGATGACGAGACGGTCAAAAGCCCCTTTGCCGGCTACACCCTCGGCCGCATGTTCCTCGACGGCCTGATCACCGCCGAGCAGTGCGAGGCCGGCGACGACTATGCCGAGGCGATCGCCCGCTACCACAAGACCACAGGCATCCCGGCCCCGAGCCCGCGGGCGCAATCGCTGTTCTCCGTCAAAGGCCATGAAGGCGAGCAGACCGAATCCTTCGCCGACCGCGCCCGCAAAGCCAGCAACCGCATGATGGCCCTGCAGGGCATCCTGCTCCGCTGCCCGGATGGGCCGCAGGTGCGCAGCATGGTCTATAACGTCACGGTGATGGACTACGACCATTTGCGCCAGATGCCGCCGCAGCAATTGCTGTGGCTGCGGCGGGGATTGACGGCTTTGCGGGGGGCGAGGGGTGGTTGACGAGGTGAAGGGTGTGAATGCCTTCTCACGGCGCGCCACGCCGAGGGTTGCCCCTCACCCTAACCCTCTCCGCGTTCTGACGGGGAGAGGGGACGTGCCATACGAGACGCCAGAGAGGGGCGGAGAGGTTGCGGCATATCCCCTTCGCCCCGTTTACGGGGAGAAGGTGCCCGTAGGGCGGATGAGCGACTATCTGGGTTGTCAAGTTGCGCATTCGAATTCTCTTCGCGCATCCCGTGCTTTTGCATTGAGAATGACCAGCAGTTTTCGGGCGAGCGCAATGCGGATAACCATTTTTGGCTTGCCAGCGCTCTGCAACCTTTGCCTGAAGGCAGCCAAATGCGGATCGTACCTGGCCGCGGTGGCGGCGACCAGGAACAGGATGCCACGCGGTCCGGAGCGCCCGCGGCGCACCGGCCGGGGTCCGCTGCGTTTGCCGCTATCGTTGGCAATCGGCGCCAGGCCGGCCAGTTTGACGATCGCCTTGTTGGAGATTCGGCCGATTTCGGGCAGTTCGGCCATCAGCCGGGCAACGGTACGGTCCGCCACCCCCTTGATCGAGCGAAAGGCTTGGTTGAGGCAGGCCCAGAGCGGATCGTCGTCGATCATCGAGGCAATCTCGCCCTCAAGGGTGCGGCTCTGGCGCACCAGAAGCGCGATCACTTCGTCGAGGCTTGCCACACTCTGCTGATCGCGGGCAGCACTGCGGCGCTGCCTCTGGACGGTCAGATCGCTGGTGACCTGAGACAGCCGCGTCATCAGCGCCGACAGCCGCAGCTGCGCGGCTTTCGGCGGCGGCAGGGCAGACAGCCGCCTGGCCTCGGCATAATGGGCGATCATCGCCGCATCGATCCGGTCGGTCTTTTCCAGAAAGCCCATGGCCTCGGCAAAGCGGCGCACATGGCGCGGATTGGCAAGCGCGCAGGCGATCCCCAACTCCCACAACAGCAGGAAGGCCGAACGCTCGTAGCCGCCCGACGCCTCCATGACGACGAGCTCGACACCCTGCTCCCGGCAGAGCGCAGCCAGCGCACCGATGCCGGCCGCATCGTTGCTGAAACGCTCAAAAACCCCGGACGGGCGGATAAACGCATCCAGCCAGTCCTTCGAAACATCCACTCCACATATAACTCTGTTCACGGTAACCTGCCTTGTGCGTGCGGTTGAAGCCAAGCGACTATTCGGTCGTACGTGACGATGACGAAGATCCCAGGCTCATCCACGGTTGTAACCGGAGGGGGAAACGGGCGACTTCGTCACGCCTCTGGCTGGGTGGCCACCCAGCCAGAGGCTCAATCGCTTCCATCGCACATAAAATCTAACATGCAGATACAAGGGGCAGGCGGCGATCTCTGTGCGGGACTGCCGCATGAGATGACATCCCCTGCTCGTATCCAAAACGCCGCGGGTCCATGTCCGGTTGACGCCGGAGCTACTCGGCCCACCGCCGTTCAAAGAACTTCGTCTTGACGCCCAGATAAATGAGCGCGAGCAACAGGCCGATGCCGACATAGGAGTTGGTGTAGAATGTTGCGAGAAACGTCAGGGCGATGCCGCTGCCGACGATGAGCCCGAAGCGGATCGAGTATGGTTTGCCTTTTCCTGCCCAGCCGAAAACAACCGACATGACCAGCCACACCAGGAAGATGAAGGTGATCGGCCCCCATTCGGATAACCAGAAAGGTCGGAGCAGCACGCCCGACATGGACAATGCCAACCCTAACATCAACAGCAAGGCTTTCGTCATCCACGTCTTCATGATCCACCCGCCGAAAAAATAATAGGCGTGGCTTCAAAAGCTTTATATGCGGTTAATGGAGTGCCTTCCGTCGTCTGCTCTATGGAGCGCTACGGCAGCTATCCACCGATGGCGGCCCCTGGTCGACGTCTGACCGACCCTTTTCGTTGCCGCTCCATCAGAGTATTTTGCACCCAAACTGTCTCAACTTGGCGTTGGAGAGTGCAGTGTTTGTGGACAGCAGTCGCACGTTCCTGCTCTTTTTGGCCGTCGCATCGTGTCAGCTGACGGTCGCGCCGCGATTGGGTGCGGCAGACGACACCGTTACGATCGACAGCGGAATGCTGAAGGGTGAGAAGTCGGGCACGGTCGTCAGCTTCAAAGGCATACCCTATGCGGCGCCGCCGGTTGGCGATCTGAGATGGCGTAATCCGAGACCAATGAAGGCATGGAGCGGTACCAAGGATGCCCGCAATTTCGGCCCGTCCTGCATGCAGACCGACGACCTGCCGAAGTCAGAGGATTGTTTGACCCTCAATGTCTGGACACCCGTCAAGCGTCCCCGGACGCCGCTGCCAGTGATGGTTTGGATTTACGGCGGCGCTCTTGCCCATGGAAATACCCCTCAATATCCCGGTGGGCAGCTGGCCGCCCAGAGAGTTGTGTTCGTCAGCATGAACTACCGCATGGGCCGGCTGGGTTATCTTGCCCATCCTGCACTGATGAAGGAATCCCCTGACGAGCCCGTCGGCAACTATGGTTACATGGACCAGCTTGCAGCCTTGAAATGGGTCCAGAAAAATATCGAAGCCTTCGGCGGCGATCCGAAGAAAGTGACGATATTCGGAGAGTCGGCCGGTGGCGGCTCGGTGATGGCGCACATGATATCGCCGTTGTCACGGGGGCTTTTCCGGGGCGCCATTCTACAATCACCGGGTCTGCCGACCGCGCGTGCTGAGAGCACGCCTTTGTCAACATTGAAAGAAGCAGAGAAAACTGCGTTGGACTATGCGGCTTCCCTCGGAATCAATGGAAGCGATGCCGAGGCTCTCACGGCCCTTCGGGCGCTGCCAGCGGAAAAGCTGACCGAAGGTGCATCGGCACAAGAGGTGCTGGCGGGGATGTCGACAGGCAAGCCCGTCATCGGCATCTCAGGCGCGATTGTTGACGGACGGTTTTTGCTCGAAACGCCAGAAGCGGCTTTTGCGGCCGGCCGTCAAGCGCCGGTTCCGGTCATCGTTGGGGCAAATGATCGGGATCTCGGTATCGGTCAGGCCGCGACGAAAGACGATCTCTTCGCGCTGTTCGGGAAGCATGCCACCGAAGCCCGCACCCTCTACGATCCCATCGGCCAACAAACCCTCGATGAGTTGAAGCAGCAGGTTCTGGCCGACAAAACGCTTGTCGAACCATCCCGCCACCTCGCTGACGAGATGATCCGCGCCGGTCAGCCGACGTGGTGGTATCGTTTCTCCTATGTCGCCGAGGCTCTCCGCAACGATCCGGCATGGAAAGGCACTCAGCACGGCTTCGAAATTCCGTTTACGTTCGACATTCCAGACGCACTGGTGAAAGACAAGGTGACGCCTGCCGACTGGGCGATGGCCACATTGGCGAGTGCTTACTGGGTCGAATTTGCAACGAGCGGTGACCCCAATGGAGGCTCACGGCCAAAATGGCCTCACCACGACCCCTTCGTCCACAGGGTCATCGACTTCACCAATCACGGCGTGACGTTCGGAGAAGATCCGCTCAAACTCAGGCTCGACCTCTGGCAAAGCTATTGGGAGGCCCGTCACTGAGCGGCTAAGCTCGGCAAACCCTGAACCTTGGTGATCGGAGGGGGATTCCATTTGCCGGTGAGGGCTTCGGCCTTTGGGCTGTAGAGACGCATGGTGAGGTTGAACGGCCCCTTGGGTGCGGGCAGCCAGTTGGCTTCCTTGTCTTTGCCGGGGCTCTCGTTCTGGAAATAGATGTCGAGAGAGCCGTCGGCATTGATCTTGAACGGCATCCAGCTGCTGGCCGCAAACCGGTTGAGCACGCTTGCCACCTGGAAACCTTCCGCGTCGTAGAGGGTGATCGACCAGAAAGCGTTCACCGGCGGCGTTGCTCCCTTCTCGAAGTGAATCATGTACTTGTTGGCGCCATCGAGCGGCTTGCCGGTTTCGTCGGCGAGGTTCAGCGGGTAGATCGCGTCTTCAGGAAGATTGGCGCCGAGCCCGAATTGCGTGACGATCGCCCGCTTCAGGTAGTAATTTCCGTAGACGCCCATGGTGTCGGTATTCATCGACCAGCCATTCGCAACGCGCGAAAGGGTCGGCACCTTCCACGCCATCAGCTGCTGGGCTGCTTCGGGCACATCCTCCAGCGCCTTCTTGACGGCGGGGGCGAGCTTATCGAAGTCGAAGCTCTTGCCGGGCTCGATGCCGATGCGTTTCATCCGGGCGATGATCGGCTGGTCGGTCATGTGGGGCGGGTGCAGCTTCAGCAGTTCGGCAGCGTAGGTGAAGTATGTCGCCGCCGCCATGGTATCGACCTGAATCTTCGGCGGCGTTTTCATATCGACGCTCGGGTCGATCTTGGCCGTGACCGGCTGGGCCGCCTTGCCCCAGTCAGACAGCGGCGAGACCGTGTAGCCTGCTTGAATGGCATGCACGGCAGCGTAATCCGCAGGTCCGTCCGTCTTGGTGCGCCCGATGATCCAGACATAAGGGGTCGGCGCGGCAAGCCGCGTCACGCCGTCCGGAACCGTCCCCGCCCAACCGGGCGGCGTGACGAGAAAGTTGCCTGCCGCCGTTCCCGTCGTCCGCCAGCCCGGCGATGCGAAGACATCTGTCCACATGTCGAGCATCGGCAGGAGATAATATCGTCCGGCCGTATCCGGCGCGGAAATGACCAACGGCTCCTTGGTAAGGTCCAGCCACGCAATGGAGTAAAGCGTATCGAAATTCGAACGCACGACGCCTTTGAAATCGGCGGGAGGATATTCCGGAACGTTCACGAACATATTCATCGGCCCTTTGCCAAACTCCTTGCCGGGCTCGACATTGGTGAACTGCTTGCGGGTGACGTCCATCGACAGCAGCGGATAAAAGTAGACGTAGGCGTCCACACCGATGTCATGCGCCTCCTGCTCCGAAATCGCTTCCTGAGCAAAAGCGGCCCCTGAAAGGGAAAGACCGACAAGAAGTCCTACCGTGAGCGATATTGCACGTTTGATCATCATCATGTCCTCATCGACAACAGTCGGTTCGAAGCCAAAGGCGGCGGTTCAGGTGAGATGCTGGAGGCGTGTTGACGGCCATGGCATCGGCCGGAAAATCGGAATGGATTTTCGGAAAGCACGATGCGTGGATTCAATATGTTGGAGCGTCCGAAAGGACGCACGGCACTCTGGGGCTTGTCGTCGTCCATCCCCGGAAAATCACGGCGATGACGACGACACCATGACCGGCACTGCTACCTCGGACCATAGTGCCTTTACCGAAAGTTGCAATTACCTCGAAGGAGGTAGGCCGTGACCTTGTGAATGCGGAATGACCGAGTCGAGTGGCTGGCTGTCCTCACGAGCGAGCTGGTCCGGACCCGCCTACCCAACGCCGTGGCGTTTCATCCAAGACCCATGATGGCTGGATGGGTTTGCCGGTCGTAAAGCGCCAGCTCCTCGGCAGTTGGCGGCTCGAACAGCTTGCACCACCTGAGCAGGTCCGCCCGCGAAATGTGAAACCTGCCCGCTGGAAGCTCGGCGTTTCGCCGGCAGACCCGGTCCCAAAGCCTATCAAAGGGAACATCGAGGAAGCAGAGGACGACGCGGGCACCGGCTGCGCGCGCTTCCTCCCGGCAGGTATCGCGTTCTGCCCGTGACCACACGCCCCAATCGACGACAACGTTGCATTGAAGCCTGATGGCACGCAGAGCGATCTGCCATTGCAGGCTCTCGACTCTGCCTCGGCACGGGCCAGTTTCGGCTTCCGGCGTGGAGATGCCGGGGTAAAGCCTGTGCATCCAGTCGTCACCGGTCAGACGGAGGGCAGATGCTTCATGTTCGATGATCTTGGCAAGCGACGTCTTCCCCGAACCGGGAAGACCGCAAGTGAGGTAGAGCGTGGGCATTGGAAAATCTCTGATTTTGGCTTGGCAAGGGGAAGTGGCCCCGCGGTGTCGTGCAGGACTGCGCTTCGCTCAAGGCCGCAAGGCGCGGCCAATCAGAGGTGTGTTGCCATGGTCTGTCTTGTAGGACCGCTCTGCCCGGGGGTCAAGACGGAGCGCATGGGTGGCGGACATTCGGGCGGGTGCGGAGATCGTCGTGACCTGACCCTGAGTGGGCTTTCGGAACGACCGCGTTGGGCGGCCGGCAGCATCACGGAGCCGTCGTTGCATGAGGCTGCACCACCAGCTGCGTCCACATCAGCCGTGGCCAGCGCGATCTCACCAGGATCGCTCTGAGCAGCGGCTGAAAGTTCTTTCTTGCCCTCTGTCTCCCTGTTATCTTGGACGTCGGGAGACAGCGCCATGAGCGAGAACCGAAAGCTGGCTGCAATCCTGGCCGCGGACGTGGTCGGGTACAGCCGCCTTGCGGGCGCCGACGAGGACCTCACCCTGGCGAGATTGCGGACACTGCGCAGCGATCTCATCGATCCGACGATCGCCGTGCACCATGGCCGCGTGGTGAAGCGCACCGGCGATGGTGCGCTGGTCGAGTTCCGCAGCGTGGTGGACGCCGTGCGCTGCGCCATCGAGGTGCAGAACGGCATGGTGGAGCGCAATCACGGCGTCCCGCAGGACCGTCGCATCGAGTTCCGGATCGGTATCCATTTGGGCGACGTCGTCGAGGAAAGCGACGGCGATCTGATGGGCGACGGCGTCAACATCGCCTCGCGATTGGAGGGCGTCGCCGCGGCGGGCGCGATCTGCCTGTCCGAGGATGCCTATCGCCAGGTCAAGGCGAGGCTCGACCTCTCGGTCAACGATCTCGGCAGCACGCAGCTCAAGAACATCGCCGAGCCGATCCGGGTCTATTCGCTGCAAGTCGGCAGCGCAGCGACCAAGTCAGCCGCGGCCTCGGAAACCGCGACGAGCCAACCGGCGACGGCAGCGCCGCCGAAGCTGTCGATCGCCGTCCTGCCCTTCGCCAACATGAGCGGTGACGCCGAACAGGACTACTTCGCCGACGGCATCTCGGAAGACATCATCACGGCGCTATCGAAGCTGTCGCAGCTCTTCGTCATCGCTCGCAATTCGTCGTTCACTTTCAAGGGCAAGAACGTCCAAGTGCAGGAGGTGGGCACGAAGCTCGGCGTGCGGCATGTCCTCGAGGGCAGCGTACGCAAGTCGGGAAACAGGGTACGCATCACCGCGCAGCTCATCGACGCGACCACCGGCGGGCATCTATGGGCGGAGCGGTTCGATCGCGACCTCACCGACATATTCGCGGTTCAGGACGATGTCACCCAGCAGATCGTCGATGCGCTGGCGGTCAACCTGACAGAGGGCGACCGGCAAAGACTTGCGCCGGGGCAGACCCGGCACCCCGAGGCATATGACTGCTTCCTGCGCGGCCGGGAGCTGTGGCACCGGCTGACGAGGCAAACGAACAGCGACGCCCGCGACCTTTTGCAACGTGCCATCGAACTGGACCCGAACTTCGCCTCGGCGCACGCCTTCCTCGCCCTGACCCATGGGCTCGACTACCTGAACCGGTGGAGCGCGTTACCGCAGCGCTCGGTCGAGCAAGCCGAAGCGGCGGCGACGCTGGCGGTAGCGCGGGATGATAGCGATCCCGTGGCGCACTGGGCGCTCGGTATGGTCAAGCTCTACTCGCGACAGCACGATGGAGCCATCAGCGAGGTCGAGCGTGCGATCGTCCTCAATCCGAACTTCGCCGAAGGGCAGGTCAGCCTCGGCGAGGCACTCATCTATTCAGGCAGACCTGAGGAGGCACTCGCCTATTTCGATCGGGCGAGGGTCCTGAACCCGTATTTTCCGGATATTGTTCTTCACTTTCAGGCCTTGGCCTTGTTTCAACTGCGAAGGTACGAAGAGGCCGTCGAACTATTGCTGCGGCGCGTCAGCCGCAACCCCGTCACCGATGTCTCGCGCGCGCTTCTGGCCGCCTGTTACGGGCACCTCGGCCGTTTCGAAGAGGCTCGCGCGACGTGGCAAGAGGTGATGCGCGTCAATCCCGACTACTCCCTGGAATACCGTCGCAAAGTCCTGCCATTTAAGAACCCCGCCGATTTCGAGCTCGTCGTGGAGGGGCTACGCAAGGCCGGTGTCGTACAATGACGGTGATCACTGTCCGATCTTGAATCGGTTGCCGCCGTTTGCTCGAGGGATGAGCAATAGCCAGTGCCGGCGCAACGACGACCTCCAGCGTGATCGCCAGCAAGATCTGCTTTCAGGAAGCTGCGAAGCCGTCCTCTGCCGCAGAGCTGGATCAGGCAGCCCGGCGGCCAAACCAATGTGCAAGCCAATGGTCGATCGACAGTTTTCCCGGCCCCCATGCCATGAGCGACAGCGCCATCGCAGCCCAGGTAATGTGGATCGGCCATCCGTCCGGCACCGTGATCTCGACGATCAACGTCATGAACAGCAGGCCGGTCGCCGTAAACCGGGTAGCGAAACCCAGAACCAGCAAGATCGGAAAGGTGATCTCGGCAGCGCCGGACAGGAAGGCCATGGTGACTGGCGCCGGATAGGCATAGGGACCGCCCGGCAGATGGAGCATGAATTCGTCGGTGAACAGTGTGATCGCCGTGTCGTTCAATTGCAGGAAGCCATCCCACTTCAGAATGCCCGACTTCCAAAAGGGCACGGCCAGAGCGAGGCGGACAACCGCCTGAACGATGCTCGGCTGCGCAAAGGCCCGAACCAGTCTCTGTGCCATCTCCACAAGTGTCACGATCGGCTGAAACCTGGCTCTGATCGAAGTCTGTTGGGTGGTCGATATCATGATGCGTCTCCGAGAGTGATGCCGCAAAATACCCCCGCTTCGATCATGCCGGTCAAGCTGGCCGCGATGTCGAACGACGGACAAGCGTCGATGGCCTTGGCTGCGGCGACACCAAGCGGTTCGCCGGCAATGAGGGAAATCAGGAACTCTGCGCCGCCCAAAGGAAGATGACGCACCGCCACCTCCATATCCGGCCGGGTTACAAGCGCATCTTCCGGGTCGACCACTTCGATCGGGCTTATGGGGCCGTCACCGCGATTGGCGGCAAAGATCGTCAGCGCCGGATAGTCCGACCGAACGATCCTCGTTGCCGGATGCGCTGCAAAGACCAATTCACCGAGACGGTCCGGCGGAACGGAAGCAAGAGCATCAGCGGCAAGCGGCTCGACATCGGTTGCATGGTAGGCGTCCAGCCAAGCCCGTTCGATCCGGGCGACGTCGGCAACCCAGGGCAAGGACCGGGCATATTCGTAATCTTCGATGAAAGCGGGAAAATCCCGGCCATATTCGAAGAGAAGCGGCGATGCCGGTGGCGTGGCGCGCAGGTGAAAGCGCGCCATGGCGCGGAAAAACTCCGCCCCCGTCAGGCGTTGCACCGCCGGGAAAATCCCGGCGAGGGCATCGATCAGACTGACGGTGACGTTGTTGCGGTAGACGTTGTAGCGTTTGATCGCACCCTTGCCGTTTGGCCCGACAACGCCGTCGGGCGTCCCAGCGTCCGGGTTGGTCAGGGCCGGCGCAAAATCCGCAGCATAAGTCAGGGGCTCTATGCCAAGAGATGGGGGATCAAGCCGCAACATGACTTTGATCCTGCAACGCGATGGAACCATGGTGATCCATGATCGCCTGCGCTGCGAGGGCCTCGCCACGCAGTATCGGCCAATCGGGTATGTTGCTGTCCCACTCGATGAGCGTTGGAATGGGGCCACCACGGCCGATGACGATCTCGTAAAGCTTCCAGACGGCATCGGCGACCGGACCGTCATGGCTATCGATCAGCAGCAGCTCGTCCTCGTCGTCAGTCTGCTCGGCGTGGCCTGCGAGATGGATCTCACCAACCGCAGCAATGGGAAAATCGGACAGATAGTCGAGCGCTGAAAACCCGTGATTGGTGGCGGAGACGAATACATTGTTGACGTCGAGCAGAAGACCGCAGCCGGTGCGCCGGACGATGGCGCCGATGAACTCGGTCTCGCTCATCGTCGATTGGCGGAACGTCACATAGGTGGACGGGTTCTCCAGAAGGATCGGGCGTCTGATGGTCTCCTGCACCTCCTCGATATGCTCGCAAACCCGCGCCAGGCTTTCTCGTGTGTAGGGAAGAGGAAGGAGGTCGTTGAGGAAGGTCGTCCGATGCGTCGACCAGGCCAGGTGCTCGGACACCAGAGCTGGTTCGTAGCGTTCGACGAGAGAGCGGAAACGTTCAAGATGGGCCCGGTCGAGCGGCTGAGGTCCGCCGATCGACATGCACACGCCGTGGAGCGACACCGGATTGTCACGGCGGATCTGTTCGAGAATACGATGCGGCGGCCCGCCGGCCCCCATATAATTCTCGGCATGGACTTCGAAGAACCCGCGATGAGGCCGCTCCGCGGCTATGGCGGCAAAATGCTCGTGCTTGAAGCTCGTCCCCGCGAGCCCCTCGATCGGATGGCGGGGAAAGCGGAGAGCAGTTGCCGCAGACGCGGTCGTTGAAATTCGATCGGTGGTCATGGCGTCTCTCCGCCCCCTCATTGTCATCGCTGTCGCGTGTAGAAATTACATTGCCTTCAGCGTGCCGTGCTTGCCGTTCGGCAGGACGATGGAGGTGCAGGTGCCGCCCCGTACGAACTTCCAGGAATCGCCCTGGAAGTCGACTGTCGATGTCCCCTGGCAGGAGGTGCCGGGGCCGGCTGCACAATCATTCTGGCCCTTCAGGGCAACGCCGAAGCATTTTTCCTTGTGAGCGGCCATTGCAGCAGCACCCTCGGCTTTGGTGAGCGGTGCGGCGCCGGCCATCGAAGCAAGGGCGGTGGTGACAGCGCCGGCGAGGACGACGGAGTTGATGGTGGATTTGATGGACATTGCGTACTCCCGATGATGAATGGACGCTCTCGTTGAGCGCATATTCAGGTTCGCAATCTCCCCGACATTCGTTACACCAGTCGCTATCACGAGTTCGTGAAAGCTCGCCATGCCACCGGAAACCGGCACGGGCGCGGAAAGGCCTGCAACTGCTTCTCGTAGCCCTGCCGGTGCCCGAAACTCTTCACGTCAGGAGACACTCCGCTGCGAGCACAATGCAACGCAACAAGCGGGCAACTGAGTGCTGCGCGCAAGGCTTGGGGATCGACCTGTAGCCGTCTGCACTGCGCGCTCAGCCAGCCATTAGCCTCCCCCAGTTCCGATACAGGATGTAACCCGCGACCGCGAAGATCAGCGCTGCGAACAGGCGGTTGAGAATGTTCTTGTAGGCGCTGAGCCGGGTGGCGAGCAGCATGCCGAGTACGCCGCCGCCGATGCCGCCGCCGATGAATTCGGCGGCAAGCCACCAGTCCACCAAGCCCGAACTGGTATAGTTCAAGGCCGTCGCCAGTCCGAACGCACCGACGGAGAGGAGCGATGTGCCGATCGCGTTGATCATCGGCATGCCCGTTGCCAGCATGAGGCCGGGAACGATCAGGAAGCCCCCGCCGATGCCGAAGAAGCCGGATGCAGCGCCGGCGGCGAGTGCCACGGCGGCGGTGGCAAGGCACATCCTGAGGTCGACCGGACGGCACTCTACCGTCACCGCCTTCCTGGGCTTCAGCATCAGAGCGCCGACAACCGCCATCAGGACGCCGAACAGGAATATCAGGCTATCTCCATCCATCGCCTTGCCGAGGCTGGAGCCGCCGAGGGCGCCGATCACGCCGAGCGCGGAGAAGACGGCTGCGCAGCGCCACCAGACGTGCCCCTTGATCGCGTGGCTTGCGAAGTTTGCAAAGGCATTGACGGAGACCGCAAGCGCACCCGTTCCGATCGCGATATGCGGCTGGGTCACGCCAACCACGTAGAGGAGCAGCGGCGTCGCCAGGATGGACCCGCCGCCGCCGAGCAGGCCGAGCATGAAGCCGACGATTCCGCCGGAGCCAACGGCCGCCAAAATGACGGTGCTCACGTCCGTCTGCTCCATACTCTGTCATGCAAGCTCATCCCGACCAGCATCGCGATGACGAACAGGAACGTCTGAGGAAGGCCGACCGATAGGGATGCGACGGCCGGGCCGGGACAGAAGCCACCGATCCCCCAGCCCAGGCCGAACAAGGCCGAACCAACGACCAGCGGAGCATCGATCCGACGGTTCGTCGGCACGTGGAAGCTGTCGTCGAAGGCGGGACGCTTCATCCGTGTCATGATCTGGATGCCGGTGAATGCGACAACGATCGCGCCGCCGAGAACGAAGGCAAGGCTCGGATCCCAGGCGCCGAACACGTTGAGGAAGCCTTGGACCCGGACCGGGTTCAGCATGCCGGACAGGGACAGGCCGAAGCCGAAGACGATACCCGAGGCGAGAGCGGCCACGAATTGGAAAATGTTCCGGTTCATAGCCCGAGGCCTCGCAGAGTTGCGACGGCGATAACGCCGGCCGTCAGGAACGTGGCGACCGCCACCATCGACCGCGGCGACAGGCGGGCAAGCCCAAGCACGCCGTGGCCGCTGGTGCAGCCCGATCCCATGCGCGAGCCGAAGCCGACGAGCAGCCCCGCGACGACGATCAGCGGCCAGCCCGTGGTGATCTGAACAGCCGGCCAGCCGCCGAACGCCAGCAGGTAGGTGAACGGCCCAAGCAGCAGCCCGAGCACAAAGGCGAGATTGGCGCTCAAGCCGATGCCTTGGGCAAGACGCCCGACGATCCCGCTGATCCCGGCAATGCGGCCGTTGAGGAGCAGGAGCATTACCGTGGAGGTGCCGATTAGGATGCCCCCGGCCAAAGATGGAAGATAGGTGTTCATTCGCCTTGGCCGACGCAGAAGATGTCATAGAGGGCGACAACCAGTTGGGCGGCCTTCTCCTCCGTCAGGCGATAGAAGATCTGCTTCCCCTCCCGCCGCGTTTCGACAATCCCGGAGCCACGCAGCACGGTCAGATGCTGCGACAGATGCGGCTGGTGGACATCGATCTTCTCTTCAAGCTCCCCGACCGAATGCTCGCCTTCCACGAGCGTGCAGACGATCATCAGGCGCGCCGGATGGGACAGCGTCTTCATGAGGTTCGCCACCTTTCCGGCCCGGCCGGCCATCTCGGCGGGGGAAAGCCCCACCTTCATCATCGCCTTCAGATCGCTGGTCATTCCCATGCCGCTCCCTGCAATGCATCGAGGGGAAACTTGAGGTAGCGCTTGCCGTTGGCTTCCGGCTCCGGCAGGCGCCCGCCGCGGATGTTCACCTGCAGGGCATGCAGGATGAGCTTTGGCATAGGCAGCGTCTTGTCGCGCTTCGTCCGTAGCGCAACGAATTCTTCCTCGTCCACGCCGGCGAGATGCGGGTTGGACTTCTTCTGCTCGGCCACCGTGCTTTCCCATCGAGGTGGCCGACCCTCTGGCTGGTAGTCGTGACCCGTGAAGATCCGCGTCTCGTCCGGGAGCGCGAGGATCTCCTGGATCGATTTCCACAGGACGCGCGCGTCGCCGCCGGGGAAGTCGGCGCGCGCCGTGCCGCTGTCGGGCATGAAGAGCGTGTCGTGCACGAAGGCCGCGTCGCCGATTACATAGGTAATCGAGGCGAGCGTGTGTCCCGGAGAGAAAAGCACTTTGGCATCGATCGAGCCGACCGCGAAGGTCTCGCCATGGGCAAACAGCCGGTCCCATTGCGAGCCGTCGGTGGCAAGCTCAGGCCAGTTGTAGATGCCCTTCCACAGCTTCTGGACATCAACGACGCGCTCGCCGATCGCCGTTTGTGCGCCGGTCTGCTCTTGCAGATAATGGGCGGCGGAGAAGTGGTCGGCATGGGGGTGGGTGTCGAGGATCCACTCGACCGTCAGCCCGTTGTCGCGGATGTAGTCGAGGATCGCGTCCGCGTTGATGGTCGCCGTCGCTCCGGACTTCTCGTCGAAGTCGAGTACCGGATCGACGATAGCGCACTTGCGGGTCACCGGATCGGAAACCACATACTGGACGCTCCAGGTGCGCTTGTCGAAGAAGCCCTTCACCTGCGGCCTGCGGGCAGCATGTTGCTTGAGCCAGGCTGCGGCGGCGCCGGTGTCGAAGCCGCGGCTGCGTCCGAATTCGACGACCTCTTCGACAGACATGCTGCCGTCCAGAACCTCTCCAATCAGATAGAGGTTAAGCGCGCGCCTACCGGTCTGGCAATGTGCGAGAACGGGTCCGTCCGATTCATCGACGGCCCGCTGGAAGGCACGAACGTCCGCCTCGGTGATCGTGTCGGCCGTGACGGGAATGAACGCATAGGACAGGTCGCAGTGCTTCGCTTCCTGTCTTTCGACTCGCGTGTTCGGCTGAGACGTATCCTCGTTGTCCGGCCGGTTGTTGATGAGTGTCTTGAACCCTTGGCCGCGGAGCGACCGGATGTCCTCGACACTTGGCTGCGGCGAGACGCAAAAATTCTCGGATATCGTTGTAATGGACATCATTGGCCCCGGGTGAAAATTCAATATATAATCTAATATAATATATATCTTTATATCGTCAAGGCGAGGCACAGAAGTTTGTGCTGGCCCTGTGATTCCCACGAAAAGGAGGGATTGCCGAAAAAATTGAGACAGCGTCGTCATGAAGCAACTTGCAATATGCTCAACTTCGCCGCACAACGTTAATGGAACGGCACAAATCAGAGGGGGAAACTACCCTCCCGATCGAGGTTTTTCAGCTTGTTGCGGATCCAACCACCGGATTGGATACGGCCATTTCCGTCGGACGTGACCGGTCTTGTTCCTTAGAAACTCCGGGCAGCCCTCATTTCCAACCAACACACCTGTAGGGAGTGAAGACCACTGAGCCTGACCGCCATCGCTGCGGGTGCAGTTCCTCCGCTGCTATCGGCTCACGGCTTGCCCGCAAGGCTACGGAACAGGGAAGTTTCTCGGCCTCCAGCCACACCTGGGATACCTCAGCCGCCGCCCCTACGCATCTGCACCAATGACCTCAGGGACAGAGTCAGCGTCATTGATCAGCCATCATTTGTCATCAGATGATCTCACCGTGATGCGTTAGCGTCATCGAGAAGATCGGGACTGCTGCCCCGCGCTAGTGCAGCACAAATCCCCACGCTGACGGATCGAGGTATTCGCGAGGCGGCTGCATTTCGCCGATGTCGACGGGTCGACGCGTAAACGCCACCGTGTCGAAGCTCTCCACTGCGCTCCTGCCGTACCACTGCTCGTCCTTCAACGGAATACCGTCGGACGTGATGCACTGCTTGTGACTTGAACCGGCCATATTCGGCGTTAGGTTATACCATATGCAATTTTCGCCAAGAAACTGGCCTTGCTCACCCAGATTTTCCATTCCTGTTTGGCTGCTGAATCGAGAGAAGGGACGCTTCGCATCCAGCGAAGAGCGACCACCGACAATTCTGCGTTCCATCTTCGACGACGAATAGACAACACCCTGGTTCTCAAGCTCGTTCCAAACCTCGATCCGGATTGACCCGTCCTTGCCCTCACGCCGACGAAACCACCATGGATAATGTCGCAACAGCCTCACCTCAGAAGACTTGTCTATCGACGGATTGTCTGACGCCCTCGTAACCAACTTCGCCTCGAAGTCGACAGCACTTGGAGGGTGATCCGGGTAGGTACGCAGCGGCTTGAGCCACGTGCTTGCGTCAAAAAGCTGTCTTGGCGGCAACACTTCGGCCTCCGGGACCGGACCTCGCTTGATCTCGGTCAGACGCGCCTCGGACATCAATTTACCCTTGGAAAAGAGAACCTTGGTTGCGACCTCTATTCCGTCGCTGGTCAAGCAGGTCATCCAAATAGGGCTTGGCGGATCGTGTCGAACTATTTGAAGCCAGCGACACTCCTCGCCGCCCACTGTCTCCACATCGTTCGTTTCCTTGACTTGCTTGATGCCGAGGTAGTCATACGATGGCTCGACTTGCCTGATATTGAAGCGCTTGATCTCCTCTCCTTCTTTCTTGCCTGTTGACAAAACAACGTTCTGAAAGAAGTGCCCATACCAGATATGTGTCTCGTCACCTTGTGTCTCCTCGACGTGCGTCCAGCCGTTGTGATGCTGCACGAGCCGCCAGTTGTCCTTCCCATCTAATGTGTCGCGCACAACCAGCTTCGCGGTGTAGTCCGGGGACGTTCGTGTTGGGGAAAAAAGGAAGCCCGCTCGCATGCGCGGTGCCAGTCGAAAGCGCAACCGCAAGGAAGACGATCAATCGGTTCATGAATGCACCCTCGTCATAAACACTTGTACACCTGCGGTAGCATTCGGCGCAGCCCCTGACAATCAGGATGCCCTGCAATCCCGAGTACCGGGTCATTAGCAATCTCCAACCCGCCCCTGGTCGCTTGGTAGGTAAGGGCTACTCCTGGCTCCGAGTGGAGCCAGTTCGTGCTGATGCAGATACGATATACCGGAATTTTCTACCGGCGGACGATGTCGATGAAGATGGAGCGGTCAACGGGAATGCCCGACAGGCGCTATGCTGGGCGAACCTTCCGGAATCACTAAATGGGAGCATCAGCATGCCAAGCCTCGCCCAAATGGCCGGATCATTGCATATTCATCAGTTCTATATCGGCAAGTTGAAAGCCAAACAGGAACAGCTTTTTGACAGCGACCCCGAATTGGCGATGCTTCTCGACAATGTGGTGTTCTGTCCGAGCACGCTGAAGTCCTGGCTGGCGACATTACTGATATGGAATGCGATGATTGATAGCGCGTGACAGCCATTCAGCCACTCAGTCTCTTGGATAGAAAATTCTATGGACAGAGACGTCTATGGAGCGCGAAAGGCCAGAGCCTCTCTTGCGCCGCAGCACGCCGGGAGGATCAATTTTCGATGATCAAGCCTGAACTCGCGTTCGCCATCATATTTATGAGCAACTTCGCAGCTCCGCTCGTGGCTTTTATCGCTGGCCGCACATGGCCACGTTGCGGGAAGACATTGCATTTTTTGGCGGTCATCTGGGTCGTCCTGCCAGTATACCTATGCGACAGAGTGACGTTCACGCCAGATATCATCGATGTAGGCGACGACTCTTATGACGGATTGGATCAGTTTATAGTCGTCGTCGCCATCTTGTTGCAGCAGCTAGCCATTCTAGCGACCTATCTAGTTTGGTATTTGTGCAGCGCATTTGTTAAACGGCAGCGGGCATCTCGAAGAGAAGTAAGACCCTTCGTGTGATAAACATATGCATGTCGACGGCAGTGTGGTGGCCTCGGTTGCAACCGACCAGGAAGTCTGGACGTGAGGTGAATCGGCATTGGCCGGACGACGTCAAGGCGCAGATCGTTTCGGAAAGTCTAGCCGGGTAAATCAGCTTATGCCGTGGAACTTCGAACGAGCGACTGAAGTCTGCTTCCGGCCCGTTGCGGACCTCTATGATGCTGAGGTTCACCTTGAGTGGGAGGCCATCGTTCAACTTTCTCAATACGAGCTTACAAATCATCGGCTGTCACAATTCGATGCTCGATTATCGGCTCAGAATTGCACGCAACATCAATTACATGATCCTCGCAAATTTAATGCACGAATGGTCCTGGATGGTCCGACGACGCCCAAGTGCCCTTCGACACAAAATCCAAAAAAGCGGATTGTTCGTGCGTACGTAAGCGGTGCGAATAATCCTCAACATTTTCGGGAATTGCGTAAGTCTCGTTCCTAACCGAAAAGCAAACGTAACTCTCAAATATGATTGTAAAGGCGTCGTATCCCTCCTTTGTCATGATAGGATGCGCCTCCGCAAAAATCGCTTCCAAGTCTCTGTCACCGGGCCTAACCGAAACAAGTTCATCTTGGACGCGGGCTTCCACAACAAAAATACGAAGGTCGAGCGAAGGCCCGGTCCCGAGTTTGGCAAGGAATATGTGGCGGCAGGCATCCAGTTTTGCGACCGCCGAATCCTGACTGTCCATTCAAACGACCCTCGTCACCTCAAAGGAGATCATCTGGATAGTCGCGTTAGGAGTTGTCCGCAACGGGTCATCGTGGCCGCTGATGGGACTCTCGCTGTGCGACTGCTCTTGGCGCATTGTTGCCATCGATGTCGCAGCAGTAGTTTTCTGAACGGCCTACCGCTTGGTCAATGTGCGAAGAAAACAGCTTCACGTTTAACGCGGGCGGAGTCCGCTATGTCACGGCAAATCCCAGCTCAATCAAGTTCAAGCGGTCGCTAGGAAAGGCAGGGCTCGGCAGGCAAACAGCGCTAACGAGAGGGGGACTTCTAATGCCCGGCGACGAAGTTTCAGGCTTCTGCCCCCTGCGCTTATCGTTTCGAGACAGGTAGCCGTTCTCCGGCTCTCACTGCGCCTTTCAGTCGATTGCCCGATGGCGCTAGTGGACAGACATAACGGGAAGAATAGGCGCACGAAGGAAAATAGGAAAAATTGAAATCGAGCACCAGTGCGCCGCCTGAACGGACGACTCCGAGATCCGCTCCCTTGATGGTGTCGAGGAGATATCGGCCACCACCATACGTCTCGGTTCCTGAGGTCGCATCGACAAACGGCAGGAACACGCCACCGCCGTACCCCTCAATCCAGTAAAGAGTTAATTCGCCGCCCAATCTGGCCTCCAGCCCCGTTGTACGAGAGAACGCATGCATCGACAGGTCACCATCCACTCCTGTTGCGACGGTTATCCGTTCCGGCGTTACCGGGACAAGCTGTACCGTCAAGCGCAACGAGGGATCATAAGAAAATGTCGTCGGCCCTTCGAACGTCTTGCGGTCCGCCGGGTCAATTGGCGACTGAGGATGGTCGCGAAACAGGGTCGAACGGGTGGCGCACCAAAGCCCCCAAGCAGCAGCCACGTCCGGGCTAGAACGTACCTCGTAGTAGAGATTTGCGATCTTCTCGCGCCATTCCCACAGTTGTTGAGTCTCGTTCAAATCATTTCCCCCATGTCGGAAATTTCGCCGCTCTCATTCATCGACGCTCGCCCAATCATCGCGGCGCAACTTTAAGCAATCACGCACTGATCCGAAAGGTGCGGTCTAAACACCGCTTACGGATTGCCATGGCCGCGACAGCAAACTTGGTCAGCGCCCACATCCAACGAGATCAACCGACGCCTGCGCTGGCAGGTGGAGGAGAGGCTCGCCTACTACGAGACTCATCCCACCAGATCGGATCCAGGCTGGCGGAACTCGACCGGGAGTGGGACATCGAACGAACGCTCGAGGCGAACGCATCGACATTGGCATTGACGGGAACTGTTCTGGCGGCCACGATGGACCGCCGGTGGCTGGCCCTGCCGGCCATCGTGACGGGCATCCTGTTCCAACACGCCGTCCAGGGGTGATGCCTCCCGCTACCGATCCTGCGGAGGACGCAGTACCATTCGGCGTCAGACGAGGTACGGCATGACGGCGGCGCCGATCAGTCCTTACAATCACGGACGACGTCACTTTTTGACAGCTCAGTCTAGGTCCTGCACCTATCACTCCGTCGTCGAAACCGCATGGGCACGTTCTTGCCGATCGACGCGGGAAAGCACCGTCAGCGCACTTCATTTGGCAGGGGCTGCTCGCCGATATTAAGTGGCAGCAATATCTCGGCGATCAGGTTCCGAATCCAACGATGGGCGGGATTCCCTGTCGCGCGCTTGTGCCACACGCCGACGATGAGGGCCGGCGGAAGCGGCATGGGAGCGTTATAGAGGGAGAGCCCGAAAAGATCCGCCAAGCGCTCTGCCAATTGTCGAGGGACGAGTGCGATGTGATCACTTTCGCTCACAGCTCGGCAGACGCCGAAGAAAACAGGAACCGTCATGAAGCCGACGAAATAGATCGGCATTTTGGGGAAGAGGCCATGCCGGATATAGAGACCTTGCGAGCCACGATTGAAGGAGAACGTTATCAGCGCCCGATGGGCTGCGCTTGATTTTCGGGCGTGCTCCATGGTTCGTCTCATCAGCTCATTGCCGATGCCTTGACCCTGTTGCGCCGGTTCGACAAACAGCTGGGCAAGGAACCAAAGCTCACCACACGCCCAGCTCCAGGCGAATCCGACGATGTCGCTGCCGTTCTCCGCGATCCATAGACCGCCGGGGTCGTCCTCAAGCGAAAACAGCTGGAAGCTGGGAGGGCTTGGCATCGCCATGGGGCCGAAGCCATGTCGGATGGTGAGTTCGTTGATGCTGGCGACCACCAGCACGTCGGTGGCGGCCAAATCCTCCGCCCGGGCTGGCCTGTAAACGACAGACATCGAGGACTCCCCCACAGGAATATCAACGGGGTGAGCACGAACCGCAGTGTCGCAGATACCCCGACGTCACGCTGCTCGGCTGATTATTCCAGCGAGCCCACATTCGGTCAACTCTCATGGTCCACCCGCCCCGAGTGTCGGGAAGGGCAGGCAGCCCCCTCGGCCACGGCAACACGAGGCAGGTTAACTTCGACGCAACCTTCATTCGCGTCGACGCCATTGCCCCCACTGAGGGTGAATACAGTCGGCTGGAAGGCTAGGCTGAGAATTTCACCATGACACCGCGCTGGCGAAAGTAGGCCTGCATTCGCTTCCTGCCGGAACGGTTATTCTGCACGAGCCGAGCCGGGTCGAATACCGCCTCTTTCAAACCCGCCCGCGTCAGCGCTGCCTTGAGCACCGCGATATGCACGTCGATTTCGGCATTGTCCGCCTGCAGCGACTCATAAATGCGGTTTGTTGCATCTGCTACGGTCGGTTCGCTCACGATTACACTCCTGTTGTCGTCTGGCTGGCCTGACCCTATTGGGGTGAAAACCGTTCACGTCAATGGGTGACGATGGATTGGAACTAAGCGTTCCCAGGTAGAGTGTCTTCTCACCAGATCGAAGGCCATGATAAGCAGCGCCTATGGGAATCAAGAACTATCTGATCGAAGGCGGTTCCGGCACTGGGAAAACGTCTGTCGCTACCGAACTGGAGCGGCGGGGCTGCCATGTCGTTCATGGTGACCGGGTCTTGGCCTATGTCGGCGACCCCGAGACGGGCCAGGCACTCGCAGGACCACCCGCAGGCGCGGACCGCATCGTTTGGGGATACGCCCACTGGATCTGGCCTGTCGACAAGGTCCGCGCTATTGCTGCCGACACCACCCATCCTGCCACCTTCTTCTGTGGCGGCTCGCGCAATTTCCACAAATTCCTGGACCTTTTCGACAAGGTTTTCGTGCTCGATATAGACGTTGAGACCTTGAACCGACGATTGGATGGGCGGCCGAATGAGCCGGGCTTCGAGCCGGCCGAGCGGGCGCTGGTGCTCCGCTACCATCATACCCGGGAATATCTTCCCATCGGCATCAATATCGACACGACGGGTACCGTCCCAAGTGTCGTCGACGCTATCCTCGCTCAACTCACCTGACGCCCTGAAAGTGTTGAGAATGGGATGAAAGCGGCGGCGAGTGGGACATGCTAGACACTTGAGCCATTTGCAACGACAATCCCTATCTTCCGGAAGGCAGGAATCCCGTCACCTCTCAGGCCCACCCTTGACGTCTTTAGGTCGATTGTCCTAAAGAGTTTCGTAGGGCATTTGTCCTACTCGCTGGGCAATGGCAATGGAGAACCGGGCACTTGGGGGCAGCGACCACACGACTGCAGATTGTTGAGGCTGCAGACAAGCTCTTTTATGAGCGAGGATTCGAGGCGACGTCCTTCGCCGACATTGCGGCAGTCGTCGGACTTTCGCGAGGCAATTTCTACTATCACTTCAAGACGAAAGACGAGATTCTCGATGCGGTGATCGCCCATCGTCTTTCAAAGACCAAGGCGATGCTAGATGCGTGGGAGGCTGGGGCTGAAGCTCCCGGCGAACGAATCAGAAGCTTCATCCACATGCTCATCATGAACCAGACAAAGATCATGGCCTTTGGCTGCCCAGTCGGCACGCTTTGCAACGAACTCGCCAAACTCGACCACACTGCCAAGGACGAGGCGACCAAGCTTTTCACTCTGTTTCGCAATTGGCTTTCGCGCCAGTTCGCCGCAATTGGCCGTGAGACCGATGCCGACGCGCTTGCCATGCACATCCTGATGCGAAGCCAGGGTGTGGCCGCACTCGCGACCGCCTTCCGCGACGAAGCCTTCATCCGCCGTGAAGTCGACGATATGTGCCTATGGTTGGCAGTGCAGCGACCCAATCTATCCGATCATCCCGAATCCGTTTCCATCCAGAATTCCTGAAGGGCCCCTGTATGTTCGTCGTTACACTTAAATTCTCCGCCAACAAGGCCCGAGCCTCCGCCCTTATGGAAGGGCATAATGCCTGGATCAAACAGGGCTTTGACGATGGTATCTTCCTCCTTACCGGAAGCCTTCAGCAAAGTGCGGGCGGAGCGGTTCTCGCCCACAACACATCCCGCGCCGATCTCGAAATACGCCTCCAGCAAGATCCTTTCGTTGTGGGGGGTGTCGTAAGCGCGGACATTCTTGAAATTGCACCGGGCCGAACCGACGACCGCTTGGCCTTTCTCAGGGCGTGAGAAAATGAGCGCGACGATCTTCGGCCCGGATGGGCAGCCGCATTGCCGCTGGTGCGCAGCCGCTCCGGAGTTCATGCCCTATCACGACACCGAGTAGGGCTTTCCGGTAGATGATGATCACCGTTTATTTGAGAAGCTTTGCATCGAAGGCTTCCAGTCAGATTTGAGCTGGCGCACTATCCTGTCCAAGCGCGAGAATTTTCGGGCTGCCTTTCTCGGTTTCGACTTTGACCGCACCAGCTAGGCCCTTCCGCATATGTCGCGCTCGACCGATCTTGCGATTTGGTATGGATCAATAGCTGCCGGAGGGCGATGATCAACGCAGGCAGCTCCCATTCAGACAACCATATGGATCGGAACACTACGCCCGATGGAGTCAAGAGACCCCAACGCCGGCACCCGTCGTCATGCTTTCACCACCGAGAAGAACAGGAACCGCGGCTTGGTCGTCAGGCTCTGATAGGCCTGCGGGAAAAGCGTGCGGGCGCGCGGATCGGGCTGGGGCTCGCTGACGATATCGATCTGGAATCCGGCCGACTTCAGCGCATCGAACATGGCATGCAGCGGCCGATGCCAGAAGCGCATGGCGATATGTTTTCCGGCGCGCTGCCAGGTCTCATCGAAGCTGTAGGTCTCGAAATAATTGTCGCGGCCGGTCGAGGCGTGATCCATGAAGGGATGGTGGGTGGAAAAAACCAGGCGTCCGCCTTCGGGCAGCAGCCGGTGGAATTCCGAAAGCGGCCTCGACCAGTCGGGCAGGTAATGCATGACAAGCGAGGTAAGGATCAGATCGAAAGCCTTGTCCGCAAATGGCAATGCTTCGTTGAGATCGGCCGATAGCAGCCGCGCCCGCCCTTCCAGCCGACGTTGCGCGATCTCAAGCATGCCCGCACTGGCGTCGATCCCGGTCACCACAGCCCCGCGCTCGATCAGCGCCGCTGCATGCGCCCCGCCGCCGCATCCCGCATCGAGCACGGAAAGCCCGGCGACGTCGCCAACCAGCGCAAGAATGGCCGGCCGCTCGTAATAGGCATTCCAGGCATTGACCTCGTTATCGGCATCATAAGCCGCGGCGAAGGCATCATAATCATTCTCGGCCACGATATCTTTCCCTTTGCGAAGACTGTTCGGGGAAGCCAGGAGCTTGATCGATCGACCTGCAAAATGGCAGAGATTGCTTCGCCGGCAAAGTTTGAGCTCGGGCCCCAAGCTCGGTGCGTTGGTTTGTGCGAGCTTAAACATGTTCAGTCGGGATTATGCTCGGCAGTTCGGTCTGCCGCCATCCGAGGACATGGCTTTGCTGCGGGGAACGTCGGTTTGAGTGGCCGATGCCGCGCGGTATCTTACGCTGGCGCGACGACCGAAGGCCATAGGACACTCGCCTTGCCAATCAAGACGAGATGGGTGACGCGAACAGAGCCTGAGGGAGGTTGCTGTGCAACGGTTCATTCTCAGGCAAAATATCGGCCGGTTTCGCACGCTGCTGCTGGAGCAGCGGAACGAGCACGATACCCACGTGCTCAAGGTCATGCTCTCGCGGGCTGTCAGAAACCTGGCGATCCTCGAAGCCGCGGATGGCTTCGAGGCGGAGATCGATCCGTTGCATGCGGAAGTGCAGCGGCGAATCTTCCGCGACTCGTTCGAGCACTCTTCAATCCCCCACCTCCTGCTGGACCCGCGCAAGGGGCTGCACATTGTCGACATCAATACCGCCTACGAAAAGGCCACTCTGACGTCCGCCGCCAAGATCGCAGGAAGCTGCATGTTCGACGTCTTTCCCGACAAGCCTTCGGACGAAGAGGCAGACGGGGTGAGCAATCTCCATGCATCGCTCAAACATGCCGCGGAGGAAGGCGTTCCCAATGCCATGCACATCCAACGGTATGATGTCCGGGACGCCAGCGGCCTCTTCGTGACCAAATTCTGGAAGCCGGTGAACAGTCCCATCTTCGATGCCCAGGGTCGCCTTCTCTACCTGCTTCACCAGGTGGAAGACGTCACCGACGCCATTCAGAAGAGAACGGCCGAGGCAGACGGCAGTCCGTAAAAAATCCAACAGTTTGATCCAGCGCAAAGACTGTCTCAAAGCGAGCCATTACCCGTTTGTTCGCCGCCAGGTCACGCGTCTGCGGCACCCAAGGGCACCAGCAAAAAGAGCATAGCCAAGAGATCGAGATCACCGCACCAGAAAATCCAAGGAGCATCCGATGCGACATGCGACGAGAGCGGCCACCCCGCCAGCCACCAAAAACCTGTCGGCAGGCAATCCCGTTATCCCGGATGGCAAGGTTCCCGACTTCCGGCTGCAGAAGCAGGACGGAGGCGGCTGGCAGGTGAGGGTGGTGAGTACCCGCGGATCGTACTGGTTGCGCGCCAACCATCTTGAACTTTGCGACCCGGAAACCCTCATCGATCTGTCACATGCGAATTCCTTCCTGCGCGAAGTCCGAAAGAATGGGTTCAAGACCGAGTATATCGGCCCGAACGGCAGCGCCGTCATTTAGCAGCCAAGATCCGCAAGCGCGCTTTCCCGTTCGCTCAGGCCGGAGATTCTCAAGGTCTCGCATTTTTTCGGGCCGATGCGCTGGAGGCGGGATACCTGTCTCGGCGGCGAGGGGCCGCTCGCCGCCGAGTGGGGAAGAAGGTCCAGCAAGGGTGCTGCAAAAGGCAGTCGCCCGCCCCTACGGCGTCACCGTCAGCCTGGCTTCCATCCCGGCTTCGTAGTGGCCCTTCATGTTGCAGAAGAGTAGATAGGTGCCCGGCGCCAGCTTGGTATTCAGCTTGCCGCTGGCGCCCGGCTTCAGATCGGAAACCTCGCCCAGGCTTTTCAGCTTCGATTCATCGACGCGGTTTTTGGCAGCGTTGACCGGAATAGGCAGGTCCGGAGATTTCAGGCGAACGACGACCATTTCATGCTGCTCCGTCATCGCATCATTATGGACTGCGAAGGTCGCGGGGCCGGCTTTGACCGTTGGCGGGTCGAGCTTCAGCGACATCGCCCCACCGCCTTCTCCATCTTCCGTGACATTGATCACGCTCGTGGCGGCAAAGCTTGCTCCGGCCGAGCAGGCGATGGCGGCTCCGGTAAAAAGCGGCAACAGTCTGGCACGTGGTTTCATCGTTGGTCTCCGTCGGGTTTGAGAGTGGGGGCGCTGAGCGGCTTGCTCAAGCCAAGGGTCATCTGGCACGGCAGGCAGTGGGTCGCTGTCGTCATCGAAGGCGCGGTGGTTGTCGTTTCGATCGCGGGAAGGGAGGCGTCCACTGCATACCGCAGGAGAGCTGGTAGCGCGGTATTCTTACGCGTTCTTTGCCGGGATCATACCAATCCGTAAGAATGCCGCCCGTCCGCCCGACCGCCGCACTTTACCAAAATGTATAGTCCCAGCGAGGTCCCCGTGAGGTTTGGAGCGCAGCTTGGCGCCATCATTGCCAAATCGAGGTCAGCTCTCTCATGAACATGCGCGCCGCACCTGCCGCCCTTATGCCGGCCCTTCATCCGGTCAGCCTGCGGGTGAACACCTACCTGATCAATCTCGATCGTGCGCCCTTGCGCAGGTTCCGAATGGAACGCCTGCTGGCAAGCTTCGGCCTTGCCTTCGAGCGCGTCGCGGCGGTCGATGGGGCAGGGCTGAGCCTGCCGCATCCAGGCTTCGACGAAGCAGCCTATCTCAGCCGGCACGGCCGCCGGCCGAACCCTTTCGAGATCGGCTGTTATCTGAGCCACGTCGAATGCGCCAAGCGGTTCCTCGGCAGCCATGCCGAGTTCGCCCTCATTCTGGAAGACGATCTCGATTTTGATGACGACCTGGCCGAGCTGCTCGAAGCCGCCCTCAAGCACCAGGCGCGCTGGGACATCCTGCGTCTGTCCACCGTCAATTCCGGGAAAAAGCACAAGGTGGAGCCGCTGACTGCGTCGCGCTCGCTTGCCATCGCGCTCACCCGCGAAAAGGGGTCCGGCGCCTATCTGATCAACCGCAAGGCAGCAGGCTGGATTGCCGGTGTGCTTGTCCCCATGCGCCTGCCCTATGACCTCGCCTTCGATCTGGAGTTCGACGATGGGCTTTGCGCCTGCTTCGTCGATCCGCTGCCGGTCAGCCAAAGGGCGGATCCCTGTTCCCAGATCCAGTCAGGGCTCTCGGCCTACCGGCTTGGCCGCCGCCGGCCGTGGAGCGTGATGCCATATCGCGCCGCCGCCGAGCTGCGCCGCTTTGCCGCCCGCTTCAGCCGGCTCGCGGCATGGCGGATGAGAGGTTAGGACTTGCGGCCGGTACCAACGGGAAGCCGATCGAAACGACGAGGCCGGGATGATTGTCCGCCATGCCGATCTCAGCCGAATGCAGGTCGGCGATCGCCTTGACGAGGCTGAGCCCGAGGCCGCTTCCCGGCGTCGCGCGGCTCTTGTCGACCCGGTAGAGGCGCCGGAAAACCTTGTCCCTCTCGTCGGCGGGAATGCCGGGGCCGCTATCGGCGACCGAGACGATGGCGCGGCCGTCCTGGCGGCGGAGCGAAACCGTGATGCCGGTTCCGGCCGGGCAATGGTTGATGGCGTTCTCCACCAGGTTGGCGATCATCTGCGTCAAGAGATCGCGGTCGCCCCGGATGAGCGCCGGACAGCGTTCGGCGATCGTCAACGCCATCTGCGCGTCTTCGGCGACGTCGACATAGACCTCGGAAATCACGGCAAGTACGGCGTCGAGATCGGTCGCCTGGAAACGCTCTTTGCGGGCGCCGGCCTCGATCTGGGAAATGCGCAGCAGCGCCTCGAAGGTGGCGTTGATCCGGTCGCTCTCGTGTCTGGCTTCGTCAAGCAGCGCCGAAACATCCGCCTGCTGGTCGTTTCCGGCCACCGCGGCATCCAGCGTCAGGCGCAGCCTGTTGAGCGGCGTCTTCAGATCGTGGGCGATATCGGCGCTCACCTGCCGCATGCTCTCGACCAGTCTCTGCAGCCGCTCCAGCGCCGCATTGATCTGGATCGCCACCGTATCGAGGTCGTCGCCGTTGCCGGTGATCGGAATGCGGGCGTCGAGCGCGCCGTGGGAGACATGGTTCATGGTATGTGCGACCCCGTCCAGCCGTGCCTGGGCCCGGAAGGCGAGGAAGACGCCGCCTCCGATCGCGGTCGCGACGACGATCGCGGCGGCCCATTCGAAGCTCACCAGCACGATCCGCAGCATCTCGTCGACATCGTTGAAGTTTTCCGCCACCACCAGGCTGTAGGGGCCGATGGTCGAGACCTGCATCCGGTAGCGCTCATGGCCCTTCAGCCCGACATCGCCTGAGGTGACGGTATAGACGCCGTTCGGGATGCGGGGGGCGGCGAAATTGCCGGCAAGTTTGCGCCCGCCTGCATCCGTCAGCGAATAAAGCCCGTCGGAGGTCGACTGGAAGTTCGCATAATTGTTCAGCGTATTGATCAGGTCCTCGGGATCATTGGGCTCGTAGGTCGAGACGATCAACGAATTCATTTCGCCCAGCGACTGTTCGAGATCGCGCACGAGGCCGAGCCGCAGCATGTGATAGATGATCGCGCCGCTCAGGACGAAGGCGACGACGAAGAGCACGCCGAAGGTCACTGCAAGCCGGAACGGCGTGCTCCTGCGCAGGCTAGATGCCGAAAAGTGTGCGCGGTTTTCGGAGGACATCATGCTCTTGCTCTTCAAATTGCGAAGGATTTGAGATTTTCCTGTTCTAGAGCGGTTCAGCTTTTCACGGAAACGCAGAAGCGCTCTAACTTTCTGTTTTTACGCAATTCCGGACGGAAAACCGCTTCGCATTTTCCTGGAATTACTCTAGCGAGGCGCATGCAGGCTGTATCCGGTGTTGCGGACCGTGTGCAGAAGCTGGGCCTGGAACGGCTTGTCGACCTTGGCCCTGAGGCGGCTGATATGGGTCTCGACGACGCTGGTCTTCGGATCGAAGTGGAAGTCCCAGACCCGCTCCAGCAGCATCGTCTTGGTGATGACCCGGCCTTCGCCGCGCATCAGCACCTCGAGCAGGGTGAATTCGCGCGGCTGCAGCTCGATCACCTGGCCGGCGCGGCGGGCCTCCCGCCGGATCAAATCGAGCTCGAGATCGGCCACCTTCAGCACCGTCCTCTGCTCCTGCACCGGCGGCCGGCGGCCGAGCGCATTGACGCGCGCCATCAGCTCGGAAAAGGCAAAGGGTTTGACCAGATAATCGTCGCCGCCCGCCTCCAGCCCCTCGACCCGATCGTCGACGCCGCCGACCGATGTCAGGAACAGCGCCGGTGTGCCGACCTTGGCCGCCCGAAGCGAACGCACGATCGCCAGCCCATCGAGGCCCGGCAGCATGCGATCGACGACGATGACGTCATAGGCCTCGCGCTGCGCCTGAAACAGCCCATCGCGGCCGTCGCCGAACACGTCACAGACATGGCCGGCCTCGGAAAAGCCCTTGGCGATATAATCGGATGTTTTCCGGTCGTCCTCGATAAGCAGGATTCGCATCAGTCCGATCGTTCCCGGCATGCCTGGGGCGAGATTTAGCCGAGAGGATGGCCTGGCGACAACTTACGGATTGGTAAGATTTCGCGTTCCAATCCCTGACGACGCAATTCCGCCTGCGCCTGCGGGCCTCCGTGACATCCTCAACCTTTTCGAGCGTTTGTTAACGCTGCTCCTTCCATTTTGCTTGCAAGATAAAGCGTAAGCGGTGTTTTCCGCGCACATTGACCAAGCTCGGCTGGCCATTCCGAAAAATGCCGCTACAACATTGGTGGCAAGAATGCGCCAACAGCGGACGTTAGTCGATGGCGACGGTCGCCAACTAATAGCGTGCCAACGTGACTTGGCCGGGCGAGCTGCATCTGCGTATCGGGGGTTGCCAAGGCAGCTTAGTGATGCGCATCTAGCCGCGTATTTTCCTTCCAATTGTATCTGGCGGCCCTCATGTCCAAGCTCTTTTCACCGATCACCCTGCGTGGTGTCACGCTGCGCAACCGCACAGTCGTTTCCCCGATGTGCCAGTATTCGGCTCAGGATGGCTTTGCCAATGAATGGCACTATGTACATCTAGGGCGCTTCGGAATGGGAGGCTTCGGCTTGGTTCTGGTTGAGGCCACAGGGGTCCTGCCCGAAGGGCGCATTTCGTACGCCGACCTCGGTCTATGGAAGGACGAGCACATTGCCCCGCTTGCCCGGATCGTGAATTTCCTGCACGGCCAGGGTGCCGCCGTGGGCATTCAACTTAGCCATGCAGGCCGCAAAGCCTCGACGCCGGTTTGGCGGGATAAGGCAGATCAGCCCGCAACAGAAGAGCAGCGCCGCGCCGTTGGCTTCGAGCACTGGATTCCCGTAGGTCCGAGCGCACAATCGAACGACCCAACCAACGCTGACTATCAGGTCCCCAAAGCCCTCGACAGAGACGGCATCCGCCGTGTGGTCGACGGATTCGCGGCTGCTGCTACGCGCGCCAACCAGGCAGGCTTTGACACGGTTGAAATCCATGCCGCGCATGGTTACCTGCTCAATCAATTTCTGTCGCCGCTCGCCAACCATCGAACTGATGAATATGGCGGTAGCCGATTAAATCGAATGCGGCTGGTTCTGGAAGTCACCGAAGCCGTCCGCAGCGTGTGGCCAGCCGAAAAACCGCTCTTCGTTCGCCTCTCGGTCAGTGACAACAATGCCGACGGCTGGCAGGTGGACGACAGCGTTGCCCTGGCCGCGGAACTGAAGGCACGTGGTGTTGATGCTATCGATTGCTCTAGCGGCGGCTTTGCTCAGGGCCGCATTAGGTCCGCTCCAGCCTATCAAGTCCCCTTCGCTAAGGCGGTAAAACAAGGCGCCGGTATCCCGACTATCGCAATCGGACTATTGGGCGATGCCTTTGAAGCCGAAGCGTTCATTGAGAACGGCGATACAGATTTTATAGCTTTAGCGCGGGGCGCGCTCAACGATCCCAACTGGCCGCTCCATGCCAATCGCGAACTCGGCGGCGACTACACTCTTTGGCCGGTCCAGACCCGTCAAGTCGCTGAACGTGATCGCGTCCTTTCCTCTCCTCAGTGAAATTGGCGATGAGCCTCACGTCGGCCCCGCCGCGTCGTGAGAACCTCCAATGTAGGGTCCATGGAGAAACTCCTTGTCGCTCGTCCATGGAAACTCGATCACAGATCTGGCGACAGCGGACAAGGTGGGGTCACAACACCGGTTACGATAAAGCAGCGTAGATTGGTGACGTCCGCACAACGCGATACGGGTTCGGTGAGATGGGTAATCTTTGGCAGCGGATCACCTATTACCGCCATCGCAGCGAACTCTGGGCACTCGCCTTGGCGAAGCGGGCGCCTTGCCTGGCTATCTATCCGATCGGATTTATGCTCTGTTTCTGGTGGGGGATCGCTCCGTCGTCGATTCTTTTCCCGATTATTCTATTGCTCGAGAACAGCGGCCAGCTCGGCGAAACGATCTTGGCTCTCTTTTCAATCCCGGCTCTTGCGGTGCTGTGGTTCGCCTTGCCATGGTTCTCTAGCTGGTGTGACATTGCAGTCGGTCTGATGGTTGGTCGCTTCACGGCCGCGAGCGCCAAGGAGAAAGCCTTGGCGGAATCAATTCATGCCTACCGGACGAGGGCCAGTTGAGCCGCGGTGACAGCTTTCACAAACTCGATCGCAAGGGCCTCTTCTGGAGCGCGCTACGATCCGATCTTGTGTCCCGATGCGGCTACCACATGCCGACTACCCGTGAGGCCAACCCGCGCCGGCCGTCTCGACCTCGACGGACAAGAGCTGGCCAGTTCCGCCCATCTGGTCCATCTTGTCCATCCCGAACCATCTGGCGGCAGTAATGTAGAGGGTGGTTCGATCAGGTCCGCCCAGCAGGCAGGCGAATGCGCCGCGATCGAGCTTCACTTCATCGAGGAGCGCGCCGCCTTCACGAACCCTGCGGCAGTAGGCATTGGGGACGTCGGCGTACCAGATCGCGCCTTCAGCGTCGAAGCATATGCCATCGGGCGGCCCGGGAAGATCGGCCCAAACTCTTCGATGGGAGAGTTGCCCGTCGGCGGCGACATCAAACGATGTCAGCCGTTTCGCCCAGCTTTCGGCGCAAACCAGTGTGCGCCCGTCCGCAGAGAGAGCCATTCCGTTCGGAAACTGAAAGCCTTCCGCTTGTGTTTCGACCGTCCCGTCTGGATGTATCAGCAGGATCGCCGGGCCGTTGACGTAGATCCGGCCTTGCGGATCGATCACGATCTCGTTCCAGCCATTCGCTCGCAACTCGGCGAACTCTTCCAGTCCGGAGCCGTTGAACCGCAGCAAATGCGATGCCCCGGACGCGATGACGTACATGTCGCCCTGTGGTCCGAAGTCGAATGACAGGGGCGGGGCTTTGGCGGTTGTCGCCACTCTGACAGTTCCGTGCTCGCTGAAGGCCAGGATTTCGCCGCTTGTCCAATCCGCGAACCACAGTTCGCCGTCATGCCATCTTGGGCATTCGACCAGCCCCCGGCCTTCCAACCGAACCCTTGCCCTGTTCATTTCGGCCTCCTGTCGTTCTGCGCCGCCTTGGCCCATCGAGTGGAGCCACGGTGTAAAGACGAACAAGCAAAGCCGATGCCGACACGTGTCTGGCGAAAGGGCAATCACGGCCGCGACTGGTTACGCAGAAAGTGCCACAAACCTTGCCGGTATGCGGCGTCGCAAACGGGTCCGTCCGGAGACCCCTCAAAGGGCGGCAGGTGGCACCACCCGCCAACCCCAGAGTCTCAGATCACGCTCGACATGCCGAGCGCGCTGAGCAGGTCGTTCTGAATTGGGCTTACCGAATCGTTCAGCCGCTGGACACCGAGATCCATGCCCTCAGGCATGACGACCGTGCGCAACGGACGCCGTTCCGTGGCCTCGACCAGCCGTGCGATGGCATCGGCAACCATCTGGGGCCGCGGCGGATTAGCCTCGTCATGTCCGTCGTTGGCGTGGGCCTTGATCTGACCCGGGATCGCCGCGACCTCGCCGTAGGATGCAAGCACGGCCTGGTCGGACGGCTCCGGGCTCGATGAGATGAGGTTGCTGGGGAACGGCCCCGGCTCGACGATGACGGAATCGATTCCAAATCCCTTCAGCTCGTACCGATAGGCTTCGGCAAGCGCTTCGAGCGCGAACTTGCTCGCGGAGTAGGTGCCGAAGAACGGAAATACCACCCGACCCATCAGCGATGTCACATGAACGAGCAACCCGCTGCCGGCGGCACGCATATGCGGCAGAACGGCGCGGTCGGTCCGCACGGCGCCGAAGAAATTGACCGCAAATAGCCGTTCGACGTCGGCGACAGTATAGGCTTCCGTGACCCCGACGGGCATTATTCCGGCATTGTTGATCAGGGCATCGATCTTTCCGTGCTGCTTGACGACCTGGTCGATCGTGGAATTGACCGACGCCTCGTTGGCAACGTCCATGTCAAGGACTTGCAGCACATGCCCTTCAGCTTTCGCCGCGTCGATAAGATCGCTCCGCACCTGGGCGTTTCGCCCTTCGACGTCCCGCATGGTCGCAACCACCGTATGGCCCCGCCTTGCAAGCTCCAATACCGTGAGTTTCCCAAAACCACTGCTCGCGCCTGTTACAACAACGACTTTTCCGCTCATCCTAAGTCCTTTCCATGAAATCCAAGGGGCGTCGCACCATATAGACAGACCTGTATGTACTTGCAATCACAAAGTTGACAGAATAGTCTGTCTATAAGCGGACAATGAATCTGAGGTGATGGAAGATGCCAACGCGCAGCGTGCTTGAATTTGTGGATGTGGAGGGACAACCGCTTAATGCGCTTTCCCCGCGAGAACGAATATTAAAGACGGCATCGGACCTGTTTTACCGGTTCAGCATCCACTCTGTCGGGATCGACCGCATCATTGCCGAAAGCGGCGTGGCGAAGATGACGTTCTACAAACACTTTCCATCGAAGGCCGACCTGATCGCTACCTATTTGCGTTACAAAACGGACACCTGGTTTCAGATGCTCGCAACCTCGACTGAAAGAGCCGGGCTGTCGCCGCTGGAGCGTGTCCTCGCTATTTTTGACGCGATGGAGGAACCGTTCCGCGCGCCTTCTTTCCGCGGCTGCCCATTCGTAAAGGGGTTGGCCGAGTTCGGACCGGAGGCCAATTCCCCAGACGTACAGGCGACCATCGCCGGGTATTTCAGGGGCTTGCATGAATTTGTTGCGTCACTCATCGAGCCCTTGGCATTGAGCAATCCCGAAAGAGCCGTGATCCAGATCCTGTCGCTCTTCCAAGGCGCGATCGTGATCGCACAATCGACGCGCGATCCTGCTATTGTGGAGGCAAACCGCGATGCAGCCAGAGTGTTGCTGGAAGATGCGTTGATCTCGTCGTCCGAACCCGGAGTTCGTAAGGTGGTGGGGTAGGCGACCCGGCGCCATCGTCGCTTGAGGTCGCGGCTTCCCACGTCTCCGTTGGAGTGCGTTGAATCCAATATTCGCAGCAAAGGAAATGTTATGAAGATCGGAATTATCGGCGCAGGGAACATCGGCGCGACGCTGGCGCGAAAGCTCGCGGCCGCTGGGCACGAGATCAAGCTTGCCAATTCCAAGAGCCCGGAATCTATTCGCGAGCTTGCAGCGAAAGTTGGTGCGACGGCAACGACCAAGCAAGATGCCGTGGCGGGGGTGGATATTGTGATCCTTTCCGTCCCGTTTTCGGCTCATCGCGATCTTGCCGATTTATTCGCAAATGTTCCCGAGAACGTCGTTGTCGTAGATACGTCCAATTACTACCCGTTCCGTGACGGAGCGATCGCCGACGTCGATGGTGGCAAACCGGAAGCGGTCTGGGTCAGCGAGCAGATCAACCGACCGATCGTTAAAGCCTGGAATGCGGTGCTTTCTGCGACGCTCGCGGAAAAAGGCGTAGACATGTCGCAACCCGGCCGCATCGCCCTTCCGGTAGCGGGTGATGACCTCGAAAAGAAGTCGATTGTCATGCAACTGGTAGAGGCGACGGGCTTCGACGCTCTCGATGCCGGGGGTCTCGCGACCTCGTGGCGACAACAGCCAGGCACGCCTGCCTATTGCACGGAACTGTCTGCTGACGAGCTGCAAACGGCACTCGAAAAAGCTGATCAGAACCGCTCGGCGGGCAACCGCGACGCCCTGATCAAGGTCTTCATGGACAAAGGCGGCAGCCTTACTCACGATGAAATCGTAGCCCGAAACCGCACCGGGTCCGCGTGAGCGATAAGAAGACATCATGAAGTCCTCAGACTAAATTTCACGCCGTGATGGCGGATGACGGGAGCTCTTATGCATAAAGGCAGCTGTCTCTGTGGCACAGTGAAATACGAAGTTCGCGGCGAGCTAGGTGCGGCGATCTATTGCCATTGTTCGCGTTGTCGCAAGGCGACCGCTACCGCATTCGCGAGCAATGCGCCCGTCGCGACCAGCGACTTCGTCATCATTGAGGGCGAGTCGGCGCTGAAGGCATTCGATTCTTCGCAAGGCGTTCATCGCCTCTTCTGTTCCAACTGCGGTTCGCCCATCATCAGTCGCCGCGATGCGGTGCCGGATGTCGTGCGCTTGCGGCTGGGGACGCTCGATACGCCGCTGCCAGCGCCGCCGACCGCGCATTACTTCGTCGCCTCGAAGGCCGAGTGGTACGATATACACGACGACTTGCCACAGTTCGCGTAGCACATCATCGATGCCAGCACGAAAGCCATCCCCGGTGACGATCTCAGCCAAACCGCGATCTTGAAGAGCGGAATTCCGTTGCCTAAATCAGCGGCACTCACGCCATGAAAGGAGGTAAACGATGGCACTTGATACTTTTGAACACCCGATTTACGCGCAACGGAAGTACTTCGTGCAAGAGATCGCCGGGCTTGACGATCTTTTTGATTTTCTTGACGAATGGCCGGAGGAGAAACGCGATGTCACCTATGAGGTGATGTTGGACGCCTGCCAGAAAGCCGCCAACCGTCAACTTCCCGCGTCGGTCGTCGCGGCGAATTTCAGTCGCTTTCTCAGAACGCATGGCAAGCTCGCAGACATAGAAGACGTGCCCCCGCACCTGCGGCGGGTCAGCGATCGAAATGTCTCAGAGATCTAGTACCGAAGGTGATAGCCACGGCCCAGGGAGGCCCGAGGGGCGCGCGTCGCCCAGCTAGATGTCCTGGTAGGCGTTCAACGCCCTGGAGCCATCCGCAATTGCCGAGCGGTTCGACCGGGCTCCCTGCGTTCGCAATGACCACACTTCGAAGACGACGTCGGCGGCTGCCTGCGAAAGCGACGCGCTGTTGCGGAAGAAGACCAGCTAGCGAGCCATTGCGCCGGAACCAAAACACGCTCGCTGAGTTCGGCAAAATGAAGTCCTGATGGGACTGGGAAGGCCTACTGGAAAGGAGGACGCAGGAAGCAGCCGTTGCAAATTTAGGATTCAACTGCCGCATGCCTTTTAGTATGCGGCCCCGATTTTTGCGGTCGACTCTCTGCTCACCTGAGGAGATTTTGCCGATGAAGATCGCTCAGATTGCCCCGCTTGCAGAAAGTGTTCCGCCGAAATTATACGGGGGAACCGAGCGGATTGTTTCGTATCTTACCGAAGAGCTGGTGGCCCAAGGCCACGATGTGACGCTGTTTGCCAGCGGTGATTCCGTTACCGATGCCCGCCTCGTGCCGTGCTCGAACGTTGCCCTGAGGCTAAATCCCGCCATCAAGGACCACCTGCCGCACCAGATCCTTATGCTTGAGGAAATCCGCAGGCGCGCGCCCGAATTCGATGTCCTGCATTTTCATGTCGATCTGCTGCATTTCCCGCTGATCCGACATTTTGCCGACCGCACCGTAACAACGCTGCATGGGCGGCTCGACCTGCCTGATCTCTGGCCTTTCTACAAGGCGTTTCCGGATATTCCCCTGGTATCGGTCTCCAATGACCAACGCCACCCAATGCCGCCGGTCAACTGGTTGGGGACGGTCTATCACGGCCTGCCCGCTAGCCTCCTGTCTTTCACGGAAAAGCCGGCGGGCGGTTACCTCGCGTTCCTCGGACGGATCGCTCCGGAGAAGCGGCCTGACCGGGCGATTGAAATCGCCGCCAAGGTCGGCATGCCGCTGAAGATCGCCGCCAAGATCGACAATGCCGACAAACATTATTGGGAAACGGCAATTCAGCCGATGGTGATGAGCCATCCGAACGTTGAGTTCATCGGCGAGATCAACGATCATCAGAAGGCGGACTTCCTGGGCAATGCCGGCGCGTTGCTTTTCCCGATCGACTGGCCTGAGCCCTTCGGGCTTGTGATGATCGAGGCGATGGCCTGCGGCACACCGGTTCTGGCCTTCCGCTGCGGCTCGGTCCCGGAGGTGATCGACGACGGGATCTCGGGAATTTTGGTCGATACCGTTGCCGAAGCTGTCGAGAACGTCGAATGGGCACTGCAGCTTGATCGACGCAAGGTGCGGGCGAACTTCGAGCGACGCTTTACTGCGGGACGTATGGCAAGAGACTATCTCGCGGTCTACGGCCAGCTGCACGGATTTTGCGCAAAAGCCGCGCACCGCCGGCGCCCGAACCCTGAGATATCCATTGGCCAGGTTGTGGCATAAAAACCGGAGGCGACAATGACGACATCGGCAGGCGGCAATCCAAATCCCGCCGCAATGAAACAAGTGGCGCCGATAGCACAGTTCTTCATTCCCGCTGCCGCGTCACTGCAGGAACGGCAACCACGTACACTGAAGCATGGCGATACATTCGCGGTCTTCGACCACAATGGCGATGCTCTTTCCGGACCAGGAAGTCCCGACGGGCTCTTTCACCGCGACACGCGATATCTTTCGCATCTCTACCTGACGCTCGAGGATAGGCGTCCGATGCTGCTGTCGTCGACATTGCGCGACGACAACGCCACGCTCACCTGCGATCTCACAAACCCGGACTTCCTTGGCAAAGATGGAAAGCTGCGTCTCGAGCATGATCTCATCCATATTCGAAGGACACGCTTTCTATGGGCGGGGCGTTGTTATGAGCGCCTGGCAGTGACGAACTATGACGACAGCGATCATCACCTGCGGATGAAGCTGCAATTCTTTTCGGACTTTGCCGACCTCTTCGAAGTGCGAGGCACCGTGCGGGCAAAAAGAGGCCGTAGCCTGCCGGCCGTCATCGAAGATGGAAGCGTCCTTCTGTCCTATATCGGCCTCGATGGAAAAACACGGACAACCCGCGTCTCGTTCGATCCGGCTCCCGATGAACTCGCACCGGATCTGGCGGTCTACGACCTCCACTTGAGCGCGCGCGGCAGTCGCTCGATCTTCATCGAGATCGACTGCGACCGTTCGGACAAGGATCGCCGCGTCAACGGCTTTTTCCTCGCCATGCGCGATGCTCGACGGGCATTGCGATCGTCGATGGCAAGGACGGCATCAGTCTCGAGTTCCAACCAGATCTTCAATCAGCTTGCGCGGCGAAGCGTGTCCGACCTTTACATGTTGATCACCGACACGCCTGAAGGGCCGTACCCTTATGCCGGGACGCCGTGGTTCAGCACGGTGTTCGGCCGCGATGCGATCATCACCGCGCTGCAGACGCTCTGGCTGGATCCAGCCATCGCAAAGGGGGTACTTCGCCATCTCGCCGCCAACCAGGCGACCGAGATCAATCCCGCTTCGGATGCCGAACCCGGCAAGATCCTCCATGAGGTTCGCTTCGGTGAAATGGCCGAGCTGGGGGAAGTTCCGTTCCGCCGTTACTACGGCAGCGTCGATTCGACCCCGCTGTTTGTCATGCTGGCGGGGAGCTACCTGGACCGCACCGGTGACACGGCGACCCTTCATCAGCTTCTGCCGCATATCGAGGCGGCGCTGACCTGGATCGACGAATATGGCGACCGCGACGATGACGGCTTCGTCGAATACGGGCGCCAGACCTTGGAGGGCTTGATCAACCAGGCCTGGAAGGACAGCCACGATTCGGTCTTTCATGCGGACGGGACACTCGCCAAGGGACCGATCGCGATTGCCGAGGTACAGGCATATGTCTATGGCGCGTGGCAAGCGGGCGCGGAGATATTCCGCCGGCTCCACCGGCCCGAGCGCGCGGCGAAATTGCTGGCGAAGGCAGAGGCGCTCCGGCGTGCTTTCGACCTCCGTTTCTTCGACGAGGAACTCGGTACGTTCGTGCTGGCGCTGGACGGAGACAAGCGAGCCTGCCGGGTTCGCTCTTCGAATGCCGGCCATGCTCTCATGACCGGCATTGCCTACCCCGAAAGAGCCGAACAGGTGGTTCGCACCTTGATGAACGCCTCGTCCTTCTGCGGCTGGGGCATTCGCACTATTCCCGCCACCGAGGCGCGCTACAACCCGATGAGCTACCACAACGGCTCGATCTGGCCGCACGACAATAGTCTGATCGCCATGGGGCTTGCGCGCTACGGCTTCAAGCCCGCGGCAGCGCAGATCTTTGAAGGTCTGTTCGCAGCCTCGACCTATATCGATTTACGCGGGCTTCCCGAGCTGTTCTGCGGTTTTTCCCAACGGCGGTCGCATGGACCGACCTTCTATCCCGTGGCGTGCTCGCCGCAGGCCTGGGCCGCCTCAGCGCCTTTGTCGTTGCTGCAATCGTGCCTCGGCCTGGATTTCGACCCGAACGCCTCACAGATCAGCTTCAACCAGCCGCGCCTGCCGGCATTCCTGGATGAGATCACCCTGCGGCATCTTATGGTTGGCTCCGGATCCGCTGACGTCGCCATTCGCCGATCCGGCCGACAGGTCGTCGTAGACGTCGTGGGTCGCAAGGGAGATGTACGCGTTCTCACGACCGCTTAGTTCGGCAACCTCCGCAGCATCTGCTCGGCGGCCCCACCCAAAGGTGCCCCCTGCGCTTGCGCACAAATTGGAACTTAGACGATCGATAGCGGGTTAGTTGATGATCGAATTTTTATGACATTGCCTTGTTTGCAGTGAGGAGATGCATTTTGATCCTGTGTTTGTTGCGGAGCAGCTCTACCGACGTTGCAAAAGCTTCGATGTCACAACTTTCGCGGCATAAGAGGCGAGGCAGGTTTCCTCCATTTTGGAAAATAGCTTTATCGGCGTTTCTATCGCTGTCCCTCGTCTCCTGCACGAACGAGAATGAGCGGTTCGATAAGCAAATGCAGCAGATCCTCTCCTGGAGTGCCAGCGCCGAAATGATCCTCGATGCCCGCATCGCTAAAAATGTTCCAGAAGGTTTCACCGATCTCGCAGTCGAGAAATGCCAGACGGAGATCTCCGATATCGCATCACAGCTGCCGCAAACGGCGCGAACCGCCCACGCCAGAGCTGCCGTCGTCATGCTGAATGGATTGATCTCTGCGGCGCATGACGAGATTGGCCATGGCCGCCTTGAACAGGGGCACCAGCACATCGCCGAGCTCCACCGCTATCAGGCCGAACAGCGTTCGACCCTTGGAGCGGGCGGATGAAAAAGCTGCTTCAGATATCACTTGGAATCGTAACCAGCGTCGGAGGGTTTATCGAAACCGGTCAGATTGCGACCTCGGCCCAGGCCGGCGCAGCATATGGATTCAGCCTGCTTTGGGCCATTGCCATTGGTACAGTCTGCCTCATTTTCCTGATCGAAATGTCCGGGCGATTTGCCATCGCCAGCCACCACACCGTTGCGGATGGAATGAGAGAGCGATTTGGATCGAACTATTTTCTGCTCACGCTGCTGATCGTTTCGATCGTCAATCTTCTCGTCCTGGCGTCGGAGATCGGCGGCGTTACCCTGGCATTGCAGTTCGTCAGTGGCGTGGACTATCAGTGGTGGGCCTTGCCTGTCGCCTTCATCGTGTGGCTTCTGCTCTGGAAGGGCACGTTCGGCATGATCGAGGACGGCGTCGCTATACTGGGCCTGGTAGCGCTGTGCTTCGTGGTCGGGGTATTCGTCATGGATCCGCCCTGGCTGGAGGTGGCCAAAGGTCTGGTGCCGACGCTGCCGGACAAACAGCCGCTGCACTATGGATTCATTGCCGTCAGCATTCTCGGTGCCGTCATCGCTCCGTTCCTGTTCCTGTTCTACTCGTCAGGCGCAATCGAAGAAAAATGGGACAAGAGCTTCTTTGGCGCCAATCGCGTAATCTCGACGCTCGGCATGAGCTTTGGCGCCGTCATCGCAGCCGCAATCTTGATCGTGGCGGCACTCGCCTACCCGCCGCGCGGCATCACCGACATCGAAGGGTATGACCAAATTGCGCCGATCTTGACTCCGGCTTTGGGCAAATGGGGTTTTTACCTGTTTGCAGCCTCGCTTGGCATCACCTGCTTGGGCGCCGCGCTGGAAGCTAGCCTCGGTCAGGCCTATCTGGTTGCCCAGGGTTTCGGCTGGAACTGGTCGGAAGACGCCAAGCCGAGGACCAACCCGGCCTTCTCGCTCGTCTATACGGGTTTCATCGCAGTTGCCTTCATGCCGATCGCGATTGGGGTCGATCCTCTCCAACTCACTATTTTTTCGATGGCGATCACGGCCTTGGCCTTGCCCTTTGGCGTGGTTCCGTTTTTGTTTTTGATGAACGATCGGAATTATGTCGGCGATCATGGCAATGGATGGATCAGTAACACTGCCGTGCTGGTCATCATCGGCCTCTCGTTTATCGTCGCTCTCATAACCATTCCGTTGCAAATATTCGGAGGATGATATGCTTCTGATCCGCGACGTTCTTGACAAGCAAATGGTTGACAAAGAGCAAAATCGTATCGGTAAGGCAGACGGGATCGTCCTGTCCCTGTCTGATGGGAACGCGCCCGAGGTCGCGTTCATTGAGATGGGCAGTTTGACGCTGTCGCGGCGGCTGGGCCGCCGGCCCTATCGCTGGATGCTTTGGATTCGCAGGGCCGCAGGCGCAGAGGGTGCGGCCGAGATTTTTCGTGTGCCATGGGCAAAAGTGAGAGACGTGGGTGTCGACATCGAAGTGGACGTGGATCGACGCGTGACGCCGTTGGGGCGATGCCAGGAATGGCTGGAGCAGCACGTGATCAACCGGATACCGGGAGGGCAATCATGAAAGAGGTCCAGCTCGAGCTGCTTCTGGGCAAACAGGTCTACGACCTTGACGGCAAGCCTGTCGGGCGTGTGGAAGAGGTCAGGGCCGAAGCGCGCGGCGAAAATTTTTATGTCCTCGAGTATCACCTCGGTGCTTACGGCCTTTTTGAACGGCTGTCCGCCCTGGCCATTGGCCGCGCCGTTCTGACCGCCCTGGGGGCGGCAGGACCTGGCAGCAAGAAATTGGTACCATGGGACCAGCTCGACATAAGTGATCCAGAGCATTTGCAGGTGACATGCCGCAAAGCCGCTCTACAGCCTCTTGGCTGAATCGGTCGGCAATAATCGATTGTAGATTGCGATCGCTCTCCCACCAAGACCCTGCGGCAACGTCCGCATCCTGGATCGCGACAAGCCGATCGAGATCGCCGGCGGCTGCTATGGGGTCCCCCGAGCAGGCGTACCAGCGGCTGATCGACCGGCCGAATCTGAGGTGGTTCGTCCGGTCGCGCGCCCCGGCAGACCGCATGCCATCGTCGCGCGGTAGCCCAGAAGCTGCCTCCGGCATTGACACGATCAAGCAGAAGGACGTCAGGCCCGTGGGTCGGTGATCCCGATCGCGGCCAGCCGTGATCCCGATCGCGGTTCAGTCGTGATCTCAAAGTCATTGTCATGAGCGATAAGCCCTGGAAAACCTGAAGCCTTTGCGAACCTGCTCGAAATTGCCTTCATCCCCGACGAGCCGGGAACCGAACATGCCGCCGTTTGTTTTCACAGCGCATAAGCTGAGCACGTCGGAGCGAGCACATGAACCCGAAAAGCACGTTGAGCATCGCCGGCCATCCGATCCATCCCATGTTGATCCCGTTCCCGGTCGCCTTCTTCGTCGGAACGCTTGTCACCGATATCCTTCACAGCCAGTCCGGCGACCCGTTCTGGCCGGCGGCGTCGAACTGGATGCTGGCGGCCGGCCTCGTCATGGCAGCACTGGCGGCACTCGCCGGATTGACCGACTTCTTCGGCGATAGCCGCATCCGCAGCTTGCGGGCTGCGTGGTTTCACATGATCGGCAACATCGTCCTCGTTCTGATCGAGGCCGTCAGCCTTTGGCGTCGGGTCGTACAGGGCCCTGATTTCATCGTGCCGACCGGGCTGGCGCTGTCTTTGATCGCCGTTGCGCTGCTGCTGTTCAACGGCTGGAAAGGCTGGGAAATGGTGTATCGTCACCGGGTCGGCGTCAGCGAAGAAACCGGCAATTCGACGCGGTGAGGGAGGCGGCAAACGTCCGCACGTCTAGCGTCCTCTGGCCGACGGACAACCCTCCTTGCGGCGCGCAAGGACTCGAGCCGGATTTAGATCGCCTTCAGTCCGTAGCTGTCGTTTAGCGATCTCGAGGTAGACGACCGCTTCGCGCCCGGTCCGGTCCATTCACAAAAAGAGGACCATGGAGCGGAAGCATAGCGAGCATTCCGTGCCGGCGAGCGCCGCCAGCTGCTTGCGACTGCCCTGTAAGCCAGATGTTGTTTGACACCAGGTTCCGGAATTACAGGGAATATTACGGGGCGGATCCTCCCACTTCATCAGCAACTTCTTAAAAAGCAATTGCCCCGGATTGGGTATCGATTGTTCGGTTCCGCACGGGAACGGTTCTGTTGCCTTGACCTGCCGAGGCAGGATTACATCTAAATAAGTAGTTCCCAATGGCATGGTCGAATGTGTAGTCGCGTTTATATCAAGGAATCGCTTCACGAGCTTGCGCGTAGGTTCGCTTTCGCCGGACAAGGCGACCTTGACGGCTTGGTTGACCGCATCCCTCGATATAACGGCGCGCCGCGGCTGGTCTACGCGATCATCATCCAAGACGCAGGGCCGGAGACGGATATCATGGCGCCGGTCTTTGCAATGGCGGTATGGGGCCTGGTGCCCGCATTGATGAAACCGAGCGACCGGCGTCTCCCATTGATCAATATTCGCTGCGAAAACATTGCCACGCATGGACTTTCCGGACCTGCCTATCGGTCGCGCCGCTGCCTGATCCCAGTCAATGGCTTCTTTGAGTGGAAGTACGCCAGCGGCCGGGACAAACAACCTTATGCTGTCGCGATGAAGACCGACGTTCTGTTCGCTCTTGCCGGCATTTGGGAGGTCTGGCGTCACCCGGCTGGCATCGATATCCGCACCTTCGCTGTCATCACCTGCCCGTCGAATGAGTTGATGGCGAACATCAGTAAACGAATGCCCGTCATCCTCCGTCAAAAGGATTATGAACGCTGGCTATCTCCTGATCCAAATCCATCCGACCTGATGAAGCCATACCCGGCGGAGCTTATGACCATGTGGCCGACCGGAACGGGCGTTGACAGCCTGAAGAACACCGGCCCCGAAATCATCAACCCGGTTGCTCTTGATCCGCAGCGTTGGAATTGTTGGCTTAGCTGAGGGGCCGCAACCGCCGTCCATGCTGCCACGACGTCAGCCGCCCTTAAAAAGAAATGGAGGATTATTGACTCCATCGCGCACGTGAACATAATAAGAACATCGGCGCTGCGGCCGCCAAATCTGAAGATCAGAACGTCTTGCTCATAAGCAGGATAGGAACCGGAGCCCCGCCACGCTCGTCGAAGAATTTCTTGACGGGTTGGTACCAGCAGGCGCGATATAGTGGCTCTCCGGCCGCGGTAGCTGCCAGCTCAGCACGGGCGAAACCCTCGGCCTTGGCGGCACGCTCTTTTGGCCCTTCGAAAATCTGAAATCTTCGCAAACCTGCTCAAATCTCGAGGGAGGCGGCAAACGTCCGCAAACTCCATCGCAAGAGCTTCCCTTGGGCCGGCATAGGGACGGTTTCGCGTGCTCTGGCCGACAGCCAACTCTCCTCGCGAGGTGCAAGGAGGGTTGAACTCAAGGCCGATTAAACGGCTGTCCGCCGATACCGGTCGCGCTCTTGCGCGATCTGCTCGGGGGAGCAGCGATCGGGCGCGTCGTCGAACCGGGTCCATCCCTGCTCGTTATAGGCACGCCGGCGCCGACCGGGTCGACCCGGTTCGAACCCTTGAGGATGGCCTGCGCCTCGGAGGCGCGGGCGTCGTCGACCTTGGCCGTGACCAGGCTGCCGCCACGGCGGACACCTTCGGCATAGAGGTGGGCATCGTCTTGCGAAACACCCGAGTCGGTGAGGGCGCCGATCAGGCCACCAACCGCACCGCCAGTGACGGCGCCGGCGACAGCCCCGGCCGCAGTCACGGCGAGCCAGCCTGCGGCAACCGCCGCTCCGACACCAGGAATGGCCATCAGGGCCAGTCCGGTGAGCAGGCCGCCGGCGCCACCGACGGCAGCGCCGATGCCGGCGCCGATCGCTGCATCCTCGGCAACGCCGGAGCGATGGACCCGGCCAGCCTGGTTGGAGACGATACTGATGTCGTTCGAGGGAATACCTGCCGCTTCCAATTTGGTGACGGCGGAGCGAGCGTCCGAATAGTCGTCGAAAACTCCGGTTACAGTTCTCATGATGCTTCTCCTTGGGCTACCTGGCGACGATGTTGCCTCGATAATCGAGGGCGGAGACGGCTTTCCCGTCCTTCATGCCGCAGGCCATCCAGATCCCATTGTCGTCGAGCTTGAGATTCTTGACTTCGGTGTAACCCGCTTCCGCAATACGATCCTTCGCCTGAGCTTCGGTAAGGCTGTTGGCGCCCTCAACGGGCGCAGTCGGATTTTTGGTGTCTGGGAATACAACCGCAGATATATCTCCATCCGCAGGTGGAGCCGGTGTTGTCTGGGCAAGGGCTGCAACTGTAGACGCGCAGAGAATGGTCGCCGCAAAGGCGATCTTCTTCATACGTGGTTCCTCCACTTTGCGGATCAGATGAAGATCCTTGCGGTCAAAACACGCAGAGGCGATCTTTGTTCCCGGAGAATATGTGCTTGATTTTTCTATATATATATGGCAAGGCAGGCGGCCTGTCGGACTATTCTCTATCGTGCCGGGCCAATGCAAGCAGACAACAATGGAAAGGACATCCGGTGATCCATGCCACGCCTGCAGGAGGCTTCTGAGAGTGAGATCGGATCTTTAAATCTAAAGTTGTGATACTGTCTAATGGTCAGGAGGTGGCAGGGCGGGGCCGCTCTTCTGCCGGGCGCTTCGTGCGGCGACGGATGCGGCCCGCCGATGTCAGTGACTGCCCGGAATACGGGCAATGACCTTGATCTCGAAGTCGAAGCCGGCGAGCCAGTTGACGCCGATGGCGGTCCAATTAGGGTAGGGCGGCTTGCTGAACATCTCCTGCTTGACCGCCATGATCGTTCCGAACTGGTTTTCGGGGTCTGTGTGGAAGCTGGTGACGTCGACGAGATCATCCAGCGTTGCGCCGGCGGCACTCAGCGTCGCCTTCAGGTTTTCGAAGGCAAGCCGCACCTGGCTTTCGAAATCGTGTTCGGGAGTCCCGTCCGAACGGCTGCCGACCTGTCCGGACACAAACAGCAGATCACCGGATCGGATCGCGGCGGAATACCCGTGCTTTTCGTAAAGAGCGTGCCTGTCGGCCGGAAAGATTGCTTCGCGTTGGGTCATTCTGATCTCTCTTCATTGTTGACAACGACCGTTGAGCGCGACGTATCGCTTCACATCTCACGCCCAGTTTGATATACGTGTCGCATGTGAAATGTATGAGATACGCATCATATGTCAAGTCCATATACGATCCGTATCTGAAATTGAGGGATCGCATGGCCAGGAAACGCAGCGAAACGATGCAGGAAAACCGCGTCAAATTGATCGCGGCGGCGCGAAAGGCTTTTGCGGAAAAGGGCTACGCCGCAGCATCGATGGACGAGTTGACGGCCGACGTCGGGCTGACACGCGGCGCGCTCTACCACAATTTCGGAGACAAACGCGGGCTGCTGGCGGCGGTGGTCGATCAGATCGACACGGAGATGGCGGTGCGCGCGCAAGAGATCGGGGCGCGCGCAGGCAGCGATTGGCAGGGCCTGCTCGCCGAGGGTGCGGCCTATATCGAGATGGCGCTCAATCCGGAAGTCCAGCGCATCGTTCTGCTCGACGGACCTGCGGTGCTGGGCGATCCCTCGCAGTGGCCGAGCCAGAACAATTGCCTGCAGGTGACCAGGAGCACCGTTGCGCGCCTGATCGCTCAAGGCATGCTCAAGCCGCTCGACCCGGAGGCGGCCGCCCGATTGCTGAGCGGCGCGGCCCTCAATGCCGCCCTCTGGATCGCCGCCAGCGAAGACCCAGAGAGCGTGATGCCAAAGGCGGTCGAGGCTTTCCATGCCTTGGCGGCAGGTCTGCTGGCGGAGCATTTGTGATCTGCCAAGGGCGAAAGTCGAGCGAAGGGACGGGCGACAACGGAAAAGCCATCGAGAAACAGACTTGCGAATCGCATAAGTGTGTGCTTATGTGTTTGCATGATCGAGAATGACATTTTCCGAGCCTTGGCCGACCCGACCCGCCGTGCGATCTTCGAGAAGCTGGCGGCGGGCGGCATGAACGCCAGTGCCCTGCGTGAGGGCATGGAGATCAGCCAGCCGGCAATGTCGCAACACCTCTCGGTTTTGCGGAGCGCAAAGCTCGTGAGGGAAGAACGGCAGGGGCGTTTCGTGAACTACGAAGTCGATCCGGACGGGCTGGCTCTGATCGCACAATGGTTGGCGAAATATCGCGCCTACTGGCCTGCCCGCATCGAAGCTCTCAAGGTCTTGCTGAAGGATATGGACCAATGAACGATCAAAAGGCCAAGGAGCAGAAAGACGGCATCGAACTGGAGTTCGATCTGGATGAACCGCCGCAAAAGGTCTGGCGGGCAATCAGCATTCCGGAATTTCGGGAAAACTGGTTGCCGAAAGACGCTTTAGCCGATCCCGCCCCGGCCACGATCACACCTGGCGAGGAAGTCCGTTATAGCCTGCGCGACGACGCTCCACCCTTCCTTGAAAGCACGGTGACGTTCACGATCGTCCCGAACGCGACCGGCGGCACCCGCCTGCGCATTATCCACGAGCTTACCGACACGAAGCTTGACCGGATGGCGAAAACGGCCGCGAACAGCAACGCTCCGGCCCTCATGCTCGCCGCCTGACGCGGCAAGCTCTCCCCTTTGATTTCTGGAAGATTGGAGTTCGCCGATGCGCGAAGCGATGCAACTCGTCCCTATGGTCATAGAACAATCCAGCAGAGGGGAGCGGTCCTTTGACATTTACTCCCGCCTTCTGCGCGAACGCATCATCTTCCTCAACGGCGAGGTCAACGATACCGTTTCCGCTCTGGTCTGCGCCCAGTTACTGTTTCTTGAGGCCGAGAATCCAAAGAAACCGATTAATCTCTACATCAATTCTCCCGGCGGCGCCGTGACCAGCGGCCTCGCCATGTACGACACCATGCGCTTTATCCGCGCGCCGGTTCATACGCTTTGCATGGGGACAGCCCGTTCCATGGGATCGTTCCTGCTGATGGCAGGCGAGGCCGGCGGAAGAGCTGCTTTGCCCAATGCCAGTATCCTCATTCACCAGCCATCGGGTGGCTTCCAAGGGCAGGCTTCCGACATGCTGATTCATGCCGAAGAAATTCTGAAGACCAAGCAGCGCATGACGCGGCTCTACGCGGAGCATTGCGGACGCTCCTATCAAGACTTCGAGCGCGGGATGGATCGCGACCGCTTCATGACGGCGGAAGAAGCCTTGGAATGGGGTCTTATCGACCGTATTCTAAAGGTTCGGGAAGCCGAAGTTCCCGATTGAAGCGACACACTTGTTTTCCTGACTGTTGCAACGTCGCAGAAAGGACGGTTTTGCGATGTCGGCAATGTCTGCTGTTGGCGCAAATCCGCTCCGCGCACAGCGGAAAATATGCCGAGCTGGACCGGGAAGCCGCGGACTTTTAGGGAATGGTTTTGGTATGGTCTCGGGCTCGAGATAAATGCCGGACTTGCAAAGGCGGTGGAACAGCTGAGCGACCATGCTCCGTGTGGATCGATCAGAGGAGGAAAAGGTCATGAGCAAAAATAATTGGAAGGTCGGGCTTCGCGCCAAGCTGGAGCATCTCGTCGACGACTGCGTTGTGGCCGGGGCCAGGCAGCAGGACGTCTTCTATGCGATCATCAAGGAGATCGCCAATCTGCGAGCAGCCCTTGAGCGCGACCCCGACCCTGCCGACGACGATGTTGCCGTCATAGAGGAGCCTGCGAACGATTGGCCGGCAGCCGACAAATGACCTGAAGCAGATCGGGGAGGGGCACGCGAGCGCTTGGGTGCTTATGGAACCAACTGGCGCGGGAAAGATTTACAGTCTTGTCGCTTGGCAATCGGTTTAACTTGGATCTGCGAGATCTGATTGCCCGCGCCGGCCGCTCATCATTCACAAGGGGGAATTGCTATGGAAAGTGCAGGTATCGGCTGGATCGCCGCAATCGTCATCGGCGGCATTGCCGGCTGGCTCGCCGAATTGCTCATGAAGAGCAACATGGGCGTGCTGATGAATATCATTCTGGGTATTGTCGGCGCCATCGTCGCCAACTTTATCCTGTCGCTCTTCGGCGTCGTCCTTGGCGGATGGCTGGGTTATCTCATCGCGGGCTTCATCGGAGCCTGTATCCTCATCGCTGTGGCGAGAATGGTCAGGCGGACGGCCTGATCAAACAGGAGGCGGCCTCGCAAACCGGCCGCCTTCATCGCGTTTTCGGGTTGGCGCTCACGCTTGGTCGTCCGGCGTTCAGGGATTGATCCAGCGGGAGGAGGTCAGCGCGCCCAGACGGTCGTAGGCAAAGACTGCGCGTCGGTTGTCGGCATGGCGCAGCTGGAACCAGTCCAGCGTTTCGGCTCGGCCGAAGAAGGCCCGTCCATCGGCGTCTGCGATCCTACCCTCGCTGGCCGATTTCATGGCCCGGCGGCCCGCCTATCTAGGTGGTGCGCGGCGATCGCGGCAGCAAGCTCCGGGCCTCGGCCGCGCCTTCGCTTGCCGGCCTGCTTGACAGGGCGATCCTGCTTTGAGAGTTTTGGCTCATGGGGCAGCGATCGCCCCACGAGGCTAAGGCCGAAGAATCGCGTCCTTGAACCCGCATCAACGGAGGACGCGCCATGCCGTCATTTCTTGAAATCACACCTGACAAGCTGAATCTGATCGTCGGTACATCAGGCGCCCAGAGGCTGATCGACGTCTGCTGTCAGCAGGGACGCAAACTCGGTCAAGGCGCCTTCGCCTATCGCCTGTCGTTGGAGGTGCATCCATGACGAACTCGCCCCCAAGGATTGCCATCATCTGGCGCGGCGACCGGGATGCCCGGTGCGCGGCGACGCCGCAGAACAACCGCTTCCACCGGATCTTCGAAGAACTCGCGGCAGTCGGCTTTGCGCCGGAGCCGGCCGTCTTCGACGAAGAGTTCGCCGACGAGGTCCTCGAACAGCTCCTTGCCGTCGACGCCGTGCTTGTCTGGGTGAACCCGCTCGATGATGGGAAGACGAGAGAGATCCTCGATCCGCTTCTGCGGCAGGTGGCGAAAGCCGGCCGATTTGTAAGTGCGCATCCGGACGTGATCCTCAAGATGGGGGTCAAGGAAGTGCTCTACGAGACCAGGCATATCGGCTGGGGCGTCGACACACGTCTCTATCGCACCGGCGCGGACTTCCGCCAGGCGTTCGTTCCAACCTTCCTGGCCGCCGGACCGCGCGTGTTGAAGCAAAACCGCGGCAACGGCGGACAAGGTATCTGGAAGGTCGAATTCACCGGAGCCCCACGCGGCGGTGGGACCTTGATCAGTGTGCTGGAAGCGAAATCAAGCAGTGTCCCTGAAACCATCGATCTTTCAGACTTCATTTCCCGCTGCGACACCTACTTCACCGAGGGCGGCTGCATCATCGATCAGCCGTTTCAGTCCCGTCTGCCCGAGGGCATGATCCGCTGCTACATGTCTGGAAGCAGGGTCGTCGGCTTCGGACAACAGTTGGTCAAGGCGCTGGTGACGCCACCGTCAGGACCTGGTGGGGAACCACTTCAGCCCGGCCCACGCATGATGCATCCAGCATCCGCAGAACCGTTCCAGACCTTGAGGACAAGGATGGAAAGCGAGTGGACGCCGGAAATGATGTCGACGCTTGGGATCGAAGCAGCGTCGTTGCCAATCATCTGGGACGCCGATTTCCTTTACGGGCCACCAGACGCTGCAGGCAACGACACCTACGTTCTCTGCGAGATCAACGTCAGCTCCGTCTTCGCCATTCCTGACGAAGCCCCTGCGGAAATTGCACGGGCGATGGCGTCGCGGCTAGAGCAATCCAGCAAAAGTGCATAGCTTTTTTTGCGTCGGGAATTGCGTGAAAACAAAGAGATAGAGTATTTTCGCGATTCGAAGAATAACGGAAATACTCTAAGCCGGTCGCGACTGTAACTCTGTCGCCGGCGCATCTTCTGATGTGCGTCGATCATATCCATGAATTGCAGGCGGAGACGGGCGGCACGCCCATCCGCCGCCTGATTGCTCCCCCCGGGGATTCCGGCGGCGCGCAAGGCGCCGCCGGGACATGTCTACTAAAGCAATTCCAGGAAAAGTGCGAAGCGGTTTTCCGTCCGGAGTTGCGGCGAGAGAGAGGTTGAGCGGTTCTGCGGTTCGATGAAAAGCTGAACGGATCTAGGCCTCGATGATGTAGACAATCTCGAGAGTATCGGGATCGACGATGATGATCCGGCCATCCGCAAGGATGAAGAAGCGGTAGTCTTCATACTGCGGAACGATCTTCACGATGCGGGGCGGCAGTGGTTCGAGACGAACCTTCTTCGGGATCTTCGTTCCGACGGAGACCGTGAAATTCACTTCCTTCACCGGCGCAACATGGACCTCCTTCACCGCTGTTCGAATTTCAGTCTGCTGTTCGACGGAAATGTTGACGTTGGTCTTGGACGTCTGATTGTTCGTCGTGGTGTTGTTGTTGACGTTGGTTTCGGAAGAGCTCTTGTTCGTCGTCGAAGAGTTCTGGTCGGTCGGCTGCTTCGTGGTGGCGGCGTTGCCGGAGCCCTCCGCAGGCTTGGCATTTTGCGTGCTGCTGTTCGTGCCTGAGGTGGCTGAGCCGCTTGTATCGGTGCTGCCGGACTTGGCGGCGGGCTTCTGTTCGGTCGTGGTGGCGCCGCCGGCGTCTTGCGATCCGGGTTTGGCTTCTGTCGAAGACTTGGTGGAGGCAGTTCCGCTCGTCGAAGAATTATCGTTCGAAGGCTGCCCGGCGCTCTTTTTCATGTCCGAGCCCTGGCCGGATTTCTGCTGCGATGACTGGTCCTTGCCTTGTGGGCAGGCTCCCGACGCGTCGGGGGTGCAGTCGGTGCCGGTGGTCTTGGAGCCGGACTGCGAACCGGCATCCGTACCGGTCTGTGAACCGGATTGGGCCTGGCCGCCGCTCTTTGTGTTCTGTTGGGCTGCGGCGGGCAATGTAGCAAGTGGAGAGACACTGAGTGACAGCGCCGCCAGGAGCATGGTGAGATGCTTGCTTTTCATGATCAATCTCCGAGGTTTCGGGCACGCGATTCCATCCCGCATTCTCATGCGTTTGCATGCATGCCCTAATTATCGTAAGGGCGGCCGAAGCCGCCCGAAGGTCACTGAATGACCTGGATGACCTTCCGGGAGGAAGGTTCGACGATCACACGCTCATCATTGACGATCGCGTATGCATATTTGGGGTCATCGGGAACTGGCGTGACGACCACGGTCTCCGGCAGAGGTTGTCCGACGACGACCTTCTCCTTGACCACGACGCGCTTGGTCGGGGCGGGAGCCTGCTGAACATAGGTCACCACCTTCTGCGGCGGCGGTTCGATGGCGCTGCCTGCCACGCCGCCGGCGATGCCGCCGACAGCAGCACCGACCGGGCCACCAACGGCTGCACCCGCTGCAGCGCCGCCTGCTGCGCCCGTGACCGTCGACGACTGCGCAAAGGCTGACGTCGATGCCAACAGGATGCCGGCGGCGATTCCTACTAGTTTGGTATTCATCTGTTTTCCTCCTTGGATGCGGTTGGTTCCGCTGCGCAGCCAAACCGAAAGATGGAGGAAGTGTTCCTGACGTGGGACTTCATGCCGGGGTTTGCTCAGACCTTCGTCCTATCGGCAGGATTCGGTTGTCTACTGCGGGGGAAAACGGCTCAGCATCCGGTCCTGGACGTTCTCTTCGCCGACGATCATCGCAGCAAGCGAGATGGCTTTCTCGCGGTCTGCGGCGTTGCTTATATAGCCTTCGAGCAGGACGACAGGACCGAGCATCCTGATCTCGATCGCACTGCTGTCGATATCCGGATCGGCGGAAAGCACCGCTTCGATCGTCGCGATGGTCGACGCCGAACTGTGGCCTTGCGAGCAGCGCTCTTCGTGATTGGTGTGATCGGGGCCGAACTTCATATTCTCCTCCTATCCGCCCCTCCACGGACCTTCACCTTACTTCGCATGACATATGAGCAGCGTCTCCTGACGTCGCCAGCCGGACTTAAGTCCGACTTTCCTTCGGCCCGATCCGGCTTAGATTCTCCTGATCCTTGTTGAAAGGACATCAGGGAGGTTTTAGCGATGTCGCTGAGTTCCAGTCAAAACCTCCCTGATGATTTATCGATCAGTGCCAGCGGGAGAACCCGCCTTGCGAGGTAAAGGGAGGCGCTCGGCCGATGGTACCTTCACGGTAAATCTCGTGATCGATGTCGAGCATCGGGGCCATTTGGAATGGCAACGATGGGCCAACATCAATTGAGGCGAAACTAGGAAAATTGGTGGCGGCCCGCCGGGCACGCGTCCGCAGTCACGGCTTCGCCCCGATCACTTGTCTATTCTTGTGTCAAATCACACGAATTCAGCCGACCTGCTCTACCGCCAACGCTCCTGCTATCGGCACGCGAATAGCGAGCGTTGAAAGAGATGTCTGTTTCCTTTCAAGAAATTCCAGAACGGCCACGGCTGCCCCAAGGTACAATATCGCGGCGGAACGCCGTTTGGTAGGTTGCGCGCCGTGAGCCTCCTTTCGCAAACCAACGGACCTCACGCTCGGGCGGTGCGGTCCCACTTGACGACCGTCCGGAACTGAAATTGCTCCAGTTGTTTCGATTGAATTCAGAGTGAATACGCGACTGCGGCGCTCGTTGAATTTTGCTGCCGTGCGTTCGGATGGGTCATCGTTCGGCCGGAAATCACAACGGAGGAGTCACATGTATCGCAAGATCATCTACGGCATCGGAGCATTGGCTGCTTCGGCCGTTCTCTGGGGCGCGCTTGTCCCGGCGCAGGCACAAGAAGCGCAAAAGCCCAATATCGTCGTCGTCATGGGCGACGACATCGGCATGTGGAACATCGGTGCATATCACCGCGGCTTGATGGCCGGCCGTACGCCGAACCTCGACAAGATCGCCGCCGAGGGCATGCTGTTCTCCGACTATTACGCCGAGGCGAGTTGCACGGCGGGCCGGGCGAACTTCATCACAGGCGAGCTTCCGATCCGTACCGGCATGACCACCGTCGGGCAGGCAGGCGCCAAGACCGGCATACCGGCGGAAGCGGTGACGTTGGCGACTGCCCTCAAGGACATGGGTTATGCCACCGGCCAGTTCGGCAAGAACCATCTTGGCGACCTCAACGAATTCCTGCCGACGGTTCACGGGTTCGACGAGTTCTTCGGATATCTCTATCACCTCGACGCGATGGAAGATCCCGCGCATCCCAACTACCCGCAGGACTTGCTGGACAAGGTCGGGCCGCGCAACATGGTCCATAGCTGGGCAACGACAACAGACGACGCGACCGTAGACGCGCGCTGGGGGAAGGTCGGCAAGCAGAGAATCGAAGACGCCGGCACGCTCTATCCGAAACGGATGGAAACGGTGGACGACGAGATCCGCGACCAAGCCTTGAAGTTTGTGGAAAAGGCCAAGGCGGAGAACAAGCCTTTCTTCCTGTGGCTCAATCCGACGCGCATGCACGTCATCACTCATCTCTCGCCCAAATATGAGGCGCTGCGGACTGCGGCGAATGGCTGGTCGCTCCAGGAAGCCGGCATGGCTCAACTTGACGACGACGTCGGCTTGGTGATGCAGAAGCTCAAGGATCTAGGCGTCGACGACAACACCATCGTCCTGTTCACCACCGACAACGGCACGGAGACATTCACGTGGCCGGATGGCGGCAACACACCCTTTCGAGGGCAGAAGGGTACGATCTACGAGGGCGGCTTCCGCGTGCCGGCATTTATTCGCTGGCCAGGCCAGATTCCTGCCGGAACTGTGGAGAATGGCCTGATCTCCGGACTAGACTGGCTGCCGACTTTCGTGGCCGCTGCCGGAAATCCGAACATCACGGACGAACTGTTGAAGGGAAAGCAGATCGGCGACCGGACCTATAAGAACCATCTCGACGGCTACAACCAGCTGGATCTGCTCACTGGCAAAGGCCCGTCGAAGCGCCACGAGATCTTCTATTTTGGCGAAAGCACGCTGGGCGCAGTGCGTATCGATGACTACAAGTATCGCTTTATCGAGCAGCCGAATGGCTGGCTCGGAGCCAAGGACCATGTCGACGCGCCCTCGATCACGAACCTGCGCCTCGATCCCTTCGAACGGCTGGGCACGCCGGCAAACGGAACGCTGGACGGCGCACAGGGCTACTTCAACGAATGGTTCATGTTCGAATTCTGGCGCTTCGTGTTTGTCCAGCAGGAAGTCGGCAAGCTGGCGGAAACGGCCATCGAATTCCCGCCGATGCAGAAAGGCGCGAGCTTCAACCTCGACGCCGTCAAGGCGCAAATCGAGGCGGCTAGAGCTGCAATGGCGAAATAATCGAAAGTATGCTGCGGGCGGCTTGCAACGGCCGCCCTCTGGCCTCCACGAAACCACCGCTGGGATGCCGGCTCAAATGTCCGCTTTTCGCGTCCGGCTGCGGAGAAGGGACTTGTGATTTATAGCCACCGGAGCGAACCCGTTCGCTAGAGGCTCAAGGATTGAGCTCAGCTTGGCATCCACCTCCGTCAGCCGCATCAGGTGTCGTCGAAATTGCGCGGTCTCGTCCGGTCGTTCGACGGGGGAAGGGGCAATTTGCGGGTCGAATTTCGGCCTGTTCATTCGCGGTGGAGCTTGACCGTTTGCTGTTGTGGTCACGAGACGAAGACAGCGTTGTATCAGGCGCAGGCATTTATCGAGTACAAGTCGAACCACGAAATATGGCTCGCGTCGTGATATCGACCAAATGGTCACAAGTGACAGATAGGTGTCCCTGGCTTGTTGAAATTCCCAAAATGCATACTTCTGGGTAGCGTTGGTTGCGCTTTTCATTGCGTATTTTGGAAGCGGAGCATTTGCGGCCAGCGAACGCCTGACAACTTCCAGAGCGCTTTGGCCCATTTGCAGGTGATTGGACGACATGTTGCCGGGATACTGCCTGTATCCAACCAGGCGTTCGGGGATGACTTCGACATGATAGCGCGCAGCCAGCTTGAGCTCGAAATCGAGGTCTTCGCAGCCGCCAATTCCTGCTGCTGCATAGGAGCCGTCAAACCCGCCAATCTCGAGCGCGACATCCCGGCGGACAAGAAGCGCGCTTCCGTTGCCGACATATTTGAAAGTCAGATGCCGGGCGTAGATAAATCCTCTGGCGACAACGGGCCGGCAGGAGCGAATGATCTCATCGTCGTGATTGATGATATGATGCAGCACATAGACCGCGGCCCACTGTGGGGATAAGCGCTCGAGAGCATTCACCTGCTTTTCGATTTTTGTCTGGTGCCAGAGATCGTCTGCGTCAAGGAATGCCAGAAATCGACCTGATGATGCCTGGATGCCGGTGTTCCTTGCTGCGGCAACGCCGCGATTTGCCGTGGACAGCAGGCGAATCCGCGAATCTTCCAGCGCCACTTGCTCGACCACCTTTGCGGTATCATCGGTAGAGCCGTCATTGACGACTATGATTTCCAGGTTCCGGTAGGTCTGGCGCCCGGCAGATCGAAGTGTACGTTCAACGAAGCGGGCAGCATTGAAGGCGGGAATGACCACTGAAACCAGCGGCTGGGTGACATGACGAACGTCCCTCAGATTCTTGTCTGAAGAGGAAAACATTCCAGATCTCTCATTCGGCCGAACACTGATTATAGTCGTTCTGATGATGGGTGATCGCTGGGATTGTCGCGGTGTTCCTGCGGATAGGTTGGACGCTGAGTGTTTAGATCTCAACCCTTCACGTTGGGAGCACCGCCGTCTAAATGCATGGGCAAAAAAGGCAGAACAGTCAAACCGCATCCTAACTTCGTTGCGGGCAACCGAAAATAGACTTTGGTCCGATGCAGCTGACGGGGTACGGAAACGTACGAGCCGCGGGCGTCCCGCATGGACGTGCCACAGTGACCGTCCAACGGCGCTGTTCACTTACGGTCGAGTTTGTCTTCGACCTTCTTGCGGCTGTTGCCGACCGCCTTGACGGTCTTCTTTATCGCGTCTTTTGACACGCCTTCTTTCGTCGCCTTATACTTCACTTCGTGCTCTTAGCCGCCAGCGACGTGCGCGGTCCTGAGCGCGGCCTCGAGATGGTGTTGCCATGTCTGAAGTTTTTCTTTCGGTTGCCAGGAAGAAACCGAGGCTGATTTAACAAGTCCCCTCGCACCTTCGCATGCGCGATGACGGGTTTAATCCAACGCCAAAAAGAAAGCCCCGCGCGAGAGGCGGGGCTAGTAATTTTCGACAGAAGGAGTGGGTCGCACAGAAGCAGCGAAGGGTCGCGGCGTCAAACTTGCCTCCGCACGGCCCGGCCCCTTACTCTCACTGAACGAATTGGTTCCGGAGCCGGCGGATGTACCCAAGAAGGAGGAACTACTCGGTTGGTGGCTTCTCGCGATCTCGGTGATGGCGGCATCGACGGCAACCTCGCGAAGGATCGTGCCTTCCTTGCCGCAGATCGCGATGCCAAGCGGAATTCTTTGCTTTCTGGACAAAAGAGCCGTTGCGACTATTTCTTGAAGCCTCTCCCTGGCTGCTTCAATTGCAACAAAAAGGTCGGGGAATTCCCGGCCCTCGGTGTCCAATACCGAACCATCCATGTGCGTGATATGAAAGTACAGCGTCAGCAAGGCACACCTCCTTCACAGATGGCCACTAACGCTTGATCTGCTTCAGAAGTTTCGGTCAAAACCGTACAGTTGCTCGAGCGGCGCCAGCGCAGAGCTTGGAGGAGCAGCCACCCAGCACCAGAGACGGGAACTCGTGAGACAGGCGCGCACGGCAACTCTGCTTCACTGCGCATCGGGCGGTTCGGCGACCGGTCCATCAAGTCTCTTGGAGAGCTCGAGCGGCAGCGCTTCACGAAATCCCGTCGTCTGAATCAGATCCACGGCGGTCGTAAGCGCAAGTCTGCCGCGACGGCTATCGATGGTGCAATGATGCTGTGAGCACCAATCCCGCACCGTATCGATGACACATTCGACATCCTGGTCGGAAAGAGAAATCAGGGATTGCAGCATCGTTTGCTCCACTATTCTCTAGCGCAGAGAGACGACGTCTCTCCAGGTTCGAGATGACAAAAGATCTGTGTGACCAAAAAGATAGTGCAGTTTTGTGACGATTTAAATGAGCGCATGCGAACGGAGCGATATCGTACGTTCTGGTAGCCGGCGCCGAAATGGACCAGCCTCAGCGTCGGCCTTCTTTCACGACTGATCCCTGGGTCGCGTTCACTTTAGCTCGCCGTGCGTCAGCCTTTTGGCGGCGCGAGCAAAGCAGAGAGTCAAGCCGAACCGGCTGGAGTTCACGCGCATCGACGCCGACATCGAACTGACGGGGGACCGGCTTCAGCCTGCCGTGGGAGTGTCCGTGCAGATTGATCGAGCCCTTGCCCATCTTATTCCAGGTTCTAAACGCGTAGTGGCACAGCACCAGATGGTAGCCGTCCAAGGTCAACTCTTTGTAATGCTGGACGCTGCTCCAGCCCGATGCATCGGTCGTCGACTCTGAATCATTGTTGCCGACAATGAGATGTTTCCTGCCGTGCAGGCTGTCGAGGAGCGTGTCGCAATCGCCCGCCCGCGATGACATGAAGTCGCCCAAATGCCAAACTTCGTCGTCGATCCCGACGATCAGGTTCCAGTTCCTGATGAGGGCGACATCGTGGGACACCATATCAGGGAAGGGTCGCCGATCGATGCGAAGGACGCGAGAGTCGCCGAAGTGGGTGTCGCCGGTGAAGAAGATCATGCTGATCACTTATGATCGAGTCTGTCTTCGACCTTCTTGCGGCTGTTGCCGACCGCCTTGACGGTCTTCTTTACCGCGTCCTTTGACGCGCCTTCCTTCATTGCCTCGTACTTCACTTCGTGATCCTGGCCGCTGGCGACGCGTGCGCGGTCCTGAGCGCGGCCTCGAGATGGTGTTGCCATGTCTGAAGTTTTCCTTTCGGATTCCAGGAAGAAGCTGAGGCTGATTTAAGAAGTTCCCTCGCTTCACATGTTCGCCGATGCGTTCAAAACAACCTCCAAAAAGAAGCCCCGCGCGACGGGGCCAGCTAATTTGCGACAGAAGGAGTGGGCCGCACAGAAGCAGCGAAGGGTCGCTGTGTCCAACTCACCTCCGCACCACCCGGCCCCTTACTCTCACCGAACGAATTGGTTCCTGAGCCGGCGGATATACCCAACGAGGTGGAACTACTCGGTGGGCGGCTTTTCGTGATCTCGATGATGCTGTGAGCGCCGGTCCCGCACCGTATCGATGACACATTCGACGGTGACGATCTCGGCCAAACCGTGATCTTGAACAGCCGATATTCGTTGCCTAAATCAAGGGCGCTCAATGCCATGAAAGGAGGTAAACGATGGCACTCGATACTTTTGAACACCCGATCTACGCGCAACGAAAGTACTTCGTGCAGGAGATCGCTGGGCTTGACGATGTCTTTGACTTTCTCGACGAATGGCCACAGGAGAAACGCGATATTACCTACGAGGTAATGTTGGAGGCCTGCCGGAAAGCAGCCAATCGCCAGCTTCCCGCGTCGGTCGTGGCGGCGAATTTCAGCCGCTTTCTCAAAAAGCATGGCAAGCTTGCAGACATAGAAGATGTGCCCCTGCACCTGCGGCGGTTCAGCGATCGAAATGTCTCGGGTATTTAGGACCGAAGGCGATGGGCGCCGGCCAGAGCGGCCGATGGGGCGCGTTGCGCTCCTGCCGTATCCGTCGAAAGCGACCGTGATTGGTTGCGCCGCCCCCGTGGAGCTGCGCAGGCCGAAGCGCCCCGCAGCTTCCGCGACGTGTTCACACGAAGTCAGGGCTGAGAAACGGTCGCGCATGACATGGACACCGCGGCCTTAGTGCCGCCACAGAATTGGGCCCAATCACGCTTGTACAACGAGCGGATAGCGACGAAATGAGAGTACTGGTTCTTGTGGCAGCGCTCTTGCTGACGGCCTTTGCGGCGAGAGCACAGGTTTACGGATCTTATGACGGGTATGACGATTATGGTGGCGATGTCTATGACGATCCATACAGCCTCTACCCACCGATCCCAGATTATGAACCGGTTCCTCGCCATCGTGACTACCTGCCCGATCGCGGGCCGCTGCCAAGACAAAGCCCGGGAGGCACGATCTTAATAGTGACGAGTCAGCATACGCTCTACTACACGACCCCATGGGGCGAGCAGTACGCGTATCCGATCGCCGTGGGTCGTGAAGGCAAGCAATGGTTCGGCTCCACGCGGGTCGTATCCAAAAAGGAGCATCCTGAATGGAGGCCAACGGCGAGCATGCGCCAGAAGAACCCGAAGCTTCCGACTGTCGTAAGGCCCGGCCCCTCCAATCCACTCGGAACGCGGGCCATCTATCTCGCCGATGGACTGCTGCGCATTCACGGCACCAACGACCCTTCATCCATCGGCACCAACGCATCGAGCGGCTGCTTTCGGATGTATCGCCAAGACGTCGAGGAACTTTACGAATTGGTCCAGCCCGGAACTCACGTCATCGTCCGACGATGAGCCTTGGCCGATAAGAACGCTCGCCACTGCGGTGGTCTGAAGCATTCGTCGCCCCAATGCGCAACCTAGAGCGGTTCAGCGAAGCGCTGAACCGCTCTATCCGACTGTTTTTACGCAATTCCGGACGGAAAACCGCTTCACACTTTTCCCGGAATTGCTTTAGTCTAAAGACGAGGCGGTTGCGACTGTGCAAGCCGGATCCTGCCGCGGCAAGCGGGGCGCCATTCATGCTGTGCGCCCGCGTGCCGGCTGTTCAACGGTCTCTACAAACGCCTGCAATTCACGCTCATCGAGAGTTTCCTTCTCAAGGAGAAGCCTTGCGGACCGATCCAGTATCTCTCGTCGCTGTCCGAGGAGCTCCACCGTTCCATCGAAGACATGGTCGACGATCCGGCGGATCTCCTGGTCGACCCTCGCTGCAGTCTCATCGGAATAGTCGCGTTCCTGCGGACCGTAATACAGCCGATCAGCCTCCAGTAACGAGCGCCGGTCTTTCTCCAGAGCCACGTGTCCCAGTTTGTCGGTCATGCCGTAGCGTGTGACGATCGCGCGGGCAATGTCGGCAACTTTAACGAGATCGTCAGCAGCGCCGGTCGAAAGATGGCCAAAGACGATCCATTCCGCCGCGCGGCCACCGAGCAGCACAGCCATCTTGTTCTCCAGTTCCTCCCGCGTCATCAGGAAGCGATCCTCGAGTGGACGCTGGACGGTATAGCCGAGGGCGCCGACCCCTCTGGGAATGATGGATACTTTGTGCACCGGATCGACGCCGGGCAGCGCCATGGCGACCAGCGCATGTCCCATCTCATGATAGGCGACGATTTCACGCTCCCTTGGATTGAGCAGCCGATTGCGCTTTTCGAGACCGGCGACGATGCGTTCGACGGCGTCATTGAAATCGGCCATCGTTACCGCCTCCGCCCGACGGCGCGTGGCGAGCAGGGCTGCCTCGTTGACGAGATTGGCGAGGTCGGCGCCGGTGAACCCTGGTGTGAGCGCGGCGATCTTTTCCGGTGAGACATCCGCCGCGAGCTTCACTTTCTGAAGGTGGACGCCGAGAATCTGGAGTCGGCCCGACTTGTCCGGCCGATCCACCAGCACTTGCCGATCGAAACGACCGGCCCGCAGCAGAGCGGGATCAAGAATCTCTGGTCTGTTGGTCGCGGCCAGCAAGACGAGGCCAGTGGAGGGATCAAAGCCATCCAGCTCCACTAGAAGCTGGTTCAGCGTCTGCTCCTTCTCGTCGTGCCCGCCAGCCATGGAACCAATCCCACGAGCGCGGCCGAGGGCATCAAGCTCATCGATAAAGATGATGGCGGGTGCTTTGGCGCGCGCCTGCTCAAACAGGTCCCGGACCCGTGCTGCGCCGATACCGACAAACATTTCCACGAACTCCGACCCGGAGATCGAGAAAAAGGGCACACCGGCTTCGCCCGCGACGGCGCGCGCCAAAAGCGTCTTACCGGTTCCAGGTGGACCCACTAAAAGCACACCCTTTGGCATACGCCCGCCAAGGCGGCCGTAACCCGCCGGGTCCTTCAGGAAATCAACGATCTCCTTCAGTTCGTCCTTGGCCTCGTCGACGCCGGCGACGTCCTTGAACGTCACGCCGGTGTCGGTCTGGACATAGATCTTCGCCTTCGATTTGCCGATCTGCATCAGGCCTCCGCCGAGCCCACCGCCCATGCGCCTGATCATGAACATCCAGACTCCGATAAAGAGCGCCACCGGGATGAGCCAGGACAGCAGATCGCGCAGGAATGTGCTCTCGATCTGACCTGTCACGATGACTCCGTATTGCCGGAGCTGCTCGGCCAGATTGGGCTCGACGCGTGTCGTGACGAAAAAGGGGCGCTCATTCTGAGGCTCCTTATACCGGCCTTGGATAAAATTGTCGGAAACGGCAACCTCGGCGATCTTCCCCTCCTTGAGATCCGTCTCGAACTGGCTGTAGGGAATCCGCGCAATCTGGTGAGTAGTCGCGAAAAAGGACTGAAATGCCGCAAGAAGCAGGAAAGCGATAATCCAGTACCAGATGTTGAACCGCGTCTTCCTATTCATCTCCATGGCCGACTACTCCTACCGGATTACCAGAAGGAGTCGCGCACCCTCACGGATCAGTTCAAGCGCCAATACGCTAGGTTTTTCGGCGATCCTGCGCTGCAACTCGGTGACGGAAGCGACCGGAACTCTATTGAGCGCGACGATCATGTCACCTGCTTGAAGGCCGGCACCGGCAGCCGCGCTGCCGGAAGCCACCTTTTCGATCACCACGCCGTAACCTCCGGCTTGCTGCGCCTCTTCGCCAGAAGCATTCCTCATCGTAGCGCCCTCGAGCGGCGTGCCGGAGAGAGTTGCGGATGACCGATCGTCCATCGCAATGGTAGCCGTGATCACCTTCTCCTCGTCGCCGCGCTTCACCGTGAGGCTTAGCTTGCTGCCGGCAGGCATGAGGCCGATGCGGTTCCTGAGGTCGGTCGCACCACCGATCGGGCGTCCGTCAGTTGCGGTGACCACGTCTCCGGTCTTCAGTCCGGCCCGTTCAGCCGGCGAGCCCGACTCGACGTTGGCGATCAGTGCGCCGCGGAGGTCACCGAGTCCGAGAGCCTCCGCCAACTCCGGCGTCAGATCCTGGATGCCGATGCCTAGCTCGCCGCGCTCCACCTTGCCGTGCGCGATCAACTGGTTCATGACCGACGCCGCCATGCTGCTTGGCACGGCAAAGCCTATACCGACGCTGGCTCCGGCGGGGCTGAGAATTGCAGTATTGATGCCGACCAATTTGCCGTCGAGCGTCACCAGGGCACCACCTGAGTTTCCAGGGTTGATCGAGGCATCTGTCTGGATGAAGTCCTCATAGCCTTCGATATTCAGACCGCTTCGCCCCAATGCGCTGACGATGCCTGAGGTCACAGTCTGGCCAAGCCCGAACGGATTGCCAATCGCTACGACGTAGTCACCGACTTTGAGTGCATGAGAATCCCCGATCTGAATAGCGGTAAGGTTTGCAGCATTGACCTGCAACAGAGCGATGTCCGTGTCCTTGTCGCTGCCGATCAATTTGGCCGAAAGCTGTCGTCCATCCTTCAGCGTCACAGAAATCTCACTGCCCTCGTCGACGACGTGATGATTGGTAAGCACATATCCTTTGGCGGCGTCGACGATGACGCCGGATCCTGCACTCATCCTCGGTCGTTGTTGCTGTTGCGGCAGATTGAAGTAGCGGCGGAAGGTGGGATCGCTGAAGAGAGGATTGTCTCGCGACGGTGCGCGGGAGACGACCGCGATGTTGACGACGGCCGGCGTGACTTGTTCAAGCATCGGCGCCAGAGATGGAAGTGACGCCGAAGCGGTGCCAGATTGCGGGGTTTGCGAGGTGACCGGCGCTATCGTAAGCAGGATTGCTGCAAAGGCGATCACGACTGACGCGGCAATCCTGTGAAATCCCTGGCGGATATCGAACATGGTTTGCTCCTTGGATTTGACGGGAGGTCAATGCCGCCCAGCCGCAACGCAAACTAAGAAGCGGGCCCGGAGTTCCGGGCCCGCTCGCATTTGCCTCAAGTGGTCGACAGCGGGTGGTTGTGAGTGAACCAGATGCTGCCCGCGGCCAAAACCGCGACCACGATGCCGGCAATCAGATGTGCCCACATTGCAGCGGCCACGGCCGAGAAACCCAGGACCCATGGCGCCACGACAGACCAGACGCCGAGCACCAGGTTGATCCATTCTTCCGCCTCGTAAAATGCGAAGAGCGCGGCGGCGGCGATCACGGTGATGGCAGCGCCGACAATCCAGGCATTCCACGGTGCATATGGCTCGGTTGCGAAACCAAGGAGCCAGGGTGACAGGAAAAGAGCCAGCCCAGCAACGATATTGATGATATCGAATGCTGCACGGTCCTTCGAAGACTGAGACTTCATCATTGTCGTTTCTCCTTCTTGTTTGCATCATCATTGAACCGCCTCCGGTGGCGTGGAGACGGGTGCTGCAGCGGCGATCGTTCGCCGTTGCCGCGAAGGCGAGTGGCCGGATCGGCGGAGTGAAGTCGCTTTGTCCCTGCCGGTCCGCCCAGAAAGGGTGCGAGCTCGCTGCTGGTGAACGAGCCCCTTGCAATCTCCTGCAGCGCGAGTTCGCTGACGCAGGCATCTGAAGGATCCAGCCTCGGCTCCGCCCCTCGATAAAGGGCGCGGCTTCGTGCGGCCGCAGCCATAGTCAGGGCGAACCTGTTGGGCAGGATCTTCTCGCAATCGAAGACGATAGATGGGTTCATGGCTCCACCTCACGCGGCATCTCGGTTGATCGTCGGCTGAAGATCTCGCCTCTCGACGTTGCGCTCGAGGTCAAGCAGTGCCTGCAGCGTCCGATCTCGGACAACGTCAGCAGGCGATGGCCATGTTGCGGGTTCATAGACGTGGGTCTGCAAAGCGGGGCCTTGTGCCTGTCCGCAGATCTTCTGACATGCGGCGGGACCGAGCCGTTGCAATGCAGCGTCGGAGAAGGCACGAGATGGCCGGCGCGTTTGCTGGCGGGTTCTCTGCTTTGTCGACGCCGCGGCGCTACTCGCCTGACGCTGCACCCTGTAGGTCAGCCCCTGGCGCTCCGCATATCGGATTGCTGATTCAAGGGTTGGAAATTCCAGCTCAACCTGCGTGAGCGTATCGGTACTGCCCGTATAGCCCATCAAAGGCTCGATGAACGGTGCGCTACGGCGCTGGAAGACGAGCCGCCAGTCTTTCGTTCGCCGGGTGCCTGACGTCATCGCCGAGCGCGATGGCTTGAAGATTCGGGCGACAGCATCCTCGGGAAATACCGAGCGGCCGAATGACAGAGGCTTCCGCTGGTTGTCGTTTGCTGGCCGACTAGCCGAAACAGCCGTATGTGGTTTCTTCGTCTCTCTGTTGTGCGTCTCTCTGTTAACGTCCATCATCATATCCCTCCCTATCGGCGAAGGATGCCGACGGCCGCCACAAGGCCGGCCGTCGGTTGGGTCAATTGGTTAGCTCTTGATGGCGATCCGCTTGACTTGCGACTGCGCCTGCTCACTCTTCGGCAAGGTCACTGTCAACACACCGTTTTTGAAGCGGGCGTCGATAGCGTCTTCCTTGACCTCGGCACCGAGCGGAATGCGACGCTCGAAGCGACCGTAGTAGCGCTCGGAGAAGTGGCGATCCTTGTCCTCCGTCTCGGACTGCTTTTCGCCTTTCAGCGTGAGCACGCCGTCATTGAGCAGGACTTCTATGTCCTTTTCCTCAAGGCCAGGCACCTCGGCCGTCACCTTGATCTCCTTCTCGCTGTCGGAGATCTCGACGCTCGGCCATCCGCCACCAAAGGCTCTGGGGCCAGTCAACGACGGAAAGTTGGAACCGAATCCGCGGAATGCCTCGTCGAACAATCGGTTCACCTCGCGATGCAGGGACAGGAACGGATCACGATCATCATCACGCAACAGGCTGGGAGCCTGATGGCCGTTGTTCCCGCTCCAGGGAATGAGATCACGAACACTCATGTCTTTTCTCCTTTCTCTTGGATTGGCAGCGAAGCATTCACATCGGCGCCGGGTGTGCCCGGCGCCGATGCGCCTTTCGAGGCTTACGCTGCTTGCGTCTCAGCTTCGATCTGCTTGGGCTCGAACTTCGGAAGGGCCTGGCCGGTTCCGATTTCGATCTGGCGCGGCTTCATTTCTTCAGGGATCTCGCGCTTCAGATCGATGATCAACAGTCCGTCGACAAGTTCAGCCCTTTCGACCTTGACATAGTCGGCAAGTTCGAACCGGCGCTGGAAGCTTCGCTGAGCGACGCTGCGATGAAGATATTGCACGTCGTCATCGCTATCCGCCTTCTTGCCCGCAACCACGAGCAGGTTCTGCTCCTGCGTCATCGTCAGTTCATTCTGGGAGAATCCCGCCACCGCCATTTCGATGCGGTATTCATCCTCGCTCGTCTTGAGGATGTCGTAGGGCGGCCAGTTGTCGATGGTGTCGATGCCGGCTTGAAGCGCACCTAACATGCGGTCAAAGCCGATGCTCGACCGGAACAGGGGAGAGAAATCGAGGTTTGTCCTCATAGCCATATCCTCCTTTGAAGCAACATGGATACAAGGAGACGCCAAGAGCTACCGGCGTCTCCTGGACTTTGCCGGTCCCAATTGGGCTACCAGCATAAATCATTTAATTCAGGCTATTAGCGGTTCAAGAGGGGCCGGCCACCCAAAACGAAAAAATGCAATTTCTGCGCTGTGCCATCGTGTGGAATCGGTAAAATGCTGCGTCGCGGCGCGGGCGGAGAAAGGGACCCAGTTGCGCGACCGCTGATATTCAAGGCGCAATGGATACCCGCGCCCCCGGTTCAGCCAGGCTGTCAAAAAAAGCCCCGCGCTGGACGCGGGGCTAGTGAGCGTACATGGAAAGGGGTTCGATGAAGGCTAGGGGGAAAGACCTTCAGATCCGCCCGCTGAACGCATGGAAGCAAAAAAAGTTCCGGCGCGGCCGATGAACGCTCCGCCTCGCCGCGCGAGCACTTTCGGGCTTACGGGCCTTCTTTAAAACGTGATTACATGCGACAATCGATCATCATCCGCCATCGACCCAGGCGCGGATGGCTGGGAGATATTAGTTGCTCTTGCCTGTACAGGAGCAACAGATATGGCTCGCTACTTTTTCAACGTTCATGACGGCATCTCCATTCAGGATACGGTGGGCTCAGAGCACCCGGACCTCCAAAGCGCCCGCAGCGAAGCTGTTGAGACCATAGCCGAGCGGCTGAGGGGCGCTCTGTTGAAGAAGGCCGACGTCTCGGCATGGCTGATGAACGTCACCGATGAGCAGGGGGTCACGGTCATGGTTCTTTCCTTCACGGCCGCCGTCCAGATCGTGGACCAGGTCTACCTTGCTACGCAAGAATCCGGCGCATTGTAGCAATGTCAAAACCGCACAGAAGACCGGCGCCTCTTGGCCTGTGAAGATGGTCTGGCACATAAGCGAAACATTGCCGGCGCTTCGCCGTACGTCGACAGGAGATCGGGCTCAATCCCGCCGGAGGCTGGGCCATGGCCGACTTTTCGCAGTCAAACATCCAAAACCTTCTTCTCAGAGCACTTGCGCCTGAAGCATTCGATCTGCTGCAGGCGACGATGCAGCCGCGCGAGCTTCCGGTGCAGTTCGAACTGGTCGCGCCTGATGTGCCAAGTGAGACCGCCTGCTTCCTTGAGAGTGGCTTAGCATCAATTGTTGCCACCAACTCCGATGACGAGTCCGTCGAAGTCGGGCATGTCGGATATGAGGGCATGGCAGGAGCCCATGTGTTCCTGAAGGTCGATCAAACGCCAAACAGGACCTTCATGCAGGTCGAGGGGCACGGAATTTCGGTGCCGGTATCCGCACTTCTTTCCATGGCGCAACGAGTTCCGTCGGCCAACGACCTGCTGCTCAAATATGTGCATTGCTGCGAGTTGCAGCTTGCCCATTCCGCCCTTGCCAATGCCCGTTACACCATGCCCGGGCGGCTGGCCCGATGGCTGTTGATGTGCCACGACCGGCTGCGCGACAGAGATCTGCCTCTTACCCACGAGTTCCTCTCGCTTATGCTCGGCGTACGACGTGCAGGCGTCACCAATGAAATCCACATCCTCGAGGGCGTGCACGCGATCAAGGCGACGCGGGGGAATATCCGGATTTTGGACCGGCCCAAGCTGGAGGACTTGGCCGGCGGCTCCTATGGTGTCCCAGAGCACGAATATGAACGGCTCATTGGGGTCCCCATCAGGCGGACTTGACCTCGGAAAAGTCGCAGCTTTTCCCATGCATCGCTGACATCCTAAGGCGCGATGCAGCTAATCCGGCCCCCAACAAATCATAAATTTTCAATAAAACTATAATTTATGACTAATCTTTCCAAGATATCTGCTGAAAACTATCAAACTATAGCTAATTATAAGAGATGACTTGTAGTTCGTATATGGTGGACGGAGACTGTGCTTGACGGCGGTGGGAGAAATCGGCAAATGCACAGAACTATACTGACTGGACTATCTATGGTGTTTCTCGGAACCCAAGCTATTGCTGCTACCGCGATGATAGGAAAGGAGCTTCAGGCCCTGCTTTCAGACGGCAAAGTGATTGCGCTGGGCGGCCCAAAAGAGGGTTATAGTGGCGAGCTTTCTGTACTCAAGGACGGCACCGCACATGGTCAGGTTAAACTCGATTCCGGAGATGTAATCTCAATTGATGGCATGTGGCGCATTTCTGGCAACACGTTCTGCAGTAGCTGGAAGGGTGGGAGGGACGCGGGCACGGCGGTATGTGACACCTGGAATAAGACAGGCCCGAAGTCTGTCAGCGAGTTGAACGGAAAAAGAATATTGGCGGAAATTCTTAGAAATAGCCTCGAGCCATGATCGATTTGCAAGCCGGGCGCGGGCGCTGCAAGCATCGGTGAAGCAGGTGAGATGCCGTCCTCTTTGAATTGGAGGATCCGCAACATCGATCAAGAGCACCGTCGACCTGCAAGCCGTGGCGGCCGCCCGGCTTAACAGGAGACAGCGGTTTTCGGGGTGAAAACCAGCCGAGCGACCGGCTCTCAAATCGCCTGAGAGTTCGGCGGTTCCGCTTCTCACCCGAAAGGACGATACCTTCACGAAGCACCAAGCGTCGGCCCTGGGCGATCGCCGGTATCGGGATGTCGTCGTCGATCGAAAAGATGGAAGAAGTGTTCCAGACGTCGGACGTCACGCCGCTGGCCGAACCTCATATTCTCCGCCTGTTCCGCCCCTATCAGCGCGGCTTGCCTTGCAATACGGCGATTCAATCCCGCATTGATCCTGCATCTCAACTGATGTATACCTTCTGAGGTACGTACATCATATTCATGGCTTGCGGGCGGAGACGAGCGTTGCGAGGCCTGAATTCCAGACCTGCAGTTCGGCCATGCGATGAGAGGGACTTCGGGAGGGGAGCATGACGGCCTTACAACTCAATCCAGAATGTGCCATCGCCGATGAGCAGTCGCTTCGGGCGCTGTTCGAGCCGACCCACGCCCTGGCAATCGTGAAGTGTCAGAATTCGCTTGGCGAGCACGCGCAGGAATTCATTCGGCGCTCGCCGTTCTTCTGCATCGGCACGCAGAGTTCGGAGGGAAGGGCCGACGTCAGTCCTCGCGGCGACCCTCCGGGGTTCGTCAAGGTTCTTGACAAGCACACCCTGGCGATCCCGGATCGACCCGGCAACAATCGTCTTGATACCTTAAGCAACATCATCGCCAACCCGAATGTCGGGCTGTTGTTTCTCGTCCCCGGTTTCGACGACACATTGCGCGTCAACGGGCGAGCAAGTCTGACCAATGATCCTCAACTGCTGGCTGGCATGAGCGTTGCCGATCGTCTCCCGAAACTCGCTATTATCGTGACGGTAAGCGAAGTTTTCATGCATTGCGCCAAGGCATTCAGACGGTCCCGCTTGTGGAGCCCGGATCATTTCCAGGACCGCACCGAGATGCCCTCGCTCATGAAGATCATTCTGGATGAGACGACAGGGGCGCCGAGGGACGCGGATGAAATGCGAAAGATGGACGAAGACCTGGAACAAGCCTACCGAAGGACACTTTACTAAAGCATGATGCCCGCAGAAGCGGGCGGTGGCGACGCTCCAAACAGGCCGGCGACTCATTGCGGATCAGAACGGCGCTACCCGTCCTTTCCGACGGTCGTGACTTTTCGCAGAGGTCTCAGATCGCGGTCTGCATCAGATAAGGAGATTTCTCGACGGGAACCCGCGCGACGATCTTCATCACCAGCGTGGGAGCGACATCGGGAACAGAGCTCACTCGTCCGTCTTTGTAGAGCACCCGCAAGACGCAGGTCTCGCTATCATATTCAAGTTCGGCGATCGTCTTTGAATGGACCAGAAATTGCATCTTCAGCTGCCTCCTGCACTGCAGCATGACCAATGAAAATGACCGACCGCCGCCCACCCTCGAGGACAATACTTGATCGGCACGAAAACTCTTTGCCATTTCGGCGGCCGGCGCTCTCCGAAACGCGATCCAGAAGACATGCGTCCCACCAAATCGTGCCGGCGAAGCCGTGAAGAAATCTAGTAAAATCCACCATCGAAATCGCGTGAAATCAGCGTGACACACGCCCCGCGACTATATGCGACCCGGGACCACCAGAATAAGATGTGCGTAGCGCCTGCCGCAACGAGGCCGAACGCAGTTGCACCGCGGTCGTCGGCTGAAGGTGAGTATCAGGGCAGGGTCGCGATCGCTTGACTCTCGCATGCGACCCCTATGATCATCTGCCGATGATCGTTCCGCGCATTCACACTCGCCTCTCGCTGGCCAGGGATCTCGACAGTCTCGGCATTCGCGCCGGCGACATGGTCATGGTCCACGCCGCGATGAAGCGGGTGGGGCGGCTGCTCAACGGGCCTGATGTACTGATCGAAGCGCTTCGCGATGCCGTGGGCCCCGCCGGCACCATCGTTGCCTATACCGACTGGAACGGTGACTATGATGCGTTGCTGGATGAAAATGGCCGCGTCCCGCCGGAATGGCGCGCCCATATCGCGCCGTTCGATCCGGCTGTTTCCCGCGCTGCCCGCGATAACGGCGTGCTCGCCGAATTCATTCGAACGACATCGGTGGCAAGACGCAGCGGCAATCCGGGCGCCTCGGTCGCGGCGATCGGCGCGCGCGCGGATTGGCTCACCGCCGACCACCCGCTCGATTACGGCTATGGAGAGACATCGCCGCTCGGCAGGCTGGTGGCGGCAGGCGGCAAGGTTCTGATGGCCGGAGCTCCGCTCGACACCATGACCCTGCTCCACCATGCAGAACACCTGGCGCGAATTCCGAACAAGCGCCTCCGCCGCTACGAGGCGCCCTTTGCCACATCGGCCGGCGTGGTGTGGCGGATGCTGGAAGAATTCGACACAAGCGACCCGGTCGTGCCGGGCCTTGACGACGATTATTTCGGCGGGATCGTGGGCGCGTTTCTCACCAGCGGGCAGGGTGCGCAGGGCCTAGTCGGAGACGCAGGATCGGTGCTGGTCGATGCGGCCGCGATCTGCAGCTTCGCTGTCGCATGGCTGGAGCATCATGTTCGGCTTGAAGGCTGAGCGGCTAAGCCGCGCGTTGCTTTAAAACAGGTGGTCGACACATTGCTCGGTCTCCCACGTCTTGAGGAAAATCGCCAGCCTGGCAATCCAACCGACAGTCTGGCTTCCCCATTCCTGTGCCCCACGTATTCGCCCATCAGCCGGATGTGGCGGACGAAGCGATGGCGCTTCGACGTCGTCCGGCGTTCAGGGGTTGACCCAGCCGGAGGAGGTCAGCGCGCCGAGATGATCGTAGGCAAAGACTGCGCGTCGGTTGTCGGCGTGGCGCAGCTGGACCCAGTCCAGCGTCTCGGCCCGGAATATCAGCACTCCGAAGAAGGCCTGTCCATCGGCGTCTGCGACCGCCGCCTCGCTTGCTGGCCGCTCGCCGATGTCGTCGCCCGGCGGCCCGCCCATATAGGTGCTGCGCGTCGACAGCGGCAGCAGGCTCCAGGCCTCGGCCGCGCGTTCGCTCGACGGTCCGTTGAGTTCGGCCGATCCTTGAAGGCGAAGCTGCACTTTCGGCTGCGGGCCGAAGCCGAGGATGGTGACCCGAGGATTGGCCGATATTTCCAGCCATTTAGGGCTTCTGACATCCGTATGGATTTCCAGGATGCGCCGCGCCGCATCGACGCGCCTCAGCACCACCATGCGGGCTTGCGGCCGGCCGCCGGCGTCGACCGAACAGAGGTTCAGGTAGCGGAAGGCCGACTGCGGGTCGGCGGCGGCCCCTTCGAGCTCGGCCCAGGCCGATGCATCGACCTCGGCGAGGGTCACTCTGTCGCCTCCGCGTGCTTTATCTCACCGGCCTTGACGTTCCAGTTGAAGCACATCGCTGTTTTCCTTGGGCGTAGAGATCCTGTCAGACGGACCGGGTAAGGCCGCCGTCGATCCTGAGGCTCTGGCCGGTGATATAGCCCGCTCCCTCGGAAATGAGGAAGGAAATCGTTGCGGCCACTTCGGCGCTGGTGCCGTAGCGCTTCATCGGCACGCTGTCGCGGCGCTCCTCCGTCGGCGGCAGGCTGTCGATCCAGCCCGGCAGCACGTTGTTGATGCGAATGCCGTCGCCAGCATAGGTATCGGCGTAAATCTTGGTGTAGGCGGCGAGCCCGGCGCGGAAGACGGCCGAGGTCGGGAACATCGCGGACGGTTCGGACACCCAGGCGGTGGAGATATTGACGATTGCGCCCGACTTCTGCGCCTGCATGACCGGCGTGACCAGCCGAACCGAGCGGATGACGTTCATCAGGTAGACGTCGAGGCCGGTATGCCACTGTTCGTCGGTGATCTCGGTGATCGGCGCACGCGGACCGTGACCGGCGCTGTTGACGAGAGCGTCGATCCGGCCCCACTTTTCCATGCATGCGTCCACCAGGCGCTTGAGGTCGTCGTTGGATTGGTTCGAGCCGGTGACGCCGATGCCGCCCAGTTCTTTCGCAAGCGCCTCGCCCTTGCCCGACGAGGATAGGATGGCGATCTTGAAGCCATCGGCCGCCAGCCGCCTCGCGGCTTCCGCACCCATGCCGCTGCCGCCGGCCGTAATGATTGCTACCTTTTCTACTGCCATCGCCGCTCTCCCTACTCGGTTTGCACCCGTTGCCGGGCATTGATCCCTGGGATATCATGGGTCCCAAGCGGGAACGAACCAGTTTTCCTGAAATGTCCCAGTAGAAAAACTATCGAACGTCCATGCTGATCGGCAATCTTCCCTCTCTTAACGGCCTCAAGGCCTTCGACGTGGCAGCGCGCCATCTGAACTTCCGGCTCGCGGCCGAAGAGCTCGGCGTCACCCAGGGAGCCGTCGCCCAGCATGTGCGCGGGCTTGAGGCGGAACTCGGGGTGACATTGTTCGAGCGCCTGCCGAAATCATTGGCGCTGACGGGCGAGGGGCGAAGCTACGTCGCCGATGTCAGGCGCGCCTTCGAATTGCTCGCAAACGCGATGGCGAACCTGAAGCCTCAACCGGTCAAACTGGTGGTCAGCACCACACCGACCTTCGCCTCGAGATGGCTGATCCCGCGTCTTCCGGACTTTACCTCGAGGCATCCCGATCTCGATCTCCACATCCTGGCGACAGACCGCATTTCCAGCTTCCAGGTCGACGGCGTCGATCTCGCCGTCCGCTATGGCAGCCCTCCCTTCGGCCCAGGCCTTGCCGCCGAACTGCTGTTCGAGCAGGAGATCATTGCCATCTGCAATCCGAGCCTTGTCGCCGAGGGAGCCGAGCCGCAGAACGCCGAAGAACTCTCACACTACACGCTGCTTCACGATGCCCATAATTCCTGGCCCGAATATATCGATCGTTTCCTCGGCGGCGGCGATCCCTCGCTGTTTCGGGGCATCAGCTTCTCGCAGACATCGCACGCGATCGAAGCTGCCATCGCCGGACAGGGCATCGCCGTGGCAACCCGCGCCTTCGTCTCGACCGACATCGAGGCGGGCAGGCTGAGGCAAGTCTTCGACGGCGCCCTCAGAGCGCAGTCCCACGTCTATCTGGTGAAGCCGCGATATCGGAAGTCCGAAGCCGTGGACAAGCTTCAGGACTGGCTGCGCTCGCAGGTGCAGGCCTGATGGCTGCTCTTACGGCACCCCTTCTGGGACCATTTGACTTCTAGACTCGATTGCTCGGCAGATTAGACTTGTCGCCGCCCGAACCATCGTTCGCACGCAGCGCAGTACTCCAGCACGGTCTAATTGTCGCAGGTCGGAACCCACTCCCCACCAAAGCGTTTGCGGGTGGGGCGATTATGCCCTTTCGGAGGAAATGCACATGCTGAGATCGATTTTGATCGCAGCCGTATTTGCGGCTGCGGGCACTATGCCCGCCTATGCCGCATCTATGGCGAAATGTGACGACGCTTCCATAACGGCCTTGCAGACCAAGGTGGATGCAATGGCCGATCAGACGAAGAAAACAGCCGCCACCAAACAGGTGGCCATGGCGAAGGATGCCATGAAGGCGCACAAGATCAAAACTTGTGTGACGCATATGGAAAACGCCGAGAAGGGCATGAGCAAGATGTAACGGCGCACCCGGCGTAGTTGAAATCAGAGGATGAGGCCCGGGCTTCCGGGCCTCATATCGAGGGGATACTCCGGATGGGAATATCCGGACGGCGACAGCTACGCGACGCTTCCGTTGCCAGGTGCGCTGCACGTCAACAGTGCGCAGACTTACGACGCCGCTGCCCTCGCCGGCCTTGGCTTGATTCAGGCGCCACTCTGGGGGATTGGCCAATACTTTAAGAGCGGAGCGCTTGTGGAGATCATGCCCGATTTTCGTCGCCGGGCGCTCCCCGTATCCCTCATCGTAGCACATCGGAGCAATCTGTCGCGCCGAGTCCGCGCATTCATGAAGTGGATCGAAGATGTGCTGACGCCGTATCTGGAATAGATGGCCGATTTTGGGACGACCCACTTTGCCCGAGAACGGCGAGGAGAAGGCGCAAAACAACCTTATCCTTCGATAACGAAAAAAGTCCGCTTAGGGCCGACGGGGCCGGTGGCCCCTAAGTGCTGATGTCCCTGACAAGTTCCCCTATATCGACCTTCTCGGGCGTTCCTTTACCCTGCCCCAAGGGTGGGCGAAGGTCGAAGCGATGGCCGACTGCGCCGACAGCGCCGACGCACCGCCGATCCTCCCGCTGCCGAGCAGACCTGAATTCAGAGCAGCCGGTCGACACATCGCCCGGTCTCCCACGTCTTGAGGAAATTTGCTTCCCGGGCAATCCAACCGACAGCCTCGCTTCCCCATTCCTGTGCCCGGCTGGCGTATTCGCCCATCAGCCAGATGTGGCGGACGATCACGAAGCGGTGGGCGGCTTCGAAGTCATCGGGCTTGATCGGCCGGACGGCTCGATAGGCATCGACGAAGGCGTCCCACATGGCTGTCGACTCCGGCCGAAGGATGTTTGCGCCCACAAAAACACCGACAGGTCGTAGGCGAGGTATCCCGGACCGCCGTCATCGAAGTCGAAAAAGACGGCTTCGCCGGCGTCGTTGATCCGTGCGTTGAAACCGTGACAGTCACCATGGCAATAGGTCGACGTCAAATTGGCGAAGGCTTCAATCGCCTGTGCGGTCCGCGCCGCGATGGCTTCAAGATCGCTGCGGACTTCGGCGTCTTCCACGACGCCGCTATCGCATATGCGGGCGAGGGGCCGATGCAGCAAGTGTTCGAGGTCGAGCCGATAGAGCGCTCCGTCCGGCTGGAAGGTCTCGGCGGCGTTGTGCAGCAGAGCAAGGGTCTTGCCGTTGGCCCGTGCATCGCCGGCATCCGCCGCATCCGGCTTGCGGCCCTCGATCGCCCGGAAGAGCACGGCCTGGCGCACGCCCTCCGGCGCCTGTCCCTCGACGAATAAGCTGCCCTCGCGTGTCGCGATGGCTGCTGCGACCGGTACGCCTGATTGCGTGAGATGCGCCAGGAAAGCCGTTTCGGTCTTGACGTCGGCCAGACCACGGGCGCGGCGATGAGAAAGCCGGAACACGTAACTTTCTCCGTTGCTCCCGAGGGCAAGATACACATCATTCAAGCCGCGTTGCAGCATCCGGCAGGAAACCGGCCCTGCAAGCGGATAATGCCGATCGATGAACTGTTCGATGGCCGCAATCTGCGGGGTCGAATAGAGCGGACTAAAGTCGAGCATGGGCGCTGTACCATCGGGCTTTGCTGGCAGGCTGCTTCCGCGGTGAGAAGGCCATGAAGGTGGTGGCTCCCGCAGGCACGTAAGATTGCAAAGAGCTGCTGTTTGGATAAGGTGAACGGCGCTATTAATAAAACCAAGAGATGAAAAACAAAATGCGGGCTTCGCGATTTTTGCAAGAAAACTCTATTTCGATTTCTGTCTTTCCATCATTTTAGGTCTGTCTGGATGCGTCACCACCAAAGACGATGTCGCTATTTCTGCGGATCACAATCGGGCCCTGAGTGGAGAGCGGACAAAGATGGGCCAGTCCTACAATTTGAATGAAGACTGCACGGCTGCAACAATAGCCAACATAAAATTGGTAGAAGCCCCCGCGCATGGCTCGGTTGAATTCGTCAAAGAGAATATTTCTTCCAATTACAGAGATGGTATCCGCAATAAATGTAATTCCAGAAAATCTCCCGGCGTGTCGGAATACTATAATTCCAGGAGCGGCTATTCTGGACGTGACATGTATAAGGTGAGGTGTCCTACGGGGAGGGGACCATCAAGGACGTCACCGTCAACATCAATGTGATCAAGAATTAAGCCAAGACCAGCGATTTCGATCTCGCCGATCATCGACAAAGCCTGGGCCAGCTCCGTCGTCGGTGGAACGGGCAACTGGATCCTTGCGACCATTCGTGTCGTCTGCAAGCACCTGGTCCAGGTTGATCGAAACAGGATATTGTAGTTGGCATTGCTGTCGAAGGGCGGATCGCGGTAATGTCAGATCGACGCTTGTGGAAGCGACACTTTTATCCACAATCGAAACCTGTGATGCTGTCCTTCCGCTTCAAGGCTAACAGTTTGCGACTCCGGAGTGTCTGTGAAACTTCTGACATCAGTTATCATTCTCGCGTTGGGTACAGCTTCGGCTGCACAGGCTGAACGGCGTTGCGGTTGGCTTTCTAATCCGGCCACGGGAAAGTGGGAGCTGTACGATGCCAAGGGAGGCTGGCAGATCATGTTTTTCGGAGGCGACGGAAGCCGGGCTGAAGGCGTCGATAAAATTCCGGACCTGACTGCAGGTGAATACGTGTACACGTTCGCAATCCACGGCTACGCGTGCGCATGCATGAACGTCGATGCTGATCAAGAAGCCATTACCCGCATCTATTCAGTTCAGCAGCTGCCGTTAGCCAGGTGCCGAAACGACCCCGCCATCCAGTACTTTCTGAAGCAAGATTAGTCGCTGCCAAAGTTAGGCACCTGCCGGCCTGCCGAACGTCCGCATGGTGAGGAATTGGGATTTCACATTTGCAACTGCAGCCGGCACAGATGGAAATCCGTCTGAGTTGGGTCGCGCCGGGTCAAGCTTTTCATTATCCACGCCCAAGCGCGAAAATAATGACTCTTTTCAGCTCATTCGAACGTCCTTGTTACGACTGCCTTTGCGCGGTCGGATCGAATGAGGAAAAGAACATGGATTTGGATGGAAAACGGATCGTTGTCGTCGGTGGTAGCCGCGGTTTGGGCTTCGGAATGGTCGGGGCCTTTGTAGCGCGCGCAGCTAATGTGACCGTCGTGGCGCGCGACTCGACGATTTTGCAAGCGGTGGGAGAGCAACTGGCCGTCACGACTGTGGCTGCCGATGCGACCAGCGCCGACGCGGCAAAGAGGATCATGTCGGAGACACGACCCGATGTCGTCATCATGAACGCCGGCGCGGAACCGCCCATGGACCGTATCGACCGTATTGGCTGGGAGGCGTTCACGACCAACTGGAACGTCGATGTGAAGGCCGCCCTGCATTGGGTCCAGGCCGCTCTGACGTTGCCGATGGCGCCGGGCGGGCTGGTCGTTCTCGTTTCCAGCGGAGCCGCGGTGCAAGGCTCGCCGCTATCGGGAGGCTATGCAGGAGCAAAACGGGCGCAGTGGTTCATTGCAAAATATGCCGAGGGCTTGTCGACCCAGCTCGGCCTGGGCCTGCGTTTCCGGGTCATCGTTCCCCGGCAGATGTTCGCAGGAACCGGCGTGGGCAACGCCGGAATCTCCGGTTATGCTGCGGCGGCGGGCCGGACATTCGCAGAACAGGCAGCTGCCTGGCCGGACATGACACCGCGCGGCTTTGGCGATACGGTAGCCGAACTGATCGGCGAGACGGCGCTGGAAGAGGCTATGATCTACGCCGTGCGTGGAGATACGGGCGTGACGGTCATCAATGATGGATGAAGCTGCCCTCGAAGCAGAAGCGAAGAGCACACTCTACGTGGCGCTGGCCAAGGAGGCGGATGCAGTTCGCCCGGAACTGCATCGCTATGCCGCCCGGTTGGTCGGCTCGGTGATCGACGGCGAGGACGTGATTCAGGACGCGTTGGTCAATGCGTTCGCGATGGTCGGCTCGATCTCGTCCGGCACGCCGCTGCGACCATGGCTGTTTCGCATTGTTCACAATCGCGCCATCGATACGCTGCGCCAGCGAAGTACCCATCCGTCAGAGCCGCTGGAGACGGCCTTTGATCTGGCGGATGCCAGTGCTGTTGATCCGGAGGATGCGCTGATAAGGCAGGACACGGTGCGGATCGCCTTGGCTCACTATGCCAAATTGCCGGTGCCGCAGCGTAGCGCGGTGATCCTCAAGGATGTGCTGGGAGAGCCCATCGCAGACATCGCCGCGCTGTTGGGCCTGAGTATCGATGCTGTCAAAGCCCATCTCTCACGTGGTCGGGCAGGATTGCGATCCATCACCGAGAGGGAGTCCGAAGTTCCGCTGCCCCCAAGCGCCGAGGTTCTGAATTTCGCAGCGCTCTTCAACGCGCGGGATTGGACGGCCCTGCGCAGGCTGCTTGCCGAGGATGTTCGGCTTCGTCAGGCACGACGGCCGCAGGTCTCCGGTGCGGCGGATGTTGGCCGATTCTTTTCCTATTATGCGGATTATCCGCGGGTTTGGATCGAACCGGCTTGTCTGGAGGGCAGGGAAATATTGCTGGTCTCGGCTGCGCCGTCCGCTGCTCCTGCCTACTTCATGCTGCTCGAATGGAGGGACCAAAAGATAACACTGATCCGCGACCATCGATATGCGACCTACGTCATGGAGGACGCGGCTATGACGCGGGCCGCATCGCAACGCGAATCTTAGGCCCGGCGCTTTCACGGCTCGTGCCGGCGCACGGATCGCCGCGTCAAATCAGGCCGCTTTCGGTCTGAGGGCCACAATGACCTCTATGACCGCGAGCTGCCATGCTGAATTTTTGATAGACCCTGTCGATTCCGGCACCGTAAGATCGACAAAGCCTGATCAACATGGAATGAGCCAAATGCCCGTCTTTCATGCCAAATGCAGCTGCGGCGCCCTGTCCCTGGAGGTCGATGGTGAACCGGTCCACAATCACACATGCACCTGCACGCGCTGCCAGCGTGCATCCGGCAGCGCACTGGCACATAATGTGTGGTTCCGGGAGGAACATGTGCGGGTCGTTTCCGGAGACTATTCCGTTTGGTTTCCGCAAGGCGAGACGACGCCTGATGTGATGAAAGCCTTTTGCCGGGTCTGCGGTGGCGGCGGCTTCTCGAAGTCCGGAACATACCTCCCCGGCACCGTTGTCATCGCCGGCGGCACATTCGCCGATCCAGCGTTTCCTGCGCCCGATCATGTTCACTGGTGGGACAATCGCCCGCATTGGCTCGATCTCGCCCAATCGATCGAGCGTCATGGCGGAGATTAGCGTTTCCAGAAACGCGAGACTGCAGCTAAAGATTGCAAGGATGACGAACTCCAGGGGGCAGGATGCGCCGCGTTTTGGCGATGATCGGGGCAGTTTGTGTCGCTTACGCGGTCTGGCATATGGCGATGGCGCGGTCGACTACAATTCGGCTTGAGCCTGCCGGCTACCAGTTGACCTACAGCATCGCATGGGGCTTGGGCATGGAAGAGCGATTTGCCCTTAAAAAGTTCGGCGCGATCTGGCCATCGCAATCGAGCGCGTGGACCGAGATTTGGAAAAAACCATATAATTCCGGGATGGTTGCCTACGTCAGCGATGACGGAAAGACCTACTATTTCGGAACAGGCTACGGGCTGCATTTATTCCAGCCGGAACAAGGGGCTTACTGGACGACTTGTCACAAAGGCAACATTCCAAAACGTACGTCCTTTGCCGAACGACTGTCATTCTTTGGGTCGGATGCCGCTGACGAGGAACTCGATCCTGGCGCACCCCGCCTCTTCGAATACGTACAAGCGAATGAAGCGAGCGGGGCAATTCCATCCTCGCCACCCGCGTCAAGATATTATGCCGGCCTCAAATACCTTGGCAGGTTCGGGCTGGTGGCGACAAGCGGTCGAGGGCGGGGCGAGGAGGTAAGGTTCGTTCCAGCAGGAACCGCCATGGAGCCGCGCCTAGGGCTGCAATTCAGCTGCGGTTGACGCGACGCTTGGCCAGGCACTAGTCCGTCTTCGGCTCCCCGGGAAGTTGGCCGTAAGCCGTCAGAATGGCCTTGATCAGGCCCGGGAAGCGCTCATCCAGCTCGGCGCAGCGCGTTTGGTTGCGCATCTCCACACCCTGGCGCTCGCTCAGGATCAGCCCGGACTCGCGCAGCACTTTGAAATGGTTGGACAGCGACGATTTGGGAATGATGCGGTCGCCGAGATCGGCAAGCGCAGAACAGGTTCCGCCACCGGCGGCGCCGGCAAGCTTCGCGTAAATGGCAACGCGCTCCGGATCCGACAGCGCATAGAGGATCGCTTCGGGCTTGATGTCCTCCAGGTCTGGGTGAAAGAGCGGTCTCATGAATTTTATATAGCGTCCCTTGACATCGAGATCAATAGTTCCGAATTTCCGAACTATGGAACAAGCCTGCCAATCCCGGCGGCTATCCAGATCTGAAGGAACGAGAAATGGCTAAGCTCACAGGAAAGGTCGCTGTCGTAACGGGCGCCTCCAAAGGCATTGGCGCTGCGATTGCCAAGGCACTCGCAGCAGAGGGTGCGCAAGTGGTGGTCAACTATGCTTCGAGCAAGGCGGGAGCAGACGCCGTGGTTGAGGCGATCGGCGCGGCCGGCGGCAAGGCCATCGCGGTGCAGGGCGATGTTTCAAAGGCCGGTGAGGCGCAGGGACTGGTCGATGCCGCGATCAAGGAATTCGGCAAGCTCGACGTGCTGGTCAACAACTCCGGCGTCTATGAATTCGCCCCGATCGGCGATGTGACCGAGGAGCACTATCGCCGCATGTTCGACGTCAATGTTCTCGGCGTTCTCCTGACCACCCAGGCGGCGGCCAAACATCTCGGCGAGGGCGGCAGCGTCATCAACATCTCCTCGGTGGTCACCAGCCTGGGGCTGCCGGCCTCGGCCGTCTACACCGGCACCAAAGGAGCCGTGGAGGGCATCAACAGCGTGCTTGCCAAGGAGCTTGGCCCGCGCAAGATCCGCGTCAACGCCATTCTGCCGGGCATGGTCGAGACTGAGGGCGCCCACTCGGCTGGCGTCATCGGCTCGGATTTGCAGCAGACCATGGTTGCCCAGACGCCGCTCGGCCGCATCGGCCAGCCGGACGATATCGCCGACATTGCCGTCTTCCTCGCTTCAGACGATGCCCGCTGGCTGACCGGCGAGCGACTGGTTGCCAGCGGCGGTTTTCGCTGAAGCAGGATGATTTGAGGCCGGGCCGGCCTCAAATCTGAATCCTGTTCTGAATTAGACAGCTGGAGCATGATGTTATCAGAGAACCGCTCACACGTTTCGGCATCATGCTCTGGTCGTGCATGCGCCTTCACAGGGCGCGCGCGATCAAGTCTGCCGGGTTTCACGAAGGGGCGGAACTCACCGATTGCTTGGGTCAGCTCTTCGTCCGCGCGGCAAGGGCATCGGAGACGACGGTAATCGAGGCATCGCAAAATTGTCGCCAACTGCTCGCAGAACGCGGACGGCTGCCCAGATGCGTTCGTCGAAGGCACGCCGCAGATAGGTGACACCGCCTCGTGGAGCTCGCATGAATCGCCGCGGCGGTCCGGTGCACACCGTTAACGAGAGAACGACCGCCCGTCGCCACTTCCTCGTCCTCCAACCGGATATCCGTCAATTCGGCGGCGAGGGGAGCTGCCACCCTATGGCAAGGCGCCAGATTTCGAGCTGGGCCGGAACCTCGTCGGGCCTCCGAAGTTTGCGGGACGAGGAGAATTCCACATGCATCTGATACAGTTGTTTATTCCGGCAGCGGCGCACGCGGCGATCGACATCGAAGACATTATCGCGATGATTCAGCGCGAGATGACGGAGCGCCATGGCGGGGCGACTTCATACCTCAATTCCCCGGCAAAGGGCTTTTGGTCCCATGGCGAGGGCACTGAAGAAGATACGGTCATCGTCATCGAAGTGATGGTGAACAGTCTCGATCGGGCCTGGTGGCGCCAATACCGGCGCAAACTCGAACAGTTGCTCGCCCAGGAAGAATTGCTTGTGCGGGCACTTCCAGTCGAAACGCTCTGACCGACCGTCTGGAAGCCTCCATGGAGACGCAGTTCCGCAATCTTGAAATCTATCGCAGACGCGGCGAGTTCGCAGGCTGGCCGGCAAATTATGGTCTCTGGTCGTGGGGCGACGAAATGGTCGTCGTCTTCGCGCGCGGCAAACTCGGGGCGAAGGGCGAGCTGCACGAATTGGACCGCAATTACCCCTTCGTACCCTGGCAGGCACGCAGCCTCGACGGCGGACTGACATGGATGGACGAGCCGTTCTGCGGCCACGTGCCGGGTGGGCTCTCGCTTTCGGCCGACGAGCATCTGAACGCCGAGCTCAAGGTCCGTCCCCGTCTGTCGGTCCGTGAAGACCTCTGCTCGATTGACGATCCCATGAACTTTCTCGACTCCGAGACGATCGTCATGTGCGCCAGAACCGATGTAGAGGGCAATGCTGTCAGCTGGTTCTATATCAGCCGGGATCGGTGCCTGACATGGCAGGGTCCGTTTCGTTTCACCGGTTTGCACCTTCCGATCTCGGCACGCACCGATATCGTTCCTCTCGGCAGGAACGATGCACTCTTCACGCTCAGCACGTCCAAAGACGACGGTACGGAAGGCAGAGTGTTCTGCGCGCGCACCGTGGACGGCGGGCGCAGCTTCATCCTTCAAGGTTTTGTCGGCCCGGAACCTGAGGGCTATTCGATCATGCCGGCGTCGACGGCACTGTCCGGAGGCGCCATTCTGACGCTGACGCGCTGCATGGGCAGAGGCGGTGGCAAGGGTTGGATAGAGGCCTTCACCTCCCGTGACCAAGGGAGGACCTGGACGCAGGAAGGCTGCATCGTCGAAAACACCGGCAGCAATGGCAACCCGCCGGCGCTCGGGCGGATCGAAGGCGTTCTGGTGCTCGTTTACGGCCACCGTGATCCGCCATTTGGTATCAGGATGCGCATGAGTTTCGATGATGGCCGGACATGGGGCGCCGAGACGGTCATCCGGAGCGACGGCGGCACGGCTGATCTCGGTTATCCCAAACTCGTACAACGCGGCGATGGATCCCTGCTCGCCGTCTACTACTTCAACGATGGCGACAGGGAAGAGCGTTACATCGCGGCGTCTATCGTCACGCCTGCCAAAGATTAAGAACATCACAATCGCAGTTTTGAGCCCCATCATGTCATCATGGGCCGAAGAGGAACGTTTCAGGCGCGTCCGGGGAACAAAGCGGGGCACCCATGGTTCGGGGCTTCGGCAATCGCCGACACGAAATGGGAGGTTAGACATGCAAAACGATTTCATAGATCCGGCAGGGCGGAGCGCATCGGCGCAGACACCGTCCTCATCACCAGGTTCCGGCTTCTCGCCGGGAACGCGCACGTCCATTTCCGATCTGGAAGCGAAGGTGAGCGAGGATGTTTCCGCCGCCAGGGAAACGATCAGGGAAGGCGCCGACACCGCCGTCGAGAAAGCCAAGGAAGTCATGTCCGAACGCACCAACTTTGCCGCTCGCCAAGTCGGCGGTGTTGCAATGGCGCTCGAGAAGACTGGCGCCGAAATGGAAAGCTCCGGTCAGGCGGAAGTCGGACGATTCGCCAAGCAAATCGGCCGGAGCGTGCAGACCGTCGCTCGGCGGATGGAAGGCAAGGACATCGGCGAGATCGCCACCATGACCGAGGATTTCGGGCGCAAACAACCGCTCGCCTTTCTCGGCATCGCCGCACTTGCAGGCCTGGCCGCAAGCCGGTTCCTGACAGCGTCCGCGAAAAGGCAAACAGCTGCCGCGCCGCGCGAACCATCGATTGGCCTTCGCCCCGGCACCGCAACGACCGGAGGCGAGAACAATGGCTAAATCTTCAGAGAACATACCTCTCTCCGAACTCGTCAGTGGCCTCGTTGGTGATGTCACGGGCCTGCTCCGCAAGGAAATCGATCTTGCCAAGACGGAGGCTTCGGAAAAACTTTCGCAGGCGCTCAACGGCGTGGAGATTCTCCTGTTTGGTTTGGTCCTGGCAATCGGGGCGGTCGGCGTCCTGCTGAGTGCCCTTGTCGGCGGTCTCGCGGCCTTCCTCGTGACAAAGGGTTTTACCGAAACCACCGCCGGTGCACTCGCCTCGTTGATCGTCGGCATCGTCATTGCCGGCATCGCATGGGCAATGGTCTCCCGGGGCCTCTCCGCGCTTCGCGGCAACAACATGGCACTGGATCGAACTGCGACCTCGCTTCGCCGCGACGTTAATGTTGTGAAGGACAAAATCTGATGGAAAACTCAATGGAGAAAACATCGGCCGAGCTTCAGCGGGAGATCGACCAGGACCGCCGCCGCATCGGGGACCGGATTGACGCTATCCAGGAACGGATGTCGCCGGGCCAGTTGGTCGACGAGGTGATTGCCTACACCAAGGCAAGCGGCGGCGGAGAGTATGTCAGCAATCTTGGCCACGCCCTCAAGGCGAACCCTCTGCCGGTAGCCCTGATGGGCGTGAGCCTCGCCTGGCTCATGGCAAAAGGCAGCCCGTCCTCAGGCGATACGGCGACCTGGAGGGAGGAGGATCCCGAATACCCGCTCTATCCGGCGACCGGCCGGGTCCGCAGGATCGGTCCGCCGGCCATGGAAAACGGAGCGCGTTACAGCCACTTTGCCGACGAATCCGGCAAGAGGCTGAAAGCCTTGACCGACGAAACAGGGGGGCGTGCCGGCCATTTCATCGACGAGGCAGGCAAGACCTATCGCGGCTTCGCCGACGCCAGCGGAAAACAGATCAATCAGATCGCCGACGAGACTGGTGCAATGCTCGACGCGGCAACCGGCTGGGCGGCGGAGAAATGGGAGCAGGCGAAAAATGCCGCGAGCGACCTCACCGCTCGTGCGTCTGGCGCGGCAAGCTCGCTATCGAGCCGATCCTCTTCGGCGGCGACCAGTCTTCAGGAGCAAACGACCAAGCTCAACGAGGCGATCCTCACCCATTTCCGCGACCAGCCGCTGGTTGGCGGAGCCCTGGCTTTCGCGGTCGGAGCGGCGATCGGCGCGGCGCTGCCGCACACTGACACTGAGGATGAATGGATCGGGGAAGCCGCAGACAGCGCCAAAGACACCCTCAGCGATCAGGCGCAGGACGTCGCCGCGCAGGGTAAAGAGGTGGCGTCGGAGGTCTATCAAAAGGCTGTGGACGTTGCGTCCGATACTCATGATGCCGTCAAGGAACGCGTGGTGGATGAAGCCGAAACTTTCATAAATCGCAAGGACAGCTTGGGCGGAACCAATGGCCGGTAGAACGATGGCGACGACGAGATGCAGGTTAGGCCACTGACCGGCCTTGTGCGAGGGCTTCCTCCAGAAGTGCGAGGAGCTACATAGCAGGGCGCGAAAAAGTGTCCGGCGCTTTTGCGACGATGCTTGGTGGTCTGTCACGACCGGTGCAGCGCCGAGAGTCGACGGCGGCGCCGTGGACTCGCTCATCTAAACCCGACCCAAACCCACGCCGTGGTCACCGGCTTCAGACGCAGAAGACCGCCAGGCTGCTGAGTTTCGCACACACTTCAGCGGTCAAATCCCACTTGGGAAAGGCGAAGAATCCGATACCGGCGCTCCGGAAAAAACGCCGGGTGGTCACCAAGCACGCCCGCAATCATCAGTAGGGCGAAATGCACGCACGCCGCGGACCGTAATAGGGCTGGAAGGTGTTGTCGTAAGCCCTGTAGGAACGGTAGCGCGCATAGCACCAGCTCGTATGTCCGTTGCCGCCACTATAGACCTGGCTGTAATAGCGCGGCGCGTAGTAGCGTGGACGGTAAAGGGTCGAGCCGTAGTAGCGCGGCGCACCGTAATAGGGCGATCCGTAGTAGCCCTGGCCGTAGTAGCCCTGATTGTAGTAGCCCTGACCGTAGTAGCCCTGGCCGTAATACGGCTGCGCCAGCATTCCGCCTATGATTGCGCCGGCGGCCAGCCCGCCGAGTCCCCAGGCCCAGCCGTTGTTACTACCGTGGTGTCCATGCCCGTAGTAGCCGCCATGCCCGTAGTAGCCTCCATGGCCGTAGCCGCCGCCGTGATGTCTGTACTGGACCGGCTGCGCCTTTGCGGCTTCGATCTTCGGTATGGAAACGGTGGGAAACGCCATGGCCGGCGGGACGCTTGTCAGCGCCGTCACCAGCGATAGGGTAACGATTGCTAACCTTTTCATTGGCTCATCTTTCCTTCTACTGCACCGCGCGTCGCGAGGCGGCGCGCAAGGGCGTTTCAGCCCTCTAGGTAAACTGGCGAATTATACTCTAAAATCGACTTTGATTCGAGGAATTATGCAGGGAGGCTTTCTTCGACGGCCGGTTCCCGCAAAAGCACGCGACCACCCTCCGTCATCTCATATGAGCCTCGAATTGGGCATGACGCAACGCCACGATCAGGCACATCGTCCGGGAGTGGATGGAGAAGAACACCTATCTGCCGGTGCACGCCCTGGATGAAGATGGCGATGTGGATGGGACGGCTTGAAACGCTGTATCCGTTGTTTCGTCGCGCCCTGCCGGGGAAAGCCTATGGAGGCAGAATTATTACCTCTCTACCTGACTGCCTCTTCGCCATTCGAGCAAGAGTCGGCAAAAATTGCTCTTCAGTGAACACTATGTCCATTGTAACTCGAGGTGATCGGCGAATGCTTGGCTTGGCAAACTCCTCAAAATCATGAAGCAATATTCGCTGTGGAGCGCCCCGGTCACTCCATTCACGAACCCACCAGGCCCAAAAGTCGGCGGCCTGCAATGGGGGCACGTTCTTATCATTTTCGAATATTGGGGTATCTGCGTACCGATCGCGAATGTGACCCGGGCGATGAATAATGTATTCATTCCATAGGCGCTCAACGGACTTCCGATCGAACGTGTCATCCATATGGAATTGAACGATCTCATCCAACGGTATCAACTTTTCCAGCTGCGGTCGCTCTAGGTGGAATTTATCCATCAGGCACCGAAAAGCGATCCAGTAATAGTTGGCAGGGTCCCATTCGATAACCGCACCAGGGACGTAAATTCGTCTTCTTGCGCGATCAAACTCAGAGCGTTTGAAACGTGCAGATATGAAAACGGGCACATATTTGCTTATCACGGAATAGAAAAACCCAACTTCTTCCAATCTGTGGGTCATTTCCGTCATATGGAAATATCTACCTCCAGCCGCATTGATGCGGCCGAAGCGCTCTGTGAACAAACGCCATTCTTCAGAGAATTCTATCCAGTCAGTTTTAGTAGCGATGCAGCCGCCGATGACATAAGCATCGCCGTCCGGGGTGTAGCTCTCATCAAGATAGGCATGCCAAGACAAGCTCTCTCCTATAGCTCGTAAACCATCACGTTATCCTGCTCCTCCCGCAGCCCCTTATATGAAGCATGGCGCAACTTGCCGTCGTCTGTCCATGCTCGATATTCGATCTCGGCGATCAGCCTTGGCTTCACGAAAATTGCTTCTTTGCGATCGACGGCCGCAGCCGGCGTCGATGTGATAAGGCCGTCGAGCTTCTCCCGGAGCTCATAGGCATTCCGCTCATTGAAGCCGGTCCCAACCCCGCCAACGTAGACCAGCGCCTTTCCCTTGCGCGCGGCCAGCAAAAGCCGACCGATCCCGGCACGCGCGACTGTGGATCGCTCATAGCCGACGATCACAAAACTGTCGCTTTGGACGCATTTGATCTTCACCCAGTCGCCGAGACGTCCGGACCGATAGGGCGCGTCCCGACGCTTGGCGATGATGCCCTCGAGATCATGTTCGCAGGCGCTCGCCAGCAGCTGATCACCGTCGGCCTCGATCTCCTCGGAAAGCCGGATATCATCCTGACCGCCGGCCGGCACCAGATCCTCGAGCAGATGCCGGCGCACCTCGAGTTCCGAATTCCTGAGGTCGTGACCGTCGAAATAAAGCAGATCGAAAGCCATGAAGACGGCGTTGCTCGACCTCTTCGTGCCGCCTCGGCCGCCGAGCGATTGTTGCAGCAGGCCGAAATCAGATCGACCGCGCTCGTCGAGCACGACGGCCTCTCCATCCACGATGGCGGTGGAGACGGGAAGCGCTCTGGCGGCGGCCTCTATCAGTGGGAAGCGGTGCGTCCAGTCCAGGCCCCTGCGCGTCAGAATGCGCACGCCCGCAGGCTCGATGTGGACCGCCAGACGGTAGCCATCCCATTTGATCTCATAAACCCATTTGTCGCCCCTCGGCGGCCTGGCCTTCAGAAGCGCAAGGCACGGCTCGATACGATCCGGCATTGGGTCGAGGGGAAGGTTCGGCTGCGCGGGATCTCGGCGGCGGCGCGGCCGGCTGCGAAGCGGCGCGTCGGCTTCACCGAGTAGCGGCTTTGAACGCGTGCGGGGCGGCTTTGTCATGCCGCAACTTCATCAGCACCATCTTAAAAGGCAATTGACCCAGATTGGGTATCGATTGTTCGGTTCCGCACGGGAACGGTTCTGCTGCCTTGACCTGCCGAGGCAGGATTACATCTAAATAAGTAGTTCCCAATGGCATGGTCGAATGTGTAGTCGCGTTTATATCAAGGAATCGCTTCACGAGCTTGCGCGTAGGTTCGCTTTCGCCGGACAAGGCGACCTTGACGGCTTGGTTGACCGCATCCCTCGATATAACGGCGCGCCGCGGCTGGTCTACGCGATCATCATCCAAGACGCAGGGCCGGAGACGGATATCATGGCGCCGGTCTTTGCAATGGCGGTATGGGGCCTGGTGCCCGCATTGATGAAACCGAGCGACCGGCGTCTCCCATTGATCAATATTCGCTGCGAAAACATTGCCACGCATGGACTTTCCGGACCTGCCTATCGGTCGCGCCGCTGCCTGATCCCAGTCAATGGCTTCTTTGAGTGGAAGTACGCCAGCGGCCGGGACAAACAACCTTATGCTGTCGCGATGAAGACCGACGTTCTGTTCGCTCTTGCCGGCATTTGGGAGGTCTGGCGTCACCCGGCTGGCATCGATATCCGCACCTTCGCTGTCATCACCTGCCCGTCGAATGAGTTGATGGCGAACATCAGTAAACGAATGCCCGTCATCCTCCGTCAAAAGGATTATGAACGCTGGCTATCTCCTGATCCAAATCCATCCGACCTGATGAAGCCATACCCGGCGGAGCTTATGACCATGTGGCCGACCGGAACGGGCGTTGACAGCCTGAAGAACACCGGCCCCGAAATCATCAACCCGGTTGCTCTTGATCCGCAGCGTTGGAATTGTTGGCTTAGCTGAGGGGCCGCAACCGCCGTCCATGCTGCCACGACGTCAGCCGCCCTTAAAAAGAAATGGAGGATTATTGACTCCATCGCGCACGTGAACATAATAAGAACATCGGCGCTGCGGCCGCCAATCCGAAAACTGAAGCATGGAGCACGGATATGCGAGAGCAGCCGATCGGCGAAGCCGTGGAAGACGATGAGCGTGACAAGGTGATTGCCTACCACAGGGGCGATACCCACGCAGCAATCGACACCCTGCTGGAGGATATTCGCCACCTTCGCCGGCAGTTGGCGTTGGCAGAAGGCGCCATGAGCCGAGGCATGACCCGCGGATGGCGGCCGGACTATGACCGTCGATGATTGGAATTCGTCCGACGCCGGCACGGGGCTAAAATCATATGCAGGCAAGCGGGTGGGCGTGATCTGCGAGGAGTGCGAGATTTTGAAATTCTTCGACGGGGACGAGCTCATTGTAAAGCATGGCAATGCTTCTATGCCTTCGCTCCTCGCGACGCTCGCAAAAGAAGGCCTCGGATGCCAGCGCACCGAAAACAAATATTACGAGCGGTGCAAGCTCACCTACCACCATGGCCCCGAAGAATGGGCGCGGCGGCATGGCTATGTGAAGCCTGAGCACGCGCGCAAGGTTGATCGCGCCCTTGGTGATCTGGCCGAGTGGGAGGGGTTAGTGGCCTTTTGCAGGAACGCGGATTGCAAGCGGAAGCGACCACTTGATCGATGGGCGCTACAGAAGCGGCTCGGCAAGGATACGAAGATTTCGGCAATAGGTCCGCGCCTGAAATGCAAATGTGGACACCGCGGCGCCAACATCGTCATCGGCTATGTTTCGCGGTGATTTCGGAACAACAAGAAGGGAATAATAAATGATTGCCGGGCTTATAAACCGCGCATCGACTAACGCGAAGCGACCCGCTCGAGCGTTGCTTTCTACAACCTTTATGCGGGCTAAAAGAGCCTGACGGAGTAAGCCCGCCGACGAAGCCGGCAAAGCGCCGCCATCACCTGCCGATATAGGCGGCCAGTTCGTCAGCCGTCCCATTGGGGAAAGCCTGTTTCAGAAAGTCCAGGAACGCCGACACGCGCGCGCTGAGCAGCCGCCGGGAGGGGTAGAGCGTCCAAAGGGTGACCTCAGGGGCGTCGATCTCCCCCCAATTGACCAGTGTGCCGTCCGCCAGGTCATGGCTCACCAGCGAAATTGGGAGGCGTCCTGCGCCGACACCGGCGCGCACCGCATCGCGGATCGTGATCAGCGTTGACAAGGTGAGGACCGGCTCGATTTTGATCGTCGCCCGGCCGCCTGATGTCTTCACCTGCCATGTCTGCGCTTCGGATGCGCCACGCGCAACGCCGGGCGCGGCGCGTCCGCCGGTCGGGCGGGGAAGATCGGGGCTTGCCACCACCACCAGGCGGTCGCGCAGAAACACCCGTCCGACCAGGCTTTCGTCGGGATCCGGATTGACCCGGATGACCAGATCGTAGCCTTCCTCGATCATATCGACAGGTCGGTCCTCACTCGTCACCTCGAGCCTAACCTCCGGATATTGGAGGGCAAAGCCCGCGGCAATCCTCCCCATGGCGGTCTGGGAAAAATGTAAAGGGGCGCTGATCCGCAATCTCCCTTTGGGCTTCTGACCGCCGGAGGCAATCGCTGCAGCCGTCTCGTCCAGTTCGGCGAGCAGTGCCGCCGTCCGCTCGAACAGCGCCCGCCCTTCTTCGGTGAGCTTCAGGTTACGCGCACCCCGTTCAAACAGCCGCAGAGCGAGAGCGCTTTCCAGCTCGGCGACGCGGCGCGACAATGTCGCCTTCGGCCGGCTGGTCGCCCGTGCCGCTTTGCCGAAGCCGCCATGGCGGGCGACGAGGTTGAAATCGGCAAGCGCGAGAAGATCCATGTTCGTTCCACCAGTGAGACGGTCTGTCTAAAATCGCCGTCTATCGGACTGTCAGTGAACCACACATATTCGGGGTGTCAAGCAACCCAACACGGAGAAAGACCATGACCATTCTCGTTACAGGCGCCACAGGCAATGTTGGCCGCCAAGTCGTCGAACACCTCGTCAAGCACGGCGCCGATGTCCGCGCTCTTGTCCGCGACCCGTCGAAAGCCGATTTCCCGGCTGGCGTCAGCGTCGTGCAGGGCGAGTTCCTCGACGTCGACTCGCTGCGCAACGCCATGTCGGGCGTGTCGACGCTGTTCCTGCTCAGCGCCGTGGTGCCGGACGAATTCACCCAGGCTTTGATTGCGCTGAACGTCGCCCGATCGGCCGGCATCGAGCGGATCGTCTATCTCTCGGTGATCCACGCCGACCTCTACGTCAACGTGCCGCATTTCGCCGGCAAGTTCGGCGTCGAGCGGATGATCGAGCAGATGGGCTTCAAGGCGACGATCCTGCGCCCGGCCTACTTCATCCAGAACGATCTGACGGTCAAGGACGTCATCACCGGCTACGGCGCCTACCCGATGCCGGTCGGCGCCAAGGGTCTCGCCATGATCGACGTCCGTGATATCGCCGAGATTGCCGCCCTTGAACTCTTGCGCCGCGAACAGGCTGCAGAGCCGCTGGCACTTGACCGGATCAATCTCGTCGGTCCGGAGACGCTGACTGGGGCTGGTATTGCCGCCATCTGGTCTGACGTGCTCGCCCGTCCGATCGCCTATGGCGGCGACAATACCGAGGGCTTCGAGCAGAACCTCAAGCAGTTCATGCCCGCCTGGATGGCTTACGACATGCGCCTGATGGGCGAGCGCTTCCTGACTGACGGAATGCTGCCTGAGACGGGCGACGTCGAGCGCCTGACAAAGCTGCTCGGCCGGCCGCTGCGCTCCTATCGCGCCTTCGCGTTGGAAACCGCTGCCTCCTCCTGAGGCAGCAACGGCGATCTAATCCAAAAGGAGTATCACCATGATTTATTCCACAGCCACAGTTCCGGTGAACCCGCACGGCGAAACCCCTTTGACACGCGCCGAGGCCTGGCAAGGTCTCGAACGAAAGGCACGCGACGCCCGGCTCTTTCTTCCCGTCGGTCTCTGCACCCGCTGCGATGTCGTCGAGGAAAGCCCGACCCATTTCGTGCGCGAGGCGACGATTGCCGGGCAGGATCTGCGCGAGATCATCACCCTGGAGCCGCAAAGCAAGGTCACCTTCTTCCAGGCGACGGGGCCGCGCGAGGGAGCGATCGTCAACGAGCTGTTCGAGGATGAAGACGGTCAGCTGCAGCTGCGCTTCTACTGCTATCTCGGCCTGCGCGGCAAACGGCCGAACGGCCCGGAAGAGCAGGCCGAGCAGGCACAATTCGATGGCGAAACGGGCTACAAGGCCGCCCTTCTATCGACACTGAAGCGGACCCGCGAACTGCTGGCAGAGGGAAAGCTCTGAACGCCGCCGGAACGCAAACAACAGGGTGGCCTCTTGACGAGGCGCCCTGCCTCGCGTCGCACAAAATGGTGCGGTCGATTGCGAAAGATGCGTCAGGTCCAGCGCGCAAGAGCGGTTGGTGGTTTGTGCAACATCGGTGGAAATGCCTCGTAACCGGTCTTCCGCTCCCACGGGGGTCTCGCTGCCCAATCGGTGATCGCCTTTCCATGGACGGGCAACGGCAGTTTCTCCATGGCGCTGCATGCCGCATGGCAGGCACGATCTCTCACCCAACCGGATGAATTGCAATCACTCGTACGGTCTATAGTTTAGAGCAGGTTTCCGGCGAGCCCACGCGAAATTGTCGTCGATTGGGGCTCGCCGGAAGCAAGCAGATGTGGCTGGCGTAAAGGAACCTTCATGGCTGGAGCAGCCTTGAGCGCTCCGATAGGCTTCATGTCATCGGATGATGATTAAAGGGCAACGACATGCGCAAAACGATGGCAGCCGGCCTGGCCGCCTTGATCGCCATTTATTTTCTCGGCGGCATGAGCGCGAGACATGAGATCTTTCCGTGGCCACAACTTTCCGCGCTGAAGAAAATGGTTGGCGGAGAGAAGCCGGCGGCTCCAAGCCGTTATACTTTCGACGACAAGGCGCGACTCATCGGGGATGAATCAAAAACGCCTGTGACCTGTCCGGCTCAGACTGACCGAACGGCTGTCTTACTCATTCTTGGCCAATCGAACGCGGCCAACGACGGTGGGCAACGGCACACGTCAAATTATGCCGCCCGCGTTGTAAACGCCTTTGACAAACGGTGCTTCGTCGCGGCGTCGCCACTTCTTGGATCGACCGATACAAAGGGAGAGTACTGGACGCTTCTTGGGAACAATTTGATCGCATCGGGACAAAATGACAGCGTCATCCTCGCACCTCTCGCATATTCCGGATCTGAGGTCGCACGATGGGCGACAGGCGGTGACCTCAATCCTGTGCTGGTCGACACAATGAAACAGCTTCAGGATTCCGGTTATCGGATAACGAGCGTCCTCTGGGTGCAAGGAGAGAAGGATCTCGTCATGGGCACCACTGCGGAGGCCTATCAGAAACATTTCACATCGATGGTCGACACGTTGCGTCAGCACGGCGTCGAAGCACCCGTTTACATTTCGATCGCATCGAAATGCCTCGAACCGAGCAACGGCGGCTTCAAGGAGCATATTCCAGACAATCCGATCGTACGGGCGCAACTGGCCCTGTCAAAAAGCGGCCACGGCATCCGAGAGGGGGTAAATTATGACGCGTTGCTCGATGGAGAAGACCGCTACGACGATTGTCATATCGGGGGCTCAGGCGCGGAGAAAGTGTCGGGGGCCTGGCTGAACCTTCTGCGCGGCGATCGCCGCCTGGAAAGCTCTCGATAGTCTTGCCTGAACCGATTTTCGCTCCTTCGCGAGCGTCGGCCTCTATCCAGCGGGCGATATCTCCACTCCAATGACCTTTTTGCATGCGCTCCGCTGGCGAGCGAATATGTGCAAGTGACCTCCCGGATGCGGAATTTCGCGACGTTTTGAAACCGCCTTGAAACCCATTCAACCGGCTGCCACTCCGCTTCTGGCGACCCTGCGAAGTGCCTCAAAGACCTGCTTCGGAAAGGGTTCGCCAGCAAGTGGAGCTCAAAGCAGCGGAATGATTGGTTCGGATGATCGTCAGATCCAGAGTGGCCGCCCAACGTACAGGAGACGCAATGCTTGGGGTATAGCAAGTGATCGCTGAGCGGCCCCGCCCCAATGATACAAAATATGACTCAAAGTTGAAGTAAATTTCTATTTTCGTGCGAAATCGAACAATGTATCCTGTAGTTGAAATATCAAATCTGTGGATAACGAATTTCATAAAAGTAATATTTATTGCAAGGACCCTGAGGTTGTGCGAGTAGTCATTCCAACGCTAGGACGCGTTATTCCTAAAAACCACCCCTCTTCTTGATCCCCGCTCTTGCGGGGTTTTCTTTTTCTGGCTCGGTTAACCTCCGCTAACCGAGCATATTAGAGATCTATCCACCCAACGGTACGGAACCGCGCAGCAACTTTTTCCGGCTATCTGCCGTTAGGCATATAGGATCGCACAGGTGGCCCCATGCGGGGCCGTCCGCCATCCCTTCTTTCGCCCTGTGCGATCCACCTTTCCCAATTTGCCTCTGCCTCGTTTCGGCGGGGCTCATTTTCGATCTGCGGCGAGCAATGAGTGGTGCGATCCGTGCGGAAAGAGCACCGGGAACCTAGCCGGCCCCTTTCTCGTTAGATCGGTAGGAAAGCACGGGTGTTCCTCCTGCGCGATCCATGAACTTGCCCCGTCTCGGCGGGGGCTTTTTTTCGATTCGTGCGCCGCGGAAACACCGGCGCCGCCAGGCATGTTGATCAGGCGGCCTTTGCCGCCGCCACGGCGGCAAGCAGGATGCCGGCAGTCTGCACCGATGAACCGGGGTTCTGACCGGTGATCAGGAGGCCGTCCCGCACGGCATAGGACGACCAGTCATCGCCGCTGGAGTAGATGCCGCCATTCTCCTTCAACATGTCCTGGACCAGGAACGGCACCACCTGGGTGAGGCCGACGCCGTCTTCCTCGGAATTCTTGAAGCCGGTGACCTTTTTGCCCTGAACCAGCGGCGTGCCGTCGGCAGCCTTGACGTGGCGCAGCACACCTGGTGCGTGGCAGACAAAGGCGACCGGCTTGCCGGCCTGATAGAGCGATTGGATGAGGGCGATCGAATGCTTGTCTTCGGCGAGATCCCACAGCGGGCCATGGCCGCCCGGATAAAACACCGCGTCGTAGTCGGCATGGGAGACCGAAGCGAGCTTTACGGTCGAGGCGAGCACGGCTTGGGCATCCGGGTCGGCATGAAAGCGGCGGGTCTGGTCGGACTGGAAGTCCGGTTCGTCGCTCTTCGGATCGAGAGGCGGCTGTCCGCCCTTCGGCGATGCGACGGTGATGTCGGCGCCGGCTTCGAGGAAGGCATAATAGGGAGCGGCGAACTCTTCGAGCCAGAAGCCGGTCTTCCGGCCGGTATTGCCCAGTTGGTCGTGCGAGGTGAGAACCATGAGGATTTTCATCTGGAGATCCTTTCGAGGCAGATGTGATCGGGTGCTTTCGATGAGGGGATTATGCCTTGGCCATTCTCATTCCGGAAATTTATTTCTTTGATTTAAGATATGCGTTTGGCAATATATCTTGATGAAGTACGACCTCAACCTCCTACCTGTCTTCCTGGCGCTCATGGAAGAGCGCAATGTCACGCGCGCAGCTGAACAACTGGGCATGACGCAGCCGGCCGTCTCCAACGCCTTGAACCGCCTTCGCGATACGCTGCGCGATCCGCTCTTCATCCGCGAGCGCTACGGCATGAAGCCGACTGAGATGGCAGAGGCACTTGCTCCGGTGATCCGCGGGGCCTTGGCGAGCCTCGATGACGTCATTCTCGGTCAGCAGGCGTTCGATCCGGCGCGGGCGACACGGCAGTTCACCATCGCCCCGAACAGCTACGTCGAGTTCGTCCTGATGCCGGTGATCGTGGCGCGGCTGCGCGAATGCGCTCCCGGGATCAGGCTGCGCCTGACGCCCTTCGGCAATGATCTGGCCGAGACCGGCGCGATATCGGGCGCGACGGAAATGGTGCTCGGACGGATCGTCGAGCCGCCGGATAACATGGTCGTGCAGCATCTCATGGATGATGGATTGGCCTGTGTCGTGCGCAAAGATCATCCCGAGATCGCCGAAAGCATCTCCGAGGAACAGTATCAGCGGCTGCGGCATGTGAACGTGCTTCCGCCCGGCCGGATGCGCGTCGGCCTGTTCCAGATGCTGCAGCAGGCCGGCCTCAGGCGCGACGTCTCGGTCTCCGTCACCCATTTCCTGGCGGTCCCGGAAATGGTGGCCGTCACCGACTATTGCGCGACGCTGCCACGGCTGATCTGCCATCGCCTTGCCCGCGACCCACGTCTCAAAATCCTGCGCGCACCGGTCGATCTCGGCAGCTTCCCGGTCGAGCTGGCATGGCATGTCCGCTATCGAAACGATCCGGCCCATCGGTGGTTGAGGTCGTTGATATCAGAGGTGGCAAAGGAAATCTCCGACGCTGCGGTGGCAGAAGCGATGACTGGAAACTGAAAGCGCGTGTTCGAGACCTCGGCGAGGCCTTCATGGGCGAAATTACGGGCAAAAATCGGTGTTGATGGCACCCGATCATGTGGGGATACGTCGCTGTTCCCCCTGCAGACGCCACGCAGCACTCCGTCCTCCACGGGCTTGACCCGAGGATCCGCTCTGGCCTCGCTCAGCCGCCGGCATGGATTCCAGGCTCAAGGCCTGGAATGACAGAGGGTGGGGGCGTCTTGGCCGGATCCCCAGGATTCGTTTCAGCCTCGCGCAATCGAGACGAAATAGACACGCCTGTGCATAAGGAAAGATACCGATGCCGAGAGCGTTCCTGAATCCGCACATGCGACTGGGCTTCACAGCAGTTTTTGCTTTATTGGTTATGGGTCTCAGGCCAGCAGCCGGATTGCCGCGATGCCCTCCTCAGGATGAACTGCTGGCGAAAGCGGAGATCGTGGTTGAGGCGCGCGTGAAATCGCGATCGATCGGCGAATCCGGTTTGCTTCTGACAGAAAATTTTCCGTCGCGGATGGTGAGAGCAGATTTGGAGATCAAGAGAGTTATCAAAGGCAAATTCCTGGGAAAGGAGGCGACGGTGTACGGTATCCTGTATCCCCCAGGGCCTTTCATGGAGTTGACCGCGATGGCGTTATCTTACGGTCTCGATGACCGTGACACCTTCGAATGGGAGCTTTCGCGCCACGAAATCGGTAATGATGTGGCGTTGTTTTCAATGAACGCCTGCAGCTATCACAAATTCCCCGACTGGGCAGTTGCTCCCCGCTGATCGACGGGGTCACATCGCAATTGGCGCACGTCGGCTCACTCGCCATTCATGAGACGGCGGGAGATAAGCCGTGCGGGCGGGCCGGCGGACGCCGACCGCCACGAACTTGGAGACTCGCGCTCCGATCAGCTCAGGCCCGCTTCGGCGTATCCGGCGATGTTGGCAATGGACGGCGCTTCCGGCATTTGCGCCTGGTCGCGCTCGCCGTTTCCTTCCTCACCCAGAATGCCGCGCGGGCGAAGGACTCGCCGTACGCGCTGCCGCGCGCGTGAGGAGCAGGCTCAGGGCTGGATATGGCGGAGGTTCGGGACATGCCAATTATAAGGGCCCTCGCAAGATCGAGGATAAGGCGGGGTTTGAATGAGGATGTCCATTTCAGCCTCACGCTGCCGAGGCGAAATAGACATGCCTATGCATAAGGAAAGATACCGATGCCGAGAGCCAGACAATGCCACGCTATCATCAAACCGGGCGCGTAATCATCAGCCAGATAATTCCCAACACCGCAGCGAAAGCCGGAAAGCCGAAATAAAACCAAGTCCAAAATAGCCGATGGTATCGCGCCGGCAGCGGCTCGCCTTTCGCCGCTGCTTCCGTCGCAATGTTTCGCATCTCCATCTGCATCCAAACAACCGGCAACCAAAAAGCGCCGGTGAACAGATAGAGAACGATCGACCAAAAGATCCACCGCTCCCAAAGGGAATAGCCGATATTCCAGGCAAGCGCTACGCCGGTGATCGGCTGAATAATCACGACCGTTGTGGTAAAGACGAAGTCGGCGATCACCACAATCCGCGCTACTGCGCCCACGGTCGTCGCATTGCCGGAGCGATGCGCGACCAACATGAAGAAGGCGATCCCCGCGCCGGTGCCGAGAAGAACGGTGGCGCCGATAATATGCAGGAATTTCAGTACGAAATAGATCATCGCTCCTCCAGAATCGCGAGAGCAACCAGGTGCAGCACAAGGATCGGCCATATCTTTGTCAGCGGGCCGAGGGGCTCATTCCACAACTGAGGCAATATTGCCGTGCCGGCTGCCGCATAGAAGAGCGACAACAGGATGGCCGCATATAGCCCCCATCGTGCAGTGCGACGAAAGGCGATGGCGCATCCGACGAGAATGTCTGCAAGAGCTCCGGCAATCACGCTCGGTGCCGCCAAACGACCTGCGCCGCCGGCCAACATCAGTTGGACACCCTGGTCGAAACCTGATGTCAAAGAAACTATTCCGGTCGATATCCAAAACAGTGGCAGCAGCACGAAAATGACGGGCTTTAGAAAGTAGAGTTTAGCAAACCAACGCTCCTGAACCGAAACCGGGCGACGCGCCAAAGCATCGTCCAACGATAAGGGCCGGATTCCCGTAGCGGCACTCCAATTCGTTGGATCACCCACGGCGCCGCGGACGATCTCCCTTGCGGCAGTGCTTCGAACCGGCGGGCGCCATCCCAGCAGTCCTGCGAAATCGCCGAGCCGATAGAGAAGGTTGGCGAGGGGGCGGGGCAGCAGATAGCGCTTGGCGGGAGGCCAGCCAAGCCATCTCCGATATCGAGCTACAATCTGGTCGAATTCGAGCTCTTGCGGGCCGACGATTTCGAGCGAGATTTTCGATGGGGCAGTTTTGTCGACAAGGCGAACGGCGGTTTCGGCGACGTCATCGACCTGCACCACCTGAAGTTTGCCGGTCGACGGCATCAATGGCAGAAACGGCAGCGCGGCAAGGCCGCGAAACAATGCACTGGAACCGAAGGCGGCGTCGCCTAGGATCACGGCGGGACGCAGTATCACCCAGTCGAGATCCGTCTCCATCAGAGCCATGTCGCCGGAAAGCTTTGTGCGCGAGAACGCCGACGGCTGCTGCCGATCCACTCCAATTGCTGAGAAGTGAATAATTCGGCGTACACCAGACTGCTCGCAAGCGCGGAACAACGCTCGCGGTCCCTGCGCATGGACGCCCGTCATGTTGTGCCTCAGTCCGTCCTGCAACGCGCCGGCACAGTTGACGACAGCATCTGTTCCTTCGAGATGACGCAGCCAATCAGAGGGCTCCACCGCCCTCGCCACGTCGACTTCGACCCAGGTGCCGAGCCCACCTGCGAGCTGTTTTCCAGGGCGAACGGCGCGGATGATATCATGTCCGCCTGTCGCCAGCCGGGTGCAGACGGCACTGCCAACAAGTCCGGTCGCGCCGATGACAAGGATTTTCATACTGACGACCCTCGTGCTCAACGGCTCTAACTTGTGCGTGCACAATTCGCTCCAGTGCCGGTTGATGCTATTCCTCAGATACAGCATGTCCGACAAAAGCCCGAATTCCTGGCGCTGATGCCCGGCGTTCGGCAGTCAGGCGCCACGAACGAACGTTGCGTTCTTGAAGGCGTGGGGGCGAAATGGACGCGTGTCGTTCCATGGTTCCATTTACGACTGTCGCTATGCTTGCACCAGGCCGCTCCCGAAGCATTGCCTACTGCCTATGCTCCATCTCGGCCAGCGTCTCCGGCGGGAGACGAACAGAGGCACCGGTCAGCAGTCCATGGATCTCCTGTGCTCGCCGCAGATGATCGAGGACGACCGGAAGCAGGGATGAGGCCAGCCGCTGCAGATCGCCGTCCTCGCCCATCGATATCTCCCAGGCTAGAAGTTGCGCGGTCTTTTGATGGTCAACGATCTGTGCCTTGATATAGGCGGCGTCGAAGGCATCTGCCTCCAACGTCCGCAGCCGCTCGCGAAGCAGGGCATGTTCGGGGTCGAGCTGGTCTGACAGTGGGATTTTAGCGGCGTCTGCAAGCTCCTTGAGCTTCCTGTTTGCGTCGGAATGGTCGCTGACCATCATGTCGGCAAACTGTTTGACAGCATCCGCTTTCGCCTTGCCGCCTGCAAGATTTCCGAGCTCGACTTCAGCAAGCCCCCCGGCGGTTGCAAGCTGCGCAAAAAGCCGGTCCTGATTGTTGGTCTGGTGTGGCGCTGGAACGCCTGGCCGAGCCATTCGCGTGTCGACGCCCATTCCGGCCGGATTGCCGATCTGGCCAAGCGCCGACGAGCCGGCCAGAACGACAGCGACGGTAAAAAGCACCCTGCGAAACATGGCGTCTCTCCCTCTAAAGCGTCACCAGATAAGCAACCAGGTCCTTCTTCTCCTGCTCATTAAGCTTGACGCCGAGCACGAGATTGAAGAATTCAACGGTGTCGGCCAAGGTCATCAGACGGCCGTCATGCAGATAGGGCGGCGAGTCCTTGATGCCGCGCAAGGTGAAGGTTTTGATCGGACCGTCGGGAAGGGCGACGAAGTCGTTGAAGACCTGCCCGATTTTATAGAAGCGCTCCAGCTTCAGGTCGTGCATGTCGTTGTCCATGAACTGGGTCTGCGGCACGTGACAGTCGGCGCAACGACCCTTGCCCATGAATATTCGCTCGCCCGACAGTTCCTGCGGCGTCGCAAGTTCAGGATCGAGTCTTCCGAAGACGTCGAGCTTGGGAGCGGGTGGAAAATCGATGATGTTCTGCATCTGCGCCATCATCGCGACCTGGTTGGTGCGGTCGGGAAGGTTTGCGCCCTTCCTCGTCGCGCTGACATGGTCGCCGTTGAAGTATGCGGTGCGCTGCTCGAATTCGGAAAAGTCTTCGACGGAGCGAAGCGAACGTTTGGAACCGTGGATCTGTTGGTTGAAAAGACCTCGCAGGCTGGTGCTGTCGAGGCGAAAGCGGTCTGCCTGCGGACGAACGTCGGGCGTGAGATGAAAGGCAGCATTGGTATGGAAGTTGGAATGACAGTCGAGGCAGGCGACACCGGTGCTTTGGTCCGCCACTTTGCGATCCTCGGTCTGATTGAATTCCTCCTGCGGGAACGGCGTCAGAAGGAGCCTCAGACCCTCCATTTGTACGGGGGTGACGATGCCATTCATGATTTCATAAAAGTTCTTGATCGTCAGAAGCTGCCCGCGTGAGACGTCGCCGAGTTCTGGGTGCGTCGTCAGGAAGATCGGAGGCGGAAACTCGGGCGTCAGGTTGTCGGGAAGGTCAAAGTCGACGTCGAACCTGCGGAGGTCGCGCATCTCCTGCGCGTGGATTTCGTCGATCTGCCGATTGGGAAAGACCTGTCCGCCAGTCGCCTGCTTGACATGGGGGAGAGGGAGAAAGCCTTCGGGCAGGAGATTTTTCTGCTTGATCTCCGCCGGCTTCATCGCGGTCAGCTCACCCCATGTCACGCCCGCAGGCAACCTGACGCGGGTGTCAGCTTGAACGGGTTTCATGCCGCCTGACATCATCGCGCCGGGCATGGGCTTATCAGAGAGATCGTACCGCCTCTGAAGGAGATCCAGTTGGCGCTTCATGACGTCCGGCTTCTGCGCCTCGTCAATTCGCCGGGCGTCGGAAAACGGCATCGTTGGAAGCGGTCGGTAGGTGGTGTCAGGCGGCAGCGGGTCGGAAAAAGCGCCGACGGCGAACACGCAGAAGCCGGCACCGATCGAGCACGCGGCGAGAATGAATGACCTCTTGTATCGAAACATAGCGCTCCCCTCAATTTTACACCGCAACCCTGCGGACCATGAAAAGTTCCGGCGCGTGAAAGCTTTTTGCTGAAAGGGCCGTTTCAGGCGACCGCAACGGATCCAGACTGCCAGAGGCTGCTATGGTCATACGAATACCAGCACCGCGATCATCGCGACCGCCGAAGTAACGCCCGCACCCGTGAAGGCGGAGATCAAAAGCTGAGAGGTCCGGCCTATCTTAACGTCTTTGATTTCCTCGGCAGCGCCAAGAACGGCCATCAACCCCGCCGCCATCCAACATACGAGCGTCAGCGCTCCCAGGATTATCGCCAATTGCGCGGTATCTATTGGAGGAACACTCATGAGAACACCTCCGCAGCGACAGCAGCATCTATGAATGTCCTGCGAGCAAGCTCAGCGCTTCCATGGTGTATGATGGCGTCTGAGCATCTGCACTTGGCAATGGCGTATTCCGCCTGCGTTTGCGACGGCCAACGATATATTAAAGCTTCCAGTGCAGCCCTGGGTCCGTCGATACGCTCGCGGAAGCCGTTGCCGATACGAACGAACACGGGAACTGCCCATGTGATGTCGAAGTCACCTTCGATAAGCTTCTCCAAAATGATGAGCTCCCTTGTTAGCTGCTTACGTGCCAACCAAACGAACCTGCCTGCTGCGTCGCAGTTCCTGCTCTGTCGCCGTCTGTGCGCAATCGGACATTCATCAAGCGCCTAGCAACGGAGGGAGGGCTGCAATTGCCGGTGGCCGCCGATACGTCGGTGAACATCCTTTTCTTAGGTCGAAGGCGAAGATCGAGGTTTAGGCGTGACATCGCTGTCGATCGGCGAATCCGGTTGCTTCCGCGCGGAAGACGTTCCGATGCGCCTGATAGGATGAATTTGGAGATCAGGAGAGTCATTAGAGGCAAATACCTAGAAGCACGACGACGTCTCACGACCAATCATGACATGACAGGAAGTAGGGGCGGCGGGCGAGCCATTCCGACGCCGCCCGCCACGAACTTGGAGACTCCCGCTTCGATCACCTCACGCCCGCTTCCGCCGCATCTGCGCGACGCTCCGCCAGACGGCCGAGACCAGGAAATAGAAGGCGCCGAGGCCGGCATAGCCGGCGATATTGGCGATTGACGGCGCTTCCGGCATTTGCGCCTGGGCGATGAAGAAGGCGCCTGCGACGGCGGATTGTCCGCCGCTGAGGATCATCGCCCACTGGCCGCCATTCGTCTTCCAGCGCCGCGCAGCGGTTCCAAGCTGCAGCAGGCCGGAAAAGATCGCCCAGAGGCCGAAGACGCCGAGAACCCAGTTCATGCTCATCGTCAGCGCGACGATCACGGCAGCTGTCGTCACCGCGCTGACGGCGACGTTGATTGCCTGACTGCGGTTGTTTGCCAGGCCGCCGTTCCGCGCTGCGTCGATGAGGTTGGCGGCGGCATCCCAGGCCGGGTAGACGATCAGCAAGGCGGCCGCGAAGGCAAGCGACTGGCGGCCGGTGGTCAAGGCTGCTGCGACCCAGATGGCGGAAAAGGCTGCTCGCGAGAAGTAATAGCGCGTCAGCCACTCTTCCCTGTCGCCAGACGCGATGGTGGTTTGATCGGTGGTCATCATGATCTCTTTCCTGTGTGTGATGGTGTTGATCTGATAGGGGCGGCTCACCGTCGTGAGCGGCGGCGTCGGTCATCGCGATTGGATTTCCTGGGCTTTCGGAACCGCCCGGCACCGCCGGGCTGCTGTCGAGACGACGTTCTCCGTCATTCGGGTCGATCGACTGCCGGCCAGGCGGCATTCCCTGGCAAATCGCCGGTCGAACCGGGGGCGGCCTGGCCGACCGGCGACGACGTGGTCACATGGGCGGGACCACGCCATTTTTGCCGACAAGCACCTGATGGGCGAGGGGGCCTGAGGCAGCTTTCTCGGCGGGGATGAAGACGACGGCGCCGGGAACGAGATCGTCCTTGGTGGCCGGAGCGATGGTCACGACCGGCGTGCCGTCCGGAATGGCGATCTTCTTTTCCTGGCCGTGATAGGAGACGGTGACGGTGCGGCCATCGACGCCCTTGACGGCGTCGGCGACGGTCGCATTGGTCATGCTGCTGTTGGGCTTGAGGTCCCAGCCATAGCTGCCTTCACCGGCACCCTTCATTGCCGGCGGGAAAATCAGCACTTCAATCGCGCCGTCGCCGCCGCCTGCGCTCGGCAGCGATGCAATGCCGACGAAGTCGCCCGGCTTGATGTCGGTGACAGCAGCATTTGCGACGCTCGCCAGTTTCCAGCCGTCGGCAAGCGTCACATCGACAGTCTCTCCCTCTCGGGTCCTCACCTTGAGAGCAGAGCCGCTGTAGCTGACGATGCTGCCCCTGACATGGATCTGCTCGGGTTTCTGGTCTTCGGCATGGACAGGCGCCGTCAAGATAGCCGCCGACGTGATAGCGCTGAACCCCAGCACGAGGGCGGGGAGTGGTCTTGATCATATCGTTCTTCCTACTAGTTGGTAGTGTCGCTGAACGTGGTTGTCGCTCCGGGCTTTTATTCCGCCCGGAACTTTATAGAGCGGCGGTCGGAGTGAGCCGCTGCAAGGTGGGGGCGAGAATGGTGGCGAAGATCTCCGGGGTCCCGTAGGCACGGGCTGACAGCATGGCGCCGTGGACGGAGGCCATGAAGGCTTCAGCCTCGACGCGCGGTTCGCTCGACAGTTTCAAACTGCCGTCCTTCAAGCCTCGCTCCATGACCGAGGTCAGCCATGTCGATGCAAAGCGGAAGAAAGCCTTGACCTCGGCTGCGACCTCCGGCGGCAGCGCCGGCAGTTCGCTTGCCAGCAGGGCGCACACGCAAAACGGCCGGCTGGCGTCCTCGATGCACTGGGCCCAGTGGCCCGCATAGGCCTGGAGGAGTGCTAGCGGATTCCGCACCTGCTGCTCCAGGCCGGCGATACCCGCCTCGGCATCTTCGCGATAGCGCACGACAAGCGTGCGCACCAGATCGGTTTTGCTCGGAAAGTGGTGATGGATGCTCGCCTTGCGGATGCCGACGACGGCAGCGATATCGGCATAGCTGAAGCCGTTATAGCCTCCGGTCATGATCAATGCTCGGGCAGAAGTCAGGATCTCGTCGGACGTCGTCAAAAGATTGCTCATGAGGTTTTGTCTACCTTCCAGTAGGAAGGCTGTCAAGCGAAATGCAGTTTTCTGCCATCGGCCGTCGTTGAGGCGGTGACCGGCTTCACTCTTGACGGGCGAAAGTGATGACGGCATTGGTTGTAGCGACCGGCCTTGACTCGCCTCGAAACACCAGAACATAATCGGAACATCTAATATGCGGGATGGAGTTCTGGATGTGCGGCCGCGTCTATATCAAGACCTCGCTTGAGGAACTGGTGCGCAATTTCGCCTTCGCCGAGCGTGGTGCGATCGATGCGCTCGGAAACCGATTTCCGCGCTACAACGGCGCGCCGACGCTGGATTATCCCATCATCATTCGCGACATGGTCCGCGAGCCTGATATCATGGGGCCGGTATTCGCCAGCGCTCGCTGGGGTCTGATGCCGGCATGGATGAAGCCGGGAGGGCGGCCGCCGCCGATCAATGCGCGCTGCGAGGGTATCGGTACCAACGGCCTGTTCCGCTCGGCCTACAGGTCGCGCCGTTGCCTGGTGCCGATCAACGGCTTCTTCGAGTGGAAGGATATTTTCGGCACCGGCAAGAACAAGCAGCCTTATGCGATCGCCATGGCTGACGGCTCGCCCTTTGCGCTCGCCGGCATCTGGGAGACGCGGCGCGACAATGACATAGAGACCCGGAGCTTCGCCATCGTGACCTGTGAGCCGAATGCGATGATGGCGCAGATCCATGACCGCATGCCGGTCGTCCTGCACCGCGAAGATTACGAGCGCTGGCTATCGCCGGAGCCTGATCCGGTCGATTTGCTGAAGCCGTTCCCGGCGGAACTGATGACCATGTGGCCGATCGGCCGCAATGTGGGTTCGCCCAAGAATGACACGGCTGACATCATCGATCCGATCGACCCCGATCCGGAACCGACGCTGATCTGAATTCACCGGCTCGGGCGGGAGCCATCCATCAACCATGCGGTCAAAGAGATACCTCGCGAGAGGACAGGACGACGCATGCCAGAACAAATCACCTGGAAATCATGGGAATATGTCAGCGGCCGAGACATCAAATATAAATGGCGGCACGCCTGGAAGGAGAAACCCGGCGACGATTACGTCGCATTTGACGGCGATACCCAAATCGGAAGGATATTCCGGTCACAGGCTGGCGGAGGGATCGATAATCGATGGTTCTGGATCGTGGCGACAGACGGCAGCCATCGACTGGATTGGCCGTCGGCTGGATACGAGGACAGTGCCTACGTCGCCTCAAGGCGGCTCGAAATGATCTATGAGAGCATCAAGAGCGGGAAACGGAGGACGGTGCACCCATGAGCATCGAAGGCCATTCGCGTGCGCCGGGCGCCAATGTGATCGTAGAGCATTATTGCGAGCACCGGCATGCTGACGGAACACGCTGCAGGGAATGGGGAGGCTGGGGCCACAGCCCATCCCCGGCCGTACCAACGCGCTGGTGGTGCTTTGAGCATTTCCCGCATAAGTCATACGAACAGGAACAGGCGCTCAGGCGAAAGAGGCGGCCGAGGGCGGGAAAATCATCCAATGAGAGTGGCTGATTGATGTTCCTCCATCAGCCGTCGGTCGAGAAGGTGACAGGCTTCCACACCTCGATCTCCTGCTGCATGCGAACGATCCTGTCCGACACATGCTTGAGGGCGTCGCTGCCGAGCAGAAGCTGCGGCGGCGGATCATCGGATTCGATGAGCGCCAGGACCGCCACGGCCAGTTTGGCGGGATCGCCGCGCTGCTTGCTGCTGACGGCCTGTCGCGCCTCACGGATCGGATCGAACAGGGCATCATAATCGGCGATCGACCGCTCCGTGCGGACCATCGATCGTCCGGCCCAGTCCGTCCGGAAGGAGCCGGGGCAAAGGGTGGTCACATGCACACCGAACGGCGCCATTTCCGAACGCATCACTTCCGATATGCCTTGCAGCGCAAACTTGCTGCCGCAGTAATAGGCGATGCCGGGCATGGTGATCATGCCGCCCATCGACGTGACATTGACGATGAAGCCGCGGCGTCGCTCGCGAAACCTCGGCAGAAATGCCTTGGCAATGGCGACGGCGCCGAAAACGTTGACCTCGAACTGCCGCCGCATCTCTTCGATCGGCGACTCCTCGAGCACGCCTTCATGGCCGTAGCCGGCATTGTTGATCAGCACGTCGACCGGCCCATGCTCCTCCTCCGCGTGGCCGACGACATTGTCGATACGGTCGAACTCGGTGACGTCGCAAAGGACCGGCCGCAGGGCGGGCAGGGTTTTGGCGAGCGCTGTCAGCGACGCTCGCGAGCGCACGGTGCCAATCACCCTGTGGCCCGCCTGAAGCGCCGCAGACGCAATGGCGAGCCCGAAGCCGGAATTCGATCCGGTGATGAAGAAGGTCTTTCGTGACATGAGCGAAGATTCCTTGATTGAGGATGGGGTTTGACAAATAGTATGAAGAACCCCGTGCTTCGATGGCGGATTGTCTGAATATGTTGCCAAATCCTATGCAAGGTGATCGCGGCCCATCCAGGCGAGGGGAGATGGTCGCGCTGGCCGGACGTCTCGCCGCCCGTCACGGATACAATCCGACGGCGCTTAGCTCCGTCCGCATCCTGCGCACCGAAGCCGTGCTCCACGACATCCCGGTGCTCTATAGACCGGGCGCGGTTTTCGTCCTGCAGGGCAGCAAGCAGGGCATCCTCGAAGGCGAGGTCTTCCTCTATGATGAGGAGCACTATCTGGCAGTGTCGCTGCCCGTCCCATTCCGGATGACGTCGACGGCCAGTCCGGAGCGGCCATTGCTTGCGGTCTATGTCGAGTTCGATATGCAGATGGCAGCCGAGATTGCACTGCAGGTGGGAAAACATGCCGAATTGGTCAGCGACGAGCCGAGAAGTCTCGTGTCGAGCAGGATGTCCGGCGATATCGAGGATGTGCTGCTGCGCTTGCTGACGGCACTCGGCAGCAGCGTCGAGACGGATGTGCTTGGCGCCGGCATTCTGCGCGAACTGCACTACCGGGTCCTGGTCGGTCCGCAAGGCGGCGCGATGATCGCCGCCCTCCAGCAGAAAGGCAGATCCGGAAAGATCATTCGGAGCCTGGCCTGGCTGCGGGAAAACTATGGCTCGGAGATTGCGATCACCGATCTGGCAAGAGAGGTGGGCATGAGCGTTCCCTCCTACCATGTCCATTTCAAGGCTCTGACCGGCAACACTCCGATGCAATACGTCAAGGCGATGCGGCTTCACGAAGCAAGATTGATGATCGCCCGCCGGACGAGAACGATTGCCGAGGTCGCGGTTTCGGTGGGCTACGCCAGCCCGGCGCAGTTCAGCCGCGACTTCAAGCGGCATTTCGGGCGTACCGCATCGGAAGAGATCAAGTGGGTCCAGCGCCACCTCGGCGAAACGGGTGACGATCACGGTTAGGCATAGCGCTTGAGCTAAAGCGCGTCACGATCTTTCAGATTCGCTCCTCGCGCTTTCGGTCGTTGTTTTTACGCATGTCGTTATCGCAAACCGCGGCACAGCGCGCGACATGTTTTAGCTGGTTATCCGAGGTGCGCTGACGATCTTCCGGAACAAGGCCTCCATGGCGTCTTCAATACCTTCGGTGGGACTGACAGCGAAATTATAAACCAAAGGCAAATATGTACGGTTGTATCTTCGCTAAATCGCTGAAGAACTCGCGGTGGCAATCATCAGCGCCATCGAAGCCCACAAAGCAGCCACCCGCATTTTCGCCATTGATAGACGAGCGCCTCTTGGCGCGCGGGATTTCCGCGCTACCTCTGCACGCGGCAATGGAGGAAGACGATGAAAATCCGTAAGTTCACGATTACCGATGTGGCGTTGGAGCGTTCCCCCGGGCAGCAGGCGGACATCTTCGTCGGCAATCTGGTCGACGAGCGGCAGGGCGGGCCGATCACCATCGGTTATGGACGCTACGCGCCCGGCCAGAGCCTCACCGAGACGATTGAAGTCGACGACGTCATGATCGTTCTGGAAGGGCGGCTATCGGTCTCGACGGACTTGGGAACAGTTACCGCCGGGCCAGGCGAGATCGTCTACATGCCCAAGGGCGAAGCGGTGACCATCCGCTCGCATGACGAAGGCGCGCTCACCGCCTATGTCACCTATCCGCATTGGCGACCGGCGCACGCCTAAACTACGGTCTGCGGCTCAGCGCTTGTATTCCGGCTCGCTGCGATCGAGCGCGCGCTTCACCGACTCCAGATGGAGCCGGGCCGACTCCGGGTCTCCTTCGCGCATTTGCCGGTATGCCGCCTCCGCAATCTCAGGCGCGACGGCAAGGACTTCACGCCCGGTCGACAGGGCGAGCGTCTGCACTTCGCAGGCGCGCTCGAGGTGATAGAGGTCGTCCCAGGCCTCGGCGATATTCGGTGCACAGACCATCACGCCGTGGTGCTTCATGAAGACGATGTCGGCATCGCCGATCGCAGCCGCAATCCGATCGCCCTCGCGCGCGTCGAGCGCCAGGCCGTTATAGTTGCGGTCGACGGCCGTGCGTCCATAGAATTTCAATGCGGTCTGCCCGGCAAAAATCAGGGGATCGCCCTCCGTCATCGAAAGGGCGGTGGCATAAGGCATATGGGTGTGGAACGCCGCCTTGGCACGGGGAACGTTCTTGTGAATCCTGGCGTGGATGTAAAAAGCGGTGGCCTCAGGCTGCCCGCTGCCCGACACGACATTGCCGTGAAAGTCGCAGATCAACAACATCGAGGCCGTCAGTTCGGCGAAAGCGTAGCCGTAAGGGTTGACGATAAACAGGTCGTCATAGCCCGGAACGACGGCCGAGAAATGGTTGCAGATCCCTTCCTCCATGCCGAGCCTTGCCGCCATCCGGAAGCAGGCCGCCAGATCGACGCGGGCCTGCCAGATGTCGTCCGTGTCAAGTTTCAGCTGGTTGGGGCCGCCGGCGGGCGATAGGGCTGTGTTGAGAGAGTGCGCCATGGGGGTCGTTTCAAATTGGTGTCGAAGGAGAGGGTGGCTGCGTTCTGGATTACGCCCGGATCAGCCTCGCATCAAGCCGGCTCGAGGCAAACATGGTTCGGTTCCCCCGGGTCAAGGTCGTGCTCAAGCATTGAGACACTGAAAGGACACTCACAGCAAAACACCCGTCTTGACTCTCTTCGTTATCAGAACATAATAAGAACATCGGCGCGGCGGCCGCCATCTGAAAACCGAAGATATGGAGAGCGGATATGCGTGAGCAGCCGATCGGCGAAGCTGTGGAAGATGATGCGTGGCCTGTAAGTGATGTGATGTGGCCGCCGGAGAAGGAGATTGGGGTCTCCGAGGTGCATGCAAGCCTGGCCAAGGCCGTGGCGGGGAGCCGCGGTGTGCGATTTTTCACGGCCTTCGTGATCGACATCCCCAGCGATGCCTATCTGGGCGATGTCCAGATGGCGATCGACGAGGCTGCCGCGAGGCCTGCGGCATCCTGCTGACGACGCATGTCACCGGCCGTGACGCTGCAACCGGCGAGCCGATTCTGACCCAGGAAGCCACGCGACCGTTCAAGTTTCCCTGCGGCCAGGGCGCCGCGAAAGCCATAGCGAGCTTCTGCGATAAGCTCAAAATGGCCGGCATCTTCCCTTGAGCGCCGCCATGGAAGCCGAAACATCGTCACCGCCGGTCGAAAATGAGCTTGCCGAGGTGGTCGCCTATCACAATGGCGATATGCGGGGGCGATATGCGGGCCGCAATCGGCACGCTGCTGGAGGACGTCCGCCATTTGCGCGGCAGTTGATATTTGGCAGAAGGGCCAGGGGCGGCGGCATGACCCGCGGCTGGCGGCCGAGCTACGATCGAGACTAAAACGCGTCGCGATCGTTCGGATTCGCTCCTCTTGGATCCGGCGATGGGATGACAGCTGCGGCGCGACGCGGCCGCTGGCCGTCGCATTTCCTCATTCGGCTTTTGCCGGTGGCGAAGCAGGTCGGTCGGCTCCGTCATCGATCCAGGCCAGCGTCTCCGTCAATATTTCCTTCGACAGGGCGGGATCGACTATGACGCGAGCGAGGATCGTTGCTCCGACCATCGCCGACCAGTTGGCGATTGCCCGGCGTCGGCGGTCGGCGTCCGACCCTTCGACCTTCTCGCTCATCCAGTCGATCTGCGCCCGCACACCCTCCGTCACCGCCGCACGGGCCTCAGGGGTCTGGCGCAGCGTGTCGGCGGCAAGTCCGGAAATCGGGCAGCCACCGGCCCTGTTGTCGCGATGGCGCGGCGACAGATACTCTTCGATGTAGGCGCCAAGCGGGAGTGACGCGCCATTGCGCTGGCCAAGCGCATGCGCCAGCGCCTGGACGATCAGCTCGTCCTTCGAGCTGAAATGACCGTAGAAACTGCCATGCGTCAGGCCCGCGGCCTTCATCACCTCGGCAACGCCGACGGCCTCGAATCCTTTCTCCCGAAACAGCCGGCTTGCGACTTCGAGGATCCTTTGGCGGTTTTCGGCCATCTGCTCACGGCTGATTTTCATGTTGAGATTTCTCCCTCTCTGCCATTGACTTTTTTATGATAGCCATCACTTTAAGCCAGTAATTAGGATAGTCATCATAATTATATAACGCTCATTCGAAAGAGAACAAGACAATGGCTGACACTCCCACCGTCCTCATCACCGGCGCCTCCTCGGGTATTGGAGCGACATATGCAGACCGTTTCGCCCGTCGTGGGCACAATCTCGTACTGGTTGCGCGCAATAAGGCAAGGCTGGAGGCTCTCTCGGCACGACTTCGCGAAGAAACCGGTGTAACGATCGACATCCTGCAGGCCGATGTCACCAAATCCGACGAGCTTTCTGCGGTGGAAAGCCGTCTGCGCGACGACCATCGGATCGGAATTCTCGTCAACAATGCCGGCACCAGCCTCGAAGGCACGTTCGTCAATCAGCCCGTCAATGATATCGCCCAGCTGATCGCGCTCAACGCGACGGCGGTTGCCCGCCTTTCCAGCGCCGTTGCGCCACGCTTCGTCGAAGCGGGCTCGGGCGCCATCGTCAACGTCTCCTCGGTCGTCGGGCTCGTCCCGGAATTCGGAATGACGGTCTACGGCGCCACAAAGGCCTTCGTGACCTTTCTTTCCCAGGGGCTTAGCCTCGAACTCGGTCCCAAAGGCGTCTACGTCCAGGCGGTCCTGCCGGCGGCAACGCGCACGGAGATCTGGGAGCTTTCCGGCATCGACGTCAACACGCTCTCCGGCGTGATGGAAGTGGGCGAACTCGTGGACGCCGCCCTGGCAGGCTTCGACAAGCGCGAGCCCATCACCATCCCGCCGCTGCACGATGCCGCCCAATGGGATGCCTATCAGGGCGCGCGCCAGGCGATGATCCCGGGCTTTTCGCAGGCTGAGCCTGCAGAGCGTTATCGCGCCGCCTCCTAGCGCTTCCCGAAGAAACGCGCTGCACCAACACAGGCTGTGTCGCAAGGCCGGCCTGTGCCGGGTTTCGGCGCGAAACTCCGAGACCTGACAGAGATCCATGAAATCAGACGAAAGAAACGCAATGACGGACAACGCAATTTTTGAACCCTACAGGCTCGGCAAGCTGACGCTGGCGAACCGGATCGTGATGGCGCCCTTGACCCGCAACAGAGCCGGCGCCGGCTTCGTGCCGGGCAATATCGCCGCGACATATTATGCCCAGCGGGCGACAGCCGGCCTGATCATCTCGGAAGGCGCGCAGATTTCGCAGGAAGGGCAGGGCTACCAGGATACACCGGGAATTTATACGCAAGCCCAGATCGACGGCTGGCGGAAAGTCACCGACGCGGTGCATGCCAAAGGCGGACACATTTTCCTGCAGCTCTGGCATGTTGGTCGTATTTCGCATGTCGATCTGCAGCCGAATGCGCAGGCGCCGGTCGCGCCATCGGCCATCAAGGCCGAGACCAAGGTCTTCGTCAACAATGCCTTCGTCGACGTCTCCGAACCTCGCGCGCTCAAACTGGATGAGATCCAGACGATCATCGCCGATTTCCGCCGCGCCGCCGCCAACGCGATTGCCGCGGGCTTCGATGGCGTCGAAGTCCATGGCGCCAACGGTTATCTGCTGGAACAGTTTGCCAAGGACGGCTCCAACAGCCGCACCGACGCCTATGGCGGCTCGGTCGAACATCGCGCCCGGATGATATTGGAAGTCGCTGCCGCCGTGGCTGCCGAGGTCGGCGCGGACCGGACGGGGGTGCGGATTTCGCCGGTCAACAGCATCACCTCGAGTGATCCGCAGGCGCAATTCAACTATATCGCCGAGAAGCTTGGCCAGATGGGGATTGCCTATCTCCATGTCGTCGAAGCAGGGCGCGGCGGGCCGAATGAGGCTGCTGCCTTTGACTACGCCGAGCTCAGGGCCAAGTTCGCAAACACCTACATTGCCAATAACGGCTACGACCTCGACCGCGCAACGTTGCGATTGACGGAGGGCGCAGCGGATCTCTTCTCGTTCGGCCGGCCATTCATCGCCAATCCTGATCTCGTCGAGAGACTGAAGACCGCTGCTCCGCTGGCAGAGGTGAACCCGGCGACCATCTATGGCGGCGGCGCCGAAGGCTATATCGATTATCCCTCCATCGCCGCATGACGCGCGCCTGATGCACCGGCGCCGTGCTGCTGCGCGGCGCCTTTTCACCACGCCGGAAATTGAACTCTCCTGGCATAGCCTGCGTCAGCTCATCTGAGCGTCGGGTTCACTGCATATGACGATCAACGGGCGACTGCACCGGATTTATGCAGGAGCCTCACAGCGGCGGCATTCCTTCGAATGTCTGCGCCGCCGGATCGACCCTGTCCCAGGCAAGGCCGCGCGCAGTGTAGGTCACCATCTGCGGCTGGTATCGGCCGGGCTCGTCGAGGCTTGCGGCGTGGATGGTGAAAAAGTCAGGCATGTAGGAGAAGGTCATGTAGACGGGTGCGCCGCAGGCGGGGCAGAAGCCGCGCGTCTTGACGTTGCCGTTGTCGGCGACCATTTGCCAATGCGTCGCCTGGCCTTCCAGCTTCACCGCCTGCCGGCTCGGGAAAGTCAGATAGGATCCGTGCCCGGTGCCGCTTGAAGCTTGACAGTCGCGGCATTGGCAGTCGTTCATCGCAATCGGCTCGGCTGAAATTTCATAGTGGATCGCACCGCAGGCGCATCCGCCGGTGTAAGGCTTGCTCATGTCTGTCTCCTGATGAAATGCTGTACTGGCGACCGCGTTCGGTCGTTTCAATTCTTTGCGTCGCTGATGGCGCCGATGTTCTTCACGACCTTCTTCCAGCCTTCGCCCATCTTCTGGAAGGCCGTTTCATTCCTGGGCAGGATGAAGCCGGAATGGATGAGGCGAAGCCGCGTGCCGGCTTCGACCTCGGACAGGATGAAGGTGACGACAGTGTCGAGCGGGGAGCCGTAGCCGGCGTTTCCCTCATGCCCGCCTTTCCAGGCATAGGAGAGACGCTTGTTCGGCTTCACCTCCAGCACCTGGCAGTGAATGGTGCCGTCCCAGGCGCCGGCGGGCGTCGTCTGGTAGGTGAAGCGTTTGCCTTCCACCGGCTCGAAGCCCGCCGGCATCATCAGCCAGCGGCCCATCAGATTGGCCGTGGTCAGCGTTTTCCAGAGCGTCTCCGGCCGATGCGGGAAAACCTCGTCGACCACGATCTCCTGCGTGTCGGGCTTCAATTCGGCGTCGTTCATGGATCGATTTCCTTCAGCAATGTTCTGAGATTGGCAAAACGGTCGCGCCAGAAGAGGCAGTAATGACTCATCCAGTCGACAAGCGGCTCCAGGCCTTCCGGCTCGGCGCGATAATAGACCTTCCGCCCTTCGGGGCGCTCAGTGACGAGGCCAGCCTGTTTCAAGGCTTTGAGGTGCTGCGAAATGGCGCCCTGCGTGACGCTGCTTGCCCGCGTCAGTTCGACGACGGTGATTTCATCGGCGTTGACGATCTGCTCAAACACGGCCCGCCGTGTGGGATCGGCAAGCGCGCGCATGACGGCGGTGATGGAAACGGCTTCGGTCATGAAGAAACCAATAGCGTATGCTAATTGATGAGTCAACACTAATCTGTTTGATCGACGCCCGGTCGCAACGCCGCTCAGGTGGCGGCGCGTTCGGCTGTTCTTACGGAATGATCCAACGCCCTCGTGCCATGAGGAACAAAACGCGCATGCCGATGTTGCTACTCGAATGGTGATAGCACCGTGGGAGGAAGTTATGCATCAATCTCTTCAGTTTGTCCTGGTCGGCTTGGCCGCGATAAGCGGGCTGACAATCGCGCCGACGATCGCCGCGGCGCAGGACTTGGAGTTGCGTGTCGGCCCCGGCGGACTGGGCGTCTACGATCGTGATCGCGACCCTGACCGATATGACCGATATGACCGATATGATCGATATGACCGGCGCGGACGGCGAGGCTGCGATCCGGACGATGCTCTCGACATCGCACGCAGCGAAGGACTTCGCAGGGCGCAGATCATACGCATGTCTCCCCGCAGCATCGTTGTCCAGGGGATGACGCGCCGGGGACCGGAGCGAATGACCTTCGCCAACCAGCGAGGCTGCCCGGAAATCTGAGCCGCGGCGTGAGCAATAAGTCGGCCGGCCTTCGCGATCGTCGACCGAATGCAGCCGGCGCGGAACCTTTGAGCAATCCGAACATTGCTGCCCATGCAGCGCGCTGCTTTGGGCCGCCTGCATCGTTGAAGCACCATTGGAGGATTCATCATGATGAGCGGTCAATTGAAGGCGCTTCTCGCCGTCCTTGCCGTTGCCGGCTACCAGAACAGGGACAAGATCGGGGAACTGCTGCGGGGCATCCAGAACCCTCAGCAGTCTGGCGCGGGAAACCAGCAGCCGGGTGGGCTTGGCGGCATCCTTGGCGGACTGGGTGGTTCGGGCGGTCTCGGCGGCCTGCTCGGCGGGCTGACCTCCGGCGGCATCGTCAGCGGCGGTCTGGGCGATCTCCTGAAGACGTTTCAGCAGAACGGACACGGTGACAAGATCGACTCGTGGGTAGAGCCCGGCCAGAATGCCGACATCAATGACGGCCAGCTTGCCGAAGCACTGGGCCCGGACGTTCTGAACGAGATCGCTTCGAATACCGGCCTTTCACATCAGCAGATTCTCGATCGACTGAGCCGCGATCTTCCCAAGGCCGTCGACGACCTGACCCCACAGGGAAAACTGCCGACCGCCGAAGAGTTTATGTCTTCCGCCAGCCAATCCACCACCTCCGCGCGGCCGAGCACCATCTGATATCGACCCAGTGGCGCGTCCCACGCCACTGCGTCTGCCATCGCTGTATTCGCCCGCGAGCTCATCCGGCGCTCGGGCTTGCCGACGAACAACGCCGGCCTCGGCCGGCGGCGGCATGGATCCCAGGCTCGAGACCCGGGATGACGGCGGTTGGGGTATGTTCCCGCCAGACGTGCCGCCGGCGACAGGCTCCGAGTTCGCGCGTTAGTTCGAGAGGTATTTCTGAAGGAATGTGTGAACGCTGCGGATGGACTTTTCGGCGGCGTCCGGATTGTATTTTTCGATGTGCCCTAACACTTTCCTTCCGACCTTGAATTCCGGGGCATCGAAATCATGGTAGGTACCCTTGTAGATATTGAGCTCGATCGGCGGGCTATCGTCGCTCAGACCGGCAAGCCTCTTCCGGCATCGTTCGGCCGGGCTCCAATTGTCTCGGTCGCCAGTCAAGATCAAAGTCGGTACTGTCGCATCGCCCTGACTTCCGGCACAGAGGGGATAGTAGGCAACCGCTGCCCTGAATTTGCGGTCCATGAGTTGTTCGTTGCCTTCGATTTTTGTTCCCTCCAATGTCGCAGTGCCGCCCGCTGAAAAGCCCATCAGCGCGACGCGCCTGAGATCGACAAAGCTTTGTTTCGATAAAAAATCCAAAGCGCCATAGGCATCGAAGACGCGATCGGGGAGATAGCTTTGGCACGTGTCCTTGATATTGCGGGTGCTGAAGCTATCGACGACAAGCACGACATAACCCCATGAGACCAGCCGTTTCGGCCAGAGGTCTTTGATGCTCAACCGCATGCCCTCGCATCCATGCATGACGACGACCGCTGGGAAGGGACCGTCACCCCCAGGGCGGGACACATATCCGAGCAGGGGCGTGCCTTGCGGCTGAGGGAGGTTCTCTCCTTGTTCATTGGCCTTGCGGATTCGAAAAGGGCTGAGCTTGACGGGCGCGCTTTCGAAGTGAACCATTTCGTCGGCATCAGCTGGGTTTCCAGCGAGCGTAGGGCTGAGAAAAGCGACGAGGCAAAGAAAAAGTCTCGTGGTTTTCACTGAACTTCTCCACCGTTGATCAACAGCCTGCTCATTCTACGCCGGAGCTGTAGGCTCGAAAAGCGGTGAGGGGTCTGCCGATCGGGCGATTTCAAACCGACGAATAACCTCAATCAAAACCACTTGATCACCCCCTGGCGGATCATTTATGACTACCGCAAATCCAAGCTGCGAGATTTGAATTCAGAGGTGATGTCGACCCAAGTCGGGCCGCCCAATGCCATGAAGACCAAGCCAACAGTGTCACTGAGCCACCACCATGGATTTGCCACTGAGCTCACCCCTTGCTCCGTCATCCTCGGGCTTGACCCGAGGATCCACCTTGGCCTCCAACAGCAGCGGGCATAGATCCTCGGCTCAAGGCCGAGGATGACGGAGGGTGGGGAGCGCTTTTTGCCAAACTCGCCGCCAGAGCGGGTAGAGCAATCTGGCACCATTGGGTCGGGCAGGTTCGATTTCGAACTGACGCGAGACTCACGATTAGCCGTTGATCACCCCCCGGCAAATCAGTTATGACTACCGTAAATCCAAGCTGCGAAATTTGAATCCAGAAGGGGATGTCGACCAAGTCGGCGCCGCCCTTCGATCGGTGTATCTATCACCGTCCGGCCAGCTTCCAGATCATCATTGATCCCCATCCTCTTCCGCTGACCTCTCATCTTCGATCACATCGGGATCGGGCCGGGTAGCGCGCGCCTCTTTCAAGGAGAACTGTAATGGACCCTTCGATTGCTCCGGCCTCGCGGGCCGCAGTGGTGACGCCGAACGATAGTGCTATTGTCGGTGCGCGTGCGCTTTATATCGGCACGACGGGCGATGTTGCCATTGCGCCGCGCCGGGACATGGATCCGGTCATCTTCAGAAACGTGCCGGCCGGGACCATCCTGCCGGTTCACGCCGCCATCGTGGCGCTGACCGGCACCACGGCCTCCAACATCGTCGCACTGTTCTAGAACCGTCCAGAAGGCGGCCATATGGGCAGACCGATCAAGTTCACCCAGGCGATTGCCGACAGGATTTGCGAGCGCATCGCCGATAGGGAAAGCCTGCGGTCGATCTGCCGGGATGAAGAGATGCCGGCGATGTCGAGTGTGCTGTCGTGGCTCGCCGATGACAACAAGGCAGCGTTTCGAGCCAAATACGCCCTGGCGCGCGAGATCCAGGCGGATGGCTTCGTCGATGAGATGGTCGAGATTGCCGATGACCGTGCAGACGACTGGATCGAAAAGAAGAATGCGAGCGGCGAGACCACCGGCTGGCAGGAGAATGGCGAGGCCATAAGGCGGTCGCAACTCCGCATCGCCACCCGTCAGTGGGTCGCCGAGAAGCTGAAGCCGAAGAAATACGGTTCCAAGGTCGAGCCTGACCGTGGCGTCGTCGCGAGCGAGGTTTCGCAGTTGCTGGAAGATATCAATGGCAAGACGCGCGGACTTCCAAACGGCGGTTGACCAGTTTTCCGACTGGCGCTGGCGTCTGAACAACCTCTATTGGATCACCGACAAGGCGGGCAAACGCGTCAGGTTCGAGATGAACTGGACGCAGATGACCTTTTTCGAAGAGATGCATTATCTCAACGTGCTGCTGAAGGCCCGCCAGCTGGGTCTCACGACCTTCATTCAGATATTCATGCTCGATGCCTGCGTCTTCAACCGGGATATCCGCGCCGGCACCATCGCCCATACGCTGGGCGACGTGCAGACGATTTTTAGGGACAAGATCAAATACCCCTATGACAATCTGCCCGATCGTATCCGCAACGCCGTGCCTGTTGTCAGGGCCAACCAGACCGAGCTGCTGCTCGGCAATAATTCGAGCATTCGTGTCGGCACCTCGCTGCGCTCGGGAACGCTGCAATATCTGCATATTTCCGAATATGGAAAGCTCTGCGCGAAATATCCGGAGAAGGCGAGGGAAGTCCGGACCGGCGCTTTGAATACGGTGCAGGCCGGCCAGTTGGTCTTCGTCGAAAGCACGGCGGAGGGCCAGGAAGGGCATTTCTACACGCTCTGCGAAGATGGCCAGGTCAAGCAGCGCCAGGCGGCGAAACTGACCGAACTGGATTTCAAGTTCCATTTCTTTCCCTGGTGGAAGGAGCCGCAATATGCGATCGCGCCTGAAGGCGTCATCATCACCGATGCTTTCGCAAAGTATTTCCGCAATCTGGCCGACCATGGCATCACGCTGACGGACAGGCAGAAGGCTTGGTACGTCAAGAAGGCCGAAACCCAGCTCGGCGACATGAAGCGCGAATATCCCTCGACGCCGGCCGAAGCGTTCGAGGCGAGCGTCGAGGGCGCCTATTACGCCGACCAGATGGCGGTGGCCGACGCCGAAGAGCGGATCGGGGTCTTCCCGCATGTCGAAGGTTATCCCGTCCACACCATCTCCGACATCGGCATGGACGATACCAACAGTGTCTGGCTGTTTCAGGTGCTGCCCGGCCGTGTCCGGATGATCGGCTATTTCGAGCATACCGGCACCGGGATGGACGGCATGCTCGACGAGCTGGAGCGGCGCGGCGCCGAGCACGGCTATGTCTATGGCGTCCACAACATGCCGCATGACATCAAGGTCAGGGAATGGACGCGCGGCGGCATGACCCGCATCGAAGTCATGCTGCGAGAGGTCAAGGCCCGCGATCTCGGCACGGTCCGCAAGATCGAGCGCGCCTATGTCCATGACCGCATCAACGGCACCAGGCGCATTCTCGCAAAGATCGAGTTCGATCAGGCCGGCTGCATCCAGGGCATCAAATGCCTGCGGAACTACCGCAAGGACTGGGACGAGGATCTGAGCGTCTTCCGCGACGCGCCGCTGCACAACTGGGCTTCGCACGGTGCGGACGCTTTCGGCGGGCTGGCGATCATCTTCACCGGCTTGGCGCCTGAACCGCTGAAGCCGCAGGCCAAAGCCCTGCCGACCTTCCAGACGATGACATTCAACGAATTTGCCGATGCCACCCCTAGACATAGCGAGCGTGTTTGATGGAAGACGAAACGACGGCTTTGGCGGACGGGCAGCAATGGGACCTCGCAAAGGTCGGCGCCCGGTGGCAGCAGGAGCTCGAGCGTGCTCAGCGTTATTTCAGGTCCTGGCATGACCGCTGCGTCAAGATCGAGAAGATCTATCTCGACCAGCAGTCCGACCAGGCGAATGCGGCCAAGCGAAGGTTTCCGATGCTCTGGGCCAACACCTCGGTGCTGCAGCCGGCGGTCTACGCCCGGGTGCCGCAGCCCGTCGTCGAGCGCCGCTTCAAGGATGCCCAGCCGGTGGCGCGCATGGCCTCGGAGCTGGTCGAACGCAACCTCGCCTATATGGGCGACGAAGCCGATATCGATTCGATCATGCGGGCGGTGCGCGACGATTTCCTGCTCTGCGCCCGCGGCACGGTATGGCTGCGTTATGAAGCCGATTTCGAGCCGCTCGACATGGGCGTCCAGCCTTCCGACCCGCCGGCGAATGGCGGCTTTCCCGAAGGTCTCCCCAACGGCTTCCTGGGCGGCTTGTCCGGCGACGGCGTGGGCGAAGATGGCGGAGCCCCGCCCGAGGTCATCAGCGACGAGCGTGTCTGCATCGATTATGTGCACTGGTCGGATTTCCTGCATTCGCCGGCCCGCCGCTGGAAGGATGTGACATGGGTGGCGCGCCGCGTGCCGATGACCGACGAGGAGATGGAGAAGCGCTTCGGCCCGAATGCCATGACATCGCTCTCAGCTCAGGCGGCCGGCAGCAACAAGGGCAGCAATCAGACGGAGCGCGCCGAAAACGAAGGCAAGACCCATGTCTGGGAGATCTGGTGCAAGAGCGAAAACTATACCGTCTGGATCGCCGATGGCGCGCCGGTGGCGCTCGAAGTGTCGGAGCCGCCGCTCGATCTCACCCATTTCTGGCCTTGCCCGCGCCCGGCCTACGGCACGATGTCGACAAGTTCGCTGATCCCGGTTCCCGACTATGTCTATTATCAGCAGCAATGCGACGAGATCGATCTGCTGACGAAGCGCGTCAACAAGCTGACCGATCAGTTGCGCCTGAAAGTGTTCTATCCCTCCGGCGACGGCGCGATCTCGCCGGCAATCGAGAAGGCGATGCGGCCGGAAAACGATACCGTGATGGTGCCGATCCCGGAATGGGCTGCCTTCACCGACAAGGGCGGCTCGAAAGCCATCGTGACTTTGCCGATCGACGAGGTGCAGAAGGTCATCATCGCCTGCATCCAGGCCCGCAAGCAACTGATCGAGGACGTCTACCAGATCACCGGCATCTCCGACATCGTCCGCGGCGACACGCAGGCGTCGGAGACGGCGACGGCGCAGCGGATCAAGAGCCAGTGGGGCTCGATCCGCATCCGCGACAGGCAGGCCGAGCTTGCCCGCTTCGCCCGCGACATCATCCGCCTTGCCGGCGAAATCATCTGCGACCAGTTCCAGCCGGAAACGCTGATGCTGGTGAGCGGCATCAAGCTGCCGAGCATGGCCGAGAAGCAGCAGGTCCAAATGCAGATGCAGCAGATGCAGATGGCCGCCCAGCAGGCAGCGGCGCGCGCCGAGCAGATGGGGCAACCCGCACCACCGCCGCCGCAGATGCCGCCGCAGCTTGAGCAGATGATGCAGCAACCGACGATCGACGAGGTCGTGCAGCTCCTGCGCAATGACAGCATTCGCGGCTTCCAGATCGACATCGAAACGGATTCGACGATCGAGCCCGATGAGGACGCCGAAAAGCAGCGTCGCATGGAGTTCGTGCAGATGATCGGCGGCTTCCTGCAGCAGGCGGGCGCCATGGCGCAGCAGAACCCGATGCTGGTGCCCGTGATGGTCGAGACGCTGCTCTTTGCCGCCCGCGGCTTCAGGGCCGGCCGCCAGCTCGAAAGCACACTGGAGCAGGTCGGCGCCCAACTCTCCGAAGCGGCGACCGCGCCGAAGCAACCGCCGGAGCCGCCGGCGGAGCAGATGATCAAGCTGAAAACGGCTGAGGTGAAGGCCGGCGCCGAACAGCGCAAGGCCGAGCTTGGTGTGGCGCAAGCCGAGATCGAGCATCGCGCCTTGGTGGAACAGGCGCGCGGTGAGGCGGCGGCGCAGGCCTTGCAGCAGTTGCAGCATGCGCCCTGACGCGCTTCGCGATGCGATCTTCGAGATAAGGTGGCATGCCGAAATTGCTCTAAACAATTTCGACCGCCTTGATCTGCTTAAAGGCTACGATCAAGCAAAGATGCGTCTAACCCAAATCCTGTCCGCTCTGGATCGCGCTGACGACGCACTTGACGTTTTGGTAACGCCTGAGGAGTGGGACAATACGTGGGTGAATAGTAAAGGCTGTCTGCGTAGGGCTTACAGCCGAAAGGGCTGAAACTTCGAGGGACGTGATTGCTGGCGGACGATTACCAAGTGCAGGCAAGTCTTCTTCAAGGATGCCGTCCACGTAAGAAACGCCTTCAAGTTCATAGACGATCAACGGAGCAAACGTGATCGCTACGCCATCGTAAATCGCCGTTATCATGACCTGGGTAGCGATCGCCTGGCAAAGAGTATCTGCGACTGGCTTCCCCACAGAGTTCTGCACGAACGAAATCCCGAGCCCAAGTCCGAGCGCCATAGGCATATCCGCATCTCCTTCTAATTGGAGATTCTAATATAGGTGATTCGCGGGCGGCGGTGTAAATCCCGAAATTTTCACAGAAATTGGTTCGCGAGTACGTCTTGACAGCCCTGAGGACGTTATTGGGACTTATCTCAGCCGCACGACCAGAGTTATAGATCGATAGGATCGAACATGAGAGAACGCTATTGCCGCGTCTGCGGCGGCTGGCACCAACTCGACGAGTGGCCGCGCAACTGCATGCCGGTAAAGAGCGAGGCGCAGTCCGATCTGCCGGCGCCGCATTTCGTCAGCGACAGCATCGATATCCAGTCGATGCATGACGGCAGGCACTACACCTCGAAAGCAAAGCTGCGCTCCGCCTACCGGGCGGCCGGCGTGGTCGAGATCGGCAACGAAAAGCCGCAGCCGATCGAGACGCCGAAGACGGATCGAAAGGCGATCCGAAACGAATTGCGGCGAGTTCACGCCGAATATAACGCCTAAAGCGCGTCGCAATCTTTCAGATTGCTCCTCGCGCTTTAGGTCTTTGTTTTTACGCATGTCGTTAGCGCAAAACCGCTGCACACTTTTGCGCGACATGCTTTAGAACAAACAGCTCTAACCTTTTGTTTTTACGGGCATCAATCCCCGACAAAGGAAGTTTCCGACATGGATATGGAAGACTTGAACGAGGCTGGCAACGGCAGCGAAGATTTTGGCGCGTTCGACGACAAGCCCCTGAATGACAGGCCGGTGAGCATCCGCGACAGCCTGAAGGCGGCGATCGACACCGCCGAGGGCAATGGACCGGGCGATATTGCGGGCCAGCCGCGCGACGGGGAAAACGGCCGCTTCCTGGCCAAGGGGCAGGAGCAAGCCGCAGCGGCGAGGGCAGGGCAGGCGCCCGCGGCAAACGCCGCTCAGCAGACACCCCAGGCACAGACCCAGATGCAGACCCGGGAACAGCCGGCAGCTATCGGCAACCGGGTTCCGCCCGGCTGGTCGGCGGAAGCCAAGGCGCAATTCGCGACCCTTCCGGGTGAAGTGCAGGCGGCCATCACCAAGCGGGAACAGGAGGTCGATAACGGCTTTCGCGTCCTGCAGGATTACAAGGGGCTCGAGGAGTTCACGCCGCTCATCCGCCAGGCCGGCATGACCCATGCCGATGTCATGCGCCGGGCGATCGACTGGGAAAAGGCGCTCATCCACGATCCCGTCAACACCGTCGTTCACGTCGCCAGGATGGCCGGGGTCAATCTTCACGCCCTGGTCAATGGCCAGACGGAACAGGTCCTGCAGCGCAACGCGCAGCAGCCCGGACCACAGCCCGGACTACAGCAAGGAGGACCGCAGCCGCGACACGTCAATGTCGAGGCGACGGTCGAACATGTTCTGCGGAAAAGGGACACCGAAACTCAAGTCGATGCCTTCCTTTCCGACCCGGCAAACGCGCATGCCGATGACGTGCTTGACGACATGATCGCCCTTATCAATGCAGGGCGGGCATCATCGCTTCAGGACGCCTACGACGCCGCATGCTGGATGCGCCCGGACATTCGCCGGCAGTTGATCAGCCAGACTGCGCAGGCACCCGTCCGAGAACAGCAAGCCCAGAGGGCAGCAGCGGCAGATCAAGCCCGCCGCGCCTCGCGATCCATCTCTGGTTCTTCCGCGCCGGGCCCGACCCGCGATGCGGCAAGAGGCCAGCCCACCTCAATCCGAGACTCGCTGCGCGACGCCATGCGTTTTTCGCGCGGTCAAGTCTGATCAAAGGAATGATCAATGCCCATCTCGCCCAACCTCTCTGAAATCGTGACCACGACGCTGCGCAACCGCAGCGGCACGGTCGCCGACGATGTGACGAAGAACAACGGACTTCTCACCCGTCTGAACAGCCGCGGCCGTAAGAAGCCCATCTCCGGCGGCCGCACCATCGTCCAGGAACTGCAATATCAAGAAAATGGCAGCTTCAAGCGCTATTCCGGCTACGATATCCTCAACGTTCAGCCCTCCGACGTCATCACCGCCGCCGAATACGACCTCAAGCAGGCCGCGGTCGCCGTCTCCATGTCGGGCCTCGAACAGCTGCAGAACTCAGGCGAGGATGCGATCCTCGATCTGCTCGAGCAGCGCATCGAGAACGCCGAAACGACGCTGAAGAACAACATCGCGCTCGACTGCTATTCCGACGGAACGGCCGATGGCGGGCGTCAGATCGGCGGGTTGCAGTTGCTGATCTCGACCTCGCCGACATCAGGCACCGTCGGCGGCATCTCGCGCGCCACCTGGGGTTTCTGGCGCAACCAGAAATTCTCGGCCTCGGCCGATGGCGGTGCCGCCGCCTCGAACGCCAACATCCAGAGCTACATGAACCGGCTCTATATGTCCTGCGTTCGCGGCTCCGACGCGCCTGATCTTGTCGTCGCCGACAACAACTTCTTCCGCCTTTACTGGGAATCGCTGCAGGCAATCCAGCGCATCACCTCGGCGGACAAGGGCATGGCCGGCTTCCAGTCGCTGCAGTACATGGGCGCCGATGTGATCTTCGACGGCGGCTTCGGCGGCGGTGCGCCGCTCAATCAGATGTTCTTCCTGAACACCAAGTACCTGTTCTACCGCCCGCACCGTGACCGCGACATGGCGCCGATCGGCGATGAGCGCATGAACACCAACCAGGATGCCTTCGTGCAGCTCATGGGCTTCGCCGGCAACCTCACCATGAACAACGCCTTCCTGCAGGGCGTGTTGTTCGCCTGATCGTCAACGAAAGGAAAAGCAAATGTCGGTCGCTTCAATCCAGTCCGATCGTCTTGGCGCGAACCCGTTCGTCGTCGAAGGCCCGATCGTTTCCGGCTCCGGTATCCCGGGCCCGAATTTCTCCCTCGGCGCTGTCGCCGGCGGGGACCGCGAATCCGAATGGGTCTATTGCCAGCTGGTGCTGGCCTCGCAGACGACCCTTCAGCCCGGTCAGTGGTTCCAGTGGACCCGGGATTATGTCGCCTCGCTGCTGACCACGGCAACTGCCGTCGTCGGCCAGCGCTGCGGCGTCTTTTCGGGTGCTGCCCAGCCTCCGGCACTGACCGGCGGCCCGGTCGGTGCCATCACCCTTCCAGCAGGCACCTATTACGTCTGGCTGCAGCGCAATGGTCAGGCGCCGTCCCAGGTGGCAACCGCAACGGCGGCCCTCGTCGTTGCCGAAACCACGACCACGGCAGGCCAGGCGAGCGCCCCGGCATCGGCCACGGCAACCACCAAGGCCATCGCCAACGTCAACTTCGCGGCGGCCAACCAGACGTTCACGGCAACCACGGTCAACGGCTCCAACCTGCTGACGAGCCTTTCCGGCCTGAATACCGGTTCCGGCCCGTTCATCGGTGCGGCCATTTCCGGCACCGGCATTGCAGGCGGAACCACCATCTCGGGCATCACCTACAGCCCGAGCGCCGTCGTCCAGAGCATCACCCTCTCGGCCAACGCCACCGCCAACGGCACCGGCATCACCATCACCGCGACTGGCGTGATCGAGGCAACGCTGATGCGTCCGTTCCTGTCGAAGGTGAACTAAACGGAAAGCAATCCACGGGCGCTTTGGCGCCCGTTTCGTCGACCTCTCTATACGCGACTGCCCCTCATCCAGTTCGTTCTGATGGCTGCCCCTCACCCTAACCCTCTCCCCGTAAAAACGGGGAGAGGGGACGTGCCAAACGCAACGTCGAGATTGACGAAGCCGGCGCGGCATATCCCCTTCTCCCCGCCTGCGGGGAGAAGGTGGCGGCAGCCGGATGAGGGGCAGTCGGCGATCTCCTGCGTCGAGAACGACACCGAGTATCGTTGGTCACCAATCACGCCCGAGGCGCTTCGACGCCCATTTCATTTCCCCGCCATCAACAGCGAGACACGCACCATGCCCGACAGCAGCACCGGAATATATGCCTCCTTCAGCCTCGAACCGGTCGAACAGACCTTTCTGACGGAAAAGGAAGGCCGGCCGATCTTTGCCGACAAGGAATTCGTCCGAATCTTCATCTCCGGCGACAAACACACCGAAGTCTATCGCGAGGTGACGGACAACGACAAACAGCGCTTTGCCGATGCCTATAAGCGTTTCAAGGAGGGGGCTGCCGCCCGCGAGCAGCTGACCGGCACGCCGCTTTCGCAATGGCCCTATCTGAAGCCGAGCCAGATCAAGGAGCTGGAGGCAGTCAATATCTATACCGTCGAACAGCTCTCAGCCCTCTCCGATACCAGCAAGCAGAAGATCGGCATGGGCGCCAACGAACTCGTCGCCGCCGCCAAGGCCTATCTCGCCACCGCCGAAAACTCGAGTGCCGCCTCGGCCTTTGCCGCCGAAAACGAGCGGCTGAAGGACGAGGTGAGGCGGCTGCAGGAGCAGATGAAGGAGATGGCCTTGCGCTTCGAGGCGCTCGAAAGAGAAGGCGATGGCGGTAAGGGCCGCAGCCGGCAAGCGGCCTGATGAAGCCTCAAAGCAAGCGGCCCCCTCATCCGACCCTTCGGGCCACCTTCTCCCCGCTGGGGAGAAGGGGTTATGCCGCAGCGTCTCGATTCCCTCTTCTCCCCAGCGGGGAGAAGGTGCCCGTAGGGCGGATGAGGGGGCTACGCGGCACAACCCTCATGCAAATTCACCTACCTCGCCACGCCCATAGCAACTGCTCTGAACCGGAGATCCGCGCATGTCGCTCCTGACCATCATTCAGAATGTCTGCGCGGAAATTGATCTCGATCCGCCGACGGCCGTCATGTCTTCGGCGGATCCGCAGATCATGCAGCTGCGCATCCTCTCCACCCGTGCCGGCCGCGACCTGATGCGCGAGCATGACTGGTCGACGCTGATGGTGCAGCGCCAATTCGCAACGACCGGCGCCAACCCGGAACCGGCCGAGCCGCCCGCCGACTGGGACCGTTTTGCTGCCAATTCGAAGATCTGGAACGCTTCGCGCCTTTGGCAACTGAATGGCCCGGTGGAGCCGCAGACCTGGCAACGCAACAGGATCATCAATTCGAACCCGGTGCCTGAGATCTGGCGCATGGCCGGCGGCAAGCTCGACATCTATCCGAACGCCGCAGGCGAGACGATGGCTTATGCATATATTTCCGGCTTCTGGGTGGCGGTGAATGGCGAGGCGACCTATGCCGCCAATTGGGCTGGTGACACCGATAGCGCCCGTTTCCCGGAAGACCTTCTCGAACTCTCGCTGATCTGGCGCTGGAAGCGGGCCAAGGGCCTCGACTATGGCGAGGAGATCGCCAGTTTCGAGCGATCCAAGGAAGCCGCGATCGGCGCCGATCGCGCCGCAAGCGCCGTCGACCTCTCGCTGCCGGGCAGGGGGCAGGCGCCCGAGAATTATTGGCCCGGCACAATCACGGTGTCCAACCCATGACCCGCAGACCTGTCCCTCAAAACGGGCGTACCGGCCGCGTTTCGCCAGGCAAAGACTGGATCGCGCCGATCGGCGGCTGGCGAACCGATGTCGAGATGGCGGACATGCCTGAAGATGCGGCGTTCCAGCTCGACAATTTCTTTCCCGAAGCCAACCGGGTGCGCGCCCGTTATGGCTTCCTCGCCTTTGCCACCGGGCTTGGCGCCGGCGTGCAGACGGTCATTCCCTATTCCGGTGTCGGCAACAGGCTGTTTGCCGCGGCCCGCGACAAGATTTTCGACGTGACGGCGGGCGGTGCCGTCGGTGCGCCCGTCGTCTCCGGCATGGCAAGCGCCCACTGGTCGGTGCAGCAATATACCAACCCGGCCGGCCAGGAGTTTTTGCGCCTCGTCAACGGCCTCGACACGCCGCTGCTCTTCAACGGCACCGCCTGGACGAATAATTTTCTGGTGGGTACCGCAACGCTCCTCACCCAGAACGTCGCCGTCCGGAACACGGCCTATACGCTGAGTTTCTTCGGCACCGGCTCCGTCACCCTGTCCGGCGCCTTCACCGGCTCGCTGAGCGGGACAGGCGTCGCCAACCGGGTTTCGCTCACCTTCACGCCGGCGGCCGGAACGCTTGTCGTCACTGTCTCGGGTTCGGTCACCAATGCGCAGCTTGAAAAGGGCGCGGTCGCAACCCCTTACGTCCCTTCGACGATGATCACGGGCATTCCCGACGCCTCGCTGTTGATCGCCGTCACCGCCTATCGCTCGCGGCTCTGGTTCATCGAGAAGAATTCGACCAATGTCTGGTATCTCGCCACCGACGCCGTCAGCGGCACGGCGACGGTGCTGCCGGTCGGCGGCAACATGAAATATGGCGGCACGCTGATTGCGATCAACGTCTGGACCATCCCGGTTTCGACGGGCCTGCAGCAGTGCCTGGTGCTGATCTCCTCGGAAGGCGAAGTGATCGTCTTTCAAGGGTCCGATCCTTCGAGTGCTGCCAATTGGGGCCTGATCGGCACCTTCAAGCTTGGCCGGCCGCTCGGCACCGATCGATGCCTGCTGTCGGTCGGCGCCGATCTGGCGATCATGACCACCGACGGCATCGTGCCGATCACCAAGGCCGTGCAGCTCGATCGCGGCGCCACCAGCCTCGGCGCGATCACCGCCAAGATCGGCCCGACCTGGCGCGAGACCGTTGCGGCGACCGGCACGACCTCTGAGGAGTGGCAGCTTTCGAGCTTCCCGGCCAGGCAGATGGCGATCGTCAATCTGCCGTCCTCCTTCGGCCCCTATCAATATGTGATGAACACCGAAACCGGGGCCTGGTGCCGCTTCGTCGGCATGCCGGCCTCCTGCTGGGCGACATGGCAGGACCGGCTGTTTTTCGGGGCGGGCGACGGCACGGTTTATGAGGCCGAGGTCGGCGCCAACGACAACGGCGTGGCGATCGACGCGCTGATGGTCGGCGCCTGGAGCCGCTATGGCGACGGCCTCTCGACCAAGCTCTCGAAGCTGATCGGGGTGACGGCGCAGATCGGGGTGTCGACGCTGATGTATGCCGGGATCTCGGTGGACTACCAGACCAAGATTCCGACAGTCCTTCTCTCCTCGATCGAGAACAATGCGGCGGCGAAGTGGGGAACGGCGGTCTGGGGTGTCGCGAAATTCCCCGGGATTTCGCTTGTCCGCAAATTCGCCTCCGCCGGCGGCGCCGGTTCGGCCCTGGCGCCGACGATTCGCGCGCTGATCTCGGGCTCATCCGGCTCCGTCTCGGAAGCGGCCGTCGTCGGCGGCTCGGTGCTTTACGAAAAGGGCGCGCCGATTTGATCGTCTCCGAACCGCGCGAGGAGATCGCGACCTGGGTCGGCAACAGGATCGGCGTGAACTTTCATCCGCCTTACACCACGCTTGCCCATATCGACCGCGGCCGGATCATCGCCGGCTTCGTCTTCAACGTCTGGACCGAGCATGATGTCGAGGTTTCGCTGGCCGCCGACCGGCTGACGCTGACGCTGATGCGATCGGTCTTTCGCTATGTCGTGCATCAGCTCGGCTGCCGCCGCGCAACCGCAAGAACCCGCGCCGACAATGCCGAATCCCAGCAGGTTCTGGCAAGACTGGGCGCCCGTCTGGAAGGCCGCCAGCACGCCTATTTCGGCGACTGCGACGCGCTGCTTTACGCAATCATGAAAGAGGATTTTCCCTATGGTCTCCACGCCGAAGGCCCCAAAGGCGCCTGATCCGACACAGACCGCAGCGGCGCAGACGGCCACCAACGTCGACACCGCCATCGCCAATGCGGGGCTCAGCCACACCAACCAGTACACGCCGGATGGCGCGCTGGAATACAAGGTCAGCGGCTACCAGACGATGACCGACCAGAACGGCAAGACCTATCGGCTGCCGACCTATTCGGCCTATCAGACCTATTCGCCCGAGAACCAGGCGATCTACGACCAGACGCAGCAGACGCAACTCGGCCTTGCCAGGCTCGCCAACGACCAGACCGGCAAGATCTCCGGTGTGCTCGGCACCAATGTCGATCTCAGCGCCGGCAATGTCGACAAATATGTCAACGATCACTGGCAGTCCGGCTTCAACAACCAGTGGGACCGCGACCAGGCGAGCCTCGACCAGAGCCTGGCCGACAAGGGCATCTCGATGGGTTCGGCCGCCTATGACAATGCGCTGCGCGATTTCTCGACGCGCAAACAGGCCGCATCCGACCAGTATCTTGGCGACATGTATTCGAATGCCCAGAATTCGATCCTGACCGAGCGAAACCAGCCGCTGAACGAGATTTCGGCGCTGATGTCGGGCTCGCAGGTCCACCAGCCGAGCTATGTCAACACGCCGACGACGCAACTGCCGACCGTCGACCAGGCAGGCCTCATCAATGAGAATTTCGATCAGAAGATGGGTCTCTACAATCAACAGCTCGCCCAGTCGAACGCCGCCATGGGTGGCCTGTTTGGCCTTGGCGGCTCGCTGCTCGGCGGCTGGGCGAAATCCGACCGGCGGCTGAAGGAAGACATCAAGCGCGTCGGCACGCTGGATAACGGCCTGCCGGTCTACGCCTTCCGCTACAAGGACGGCGGCCCGACGCAGATCGGCCTGATGTCCGACGATGTGCGCGAGCTCCATCCGGACGCGGTGTTCGAACACGCAGACGGTTTCGACCGCGTCGATTACGAAAGGGCGGTGAGCTGATGGACTTCATCTTCGGTGGCGATACCGGCAAGACACAGGGTGACCTCAGCGACCAGCGCAAGCGGCTGGCCTACGCGATGTTGCAGCAGGGCATGGATACGAGCCCGGTGCAATCGCCGTGGCAGGGCGCGGCGCGGCTTGCGCAAGCGCTGATGGGTGGGCTGGAGATCAGGCATCAGAATGAGGAGCAGCGGGCGGGGGCTGCCGCAACTCCCGCCGCGCCGATGGGCGCGCCTTCAACTCCGCCGGCGAAGGCTGCCGGCCTCCTGCCATCACTGTTCGGTGTATCTAAAGAGACGGCACCTGGCGCAACTGGCTCGTCGATCCCGAAAACGAAGCTACCAGGAAATGTCGGCCTCCCAAGAATTTCCTAGCCCCGGCAGGGGTCCCGGTTGATGTATGGGCGCGATGACGCCAGCGGAGCGTAAACTATGACAGAATTGACACCTGAGCAGATGCAAGCCATTGCCCGCGCGCGAGCCCGGGTGCAGCACAGGGAACCCCAAGATCAGCCGCCGCAACTACCTTCCGGGCGTCATCTAACGTATGAGGAGGGGTTGGCGGCTCTCGAAACTGGGGGGCTCTACGGCCAAGCCTTAACCGGCCTGGCTGGCGTCGTCGATGGCATACCTATTGCCGGCCCATATCTTCTCGGGGGAGTGAAAAAGGCAGCCGCTCATCTCCGTCCCCTCCTACATGGAGGGAGTTATGAGGATCAGCTCCGGGTTGTGAACGCCCGTGATCAAGAGGCCAAGATTGCGCATCCTAATGTCAACACAGCAGGGGAGATAGTCGGTGCGGTTGGTGGAACTATTCCGGCCGTCGTGGCTGCACCCGAAGCATTCGGCGCTGCCGGGGGCGGCATGTTGGCGCGCTCGCTGGTCTCGGGCTTGACCGGCAGCGGTATTGGTGCCGCGGACGCTCACGTGAGGAGTGGCGGCGATCCCGAAAAAACTCGCCGGGGTGCAATTGAAGGGGGACTGCTTGGACTAGCTGGTCCCTTAGCAGGGGAAGTCATCGGAGCCGGTGTCAAAGCAAGTGCCCAGGGCGTAAAGGCTCTCACGCGCGCGCTCCTTGGAGACGAGGTGGCCTCAAAGCCGGCGCGGGATATGCTAGCAGACCTGACCACGGATGCTCGCAATTGGCTCGCGAAGAACGTTTCTGATGCGGATAAGCTTGCGGCGAGTCGTGACCGTTTCGACAAGCTCGGATCTGAGGCGATGCCAGCAGACGTCTCGCCAGAATGGCGCGGCGCCGCCAAGAGCGGTGCAACCCGGGAACCCACGCGGAGCAAGGTCGTGGATCCTCTGAATGAGCGTGGCTCTATGGCAGGTGCCCGTCTCAGGTCGGACTTCGAGACAAACCTTGGGCCAGATCCTGTCCCGTCTGCTATCGACAGCGAATTGGACGCGGCTCGGGAACAGGTGGAAAACCTTCGCCCTGCGGCGGCTCGCGGGCAGCCGCCTTACGATTTCACATCGATCGCGAATGATCTGGATAACTCGATCCCGTACCTGCGCGATGATGCCCAGGGTAAGCTTGTTCGCGTCAGGAACATGCTCAATGACTTTGGGAAAGACACCGTCGCCTCCGATCCAGCGATAGCGTTCGCGACACGCGACGCAATCGACGGTATCTTGGCGAGTGAGAAAAATTCAAAAGTCATCAGCGTGCTCAAAAATGCCCGTGGGACGATCGACGACGCTCTTGCTCGAGCTGTCCCTGAGATGAAGGCCATCGATGCGCAAGTTGACGAGTTGGGCCGCCAGAGGGCGGGGCTGGCCCAGGGGCAATCCGTTCTCGCCGATGGGCCGCGCGCCATGCACCCCACAGAGCTTCAGGAGAAACTGGTGGCGGGTGCCGAACCGCAGGGTACGCTGATAGGTCCTTCTGCGGAGTCGGCGCGCATGCGGCAGGGAACGCTTGGCGACATCTATCGTGCGGTTGGAACCGAAGCCAGTGATATGAACGCGCTACGCAAGATCGTTCGCGGCAAAGGCGACTGGAATCGCGAAAAACTGGGCATGATGTTCGGGCCAGAAAAAGCCGATGCGTCACTCAATACCATCGATCGCGAAGCCCTTTTTGCCGACACGGCAAATGGTGTAACCAGCGCAGCTGACACGGCAAGGCAGGCTGGGTTTGAGAAATATCTCGGCGAGGTATCCAAGGCTCCAGAAATTCCAACGGATAAGAGCTGGACCGACCTCGGCCTGACCGCGGCTCGCCGTCTCGCGCGATCCCTCATTGAGGGGAATGCAGGCGCCCACGCAGCTCGCGTTGCCGATGAAGTCGCTCCGTTGAGTGTGCTTCGCGGGGACCAGCGTGATGCGCTAATGGAGGCGCTTAGCCGCCTGGGACCCGAAAACATCATCGACCAGCAACGCATGGCGCTGATCAACGCGCTCGTCCAGGGTGGTGGGGGGAGAGCTGCCTATCCGCTCTTGCCAGGCGAGGAGCATAAATAATCTCCGCCACCCTCGAAGATCGGAAATTGATCAACCGCCCACCTGGCGGGGCCTGTCCTGAGCGGGGATCATGAGGCAAGCGTCACATCGTGGTGAGCATCGCCACGATCTTGATCGCTCCGTGTGACGGTTGGTTCTGCTCGTGATCGCTCGCGCATGCGGCAAGCGAAATTACACGATTCGGGGCCTCGCAATCCGCCGGCTTTTTCCTCTGGAGAAGGTGAATGCCGAGAAACCCATCCACCGGCGTCTATTCCAAACCCACCGGAACGACACCCTCTGTCGGCCAGGTCATCGACCCCGAGGCCGGGATTTCGAGACCCGCGGGGGACGATGAACCATCTCCGCGAACAGCTTGCGGTACCGGCCGCCGAGAAAGCGGCTGCACTCGTACGCGCGCTGTTGCTTGCTCGGCAGCAGCAAAAATAGCGGTCGTGGCTGGTGAGCTATCCCCGCAGATCTTCCCACAAAATGGCAACCCCTAGTGCCATCACGCTTATCGGTATGGCCCAGATGATCAATTTGACGGGTTGGCCGGCGTACAGGAACATGTAAGCGGCCGCTGATGCTCCGCCAATGGCCATCATCGCCCCTAGTGTCATGGATATGAATTTCCTCATTAAAAATCCTTCCTGGAAGCTTGCGGGTGAGGGGTGCATGATGTCAGCGGTTATCAAGGACGATCTGGATCCGGATGGCGACCAGCAGCAATGTTGCCAGCGTGATCATCAGGCCGAGGGTGGCGCCGGGCAGGCAGGTGGTGCCGTTGAAATAAAGTCCCTCGCAATTAGCCCGCGCCTGCTTCCATATAAAAAAACAGGCCGGCCCTGCCGTCAAAGCGCCGGCGAGAAACATGGTCAACTCGATCGGAAACTGACCAACCACCCACCTGGTGGGGCCTGTCCTGAGCGGGGATCATGAGGCAAACGTCACGACGGCGATGAGCATCGCGACGATCTTGATCGCTCTGTGTGACGGTTGGTTCGGCTTGTGATCACTCTGCATGCCGCAACCGATACTATACGATTCGAGGCCTCGCAATTCGCGCGGCCTTTTTCTTTTCGGAGAAGGTGAATGCCGAGAAACCCATCCACCGGCGTCTATTCCAAGCCCGCCGGAACGACACCGTCTCGCTGCCGCGCGCGGCTCGGCGCCGATGGCCGCGCCGGATAAACAGGCCTTGGTGCGACCCGGTAAAAGGAGACCAATGGAAACGCGGAGAATTCTGAACCGGATTTGCCTCCTCGCAAAACGAGGCACATATCGCCGGCTAAATCTTCCTCGATATTGCCTGTTGGTTTGACGTTTTAAACCTCATCGCGATGGCGGCGATATCAAGAAAAGCAAAGGCAGCAATCAAAGGTATATTTTTGACGCCGAAAATCTTCGTCAAGGAACTCTTCCAGCCGAAACGGGCCTGCACAGCTCCTTGGAGCGAGTAAATCCAGATCAATGGAGCGGGAAGATTGCGTTGAGATTCAACGGCCAACCCCACTCTGTGCAGGAGTTCAGCCAGTCGCTCGAAGTTATAAAGGTTCAAGTGGCGCGGGAAATAATACCCGCCCCACGCACCGCTCGCGAAGAGCCGTCTGTCCCAGCCGTCAGTATTAGGCGTTTCGATCAACAGCCGGCCATCGTTCGCCAAGTCACGGACGAGGCGTCGCAAGCTCTCCTCCGGCTCCCAAAGATGCTCTATAAGCTGGAGCATGATGATGAAATCAAAGGGTTGTGCCGGCAGTTCCGCAGCCTCAAGCGGCGCTTCGATTAGACCTATTCCCTGGCTTTCCAAAGTGCTGCGCGTTTCAGCCGGGAAATGCCAATCCAGACCGAAGAGCTCAAGATCGGGACGCGCTTGACGAAGTGCGATCAAAAGCTCGCCGTTGCCGCATCCCACATCGAGCACCCTTCCCCTCGAAGGAAGATGCGCGACGACACCCTTCAGGCGCTTTCGATTGACGATGGTCTTTATTCGGCCAAGAAGATTTGCGCGGCCCTGAAATCTATTTGAGAAGGTGCCGTAGTTGGCCGGATACATCAAAGACAGCTCACTGATGTCGGGTCTCGGATTGAGATAGAAATGACCGCAACTATCGCAACGGACATATCTGAAGGTGTCCGCACTGCCGTGATATATATAGTCCTGCCCGGTAGCGATAACGGTGGAGCTCTCACTGCCACAACCGGAGCATGTCGTGGACGTTGATCTTATCTGGTTTGTCATTTGAGAATTCAATTTCCCCTGCAAAACCTTAGAGAGCCAACGCATCTTGAACCGAATCCGAGAAATCATCGTTCTTACGATTTCTCGAGAGCCGGATGAATTTTGCAAAACCGCTGCGCTGCAGGCACCCCGGAAAATGCTCATAGAACCCCCTTTCGAAGAGGTGCCTATGAAGTTTTGCAAGATTGTGCTGCGGAATGGCGGGGAATAGGTGATGTTCGATGTGATAGTTGAAATTTGCTTGGTACATCAACCATTTTTCAAACCAATTGGGCGCCGTCGTCCGAGCCAGCGGCATCATGGCCTGCTCCCGTCCATCCTTATAAAGTGGATAGTCCTCAGGCTGATGCTCCGCAATGGTGCGCACGATATTCAGGGCGATTGCTACCGCCGCGATAGGGTAACCCCATAGCAGAATGTAGAGATACCAGCGGCCTGTCACAATGCAGAGCGCAAACAGCAAGCCGTTGAAGACGATAGTCACCATCGGCGCCAACCAGGAAGGCGACAGTGAGTTCCCCGCTGCCTGCTTTCGGGCCGAACCACCATATTTGTCTGCCGCCAGCCACACACCCATACCCCCGCTCAACGCCTTCACCATGACCCAGGCAAGCGCCCGGAACCCCTTGATCGGTTCGCGATAGGGATAGCCATCTGCATCATTCTCTGTACCCAGATGTGCATGGTGGCTCATGTGGCGGAATCGATACGCGGCGACCGACATTCCGACAGGCGCAGCAAAGAACATGTCGCACCAAATATCGTTTTTACGGCGGTCGGAGTAGAGATGGAAATGCGATGCCTCGTGAACCCAGAGCAACATGCCCTGCGTTACTGCGCAGTTGATCAGGAATGGCAGCCATAGGAGCCACCAAGGGCCGAGGAGTGCGATCGACCAGGAGACAACTATTTGAAGCCAGATCATCGTGGTCGCCACGATGATCGCGCGCGGTTGCGGCTTTTTCAACGATTCAAGGAAACTCGGGTCAACAAGCTTTCTTGCTACCTTCATGCATTCATTGAACTGCGCATCCATTCAGTGACCAATTCTCAGATTTTGAAGATTTAACTGCATCTGCAAGCGCCAGCCCAAAGGCCGATATCGAAACTGCTGAGTCTTACGATGAAATCGCGCGACGAAGACGCTTCTCCACCCCGTCGGCTGTATCGCTTGCTTGCGGCGCCCGGCGCCGGATTAATACACCACATTTGAGATGGACGCATAGCAACAAGCGGTAGCTGAGACATGTTACCCAGAATCCTTTTGACTCTTACCGAAAGCCATCACGTTCATACCACCGCCGTCAGCTATCATGGCGCGTACCTTGCTGGCGTCTTGCGGCAGTTTTCTACCGGATGCCACGTCTCCAATTTGGTAGCCGCCGTCCCAGAGAAGCTTCAACAATCGATCGAAGTCTCCGGGATTCTCGGCATAAACATACGGCGCTAATTCAAGCATTATGCGCGGCTTGGATCTTTCAAGGGTAGCCGTCGCCCCAAGCAAAACCTCAAGCTCATTGCCGTCAACGTCAAGTTTTATGAAATCGACTTTGTCGACCCCAAGATCCCGCAGGGTTTCGTCCAGGGTACCGAGCCGCGCGCCCTGCGTCGACATCAAACGGCCGTGATGTTCGCTATGCAAATCGTCTGCGACTTCAAGCGGCCAGCTCGAATAGACCGCTTCGGGCATTGTTTCGGACGCGCTTGCCATCAGCATCATCTGGTGAGGGTCAATTCGTTGGGCGAGCGTCGGGTTGAGCGAGATATTTGTCTTCTGTTTCGAAAATGCGTGAGCCGTGGGCTCGAAGGAGATCACCTTGCCCTTTTCGCCCACCAACTGAGCCAAAGGCAAGGTGTGAGAACCGACATTGGCGCCGATATCGAGGACTATGTCTCCGTCCCCTATCAGCTCTCTATATCTATCGAGCGTTCGCACCTCGAACCCGCTCAGGAGGTAGATCGCGAAATCGACACCGTCCCTCAAGTCCAGCGACCAGCTTATCCCGCGACGCTTCGCTATGACGGCTGCAGGCAAGCCAAGGCAACCGCGGACGAACAAGACCGCATTGGATAGGTAACGAGCAATCAGGATTTTGTTGCTGGTGGATAACATCGTCATCACGCCGCCTTTAACTGATATCATGTTTAGCGGCTGCTCTTCTTGCAACAATAAGGTTGCAGTATTGGCCCGCGTTACTCGGATCGAGGCTTCCATTATCGAATGCCGTGCCTGGTGGATCGGCTATATTGTGAAACTCGAAATTTAACATCTCCAGGAATTGCGTGAGCTCGGACGGCTTCACCAACGCCTTCGACAAGCCGTAAGGCCAGAATTCCATGAATATCCTGATGTCGCGATTTTCCCGCAGAACCCGCTCCGCGCCCTTCAGAACGCTCAGCTCGTAGCCCTGAACATCGATCTTGATAAAATCGACCTGCTGCCCCGGCAAAAAATAATCGTCGAGTTTCACCAATGGGACGTCGATGCTCGCTCGCCCGTCGCCGCTATCGAATGTTCGGTGGTCGACGTTCAGCTCGTTCGAAACATACAGCTTTATGGTGCCGCTGCCGGCTCCTACCGCCGCGTGCCGCAGCGATACATTCGACAAGCCGTTTACCGTCGCTGCAAGCTTCTCGAAGTTCGCCGGTGCGGGCTCGAAGGCATGCACCTGGCCGGTTGCTCCCGTCAGCGCGGAGAACATGCGGGTGTATATTCCGATGTTTGCACCGATATCCGCGACGATCATGCCCGGTGAAATCATGTTGCGCATGAGTGCGCGCTCACGTCGTTCCGAGACCGCTTTCCACAGGGAGTAGAGCGGGTAGTAAACGGGATAACAATATCGGTAGAGCCAATCGGCGAGGCGAAGCAGGACCATCTTTAAACCTGGTCTCGTGAAGTGAGACGGGCTGTGAAGAACGAGGCGAATACCTTAGGCAGCGTTCTGCCCATTGCCCTGTCGAGCTCGAAATACGGCTTATAAGCCCAACCAGGCACCGGAAATTTCTTCGATATTCCGCCGGTTGCCATATAGGAAAGCGAGCTAAAATAACTGATTCTTGTCTTATCCAGGCTATAACAATCCGCAAGCTCAGCCAGCCAATCCGGGCGCTGAAAGAAAATCATATGCGGCATAGCCTGATTTGAAGTCGAAAGAGGCCCCTGCACGGTATCCAGAACCGGACGACGGATGTTGAGATCCACCGGCTCATGATGCAGCAGTTTATACATCGGGTAGGATAGCCAGGACAGGTAAGGTTCCGTCGCATACAGCCTGCCGCCTTTTGCGAGCTTGCGCGTCGCACCGCGCAGGAACATGAGGGGATCCTTCAGGTGATGCAGAACATTGGTCATGGTAATCACATCGACGCTATGGTCCGCAATATCAGGCAGCATCCCGATCTCGTGGCAATCGAAGACAATATCCAGATAATCTAGCTTCAGAACATCGGAAGTGATGACATTCGGCAGGAAGCGCTTGAGAGGCGATGTTCCGCTTCCGATTTCCAGGACGGTCTTCGTGGCGATATCCGGTTCCTGCCGAAACATCTCCTTGTAGAGCTCAGCATACCAGTGCATCAGGTTCGGATTTCCGCCCAGCCGCTCGCGATTTGCCAGCGTTTGAGCAAGATCGGCCTCATAAAGAGCGCTTTCGATTTCCATGTCAGAGAAACTTTATCCGTCTTGCGGCAAAAACCAGCATGGCCAACAGAATGGCACCGTGGCGCCAACGCGAGATGTTTGTCTCACCATAGACTCGTTCACGATAACCGATCGGAACCTCGACGATCTTAAGGCCCATCCGCGCTGCACCGAAGATCAAGTCGAAATCGCCGAAAGGATCGAAATCGCCGAAGTAGGATCTGTTCGCCTGAAGCTTCAGATAGTTGGAGCGGCTGATTACCTTAGTTCCGCATAGCGTATCTTTGTATCTCTGGCCGAGAACGAAGGAGAAAGCCAATGCGAAAAACTTGTTGCCCAGAAGGTTGAAGAAGCGCATCGCTTCCTTTTCCATGGGATAGACCAAGCGAGTGCCGTTAATGAACTCGCCTTTCCCGTCCTTGATCGCATTGTAGAATTTGGGCAAATCCTCGGGCGGAACGGTCATGTCCGCGTCAAGAATCATCAGGACATCCTTTGTGGCGATGGAGAAACCCTTCCTGACGGCGTCGCCTTTTCCCTTGCCGTCCTGCTGGGCAATCAGGATGGACCGTTCACTCCCATAACGCTGCTGCACCTCTTGGATCGCGTTCCAAGTCGTGTCCGTAGAATTGCCTTCGATAAAAATGAGTTCGTCATCCGGCCCCATATCCGGGAGCCGCTTGACGATATCCTCGATATTACCGGCCTCATTTCGCGCTGGAACGACGATCGACACCGAAGGTTCGGCCTTCGGAGCGGCGTAGCCAATCGGCCTAGCAATCGCAATATTGAGAAGGCAAAGAGTTCGAAGAAGCGGAAGAGGAGCAAGGCAGCGATTAACGAAGCCGCTGATAAGTGGGATATAGAACGGGATCAGGATCTTCTGGTCCAGCCGTATCAATTCGAAGTCTTCAAGCGTCAGAAGATTCTGCACGTCTTCATGGGCAAGCCAGTTTGATTCAGGAACCCGCCGGCGCAGACCGAGCTTCGATGCGAGAGTCGCAAGCGGCCGCCACATACTACTGTAATAGGTAAGAACAAGGCGTGTCTCCGGCGAACACAATGCACGTGCCTGAGCGAACATACTCTGTATGTCTCGTTCGTAATGGATGAGGCCGCTGATGACCAGGTAATCAGGTTTTATGTCAGTGACGTCTTCGATCTCGACGACCTTGTGCTCGTCAAACTCATTCACAGGTTCTGCAGGTTGCATTCTCGAGCGAAAAGTTACCTTGCCCTGAGGAAATCTTCCGATCAGCAGCGGCGTCGTCGGATCGATCTCGACCACGGAATTCTGGCCCAAGACAAAGAGGCCAATGTACCTTCTCAATTGAGAATAGAAATAGTCCCTCATCAGTTACCTCGGCGCCAAACGGTTCAAGCGCCAATGTCCCAGAATGAGGGCTGCAGGCACGACGTACACCACAAAAAAAAGAAAATGAACGGCTGTCGCCAAGAGCAACCCTTCCGAGGGCGAACGCCCTAGTAGTACGAATGCCGAAACGACGGATGCATGAAAGGTACCGACCCCGGATGGCGCAGCTGGGATCATCAGGCCCAACCCGCCGACAAACAACACGAACAACGATTCTTGATAACTCAGCGCGACGCCGACAAACCGAGCGACGAAGATATACGCAAGGGCGTATACAGAAAGCCACAAAACCAGCGTGAGAACGGCCGGAAAGATGGTCACGGAAAGAGATAAGCTTTGTGCGCAATTTCGAATGAAGTGAATAACGTGACGGTCAAAGAAATCCCGCAGTCGCAGGAGACTGAAGACGGGCCGCAGTATCGGAACAAGCCGATCGCCGAAATACCTTACCAGCACTGCCGATAGAAATATCCCAACTATTGCAGCAAACATGATGACCAGAAGAACATTTCGGTATTCGGAATTCAATGTATGGCTCAATAAAACCAAAGAAAATATGCCGACAGAAATGATCGTCACCAAGTCAACCATCTTTTCGATCAGAAGCCTACCAAGAGCGTCTGCGTAGGGGACTGTCGCGACAACTCGGCTGTAATGTACACGCAAAAGGTCTCCACCTCTCGCAGGAAGGAACATGTTGGCGCCCAGACCGAGTAGGGAGGCCATGAGGGACGTTCCGTAGCCGATCTTACCATCCAGCAACAGGCGCCATCGCACCGCATAACCTACAGCGATACCGAAGGTAACGAGCAGAAACCACAGGAGCGATGTGACGGATATTCCGCTACGAAAAATGCGGATGGCTTCCTCCCAATCAACCGCCCTTAGCAGGAATATCAGGAGGACAATACTTATTGCCGAGGCTATAAGTATCTGCAGGCGTTGATACGCGGGAGCCGCCGCTGCTGCTTTGCTCCATGTCTTATGCAACCTCTCACGAATCCGCCAGTGATTTACGGCTGCAACTGCCGAACTAGGTAGAGCGGTTTTGACGGGACGTTTGAGCATAAAAAGTCTGCGTCTCAATTGGCGACAAGTGCGAGTCCAGGATGAATTGACCGTCTACAGCACTAACGGGCGGCCCGCTACCAATAGTTTTATTGCAGCGCCAACTCAATTTACGGTACCAACAGGTTTCCTATTTCCGGGTCGCACGCAGGCGTGTTTATTCCGGCGCGGCCAACGGAGCCGAACCATCGCGCGGCGGCGAATTGGTTTTCGTTGCCTGAGTACCGTTCTGCGAAAGAGGAGCTTAAGCAAGCTGTATCAGTTGGTTCGCCAGGTAGGCGCGAACCAGGGCAGCTAAATACCAAACATGGATGAGCGGGATTTTGCTCTTGCCTACGACAGTGATTGATTTAGAAAATCGCTCCGCAAAGGCTCGATATCCGAAAATTCCAGAGCATGGGAAATGAGATGCGTGATCAGCTTCAAGCCAAGCCGAAACTGAGTAGTTTGCTTTTGCTGACAATTGCTGTTCTCTTCACCCATTGGATGGCCTTCTTCAATGAAGGAATCTTTGCCGAGGATTCTGGTTTATTTCCAACGCTGATCTACAATGATTGGATCGCCATCGCGGACATGTTTTCCTCAGCAGGGGTTCCGGTCTTTACGTATTACGTTTGGCCGATGGCCTTCGCTGGGAATGTTTTTCTTTTAAAATCCGCTGTCATAATCGGCGTCTACTTTATTGCGATCTTCTCCTATCTTCTCGCTTCAAAGTCTGGATTTTTGTCGGAGCGAGAGTCTTTGGTGCTCGCAATATTCACGCAATTGCTGCCAATCCCCACAATCACGGTTATTTTCACATATTCGATATATTTTACTGCCTATACCCTTTTTCTGTTGGCTACATATTTGTTTCTATCAATCGAATGGATGCGCGGTAGGAGCCGCTATCTCCTCCGCGTGCTGGCAATTTGCATTTATTTCATTGCATTCACCCTCAACTCCTTGCTGGTGCTCTACGCCGCTGGTTTCGCTCTCGTCTATGCGGTGTGGCTGAAAAGGACAGGGCGCCGAGTTCGTCATGCGCGGGAATTGATCTCGACATTTTGGTCATTCTGCCTAGCCCGAGCGGATTTCACCGTTCTGCCTCTCGTGTACTGGGTTTATAAGGCAATTTCCTATCAAAGATCAGGGTTATACAGTAACTACAATAGCTTCACCTTGGATGCTGAAAGCATTGCAAAGAATTCCTACCAATTCATTGTTAATGGAATAATCTTTCCTTTGGCAAAGAGCCTTGATGAGTGGAATTCTTATCTTTACCTGGGAGCTGCGGTCTGTTCGATACTTTTTGTCGCGTGCTTCGTGCTCGTGAACAGGGGAGATGCTCGAAACGCTGAACTGGATGAACGACGTGGCGACGGTTTCAAGATTATCGGCTTTGGGCTCTTTTTGCTGCTATGTGGAACGCTCCCTTATATCCTTGTTAATAAGAGCCCTGCACCCGGCGTATTGATGAGAAACGCCATGCTTATGCCGTTGCCAATATCCGTGGTGGGCATCGGGATATGGCGAGTTGTCAAATTCAGGTCGACCAACCTTCAAAGTCCTAGCGTTGCAATTGTATTGTTTGTATCACTTCTCACCGTCTTCACCGGCCGGTGGTGGGAGAGCTACGCGGCATGGCAAGCACGGGCAGCGAAGGACCTGGCTGTGTCTCAGTATCTCGCTGATCATCCTGAATGGTCTGCTTTTTCCGTTTATTGGATAGCCGACAAACTTCCGATGTCTCCGGAAGCCTCGGAATACGGATTTGCTGACTATACCTCCAAATTCCGCATGCTTTGGGGCGGACAGACCAGAATGGCTTTTACACCCGGGCACATCTCATTTTTCGGGATTGACACACAGCCGGGCGTGAGACCCGTCCATTCCAAATTTCCCCATCGCATCGCATATTTCTGCAATGCTTGGGCCAGCGCAAAAGATATTGATTTGAGCGGTCCGCAAGCGGAACTGGAAATTGCACCCACGCAAAGACCATGGAACAATGCCTCCGTCGCATCTGCATACCTCTATTACCGCTTCATCGAGCCTGGTGGCTTGAAAAATTATCTGGCTGAACTGGTAAATGTAACGCTGCGGGCGCTTTGAGGGTCAGGACAGCCGAAAGCCGGGTGGTTCTCTCGGGCCCGGCCTTCCCCCGTTGCCCGATCTCAACAACGGACAAATTGAAATACCGCCTTAGAAGAGAGGGGTGCATTGCCATATCCGCGATCTGGAGGCGGCAGATAGACGCTGTCGATTTCCAGGTGCTCAACTCAAATACGGCCGCCCATGCACCCGCCGTCGCCACACCACCACAATGGCCTCGCAATCCCGCGAGGCTTTTTTCTTTGGAGACGATGAATGCCCAGAAACCCATCAACCGGCGTCTATTCTAAACCCGCCGGCACCACACCTTCGGTCGGCCAGGTTATCGACCCGGTGCCGTGGAATGCGCTGACCACCGACCTCGGCAACGAGATCACCAACTCGCTGCCGCGCGATGGCTCGGCGCCGATGGTCGCACCCTTCAAGGCCGCAGGCGGAACGGTGTCCGCCCCAGGCCTCGGCTTCGCCTCGACCCCGCAGACCGGCCTCTATCTGAAGGGCGGCGGTCTTCTCGGCTTCACGCAAAATGGCGTCGACATCTCGTTCGATCAGGCTCTGGTCTATGCGGCCAAGTCGAGCGACTACACAGCGCTTGCATCCGACAGCAACGCGGTTCATCGCTTTACCGCAGCCGCGACGCTCACCCTGACCGCAGCGTCGACGCTCGGCGCAAACTGGCACTATTGCGTCATCGCCGACGGCGGGGACGTGACGATCGATCCCAACGGGGTGGAGACGATCGACGGCGCGACCACGCTCGTCGTCAAGGACGGCTATAGCGTCAACATCATATGTTCCGGTGCCGCTTTCTTCACCAACAAGCTCTTCGCCAGGATACAGAGTAAAGCTGACAGCTCGGCGGTAGGCGATTTCGTCGCCGGGCTCATCCTTTCCAACAGCGGCGGCAACCCGAACACCCATATCGATTTCGCCGCCGGTTCCGCCAGATCGGGGGCAAGCTTCGTTTCCAGCGCAGCGTCATTCACCAAAAGGGTGACTGGAACATTTGCGGCCGGAACTGGCGCGGGCGGCCTCGACGCCGGCGGCGTTGCGGCGAACGCCGCTTATTTTGCCTATGCCCTGCGCAAGGACGCCGACCTGTCTTTCGACGTGGTTTTTTCGACTTCCCCAACGATCGGCGGCATCACCACGACGCTGCTCGCCGGCTATACCATCGTGAAATGCATCGGCGTCGTGCTGACCGATGGAAATTCGAACATTCGGTCTTTTGTCATGTATCCGAGGGACGAATATACCTTCGTGACGCCGGTCAAGGATGCTGTCGGTGCCGCTATCTCTACGACCTCGACGCTTCTGGCGCTAACAGTGCCAAATGGGGTGAAAGTCAAAGCGAAGTTGCGTTTCGAGTTCACATCGTCGGCAACGACTAACGCAGCTCTGCTATCCGACCCTGCACAAGGTGCGCTTGTTGCCGGCGCCGGCAGTGATGGCGCTAACGTCGGCACTATCCAAGTAGCAAGCGGGTTCGCAGTGGGATCGCAGGAGATATGGACAAATACAAGTCGGCAAATTCGCATGGCATTGGGCGGCTCTACCGGCAGCATCTGGATCTGGACCGATGGCTTCCATTTCCCTTGCGGAAGGAGCTCTTGAATAAGCTCCACACCTGTGTTTGACATGCTGCCATCACGCCAGGAGCAGAAATGGCAAAGGTCGACAAGGCATCATATCGCAATCGAGGCGGCGTAATCCAGCGGCTCGTTACTGCTTATAAGCGCTTCCGCTACTTCACCGCCGCCGGCGAAAATCTCGTGGTGAAGCGCAGCGCTGAGTTCCGCCTGGTCGGCCATGCCGTCCTTGAGGTCGGCGATAACGTCACCATACAAGATCAGTCGTTCTTTCAACTTACAATGCCAGAGCCCAAAGTCTTCATTGGCAACAACACCGTAATCGGCCGGCGCAACATTATCACGGCCAAGAACCGCATATCCATCGGCAATGATGTGCTGATCGGTTCCGATGTCCAGATCATCGATCACGGCCACGGCATGAGGCGAGACGTGCCGATCAGGCTTCAGAAGGCCGAAATCGGCTTTGTCGAAATTGGTGATGATGTCTGGATTGGTGCCGGTGCCAAAATACTGATGAACGTCACGATAGGGACGGGTGCCGTGATCGGAGCAAATTCCGTGGTTACGGCCGATATTCCCGCTTATGCGATCGCGGTGGGTTCACCGGCGAAAGTCGTCAAGTATCGCACTTAAATCGGATTGTGAGCAACGACCGCAGTGGTCGCCAACGTCATCAATCCAAGCTTTACCGCCTGGCAGACGATCGGGGCGGCGATCGAAGCCACACGCCTCGGCACTAAGCGGGCGATCGACGCGGCAGCCGATGCAGAGGCGGCCATATGGGCAACAAACGTCGTCAACTGGCCATCGTGATGCACCGCATACAATAAACTCTGACGCGGGTAACGTTTAGGAGCGCTTTCAATCCCGGCAGGATTGCGCTATTCCGCCGCGAGACGGAGGGATTGGACGTTGGATGCTCCTGCATATCGAGAGTTAGACATACAGGCGCGCGGTCGCATACGCGGCTTAGATGGACTTAGAGCAATATCGCTACTTATGGTGCTGATGGCTCATTGGTCACCGCTTCCCTATCTTAACAATGTCGCCGAATGGGGGCGAGGCGGGCTCGTAGTATTCTTCGTCATCAGCGGTTTTCTGATCACGAGAATACTTGTCGACCTAGCCGGCCGAAGGCGTGAGGTTGAGGGGATACAGCTTCTCAAGGGCTTCTATGGCCGCCGATTCTTCCGCATTCAACCCATCTATTATCTGGCTCTCGCATTTGTCATCTGTATAGGGCTGAATGGCGCTGTGCGGGAGGATGTGATTTATCACGTCTTCTTCGTGCAGAATCTTTCAAATGTGTTGCTACGAGGCGATATCGGAATTTATGGACCAGCCGCCCCGTGGTGGTCGCTTGCGGTTGAAGAGCAGTTCTATGTTTTCTGGGCGCCAATCGTCATCTTTCTCCGGCCGAATGCTTGGAGGCTTTCTCTCTTGGGAGCACTTGCTCTTGCGATCGGCTGGCGCGCTTTTGCCTGGTATGCCGATCTTGGGCAGGCGAATGTGCTCGTCACATTCGGAAATTTGGATTCGCTGGCTGCTGGCGCAGCGGTCGCCATCATCATTTCGACAGGCCGGATCACGCCCGCAGTGTCGCGATGTTTCTCCGCAATTCTGACGGTTGGCATCGCGGCACTCTGCCTGCTGTCATTCACGGAGATGAGTGAAGGTTTATTCGCGTTTCGGACGAGTTTTGTTGGCAGAGTGCTTGCCGACGTGCCGGTTTATATGATCGCCTCATCGCTAATATTTTTCTTGGCTGTCGGCAGGGCGACGAGCGCAGCGAAGGTGATGGAAACCCCGGTTCTAGTGTTCATAGGCAAGCGTAGCTATGGTGCCTATGTCTATCATCAGGTCGTGAACTACACGTTCTTTTTCTTCGTGACACCCTATTGGCTGGAGCCAAGTTTCGGCGTGAAGCCTCAATTGCATGGTCCCGGTGAGTTCTTAGCTTTCACGGCAATAACGCTGCTGCTCGCAGCCCTGTCCTATAAATACATTGAGCAGCCGATATTCAGGCTTCGTGATCGGATCTATCCGACCACTCGATAGCGTTCGTTGAACATGTCGCCTTGCTGAATAACCAAAACACGTCGCCCGTCTCCACCCAGGAGCCGGGTGCTTCGCCACGTCCAAAGTGCGGAGCCCACCCCATGCTCGTCCATAACTGGCGCGAGGTGCTGAAGCGTGCCTGGTCGGTGCGCCTCATGGCGCTTGCGCTGCTCTTCATCATCATCGAGCCCGTCTACACCTTCGTCGCCGCCACCTGGGTGTCGCGCAATATCTACATCCAGCTCGCCATGTCGGTGGCGACAGGGCTTCTCGCCGTTGCGGCGATCATTGCCCGGATCTTCGTCCAGCAAAAAATCTCAGGAGACTTGAATGGCAAACCGCCTGCAGAAGGGTGGTGCCGCCGCGGCCATGGCCGTGGCGCTCGTCGGATCGTTCGAGAGAGGATAAAGACCCATGACGATTTACAACCAGATGATTATGGAGCGACCGGGGATGGTGTGACCGATGACGCCCCGGCCTTTGCCGCCATGACGGCTGATCATCTCCATTCTGGCGTTGTCGCCTCTCGGCCGGAACCTAGCGAGGAAATCATCCAGTGGCCGTGGCGCGTTTGCCGCGCATGGGCAAAAACGGAATCACCTTGGGGACGCGCTCGGCATATGACCGGTAGTCTGGAAATGCCGCCCGGAGCACCGTCTCTTCGTTACTCATCCGGCGAAGTTGCAGGCACCAATGCACGATTCCGAGAAGTACCGTCCACTGAGAAAAGCTGAATAGGATCATTCCGATAATGAATATCTCCTCGGTCAGATAGAGCGGGTGCCGGACGATGGAATACGGCCCCGTTGTGACCAGAGCTCTTGCACCCGGTGCTATGCTGAAACTGCGGCCGAGGATCGCAAGCATATATGCCGATGAAAAGAAGCCAATGATCATCAAAACCATTGCGGCAAGGCGCGCAGTATCTGGCAACACCATTGGCGGAGGCAGGAAGGCGATCAGCAGGAAGAGGAAGGTGCCTGCGATCGCCGTCAGGTATGGTTCAACGCCGCGCGCAGATCGTACTTGGGGCATTCTCGTTAAGGTCACGACACACATCATGCCGATAAATAAGACCGCAGCGATCTCAGCTATCAGGAATACGACGCCCCGGGACGGATAGTCGCCGGTCGTCATCGTCCGCGCAATCTTGGTCCACACAACTAGTATTGAATAGGAACAAATGCCAATCCGGCCGATGACATCTGCAATAATCAAGTGTCGATTGCTCATTGGTGCCCCCGCGTTGTTTGAACGCATCTTCGCACGGTTGCGGAAAATGGCAATCGCAACCGGCAAAATTGGTGAATACCAACTATTGGGGATGTAACTTACACCGACGCGCCGCCGTCGGCGTCTGTCAATGCAACGACGCGCGATGCGCCAGCAGCCGATCAATTCTGGCCCGGATGCGGATGCGGCGGATGATCTCGGCGTGAGTGAAAAGACAGGCGAGGGCGGCCACGACGATCAACGCGGTTCCGAGCAGCGCTGTAGGCAACGGCAGTGACCAGTCGATATAACCGGCGGGGAGTGACGCCCCACTGCGACCTGCTTCGGCTGTGCTTGCAGCGGCATTGGCAAGCACCAGCCCAAGCAGCGCAACATGGGCATGAACGAAGCGTGTCCTAAGAAACCGTTTCGGATGAAAAGCAAGATAGACGCCGAAAATCGCCATTGACGCAAACGCAATGAGAAGTTCCCACGCCCCCATCCCCGCCGCGCTAAGTAACATAAGGGGTAAGCGCAACACCGGCAGCATCGTTAGGTACAGCGCCCAAGCAAACGGGCGTGATGGATACATGGCCAGCAGTAGCATGCTGGCGGCAAATACCGCACCGATGGCATAGACCAAAGCAGGTCCGAGACGAACAAAAGTCAGAACGAAGACACGCATTCGCTTTCCTCCTTCGGAAGGCCTCGTGGTTCTGGGCAGAATATTCGCAAATGCTTTAGCGGGGCTTGCCGCTCGACCAGCGCCGCATGAATGACTCCGGCTGCGGAGATTTGCAACCTTCCACAAAACTTATCCACCTTAACGAGGCGATTTCATGAACATCGACGGCACGCCGCTGCGGCTGTTGCTCTTCGTCGCCTTCAGAACGTGATCACGACTTAACCCCTCCAAACATCGGAGACGTTCCATGCTCGTCCATAACTGGCGCGCCGTGCTGAAGCGTGCCTGGTCGGTGCGCCTCATGGCGCTGGCGCTGCTCTTCATCATCATCGAGCCCGTCTACACCTTCGTCGCCGCCACCTGGGTGTCGCGCAACATCTACATCCAGCTCGCCATGTCGGTGGCGACAGGGCTTCTCGCCGTTGCGGCGATCATCGCCCGCATTTTCGTCCAGCAAATCTCAGGAGACTTGAATGGCAAACCGCCTGCAGAAGGGTAGTGCCGCCGCGGCCATGGCCGTGGCGCTCGTTGGAAGTTTTGAGGGGCTGCGCCAGAATGCCTATCCCGATCCCGCGACCCAAGGGCAGCCTTGGACGATCTGCTACGGCAGCACCAACGGTGTGAAGCCGGGGGATCACAAGACGGTGGAGCAGTGCAAGGCGCTCCTGGCGCTGGAGCTTAAGACCTATGCGAACGGCATCGAAAGCTGCGTGCGCGTCGCCCTGCCGGATCCGCGTTTCGTGGCGCTGACCTCCTTTGCCTATAATGTCGGGGTCAAGGCCGCCTGCGACTCGAGCGCCATCAAGCTCATCAATGAGGGCAGGGCGGCCGAGGGCTGCGAGGCGCTTTTGAAGTGGAACCGCGCCGCCGGCATCGCCTTTCCGGGCCTGACGCGGCGCCGGCAGAAAGAGCGCCAGTTCTGCCTCGAGGGCATCTGATGTTCTCTATCCTCGACACGCTCAAGATGGGCGCCGGCATCGCCGCCGGCCTGATGCTCTATCACCTCTACGCCGTCTCGATCGGTTATCCCTCGGCGGCAAGGCAGGCGCGCGCCGGCTATGTCCTTGTTGCCGAAAAGAGCGCAGCCGAGGCCAAGGCCGCCGAGATGGAGCGCCAGCGCAATGCGGCGGCTGAGGCCGGCGAAGAGCACCGCAAGCGCCTTGCGGCCGCAGAAGCCGCCGAGCAGGCCGCCAGAGACACACTGGAAATCGAGATCCAATCCTATGAGCTTCAGCTTTCGGAAAAGAACCGCGCTTGCGCTGTCACTGCTGCTGATCGTCAGTGGCTGCTCCGTCACTGAGCGGCTGAACAAGGCGGCGGTGACGAAGGGGCAGGCGGCGGCCGGCGTCACTCTGCCGCCGCTGCCGGACGATCTGCGCCGGCAGGAAGCGCATGCGCCTGTTGTCGAAGGCGAGCCTGTCATCGCCATCCTCGCCCGCGAGCGCCAGGCGCTCGACCGCGCCAATGCCCGCCAGGGGCGCATCGTGCAATTCTACGACGACCTCACCAGCAGATATGGAACACGCCAATGATGATGAACGCCATTTCGCTTGCCCTTGCGAATCCGATGCTGAGCGGTGGAGGCGGGGCGGGCGGCGACCCCGATCGCTACATGTTCTTCGCGACCCGCAACCGCATGCCGTCCGGAAACATCGTCACCGCCGCATCCGGCGCGAATTATGTCTGCAGCAAGATTGTCGTCAACACGCCGCAGTACAAGACCAGGAGCTTCCGCTTTCACCTCTCGGGCTTCGCCTCGACGGAAGGCGGAAACGCGCCGCAGGAAACGGTCGTCACCGGCACGATCGGCACGCCGGGCAATGCCGTGGTTGCCGATGCGATGTTCATCAGGGTCGCAGGCGTCTTCTACCAATGCACCTTCGCCGGCCTGAGCATGGTGACCGTCGCTGACCAGACGAACGGCGCCTGGACGGACGAGCTGACCATTCCCGATGTCGCACCGGAAAGCGAAATCGAAATCTGGCTGTTTTATCATACCGCCGTCGGGGAGAAGATCTGGCCGGTCTACCGCATCCAGAAGCACCGCGGCGAGCGCGTCTGGGGTGCGGGCGATCTCGCCACGCTGCTCGCCTTCAAGGACACCCCGCTTGCCGACAGCACGGCCGCACTCGATAGCAATTACGCGACCGTCACCCAGCCGCAATATTACGGGCCTGACTTCATGGTCGCCAAGGGCGATTGGGATGGAAGGCCGGTCGCCCTTGCTGTTGTCGACAGCCTGGGGGAAGCGCGCCAGCAGTTTTCCGCCGCCGCCGATGCGCGCGGCAATCTCGGCTGGTTTCGCCGCTGGCTCGATAGGGACGGCGGCATCGGCCGCATTCCGCATCTGATGATCGGCATGCCGGGAAACGGGTCCGTGCGCGAGCTCACCGGCACCGGTGCGGCGATTGCGACCCGGCGCTGGGCCATTCTCGACGAGATCACCGCCTTCAACAACAATCAGAAGCCGTTCACCGTCATCGCCAACCAGATGGGACAGAACGACACGGCCGCCACCTACACGCAGTTTTTCAACACCAATTACAGAAGCCTGATCACCAGGCTTCGGGCGCGCTACCCCGGCGTCAAGATCGTCGCCTTGCCGCCGCTCGGCCGCACCGTGTCCACCCGCACGGTCACCTTGACATCGGTCGGCACCGTCGTCACGGCAACGATCGCCTCGGGCATCAATGGGCTTGCGACCGGCCAGACGCTGTCGATCTCGGGCGCTGCGCAGACGGAGTATAACGGCAATGTGGTGATCACGGTCACCGGGCCGAACAGCTTCACCTATAATTTTGCCGGATCGGCGACATCGCCCGCGACCGGCACGATCACCGCCAACGATCTCTATCTCAGGGCCGCCTACCAGAGCTTTTCGGCCAACAACACCTGGCCGGCGGATGGCACGGATGCCTCGGGCAAATGGCGGCTGCGCGCCGATATCCTGGCGAAGACCTCGGCCTGCTGCGACGATGCGATCGATACCTATGCGGCCTGGGTCTCCGGTGAAAGGGATGGCGCCTGGCCCGGCATGCTGGAGCTGCCGAGCACGGCGGTGACCCTGCAGTCGGGAACGGACGGGGTTGCGACCTACACGACGATCGAAGTGGCGGATGCCGGCATCTTCGCGCCGGAGCAGGAGATCAACACCTATGCCGGGCCGGATGGTATCACCCGCCTGTCGACCACGTCGATCGGCAGCATCTCCGGCAACACCCTGACCATCTCGATTCCGCGCTCCACGGTCCTGCCGGTCGGCTCCATCGTGCGCCCGAGTGTCACGCCGGATGGCGTCCATCCCTATGGCGCGGTGATCGACCGTGTCGTCAACGGCATTCCCCAATCCGAAAAGCTGAAACTCAATCCTTGAGCGGGCAAGCGAAAGAGGCTTTTCGCCTCGTCACTTCGGCTCCGGCTGCTGGATGACCGGCGGCGGTGTCTCGCTCTTGCCGCTGCCTTGAATGAACGGCTTGATCACCGGAATGCTCAGGATCGACGCGACCATTACCCCGATGATGATCATCAATAACATTCTCATGGCCTTGCCTCGCGCCATACCGATCGACGCTATCTTGCGGCATGTAAACTTTTACGCAAAATTCTAGGATTCAACATTCTCCGGTTGAAAACGTTCCATCCCCAGAGGGGAGATAGATGACATCCAATGACGATATCCTCCGCGCCCTCGGGCGTGTCGAGGGAAGGCTGACCGGCATCGAGGACAACGTCGCGCTTCTGCGCAAGGAGGTCAGCGACGAAAAGGTGAGTGCCCACGACAGCCGCGCCGTGCTCCACAAGCGGCTCGACGAGCAGGCCAGGCAGATCGCCCACCTCGACACAAGGGTGGCGATCAGCGGCGGTGCGGATGCGCAGATCCGTGAGGAAATCAAAACCCTCAAGGAGACCGTCGAGAAGAACCACGACGCGGTCGCGCCGGCGCTTGAAGAGTGGAAGCGGATGAAGACGATCGGTTACGGCATATCGGGGCTGATCGCCTTTGCCGGCCTGACCGTTGGCGGCGTGATCGCCTATGCGAGCGACGGCGCGGTAGCGGCGCTCAGGCACTGGTTGAAGATCAATTGAACCGCGGCCGTCGGTTTTGCGACAACGACAGCTGTAAAAACAAAGACTGAAGCGAGAGGAGCAATCTGAAAGGTTGCGAGGCGGTTCAGAGCCGCGCCAGCAGCCACCTCATCAATCAGCGGGCGAAGCCTGCTCAGCGGAGTTTGCTAGATGCGATCCCCGGTTCTGTCCCCCCCCCCCTTCAAATTCAGCTCGAGGGAATGAACCAGCTGCTTGCCGTAGCCTTCGATCAGCCGCTCGTATTCCTGCTCCGGCACGCCGTAGCAGCCGCCTGCGATCTCGATCAGCTTGCTGCGGTCCGTGATGCGGACGTTGCCGCGTGTCGATCTGATCGCGTGCATGCCTTCAAGAATGTGCAGCTCATCGGTGACGCTCGCCCGCCTGACGCCGAGCATCAGCGCCAGGAATTCGTGCGTCAGCGGCAGATCATTGCCGTCAATGCGGTCGTGGCACATCAGCAGCCAGCGGGCCAGCCGCTGATGCATGTTGAATTTCGCCGCTGCCAGCGCGCTGTGGGCAAGCTGCAGCTCGCAGGTATGCACATAGCGCAGCAGCAGTTGCCGCGCCTCGGGATGGTCAAGGATCGGAAGAAAATCCTCCGTGGCTACCTGAAGCCCGTGACCGGCCACCTGCATGAAGGTCTTGTTCGGCGTTCGCTCGACGCCGAGGACGACGGGGTATCCGGCGATGCCCTCGCGTCCGATGTGGCGGATTTCAACGCTTTTGCCGTCGGCGCTTTCCACAACCATCGAGGCGAGGCCGCTTTCAAGAAAACAGACATGCTCGATCGGCTGGCGCGGCCGCACGAGCGAACGGTTGACGGGAAGGTCGATGGGCTCGAGAAGCGGCGCGAGAAGCTCGAAGGCATCTCGCGGAAACGAGCGCAACAGCCTGTTCTTCACTCCGCTCTGCATCATCATTGTCATGATTCCAAACCGCCTGCTGAATGACAAACGCGAGGTTAATCCCTTGGTTCAGGGATTTCACCTTCTGTGCGGTTTTGACAATTGCAACGACCGACAATGTCTTGGAGAGCGCGCAGCGCGACACCGAGCCAATCTCCTGCAGCGCGCTGCCCGCTGCCGCGCGTTTTTGTGATCTAGTCCAGGCGAATAGCGGATCGGAAGGGGACTGTCGCGACCAGCGAGCCGTCCTCAGTCATGATCTCGAACGCACCTCCGTCTGCCGGATCGCCGGTACGGATCCTCTCCGCAATGATCTCGCGGGCGGAAAGGGTTGCTTCCTCGCAAGCAAGTTCAGGTGAAGCGAGGTCAATGCCTTCCGAATCTTCCTCGAAGACATCATTCCTGCGGACGTGGAAAAAATATCTTGGCAACTTGTGTTCCTCCATCAATTGAGATGGCCCGCCTAACTCCGCTTGCGACAAATTGTTCCTCCCGGTCTTCAGACGAGCGCCACCCCAGGGGACCGAGCGTTGTTACAAAAAACGCCCCACCAAAGCGGGGCGAGTTGGGTTTTCTTGGGAGTTGGCGGGCCGCACGGAGAAATCGAAGTGCATGGTCGTTAAACCTTCCTCCGCACGACCCGGCGCCCTTACGCCGGCGAAAGGCTCTTGTTCCCGGCCGACCGCATTTTTCCATTCATCGCACCAATCGTTCTGCTGCCGCCGGCAAATGCACCGGGGATAGCCTCAACGATTTGCAGGCTGCCGATCTCCGACGCACCGACGTCAGCAATTGTCGCCTGGCGTCGCGCCGGCGCAAAAAAAGCCCCGCGTGAGCGGGGCAAGGATGGAAAGGCGGATTGGGGCGTGCATTCCCATCATCCTCGCGCGTAACTCGGCGGCGGCGGAAAAGTTCCAGCTACCGATACAATCTCTGAAATTTTCCAGAAAGCGGCGAAGCCCACGAGCTTTCACGAGACGGAGCAAACGGAACCTGGCCGCACGAAACTCTTGCCACCTTCTGTAAAGATCAAATTTAGCATCTGCTAACGAACAAAATGGCGGCGTGTCGGTTTTCCTCTCAAGGAGGAAACAGTCATGAAGACCATGAACAATCGCCAAGTTCGCATTCCCGGACCGCGAGAGCATGATGTTGCCGAACATTGCCGCAAGTTCGGGATCGGCCCGGCGGAGGAGAAGAAGCTGAAGAAGCTTCTCGGTCCCCGGGCGCCGCTCCATGAAATCCACGCGAACGCTCCGCCGCGCCAACCCAAGTGGCGTTAGGCCAGGAGACGTGCGACGCGGTTCTCCAGGAATGCATCAAACAAAAGGTGAGAGCGGTTCGGTCCATGAAAGCTGAACCGCTCTCGTTTGTGGGGGGGCGACAGGCGGGGCATATGAGTGCTTCACGCCGCATTACGGCAATGACTCAAAGATTGAGCGAAACGGAAGGTGCCGCGAAGGCGGGTGAAAGAGCTTCTGTTGCCCGGATTTTCAATAATCGATTTTGTTTGAGACCTGGACATAACTGCTCGGCTTGCTCCATCTGGATTCGCTGAAAGCCCCGCTCCGGCGGGGTTTTTGTTGGCGTTGCGATGCGCCTGTCGGTTTTCGCCCTGCGGGAGTTTATCGGTGTGGCGGTCGCAACGTGCCCGGGCAGGTTGTTGACGATCTCTCGGCGGATTTTCCGGGATCGTGGCGTCGCATTTTTGCCGGGGAACTTCCGACAAGATCAGGGGTTTTGGCGGCGGATCGCGCGGCAGGTCTCGTCTCCTGTACCACTGCTACCCCTGCAGTTGCTGCGCGATCCACTGATGCAAGCGCGATGATGGGCGCTTTGCTCCCGGCTGTTGCCAGTGGGCTATGCAGCAGTCACTCGTCACCTTGATGTTGAAAGTTCCCACCGTCGAAGACGCCCCGACCTCAGCACCTGCGCTGGCACACGAAGGCACAGGTGCGGGCCAGGAAAGCGTGTCAATGCCGTGGGCGCCGCGACAGCATGAGGATGTAGTCGTCGGCGATATCGGCAATCACCATGGCGGCTTCAGCGGCCGTATATCCTTTGCCGATGGCGTCGCTGACGATTTTCATGACGGCCGGCTCAAGCGCTTCCCGACAGTCGCACAGACTTTCGACATGCGGGCATTTTGCACGAAATTCCAAGACATTGTTCATGACATACCCTCCATTTTGATTGAGCTCGGCCCCTATGCATGGAAGCCGGCCTTTCCACGAAAAGGCAGGCAACGATTCCGGCGAGCTGCTTCAGGAACCAGAAGTGTTTTCCTGAAGCTACGATGGCATAGGCCCCGATGTATTCAAGCGCATGCTGATATTAAGGTAAGCCAGTAGGGTTAATTCGTCCGCTGATGTTGCATCGTGGCATCGAAAGCAGATGCAGGCCAGCCGCGGCTAACGCATCGGCCCGAAAATCGGGATCGATCTTCGGAAGCACGATGCGTCGATCCAAAGTGTTACAGCGCCGCGCGTCTGAAAAGACGCGCGGCGCTGTCATGCATGTCGCTCAAAACTGTGCAGTGGTTTTGGGACGACGGCATGCATTGACGCCTGCGCGGCTTCAGACGCTGATGCGCCGGCCGGCCTTGTCAGCCTCTTTGCGATTGGCGCCGTGCTTTTCGATGATGCCCTTGGCATCCTCGTTGGAAATGCGGTGTTTCTTCGCGAAGTAGATGACGTCGTAGGGCCCGTCAGTCGCGGCCGCTTTGGCCGGCTGGGCCTTTTTCGTTGTGTCATTGGTCATGATTTTTCCTTTCAAGGCAATGTGGCGCCGGACATCAGGTCATCTCGGCGCCTATTCTCTCCGCAACGAGGATCGGAGAACCGGCACTCTCAAACCGGCATCGGTCGAAGAACTGGCTTCCTGCCGTTTTATCGATGCGCCCGGGCCGTCTTGTGTTTTTCCCAGATCTGCGTCGCCTGCGCTGCGATCCCGGTCTTGTGGAAGCGCAGCAGGTGAAGTCCTTCATTGCGTCGTTTTTCGTCGAAGGCGCTGTTTTCGTAGTCGGAGCCTTCGACAATGCTCTCGCTTTGAAGAACGGCCTTCAATTCCTGCACATAGTGTCCGGTGATGTTGAAAAGGGTTTCATTCTCGGGTGTGTCTGTCATCGTTTTCCCTGTGGGTGGTCGTGTGGCATTGAACGCGATGCTGGTTCAGCAAGCCGCGTTGGTAAGATGCATCAAGCAATCCGCGCCCCTATGGGAAGGCTGGTATCGGACAGCGCTTAGCCGTGTCTGTCTGGAGTTCCATATATCGTGCAGCAAAGCCGCGCTAAGAATCGATGGTGGAGGCGCGGCAGGTCTGAAGACGGCACCTTAAACCACTTGCCGTCCCGATACCACGTCAATCGAAATGCCGAAGAATATGGTGGAAGCAGGGTTGTCTTCGCTCTCCGAGTTTAGAGCAAGCGATCCGGGTTCCCACCAAAACGGTTGCTTTTGCAGGAGAGACCAGGCGTGGAGGCGTTCGTCATGCCGGGCCGGCGTATCGGTCAGCTCATCATAGGTGCCCTGAACAAGCACGCTCTTCCACGTTCGGTTTTCGCCGAATTCCTCAACCTGAACACAGGTGGGTGAATGGGCCCGCAATAGATCAATCTTCAGGCCCGGCATGGAAAATATGAAGAGCCGGTCTGTTTCATAGGCATACTGAATGGGAACGATATAGGGATATTTTTCGCCGAGACATGCCAAGTGGCCACGGGTGTGGCCTGCCAGAAAGGCGAGGCAGTCTTGTTGACCCATTTCTCGCAGCTGCATCGCATTATCCAATTCCGTCAGCGTTTCAGCCCCTCGTTCGATTGGCAGCCGAGCGTCTTGGCCCGCCGCAACAGTCTTCCAGCGCCTACCAGAAGACATCCTTGAAGATAATATAGACGATAAAGGCCAGACAGATTGCCGGTGTCGATTTCACTAGAAAGTCGATGTACCGGAGCCTGCCGATATGCTGAGCCAGGCGTTTCCACGAATGGATGTTTACCGTGGAAGACATCATGCCCTCCTTTGGTTGGGGCCGGGTAATTCTGACCACCCGGGAAGCAGCGCCCGTTCACAAGCTGCCACTACACCAGATATGGGCGCCAAACATCTGCGCTGCAAGGCGTGGCGGATTGCCGGTCCGGCAGTGTGATCCCGCTGCTGTGCATGATCGCAAGGGGCGGCGCGGATGTCCCAGGATTGCTGGGCACGTCCATGCAGGATTGCGCGTCTACCTCAACCATCGCTTCGATCAGTTTCAGCCGATCGAGCTTCCGCCGTTGATCGTCGTAGAGCCTGCTGAGCAGCGCATAGGCCGATCCGGAGGGTCTGCCTTTGCGCAATAGTTTCCTGATCACCATTTCCTGATCAGCAACGCGATGCGCCGCCTTCACGATATGGCGACGTGCCAGCTTCAGGTCTTTCGGGCGGTATCGTGTCGAAACCATATGCTTTGCTCCCCTGTCTCATACGGCAGTAGCAGGATGGTCGCAGTTTCAGTTCGCCGACCGCACGCCTTCCATCGGTCAGCGAAAATCTGCGGCCGTGAGCGTAAAGTTATTTCCGCGTCTATGCTGATAGGCCCGCGATGCGGCTTCCTGAATCGAAGAACGCGCTGCATCAAATGCATTGAGGTAGGCGGCTTCGGAAGAATTATGGGTAATCGTGCTGCCGAGGGCTGCTTCTTCGACCAGAAACCTGACCTCGAACATGCCGTCATAGCCGGTGAAGCGGACACCTTTTCGCGCTTCGTCGAAGCTGCGGCTTCTGTTGGGGAAAATAAGCGTCATTGCGGTTATCCTTGGAAATGGCGCGGCCGACCTGCGGAGCTCGGGCACCGGTGATGATGGATGCAGGAAGGGCGAATAGCTTGATGCCGGATGTCCGGCGATCAGCCTGCCTGCATGTCGGAGCGTTCAGCAGATCTCAATGGATGGTCTGCACGATGACCCGGTTTTCAAGCAAAGCTTCCGATGTCTTGATCAAGCGCATCGTACCCGTGATAACCTCATCGGAATAGAGCGAATCCGCACGGGAAATTTCGTCCGTCATATCACGGAGAACTTTGTTGATCTCGAGCAGTGGCGGCACGAATTCCACCAATCCGGCGGCTGCCAGCCCGTGCGTCAACCGCGCGATTGCCTCTCTCAGGTGATTGACCAGTGCACGCCTTTCCACCGGCAGTGCCGACGGCTTTGTGAGGGTCGCTTCATCGTTGAACCGCATGATGCGAATCCTCCTCTCACTGAAATGGGTTCCGCCACGCCATTATCAATGGCCGTAGCCGAATGAGGTTGCGGTCAGCTGGCAATAAGCGCAAGCTAATTTATCGGCGGGCACGATACGGGCACCGCTGCTTGGGGCGCGCCAGTGATGTTAGCGCCAGTGAACCCTAGCCCCAACGAAGGAGGACATCATGTCTTCCACTTCAGATCAGTTTTTCGATATTGCCAATCTGAGAATGCTCGATCGTATTCTGCGAAAGGCCGGCTTTCGCGGCGGTGAAACCCACGCGGCCGATGAGGGTGAGATTGCCGCCACAAGTTTCCTCATTCATTGTTTCCAGATGGGCATCATCGACGAGGCCGCGTTGAGGTCGTCGCTGAAAATGTATCTGGCGACACAGTTGAGTTCGGGCCCGCTTCCGCAGGCAATGGAAGACGCCTCCTTTGCCCGATGGCAGGATGACGGCGGCGCCCCGGTGAAAGCCTATCGGATCGCGCGGTATACGGCGTCCGGGCGTGCGGACGCATCGCTGCGGTCGTCAGGCTATCGTTTTCCTAAAACCAGACTGCCTGAACGAATGTCCGAGATCCCGTGAACGGGTCTGCTGCCACAGGCCGGTTCTAAGACGTTACCGGCTGCCGCCACCAACCGGGGTCGAGACGAGTGACTCGGTCCCGGTAAGGTTGGGGTGAGGGGCAGCCATCGGCGCGTCCGCTTTCCCGAGGTCCGGTCGCCTCAAGCAGCCCCAAGCGGCACGGCGACGAAGGTCTTGTTGCCGTCGCGTTCGACGAGCAGCAGCACCGACTTGCGGCCGGCCTTGCCGGCATCGGCGATTGCGGTCTTGACGTCGCGGGCGTTATGGACCGGTCTATCGTTCACCGAGACGATGACATCGCCGGACTGGATGCCGGCGGCAGCCGCTGACTTGTCCGGGGCGACCTTGGCGACCACCGCGCCGTTGACAGAGCGCGGCAGGTTGAGCTGCTGGCGCACGTCGGGCGTGAGGTCGGCAAGGCCGATGCCGAGGCTCGGCTGGCCGGTGCTCTCGCCCTTGCTGGCGGGACTTTCGGCCGCGGCCTGCTTCTGGCCTTCCTCATTGGTGCCGACGGTGACGTTGAGATCGATGGTCTTGCCATCGCGCCAGATGCTGAGAGCTTCCTTGGCGCCCGGCGAAAGGTCGGCGACCAGGCGCGACAGGTCCTTCGGCGTCTTGACGGTCTCGCCGCCGACTGAGGTGACGATATCGCCGGGCTTCAGGCCGGCATGGGCGGCCGGCGTATCGGCAGTGATGGCGGCGACCAGCGCGCCGCCGGTCTTGTCGAGGCCGACGGCATCGGCGACATCCTTGGTGACCGGCTGGATCTGCACGCCGAGATAGCCGTGATCGATCGACCCGTCCTTCTGCAGCTTGGCGACGATCGCCTTCGCCTCATCGGAGGGAATGGCGAAACCGACGCCGACGCTGCCGCCGTTCGGCGAATAGATGGCGGTGTTGATGCCGACGACATTGCCGCTGCGGTCGACCAGCGGGCCACCGGAATTGCCATGGTTGATCGGCGCGTCGATCTGGATGAAATCGTCATAGGGGCCGCTGTGCAGGTCGCGGCCGCGCGCCGAGACGATGCCGGCCGTTACTGTGGTGCCGATGCCGAAGGGGTTGCCGATCGCCAGGATCTGGTCGCCGAGCTTCAGCCTGTCAGAATCGCCCCAGCCAATGGTTTGCAGCGGCTTGCCCGCCTCTATCTTCAGCACGGCGACATCGGATTTCGGGTCAGTGCCGATCAGCTTGGCCGGCAGTTCGGTGCCGTCATCCAGCGTCACCTTGATGTCGACGGCATTGTCGATGACATGGTTGTTGGTGACGATCACTCCGTCGGGGCTGATGATGAAGCCGGAGCCGAGCGCCATTGCCTGCTGCGACGGCCGGTTTTTCGGCGCCTGGCGCGGCAGCGGGATGCCCTGGTCCTCGAAGAATTGGCGGAACTGCTCGTCCATCGGCGACTCCTGCTGGTCTGCGCTGACATCGGTTGTCTTGACAGTCGTGGTGACGGTGACGACGGCAGGTTTGTCGGCATCGACGATGGAGGCGAAGGAGCCGCTGGGGGCGAGAACGCCTCCGGTATCCGAAGGCGCGGCAACGGCATTGGAGGCGTTGATGGCGACGGGCAGGCATGCCGCGCCGGCGATGATGGCGGCCCCCACAAGGGCTGCGGTGCGATGATTGCGGAGGATGTGTGACATGGTGGTGATCCCTTGGGCGGTGGTCCCTGGCGAGAGCGTTGGCTTGGATGGCGTCGTGGTTCCATGTCCTGGGACCTGGCGTCGGATGGCGTTTGGCGCCAATTCCTTCTGGAAACGCGCAGTCGTCGAGGGGCGGCGACCGTGGGAGAGAAGAATTGGCGCCCGGGATACATATGATCCCACCAAGCGGATTTACAAATTAAAGTTTGAACATGTTTATATTGCCGATTTGTAAGAAATGACTGGAATTTAATCTTCGCTCATGCAGCGTTTGAGCTTCTCAAAAATTCCGGCTTGATTTTGCCTCCTTTGGCGGCCGCCGCCATGTTTTTATTCGACAATAAATGGACTTATTCCTGGAGGCGGTGATCCGATCGCCGCATGCGTCCGTAATTTGCCGGCAGACGATCCTGTGCTCTTTCTGGAATTGTATTCCGGATCCCATTGCAAATATAAAATGTTAGTAGACTCTAAATTATTTCTTCTTCAAAAAGTAACGGCCGCGATTCGAGGGCAGGCGAGTCTCGCGGGCGAAGAATAAGGGGGGATGAGGGCAGCAGTGGAGCGGGGGCGGAAAGCCAGGCGCGGCGCGCATGTGAAGTTGAGCGATGTGGCGAAGAAGGTGGGGGTCAGCCCGATCACGATTTCGCGCGCGCTTCGCAATCCCGAAATTGTCTCTGAGGATCTGCGCCAGACCATCCTGCGCACGGTAGCCGAGATGGGGTACATCCCCAATCTTGCCGCCCGGGCTCTGGCCGGCCGCCATAACGGCATCATCGGCGTCATCACGCCCGCTTTGCACCAGCACGGCTTTGCCGGCCTGATGATCGGCATCGAGGATTGCCTGCGCGCCACCGAATTCCGCGTGCAATATTCCAGTACGCTCCACCATGCCGACGGTGAGGCCGGCGAGCTCAGATCCTTCCTGACGCAGAAGCCGGCCGGCGTCATCATCGCCGGCGCCGAATCCTATGGTGATCTCCTGCCGCTGATCGAGAATGCCACCTGTCCGATCGCCCATATCACCGATCTCAGCCAGGAGCCGGCAAGGCTGGTCGTCGGCCTTGATCATCATGCTGCAGGCGCAGAACCCACCCGCTTCCTGCTGTCGAGGGGCTACGAGAGGATCGGCTTCATCGGCCGCGGCACGGATATTCGCTCGCGCCGACGGAAGGAAGGCTATCAGGCCGCGATGCGGGAAGCCGGACGTTTCGATCCCGATCTTGCCATTGGCGGAAATGAGGGAAGCAGCAGCAGCAGCAGCACCGGCCTTGGCCGGGAGTTGTTTGCCCGCCTGTTGCAGCGCGTGCCGGATATTGATGCCGTCTTTGCCCAAAGCGACGATCTGGCGCTGGGCGTGCTCATCGAATGTGCCGCGCGCGGCATCCGCGTGCCGGAGGATGTCGGCATCTGCGGCTTCAACGATCTGGAATTTTCAGCCTTCACCCAGCCGACGCTGACGACGGTGCAGATTCCACGCTACGAAATCGGCTACCGTGTCGCCGACATGCTGCTGCGCGCGGTCCGCGACGAACCGGCCGGCGAAGGCAAGGTCGATTGCGGCTTCTCGATCATCCCGCGCGGCTCGACGCGATAATCCGAGACGATCTGCCGAATGAATTCCCACTGAACTGTCGGCGTATGCTCCGAACTAGGCACCATCCAGATTGTTCCCTATATGGAATGAATGACGATCGCTGTGCTGAAAAATGGATAATACCGGACTGTCTCTCGACAGAATGCGCACCTTCGTTCGCGTCGCCGAACGCGGCAACCTGTCGATGGTCGCAAGAGAGCTGGGTGTCGGTCAATCCACCGTGACGCGGCACCTCAATGAACTTGAGGAGGCTGTCGGCGTACCGCTTCTCAGCCGCACCACGCGTCGCGTCACCCTGACCGACGAGGGCAGCCGCTATTATACCAATTGCCTGCAGATATTGCGGCTGGTCGAACAGGCTGCTGAAGAAGCAAGAGATGCCCGTCAGGCCCCCGCAGGCGCTGTTCGGCTTTCTTGTACGGCAGCGCTCGGCGTGATGCACATCACGCGCCTGATCTTTGATTTCCAGGACAGGCATCCGGACATCCGGGTCGACCTCAACCTGACGGACGAGCGGATCGACCTGGTTCGCGAAGGCGTCGACGTCGCACTCCGTCTTGGACCTCTCGCCGACAGCGCAATGAAACTTCATGCGCTCGGAGAAAGCCATCGTCTGCTGGTCGGCGCTCCGGCCTATTTGTCGGCCCATGGACGGCCCGAACGCCCTGCCGATCTGTCACGCTACGAAACCGTCGTAATGTCCAATGTGGCCGGCAGCGATCAACTCGTTCTTTCCTCTCCCGATGGCACAAGCCTGATGATCCCTGTCAGCGGCAAGTTGCGCGTCGATCACGGGCTTGCGGCGCGCGAAGCCTTTGCCGCCGGACGGGGCATTGGTCCCGCACACCTCTGGTTGGTCCACGATCTTCTCGATGACGGGGAGCTCGAGGTCGTGCTTGGCGACTATCGTCCTTTACCGGTTCCGGTGAGCTTGCTGATCGTTCCAGAGCGTGCCGCCATTGCCCGCGTTCGGCTTCTCGTCGACTTTCTTGTCGCCGAGGTTTCCAAATTACCGGGAATCCGGCCGTCATGATTTAGAGTCCGAATGACCGTTTATCGCCACGCCACCTCGTCGTTCGCAGATATTGTTCCCAGTTGAACGTGTCGGGGTTCAGGCGACGGCTCCATTCGAGGTCTTGCTCCTTGCCGAAATAGCCATAGTCGACAGCATATTCGACCATCCCCAGAATCTCTCGAACGAGAAGTTCGTTGGCGGCAAACTCTGGAAAAAAGTGCAGCAGGCCATCCCGGGTGAAAGCGTTTCGATACGCGGCCTTGAGCCCGGTCACGCGCTGAAAGGTTTCGACCATCTCCCGCGGAGAAATGATGTCGCCAACGATCGGCAGCGTCTTGCCGTGGTAACGCTCGGGGTTTGAGAAAATTTCAAGCACGACCGGCCCGGTCGCCGTCAGCGGATCGACAAAGGGCGCTCGAAAATCTTCAGGAAGATAGACCGGCAGGAGCAGCGTATCGCCCTCCATGCGCGGCACATAATATTCGAGCAGATTCGTGTAGAAGAATGCCGGCATGATGAAGGAATGAGAGATCGGCAGGCTGCGAATATAGTCTGCAACGCGCGCCTTGTCGGTAAAATGCGGCGCATACTTCGTGCCGCCGGTGATCTTGTCGACATTCTCAAGCGTGCTGAAAACAATATGCCCGGCGCCGGTCTCCACGGCGGCATCCGCCAGTTGCCGCCCGAGAGGAGCCTCGATCGTCTCCGGCGGGGCGATCGGCGGCGTCATCAGAAATGCGCCATCCGCGCCTTTGAAGGCGGCAACGAGGTCCCTTTGACGGCCAAGCTCGAGAGGGACGGCTAGGATTTCAGCGCCGCGTTCCTCCAGACGTAACGCTTCAGGCGAATCCTTTTTCCGGGTTAAAGCACGCACCCGGAAACGCTGGCTCTCAAGGAGGGCCGCCGCGACGCTGCGCCCCTGCTTGCTCGTTGCACCGGCAATCGCGATCAGTGGCTTTTCATGTACAGACATAGAGCTTTAAACCTTTCCCTGTCATTGACACCGACTGCGGTGTCATTTTGCGGGGGAGGACGGTCGGCCAGTGCCGAGAGCCCACCTCGATGACGGGCACCTTATCGCAGCAGGTTCTATGGCTGTAGATATCTGAAATGCATAATATAATTCCATTTTATGGATAAGTGGCCGGCCAGCCGCGGATACAAATCGGTTCGCCATCCCGGATCACAACGCCGAAACCCGCGCCTGAATGATGCCGACATCGCGGATCGCGACGGCGCAAATGTCGTCCTCGAAACCATTTCTCAAGTGCCGGCGTTGGCTCAGACATCTCTTCGCCAATGGCGGCTCTAATGGACTAAAGCTGAGAGCTACATTGCAAATTTCACCCTGCTGATCGACAAATAAACCGATAAAGCCAAGGATTTTGAAGTGCTGCCCGGTGGCCGCAAGATATTACTTTTATTGAATTCTTTTCGACTCGGGATCTTAGCCTGTCTGGCAGATGTATTAATCATTGTTAAGTACTGTTGAATATGATTAATATTATGTTAATCTTAAAGAGATTACGAGGCGTTCATCGCTTTAAAAGCGGAAATTCGAAACATGAAGCTTTCGAAGATAGCATCTCCAAAGATACCTCAATATAGGTCGAGAATCCGTTCTCGCCTACATCAAACAATACTGTGCATGGTGTTTGCAGCAATTGTTCCATTGACGCCAGCAGCGGAAGAGTTGCCTTCGCCTACGGAAGCGGTCTCGGTTGTGACACCTGGTGAGACTTTGGCCCGGCAGCCTCAATTGTTGCGTGACGGTCTTCGCTCAGGCGATAAATTGAATCTGGCATTTTACGAAAGCTTGGCCTCCGTCGAAGACCGCTGGACGGGTTCACGGGGCACGGTTCCCTGGAACTTTTATCAGCGCCCCGAACTCACTGGCGAATACGTCGTTGAAGCGGACGGAACGATTTCGCTTCCGCTTTTGGGACGCTTCCGGGTTCGAGGGCTTCCTCCGGCGGATGTGGAGGCGATAATTCTTCCTTCGTACGAAAATTTGGTCGGCAGAAAGGGGTTCGTGAATATCGTCAAGATTGAGCACCAGCCTGTTTATATTACCGGCCCGGTTCGTAATCCCGGCTCGTTTCGATATGTTGATGGCATGACCGTTCTGCATGCCGTTGCGCAAGCGGGTGGCATGGCGGCGAAGGGTATTGAGCCGTGGCAGAGTGTGGAAATTACACGCCAGATCGAGCGGTTGAAGACTGAGTTGGCCGATCTGAAGCGGCTTGCGTCGCGAACCGAGGTGCTCAGGGCGAAGCGCGATTCCGTGCAAATTGCCAGCATTGGTGCACCAATTCTCGGTCCCGATCCCGATGCCCAACGGTTGCTGGATGATGAGACATGGCAGCGCCAATTGATAACGACGAGCAAGGATGCGCAGAGCAGTGCTTACGCAAAATCTGTTGCCGATGCTCAGGCCGATCTCGATCTGCGTCAGGCCCGCGTCGGCAATTATGATGCCACCATTCGGGTCCGTCAGGATCGGCTGGCAAGTATCGAGAATTTGGCCAAAAACAAGCTTGTCACCAGCATCGAATTGACCCGGGCGCAAAGCGAACTGACCGAGTCGGAAGATCGAAAGCAGCAAGCCGTCATCGATGTCGAGAGCGCAAAGCAGCGGCTGGCGGCAGCGAAACAGGACGTTGAGCGCGATCGTATCGAACGCAAGATCGAGATCGAGAAGTCGGCAGCGGATGCGGAAAGAGGCCTATCTACGGCATTGAAGACGACCGAGAGCGATCTTGAAATCTTCCGGTCGATGGTATCGTCGAATGATAGCGCCGGTGTTGAATTTGAAATCGTTCGGCCTGGACCGAATGGAGTCACAGTCGAACCTGCTACCGAAGAAACGGTCTTACAGCCTGGCGATCTAATCAAAGTACATTGAGACGCAGCCACATACCCTTCCCCGACTGGGGAGAGTTTAGTCCTCCTCTCGGCCAAAGAGCTCAGAGGCATCGTCGATTTGCGATTTGTCACGCGGTCCAAAACGCCAAGGAGAGCTTATGTCTGCAATACAAGCTGTAGAAGCCTCGCATTCCTCGATGCCGGTCCAAGGTCCGATGTTCAATTTGCCAAGGACCTCGCTCGTCATTCCAACCTTGAACGAAGCGGAAAACATTAAGCTGCTTTTGCCCCGCATACCGACATGGGTGCATGAAATCATCATCGTCGATGGGCGATCGACAGACGGAACGCCTGACATAGCGCGAAGCATGCGCGATGATGTCAAGATCGTACTTCAGCCTAAGAAGGGCAAAGGCATCGCATTGCGGACGGGCTTCGAAGCCGCATCTGGTGATATGATCGTGATGCTGGATGCTGACGGTTCGATGGATCCTTACGAAATCATCCTGTTCGTCGCGGCTCTTGTTGCAGGTGCGGATTTCGTCAAGGGTTCGCGCTTTATGCAGGGTGGCGGAACCAGCGACATGACGGTCATCCGCCGGTTCGGCAATCTGGGCCTGACCCTGCTGGTCCGGATGCTGTATGGTAGCTCTTTCAGCGATCTGTGCTACGGCTACATGGGCTTTTGGAGGCGGCATGTTCCTTTGCTGCGTGCCGATTGCGACGGCTTCGAAATCGAGACGCTGATCAATTTGCGGGCCCTGAAGAACAAGCTCAAAATCATGGAAGTCGCGAGCTTTGAATCGGAGCGCATCTACGGCGTCAGCAATCTGCGTGCCCTTCCGGACGGCTGGCGCGTGCTGAAGACGATCTTCCGGGAACGCGTCAGTACGCCGACGGGCGTCCAAGTCCTCGAGCAGGGCATGTCCTGAGGTCTGGATGTAATTGGCGAGGCCGCATGATGCGCATTTTGATGCTCAGCGCGAGATACCTGCCTTATGCCGGAGGAACGGAAACCCATGTAAGCGAGGTCGCAACCCGGCTCGTGGCCAAGGGGCATGCGGTGACGGTATTGACGGGCAATCCCGATGGCCTTCTTCCGGCAGAGGAAACCCGAGACGGCGTGCAGATTATCAGGCTGAAGACCTTTCCCCGTGGGCGGGATTGGTGCTTCGCCCCCGGCGTCTTCAAGGCGGTCGCCGAAGGTGATTGGGACCTGATGCATGTTCAGGGCTACCACACGTTCCTGGCACCGCTCGGAATGGCCGCCGCATCGCGCAAGGGGCTTCCTTTTGTAGTCACCTTTCACAGCGGTGGTCATTCGTCACCATTTCGATCCTCGATCCGGCGCTTCCAACACAGAATGCTTGCGCCTCTGGCTGCCAGGGCAGGGCAACTCATTGGCGTGTCGCGATTCGAAGCGGACCTATTCAGCCAGAATATGACAATCGCGAGAGACCGGTTCATCGTTATCCCCAATGGCGCGCGCCTGCCGGAAAAGTCCGGGCGGCGATCCCCTTCACCTCACGACAAGCCGCTGATTGTCTCGCTCGGCAGGCTGGAGCGCTATAAAGGTCATCATCGGGCGCTTGCTGCCTTTAATGTGCTGGCAACGAAATTCCCTGATATGCGCCTTCGAATCCTGGGAGAAGGCCCCTATGAGGCGAAGCTGCGTCAGCAGGTGGCCGAGCTCGGGCTCGGCAACCGCGTCGAGATCGGGGCAATTCCGCCGGCCGACCGGTCCGCAATGGCCGATCTTTTGTCTTCGGCCGCACTTGTCGTGCTCCTCAGCGATTATGAAGCTCATCCCGTCGCGGTTATGGAGGCGCTTTCGGTCAAGGCTCCCGTCCTGACCACCGACACATCAGGCTTTCGGGAGCTGGTTGAGGAGGGCCTCGTGCGATCCATTCCGCTCAACGCTTCGCCAGACTTCACCGCACGTGAAATGCTCGCCACCATGGACGCCGGGCCGATCTCAATTGAGACGAGGTTGCCGGACTGGGACGATTGCACGGACCGGCTGCTGACGGTGTACAGACGCGTATTTTCGCATCCGCAGCCTGAACTGCGAACCGGTCCAGCACTGCTTGGAGATTTGAAGCACGATGACCGTTGTTAAGGGACGGGCTTCTCCAAGCCAGCAGAAGGCCTACCAGGAGGGAGCTTATCGTCACGGCTATACAGAGAGGGTTTCCATTCCACGCATCGATCTATGGATCGCGGCATTTCTGGGCCTGCGCAGGCAGGACAGCGCGGTCGGGGGCATTGCCGATCCTTCGTCGCTGGGCATGTCGCCGGTCTTTGCCTTGCTATGCAGTTGCGCCCTTGTCGTGATCGCACTTGCCGCAAATGCCAGTCGGCTGGGGGAGGGCTGGGCGGTTTCGACGTTCTATACCGCCATCGCCGCGATCTTTCTCCCGCCAGCGGCGCGGATCATCCATCCGGGAGCCAGCCGCCTGGAGCGCTTGGCGCTCATAGTGATCGTCACTTCAGCCCTCTTCGTGGTACGCGTCATCCGCGCACCCGTCGCATTCATAGATCATGACGAATTCCTGCACTGGGCGACGGTGAACGACATTCTGGAGGCGCGGCGACTGTTCCTGCCCAATCCCCTTCTGCCGGTCAGCCCGCTCTATCCCGGACTGGAGCTCATAACGTCCGCCTTGGTCAACCTGTCCGGACTGTCCGTCTTCGCGGCAGGCCTCATCGTGTTGGCGGCAGCGCGGATGGTGCTGATGCTCACGCTATTCCTGCTCTTCGAGAAGATCACGGATTCTGCGCGGATCGCCTCCATCGCCTGCCTGATCTACATGGGCTCGTCCACGTTTTTGCTGTTCGACGTCCACTACTCCTATGAAAGCCTGGCGATCCCCATGCTTGTGGCGGTGCTGTTGGCTTCGGAAAGCCGACGCATGGAGCCAAGCGACACGGCAGCCTGGCCGACGGTCATCGCCACCATGGTCCTGATCGTGGCGCTCGCGGTTACTCATCATCTCACCTCCTATTTTTGCACGGCCCTTTTGTGCGGCACGGCGGTGATGGAATGCCTGCGGCAGGGCGCGTCCGCCATGCAGAGGCGGCAGGCGATCCTGTTGGCCTCGATCGCCGTGATTGCTCCGGTCGCCTGGTCGAAGATCGTCGGGAACCCCACCGGCGGCTACATCCTTCCCGTACTGGAAGGCGGCATAAACGAGGTAGCGCAACTCGTATCGAATTCGACCGCGACGCGTAGGCTTTTCGTGTCGGACACGGGAGCCTTGGCGCCTGCTTGGCAACGTTACCTGACGATGGCAGGCGTCGCGCTGATCTGCCTGGGGCTTCTCACCGGCTTTCTCCGCTCGCTCGTTTTCAATGGGCAGCACCGGGATGCGAGCATCCTCTGGCCGCCGACCAGATGGCGGCTATGGCGCTCAAGTCTTCTCGAGATCCTCGTTTTGGCGACGCTGGCCTATCCCGTCAGTATCATCTTCCGCCTGACGCGCAGTGGGTGGGAGATCGGCAACCGCATCGGCTCGCTATCTTTCCTCGGCGTCGCGATTGTCGTCGCGGTGGCCGTCGCGGCGTTCTGGCACGGCACGTCGCGTGGCTGGCTGCGCGCAACGGCGCTTGCCGCCGCCGCAACGACGGTGCTGATTGCTGGCGTCATCAGCTCCGAGGGACCACGTATCCTGGTTCCGGCCGCCTATGAAGTGTCAGCCGACTCCTCGTCGATAGAACCGATGGGGATCAGCGCCGCAAGGTGGACCAAGGAATGGCTGGGCGGCGACCAGAATTTCGCAACCGATCGGATCAATCGCCTGCTCCTGTCCACCTACGGCCGTCAAAAGGTCTCGACCACGCTTGAGAGTGGGCAAGATACGAGCATGGCCATCACCGCAGCCGATCTCGGCCCGATGGAACGTCAGCTGCTGATTGACCAGGGCATCGGCTTCGTCATGGTCGACCTGCGCATGACCACCGGCCTGCCCGGCGTCGGCGTCTATTTCGACGGCGGCGCGCAAGACCGAAACCACATGGTCCCCCTCCAGGCGTCGTCGCTGCTTAAGTTCAATTCCGAGCCCGATGTCGACCGCACCTTCGACAACGGCTTCATGGTCATTTTCGACGTGGGGCGGCTCGGGAAAACACGGCAGCCCGCCGCCCCTCGCAAGCGGACCGGAGAGCCGGTACAATCCTTGGGACGAACTGACGGAGATTTACAATGATCGATAGCCGTATCGACGCTTTCATGTGCGTCCATTCGCGGGACATCGAATATCTACTCGAAGCGTCCCTTCGCTCCTACCAGCAGCATTTCCCCGACAAGGGAAACCTGACCATGGTCACCGACAACCCGGCCGCTTTAAGAGCCTTCCTCGACGCGAAGGGTCTCGTGCCTGGCGCCGCCGTCACCGGCGACAACGATTGGCTTTCGGCCAGCGAACTGGAACTTCCCGGCTGGTTTCGGCAGCAGATCATCAAGCTGCGCGCCTTCGAATTCTGCCGGACCGAGCATTTCTGTAATCTCGGTGCGGATACACTGCTGCTGCGGCCCATTGAGACGACCGATCTGATCGACCGGCGCCAACCGGTTCTCTATTATTCCAGCCACAGGCTTCCCGATCTGCACTACCGTTTCGAGAAGAAACGGTTGCGCAATGTTGCAAAGATCCTCGGCGTCGAGCCGGCCCGGTCTTTTCGCTACGTCGATTTCATCAACGATTTCTTCTGCTTCAAGCGCGAATGGCTCATCGCGCTGAATGACTATATCGCGTCGAAATACGGCTCGAAACCCTACGTCGAGCTGCTCAAGGGTCTCAGCGCGTCAAAAGACCAGACACGGTTCGGGGAATGGACGCTCTATTCCGTCTTTCTGCTCGATGTGATGCACCAGTCGCCGACGATGCGCGATGCGCGCGGGGCCTATCTGACGCAGATCCATAGCCGCCTCGGCCTCACGCTGAGCCGGCTGGACAGCAAGATCGTTCATCTCGTCCAGAAATCCTTCGACCCAAACGTGATCCGGCAGAAGCTGATGAAGGTGAACCCGGGCGCCGCTCAGATCGTCGGCGCGACGGCATGGGCAGATGCAGGAGCTCGCCCCCGATGATGGCCCGCCGTGTCTTTCTGGGGATCATTCCGCTGTGGATTCTTGCCGCTGTCTTGACCGTAACGTGGCTGCCCGGAACCTTTTCGACCTCGGAGAAGGCGGTTCGCCTGGCGCTCTGCGCGCCGCTGATCCTATATCTCCCGGGCCGCATGCTGGTGGATACCCTGCGCATAGAGGGCGATACGGTCACAAGGGGAACGCTCGCGGTGTTCCTGAGCTTCGCGGCCTGCATTTTTCTGGGGCTTCTGCTGCATGTCGCCGGGCATCTCGATGCGCGCGGCTGGGTCTACGCCCTGGGCCTGACGACCATCGCCCTTCGGTGCCTGAATGTCGTTTTGCCGCTCGCAAGGGCGGTTCCAGCCATTCCCTGGACTTGGCCCGGCCGCCGTTTTTTGATCTTCGCAGTTTCCATGATCCTGGCGACGAGTTCCGTCCTCATGGCGCGCCCGGTCGCGCTTGAACGTAAGCCGTTTCATTTCACCGAGTTTTGGATGGTGCCCAAATGGAACTGGACGAACAATGTGGTAACGGTCGGCGTGCGCAATTCGGAAGACACCAAGACGCTTTACAGTCTTGACCTCGTTCTGGGCGGTACGTTGATTGGACAGATGCCAACCTTCGAGCTGGCACCTTCCTCCAGCCAAACTTTCGAATTCTCCGTACCAACGAAAACGCGCGCCCCCGCACGGCTGGAAGCCTGGCTCTACAAGAGCGGCGACAGGGGAACGATCTACCGCAAGGTCTGGATGACCATCGACACGCTCCAGTCCCCGGCACCGACCGGAATGACCCTTCAGTTCGCTGATCCGGAGACGAAAAATGGATAATTTCCAGCCTCCCGTGCCCGGTAAGCTCACGACGGCAATCGTCATCTGCTGCTATTCCGACAAGCGCTGGGACGTCCTCAACAAGGCAATGGAGGCGGCAACGCGTCAGGTCCCGGCCGCGGACGAGATCGTCGTCATCGTCGATCACAATCCGGCACTGGCGCTGCGTCTGCGCGCCAAGCGCTTTGAAACCCCCGTCAGGATCGTCGAGAATATTCATCCGCCCGGCCTCTCCGGCGCCCGCAACACCGGGATTTCAGCCAGCCGCGGCGAGGTCATCCTGTTTCTCGACGACGACGCCGTGTCAGATCGGGATTTGCTGGCAACCTTGGTGCGGCAACTCGAGGATCCCTCGGTTCTGGGCGCCGTCTCCGCTATCCGCCCGTTGTGGGAAACAGATCGTCCGTCCTGGTTTCCCGACGAATTCCTGTGGACCCTTGGCTGCACCTATCGCGGCCTTCATCCGGGGCCGGTGCGCAACCTCATCGGCGCGTCCATGTGCATCCGCCGCTCCGTCTTCGATCATACGGGCGGCTTCGATTCCGGCTTGGGCCGAACGGCCAAGGCTTTGCCGCTCGGATGCGAGGAAACCGAACTCTGCATCCGTGCAACCAAGGCCTTGCCGCATGGCCGTTTCGTCTTCGAGCCGTCCAGCGGCAGCGATCACGCCATACCCGCTGATCGTGCGACGTGGAAATATTTCCTTCATCGATGCTGGGCCGAAGGGCTTTCAAAGGCCAGCCTATCGTTGATGGCAGGCTCCGGCGAGGCGCTGGCGTCGGAAAAGACCTATATGACGAGGACCTTGCCCCAAGGGCTTATGCGGGGATTTGCTGATGTGCTGCTTGGCCAGCCGAGCGGCCTTCTTCGCGCCGTCGCCCTGGCCGCCGGCCTAGGGGCCACCGCGGCCGGATTCTCTCTCGGCAGGACCCGCGCGGCCCTTACGCGACGGTTCACCTCCGTTCCTGCTCGCGCGCTCGAACGGGTGGAATAGGCATGATGACCGTCAGCGCCGCCATCGCTAACGTCCGCAGCCTCCTGATGAACCAGGCGGTTTTGCTCCTCAATGCAGGCATGCTGGGGCTTGGAACGTTGATGACGGCCATTCTCGGCTTCGTCTACTGGTGGTTCGCAGCGCGTACCTTCTCGGCCGAAGCTGTTGGGCTCGCCGCCGCCGCCATATCGTTGATGAATCTCCTCGCGAATCTCGGTGAAGTCGGTCTCGGACCCTTCCTGATGGGCGAGATGGGCCGTCAGCAAAGAGCAGGCCCGTTTCTGACGGGCGCCCTCCTGGCCTCGTTCAGCGCCTCCATCGTGGTGGGGCTGATCTATCTTGCTATCGCAGCCTGTACATCGACCCAGCTTGGCTCGATCGTCGGTTCCTCCGCGACCGATCTCTTCTTCGTCGCGGCTTGCGCTCTGACGGCTGTGACGCTCGTGCTCGACCAAGCCATGGTCGGCCTCCTGCGGAGCGGCCTTCAACTGGCCCGGAATGTCGTCTTCGCCGCCAGCAAGCTTCTTCTCCTGATCGCTCTCGGCCTGACAATTGGCCGGGCGACCAACGAACTGGCGATCTTCACCACCTGGTTTGCCGGGCAGCTTGTCTCGCTGGTCGTCGTGGCCGGGCTTCTTGTCTATGCCGGCAGGCGCGTCTTCCACCGGCCGGAGATCCGCGCCTTCCGCCCGATGCTCGGACAGGTTTTCGGCCATCACGCGCTCAGCATGGCTGTTCAGGCGCCGGCGCTGCTGCTGCCTTTCGTCGTCACGGTGATGCTGTCTGCTGAGATCAACGCCGCCTTCTATGCCGCCTGGACGGTGCTGAACGTTGCGCTTCTCGTCCCTGCGTCACTCGCCTCGGTGTTGTTTGCCATCGCTGTGCGGGAGCCGGAGCTATTTCCCGCGCGCCTGCGCCTGTCGCTCGGCTTGTCGATGCTGGTCTGCGCGGCGACCGCCTTGGCGTTCCTCTTCCTGTCGCGCTTCATGCTCTGGATATTCAATCCGGCCTATGCTGTGATTGCAGGAAATGGCCTTCAGTTTCTGGGCGTTGCCGCTTTCGGAATGGCGTCGAAGTATCATTATCTGGCGGTTCAACGTGTCCGACGGCGCCTGGGCTTTGCCACGCTCGTTCTGATCGGCGGTGCGGTGTTGGAGATCGTGGCCGCCGCCGGCGGTGCGCGATTCGGGATCGCAGCCACAGCCGACTTCTGGGTCATTGCTGTTTCGCTGGAAGGCCTGCTTCTGTGCCCGGCATTGTATTGGGCCACACGGCGCACTGCGACGCCGTCCATCGCCGCGCCATCAACGGCTGGCGGTGTCTCGACATACGGCAATTCCCTCGACCAGACAGACCAAATCGGAATTGCGTCACGGGCTTGAAAGGGAGTTTCTTAGCATGAGGCGTATTCACCGTTTCCGGGATTTCGCTATCGGCGCTGCGGCGCTGGCGCTTTTTTGGTCTGCTCAAGTCGGATCTGCGGACGCGCAGTCATCCGCGCAGCAATCTTTCGTCACGACGAAAGAGGGGGGCTTCCTGCTGGACGGCAAGCCATTTCGCGTGGCCGGCGTGAACAACCATTATCTGACATTTGGCTCGTCAGGCGAAGTCACCCGCGTATTGGACGATGCCACGGCAATGGGCGCCAATGTGGTGCGCACCTTCCTGCAACCGGTTATAGGGTCGCTGGACGGCCAGGTGCCGACGATCTGGAATTCAAAGAGCACGGCCGATTCCGGCAACCTCGGAACCAAGGGCATCTATATGATGAGTTGGGATCCGATAACCAACGAGATGGTTCCCAACGACGGACCTGACGGCCTGCAAAAGGTCGATTACCTCATCGCGGAAGCGGCGAAGCGCAAGCTTAAGCTGATCCTCGCATTCGTCGATTTCTGGGCCTACACGGGCGGTGCCCAGCAGATGAACGCCTGGTACGGGAGTTCGGACAAATACACCTTTTTTGCCGCTGATCCGCGAACCCGACGCGATTACAAGGAATGGGTTCGGCATGTTCTGTCGCGCGTCAACACGATTACCGGTGTGCGCTATTCCGACGACCCCACCATATTTGCCTGGGATCTGGCCAACGAACCTGACATCCATCCCAAACCGCTCCTTTATGAGTGGGTGTCGGAAATGTCAGCCTATGTCAAATCCCTGGCGCCGAAACAGCTCGTCACGACGGGCCATGGGAACATGGATCAGAAGCTGGCGGATATGAATATTCCGAGCGTTGATTTCGGCACGTGGCATGGCTACCCATCCTACGCCAAAATGAGCCATTCCGATTTCGATGCCCGCATTCGCGAATACTGCGCGATCGGGCGAAGCATCGGAAAACCGGTGATCCTGGAGGAGTTTGGAGTTCCGCGATCCGATGCCGATCAGGCAAACGCCTATGGAACTTGGCTGAATACGATCGCCACCTCGGATTGCGGAGGTTGGGTGGTCTGGCGGCTCACCAGCACGCAGGATTCGGGCCTCTATCCCCAGGACGACTACGACAAATTCGACATCCATAACGATGGGAGCCCTGCTTGGCAGGCTCTGCGCGACGCCGCCCTCAAGCTTCAATAATCGGTCCACCGAAGCCATTCCGCCGTCCAGCATTAACGCATGTCGCGGGTACGGCACCGGGTGTTGCCATTCGATTTGATGGCTGCCAACAACATGTGGCATATCGCTCGACGGCGGAAACCGATTTCAAGACGAAAACGGGCGTGACACGACGATCGGAAGCGCGCCCGCGAACCGGGATGGTCGCGCGAACGCACAAGGGATAGCGATCTCAACGGCGTATTGACCTAAATGCTTCCATATTTTCTTGCGATCTAAACTGGGCCTGCAGCTTCGCCAAATATTCGCGGAATATCCGGGATATCGGGGACAAACCGGAGATTTTTCGAAGGTCAGCAGTCGGCAATATGAATAATGCGGACGGCTCGCTCCCAGATGCGATATCGTAAATCATCATCGGGCTAGCCCGATTCGAAATAGGGATTGCGGCAGTGAACTCTTCACGCTTTCTTCAATCAATCGTCGAAGCCGAATCCCAAGATACACGCTTGAATTTCGCCCGCGCCGCGATTTTTCAGCTCTATAGTGCTTGCCTGCCAACCGGATCTGCGCCGGCTCAGTTTTCCGTCGAACTCACCCTATCTGAAAAAGAGGCGGTCACGCTTGTCGTGCGGCCGTTCGTCAATAATATCGAAGCACTTGGCGGGCTTGTGAAATCCCTGTTTTCGACAAACGCGGAGACCGAACTGCGAGCCGTTCCATGCAGGGTGGAGGATAAGGTTGGATCCGGCATTGGATTGATACTTTTCGTCGACGATGAGCCGATGATTACCATCGGATCTCTTGCAGATGATACCGGACTGTTTCTTCGCCAGATCGAACCCGCATCCAGGAACACGCCCGGCGTTGCCACAATCGGTACGGTAGTAGGCCAACGACTTGCCAGTGTGGTTCCTATTCCGACTGGATCTCTCCATCTGCGTAAGCCAAAATAAATATCGCTGACCAATCAGGGTATCAGCAGGATACTGCCCGCCGAACGTCCGGACTCCATCTCTTCGTGCGCCTTCGCAACATCGGCCAAACGATATTCGGCACCGATCTGCGCGACGATCCCTGTTTCCATCGCGCCGACGGCAGCGAAAGCAGCCTCGCGATACTGTCCGATGTCAGCGCACCAGGCCATGATACTCGGATGGCAGAGCGCCTTGCCCGGGCGCAGTTCCTCGACGGGCACCGGTGGAATAGCACCGGCGGCCTGGCCGATGGTGACGGCCATGCCGAATGGGCGGACAGAGCGTATGCTCTTGAGAAGCGTGTCGCCGCCGATCCCGTCATAGGCGACGTCGACACCAAGCCCGTTCGTCAGCCGCTTCACGTCCGCGACGATATCGGCGCCTCGTCCGACAATGAGGTGATCGGCTCGATAAGATGCGGCGATTGCGGCCTTTTCGGAAGAGCCAACCGTCCCGATCACCGTGGCATCGAGCGATTTGGCCCAGCGAACGAGGATGCTTCCAAGCCCGCCCGCAGCAGCATGGATCAGAACCTGTGTTCCTGCACGCACATCATAGGTCTTTTTCAACAGCATGTAGGCGGTCATGCCTTTGAGCAGCGAACTCGCTGCCGTTTTCGCCGAAACGGCATCCGGAAGCTTGATCGCCCTTTCAGCGGCAATGTTCCTGGCTGAGCGATAGGCTCCAACCGGAGGCCCGGCATAGGCAACCCGGTCACCCTTTTGGAACATGGAAACGCCAGGACCGACGTCTTCGACGATGCCCGCCGCCTCGGCGCCGATCACCGAGGGGTAGGAAGGCATGGGGTAGATGCCCTTGCGGTGATAGACGTCGAGAAAGTTGGTTCCGATCGCCTGATGACGGATCTTGATCTCACCATCGCCGGGAGGTTCAGAATGGTGATGCTCCTCGACATGGAACTGGGTGACGTCACCGGGGGCGTTCAGCCATATGATTTGGTCGGTCATCTCTCGTGCTCCTTCATGGGCGCAAATTAACCGATGGCATGATGTGTGAAAATTCCCTATTACTTCACAATGATTGAGAGAGAATTCACACAACTCGACTGGGACGACCTTCGGCATTTCCTGGCGCTCGCGCAGTCGGGAACCTTGCTTGGCGCCGCAAAGCAGCTCGGCGTCGAACATGCGACGATCAGCCGGCGCATTTCGTCGCTTGAAGCCAGTCTCGGACGCAAGCTGGTAGACCGCCGCGGACGGCGCATCATGTTGACCTCGGACGGGGAGCAGGTTGCCAGGCACGCAGCTCTTGTCGCCGCGCAGACTGCGGCAATCGAGCAGCTTGGCCGCAGCAGCGCCACGGAATTGCGTGGCCATGTGAGGATCAGCGCGCCGCCCGCTCTCTCAAGCGTGCTGCTGGCAAAGCCGATCGCCGCCGTCAGGCGAGACCATCCGGGTGTTGAGATCACGCTCGTCGGAGAAAAGCGCCTCGCGTCGCTGAATAGACGAGAGGCGGATATCGCCGTGCGCATGTCGCGTCCCGAGGACGGCGATTACGCCATCGTCAAGCTCGGCGAAATGAGCTTCCATCTCTACGCATCAAGGACCTATCTCGAAACGGTTTCCCCGTCGGACTGGACCTTCATCGGTTACGACGAAACCATGAACGCCTCACCGCAACAACTGCGGCTGATCGAACTGGCCGCCGGCCGGCCGATCGCGCTGCGGTCGTCCGTTCTGGAGTTCCAGGCCGCAACGGCAAGCCTTGGCGCCGGTGTCGTCATGCTCCCCGATTTCGCCGCCCCGGAGCCCAGCGGTCTCCAGCGCATCGAGACCGAACAGGTTTTGACAAGAGAGATCTGGCTGGTTGTCCATTCGGATATCAAAGACGTCCCCTCTGTCCGCGTCGTCGTCGATGCCTTGAAGAGCGCTCTCGGGAAGTAGTGCTCAGTTGGCCGGGGCAGCAAAGGGAGAGGCAGTCATTGAACGCGTCGGCAGCGTGGCATTCGGACTGAAAGCCCGTGCGCTCACCGACCTTCCCGCGTCAATTCATTTCAATGGGAGGGTTGGATGGCTTTGAAAGTGCTCTACCGCTTCGTCAAGCTGCACCCAATTATGTTTGGATTGTTCGAAGACTGACATGGCAGGTGGCGCGAAGGCCGGATCGGCAAGGGAGCCGACCGCCACCCCGATCCAAAACGCCGCAGCATCGGCCTTCCAATAGACGGTCGAGCCGCACGTTGGGCAAAAGTGCATTCGGACCTTGCGACCGCTCTCGGCGGTACGAATGAATTCTGTAGATGTTCCGGATATTTCGACACAGCCGATCGCGTAGAAAGCATTTGCGCTGAACGGCGCGCCAGTTCTCCGCTGGCAAGCCAAACAGTGACACAGCGCAGTCAATTGTGGCGGCTCGCTGAGCATCAGTTTTAGAGCGCCGCAGGCGCATTGGGCATTGGCCATGGAAACTCCTCCCGCTTGCGCGGTGAAATTGCGTTGAATGGGGGTGAAACGCAGGCCCGAACCGCAAATGGTGAAGGTGGGCGATGCGAAGGGGCTGAGACCTGATATAATTTCAGGCTCACAGAGGCTCAAATGTAGATCGCGGAAATACTAAAGTCTAGAGGAAAGCCATCTGACCGCTTCAGGCTCGGATCGGATCCGGAGCCCTATCGCACCGTCTCAGGTTCTGATCGGTTCTTTGCGGCAAGCTGGATTTCAAATTCCACCGGCGATCCATCGCCAAGGGTGGAGTGGAGGCGCCAGAAAGCAAGCGGTAAACAGCGAGTCGATGAGCATCTTGAACGATGCGTCAACACCGAGCACCACCCCGGCGGTAGGTCCTCGAGCGAGTTTTTCGTTGTTAATGTGCGACTTGGGAAGCTGCCGACATCAATTCCTGGGAATTCGGTGCCGTGAATGTCTCGAGCCCAGCCTCCAGAACTTCAGTGAAGCTCCAGCGTACGATGCCTTCCCGGTCGATTAGGAACTGACCGACAAGCTGCCCGTGGTCGGCAGTCATCATCTGCTGATCGGCTTCCGTCATTTGATATCCTTCCTTCTCGTTGAGAAATTCGTCCATTGCCATCACGCCCATGGGCTCGGGCAACTCGCCCTGAAGATCGATCCGTATCGCCATGACCGTGTCGATCCCGACCTCGCGTAAGCCGAAGGCTTGGTGCGAAGCCCGTCCCGGGTCGGATGCAGCAAGAAGATCGGGTATCGGATGGTAACGGAAATAGAGCCGCGCGCGTTCGACCGGCGTATTTACCACCGCCAGGGATTGGACGCCTTTCTCACGCAGCATCGGGTTGAGATATGCCATGGCCGCGACATGGCGCCGGCAGAACGGACAATGCAGGCCTCGAAACAGACCGATCAACAATGGGCTGCGGCCGCGAAAATCATCAAGTGCGATCTTCCCCTCGTGCGAGATCGCATCAAACACAACGTTCGGGGCCCGGTCGCCCGGTTGTAGCGGATGGTCGACATAGCGCGTGGACATGGACAACCTCCTCGCTCGGGGATCAGTCGAGAAAAGGCGCCACGTTAACTGCTTCGAGGTCGAGATTGAGCGTTGCGAAGCCTGACCTCTCGTTTTACCGCACCGCCAGGATCCTACCTAAGAATGGCCCCACATCGGTCCGCCGGCAAGCGGTAAACAGCGAATCGTGAATTGAAAAAGTCCGTTTTCTGCAAATTCTGATTTTTTTAGCGGCCGTAGAGGCCGACAGGCATCGCCAGCCCGCAGCCAGCAGATTCGGCTGCGGTGAGGGGCCAGTCCTGCTGGCCCCTAGTCCTTTATCAGATATCGCTTGCGGCACTCGACCAAACGTCGGCGGCTTCGGCTGCCGTCATGCGCCGTACGTCGGCCTCGTGGCTGCGGCTGGCGAAGAGTTCGCTTGCCATGATCTGCTCGGCAAGATCGGCCGGAAGCGAGAGGATGACGCGGGCTTCGCCATTGTGCAGGCCGCCGAGTTCGCTGCGCTTGCCGGTCACCATGCCGCCGGCGACCGTGTTGTTAGTCTCCGGATCGATCAGGATGAAGGAGCCGGAAAGCCGGTTCTGCTCATAGGGGTCGAAGATCGCCGCTTCGTCGAAGACGAGCCGGACTTTGCCGATAGCGTTCATGTAGAGCCGCTGGGCGGAATTCCAGGCGCCGGTCTTCAGCTCCAACTGGCTGAGCGGCTGCACCTGGACACGCTGGCGGCGGCTGCCGCTCTTCAGCCAGTAGCGCTTGCCGGGCTCGATTCCCTCCGGCTGCAGCGCGACGATCTGCGCGTCGAAGGCAAGGCCGACCTGGGGCTGGGCGTCGATCGAGACGATCATGTCGCCGCGCGCCACATCCACCTGGCGGTCGAGCACCAGGGTGATCGCGTCGCCGGCAACGGCCGCGTTGCGGACGAGATCGAAGGTGACGATCTTCGAGACGTTGGCGACCATGCCCGACGGCAGGATCATGACGCTGTCGCCCGGTTTGACCGAGCCGCCGGCAACCGTGCCCTGATAGCCGCGGAAGCTTTCGCCCGGACGCGACACGCGCTGCACGGAAAGGCGGAAGCCGACCGTCTGCGACGAGCGCACGGTGGCAAGTTCCAGCGTCTCCACCAGCGACGGGCCGGTATACCAGGGCATGGCGGCCTGGCCGGAATAGACGACGTTTTCGCCCTTCAGCGCCGACATCGGAATGGCGGTGATCTGCTTGACGCCGAGCGACAGGGCAAATTCCCGGAAGTCATGGCTGATCTTGTCGAAGCCGGCGCGGTCGTAGCCCGTCAGGTCGATCTTGTTGACGGCAAGCACGAACTGTTTGATCCCGAGCAACGAGGCGATCGTCGCGTGACGGCGCGTTTGTTCCAGAATGCCGAGGCGCGCATCGACGAGCAGGATGGCGAGATCGGCGGTCGAGGCGCCGGTCGCCATGTTGCGGGTATATTGCTCATGGCCGGGCGTGTCGGCGACGATGAAGGAGCGCTTGTCGGTCGAGAAATAGCGATAGGCGACATCGATCGTGATGCCCTGTTCGCGCTCGGCCTGCAGGCCATCGAGCAGCAATGCGAAGTCGGGCAGGCCGAGATCGTTCTGCTTGCCGGTGGAATCGCGCTGCAGGGTGGCGGCCTGGTCTTCCTTGACCGCCTTGGTGTCCCAGAGCAGGCGGCCGATCAAGGTCGACTTGCCGTCATCGACGCTGCCGCAGGTGATGAGGCGCAGCGGCCTGGTATCGCGCTGAGCCTTGAGCGGCTCGGCGGCGGGCAGGCTGACGACGGTTGCGGCCGAGACGGCGGTTTGGGCTGCGGTCATCTCAGAAATATCCTTCACGCTTCTTCTTTTCCATGGAGCCGGACTGGTCGCGATCGATGGCGCGGCCCTGGCGTTCGGACACCGTTGCAATTTCGAGTTCGGCAATCACCTCTTCAAGGGTGGTGGCCTGTGAGCGGATGGCGCCGGTCAGCGGGAAATCGCCGAGCGTGCGGAAGCGGATCATGCCTTCCTGGCGGACTTCGCCGGGCAGCAGTTCGAGGCGCGGATCTTCGGCCAGGATCATCATGCCGTCGCGCTCCACGAAGGGCCGCTTCTTGGCGTAGTAGAGTGGCACCAGCGGAATGTCCTCGGCCTGGATGTAGCGCCAGATATCGACCTCGGTCCAGTTCGACAGCGGGAAGGCGCGCACGCTCTCGCCCTTGCGGATCATGCCGTTATAGATGTTCCAGAGTTCCGGCCGCTGGTTGCGGGGATCCCAGCGATGGTCGGGCGTGCGGAAGGAATAGATGCGCTCCTTGGCGCGGCTGGCTTCCTCGTCACGCCGCGCACCGCCGAAAGCGGCGTCGAACTGGCCGGCATCAAGCGCCTGGCGCAGCCCCTCGGTCTTCATGATGTCGGTGAAGGCGGCCGATCCATGTGTAAACGGCGTGATGTTTTCGGCTTTGCCGCGCGGATTGATGTGCTCGATCAGATCGAGATCATACTTCTTCGCGGTCTCGTCGCGGAAGGCAATCATCTCGGAGAATTTCCAGCCGGTGTTCACATGCAGCAGCGGGAAGGGCACGCGGCCGGGATAGAAGGCCTTGCGCGCCAGGTGCAGCAGCACCGAGGAGTCCTTGCCGATCGAATAGAGCATGACGGGACGCTCGAATTCGGCCGCAACCTCGCGGAAGATGTGAATGGATTCGTTTTCCAGCGCTTTCAGATGCGGGTCGAGCGGCGCCTTGGCGCTCTGCGGATTGCTGAGTTCCGTATCCGGACGGCTATCGGGCATGTGTTACTCCAGGCTATCGGTCGTTTGCGGGTGCCCGCAAAGCAATTCCTTGATGTCGGCTTTCCCGGGATTGTTGGCTTTCCCAGGGAATGTTGACTTTCCCAAGGCTGCGGCGGTCGCCGCGCCCTGATTGGGAAAGCCGTGGGGTGATTTACTGTGCGGCGATCGCTGCGGCCTCTTCGGCGACATGCAGGCCGCATTCGCGCGTCTCGTCCTGCTCCCACCACCAGCGACCCGCACGTTCCGGCTCGCCGGGTTTGATCGCCCGGGTGCAGGGCTCGCAGCCGATCGAGGGATAACCGCGGGCATGCAGCGGATTGACCGGCACGCCGTTTGCGGAAACGAAGGCCTTGATTGCCTCCAGGTCCCAATCGGCGAGCGGATTGACCTTCAGCAGATGCCGTTCCGCGTCGTATTCGGCAAAGGGCGTTTCGGCACGGTTGGCCGATTGGCCGCGGCGCAGGCCGGTGATCCAGATTGCAGCACCTTCGAGGGCACGCGCGAGCGGCTTCAGCTTGCGCATGCCGCAACAGGCGTGGCGGGCTTCGACGCTCTCGTAGAAACCGTTGAGGCCGTATTGCGCCGCATAGGCGTCGATATCGGCCTTCTCGGGCTCGAAACGATGGATATGGATGTCGTACTGGCTTTCGGTCTCATCGATCAGCGACAGCGTCTCGGCAAACAACCGGCCGGTCTGCAGCGTCGCGATATCGATCGGCAGGCGGTGCGTGCCGATCTCGGCAGTGATCACCTGGTCCTCGATGCCGAGTGACGTCGTGAATACCACGCGGCCGCCAAGGCCGGAGACCAGCGACAGTCGTCCGGCAAGGTCGAGACCCGCCAGTCTGTCGTTCAGCGCCGCAGCTTCCGCAATCGGCCCTTCTTCCGCAATCCTATTGATAGCAGTCATGAGAATCCTGTCCTTTGTTATCAGGAGTATCGCAGTTCACGCATGGATCGGACAGAAAAAGGGATTTCGAAAGCTGTGGCCGGAGGAGCAAATATCTCTCCGAAGCTGCCGCGATGCAGAAAAGCAGCCGCCTGCGGATGAAAATCCACATCGGCAGCTCGAATGTCTATAGAAATAGTAGAGTTACACGCAGCCTGTCAATCGGAAATCTGAAGTGATGCCGAAAATCGTGCAGAAGGCGCGGTTTTGGCATAGATTAAGCGCGCTTGGCCGAGGGCGAAAAACAAGGCCAAAACGCTTGTCTCTCAAGGCTTTCTCCGGTGCGTTCAAATTCCGTTCATGCTGGTTGTGCCATAGAGGTGAAAGTACTTCCGTAGCGGTGCGGGAATTCGCGCCGCCTGTGTGTGTCGATGGTCAAAAATGATTACGCAAAAGGCGAAATATGCGCTGCGCGCGCTCACGGTCTTGGCTGATGCCGATGCCGATGAACCGGTGATGATTTCCGATATCGCGGCGCAGCAAAAGATCCCGAAAAAGTTCCTCGAACAGATCCTGCTCGACCTGAAACATCACGGCGTCGTCGTCAGCCGTCGCGGCAAGCAGGGCGGTTATCTCCTGCTGAAGCCCGCCCACACGATTACCTTCGGTGAGATCCTTCGCATCATCGACGGCCCGATCGCGCCGCTGCCATGCCTCTCGATCACTGCTTACCGCAGATGCGACGATTGCGACGGCGAACAGAATTGCCAGATCCGCCACGTCTTCGCCAAAGTCGCCGACGCCACCCGCAAGGTGCTGTTCTCGACAACGATCGCTGATGCCATCGCCCCAAAGCACGGCGCCGAAGTCACCCGGCTGCTGGCCTGAGCATACGCCCGCCTCTTTCTTCAAGATTTGGTGAAATACCTTTTCCTCCGGCTCCGATGCTCCACCTGCCTGCTCATGCTGGTAGGGAGAATATCATGTTTGGAATTTCACCACAGCGAGTAGTGGCTGCGGCCATACTCTCGGCGGCCGTAGCGACAGGCGCGGCCGCTCATCACGGCTGGTCCTGGGCCGAGGCGGATCAGATCGAACTGCGCGGCACGATCGACAAGATCTCCATGGGTGGCCCGCATCCGACGCTCGATGTCGCCACCGCCGATGACGGCGTCTGGCTCGTCGAACTCGGCAATCCGCGCCAGACGGAACGCTCCGGTTTCGTCGAAGCTGTGGCCAAGCCCGGCGACCAGGTGGTGGCCCTTGGAAATCGTTCGCAGGATGCAAAAGAGAAGCGGCTGAAGGCCGTGCGCCTCACCATCGGCGAGAAGCGCTATGATATCTATCCCGACCGCATCAAGACGAACTGACCTCTGGGCGAACTGACCTGTCGTGATGGACACTCTCGAATGGCTGTCGGCGACCACGCCTGCGCTCGCGCTCCGGCGCTCCGCAACGCTCTACATGTTCGTCAACGCAGCCCATATCCTGGCGATCGGCCTCTTGGTCGGCGCCATCCTGCCGCTTGATCTGAGGCTCGCCGGCTTCTTCCGCAAGGTTCCGGTTGAGATCGTCGCGCCGTTTCTGTCACGCGCCGCCGCTGTCGGCCTTGCCGCGGCTGTTGCCACCGGCTTCTGCCTCTTCAGCGCCCGGGCGGTCGAATATGTCGCCAATCCCGCCTTCCTTGCCAAGCTTTGCCTGATCGCCATCGGCCTTCTCAACCTGTCGATCGTTCATTTCGGGCGAGCCTGGAAAACGGCGGTGTCGACAGGCATCGTCCGGCCCGGCCTGCGCTTCTCCGCCGCCCTGTCGGCCGCGATCTGGATCGCCGCCCTCATAGCCGGACGGTGGATCGGTTTTCTCTGAAACCGGATAACCGGATCAGCGGTCGCTCACCGCCCAGCGCGGGTTGACCCACGGTTCCTGGTTCGAGCGCGCCAGCGGCTGTTTGCCGAGGATATGGTCGGCCGCCTTCTCGCCGGTCATAATAGAGGGTCCGTTCAAATTGCCATAGGTGACGTGCGGAAAGATCGAGCTGTCAGCGACGCGCAAGCCATCGACGCCGATCACCCGCGTTTGCGGATCGACCACCGCCATCGGATCGTCCTTGGCGCCCATCCGGCAGGTGCCGCAAGGGTGATAGGCGCTTTCCAGATGTTCGCGCAGGAAGGCGTCGATTTCATCATCGCTCTGCACGCGTTCGCCCGGCTGGATCTCCGGCCCGCGATAGTCGTTGAAGGCGCTCTGCCCGAAGATTTCGCGGGTGAGCCGCACGCAGTGGCGGAATTTCTCCCAGTCCTCCGCGTGGCTCATATAGTTGAAGCGCAGCACCGGATCGGCCTTGGGATCGGCGGAGCGCAAGCTCACGCTGCCGCGCGATTTCGACAGGTTGTAGCCGACATGAACCTGGAAGCCGTGGCTCTTCGCCGCCGCCTTGCCGTCATAGCTGATCGCCACCGGCAGGAAATGGTACTGGATATCGGGTTGCTTCAGCCCTGCTGCAGACCGCAGGAAGGCGCACGCCTCGAATTGATTGGAGGCGCCGAGCCCGCCGCGCGAGAGCAGCCATTGTGCGCCGGCCACGCCCTGCCAGAACCACGGCAGCCAGGAATAGAGCGACACCGGCTTGGTGCTGACCTGCTGGAAGTAGAATTCCATATGATCCTGCAGATTGGCGCCGACCCCCGGCCGGTCGGCCTTCACCGGAATGCCCATGTCCTGCAGATGTTGGCCGGGACCGATGCCCGACAGCATCAAGAGCTTCGGTGAGTTGAAGGAGGAGGCCGAGACGATCACCTCGCGGTTCGCCTTCACCACCTCCATTCTGCCCTTGCGTTCGATCTCGACGCCTGTGGCACGCCCGTCCTCGATCACGATCCTCTGCGCAAAGCCGTAGATGATCTTGACATTGTCCCGCCTCAGCGCCGGTTTCAGATAGGCGTTGGCGGCAGACCAGCGGCGGCCGCCGAAGATGGTCTGCTCCATCAGGCCGAAGCCTTCTTGCTTGCTGCCGTTATAATCCTCCGTCGCCTCGAAACCCGCCTGTTTGCCGGCCTCGACGAAGGCGCGGAAGAGCGGATTGGTGAAGCCGCCACGCTGGACATGCAGCGGCCCGTCTGTGCCGCGCCAGCCCTCTTCGCCGCCATGCGAATGTTCCATCCGCTTGAAATAGGGAAGCACGTCGGCATAGGCCCAGCCGCTGGCGCCGAGCTCCTCCCAGCGGTTGAAATCCTCGGCATGGCCGCGCACATAGACCATGCCGTTGATCGAGGAGGAGCCGCCGATCACCTTGCCGCGCGGCGCCGTGATACGCCGATTGTTGAGGTTCGCCTCCGGCTCGGACAGATAACCCCAATTATATCGCTTCATGCTCATCGGCCAGGCAAGGGCCGCCGGCATCTGGATGAACGGTCCGAAATCGCTGCCGCCCGCCTCGATGACGATGACACTGTTCTTGCCGTCTTCCGACAAGCGGTAGGCGAGGGCGGAGCCGGCGGAGCCCGAGCCGATGATGACGAAATCTGCTTGTTGCATGACGTTCCCTTAGATTCTTTTGCAACGGTCCCGAAAACCCCGGGCATTAAGACCCCGCCCCAAACCCCTCCCCACAAGGGGGAGGGGCTTAACTTGCTGCACCGCCTCACTCGACAATCAGCGCCACAAGCGATGAGATTGAAGAGGGATAAAACCGGTGCCCCATATTAGTCCCTCCCCCTTGTGGGGAGGGGTTGGGGAGGGGTCTCAATCCCTTCAGTACGGCGCCACCACCGGCCCCATGCCGACATAGACCGTCTTCAGCTCGGAATAATGCTCCAGCGCGGCCAGCGAATTCTCGCGGCCGAAGCCGGATTGTTTCGATCCGCCGAAGGGGATTTCCACCGGGCAGAGATTATAGGTGTTGATCCAGAGCGTGCCCGCTTCCAGCCGGTCGACGACGCGGTGGGCGCGGGTGAGGTCGGCAGTGAAGACGCCGCCGGAAAGACCGAATTCGCTGGCATTGGCGCGGGCAATCACCTCGTCCTCGGCGTCGAAGTCGAGCACACACATGACCGGCCCAAAGATCTCCTCGCGGGCGATGGTCATGTCGTCGGTGACGTCGGCAAAGATAGTCGGCTGCACGTAATAGCCTTCGCCGGAGACGTTGTTCGGAATGCCGCCGCCGGCAATCTGGCGCGCGCCCTCGGCCTTGCCCTTCTCGATGTAGGAGATCACTTTCTCGCGCTGCGCCCAGGAGACCATCGGTCCGACCTGCGTCGCCTCGTCCATCGGGTCGCCGATCAGCATCGCCTCGGTGCGGACCTTCAGCCGCTTCAGGAATTCGGCCTTGACGGTCTTCTGCACGAAAACGCGCGTGCCGTTCGAGCAGACTTGGCCGGTCGAATAGAAATTGCCGAGCATCGCGCCGCCGACCGCCGAGTCGAGATCGGCATCGTCGAAGACGATGAGCGGCGACTTGCCGCCGAGTTCCATCGTCACGTGCTTGAGGTTGCCGGCGGCAGCCGCCGCCACCCTGCGCCCGGTCGGCACCGAGCCGGTCAGCGACACCTTGGCGACATCGGGATGGTTGACGAGCAGCGGCCCGGTGTCGCGGTCGCCCTGGATCACATTGAACAGCCCCTTCGGCAGTCCCGCCTCGTGCAGGATCTCGGCGATCTTCAGCGTCCCGAGCGGTGTGTTCTCGGACGGTTTGAACACCATGGCATTGCCGCAGACGAGCGCCGGCGCCGCTTTCCAGCAGGCGATCTGCTGCGGATAGTTCCAGGCGCCGATGCCGACGCAGACGCCGAGCGGCACCCGCTTGGTATAGGCAAAATCCTGGCCGAGCGGGATATGCGAACCGTTGAGACCGGCCGGTGCAATGCCGCCGAAGAATTCGAAGGCATCCGCACCCGAGGCCGGGTCGGCGACAACAGTCTCCTGGATTGGCTTGCCGGTGTCGAGCGTTTCGAGTTCGGAAAGTGCCCGGTTTCTCTCGCGCATGATCTCGGCCGCCCGTTTCAGGATCCGCCCGCGCGCCATTGGGCTCATCGCCGCCCATTCCGGCTGGGCGCGTTTGGCCGCGGCGATCGCCCGTTCGACGATCGCGGGCGTTGCGGCATGCAGCCGGGCGATCACCTCGCCGGTCGCGGGATAGAGGCTCTCGATGACGGTGCCGTCGGTATCCTCGACATATTCGCCGTCGATGAAGTGCGAGGCTTTCGGCTGGGCTTTCATGTCATTTGTCCCTTGGGTGGTTCGATGTGGTCGTCACTTCTCCCGCCGGGAGAGGGGAGGTGGTGGCCAAAAGCGCATTCAGATAATCTTCCGTCAGCGCGATCGAGGCTTCAATGCCGATCGGCGCCGATTTCAGACTTTGCCTGATATAGAGCCCGTCGATCATCGCCGCAGCGCCTTCTGCGATGCGTTCTGCGGCGTCGGCGGGCAGCAGCGCCTTGAGATCGGCCAGCAGATTGGAGCGCAGCCGCCTGGCATAGATCACCAGAAAGCGGCGGGTCTCTTCCGAGCGCTGCGCTTCGGCGTAAAAGGCAAGCCAGGCGGCAATCGTGTCCGGCGCGAATTGGTCGGCGTGGAAGCTGACGCGGATGATGGCCGAAAGCCGCGCGCGCGGCGTTCTGGCGGCCTTAAGCGCCGCCAGCGTGTCGCTGCGCAATTGTCTCAGAAGCGAGCGGATCGTCTCGATCAGCAATTGTTCTTTGCTGCCGAAATAATGATGCGCCAGGGCTGCCGATACGCCGGCCTGCCGAGCGATATCGGACATCGTGACGGTTAGCGAGCCGTGATCGCCGATCACCCGCAGCGCCGCGTCGACAAGCGCCTTGCGGCGCACCGGCTCCATTCCGACTTTCGGCAACAGACCACTCCTTGAAATCAGCAGCAGGTTATTTTTGATTGACTGATCAATCAATAAAAATCTTTCTCGATTTGATTCAGCGCAGATCTTTTCCTGAAAAATTGCTGCAGCATATGTTGAATCCAACAGGAGGTGCGTCATGGCCGATGTCTTCGAGGGAACGCCGACATCTTCGCTGCAGTCGAAATGGATCTGGTTCGCCGGCCTCGGCGTGCTGCTGCTCGTCTGCGGTCTGATCGCGCTCGGCAATCTGATGCTCGCCACCGTCGTCTCGGTCTATTATGTCGGCATGCTGATGCTGTTCGGCGGCGTGATCTATCTCGTCCATGCCTTCCAGGTGCGTGGCTGGGATCATGTTCTGTTCTGGATGCTGAGCGGCCTGCTCTACGTGCTCGCCGGCATCTGCGCCTTCGTCAATCCGATCCTCACTTCGGCGGCGCTGACGCTGTTTCTCTCGCTCGCACTGGTCATCGCCGGCGTCTTCCGCACCTGGGTCGGCATGCGCATGAAGCCGGTCAAGGGTTGGCGCTGGATCGTCGCAAGCGGCGTCATCACCGCCCTTGCGGGTTTCGTCATCGCGCTCGGCTGGCCGGTGAACAGCCTCTGGATCCTCGGTCTGTTCCTGGCCGCCGATCTCATCGTCCAGGGCTCGACGATGATCGCCTTCGGCCTCGGCATCCGCAGTTGAAACTGATGCCGCTGACCGCTCTTTTTTGACAAGACCCGTTCTTTTTTGACAAGACTAGGACAGGGGATTAGACTTAAGGGGTTATGGGCCGATCCAGCACGCGGACGGTCCGATGTGCGAATGCACCAAGGCACCGGCGAGATCGCCGAGAATGCTGAAGATGGTCATGCATCCCCCAGAGACAGGGTTCTGCCTGATCAGAAAAGGGAGGAAGTTCATGCCGATGGTCACCGTTTCCATCTCTCCGCAACAGGCAGCGGGCATCCGCGCCGCCGTCGATAATGGCGGCTATGCCTCGAGCAGCGAGGTCGTTCGCGAGGCGCTTCGTCTCTGGGATACCGCCCGCAAGCTCAATGAGTTCCGGGACGATATGCTAGACGACGACGCTCCATCCGGCGGCAGATGCGTCGCCGACATGTTCGCCGATCACGAGGCGGAGCGCCGTCGCTCCGCCTGAGCAAGCATCTGATTGCATTGGAAAAATGGAATAAACGCGGAGCGCGTAGGACGCCCTTGCCCGTTTCATAAAACTTTCACACTGGCGAAAGAGTTCATTGACCGTTCTGCGGCATGTTCCGGACGAAAAGAACAAGTCACAGTGGAGATCAGCCCCAATGAAAACCGGGATGTCCTTGGCTGCCACCGTCGCGCCGGATGTCCTGCGCCGCTACGCCAGCGATCAGATCGTAACCCTTGCCAAGCTCGTGGTCGAGAACGCCTTCCAGCCGATCGTCGAGGCCGGCACCGGCACGGTCTTCGGCTACGAATCCCTGATGCGCGGCCAGGACCGCATCGGCTATGATACGCCGCTCGAAATCCTTGATGAAGCCCATCAGTTGGGCCAGCTGCTGCAGCTCGAACAGATGGTCGCCAGCCGCGCTCTCGCCAAATTCGCGACGCTGTCGAATTTCTCCACCTCGACGCTGTTCCTCAATCTCGATGTCCGGCTCATCCCGCATGGCGAAAGCCTGGTCGAGACCCTGCTGCAACACCTGCGCAAGGCCAATATTCCGCCATCCTCCGTCTGCTTCGAATTCTCCGAGCGTTTCGACAATACCAGCGTGCCGGAATTTTCCGGCCTGGTTTCCAGGTTGCGCAAGGCTGGTTTCAAGCTGGCGATCGACGATTTCGGCGTCGGCAATGGCGAGATGAAGCTGCTCTGCGACTATCCCGTCGATTATCTCAAAATCGATCGTCATTTCGTCGCCGAGATTGACCGCAGCCCGCGCAAGCGTCATCTCTTGAAAAGCATCGTCAACATTGCCCACGTGCTCGGCACACGCGTCGTCGCCGAAGGCATCGAGACCGAGGCCGAATTCATCGCCTGCCGCGAATATGGCGTCGACCTCGTCCAGGGCTGGTTCATCGCCCGTCCGACAACGCATATATCGGAGCTGGCGCCGTCCTTCCCGCATCTGCAGGAGCTCGGCAAGAGCAAGCGGGGCAGTCAGTCGCTCGACGAAATCCTCATCCGCAAGCAGATCGAGCTGCTGCCTACGGTCTACGAGAATGACAGTATCGACAACGTCTTCGAACTCTTCCGCCGCAATCCGCGCCAGGCCTTCTTTCCTGTCCTCAATGCCAATGACGAGCCGCGCGGCATCATCCACGAGCATCACCTCAAGGAATATATCTACCAGCCTTTCGGCCGCGATCTCCTGAAGAACAAGATGTATGAGCGCAGCATCTCGCATTTCGTCGAGATGGCGCCGATCGTCGGCCTCGACAGCGACGCCGAACAGCTGATGGCGATCTTCGCCAACATGGAAGGCAGCAACTGCCTGATCCTGACCGACAATATGCGTTATGCCGGCGTCGTCTCCGCCGCCTCGCTGATCAAGGTCATCAACGAGAAACAGCTGAAGACCGCGCAGGACCAGAACCCGCTGACCGGCCTGCCGGGCAATCGCGCCATCCGCGATTTCATGCGTCAGTCCGGCCGCGACGGCGATGAGCTCCGCCACTTCTGCTATTGCGACTTCGACAATTTCAAGCCGTTCAACGATGCCTATGGCTTCCATCTCGGCGACCACGCAATCTCGCTGTTTGCCGCGCTGATGCGCCGCTATTTCTTCGCCGAGCGCCATTTCCTCGGCCATGTCGGCGGCGACGATTTCTTCATCGGCATTGTCGGCTGGACCAAGGAGGAACTGACGGAGATCCTCGACCGGCTGATCAGCGATTTCCACGACGACGTGCGCGATCTCTATTCCGACGAGGACCGCGCCGCCGGCCGCATCCTCGGTCACGACCGCACCGGTGTTGAAGCTTTATTCCCGCTGATGCGCTGCTCGATCGGCGTCATCGAACTGCCGGGAGGCCTCGTCATCGACGATATCAACCGCGTCAGCGCCGAGATCGCCATCATCAAATCGGCCGCCAAGGACAGCGAGGAAGGTCTCGTCTTCCATTTGCTGGGCGAGGCGAATTGACGCCTTTGCCACGTCGTGCCTTCCAAAGCCTGCGGGGCTGATTTATTCCGGTTGCTTCCGATTAGGGAGGAGCCGGTCATGCCTTTGCCTCAGGATATGCGTTTCGTCGATCTGCCGTCCTTCGGCGGACCGGAGGTGATGGTAATCGGCAAGAGGCCGCTGCCTGTGCCCGGCGACGGAGAGGTCCTGGTGCGCGCCGAGGCGATCGGCGTCAACCGCCCCGATATTGCCCAGCGCCAGGGCAGCTATCCCGCGCCCAAGGATGCGAGCCCGATCCTCGGCCTGGAATTGTCGGGCGAAATCGTTGCCGTCGGCCCCGGCGTCCGCGGCTATGGCGTCGGCGACAAGGTCTGCGGGCTCGCCAATGGCGGCGCCTACGCCGAATACTGCCCGCTGCCGGCAGGCCAGATCCTGCCCTTTCCCAAGGGTTATGACGCGGTGAAGGCGGCAGCTTTGCCTGAGACCTTCTTTACCGTCTGGGCCAACCTCTTCCAGATGGCCGGGCTGACGGAAGGCGAGACGGTGCTGATCCATGGCGGTTCCAGCGGCATCGGCACGACGGCGATCCAGCTCGCCCGCGCCTTCGGTGCCGAGGTCTACGCGACGGCGGGCTCGAAGGAGAAATGCGAGGCTTGCGAAAAGCTTGGCGCCAAACGCGCGATCAACTACCGGACCGAAGATTTCGCCGAGGTGATCAAGGCCGAGACCGGCCACGGCGTCGATATCATCCTCGACATGATCGGCGCGGCCTATTTCGAGCGCAACATCGCCTCACTGGCGAGGGACGGCTGCTTGTCGATCATCGCCTTCCTTGGCGGCGCGATCGCCGAAAAGGTCAATCTCTCGCCGATCATGGTCAAGCGCCTGACGGTCACCGGCTCCACCATGCGGCCGCGCACGGCGGAAGAAAAACGCGCCATTCGCGACGATCTGCTCTCCGAGGTCTGGCCGCTGCTCGCCGCCGGCACCGTCGCTCCCGTCATTCACAAGGTCTTTGCCTTCGACGAGGTCGTCGAAGCCCACCGGCTGCTGGAAGACGGCAGCCATGTCGGCAAGATCATGCTGCGCGTTGGGTGAGCGTTAGCGAGATGCCGACGGCAAGAACACCGGGCAGCGCCATCAATAGATAAAGCCAGTGCGCCGCCGACAGCGCGCCTGATATGCCGCCGGGCTCGACGAGGCCGGCGCCATTGGCGATGACGCCCGCAAAGGCCGCACCGAAGGCGCCGCCGAGCGAACTCATTGTCGGGATCGCGGCAGAAGCCTTGTCCTTCTCGTTGTCGGCGACGAGTTTCAGCACCATGGCGACGAGATGCGCCCAGCCGAGCCCGATGCCGAAGCCCATCATGAGCATGCCGATCGCCGCCGGCACGATGAGGAGCATATGCCCCTCGGGATTGTCCTTGGCCAGGAAGACGGCGAGGCAAGCGGTCGCCGCCGCTTCGATGAGGGCGCCAATGACGATTGCCCAATAGGCCCGTCTGCCGGTCAGCGAGCCGCTGAGGAAGGCAGCGAATGTCCAGCCGAGGGCAACGAGCGCCACCAAATAGCCCGACAGGAGTGGCGCCACCCCATGCAGGGTCTGCAGGAAATAGGGAATGAAGACGTCGCTGACGAGCACGACGGTCATGGCGAGCATCGTCAGATAGACACGTGCAATCGGCCGGGAAAGGCTGACGGCGCCGGACGGCAAGAGCCGGTTCGGGCTTCGGCCCTCGATGAAGAGCATGCCGGCGACCGCGACGACCGAGGCCGCGATCAAAGCGATTTTCGCGCCCGTCGTCTCGATCGCGCCGGCCGCGCTCACCATCAGCACGGCGGCAAGCAGCAGTCCGATCTGGGCAATCGGGGTCTTCTTCTGCTCGCGGTCGTCCTCGACCTCGGGCAGAAGCCGCGGCGCCAGGAACGCCATCAGAAGGCCGAGCGGCACGAGCACGATGAAAGCATAGCGCCAGGCGTGACCCGAAGAGAAGAAGCCACCGAGCGTCGGCCCGATGACGGTCGAGCCCCCCCAGATCGCCGCATAGAGCGTCGAGGCCTTCGGCCATAGCGGCTCGGGATAAACGAAGCGGATGAAGGCATAGCCGAGTGCTGCAAGCGCGCCTGTTCCCAGACCCTGCACCGCGCGTCCGATCAGCACCACCGGCATCGACGGTGCGGCTGCGGCAATCAGGCTGCCGACGCCGAAGACCAGTGCTGCGATCACATAGACGGAGCGAAGTCCGATCCCGCGCGGCCGCATGGCGACGAAGATCGAGCCGAGCACCGCGGCGGCGACGAACAGGCTGGTGACCCAGGAAAACAGCGCGAGGCCGCCGATATCGCGCACGATCGAAGGCGCGATCGTCGCCATGATGTAACTCTCCACCGCATAAAGCGTCACGCCGCCGGCCAGCATCAAGGTTGCCGGGAGGTGCTCGGGCAGGAAGAGGCGGAAAACGGAGCTGGGGTTCGGGATGGCTGCTGTCTGGTCGAGATTCGACATGGGAGGACCCCGAGATTTTTGCTGGCGAACGATTATTTTCCAAGTTATAAATTGGAAAATTACATGCCGCCTCGAATTAAACAAGACTTGACTTGGAAAATATGCGTCAGTCCCCAGCCAACCGGATCCTGATCCTGATAAAGACCGACGGCCCGCAGCTTGCCGCCGCGATCGGCGATGCGCTCGGCATATCAGGCGAAGCTGCCCGCCAGCAGCTGTCGAAGATGGCGGAGAAGGGCCTGGTGGAGCCGGTCACCGTTGCCGCCGCGGGCCGGGGCCGGCCGCGTCAGCTCTGGCACCTCACAGCCAGCGGCAACCGCCAGTTCCCGGATGGCCATGCCGAGCTGACGGCAAATCTCCTCGGCACGCTCGTCGAACAGCTCGGCCCCGCAGCCCTCGATACCGTCATCTCCGCCCGCGAGGCCGAGACGCTGCAGCGCTATCGCCAAGAGCTCGGCAAGGCGCATGACCTCGCCTCGCGCGTCGAGGCCCTTGCCGCGATCCGCACCCGCGAGGGCTATATGGCCGATCAGTGGCAGGAGGCCGACGGCTCCTTCATGCTGGTCGAAAACCACTGCCCGATCTGCGCCGCCGCCACCGCCTGCGCCGGCTTCTGCCGCTCCGAACTCGAAACCTTCCGCGCCGTCCTCGGCGCCGATATCGAGCGCAGCGAACACATCCTCCTCGGCGCCCGCCGCTGCGCCTATCGCATTAAGCCGCATTGAGGCGTCGTGATGCGATGTCGCCCATCCAGTAGCTTCCCACCCTCAGTCATTCTCGGCCTCGAGTTACTGCCGGCTGGTGCCAATGGCTGCCCTCACCCTAACCCTCTCCCCGTTCTGACGGGGAGAGGGGATGTGCCATGCGAGAGCGAGGTGGGAACGGAGAGGGCGCGACAATGTCCCTTCGCCCCGTTTACGGGGAGAAGGTGCCGGCAGGCGGATGAGGGGCCGGTTTCGGCAATCTCCTGGGCCGAGTTGTGTCTCAAGCGCCGCGGAACACCTCCCCGCCGCGTGACCGTATCGCTCGCAAGCGGCTTGCACTTCACGCCAGTTGCCGCGCCTGCCGCCGGCTGCTTTCGAGATAGAGCAGCACTCCAATCGATGCGAGACCCGCGGCCGCGCCGACGAAGGCGGTGCCGGAATAATCGGTGATTGCGGTGCCGAAGGCGAAGAGGCCGGCGCTGATGCCAACCCCAATGAACGTGTTCAGCGAGATCAGCGAGGTTCCAAGCCCCGGCCGGTCCGCGATCAGGTCCTGCAGATAGGTGATCGGCACGCTGAGGATCGCTGCCGCCCCGCAGGCATTGAAGAGGAGGAGTGCATAGATGTGCCAGGGCGCGGAAGCAAAACCGAGCAGCAGCAGATAGACGCAATAGATCAACGCGCCAAAGGCGAGCACATGCACCGTTCGGAAGCGGCACTGCGCAAAGCCCCACGCCATCATGAACGGCATTTCGAGCAGGGCGGTCAAGCCGGCCATGAAGCCGACATCGACCACGGTGCCGCCGGCCGCATGGGTGATGATCAGCGGCAGGAGCATGCTGTTCAGCCGCTGCAGCCCGAACAGCATCGCCATGACGATGACGCGCGATAGCACATGCGGCACGAAAATCCGCTTTAGCGAAGCAAAGAAGCCGGCTGGATCGGGGGCAGGGCCGCCTGAGCCATTTCCGGGTGCGAAGAAAAAATACAGGCAGAAGCAGGTGCAGCTTGCCAATGCCGCGATCCCATAGGCCGGCGTCATCGACGGCGAACTGACGAGATAGAGGCCGATCAACCCCGGCGCCAGCGCCCATGAGCCGGAAAAGAGTGCCCGCACCGTTGCGGTGATCGCCGCCCCCTGGCCGCGACCCATCTGGTTGGTTCTGGCGCGCAGGCTGGCGAACAGCAGCGAATAGGTAGAATTGCTCATCGGCACCAGCAACAGCGTCGAGAAGATGAAGATCACGGGGCTATGAAAGATCGCGATCGACCCGAAGCCGAGCATGCCGGCGACGGAAAGCCCGAGCACCAGCGGCCGGCGCTCTTTCAGCCTGTCCGACCAGATGCCGAGCGTCAGGCTCGTCGTGACGTTGACGATTGCCGAGAAGAACACCAGCGCCGAATAGGCGCCATTGCTCAAGCCGAGTTCATTGATCCCGATGATCGACTGATAGGGCGCGGTCGACGCATAGGTGAAGGCGAGAGCGACGAGTGTCACGGTCGGAATACGGATCCTGTTATCGCGAAGGATCAAGGAAAAGGTGGATGGCATGGGGATGATTCCTGATGCACCACTCTTAGCTGCATCTGACCTATCAGAGAAACGATAGTTTCCGATCGCTTCGGTCAATTTATGTGATGAATATTTGGACGATGTGATTGCCGAACGAGCTCGCAGCGAGGCTCACCCCACCCTCCGTCATCCTCGGGCTTGACCCGAGGATCTACGCTGGCATCCATCAGCACCGGGCATGGATCCTCGGCACAAGGCCGAGGATGACGGAGAGTGGGGTGACGTCCAGCCACATATCGACCCGGTGCTCCATCTGGCGGGCACTCGCGCATGCGCCTAAGCCTAAGCCTTGCAAAACGTCAACCCCGTTGGCTTTCCCCGCGTGACGCGTTATGGCTGCCTCTTCCCGCCAGCATCCGGATAAAAGCTCATGACCAATCCCGTCACCGTCGAAGTCACCCGCGGCCTGCTCGTCGAAAGTCGTCATCGCGGCGCGGTGGCTGTGGTCGATGGCGACGGCAAGCTCGTCTTCTCGCTGGGTGACATCGAGGCCGCCATTTTCCCGCGTTCGTCCTGCAAGGCGATGCAGGCGCTGTCGCTGGTCGAGAGTGGTGCGGCCGATGCCTATGGCTTCGGTGACAAGGAATTGGCGCTGGCCTGCGCCTCGCATAATGGCGAGGACGAGCATGTGGCGCTGGCCCACTCCATGCTGACGCGCGCGGGTCGCGATGCCCAAGCGCTGGAATGCGGCGCCCACTGGTCGATGAGCCAGAAGATCCTGATCCAGCAGGCCCGGACGCTCGAGGCGCCGACCGCGCTGCACAACAATTGCTCGGGAAAACATGCCGGTTTCATCTGCGCCTGCTGCCATCAGGACCTCGATCCGAAGGGTTACGTTGGCTATCAGCACCCGCTGCAGGTCGAGATCCGCGCGGCGATGGAAAGCCTGACAGGCGCCGTGCTTGGCGCCGATAGCTGCGGCACCGACGGCTGTTCTATCCCGACCTATGCCGTGCCGCTGCGCAGCCTTGCCCACGGTTTTGCCAAAATGACGACTGGCATTGGTCTGGAACCCTTGCGCGCCAAGGCATGCCGCCGGCTGATCGAGGCCTGTATGGCCGAGCCCTTCTATGTCGCGGGGTCCGGCCGCGCCTGCACGGCGCTGATGCAGATCGCCCCCGGCCGTATCTTCTGCAAGACAGGTGCCGAAGGCGTCTTCTGCGCCGCGATCCCGGAAAAGGGCATTGCCATCGCTCTCAAATGCGAGGATGGCATGACCCGCGCCGCCGAAGCCATGGTGGCGGCGACACTCGCCCGTTTCTTCGAGATGGACGATGAGGTGCATGCGGGCCTGATGGCCTATGCCTCAACGCCGATGCGCAATTGGAACGGCATCCATGTCGGCGATGTCAGGGTCACCTCCGCCTTGGTCGGGTGAGTGGGAACTGGCATATATAAGTTATTAGAAAAATAAGAATTACCTAATATAAAAGGGTACGTCCTGCGATCGCGGATGCACCCTTTCGCGGCGACGTGAGCACAGTCCTGGAAGCCATGGGGGCAGGGCATGTTTGCAGGCCGCTATCTCTGGTGGATGCTGATAGGCATCGGCATCTTCATGTTCGCCACGTTGAGCCTCGATTATATCACCTGGCTCACGATCCAACTGTCCGGCTGCGGCGATATGGCCGGCACCTGCGAGCCGGTTCTCCGGCTGATATCGGGCGTGCTCAAACCCGCCTGCATCTGGGCTGCGATCGGCATACTCTTCATGGCGACCCTGCTCCGTCTTCACACGCTCTCGCTCATCTGGTTCTGGGGGCCGATCGTCGCCATCTGGTTCATTGCCTCGACGCCGATCCTCTTCTTCCTGGCGGCGGACGCAAGGGCTCTGACGCAACTCGACACGCTGGCGGCGCTCCCCATCGCCTCGTTGTTTCTGGCAGCTTTCGTCGCCTATCTCGTGATTGTCATCGAGGACGGAGACACGCACCCGCTTGCAGCGTCGGTGCCGTTGCGCCTCACACTCCGCCTGACGGCGGTCTACGGCGCGCTTGCCGGCGTGGCCTTCATGCCGGAACTGTCGCGGATCGCCGGGACGCTGCTCGACATGCCGGCACTTTCCGTCGTCATCGCGCTGGCGCAGCCATATCTGCAGACGGTGCTGACTTTTGGAACCGGCAGCATGGCGCCGACCTATGCCGTATTGGCAACCTTTATCGCGGCCCTTGCCGCTAGCCTTCTGCCGCATGCTGCTGTGCCGCAGCCCTCCCGCAGCACCATCATGCTGCGGCGATCACGCCGTTGAGATCGCGATAGGGTTTCAGCTGTTCGGCCGTCATCTCCGCCGGCACGATCAGCCCCGCCACCTCGGAAATGCCAAGCACGGGGCAGGGCGAGACGAGGTCGAACTTCTCCTCGGTCAGCAGCACGTGCGTTTCGGCCGCGCAGCGCGCGATGTGCCGCTTGATCGCCGCTTCCTCGAAATCGCCAGTGGAAAGCCCGTGCACTGGATGGGCGGCCGTCACCCCGAGGAAGAACAGGTCGGGGCGAAGCTGCGAGATCGCCGCCATAGCCGCTGCCCCCGTCGCCACCATCGAATGTTTGTAAAGCCGTCCGCCGGTGAGGATCACCTCGGCCGTCGGGTGGTGTTCGAGCTCGGCGGCGATCGTCGGGCTGTGGGTCGCAACCGTCAGCGGCATGTCGCGCGGCAAGTGTCTGGCGATCTCCGCCGTCGTCGTGCCGCCATCGAGGAAGATCATCTGGCCCGGCTTGACCATCGCCGCCGCCGCTGCCCCGAGCCGCGCCTTGATCTCAGACGAGACACTGCGCCGTGCGGTAAAGTCAGGCAAATCAGGCGCCAGCGGCATCGCCCCGCCATGCACCCGTTTCAACAGCCCCTCCGCCGCCATTTCCCTGAGGTCCCGGCGGATCGTGTCCTCCGAAAGGGCGAAATCCTCGGCCACGCGCTTGGCGATCACCTGGCCGTCACGGCGCAGGATGTCGAGGATGAGGGTCTTGCGTTGGGTTGTCAGCATCGGTTCTCTGCACGAAATCAAACATAATAGCCCGATATTGCACGAAATGACTCGACATTCAAGAAATATCGTGCATTTTCACGAAATCCCGTGCATGAGGCCGGGAGTGCTCACGCAGAAGCGGAGCGAAGGAGTGGATCATGTTGATTTTGATTGCCGGGCCCTATCGGTCCGGAACGGGCGACGACCCGGAAAAGATGGCCGCCAACCTGAAGCGGCTGGAAGCGCCTTCGCACGCGCTATTTGAGGCCGGCCATGTGCCGATGATCGGCGAATGGGTGGCGCTGCCGATCTGGCACGCCGCCGGCGGCCGGTCGGTCGGCGACGCGCTCTACGAAGAGATCTTCCACCCGGTCGCCGGCCGGCTGCTGCAGCTCTGCGAGGGTGTGCTGCGCTTACCCGGCGATTCCAAGGGAGCGGACAACGACGTCCGCATCGCCAGGGAACGCGGTATCCCGGTCTGGCACCGGCTGGAAGACGTTCCGGGCTGCGGTTGAGCGGATTGCTGCGCCCGCGCTTTGCCCTTCGCTTACGCTCAGCGCATTCGCGGCTTTGCCACTCACCCCCTCAACCGACCCTTCGGGCCACCTTCTCCCCGCTGGGGAGAAGAGGGAGCAAGCCGATCGCCCTCGTTTCCGCAACAGACGCTTTCAGAGGAAGTGAGGTGCTGCCACGAATCTCTTCTCCCCAGCGGGGAGAAGGTGCCGGCAGGCGGATGAGGGGGCCACACGCCACACCATTCATTGCCCTTCGCTCGCGCCCAACGCACCCCATTTGTCCTGGTGTGCCAAGGACGATCAAAACCCAATCTCCCCAGTTCCGGCGCCCCGACCGCTACGCTATAACCCTTGCCGAAAGGGAGTCGAGAACCATGCTGACATTGTACTACGCGCCGGGAACCTGCGCGCTCGCAAGCCTTATTGCCCTGGAAGAATCCGGCCTGGCCTTCGAAGTCAAGAAGATCAGCCTCCGCGATGGCGAGCAGCGTTCGCCGGACTATTTGAAGATCAACCCGAAGGGCCGGGTGCCGGCATTGGTCACCGATTATGGCGTGCTGACGGAAACGCCGGCGATCCTGGCCTATATCGCCCAGAGCGCGCCGGCCGCGAAGCTGGCGCCGCTTGACGATCCTTTCGAATTTGCCAGGCTCCAGTCCTTTAACAGCTATATCTGCTCGACCGTGCATGTGAACCATGCCCATCGTCCGCGCGGCTCGCGCTGGGCGGACGAGCCGCTGGCAATCGAGGCGATGAAGTCCAAGGTGCCTAGGAATATGGCCGATTGTTTCACGCTGATCGAGCAGACCATGTTTGAAGGCCCATGGGTGATGGGCGAAGCCTATTCGCTCGCCGATCCCTATCTCTTCGTGATGACCGACTGGCTGCCGTCGGATGGCGTCGATCCCGCCCGGTTCGAAAAGGCAAGCGACCATCACGCCCGCATGCTGCAGCGTCCCGCCGTGCAGCGGGCGCTGGCCTACGATCGGGTCTGATCCTTAAATCCGGCGGCAAGCTTCTTCGGCGCCCGGAACAGCCAGGCGCCGACCAGCCGCAGCCGCAATTCCTCGTCGCCGATCACGGCGGCGCGTACCGGCAGATGCGGCCAGCCGACATAATGATCGGTTTGAAAATAGACGTCGGGCGCCATCTCCAGCAGGTGATCCTTGTCGTCGAGCGAAATCGAGATCACGATCGTCTCGGCATTCTTCACCGCGACAAAGCTCTTGCCGCCGACGTTCAGTGCCGGACTGCCATAGGAGGTGCTCTCCTCGACATCGGGCAACCCGGCTTCCGCCGCCAGCCGCTTCAGACGTTCGAAGATCGCATCGACATCACAGGCCATGGTTCCGCCCTTTCTGCCAGGGCGAACCTACCATATCTTCAGGCGCATTTCGCCAGCGGCGGTTTGGCCTCTTTGGGAAAGCCGGCTGGCATCCCGAGCGGCAGATCGGCGATTTCGCGCATCGACATACGCTCGACCTCCGGATGCCGCAACGGATCGTCCTTCCAGGCGGGAGCATCGCCAATTTCCGCGGTGCCTACAGGAAGAACTGGTCTCAAGAAAAACTTCAGCAACAACATGGCATGCCTCGCTTTCTCAGTGGCGCGGAACAGATAGTGCAGTGGCTAACGCCCGCTGAACCATCGTATTTCCCGCAGACTGCATGTTCGAATTGATTGCGTATGCTTGCAATGTCGGCCTCAACAGGCAGATTTTCAATTGAGATTAGTGCGGCGGCGCTATAGAAAAACTATATGAAGAACCTGAATATGGTCCATCTCAACGGCCTGCGCGCGCTGGAAGCCGTCGGTCGTCTCGGCTCGCTCCAGGCCGCCGCCGACGAACTCGGCGTCTCGGTCGGCGCCGTCAGCCAGCAGGTCATCAAGGCCGAAGCCCAGCTCGGTCAGGTGATTTTCGAGCGCACCGCCAGGGGCATGATCGCCACCGAAGCCGGCCGGCCGGTGCTGCTCGCGCTCGACGAGGGGTTCGCCCGTCTTTCGGCGGCGGTGTCGATTGCGAGCCGCAGGGACGATACCATCCTGACGATCTCGGTGGCTCCGGTTTTCGCCGCCCGCTGGCTCGTCTATCGGCTCGATCGCTTCGCCGAGCGTCATCCCGACATCAAGCTGCGGCTGGACGCGACGACCAATCTCGTCAATCCGGCCCTTTGCGACGTCGATATCGGGATCCGCGTCGGCAGCGGCAAATGGCCTGACGTGAAGGCCGAACTGCTGCTGGCACAGGAGGTCTTTCCCGTCTGTTCCCCGGAGATGGCGGCGACATTGAAAGAGCCCGCCGATATCCTTCAACTGCCTGCCATCATCGATGGCCATGCCATGTTCACCTGGGAGGTCTGGATGCGTGAGGTCGGACTATCAGGTGCTACGCTTTCGACCCGTCACGTCTTCAACGATGCCTCGCTCTGCCTCGATGCGGCGATCGCCGGCCAGGGCGTCATGCTCGCCTGGCAGACCCTTGCCGCCTTTGCTCTTGCTGAAGGCCGGCTCGCCGCCCCTTTCGGCATTCGCGCGCCGACCGGCTTCGGTCATTACTTCGTCACTGCTGAAGGCACGCGCGAACCGAAGAAGGTCAAGGATTTCAAGGCCTGGATCCGCGAGGAAATGGCCGGCACGCTCACGCTCTTCCAGTAGCCCTCAAACCTCGATCGGCTCCTTGCCGCGGGTCGCCTGCATCTCCTTGTAGGCCGGGCGGGACTGGCAGCGCTCGATCCAGGCTTTGATATTCGGATGCGTTTGGAAAAGCGCCTCCTCGGTCTGGGCGTAGCGCAACACCTCGGCGAGGTTGAGATCGGCGACGGTGAAGCGGTCGCCGACGATCCATTGCCGGCCGGCAAGATGGCCTTCGAGAACCGCCAGCGGCCTGCGCAGCGAGCGGCAGGAAACCGCGATCGTCTGCTTGCCCTCTTCGCTGTTTTCGAGCCCGTTATCATAGGTCAGCACGATCTTCACCGTAAGCGGCTCGACCTGCGAAGCCGCCCAGACCGTCCACATCGTCAGCAATCCGTCTTCCTCGACGGTTTGGCCGGAAAGCGGTCCGCCATATCGACGCGCGAGATAAAGATTGATCGCCAGCGACTCGTGCATGACGAGATCGCCATCCCGAATGCTGGGGATCTGCGCCATCGGGTTGACGGCGATGAATTCCGACGACTGCGTGTTGAGCGGCGCCCCGGGCGCTAGCGGATCCGCCAGCCGCCGTGCTTGCAGCACCGGCACCGAGCGGAATTCGACCCCAAGCTCCTCCGCCATCCAATAGACGCGGGAGGCGCGCGAGCGATAAACTCCGTAGATTGTCAGCATGCCCATATCCCTCGATGTGTCCGGGAGAGCGTAAATGGCGGATCGGCGTGGGAAAAGTCCTTGTGGCTGATGGGATGATGAAAGCTTTTGATGGCCTTCAGGAAATGCGGTTTCTCTCGACGGTCAACTGCGCATAGGGCGAACCGCCGCCCGCCATCTCGCCGGAGACCTTCTTCTCCCACTGAAAGCCTAAAACCGCGCCTTCGGCGGTCTCCTGGAAAACATTATCGGTGATGACGGCGGTCCCGGCGCCATCGGCGACCGAGACGGCGCATCCCACAGGCGCCTTGCGCACCACGTTGCCCGTCACAACGACGTTGCGCAGATACGGACCCCAGCCGATCTGCAGGCCCCAGCGCGGCGCGCCTTCGATCACATTTCCCGAAATCAGCGTATCGGCCTCCGCCGCAATGCCGATGCCGAAACCGACTTCGTGCTTGTAAGGTCCCTTCAGCGTCAGGTTGCGCACGACATTGCCGGTGACGCTCGCCAGCCGGCCACCCTCGTCGAAATTGGCGATCGAAATGCCGTTTGCCGCCCCGTCGATCATGTTGGCGGAAACGACGGCGCCTTCGAAGGCGAATTCGACATAGATCGCCGTCTCGCCGGAACGCCGGCACTGGTTGCTGCTGATCTGAATGTCCGAGGCCGAATTGGCGCGGATCGCCGTGAAGGCGCAGTCGGAGATGTGGTTGTTCGCCACCATCACCCCGTCGGAGCGGAAGATGTTGATGCCGTTACCGTTTTGCCCGGTGCCGCCATCATTGGCGCGGATGTTGGTTATCCGGTTGCCGGAGACAACGGTGCCGTCCTCCGCCTTCTTCCAGCGATGTACGAGGATGCCGCCATTGCCGCAATCCGAGACCGTGTTGCCGGTGACCGAGAGGGTGGTGGAGTCCACCGCGTAAAGCCCGGATTGGCCGGCCCCCGAAATGCGGCTGCGCTCGATCCGCCCGCCGCAGCGCTCCAGTTGCAGGCCGTGCTTGCGGCTGCCGCCGATCTCGCAATTGTCGATCAGCACCTCGTCGACGCCGGTAAATTGCAACAGCCCGCCGGCATAGTCGCCAAGCCAGCGGTTGCCGCCGTCGATGACGAGATTGGAAAGCTCGATCCGCCGCACGTTCTCGGCCGCAAACAGATGGCCTTCGCCGGTATAGACGATCCGGGAGGCGCCGGGCACGCCAGTGATACGCGTATTATCCGGCAAAGTGAGATTGGAGACCCGGTAGGTACCGGGCGGCAGGAAGACCGGTACGTTCTCGCGCGCCGCCTGCTCGATCATCGGCTGCAGGTTGCGGGTCTTGCGGTCGCCGCTTTCGGGAATGGCGCGATATTCCACCCCGTCGATTGCCCCGCGCAGATCGGGCTGAGCGGTCGCCGTCAGCGGCGAGGCAAGCGCGCGCGATGCCGCTCCCGCAACGGCCGAGGCGGCAAGAAAGAGAAGCATGTCGCGGCGTGAGGGCATCCCGGGATCTCTTGTTACAACGCGTCCGTAGCAGGAAACGTGCCAGGCGGGCATGTGTTTTTTCGGCGCAAGCTGGGCAAAGGCCGATGAAATAGCCGTTTATGACCGAGGCTGACAGCAGGATCTCGCCGCTTTTATTGTCCTCTTGTTCACTCTTTCATTTAAGCAAGCCGAAGGAAATGAGGACTACTTTTAAGGGAAATTCTATGGCGAGTGCGGGAAACGGCCTTCGGCCGCAGGGGGAATAGCATCATGCACGAATTGGCTGCCAGGCGATGGGAATCAACCGATGCCCTGACGGCCGAAACGCGACGCATCGTCGCCGCGACGGAGGCAATGATGGCATCGACCGCCCACCAGCTTTCCGAGGGCATCGAGAACCTGCGCCTCAAGGCGATCCTCCACGAACTTCCGGATTTCCTCTACGTCAAGGATCGTGACAGCCGCTTCGTCTTCGCCAACGCCGTCACCGCCAGCAGCCTTGGCTTGGAGAGCGCTGCACTGATCACCGGCAAGCGCGATTTCGACCTGTTCGATTTCGAGACGGCGTGCCGCCATTTCGACATCGAGCAGCAGATCATGGCGACGGGCCAAGCCCGCATCGACATGGAGGAATCCTACGTCCTTCCCGGCAGCAGAAGGCCGATTTGCCGACTGACCTCGAAGATACCACTGCGCAACGATCGCGGCGAGATCCTTGGTCTGATCGGTGTTTCCCGTGATATCACTGAACGCAAGCGCCAGGAGGATCTGCATCGCGGCCAGGCGAGCCTGCTCGAAATGATCGCCCGCAACGAGCCGTTGCCGATGATCCTCGAGGCGCTCGTACTGATGATCGAGGCGCAGCTGGATGGGATTGACGGATCGGTGCTGCTGCTCGACGGCGAGGGCACGAGGCTCTATCACGGTGCCTCTCCCAATCTCCCCGGCGGCTACAGCCGCCTCATCGATGGTGTCACGATCGGGCCCAAGGTCGGCTCCTGCGGCACCGCCGCGTGGCGCGGTCAGACCGTGATCGTCGACGACGTGATGAGCGATCCGCTCTGGGAGGATTTTCGCGCGTTGATCGCGCCGTTCGGCTTCCGCTCCTGCTGGTCGACGCCGATCGCCACATCGCAGAACAATGTGCTCGGCACGTTTGCGCTCTATTCCAGGGAAGTCCGCCGTCCCACCGAGCAAGAAATGACGCTGGTGGCGCTCGCCACCCATATCGCCGGCATCGCCATCGAACGCAAGCGTGTCGATGACCGCATTCATTTCATGGCCCATCATGACGATCTGACGGGCCTGCCGAACCGCGCTTTCCTGAAGGAACGGCTGGCGAGCATTCTCGACCAGGCCCGGCGCAACAACCGCAAGGTGACCGTCGCCTATATCGATCTCGACAATTTCAAGGACATCAACGACGGCCGCGGCCACGCCGCCGGCGACGAGGTTCTCAAAGAGATCGCCGCCCGCATGGCCAACAGCGTCAGGGCGTCCGATATGGTGGTGCGTCTCGGCGGCGACGAATTCCTCGTCGTGCTGGTCCATCAGTCGAGCCACGATGCCGGCATCACGCGCCGCCTTCGCGATCTGCAAAAGGCGATCAACCGGCCGATCCGCGGCGCGGACGGCGAGATCACCGTCACCTCCAGCATTGGCGTTGCCGCCTTCCCCTTCGATGGAGCGACCTCGGAAGAGCTTCTCGCCAATGCCGACCGCGCCATGTACCGCGCCAAGGAGCTCGGTCGCAATACATTGCAACATCACGATGGCGGCGGCACGCCTGTGGGAATGCCACTCGGCGAGCAGGGGGAGCTGCACCAGGCGATCACTGGCCAGCAGTTGTTCCTGCAATACCAGCCGCAGGTCGATGTCTCCACCGGCCGCATCACCGGGCTGGAGGCGCTGGTGCGCTGGAACCATCCGGCAAAGGGCAGGGTGCCGCCGGTTAATTTCATACCGCTTGCCGAAGAGACCGGCCTTATCGTTTCCCTCGGTCTGTGGGTGCTGAACGAGGCCTGCCGCCAGGCACGCCTCTGGCAGGACATGGGCCTGACGCCGCTGACGATCGCCGTCAACGTCTCTGCCAAGCAGTTCGCCGATCCGGATTTCGCAACCCATGTCACTGAAGCGCTGGAGCGCCACCGCCTGCAGTCCCGCTGGCTGGAGCTTGAAGTCACCGAAAGCGTGGTGATGCAGGATGCCGAACGCGCGCTCGCCATGATGGAAACGCTGCGGGGGCTGGGCGTCCGCCTGTCGATCGACGATTTCGGCTCCGGCTATTCCAGTCTGGCGGCGCTGAAGACCTTCCCCTTCGATCGCCTGAAAATGGACCGCTCGCTGGTCGAGGCGCTGCCGGGTGACAAAACCGCCGTCGCAATCGCCTCGGCAGTCATCTCGCTGGCGCGGACGCTGAAGCTCTCGGTTCTCGCCGAAGGCGTCGAGACCGACGCTCAGATGGATTTCCTGCGCCAGGCGCACTGCGAAGAGGCGCAAGGCTTCCGCTTCTCTAAACCGGTCTCCCCGGAGGAGATCCCGGCATTGCTGCGGGCGCGGAGCCTCTGAGCTCTATTTTACAAGCTTGCCGATCGCCTCGATCTCGTTCGTCCATATGCCCGCCGCATAGTTTGGCGGCAGCCGCGCCAGTTGCGCGGGGTCGTCGATGCCGGTGGAAAAATCGCTGCCGCGATAGGGGCCGAGCACGAAAACCTCGGTCCCGGCATCTGCCATCCGGTTGAGAAAACGATCCGGCCAGCCCCAGAGCCATGGCGCGATATTGATCGGTACCAGCATCATCGCATGTTTGCACTCGTTCGGCAGCAGGCCGGTCCAGCCATAGCCGATATAGCCGGTGAGGCAGCCCTTCAGGCTCTTGCGCGAGGCGGTCTTGATATCGGGCACGAGCCGGCGGAGCACGTCGATCGGCTCGTCACCGCCATAGACGATGATCTCGGCCCGCCGCTCAGTGGAAAGCCCGTTGAGCACGGTGGCGAGCTTTTTGCCCTCGGAGGGATCGCGGCTCTTGACGTTGATGAGGAAGCGCCGATCCGGAAAGGTCGAGAGTACCTCGGCTAGGGTTGGCATCATGCCGACGCCCCGGCCGCGAAAGGGAAAAGTCTTGCCGTCATCGGCGTTATAACCATAGCCGATGTCGAGCCTCTTCATGTCGGCCATCGAATGCTCGCGGGTGACGCCATGGCCGTCGGTGCGGCAATCGAGCGTCCAGTCGTGAAAAACTGCGAACTGCCCGTCCGTCGTCGGATGCACGTCGATCTCGATGATATCGGCGCCGGCCGCAAAGCCTGCCTGCATCGACGGAAGCGTGTTTTCGAGATAGCCGTGTTTCGGCGCCAGCATGCGGCTCGCCGTGCAGGTGTCGTTCTTGAGATCGGTCTCGTCGAACCGCTGTGCGATGCCGCGATGCGCAAGCAGCACCGGTTTTCCCGGCCGATGTTGCGCCAGCAGGCTGGTATTGTTGAGGTAGATGCCCGCCGCGGCGACGGCGATTGCCGCCGCACAATAGAAGAGCTTCCTGCCCAAAGTTGATCCCCCTCTGGTTGTATCGACGAGCAAGTGCTAGAAAGCGATTCCGGTTGTTCTTGGGCTGTTTTCCGGTTTTTCTATGCTGCGACGCCAATGAGACTGATCGCTATGGAATTTGACGACGGCGAGCTCATCCATTTCGAAGCGCACGGCGCCGCTCCGTTGCCGCCGGCAGCGGTCGACGGTCATGTCGCGCATGACGGTGCCCGTATCTGGTACGCAAGTTACGGCGCCGGCCCTCCTGTCATCCTGCTGCATGGTGGCCTCGGCAACAGCGGCAACTGGGGCTATCAGGTCCCGGCACTCTTGCGCAGCGGCCGCCGCGTCGTGCTGATCGACAGCCGCGGCCATGGAAGAAGCAGCCGCGATGACCGTCCCTATACTTATGAGCTGATGGCTTCAGACGTGCTCGCCGTCATGGATGAGCTGCATCTCGACAAGGCGGCGATCGTCGGCTGGAGCGACGGCGCCTGCATCGCTCTGATTCTCGCCATGACGGCGCCGTCCCGTGTCGAGGGTGTCTTTTTCTTCGCCTGCAACATGGATCCGAGCGGCACGCGGGAATTCGCGCCGACACCGGTCATCGACCGTTGCTTCAGCCGTCATGCCAGGGATTATGCCGCATTGTCCGCCACTCCGGACGATTTCAATGCCTTCGTCGAGGCGGTCAGCCTGATGATGCGGACGGAGCCGAACTATCAGGCCGCCGACTTGGGCCTGATCCGCGTGCCGGTCGCGATCGTGCTTGGCGAGCACGACGAATTCATCAAGCCCGACCATGCCGAATATCTTGCCCGCAGCATTCCGAACGCCGAGATAATCTATCTCAAAGGCGTCGGCCATTTCGCGCCGCTGCAGCGGCCGGCTGATTTCAACGCCGCGGTGGTCGCCTTCCTGGATGACATCGGCACACGAAAAAATGAAGACTTGCGGCGTTGAGCCGCGGCAGCGCAATTTCATAAGAATTCAGTAACTTTTTCGGAACGGCAAACGTAGGGTCCTGTAGGAAGGATTCGTTTTGTCGTTCGCTCACGAAGACCTTCGAGCCGCCGCCCGCTCAGGTGATTTCCTGTGCATGGGTAGGTTGCGCGGCCCGATGGCGTGTGCTCGATCCGCGGCTCCTCCACTTGTCTTGAGAAGGCCACGGAGCAGGAATGATCAGTATCGATATTGACGAGCGAGTTTCCATCGCGCGAAAATCGCTGAGCGACGCTATGAGTTTTCAGGCCTCGGGCGATCTCGAAAGCGCCGAGAAAGCCTATGTCCGAGTCCTCCACAAGGACTATCGCACGATAGACATCCTACCGCTGCTGGCGAATGTCGTCGCAAAGAGAGGTGATGCAGAAACCGCTCTTTACTACTGGGACAAGCTGCTCGGCCTCAATCCCGGCCATCTCGTCGCCCTGATGGAAAAAGGTGCGCTGCTGCGTCAGCTCGGCCGGTCGGCGGAAGCGGTCGGCTGCTATGAGATGGCACGTGGCCTGTCACCGGAAAATCCTCTCGTGCGCAACAACCTCGCCGTCGCACTGGCCGATTCCGGCCGGCAGCCGGAGGCGCTGGCGGAATTCCGTCATGTTCTGCGGTTGCAGCGGGACAATATCAATGCCCGGCATCAGATAAGACGGATCTCCTCGTTGATCGTGCCCTTCTGGCACATCGCCATGATGAACGACACTCGACGCAACGATGCCTTTGAAGCGGCAATCCGCCTTGCCATAGAGCTGCGCGGAGCCGATGCGCAGATCCTCGATATCGGCGCGGGGAGCGGCCTGTTGTCGATGATGGCGGCGCGCGCCGGCGCCACCAATATCGCGACCTGTGAGAGTGTGCCGGCCATAGCGCAGACGGCGGAGAGGATCATCGCCGCCAATGGTTATCGCGAACAGATCGACATCTTCGAAAAGCCCTCGACCGAACTTTCCGTCGGCAGAGAGATGAAAGCCCGCGCCGACATCCTGATTTCCGAGATTCTTTCGAGCGATCTCCTTGCCGAAGGCGTGCTGAAAACCTTCGAGGACGCCCACGCCCGGCTGGTCCGCGAGGACGCGATCGTCATTCCACGCGCCGCCTCCGCCATCGGCTGCCTGGTTGCCAGCGAAACGCTCTCCAACTATGCCCATGTCGGCGACGTCTCCGGCTTCGACATGTCGCAGTTCAATGCGCTTGCCCCTTTGCGCCTGCCCGTTCACGGCACGATGACCGAGTGGACCAGGCTTTCGGACGATTTCGAGATCGCTGCAGTGGATCTCACCGCCCGCAAACATTCTGCAGCGCTGCGTAAGATAACGGTGCCTGTGCAGGCAAACGGCACCGCCGTCGGGGTCGTCCAGTGGATGAAGGTCGATCTGATCGAGGGTGTGGTTTTCGATAACCACCCCGACGGCTATCATGATGGAGGATGGCTCCAGGTTCTTCACACTTTCCCGCAGCCGGTCGACGTCCATGCAGGTAGCTCGGTGGACATGCTGGTTGGCCACGACGGAACGAGCCTGCTGATGACGCCGATCGCCTGAGCAACGGCCTTCTGTCGCAGCCACGGAGGGTCAGCATGGCCGTCTTCAGGAAAGGCGGCCATGCTCGGTACTGTCCGAGTGTTTTCGACCAACGTCACGACGGAGACGAGCTTGCGCAGTGGTCGCTTCCGGTGCATTCGCCAGTCCCTTCTTCCCGCCCTCTGGCCTCGCGCCCATTTCCCGCTATCTCTCCTTCCATGAGACCTGATGCGCTGCTCTATCCCGCCCCGGAGGGGCTCTATTGCCCGGAAGGCGGCTTTTATGTCGATCCGGTGCGGCCAGTCGAGCAGGCGCTCGTCACCCATGGCCATTCGGACCATGCCCGCCCGGGCCATGTGAACGTGCTTGCCACCCGCCAGACGCTCGACATCATGCGCCTGCGTTACGGCGACGGTTTCTGCGCCAGCGAGCAGGTCGCCGCCTTCGGCGAAGAACTGCTGGCCAACGGCGTCAAGGTGAGCTTTCATCCGGCCGGCCATGTGCTCGGCTCCGCCCAGATCGCCATCGAGAAGAACGGCACCCGCATCGTCGTCTCCGGCGATTACAAACGCCGCCCCGACCCGACCTGCGCGGCCTATGTGCCGGTTGCCTGCGATGTCTTCATCACCGAGGCGACTTTCGGCCTGCCGGTCTTCCATCATCCCGATCCGATGGAGGAGACGGCCAAGCTGCTGGCATCGCTCAGGCAATTTCCCGAGCGCACCCATCTCGTCGGCGCCTATGCGCTCGGCAAGGCCCAGCGCGTCATCCGGCTGCTGCGCGATGCCGGTTATGCCGAACCGATCTATATCCATGGCGCCATGGAAAAACTCTGCGACTATTACATCGAGCAGGGCATCGATCTCGGCGAACTGCTGCCGGCGACGATCGAAAGCCGCGACAAGTCCGCCTTCAAGGGCGCGGTCGTCATCGGCCCGTCATCGGCCTTCGCCGATCGCTGGGCCCGGCGCTTCAACGAGCCGCTGCCGGCCTTCGCCTCCGGCTGGATGATGGTGCGCCAGCGCGCCAAACAACTCGGCGTCGAACTGCCGCTCGTCATATCCGATCATTGCGACTGGCCGGAACTGACGGAAACCATCCGGGAATTGCACCCGGCCGAGGTCTGGGTGACGCATGGCCGCGAGGAGGCCCTGGTGCGCTGGTGCCAATTGCAGGGCATCAAGGCGAAACCGCTGCATCTGGTGGGTTATGAGGACGAGGGCGATTGAGGATGGAGTTTCTTGCTGAAAACCCCTCCCCAACCCCTCCCCACAAGGGGGAGGGGCTTAACACCGGGCCCTCGCTGCATTCATCTTCCAGCGCGGAGCATGCGGTCGGCTTGTTGGTTTGCGAGGCGGTGCCACAGCTTAGTCCCTCCCCCTTGTGGGGAGGGGTTGGGGAGGGGCCTTTTCCATACGCCGTTGGGGAGGGGTCTTCCTCAAGAGTCGGGAGGCGCCCATGAAAGCCTTCGCCGACCTCCTCGACCGCCTGGTGCTCACCCCCAGCCGCAACGGCAAGCTGAAGCTGCTGACCGACTATTTCCGCGACACGCCGGATCCCGACCGCGGCTATGGCCTTGCCGCCATCGCCGGCACGCTGGAGGTGCGCAACGTCAAGCCCGCCATGCTGCGCGAGCTGGTACTCGAGCGTATGGACGAGGTGCTGTTCCGCTATTCCTATGATTATGTCGGTGATCTCGCCGAAACCATCTCGCTCGTCTGGGACAATGAGCGGGATATCGACCGTTCGGCTTTCGCCCAGCCGCGTCTCGGCGAGGTCGTTACCGGCATGAATGCACTCGGCCGCACAGAAGTGCGCAGCTTCGTTCGCGACCTGCTCGACCGGCTGGATTCGTCCGGTCGTTTCGCCTTCATCAAGCTGGCGACCGGCGCCATGCGCATCGGCGTTTCCGCCCGCCTCGCCAAGCAGGCGCTGGCCGATCTCGGCGATAAGGACGTCACCGAGATCGAAACCCTCTGGCACGGCCTGCAGCCGCCTTATCAGACATTGTTCGAATGGCTGGCAGGTGGCGGCGAAAAACCGGTGCTGGCCACACCGGCGATCTTCCATTCCGTCATGCTCGCCAATGCGGTGGAGGAGGGCGACCTTACCGGCCTTGATCCGGCCCACTACGCCGCTGAATGGAAATGGGACGGCATCCGCGTCCAGCTCTCACGCTCCGGAGACACGCGCAAGATCTATTCCCGCTCGGGCGACGACATTTCAGGCGCCTTTCCCGATGTTCTCGACGCGATCAATTTTTCCGGTGTCGTCGACGGCGAATTGCTGGTCGGCGGCACTGCCCGCTCCAACAGCCCGACCCGCACCTTCTCCGACCTGCAGCAGCGCCTGAACCGCAAGACGGTGACGTCGAAGATGCTTGGCGATTACCCAGCCTTCATCCGCGCCTATGATCTGCTCTTCGACGATGAGGAAGATGTTCGCGGCCGCACCTATATCGATCGCCGCGACCGGCTGACCGAGATCATCGACCGCGCCCCCCATGACCGTTTCGATCTCTCGCCGCTCGTGCCGTTCTCGTCGTGGGAAGAACTCGACGCTCTGCGTGCCGCCCCGCCCGATCCGGTCATCGAAGGCGTGATGATCAAACGCCGCGACAGCGTCTATCAGGCCGGCCGCATGAAGGGTCCCTGGTTCAAGTGGAAGCGTAACCCCTATAATGTCGATGCGGTGCTGATGTATGCCCAGCGCGGCCACGGCAAGCGCTCGAGTTACTATTCCGATTTCACCTTCGGCGTCTGGGCTGATGACCAGGACGGCGAACAGCTGGTGCCGGTGGGAAAGGCCTATTTCGGCTTCACCGATGCCGAACTCGAGGTGCTCGACAAGTTCGTGCGTGATAATACCACCGAGCGCTTCGGCCCGGTGCGGGCCGTGCGCGCCGACAAGGATTTCGGATTCGTCGTCGAAGTGGCCTTCGAGGGCATCAACCGCTCGACTCGGCACAAGTCGGGGGTCGCCATGCGCTTCCCCCGCATCGCCCGCCTTCGCCCCGACAAACCCTCCTACGAGGCAGACCGGCTGCGCACGCTGATCGCCATGATCGAGGCCAAGCCGGCGTGATGCTGCGCAAAATGACGCAGGGCAATATTTTCAACACGATGTGTATTGGCGGCAGCGATCTTCCGGTGCAGATTTTCCAGAGCATGATGCCGAAAAGCGTAAGCGGTTTTCGGAAGGCATCATGCTCATTTAGAATGGCCGGGGAAATGATGGATGCTGCGTTATGAGCTCGCGTGAACAAAATTCCTTTTTCCATCAACGCCGTGCCGTTCTGGCGGGTGTTGCCGGTGCACTTGTCCTGCCGCGCATGGCGGCAGCTTTCGATGTCCCGGATGAGCCGCGCCTTGCCAAGCACGACTACGCCAAGGTCCGCCACCATTTCCGCACCAAGCTGTTGCAGAAGGGCCCGGCGCCCGACAAATACGAATCGCTGAATGCGCCTGCCGATGCCGACAAGATCTTCTACCGTTCCGGTTACGGCGAGCTGGAACTGGCGGCCTGGGTCTCGAAATACAAGCGCGAGCGCGCCGCCAAGCCTGCCGTGCTCTTCCTGCACGGCGGCAATGCCATGGGCATCGGCCACTGGCAGCTGATGAAGCCCTATATGGATGCCGGTTATGTCGTGATGATGCCGTCGCTGCGCGGCGAAAACGGCCAGATGGGCAATTTCTCCGGCTTTTACGACGAGGTCGACGACGTGCTCGCTGCCACCGAGCGCCTGGAGCATCTGCCGGGTGTCGATCCCGAACGCCTGTTCATCGCCGGCCATAGCATCGGCGGCACGCTGACCATGCTGACGGCGATGACCACCCACAAATTCCGCGCCGCCGCGCCGATTTCCGGCAACCCCGACGCCTTCCGCTTCTTCAACCGCTATCCGCAGGATATCCGCTTCGACGACAGCAATACGCATGAATTCGAGGTGCGTTCGGCGCTGTGCTACGCCCACAGCTTCAAATGTCCGGTCCGCGTCGTCCACGGTACGGAGGAGCCGCATTTCAACGATCGCGCCGATCTGCTTGCCCGCCGCGCCCGCGGCGCCGGCGTTCAGATCGAGACTGAAACCGTCGCCGGCAACCACACCTCGGCGCTGCCGACCGAGATCGAACAGAGCATCCGCTTTTTCCATGGGGTGGCGGCCTGAATTTCCAGCCGCTTCAAATAGAGGGCCATTGGCCTATATTGCTGTCATGACGACGAACGCTAAGAGCATGCCAGAGAGCATGATTGTGCCGAACGACTTCCCCGAGCTGAAATCGCTCGCCTGGAATCGTGATCTTGCGCGCGCCATGCCTGCCCGCGAGGCCTTCGCGCTTTATGAACGCAACTGGCGTTTCGTCGATACCGGCAGGCTGACCGAGCGGGAGGTGCAACTGATCCGCGATCTGGCCGCCACCTATGGTAACGGCGTCCTGCTCGTTTCCTAATTTTCCGTTTCTTTATCCTTCGCGTTTAGGCTTGGGCGAAATTGGGTGGCCACCATGGAATTCAGACGTCCGGAACATCGCATCATCGCCGCGGCCCTTCGGCTGATGGCGACTGATTTTCTTCTGGCCAACAAGTGTTGGTTTGCCGGCGGAACCGCCATTGTCATTCATCTCGACGAATACCGACTGTCGCTCGATGTCCATTTTCTCGGTGCGGATGGCGAGGGATATCGCGCCTTGCGTATGGCGGCGGTCGAAAGCGGAGTAGGAGCCTTTTTCGGAAGGCCGGTTGCCGGACTCCGAGACTTCAGGACAGACCAATACGGCATCCGCACGGTCCTTACCCTCGACGCGCAGCCGATTCGCTTCGAAATCGTGCGCGAGGCGCGGATTGCTCTTGAAGGCACTGTCGATCCTCGGCTGAGTGTTCCCATGTTGTCGCTGCCTGATATGTTCGCCGAAAAGCTGCTCGCCAATGCCGACCGCTGCCAGGACAGGGCCGTCGCCTATCGTGATGCTATCGATCTCGGCAGCTTCTCACCCGTTACGTGGAAATTCCCGCTGTCGCTGTTCTCAAGGCGACGGAAGCTTATGGGCAAGACATTGAGCGCAAGATCGGTTGGGTCCTCGCCAGACTTGAGGACGACACCGAGTTGAGACATGCCGCAAGCGTCCTGCAGATGGACGGCGACCTTGCCGTGCGGGCGATCGCTGCGCTTCGCGGCGAAGCCCGACGGCTCTGGTCGTCTTGGCCCCCCGCCTTCCCACCTCGACGCCAGCCTCGCGCCAGCCGCGGATGCCATCGTTCCGGCAGATATCGCTGTCTGCCGATCGTTGATAAGGGTGGTTCCATGAATTTTCTGCGCCGGGTCTTCCCGATTGCCGGGCTCGTGATTGCAGTTGCGTCGCTGAGCGGCTGCAACATCCTCATTCCCGATGTCGCCGCCGATTCGCCCGCCCGCTTCGTCCAGGAAACCTCGCCGGTCTTCTATCAGCCGCCCGGCGTCGATCCGCGCCGGGTGCGGCCGATCCCCGATCAGCCGGTGCCGCAGACGCGCGAGCTCTACAAGACGCAGTTCCATCAGACCTATGGCCTGCCGGTTAGCAATCCCGTGCATATGGCGATGTATGGTGAGCTTCGTGACGAGGATTTCACCCTGCCGGCAATCCCGGTCAGCCGCGTGCAGCCGCAGTTCCTGCGCCAGGAGGTCGATTATCAGACGGCCGAGCGTCCCGGCACCGTGATCGTCGATACCAAGGCGCATTTCCTCTATTTCGTCGAGGGCAACGGCAAGGCGATGCGCTACGGCGTCGGCCTCGGCCGCGACGGTTACGCCTGGTCCGGTCGTGGCGTCATCCAGTGGAAGCAGAAATGGCCGCGCTGGACACCGTCGGTCGAAATGGTATCGCGCCAGCCTGAGGTTCGTCCCTTCGGGGCGGAGAATGGCGGCATGAATCCGGGGCTGATGAACCCGCTCGGCGCGCGCGCCATGTATATCTACAAGGACGGGCAGGATACGCTCTACCGCGTCCATGGCACCCCCGACTGGCAGTCGATCGGAAAGGCCACCTCGTCGGGCTGCGTACGCATGCTAAACCAGGATGTCGTCGATCTTTATAACCGCATTCCTGCCAGGGCCGAGATCGTTGTGATGTAGCGCTGCAACAGCGCAGCCCATATCGTCCGCTGCGGGTCGGACACGTCTGCGTGAACCTATGGTTTATTTAGCGCAAGCCGATAGATTTCCTATTGTCGTTACCGGCATTGGACGAATCATCGGTTTAGTCGATGTCTCGTCCGGCTTCCCGTATCAAAGGAAATCAGTCCCGCGTCATGAGCTTCGATAGACATCTTTCCCGCCGTAGCTTTCTTTCCTTTTCGGCGTTGACCGCAGCCTCCGCGCTCACCGGCTGCGCCTCCTCGGCCAACACCGTGACATCAGGCGATCAAACGATCATTTACCGTTCGCCCATGCGCCTGTTCCAGTCGCCGGAAACGTCGAGCGTACCGAGCGGCGCCGAGCTTGCCGTCATGTATGGCCCCGTCGAGGACGGCGGGTTTCTCATTCCCGCTGTTCCCTACGAACAGATCGATCCGCGCTATTATCGCCAGCGCGTCGTCGATCCTACCGGCCAGGCCCCCGGCACCATCGTCGTCGATACGCCGTCACGCTTCCTCTATCTCGTCCAGGGCGACGGCATGGCAATGCGTTACGGCGTCGGCATCGGCCGCGAGGGTTTCGCCTGGCAGGGGTCGGGCGTCATCCAGTGGCGTCAGAGATGGCCGCGCTGGAAGCCGCCGAACGAGATGGTCGCTCGCCAGCCGGAACTCGTCAAATATTCGATCGACAACGGTGGCATGGAGCCGGGCCTGAAGAACCCGCTCGGCGCCCGCGCCCTCTATATCTTCTCGAATGGAGAGGACACGCTCTACCGCCTGCACGGCAATCCGGACTGGCGCTCGATCGGCAAGGCCGTCTCGTCGGGCTGCGTGCGGCTGCTCAACCAGGATATCATCGATCTCTACGACCGCGTTCCGACAAAGGCGCCGATCGTCGTCTGGCAGTAATTTTCACCGAGGCGGTCGCGATCCGGCCGCCTCGGACCAATCCCTTTTCCCCAGGCAAGCAGGTGCTTTGCCCCAGGCAAGCGGCTGCTTTGCCCCAGGCAAGCAGTGCTTTGCCTCCCAGGCAAGAGCTTCATTTTGCGCCCGCAAGAGAATTATTTTCCGAAATACCATTGCTTAATTCGGTAAATATCCTACATGGTGCGTATCGAATTGCTTGCGACCTTTGTCCACGCGCTTGAGCGCTCCGTCAGATATCCTCTCAACATCGATACGGCTTGTCGGGGATTGTTCCGCAGGCGAACACAAACGGTTGAAAAGGAGATCGTTATGAATTCAGGCGTCGTCAAGTGGTTCAATGGCACCAAGGGTTTTGGCTTCATTCAGCCCGATGATGGTTCTACGGACGTTTTTGTCCATATCTCAGCGGTTGAACGCGCCGGAATGCGCGAACTCGTTGAAGGTCAGAAGATCCGCTACGATCTCGTCCGCGACAAGAAGTCCGGCAAGAATTCGGCTGACAATCTTCAGGCCGCATAATTTTGTCATTCGCCTACGCTGACCACGGATGTACTGGCAGCGGGCTGACCAAACTGGCAGCGGGCTGAGTGACTGGAAGAGGTCGGGTTCGAGCCCGGCCTTTTTGCTTTGCGCAGGCCTTGTGAGCGACAGATTGAGCAGCCGAAGAGTCGAAGGAACGCTGAAATGGGCAGACAAAACTATAAAGTCGGCGACATGATCGTGCTGAAATCCGGCCTCACCCGCACGGCGAAAGCCGATAAGCGGTGCCGGATCTCCAGCATCCTGCCCAACGACCATGGGCATGTGCAGTATCGCGTCCAGTTCGACGCAGAGAATTTCGAGCGCCGCATCACTGAGGCCGACATCGATACCGGTGAAACTCCGTCGAGGGCTTCTCCCGAGGCGGCGGCCAAGTCCGACGGCGCCGAGCCCTGGCTGAAGTTTTCGAGCATCAAAATCGGGAAGTAGTCCCGGGTTTTTATTTTGACCCGGGTTTTTAATTTGGACAGTGCGGCGGCCGCCGCGACAGGAAGGATATCGTTTTGCAGGTACTCGTCAGAGATAATAATGTCGATCAGGCGCTCCGCGTGCTCAAGAAAAAGATGCAGCGGGAAGGCCTGTTCCGGGAAATGAAGGCGCGTAGCGCCTTTGAGAAGCCGTCCGAGAAGCGCGCCCGCGAAAAGGCCGAGGCCATTCGCCGCCAGCGCAAGCTCGCCCGTAAGAAGCTGCAGCGCGAAGGTCTGCTGCCGGCACCGAAGAAGGTTCTCCGCCCGACCCGCTAATCCGGCCGTGGCATCACGGCCCCACCGTGGCATCACGGCCCCACCGTGCAATCACGGTTCAGCCGTGAATCAAGGTTTCTGCCGTCGAGCCATGGCTTACAGCGCCGCGCGTCTTTTCAGGCGCGCAAAGGCACGCCGTAACGCTTTGAATTTTTGCATAATTCCTTGAACCGATTCCGATTTGAGGAATTATGCGACAGCGCCGCCATCACCTGGGAAAGGGGCACATGACCGCCACCAAGGGAGAATTCTTCAATCCTGCCAAGCTGTCGTCTCGCGACAAGGCGGAAGCGACCGATCACACGGCGCGCGCCATCATCGCCGCTGAGGCATCGGCCCGTGACAAGAAGACGGAGAAGCTGAAGGCGCTGCGCTTGCAGCAGGAGGCCGAGGCCGAACCTAAGGCGGCGCCTGCAAAGAAGCGCCGGTCACCGGCTAAGCCGCAGCCCTGATTCTCGGCGCGCACGCCGGCTCTGACGGGTGATGCGTTCAGCCGTCGCCCGTGCCGGTCCGCCCGAGATTCCCCCGCAGCCGATGCAGCATGTCGCGCATCTCGGCCATTTCCTTAAGCGTGCAGCCTGCGGCTTGCCCGATCGCCGTCATGATCGTATCGATCTCTCCCTTCATCGCCTGGCCTTTTAGGGTCAGCGACACGATCACCTGCCGTTCGTCGCGCAGGTCGCGGATGCGCTTGATCAGCCCGCCCTGTTCCAGCCGCTTCAGCAGCGGTGACAACGTGCCGGAATCGAGGTCGAGTTGCTCGCCGATCATCTTCACCGGCAGCTCGCCGCGTTCCCACAGCACCAGCATCACCAGATATTGAGGATAGGTCAGGCCGACCCTGTCGAGGATCGGCTTGTAGGCGCGGGTGAAGGCATGCGCCGTCGCGTAGACCGCGAAGCACAACTGCTTTTCCAGCCGCTTCTCCTCTTCCGGTATCTCCATCGTCTTCGTCGTTTGCGCTCTCATATCCATCATCCCTAGAGCGCCGTGCGTCCTTTTGGACGCACAAAGGACGCTCTAACTCTTTGAATCTACGCATCGTTCTTTCCGAAAATCGATTCCGATTTTCGGGCCGATGCGCTAGAGCATTTCCGTTTTTCTTCGAATCACGGAAATCCTCTTTCCCTTTGTTTTCACGCAATTCCGGGCGCCAACCGCTGCGCAGTTTTGCTGGAATTGCTCTAGAGCATGATGCCGAAAAGTGTGCGCGGTTTTCGGGCGGCATCATGCTCTAACTCTTTAATTTAGAACAGGATTCAGATTTTAGGCCGATGCAGCTTAAAATCATCCTGTTCCAAGGCCGGATTGTCCTCCTTTCGAATTCGAAATGCAATTTGCAAAATTCACTTGCGTGCAATTTAATTGCGCGATATTAAAAATCCAACCCGATCGAAGGGCCAACCAAAGGAGATCGTCATGCCTATTCTCTATACGACCAAAGCCTCTGCCACCGGCGGCCGCGCAGGCCGCGCTGTTTCCGAAAACGGCGTTCTGGACGTGACCCTGACCGTTCCCAAGGAACTCGGCGGCGACGGTGCGACCGGCACCAATCCCGAACAGCTCTTCGCTGCCGGATATTCTGCCTGCTTCCTCGGTGCATTGAAATTTGTCGCGGGTCAGCAGAAGGTCAAGATTCCGGAAGATACGACGGTCTCCGCCAAAGTCGGGATCGGCCCGCGTGAAGATGGCGGCGGCTTCGGCATCGAAGTGGCGCTGACAGTCAACATTCCGGGCCTCGACCGCGAAACCGCTGAAAAGCTCGCAGCCGCAGCCCACATCGTCTGCCCCTACAGCCACGCCATGCGCACCTCGACCGAGGTCCCGGTCACCGTAGCCTGATCCAGGCGTTTCCAGCAAAATGCGGGGAGAGGGCCTTCGCCGACACCGGCCCCTCATCCGCCTGCCGGCACCTTCTCCCCGTAAACGGGCGAAGGGACCATGCCGCGACCTCTCTGTCCCTCGCTACCTCTCGCAGGGCACGTCCCCTCTCCCCGTTTTACGGGGAGAGGGCTAGGGTGAGGGGCAGCCATCGGCGCGAACTGGATGGCCATCGGCTTGCTCTATTCGGCCGTTACCTGTCCGCTGTGACGAGGTCGGCGTTCAGCCTAGCCGGCTTCGGCGTTTTTATCGTCATTCATGACAGTGCCTGCAGATCCTGCCGCAGTCGGGCGGCGCCGCCTTCCGGCAGCTCCCCGTCGATCATCGCATGCGTGCTTTGCCAGATCGGTAGCGCCATTGCCAGCACCGCCTTGCCCTCAGTGGTGAGGCTCAGCAGCCGGCCGCGCCTGTCCCTCGGGTTCTCCATCACCTTCACCCAACCCTTGCGCTGTAACGGCTTCAGCGCCGCCGTTAGCGTCGTCTGGTCCATGGCGAGCAGGGCGGCGACCGGCCCCATCGGCGGCGGCTCCGGCCGGTTCAGCGACATCATCAGCGAAAACTGGCCGTTGGTCAGGCCGGCCGGCCTCAGCGCGTCGTCGAACAGCCGAGCAAGCGCGCGCGCCGCCCGCTGCACATGCAGGCAGAGGCAGGTGTCGCGCACCATCAGCGTCGTGGAAAAGGGAATCTCGATCGAATTTGACATGCTCCATTTCTATTGATATCAATGTATTTAGTCAAGGAGAAGGAGATTGGCCGGCTTCACCGGCAAGCGCCGGAGGAGGGCGTATTTCATGCAGAATGAGGTTGTTTCCCGCGAAGAATGGCTCGAAGCCCGGCGTGCCCTGCTGGCAAAGGAGAAGGAGGCGACACGGCTGCGCGACAGCGTCAACGCTGCCCGTCTGGCGCTGCCCTGGGTGAAGGTCGACAAGGACTATGTCTTCGAAACGCCGGAGGGCAGGAAGTCTCTCGCCGATCTCTTCGACGGCCGCAGCCAGCTGTTGATCTACCATTTCATGCTCGGCCCGGATTGGGATGCCGGCTGCACCGGCTGCTCCTTCCTGTCGGATCATGTCGATGGCGCCCTGCCGCATCTGAACCATCACGACGTCACCTGGGTCGCCGTTTCGCGCGCGCCGCTCGATAAGATCGTCGCCTATAAACAGCGCATGGGCTGGAAATTTCCCTGGGTCTCCTCCTTCGGCAGCGATTTTAATTTCGATTATCACGTTTCTTTCAGCCCGGAGGACCTTGCCAAAGACAAGGTCTTCTACAATTTCACCCCGATGCAGCCGGCTGATGCCAATGACGAACTGCCCGGCCTCAGCGCTTTCTACCGCAACGACAAGGGCGAGGTCTTCCACACCTATTCGAGTTATGCCCGCGGCCCGGAAGAACTGATCGGAACCCTGATGATCCTCGACCGCGCGCCGAAGGGCCGCAACGAGGACAGCACGATGAATTTCGTGCGCCGCCACGACGAATATGAGGAGGCCCCGAAGGCGCCATCCTGCTGTCACTGACATAGGCCGCCATCACTCAAGGGAGAAGAGATGATGAAGACCGCTGAAGTGCTGAAGGAACATTCCTTCCTGGAGAGACTGCTTGGCGACTGGACCGTCACCGCACCCGACATGACGGGCGGCGAACCCTGGGCCGAGACCGTCCGCTCGCTGCACGGCATCTGGTTCGTCGCCGAAGGAACCGGCCGCATGCCGGACGGTAAGGAGGCCACCAGCATCCTGACGCTTGGCTACAACGCCGCAAAAGGCAAGTACATCGGCAGCTGGATCGGCAGCATGATGGATTATATGTGGGTCTATGAGGGCGAGGTCGACGCGTCGGGCAACGTGCTGGACCTCTATACGAGAGGTCCCGACTTCACTGGCGAGGGCCTTGCCGATTACCGCGAGCAGATCATCTTCGTCGATGCCGATCAAAGCAGCTTTATCTCCAGCACCAGGCAGCCGGATGGCTCCTGGAAGCAGTTCACGGAAGCGCAATACGCCCGCAGGATCTGACAATCACGGCGCCCATCCTCGAAAAAGAGGCCTCATAGGAGGCCTCGGAAGAGGGGCGTCGAAATAGGGAGAGTATGATGTCTGAGACGCATGGAAAGTTCATCTGGTGCGAGTTGATGACCCCCGACACATCAGCTGCCGCGAAATTCTACAGCTCGGTCGTCGGCTGGACCACCTCCGAGATGAAAATGGAGGGCATGCCCACCTACACGATCTTCGAGGCGAACGGCATCGGCGTCGCCGGCCTGATGGAATTTCCGGCCGAACTCGAAGGCAAGGGCATTCCGCCGAACTGGACGGGGTATGTCGACGTCGACGACGTCGACCAGACGGCCAAGGATTTCGCCGCCAATGGCGGTTCGGTCCGCCGTCCGCCGGAAGACATCCCGACCATCGGCCGCTTCGCCGTCGTCGCCGATCCGCATGGCGCGGTACTCTGCATCATGACGCCGGCGCCGATGGAGAAGCCCATGCCGGAACTGGCCGTCGACGCTCCCGGCAATATCGGCTGGCGCGAACTCTATGCCGGCAATGGCAAAGAGGCGCTGGCCTTCTATTCCAAGCTGTTCGGCTGGACGAAGGACAGCGAGATGGATATGGGACCGATGGGCGTCTATTATCTCTTCGCCCATAACGGCAAGCAGATCGGCGGCATGATGACCAAGCCGGAAAACATCCAGATGCCGTTCTGGTGTTATTATTTCATCGTGCCGACCCTCGACGCCGCAACCGAACGCCTCACATCAGGCGGCGGCAAGGTCGTCCACGGCCCGATGGAAGTCCCCGGCGGCAGCTGGATCATCCAGGCCACCGACCCCCAAGGCGCCTTCTTCTGCCTGGTGGCACCGAAGCGGTAGGGTTTAGCGCATCGTTGGCGGCGTGCCGTGCGGCCCCCTCATCCGGCTGCCGCCACCTTCTCCCCGTAAACGGGGCGAAGGGGATATGCCGCGACCTCTGCGTTCCCCGCCCACCCCTCGCAGGGCACGTCCCCTCTCCCCGTTTACGGGGAGAGGGTTAGGGTGAGGGGCAATGCCCCACGGCACGCCCCACCATCCGTTCACCCCGCAACCGAAGCAAAAAATCCTTCCGGGCTCTCTACCTCCACCAGCCGCTTCCTCTCGATCAGCCAGAACCGGTTTCCCACCGCCCGCACAAAACTGCGGTCGTGGGAGACCAGCAGGCAGCTCGCTTCATGCGCCATCAACTCACTCTCCAGCGCCTCCTGTCCCTCGATGTCGAGATGGTTGGTCGGCTCGTCGAGCAGGGTGAAGTTCGGTTCCGTCAGCCGCAGCACCAGCATGCCGAGCCGCGCTTTCTGGCCGCCGGAGAGTTGGCCGATCGGTTTTGCTTGCATGTCGATCGTCATGCCGGCACCGGCCAGCAAGGCGCGGGCCCGCTGGTCGCCTACATCGAAGCGGCGGATGATCGTGCCGATCGGCGTATCGGTGTCAGTGAGATCGGCAAGCGCCTGGTCGCCATAGCCGAGCACCAGCGAAGGCGTCGCCTTGATGCTGTCGCGTGCGGAATCCGGTCTTTCGATCGCCAGCTTCAGCATCGACACCAGCCGTGACTTGCCGGCGCCGTTGAGGCCGAGCAGCACGATGCGGTCGCCCTGGCAGATGAACTGCCGGCCGGTTTTGAACAGCAGCGTTCCATCCGGCGTTGTCACTGCTGCATCCTCCAGCGTCACCAGCACCTTGGCATGCGTGCCGCGATTGGCAAGCCGGATGGCGCCGGCCGAGCGCTCCAGGTGCGCCGGTTTTGCCGCGTCCTCCAGCTTCTCCGCCCGCTGCTTGAGCTGCTTCGTCTTGACGACGAGCAGATCGCTGCCGGAATTGATGCCGATATTGTTGAGTTTGGCCGCCTGCTTCCGCAACTGCTCCGCCACCTTCATGTCGCGCTCGTAGCGCCGGGCCTCGGAAGCGTCGGCCGCGTCGAGGGCAGCGCGCGCTCGTGTGTAGGGCAGGGCGAAGACCGGCGATTGCTCCGGCCGCAGGAACAGCGTCCGGTTGGTCGTCGCATCGAGAAAGGCGCGGTCGTGGCTGGACAGGATGACCGGCACGTCGCGCGGCAGCGCATTTAGCCAGCCCTCCAGCTGCGTGATCTTTTCGAGGTCGAGATGATTGGTCGGCTCGTCGAGCAGAAGCACGTCGGGTTCGCTCACCCAGGTTCGGGCAAGCATGGCAAGCCGCTGCCATCCGCCGCTCAACTGTTTCAGCGGCCGGCCGCGCATGGCCTCCGGCACATCGAGCGAGTCCAGCACCACGTCGACCCGCCAGCTCTCGCTTTCGGCCTGATCGGCCGGCAGCGCCTGCAGCACCGCATCGTAGAACGGCGTGTCGAAAAGGGCAGGCGGCACATTCTGCGCGACATGGCCGATGGTCAGCCCGCGCGCCTTGGTGATCTCGCCCTCGCTCGGCTCCAGCGCGCCGGTGATGCAGGCAAGCAGCGTTGATTTCCCCCGTCCGTTGGCCGAGACGAGGCCGATGCGGTCGCCGGCATTGACGACGAGATCGAGCTTGGAAAACAAGGGATTGCCCAGCGTCACGCCGAGATTGCGGATATTGATGAGTGTCATGATCGTTCTCTGGTCTTGACCGGGTATCAGGCGCGGTCCGGGGCGTTCAGCCATCACGGGATTGCGCGGTTCGAGCCGGAAAATGAGAGGAATGCGCGCTGTCAGCTACGGCGTCGCATTGGCCACGAAGGGCAGACCAGGAAGAGATGTCGAGAAACGGTCTCTGGTCAGCCCTGCAAACGCATTTGCAGGGCGTCGACGGGACCACGCTGGCGATTAAACCGAAAATAATATTGCATTGCGTGATCCTCCTTTCTCGAAGGGTTGTGAGATTCCAATAACATTGCCCGCAAAAGGAGGCAAGGGAGCTCGGAGTCTCCGATATTCCCGGCGCCGGACCGGTGCCGATAGTTCTGAGGACGATCCAGACGATTGCCCCTAGTCTTATGATGGTTTAATATCGGATCAAGCAATCTAATATTAAATGATTTGATCGGATATCGGATCAACCGATTTGATATCCGTCTGGAGAAAGATGTGGCACGATCAGAACCACAGAGTGCAATGCGGGCGCCGCTCGACACCGTGTTTGGGGTCGATTCCAACGTTCGCGTTCTGCGTGTCCTCGCTGCCCACGGCGGACCGCTCTCCAGTTCGGACATCACACGGCGAGCGAAGCTCTCGAAGACCGGCACGCGACAGGGTCTGATCTCCCTGGAAGAATGTGGTGCGATCGTCACCGAAGGTTCGGGGCACAGTCGCCTGCACCGGTTCAATCACGATTATTATCTGGCGCCGCAGATCAAGGCGCTGTTCGGCGCCGAATCCGTGAGGTTCGAGAAGATGCTCGATGCCGTACGTCTCAGCGCGGGAGAACAGACGCCGGATCTTTCGAGTCTCTTTGTCTACGGTAGTGTGGCAAGGGGTGAGGATCACCTCGGCAGCGATCTGGATATCGGCCTTATCGCCCGCCGGGAAGTCCTTGCGGGAATTGTCGAAAAGGTGAGAGAGAATCTGCGGCAGTCGTCAAGGTCGCTAGGATTCACTCCTTCGGTCGTTGGCTTGGACCTCGATGACGTTAGTCGCCTCGACCGCGATAGGGATCGTTGGTGGAACTCGATGCTCGAAGACGCCATCGTCCTGCAGGGAGCACGCCCAGAGGATCTTGCGGCACGGGTCAGGGGGCGCGCGGATGGTTAGAACCGGGTCCACGAAGAAAAAGGACGGCACCTATGTTGCTGGAAGGCTCGCCGTCGCTCGTGGCTATCTCAAGGATGCTCGCAACAGCAATGCGGTCGCCGATCCCGGCGACATTGGAAACCCCTCGATCTCCACCGTGATCAACTGTGTGATCGCCTATGCAGACGCGGTCACCGCTAAGTTTAAGGGCGAGATCAACCAAGGAGATCATCAGGCGGTCGTCAAACTCCTTCGTGGCGCACTGGGCAACGAACTGCCGAACAGACAGGAAGCGAATCTCAAGACACTTCTCGAACAGAAGGACGAAGTGCAGTACGGTTCGAGGGCGAAGACGCGCGACGACGCGTTACGCGCCCTCGAGCGCCTCGAAGAGTTCGCAGCCTGGGCCGAAGTCGTTCTTTCGAAATAACCGCCGTGGTGCCGGCATCGGCGATGCCAGTGGCCGCATATGGCTGGCCGACAATTGGCATGCGTCCGCCTGTCTTTGGCGCAGTTGCGACCCAATTTCTGATTTATCCGGCCGGCTCGCCGCCAAGCAGCTCCAGCCGCCGCGTTATCCCGATACTCCTGAGGAATGTCTCGTCGTGGCTGACCACCAGCAGCGCGCCGTCATAGGCGCGCAGTCCTGCCTCGACCGCTGATATCGAGTCGATGTCGAGATGGTTGGTCGGCTCGTCGAGGATCAACAGCGGCGGCGGTGATGATCCCAGGACGCAGGCGAGGCCCGCCCGCAGCAATTGCCCGCCGCTCAGCGTCGATACGGCCTGCAGCGCAGCGTCTGCTCTGAACATGAAGCGGGCAAGCGCCGCCCGGCAGGTATTTTCATCGGCCAGCGGATTGATCCGGCGAAAATTGTCGCGGATCGAGGCCGACGGATCGAGAAGGCTGACCTTCTGATCGAGCATCGAGAGGTCGGTCATGACGTTGACCGTGCCGGCCCAGGGTTTCAGCTCGCCGGCAATAAGCGCCAGCAAGGTCGTCTTGCCCGAGCCGTTGCGGCCGGTGACGGCGATACGTTCCGGTCCCGTCACGTCGAGGGAGAGATTGCGGATGACGGGATCACCCGGCTGGTAGCCCGATGTCACGCCATCCATCTTCAGCACGATCTTGCCGGCCGGCAGCCCGGTCGGCGGCAGGGTGACCGTCAAGGGCTGGAGGATCTCGATCTTCTCGCGCGCCACCCTTGCCTCTTCCAGCGCCTGGGCGCGCCGGCGTTCGGCGAGGCGGGCATTGTCGCCGCCGGTCGTTTCGCTCCGCTCCTTCATGCCGCCGAGCATGATGCGCGGTATGCCGCCCTTGGCGGCGATCTTCCGTCCAGCGCTGTCCCGCTGCGCCTGGCGCTCCACCGTCGCCTGCGCCTTCCTTGCCACCTCGGCCATGCGTTTGTCAGCTTCAGTGAGATCATGCCGTGCCGCTGCGAGCTCAAGCGCCTTGCGCTCGCGATAATAGCTCCAGTTGCCGCCGTAGCGCGCGGCACCGAGCGACGTCAGTTCGACAATCGCGTCGACACTTTCGAGCAGTTCCCGGTCATGGCTGACGATGATGGCGCCGGCCCGCCAGCCTGACATCAGCGCGATCACCGCGTCGCGGCCCTCGCGGTCGAGATTGTTTGTGGGTTCGTCGAGCAGCAGAAAGTCCGGCTCGGTGAAAACAAGCGCCGCAAGCCCGGCACGGGTGCGCTGCCCGCCGGAGAGCACGGCAAGCGGCGTCTCCGGCAGCGCGTCGAGCCCTGTCCGATTGAGCGCTGCGGCGATGCGCGCCTCCAGCACCCAGTCCGCGGATGCCACCTCGTCGGCCGTTGCCTCGCCGGCTTCGGCACGGCGAAGAATAGCGAGCGCGTCGGTCACGCCGAAGAGATCGGCAACCGTTTCGTCAGACGTCACCTGAACGCTCTGCCGCAGCACGCCGAGACTGCCGCTGACGGATACCGTCCCCGAATGCGACTGGAGTTCCCCGGAGACGAGCTTGAGCAGCGTCGTCTTGCCGACGCCGTTGCGCCCGACGAGACCGGTACGCTCCGCCCCGAAACTCAGGTCAAGATTGGAAAAAAGCGGCCGCCCGTCAGGCGCGGACCATGAAATTTGAGAAAGAATGATGGATGCAGGCATGGATATGGATGTCCCCGTTGGCAAGGCGAACTGGCGTTGCGATCGGGTTGAAATCCATTGCGGCACACATCCTGTTGAAATGGTCGATGGCAGGTAATTTAGGGAATGAAGGCTGAAGGTTCAAGAAGGGGAACGATCAGAGAAGGCGTAGGAAGTTGCCCCTCACCCTAACCCTCTCCCCGTAAACGGGGCGAGGGGACGTGCCTTGCGAGACGTCGGCGAGGAACGGAGAGGTTGCTGCTATTCCCCTTCGCCCCGCGAGCGGGGAGAAGGTGCCGGCAGGCGGATGAGGGGCTTACGGCAGTCAGCAGACCTACCGCTTTAAGCTCCCCAAGATCCCGCGCACCAGAGCCCGGCCGACTTGAGTCGCCACTGTGCGCGCAACGCTCTTCATTGCCGCTTCCACCACCGTTTCGCGCTGATAGCCGGACGCCCGGCCGCGCGATTGGCCGCGGCCCTGGTTGTCATCGTCATTGCCGCCGCCGAAGCCCGGCAGGTTCCAGCCGGAGGTCGAGTTGCCCTGCTGCGGAGGCGCTTCTTCCTGGGCTCGCTTGGCGGCCTCGGCATCGGCCGCCTTCTTCGCTCGTGCGGCCAGCAGTTCGAAGGCGGATTCGCGGTCGACATCCTCGTCGTAGACGCCGAGAACCGGACTCTTGTCCATGATCTGCCGGCGCTCGTCATCGGTCACCGGGCCGACGCGGCCGGAGGGTGGGCGCACCAGCGTGCGCTCGACGATCGAAGGCGCGCCCTTGGCCTCCAGCGTCGAGACCAGCGCCTCGCCGGTGCCGAGATTGGTGATGACGGTGGCGCAATCGAAGGCCGGATTCGCACGGAATGTATCGGCCGCCGTCCTCACCGCCTTCTGCTCGCGCGGCGAATAGGCGCGCAGCGCATGCTGCGCCCGGTTGCCGAGCTGGGCGAGCACCGTTTCGGGCACGTCGAGCGGATTCTGTGTGACGAAATAGACGCCGACGCCCTTGGAACGAATCAGCCGTACGACCTGCTCGACACGTTCGGTCAGCACCTTCGGCGCATCGTTGAAGAGCAGGTGCGCCTCGTCGAAGAAGAAGACGAGCTTCGGCTTGTCGGGGTCGCCCACCTCGGGCAATTCCTCGAAAAGCTCGGAGAGCAGCCAGAGCAGGAAAGTGGCGTAAAGCCGCGGGTTCATCATAAGCTTGTCGGCAGCCAGCACCGAGATCTGGCCGTAGCCGTTGTTGCTGGTGCGCATGATGTCGGAAATCTTCAGCGCCGGTTCACCGAAGAAATGCTCCGCACCCTGCTGTTCGAGTACGAGCAGCGCCCGCTGGATCGAGCCGACCGAGGCCTTGGAGATCAGCCCGTACTGGCTGGAAAGTTGGCTGGCGTTCTCGCCCATATAGTTGAGCAGCGAGCTGAAATCCTTGAGATCGAGCAGCGGCAGGCCGCCCTGGTCGGCGATTTTGAAGGCGATGTTGATGACGCCTTCCTGCGGTTCGGAGGCATCCATCAGCCGGGCGAGCAGCAGCGGTCCCATCTCGGCGATGGTGGTGCGCACCCGGTGGCCCTTCTCGCCGAACAGATCCCAGAAAATCACCGGAAACTGGTCGAATTCATAGTCGGTGAAGCCGATCTGCTCGGCACGCTTCGTCAGGAAATCCTTGGGCTCGCCCTTGGCGGCGATGCCGGAAAGATCGCCCTTGATATCAGCCGCAAAGACCGGAACACCGGCGCGGGAGAAGCCTTCGGCCAGCACCTGCAGCGTCACCGTCTTGCCAGTGCCGGTAGCGCCGGTGACGAGGCCGTGGCGGTTGCCGAATTTCAGGTCGAGATATTCCGGCTTGTTGATGCTGTCATCGGGATTGCGGCTCGCGCCGATGAAAATCTTGCCTTCCTCGATCATCCGGAATGCTCCCTTGGGGCTCTGCCGCCATTTGTATGAGAAGGCTTGCTTCTGCTGCCTTCATCGAACCATCGTTTCCCTGTTATAAGCAGGCATGCGCATGCGGACAACTGTTTGCATTGAAAGCAAAACCGGACAAAGTGGCGCCCGGCGAGGGGCTGGCTTGAGTTGCTGTCAAAATCTCGATTAACGCTGACGTTAACGTCAAAAAAACAGGAGGCTGAACGATGAATGAAATTGTGACCCAGATCGCCGATCGCGTAGGTATTGCGCCTGATTTGGCCGAAAAGGCGCTCGGCATGATGCTCGGTTTCCTGCAGCGCGAGGCCGCCGATGGCCCGGTTGCCAAGATGATCGAAGCGATCCCCGGCGGCGCCGATCTAGTCGCCCAGTTCAACGGCGCAGGTGCCGGCGGCGGCGGTCTGCTCGGCGGGCTGATGAGCTCGCTCGGCGGCGGCGGCATCATGGGGCTCGGCCAGCAGCTGATGGGCGAAGGCCTCGGCATGGGCGAGATCACCTCGCTTGCCAAGGAAACCATCGCGATTGCCAAACAATATGCCGGCGAAGAGGTCGTCGACGAGGTCGTCGCTTCCGTCCCGGGCCTCAGCCAGTTCGTCTGAGACAAGGGATCGGCAGGAGCCTCGCTTTGTTGCGGGGCTCACTGTTCCCGCCACACCGGGGTGAAAAGCAAGCACTGTCCCTATGGAAGGAGAGCAGATGGCCATCTGGCGCCCATCGCAGCAGATCAGGGTGAAGGTGATCGGCCTCGCCTGGCGGAAAGATCAGCTCCTTGCGGCTGAAGTGGAGGATGACAGTGGCCGCATCAAGGGCGTTCGCCCGCTCGGCGGCGCGATCGAATTCGGTGAGAGCCGCGAAGAGGCCCTGCACCGCGAATTTGGCGAGGAACTCCAGACCGATATCCGGATCGTCGGCCCCTGGCATCTGCTTGAAAACATCTACGAGCATCATGGCGCGACCGGTCACGAATTCATCTTCGCCGCCGACATCGAACTGGCCAATGCATCGCTCTATGAACGCGACGAAATCCGCTACTGCGAACTCGACGAGACGGCGGCGACAGCGCGCTGGTTCGGCCGCGACCGGCTGCGTAACGCCGGCATCGATCTCTATCCGACAGGCCTCGACAAACTGCTGTCGCGCTGGCGCGATTGAGCCGAGACGACACCATTTCGACGCCGTGTAGTCCGATCGCCAAACTTTGATCGCCTGCGTTCGCTCCTTGGGAACAATGAGGTTATAATGCTGTTTCTGCCGCATCGCTGAAACCATAGGGAATAGCATCATGCGTATGTTTCTCGCAGCAGCCTCGATCATTCTCCTCGGCTTCGCCGCGCCGGCCTTTTCCCAGGCGCTTGCTGATATGGACTATAGCGGCCGCTTCGGCGGTATGCCGCCCGGCACGGTGCCGGGGGCGGAATCCAATGGCGCACTGATGATTCCACTCGATCCAGTCGAAACCGGTGACATCAACGTCGTCATTCCGCGGGATCGGCCCACTTGCCCACGGCCCGGAACGCGTCAGTACCGCGCGGCCGAGCGCAACGGTACGCTAAGCGACGCCTGCCGCTGACGGGATAGTCCCGGATTGGAAAGCAGAACCGTCTTTATTTGCCGTTTCTATGCAACAAAACGCCGAGTTCATGCCACTGCCGCCTGTCGCGCTGGATCAGTTCGTAGGCGCAAGCCGGTCCCATGCTGCCCGGCGCGTAAGCGTCGGGTACGCTCTGATCCTCAGCCCAGATGTCGAGGAAGGGTTGCACCGCCGCCCATCCGGCCTCGATGCCGTCGGCGCGCTGGAACAGGGTCTGGTCGCCGATGAAGAGATCGTAGAGCAGCGATTCATAGCCGGTCGTCTTGGCGATATCGAATTTGTCGGCATAGCGGAAATCGAGCGAGACCGGCACGGTATCGACGGAAAGCCCCGGCGATTTGATCGAGATTTCCATGCTCATGCCCTCGTCGGGCTGCACCTGGATCACCAGCCGGTTTGGCGGCAGGCGACTATTGACCTCGGTCTCGCGAAACTGCGCAAACGGCACCGGCTGGAAGGTGATGACGATCTCGGTGTCGCGCGCCGTCAGCGCCTTGCCAGTCCTGAGATAGAAGGGCACACCGGCCCAGCGCCAGGTATCGGCATAGAGTTTCAGCGCCACGAAGGTCTCAGTCCTGCTGTCGGGCGAGATGTCCTTTGTGTCGCGATAGGCCGGAAGCTCGGCGCCATTGAGCGGGCCTGCGCCATAGGCGCCGCGCACGCCATGCGTCTTGGCTTCCTCAGGCGTATAGATGCGCAGCGCCTTCAGCACCTTGCTCTTCTCGTTGCGGATTGCTTCGGCATCGAAGCTGTTTGGCGGCTCCATGGCGATCATCGCCAGCAGTTGGAAGAGATGGTTCGGCACCATGTCGCGCAGCGCGCCGGTTGCATCATAGAATTTGCCGCGGCTGCCGACATCGACGATCTCGGCGGCGGTGATCTGCACATGGTCGATATAGCGGTTATTCCACAAGGACTCGATCATCATATTGGCAAAGCGCGCCGTCATCAGGTTCTGCACCGTCTCCTTGCCGAGGAAATGGTCGAGCCGGTAGACTTGGCTTTCTTCGACCTGGGCGAGAATCTGCGCATTGAGCGCCTGTGCCGAGGCGAGATCGGTGCCGAACGGCTTCTCGATCGCGACGCGGCGGAAGACGCCGTCGCTTTCATCGGTCAGCCCGTGGGCGGCGAGCTTCTCGACGATCGTGCCGAAAAAGGATGGCGGCACCGCGAGATAAAAAGCGGCATTGGCATTCGGCCCCAGCCGCTTGCGGATCTCGACGAAAATATCGTCCTTGGTGAAATCCCCGGACGTATAGGAAATGCGCCGGCGCAGGCTCTCCCAGGCCTCGTCCTTCACCGTCGGCTCTTCGCCGCCCAGATGGCTGAGGAATTGGTCGAGCCGCCCGCGCAGAAACTCGTCGTCACCTGGCTCTATGCCGATGCCGAGAATGTGGAGATCCTCGCCGACGAGGCGGCTGCGCGTCAGATTGATGATCGCCGGCACCAGCAGCCGGCGCGTCAGATCTCCCGTGGCGCCGAAGATGACGAGGGTGACCGGCGGGGTAGGGGCAGCGTCCATGTGTCATCTCCTTGGATTTTCCGGCCGACTATACTGCGCGCCGGCTTTGCCGCAACATAGGCGGTGAGGGGTAACAGGCATTTGACATCCTCTGGCGCTCTCGGCCGCCCCTCATCCGCCTGCCGGCACCTTCTCCCCGCAGGCGGGGCGAAGGGGATATGCCGCGACCTCTCCGTTCCCCGCCAGCCTCTCGCGGGCCACGTCCCCTCGCCCCGTTTTTACGGGGAGAGGGTTAGGGTGAGGGGCAAGCCACACGGTAGGTTTAGGTGAGGGCTACCATCGGCGCGAACCGGACATGCCGGCAGCGGCCGGCTTTACCCCTTCACCGCCACCATGAAAATCCTAGGAAACCGCAGCAGCACCCGTCCGTCCGACATCTTTGGATAGGCCTTTTCCAACCGCTCCAGATAATCCGCCAGGAAGGCGTCGCGATGCTTTTCGCCGGCATTGGCGAGATAGGGCATCAGACCGGTTCCCTTCACCCATTCGACGATCGCCGCGGCATCCGCCATCGGGTGATTGTAGATGGTGTGCCAGATATCGACGCGTGAAGCTTTGGCGATCAGCCTGGAGTAATAGGTGGACGGCGGCGGCAGCGCCCTGCGGCGCACGCTCTTCGCCTCGAAGGCAGTCTTCCACGGGCCGGCATGCGCCGTTTCCTCCATCGCCAGATGCGAGGGTTCGCCGAGATTGTCGGGCATCTGCACGGCCAGCACGCCGCCTTCGGAAAGCCCGTCCATCAACCGATCGAAGATATCGAGATGATCGGGAAGCCATTGGAAGACGGCATTGGCAAACAAAAGGTCGGCGGGTTGGGCCGGCTGCCAGCGGGTGAGATCGGCCTCGACGAAGGCGGTACCTGGAAGCCGCTTGCGCGCTGCCTCCAGCATGTTCATGTCGCTATCGACGCCCGAGACGCCCTCCGCCCCATAGCGCCCGATGATCAGCTCGGTCGAATTGCCCGGGCCGCAGCCGAGATCGATGGCATGACGAATGTTTTGCAGCGGCACCTGTGCCAACAGGTCACGCGCCGGTCGCGTGCGCTCGTCCTCGAATTTCACATACTGGTTGGCGGACCATGCCATGATGCTCGCTCCTACTGTCAGGCCACATCTTCCATGTGGCGGATGCGGATCTTGTCTATGTTGCGGCCATCGAGCTTGACGATCTCATCGGCGAAGTCGGCTGAGACGAAGCTTCACTCAGCCGACACAAGTATTTTGTCCACGCGCCTCCCGTCGAGATCGACGACTTCGAAGCGCCATCCATCTCTCGTGAAGCTCTCGCCCAATTCCGGCAGATGTTTCAACTCTTCCAACACCAGCCCAGCGACAGTCTGATACTCCAGATCGCCATCGAGCTTGAGGTTTAAGAATTCAGCGAACTCGTCAATCGGCGTCCAGCCCGACACGAGATAAGAGCCGTCATCTCGACGAGCGATGGCCTGTTCATCGGCAGGTCCCTCCTGAAGAGCCCCCATGATTGCTTCCAAAATGTCACCCGACGAGACAATCCCCTCGAAATGGCCGTACTCGTCGAAAACCAACACCATGTGAACGGGCGATTTCCGGATGGCTTCAATAACATTGATGGCAGTTGAAAGGTCTGAAACCACCGGGACGTCTTGCGTCAGAGCCTTGATGTCGGCACTGCCGTGTTCGGACATCGAGTCGTAAAAATCCTTGACCGGAAGGATGCCGATCACCTCGTCCGAACTGCCTTTTCGTACGGGCAACCGCGACCGCTTCGTCCTGTGCAACTGGGTCCGAATTTCATCAAGGCTGTCGTCGATATCGATAATTTCGACGTCTCGCCGGGGCGTCATAAGCGCTCGGGCGGTGCGGTCCGCCAGCCGCATGACGCCTGATATCATCGCGGACTCTTCGCTTTCGATCACGCCGGCCGACTGCGCCTCGGCCAGAACAGTTTTGATCTCCGCGTCAGAGACATTGTCGCCACCTTTTCCTGTTTGGCCCAAGAGCTTGAGCACAAGATCTCCGGAGGCGTTGAGAAGCCACACGAGGGGCAGCGCGACTTTTGAAAGGACCGCCATAGCGGGTGCGACCTTAGCCGCAACCGCTTCGGGTTCCCGCAATGCGATCTGCTTGGGAACAAGTTCGCCGACGATCAACGAAAGATATGTGATTGCCACGACGACTGAACCTACGCCCATGGCATCAGCGGCCGTCGATGACATCCCCTGGGCTTCCAGCCATCCGCTCAGGCGGGCGCCGAGCGTAGCCCCTGAGAAAGCGCCGGATAGAACGCCGACCAGCGTAATGCCGATCTGCACCGTAGAGAGAAAACGACCGGGGTTTTCGGCAAGTTTGATCGCTTGAGCTGCACCCTTGCTTCCATCGTCGGAGAGAACCTTCAGGCGGGCCGTTCGAGAAGACACAACGGCCAACTCCGACATGGCGAGCACACCGTTCAGGATGGTGAGAAACGCCACAATTCCAATTTCCAGAAACACAGGGACCCTATTCGTTGAGGTTGGAATGCCGCATTTATCAGGCGAAGCGGCGAGGCATTCGAAGGGACGCTCTATAGACGAATAGACGCATCGCCGATCGTCTTTCCACTATCGTGTTGACATCAGCTGAGGTTCCATCTGACCACTCCTCTGAAGTGAGCCGCGGCCACCCGTCATCGACAATGGTCTGGAAAACGGCCCTCTCTGCGGGAGCCTTGATATGCCTGAGGCGGGGCGGAGGTCATCGCACGGTCTACAGTGGTCGCCTGCTTCCTCGGCCGGGAGATCCCGGTTGGAAGGGGCGGAGGTTGTACTGGATGGGTCGCTGTCAGGCATGGCACAATTTTGACGGTGAAACAGTGCCGACGCAAGAGGTGCCGGGCGAAAATCCTTGTAGCGTCTTGATGTGACAGTTTCGACAACGGCAGCATCACCGCGTTTGCGCGTCTTAAAAGAGGCGCAGCAGGCTGCCCGGTCATAAGTAAAGCCGGAGCAATACACCGTAAATTAACAGCCTCTTCGTATTTTCTTTAAATTGCGAACGATTTGCGCGACGTGCTGGCACGTCCCGAAATCAGTTCTCGGTCAGGGGGAAGCCGGGACGGAATAGATCGGTGCGCGATCGATGACCTGCCCGCTCGAGGAGGTCAAGCGCATGCAGTTCAAATCGGCGACCGGACGCAACATTTTTTCCGTGGCGGCCTGCGGTGTCATCGCCACGATCGCGGCATCGGGCGTTCTTTTTTACATCGCCTATAACGATATGCGCAAATCGAGCCTCGACGGGATGCTCCAGATCGCTGCCGCCAACGCGCTGAACATCGAGAAATCCATGAGCGTGGCGCTCGGCATCGTCAATGCGTTGGAAACGTCGCTGTCGACGATGAAGGACGGCGGAAACGCCAATCGTGCGGCTGCCGACGACCTGCTGAAAAACATGCTGCAGGATAATCCGATGGCGCTTGGTGTTTGGACCGGTTGGGAACCGAATGCTTTCGACGGCAAGGACAAGGATTTCGTCGGCAAGGAAGGCCACGACACGACCGGCCGCTACCTGCCCTACTGGGTCAGGAGTGGCGACAAGATCCAGCACACGCCGCTGGTCGATTATGGCGTGTCGGGCGCCGGCGACTACTACCAGCTTCCCTTTACTCAGAAGAAGACCGTCGTCATCGAGCCCTATGTCTACGCGGTCGACGGCAAGGACGTGCTGATGACCTCGGTCGCCAAGCCGATCATCGTCGCCGGCAAGGCGCTCGGCGTCGCCGGCATGGACATTTCGCTCGACGACGCCAACAAGGCGATCTCGGCAGTCCATCCGATGGAGACCGGCTATCTCAGCCTGGTGACGGGCGCCGGCAGCATCATCAGCCATCCCTCCACCGAACTCGCAGGCAAGAATATCAAGGACGGCGGTGATTTGACCGCCGGCTGGGATCAGTTGATCGCCAAGCCCGGAATAGAGCAGGAGATCGCAGGCCCGGACGGCCAGACCTATTTCTCGGTCGCCTATCCGGTAAAGCTCACGGCTGACCTCAACTGGTATGCCGTCGTTTCGGTGCCTAAATCCACCGTCTTTGCCCAACTGAACAACATGGCCTGGAGCGCCGTTGCGATCACCGCCATCGCTGCCCTCCTGCTCGGTCTCGCAGGCTGGCTCATTGCCCGCAAATTCATCCGCCGCATAGAGGGCGTGATCGCCGAGACCGATCGTATCGCCCATGGCCAGCTCGACGTGCAATTGAACGACAAGAATGCCAAAGACGAAATCGGCGACCTCTCGCGTTCCCTCGCCATCCTGCTCGAAAACAATCGCCAGAAGATCAAGCTCGAAGCCGATGCAGAAACCTTCCGGTCCCGCGAAGAGATTGAACGACAGCAACGTTCCGTCCTCCACGCCGCCCGCGAGGATTCGATCAAGTTCGCGGTGAGCGAACTCGGCAACGGACTGGCCAGCCTTTCCAATGGAGACATGACCATCCGGCTGGAAAAGCCATTCGCCGACTCCCTTGACGAAATACGCGTCGATTTCAACGCGTCTGTCGAAAAGCTCCAGGCGGCGCTGATTTCCTTCTCCGAAAACGCTGCCGTCATCCAGGCCGGTTCGGAAGAAATCCGCTCGGGCGCCGACGATCTCGCCCGCCGCACCGAACAGCAGGCCGCTTCCGTCGAGGAGACTGCCGCCGCGCTCGAGCAGATCACCACCTCGGTCAAGGACTCCACCCTTCGCGCCGAGGAGGCGGGAACGCTCGTCAGCCGCACCAAGGATGGTGCGGAAAAGTCCGGAGAGGTGGTGCGCAATGCCGTCGATGCCATGACCGGCATCGAGCAATCCTCGCAGTCGATCTCCAACATCATCGGCGTGATCGACGATATTGCCTTCCAGACCAACCTGCTGGCCCTCAATGCAGGCGTCGAGGCAGCGCGCGCGGGGGAGGCCGGCAAGGGTTTTGCCGTCGTCGCACAGGAAGTGCGTGAGCTCGCGCAGCGCTCGGCGACCGCCGCCAAGGAGATCAAGGCGCTGATCACCTCGTCCGGCGCCCAGGTCAAGCGTGGCGTCGATCTCGTCGGCCAGACTGGCAAGGCGCTGCAGGCGATCGTTGCCGAGGTCCAGCAGATCAACAGCAATGTCCAGGCGGTCGTCCAGGCCGCCCGTGAACAGTCGACGGGTCTTCTGGAGATCAACACGGCGGTCAACCAGATGGACCAGTCGACCCAGAAGAATGCCGCAATGGTCGAGGAATCGAATGCCGCCTCGCACACGCTGGTGACGGAGGTGTCTGCCCTCTCGGAGCGTCTGGCACAGTTCAATCTCGGCCAGGCGGCCAACGCGGCTCCTGCCGCGCGGACGACTGCCAGGCCGTTGGCGCGCCCGGTCGCGGCGACGCCTGCGGCGCGCAGATCGGTTCCCGCCTCGGCCACCGACCACGCCAGGCCCGCTCCGTCACCGGCCCGCGCACTCGGCGGCAAGCTCGCAGCCGCCTTCGGCACGTCGGCCGCACCGGCTTCGACCGAGGGCAACTGGGAAGAGTTTTAGTCTTGAGGCTGGTGGTGAAAACCCAATGCTGACGAAGGAATTGCGAACCGGGGCTTAATGGTGAAGTATTGCACGACCGTGAGCTGCTTTGACGTTCTCGGGAAGCTTCTCCAATCAACGCCGAGGTCACGATGCTCATTATCTTTGGCGGTCTGCCTGGCAGTGGAAAGACGACGATTGCCCGCGCTTTGGCCGAGCGGTTGAATGCGGTCCATGTGCGCGTCGATACCATCGAGCAGGCAATCCGTGCCTCCGGAATAGCCGATGATGCCGGGCCTGCCGGCTATATCGCGGCTTATGGTATTGCCGGAGACAATCTGACCCTCGGCAGGACCGTTATCGCCGACTCCGTCAATCCGCTCTGGATAACCAGGTCAGCATGGCGTTCGGTCGCGCAGGCTGCCGGGGTGGCAGCGGCGGAGGTCGAGATCGTTTGCTCGGACAAAGCCGAGCACCGCAAGCGTGCTGAAACGCGCCTCACCGACGTCGAAGGTCTGGTGAAGCCGACATGGCAGGAGATTTCCGAAAGAGCCTATGACGAATGGCACGATGCAATCGTCATCGATACAGCTTCGAAAACGGTCGACGCCGTTTTGGACGAACTGGTGAGCCGATTGAAATCGGCTCCTGCCAAAAGCCTAGCATAACCGACGAAGGAACGCATGATGCCGTCCGAAAAACGGCATCATGCGCTCACGCCGTCACGCCGCGAGAATAGTAATCCCGTATGCATTGGCCGCCGCCGTCATGCGGGCAATGGTTTCCGCCGAAGGGCTGGCCTTCGGGGGCTCGGTCGCGCCTTCCGCTTCGATGAACTCGGCCATATCTCGATCGACGACCGCGGAAAAGACCACGGGTACGGTTCCGCGGTTGGAATAGCCGTGCACCATGAAGGGCGGGATGGTGACGATGTCGCCGGCGCTGGCCTCGATCTCTTCGGGGCCGCTGTCGCTCAGGCGCCAGATCGTTAGGTTTCCCTCGATGATGCGGAACACTTCGGGGCTCGCATGCGCATGTTTCGGCGTTCGGCTGCCTGATGGCACGGTGACATCGAATATATTGAGCCAGGTTCCGCTGATCCTAAGCCGCCGCTCGACCCGGTCGCCGAGGACGAAAAACCGCTTGGCCTCGTCGCTTGCTGGCATTTTCACAAATGAGTTGGACATCATGTCTCTTTCTTTTTCTTACGGGCTTTTTCTTACGGGCTTTTTCTTGCGGGCGCAGCCGTTAGACCTTTGCAACGCCTTTGACAACCCGCCCTGTCGTTGGGGGTAACATCGCCGAGCGCTTTCATAGAAGCGCGCTATATCAGCCGAAGCGCTGAACAAACGGCTCCATTGCCAGGGTTCAACGCCGCTCGCGCGCCACTGCGTCACGAGACTGTCGGGGCCGATATCGGTACTTCGGGGCGTTTCCGCAAGTCCGCCAATGCCACATCAGCTATGCGGAAATGACTGAGGCCGGAGGGGTTCGAAAGGTTCTGCGCCTGTAATACCGCCGACACAGAAGGGGTGCATAGAACGCGGCGGCTGTTCTTGGCCTTCCCTGCGGCCGTCCTTCCACGCCGTCCCGGCATTTACATTGATCATTCACATTGATGGAGCGCATCCATGTCCTCTCTTCCCGTCGTCGGCGCCGCCATGACGCTCGATGAAGTCGAACTTCACCGTGAGTGGCTCTTCGAAAAGTCCCGCGATCTCGAATTGCAGAGCTTCATCGATGCCGAGGTTCTGAACGGCGATTGGGCGCCGCTTGCCGCCCGCGCCAGGCGGCTTCTCGACGGTCATGGCGGCCGCCTCGGCATTCACGGCCCCTTCTGGGGCTTCACCATCGCCTCGGAAGATCCCGATATCCGCGCCATCGTCACAAAACGCCTGCTGCAGGGCCTCGATGTCTGCGCCGCCATCGGCGCGACTCATATGGTCATCCACAGCCCCTATACGTCCTGGTCCTACAACAATCTCGACGACAATGCCGGCGCCCGTGAAGCGTTGGCCGAGCGCACGCACGTGACCCTGCGCGACGCCGTCAGGCGCGCCGAGGATATCGGCTGCACCATGGTCATCGAGAACATCGAGGACAAGGATCCGCATAGTCGCGTGGCGCTTGCCGAGAGCTTCCAATCGCCTGCCGTCGCCGTCTCGATCGATACCGGCCACGCCCATTATGCCCATGGCTATACCGGTGCGCCGCCGGTCGATTATTACGTCAAGGCCGCCGGCAATCGCCTCCAGCATGTCCACCTGCAGGATGCCGACGGCTATGCCGACCGCCACTGGAGCCTCGGCGAAGGCACGATCCGCTGGCATGCCGTTTTCGCGGCCCTTGCCAAGCTCGAAAGCAACCCGCGCCTCATCATCGAGATCAAGGACAAGTCGAAGATCCCGGCTTCTGCTGCCTATCTCGCCTCGATCGGTCTGGCTGAATAAGGTCTGTTGCAAAGCGGCCTGGCTCCCTCTTCTCCCCTCGGGGAGAAGGTGCCCGTAGGGCGGATGAGGGGGCCGCACGGCAGAACATTTACTATTGCCCTTCGCTTGCGCTCAGCGCATTCGCGGCTTTGCCGCTCACCCCCTCATCGCCTCGCTAACGCTCCGGCACTTCTCCCCGCTGGGGAGAAGAGGACAGTGGCGGCGCTTTGCTCCTCCCCTACTCGCCACGAGCGGGCAGGGCGGAACTCGCTCACGAAAACCGCGTAATCACGCTGATCCCCGTCGCCTCAGCCTTGTCGAGCGCCATCAGCGCCGGCACGGCTTCCTCGAGGCTGACGCGGCGTCCGATCAGCTTCTGCGGTGCGATCTTTCCGGCCGAAAGCATCGACAACATGGCGTCGTAACGCCAGGCCTGCATGCCGTGGCTGCCGTAGATTTCCAGTTCGTGGCCGATCACCTGCGCCATTGGAATCTGCGGCGTAGCGTGCTCGCCGAGCATCAGCCCCACCTGCACATGCCGCCCGCGCCGGCGCAGGTTCTTGATCGAGTTGAAGCAGGTGACGGGATGGCCGAGCGCGTCGATCGAGACATGCGCGCCGCCCTTGGTGATCTCGCGGACTGCCTCCGCCACGTCGGCGACGCCTGACGCATTGACCGTCGCCACCGCCCCGCACTCCCGCGCAAAGGCGAGCTTCTCCTTGGATATATCGATGCCGATCGCATTCGCCCCGAGCGCTGTGGCGATCATGATTGCCGACAGGCCGACACCGCCGCAGCCATGCACGGCGATCCATTCGCCGCGCCCGGTGCGCGCCTGGTCGGCGACGGCGCGAAACGAGGTGGCGAAGCGGCAGCCGAGGCTTGCCGCCGTCGCATCGTCGATCGTATCGGGCAGGTGCACCAGATTGGTGTCGGCATAATCGATCGCCACATATTCGGCAAACGACCCCCAATGGGTAAAGCCCGGCTGGAACTGGTTCGGGCAGACCTGCTGGTTACCGGAATGGCATTCGCTGCAATGGCCGCAGCCGGAAACGAAGGGCACGGTCACCCGGTCGCCGACCTTGAAGCGCATCACGCCGCGGCCGGTGGCGACGATCCGCCCGGCAAGCTCGTGTCCCGGCACATGCGGCAGCCGGATATCGGGGTCGTGGCCCATCCAGCCGTGCCAGTCGCTGCGGCAGAGCCCGCTGGCGCCGACCGCTATGACCACACCGTCCTCGGCCGGCGTCGGATCGGCAACGGTACGGATCTCCGGCGCCTGTTCGAAGGCTTCATAAAACATGGCTTTCATCGGCGTCTTCCCTTGCTGCTTATTCCGAGATTGCACCCATCATGGCATGCGGCGAGCGGCCATTCCAACATTCCATTCCATCATTTTTGCTGATGGACCCATCGATGAAGCCCGTGTGATAGCGCACGAATATTGCGGCATCGCACCCGCTTCCGGCATTTTCTTGCTTCCGCGTTTCTTGTCCCGATTTGTCCTTGACCCGCCTTGCCGCGGCGGTTTTTCCTTCTCCGCCTTCAGGAGGAAACCATCATGGCCGTCGATACATCACCCCGTTCAACCACTTGGACTCATGTCGACGGGGAGTGGCTGCCCGGCAATCCGCCGCTGATCGGGCCGACCTCGCATGCCATGTGGCTCGGCTCCACGGTCTTCGACGGCGCCCGCTGGTTCGACGGCATCGCGCCGGATCTCGACCTGCACTGCCAGCGTATCAACCGCTCGGCGCTCGCCATGGGCTTGAAGCCGGTGAAATCAGCCGAGGAGATCGTGGCACTTGCCTGGGAAGGTGTTGCGAAATTCGATGGCGACACGCCGATCTACATCAAGCCGATGTATTGGGGCGAACACGGTTCTCCGGGCAGCGTCGTCTCGGTCGATGGGGAATCGACCCGCTTCGCGCTCTGCCTGTTCGAGGCGCCGATGGGCGGCCATGGCGGCACCAGCCTCACCGTCTCGCCCTATCGCCGCCCGTCGCCGGAAACGGCGATGACCGAGGCGAAGACCGGCTCGCTCTATCCCAACAGCGGCCGCATGATCGCCGAGGCGCGCAGCCGCGGTTTCGACAACGCGCTGGTGCGCGACCTCAACGGCAACGTCGTCGAGACCGCCTCGTCGAACGTCTTCATGGTCAAGGACGGCGTGGTGATGACACCCGCCGCCAATCGCACTTTCCTCGCCGGCATTACGCGTTCCCGCGTCATCGGCCTGCTGCGCAAGGCCGGCTTCGACGTGCATGAAGCAACGCTCTCCGTTGAAGATTTCATGCAAGCCGACGAGATCTTCACCACCGGCAACTATTCCAAAGTCGTCGGCGTCATCCGCCTCGACGACCGCGACCTCCAGGAAGGTCCAGTCACCCGCAAGGCGCTGGAACTCTACATGGACTGGGCCTTCGGCCGCAGCGAGAGTGAAGAGTGAGGAGAGGTCCCGCAAAGCGGGAGCAATCGATCCAGTGAATCGATTGCAACGACGAACGCCCGGAGCGCAAGCGCAGGGCAGGGGCGGTTCGGCGAAGCCGAAGCAATCGATCCAGTGAATCGATTGCAGCGACGAACGCCCGAAGCGCAAGCGCAGGGCCGGGGCGGCCGCCTCTCGCAGAACTGAGATCCGCATCCACCCCCTCTGCCCTGCCGGGCAGAGGGGGTGCCACCTTACACCGAGCCCGACGCCAAGAGCAGGCCTACCCACACGCACCCTTCACGTCATCCACTTCCGATGCTCCGCAAATCTCTCCGCCAAGAGGTCGATGAACAGCCGCACCTTCGTCGGCAGATGGCTGCGGTTGGGATAAACCGCGTTGATATTGAATTCCACCGGCCGGTAGTCCGGCATGATCTTCACCAGCCGCCCCTCGGCGATGTCGTCGAACACCACGAAACTCGGCGCCAGGAAGATGCCGCGCCCGGTCAGCGTCAGGAAACGCAGCATCTCGGCGCTGTTTGAGACGACATTGCCGCTGATCTTGACGCTCTCCTTGTTGCCCTCGCCATCCTCGAAGCGCCATTCGTCGCCATAGGGGTAATAGGCATATTGCAGGCAATTGTGATCGGCGACTTCGGCCGGCGTCTTCGGCATCGGATGGCTCTCGAAATAGGCCGGCGAGCAGACGAGCATATGGCGCCAGGGCGTCAGCTTGCGGGCGACGAGCGATGAATCCGGCGGTGGTACCGTGCGCATCACCAGGTCGTATCCATCCTCGATCATGTCGACCATCCGCTCGCCGACGCTGAAATCGAGTGCGATCGACGGATAGAGCTCCATAAATTCGCTGACGACAGGCAGCAGGAAACGCACGATGGCGCTACTGGTGTAGACCTTCAGCGTGCCGCGCGGCGTCGTGCTCAGCGCGCCCGCCGTCCGGTCCGCCTCATCGAGTTCGGCCAGGATCTGTGACGAACGCTCATAATAATATTTGCCGGTTTCCGTGAGGCTGACCTTGCGCGTCGTGCGGTTAAGCAGCCGCACACCGAGCCGGTCCTCCAGCGATTGCACGTGGTTGCCGACCATCGTGACGGACATGTTGAGCCGGCGCGCGGCGGCGGAAAAACCGCCGCATTCGACCACGCGGCCAAAGACTGTGAGGCTTGTCAGCCGATCCATATTGCCCTCGGATTATCCGCTGAGAGTTGATGATCCTTCCCGATTTAAGCAGATTATCAAAATGAATGTCAGGGTGCATTTTCCTTCGCATCGAACGGGGCCTCTCACAGAGGAGGCCAACGCTGAAGGAGAGTTAGGATGGTCGAGTTACCCCACAGGCAAGTTTTCGAAAGTGCGAGGCAAGCCGAGCAGATGCTGGCCGAGGAAGCCGCCAGGGCGCCTTCCGCCGAGGCGGCTCCCATGCCTGTCTCCGAAGCGCCGGCTGCTGCACCACCGGCCACCGAAGCACCGGTTGCGGAAACTCCCAAAAAGACCGGCCGCCGCATCGTCAAGCGCGCCGTCCTTGCCGCCGCCCTGCTTGTCGGCGTCGCTTTCGCAGGCGATTTCGGCTACCGCTACTGGACGGTCGGCCGCTTCATCGAATCCACCAACGATGCCTATGTGAAGGCCGATTACACCACCGCCGCCCCGAAGATCGCCGGCTATGTCAGCCAAGTGCTGGTCAACGACAATGACGCTGTCAAGGCCGGCCAGGTTCTCGCTCGCATCGATGATCGCGACTTCCAGGCCGCACTGTCGCAGGCGAAGGCCGATGTGAAGGCAGCCGAAGCCGCCATCACCAATATCGACGCCCAGATCGCCCTGCAGCAGTCGGTGATCGAGCAGGCCAAGGCGACGATCGATGCCTCGCAGGCCTCGCTGGATTTCGCCGTGTCCGATGCCGCCCGCTCGGCCCGCCTGATCACCAACGGCGCCGGCACCCAGTCTCGCGCCGAGCAGACCCAGTCAGCCCGAGACCAGGCCGCTGCCGCCCTCGAGCGCGACCGGGCGGCCCTCGTCACGGCTCAGAATAGGGTGCCGGTGCTTCAGACTGAGCGCGAACAGACGGTTGCCCAGCGTGACCGTGCGGTGGCGGCCGCCCATCAGGCAGAACTCAACCTCTCCTATACCGACATCGTCGCCGCCGTCGACGGCACGGTCGGCGCCCGCTCGATCCGAGTCGGCCAATATGTCACCTCGGGCACGCAGCTGATGGCGGTCGTGCCGCTGCACGCGGTCTATATCGTCGCCAATTTCAAGGAGACGCAGCTGACCTATATCAGCCCCGGCCAGTCGGTCGAGATCAAGGTCGACAGCTTTCCCGATATCTCGATCAGGGGTCATGTCGACAGCGTTTCGCCGGCAAGCGGGCTGGAATTCTCGCTGCTGCCGCCGGACAATGCCACCGGCAACTTCACCAAGATCGTCCAACGCATCCCGGTCAAGATCGTCATTGATGATGAGGCTCTGAGCGGCCTGTTGCGCTCGGGCATGTCGGTCGAGCCCGAAATCGACACCAAGGCTGCCCAGACCGAAGCTGCCGAGACCAAGCCTGCCCAAGCCCCTGGAACAGCCGGATTACCCAGCCACGCTGGATGATCCTACCCTTGTTCGCCCAATTATCCCGATCATTCCCGAATGATCACCCGAACCCCGTCATGAGAAAGTTTCCGCAAGAGCCGGAAGGAGATAGGTCATGGCCGCTCTTCAGATCGCCGCAAACGGCAATGCGCTGGCGCGCCCCGCCGCCGCAGCGCCCGCGACACCTGCCGCGCTGAGCCCGCTGCGCATGTGGGCAGCCGTTGTCGGCTCGACGCTCGGCGCCTTCATGGCGGTCCTCAACATTCAGATCGTCAATGCTTCGCTGGCCGATATCCAGGGAGCGATCGGCGCCGGCACGGATGACGGTGGTTGGATTTCCACCTCCTATCTGATCGCCGAAATCGTCGTCATTCCCTTGAGCGCTTGGCTGGCGCGCGTCTTCTCGGTCCGCAATTATCTGCTTGCTAACGCCATCCTCTTCCTGATCTTTTCCGTTGCCTGCGCCTTCGCGGCCAATCTGCAGCAGATGATCATCCTGCGCGCCATTCAGGGCTTTTCCGGCGGCGTGCTGATCCCGATGGCCTTTACCATCATCATCACGCTGCTGCCCAAGGCCAAGCAGCCGATCGGCCTTGCCCTCTTTGCCCTGTCGGCCACCTTCGCACCGGCCATCGGCCCGACGATCGGCGGTTACCTCACCGAGAATTTGGGCTGGGAATATATCTTCTATGTCAACTTGGTGCCCGGCGCGCTGATGGTCGGCATGCTCTGGGCTTCGCTCGATCGCGGGCCGATGAACCTGAAGCTGCTCGCCAAGGGCGACTGGCCGGGCATCGTCACCATGGCGATCGGCCTGGCGGCCCTGCAGACGGTGTTGGAAGAAGGCAACAAGGAAGACTGGTTGGGCTCCGATTTCATCGTCCGCCTTTCGGTCATTGCTGCCGTCTCGCTGACGCTGTTCCTGATCATCGAACTGCATGCCGCCCATCCGCTCTTGAACCTCCGCCTGTTGGTGCGCCGCAACTTCGGCTTCGGCATCGTCGCCAATTTCCTGCTCGGCATTGCGCTTTACGGCTCGGTCTTCGTGCTGCCGATCTATCTGACCCGCATCCAGGGCTATAATTCCGAGCAGATCGGCATGGTTCTCGCCTGGACCGGTATTCCGCAGCTGCTGCTGATTCCGCTGGTGCCACGGCTGATGAAGCGTTTCGATGTGCGCCTGCTGATCATCATCGGCTTTGCACTTTTCGCCGCCTCGAACTTCATGAACGTGCACATGACCGGCGATTATGCGAGCGACCAGCTGTTCTGGCCGAACATTGTCCGAGCTATCGGCCAGGCGCTCGTCTTCACGCCCCTCTCGGCGATCGCCACCGCAGGCATCGAGCAGGAGAATGCCGGCTCGGCTTCGGCGCTTTTCAACATGATGCGCAATCTCGGCGGCGCCGTCGGCATCGCCTCGCTGCAGACCTTCCTGTCGAAACGCGAACAGTTCCACTCGAATATCCTGACCAATTCGGTCTCGGTCTTCGAGGAAGCCACCCGCGATCGCATTGCCAGGCTCACCGGCTATTTCATGAGCCACGGCGTCAGCGATCAGGCGCTTGCCAGCCACAAGGCCGTCGTCGCCATCGCGCTCAAAATACGTAAGCAGGCCAATATCATGGCCTTCAGCGACACGTTCTTCCTGCTCGGCGTGGCCCTGGTCGTCGCCCTGCTTGCAAGCCTGCTTCTGAGGAAACCCGGTCAACTCTCCGGCGGCGGCGCTCACTAGCGCCTTGCGGCCCTCAAGGAGGAGAAAGCCATGACGCCAGCGATCCATGCCCCCGATATCGACAGGCTCCAGCCCAAGGCCGCCGGCTATGCCGTCAGTGTCGGCGCACTGCTCTCCATCATCGAATGGCTCTCCGGCGACGAATGCCACGCGCTCGACGAAGTCGGCCTCGTCTCCGGCCTTGGCCGCCGGCTTCAGGCGCTTGGCCTTCCGATCGACCGGTTGACGCTGCATCTGATGACCCTGCATCCCGAGTTCATCGGCCGCACCATCGCCTGGGCGCCGGGTGAACCGGTCGAGATCCATGATCGGGAACACGGCGCGCGCGTCGCCATATCAAATACGCCGCTGCGCAAGGTCATGGAAACTCGCGAGCCGCTGGTCGTCGATACCGGCGAAAGCGTGCATGGCCGCTGGCAGCATATCGATGTCTTCGCCGATCGCGGCCTGATGCAGCTCGTCATCGCGCCGCTCTGCAATGTCGACGGCCCGGTCAGCGCCGCCGTCTTCGGCACGAAGCGGCCGGGCGGCTTCACCGCCTCCGAGCGTCAGGTGATCGAGCGAATCTTGCCGGCGCTGCGCAACACCAGCGAACTGCGCATCCTTCGCCAGGTCGAGCTCAGCCTGCTCGATACCTATATCGGCCCGCTGACGGCAAGCCGCATCCTGGCCGGCCGCATCCGCCGCGACGAGATCGAATCGATGGAGGCAGCGCTGCTGCTCTGCGATCTGCGCGGCTTCACCGAGCTGTCGAACCGGCTGCCCGGCAGCACCGTGCTCGGGCTGCTGAACGCCTATTTCGACAGGATCGTACCGGCCATCACCCGCGAGGGCGGCGAAGTGCTGAAATTCATGGGCGACGCCGTGCTTGCCTTCTTCCCGGGTTATGATGCCGCCCATTCCTGCGGTGCGGCCCTGGCATCGGCCCGCGCCATCCTCGATGAGATCGACCATTTCCAATACGAGGGCATCGGCGTGAAGGCCGGAATCGCTCTGCACTACGGCGAGGTCAGCTACGGCAACGTCGGCTCCGGCCGCCGCCTCGACTTCACCCTGATCGGCGGCGACGTCAACCTGGTCAGCCGCATCCAGACCGCCTGCAGCGAACTCGGAGAAGCCTTGCTGATGTCGGCGCCGTTCCGTGAGGAAGCGCGGGCAGGGGATGTGGTGTCGGTCGGGTCGCACAGGCTGAAGGGTTTTGCCGATGCGGTCGAGCTGTTCACGATTGTGCGGTAGGTGAGCCCACCCAGCTGGCAGAATCCAGATTTCTGGTCCGCCCCTTCCGCCTGCCGGCACCTTCTCCCCGCTCGCGGGGAGAAGGGATATGCCGCGACGTCTCTACTGCCTTCCACCGTTGCTTGAGGCACGTCCCCTCTCCCCGTCAGAACGCTAGGGCATATACATAAGTCGGTGCGACGGATTGACTCGGTTTGCGGGGGTCGGATTCCTTTACTGCGGGCCGTATGATTGTTTTGGCGACGTTTTGATTTGGGAGCGTCGCCGATGGATGTAGGGCATGATTTTTCGTTGGGCCGGTTTGGAGATCGTCGTCTCGATAAAGGGGGGCGGTGCTGCTCCGTCGCATTGTGCTGCGCGAGACGGTTTGCCTTCGCCAGTTGGCCGAGGGCAACCATTCGCAGGAGATCCGGTTCGGGCGTTTTCTCAACAACAGTGCGGTGAGCGTGGAAGAGATCATTGCCGGCTGGAGCCAGGAGACCCGGTCTGCGGTTGAGGGTCGCCACGTGCTGGCGCTGCAGGACACCAGCGAGATCAAGTTTGCGACGACGCCGGACAGCCGGCGGGAATTGGGCAAGATCAAAAAAGGCAATTGCTTTGGCCTTTTGCTGCATCCGATGCTGGCGCTCGATGCCGACACCGGCAGCTGCCTTGGCCTGGTGGGCGGCCGGGTCTGGACGCGGGGTAGCGAAGAGCTTACGCCGCATGCCGAGCGGCCGTTGAACGAAAAGGAATCGCGGCGCTGGGTGGAGACGGCAGAGGCGGCCAAACTGGTGCTTTCGCGTGCGGCCCGGGTCACGGCGATCGCCGACCGGGAGGGTGACTTCTTCATCATGTGGGCGCGCCTGCCCGATCGGCGCTTCGATCTTTTGTCGCGCGTCATGCATGACCATGCGCTCATCGACGGTTCCAAACTGCGCCGCGCGGTCGAAACGGTGGCGTTTTGCGATACTCAGACGATTGATCTGCGCGAGCGCGCCGACCGTCCGGCGCGGCAGGCGACGGTGTGCCTGCGCTTCGGCGAAGCGACGATCCGGCGGCCGCAAAACCTGCGCGAGGCCGGCCTGCCCGATGGCGTCAGGCTGAGCTGGGTCGAGATCGTTGAACCGGCCGCCCCCGACGGTGTCGAGCCCTTGCACTGGCTGCTCCTGACCACCCATTGGCTCAGCAGCCCGGCCGATGCCTGGCAGATCGTCGCCTGGTACAAGCAGCGCTGGATGATCGAGCAGTTCTTTCGGGTGATGAAGAACCAAGGCTTCAAGATCGAGGACAGCCAGTTGCATCTGGCGGCACGGCTGGAAAAGCTCGTCGCCATCGCCGCCAAGGCCGCAGCAATCGTCCTCCAGCTCGTCCAAGCCCGCAGCGGCGGCGATCACCAGCCGGCAAGCCTGACCTTCACGGCAGCCGAGATCGATACCCTCGCCGCCCTCGAAAGCCGTTTCAAGGGCACAACCAAGCTGCAGTCCAATCCCCACTCTAAGGCCTCGCTGGCTTGGGCCGCCTGGATCATCGCCAAGCTCGGCGGCTGGAACGGCTACGCCTCGGCCAAGCCGCCGGGCCCAATCACCTTCTTCAACTGCCTCAAATACTTTCGAGCCGTCGCCGATGGATGGGCTTTGCGAGATATGTATATGCCCTAGCCGTTTTACGGGGAGAGGGCTAGGGTGAGGGGCAGCTTTATTGCTGTGAGGTCAGGCAGTTCATTCCCAAACCCCCAACGCCCACTTGCATAAAATGCATGGCAGGTTTGCCCAAAACGGCTTCGTCCTCCCCCATCTTTTCGCCATAGTGACACCGAAATTCCGTAAGCGGGGAGGAAGAGGCCTATGACTGTGCTGTTCGACGAACAAGGCGAGATCATCCGTGAACTGGGTGTTGCCGCCGATATCGACCCTGAGCGGGAGATCGAACGGCGAACCGCTTTCCTCAAGGATTATCTCGTCGCCTCCGGCATGCGCGGCTACGTCCTCGGCATCAGCGGCGGCGTCGATTCGCTGACGGCGGCGCTGCTGGCTCAAAAGGCGGTGCGCGAGCTGCGGGAAGGCGGCCATGCGGCCGAATTCATCGCCGTGCGCCTTCCCTATGCTGTCCAGGCGGATGAGGCCGATGCGGTGAGGGCGCTGGAAACGATCGGCGCCGACCGCTCTATGGTGGTCAACATCAAGGCGCCGGCGGATGCGATGCTTGCCGCTGCGCTAAACGGCGGCCTCGCCTTTGCCGATGCTGGCCGTCAGGATTTCATCCTCGGCAATATCAAGGCGCGCCAGCGGATGATTGCCCAGTTCGCCCTTGCCGGGGCGCTTGGCAGCCTCGTCATCGGCACCGATCATGCGGCCGAGGCGGTCATGGGTTTCTTCACCAAGTTCGGCGACGGCGCCGCCGATATCCTGCCGCTCGCCGGCCTCAACAAGCGCCGCGTCCGCCTGCTGGCAAAACGGCTCGGCGCCCCGGACGAACTGGTGTTCAAGGTGCCCACAGCCGATCTCGAGGACCAGCGGCCGCTGCGCCCCGACGAGGAGGCCTATGGCGTCAGCTATGACGAGATCGACGATTTCCTCGAAGGCAAGCCGGTCGGCGAGATCGCCCGCCGCCGCATCCTCGCCGCCTATCGGGCGACAGCCCACAAGCGCGCTTTGCCGGTGGCTGTGAGCGCCCTCTGACGGTCGCCCAAGCGGGATGCGCGCGGACGCGACCTGGATTTACGGCCTGACCGGCTCGCCCGTCCGTCCTGACGAAGCGAGATAGGCATGCGGCGCGAAATAGACGCCGTCGGCATCGAAGGCCTCGAGGTCTTCGGCCTGCAGCGCCTCGCGCACCTTCGGCCGTGCCGCAACACGGGCCATGAAGCCGTGCAGCGCCGGCCATTGCTTGAGATCGATATCGGTCCAGGGCGACCAGTTCAGGCAGACGAAGAGATAGGCATCCGCGACTGTGAATGCATCGCCGGTGAGATAGGGTTCGGCAAGACGACCGTTCAGCCATGTCAGCCGCTTCGATATCAGCGCGCGGACCTCCCTATGAACGCTGGAATAAATCGGATTGAAGAGCAGCACCATCGGCTTGTGCAGCTCGGCGGTGATGAAGTTGAGATAGGATTGCACCTCGTTGCGGCGGATATTGCCGAGCTCAGGCAAAAGGGCTGCTCCTTCGGGCACACTGTCGGCGAGGAACTGCACGATCGCCGGCCCCTCGGTCAGCACTTTGCCATCGTCGAGCATCAGCGCCGGCACATATCCGTTGCCGTTGATCGCGAGATAATCCTCGCCGGTGCTCGTCCTGTGGGTCTGCCGGTCGACCGGAACGAGCTCGATATCGAGCCCGAGCTCCCGGCAGATGATGTGCGGCGAAAGCGAACAGGCGGCTGCGTGCATATAAAGTTTCATTGCGGTTTCCTCTCCTTATGGAGGCGGTCGATGCCGACTCCGTCGATAGCGTTGAACATTTGTACTGTTTCGTATAAAATAACCCTCGTCAAGAATTTAATGCGAAACGGTACAAATATGAAGGACGAGAAGAAGCGCGGCCGCCCGCGGGCCTTCGATGCCAAGGCGGCGCTCGGCAAGGCACGGGATGTCTTCTGGGACAGGGGGTTTGCCGCCGCCTCGCTCGATAATCTGAGTGCGGCGACCAACCTCAACCGCCCGAGCCTTTACGGCGCCTTCGGCGACAAGGAGGATCTCTATCTCGATACGCTGGAGGGCTATCGGCAGGACGGCATGAATACGCTCGCCGAGGCGCTCGACCCGTCACTGCCGCTGCGCGACAATATCGCCCGCGTCTATGCCGGTGCGCTGGCGATCTATCTGCATGGCGAAACCGCGGCCCGCGGCTGTCTGCTGATCGGCACGGCATCGGCCGAGGCGGTCCAGCATGAGCGGGTCCGCGAGGTGCTCGGCCGCAGTCTCAACGATTTCGACGACGAGATTGAAAAGCGCATGCGCCTTGGCATGGAAAGAGGCGAGCTTCCCCAAAGCGCCGATCCGCAGATGCTTGCCAGGCTTGCCTCCGCCGTCATGCATTCGCTCGCCGTCCGCGCCCGTGCCGGCGACAGCCGCGAGACGCTGGAAGCGATTGCCCGCTCGGGCGTCGAGCTGATCTGTGGGAAAGCCCTTTAGCCGGATGTCTTAGGATCCCGCGGCCGTACCATCCAGGCATAGGCCGCGCCGACGACAAGCAGCACGGAGGTGCCGAGGAAAACCGCCCGCATGCCGATATGGCCGCCGACAAAGCCGCCAAGGATGGGGCCGGCCACCTGGCCGACATATTGCGAGGAAATCGAAAGCCCGAGAATGCTGCCGGCCGCACTATCCGGCACGCTGTGCCGGATGACCGCGGCGATGCAGGGCAGCAGCCCGCCGAGCGCCACACCCATCAGGAAACGCAGGATGATCAGCTGCCAGGAACTGGTGACGAAGGCCTGCGGTATCAGCAGCAGCCCGGCGACGGCGAGCGCGCCTGCAATCACCGGCCAATGGCCGATCCTGTCGGCGAGCTTGCCGAGCCATGAGGCCGACAGAATGCTGCCAAGGGCAGCCGCCGACATGACGATGCCCGATATCATCGTCACCTGGGATTCGACGGGCACGAGCTGCGCGACATAGACCGTGATGATCGGCTCGATCGACATATTGGCGAACATCAGCAGCATGCCTGTCGCCAGCATGGCGATGACAGGCCGCTTGTCGGCGATCGATTTCCAGCCGCCGCTGGCCTTAGCCGCCTGCTTGCGGGCTGGCGACTTCTCCTCTTTGATCAGCAAGGATGTGGCGAGAAAAGCAAGGAAGATCATGCCGCCGGCGGCAAGAAACGTGCCGCGGATGCCGATGACGGGCGGCAGCGCCCCGCCGATCAGCGGCCCGACGAGATTGCCCGCCATGATGCCGGAGGAGAGCACGCCGAGCGCCCAGGCCGAACGGTCCTTCGGCGTCTGCGTCGCCACCAGCACCATCGAGCCGGAGGCATAACCGCCGGCAAGCCCGACGAAAAGGCGCAGCGCCACCAGCTGCCAGACGTTGCCGGCCATGCCCATCAGCGAGATCGCCAGCGTCATGCCGAGGCTGGCGCGCACCAGCATCAGCTTGCGGCCGTAAATATCGCCGAGCCGGCCCCAGAGCGGCGCGACGAGAGCCGCGGCGAAGAAGGTGGCGCCATAGGCGATGCCCGACCATTGCACGATGTCAGCATGGTCGCTGACGCCGAGTTCCTCGACATAAAGCGGCAGGAAGGGAAGCAGCAGCGTCATCGCCACGATCGTGGTGAAGGAGCCGATCAGCGAGATGGTAAGGTTGCGCTTCCAGAAGACCGAGCCCGGCCTGGCGCTAGCGGCGTCCAATTGCGTATCGGTCATTCTCTCGGCCTCGGCATTGATTCTACAGCGCCGCGCGTCTTTTAAGGCGCGCAAAGGACGCTGTAACACATTGAAATCTGCATATTTCCTCAAATCGGTTCCGATTTGAGGAAATATGCGGCAGGCGAAGTTCCGCCGCGCCTAATGAAACGATGTGTTCTTTACCGCGGCGAGGAGATCGGCGCAGTGAATCTGTCCTGAGATCGAGCTTTCGATGTCGAGCGCATGGGCCTTAGCGGCGGATGCGCCCGTCGTTCCAGGGCGGGCACGCGCTGATATAGCCGCGCTGTGGCCCGTCCTTCAAGACGGCGCTTCCGGGATCGGCGGCCTGTTTTTGGAAATTGCCGCTGCAATCTGGACCTTCTCAGGCAAAAGTGCTAGAAGAAGACCGATTGCATTACGCAATCGGTTAATCCGAGGACATTGCCATGAGCGACATGCGCACATCCCGAGAACAGACCGTCCGTCATCTCTACGCCGCCTATCTCGACGACCGCAAGGATATCGTCGGCGCCATGTTGACCGAGGATTTCACCTTCTCCAGTCCGCGTGACGACCACATCGACCGGGCGACTTATTTCGAACGCTGCTGGCCGAAGGAGCCGGTCTTCCGCGGTTTTGACATCGAATTCCTGGCGATCCACGGCGACGAGGCGGTTGTCCGCTACCGCGCCGAAAAACGGGATGGCGGCAGCTTCCGCAATATCGAGAGCCTTCGCTTCCGCGGCGACAAGATCGAATCCGTGGATGTCTATTTCGGCCGGAATCTGTGACCCTAAAACGCAGATCTTCACAGGATCCGCATCGCCGAAGTGCCGATGATGATCATCGACACCGCCACCATCAGCGGCCGCACCGGCAGCCGCTTGACGAGGATCGCGCCGAAGGGGGCAGCGATGACGCCGCCGATGATCAGGCCGATCGCCGAATTGAGCTCCGACCAGCCAAGCGTCAGCAGGAAGGTCAGGGAAATCGTCAGTGTCACGGCGAATTCGGTGAAGTTGGTCGAGCCGATCACCCGCTTCAGGTCATGGCCGCGGCTGACGAGCGAACTAGTGACGATCGGCCCCCATCCGCCGCCGCCGATCGCATCGAGCACGCCGCCGCAGAAGCCGACGGGCGGCACCATCCAGTCGCGAACATCCCGCTTCGGCGGCGGCCGAAAGGCCTTGTAGAGGATCACCAGTCCGATCGCGATCAGATAGGCCGACACGAAGGGCTCGATCACCTTGCCGTCGATATTGGCAAGCAGATAGGCGCCGATTGCGCCGCCGATCATGCCGGCCGGTGCAAGCCGCGCCACCAGGCGCCAGTCCACGTTGCGATGATAGGCATGCGACAGGCCCGAAGCGGCGGTCGTGAACATTTCCGCCACATGCGTCATGGCGCTGGCATTGGCGGCCGGCACCCCGAAAGCGAGAAGGCTCGTCGTCGACAGCACGCCGAAGGCCATGCCGAGTGCGCCGTCGACGATCTGCGCGCAGAAACCCACGACGATGAAGACGAAGAAATCCAATGTCATGCATTCCCCTCAGACAAACGGTAGCATTACAGCGCCGCGCGTCTTTAGACGCGCAAAGGACGTTGTAACACTTTGAATTGCCGCATAACTCCTTAAGTCGATTCCGGTTTAAGGAATTATGCGGCAGAACCCGCGACGCCGGGAAAAAGTTTCCGTTCTCAGCCGGCAATTCCGTGCTGCTTCAGCCGGATAATCTTGAAGAAGCCGTTCGGAAAGACCGGCAGAATACCGGCAGGAGCGAAATCACCGCGGCGCTCGGCCCAGGCGACGATGCGGTGAATACGGAAGGCGGAGGACCAGCCGATGTGACGCACCAGCGGCGCCACCGCCGTCTCGATCACGCCCTGCAGGCCGGCGCCGTCGCCAAGTTTGCTGGCAAGGATGATCTCGCCGCCCGGCCTGAGCACTCTTGCGCATTCGTCGAGCGCGCGTTCGGGCTCGGGGATCAGCGTGATGACGAAGGGCAGGCAGACAGCATCGAAAGACTGGTCGGCAAAGGTGAGCGCATGCGCATCCATCACATCAAGCGCCTGCACATGCTGCAGCTTCTCGCGTCTCGCCTTTTCGCGCGCCCGCGCGATCATGTGTTCGGAAATATCGATGCCGGTTACGCGGCAGTGGCGTGGGTAATGCCCGAGCGTCAGGCCGGTGCCGACGCCGATCTCCAGAATATCGGTGCCGGCCGCGGCGGCGAGGGCAGCAAGCTTGCGGTGGCCGTCGCGCAGGATGCCGCGATAGACCCGGTCATAGACCGGCGCCCAGCGCTGATAGATTTTCTGCTGATCTTCCGCCCTGCTGCGAAGCTCCGACATGCCTGCACCTCCCTAAAGCCCAGGCTTTCAACTCCTGAGCGTAGGCTTCGGTTCCCCAGAAATGTGACGCAGGCACAAACCAGCACGGTGAGTAACCTCATAGCGGCCTATTTCGCCGGCGTGAGCCCGAGCTTTGTGACATCCAGCTCGCTGCCGATCTCGACGGTTTTCTTTTGCTTGTCGTAGACGCAGATCTGGGCGATCAGCCCCTTGGCGCCCTTCGGCTTGCCTGTCACCAGGGCAAGCCCGTAATGCGAGCTGCCGAAGGGATCGACGGTGGCGCTGGGCTTTTCGATCGCGACGGCCGCCTTCTTGCATTTGGCCTCGACGTCGGCGGCGAGCTGCTTCCAGGCGTCATCGGAGGAGGCATGCGCCGCACCTGCCAGCGAAAGCAAGGCGACCGCGGCGAGAGGCTGGATTATATTCCTGTTCATATCGGGGCTCCGTTGATCTCCATAACAGGCAAAGTGGTTTTCGGGGTGGGTATTCCCAATGATTTGCCCAGGCGATTTCTACGCACGACTCCAATCCGCAACTGAGGCAAATTTTCCTCCGGCCGGGTCGTTTTTTGATAATTCGCCGGTTGCCTCTCCCCCTTTCCCCTCCTATGTTCCGCCTCACCTGCCGAGACGCAATCTATTGCCAAGAGGAGATCTGACATGGCTTTCGAATTGCCTGAACTTCCCTATGATTACGAAGCGCTTGCTCCCTTCATGTCGAAGGAAACGCTGGAGTTCCACCACGACAAGCACCACAAGGCCTATGTCGACAACGGCAACAAGCTCGCCGCCGAAGCCGGTCTTTCGGACCTTTCGCTCGAAGACGTCGTCAAGAAGTCCTTCGGCACCAATGCCGGCCTCTTCAACAACGCGGCCCAGCATTACAACCACATCCATTTCTGGAAGTGGATGAAGAAGGGCGGCGGCGGCAACAAGCTGCCGGGCAAGCTCGAAGCGGCCTTTGCCTCCGATCTCGGCGGCTACGACAAGTTCAAGGCCGATTTCGCCAATGCCGGCGCCACCCAGTTCGGCTCCGGCTGGGCCTGGGTTTCCGTCAAGAACGGCAAGCTCGAAATTTCCAAGACCCCGAACGGCGAAAACCCGCTCGTTCACGGCGCCACCCCGATCCTCGGCGTCGACGTTTGGGAACACTCCTACTACATCGACTATCGCAACGCCCGCCCGAAATATCTCGAGGCCTTCGTCGATAGCCTGATCAACTGGGACTACGTCCTGGAACGCTACGAAGAAGCCACGAAGTAAGCGGGATCAGACTCGCCGCCATGGCGGCGATGTCGTCAGCCTGTTTGAATTTCACACCCGGCGCTCCGAAAGCGCCGGGTGTTTTGTTTTCACGCGAAGCCGTCACATGCCTGTCATCGGCCGCTCCTAGAACAGGATGATTTTAGGCCGGGTCGGCCTAAAGTCTGAATCCTGTTCTAATTAAATGGTTAGAGCATGATGTCGTCCGAAAACCGCGCACACTTTTCGGCATCATGCTCTGGTCACGCCCCATGTCTTCTTCTGTTTCTCCCCTGTTCCGCTTCGGCATCATCGCCGACCCACAATATGCGGCCATCGCGCCGCACGTGGCGATAGACCGCTATTACGCCAACAGCCTCGCCAAGGTCGCCGCGGCGATCGAGGTCTTCAACGGCTGGGAATTGAGCTTCGTGATGACGCTCGGCGACGTCATCGACCGGAGCTTTTCAAGTTTCGACGATATCCTGCCGGTCTACGAGAAGCTCAGGCACGAGGCGCTCTTCCTGCTCGGCAACCACGATTTCTCGGTCTCTGCAGGACACTTGTCCGACGTCGCTGCGCGCCTCGGCATGCCGGCGCCCTATTACAGCTTCTCCCGCCATGGCTGGCGCTTTATCGTCCTTGACGGCAATGAGGTCAGCATCTTCGCGCCGCCCGAAGGCCATCCTCATCGTGCGCTTGCCGCTGAGATGCTGGCGGAGCTGCAGGCCAAGGGTGCCAGGAATGCCCATCGCTGGAATGCAGCGCTGAGCGACGAGCAGTTTGCCTGGCTCCGCGATGAACTCGCAAAAGCGGCCGAGGTCGGCGAGAGGGTGATCGTCATGAATCACTATCCGGTGCATCCGCCCAGTGAGCACGGCATGTGGGACAGCGAGCGCATCGTCGCGCTGCTCGCCTCTGAGCGCAATGTCGTCGCCTATCTCAACGGCCACGACCACGTCGGCAATTACGGCATCGCCGGCGCCTGCCACTTCGTCAATTTCAAGGGCGTGGTCGACACCGAGACGGAAAATGCCTTCGCGATCGTCGAGGTCCATGCCTCCAGCATCGAAATCCGGGGCTTCGGCCGGGAGCCGAGCCGCACGCTTTCCATTTAGCTGATTGCCGGCTCAGCCGGCATCGCCTTCATTTCACTGATGTCGCGCTTCGGTGGTGTCCCGAACATGCGGGCATATTCGCGGCTGAACTGGGAGGCGCTCTCGTAACCCACCTGATAGGCCGCGTTTGCGGCGTTGAACCCATCGGTCACCATCAGCCGCCGGGCCTCGAGTAGCCGCAACTGCTTCTGATACTGCAGCGGCGTCATCGCGGTTAGCATTTTGAAATGCTGGTGGAAGGAGGAAGGGCTCATCCTGGCTGCCGCCGCAAGCTTTTCCACCCGAACGGCGTGCGCAAAATTACCGCGCAACAGGTAGATGGCCTCGGCCACGCGGCGCGTATGGCTGTCGGGCAATGCAAGCTTGCAGATCTCATCGCCATTTTTTCCGGAAAGCAACCAGAAACTGATCTCTCGCATGATTGCCGGATGAAGGATTGGGATCGCTTTGGGCGCCGCGAGCGTCCGGATCAGTCTCAGTATGCAGTCCTGCAACTCCGGGCCGAATTCTTGTACGAAAACACCCGGCCCGCCGTCGCCTGCCGGCTTCGGCGGTGCATCCATCTCCTCCAGCACCTCGCGCAGGATAGTGACGTCGAGTTCCAGGTTGATGGCGATCATCGGCCGTTCGGCACTGGCTTTCGTCACCTGTCCGAAGGCCGGCATCTCGACGCTGATGATCAGCGCTTGCATCGCTTCGTAATCGAAAAGGCGTTCTCCGAACATGAGCTGCTTGGCGCCATCGACGATGATGCAGAGCGCCGGTCGGTAGATCGCCGGTTTCGGCATGGAGAGAGTGCTGGAACGCATCAGGAAAAAACCGTCGATCGCGGTGGCAAAGAGCCCGTCACCTCCGCCATGTGCATCCATGTACCCATTGAGCTCCTGCTTCAGATCTGCGGACATCTTCGCCTCCAGTGAACGCGGGTCTGTCTGCCGCGCCGGTGAGGATGATCTTAATCCCTCAGCCCGCCTGGGCAAGGCGTTTGGAGGAATAGGCAAGAAATTGCGGGATTTCGGCATTCAGGATTCCAGGCTTGCGGCGCATAAAACTGGCCTGTCAAAACATCAGGAGTACATGAAATGCCTAACCAGAACTCAACCTCGAAAGTCGCAATCGTTACCGGCGGAAGCCGCGGCCTGGGCCGCAACACGGTCGTCAATCTGGCAAGGAGCGGCGTCGACGTGATCTTGACCTACAACTCGAACCGCGACGAGGCGGAGAAGGTCGTCGCCGAGATCGAGGCGCTCGGCCGCAAGGCCGCCGCACTTCAACTCGATGCCGGCAATGTGGCGGCGTTCGATGCCTTTGTCGAAAGTGTACGCGAGATCCTCAAGGGTTGGGGGCGTGAGCATTTCGACTTTCTCGTCAACAATGCCGGCACCAGCTACCACGCCTCGATATTGGAGACGACCGAAGCGGAGATGGACAAGCTTTACAACCTGCATTTCAAGGGGGTTTTCTTCCTCACGCAGAAGCTCCTGCCGCTGATCGACGACGGCGGCCGCATCGTCAACCTCTCCAGCGGCCTCGCCCGAATGGCCATGGTTGGCGCCTCGGCCTATGGCTCGATAAAGGGTGCAGTCGAGGTGCTGACGCGCTACATGGCCAAGGAGCTTGGCCCGCGCGGCATTGCAGTCAATACCGTCGCCCCGGGCGCCATCGAAACCGATTTCAGCGGCGGCATGGTGCGGGACAATCCGGAGATCAACCGTGCAGTCGCTTCTATGACCGCACTCGGCCGCGCCGGTGTGCCCGACGATATCGGGCCGATGATCGCTTCCCTGTTGAGCGATGCCAACCGTTGGGTCAACGCCCAGCGCATCGAGGTTTCGGGCGGCATGTCGCTCTGAATAATCGCGATTGGGCGAATGGCTAGACGGCGATCGGTTTCTCCGTCCAACCGCTGGTCCAGAGTTCCCGCAACCGGTCGCCGTCGCCTTTGAAGAAATCCTCAGCCGTCGCGCAGTGCTCCACCCGGTCGCTGCGGAAATTGCGGATCGCCTGGCGCAACTCGCACCAGGCGACGATATTGGCGGTCTGCGAATAATAGATCAGCGCGATCGGTCGGATCGTCCGCTCGCTGGCGCGGCCGAGTTCGTCGCGGTAGCCGAGCATCAGCTTGCGTTCGTCGCGGATCGCGCGGCGCACGATAGCAAGGTCGAAGCCTGCCGGCTGCGCAATCGAGCCCCAGGCATAAAGCGCCTTGTTGTCCATCGCCTGGCGCAGCGGCGCCGGCACGGCGCCTGATATCTTCCGGTTGACCCGGCGCGCGGCCTGCTTCAGCTCCTCGTCCGCAGTGCGTTCGAGCAGCGCCAGCGACAGCACGATCGCCTCCATCTCCTCGATCGAGAACATCAGCGGCGGCAGGTCGAAGCCCGGCCGCATGATGTAGCCGATGCCGCGCTCGCCCTCGATCGGCACCCGCATCGCCTGAAGCGCGGCGATGTCGCGATAGATCGAGCGCACGGTCACTTCGAGCGTCTCGGCCATCGCCGCCGCCGTCATCGGCTTTCTTGCCAGCCTGAGGATCTGAATGATCTCGAAAAGCCTGGAGGCCTTGCGCATTTTACCCCTCCCATCCCAACGCTCCTGACAATACACTGTCAGTTGGGTTTGCGTATAGACCCGCCTATCAGATTGAAATCAATCAGGGTCTTTGAAAACGGCCTGCAGAACCGAAGGCGGTAACTGACATGAACTACCATGAAAACCTCTGGCTCTTCTTCACCCTTCTCTTCGGCATCATCATCGTGCCGGGTATGGACATGCTCTTCGTGCTCGCCAATTCGCTGACCGGCGGCGTCAAACGCGGGCTGGCGGCGACCGGCGGCATCATGGCCGGCGGCGCGGTGCATTCGGCCTATGGCGCGGCCGGCGTCGGCGTGCTCGTCACCATGCTGCCGCAGCTTTTCAACGTGCTGCTCTTTGCCGGCGTTGCCTACATGATCTGGATCGGCATCTCGCTGATCCGCAGTTCGATCACCGTCGAGGCGGTCGGGCCGGGAACGGCACGCTCCGGCTGGCGCGCTTTTCGCCAGGGCGCTGTCACCTGTCTGGTCAATCCGAAGGCCTATATCTTCATGTTTGCCGTCTATCCGCAGTTCCTGAGACCGGAATATGGCCCGATCTGGATGCAGGGGCTGATCATGGGCGTCATGACTGTCGTCACCCAGTTTGCCATCTACGGCACCCTGGCGATGACGGCCGGCCGCAGCCGCGACCTGCTCGTCGCCAACCCTGACGTCACGGCCTTTGTCGGCCGCTTCGCCGGACTGCTGCTGGTTGCGGTCTCCGCCTTCAGCCTCTGGCAGGGGTGGAAAAGCGCTTGAGCGCCACTGCATGTCGCCCGGAAGTGTGCAGCGGTTTCGGGATAACGACATGCATAAAAGCAGAGAACTGCCTATCACATTGTCTTTATGATGATCCGGCAAAACGTGACTGCCCAGAGGCATGGATTTTGTCATGCTCCCGGTGCAGATTGGCCATCGGCCATCTTGGCCGAGGAAAAATGGAGAGGAATATGAATTGGAAAGCAATAGCTGCGGCTGTAGCGATGGCCGGCATGGCCTTCGGTTCGGTGACCGCCGCCGACGGCACCCATGATTCGCGCATTGCCTTGATGAAGCAGATCGGCGGTTCGGCTGGCGCGCTGGCGGACATCGCCAAGGGCACGAAGCCTTACGACGCCGAGGCGGTGAAGGCGGCGCTGACGAAGATTGCCGCAACGGCCAAGGTTTTTCCCGATCAGTTCAAGCCGGGCACGGAGACCGGCGACAAAGAGGCGAGCCCGAAGATCTGGGAAAACATGGATGACTTCAAGGCGCGCGCCGCCAAGCTCTCCACTGACGCCGAAACTGCGCTCGCCCAGCTTCCGGCCGATCCTGCCGCCGTCGGCGCCACGATCAACACGCTTGGCGCCAACTGCGCGGGCTGTCACAAGGCCTATCGTATCAAGGAGTGATAGGCCGACTGAGCAATTCCAGCAAAAGTGTGCAGCGGTTTTGCGCCCGGAATTGCTCAACAAACGACAGCAATTCCAGCAAAAGTGTGCAGCGGTTTTGCGCCCGGAATTGCTCAACAAACGACAGCAACTCCAGCAAAGGTGCGCGGCTTGCTTCCGCGTGACGCGGGGGAAATGGAATGCTGGGGATCCACGATCCGTGCCCGGCTTGCCGCCGGCGCGGATCGCTTTATGTGGGACCGACGGCGGCAACATTGGCAAAAGGGGAGGCGGCGCATGGTCCGCAGGTTCATCCGGTTACTGCTCTGTCTGATCGGCGTCGCCGTGCTCGGCGGCGGCGCCTTCTATCTCGTCACTGCGCCCGACCCGCTGCCGGAGAGCCATTGGGCGGGTCTCGGCGCGCCGGACCTGGCCAACGGCCAGATGGTGTTCTGGGCAGGCGGCTGCGTCAGCTGTCATGCGGCACCCGGTTCCGAAGGCGATGCAAAGCTGACGCTGTCAGGCGGGCTGGCGCTGAAGAGCCCCTTCGGGACCTTCCACGTGCCGAACATCTCACCCGATGAAAAGGCTGGTATCGGCGGCTGGACGCTTGCCGAGTTCGGCAACGCGATGAAACGCGGCGTCGGCCCGGGTGGGCAGCATCTTTACCCATCTTTTCCCTATGGCTCTTATTCCCGCATGAGCGACAAGGACGTCAACGATCTCTTCGCCTTCCTGAAAACCCTGCCGAAAAGCACAAATGTCGCGCCTCCGCATGAGCTGCCGTTCCCCTTCAACATCCGGCTGGCGCTCGGCGGCTGGAAATTCCTCTATCTCAACGATCAGCCGCGCGTGGCTCTCGCCAAGGGCGACGACAAGATCAAGCGCGGGCAGTATCTCGTCGAAGGCCCCGGTCATTGCGGCGAATGCCATACGCCGCGTGATGCGCTCGGCGGCTTCAAGGCCGATATGTGGCTTGCCGGCGCGCCGAATCCGGAAGGCAAGGGCCGCATACCCGATATCACCCCGGCCTCCAAGAGTATCGGCTCCTGGAGCGAGGCCGATATCGCCAGCTACCTCGAAACCGGCTTCACCCCCGATTTCGATTCCGTCGGCGGCTCGATGGTTGATGTGCAACGGAACATCGCCCGCCTGCCCGCCTCCGACCGCGAGGCGATCGCCGCCTATCTGAAGGCGGTACCGGGCCGTTAGCGATGGAAGTCGCGCGAGGGTTGCTGCCACGGTCACTTGGTTGCTTGGCACCTTCGCAAGATCCCACGCCCTATCTACAGGGAGGTGGGACCTGGCATCAGGTCATAGGGATGGCGCCAGCCGGGCATGTTGCTGATACGATCTTTCCAGGCTGCGATTGCCGGAAAGGCGCTATGATCGATCCCGGTTTCCTCCGGCATGAAGACGTAGCCCGCCAGAGAGAGGTCTGCGATCGTCACCCGGTCGCCAACCATGAAGGCCCGACCGGCGAGGTGTTCGTCAACAATGGCATAGGCAGCTTTGGCCCTCAGTCTTAAAAACTCGACGACTGGCGTCTCGCCGCTCTTCTGGAGGCCATAGATGAACCGCAGCGTCGCGTAATAGCTCGTGAATTTGTGATTGTCGAAAAGGATCCAGCGCATGACGTCGCGCCGTTCTTCGGCCGTCTGCGCCCCGAAATGGCCTGTCACCTCTGACAAGTAGTCCAGGATAATCCCCGATTGGCTGATCTTGGTTTGCCCATGTTCGAGCACAGGCGCCTCGCCCTGTTCGTTGATGGTTTTTCGCCATTCTTCAGTACGCGTTTCGCCGCCCAGATAATCAACGAAAATGCTTTCCCACTTGATGCCGGAAAGCGCAAAGAAGAGTGCGACCTTGTAACAGTTCCCGGAGAGAGCGAAGCAATGAAGTTTGAAATCAGGCATGAAAGCTCCTAACAAAAATAAAGACTTAAAGCGCCGATCAAGCGAATCTGAAAGATCGCGGCGCGCTTTAGGCGATCGACTGCATGTAGCGCATGCCGGTCACCGGACGCGGGGTGAAATCCAGCTGTTCGTAGAAGCGGTGCGCCAGCACGTTTCCGGTCGCGGCGCTGACGGAGAGGTAGCCGCAGCCGGCGTTGCGGGCGGTCTCGCGCGCCCGGTCGACGAGCAGCTGGCCGGTGCCGTGGCCGCGATGGCCGTCACGCACGAAGAGATGGTGCAGGTCCATGCCGCGCTTGCCTTCCTGCGCCCTGTAGAGCGGCACGAGAATAGCGTAGCCGATAAGCCCTTCGTCGGTCTCGGCGACGAGTGCATGGATCCACGGCAGCGGGCCGAACAGATCGCGCTCCAGCTGCTCTGCCGTTGTCGCAGCAGCATCGCCGTGATGGGCGGCAAGCAGGGCGATCATCTCGCCGAGTTCGGGCAGGTCGCGCGGCTTGGCTGCGCGGATGGTTACCACCGATGGGCGCATCAGTGAAATTTCGCTGTCTTCGATTTCGGTCATGGTCTTCGCGTCCTTTGATAGTCTGCCGTCAGGACGCTGCTGGTACAACAAAGCCGCCTGACGGCGGCTTGATGACAATATGATCTTGTCCGGCCGCCCTTTACAGGTACAGCCAAAAATACGAGCGGCTCTGGTGCGCGTTCTTGATCATGGATCATAGATCGTCGGAAACGCGGGCTTTGTCAATGGCGGATTCAAGCCCATTACAGGCATTGAGCTCGGGCTTCACTCTTGATACTATACCCCCCTATACTATAAGCGGGTCCATCATGTCCCACACCACCCTGCAGAAAAAGAAGCTCGTCGCCCGTATCAGCCGCCTGAAGGGGCAGATGGAGGCGGTCGAGCGCGCGCTCGAGGCAGAGCGCCCCTGCGGCGAGATCCTGCAACTGCTCGCCTCCGTCCGCGGCGCGCTGACCGGGCTGACCGGCGAGGTTCTCGACGATCATCTGCGTGAGCATGTGCTGAATGCGGCCGACGATGCCGCAAGGGCGGAGGCGGTCGAGGAAATATCGGAAGTGTTGAGAACCTATATACGCTAGAGCAATTCCAGGAAAAGTGTGAAGCGATTTTGCCGAGAAACATAAGCTTAGCGGTGGCGAAGGAGCCTGCAATGAGTGCCGGAATCGAGAAGGCTGGAATTGATGCCCTGGAACATGATCATGTCTTCCTCGGCGCCGATCATAGGCGCAACGAGCGGCGCATCTGGCTGGTGATCGCGCTGACGGCGGTGATGATGGTGGCGGAAATCGCCGCCGGCACTGTCTATGGCTCCATGGCCCTGGTCGCCGATGGCTGGCACATGTCGACCCATGCCAGTGCTCTGCTGATTTCCGCACTCGCCTATCTCTTTGCCCGCCGGCAGGCGCGCAATCCACGCTTCACCTTCGGCACCGGCAAGCTCGGCGATCTCGCCGGCTTCGCCAGCGCCATCATCCTTGCGCTGATCGCCCTGCTGATGGCCTGGGAAAGCCTGCTGCGCCTTTCCAATCCCGTGCCGATCGGTTTTGCCCAGGCGATCGCCGTCGCGGTCGTCGGCCTTGCGGTCAATCTGGTGAGCGCCTGGCTGCTGGCCGGTGAAGGCCACGTCGCGCATGGCGATCATGCGCATCACGGACATGGCCACCACGCAAAGACCAGCGACAACAATATCCGCGCTGCTTATCTGCATGTCATCGCCGATGCCCTGACCTCGGTGCTCGCCATCGCGGCGCTGACGCTCGGCAGTCTTTACGGCTGGCTCTGGCTCGATCCCCTGATGGGCTTCGTCGGCGGGTTGGTGATCGCCAATTGGTCCTGGAGCCTGATGAAATCTTCCGGCGGCGTCCTGCTCGATGTCATTTCCGAAGGCGAGACGCTGCCGGCCGAGATCCGTGGCGCCATCGAGACGGAGGACGACCGGATCACCGATCTGCATGTCTGGCAGGTCGGCCCTGGCCATCATGCCGCAATCGTCGCCGTCCTCACCTCGCAGCCCCGCGATCCGGCTTTCTACAAGGGCAGGCTCTCGGCGCTGGAGGAATTGTCGCACGTGACGGTCGAGGTCACGCGTGCCGCATGATCGAGGCGCGCGGACGACAAGTCGCCGCAATCGCTGCTTAGCTCTGTCCTCCTGATTCGCCGGAGGATTTCATGGATCTCAGTTTGACTCGCCGCATGCTGATGGGCTCGGCATTGTGTCTGGCTTCAATGGGCTTGGCCGCGCTGGCGCTTCCCGCCAATGCCGAGGAGGGGCCCAAGGAGAGTGCCAAAGAGAGTGCGGGCGAGGGCGAAGACAATATTGAACATCGCCTTGCCGCTTTGGAAAAACGCACCGGCGGTCGCCTCGGGGTCTCGGTGCTCGACACCGAGACGAGCATCTCCTTCGGCTATCGCGGCAGCGAGGCCTTTCCGATGTGCAGCACCTTCAAGGCGCTGGCGGCCGCTTTCGTGCTTGCCCGGACTGACAAGGGCGAGGAGAACCTCGACCGGCGCGTGAGCTACGGCAAGGACAAGCTCGTCGACTATTCGCCGATCAGCGAAAAACACGCCGGAACCGATGGCATGACCCTTGCCGAACTCTGCGAGGCGGCGGTAACCGTCAGCGACAATACGGCCGGTAATCTGCTGCTCGAAAGTTTCGGCGGTCCGGCGGGGCTGACCGATTGGCTGCGCTCGATCGGTGATGGTACGACGCGTCTCGACCGCAACGAGCCGACGTTGAACGAGGGCAGGAAGGGTGATCCGCGCGACACGACGACCCCCGATGCGATGCTCGACACGCTCGGCAACCTGACGCTCGGCTCGGTCCTGACCGAGGCCTCCTCAGACAGGCTGATCGCTTGGCTGGTAGCGAGCACGACAGGCAAGGAGCGACTCAGGGCCGGCCTGCCGGCGGATTGGAAGGTCGGCGACAAGACCGGAACCGGACCGAATGGCTCTCTCGGCGATATCGCGGTGATCTGGCCGCCGGATCGCGGCCCGATCGTCGCCGCCGTCTATATCAGCGAGGCGACTGTGCCGGTGAAGGAACTCAACCCGCTCTTTGCGGAGGTCGGTCGGATGATCGTCGAGATGGTGTGAATCAGGAAATGGCGAACGGCGTGATCGACAGTTGTCCGGTTCGCGTCGGAAAACCCCTCCCCAACCCCTCCCCACAAGGGGGAGGGACTAACCTGAGGCGAGATCCTGCCACCAAAATACGCTACCACACGTTGCATCGTCAGGAACGAAATGCAACGGGCGCTACACGGCAGTCCCTCCCCCTTGTGGGGAGGGGTTGGGGAGGGGTCTTTCTCAAACGCGGGCAATTCGAAATGCTCCCGCTCAAGCAGCCGGAACGTCGTCCGCCGTATCGGTGCCGTCATCCTCGATGCCGGCCATCTCGCGCTTGATTTGGTCAGCGATTTCCTTCTCGATCGCGGCGCGCTGGTCCGCCGGCATGGCGGCCAGATCGGCTTCGGACAGATCGTGCTGCTCGAGATAGCGAGCCCGGATATATTCCGCCGGCGTCATGTTGCCCCATTTGGAGAATTCGTCGACCACGGAATCATGCGCCGTCCTTGCCGCCACTTCTTCCTCGGAAGGCGGGTTGATATAGGGGCCTTCGCTGCTTTGAAGAGCCCACATGGTATTGGCGATCGACGGCGGCGTGCTGCTGGTCTGGAGACCGGGCGCGGTATTGGGCGCAGTGCTGTCGAAGTCCGTCGTCTGCTGATTCTTGGATTTGGCCGACCGATCGAAAAGACTGCCGATGCCGTAATAATTGCGAATATTACTGGAAATTTCCATAAAAACTCACCCCGAAAAACAGGGAGAGAATGGCGCGGCAATCCTGCGCAGAGCTTGCGAGAAGCTTCGCGTCACGGCAACGTATAGGCGATCACATAATCGCCGGCCTTGGTGCCGACCGAGCCGTGGCCGCCGGCGACCATGACGACATATTGCTTGTTGTCATCAGTGGTATAGGTCATCGGCGTCGCCTGGCCGCCGGCGGGAAGCCGTCCCTGCCAGAGCTCCCGGCCATTCGTCACGTCATAGGCGCGCAGGTAGTTGTCGACCGCAGCCCCCAGGAAGGCGACGCCACCCTTGGTCAGCATCGGTCCGCCGATGCCAGGCACGCCCACCTTGAAGGGCAGGGGCAATGGCGTCATGTCGCGCACGGTGCCGTTCTTGTGCATATAGGCGATCTTACCGGTGCGCAGGTCGACGCCGGCGACATAACCCCATGGCGGCGCCTGGCAGGGGATCTTGAGCAGTCCGAGGAAGGGACCCATGAAGACGCCGTAGGGCGCACCGTCATTGCGGTTGAGCCCCTGTTCGCTGCCCTTCTCGTCCTGGCCTCTCGGCGGAATATCGGCGGCCGGCACCAGTCGCGAGGTGAAGGCGAGATAGGTCGGCATGCCGAACATGATCTGCCGCTCCGGGTCCACCGCCACCGAGCCCCAGTTGAAGGTGCCGAAATTGCCGGGATAGACGATCGTCCCTTTAAGCGAAGGCGGCGTGTAGCGGCCCTCATAGTTGTAACGGTGGAAGTCGATGCGGCAGGCCATCTGGTCGAACAGCGACACGCCCCACATGTCCTTTTCTTGGAGCGGTTCGGGCGAGAAGGTAAGGTCCGAGATCGGCTGCGTTGGCGAGGTATGATCGCCGGAGACTGCTCCGTCAGGCGCCGGGATTTCCTTGACTGGGATGATCGGCTCGCCGCTGCGCCGGTCGAGCACATAGATATCGCCCTGCTTCGTCGGGCCGACCAAGGCAGGAATCACGGTGCCGTCCTGCTTCGTCAGGTCGATCAGCGCCGGCTGCGCCGGCACGTCCATGTCCCAGAGATCGTGGTGCACCGTCTGGCGCACCCAGCGCAGCTGGCCTGTGGCGATATCGAGCGCGACGATCGACGACGAGAATTTCTCGACATTGTCGCTGCGGTTGATGCCGATCTGGTCGGGCACCTGGTTCCCGAGCGGGATGTAGACCATGCCGAGCGCCTCGTCGACGCTGAAGACCGACCAGCTGTTCGGCGAGTTGGTCGTGTAGGTCTGGTCCCCGGTGATCGGCGTCGTCACATCGGGATTGCCGGAATCCCAGTTCCAGACCAGCGCGCCGGTGTTGATGTCGAAGGCGCGGATGACGCCGGATTGTTCCTCGGTCGAATAATTGTCGTTCACCGCCCCGCCGACGATGATCTTGCCCGCCACCGCGACCGGCGGCGAGGTGGAATAATAATAGCCGGCCGGGTTGTAGCGCATGCCGGTTTCCAAATGCAGCACGCCCTGGTCGGCAAAGCTGGTGCAGACCTTCCCGTTCGCCGCATCGAGCGCGATCAGCCGGGCATCGGAGGTCGGCAGGTAGACGCGCTCGGCGCAGGGCTGGCCGGCCGCCACGGTTGGATCGGCATAATAGGTGACGCCGCGGCAGGTCTGATGCTGCCGGTCGGGATTCATGCCGGAGTTGGCATCGTATTTCCATTTCTCCTTGCCGGTCTTGGCGTCGAGCGCGATCGCCCAGTTATGCGGCGTGCAGAGATAGAGCGTGTCCTTCACCTTGAGCGGCGTCACCTGATAGGTCGTCTCGCCGACATCGTCCGGCCGCTTGACGTCGCCGGTCTGGTATCGCCACGCTTCCTTGAGGGTGGAGACGTTCTCGGCGGTGATCTGGTCGAGCGGCGAGTAGCGCTGGCCGAAGGCCGTGCGGCCATATTGATGCCATTCGCCATCCGGCACGCTGCCGCCGAAGGCGAGATTGGCGGCAACCGTATCCTTGGGCAGCTCGCCGGCAAGATCATGCGGGTCAGTCGTCATCGAATAAAGGGCGACGAGGATGGCGAGGATGACAGGCACGGCGAGCGGCCAGGGGTTCGCGGCATAGGTGATGCCCGTCGGACTGCGCAGGCCGAGTGGCCGGCGGATCCATGGCGTCAGCAACCAGAGCCCGAGCAGGATGATCATGCCGCCGCGCGGACCCAGCTGCCACCAGTCGAAGCCAACCTCCCAGATCGCCCAGGCGAGTGCTGCGACGACGAGTACCGCATAGACCCAGAGCGCCACCGCCTTGCGCATCAACAGCAGCCCGGCGGTAATTAGGAACATCAGCCCGGCGAACAAATAGAAGACGCTGCCGCCGAGCGTGACGAGCCACAGGCCGCCGCCGCCGAGTGCCAGCCCGATGATGATGAAGAAGATGGAGGTGATGGCGATCGCCATATGGCTGTCTCCCGCTGAGGTTAGCCGGGGTGAAGGATCGGCGGAAAAGTCCCGCCGATCAGCCAGATAGCGCGAAGGAGATGCCTTTCAACGGCCACAATTGCCGCAGGGTGCCGATGCACCGAACGGGGCGTCGGGCCGGATGGAAGCGATCGCTATGGCATAACTGCTGCACAAAACGGGCGAGAGCGCCCGTCAGGTTCCGCAGAAGGTCGCAAGCACCCGTTCGTCGGGCTTCGGCGGTTCCCGATAGGCGGCAAAGCCTGGCTGGTCCTCATAGGGTTTTGAAAGCACGGTCAGCAGCGCCTCGAATAGCGAGAAATCGCCGTCCTCGACGGCAGCCTTGATCGCCTGTTCGACCCGGTGGTTGCGCGGAATGAAGGCCGGATTGACGCTGCGCATGGCAGTCGAGCGCTCCGTGGCCGTCTGCGGATCGCGGGACAGTCTCTCGCGCCACTGCGTGAGCCACGCGCGGCAGGCATCCGGCTCGCGGAAACTCGCCGCAAATTCAGGCCCTGCGGCGTCATCGCCGACAAGATCGGACAGCCGCCGGAAGGTGAGGGTGAAATCGGCACCCTGCGCCTGCATCAGCGACAGCAGCGCCTGCACCAGGTCGAGGTCGCAGTCCTCTTCGCCGGAGAGTCCGATCTTTTGGCGCATGCCGGCCAGCCAATGCGCCTGGAAGCGTTCACCGTAACTCTTTATCACGACATTTGCCTTGTCGACCGCGCTGTCGGGCTCGGCGTCGATCAGCGGCAGCAGCGTTTCGCCGAGCCTTGCGAGGTTCCATTGGCCGATGCCGGGCTGGTTGGCATAGGCGTAACGCCCATGCTGGTCGATCGACGAAAAGACGGTGGCGGGATCATAGGTATCCATGAAGGCGCAGGGGCCGAAATCGATCGTCTCGCCGGAGACGGTCATATTATCCGTGTTCATCACGCCATGGATAAAGCCGATATGCAGCCAGCAGGCAATCAGCGCCGCCTGGCGGTCTGCGACCGCTTCGAACAACGCGAGATAGGGGTTCTCGGCCTCTTTCAGCGCGGGATAATGTCGGTCGATCACATAATCGGCCAGAGCCCGCACGCCGTCGGTGTCGCCCCTGGCCGCGAAGTACTGGAAGGTGCCGACGCGGATATGGCTGGCCGCGACGCGGGTGAAGACCGCGCCAGGCAGCACCTCTTCGCGATAGACCGGCTCGCCTGTCGTCACCGCCGCCAGCGCCCGTGTGGCCGGAATGCCGAGCGCAAACATCGCCTCGCTGATGATATATTCGCGCAAGACCGGCCCGACTGCCGCCCGCCCGTCGCCGCGGCGCGAAAACGGTGTTGGTCCGGCGCCCTTCAGCTGAATATCGTAGCGCTTGCCGCTGCGGTCGACCACTTCGCCGAGCAGGATCGCCCGCCCGTCGCCGAGCTGCGGCGAAAAGCCGCCGAACTGATGCCCGGCATAGGCCATCGCCAGCGGTTCGGCCCCTTCGGGAAGAAGATTGCCGGAAAAGATCGCAGCGCCGTCGCGGCGCAAGGCCTCGACGTCGAGCCCGAGTTCGGCGGCGAGCGGCTCGTTGAGCTTGATCAGCCGGGGTTCCACCACCGCGGTCGGCGCTTGCGCCGCAAAGAAGCGCTGGGGCAAGCCGACATAGCTGTTGTCGAACGGAAAGGCCGCGCCGGGCCGGTTTTTCTGCAGGGCGGAGGTCATGGTTCATAGGTAGGGCCGGGGTGCCCGCGGCGCAAGCCGGACCTTCACGAAGATCGAGCCCGATGCAAGGAATCGTGACCTGCCTTTACCTCTCGTCAAAGCAGCTTTGCCATAAACGACATAGCGCCGCCATGATCGCGGGCGTATAGCAAATCGTCTCCCCTTGGCTTCGCGCCATGTCATCCCCCGCGGCCTTGCTGCCTTGTGTGCTCCGCCGCGCCACCGCGAGTGATCCCGGACGATGTCGGATCAGATCTACCAGGCGCCGATGGTTCGGCGCGCCACGCCCAATTTCCGGGTGATCGCGATGATTGTCGCCAGTGCGATGCTGATGGAAAACATCGATGCGACCGTGCTCGCGACCGCGCTGCCCACCATGGCGCACGATTTCGGCGTCGGCGCCCCGGCGATGTCGATCGCCCTGACCTCCTATCTCCTGAGCCTTGCGATCTTCATTCCCGCAAGCGGCCGGATGGCCGACAGTTTCGGCTCCCGCACCGTTTTCCGCTCGGCCATCGCGGTCTTCGTCGTCGGCTCCATCCTCTGCGCGCTGGCGCCGACGCTGTCCTTCCTGGTGCTGGCGCGGCTGCTTCAGGGCATCGGCGGCGCGATGATGATGCCGGTCGGGCGCCTGGTGCTGATGCGCAGCGTCGACCGCAAGGATATGGTCAGCGCCATGTCCTGGCTGCTCGTGCCGGCGCTGATCGGCCCGATCGTCGGCCCGCCGCTCGGCGGCTTCATCGTCACCTATCTCGACTGGCGCTGGATCTTTTATATCAACGTGCCGATCGGCATCATCGGCGTGATCCTCGTCTCGACCTACATCGACGAGATAAAGGGCAAGGCAAGCGGTCCGTTCGATACGATCGGCTTCGTCCTCTCGGGCATCTCGCTTGGCTCGCTGCTCTTCGGCTTCGAAATGTCGAGCCATGAAGGCGAGGGCGCCTTTTCGATCTTCCTGATCGCCCTCGGCCTGCTCTTCGGCATCGCCTATCTCAGACATGCCCGCAAGCACCCGTCGCCGATCATGGATTTTTCGCTGATGAAGGTACCGAGCTTCGGCACGTCTGTTATCGCCGGTTCGCTGACGCGCATCACCCAGGGCGCGCAGCCCTTCCTGCTGCCGCTGCTCTTTCAGATCGGCTTCGGCCTGTCTGCCGCTGCGGCCGGCCAGATCATCATCGCGACCGCGCTTGGCGCTCTCGCCATGAAGCCGATGGCGAAGTTTGTCTTCCGCCGGCTGGGCTTCCGCAGAAGCCTCGTCCTCAACGGCATCCTCGGGACGATCGGCTATGGCCTCTGTGCCGCCTTCCGGCCGGACTGGCCGATGCCGCTCATCTTTATCGTCCTGGTGCTCAGCGCCTTCTTCCTGTCGTTCCAGTTCACCGCCTATAACACCATTGCCTATGACGAGATCAGCAGGGAGCGGATGAGCTCGGCCACCAGCTTCTACACCACCTTCCAGCAGCTCATGCTGTCACTCGGCATCTGCATCGGCGCCTTGGCGCTGCACGGCTCCATGGCCCTGTCAGGCACTGAGACGCCGGCCCTCGGCGATTTCTCGGCGGCCTTCGTGGTCGTCACGATCATCTCGATCACCGCGACCTTCTGGAACCTGCGCTTCTCGCCGACCGCCGGAGAGGAGATTACCGGCTACAAGGCCAAACAGACGAAAGGCGCCGTCGCCAAAGGCTGACGCAGGCTTTCCCGGCAGCCCGGAGAGATGCTGGCGACCTGATGAATACGGCCACAGATGCGCGGCGGTCCTGCGATGACTATATGCAAGAAATCAAGGAGATGAAGCACGTCGCTTGAATCAAATTCTATACGACGTCATGGTCCCCACGACTTGCCCCTCAGTCCCCGTCTTCCATCGCCGCCGCCATGTCCGCGAGCTTGCGCACGGTGTTGAGGTTGCGCGACGTTCCTGGCTTCAGCGCCGGCAGCTTCAGCTTCGAGCGGCCGGAACCATTGGGATAATGCACATAGATTTCGCGGCCGGCGAGCTTGGCCTCCTCGCCGTCGGGCGCCACCATCGTCTCCAGTGCATCGCCGGGCGCCTTTTCAGGCAGGAAATAGACGAGCAGGAAGTTCGGCTTGGCATCGGGAAAGGGTACGTCGGCAACGATCCCGTCGAGTTCTTTGCGGGTGCGCACCATCACGCCTGGCCGCTTGCCCATCGTCCTGCCGAGCGCCTCGTCGAGCCGCTCCTCCACGGTCTTTTCCGCTTCATCCGAACGGAAAAGCACGTTGCCGCTCTGGATGTAGGTCTTGACGTCGGAAAAGCCGAGGCCTTCGCAGATCGCCTTCAACTCGGCCATCGGCAAAGAGCCGGTGCCACCGACGTTCACCGCGCGGAGTAGGGCGATATAGACGGGCATTTCGGTGTCTCCCTAGGCCTGTGTGCCGTGCCGCCCCACCTTTGCCCTGCCGGGCATCTCCCCCACAGGTGGGGAGATTGGCTGGGCGCATCGGCTTCCCCAAACAATTAATGCTTCAGCACGGCAAAACGGTAGATGAGCAGGATGGTCAACCCACTTGTGATCTCCCCACCTGTGGGGGAGATGCCCGGCAGGGCAGAGGGGGGTGCTACACGGCACGCCCCAACCCTTCACATCTTCCCAGCCACCTTGATCGCAAACGCATATTCAAACGCGATCTCTTCCAGCCGCTGGAAGCGGCCGGAGGCGCCGCCGTGGCCGGCGTCCATGTTGGTCTTGAGCAGGATCGGCGCGTTGCCCGTCGTCTTGTCGCGCAGCTTCGCCACCCATTTGGCCGGCTCCCAATAGGTGACGCGCGGGTCCGTCAGGCCGCCGAGCGCCAAGATCGGTGGATAGGCTTTTGCACCGACATTGTCATAGGGCGAGTAGGAGGCGATCTGCTCGTATTCTTCCTTGCTGTCGATTGGGTTGCCCCATTCCGGCCATTCCGGCGGGGTGAGCGGCAAAGTGTCGTCGAGCATGGTGTTGAGCACGTCGACGAAGGGAACGGCGGCGATGAGACCGGCGAACTTCTCCGGCGCCATGTTGGCAACCGCGCCCATCAGCATGCCGCCGGCCGATCCGCCCTCGGCGATGATCTTCGCGTAAGAGCTGAAATTCTGTTGATTCAGATAATCGGCCGCGGCGACGAAGTCCTTGAAGGTATTCGTCTTCTTGTCCATCTTGCCGTCTTCGTACCAGGAAAATCCCTTGTCCTTGCCGCCACGGATATGGGCGATGGCATAGACGAAGCCGCGGTCGGCGAGCGACAGGCAATTGGTGTTGAAGCCGGCTGGAATGGTGATGCCGTAGGCGCCGTAGCCGTAGAGCAGGCAGGGGGCGCTGCCGTCGAGTGGGGTATCCCTGCGATAGAGCAGGGTGACCGGCACCTTCTCGCCATCCCATGCCGGGGCAAAGACGCGGCGGGTGACATAGTCGTCGGGATCGTGACCGGACGGCACCTCCTGCGTCTTCAGCAGCGTGCGCTCGCGCGTCACCATGTTGTAGTCGTAGAGCTGCGACGGCGTCGTCATCGACGAATAGGAGAAGCGGATGATATCCGTGTCGTATTCCGCCGCACCCTGCAGTCCCAGCGAATAGGCTTCCTCGGCAAAGGCGATCGCATGCTCCTCGCCGGTTGCCCGATCGCGGATCATGATCTGCGGCAGCCCGTCCTTGCGCTCCAGCCACAGAAGATGGCGGGCATAGGCCATGTGGCTGATAACAAGCGTGCCGGGCTTGTGAGCGACCACTTCGCGCCAGTTCTCCTTGACCGGATTGTCGACCGGCGCTTCCATGATCTTGAAATCCTTGGCACCGCCGTCATTGGTGAGGATGTAGAAGACGTCGCCGCCCTCGGCCAGCGAATATTCGATGCCTTCCTCACGTGCCGCCACCAGCTTCGGCTCGGCTGTGAGGTTCTTGGTCGACAGCAGCCGGTATTCGCTGGTCTCGTGGTCGTGAATGTCGATATAGATGAAATCGTCGAGTAGCGAGCCGCCGACGCCCATGAAGAAGCCGGCATCCGCTTCCTCATAGACCAGCCGGTCTTCCGACTGCGGCTGGCCGAGAATATGGTGGAACACCTTCGAGGGCCGATGATTCTCGTCGAGCGCCGAATAGAAGAAGCTCTTGCCGTCGGGCGCCCAGACGCCGCCGCCGCCGGTATTTTCGATCCGGTCAGCAAGGTCTTGCCCGGTCTGCAGGTCGCGCACCTGCAGCGTGAAGAATTCCGAGCCCTTGTCGTCATAACCCCAGATGCCGCGACTGTGGTCGCTGGTATGGTCGAGGCCGGCGAGACGGAAATAGGCCTTGCCGGCAGCCTCTTTGTCGCCGTCGAGCAGCACGGTGCGGATCGTTTCGTCGGCGACATTGCCGTCGCGTGGGATGCGGAAATAACGCGGCTGTTCGCCGCCGGTGACATAGAAGGTGCCGTAGGCATAGGCGCCGTCCTTCATCGGCACCGAGCTGTCGTCTTCCTTGATGCGGCCGCGCATTTCGGAAAACAGCACCTTCTGCAGCGGTTTGGTGTCCTCCATCGCCGCGTTCATATAGGTGTTTTCGGCTTCGAGATGGCGGCGGATCTCAGGGTCGAGGATCGACGGATCCTTGAACATCGCCTGCCAGTTGTCGGCGCGCAGCCAGGCATAGTCGTCCGTGCGGGTTATGCCGTGCCGCGTATCGGAGACGGGCTTCTTCGGTGCGGCAGGCGGTGTCGGCAGGCTCTTAAAAACGGTCAAGGAACGGCTCCGGTGGGAATGTCGGGTTGGCAAGAGATAGAGGCGCGCCGCCGCTGGATCAAGCGGCAAGGGTGCGGCAAGGGCGCAGATGCCCTTCCACAGACAAGGAGGACTCCGAGCCCACCTTGCCTTGATGTCACCACAATATTTAACAAAGTCCGCTATCTCAGTGAATTTGCACGTGCCAAGCTCCCGGCAAGCTGTCGGCGGTAGGGTGGAAATTGCAGAACAGTAAGGGATTCTCTCCGCAATGCCGAAACGTCTGATCCTGTTTGTATCCCTCGCAAGCCTTGCTGCTCCCGCCTTTGCCGTCGATCCCGCCATCAAGAAACAACTGGAAAAACTCGATCCCTCGACCCGGCTGGAACAGAGCTGCGACACCGAGGCGATGAGCCGCATCAACAATGACAGCACCGGCTTCAAGCCCGACAAGGTGATCGCTTACACCTTCAAGGACCCGATCCCCGGCGACAATTCGCTGGACGCGCCGGGTGCTGTCTTCCGCAGCAAGGGCGACTGGTACCATCTCTCCTACAATTGCATCACCGGTCCGCAGCATATCAACGTGCGCGAACTCGACTACGAGATCGGCGAGAAGGTACCGCGCGAGAAGTGGGACAAGTATTATCTCTATGACTGATACGACCCTGTCCGCCCAAGCGGCTGCGGTGACATCCGGCCGCATGGCGCCGGGAGAGAGCTACCGCTAAAATCGGCAGTTCGAATCATAGAAACCCAGTATATGAACCGCATCCTGTTCGCGTCGGCTTTCCTTGTCGTCAGCATCTCCGCTGCATTCGCGGACGGAATTCCGTCAGCCGTGCCGACCGCGGTCAGTCCGGTACCGGCTGCGGTTAGTCCGGCCCCGAAGGCGCCGGCGCCAAAGCTCGTCGAGCCGCATCTGCACATCGCCCGTTCCAATGTCGCCCGCCATCCCCGCATTGCGCTGACCTTCGATGCCTGCATGGGGCAGGCGGACGAGCGCATCCTTTCGACGCTGGTGCGTGAACGCATCCCGGCAACGATCTTCGTCACCGCCCGCTGGCTGAAGCGCAATCCCGCAGCACTTGCCGTATTCCTGCAAAATCCCGATCTCTTCGAACTCGAAAATCATGGCCAGAACCATGTTCCGGCCGTCGACACGCCGACGCTGGTCTATGGCATCGCCTCTGCCGGCTCGCCGCAGGCGGTGCGGCAGGAGGTCGAAGGCGGCGCTGCCGCCATGGTCGCGGCCGGCATCCCGGCGCCGCACTGGTTCCGCGGCTCGACCGCCAAATATGATCTTTCCGCCATCGGCGCGATCCGCGCCATGGGCTATCGCATTGCCGGTTATTCGGTAAACGGCGACGGCGGCTCGCTGCTCGGGGCTGTCATCACCGAAAAGCGCATCGCCTCCGCCAGGGACGGCGACGTCGTCATCTCCCACATCAACCAGCCGACCCATGCGGCCGGCGAGGGGGTGGCGAAGGCGCTGGTCGATCTCAAGGCCAAGGGCACGGAGTTCGTCCGCCTCGAGGATGTCGAGGACACCGGTGACGACAAGACGACCGAATAGAGCGTCCGAATCTCTTGCTTGTTTACCCCCGGAAAACGAATAATGCTGTTTTTGTTTGTTCGGTTGCGGGAACGTAGGGGAGCGCATGTCTCGTGCGATTTGGAATGTCGAAGGCGAAATTCAAAATGAGCTTCATCCCTCCGAAATTGTTGTCTGGACAGGGCAACCAGGTGCCTGGGGAACTTTCGTTTCCAAGTGTCCTGAATTAATTATCGGCCTCATTTGTGTGATCTCCGGGTGCGTTGGCTTTCTGCCGGCTGACAATGCGCTTGCCGTCGTCGAAAAGGCGGATGGAATAATGGGCATCATATTCCCCGGAGTCTTTTTACTGGCCGGTGTCGCGGCCATAGCGGGCGCGGTTTTCGATATGATCGCTACGGGCCGAACCGCTTACGCCGCCACCGATCGCAGGCTTCTCATCGTTCGAAATCTAATCAGACGACAAGCGACGACGATAGCACCAACGGCCATCAACGTCGTGGAGGTACGGGAAAAATGGGACCGCTCGGGAACCCTCACTTTCCGTCGGGAGGGAGAAGGGGATAGCGTCAAAAAATTCGCCTTTATCGGCATCTCAAACGTTCGCGAAGTGGCTAAACATGTTGAAGAATTGCGAATGAGTGCAAGAAAGCAAGCCAGCTAGACGACTGAAATTTTAGCGCCTTTGGCTTTCCGTCTCGTTTCTATACATTCCAGAATGAAAGCGTGCTAAACCCGGCCCATCCCTGTCGAGCGCGAAATCCTCGAACCAGTCGCGATGCATGCCGGCGAGCATGGCGCCGATCATCTGTGCGGCGAGGTAGGAAAAGGTGATGCCGTTGCCGCCGTAGCCACAGGCTGCGAACACATGCGGTATCTCCGGCACCGGGCCGATCAGCGGCAGGCCATCGGCCGTCTCGCCGAAGGTTCCGCACCAGGCATGAGCAACGCGCGTATCCGCCTTCGGCCACAGCCGCTTCATTTTCTCCTGGATTGCGATGATCTTGGCCGGCAGCTTGCGATCGCGCGCCGCCGCATCGCTCGTCTCGTCGTCCTCGCCGCCGGCGACGATGCGATTGTCCGCCGTCGTTCGCATGTAGAGATAGGGGTGGCTGTTCTCCCAGATCAGTGCCCTGTCGCGCCAGAAATTTGCCGGGTCCTGCGGCACTGTGGCGAGCGCCCAACTCGAACTGACGCGGTGCAGCTTCGGCATGTCGACACCCGGCAACGAATAGCCGGTCGCAAGCACGACATGACGCGCGTCGATGAGATGACCGCTGTCCGTCTCCGCCGTCACGCGATCGCCTTCGCTGTTGAGCGCGGTCACGGAGGCGCTCACCAGTCGCGCGTCGCGCCGCACCGCCATCTCGATCAAGGCCCATGTCAGAAGCAGCGGATCGGCCTCCGCCGAACCCGGCGAATAGATCGCGCCATCCCTGTCGAGTTCGAACTGCGTGAAGAGATCGGGATGTTCGAGATAGACGCCGGGCAGACCCGCCCGGCGACGGAGCTGTCGCTCCTCCAAGAGGTCCCGCGCGCCTTCGCGATTGGCGGCGAGATAGAGCGTGTTGCGCGGCCGGAAACCGCAGGCGATGCCGTTTGCGGCGATCAGCTTGGCAAGGCCGGCGACTGCTGCGCCGCTGCGGCGATAGATGCCGGCGGCGCGCTCGAAGCCATAATAATCCTCGAGTTCGGTGAGCGTGCTGTCGGTTTCCCATTGCAGCATCGCCGTGCTCGCCGCGGTGCTGCTGAAACCGGGCTCCTCCCGGTCGATGACAACAACGGAAAAACCGCGCGCCGTCAAATGTTCGGCAACCAATGCGCCGGTGATGCCGCCGCCAATGACGGCGATGTCGGTGGTAAAACTCTGACCGATCGGCCGCCATTGCGGCCCTATGCCGCTTTTGCCCCAGAGAGAGCGGCCACTCACCATCTGGTCGTGATCGGATTCGGCAAGATCGATATCAGATGCCACTGACGGCTCCACGGTTGATCATTTCGGTAACTGCGGCTGCGGCTTTTCCTCGATCAGCAATTCTTCGATAACAGTCATGACGATCAGCGAGAGCGGCAGCGCCAGCATGGCGCCGACGGCACCCCACATCCACGTCCAGAACAGGATGGCGAGGAAAACGACGAAGGGATTGATTTCCAGCCGCCGTCCCATCACCGCCGGGAAGATCAGGTTCTCCATGAGGAGATGGACGGTGAAGAAGGCCGCGGCCGGCATCAGGCCGATGATGAAGTCATCGTAGGTGATGATCCCGGCGACCGCGACGGCAAGTGTCATCAGCGTGATGCCAAGATAGGGGATGAAGCTCGACAGGAAGGCAAAGAAGCCCCAGAGCACCGGCGCCGATAGCCCGCCGGCATAGGCGATGACAGTCATGACCACGCCGAGCCCGACATAGATCAGCGAGGCCGTGGCGAAATAGAAGCCGAGCACCTGCTCGACGGCATTGATGACACGGATGGCCGCCAGGCGCTGTGTGCGGGTGCGGAAGGTCATGATGATCATCTTGCGCAGGTTGACCCGACCAGCGAGGAAGAAAAGCAGCGCCGCAAAGAAGATCATCCCCTGCACCAGCGCCGGCGTCAGGCTGGTGGTCACCACGTGCAGCACGTTGCCGGTGTTCTCGAGCAGCGCACCGATCGACATCGACCCGCTTTCGAATGTCGCCGGCGTGATATGCAGCCATCTGATACGCTCCAGATAAGGCATGACGCGGTTGATGGTTCGCTCGGCAAAGGCCGGGCCCTCATTGGCAAGCGTCGTCAGTGGGTCGGCGAGCGAGTTGATCAGCAGGAAGATCACCAGCGCCACGCTGCTTGACAGGATGAAGGCATTGGCAAGCCGCGGAACCCCCATCCTGCTGAGCTTTTCTGCCGCCATGCCGAGGATCATGCCGACGACGACGGCAAGTGTGATCGGAATGAGGATCAGCGACATCAGATAGACGGCGGCAAGGAAGAGAATGCCGAAGATACCGATGATCGCCCAGGCCATGCTGACATCGAGCCCGTCCTTTTCCAGCCGGTGCAGCGGTGGCGGCGGCAGCTCCTCGGCCGCCTCCTTCAATGACTGTGCCCAGGCGCTGGTATGGCGCTCGCCGATGGCGATCTTCTTTGCGTGTTTGCGGATGCCATTGGCGATGCCCATGCGGTGAGGTCCCCGAAGCCCCATTGCTTCGTGACGGAAACGCGCCGGTGCGGTTCCGGTTCCGCCGTCAATCGAACCGCTGTGTCCGCTATCGCACAATTGTCGCACCCGGAGCCTGCGACCGCACGAGCGGTCATCATGTGAATGTGAGGCTTTCGCGCCGGAACAAGTTTTCGGTCACGGGAGTTCGGGCTCGGAAGGAGTTACAGCCATGACTGCAGATCGAGATCAGATCAATGCCACCGAGACTTACCGCACCGAGCCGCCCTATGCGGACAAGGCGACGCTTGACGCCTCCGACCAGCGGCGATGGTGGGTCTGGGGGATCATCGCGGCCGGCTTGGCAGTCCTCATCATCGCCGGCGTCAGTGTCGCGATCTGGCCCAACCCCAGCAATAATGATCCAACGGCGACAGCCTCGACCAAGCCGGATCCGATCAATGCGCAACCATCGGGCCCTGGCACCTTCAACAACGATCCTGCCTCCGGCCCGGTAAGGCCTCCGGAAGCTGTGGACCGTTCACCATCGCCGAGTGGAAACGGGGGTGGACCGACGCAGGTGACGACACCATCCGGTGCCGAGAAGGTCCGATAGCCTCTTCGGATCAGGCCGACAGCGTTAGGCCGATGCCCCACGGATCTTTCAAGAAGACGCCGCCGTCGCGCTTCTCGCTGTTGATCTCCAGCGCGTCGAGCTTGGAGACCGCCGTATCCAGCGTCGCCTTGTCGTTGAAACGGATCTTATAGTCCGAAAGCCCGGTCATGTTGCCGGCGCGAGCCATGGCGCCGCGGCTGTTCCAGATATTGGCGCCGAGATGGTGGTGGTAACCGCCGCTCGCAAAGAAGCTCGCGCCGGGATAACGCGCCATCAGCTTGAGGCCGAGCACGTCGCGGTAAAAGGCGTCTGCCTGCGGGATGTCCCCGACCTGCAGATGCAAGTGGCCGATCGCCGTCCCCGCAGCCATGCCGTCCCAGCGCTCACCCGGCGCGCTGTTATAGAGCGCCTGCAGGTCGAGACGCAGGGTCGCCATCTCCATCATGCCGTCCTGATGAAATTTCCACTGTTCGTGCGGCCGGTCGGCATAGATCTCGATGCCGTTGCCTTCGGGATCGGACAGATAGATCGCCTCGCTGACGAGATGATCCGAAGCGCCGTCGAGGACGACATTGTTCTGCGCCGCATGGCGCAGCCAGTGGGCGAGCTCCGTCCGGTTCGGCATCAGGAAAGCGGTGTGGAAAAGGCCGGCGGCATTGCGCGGCGCGATCATGGCATTCTTTGCAGTGGTCAGCGTCAGCAAAGGGAGATCGCCGACACCCAGCACTTCGCCGCTCGCCGTCTTCTCGATCACCTTCAGGCCGAGCATCGATTGATAGAAGCCGGAAACCAGACCGAGGTCGGTCACGACGAGATGCGACTGGTCGATATAAGCGGGCCGCGTCAGCGCATAGGAAGTTTCGGTCGTCATGGATTGTTCTCCTGCCTCTGAATTGGCCTGTAAGATAAAAGGCGCACCTCGGCCGCCGTACTTGATCCCTATATGGCGCATTCCGATTGTTCACAGTAGATCCGCTTTTGAGGATGAAGCGTTGAGCAGCTGTTGACGATGACTTGTGTCCACTTGATCGCGATCAATGCGCCCATATCTTCTTAAGAGGAAACTTATGCATCTCAGTCGTGGAGGGAAGCCATGTACCGGAAGATCATCGTAGCGATCGCGCTCGGCGGCATCGACAAGGGAGAAAAAATCCTTCGCAAGGCCGCGTCTTTGCTCGACGCAGGCGGCGAGATCATCGCACTCAACGTCGTCGAGGATGTGCCGAGTTATGTCGCGATCGAACTGCCGGCCAATATGGTCGAGGACGCCATGAAGGACAGCCGCGAGCAACTGGAAGCGCTGATCGCCGCAGCCGGTGTTGCGGCAACCGTCGAGATCCGCAACGGCCCGCCCGCCAAAGCCATCATCTCGGCGGCTGAAAGCCACGGCGCCGACCTGATTATCGTCGCCTCTCACGTTCCCGACTTTTCCAATTACTTCATCGGCGCCACCGCCGACCGGGTCGTGCGCCATGCCAAATGCTCGGTGCTGGTCGACCGGCAGAAGGTTTGATCTTGCGCAACTGCAGCCTGTCACGAAGATTTACCGCCCGTGCGCTTTGCCGCAGTTGCGCGCCTGCCGGTTCGATGCGACGATTGCAATCGGGGTATGAAACGGATTGGCGTGCATGGCCGAGTTCAACGGCATTCGCTGGGCTTATGACAGATACGAATTGATCGCCGACGGTATCGTCCATGGCGTCGGTCTCGTGCTGGCGTTGATCGGCGCCACTGTGCTGATCTTCTACGCCACGGTCTGGAGTTCCTACGGCGCGCTCGCCGCCGCCTGGATCTATGGCGTCGGGCTGGTGCTGACGCTTGCCATTTCCTTTTCCTACAATGCCTGGCCGGTCTCGCGCACCAAATGGTATCTGCGCCGCTTCGATCATTCGGCGATCTTCCTGCTGATCGCTGCCACCTACACGCCCTTCCTTGAACGCGGCGCCGACGATCCGCTGCTCTTGTTCATGCTGGTCGCGATCTGGCTGTTCGCCGCCATCGGCATTATCCTGAAATGCGTCTTTCCCGGGCGTTACGACCGCTTTGCCATCCTGCTTTATCTCGCTATGGGCTGGAGCGGCGTACTGGTGGCCGAGCCCGTCGCCTCGCGCATTCCCGCCGCCTCGATGCTGCTGATCGTCATCGGCGGCGTCATCTATTCGCTCGGCGTCATCTTCCATGTCTGGGAGAAGCTGCGGTTCCAGAACGCCATCTGGCACGGCTTCGTCGTCACCGCCGCGGCGGTGCATTATTCGGCCGTCTTCACCTGTTTCAGCCTGTCGCCACCAGGCCTCTGAACGACTGATGGGCCCGAAGTCGTTCCTGGTTCGCATCCGTCGTTTACATCTTTTCAGGCGGGGCGTATGCCCGCCTTCGCAAACAATATGAACCGGAGCATCATGACAGACGCTGTCTTCCTCCGCGACGCCACCGAAGCCGATCTTTCCGCCATTCGCGATATCTACAATCACGCCGTCGAGCACACGACGGCGATCTGGAACGACACGCTGGTCGATCTCGAAAATCGGCTGGAATGGTTCGGGGCGCGCAAGGCGCGCGGCTTTCCCGTCGTCGTCGCCGAACTATCGGGCAAGGTCGCAGGCTACGCCTCTTACGGCGATTGGCGAGCCTTCGACGGCTACCGCCACACGGTCGAGCATTCCGTCTATGTCGACAAGGATTGCCGCGGTGCGGGCATCGGAGAGCGGTTGATGCGGGAACTGATCGCGCGTGCTGCAGCCGCGAACGTCCATGTGATGATCGCCGGCATCGAGGCTGAGAACACGGCCTCGATCAGGCTGCACGAAAAGCTCGGTTTCCGTATCGCCGGCAGATTTTCCGAGGTCGGCATCAAATTCGGCCGCTGGCTGGACCTCACCTGTATGGAACTTCGCCTGCCCGGCAAGGTGGATTGATCCGCCTGCCTGGCAATCGTCCGGACTGATCAGCAAGCCATTGTGAACGGCGCGTGCCATCTTTTTATTGTAGTCTGAGCTGTGTAAGAAAGTGGACGGCCTGCTTCGCCGGAGGCGGCCTGAAAGCATCATGGGGGTGAACAGTTCATGGCAATGCAAAGATCGTCGTTCGGTCTCCTTGCCCTCGTCCTTCTAGCATTTCCGCCAGTTGCCGCACGGGCCGCCGATTGCAGCAGTCTGGCCGAGCCGAAGCTCGACTGGCAGGAATGCACCAAGAAAAACCTGATGCTGCAGGGCAGTGATCTCGAGGGCGCCAATCTCGTCGGCACCGATTTTTCGCTGACCGATCTCGCCGGCGCCAATGTCAAATCCGCCAATCTGGAGAAAGCGACGCTGGTGCGTGCCTCATTGGAGGGCGCACATGCTGAAGGCGCCAACTTCGCCAAGATCGAGGCCTATCGCTCCAGCTTCGCCAATATCGCCGCCGAGGGCGCGTCCTTTGCCGGCGCCGAGCTGCAGCGTGCCAATTTCGCCGGCGCCCAGCTCGCCGGCGCGAGCTTCGAAAAGGCCGAACTCGGCCGCGCCGATTTCGACAAGGCGGTGCTGACGGGGGTGAAATTCTCTTTCGCCAACCTCTCCCGCGCCGATCTCTCCAAGGCCACCTTCGAAGGCCCGGCGAACTTCGAGCGCGCCTTCATGTTCCTGACCCGCATCGAAGGCCTCGACCTCTCGGGCGCCGCCGGGCTCGAGCAGACGCAGATCGACCTTGCCTGCGGCGATGCCTCGACCAAGCTGCCGGCCGGCCTTTCGGCACCCTCGACCTGGCCATGCCCTGCCGATCACGATTGATTGGGCTTCGCGCCATACCGGCTGGTAAGGCCCTAGGGGGCAACAATGGCTGGCGGGCACACAACCATCTGGCTGGGGACTGTCGGATTCGATTTAGTGCAATCGGAACTCGCCCGCGACGCGACGCCATTCGTTCGGTCCGATCAGCCGCTGGTGGCTATAGCGAACGGAATGCAGCGGCCCGTCAAGCTTGGACTGCCAGAAATCCAGGAATCTGTGCATTTCCGGAAAGTCCGGGGCGAGATCGTAATCCTGCCAGACATAGGTCTGCAGGACCGACTCGAAATCCGGCATGCGGTAGAGGATGTGCGCAGTGGTAAGACCGTAACCGTTGAGCTGGCGCTCTATGTCCGATGAAAATTCCATGCTTCATCTCCGTTTCACGACAACGAGAAGGTGGCGCAAATCTTTGCGTCAATCAACTGATTCTCAACGCAGGAACAGTGTTTGTTGTTCCTTCTCAGTGTGTTAGCAGCCATCCATTGCGAGTGCTATTTTTTTTCGCCAGCCCCTTGAAATGGAAAAACCGCAAAACCAGATCATTCCGCGCAAAACGCTCGACAGAGGTTTGCACCCGCCCGGACCGGTCATCCGGTCCGGCCAGGGGAACAACGTCATCATTGTTTGTCCATTGGAGGAAAACATGTCGTTCCGACCGCTTCATGATCGCATTCTTGTCCGCCGAGTCGATTCCGAGGAAAAGACCAAGGGCGGCATCATCATCCCTGATACCGCCAAGGAAAAGCCGCAGGAAGGCGAGGTTATCGCCGTCGGCCCCGGCGCGCGCAACGATGCAGGCCAGATCCAGGCGCTCGACGTCAAGGTCGGCGATCGCATCCTGTTCGGCAAGTGGTCCGGCACCGAGATCAAGATCAATGGCGAAGATCTGCTGATCATGAAGGAAAGCGATGTCATGGGCATTATCGTGGCCCAGGCCGCCGAAAAGATCGCCGCCTGAGGCGTTCTCAGCGCATTAGTCAAGAAAAGCTGCCTATCGAAGGAGTGAAAGAATGGCTGCGAAAGAAGTCAAATTCCATACCGATGCCCGTGAACGCATGTTGCGTGGCGTCGACATCCTGGCCAATGCCGTGAAGGTGACGCTCGGTCCGAAGGGCCGTAACGTCGTGATCGATAAGTCCTTCGGCGCTCCGCGCATTACCAAGGACGGCGTTTCGGTCGCCAAGGAAATCGAACTCGAAGACAAGTTCGAAAACATGGGCGCTCAGATGCTGCGTGAAGTTGCATCCAAGACGAACGATCTCGCCGGCGACGGCACGACGACTGCGACCGTGCTCGCCCAGGCGATCGTCAAGGAAGGCGCTAAAGCGGTCGCCTCGGGCATGAACCCGATGGACCTGAAGCGCGGCATCGATCTGGCCGTCGACGCTGTCGTCAAAGAACTGAAAACCAACGCCCGCAAGATCTCCAACAATTCCGAAATTGCCCAGGTCGGCACGATCTCCGCCAACGGTGATTCCGAGATCGGTCGTTACCTCGCCGAAGCGATGGAAAAGGTCGGCAATGAAGGTGTCATCACCGTCGAGGAAGCCAAGACCGCCGAAACCGAACTCGAAGTCGTTGAAGGCATGCAGTTCGACCGCGGCTATTTGAGCCCGTATTTTGTTACCAACCAGGACAAGATGCGGGTCGAACTCGAGGACCCCTACATTCTCATCCACGAGAAGAAGCTCTCCAACCTGCAGTCGATGCTGCCGGTTCTCGAAGCCGTCGTCCAATCCAGCAAGCCGCTCCTCATCATCGCTGAAGACGTCGAAGGCGAAGCGCTTGCTACCCTCGTCGTCAACAAGCTGCGCGGCGGCCTGAAGATTGCCGCCGTCAAGGCGCCTGGCTTCGGCGACCGCCGCAAGGCCATGCTCGAAGACATCGCCATCCTGACCGGCGGCACCGTCATCTCCGAAGACCTCGGCATCAAGCTCGAGAACGTGACGCTCAATATGCTCGGCCGTGCCAAGAAGGTGTCGATCGAGAAGGAAAACACCACAATCATCGACGGTGCTGGCTCGAAGACGGAGCTTGACGGTCGCACGGCTCAGATCCGCGCCCAGATCGAAGAAACCACCTCCGACTACGACCGCGAGAAGCTGCAGGAACGGCTTGCCAAGCTCGCCGGCGGCGTTGCCGTCATCCGCGTCGGCGGCTCGACCGAAGTCGAAGTGAAGGAGAAAAAGGATCGCGTCGACGACGCGCTTCATGCAACCCGTGCCGCAGTCGAAGAGGGCATCTTGCCCGGCGGTGGCGTTGCCCTTCTGCGCGCCGTCAAGGCGCTCGATAATCTCAGCGTGGCCAACCAGGACCAGCGCGTCGGCATCGAGATTGTGCGCCGCGCAATCGAAGCCCCGGTACGGCAGATCGCCGAAAATGCCGGTGCAGAAGGCTCGATCGTGGTCGGCAAGCTGCGGGAGAAGAGCGAATTCTCCTATGGCTGGAACGCTCAGACCGGCGAATATGGCGATCTCTATGCGCAGGGCGTCATCGATCCGGCGAAAGTGGTGCGCGCGGCGCTTCAGGACGCAGCCTCCGTTGCCGGTCTGCTGGTGACGACGGAAGCGATGATCGCCGAGAAGCCCAAGAAGGAGGCCGCTCCGGCCATGCCCGCCGGCCCCGGCATGGACTTCTAAGCGATCGGCCCGCCCTGCTCTTAAGGGCGGGCCTCCCCACGCACGAGCGAATGAACCAAGTTCCATCGGTCAACATCAGTGGAGCCAAGCTATGAGAAAGGAAAGCATCAGCAATTCCATACAGCAGGAAGCGACGGCGGCTATCAGCGCGGCGCATCTGCTTTATCCGGCCAAACATTTCGGTCACCCGCGTGACGTGCTCACCGCCGACGACATCGGCAATGACGAGAAGCGCGCCATTCTCGCGTCATGGGCATCGGATATTTTCGCGATCGATTCCGCACCTGCCCTTCGCCTTTATCCCGGTGCGGAAACAGCCGTCTCCTATGACGAGATTGTTGAAGCGCTGAAAACGTTGGACAAGGGCGACCAGCAATCTGGCAACCAAGATTCGCCCGCTTCCTCGCGTGCCCACAGGATCCGCCGTCGAAAGCTGCCGCCACGCCGGCTCCCCGGCCTTGGCTTGTGCAGCTACTGGAAAGGAGAACGCCGCCGACAGCTATTCGAAACCTGATCCTCTCTCTACCTGCCGCGTGCCTCTTGAGGACGCAGGCATGATTTTTGCCGACGACTCTTTGCTCAACAGAGGAGGTTTTGCCGATGAAGATCGCTCAGATTGCACCGCTCGCCGAAAGCGTTCCGCCGAAGCTCTACGGGGGAACCGAGCGGATCGTTTCCTATCTTACTGAAGAACTCGTCACACAGGGACATGACGTCACGCTCTTTGCCAGCGGCGATTCCGTCACCCAGGCGAAGCTGGTGGCGTGTGCGGACGTCGCCCTGCGGCTCAACCCGGCGGTCAAGGACCATCTGCCGCATCAGGTCGTGATGCTGGAGGAGATCCGTCGGCGGGCGGATGAGTTCGATGTGCTACATTTCCACATCGATCTTCTGCATTTTCCGCTGATCCGCGATTTCGCCGATCGCACGGTCACGACGCTGCACGGGCGGCTGGACCTGCCGGATCTCAAGCCATTCTACACGGCGTTCCCGGATATTCCGCTCGTGTCGATCTCCAACGACCAGCGGCGTCCGATGCCACCGGTCGATTGGCGCGGAACGGTCTATCACGGTTTGCCGGCCGATATTCTTCCCTTCACCGAGAACCCTAGGGGCAATTACCTCGCCTTCCTTGGGCGTATTTCCCCGGAAAAGCGCCCCGACCGCGCTATCCAAATCGCGGCAAAGGTCGGAATGCCGCTGAAGATCGCCGCCAAGATCGATAATGCCGACAAGGCCTATTGGGAAGCTGTTATAGAGCCCATGGTGAGGAGGCACCCGCAGGTTGAATTCATCGGTGAGATCAATGAACAACAGAAAGCTGACTTCCTCGGAAATGCGGGCGCTCTGCTGTTCCCGATCGACTGGCCGGAGCCCTTTGGGCTGGTGATGATCGAGGCGATGGCCTGCGGCACGCCGGTGATCGCTTTCGGCTGTGGCTCCGTCCCGGAGGTGATTGACAACGGCATCTCCGGCATCCTGGTCGACAGCGTCACCGAAGCGGCCGAGAACGTCGAATGGGCGCTCCGCCTCGATCGGCGCAGGGTGCGAGCCACATTCGAAAAGCGCTTCACCGCGCAACGGATGGCGCGCGGCTATCTCGACATCTATCGCAACTTGCCGGGCGTTCGTACCAAAGCCGCGCCTATCCGTCGGTCGAATGGTCCAGCGCGCGACCTGCAGGCTGTCGCCTGACGTCAAGGAGGAGACATGTCGAACATTTCTGCGGACAGCAACCCCGCCGCAGCATTGCCAGGCCCGGCGGCACCGGTCGCGCAGTTTTTCATTCCGGCGGCCGCGTCGCTGCAGGAGGGACGGCCGCGTACCCTGAAGCACGGCGATACTTTCGCCGTCTTCGATTACAATGGCGACGCTCTGTCCGGTCCCGGCAGCCCGGAAGGTCTTTTCCATTGCGATACCCGTTATCTCTCGCATTTCTACCTGACGATCAATGGGCAACGGCCGATGCTCCTGTCGTCGACGCTGCGAGATGACAACGCCACGCTGACCTGCGATCTCACCAATCCTGATCTATTCGATAAGAATGGAAAGCTGGCTCTGGCTCATGACCTGATTCATTTGCGCAGGTCACGGTTTCTCTGGAATGCTCGCTGTTATGAGCGGGTGGCCGTGAGGAATTACGACGACCGGCGGCAACATGTCCGAATCCAAATCGCCTTCGAAGCCGATTTCGCCGACCTTTTCGAAGTCCGTGGAACCGTAAGAGCAAGGAGAGGGCGCCATCTTCCCGCCATCATAGAGCAGGATTGCGTCCTGCTTTCCTATATCGGCCTGGACGGCCGCAAGCGGTCGACGCGGTTTTCCTTCGTACCGGAACCGGCCGAAATCCGCAGCAATCTCCTCACCTATGATCTCCATCTTGAGCCGCAGCAGACAAAATCGCTCTTCATCAAGATCGGCTGCGATCAGACCCCCGCCGATCCACCGAGCAACCGCTCCTTCTTCTTGGCCCTGCGGGATGCCCGGCGTGCATTGCGAGCCTCTTCCTCGCGCGCGGCGTCGATCGCAACGTCCAACGAGATATTCAACGAAGCCGCGCGGCGCAGCGTCTCCGACCTCTACATGCTGATGACCGACAAGCCGGAAGGTCCTTATCCCTACGCCGGCATTCCCTGGTTCAGCACCGTCTTCGGCCGTGACGCCCTGATCACGGCGCTTCAGACACTTTGGCTCGATCCGGAGATCGCCCGCGGGGTTCTCGGCCATCTGGCAGCCAACCAGGCGACGGACATCGATCCTGCCTCTGACGCCGAGCCAGGCAAGATCCTGCACGAAATCCGCTTTGGCGAAATGGCCGAACTTGGCGAGGTTCCGTTCCGGCGCTATTACGGCAGCATCGATTCGACGCCGCTGTTTGTAATACTGGCCGGCGAATATCTCAAACGAACCGGTGATCTTGCGACGATCGACCGTCTCCTGCCACATCTGGAAGCGGCACTGACATGGGTCGACGAACATGGCGATCGTGACGGCGACGGCTTCATTGAATATGGACGGCTGACGGAAGAAGGATTGATCAATCAAGCATGGAAAGATAGCCACGATTCGGTCTTCCATGCCGACGGCACATTGGCCAAGGGGCCGATCGCAATCGTTGAGGTCCAGGCTTATGTCTACGCCGCATGGCAAAGTGCTGCCGAAATCTTCCGGCGGACCGGCAGGCCGGAACGAGCGGCGAGCTTTCTCGCGCGGGCGGAGGGACTGCGCCGTGCCTTTGACATCAGCTTCTTCGACGAGGAACTTGGCACATATGTGTTGGCCCTCGACGGAGACAAGCGGCCCTGCCGGGTTCGATCTTCCAATGCCGGCCATGCTCTGTTCGCCGGCATTGCTTATCCTGAACGGGTCGCACAGATTACCCGCACTCTGATGAGTGCCTCGTCCTTCTGTGGCTGGGGCATCCGCACCATTCCCTCCACGGAACCGCGTTACAATCCGATGAGCTACCACAACGGCTCGATCTGGCCACATGACAATGCCTTGATCGCCAGCGGCCTTGCCCGCTATGGCTATCGCGCCGAAGCCGCGCGGATATTCGAGGGATTGTTTGCCGCCTCGACCTATATCGACCTGCGGCGGCTCCCCGAACTCCTCTGCGGCCTGCCGCGCCAGCGGGCACGGGGGCCGACCTTCTATCCGGTCGCCTGCTCGCCTCAAGCATGGGCGGCAGCCGCTCCTTTGTCGCTGCTGCAATCCTGTCTCGGCCTCGACTTCGACCCGAATGGCTTGCGCATCAGCTTCAACGTGCCGCAACTTCCCCCGTTCCTGGACGAAGTGATCTTACGACGCCTGTTGATCGGCAATGGCTCGGCTGACGTCGCCATTCGCCGATCGGGACGCCAGGTCGTGGTGGATGTGATGGATCGCCACGGCAATGTTCAGGTGCTCACGACAGCATGACGGATCAGTGGGGGAGGTGGGTCATCCGCCTCTCCTATTCCGGCTCCTCTTCATCGGAACTCAGCAGATCAACAAGCGCAGCAACCCTACCTGTTGGCAGGGGCCGGCCTTCACTCATCAAGGCTTCGTCGTTGCTGGCCCACGCAAATGCCTCGGCGAGTTCAGCCTGGGTGGCACCTGTCGCGATAACCTCGGCCACGAGCGTTTCATCGGCGGGCCCGAGGACGGCGATGACGTCCTTTGAAGTCATTGTCATAACCATTGCTCCTCTCTCAAGCTACGCCCAGATATGGTGGCGCCTTCGAAGAAAAGCAATTTTTCCGTTGAGAAATTCCGTCTTCTTGAAACGGTAAACTGCTGAATTATATCAGTATTGTCGATCGCCGAGCAGGGATCGACAGTTCCAGGAGACGCCTGTCGCTCTTGGCGTTTCCTGTATCCATGTTGCTTGTAAGGAGGATATGGCTATGAGGACAAACCTCGATTTCTCTCCCCTGATCCGGTCGAGCGTCGGCTTCGAGCGGATGTTGAACGCGCTCGAGGCTGCAAGCCGCGCCGAGACAATCGACAACTGGCCGCCTTACGATATCGTCAAAACCGGCGAGGACGAATACCGCATCGCCATGGCGGTGGCGGGCTTCTCGCAGGACGAGCTAGCGATCATCCACGAGCAGAACATGCTCGTCGTCTCAGGGCAGAAGGCCAACGGCGAAGATGTTCAATACCTGCATCGCGGCATTGCTGGTCGAAGCTTCCAGCGTCGGTTCGAATTGGCTGACCACGTCAAGGTCGTGGATGCCCGCCTCGTCAACGGTCTGCTGACCATCGATCTCAAGCGTGAAATTCCTGAAGAGATGAAGCCGCGCCAGATCGAGATCGGAACTGGGAATGCAATGCCGAAGGCCGAGACCCGGCAGATCGAGGCCGAGACGCAGGCAGCCTGAACCGTCAGGAATGCCCAAGAACCACCAGAAAGGAGTAAGCCATGAGTGTTCGTGATTTGATTCCCTGGGGCCGCAGCAACGGCCACCAAGTTCCGAGTCTCCTCTGCGAGGACGACCATGATCCTTTCCTGTCGCTCCATCGCGAGGTAAACCGCCTGTTCGACGATGCTTTCCGCAGCTTCGGCGCTGGCCTGCCGTCACTGCGTGGCGCCAGCGGTTTCGGTGCCGGCTGGCCGAGTGTCGAGATCTCCGACACCGATAAGGATATCAAGGTGACCGCCGAAGTCCCCGGCCTTGAGGAAAAGGACATCGATGTCCTCCTCGATGACGGCGTTCTGACGCTGAAGGGTGAAAAGCGTTCGGAGACGGAAGACAAGGAGAAGCAGTTCTCGGAGCGCTACTATGGCGGCTTCGAGCGACGCATCCCGCTCGGCACCGAGGTCAAGGAAGATCAGGTCGACGCCACCTTCAAGAATGGCGTCCTGACTGTCACCTTGCCCAAGACCGAAAAGGCGCAGTCACAGGTCAAGCGCATCGCCATCAGAAGCTGATCGAAACGAGTGCGCGGCGGCCGACCACCTGGCGGCCGCCGCTGCCATGTCGTCGATGGCGGCACGGAAATTTCCGTCGCGCTTAGTCTCCTCATGGCCGCTGGATCGGCAGATGCCGATCGCAGGTTCAGGCCTATTTCCCGGGCTCGAACACCATGGAGTGGCCGTTGATGCAGTAGCGCAGGCCGGTCGGTGGCGGACCATCCGGAAAGACGTGGCCGAGATGGGCTTCGCAGCTGCCGCAACGGATTTCTGTGCGCAGCATGCCAAAGGCCGTGTCGCGATGTTCGGTCACCGCACCGGGCGATACCGCTTCGAAATAGCTCGGCCAGCCGCAGCCGGCATCGAATTTCGTGTCGGAGCGGAAAAGCGGCGCGTTGCAGCCGACACAGCGGTAAAGCCCCGTCTCGAACGAATCCCAGTAAGGGCCGGTGAAGGCGCGTTCGGTGCCGTGCTGGCGCGTGATGCGGTATTGCTCGGGGGTGAGTTGCTCTTTCCATTCGGCATCGGTCTTATGGATCTTGGCGGTGGTCGCAGTTTCGGACATGAGGTGCTCCTTTCGCCGAGGGGCGTTTCCGTTTGCGCAAAATGTGGTGCGCCGCGTTCACTTCATCAAGTCTCCAGCGCCGCGCCATGAGATTGGCGGCATACCGCAATTGGAGTAAGACGCTTGCTTTTACATCCGTTAGGGGTTTTCTGTTAGGGTTAATGTTACGTGCATTGGAGAATCACTGGTGTTTGAGGCGGCAATCGTCCTGCTTTACGGCCTGGTGGCCGTGGCCGCCATGGCGGTCACGCTGTTGGAAGGCTGGGCCAACCATGCCGGCTTGACGCTCCATCGTCTCGCCGGGCTCTTCGCCTGCCTGCTCTGGCCGCTGACGCTTCTGGTCTTTATCCTGCATGGTTGCATCACCCGGCTGCTGACGCGCCTTTCCCGACCGATGGCCTGATCGGCTTCGAACATCGTAATGCAGTGCGGCCTGCGGCCGAAATCGCTTGAGACGCTCCCCCATTTCGCCTAAGCCAGAACACGGGCCGGTTTTCTTCGGCTTTTTCGTCTGTTGCCTTTACAGCGCCGCGTGTCTTGTCGGACGTGCAAAGGACTGTAATATTTTGAATTATGCAGTGGAGGAGGAGACATGGCCGATGTCACGGCTCTGACATTTCTGGCCCTGTGTCTGCCGCTCGTCGGCGCTCTTGCCGCTCCCTTCGTCATCCGCATTTTCGGCGCAAACGGTGCCTGGCTCCTGGCGATCGCTCCCTTGCTTGCCTTCCTGCATTTTCTGCGTTTCGTTCCCAAGATCGCGCTCGGCGAGGTCGTCACCGGCGGGTATTCCTGGGTGCCGAGCTTTCATCTCTCCTTTTCCTGGTTCCTCGACGGCCTATCGCTGGCTTTCGCGCTGTTGATCACCGGCATCGGCACCCTGATCGTGCTTTATGCCGGCGGCTATCTCAAGGGACACAAGGATCAGGGGCGCTTCTTCTCCTTCATCTTCCTCTTCATGGGCGCGATGCTCGGCGTCGTCGTTTCCGACAGTTTCCTGATGCTCTTCATCTTCTGGGAGCTGACGTCGATCACGTCCTTCCTGCTGATCGGCTTCGATCACGAGCGTGCGGCGGCTCGCCGCGCTGCCCTGCAGGCACTTGTTGTGACCGGCGGGGGAGGGCTCTGCCTGTTGGCCGGCCTGCTGATCCTCTGGAATATCTCAGGCGTCACAGAGATGTCGCGGCTCGTCGGAGCGGGCGATGTCGTGCGCGAAAGCCCGTTCTATCTCGCAGCCCTCCTTCTGGTCCTGGGCGGCGCCTTCACCAAGTCGGCGCAATTTCCCTTTCATTTCTGGCTGCCGAACGCCATGGAGGCGCCGACGCCGGTTTCGGCCTATCTGCATTCGGCCACCATGGTGAAAGCAGGCGTCTATCTGCTGATGCGGCTCAATCCCGTCATGGGGGCAACGCCTCCCTGGGAAATCCTTCTGCCCTTTTTCGGCGGACTGACGCTGGTGGTCGGCACCGCACTCGCCATCCGCCAGACCGACCTGAAGCTCAAGCTTGCCTATACTACTGTCTCCTCGCTCGGCCTGCTCGTCCTGCTGATCGGCTTTGGCTCGGACCATGCGGTCGAGGCGGCGGCGCTTTATCTGGTGGCGCATTCTCTCTTCAAGGGCGCGCTCTTCATGGTCGCCGGCATCATCGATCATGAGACCGGCACGCGCGATATCACCAGGCTCAGTGGCCTGATGCGGGCGATGCCGCTCACCTGGATGATCGCGCTTGCGGCGGCCTTCTCCATGGCCGGCCTGCCGCCCTTCTTCGGTTTCCTCGCCAAGGAGGAGATCTACACGGCACTCGTCGGTGCCGATGTCCGCGCGATCACATTTATCGCGATAACCGTCTTCGGCAATGCGCTGATGTTCGCCGTCGCCTTCGCCGTGGCGCTGAAACCCTTTCTCGGACGGCCGGTGGAGACTCCGAAACCTCCGCACGAAGCACCCGTCCTGCTTTGGCTCGGCCCGGCCGTTCTCGCCGTCCTCGGCCTGCTCGCGGCGATCTTCTCGACCTTCACCCATACAGTGCTGTCCTCCCCGCTCGCAGCCGCCATCCGCCAGACATCCGTCGACATCGACATTTCGCTGACGCCGCATATCGGCCTGCCCTTGGCGCTCTCCGCCCTGACCATACTGCTCGGTGTCGGCGTTTACTGGCAGCTGGCGCGCGCCCGTTTCCTGATGGCCATCTTCTTGCGCGCGGCCGGACCCGGGCCGGACCATGGCTTTGATGTCGCTATATCGGGCCTTGTCCGCCTCTCGGGCCGCCTCATGCGTGTCCTCCAGCCGGGGCGGCTGGAGATCTATGTCACCTGCAGCTTCCTTTGCGTTGCCGCCATCCTCATCATCCCCCCGGTCGTCTATGGTGAACTGCCGCGCCTTCCGGCCTGGCCGGCCGATGTCAGGCTCTATGAATGGGCGGTCTTTCTGATCGCCGCCTTCGGCCTTGCCGCCGTGCTCGTCGCCCGCGACCGGTTGACGGCGATCGTCTCGCTCGGCATCCAGGGTTTCGCCGTCGCTATCATCTTCCTGCTGTTCGGCGCGCCGGATCTCTCGTTTACCCAGTTCATGGTGGAAACGCTCTCGGTGGTCATCCTCGCGCTGGTCATGACCAGGCTCCGCCTTTCTCCCGCCGATCGGCGGCCGCTCGGCCGCAAGCTCTTCGATGGTGCGCTGGCGCTTGTCTGCGGCCTCGGCTTCATGCTTTTGCTGATGCGGGCGACCGAGGCGCCGTTCGACGATGCGCTGACGGCTTTCTTCAACGCCTATTCCAAATCGATCGCCCACGGCGCCAACGTCGTCAACGTCATCATCGTCGATTTCCGCGGCACCGACACCCTCGGCGAAATTGCCGTTGTCGCGGTCACCGGCCTTGCCATTCTGGCGTTGATCCGCATCCGCGCCGGCAGCGAGCGCAAGCTTGCCGCCAATGATCCCACGGCGGAGGGCTGATCGCATGAACACCCTCATTTTCCGCACCGTCGCCCCGTTTCTCACCGCGCTGATGCTGCTTTTTTCAGTCTTCGTGCTGCTGCGCGGCCATAACGAGCCGGGCGGCGGCTTCATCGGCGGGCTGATCGCTGCCTCCGGACTGGCAATTTACGGCATTGCCCGCGGTGTTGGCGCCGTTCGCCGCGCGCTGTACTTCCATCCGCTGTCGATTGCCGGCTTCGGCCTGCTCCTGTCGACCATGGCGGGTCTTCTCTCCATCCTCTTTGCCGTTCCCTTCATGACCGGCCTCTGGATTTATCCGAAGCTTTTCGGCGCCGAGATGCCGCTGTCGAGCGTCATGCTCTTCGATGTCGGCGTCTATCTCGTCGTGCTCGGCGCCATCACCTCGATCGCGCTGGCATTGGAAGAAAAGGAGGTGGAATGATGGAGCCGCTTCTCGCGATCCTCGTCGGCCTGTTCTTTGCCGCCGCCATCTATCTGATGCTGTCGAAATTCTCGATCCGCATCATGCTCGGCATCGCCATCCTCGGCAATGCCGTCAACCTGCTGCTCTTTACCGGCGGCCGGCTGACGCGCGAGGTGCCGCCGATCATCCCGGTGGGTCTCGACAGCTTGCCCGCAGGCACGGCCAACCCGTTGCCGCAGGCCCTCATCCTGACGGCGATCGTCATCTCCTTCTCCTTCCTTGCCTTCCTGCTGGTGCTGACCTACCGCGCCTATCAGGACCTCGGCACCGACAACACCAGCGACATGCGCGCCGCCGAGCCCGACGACCGGCCGCTGCCGCCATTGGGGTATTAAGGATGTTGGTGCGGATGCTCACCCCATGGCAAACCCTCTCGTGCGATAGCGGAGGCGCCATCTAATGGCCGCCCCAACCTCTACCGTCGATCTCTCCGCCGCCCTGATCACCGTCCCGGTGCCGATCGGTCATTGGCTTGCCATCCTGCCGGTCGCCCATTGCATTACGCTGGGTGCCGTCCTGCTGATGCTGCGCGCCTATCCCCGCCTGCAGGCCTGGCTCGCCATCCCAGGCCTTGCCGCGCTGGCGCTGATCGATGCGGCACTGCTCGCCAAGGTCGCCGCCGAAGGGCCGCTCACCATGGTCATGGGCCGCTGGCTGCCGCCCTTCGGCATCGCCTTCACCGTCGATCTCTTCGGTGCGCTGATGGCCTTCACCGCAGCCCTTGCCGCGCTCGCCGGCGGCATCTATGCGCTGGCCGATATTGGTGAGAGCGGCCGGCGATATGGTTTCTTCCCGCTGCTGATGCTGCTGATGGCCGGCGTCACCGGCGCCTTTCTTACCGGCGATGTCTTCAATCTCTATGTCTGGTTCGAGGTGCTGCTGATCTCCTCCTTCGGGCTGATCATCCTTGGCTCCGAGCGCCAACAGATCGACGGCGCCCTGAAATATGCGGTACTCAATCTCATCGCCACGACGTTGTTCCTGATAGGCGTCGGCATCCTCTATGCCGCCTTCGGCACCCTCAACATGGCCGATATAGCTGCAAAAGCCGCGGATTTGCGTGGCACGGCGCCTCTGATGACGCTGGCAAGCCTCTTCCTGCTCGCCTTCGGCATGAAAGCGGCGGCCTTTCCGGTCAATTTCTGGCTGCCGGCCGCCTACCATACGCCGCGCATCACCGTGTCGGCGCTGTTTGCCGGCCTGCTGACCAAGGTCGGCATCTACGCGCTGATCCGGGTGATGGTCATGCTGCTGCCGATGGAGCGGCAGGAATTGAGCCTGGTGATCGCACTCGCCGCCGCCGCGACCATTCTCGTCGGCGCTCTCGGCGCGCTTGCCGAAAACGATATCCGCAGGCTGTTCGGCTATGTCGTCATATCGGGCATCGGCAACGTGCTTGCGGGCGTCGCGCTTGGCGGCCTTGGCGGCATCAGCGGCTCGGTCTTCTATGCGCTCCATTCCATGGTGCTGATGACGGCGCTTTATCTTGCCGCCGGCGAGATCGCCCGCCGCGGCGGCGGCTTTTCGCTATCGGCCCTCGGCGGGCTCTACAGGCAAAGCGGTGGCTTCACCGCGCTCTCCCTCGTGCTCTTCCTTGCCGCCTGTGGCCTGCCGCCCTTTTCCGGCTTCTGGCCGAAGGTCATCCTCGTCAAGGCCTCGCTCGATCTCGGCGCCTGGTGGCTGGCGGCCTCGATCCTGGTTGGCGGTTTTCTGACGACGATTGCCTTCGGCCGCCTCTTCCTGCTCGCCTATTGGCGCCCGGCGGCGATAGCCCTGACGCCGACAGTCCTGACACCGTCCGGATCGAGGTGGCGCACCGGTCTGCCGCTCGCCGCGCTGACAGCGCTGGTCGTCGGCTTCGGCATCCTGCCGGAACACTTGCTGGCGCTGTCGCAATCGGCAGCTGCCGGCCTTGCCGATCCCCAGGCCTATCTTCACTCGGTCTTCCCGGAAGGAGGCGCGCCGTGATCTTCGTTCTCTTCAACCTGCTGCTGGCCGTTGCCTGGATCGCCGTCACCGGCAGTGCCTCACCGCACAACCTCATCTTCGGCTTGCTGCTTGGCGCCCTGGCGCTGGTCATCATCCGCGAATCCTTCGGCGGCAAGGGACATATCCCCCGCGTCCTCCCGGTGCTCTCGCTTGCCATTCTGTTCCTGAAGGAATTGTCGCTGTCGGCCTGGAAGGTCACGGTCACCGTCCTCTCGCCCGATATGAAGCTGAAGCCCGGCATCTTCGCCTTCCCGCTGACGCTGACGAGCGATTTCGAGATCACTTTGCTCGCAAACCTGATCACGCTGACACCCGGCACGCTTTCGGTCGACGTCTCGACAGATCGCCGCATGCTCTATGTCCATGCGCTCGATTGTTCCGATCCTGAGGCCACCAAGCGTGATATCGCCAACGGTTTCGAACGCAAGATCATGGAGGCTTTCCGGTGATCACGCCTGCCGCCATTATCGCGGTCGCATCTTCGACCGCACTCGTCATTCTCGGCCTGGCGTTGATCCTCACCGTCTGGCGCGTCGTTGCCGGCCCGACATTGCCGGATCGTATTCTTGCCCTCGACATGCTGACCGGTATCGCCATCGGTTTCATTGCGGTCATCGCGGTCAAAACCAGCTTTTCGCTCTATATCGATATCGCCATCTCGCTCGGCCTCGTCGGTTTCCTGGCGACTGTCGCCTTCGCCCGCTTTGTGCTGTCGCGCGGCAACATCAAATCGAAGCCATCTGCGGCAAATGGCAACACGCAAAAGCGGGCAGGGGGCAAGAAGCGATGATCGATTATATCGTGGCTGCCATCACCGCCCTGCTGCTGATCGTCGGAGCGCTCTTTGCTCTTGCAGCGGCAATCGGCCTTGTCAGGCTGCCCGATCTCTACACGCGCATGCACTCGGCCTCGAAGGCGGGGACAGTCGGCTCCGGCCTATTGCTCCTCGCCGCCGGCCTCTATTCGCAAGATCTGGCGATTCTCGCCCGCGCCATCGCCGGCTTTATCTTTTTCCTGCTGACGGCGCCGGTGTCTGCCCATCTCCTTGCCAGAACTGCCCACCGTTCAGGATATGATCTCGGTGAACTCTCGGTCCGTGACGATATCAGAGATCTTTGAGCCTATGCTGTTCGCCGACATTACCAGATTTATGCAAAACTTATGCACAGGAAGCTGTGAGTAAAGCTTGGCGGAAAGTCCTTCAATTCTTCATCTGTCACATTTTCTCAAGAAAAACGACAAATAATAATTGGCCTTTTGGTCAAACGATGGTATTTGAAAATGCAAGTAGAGTTCTGATTGTGAATTGCAATCGTACTGCTTCCAAGTCCCTCAGTTTTGATTTTCAATGTCTAAACTGAGGCCATAGCCCGGAGCATGACGTAGTGGTTTCCAATCAGGCAGTATAAGGACAGGTCTCGCTCTTCGGAATCTAGGGGTGGATTTCGCGTTTTTCGAAACAGAAGATCGCTTCCGGTGCTTTTGCTGTTCGCTTCTACGAGGCGGGTCTTTGACGTGTCGGTCAAAGACCGTTTGTGCATGCTAACAGGAGAAAAAATATGACGGATATAGCGACCGGCAATGCGCCGGAGCTGCTTGTGGAACTGACGGCCGACATCGTTGCGGCCTATGTCAGCAACCATGTTGTACCGGTCAGCGACCTGGCCAATCTGATTTCCGACGTGCATTCGGCACTGAGCAACACGTCCGTACCGCAGCCTGCTGCGGCGATCGTCGAAAAGCAGAAGCCTGCAGTTTCTGTCCGCAAGTCCGTACAGGACGAGCAGATCACGTGTTTGGAATGCGGCGGCAACTTCAAGTCCCTCAAGCGTCACCTGATGACGCATCACAGCCTCTCGCCGGAAGAATACCGCGAGAAGTGGGACCTGCCGACCGATTACCCGATGGTAGCGCCCGCTTATGCCGAAGCGCGTTCGCGCTTGGCAAAGGAGATGGGCCTCGGGCAACGCCGCAAGCGCGGCCGCGGCTGAGCTTTTTCGAAAGCATCGACGACAAAAAGCCGGGTCTTGTGCCCGGCTTTTTTGTGTGCCTTTTCAAGGCATGGAAAATAATCTCGATGGGGCTATTCCAGGAAAGTGCGAAATGGTTTTCCCGGCAAAGCGCGAAGCGGTTTTGCCGGGAGTTGGGTAAACGAAAGGTTGGAGCGGTTCTGCGCTTCTATCAAAAGCTGAATCGCGCCGGTGATCCAACCTTTCGCAGATGATTCGGACGGGCGCCAAGATAGTCTGAGCGACCCCGTCTTATGCTTCGCCGACAGGCTTAGAATGTATTCCTATACTATCAGCAAGTGTTAATGTATTCGATGTGCCAAGGCAGGCGCTGTCCAGCTCGATCGGCTGTGGCCCTTCCGATCAGCAATCATCCCAGTCAAGCCGCGGCGCGGACTCTTGCCTCTTCGCGAATCCTGTTCACCATCGAGCGCAGTCCGTTCGAGCGCTGCGATGACAGATTCTCCACCAGGCCGATCTTCGAGAATATCTCGAAGGCATCGAGCCCGGCGATGTCGGATGCGGTCTTGCCGGAATAGGTGGCAAGCACGATGGCGACGAGGCCGCGCACGATATGGGCGTCGGAATCACCCTCGAAGCTCATGACCGGGTTGTCGGGATCGCCTGTCGTATGCGTCACCAGCCAGACCTGGCTGGCGCAGCCCATCACCTTGTTCTCCGAGGTGCGCTTCTCCTCGGCTAAGTCGGGCAGCGCCTTGCCGAGTTCGATGACATAGCGGTAGCGGTCTTCCCAATCGTCCAGGAAAGCGAAGTCGTCGATGATCTGGTCGAGGGATGCCATGGTAGCCTTTCACTATTAAAGCAGTTCCAGCAAAAGTGCGCAGCGGTTTTGCGTCCGGAATGCGTCAGGAAGTGCTCTAACACTGCATATAGGTGAAAGACCGGCGGATTTGAACCGCTAAAAAGAAACGCCGTGAGGGATGAGCATCCTCACGGCGCAGCAACATGCTGAATTAAACAGGGCAGGCACGTCAGGCATGGGGCCTCTCCGCGTCATGCGGACGACCGATGCAAGCTATAAAACCGAAAGGCATTGCGGACGAATGCCCGCGAAATTTCGTCAGGTCGCCGGCTTCGGCGTCGGCAGCGGGATCGCGCCGGTCACCACCGTCTCAGGGGCGGCATCATCCTCGACCGGCGGACGGTAAGGCATCGGCTGGTTGAGCGCAGCCTTGGCCTCGCGCACCTTTTCCTGGATAGCAGGTGCTGCCAGCGAAGGCATGTTGAGCGCCACCGGCATCTGCGGTTCGGCAAGCTTTGCGGTCGCCGGCGCCTCGTCCTTGAACTGGCTGTCGAGAAGTTCGTAGGCGACGCGGGCGCCCTCGCGGGCCCGGTAGCCGAGCGCGGTGAAGGTTTCGGCGCCCTTGGCACAAACCTCGGGCTTTTCCGAGCACATGCCTGTGAGATAGTCATAGGCGCCGCTTGCCGCCGTGAACGCGTCGGAAAGCTGCAATTGCGGGCCGTTGGCCAACTTGTCGGAACTCTCCGTGCTGAAGACGGAAAGAAGCACGAGCACGAGGCCAAACCAGAAGGATCCTTTGATCAGAAACCACATTGTCGTCGCCCATCCTGTTTTCCCCGTCCGGTTCTTGTCGCCGAATCAGGCCGGTTGTCCGGTGTGTTTTCACCCTACCGCCAAGTTGCGAATGCCGCTTTTCGAAACTCACGCGCATTTGCGGCAAATTTAGTTCAAATTTTAGCGAACGGTATTTGAGCCGCATTTTAGTCGAATGCGAGCGATCGCCGTTAAGCATCAGGGCAACACCTGCTTGCAATTGCAGGGCTTTTGCTAGCTCGCCTTGCCACAAGAGTTAACGCAATGCTGAAATATGAGGAAAATCCGTCGCTTACCTGCTATTAACCACAAAAGGCAAAGAGCCTTCCAGATGCTTCAAAACGGGAATTTCGGCCGTTTCAGCCTGTGAACAGCGCTTTTGCCTTATCCTTTCTTTAAGTCGCCAAGGCCTATTGTCCGGATCGATCGACAGCCTTTCGGGCGGGTATTGCGTGCGTGTATTGAGTAACATTGGCGGCTGGATGACGGCCCTCGTAGACCGGGCAGCGACAAGCTGGCTCTCCCGGACGGGCGGCGGCGAAGCCGTACGCCAACGCGAGCTCGCGATCCTGCGCCGCCTCGTGCTGTTCTCGTCGGCCGCTCTCGTTGCCGCTCCTATCGGCCTTTCGGCAGTCACAAGTCCGGCCGTCGCGCTGCCGGCGGGTGTCGCCGTGGTCTGCGCCGCCTTTCTCTTTTCCGCCGTCGGCAGCATCGCGCTCGCCCGTCAGGGTTCGTCTTCCGGTGTCGCCACGCAGTCGGCCGAGGATTTCTTCCTTGCAGCCACCCCCGGCCTCGTCTTCTTCCTGGACCCGCACGGCAGTGTGGCGACGGTCGGCGGCCGCGACCGGCGCGATTTCCTTGCCTGGATGCGCGATCCCAAGGGCAGGGGCTTCCTCGAGCAGGTGCATGTCTCCGACCGCATCCTTTTCCTGCAGGCGCTTGATGACCTGCGCCGGGGCGAGGATGCTCAGAGCGTCGATCTGCGCCTCGATCGGCCCTCGGTCTCGCGCGATCAACGCCAGTTCGCCTATCTCAGAATGGACATGACCGCCCGGCGCGATGCCGATGGCGAGCTTGCCGCCATCATTGCCCAGCTGCGCGATGTCTCCGTCGAGCAGCAGCTGCGTGACGAGGCCCAGAACCGCGCGGCCGATGCCGAATCCGCAAACGACGCCAAGTCGCGCTTCCTCGCCGCCGTCAGCCATGAACTGCGCACGCCGCTGAACGCCATTCTCGGTTTTTCCGATATCCTGATCGGTGAATATTTCGGCAAGTTCGAAAACGACCGCCAGCGCGAATATGTCGGCCTGGTCCGCGAATCCGGCGCGCATCTGCTCTCCGTCGTCAACACCATGCTCGACATGAGCAAGATCGAAGCGGGCCGCTACGAGTTGATCCTCGAAGCCTTCGATATATCAAGCTCCGTCAAATCCTGCGAATCAATGCTGGCATTGCAGGCCAAGACCAAGGGCCTCACCCTGACGAGCCGTATCCAGCGCGATCTCGGCGAGGTCGTCGCCGATCAGCGGGCCATCCAGCAGATCCTCATCAACCTCGTCGGCAATGCCATAAAATTCACCGAGGCTGGCGGCGTTGTCTCGGTCGATGCGGCAGCGCGCGACGGCATCCTCAAGCTGACGGTCAGCGATACCGGCATCGGCATCCCGGCCGACAAGCTGGCGCTGCTCGGCCAGCCCTTCGTCCAGATCCAGAACGACTATACCCGCCGCTTCGAAGGCTCCGGCCTCGGCCTCTCCCTGGTTAAGGGGCTGGTGGCGCTGCATGGCGGGTATTTCGCCATCGCCAGCCAGCCGGGCGAGGGCACGATCATCACCATTGAGATCGCGGTGGACGGCTCGGGCGCCCAGCACGCCGAAGACGCCGGTCATGGCGCGACTGTCGAGTTTCCGCCGCGGCTGAAGGGCGCGGTCAATAGTGGTGCAGAATTGGAAGAGGGGCGTTTCGATGGCCGCGCGCAAGCGAAAATCGCCTAAGGGAAAAAGGGGACGGCAGCAGCCGGGCCTTCTGATGTCAGGCGCTGCCGCCCTCGGCGGGCTCGGCCTGCAAGGCGCCTCCGTGCTCGGCGGGCTCGGCCTGCAGGGCGCATCCGTGCTCGGCGGCGTCATCGGCCGCAATCCGTCGGTCGCCGGCGGCACGATCACCTTCGTCGTCATCTTCTCCTTCGTCGCCGCCAATGCGCTCTGGTATCAGCCGGGCCTGCATCCGCATCCGATTTTCCGCACCCGCGATCCGCAGTCTCCGACCGTGCTCGGTGCCCGCCGCCCGGCTGAGGAGCAGCAGGGCGAGGTCACCACATTCCGGATCGAACGGCCGCAGGATACAGCCACCACCAATGCGACGCCGGCGCCTGCCGCGCCTGGCCAGCAGCCGAGCCAACTCGTCATGGACATCCAGCAGCAGCTGGTGCGCCGCGGCCTCTATAACGGCATACCCGACGGCATCATCGGCCCGCGCACCAGTGCGGCTATTCTCTTCTTCGAGGAGACCGTCGGCATGACCCAAACCGGCGATCCGACGCCGGAGGTACTGGCGGCGCTGAAGACCGATGCCGCCGGCCCCTCGACCGTGCCCGCCGAAAAGCCGCCCGAGGATGTGAGCTCGAAGGCGGCGGCGGAAGATCCGGTGGCGGCCGCGATCCGGAGCGCTGAAAAGACGGTCAAAACGGCTTCGTCAGCTGCAAAGCAGGTTCCATCAAGCGAAATCACCAATGTCGACCTGGTGTTGAAGATCCAGAAGGGCCTTTCCAACATGGCCTATGCCAATGTGGGCATCGACGGCGTCGCCGGCGAGCAGACCCGCGCGGCTATCCGCCATTTTCAAAAGCACTACAACCTGCCCGAAGACGGCGAGCCGAACCAGGCGGTGCTGAAGAAACTCAAGGAAATCGGCGCGATATAGAACATAATGCCGAAAAGTGTGAGCGGTTTTCGGACGACATCCTGTTCTAAATCGGCAAAAAGCCTTTTTACCCGATTGAATAAGTTGAAGCGGAGCGCACGATCAGCGAACAGGCTGAGGATGAAGGGCGGCGGCAGCGGTATCTTGAAACCGGCGCATCGGTGCCGTTTGAAACGATCCGGGCCAGACTGCGGGGCTTTGCCGCCGAAGCCGCCCGCAAAGCGGACCCGCAATGAAATTTGTTTTCTTGCCGGATCCTCTCGGAAACCCTGATCCAGCTGACGGCGAGCGCCGGCGTCAAGACCGCCGACAGCCGTTGGATCGAGGAAGCGCAGTCGGCGGCAAGGCAGATTTCCGGCGCCTTCGAGCGCGCCGTCGCTGAAGGGCAGATCGGGCTCGATGCTCTCTTCGACCGACGCTATCGGCCGATACCGGGCACAGATCCGGCAGCCTTCACCGAACTCGCCGACCGCCTGCTGCCGCCGATCCAGGAACCCGTCACAGCCTTGGACGAGCGCATCGCCTTCTGCACGGCGATCGACGAGAACGGCTATCTGCCGACCCACAACCGGAAATTCTCGCAAGCCCAGCGGCCTGGCGACACCGTCTGGAACACCGCCAATTGCCGCAATCGCCGCATCTTCGCCGATCGCGTCGGCCTTGCAGCTGGCCGCGGCACCGCGCCCTTCCTCGTCCAGACCTACAGGCGCGACATGGGCGGCGGCAATTTCGTGATGATGAAGGATATCTCCGCCCCGATCACCGTCCGGGGACGGCATTGGGGAGGATTGCGGCTGGCAGTCAAGGTCTGACCGCTGGAGTCAAACTCAGACCGTGCATTGCCGCCACCGGCGCGCCGGTCTATACCGCGCCGATGAGATTACGCGCCGACATCTTCGTTTCCGCCCTCCTGCGCCGCGTCTTCGCCAGCGGCGATTTCGCCGCCGTCGAGAAGAAGGGTGCGGAGGAGGCGGGTGCGATCTTCATCCGTCAGCACTGCCGCGACGGCCTGGAAACTCTCTATGCGCCGGCGCCGCAGACCGCTTTCGACGAAGGCCAGGCCGGCGACCGCCTGTTCGAGATCCGCCTGTTGCGCAGCGAACCGGAAGCGGTGCGCGCGATGCTGGAGCGCGAACGCAAATTCGATCCCGATCTCTGGATCGTCGAACTGGAGGCGGATGAACTCGGAGATATGATCCCACTTGCGAAGGGCGGCTGAGAGCCGAGGCGCTCGTCAGTTCAGCGCCATTTCGGGCAGTTCATATGTGGCAAGGCCGCTAAACCGCGGTTCAGCGAGACCGCCGTCCCATGATGCGCATGTCGCGCTGCGGCGGCGCCTGGCGGATGAAGCGGTGGTTGGGCGTTTCCTGAGGTGCGGGCACATTGGGCACGTCGTGCCTATAGGTGTAGCGATCGGCACGCCGCCAGGCTTCGACGCGTTCGTGGCATTCTTCCGGGTCGAGTGCATCGAGCACCATCCAGCCGCGAGTGACGTTGTGCTGCTGTTCGGCCAGGTGCGGATAGAGCCTTTCGAGCACGAAAACGGCATCAAGAAAGCCCATGCCGAGGCTCGTCAGTGTCGTGGCGAGCTGCTGGCCGGAAAGATCGAGCATGATGCGCTCGGCAAGCCAGCGGCTGGCGGAAAGCGCATCGGCAAGTGCTGTTGCGAAATGCGTCGCCTCGCGTGAGCGCGCGAAGCGCACCAGCAGCGCCTCTTGAATGTCGCTGAGCGTGCGCAGACCGAGCCTGTCTTCGTCGGCACGGCCGAGATGACCGGCAAGCCCGAGGATACGCTCGCGCAACGCCTCTTCATTGGCAACCCGCTGTTCCTCCAACGCATCGGCCTCGTTGGTCTCGGCCGGCACCGGCGAAAGCGGGACCGCCGGCGATTCCATGATCGGCGCCGAGGCGCCCACGGCCCGAGGCTGGCTCTGGCGCAGCGCCACTAGCGCATCGATGACCTTCGGCGAGAGTGAATCGCGGCTGACGATCGCCTTGACATGCGCAGCACCCTGCATCCGCGCGATGGTAATCAGCGTATCGTCGGCGATCGCCTTGGAGGCGGCAAGAAAAGGGGCCGCGATCTCGATCGGCTGGTTGCCGATAAACAGTGCCACTGCGGCCGGCATGTTCTCGCATTGGGACAGCGCTGCGACCGCCTGCCGCTTGGCCTCGTCGGACGAGGCTTGGAACAGCGGCATGAAAAGTTCGGCGAATTGGCGCAGTTCGGACCGTGTCGGATGAGACAGGTTCTCGAAACTGCTGACAGTCGCCATCAACACCACGTCCTTTTTCCTGACGGCCAAGGGGCCTTCTAGGTCTCGAAACCGGTCACGCACAAAAACACCCCGAAAACGCAGAACAACGGGACCATGGGCCATATGCGCTGGCGGAACGCATGTCAGGCCATACGGTGATGAACAAATCCTAGACCGGTAGGGTTAATGCATGCTGAAGATTTTATTAAAAAGCAACAGAAATATACACGCTCAGCGTGTTGTTGCATAGTTAGCCGGCGATATAAAAATGCGCGGTTTGGAACGGCGCTATGAGGATTCCTCACCGCCGAAGTGATGGTTGAAAAGTTCAGGCAATCCTGTGATCGCGCAGCGCGTGCAGCAGCTTTTCGCGGCTGTCATAACCGGGCTGATAAAGGTTGAGGGCCGCGGATGCCGCGAACTGCGCGTCGACGCTTTTGATGTCGATGCGCCGTTCCGAGCACCAGGCATCAAGCGCACTGCGCAGCACGTCGAGATCGTCAGGCGAGAAGGATGAATTGACCAGCAAAGACACCGCTTACCCTCCGCATTCCGGCAAGAGCGTAGAAAATCCCCGATCGATCGGTGCCCGGGAACTGTGATCGACCGAACGAAACATACGCGCATCTGAGCGCCTCGCAATTAAATATTTTCATGACGCATTTTTGCAACACTGCCTTTTTCGAGGTAGAGAGATTGCCGCGCCAATGCCAACTATATGAATTATTTCTAATTTTAGCGGCGATGCCAAGCCAGGCCCCTTGCGCAGGCGGCGTGAAACCAAATCGACTCTTCGAGCGTTAAAGGGAAGGCGAGTCGAACGGTGTTTGGCATCGCCGAACATTAGTAAACTGTTAACTGTCATGTGTCTCAATTCGGATAGGAACGACGCGATTTGAGTAGTTGGATCGTCGAAACTCCGCATCACGGTATTTCAATCAGGTGCCGTGGGAAAGGCGCGAATGCCCTCGGTCCGGTCATTCCGGCACCGCAGGACGCGCCGGCCCGCACATTGGCGGGCAGGGTGAAATCCATCGCAAGTTCATCCGTCTCGGGCAGTGCATGGAGACGAGAATGGCAATAGTAGTCGCATTGGCGGATCGGCAGCCGCGGGCGCCGCATCGCCCGGACAAAGAGCCCCGCGAAGCCAAGATCCTCTGGTTCACCGGCGTCCGCTACGAGCGGTTGGCCGAGAGCCCTAGACCTAGTCCGGCGCCCGCGCCGCGCGTCAACAAGAAGTAACCGCTCTTCAACCTTAGCGAGCGGCGAATTGCTCGCAGCCGGCTTCCGTCAGGAAGTTGCGCGCAGCCTCATTGAAGCTCGCCTGCGGCGCCAGCGTCCGCAGCACGGCATAACCGTCCGGCCGTGCCATTTCCACCAGGATCGCCTGCTGCAGCTCCTGCGGCAGATTTTTGCGCAGGTCGGTCAGCTGGATCGGACTGCCGGCCAGCACATCGAGCGCACCGCCGACCGATGTCCTGTCGTTCATGCTGAAGACCTCGTTGGAGGCGCTGTCGTAGATCGCGATCGACCAGAAGGGCACATTGCCCTTGGCGGTGAAATGCACCGGAGCATCCTCGACATCGAAGGAGCAGACGGCGGTGCGCAGGAAGGGGTCGCCATTGGCAAGGCCGGCCTCGTCATACTGGTCGCCGAGCAGGTAGAAATTGTTGAGATCGCCCTCCGCCTCCACGCGGGTTGCCGCATCCCTGCCGGTGAAATGCGGCAGCGACAGGATGATGACGAGATGCAGCAGGGCTGCGCCGAAAAGGCCGGTCAGGACGGCGAAGAATATCCTAAGCATTGCCGCATCCGGTCTTGGTGAGTTTCGGCATGGCGAGGTCGATCACGCCGGAACTGCCGGCGGTCGGGGTGTCGAACAGCGTCAGCACCAGCCGGAAGGAGCCGGCCTGTGGTAAGGCCAGCCAATTGCCCGGCTGGGCGACGGCGGAGATCTCGATCGAGAAGCTGCTGTCTTGCTGGCGCAGCACCGTCCAAGAATTGAGCGCAGAGGGATGCCCGGTCGTCACCGCCGCCGGATTGCCGCCATTGTCGGCGGTAAAGAGCGTCCAGAGCCGGGCAGGCGGCGTCTGCCCGCTGATGCGGTAGCGGCAGCCGGCATTCAGCCGCGCGCCCTCGTCGTCGACGCTCGCCGTGAAGGTCAGGCCCTCGGCGCTGCCGTAGAGCAGCTTGCCGGCGCGCGCCCGGTGCGACTTGGCATAGGGATCGGCCTCGACCGTCTGCAACGCCGGAAAGGCCTCCCAGGCGCCGAGCTTGATCGCCCCAAAACCCTGCGTCGCATCCAGCGCATAAAGCGAAATCATGATCCCGCCGCCAAAGGCGACGATCAGCATGATCGCGATAAAAAGGGGAAATCGAAACACGTCATGACCTTGGAAACCATATCGGATGAAAGGGTTACCACTGATTCTGGCAGGGTGGAATGCCAAGCCGTGCCGTAGAGGCCGATTGATCCACGTTATGCAAAGTGCGGCAACAGGGCTGTCCGGTTTGCGCGAATGGCTGCCCCTCACCCTAACCCTCTCCCCGTAAACGGGGCGAGGGGACGTGGCCTACGAGAGGTGTGCGGGGAACGGAGAGGTGGCGACATGGTCCCTTCGCCCCGTTTACGGGGAGAAGGTGGCGGCAGCCGGATGAGGGGCAGTCCGGCAATCTCCTGGGCCAACTACTCCGCGCTCGCCACCTTCGCCGGCGCGAGCGGGGCGGCATCCTTCAGCTTTTCGCCGAGTGTCTTGAGGATGTCAGTCGATTGAACCGAGAGCATGCGCGGCCGGACAAGCTGCGGCAATCCGTCCTGCGGCTTGGCGGCAGACGTCTTGGCGAGGTCCTTTTCCGAGGGCAGGGGGTTTTCGACGCCGGGGATGGCGCGCAGCGTGACGCCCTGATGGGCGTAGTCCATGGCACGCTTGAAGGTCATCGCCGGCAGCGAGCCGCCGGTCATGTTGTTGGTCGAGGTGTAGTCGTCATTGCCGAACCAGACGGCGCAGGTGTAATTGCCGGTGAACCCGACGAACCAGGCGTCGCGATAGGCCTGGGTCGTGCCGGTCTTGCCGGCCGTCAGGATGCCGTTGTCGAGTGCGGCCTTGCGCGCCGTGCCGACATAGGGAACGCGCGACAACATCTGGTTCATATAGGCGTCGGCCTGTTCGGACAGCACGCGTTTCGGCGCCGGTTCGTCATGGTCGAAATCGTAAAGCACGTCGCCGTCGTAATCGAGGATCTGAGTGATGCCGTGGCGGCGCGACTGGTAGCCGCCGGCCGGGAAGGTGGCATAGGCCGTTGCTTGGTCGAGCACCGTTACCTCGGACGTGCCGATCGGGATGGTGACGTCGTCGCGGATCGGCGTTTCGACGCCGAGATTCTTCGCCATCGCTCGGATCGGCTGAATTCCGAGTTTTTCCTTGGCAAGCCGCACCGGCACGGTGTTGATCGACTGGGCGATCGCGGTCTCAAGCGTTATGCGGCCGGCATAGTGATTGGCATAATTATGCGGGCTCCAATTGCCCCAGGAGATCGGGGCGTCGACGATAGTCGTCTTCGGTGTCATCCCGCTCTCCATCGCCACCGAATAGGTGTACACCTTGAAGGAGGACCCCGGCTGGCGCAGCGCTCTGGTGGCGCGGTTGAACTGGCTTTCGCCGTAATCTCGGCCGCCGACCATGGCGCGCACGGCGCCGCCGTTTTCGATCATCACCATCGCGCCCTGCTTGGCGTGATAGGCTTCGCCATATTCGCGCAGCGACGTCTCGACCGAATCCTCGGCCGCCTGCTGGATGCCCATGTCGATCGTCGTGCGCACGATCAGCGAATGCTGGTGGAAACGCGGTGAAAGCCGCTGCACCTCGTCGAAGGCCCAGTCGAGGAAGAAATCGGGCGATTCCACCTCGTTGCGATCGACGACGGTGGCGGGGTTGCGCCTGGCGGCGATCACCTGACCCTCGGTCATCAGCCCGCTTTGGACGAGATTGGTCAGCACCTCGTTGGCGCGTGCACGCGCCGCCGGCAAGTTGACATGCGGCGCATATTTGGCCGGCGCCTTGAACAGGCCGGCGAGCATGGCGGATTCGGCAAGGTTCACATCGGTGATATTCTTGCCGAAATAGAACTGCGCCGCTGCGGCTGCGCCAAAAGTGCCGCCGCCCATATAGGCGCGGTCGAGATAGGTGGAGAGGATTTCCTTCTTGGAAAGGTTCGCCTCTAGCCACAATGCCAGGAACGCCTCGGTGACCTTGCGGTCGATCGAACGTTCATTGGACAGGAACAGGTTCTTGGCGAGCTGCTGCGTCAGCGTCGAGCCGCCCTGCACGACTTCGCCGGCGCGCGCATTCTCGCTCATGGCGCGGAAGAGACCGATGAAATCGATACCGAAATGGTCGAAGAACCGCCGGTCCTCGGTGGCGATCACCGATTTGATCAGCGAATCCGGCAGCTCATCGATCGGCACGGAATTCTGGTGGATCACGCCGCGATGGCCGATAACGTTGCCGTAGCGGTCGGTGAAGGTGACGGCGAAATCGCCGCGATTGCGCCAGTCCTCCTTGGTCGCCTCGAAGGCGGGCTGGGCAAGCAGCAAAATCAGCACGGAGCCGGCCGCCCCGAGCGTCAGCCCTTCGCCGGCAAGTTCGAAGACCATGCGCTTCCAGCCGCGCACGCGAAAGCGGCGGAAGAAGATGGTGATGTCTTCCCAGATCTCGGCGGCGCGGAAGCCGGCGTTCCAGACGGTCGAATCGATCCAGGAATCGATGCGCAGCAGAATGTGACGGCTCTTCGCCGGCCGCTTTTCCGCCGCCTCGTTCGCCGCTTTTCCGGGCCTGTTTTCTGGCCCGTTTTCTGGCCCATTTCCTGGGTTGTCCGGATCCTGCACGTCCTGTATTCCCGCCTGATCGCGCTTCGGTCATATCCGACGAAAGCGCGAGGCCCGCATATGGCCGCAAATCTCTCCGATATCAGGAGAGAATTCTCCGAGTACCAGGAGTATACTGAAGGATTGATTGATTTTGCGGCCGATAACAAGAGAGATGCATGAGGGTCACGCGAATTTGCGGGCCGCTGTTGCAAGAAACGAACGATGAACGATCTGCCCTTCTGGAAGAGCAAGACGCTTGCCGAAATGACCGTCGCCGAATGGGAAAGCCTCTGCGACGGCTGCGGCCTCTGTTGTCTCAACAAGATCGAGGAATGGGATAGCGGCGATATCTATTTCACCTCGGTCAGCTGCAAGCTGCTCGACGGCGAAAGCTGTCGCTGCTCAAGCTATGAGAACCGCTGGGATTTCGTGCCGGACTGTGTTCAGCTGACGAAGGAGAACGTGCCCGATATCGCCTGGCTGCCGCCGACCTGCGGCTATCGGCTGGTCAATGAAGGCCACGACCTCTACTGGTGGCACCCGCTCGTCTCCGGCGACCCGGAGACCGTCCATGCCGCCGGTATTTCTGCGCGAGGCCGCACGATCAACGAAAGTGAAATCGATATCGACGATCTCGAAGATTACGTCGTCGACTGGCCGCTGACCGTGGGCGAGAAGGACGATGAGGAAGCATAAGCGGGCTCAGGGCTTTATTGCCGCGAGGAAGCACCGCAGCTCCGTCTCCACATAGGCGGCCACCGGCCCCTCCGCGCCAAAACCCCACCAGATGAGCGAACCCTGCCATTGCGAAAGCAACAGCCGGGCGATCGTCTCCGGCGCAGTCGCCGATCCGAAACATCGCGCGATCGCCGCCGTCAGGGCCGTTCCCCACGCGGCCCCTCGGGCGCGCAGCACCGGATCGCGGAAATCCTCGCGAAGCACCAGCAGTCCCTCACCATAGGCAGCGGCATTGTCGCCGTAGTCCTGCGACAGGCCGACGAGCAGCGTGATGGCGCCTTTCGGCGTTTTCGGGACGGTCTCGGCAAGCCGCGCCGTTTCCGCATCCAGCCTGTCCCAGGCATAAAGCAGCGCGGTGCGCAGCATCGCCGCTTTCGTGGCGAAACGCTGCACCAGCGTCGAACCGGAAAGTCCGCTGGCTTTCGCCACCGCCGCAAAGGTCGCCGCGTCCGGGCCCTCGGCCTGGATCAGCGCCAGCACCATGGCGAGAAGCTGTTCGTCGGACAGTGTGCGGCGTCGCGGCATGAAATTCCTCTTGCATTCACGTCATATGTAAACGATCATTCGTTTATAAGCAAGGAGCGCCGGGTAATTCCTGGTGCAACCATTGCAGCATGAGGCGCTTTAGCGTGGAGGATGGAGAAGTGACAGCGAACTTGCGGGAGAAAGTGGCATTGGTGGCGGGTGCTACGCGCGGCGCCGGCCGAGGCATCGCGGTGGAACTCGGTGCTGCCGGCGCCACCGTCTATGTAACGGGACGCACGACGCGCGCTCAGCAATCCGAATATTCCAGGCCGGAGACGATCGAAGAGACGGCTGAACTTGTAACCGCCGCAGGCGGCAAGGGTATCGCCGTGCAGGTGGATCATCTCGTCGAGCAACAGGTCGAGGCGCTGGTCGCCCGCATCCGCGTTGAGGCCGGCCGGCTCGATATTCTCGTCAACGACATCTGGGGCTGCGAGAAACTGTTCGAATGGGACAAGGCCGTCTGGGAGCATTCGCTGGACAAGGGCCTGCGCATGCTGCAGCTCGGCATCGAGACACATCTGATCACCGCCCATTACGCCCTGCCGCTGATGATCGAGCGGCCCGGCGGGCTGCTGGTGGAGATGACGGACGGCACGGCTGATTACAATGCCACGCATTACCGGCTTTCGCCCTTTTACGACCTCGTCAAAACGGGTGTCACCCGCATGGCCTGGGCGCATGCGCAAGATTTGGAAAAACACGGCGCCACCGCTGTTTCGATCACGCCTGGCTGGCTGCGCTCCGAAATGATGCTGGATGCTTACGGTGTCCGTGAGGAGAACTGGCGCGAGGCGACCAATGTGCAGCCGCATTTCGCCATTTCCGAAACCCCCCGCTTTGTCGGCCGCGCCGTTGCCGCCATCGCCGCCGATCCCGACCGCGCCCGCTGGAACGGCCAGTCGCTGTCGAGCGGCGGAGTGGCCAAGACCTACGGCTTCGACGATATCGACGGTTCGCGGCCGGATTGCTGGCGCTACATGGTGGAAGTGCAGGAGCCGGGCAGACCGGCTGACGTGACGGGTTATCGCTAAATAACTCCAGGAAAACAGCTTTCTGGAATTGGATGCAAGCAAAAGGTTAGGTCGGCTCTGCGCTCCCGTGAAAACTAAACCGCTCTAACGCCCGCTATCATGCTGCGGCAAGCCGCGCTGCCTCGCGAAACGAGACCAGCCGCTTCGTCTGTTCGTCCCATAGCACCAGCTTGACGCAACGCAGGCTTTCCATGAGCGTGATGCGGCCGATATCGGCAAGCTCAGGATGGTCCCGCAGCACCTCCGGCAGCCGGTAGTAGGGCACCCGGCTCGACAGGTGATGCACATGGTGGATGCCGATATTGCCGGTGATCCAGCGCAGCACCGGCGGCAGGTCGTAATGCGAGGCACCGTGCAGGGCCGCATGCTGGAACTGCCAGTCCGGCTTCTTCGACCAGTGCGTTTCCTCGAACTGATGCTGGACGTAGAACAACCAGACGCCGGCAGCACCTGCCAGAAGCACGATCGGCAAATGCACCAAAAGAAAGGGAATGATCCCGATCGCCCAGATCAACAGCGCGGCGGCCACTGCGACGGCAAGGTTGGTCGCCATGGTCGAGACCCAGGGCAGGGCGCCGGAGCGCATCATGCCGAAAGGCAGGCGCTGCTTGAAGAGGAACAGCCATGCCGGTCCGATCCCGAACATCACGATCGGGTTCCGGTAGAGCCGATAGCCGAGCCGGCCCCAGCGTGACAGCGCGTTATATTCGGCAATCGTCAGCGTTTCGATATCGCCAACGCCGCGTTCGTCCAGGTTCCCGGCCGAAGCATGGTGTTCCGCATGCGCCCGGCGCCAATAGTCGTAGGGCGTCAGCGTCAGGATGCCGATCGTGCGACCGACCCAGTCGTCGACGCGGCGACGGGCGAAAAACGAGCCGTGGCCGCAATCATGCTGGATCATGAACAGTCGGAGCAGGAAAGCGGCGGCGGGAAAGACGAGGATCAGGCCGGGCCAGAAGCTGTAATGAACCGCTGCCCATGCGGCAGCCCAGAACAGCGCGAAGGGGACGACGGTAACGGCAAGCTCGAAGGCGCTGCGTCCGGCCCGCGGCTGGCGATATCCGGCAAGGATCTTCAGCCAGCGCTTTTCAGCGAAAAGCGCGGCTTGCTCGGCGGATCGATCCGGGTTTTCGGATCGCTCCGAGTTGTCGTCGGGCTCGCCCAAAGGGGCCACTTGGATTTCCTCGCACTCGCTGCGGCGCGCAGATTCGATCACAGAGTGACGCCGTGAAAGGCGGCGATCGCCGAAAGGCCGAGTGCAATCACCACGGCCGAGCGAATGAGGAAGAGCGGATAGTCGAAGTGGTACATGGTATGAAGAGTGGTCATAGTTGCAGCAATTCCTGTTTTTCTGAGAACATGTCAATGGGTGATGGTGTCACGCCGGAGCGCGGCGCGTTCGACAAGACGCGCTAGCACTTGCGCTGTTATGCGCACGGGGGGCGGAGCGGGGGGCTCGATAAGAAGTTCTATTTCTTTGGAGCACTGCCCTGCGGGGCGGTCTTGGTCGCCGTCTTCATCTGATTGGCGAATGTGCTTTCCACCTTCGCTGCCTGCTTGTCCTTCTTCGGCTTCCGGACCTCACGATTGCTTCTTACTTGTCCTTTTGCCATCGATAAAATCTCCCTTAGATCGAAATTGAAAGCCGCAGCCTGCGTGGTATTCGCCCCGCTTGTCGGTCGCGATCAGAGATCGCGGGATCGTCATGAGGGGCAACCCGACAACACCGGGCCGCAGGGATGGAATGAAAATGATGCCTGCTGAAACCGCATCGCAGTCTGGAGGCGGATGACCGGAGAGGTCACCGAAAGCCAAACCCGACGTTGAGACGGGACGTCACCATGCTTTCGCGATCGGGAAAATGGCGGGGCCGGAAACCCGGCCACCGCAAATGCCGCATCGGCCAAATCAGCGAGCCCTCCTTATAGAATAAAATTGAGGTGCCATTAAGGCCGCTGCCGCAGGAAAGCCATATTTCCACAGGGATTAAACATGCCGCGCAAAACTATGATGCAGCTTTGCGATAACGACATGCGTAAAAACAGGACCCGAAGCGCGAGGGTGAATCTTGCGACGCGCTCAGTCATTTACGGGAAACAGGCGGATCAGCTTCGTTCTTTCCATCTCCGCTCGGCCCGATGCCGACATGATACCGCGGGCCAAACAGAGTTCTATGTCCCGTCCGATATCGAGCGGTACCAGCATCGACAAAAGCAAATCCACTTGCGTACAAAGCAAGAGGGTTTTCGCACAATAATTCTTCGGGCCGAGCGGCTCGCTTGCCGCTAGCGCATAACCCCGAAATCGGAATCGATTTTCCGAAAGGATTACGCGCAAACTCAAAGTGTTAGAGCGTCCTTAGTGCGTCTGAAAAGACGCGCGGCGCCCTTGCCGGCGCGTCGTGGCGGGGCAATCCCTGTATCGCATATCGGTTAAAGATGGGGGTTACCGGTTTCGGCGGCGTCTTCAGCTTGCCGAAATGATGTTCGAGCGCCAGCGAGAGCATGGCCGGCGAGGTGACGCCCTCCTCGAACAGCCTGATCAGCAGCACGGCCGCGACGTTGAAGACCCTTTCGTCGTCGATCAGGATTCTGGCGTCGTAACCGGCGTCGTCGAGCACGCCTTGAAGCATGTCGAGATCGGATGAGGTCAGATGCGATTTTTCGGAAGTGGAAGACATCGGTCCTCCTTTCATCGGGGCGAGGATACGAAGATCCTCAGTCGGCAGCGCCCGTTCAATGGCTGCCGAAGTTGCGACCATGCGCCTTTCGCCGAGGCAACGCAACGGGATTCTTGCCGCAGATCTAGCTCCGGTTCATGAGCAGCCCGCACCGGTCAGAGTGCGGGCTGTGAGGATCATTCCGCCGCTTGATAAGCAGGCCTCCGGGCGGCCGATGTCCGCGGACCGGCGGCGGCAAGCAGGGTGATCGCCACCGCAAGCGTTGCCACGAAGGCTATGCCGGCGACGTAGGGGTTCCAGCCGAAATGCGGTGCGGCGCCGAAGACCGCCGAGGCGGCCGCAAGCACGATGCCGCCGCCGATCTGGAAGGAGGCGAAGAGCAGCCCGGAGGCGAGCCCCGCCTTGTCATCCTCCACATCGGAAAGGGCCGCAACCTGCACCGAGGGGTAGGTCAGGGCGTAACCCAGGCCGAGCGGGATCTGCGAGAACACGACCAGCAGGATCGGATCGACATGTCCGAGTGCGGTAACCCAGAAGACGTAGCTGAAGGCCTGCAGGCCGACACCCACTGCCATCAGCCGGGTAGCGCCGCGATTTTGCGCGACCGTCGCAAAACGTGGCGCCAGGAACATCACGAAGACACCGCCAAGCGCGAAGCAGAAGCCCGTCGTGAAGGCCGACCAGCCGATGACGTTCTGATAGTAGAGCGTCGCCAGAAACTGGAAGCCGACATAGGCACCCTGGAAGAGGGCGGCGATCGCATTGGCATGCCGGAGTTTGGCGCGGCGGAACATGCCGAGCGGCACCATCGGATCGGCATGGCGCGCTTCGACCAGGAGGAAGAGCAGGATCAGCACCAGCGACGCGGCGAGCGAACCCCAGGTCGGGAACGCCTGCCAGCCGGCGGCCGCGGCGTTGGTGATGCCGAAAACGAAGAGCAGCAGCCCGGGCGTGATCGTCAGCGCGCCGGCCCAGTCGAAGGCAGGTCTCGGTCCCGCCCTTTTCGGGTCGGCGGGCAGCACCAGCGGCGCCAGAACGAGCGTCAGGATGGCGACGGGCGCGCCCATGACGAGCGTCGCCCGCCAGCTGAAGATCGTCGCGGCACCGCCGAGCACCATGCCGAGCACGAAGCCGGCGGCGCCGGTGGAGGAGAAGACACCGAGCGCCTTTGCCCGTGCGGTTCCCTCGCCGAAGACGGAGAGAAGCAGCGCTAGGGCTGCAGGCGCCGTGAAGGCGGCGGCAATGCCTTTGATCAATCGGGCGGCGATCAGCGTCGGCCCGCTATCGACGAAGCCGCCGGCGATGCTGGCGGCGGCAAAGATCGCCAGCGACCAGAGGAAGACGCGGCGATGGCCAAAGACGTCGGCGACCCGGCCGCCGAGCAGCAGGAAGCCGCCATAGCCGAGCACATAGGCGCTGACGGCCCATTGCAGCGATGTCGCCTCCATGCCGAGTTCGGCCTGGATGGCGGGAAGCGCAACGCCGATGGTGGAGACGTCCATGGCGTCGAGAAAATTGGCGGCGCAGAGCAGCAGCAATGCCAGCCCCGCCCCGCTTGGCGATTTGGAAAGAGTCATCGAAATCGTTCCTTCTTCGCTGCCGCCTCATCGGGGGAGGTTGCCGGACGGCAGGGAACGAGAAAATGTACAGCTTCCTTTCCTATTGCAAATTGATAGTAGCCATGCCAGGTATTGCTGACGATGATGAATGATGCCACTCTTCGCAAGATCGACCTCAATCTCCTGCTGGCCTTTTCAGTGCTGATGCAGGAGCGCAACGTCAGTCGTGCCGCCGAACGGCTGCTGCTTGGCCAACCCGGCCTGTCGGCCGCTTTGCGGCGCCTGCGCGAGGCCCTGGACGACGAATTGTTCGTACGTGTCGGCCGCGGCCTGCAGCCGACGCCGCGCGCCCTTTCCATCGCCCCGGCGATCGAGGATGCACTGTCGGGCATCGAGCGCGCCATCCGCCCGCAGGCCGAATTCGATCCGGCAAGCTGGCAGGGCGAGTTCCGCATCGGCATGTGCGACAATCTCGAATCGGCCTTCTTCGGCCCGCTTGCCGCCCGTCTTCTCCAGCTTTCACCCGGCGCCCGGCTGATCGGCGTCGCCTCCGAGAAACGCGATGCCGCGCGCCGGTTGGACGAGGGCGTCTTCGACTTCAGCGTCTCCGTGCACGACGAACCGGCCTCTTGGCACATTCGCGCGCCCTTGTTCGACCAGGCCTCAATCTGTATTTACGACGAAGCTCAACTCCGGCTAAAGGCGCCGCTGAGCCTCAAGGACTTTGCCAATGTCGCCCATGTCACGGTCTCGTTCGAAGGCAATGCCGCGACCAGCATCGACATCGCGCTGAGCCGCACCGGGCACGTCAGACAGGTGGTGGCGACAGTGCCGCGCTTTTCCGCCCTGCCGACTGCGCTGCGGGCCATGCCCGCCATCGCCACCGTGCCGGAATCGATCGGCCGCTGCATGGCGCAATTGCATGGGTTGACGATCTGTCAGCCGCCGCTTCCTCTCCCCGCCGATCCGGTGACGATGCTCTATCGCCGTATCGACCAGGCCGACGGCCGGGCGCGCTGGTTCCGTCGCCTGTTCCTCGAGGTCGCCAGCCAGGCGCTCGAAGCCTCCGGCTGCCGCGTATCGATCTCGAGAGTTGCCGCCTGACCCCTTAAAGTTCGCCTTTGTGAAAATACGCTTCGAGGCGGTAGCCGTCCGGGTCGATGATGAAGGCGGCATAATAGAATTGCCCGTAATCCGGCCGCACACCCGGTTCACCATTATCCGTGCCGCCGGATGCGACGGCCGCCGAGTGAAAGGCATCGACCGCGGCCTCATTAGGCGCGACGAAGCAGAAATGCAGCCCGGATCGCATGTCGGCAACCACGGGCTGTTCGACCTGCATCACCCAGAGCCCGACCCTTTCAGGGCCGTAGCCAATCATGGTGTCGGAATTGGACAGGCGCTCATATCCGAGCGGCGCCAGCGCCGCATCGTAGAAACGGCGAGCTCTTTCGAGGTCTTTTACGCCGATGGAGATATGATCGAACATCAACTGCGAACTCCTATCTTCCGCTAATCCCCGAGGGACTGCTCACACCCAAGATGGCTCGACGCCAACAACTTTCAACCAAAGCATGTCATGCAAAAGTCTACAGCGGATTTGCGACAACGACATGCGTAAAACAAAGACTTAAAGCGCGAGGAGTGAATCTGAAAGATTGCGATGCGCTTTAAATCAACGAAGGGGCCTGTATCGTGGGTGTGGATCATTCATGGCCGGCGATCCTGTCCAGCGCCTTGGCGAAAAACGCAGTCCTCCGACTGCAGCTGCCTGCGGCAATGCCTGAGGCTGGACATTGCCGCGCATCCGCCCAGGTCTCGTTCTAAACAGCGCCCCCGGCGACGCTTTGCATCGGCTGCAGGTTCGTCACCTCATAGGTCCAGACGCGAAACGCCTTCAGCATGTGCGGCCCGAAGGAATTGATGAGCGGTATGTCGGCGGCGTCGCGCCCGCGTGCGACGATGATACGACCGATCCGCCGCGTGTTGTTGCGTGGATCAAATGTGTGCCATGCACCGTCCAGGAAGACCTCGATCCAGGCGCTGAAGTCCATCGGATCGACGACCGGAATACCGATGTCGCCGAGATGGCCATTGATATATCGGGCAGGAATGTTGAGGCAACGGCACAACGCCACTGCGAGATGCGCAAAGTCGCGACAGACGCCGACACGTTCGTGAAACGCCTCGAAGGCTGTCCGCGTCGATCGCGCCTGCATGTAGTCGAATTGGACGTGGCGGTGGACGAAGTCGCAGATCGCCTGAACGCGGCCCCAACCCGGTGAGACTGTGCCGAACATATCCCACGCAATTTGACTGAGACGATCCGTCTCGCAATAGCGGCTGCCCATCAGGTAGACGAGGCAATCATCCGGCAATTCCGAAACCGGGAGTTCCCTGGCGCCTGGCAGCGACCTGTCCGGTTTGCCGTCGTCTTCGATCGTCGCATCGCCCCATATGGTCAGGTCGCCCGCTGGGGCAACCAGCCGGAGACAGCGGTTGCCGAAGAGATCACGGTAAGTCGAAGTGCGAACATCCGGCGTGGTGAAGACCGTTTCCGGAATTCTGATGTCGGCCGCACGATCATCATGAACCGACAACAGGCATACCAATGCGGTCGGCTGCGGGCAGGTCAGTGTCATTTCATAGCCGTAACGGATCAACATAGAGCGTTCTCTCGCGTCCGGATCCGCCTAGCGGAAATCCGCCGCAGTTAGAGTTTAGAAGGCGCGGCGGCGGTAGGAGTAGGCTTTGCGTGCCACGTCCTGAATGGAGTTGCGCAGGACGTCGAATAACGAAAGCCAATTCGTTTCCGAAGGCTCGGTTCTTTGCAATGCGGTGTCGGATTTCGCCAGAGCGCCAACCTCGATGAAGAACAACACCTGGAACATGCCGTCATGGCCGACGAAGCGCACAGCATTTCGCGCCGCATCGAAGCTACGGCTTTGGTTCAGGAAGGCTAGCGCCACGGTTGAGCCGGCGGGGTCTCACGAGCACTCCGAGCGGCGTCCGACAGCCTGAGCCATTCCTTCCGGTATCCTATGTTGAGAAGATTGAAGGACATCACGTCTTTTCCGGCGTCCGAACGGCTCTTGCCGGTCAGGGCATGGTCGGCGTGCACTGGAACGCCTGCGGATACACGATAGACGGTCCACGAACGGGCGGATTCGATCCGGCGGTCGTGTTCGATCTCCATGGAGTAGCGGCCGGACGCGCCACATTTGTTTTCCCATGTGCCGACGGCAAAGGCATTCCGTCTTCGTTCGGCTTCGTCTTCATGGCTGTTCACGATGTCAACCTTTCGTCATTCGGGCCGTGGCCAAGGCCAAACGTCCTCTCGATCAGTGTTGCGCCGCTGCCGGCGGGCGAAAGGTTTACCAGTTCCAGACTGTCTTCCGTCGCGACCCGCTCATGACGTTCATCGTCACTGCGGATGCGGTATTGCAGCACATTTCCTCTCAGAGGCAGTGTGGCGGTAATGCGATATGTCTCGGGGAGCTTGGAGGGAACGACCAGGAACCCGTCCTTCACCCGGACGGTTTGCCCCACCTTGAAGATATGTGTTGCCGCCTCGCGTCGGATCGAGCGTCCATTGCGTTGCGGGATGCGCGTAGCGGTCATGATGGTTTGTGGTCCTTTTCGAGCGCGGTTTGGAGATCTGAAAGGTGGACAGGCATCATCTGCTGCGTCGAACTCTGCGCGGCGATCGCCGGCAGGTGGATGAAGGCGCCGACCCGTCGCCAGGCAAGCCTGGAAACGCTGTCGATCGATTCCTCGTCATAGTCGACGCGGTATTCTCCGGCTGGCTGCGCCCCGTCGAAACCGGGCAGGCGGAATGGAGATGAAAAACGGACGACGGTTTCTGTGGTGCGACTTGTCACGGCTGAGGCCTCCGCAGGAATACACTGATGCGTTCCTGTATCGTTGAGATCCGAGCCGGACGAACTCGAGGCTGCCGGTACATCCGCGGTCAGCGCCAAGCTCATTCCGGATCGGAACAGGCGAAATGAACGCCGGAACGACGTCATACATTCGCTATCGAGAATTCAGTGGTGATGGCGGGTCGTAGGTCTCTGACACCGCGAAGCCAAGTCGGCCAAATCGACGAGGCCCATCATTACGCCTTGATTGAGTTTAAATCAAGATAATTCGGATTTATCTATAAAAAACGCCAAATTAACGCGACGACATGCTAAATAAAGTTGAGCGCTGCGGCGAAAAAAATTCTATTCATTTCCAGATTAATACAAAATATCCGCTCAAATTGATTTCCTGAATTTTTCAAGAAATTCCCTGGGTGAACAATATTTCTTGGCACTCCTAACAATCGAGTGCCACGGATGCTATTTATGTACTGCAGCCGCCATACGCGCCGGCAGCAGAAAGACCTCTATGAAATTCCGCTCACTTCACGACCGCGTCGTCATTCGACGTGCGGAAGGCGATGTCAAATCCAAGGGTGGGATCATCATTCCAGACACCGCCAGGGAGAAGCCGCAGCAAGGTGAAGTGGTCGCAGTCGGCCCGGGCTTGCGCGACAAAGGCGGCACTCTGGTCCCGCGCGATGTCGAGGTCGGCGACATCATGGGCATCGTCGAAAAGACCGAAACGGCTGCCGACAAAGCCGCCTGAGGGTCGAATTTCCGACCCGCATCTCAAGACCGAACTGGGAAGAAATATCATGTCTGCCAAGGAAATCAGATTCTCCACCGACGCGCGCGACCGCCTGCTGCGCGGCGTCGAATTGCTCAACAACGCCGTCAAGGTGACGCTTGGCCCGAAGGGTCGCAACGTCGTCATTGACAAGGCCTATGGCGCACCGCGCATTACCAAGGACGGCGTTAGCGTCGCCAAGGAGATCGAACTCGAAGACAAGTTCGAGAACATGGGCGCGCAAATGGTGCGCGAGGTGGCTTCGAAGACCAATGATCTTGCCGGCGACGGCACGACGACGGCAACGGTGCTCGCCGCCTCCATCTTCCGCGAAGGCGCAAAGCTTGTCGCTGCCGGCATGAACCCTATGGATCTCAGGCGCGGCATCGATCTCGGCGTTACCGCCGTCGTCAAGGAAATCCAGGCGAGGGCGATGAAGGTCAAATCGTCAGGCGAGATCGCGCAGGTCGGCACCATTGCCGCCAATGGCGACGCCACCATCGGCGAGATGATCGCCAGGGCGATGGACAAGGTCGGCAATGAGGGCGTCATAACAGTCGAAGAGGCGCGAACCGCCGAAACCGAACTCGATGTCGTCGAGGGCATGCAGTTCGATCGCGGCTATCTCTCGCCCTATTTCGTCACCAATGCCGAGAAGATGCGCGTGGAACTGGAGGAGCCCTATATCCTCGTTCACGAGAAGAAACTCGGCAGCCTGCAGGCGATGCTGCCGATCCTGGAAGCCGTCGTACAGACCGGCAAACCGCTGCTCCTCATCTCGGAAGACGTCGAAGGCGAGGCGCTGGCGACGCTTGTCGTCAATAAGCTGCGTGGCGGCCTGAAGGTCGCAGCCGTCAAGGCGCCGGGCTTTGGTGATCGCCGCAAGGCCATGCTGGAAGACATTGCCGTGCTAACCGCCGGCCAGATGATTTCCGAGGATCTCGGCATCAAGCTCGAGAACGTCACGCTCGATATGCTCGGCCACGCCAAGCGTGTGCTGATCGACAAGGAGACCACCACGATCATCGACGGCTCCGGCGAGAAAGCGGCCATCCAGGCGCGCATCCAGCAGATCAAGGCGCAGATCGAAGACACCACCTCCGACTACGACAAGGAAAAGCTGCAGGAACGCCTGGCGAAACTCGCAGGCGGCGTCGCGGTCATCCGCGTCGGCGGCGCGACCGAGACGGAGGTCAAGGAAAAGAAGGACCGCATCGACGACGCGCTGAACGCCACCCGTGCGGCGGTCGAAGAGGGCATCGTGCCCGGCGGCGGCGTGGCACTGTTGCGCGCGAAGTCGGCGCTCACGGGACTGACCGGGGAGAACGCCGACGTGACGGCGGGCATCTCGATCGTGCTCAGGGCGCTCGAAGCCCCGATCCGGCAGATCGTCGACAATGCCGGGTTCGAGGGCTCGATCGTCGTCGGAAAACTCGCCGGCAGCAATGATCACAATCAGGGCTTCGATGCACAGACGGAGACCTATGTCGATATGATCGAGGCCGGCATCGTCGATCCTGCCAAGGTCGTGCGCACCGCTCTGCAGGACGCTGGTTCGATCGCGGCGCTGCTGATCACCGTCGAGGTAATGATCGCCAACATTCCCGCAAGAGACACTGCGTCTGCTGCCGGAAATGGCGGCATGGGGTACTGAGGATGAACTGAACCGGTCCGGCGTCGCCGGATGGCACAACCTGAACAACAGACACGGAGAATTCCAATGTCCGTGCAGAGCAGCAGCAAGATTACCCAGCGTTTCGACAGTTACCAGCCATCCAAGACGCTTCTCTCCTGGGCCTGCGTCGTCACGGCGATCGCCACGATGATCATCGGATTCAGCTGGGGAGGTTGGGTAACAGGCGGCACATCAAGCAAAGCGGTAGCCGCCGCCGGCGATACCGCACGCGGAGAACTGGCGTCGGCCATTTGCGTCGAGCGGTTCAAGGCGGCACCGGATGCGGCCGCTAAACTCGTCGAGTTCAAGGCGATTACCGAAGGCTACAAGCAGCGTCAGTTTGTCGAGGCCGGCGGTTGGGCGACCATGCCTGGGCAGACCTCACCCGACAGCCGAAGTGTTCAAGGCTGCGCCACTGCGCTTGCCGTTTGACACCATTTTCCAGAGCGCTCCGATATGGTGCGGAGCGCTGCCACTGTCAAAGCAGGAAATGATCCATGATCCGTTTCGTGAAAAAGACCGACTCGCAACCAGCCGCAGTAGACGCGGGCGACAACCGCTTGCAGAAAATCCGCGAGGCAGCTGCCGACGAGCATAAGAAAGCCGCCAACGACAGCACGCGTCGCCGCGCGCCCCGGGCAACGGGAGATGACGATCAGCTTATCTGAGAGGGATATGAAGGCGTTCTTGGACAGATCTCAAGCGCAGCCGTGTAAAGCCGGCATACGGTGCGATCTGAGGAGATGACCTAGCTGTAATCCAGCCAGATCCCGCCAGCATCGGCGGAGCGCACGCAGTTTTCCACCCAGCGCACCCCTTCCAGTCCGGCATCGACATCGGGAAAGACGAGGTCTTCGATGCCCGCAGGGGCGAGGCCGCGCTCATTGTTGATGGCAAAGCCGAAGCGGCGATAGAGGTTCGCCCAGGCTTCGAAGAGACCTTCCGGGTGACCGCCGCCGATCCGGTCGTCGATCCTGGCCTCGGGATAGAGATAGTCCATGCCGCGCTCGAGGATGCGGGCCGGTTCGTCCTGGATTTCGTAGGAGAGCTGGTTCGGCCGCTCGTCCCACCATTCGATGCTGGCCTTCGAGCCGACGATGCGGATCTTCTGGCCATGCATGGAGCCGGCATTGACGGCGCTCGACCAGATGGTGGCGATCGCGCCATTGTCATATTCCATCAGGGTCACCGCATTGTCTTCGAGCGGCGCGCGGCTTTTGACGAAGCTCTGGCGGGTGCAGAGCAGCCGCCTGATCTTCAGATGCGGCAGGATGACCTTGGCGATATAAAGCGGGTGGGTCCCGACATCGCCGAGGACATAACTGGGACCTGCGAATTTCGGATCGACGCGCCAGCGCGTCGCGGGATTCTGCTCCTCCACCGCAGCACTATGGAAGCCATGGGCGAATTGCAGGTTGACGATGCGGATCTCACCAAGATCGCCATTCCTGATCATCGCGCGCGCCTGCTCGATCATTTGGTGGCCGGCATAGCCATAGGTCACGCCGACGATACGGCTGCGCGCCTCCGATAGCGCCTTCAGTTCCTCAGCTTCGGCGATCGTAAAGCAGAGTGGCTTTTCGCAGATCACATGCAGATCATGGTCGAGTGCTGCTTTGCAGATCGTGAAATGGGTATTGTTGGGTGTTGCGATCGACACGGCCTCGATGCCGTCGGCCCGCCCGGCCTCGGCCGCAAACATCGTCGCATAGTCCCGGTAGCTTCTGGCTTCGTCGAGCCCGAGATCGATGCCAAAGGCGCGGCCGCGTTCCGGATCGATATCGAAGGCGCCCGCCGCAAGGGCAAAGACGTCGTCGCGATGCGCTGCCGAGCGATGAATATAGCCAATCTGGCTGCCTCTGCCGCCGCCGACCATACCCCAGCGGATCGGCTTTCTCCTGTTGTTCGCCATAATGTTGTCCTTAGAACCCAACTGACCTGAGATAGTCGCGGCTTTGCTTCACATCTTCGAGGCTGCCGGCGACATTGAGCGGATCGCGCTCCTGCTCGACGGTGATGAAGCCGTGATAGCCGATCTCCTCGAGCACTCGTTTGACGGCAGGATAATCGATGACGCCGCGGCCGATCGGACACATCACACCCTGTCCGCAGGCATCGAAGAAGCGGATCTTCTCGCCGAGCACACGGTCGAAGACGGTCTGGTCGATGTCCTTGAAGTGGACGTAGTCGAGCCTGCCGGCATATCGGCGAAGCATGTCCACGGGATCCATGCCGGCATAATAGCTATGGCCGGTGTCGAGGCAGAAGCCGGCGATCTCCTGCGGAATGTCAGCGGCCACCCGCTCGATCTCATCGGCGAATTCGATATAGCCGCCCGCATGCGGGTGGATGACGGCGCGCACGCCATATTTGCGCTCGGCGAGTTCGGCGATCGCCGTAATATTGGCGACCATCCCGGCCCAGGCCTTGTCGTCGAGACGCGGCGCACGATCGGAATGGCCGGCGGCATAGTCCCGCTCGTCGTGCCCCCAGTCCATGACCGTGAGATAGGGCGTCCTGAACCGCTGGCCCGCCACCTGTTCCGGCTGCGGCAGCCTCGTGATGACGGCGCAGATTTCGTCCGTCTGTCGCAGCAATGCCTCCCGATTTTGAGAAGAGACGAGATCGTCGAAGATCGTGCCGGCGACGATGAAGAGATTGCGCTCGGAGAGCGCCTTGGCGACGAGCGCATCATCGAGCGGCACGTAACCATAAGGCCCGAGTTCGAGGCCGCCATAGCCGGCCGCTACCGCCTCGTCGAAGACGCGTTCCCAGGCGGGAAGGTTTGGATTGTTGACGTCATCAACGCCCCAGCAGCAGGGGGCGGTCGTAATCGTGATGGTCACGGTTTTGTTCCTGATAGTGGGGTGCCGGGGCGGATGTTGACGATCAGCCAAGTTTCCCGGGCCAGTATTTGTCGACATATTTCTGGATTTCAGAGCGCATGAAGCGGCCGGAATCGTCGGCGCGCTCCTCCCAGCCGAAGACGCAGGCGGTGATGATGCCGTCGAACCCGACAGCGGCGAGCGACGAGAAAAAGACATCCCAATCGATCTCGCCCTGGTACATATCCATGTGCTGATGGATGGTGACCTTGGCGCCCGGCGGATTGATGATATAGCGCAGCCCGGACGACGCCTTGTGATTATAGGTATCGGCCACATGCACATGGGCGATCAGCGGGCCGGCATCGCGGATCATCCGCGCCATGTCGTCACCGAAATAGAAGGTATGCGGCGCGCAGTAGAGGAATTTGACGTTGTTCGAGCCGATGGTCTTCAGCATGTCGATCGCCGGATGCAGCGTCTCGCACCAGTCTTCCGGATGCGGTTCCATATTGAGGGTGACGCCCTCGCGTTCGAACACCGGGACGAGCTCTTCGATCGAGCGCCACCAGGCGGCCTCGCTGTGCTCGTGGGTATGTATGCCGCCGCAGCAGCTGGCGCGGTGGCTGCGATCCGGCGACGGCCCGCGGCCAAATTCCGAATTCATCGTATCGCAGCCCATCTCGGCCGCGATCGCGATTGCTTCCTTCCAGTAGCGCAGTGCCGCCTGCCGCTCGTCCTCATGCGGGCTCGCCCAGCGGTACATCGGCAGGATCGAGGCGAGCTGGACGCCGTGATCCTTCAGGGCCGACTTGAATTCCGCGATGCGTTCCTTGTGTGCTCGCGGGCGCACCCACCAAGGCAGAAAGTCGTCACGCGGTGACAGCTCGATATGCGCGTAGCCGAGCTCCGCCGCCTTGCGGCAGAGGTCGCGCAGGTTGAGGTGACGGTGCATATGCGGGTCGAGTGCGATCTTCATCTGGCTCCTCCGTCATCCCCGGCCGCATCGGGCCAGCGGATAATCCTTGATCTCGTTTGTTTCGGACGTCCGGTGCTCCTCCCGGATTGCTGGCACGATACGGCTGCGGCGCCCCCATGCTCCAATGCTTCCTTGATCAAATTTGATCATTGACCTCACCGCAGGCCGATGCTCTGCTGTGTCAGCTTTGGGAGTGAGTGAGCCTGATGAAGGTGACTTTGAAAGATGTTGCGACGCAAGCCGGCGTCGGCACCGCGACCGTCGAGCGCGTCCTCAACGGCCGCGGCGGCGTGCGGCCTGAAACGGTGGAGAAGGTCTTCTTGGCGGCAAGACGGCTTGAATACCGGCAGAGCCTGCCGGTCGCCCATCGCGGCCTGATCCGGATAGAGGTGATCCTCGTTCGCCCTGAGACCAGCTTCTATTCGCGTCTGAACCGGGCATTCGAGCGCATCGCCGCCTCGCTCGACGACAGCATCGTCGTTCACCGCACCTTCGTCCGCGAGAACGAGCCGGCGCAATTCGCCCGCTACATCGCCAACCCGACGGCACGCCGGTCGGCGTTAATCGTGGTTGCCCCCGACCATGCCGATGTCGTCACCAGTGTGCGCAAGGCGGCCGGTCTCGGCATTCCCGTCGTCCAGATCATGACCCGTCCGGCCCCCGAACTGCCCTATGTCGGCATCGACAATTATGCTGCCGGACGCACCGCGGCTCACTATATGTCGGGCATGCTGGCGCAGCGCCCCGGTTCGTTCGTCGCTCTCTGCCACAGCGGCGCCTATGAGAACCATAAGGAGCGGATCCGCGGCTTCTCCAGCTATCTCTCGGAGAAGGGTTCAAACGAGCATCGTTTCATCGAGGTCATGTTCGACCTTGATGACGAGCACAATGCCATGGAGCTGCTGCAAGCGGCACTTCGGCGCGAACCGGGCATCATCGGCGTCTATAGTGCAGGCGGCGACAACAAGGGTGTTGCGAGCGTGCTCGCGGCCAACAGGGCTGGGCGGCCGTTCTGGGTCGGCCACGAATTGACGCGAGAGACGCAGGACTATCTCAGCCGCGGCATCATGTCGATCGTGCTCGACCAGGCGCCGGAGGTGCAGGCGAGACGCTCGATAGACCTTGCGCTGAACAGGCTTGGTCTCATCGAGGTGGAGGTCAGCGCCGAGCCGGTGCGCTTCCTGACGATCACATCGGAAAATCTCTGAGGCGGGATAGGATGCACGGACATCCGCTCGAACGAGCGCCCGTGTCTGTCACGACGCCGGCGCGACCTTACTGCAGCTGCGGCTTCTTGAGAAAGCTGTTGCGGTCGGCGGACTTGATGCGCAGCCAGGCTTCCCGGCCGTTCCTCAGTATCCGCATGGGGATTTCCGCCCCGGCCGGGCCGCTGCTCCAGAGCTTGCGGTAGAAATCGGCCAGGCCATCGACCTCTTCGTCGCGGATCTCCGAAATGATATCGCCTTGACGCAGGCCCGCCTCGGCGGCCGGGCCGCCTTCGGCCACGCTCATGACCACCACGCCGCCATTGCTCTCGGCGGAGAAGGCGCCGAGCCAGGGCCGCGGCGGTCTGTTGACCTGACCCCGGTTCAAGAGATCGTCGAGGATCGGCGGCAAAAGGTCGATCGGCACGACCATATTGATATCGGCGACCTCGTCGCCCTGGCTCATCTGCAGGCGAAGCGAACCGATGCCGAGAAGCTTGCCGTCCGAGCCGATCAGCGCCGCACCGCCCCATGAGGGATGGGCCGGTGCCGTGAAAATCGCCTCGTCGAGCAGATATTCCCAATAGCCGGCGAATTCCTGCCGGGCGACGATATTTGCCTCGACGAATTCTCCGATGCCATCGGCCAGAACGACGGGATCGCCGGCCTTGGCCGTCGCCGCGTCGCCGAGATCCACCGCAGGCGCATTCAGAGAGCCAAGCGCCTGCACCAGACCGAAACCGCTTTCCTGATCATAGGCGAGCGCATGCGCGGGAACCACGCGCCCGTCATGGGTCGTCAGCCAGACCTCTTCGGCCTCGGTGATGAGATAACCGATGGTCAGCACCAGCCCGTTGTCGCGAATGACCACGCCGCTGCCTTCCCGGACGGTGCCCAGCGTCTCCGCCGTGAAGGCATCTTCCGGAATGGAGGAACGGACGGCCACGACTGACCGCAAAATCGGATCGATATTCATGCTTTCATCCCGATAGGCGCCGGCGCGAAAGGCCGAAAGCCGGCGCATTCCTCCTTGAATAGGTAAGAGAATGGACGGCGGGTGCAAGACCGTATCGGAGGGAATTTCAGCAGGCCAACGCGCGACCTCCCTCCGATGCCTGCACCAATCAAGGTTTCACTGAACGCCGAGACTATTGCGCATGGCACCGGCAGGCGGCTGAGCGCGACCATATTGCCGCGGCGAGCATCCCATCACTCTCTTGAAAGCGGTGCTGAATGCGCTTTCGGATTCATAACCGAGAGACAGGGCGACACCGGCAATTGCTTCGGCTGAGTTTGTCAATCGGTCACCTGCGAGAAGCATGCGCCAGCGCGTCAGATAATCCATCGGCGCAAGCCCGACCTTTTCCTTGAAGTGGAGAGCAAAACTGGACCGGGACATCGAGGCCTGTTCAGCCAGCGACTGCAACGTCCACTTGCGGGCTGGATCGGCATGCAGGGCACCGATAGCCGCACCGATCCGCCGGTCGGTAAGCGCGAAAAGCCAGCCGACGCCGCGCGCATTCGGCGATGCGATATGGAGACGCAACACCTGTATGAGCATGACATGAGCAAAATGCTCCGCCATCAGAAAGCCGCCCGGCTGCTGGTCGCGCAATTCGCGCGTCATCCGATCGAGGCACCAGCGCAGCACGGCGGCGTGATCGGAATCCCTCTTCACATGGACGATCGGTGGCAGGATTCCGAGAAGGATGTCCGAATTTCCTTCCGAAAAGGAAAAACGGCTGCCGATCAGGAAGAAATCGCCGCCGCCGTTGCACGTCGCAATGCCGTCGCGGGCGATCGAATAGATCGCATCGGACGGGATCGCTTCGAGCGCCGGATCGCTGGCGAGACGAAAAGCTCGGCGGCTCGTCAGCAGAAAGCAGTCGCTTTCCTCCAGGCGGACAGCTTCGGCAACGCCATCGACGCTCAGCCAGCAGGCGCCTGAAATCACTGCGTTGAACTTGATGCCATCCGGAGGCGGAAAATCGATCGCCCAAGCGCCGCCAGCGTCAAGCCCCGCGGAAACATAACTGCGCGGTTTGAGCAATGCGAGAACATCGGATAACGGGTCCATGTAAAATTCCGGACGATGGCGAAGAGATGTTGGACTTTAGCGCATGGATCGTCTGGAGACCACGCCTTATTCTCGCGACCGTCATCCCGAGCGACGGAAACGTCGCAGAACAAAGGTAATTATCATGAGTGATAAACAAGTCCCCATCGGTTCCGGATTTGGACCCCACACGACGGCCGGCGAGGTTCTGGCCGGTCTCGATCTTTCCGGCAAGCGCGTCATCGTCACCGGCGGCCATTCCGGCCTCGGGCTCGAAACCACACGCGCTCTGGCGGGCGCCGGCGCCAAGGTGACCATCGGCGCAAGGAGCATCGAGGCGGCGCGCAGCGCGGTCGCCGGTATCGATGGCGTAGAGATTGATCGGCTCGACCTTTCCGACCTCGAAAGCGTTCGCGTCTTTGCCGAGCGGTTCGTCGCGTCTGGCCGCAGCATCGACATCCTGATCAACAGCGCCGGCATCATGGCCTGCCCGGAAACGCGTGTCGGCGACGGGTGGGAGGCACAGTTCGCGACCAATCATCTCGGCCATTTCGCCTTGGTCAACCGCCTTTGGCCGGCGCTCTCGCGCGGCGCTCGCATCGTTTCGGTTTCCTCCGGTGGCCATCGCAACTCCGCCATGCGATGGGAGGATGTGCAATTCGAGACCGGTTACGACAAATGGCAGGCTTACGGCCAGTCGAAGACCGCCAACGCACTTTTCGCCGTGCATCTGGACAGGCTCGGGCGCGACACCGGCATCCGCGCCTTCTCGCTGCACCCGGGCAAGATCCTCACCCCCTTGCAGCGCCATCTCGCAAAGGAGGAAATGGTCAGTGCTAGCTGGATCGATGCGGACGGCAATCCGATTGACCCGACATTCAAGACCCCATCCCAGGGTGCCGCCACGCAGGTTTGGGCGGCGACCTCGCCGCAACTCGACGGTATGGGAGGCCTCTATTGCGAGGACTGCGATATCGCCATCCGCGCAACCGATGGAGAACCCGGCGGCGTCAGCGACCATGCGGCCGATCCCGAGGAGGCGGCACGCCTGTGGATCTTGTCGGCAAGGCTGACCGGCATTGATGCTTTCGCGGCGCATGCCTGAACCCATAGCGCGCGGCAAACCCTCGTCAATGTGCGCCGAAGACACAGCCGATTGTCTTGCCGTCCTCGCGCCTCACCCGGGCCTTCTCGGGTGAAGGCGTCATTGGCGCGCACGCTGCCGAAATCGGCCTGCAACAGCGCGGTCGCCGTGCCAGATTGTATTTGCGCAAATAGCAGTCAAATCCGGCGACAATCCGTCTTTAAAACGTATTCAAACTGTACGCAAAAACTGTGGCATTCCGTCCTGCGTCGCTCTGCGGACCCGGAGGCGCGACATTTTTCGTGACAGCGACATTGTGCAACAATATACGGTCAATCTCATCAGGAATCAGACTGACACGGATCACGACATGAAAGACTGGCATCCAGATCTCAGCCGCAGCAGCAGCCCCCGCTATATGGCGATCGCCGATGTGATTGAAATGGATCTGCGCAGCGGACATCTGGTGGCTGGGGATCGGCTGCCGCCGCAGCGCGAACTCGCCAAGCGGCTGAATGTCGATTTCACGACGGTAGCCAGAGGGTATGTCGAGGCGCAGAAGCGCGGGCTTGTGGATTCGCATGTCGGCCGAGGCACCTTCGTTACCGGTGGCGCGGACAAGGAGCGCCGGGGATTCGCGCCCGACGCCGCGCCCGATCCCCGCCGCGCCTCCATCGTCGATTTCTCGATGAACATGCCCCCGGAACCTGATGATCCCGAGTTGATCGCCCGCATGCGCGAGGGCATGTCGGCGGTAGCGGCGAGCCTCATTCCGCTTTTGCGCTATCAGGGTTTCGGCGGCTCCAGCATGGACAAGGCGGCTGCTGCCTCCTGGCTCAGCCGTCGCGGGCTGGTGCCCTCGCAGGAGCGCATCTTCGTCACACCCGGCGCCCATCCGGCCCTGCTGGCGATCTTCGGCCTGCTGGCAAAACCGGGCGAAACGGTGCTTTCGGAAATCATCACCTATCCCGGCATGCGCTCGATCGCCGCCCAGCTGCGGCTCAATCTGGCCGGCTTGCCGATGGACGAGGACGGTATCCTGCCGGATGCCTTTGCAGACGCCTGTGAGAGATTGAAGCCGAAGGCGCTCTATCTCAATCCGACGCTGCAGAACCCAACGACGCTGACCATCCCGGCCAGGCGCCGCGAGGAAATCTCAGCCGTCGCCCGCAAATATCATGTGCCGATCGTCGAAGACGATGCCTACGGCTTCATTCCCCAGCAAGGCCCGGCGCCGCTCGCCGCAACAGCACCCGATCTGACCTGGCATATCGGCGGGCTGGCGAAATGCATCGGCGCGGGTCTGCGCCTTGCCTATGTCGTGGCGCCTGACAGTAAGGCAGTGTGGCCCTTCGTCAGCGCCATGCGCGCCAACAATGTCATGGCCTCGCCACTGACCGTGGCACTCGCCACCCGCTGGATCGAGGACGGCACCGCCGATACGATCCTGCGTTTCATCCGCGCTGAGGCCGCCGCCCGCCAGCAAATGCTTGCCGCTATCCTGCCGGCCGGCAGTTACCGCGCCGATCCGATCAGCTTCAACATCTGGCTGCCGCTCTCCAACGGCTGGACCCGCTCTACCTTCGGCAGCCATACCCGTTCTTCCGGCATCGGCGTCGTCGCAAGCGATGCCTTCACGGTCGAGGGCACGGCACCCGAGACGGTGCGCGTCTGCCTTGGCGGACCGATCACCCGGGAGAAACTGCGCGGCGCACTGGAATTCATGGCCCATGCGCTCGAAGGCCCGCCTGAGATGGCGGCGTCGTTCTTCTGACGCCGAACTCTGCCGAGGCTGATCGGGGCCGGACGAAAGCGGAACCGGTGAGGATCAGAGCGGCCGCCCCAAGCCGTCCGGGCATGGGCGAAGCATAGCCGTCACGTTCACGTCTGCCCCGCCCAGGCTGCCAGCCTTGGCTGCGGCTCCAAATGCTGTTTCAGAAATCTGCAGCCAGCTTGCTGCCGGCCTGCGCTGGAAGATCTGCGGCATTCTGGCGAATTGACTGGCAATATCCACGCAATGTAAGTATATTGCATGCATACATTAATTGCATTGATAGCATCAATGTTCACCGTATCAGCAAAGCGAAATCGTCATGGACACGGAATATCCCCCACTTCCTCCGATACAGACCGGCATCAGGGGGCGCTGCCCGCGATGCGGCCAGGGCCATATGTTCAAAGGCTTCCTGACGCTGCGGCCGGGATGCGAAGCCTGCGGCCTCGATTATTCCTTCGCCGATCCGGCCGACGGTCCGGCCTTCTTCGTCATCTGCTTCGCCTGCATCCCGAGCGTGCTGCTTGGCGTGTGGCTGGAGGTGGCCTTTTCGGCGCCGATCTGGGTGCAGCTTCTGGTCACCGGTCCCTTCATGCTCGCCACCTGCATTCCGCCGCTCCGGCCGCTGAAGGGCTGGCTGGTCGCCAGCCAGTATTTCTACAAGGCGGAAGAGGGCAAGCTCGCCTAAAGCATGTCGCGCAAAAGTGTGCAGCGGTTTGCGCAAACGACATGCGTAAAAACAAAGACCTAAAGCGCGAGGGCGAATCTGAAAGATCGCCACGCGCTTTAGGACTTGTTTAGCGTCGCGCGCAGACGCGGCGTCGCGAAATCGAGCAGCGCCCGCAGTTTCAGGGGCACTAGGCCTTGCGCGGGATAGACGAGATGGACCGGCGCCGGCGGCGGTTCGAAATCTTGGAGCAGCGGCACCAGCAGGCCGGCCATCTCGGCGCGTGCGGCCTGGTAGGAGAGCACGCGGGTGATGCCGAGGCCGGCGACAGCCGCATCGACCGCGGCCTCGGCGGTGTTGACGGCCAGCCGCGAGCGGATCGGCACCGCGAGATCATGTTTGCCCTCGGTGAATGTCCAGCTCAGCATCGAGGCCATACCCTCGAAGGTAACGCAGGCATGCCCAGCGAGATCGCCTGGATGCCGGGGCAGGGCGTGCCGTGTCAGATAATCCGGGCTGGCATAGACCGTACGGCGGATCGCGCCGAGCCTTGTGGCGATCAGGTTGCTGTCCGGCAGGTTGCCGATCCTGAGCGCTACGTCGATATGATCCTCGACGAGGTTCGATATCCGGTCGCCAAGCATCAGCCTCAGATTGATATCGGGATAGGCTTTCAGGAAATCCACCACGACAGGCAGGACGTGCAGCCGCCCGAAGACGATCGGCGCGGTCATCGTCAACTCGCCCTTCGGCGCGCTGTATTCACCGGCTGCCGTCCGTTCCGCCTCTTCCACTCGATCGAGAATCTCCCGCGCCGCCTCGACATAGGAGCGGCCGGCTTCCGTCAGCGTGATCTTCCGGTTGCTCCGTTGCAGCAGCTGGGCGTTGAGATGTGCTTCCAGTTCTGAAACCTTGCGGCTGACGGTTGCGAGCGGGGATCGCAGATGCCGTGAGGCGGCTGACAGGCTGCCCTGTTCGACGACGGCAAGGAGCACGGTCATGGCATCGAGGCGGTCCATTCTATCCTTCCATGAATTGGTAGCATGCCTTCCAGATTAGCATTCTACTGCAGCCAGATGGAAGGCAGTAAATTACGCAACAGATGGTTCGAAGCGGCCATCGCCAACCGCGTCCCGTCAATCGGAAGACCAAAGGAACCATCATGAAACTCTATCATCACCCGCTTTCCGGCCATTCGCACCGGGCTCACCTGTTCCTGTCGCTGCTTGGCGTGCCCTATGAACTGGTCGAGGTCGACATGGCGGCAGGGGCCCATAAGGCGCCGGACTTTCTGAAGCTCAATCCCTTTGGCCAGGTGCCGGTGCTCGACGACAATGGCACTGTCATTGCCGATTCCTCTGCCATTCTCGTCTATCTCGCGCGCAAATACGGCCGCACCGACTGGCTGCCGGAAGAGGCGGTGGTGGCGGCGCGGATACAGAAATGGCTCTCGGTTGCATCAGGCGAGATCGCCTACGGACCATGCGCCGCGCGGCTGGTCACCGTCTTCGGCGCCGATTTCCGCACCGACGAGGTGATCGCCCGGGCGCACCGCATTCTCGCGCTGATCGAGGCGGAGCTCCACGGCCGCAGCTTCCTGCTCGGCGACAATCCTGTGATCGCCGACGTGGCGCTCTACAGCTACATCGCCAATGCCCCGGAGGGCAATGTCGATATCTCAGCCTATCCAAGTGTTCGTGCCTGGCTTGCGCGCATTGAGGCGCTGCCGGGTTTCGTCGGTTTTCGCAAGACCAAGATCGGCCTTGCCGCGTGACAAGCCGCCGGGGCAGGTCGCTGTCCCGGTTCCCTAAATGCTGTCCAAAAGGAGGCCGTGATGCTGGAGCAGACAAGACAGGACGCCACATCGCCCTGGCATGTGGGTGAACTCGCCATGCAGCGCAGTGTCGGTGTCGCCGAACGCATGGACGGGCCGGGACGGAATTTCGTCCGCAAGGCCATGCCGGAGCAGCACCGCGCCTTCTTTCCGATGCTGCCTTTCGTCGTGCTCGGCGCCGTCGATTCTATGGGCAATGTCTGGGCAACGGTCAGGGCTGAGCGCCCTGGTTTCATGGCCTCGCCGGAGCCGGAGATTCTCGAGGTCCGCCTGCCGCGCGACGCAGCCGATCCTGCCGATGCCGGCATGGAGGATGGCGACGCGATCGGAATGCTCGGCATCCAACTCGAGACCCGGCGCCGCAACCGGCTGAACGGCGTGATCCGCAGGGCGGATGCTGGAGCTTTCCAAGTGCGCGTCGGCCAGAGCTTCGGCAATTGCCCGCAATATATCCAGCTTCGTTCTTCCGCCTTCGTCCGCGATCCCGATATGTCCTCGACGATGCCATCCATTCGTTCCGGCCAACTCGACGATCGGGCGCTAGGGATGATCGAGGGCGCCGATACCTTCTTCGTCGCCTCCTATGTCGACCGCGACAATGGCGAGCGGCAAGTGGACGTGTCCCATCGCGGCGGCAATGCCGGCTTCGTCCGTGTCGGCGCCGACGGCGTGCTGACCATTCCCGACTTTCCCGGCAATCGGTTCTTCAACACGCTCGGCAATTTCCTCGTCAACCCGAAGGCGGGTCTGGTGTTCATCGATTTCGAAAGCGGCGACACGCTGCAGATGACGGGCAGGGTCGAGGTGCTGCTGGATTCGCCTGAGATCGCCTCCTTTCAAAGGGCGGAACGGCTGTGGCGTTTCACGCCCGAAGAGATCGTGCTGCGCCCGGATGCCCTGCCGCTACGGTGGAGCCTGCATTCCAACCTCTGAGGGCAAACGCCGCCTCGAATCGGCTTGTCAATCATTGTACCGATCAGCACAATGATAACCGTTCAGTACAGGGATAACCGTTCAGTACAGGAGCCCGGAGAACCTATGTCCAGCCTCGTCCCGCCTTTCACCCTTGAGACCGCCACCCAGAAAGTCCGTCTTGCCGAGGATGGTTGGAACAGCCGTGATCCCGAGCGCGTCTCGCTCGTCTATACGCCGGACAGCCGCTGGCGGAACCGTGCCGAATTCATCACCGGCCGCGCCGAGATCGTCGCCTTCCTCACCCGCAAATGGGCAAAGGAGCTGGATTACCGGCTGATCAAGGAGATCTGGGCCTTCACCGATCATCGCATCGCCGTGCGCTTCGCCTATGAATGGCACGACGACAGCGGCAACTGGTTCCGCTCCTATGGCAACGAGAACTGGGAGTTCGACGCCGCCGGCTTGATGCAACGCCGCTTCGCCTGCATCAACGACCTGCCGATCCGGGAATCGGAGCGCAAGTACCATTGGCCGCTCGGCCGGCGGCCGGACGACCATCCCGGTCTGACCGAACTCGGCCTCTGAACAAGCCAAGGAAGCCGCGGGTGAAGACCGTCTACGAACGCGCCGACATCGTGCCGCTGCTGGCGGAAATCTTCCGCGAGCTCGGCTATGAGGGCACGTCACTTAGCCGCATCACCGAACGCACCGGCATCGGCAAGGGCAGCCTCTACCACTTCTTTCCCGGCGGCAAGGAGGAGATGGCGGGTGCCGTGCTCGCCGATGTCGATGCCTGGTTCGAACATGCGATTTATCAGCCGCTGAGAAAGGACGACGCCGATCAGGCGATCGCCGCGATGTGGACGAATGTGAACGATTATTTCCGCTCCGGTCGTCGTATCTGCCTCGTCGGCGCCTTTGCGCTTGACAAGACCCGCGAGCGGTTTTCAGCGGCGATCGGTGATTATTTCATCCGCTGGATCGACGCCTTGCGGTCGGCGCTGATGCGGGCAGGCTGCCCCGAGGGGAAGGCGCAAACGCTCGCCGAGGAGGGCGTCGCGGGCATTCAAGGCGCGCTGGTGCTGTCACGGGCGCTTGATGATAGAATGGTTTTCATCCGATCGTTGGACACGTTGGCGAAGCGGCTCGATGCTGTGATGAGATGAGGGGCGGTAATGTGATGAGGGGCAAACCGCTGGACGTTGATTGCAATTGGGAAAAATTCACCCGGCCACGAGTGACTGGCCGGGGCATTGATCGGGCGCTGGCAGGCGCTCGAGCTTACATTGGTAGCGTTTTGCGTCTATTTCAGCGTTGCTGTTGAGGCTGCTGGGCCGGGCGCGCATTTTCGCGTTCAGGGCGAACCTGGCGCCATTCGTTTTCCATCTGATCGACGACATGCTGGGGAATGGTGGTTTGGCTGTTGGCGGGCGTCTGCATCGGAAGTCTCCTCTGTTCGTGGTAAGGCTTCGGGGCAAGAAGATGCATTGCATAAGACAAAAGGCGTGTAAATCAGTGGCTTAAACACTTTAAACGATTAAATTGAATTTAATCGATTAAGACGGTTTTAACCATGATATTTCGAGGGAAGCGCGGAATGGTTGTCCACATGGACCGGACATTCTTTTTCGATACGGTACGGCACCGGCTCTTCAAAGGAAACCTGACTCAGCCTCAGGTAGTGGGCATCACGGCGATTCTCGACGCTTGGGAAGAACGCTTTGCCGATGCCGACCGTCGGTGGCTCGCCTATATCCTCGCAACCGCTTATCACGAGACTGCCTATACGATGCAGCCGGTGCGTGAGACGCTGGCGGAAAGCGATGCGCGCGCGGTCGAGATTCTGGAGACGGCCTTTGCCGCGGGCCGGCTCTCCTGGGTGAAGACGCCCTACTGGCGGCCGGATGAGGATGGCTGCAGCTGGCTCGGCCGCGGCCTGGTGCAGCTCACCCATAAGTGGAACTATGAGGCGATGAGCGTGCTGACGGGGATCGACCTCGTTGCCGAACCCGACCGGGCGATGGAGATGGATGCGGCGGTGACGATCCTGATCGAGGGCATGCTGCAGGGCAGCTTTACCGGCCACAAACTCGCCGATCATCTGAACGCGACGACCGCGGACTGGGTGAATGCGCGCCGCATCGTCAACGGCACCGACCGGGCGGAAAAGCTCGCAGCCTATGCCATGGTCTTCGATGCGGCGATACGTCCCGATGCGGCCCATGGCATGCTCGCTCGGTTGAAGGCCTGGGGCGCGCATGTTATCGCCCGGCTGACAGCCGGAGTGCCGCGCGTCCGATAGGATGCGCCAAGGCCGCTCCATCATTTTGACAAATCCGACAGGAGCTTCCGCGTGATCCGTCATATCGTCTTCTTCACCGTGCAGGAGGAACATCTGCAGGAGGTGAGGGCCGGGCTTTCGATCCTGACCGGCATTCCGCATGCGCGGCTGCTGGAAATTGGCAGCAACGTGAAGACCGATCAGTTGGGCACCGAGATCGATCTCGTGGTCTACGGCGAATTCGACGATGAGGCGGCCCTTGCCGCCTACAAGGCGCATCCCGATTACCAGCTCTCGATCGAGCGCGTACGGCCGCTCCGGGAAAAACGCATCGCCGCCGATTACGACAGCCGCACGGCGGTGACGCGGCCGCTCTGAATTGCCCAAGCATTTAACTGGGAAGCTACATTCCATTGAAATTTCAAATGGATGACTGATTGTCCGGATTCGGATCGTCGCCAAGCTGACTCAGCTTCTGAGCCACCGAACTCAACTTTCGAAAAAGCGGCGGCAAGCGATTCGAAAGATTCGTCAAAAAGGGGCTGCTGCTTCATGGTCTGGCTGCCGCAGCGGTTGCGGCGCGCGGGCGAAAAGCCTCTCTCGTTCATGCGTGGATGATAATCAGGAGACATTAAGAATGGCTGACTCCGATGCGCGGGCGCCGCGCACCAGCGCCATCAGCGTCAGCACGAAGATGAGCGACAATGCCGCGAGAACGGCGCAGGCGACGAGCGCCGGGCCGGTGCCGGCGCGGTCGAGGATGGCGGTGAAGACGACCGGGGCGATGGCGTTGGCGAGATTTTGCGGCAGCGACAGCCTGGCCGATTGCAGGCCGAATTCGCCCGGTGAAAACAGTGCCAGCGGCAGCAGCGCGCGGGCGACGGTCATGACGCCGGCACCGAAGCCGTAGAGCAGGATGAAGGTGACGAGCAGCGGTGTCGACGGACTGGCGAAGAGCATCATCAGGAAACTCATTGCCATGAGGCTGATACCCATCGCCGCGCTGAGCATGGGGTTGCCGCGCCGGCCGAGCAGCATGTCGAGGAAACGCGCCGAGATGCCGAGGACGCCGCGCGCCGAGCCGAGCTGCAGCGCAAAGGCCGGCGAGGCGCCGGATTGGCGGAAGATCTCGAGTAGAGATGGGGAGATGCCGAAGGTGATGAAGGTCGAGATCGTCGTCGCCGCGGCAATCAGCAAGAAGGCCTTGCGCTGCGCCGCTTTCGATAGTGGCACCGGGGCGATTTCAGCCGTGCCGCCTTCGACATGCGTTGCGATCGGTTTCGGCAGGGCGAAAAGATGCAGCGGCAGGCAGACGAAGAAATGCAGCGCCGCGCACACGAGAAAGGTCAGGCGCCAGCCGACCGTCTCGTTGAGCAGGCTGAGGATCGGCCAGAAGATGGCGCTCGATAGGCCGGTGAACAGCATCAGGATGGCGATGACGCGTTTGCCGTTCGCGCCCTCGCGCTCGACGACGGCGGTATAGGCTGGTGCCGAGAGGCCAAGTGCGCCGCCGAGGCCGATGATGACCCAGGCGCTGGCATAGAGCACGATGCCGTTTGCGGCGGCAAGCAGAAGCAGGCCAAGCGCAAAGGTCAGCGAGGCGGCCGAAAGTACTCGGGCAGCACCATAGCGGCCGAGCCATCGGCCGGTCGCGGGACCGACAATGGCGCTAACCACCATCATGATCGTCAGGCCGGCAAATGCCACCTCGTTCGCCAAGCCGAGATCCGGCGCTACGACGCGGCCCATGACCCCGAGCATGTCGAAAGTCGTGCCCCAGCCGATCAGCTGGGTAACGGCAAGGACGGTGACCGTCTGCGCCGAGCGGAAGGAGGATTTTGGCATTGGTGTTGAAACGGTCTGAAATGCGGGGGCTGCAAGGACATAACAGTTTCAACCGGCCGGCGAAAGCTGCGGTCGGCAGAATGCGATGAGCGCGGACAGACAAAGACTATGGTGTCGGTCCCGCCGGCTCCCCACCTTTACGGGAGGTGATAAAGAACGCGCGGATTCCAAGGCTGGAGGGCATCGTTTGGGGACGCTATGGCGGCAGTTTCCAGGCGCTGAAACAGGCTGTCCCGAACAGTCGAGAACAGTTCTGGACACCCTGCATTACAGCGCATTCATTTGCCATTCAGGTCGCGTGAGTACATATTCGGGGCAAGTTGGCATTACCTTGAAAGCATAACACATGGCCTTTCCTCTGAGCGTCGCAGCATTGGCCGCCGGACTGGTGGTATCGGCGCCCTCACCGGACGCCACGAGCACTTTTGTCGTGCGTGTCGGAGGCGATTGCAGCGCCGCCGCCGCCCAGGTCGTCGAGCAGACCGGCGGCCAGTTGCTGTCCGTGCAACCGGTGGGCGATACCTGCATCATCACCGTTCTTGTGCAGGGCAATGGCCAGCGCCCACGCAAAGTCACGGTAAAGGTTCCGATGTAGGCGGAATCGGCTTATTCAGGACATTGATCGATTTGAAGCGGACGAAAGTGGACCGATGCGCATCCTGGTAGTCGAAGACGACGTTAATCTGAACCGGCAGCTGGCCGACACGCTGAAGGAGGCGGGCTATGTCGTCGACCAGGCGTTCGACGGCGAGGAAGGCCATTTCCTCGGCGACACCGAACCCTATGACGCCATCATCCTCGATATCGGCCTGCCGGAGATGGACGGGGTCACCGTTCTTGAAAAATGGCGCGGCGCCGGCCGCGGCGTGCCGGTGCTGATCCTGACGGCGCGCGACCGCTGGAGCGACAAGGTCGCCGGCATCGATGCCGGTGCCGACGACTACGTCACCAAGCCCTTCCATGTCGAGGAAGTGCTGGCCCGCATTCGGGCGCTGATCCGGCGTGCGGCCGGGCATTCCTCATCCGAGATCATCTGCGGGCCGGTACGCCTCGATACCAAATCCTCGAAGGCGACGGTCAACGGCACGACGCTGAAGTTGACCTCGCACGAATATCGACTGCTTTCCTATCTCATGCATCACATGGGCGAGGTCGTCTCGCGCACGGAACTGGTCGAGCATATGTACGACCAGGATTTCGACCGTGATTCCAACACGATCGAAGTCTTCGTCGGCCGCCTGCGCAAGAAAATGGGCGTCGACCTGATCGAAACGGTGCGCGGTCTCGGTTACCGCATCCAAGCGCCGAAACATGCGAATTAAGTCGCTCACCGCACGTGTGTTGCTGCTGACCACGGTCTGGTCGACGGTGGCGCTGGTGGTGATCGGCCTCTTGATCTCCACCCTCTACCGCAAGAGCGCCGAACGCGGTTTCCAGGATCTGTTGAGGGCGCAGCTCTACAATGTCATCAATTCGGTGACGATCGGCGATCAGGGCGCACTCAGCGGCAGCCCGCAGCTCGGCGACCTGCGCTTTGCCCAGCCGAAGACCGGCTGGTACTGGGTGGTGGAACCGCTCGGCACCTATACGACAGCTCCGCTGGTGTCGCCTTCGCTCGGCTCGGCGCTCATCCCGGTTCCCTCCGTCGTCGAGGCGCCTTTCGACAAGAATTACGAGCGGTACTATCAGGTGACGGATGCCTCCGGGAACCGTGTGCAGGTGGCCGAGACCGAAGTGGTGCTTGATACCGACGGGCGCGCGGCGCGCGTCCGCGTCACCGGCAATGTCGATGTCGTCGAGGACGACGTGCGCACCTTTTCCCACAGCCTCTATCTGGCGCTTGCCGGTTTCGGCGTCGGCAGCCTGATCGTCAACGCACTGGCGATTCTCTATGGCCTGAAGCCGCTCGACAAGGCCCGCGCCGCGCTGGAGCGCATCCGCGCCGGCGAGAGCGAGCAGCTGAAAGGCGACTTCCCGCGCGAAATCCTGCCGCTTGCCAACGAGGTGAACGCGCTGATCGATAGCAACCGCCGCATCGTCGAGCGGGCCCGCATGCAGGTTGGCAATCTCGCGCATTCGCTGAAGACGCCGATCGCCGTGCTGCTCAACGAGGCGCGCGTCCTCGAAAAATCCCATGGTGAGCTGGTCCGCAGCCAGGCGGAATCGATGCAGGGGCAGGTGCAGTCCTATCTCAATCGGGCGCGCATCGCCGCGCAGCGCGAATCCGTGCTCGCCCGCACCGATGCCGAGCCGGCGCTCGAGCGACTGGTGCGCGTCATGCGCCGGCTGAACGTCGATACTGAATTCGATCTCGTCGTCTCGCCCCCGCATCTGGCCGTTGCCATGGAGCAGCAGGATCTCGAGGAGACCGTTGGCAATCTCCTGGAAAATGCAGCGCGCTTTGCCAAGAGCCGGGTGCGGCTTTCGGCCGTCGAGGCCGGCGAGGATGTGAAGGGGGGTGAGGCGAGCGCGCGCCGCCACTGGGTGGAGCTCGCCGTCGAGGATGACGGGCCGGGCCTGGAGCCGGATCAGATCCGCGAGGCGCTGAAGCGCGGCCGCAGGCTCGACGAAAGCAAGCCGGGAACCGGGCTCGGCCTTTCGATCGTCACCGAGATTTCCAATGAGTACCAGGGACGACTCGAGCTTTCCCGCGGTGAATGGGGCGGGCTGAAGGCGAAGCTTATCCTGCCTGGCGTCACAAAGGATGTTGCATGAGCAACTGCTTGATGTCACAAAGATACTAGCAAATGTATAGCATGCTTTGCCTTAATGCTGACACGGGGACGCTGCACTTCGATCGGCTGAAATTGACCCCTGATCGTGGTTCGACGCAATGATTTTACGCTCGCAAGGCATGATCGTTTCTGCTCTTCTCGTCGCCGTCGCGCTGTCCGGCTGCACGACGACGAAGGGCGCCGCCTCGCGCGGCATTTTTTCGAGCAAGCCCTCGGCATCGGCTGCCTTCATCACCGCGTTGCAGGGCGGCATCGTCGGCCGCAGCGGCGTGACGCTTGGTGACAGCGACAAGCAGCGGGCGCTTGAGGCGGAATATCGGGCACTGGAAGGGGCCGCCGTCGGCCAGCCCGTGCTCTGGACCGGCAAGGACGTGACCGGCAAGGTCGTCGCGGCTGCACCCTATCAGGTCGGTTCGCAGAACTGCCGGCAATATACCCATACGCTGACCGTCGACGGCAAGGACACGGTGGCGCGGGGCGCTGCCTGCCGCAACGACGACGGCAGCTGGTCGCCGCTCTGAATTGCGGCCAATAGAGCGCGCTAAGGACGATCTATCGCTTTAAACCAGCACATGGGAATTATGTGCTAACCTCAAATCTTCGTCATTCCGGCTTTGGCAGTTGGAATGAAGGCGCGCTTCACGTATTTGGGCGACATGCTGTTCTGGATTCTCGTTGCCGCTTTGACGGCAGCCCTCGCCGTCATCCTGCTCTACCCCCTTCTGCGCGGAGCGAAGGCGGCGGATAATATCCGTGCGGGCGAGACGGCTGTCTATCGCGACCAGTTGCGCGAGCTCGACCGCGATCTCGATGGCGGGCTGATCACCCCGGAGGAGGCTGATTATGCCAGGGCGGAAATCGGCCGGCGGCTGATCGCCGTCTCTGCCGACGAGCCGGCGCAGACACTGAAACCCGCGCGGCATCACCGTTTCACCGAGGCCTTCGTCCTCCTGCTCCTGCCGGTTCTCGGCCTCTGTCTTTATTTGACGACGGGCAGGCCGGACCTGCCCTCGCAGCCGCTGGAAGCGCGGCTGGAAAACCCTGGCAATGACGTAGCGGTGCTGATCACCAAAGCGGAACGGCACCTGGCTGAGAAACCTGATGACGGCAAGGGCTGGGACGTGCTGGCGCCGATCTATTTCCGCACGATGCGCATCAACGACGCGCAAGTGGCCTACCGCCACGCCATCCGGCTTCTCGGCCCGAGCCCGGTCCGGCTCGATGGCCTTGCCGAGACGCTGATCGCTGTCTCCGACGGGGTGGTGACGGAGGAGGCGCGGCAAGTGCTGGAGCAATCGCTGACGCTGGAGCCTGACAATCCGCGCGCCCGTTTCTATATCGCCCTCAGCATGGAGCAGGCGGGACGGCCCGATGAGGCGCGGCAGGCCTTCGAGGCACTGGCAAAACAATCGCCGGCCGATGCGCCGTGGCTGCCGCTGGTCAACCAGCATATCGCCATGAACGGCGGCGCGCCGGCAGGCCCTGGTTCGGCTGCCCAGGGCGCCAATCCATCTGCCTCGGGCGCCAATCCGGCTCCCGGCAATCCCACGCAGCAGGATGTGACGGCGGCCGAGACCATGAACGCCGGCGACCGGCAGCAGATGATCCGCGGCATGGTCGAAAGCCTCGATGCCAAGCTCAGCGAGGATCCGAACAATTTCGAGGGCTGGATGCGGCTCGTCCGCTCTTACGCCGTATTGAACGACAAGGATCGCGCCGCCGGCGCCCTGAAGCGCGGGCTGGCGGCCTTTCCGCCGCCCGGCGAACAGGGCAGGCAATTGCTGGCGCTGGCCAGGGAACTCGGCATAGCCCCGGAGGGAGCGACGCAATGACGCGCAAACAGAAACGCCTGGCGGTGATTGCAGGCGGGATGGGCTTCATTGCCGCCGCCGTGCTGCTGGTGATGTTCGCCTTCAGCCAGTCGGTCGCCTATTTCTACATGCCGGCCGATCTCGCCAAGACGCCGGTGGCGCCGGAAACCCGCATCCGCCTCGGCGGCCTGGTCGGCGAGGGCAGCGTCGTGCGCGGCGCCGGCTCGACGGTGGAGTTTGCCGTCACCGACGGCAGCGCCAACGCCGTCAAGGTCAAATATACCGGCATCCTCCCCGATCTCTTCCGCGAGGGCCAGGGCGTCGTCACCGAGGGCATGTTCACTGCCGGAACGAACGTCTTCGTCGCCGATACCGTGCTTGCCAAGCATGACGAGACCTATATGCCGAAGGAGGTGGCCGACAGGCTGAAAGCCCAGGGACTGTGGAAGGAAGGCCAAGGCCAGGAAGGTCCTGGGAAGCAAGGCCCAGGAAAGGAAAGCCAAGCGCAGCAAGTGAAGGCGACGCCATGATCATCGAGATCGGCCATTACGCGCTGGTGCTGGCGCTGGCCACGGCGCTCATCCTTTCCATCGTGCCGGTGATCGGAGCCCGTCGTCACGACCGGGCGATGATGGATGTGGCGGCGGTCGGCTCGCTGGCGATGTTTGCGCTTGTGGCCTTCTCCTTCGCCGTGCTGACCTATGCCCATGTCGTCTCGGATTTCTCGGTCGAAAACGTCTGGGAGAATTCGCATTCGCTGGTGCCGCTGATCTACAAATACTCCGGCGTCTGGGGCAATCACGAGGGATCGATGATGCTCTGGCTGTTGATCCTGACGCTGTTCAGCGCGCTGGTCGCCGTCTTCGGCCGCAATCTGCCGGAGACGCTGAAAGCCAATGTATTGGCCGTGCAGGCCTGGATTTCGGTCGCCTTCACGCTGTTCATTCTTTTGACCTCCAATCCCTTCCTGCGGCTCGATCCGGCGCCGGCCGAGGGCCGCGATCTCAACCCCGTCCTTCAGGATGTTGGCCTCGCGATCCACCCGCCGCTGCTCTATCTCGGCTATGTCGGCTTCTCCGTCTGCTTCTCCTTTGCCGTTGCTGCGCTCATGGAAGGGCGCATCGACGCTGCCTGGGCACGCTGGGTGCGGCCCTGGACGCTGGCGGCCTGGACCTTCCTGACGCTCGGCATCGCCATGGGCTCCTACTGGGCCTATTACGAGCTCGGCTGGGGCGGCTGGTGGTTCTGGGACCCGGTGGAAAACGCCTCCTTCATGCCGTGGCTCGCCGGCACCGCGCTGCTGCATTCGGCGCTTGTCATGGAAAAGCGCGAGGCGCTGAAGATCTGGACGGTGCTGCTCGCCATCCTCACCTTCTCGCTGTCGCTGATGGGCACCTTCCTGGTGCGCTCCGGCGTGCTGACCTCGGTGCATGCCTTTGCCAGCGACCCCTCCCGCGGCGTCTTCATTCTGTGCATCCTGCTGATCTTCATCGGCGGGGCGCTGTCGCTGTTTGCCTTCCGCGCGCCGAAGCTTTCGGCCGGCGGGCTGTTTGCGCCGATCTCGCGCGAGGGCGCGCTCGTCGTCAACAATCTGATCCTGACGGTCGCCTGCGGCACGGTGCTCACCGGCACGCTCTATCCGCTGCTGCTGGAAACGCTGACCGGCGACAAGATCTCCGTCGGGCCGCCCTTCTTCAACCTGACCTTCGGCCTGCTGATGGCACCGCTGATCGTCATCGTACCCTTCGGGCCGATGCTGGCCTGGAAGCGCGGCGATCTGCTGGGTGCCCTGCAGCGGCTCTATGTCGTCGCAGGTCTCGCCTTCCTTGCCGCGCTGATCTTCTTCTATATCGAACATGGCGGGCCGGTGCTTGCCGTCCTCGGCCTGGCCGCCGGGCTGTTCCTCATCCTCGGCGCGGTCGCCGATCTCTGGTATCGCGCCGGCATCGGCAAGGTGGCGGGCAGCCTTGCCTGGCGGCGGCTTTCCGGCCTGCCGCGTTCCGCCTTCGGCACGGCGCTAGCCCATGCCGGGCTCGGCGTCACCGTGCTCGGCATCGTCGCGGTGACGACGTTTGAGAGCGAGCATGTCATTGAGATGAAGCCCGGCGAGGTGACCGAGGCCGGCGGTTACAGCCTGCATTTCGACGGCATGCAGCCGGGGACCGGGCCGAACTATACCGAGGAGCGCGGCCACTTCACCATCCGCCGCGCCGGTGTCGCGGTTGCCGATACCTGGTCGGCCAAGCGGCTCTATACCGCCCGGCAGATGCCGACGACGGAGGCTGGTATTCTGACCTTCGGCCTCAGCCAGCTCTACGTCTCTTTGGGTGACGCCACCAAGGACGGCGGCATCGTCGTGCGCATCTGGTGGAAGCCGTTCATTCTCTGCATCTGGGGCGGCGCGGTGTTCATGGCCTTCGGCGGCCTGGTCTCGCTCAGCGACCGGCGCCTGCGTGTCGGCGCCCCGCGCCGCAAGGCGAAGCCGGCAGCTCCTGCCATGGAGCCGGCGGAATGACGCGCTCACACCTTTCTTCCCCTTCTCCCCATCGGGGAGAAGATGCCCGAAGGGCAGATGAGGGGGCCGAGCGGCGGAGCTGCGAGGAGCTTGAGCGCAAGCGAAAGGTCGCCTGTGCTGCGAAGGGTGGCCCCCTCATCCGCCCTGTCGGGCACCTTCTCCCCGAGGGGCGAAGGGGAATGCGGCTTCTCTCCCGGCTCCTCATCGTCCTTTTCGTCCTCTTCACGCCCGTCTCCGCCTTCGCCGTCAATCCCGACGAGGTGCTGGCCGATCCGGCGCTCGAGGCCCGCGCCCGCGCTCTCTCGGCCGAGCTGCGCTGCATGGTCTGCCAGAACCAGTCGATCGACGATTCCAACGCCGATCTGGCCAAGGACCTGCGGCTGCTGGTGCGCGAGCGCATCAGCGATGGCGACAGCGACGAGGCGGTGCTGAACTACATCGTCTCGCGCTACGGCGAATTCGTGCTTTTGAAACCGCGTCTCAGCCTGAAGACGGGGCTGCTCTGGGGTGCACCGCTGCTGCTGGTGCTTGTGGGCGGGCTGTCACTGCTGGTCTTTGCCCGCAACAGGGCCGGCAAACCGACCGGCAGCAAGCTGACGGCAGACGAGCAGGCGAAGCTGAGCGAGCTTCTGAAAAAGTAAACGGTTAGCCGCTAATCCTCCATCATGACCGGCGGCAGCGAAAAGGCGGGCGCGCAGCGCAGGATCCCTGACGAGAAGCTGTTGCGGGTGAAATCCATATGAGTTTGCCGTAGACAAACATTGCAAACATTACGAACTTTTCATTGGCCGGACAGTTCGCAGTAAGGTGCGGCGTTCTATATCTTCAGTCATCGACTGATCCGGCGTCGCCGGTCTGAAGATCCAAGAACAAGAGAAGGTGCTCCAATGCTCAAGAATTTCAACGGACGTCCGTCCCTCGCCACCGTGCTCAAGGCTTCTACCGTCGCCGGTATCGCAGCCGCTGTGCTCGCAACCGGCGTTCCGCTCGAAATCACCCGGTCCTATGCCGAAGCTGTCAAGGTTCAGGCGCCTGCCGTTCCGAGCTTCGCCAATGTCGTCGATGCCGTTTCGCCGGCCGTCGTTTCTGTCCGGGTCGAAAACCGCGTCAATCCCGTCGCTGACAACAATGAAGGCTTCTCCTTCGATTTCAACGGTCGCGGCTTCGATGACCTTCCCGACGATCATCCGCTGAAGCGGTTTTTCAAGCAGTTCGGCCAGGATCCGAATGATCAGCAGGGTCATCAACGGCGCTTCGGCCAGAACGGCCCGAATGGTCCGGGCGGCAAGGGTCGCCTCCGCCCCGTCGCCCAGGGCTCCGGCTTCTTCATCTCCGAGGATGGTTACATCGTCACCAATAACCACGTCGTTTCCGATGGCCAAGCCTTCGTCGCGGTCATGAATGACGGCACCGAGCTCGATGCCAAGCTGATCGGCAAGGATCCGCGCACCGACCTCGCCGTGCTGAAGGTTGACGGCAAGGGCAAGAAGTTCACCTACGTCAACTGGGCCAACGACAATAACGTCCGCGTCGGCGACTGGGTCGTCGCCGTCGGCAACCCCTTCGGCCTCGGCGGCACGGTCACGGCAGGCATTATCTCGGCCCGCGGCCGCGATATCGGCTCCGGTCCCTATGATGATTACCTGCAGGTGGATGCCGCCGTGAACCGCGGCAACTCTGGCGGCCCGACCTTCAACCTCAACGGCGAAGTCGTCGGCATCAACACCGCGATCTTCTCACCGTCGGGCGGCAGCGTCGGCATCGCCTTCGCCATTCCCGCCTCGACCGCCAAGGACGTCGTCGCCGATCTGATGAAGGACGGCCAGGTCTCGCGCGGCTGGCTCGGTGTCCAGATCCAGCCGGTAACCAAGGACATCGCCGAATCCATCGGCCTTTCCGAGCCGAGCGGCGCCCTTGTCGTCGCCCCGCAGGCCGGATCGCCGGGTGAGAAGGCCGGCATGAAGGCCGGCGACGTCGTCACCGCGCTGAACGGTGAAACGATCAAGGATGCCCGCGATCTCAGCCGCCGCATCGGCGCGATGCAGCCGGGCAGCAAGGTCGAGCTTTCAGTCTGGCGCGCCGGCAAGGCCCAGCCTCTCACCGTCGAACTCGGCACGCTGCCGGCCGACCAGAAGGATGCGTCTGCCGATGACAACAACCAGCCACAGCAGCCTGAGGCACCGGCTTCCGAGAAGGCGCTTGCCGATCTCGGCCTGACGGTCGGTCCTTCCGACGACGGCAAGGGCCTGGCGATAACTGGCATCGACCCGGATTCCGAGGCTGCCGACAAGGGCATCAAGGAAGGCGAGAAGATCACCTCGGTCAACAACCAGGAAGTCTCCACCCCCGACGATGTCGTCAAGGCACTGAACCAGGCCAAGAAGGACGGCCGCACTCGGGCGCTCTTCCAGATCCAGTCCAGTGAAGGAAGCCGTTTCGTCGCGCTTCCGATCAACGGACAGGGCTGATCCCTAAGATAGCTTGGAGCCGTGCGGACGAAACTCCGCGCGGCTCGATTCTTCTGATCTTTGAAGGATGATCCCCATGACCGCCGCTTCCCAGGAAGATGCTTTGAGCCTTGCCGAAACGCAGCCGGTGGGTAATGTCGGCCGCATGAAGATTCTCATCATCGAAGATGATCTCGAAGCCGCGGTCTACCTCACCAAAGCCTTTCGCGAAGCGGGCATCGTTGCCGATCACGCCAGCGACGGCGAGAGCGGCCTGTTCATGGGGTCGGAAAATACCTATGACGTCATCGTCATCGACCGCATGCTGCCGCGCCGCGACGGGCTTTCCGTCATCAGCGAGTTGCGCCGCAAGGCCATCCATACGCCGGTCCTCATCCTCTCCGCGCTCGGCCAGGTCGATGACCGCGTGACCGGTCTTCGTGCCGGCGGCGACGACTACCTGCCGAAGCCTTATGCCTTCAGCGAATTGCTGGCGCGCGTCGAGGTGCTCGGCCGCCGCAAGGGCACGCCGGATCAGGATGTCGTCTATCGCGTCGGCGATCTCGAGCTCGACCGGCTATCCCACGAGGTGCGCCGCGGCGGCAAGGAGATCCCGCTGCAGCCGCGCGAATTCCGCCTGCTCGAATATCTGATGAAGAATGCCGGCCAGGTGGTGACCCGCACCATGCTGCTCGAAAACGTCTGGGACTATCACTTCGACCCGCAGACCAACGTCATCGACGTTCATGTCTCGCGCCTGCGCTCGAAGATCGAAAAGGACTACAGCCAGCCGCTCCTGAAGACCATTCGCGGCGCGGGGTATATGATCAAGGATGAGGGATGAGCCGTTTCAGGGTTCTCTTCAAGTCCACCGCAGTCCGCCTTTCGGCACTCTATATCCTGCTTTTCGCCATCTGCGCCGCGACGCTCGTCTTCTATGTGACGGCCATGTCGGAACGGTTGCTGACGGGCCAGATCCGCGACGCCGTCAGGCAAGAGGTGGAGCAGGTGCAACGGGCCTATGACACCGGCGGCATGAACCTCCTGCTGCGCACCATGGAGCGGCGTGCCCGACAGCCCGGCGCCAACCTCTACATCATTGCCGGCCCCTCGGGCGATATTCTCGCCGGCAACGTCGCCTCAGTGCAGCCGGGTGTCTTCGAGGAGGTCGGCTGGACCTCCGCGCCCTTCATCTATCAGCGTTATACCGACAGCGGCATCGAACGCCGCCACAGGGCGATCGCCAATATTTTCGTGCTCGACAACGGCCTGAGAATCCTGATCGGCCGCGATCTCGGCGACCCCGAGCGTTTCCGTCTGCTGGTGCGCCAGGCACTGATGGTGGCTTTGGCGATCATGGGACTTGGCGCCATCATCATCTGGTTCGCCATCGGCCGCAACGCGCTGAAACGCATCGACCGCATGTCGGATGCCAGCAAGAAGATCATGGCCGGCGACCTGTCGCAACGCCTGCCGGTGGGCGGATCGGGCGATGAATTCGACCGCTTGTCGATGTCTTTGAATACCATGCTGGAGCGCATCGAGAAGCTGGACGAGGGCCTGCGGCAGGTCTCCGACAACATCGCCCATGATCTCAAGACGCCGCTGACGCGGCTGCGCAACAAGGCAGCCGATGCGCTCGATATCTCCGACGGCGAGACGCGGCGCACCGCGCTCGAAGGCATTATTTCCGAATCGGACCAACTGATCCGCACCTTCAACGCGCTGTTGATGATCTCCCGCGTCGAGGCTGGATCGGTCGCCGCCGAGATGACGCCCGTGGAGCTTTCGGCCATCGTCTCCGATAGCGCCGAGCTTTACGAACCGGCGGCGGAGGAGGCGGGGCTTGGCTTGAGCTCCAGCATCGAGCCGGATGTCGAAGTGCAGGGCAATCGCGAGCTGATCGGCCAGGCGATCTTCAATCTGCTCGACAATGCCATCAAATATTCCTCCGATACCGAAGGCGCGGGCAAAGTGTCGCTGAAACTTTCCCGCCGCCCGGACGGTATCTGCCTTTCCGTGGCCGATCACGGACCGGGCGTTCCCGCCGACCGGCGAGACGACGTGGTGAAGCGCTTCGTCCGCCTCGATGAAAGCCGGTCGAAGCCGGGGACGGGGCTCGGGCTTTCGCTGGTGGAGGCGGTGATGGAGTTGCACAATGGCCGGTTGGAACTCTCCGATACCGATCCCGACAAACCCGAACAGCGTGGATTGACCGTCAGCATGATCTTCCCCGCCAAGGCTGCCTGAGCTTTTTTCCGCCCAAATACGACCGGTTGAATCGTATATTGGCGGTTTGCCGCCAAGACCCTAGTTTAATGCCGGTTGAAGGAGGGGTTCCCGCGATTCTGCGGGATCGGTTCCTGACGTGCTAAAGCAGGGAGAGCGCATGCTGACGAAATCGACGCATGGCCTGGAGGATGTGGCCGAAGGGCTGCTGCGTCCGCTGAACCAGACGGAATTGAAGCTGGCGCTGGCCGACCTTCAGGAGGCCGGCAGATACGAGCCGTCGGTGGCGGCGATGCTGAAGACGGAAGGCCCGCTTCGCGATTTCATCGCGGCCGCGCTGACGCTGTCGCCTTATCTGCGCGAAATCGTCAATCTCGATCCCGCCATCCTCGCCGGCGCCATCACTCAACCGCTGGAGCCGCAAATCGAGGCGCTGGTCGCCGAGGCGCGGCGCTGCTGGCAGCGGGACGGCGAGGGGACGGCGCCTTCGGAATCCGTGGTGATGAGCAGGCTGCGCATCATCAAGCGCAAGGTGGCATTCCTCGTCGCACTCGCCGATCTCTCGCGCATCTTCGACGGCCGGGCGACGACGGCTTGGCTGAGTGAGCTTGCCGAAGCTTCGGTTGCCGCCGCGATCGACCATCTGCTGCTGGCGGCGCATGAGGGTGGAAAGCTGCGGTTGCGGGATCTGGCAGCACCGAGCGACGGCTCCGGGCTGATCGTGCTCGGCATGGGCAAACTCGGCGCATCCGAACTCAACTATTCCTCCGACATCGACCTCGTCGTCGTCTTCGACGAGGAGGCCGGTATCGTGCCTGACCCGGACGACGCGATCGAGATCTTCCCGAGAATGATGCGACGCTTGGTCCGCATCCTGCAGGAGCGGACAGCCGACGGCTACGTCTTCCGCACCGATCTCCGATTGCGCCCCGATCCCGGTTCGACGCCGCTGGCGATTCCGGTCGATGCGGCGATGATCTATTACGAGGGCAGGGGCCAGAATTGGGAGCGGGCGGCCTTCATCAAGGCGCGCGCCGTTGCCGGCGACCTCACGGCGGGCGGCGATTTCCTGCGCGGCCTTGCCCCTTTCGTCTTCCGCAAATATCTCGACTACGCGGCGATTGCCGATATCCATTCGATCAAGCGGCAGATCCATGCGCATAAGGGCCACGGTGCCATCGCGGTCAAGGGTCATAACGTCAAGCTCGGCCGCGGCGGCATCCGCGAGATCGAGTTCTTCGTCCAGACCCAGCAGCTGATCGCCGGCGGCCGCATGCCGGCCTTGCGCGGCCGGGCGACGGAGGAAACGCTCGGTGAACTCACCAAGGCGAAATGGATCGACGCGGAAACCCGTGACGAATTGACGGAGGCCTACTGGTTCCTGCGCGATGTCGAGCATCGCATCCAGATGGTGCGCGACGAGCAGACCCACCTGTTGCCGGAGACCGATGCCGACCTGAAGCGCATCGCCTTCATGATGGGCTTTTCCGACACGCCGAGCTTCTCCGAACGACTGGTCGGCGTGCTGAAGACGGTCGAGCGGCGTTATGCTCACCTCTTCGAACAGGAGAGCAGGCTTTCCACCGACACCGGCAACCTCGTCTTCACCGGCCAGGGCGACGACCCGGATACGCTGGAGACGCTGAGGAGGCTCGGTTTTACCAGGCCGTCCGACATTTCCCGCATCATCCGCACCTGGCACTACGGCCGCTACCGGGCGACGCAATCGGTGGAGGCGCGTGAAAGGCTGACCGAACTGGCGCCGGAGCTCTTGCGGGTCTTCGGCGAAAGCAAGCGCGCCGACGAGGCGCTGCTGCGCTTCGACAGTTTCATCTCCGGCCTTCCCTCCGGCATCCAGCTGTTCTCGCTGCTCGGCAGCAATCCGGCGCTGCTGTCGCTGATCGTCAACATCATGTCCTCGGCACCCCGGCTTGCCGAGGTGATCGCCGCCAAGCCGCATGTCTTCGACGGCATGCTCGATCCCGGCCTGATGGCCGAGCTGCCGACGCGCGATTATCTCGGCGAGCGGCTGAAAGGCTCGCTTGCCCAGGCCCGCCACTATGAAGAGGTGCTCGACCGGCTACGCATCTTCGCCGCCGAGCAGCGCTTCCTGATCGGCATCCGCCTGCTCACCGGTGCGATCAACGGCGTGATGGCCGCACGCGCCTTCACGCATCTCGCCGACCTCGTCATTGCAGCAGCACTTGATGCCGTGGTGAGCGAGATGCGGGCAGCACACGGCGATTATCCCGGCGGGCGCATCGCGGTCGCCGGCATGGGCAAGCTCGGCAGTTTCGAGCTGACGGCCGGTTCCGACATCGATCTGATCCTGCTCTATGATTATGACAACGCGGCCTCCGAATCCGATGGGCCGAAGCCGCTCGACGCGACGCGTTACTTCACCCGCATCACCCAGAGGCTGATGGCCGCTTTGTCGGCGCCGACCGCCGAAGGTGTGCTCTATGAGGTCGATATGCGGCTGCGCCCATCCGGCAACAAGGGGCCGGTCGCCACCCGTATCAATGCATTCGGCAAGTATCAGCGCGAAGAGGCATGGACCTGGGAACATATGGCGCTCAGCCGCGCCCGGCTGATCTGCGGCAATGAGAGCCTCGTCGCCGAGGCGGAACTGATCGTCCGGGAGGTGCTGTCGGCCGATCGCGATATCGCCAAGGTGGCGCGTGACGTCGCCGAAATGCGCGAACTGATCGACAAGGAAAAGCCGCCATCCGGCCCGTGGGACCTGAAGCTGATCCCCGGAGGCGTCATCGATCTCGAATTCATCGCCCAGTACCTGGCGCTGATCGCGCCGACCAGCGGCGTCGGCAGTGCCGTCAATGGGATGAGCACCGGCGAGGCCCTGAAGGTGCTTGGCGACCGGCTGATGGCAACCGTCGATCTCGACTTATGCCTGGAGGCCTTCACGCTTTATACCGGCCTTTCGCAACTGATCCGCCTCTCCATCGACGGCCTGTTCGATCCGAAGGATGCGCCGGCGGGCCTCGTCGAACTCGTCTGCCGCGCCGGCGACTGCCCTGATATCAAAACGCTGGAAGGGGAGGTAAAGCGGCTGTCCAAAGCGGTTCGGAAAATATTCTTGAATGTCGTGAAAGCCTGATCTCACACCAGGCGGAACGATCGCGAGGATTATCGCGAGCATCGCCTGTCGGAATCTCGCTTAGCCAATCGTCTTCAGGATAGGCAAGCGATGGAGAACACCAATGACGATTACCATTACCGCTTTTGAACGGTCGCCCGATCGCGGCAGGGGTCTGGCGCGCGACATGCGCGTTCGCTGGGCGCTCGAAGAAGTGGGCCAGCCTTACGAGGTTCGTCTTGTCTCATTCAAAGAGATGAAGGAGCCCGCGCATCTGGCGCTGCAGCCTTTCGGGCAGATTCCGACCTATGAAGAAGGCGATCTCGCACTGTTCGAGTCCGGCGCCATCGTCTTCAATATCGGCGAGCGCTATGCGGGCCTGCTGCCGGACGATGCGAATGCCCGGGCGCGCGCGCTCACATGGATGTTTGCCGCGCTCAACACGGTGGAAACACCGATCTTCGACCGCGCTCTCCTCATGATCCTCGAGCGCGACAAGCCTTGGTACGACCAGCGCCTTGCTGCCCTCGAGGACAGCATCCGCAAACGGCTGATCGGCCTCTCCCGCCGCCTTGGCGATGCCGACTGGCTCGATGGTGCGTTCAGCGCCGGTGACCTGCTGATGGTGTCGGTGCTGCTCAGGTTGAAGGGATCTGACATATTGGAAGAATATCCGAACCTCGCCGCCTATGTCGCCCGCGGCGAGTCGCGGCCGGCATACAAGCGTGCTTTCGCCGCTCAATTGGCTGTTTTCACCACCGCATCAGCAGGCTGAAGAGGGTCGGCTCTAGATATCGTCGGGAATGCGCAGCGAGATCACCGTGCCGACCGCTTCGCGTGAGCGGATCTTCATGCGGCCGCCATGCAGCAAGGTCAGCGAGCGGGAAATGGCGAGCCCGAGGCCGGAGCCGCCCTTGCTCTTCGCATATTGGCTCTGCACCTGCTCGAAGGGCTGGCCGATCTTCGACAGCGCCGAGCGTGGAATGCCGATGCCGGTGTCGGCGATGGTGACGACGACGGCGCCGTCGACGCGGCGGGTGCGCACCGCGATGCGTCCGCCATTGTCGGTGAACTTCACCGCATTGGAGAGCAGGTTGAGCAGCACCTGTTTCATCGCCCGGCGGTCCGCCATCAGCGTCAGGCCGGAGCAGATGCGCTGTTCGATGACGATGTTCTTTTCAGCCGCGGGCATGGCGGTGAAGCGCAGGCTTTCCTCGATCAGCGGCACGAGGTCGATGCTCTCGCAATGCAACCTGACATGGCCGGCCTCGATTTTCGACATGTCGAGAATGTCGTTGATGACGTTGAGCAGATGTTTGCCGCTGTCATGGATATCGCGGGCATATTCGTCGTATTTCAGCGAGCCGAGCGGCCCGAACATCTGGTTCTGCAGGATTTCGGAGAAGCCGAGGATGGCGTTGAGCGGCGTGCGCAGCTCATGCGACATGTTGGCGAGGAATTCCGATTTCGCCTTGTTGGCGGCCTCGGCGCGTTCCTTCTCCGCCTGGTAGTTGGCGTTGGCCGTCGAAAGCTCGGATTTCTGGATCTCCAGCGTCTGGCGCGAGGCGGAAAGATCGCCGATTGTCGCCATCAGCCGGCGTTCGGATTCGCGCAGCCGCTCCTGATGACGTTTCATCAGCGTGATGTCTGTTCCGACCGAGACCTTGCCGCCGTCGCGGGTGCGCCGCTCGTTGATCTGCAGCCAGCGCTCGTCGGCAAGCTGCACCTCCGTCGTACGCGAATAGCCGGAGCCGTCGGCATCGGAAATCCGCCGCTCGATGACAGGACGGGCGGCGGCCGCATTGACGGTCGAGCGCTCGGTGCCGGGCACAAGCACGCTGTCCGGCAGGCCGTAAGCCTGCTGGAAGTGCGTGTTGCACATGACGAGGCGATCGTTCTTGTCCCAGAGCACGAAGGCTTCCGAAGTGCATTCGATTGCGTCGGCCAGGCGCTGGTCGGCTTCTGCATAGCGCTGGGCGAGCCGATGCTGTTCGGTCACGTCCATGGCGATGCCGATCAGGTGCATGCGGCCGGAATTGCTGCGGATCACCTGGGCACGCGCCCGCATCCAGACATAGTGGCCGCCGGCATGGCGCATGCGGAAGATCTGATCGACCTGGCCGGAAGCGCCCTTGCCGATGGCGCGCGCGATCTCGTAGAGCCCGCCGTCATCGGGATGCATCAGCCGGGCGGCTTCGCCGAAGCCCATCGTCTTGTCCGAACCCGGCAGGCCGAGCATGTCGTACATCGAGCGCGACCAGAAGAATTCGCGGGTTTCGAAATCGAAGTCCCAGAGGCCGCAGCGGCCGCGCGACAGCGCCGTCTCGACGCGCAGGTTCGATTCCACGAAGATGTCGTCGGCATCGCGGGCGCGCTTTACCTGCGTGTAATAGGCATAGAGGATGACGAGCAGGATCGAGGAGATGCCGGCAAACAGCGTCACGTTGAGCGCCAGTTCCTCGCGCCAGAGCCGGCCGACCTCGTCAAGCGAGGTGGCGGCGACGATAAAACCGCCGGCATTGCCCATCAGCGTGATCTCGGCATAGTGCGGCACGCCGCCGATCGTCGTTTCGATGACACCGGCGCGATCGCCGAAGCGCCGGATCGCCGAGACCTCGGGGAAGAAATCACCGACATTGCTGCCGACATGCGAAAGCCCGGCGGTGGTCGCCGCAAAAACCTTGCCGCTTGCCTGCACGAGCAGCACGAAAGCGCCGCTGTCCAGCCGGTCCTGCGGCAGGTATTTGGCGAGACGGGCCTGCACCTCGGCGATATCGCCGCTGTCGAAAACATCGGTCGTATCGGCAAACACCGCAGAGGCGGTCGCCGCCGAAAGTGCAGTGGCATGGCGCGCCGAGGCCTCCAGTCGCCCGTATTCGCTCATCATGCCGAAGAAATGCGAGGCGGCGACAACCGAGAGGAAGGCGACAATCAGCGCCGGAATGGCTCGCTTCAAGACCATCTCGGCCTTCGGCAGATAACGCAGAAGTGGTTCCGATGTCGCATGGCCGGAAAGGCTGTCGCGCCAGGCTTTCAACCCGCCAAAATCGACACGCAGCCGTCCTCCGGCCACGGTTGCCCGCCGCACGTCCATCATCTCTTCGCCTTGTCCTCATGTGATTCGCGCGCCGCTCGCTCGAACCTGACCTAGAGAATCATGGGTGATTCGCCTTGTCCAGAGGCAAAGGTAAAAATCCGTTAACTATTTATAATTTCGGGTTTTTCCAGGTGATTCGGGGCGCTGAGCGACCGGCCGCCGAATTTTTCGGGACGGCCGGTCGAATCAAATTACCCTTTAAGCGTGCGTTCGACGATATCGCGAACATCGGTCGAAAGATCGGCGGCCCGCTCGATCTCGATCAGCGCCGAGCGGGCGTGATCGGCACGTATTGGTTCGAGCGACCGCCAGGAGCGCATCGAGGTGAGAATGCGGGCGGCAAGCTGCGGGTTGCGCTCGTCGATATCGAGAATTTGACCGGCGAGGAAGCGATAGCCTTCGCCGTCGGCGCGGCCGAAGCCTGTCGGGTTGGCAAAGGCGAAGGTGCCGACCAGCGCCCGCATTCGGTTCGGATTGGTCCGCTTGAAGAGCGGATTATCCATCAGGGTGCGAATCCGTTCCAGGGTTTTGGCGCCCGGAATGCCGGCCTGGATCGCGAACCATTTGTCGATGACGAGCGCGTTCTCCGCGAAGCGGTCGCGGAAGCTTGCCAGCGCCTCGCTCGTCTCCGCGCTGTCGGGGAAACGATGAGCGAGGATCGTCAGCGCATGGCTGAGATCGGTCATGTTGTTGGCCACATCGAAGGCGGCCTTGGCGCGCGCCGGCGTCTGTTCGGCATACGAGAGGTAGGTGAGGGCGCTATTGCGCAGCGCCCGCAGGCCGGCACTTTTTGCATCCGGGCTGAAATCGCCTGATGTCGTCATCGCGGCGTAGAGGCCGGCAAAGACGTCCTTTCCGGCATCGGCGATCTGTTTCAGGATCGCCTGCCGGCCGGCATGGATGGCATCGGGATCGTTGTTGCTGCCAAGTTCGCGGGCGATATCGGATTCGCTCGGCAGAGCCAGCGCCTGGGCACGGAAGGCAGGCTCGAGGTTGTCGTCGTCGGCGGCCGTGATCAGCGTCTCGATGAAGGTCGCCTCGCAGACGACAGGCTTGCCCTCGCGAGCGTCGCGTGCCGCTTTCAAGAGGTTCGGCAGCGCCAGATCGGTCAGCGCCTGCCAGCGGGCAAAATGATCGGTCTCATGGCGGGCGAGATGGGCAAGATCGGCCGGGCTCTGATCGAAATGCAGGTTGATCGGCGCCGAGAAGCTGCGGTTGATCGAAACGACCGGCCGCGAGCCGATGCCATGGAACACCGCCGTCTGCGTGCGGCCGGTGAGATGCAGCACCCCGCCAGCATATTCCGCGCCCTCAACCGAAGTCGGTTCGATCTTGCCGCCGTTTTCGCCAAACAGCGCGAGGCTGAGCGGAATATGCATCGGCTCCTTGCTCGGCTGGCCGGGCGTTGCCGGGATCATCTGTTCGAGCGACAGTGTGAAGCTGCCGGCCGCCGCATCATAGCTGCCCGATGCGCTGACGAGCGGCGTGCCGGCCTGATGGTACCAGAGCGAAAATTGCGAGAGGTCGCGTCCGCTTGCATCCTCAAAACATTTGACGAAATCCTCGATCGTCACGGCCTGACCGTCATGGCGGTCGAAATAGAGGTCCATACCTTTCTTGAAGCCGTCCTTGCCGAGCAGCGTCGCGATCATGCGCGTGATTTCGCTACCCTTTTCGTAGACGGTCGTCGTGTAGAAATTATTGATCTCACGATATGTCGTTGGCCGCACCGGATGGGCGAGCGGGCCGCCGTCCTCCGGGAACTGCTCCGATTTCAGGTGGCGCACTTCGGCGATGCGCTTGACCGGGCGCGAGCGCTGGTCGGAAGAGAATTCGTGGTCGCGATAGACCGTCAGGCCTTCCTTGAGGCACAGCTGGAACCAGTCGCGGCAGGTGATGCGGTTGCCGGTCCAGTTGTGGAAATATTCATGCGCGATGATCGCTTCGATATTGGCATAGTCGGCATCCGTCGCGATTTCCGGATCAGCTAGGACGTATTTGTCATTGAAGACGTTGAGGCCCTTGTTCTCCATTGCGCCCATGTTGAAGTCGGAGACGGCGACGATCATGAAAATATCGAGATCGTATTCGCGTCCGAACCTCTCTTCGTCCCATTTCATCGAGCGTTTCAGCGCGTCCATGGCATAGGCTGCGCGCGGTTCCTTGCCGTGCTCGACATAGATTTTCAGAACCACCTCGCGGCCGGACATGGTCGTGAACGTGTCTTCGACGACACCGAGATCGCCGGCGACGAGCGCGAAGAGGTAGCTCGGCTTCGGATGTGGGTCGAACCAGGCGGCGAAATGCTTGCCGGGGCCGTAGCCGGCGCCGCCGAGGAAGTTGCCGTTCGACAAAAGCAGCGGGTTGGCGTCTTTGTCGGCGATGATGTTGACCGTGAATGGCGCAAGCACGTCGGGCCGGTCCGGGAAATAGGTAATGCGGCGGAAACCCTCCGCCTCGCACTGCGTGCAGTAGATGCCACTGGTGCGGTAAAGGCCCATCAGTTCGGTATTGGCCTCGGGGTTGATAATCGTGGTGATCGTCAACTCGAAGGGCGCGCTCTCCGGCAGGTCGCGCACCGTCAGGCTTTCCGGTGTTGCATTGTAACGCGAAGGGTCCAGCTCCACCTGGTCTAACAGCAGCCCCGACAGCGTCAGTTCGTCGCCGTCGAGAACGATCGGCGCCGCCGGATCGGCGCCCGGGCGACGATGAAAGATCAGGCGCGCCTCGACCTTGGTCTCTGTCGGGTCGAGTTCAAAAGTGAGGTCCACGCGTTCCAGCACGAAGTCGGTGGGACGGTAATCTGCCAGATGAATGACCTGGCCGGTATCTGTTCGCATGGTGTTTCCTGAAGACCGTTATTTGACAACCGCGGAATACAGAGGCGGGCGCACTCTGCCTTAAATTATGCCGGGGATGATTACATTAAAGTCTGAACTAAACTTAAAGCAAATTGCCCGCGAACACCAAGTTTGCGGGCAAAATATCTTATTGGCAACGGATGAACGCAGCAGCGGGAAAATGCCGCTACTTCAGATTGAGTGCGGCCTTTATTGTCGCGTCGTTTTCGGTCTGCTGGACGACGACGCCGTACCAGCCGAGCCCGTCGTAATCTTCGTAGCCAAGAGTGTGCGCGAAGGCGACGATCGAGCCGTTATTGTCGTAGTAGCTGCCTTTCGCCTGGCCGGACGGATTGGCGAGCGCGAAATGGGAAAACAACAAGGCGGGATTGGTGGTGGCGATGACCCGGCTCTTGCCGTCGAGCAGCATGACCGTCGTTCTTTCCGCCAGCTGCGGCGGCAGGTTCGCCTCTTTCTCGACGATCGCCTGGCCCTGGTTCTGCCAGTCGAAATAGACGCCGAGCGTGCCGACCAGCCGCCCGTCGAGCTTGCCCTCTTCGCGGATGCCTGTTGCATAAACGAGCGCATGCCTGGCGTCGTGGAGCGGGCTCGCTTTGACATCATCGACGATATAAGCGTCGCCGGAGGAGCAGACCGACGCCGCGCGGAACCACGGATCGCCGGCAAGGCTCGTGCCTGCGATCTTGCGCTGGAACTTGGGATTGGCGGAAGCGATCACCTTGCCCGAGAGATCGGTCATGACGAGATCGAGATAGACGGTGTAGAAGCGGTTGATGGCGCCGAGACGCTCCGCCGCAAAGGCGACGGTTTCCCGGCTCGGATTCTGCAGCGCCTGCCAGAGTGACGGGTCCGTCGCCCACCAGCGCACATCGGCCGTGCGCTCGAAGAGATTGCGGACGATGAGTTGCACCAGCGTCTGCGCCAGATCGGTGAGGCGAACGCCCTCCATCTCTTCGACCAGCGAATCGGCCATGGCGCGGCTGAGGCCGATACGGCCGAGCACGTTGCTCTCGAACCTGCCGGTGATGTCGGTCGCGATTTGCGCCAGCCTCTGCACCTCGTTGGCAACGACGGCAAAGCCCTTTCCGGTCTCGCCGGCCCTGGCCGCCTCGATCAGCGCATTGATCGCCAGCAACTTGATCTGCTTGACGATATGGGTGTTGTCGGCGCTGAAGCGCTCGAGGTCGGTGCTGATGCCGTCGGTGACGACGCGCATGGAGCGCGGTGTCGCATTCTGCGACTGGGAAATGGTTTCGGCGCTAAGCGGCTTCATCAAATGGGATCCTGAAAGGAGCGGGTATTGTTTGTGCGGTGAAGAAAACTTCGAGATCAGCGATAAAAACGATGCTTACCTATGGTTTTCAATTGGTTAACGTCGAACAGTCAGAGGTGAACTTTTTAGGGGGAATGACAGAAAAGAGGGTGATTTCGGAGCTGTGGCGCAGACACGTCACGATTGAGCCTGCGGCTGAAAGGCGATTTGCGATTCTCCCGCCTTGCTCAGGATTTTTTCGCCAATCGGTTTTTCTTTCGCTACGATGGAAGCCGTCACCCGTTGCGTTCCCGAGTCGAACGCGTCCCCCCGTTCCGGTTAAGTCAGTATCAAGAGCCAGAATCATGCACTCGGTTCTCAGAAACCCGATGAGAGGCATTGCGCTGAAAGTCTCGTCGGTCGTGGTCTTCCTGGCCATGCAGACCTTCATCAAGCTGGCGGGCTCGGACATCCCGCCGGGCCAGGTCACCTTCTGCAGGTCGTTCTTCGCGCTTTTCCCGATCATGGCCTATCTGGCCTATAACAGGCAGTTGCGCGCCGCCTTCTACACGGCCAATCCAATCGGTCACCTCAAGCGCGGCACGATCGGCATCTTGTCGATGGCTTTCGGTTTCTACGGCCTCCTGCATCTGCCGTTGCCGGAGGCGATCGCGCTTGGCTACGCGTTGCCGCTCGTCGCCGTCATCTTCGCCGCCGTTTTCCTCGGCGAGACCGTGCGCATCTATCGCTGGAGCGCCGTCTTGGTCGGCATCGTCGGCGTCGCCATCGTTTCCTGGCCGAAACTCACGCTGTTTCGCGACGGCGGCATGGAAGCCGAACAGGCCGTCGGCGCGCTCTGCGTGCTGTTCTCGGCCGTTCTTGGCGGCATGGCGATGATCCAGGTGCGCCGCCTCGTCGAAGAGGAGAAAACGGCGACGATCGTGCTGTATTTCTCGATCACCGCCTCGGTCTTCTCGCTGGCTTCTCTTCCCTTCGGCTGGCTCATCCTGCCATGGCCGACAGCGCTCTATCTGATCGCCGCCGGTTTTTGCGGCGGCGTCGCGCAGATCCTGTTGACGGAAAGTTATCGCCATGCCGATGTCTCCACCATCGCGCCGTTCGAATATACGTCGATCCTGCTCGGCGGCATCGTCGCCTATTTCGTCTTCGGCGACGTGCCGAGCGTGACCATGCTGATCGGCACCGTCATCGTTATCGCCGCCGGCATCTTCATCATCTATCGCGAGCATCAGCTGGGCATCGAGCAGAGAGAGGCGCGCAAGGCCACGACGCCGCAAGCCTGAGAGCGACAGGCGCATGTTATCAAGGTTTTAACGCGGGGATTGCGGTGGCTTGAAACTTGCTCTCAACGACCGAAAAGAGTGGTGAATTCTTGGGATACCGTCGGCCTGTGGAATATGATTGTTGAAGATGAGAGAGTATCATTTATTCCAAGCTGTGCATGTCTGAATGGCCGCTGATGCCGGATGAGCTCTCGGTATCGTTGCTCCGAACGCTGGCCAGCGAGCGGAGGTGGAGAAAAGCAGAATGGCATTCACAGCGGAGCAATTGGTGGGGAACTCTTCCTTTCTGATGAGCATTCGCTTTTTGGCTGGGCAGATGCGCGGCATGTTCGATGCCGGTCCGCGGCTGGCGCGATTGCTCGCTTCTCATCAACGCTGGGTTCTGACCCAGACTGCCTATGCCCTCCACCTGGAATATGATCCGCGCGACCCGACGTCGGGTTTCACCGCCGTGCGGCTGACCGGGCGCATCACCGCACACAAGGTCGCGAGCCGCAACACGGTGCTCGCCTTCATCGAAGAACTCTATACCTACCGCTTCATAACCCACACGCCCGGCGACGAGCGGCGGCGGCCACGTCATTTCGAACCGGCCGATGTCAGCCATCAGGGGATGTTTGCCTGGCTTTTCTCCAATCTCGGTGCGCTCGACCTGCTCGACGGCGGTCAAAGGGCAGCCTTTTTCCAGGCAAATCCATCAGTGATGCGGCTCATTCAGCCGCGCATTGCCCGCCATTGCCTCGAAGATGCCGCCTGGCGCGAACCGCCGGAACAGGTGGCGCTGTTCCTCTGGACGGAAGCCGGCGGCCTCGTCGTCGATAATTTCATCGCCCGGATGGATATGGAAGGCAGCGAGCCGAGGAGATTGTCGGTCGGCCGCGTCGAAACCCGTGCGCTCGCCGCCGATTTCATGATGTCGCGCACCCATCTGCAACGGCTATTGGCAAAGGCGGCGCAACGCGGCTGCGTCGGCTGGTATGACGAACCGCGCAAGACGCATCTTTGGATATCGCGGGATTTTGTCGAGGAATATTGCGCCTGGCAGGCGGTCAAGTTCGCCTATGTCGACGAAGCCTTTGAATGGGCGAAGGCCCAGATCGAGGAAATGGCCATTTGACCAGAGCACTTCCAGCAAAAGTGCGCAGCGGTTTTACGTCCGGAATGCGTGAAAACAAGAGATAGAGCATTTCCGTGACTCGGAAATGTTCTAGAGAACGATCGCCGCTGTACCTGCGCCAATGCGGGATCCGGCATCGGCCGGCTTGACCGAAAGTTCGCGCTCATATTCCCGCGCGGCACAGACGGCGACGCGGATATGCTCGAATGTTTCGATGTGGCGCAGAAGCGATATCAGGATCGTCGACATGTTGGGGTACTCTTATACGAAGCGCAGGCAATGCGCCTACAGCGCCGCGCGTCTTTTTAAGAGGCGCAAAGGACGCTGCGACATGTTGAATTCCTGCTCAATACTGCTGGAAGTCCGAAAAAATGGCGTTCGGACGCGCAGTGCGGCTGTTGATGCCGGTGCCGCGGGCAATCATCTGTTCGTTCGTGGCAAAGCCGAAACGGCTGTAGCCTTGAGTGGAACGAACCTGGTCGCCGGCGAGGCGAAGGGTTTCAAACCCGCTATGGATAGGACGAAAACGTTTGCTCATGGCCTTGGTTCCTGTGATTCCTCCCAAGACACAGCTCATATTGCAATGCAGCATTAATTCCGCAATGCATCATGACGGGATGCAGTCATGCGAAGAATGCATAGGTTGATTCATAAATTATTCAACTTTGGCTAATTTCCAAGCAAAGAGAGGGATTTAAGCTTCGCTTGAAAAGCCAGCAGGTCGTTCCAGGCCAGCCGCTTGTTTACAGGTGCAGTTAACAGATCCTGCGGATGCAGGCTGGCTATGGCAGGAATGACACAGTCGGCAACGGCAATCTCCTTCCAGCGGCCACGCAACCCGTGAATCGTATCGTTTTCGCCGAAGAAGAAACGCGCCGAAAAATTGCCGAGAAGCAGGATCGCCTTCGGTTCGGCAAGTGCGATCTGCCGCTCGATGAAGGGGCGGCAGATATCCATTTCCGCCGCCGAAGGCGCACGATTGCCAGGCGGGCGCCAGGGGATGACCTGCGTCAGCAGAATGGCTGAGCGCTTCAGCCCGATCGCCGCCAGCATCTTGTCGAACAGCTGGCCGGATTTCCCCGAGAAGGGCATGCCCTCGCGATCGTCCTCGGCGCTCGGCGCCGAGCCGATCACCATGATCCCGCTTTCGGCATCGCCGCTGGCAAAGATCGTCGAGCGGGCGCTGTGCTTGAGGTTGCAGCTGTTGAAGGCTTCGATCGCGGTCTTGAGTTCGACAAGCGATCGCGCGGTTTCGGCGACGAACCGCGCCTGCTGCACCGCCTCGCCGTCAGGGATCGCAGGTTGTGGGCCGGGCGCTGCGCGTTCGGCAGGCGCTGGGCGGGCCGCTGCATTCGGACGCGGCGGTGCCTGACCCGCAGGGCGTTCCCCAGCGGCAGGTTGCTGCTGCGCCGCCGCCGCCGCCGGGCGGCGGGCGGCCTTCATCGCCTCGAACTCGGCGAAGCGGTCGATCGCCTCTTCCTCCAGCAGCCATTCCACGCCGGCATCCGCATGGAAATGCAGAAGCGCTGCAAGCTCGGCGGGGGAAAGGTCGTTGGCGGAGATCATGCGGCAAGTCTAGCGGAGTGACAGGGGCATTGAAAGGGCGGGTGGCAGATTGCCCGCCCTTGTCTTCGCTATTGCACAGTCCATTGCGCGATGTCGTCGCGTTCGCCGATCAGCGCCAGACCATGGGCGATCGACAACAGTTCGCCGCCGCTTTCGATCCGGTCGCGCTCGAAGCGTTCGGTGAAGATGCGGCGCACCGCCGGCACGAAGGAAGTGCCGCCGGTCAAGAACACCTTGTCGATCTCCGCAGGCTTCGTTTCGGTCTTGTCGAGCACGTCGTCGAGCGCGCCTTCGATGCGGGCGAGATCGTCGGCGATCCAGCCTTCGAAATCGCTCCTCTTGATGCTGCGATGTCCACCGCGACCGAGTGGCGCGAAATCGAAAGGCGCTTCCTCCGAGGCCGACAGCGCCATCTTCGTCGCCGACACAGCCTGATAAAGCGGGTAGCCCTCGTCATGGTCGATGAGGTCGATGAAGATTTCGAGCTTTTCCGGCTCCAGGCTGGTGCGCACCAGCTTCTTCAGATCCTCGAATTCGCGCGTCGTCTTGAAGATCGACAGCTGGTTCCAGCGGCCGAAGCTGGAATAGTAGTTGGACGGCACTTCGAGGATCTTGTCGAAGCTTTTGAAATGGCTGCCCTTGCCGATCATCGGCGCGACGATGTTGTCGATCATCCTGTAGTCGAAATGGTCGCCGGCGACGCCGACGCCGGAATGGCCGATCGGCGTTGCCGTCAGCTTGCCGGCGACGGTTTCGAAGCGGATCAGCGAATAGTCGGTCGTGCCGCCGCCGAAATCGGCGACCAGCACGGTGGCATCCCGCTTTAGGTTCTGCGCGAAGTAGAAGGCGGCGGCGACCGGCTCATAGACATAGTGGATCTCGGGAAAACCGAAGCGCGACAACGCCTCATTGTAGCGTTCGGTCGCCAGCGCCGGATCGGGGCTGGCGCCGGCAAAATGCACCGGTCGGCCGGTGACGATGCGGCTGACGTCTGAAGGCCAGTTGTCGCCGGCATAGTTGCGCAGGCGCCGCACGAAGACCTCCATCAGATCCTCGAAATTATGCCGCTTGGCAAAGATCAGCGTGCCCTGGAACAGCGCGCTCGCCGCAAAGGTCTTGATCGACTGCAGAAAGCGACACTCGCCGGGATTGTCGATGAATTGGCGGATCGCCGCATGGCCGGCCTCCACCTTCAGCGCGGAAGCGCCGAGCTGGGCATCCTTCATGAAGGAAAGCGCCGTGCGCATGCTGTCTGCCGTACCCTCCGTGCTCGTGAACGCCATCGAGCGCGTCGTCCCGCCGTCCGCCATGGCGAGAACCGTATTCGTCGTGCCGAAGTCGAAACCCAGCGCCTGAGCCATGCCCGCACCTCTTCATGCCGATTGTTATTGGAGACGGAGCATCGCTCCGCAAAAGGGCGTGAGACGCCCGGATTCAGGAGGGCGGGTGATGCCACAGGGGCGTGACACATTCAAGGGGATTTAAGGGCTTATATGTCTCGTAGCTACGCTGCCTTCCCTTCTTCTCCCTGGCGGGCGAAGAGGGTCGTCGCAAGGCAAGTCAGCACTGCCGAGGCTTGCAGACCGCCGTTACTCGGCGGCCATCGCCCTTGCCTCTTGCAACTCCGGCTCCTCGACCTTCTTCTGGCCAGTCAGCCGGCCGAGGAAGTTTCCGAAGCGGTCCATCTCGACGAAGATGACGGGGGTGATGAAGAGCGTCAGCATCTGCGAGACGATCAGGCCGCCGACGACGGCGATGCCGAGCGGCTGGCGCAGTTCCGAGCTTGCGCCGGTGCCGAGCGCAATCGGAAGGGCGCCGAGCAGGGCGCAGAAGGTCGTCATCATGATCGGCCGGAAGCGTCGCACGCAGGCTTCGTGGATCGCAGCCGTCGCCTTTTCACCTGTCGTGCGCATGGTCTCCACCGCCACGTCGATCATCATGATCGCGTTCTTCTTGACGATGCCGATCAGCATCAAGAGGCCGATGAGGGCGATGATCGACAAGTCGAAGCCCATGATCTTAAGCGCCAGCAGTGCGCCGAATGCTGCGGCCGGTAGGCCGGAAAGGATGGTGAGCGGATGGATGAAGCTTTCATAGAGCACGCCGAGCACGACGTAGATAGTCAGCACCGCCGCCAGGATCAGATAGGGCGTATTGCCCTGCGATTGCTGGAAGATCTCGGCCGTACCGCCATAGGACGTGAAGACGTCTGCCGGCGTGGCGATGTCCTTCTTGATCTGGTCGATCGCCGCCGTCGCATCGCTGAGCGAGACGCCTTCCGGCAGGTTGAAGGAAACGGTGGTCGAGACCAGCTGGCCCGTCTGGTTGATGGTGACCGGCCCGGTGGTGCGTTGAACATGCGCGAAGTTCGAAAGCGGCACCAGGCTGCCATTGGCAGAGGCGACACGGATCTCCGAGAGCTTCTGATCGTCCCAGGGTTTGCTGGTATCGTATTCGACGATGACGTCGTAGCTGTCGCCGGTCGACTGGATTTCCGCGGCAGGATATCCGCTGAAGGATTCCTGCAGCGTCGTGCGTAGCGTGTCGTTGTCGATCCCGTAGGCGGCTGCCCGCTCGGTATCGATGACGATATTGGCCTGCAGGGCGTTGTTTTGGGCATCCGATGTCACGTCGGTGAACAGCCGCTCCTTGCGCATCGCCGCCTGAATCTTGCCGGCCCAGAGGTTGGTCTGATCCGCACTCAGCGCCTGCACCACCAGCTGATACTGGCTCGCGGTCTGGCGGCCGCCGAAGCGCAAGCTCTGGTTCGGCGTCACGAAGGCCTGGACGCCTGGGATCTTGTTGATCGCCGTGCGCAGCTCGCGCAGTGTCTGATCTAGCGGCGGACGCTCTTTCTTGTCCTTGAGTTCGACGAACATCGAGCCGTTGTTCTGTGGTTTGTTGGGATTGCCGCCGATCGTCGACATCACGTGGTTGACCGCCGGGTTCGCCTTGACGGCGGCTGCCGCCTGCTGCTGCAGCGCCTCCATGGCGGAATAGGAAATGTCCTGCCGGGCCTGTGTGCTGATCGTCAGGCGGCCGATATCTTCCTGCGGGAAGAAGCTCGTCGGCAGCGCCATGAAGAAATAGATCGTTAGCGCCACCGAGCCGAGGAAAACCCCGAGGATCGTCAGGCGATGCTGAAGGCACCAGCCGACAGCCCTGTCATAGCCGCGCAGCGTCCGTTCAAAGCCGGCATCGAAGATGCGGATGAGGAGCGGCGGGCGGCTCTGGTGGTTGGACAGACGTGAGGCGAGCATCGGCGTCACGGTTAGCGAGACGATGGCCGAGGAGATGATGGCGATGGCAACCACCATGCCGAATTCGTTGAACACGCGGCCGACGACGCCGCCCATCAGCAGGATCGGGATGAACACCGCAATCAGCGACACCGACATGGAAATGATGGTGTAGCTGACTTCGCCCGCACCCTTGATCGCCGCTTCCCGCACCGGCATGCCTTCTTCGACATGGCGCAGGATGTTTTCGAGCATGACGATCGCGTCGTCCACCACGAGCCCCACCGCGAGCGTCAGCCCGAGCAGCGAGATGTTGTCGATGCTGTAGCCCAGCACATACATCATGCCGAAGGTCGAGATCAGCGACAGCGGAACGGCGAGCCCCGGGATGATGGTTGCTGTGGCATGGCCGGTGAAGAGGTAGATGACGAGAACGACGAGGCCGATCGTCAGCAGCAGCGTGAACTTCACGTCGGAGATGGCATCGCGAATCGGTTTTGCGGCATCGTTCATGACGACGGTGTTGACCGAAGGCGGAATTTCGGCGTGAAGCTGCGGCAGCTTGGCGTTGATCGCATCGACGACATCGACCGTGTTGGCATCTGGCTGACGCTGGATGGCGAGGATGATGCCGCGTTGGCCGTCATACCAGCTGCCCGTATACTGGTTCTGAACGCTGTCCTGCACATCGGCGATATCGCCAAGGTGGACGGGTGCACCGTTCGGATTGGCAATGACGAGCGAGCGGAATTGTTCGGCATTGGTGCGCTGGGTATTCGCCGTGATCGTCATGCTCTGTGAATTATTCTGCAGCGTTCCCACAGGCTGCTGGCTGTTGGCGGCAGCGAGCGCCTTGTTGACGGTATCGATGCCGATGCCGCGGGTTAAAAGCTTGTTGGGATCGACCTCGACGCGCACGGCATAGGTCTGCGCACCGTAGACGCTGACCTGGGCAACGCCGGGAAGTGTCGATAGCGACGGCGAGATGATGTTCTCGGCGATCTCGTCAAGCTTGCTGCGCGGCATAGTGTTGCTCTGTACGGAGAGCAGCATGACAGGCGCATCGGCGGGGTTGGTCTTGCGATAGCTCGGCGGCGTCGTCAGATTGTCGGGCAGTTGCCGGGTGGCATGCGAAATCGCGGCCTGCACGTCGGCTGCGGCCGCATCGATATTACGACTGAGGTCGAACTGAAGCACGATGCTGGTGCTGCCGAGCGAACTGGAGGCGCTGATTTCAGTGATCCCGGGAATGGTCTCGAACTGCTTGATCAGCGGTGTCGAAACCGAGGTCGCCATCGTCTGCGGCGAGGCGCCGCTCAACTGCGCCGAAACGTTGATGGTGGGAAAATCGACCTGCGGCAGCGCCGCGACAGGTACGAGCTGATAACCGGCAAGACCGGCCAGAATGACGCCGATGGCAAGCAGCGTCGTTGCGACGGGGCGCTGGATACAGAAATTCGGGATCATTGCTGAGCTCCCACCGCGATCGTCTCGGAGGGCTGCTGTTGCCGAGGCGCTTCGGCGGAGGCGACATCCAGCGCCTTTTCGTCGAACTGCTCGTTGATCGCCTGCTGGTCGCTGAGCTGGCCCTGGCCCTCGACGACGACATGATCGCCTGCCTGAAGACCTGATTCTATGGCGGTGAAGCCGCCATTTGCGCGGGCAATGGTGACGGGCGTCAGATGCGATTTGCCGTCTTTGGCGACGAAGGCGAAGAAACCCTCCGGGCCGGGGCTGACGGCAACCGTCGGCACCACCACCTGCTGTTCGTCATTGTTGAAATGCACGACGATGTTGACCGACTGGCCGGGCCAGAGCGCGCCGGAGGCATTTTCGAATTTCGCCTTGGCGAGGATCGTGCCCGAGGCCGTATCGACCGTATTGTCGTAGAAGCTGATCTCGCCCTTTCGGATTTTGCCCTTGGTGGAATTGGGAGCCGTGCTGACCTTGACCGGACCGCTTGCCAAAGCACTCTTCAGCTCCCGCAGATAGCGCTCCTGCAGGTGGAATTTCACATAGATCGGATCGTATTTGGCAATGGTGACGATTGCCGCACCGGCACTGAGGAATGCACCCTTGCTGACAGCGATATCGCCGAGCCGGCCGTCGAAGGGCGCGCGGATATCGGTGTGCTCGAGTAAGATCTGATCGGAGGCAAGCGACGCCTTGTCGGCGTCAACAGTGGCTGCAGCGGTGTCGCGGGCGGCAACCGCCTGGTCGAGGCTCTGCTGGGTGCCGGCCTTTTGATTGAAGAGATCCTGCGCGCGCGTCAATGCGGTTTCGGCTTCCGAAAGCGTTGCCGCGTCGCGCACGATCATCGCATTGTCCTTGTCGACGGTCGCCTTGGCCGTCCGGTCGTCGAGCTTGGCGATCAGGTCGCCGGCTTTCACGGTCGCCCCATCCGGCGCATCGATGCTGACGACCAGACCCTGCTCCTGCGCGGCGATGGTCGTGTTGTCATCGGCATCGGCCCAGCCGGTCGCCGTCACATCCATCGGCAGCGTCGTTTTCACGGCCGCAACCGTCTTGACGACGGTCGGGCCCCCGCCGCCGCGTCTGCGCCCGCCGCCCTGATGTTGCCCACCGTCCTGCGCCTGATTGGCCTGCCCCTGATCGGCCTGCGCCTGCTGCCCGCCGACATTGCCGGCTTCCGGCTGCTTGATGAACTGCGAGAGGTAGGGAATGCGGGAGGCATAAGGGACCAGATTCCCGAATTGCCAGACGCCGACGGCGGCAACTGCGATAACGCTGACGGTGATCCAAAATTTCTTCATGGGCGAGACCGGTGTTTGGGCAAGGTTGCGGGGAGCAAGGTTGCGAATATTATACCCCGATTAAGCCACTTATATTGCGGCTCAAAAAAGACATAATTCCCGGGGGTGTGATCACTAAGTGGTTATAACGGCTTAAATTTTTGTAATGAATATTCCGTAATATTCAAACTGTACTAATATAGCCTCAGTGTTACCCAATGCCGTTTGGCGGAAGCGACGCAAGCGGTTCGGCAGAAGGCGATGTCGATCCGCCTGCCGTTCAGCGCACGGGAAGAACATGGGAAAAACCAAGAAGGCAGGTCGTCATGACCGAGTTGGACACCAGCGAATTTCGCTCTCTCATAATAAGCGTGTTTCCTGAACTGACGGCCTCCGTCTTTAAGCTGGCGGCCAGGGGCTGGGATTCGCTTGCCGTCGACGTCGATGACACGCTGATCTTCAAATTTCCCCGCAATCTCGGCGCGGAAAGAGCGCTTGTGAAAGAAGCCGCCTTGCTCGACATTGTTCGACCGTCGCTGTCGATGGCGGTTCCCGACATGCGCATTCACGACGGGCCGCCGATCTTCTCCAGCCATACCAAGATCGAGGGCGAACATCTCATTGCCGAAGATTACGATGCGCTTGGCGCAAGCGATCGTCAGCGCCTCGCGGAAGATCTCGCGCGTTTTTACGCCGAGCTGCATGTGCTCGATGCCGATCGCATACGCTCGGCGGGTGCCGGGGCAATCCAGCCATGGCAATTGCCCGAGACGGTGCGAATAAAGGCTTTGCCGTTGCTGCCGCCTGACATCAGGAGTTTTGCGCAGGCCATTATTTCGGATTTCGAAGCCTTGCCTCCCGATCCCTACGGCAACATCTACGGCTTCTTCGACGGTCACGGCTGGAACATGGCCTTCGATCATGCGCAAAGGAGGCTGAACGGCATTTACGATTTCGCCGATTCCGGCTTTGGCCCGCTGCACCAGGAATTCATTTACTCGAACTTCATCTCGCCCGATCTGACCGCGCGCATCATATCGGCCTATGAAATGCTGACCGGACGCAGGCTCGACCGGCGGCGCATTGCGATCCTGACCGGCTTCCATCGTCTGTCCGAGCTCGCCGAACTTGCGGACGATCCGGCGAACGTCGAACAGATGATCCGAAGTGTGGCGACATGGGCGACGGCGGTCCGCGTCGGCTGAGAGGGAATGGTCAGACGGATCGTGCCGCGCCGCCGTCGCAGCGGATGAGCGAGCCGGTGATGTAGCTTGCCGGTTGGCTGCACAGGAAGGCAGCCGTTGCGGCGAATTCCTCGACCTTGCCGTAGCGGCCGACCGGAATACGCGCCTCCTTGTCGGTACGGATCTCGTCGAGGCTCTTGCCGGTCCGCTTTGCCGCCGCTCCGTCGAGATCGTCGAGCCGCGCCGTCAGGATGCTGCCGGGCAAGAGCAGGTTGGTGGTGACGCCGAAGCCCGCCACTTCGGAGGCAAGCGTCTTGCTCCAGCCGGCAAGGGCCGGGCGCAGCGTATTCGACAGCGCCAGGTTGGCGATCGGTTCGATCACGCCGGATGAGGCAACCGTCAGGATGCGGCCCCAGCCCTGCGCCTTCATGCCGGGCAGCAGCGCATTGGTGAGCGTGATCACCCGCACGACCATGGAGAGGAAATAGCTTTCGAGCTTTTCGCCCGTCATCTCCTCCGTGGTGCCGGGCGTCGGCCCGCCGGTATTGTTGACGAGGATATCGAGCCCGCCCAACTTCTCCTTCACCGCCGTCGTCGTCATCTCGACGAAGCGTTCGTCCCCGAGATCGGCCCAGATCCAGTTGGCCCGGCCGTTGCCTTCATCATTGATCGCCTTGCAATTGGCCTCCAGCTGTTCGCCGCTGCGCCCGCAGAGCAGCACGTTTGCGCCCTCCCGCGCCAGCGCCACGGCGATGCCGAGGCCGAGGCCGCGCGAAGAGGCGAGGACGAGTGCCCGTTTGCCTTTGATGCCGAGATCCATGATTGTCCTCCGATAGTGTCGAGCGATGTATAAGGCGCAAGCGGCGGAAAAGGAAAGGGGATGTGACCGGACTGGGGATGTTTGATAATTGATGTTGACGTAAGCGTTATGCAATTCTGCCTCACGAGGCGTCATCATTGTGCGAATTGGAAGATTGGCTGTCGTATCCCGGCTCGACAATGCTTTCTCGTTTTGACAAGAAAGTGCCATGACGGGATGACGGCCGCGTGCCGCCAAGCGGAGACGAGTGAATGACCGAGACGACTGAGCTGCCAGAACGCGAGAGCATGGAATTCGACGTGGTGATCGTCGGCGCAGGTCCTGCCGGTCTTGCGGCGGCGATCCGGTTGAAGCAGGTCAATCCGGAGCTCTCCGTCGTCGTGCTGGAGAAGGGTGCGGAAGTGGGCGCGCATATCCTGTCTGGCGCCGTCGTCGATCCGATCGGTATCGATCGGCTGCTGCCCGGCTGGCGCGACGAGGCCGATCATCCCTTTAAGACCGAGGTCAGCGCCGATCACTTCCTGCTGCTTGGCCCGGCCGGCTCTGTTCGCCTGCCGAATGTGCTGATGCCGCCGCTGATGAACAACCACGGCAACTACATCGTCTCGCTTGGGCTCGTCTGTCGCTGGCTGGCGGTGAAGGCCGAAGAACTCGGCGTCGAGATCTATCCAGGCTTTGCTGCAACCGAAGTGCTCTACAACGACGAGGGCGCCGTCATCGGTGTTGCGACCGGTGATATGGGCATCGAGAAGAACGGCGAGCCCGGCCCGAACTATACCCGCGGCATGGAACTGCTCGGCAAATATGTGCTGATCGGCGAGGGGGTGCGCGGCTCGCTCGCAAAGCAGTTGATCGCCAAGTTCGATCTGCAGAAAGACCGTGAGCCGCAAAAATTCGGCATTGGCATCAAGGAGCTCTGGCAGGTCAAGCCGGAAAACCACAGGCCGGGCCTGGTGCAGCACTCCTTCGGCTGGCCGCTCGGCATGAAGACTGGCGGCGGCTCCTTCCTCTATCATCTGGAAGACAATCTGGTGGCCGTCGGCTTCGTCGTCCACCTCAATTACAAGAACCCCTATCTCAATCCCTTCGAGGAATTCCAGCGCTTCAAGACGCATCCGGCGATCCGCACCACCTTCGAGGGCGGCAAGCGGCTGTCCTACGGCGCTCGCGCCATTACCGAGGGCGGCTACCAGTCGGTGCCGAAGCTCTCCTTCCCCGGCGGGGCGCTGATCGGCTGTTCGGCCGGTCTGGTCAACGTGCCGCGCATCAAGGGCAGCCACAATGCGGTGCTGTCGGGCATGCTGGCGGCCGAAAAGATCGCCGCGGCGATCGTATCAGGCCGCAGCCATGACGACGTGATCGAGATCGAGAATGAATGGCGCAAGGGCGACATCGGCAAGGATTTGAAGCGTGTACGCAACGTCAAGCCGCTGTGGTCGAAGTTCGGCACGGCACTCGGCGTAGCGCTCGGCGGGCTCGACATGTGGACGAACCAGCTCCTCGGTTTCTCCTTCTTCGGCACGCTGAAGCACGGCAAGACCGATGCCCAATCGCTTGAGCCCGCCTCGCAGCACAAGCCGATCGCCTATCCGAAACCCGATGGCGTCTTGACCTTCGATCGCCTGTCCTCGGTGTTCCTGTCGAACACCAATCACGAGGAAGACCAGCCGGTTCATCTGCAGGTCAAGGACATGGCGCTGCAGAAGAGTTCGGAACACGACATCTATGCCGGCCCGTCGACGCGTTACTGTCCGGCCGGCGTCTATGAATGGGTGGAGAAAGACGGCAAAGACGTCTTCGTCATCAACGCCCAGAACTGCGTGCACTGCAAGACCTGCGACATCAAGGACCCCAACCAGAACATCAACTGGGTGCCGCCACAGGGCGGCGAGGGGCCGGTCTATCCGAATATGTGAGGCGGATTGTCCTCGCGGTCGACAATTCTTGCGTGCTGACGCCTTCGTGATCGCCTCCTGCCGGAGGCTGTTAGCCGTTCGTTAACCATAATTTCCTTAGCTTGCGACATCATGTTGACGCACTAAGGACACATTCATGACGATCTCGCGCCGGGGCTTCCTGATCGCTCTACCGCTTTTCGTGGCCGGCTGTTCTTCGACCGGCCTGAACAGCCAGACGAATTACGCCGCACTTCCGGATGAAAAATTCCCCTTGGGGCAGGTGCCGATCGACAAGATCAAGCCGGAACTTCGCCGCCAGGAAGTGGCCTACGAAACCACGCATGCTGCCGGCACCGTGATCGTCGACACGCCTGCGCGCCGCGCCTATTACGTCCTCGGCGACGGCAGGGCGATGCGTTATGGCGTCGGTGTCGGCCGCGAGGGGCTGGCATTTGCCGGTAACGCCTATATCGGCCGCAAGGCCGAGTGGCCGAGCTGGACGCCGACGGAAAACATGCAGCGCCGCGAAGAGCGCTATCGCAAGCTTGCCGGCGGCATGCCGGGCGGCCCGAACAGCCCGCTCGGTGCGCGGGCGATATATCTCTACCGCGGCGGCAACGATACGCATTTTCGCATTCATGGCACCAACCAGCCGCAATCGATCGGTCTTGCCATGTCGAGCGGCTGTATCCGCATGATGAACCACGACGTGATCGACCTCTATAGCCGCGTCGAAGTCGGCGCCAGGGTCGTCGTCATCCAGGCCTGACGTGTCCGTTCCAAGCTCGGTTAGAGGAATTCCAGGAAAAGTGCGAAGCGGTTTTCCGTCCGGAATTGCGGGAAAACAAAGAGATAGAGCATTTCCGTGATTCGAAGAAAAACGGAAAAGTTCTAGGACGCCCTCTCCATTGAAAAAGCCGCCGCAGCGATGGCTGCAGCCGGCTTTCCATCTGCTGTTGGTGTTGGATTTCAGCGGCGCGGTGCGGCGATACCCGTCGAAAGCGCCACACCGATGCCGGTGATCACGGCGGCGCTGATTTCCGTCATGCCGATCGCTTCGCCAAGCAGCAAGCCGCCGCCGAGGGTTGCAAGCACGGGCGTCAGCGCCGTGAAGGCGGCAGCCTGTGTTCCGCCGAGTGTTCTGACGGCGGTGCCGTAGGCGACCATGGCGACGAGACCGGAAAGAACGCCCTGGCTCAGCACCTGCAGGCCGATCTCGTGAAGCGGAGCCTGCGGCAGCGAGATGCCGAAGCTGAGGGCAAGCGTGCCCATAATCAGAAAGGACCAGACGGCGATCAGGGCGCTCGCTTGCACGGAGGTCAGGCCGGAGCGGCGGAAGGCATGCGTATAGCTCGCCCAGAGAATGGCGCCGGCCGGCAGCAGCACGAAGCTCGTCCAAGGCAGCGAGGCGTCCGCAAGGCTCTGCGTGAGGAGGATCAGCACGCCGGCGACGATCGCAACGAGCCCAGCAATGCGTGTGCCGTCGGGTCTTTCGCGAAACAGCGCGATTCCGATCAGCGCCGCGGCGAGCGGCATCGAGCCGCCGAGCAGAATCCCCGAGGAGGCGGCCGGCGTCGAATGGATTGCCAGCGTGGTCAGCAGGAAGAAGACGGCGCCGGAACCGGACACCATGATCGCCAGTAGGTGAAGCGGCAGGCCCTTCGGCAGCAGCCCCGTCTTCAGCCAGACAGGCGAAAGCACCAGAGCCGGAATTCCGAAGCGGATCAGCCCGATGTCGATCGAGCCGAGCGGTGTTGCTGCGCTGTGGCGGGTGACGAGAAACCATGTCGCCCAGATCAGCACGGTAATGGTGCCGCCGGCATAACCCAGTACCTGCGACGGCGACTTGTCGTTGGAAAATGCAATGGTGGTCATCGTCTTAGTCCTTTCCTTCATCCGGAGCCTGTCCGGTTGAAGAAAAGATTAGCGCCAGAGCCCAAGGCATGTCCTTGCTATCTCTAGCTCTAAAATCATGCTATGCGCAATCTTCTGCCAATCGAGGCCAATGGGGATCGCGAAAATGCCAAATCTCGATAAATTCGATATCGCCATCCTGAAGTGCCTGCAGGAGGATGCGCGGGCCACCAATGTCGAGATCGCCGAGACGGTGAACCTTTCACCGTCGCCCTGCCTGCGCCGCATCCGCAATCTCGAACGCTCCGGTATCATCCGCGGCTACACGGCGGATATCGACCGCAATGAGGTCGGTCTCGGCCTCACCGTCTTCGTCGAATTCAAGGTCGTCCAGCACAGCCGCGAAAATTCCGAGGCGCAGCAGAAGGCGCTGCTCGCCATCCCCGAGATCGTCTCCTGCTTCCTGATTTCGGGTACGGCCGATTTCCTCGCCGAAGTAGTGGTGGAGGATCTCGCCGCCTACGAACGGCTTCTGACGGAAACGCTATTGACCTTGCCGAATGTCAGCGACATCCGCTCGAACTTCGCCATCCGCAGCATGAAGACGCATGGGCCGTTGAAGCTGCCCGAGGGAAAATAATTCCCCTCGGGCTTGCGTGCGGGTTTAGAGCAGCGTTCCGCTGAGGATGAGCAGCGCCACCGAGAAGTAGATGACGAGCCCGGTGACGTCGACCAGCGTGGCGACGAAGGGGGCTGAGGCGCTGGCCGGATCGAGCCGGAGCTTCTGCAGCACGAAAGGCAGCATCGAGCCGCAGATCGAGCCGAAGGTGACGATCCCGATCAGGGCGGCAAAGACCGTGACGGCGACCATTTGCCAGTGCGGGCCGTAGTCGTAGAGCCCGGCCGATTGCCAGAATACGATGCGGATGAAGCCGACCAGGCCGAGGATCGCGCCGAGGACGATGCCGGTCGGCAGTTCGCGCAAAAGCACCTTCCACCAGTCCGAAAGCTTCAGTTCGCCGAGTGCCAGCGCCCGGATGATCAGCGACGTCGCCTGTGAACCCGAGTTGCCGCCCGAGCTCATGATCAGCGGGATGAACAGCGTCAGCACCACGGCCTTTTCCAGCTCGCCTTCGAAGTGCTGCATCGCGCTCGCCGTCAGCATTTCGCCGAGAAACAGGGCGGCGAGCCAGCCGGCGCGCTTGCGGATCATGCCGGCGAAGCTGATTTTCATGTAGGGTTGGCCGAGCGCCTCCATGCCGCCGAACTTCTGGGCCGCTTCCGTCGTGTCTGCGATCATCGTGTCGATCACGTCGTCGACGGTGACGATGCCGAGCATCTGCCCATGTTCGTCGGTGACGGGGAGGGCGAGCAGGTCGTGCTTGCGGATCAGCCGGGCGACATCCTCCTGCTTCATCAGCGGATCGGCCGAAACCGGCACGCCCTTCTGAGCCACGGACAGAATGGAGGCGTCGGGCTCGCCGGTGATGAGGCGGCGTAGCGTCACCACATGCATCAGTGCATGGCTTACGTCGTCGAGCACATAAATGGCGTAGATGGTCTCGCGCGAGCGTTCGACCTGGCGCACATGATCGAGCGTCCGGGCAACGGTCCAGCTGTCAGGCACGCTGACGAACTCCGTCGTCATGATGCCGCCGGCCGTGCGCGGCGGATAGCCCATCAGGTGCTGGATGGCGATGCGCACCGGTTCGTCGAGGCTGGAGAACAGCCGGGCGCGGGTCTCGCCGTCGAGTTCGAGCAGCACGTCGGCGACGCGGTCGTTGGACATGCCGTGCAGCAGCCGCGCGGCGTCCTCGGCGCTGATCAGCGCAAGGATCTGTGCGGCGTTGCGAAGCTCCGGCCGGTCGAGAATGTTGACCGCATAGTCGAGCGGCATGCCGGTCAGCACCCGCCCGGCGTCCTGGACGCTCAGCGCGTTCAACGATTCGACGCGCTCGGCGATCGTTGCGCCGCGGCTGTTGTTGATGAAGGCACGGGCGGCATGGCCTGCCCGAAGAGGGAAGCGATTGATGTTCATTTGAGGCTCGCCTTTCCGTCGATCCGCCGTAGCGTCCGATCGGGCGAGCCGACAGGAGTCGGTCAGCGCACGAGGGCCGCGTACGGCAAAGGCAATCGACTGCTACTGTCGCTTGGCATCGTTATGATGGCTCCGTTGAAATCCGTGGCTGACGAGTGTCATCCACGTGAATGCTAGGTGGTCCCGAATGCAGAAAAAGTCAAGCGGGGTAAATGCTTAACGCCAGAATGCCGCACCCCCGCGATGCGGCATTCCAGGCGGGTATGGCCAGGCGGGTGGCTTGTAGACCTTGCGGGTCGAAAACACCGGCCCGCCGGCTGCGATCTCAGAACCCTGCAAGCACCGCCTTGCCCTTCATCCTGCCGCTTTCGACCATGGCATGCGCCGTCTTGAGGTTTACCGCATTGATCGGCCCGACGATCTCTGAAAGCGTGCTGCGGATCATTCCGGCGTCGACGAGCTCGGAAATCCTGTTCAGCAGCTTGTGCTGCTCGATCATGTCAGGCGTGCCGTAGAGCGGGCGGGTGAACATCAGCTCCCAATGAACGGAGACGGCCTTGCGCTTGAAGGGCACGATGTCGAGCGTCTTCGGATCGTCGATCAGCGCGAAGCGGCCCTGCGGCGCAATCGCTTCGACGATGTCGCCGATATGCCTATCGGTATTGGTGGTCGAGAATATGAATCCCGGCGCGCCGATGCCAAGCGCTGCCACCTGCGGCGCAATCGGCCTGGAATGGTCGACGACGTGATGCGCGCCGAGTTCCTTCACCCAGTCCTGCGTTTCCGGCCGCGAGGCCGTGGCGATCACGGTCAGGTCGGTCAATGCCCGGGCGATCTGGATGGCGATCGAGCCGACGCCGCCGGCGCCGCCGATGATCAGGATGGATCGTCCCGCTCCCGAAACCGCGTCCTGTACTTTCAGCCGGTCGAACAGCGCTTCGTAGGCCGTAATTGAGGTCAATGGCAGGGCGGCCGCGGCCGCAAAGTCGAGGCTCTTCGGTTTGGCGCCGACGATACGCTCGTCGACGAGATGGAATTCGGCATTGCTGCCCGGGCGGCTGATGACCCCGGAATAGAACACCTCGTCGCCGGGCTTGAACAGGGTGACATCAGCGCCGATGGCGTTGACGATGCCGGCGGCATCCCAGCCGAGCACCTTGAACTCGCCCGCGGGCGGTGCGGAATGGGCGCGCACCTTCACATCGACGGGATTGACCGAAACGGCTTTTATTTCGACGAGCAGATCGTGGCCCTTGGCCTCCGGCATCGGCAGCTCGACATCGATCAGCGAGGTCTCGGCGGAAATCGGCTGGGGCGTTTTATAGGCGACGGCGCGCATGGGAAACTCCTGTGTTCGTTGCACGGAAGCTAGATGCGCACTATGGTCCGACAACGCAAGAATGCACAAATTCTGTACGTAGTACCCAAAAGGATACTGTAAAATGTCATTGCCGCGCGCCAAGCTCGTCAAGAATTTTCCCGGCTGCCCGGTCGAAGCGACGCTGACTTACCTCGACGGGAAGTGGAAGGGTGTGATCCTCTTTCATCTGATGGAGGGAACTCTGCGCTTCAACGAATTGCGGCGTAAGCTGCCGGCCGTGACCCAGCGCATGCTGACCAAGCAGTTGCGGGAACTGGAAGAATCCGGCCTGGTATCACGCGCCGTCTATCCGGTTGTGCCGCCGAGGGTCGAATATGCAATGACGCCGCTCGGCATGACGCTGAAGCCGGTCATCCAGGCGTTGGCCGTCTGGGGAGACGATTATGTCTTTTGCAGCCCGGAAGGCCGCGAACTGCGCCTGGCCTCAGACGGCCTGCGCGCTCCGGTCGCGGCGCTCGAGGCGTAGCGAGGCTGCAAAGACGAAGAGGCCGAGGAAGGATAGTACTGCACCGACATAACCGGTTGCCGCAAAACCGTAACCCCCGGCGATGACGAGGCCGCCGAGCCATGCGCCGATCGCATTGGCGATGTTGAAGGCGGAATGGTTGGAAGCGGCAGCTAACGTCTGCGCGTCGGCGGCGACATCCATCAGCCGCGTCTGCAGCGCCGGGCCGGCGGCAAAACCGCAGCCGACGAGGAAAACGGAAAGCCCCAGCATATAGGGATTGGCCGCGGTCAGCGAGAAGGTGGTCAGCACGATGATATTATAGACGAGCGACCCGCCGATCGTGCCGAGCAGCGATTTGTCGGCGAGCCACGAGCCGATGAAATTGCCCGCATTCATGCCGACGCCGAAGAGGACCAGCATGATCGGGACGGCCGTTTCCGGCAGCAACGCCACCTCAGTCGTCGTCGAGGCGATATAGCTGAACATCGCGAACATACCGCCGTAACCGACGGCGGCGATGCCGAGCGTCAGCCACACCTGCGGCCGGCGGAAGGCGCCGAGTTCGCGGAGGAACCCCGCCTCCTCGGAAACCCTGTCCTTCGGAACGTAGAACCAGATCAGCGCCACCGTCAGCAGGCCGAGCATGCCGACCGAGAAAAACGCCACCTGCCAGTCGAGCGACTGGCCGAAGAACGTGGTCAACGGCGTGCCGAGAAGTGTCGCAACGGTCAGGCCGAGCATGACGCGGCCGACGGCACGGGCGCGGCGATGCACCGGCACCATCGAGGCGGCGACAAGGGCCGCGACGCCAAAATAAGCGCCATGCGGCAGGCCGCTGACGAAGCGCAGCAGCGTGAAGCTTTCGAAGGTCGGCGCCATGGCGCTTGATATATTGCCGGCGGCAAAGATCAGCATCAGCATCAAAAGCAGCGTGCGGCGCGCCATCTTCGCGGCGAGCACGGCAATGACCGGCGCGCCGACGACGACGCCGAGCGCATAGGCGCTGATGACGTAACCGGCTTGCGGCGTGGTGACCGAGAAGGTATCTGCAACGTTGGGCAGCAGCCCCATGATCGCGAATTCGCCGGTGCCGATGCCGAAGCCGCCGCAGGCGAGCGCCAGCTGAACCAGCGCCACGGTCATTGCCGACGGCAGCGCTTCATCCTGGCTATCGACTGAAATATTGGCGGCAATCTCACTCACGAGAGCTCCTCGAGGCGGTTTCTGCTTGGCAATGACCCCTGGCGCAGGCGCAGCCGCGAGCCGATCGGTGGGAATGGCGGGAGGTGGAGACGATGTCTCCGATAGGCCATCTATCCGTGAGGTCTCGGCTGCCGTCGAGTGCAATTTTTGCAGTGCAGCGTCCTGCTATCTGCATACGTCTATTGCAATTTTTGCATTTCTGTCCTTTGCCAGGAAAAATGGCTGCGCTTGAAATAGCCGGTATCGCAACCATCTCAGGGGCGAGGCAGGAGCATTTCCACGCCCGAGACGGGAGCTCTTATGAAGCTTGTAGGCTTTTTCAATCGCGACGGCGGGACCTTCAAGACCACCGACATGCCGGCCTATGAGAAGAGGGCGGAGGCGGCTTTCCGCGAAGCGGGGCACGATTTCGACGCGATCGTCTTCTCCGGAAAGGAAATCATTCCTGCCATGGAGCGGGCGGCCAAGCGCGATGATATCGACGGCATCGTCGCCGGCGGCGGCGACGGCACGATTTCGGCGGCGGCATCGATCGCCTGGAAAAACGGCATTGCGCTCGGCGTCGTGCCGGCCGGCACGATGAACCTCTTTGCCCGCTCGCTGCGTGTGCCGCTCGATATCTGGCAGGCGCTCGATGTGCTTGCCTCCGGCGAGATCGACAATGTCGATATCGCCAGCGCCAACGGCCGGCCCTTCATCCACCAGTTTTCCGCCGGCCTGCATGCCCGCATGGTGCGCTACCGCAACGCCTACAGCTATCGTTCTCGGTTAGGCAAGATGCGGGCGAGCACGAAGGCGGCTTTGGGCGTCATCTTCAATCCCCCGGAATTCGAGGTCGAGTTCGAGGCTGCCGGCATGCGCGAGCGCCGCAGAGTGTCGGCGATCTCAGTCTCCAACAATCCCTTTGGCGAGAACGCGTTGCTTTACGCCGATAATTTGACGAGCGGCGAACTCGGCTTCTACACGGCAAATCCGCTGAAGCCTCTCGGCGTCGCCCGTCTCGCCATCGACATGCTGCGCGGCAAGGTCCGCGAGAATGCCGATGTCATGGTGATGCACCCGGCCGAAGTGCACCTGCATTTCCCCAAACTGCGCTCCAAGGCCAATTGCGTCATGGACGGCGAGCTGCTGCCGCTCGAACGGGACGTCTCGATCCGCTTGCATCCGGGCGAATTGAAGGTTCTCGTCAAGCAGGGTCTCGCCGCTCAAGTGAATGCGGACGAACGCCGCGAGCCCGCCGCGTAAGTCGGCCCCGCGTAATTTCAGAGCCGCGGCAAATAGGTGCGGTAGTCGAAATCCGAAACGGTGCGCAGATGCGCGAGCGCCTCCTTGCGCTTGGTGTCGCCATAGAGCGCCTGATAACGCGCGCCGAAGATATCGGCGATGAAGGGCGAGGTGCGGAAGGTGTCGACGGCGCTCAGGAAATCATGCGTCAGTCGCGCCGTATTCGCCGGTGTGTGCGAGGGCGTCGTCTCTTCGCCGGGGTCGAGATCGCCGTCGAGACCGGTGAGCATGCCGCCGAGGATCGCCGCCAGCAGCAGATAGGGATTGGCATCGGCGCCGGCGACGCGGTGTTCGATGCGTGCGGCCGGTCCATCCTTGTCGGGGATGCGGATCGCCGTGCCGCGATGGCCGCTGCCCCAAGTCAGATCGACAGGCGCGAACGAGCCGGGCTGGAAGCGCCGGTAGGAATTGGCGAAGGGGGCGAAGATCAGCTGCGCCGCGCGCATGGTGTCGAGCAGGCCTGATATCACCGATTTGATGAGCTTCGGCTCGCCGCCCCTGGCATCGAGGATGTTGCGGCCTTGCCCGTCGATGATGCTCGCATGCACATGCAGACCGGAGCCGGCATGTTCGGAATAGGGCTTGGCCATGCAGGTCGATTTCAGCCCGTGGCGGCGCGCCGCCTGTTCGGCGATGCGCTTGAGATAGAGGCAATCGTCGGCGGCAGCCAGCGCATCCGCGCGGTGCAGCAGGTTGACCTCGAACTGGCCTGGACCGAATTCCGCCGTCGTCGCATCCGCCGGCAGGTCCTGCGCCTTCGCATAGGCCCTCAACGTCTGCAAATAGCCATCGAGCGCGTCGACGGCGCTCATGTCGTAGAGCTGGAAACCGTTCGCTTCGCCGCGATAGGTGAGGCTTTCCGGCGGGGCAGGGCGTCCGGTCTCGCGCCAGTCTCCCGACATCACGTAGAATTCAAGCTCGGTGGCGACGACGGGCGTCAGCCCGCGCGCCGCATAGCGCTCCAGCACCGAAGCGAGGATGGCGCGCGGATCCATGAAGCTCGGGCTGCCGTCGAATTCGTGCATGGTGGCGAGCACCTGCATCGAGCCCTCGGGCGCCCAGGGCATCGGCGCCAGGCTGCGCCGATCGGGGACGACCTTGCCGTCAGGATCGCCGATCGTCAGCGACAGGCCGGTGATGTCGTCATTGTCGTCGCCCCAGATGTCGAGCGATTGCGTCGAGGTCGGCAGGCGGATGTCGCCGACCCAGACCTTGTCTTCGGCGCTCGGCGGAAGCTGCTTGCCGCGCAGGTCGCCATTCATGCCGACGATCAAGATCTCGAAACGCGGATCGCCGCCGTCGGCCTTGCCGTCCATCCTGTCGCTCGCCATGACCTTGAAAATCCTCCGGGACAAGGCCAAGCTCCTATCTCATCGATATCAGCCTTTCAATCCGCGAGGGTCTTTACCATCATGCCCGATACTTACCCACCCTCGAACCTTGCCGCGATCGACGCCGCGCACCACCTGCACCCTTTCGCCGACATGAAGAAGCTGAATGCCGAGGGCACGCGTATCATCCAGCGCGGCGAGGGCGTCTACATCTTCGACAATCACGGCAGGAAATATCTTGATGGCTTCGCCGGCCTCTGGTGCGTCAATATTGGCTATGGCCGCCGGGAGATTGCCGACGCCGCCACCAGGCAGATGAATGAGCTGCCCTATTACAACACCTTCTTCGGCACGACCTCGACGCCGGCGACGCTGCTTGCGCAGAAGGTCACTTCCCATGCCGGCGAGCGGTTCAATCACATCTTCTTCACCGGCTCCGGCTCGGAGGCGAACGACACCTGGTTCCGCATGGCGCGCGTCTATTGGAGCGCTGTCGGCAAGCCGGCGAAGAAGATCGTCATATCGAGAAAGAACGGCTATCACGGATCGACCGTCGCCGGCGCCAGCCTCGGAGGCATGAAATACATGCATGAGCAGGGCGACCTGCCGATCCCGGGCATTGTTCATATCGGCCAGCCCTATTGGTACGGAGAGGGCGGCGATCTCTCACCCGCCGAATTCGGCCTCAAGGTCGCCCGCGAGCTCGAAGCGAAAATCGACGAACTCGGCGAGGAGAACGTTGCTGCCTTCGTCGCCGAGCCGGTGCAGGGCGCTGCCGGCGTCATCATCCCGCCCGAGACCTACTGGCCGGAGATCGACCGCATCTGCAAGGCGCGCAATATCCTACTGGTGACCGACGAGGTGATCTGCGGTTTCGGCCGGCTGGGCGCCTGGTTCGGCCACCAGTATTTCGGCGTCGAGCCCGATCTGGCGCCGATCGCCAAGGGGCTTTCCTCCGGCTACCTGCCGATTGGCGGCGTCCTCGTCAGCGACCGCATCGCCGACGTGCTGATCAACGAGGTCGGCGACTTCAACCACGGCTTCACCTATTCCGGCCACCCGGTCTGCGCCGCCGCCGCCCTCGAAAACCTGCGCATCATCGAGGAGGAAAGACTGGTCGAACGCGTGCGCAACGATATCGGTCCCTATTTCGGCAGGGCCTGGGCAGCGCTGGTAGACCATGATCTGGTCGGCGAGGCCGATAGTATCGGCCTGATGGGCGGCCTGCAGCTTGCCGCCGAGAAGAGCACGCGCACCCGTTATGCCAAGCCCGATCAGGTCGGTGCGCTGGTGCGCAACTACGCGCTGGCGAACGGCCTCGTGCTGCGCGCCACCGGCGACCGCATGCTCGCCTCGCCGCCGCTCGTCATCAGCCATGCCGAGGTGGACGAGATGGCGAGGATTACCAGGCTGGCGCTGGATTTGGCCTGGAAGGAACTGAAATCCTGATGCCGCTCAGCCCGGCTGGTTGATCCAGGCATAGCCGAAACGATAGCGGTCGTCGCCGCGCCCATAGAAATAAGGCACGTCGATCACCGATGCCTCGGGTGCGGATGAGCCGAGATTGGCCTGCAGCCACTGAGCCATATCAGGCGGAAGCGCTTCGCTTCCCCCCTTCTGCGGGAGGAGCCAAACCAGGAGAAGTGGCCGCCGGCCGGAGAGATCCGGGTTGAAACCGGGATAATCCACCGAAAGGACCGGCACGCCGGGAATATCCTGCCTGAGATTACCGGCAAGCAGGCTGTCCCCGGCAAGGATTGCCGCCGGTTCGGCCTGTTTGCGCAGGATGTCCAGCATGCCGGCATAGGGCCTGTTCAGCCGCTCGTAATGGCCGGTGAAGCGTGCGGCTGCGACGCTGCCGTAGAGGGCCGCCGGCACGCCGATCATGATGACGGCGACGATGGGTATGAAACGCCGGAACGGCCTGTCTGTCGCGACGCCTGAGGCCTCGATCTTCAGGCAGAAATAGAGCGGCAGGATGAAGAGCATCGGCACCAGCCAGCGATCCTTGATGCCCGCCGCGCCGCCGAAGACGATCAGAAGCAGAATGCCGGCCAAGAAGACGAGCATCATCCGCTCGAGCAGCCGCGTCCATTCCGAACTGGCCACCAGTGCCGGACGAAGGCTCTTGCCGAAGACGAGCGCGAACACCGCCACGGTCAATGCGGCAAAGCTGATGATGGCGAGAGCCAGCGAACTGACGCCCATGGCGACCTGCGCGAGGTAACTCGCATGGCCGCTCGCAGTCATCTTCTCCAGCGTGCGGGCGGTGGCGAAATCGAGATTGTCCTTCAGCCAGAAGAGATGCGGCAGGGTGACGACGAGCGCCACTGCCGCCGTCAGCACCAGCCGCCAGTCGAAGATCCGCGGCCGCAGGCGCACATCCGAAAGCGCCGCGATCAGCGCTGCCGCCGGCAGGATCGCAAAATTATATTTGGCAAGCAGACCGAAACCGATGCCGATGCCGGCGATGAGATAGGAGCCAAGGCTCGGCTGCTTCAGGCTGCGAATAAAGCCGTAGAAGAAGATGCTGGCCGAGAAGAACACCGCGACCGTGTGCGTCAGGTCGCGCTGCATCTCGAAAGCCATCTGCGGGATGGTCAGCAGCCCGAGTGTGGCGATCGCCACCAGCGCCTTGTCGCGCAGCACGAGCCGCGCGGTCAGGCCATACAGCAGATAGGAGATGAAAAGCAGCAGGTTCTTCACGATAGAAAGGGCGGTTAGCGAGACGCCGGCAAACTGGAAGACGGTGTATTGCAGCCAATTGTAGAAGGGCGGCTGCGGGCCGTAGCCGGCGGCAAGCCATTGCGAGCGGAAGGCCTGTTCGGCCTCGTCGAGATCGAGCGAATGCGAGGTTGCGAGCCGCACGCCGACCTGAAGCACGAAATAGGCCGCCAGCAGGACGAAAACCCAACTGATGTCGCGACGGTTGGTCTCGGTCATCCTATTTGGTCTCCGGCCGAACCCAGGCGTAGCCGAGCGCGAAATTATCGCGCTGACGGCCGAAATAATAGGGAAGCGAGAGCGAGCCGATCTCCTGCAGCGCGATGCCGGCCGCCGTCAGCGCCGATGAAAACCGCTCCGGCATGAACGCATCCGCAGCAGTCGCCGTCTTCTTGCCGCGCCAGACGATCAGCACCGGCCCCTTGGCCTCGGCATAGGCCGGAATGCCGGGTGTCGGAAAATCCGGGATCACCACGGGCACATCGGGAAATTGCAGCCGCATGTTTCCGCCGATATAGGTGTCGGAAGCGATCACCAGCGCCGGTTCCGCCTGTCGCGTCATCTCGCGCGAAAAACCCGCCATCGGTACATTCGGCCTGCTGTATGCACCGATCAGCCCGGCGCCGACGACACGAAAGCCGAGCGCGATCAGCACGCAGGCCATCAGCACCGGCGCGACCAGCCGGAAGCGGCGCAACCCGGCGGAAAGGTCGAGCCCGGCCGCCTGCATCTTCGCCAGGAAATAGATCGGCAGCACCAGCAGGAACGGGTCGAGCCAGCGCTCGCGCACCGTGGTGGAGCCGGTGAACAACACGATCAGAACGATGCCGGCGAGGCTTGCGAGCATCATCCGCTCCATCATCCCAGTCCAGCGATTACCCGCAAAAAGCGCCCGGACAAAATCCCGGCGGAAGGTGGCGGCGAAGATTGCGACCGGCAGCGCCGCAAAGGCGATGATGGCGACGAGAAAGGCGAGAAGGCCTTTGCCGATCCGTACGGCGCCGGCGGGTTCACTGCCGGCAGCCATCTTGACCAGAGTGTCCGACGAGGCGAATGCGAGATTGTCCTGCAGCCAGATCGCGTGCGGCAGGACAATGACGAGCGTGACGGCGGCTGCTGCCAGCATGCGCCAGTCGAGCGCCCTGCGCCGCCATTCGGCATCGGGCAGGATGGCGATCAAGGCGACGACAGGCATCAGAGCGAAATTATATTTCGAGATCAGCCCGATGCCGGTCGCAAGCCCGAGCAGGAGATAGCTGCCGATATCGGGTCGGTCGAGCGTGCGGAAGAAGCCGTAGAGAAACAGCGAGCTGGCAAAGAGCAGCGCCGTCGTGTGGGTCAGATCCTGCTGGGCCATGTAGGAGACTTGGGGCAAGGTGAGCAGCGCCAGCATGCCGACGGCGGCAAGCGCCTCGTCCTTCAGCGCGCGTCGCCCGGCAAGGCCGTAGAAGAGATAGGATAGGAACAGCAGAATGTTCTTCGGAACGATCAGCGCGCCGATCGACATGCCCGCCACCGAAACGACGGCATATTGCATCCAGTTGTAGAAGGGCGGCTGCGGGCCGTAGCCTGCCAGCAGATATTGCGAGAAGAAAGACTGCTCGGCTTCATCGAGCTCCAGCGAATGCGGAAGCGCGATGCGCAGCGCGATGTTGAGCACGAAATAAGCTGCAAGCAGCAGGCCCGCGGTTCTGATCGTCCTCGTCACGCGCTCCAGCATCGTGCTGCCAGCTTAGGCTTGGCTTTGATCGTCGAAGATCTGCCGCACGATATAATTCGGAGAAGCGTCGTCGCGGTAATAGGTACGCGCGATCATTTCTGCCAGAATGCCGGTGGTGATCATCTGCACCGACGACAGCAGCAGCACGACGCCGACCATCAGCATCGGGCGCGTGCCGATATCGTTGCCCAAGATGAACTTGTCGAAGCCGAGATAGAGCAGGATCAGCATGGCGAGCGCGCCGAGGCCGAGACCGAGCGAACCGAAGAAATGCCCCGGCCGCGCCTTGTAACGCATGAAGAACATCACCGACAGCAGATCGAGGATGACGCGAAAGGTGCGCGAAATGCCGTATTTCGAAACGCCGTGCTCGCGGGCATGGTGGGTGACGGCCATCTCGCCGATGCGCGAGCTCGGGACGACACCGGCGACCCAGGCGGGGATGAAGCGGTGCATTTCGCCCATCAGCTTTACCTGTCTGATGATCGAGGCACGGTAGATCTTCAGGCTGCAGCCGTAATCATGCAGCTTGACGCCCGTGATGCGGCCGATCAGGTAGTTGGCGCACCAGGAGGGAATCTTGCGCAGGAACAGAGCGTCCTTGCGATTCTTGCGCCAGCCGACCAAGAGGTCGAGTTCACGCCGTTCCAGCTCGGAGACCATCGAGGGAATGTCCTTCGGGTCGTTCTGCAGGTCGCCGTCCATCGTCGCGATCAGACGGCCTCGGGCAGTATCGATGCCTGCCTGCATGGCGGCAGTCTGGCCAAAGTTGCGCTGGAGTTCGACGATCCTGAGCGCCAGCCCCTCGCCTCCGACGTACTTGCGGGCGTTGACGAGCGTCGCATCCGTGCTGCCGTCATCGACGAGGATCAGCTCCCAGGGATGGGTATAGCCTGCCATCGCAGCCACGACACGCTCGACAAGCGGGCCGACGCTTTCCTCTTCGTTGAAAATGGGTACGACCAGCGACAGCTCGAGCGATTGTACCGGATCATTCGTACCGCGAATGGGCTCTACCGTTGTCTGCAACTTCATCTCCAAAAGGCCGGACGGCCGAGCAAGCTTTACTGCTGCCGCCGCACTTGCGGAAGGCTACTACATGAAGTGTCCGCCCGTTGCCAGCGGCAATGGCGGTTTCCCGCAATCGGCTGATCTGCCTGGGCGCTATTTGGCGCCGCCCTCCACCCAGGAGTAGCCAATGGAGAAGCTACGTTTGCCGTCACCGAAGAGATAAGGCAGCGTCAGCGTGTTCAACTCTTGCAGATGAATGCCCGATCTCACGAGATCGTTGGCGAAGCTGGGGGAAATTGTCGGGTCATCTGCAGTCTCGCCGCGCCAGATAACGAGCACCGGTCCCTTCGCGTCCGCATATTCAGGAACTCCGGGACCGGGGAAGAATGGGATCACGACGGGGATGTCGGGAAACTCCAGCCGCATGTTGCCGGCCACGAACTTGGTTCCCGCCACGATGAGAACCGGCTTGCGGGTCGCGGTCAATTCGGCCACGTAACCGGAAAAGGGAACGTTCGTTCTCGTATACGTGCCGATGTATTGAATGCCGACGATCCGGAAGAGAAGGATCGACAGGATGACGACCATGAAGACCGGCACCACGGGCCGGAAGCGCGCAAGACCGGCGGAAAGATCAAGGCCTGCGGTTTTCAATTTCAGGAACAGGTAGATCGGCAGGACGAGCAGGCATGGGTCGAGCCAGCGCTCGTGGATATCGCTGGCGCCGGCGAAGAGGACCACGCCGACGAAGGCGAGCAGGCTGATGACCATCATCCGCTCGATTACCCGGATCATCGGGCTGGAAGAGGAGAGCGCGCGAAAGAAGTCGCGCCGGAAGGCGGCCGCGATGAGAACGATCGGCAATGCGACGAAGCCGAGGACGGCGATGACGAGAGATAACAGTCCTTGCCCGATGCGGGGGAGGCCGGCCGGGGCCAGGTGTTCGGCGGTCATCCGCTCCAGCGTCGGCGCAGAGGCGCTGACGAGATTGTCAGGCAGCCAGAGCGCATGCGGCAGCACGATCAGAATGGCAAGCACGGCCGCCGGCAGCAAACGCCAGTCGATGAGACGGCTGCGCCACTCCCGCTCCGGCAGCACGGCGATCAGGGCGGCAAATGGCAGGATGGCAAAATTATACTTCGAGATGAGCCCGATGCCGGTGGCGATGCCGATGATGAGATAGCTCCCGATCGTCGGCTGGCGCAGCGTGCGGAAAAAGCCGAAGAGGAAGAGCGACGTTGCAAACAGCAGCGCGACGGTATGCGTCAATTCGCGCTGCGCCATCAAACCGACCTGCGGCAGGGTAATCAGGCTCAGCATGGCGACGGCTGCGAGCGATCGGCTCTTCAGCACCTCGCGGGCAGCAAGCCCGTAGAAGAGATAGCAGCCGAAGAGAATGATGTTTTTGGGCACCGAGAGCACCCACATCGATATGCCGGTCACCGAAACGATGGCATATTGGATCCAGTTGTAGAAGGGCGGCTGCGAGCCGTAGCCGGCAAGCAGGTATTGCGAGTAGAAGGATTGCTCCGCCTCGTCGAGATCGAGCGTATGCGGCAAGGCGATGCGAAGCGCGATGTTCAGCAGGAAATAGCCTGCCAGAAAAATGCTTGCGCTCGTAATGCTTTTGGTAATCCGCTCCAACATCGTCTCCACGTCAAGCCGGCAAGGCGCCATCACCGCCGATCGGATCGTCGACGTGCAAGCGTGTCCGCCGCCGCCATCAACTCCGCCGTTGTGCGCAACCTTCATTTCTCCTAAAAGGCCTGGCGACTGAACCGATGCCTGTGGCGACGCCAAGCGAGGAATGCCTACTACATGAAGAGTTCGATCGTTGAAAGCCGGCAATCCTGGTTTATGCGCAATCGCATGACCGTTCTGACGGTCGTCATCGTCGCAGCCTATGGCCTCTTCATCCAATGGTTCTGGGGTTGGCCTGTCATTATCAGGCAGTGGGCCGATGTCGGAGCAGGTCCCGTCGTCAGCGCGCTTGTGCTCCTGACCAGCACCTATTTCCTCCGCACCTGGCGCATCTATGATTATTTCCCGAAGGAAACGGCCGGCCGGTTCGCGGTGCTCTTCCGTGTCACGCAGATCCACAACCTGCTGAACATCATGCTGCCCTTCCGCACCGGCGAGACCAGCTTTCCGCTGTTGATGCGCACCGAATTCGGCATTCCGCTGACGCGTGGAACCTCGGCGCTCCTCGTCATGCGGCTGCTCGACCTGCACGCCCTCCTGGCCGCAGCCGGCATCGGCTTTGCCATCGCTTCAGCCGATGCGGCTGTTGCCTGGTCGCTTTGGACGGTCTTCCTGCTGCTGCCGGTCGCGGCCTTCGCCGCCCGTAAGCCATTGCTGCGCCTTGCCGCCAGGCTGCTGCCGGAGAAGGCGCAGAAGTTCGTCGCCGAGATCGAAAACGGTTTGCCGCTCGATGCTATCGCCTTTGCGCGCGCCTGGGCGATGACCATCGTCAACTGGCTGGTGAAGGTGATGGTGCTGGCATGGGCACTCGGCCTGATGGGGGTGCTTCCAATGGCGGCAAGCTTCGGCGGCGCGCTCGGCGGCGAGCTCTCCTCCGTGCTGCCGATGCATGCGCCGGGCGGCGTCGGCACCTATCCGGCCGGCATCACTGCCGGCGCCATTGCCTTGGGCGCTTCGAGCGAGCGGCTGGCCTTGGCCGCGCTGGCGCAGGCGAGCGTCAACGCCCACCTGCTGATCATTGTCTCGGCCCTGACTGGAACGGCCATCTCGCTTCCCCTCGGCCGCCGCGGCAAGGCTAGGTCGTAAGCTCCAGGATGCGCTTGCGCAAAAAGACCTGTTCCGGCTCCTGCCGGCAGAATGTCAGCGCCGTCTCATAAGCTTGAATCGCCTCGCCCCGGCGTCCGAGCCGCCGCAGGAAATCCGCCCGCGCCGAATGGGCGAGGTGATAGGTCGTCAGTTCCCCCTTGCCGAGAATGACGTCGACAAGCGCCAGTCCTTTTCCCGGCCCCTCGGACATGGCGATTGCCACGGCGCGGTTGAGCTCGGCAATTGCTGAAGGGTGGGCGGCAATCAGCAGGTCGTAATAGAAGGCGATGCGCCGCCAGTCCGTCTCCTCGGGGCTGCCGGTCTTCGCGTGTTCCGCCGCGATCGCCGCCTGGACCGTATAGATGCCGATATCAGGCGCGCGCATGGCGCTTGCGAGCAGCGAAAGCCCTTCTGAAATCTTGCTTCTGTCCCAGCGCGAGCGATCCTGATCGGCAAGCAGCACCAGCGCGCCATCGGCATCCTGCCGGGCAGCACGGCGCGACTCCTGCAGGAGCAGCAGTGACAGCAGGCCTGCGACATCCGGATGCGGCAGCAGGGTTGCCAGCAGCCGCGCTAGCCGGATCGCCTCGGCTGTCAGGTCGGCGCGGACGATCGTGTTGCCTGAGGATGCCGAATAGCCCTCGTTGAAGACGAGGTAGATGACGTGCAGCACCCGGTCGAGACGCTCCGGAAGCTCCGCTCCGACGGGCACTTCATAAGGGATATTCTCCGTCCTGATGCGGTTCTTGGCGCGCACGATGCGCTGCGCGACGGTCGGCGCCGGCACCAGGAAGGCATGGGCAATCTCTTCCGTCGTTAATCCGCAGACCTCGCGCAGCGCCATCGCGGTCTGTGCATCGGCGGCAAGAGCCGGATGGCAGCAGATGAAGATCAGCCGCAGCATGTCGTCCTCGATCGGTTCCATGTCGCCGATCTCCGCTTCTGTGCCATCAGGATAAAGGCCGTCTTCGATATGCTGCAGCGAGGCGTTGAAGCGCGCCCGCCGCCTGAGGTGATCGATCGCCTTGAAGCGGCCGGTCGAAACCAGCCAGGCAACGGGATTGTTGGGCATGCCGTCAACCGGCCATGCCCGCGCCGCCGCCGCAAAGGCATCGTGCAGCGCTTCCTCTGCCCGGTCGAAATCGCCGAGCAGGCGGATCAGCGTCGCCAGAACCCGGCGCGAATGTTGCCGGTAGATATCCTCGATCACCTGTTCCCCAATCACCTGTCTCAAGGGCCGACCCTCACTGCGGCAGGGTGAGCAGTCTCACCGGGCGCAATTCGATCGACCCGACCCGGACGCTCGGAATGCCCGCAACGACCTTGCGTGCATCTTCCAGATCGGCCGCCTCGATGATGTAGATGCCGGCCAGATGTTCCTTGGTCTCGACATAGGGCCCGTCGGTCGAAGACAGAGTGCCATCTCGCACCCTCAACACAGAGGCACAGTCAGGACCTTCCAATGCATCGGAATGGATCATGATGCCTTTGCGCTGAAGTTCCTCGTCATACTGGAAATGCGCCCTGACGAGCTCGTCGCCCTCGGCCTGGCTGAGTGTGCCGTCCGTATCGGCGGAATTATAGATGAGGCAGACGAAGCGCATGGCTATCTCCCATCCTTGATCGAATAGGCGGGCCGAATTTCGACCGATGCATATTTGAGGATCGGGAAGGTGGAAATGATCGCCTTCGCTTCCTCCATATCCCCGGCCTCGATCACAACGAAGCCGCCGAGATGCTCCTTGATTTCGGCGAAAGGACCGTCCGTCGCGGCAACGATGCCATTGCGAACCCTGAGCGTCACGGCCTGCTCCGGCTCGTAGAGCGCCAGCGCGCTCAACATATGGCCGCTTTCGCGCCAGCTGTCGTCGCTGACGATGCATTCTTGGGTGACGGCCTCCCATTCCTCTGGCGTAACTTGGCTGCTCTTTTCGGTATCGAACCAGATCTGGCCCAGAAACTTCATGGCGTCACCTCCTCAGCCGAATTCATGGATGGGGCGAACCTCGATCGCGCCAAGCTTTGCCAGCGGAATGCCGGCCGCAACACGGATCGCGTCATTGAGGTCCTTGGCGTCGATCAGAATGAAGCCGCCAAGCGCCTCCTTCGTCTCGATAAAGGGACCGTCAGTGATCGACATCTCGCCACCGCGCATACGAACCGTGACGGCCGATTGCGGCGATTGCAGCGCCTGGGCAACGATCATATGACCGCTGTCGGCAAGATCGCGGTCATAGGCGAGCGAATCCCGGCCGAGCTTGTTCTTCTCTTCCTGCGACATGGCCGACAGCACCGTGCCGTCGAACCAGACCTGGCAAAGATATTTCATTCCTTGTCCTCCGTGCTGTGTTTTCACAGCCCTTGGACGAACAGCCTAGGCGCTTTTCGACAGCGAAGAAAAATATCTTTTCGTCGATCGCAATGTCGAAAGGCCGAGGCAGCGCTCGACAAAGCTTCGTCTGACGACATCGAGGAGATGGAGCAATGAGCATGTTTGAAATCGGAATAGCACATCTGATCGTCACACGTGGCGCACGCACGATGCCGCCTGTTGAGAATGCCGAGGTGATAAAGGTGCTGGTGAGGACTGTGATCGTGCTGGCGGCGTTTGCCAGCCTGATCGAAGCGCTGCAGCTTGCCGCAAGCGCTTGAGAACAGTGCGCGGCCGGGCGGATAAGGCCGGGCCGCGCCTGATATCTTATTGAAACGCTGTTTCGAAGAAGCTGCGAAGCTTGCGCGAATGCAGCGCTTCCTTCGGCATGGCGGCAAGCTTCTGGACGGCGCGGATGCCGATCTGCAGATGCTGGTTGACCTGCGTGCGGTAGAAGGCCGTTGCCATGCCCGGCAGCTTCAATTCGCCGTGCAGCGGCTTGTCGGAGACGCAGAGCAGCGTGCCATAGGGCACGCGGAAGCGAAAACCGTTGGCGGCGATCGTCGCCGATTCCATGTCGAGCGCGATTGCGCGCGCCTGGGAAAGCCGCTTCACCGGCCCGCGCTGGTCGCGCAGTTCCCAGTTGCGATTGTCGATCGTGCCGACAGTTCCGGTGCGCATGATGCGCTTCAGCTCGAAACCCTCATAGCCGGTGATTTCGGCAACGGCCGCTTCGAGCGCCACCTGCACCTCAGCCAGCGCCGGGATCGGCACCCAGATCGGCAGGTCGTCGTCGAGAACATGATCCTCGCGCATATAGGCATGGGCGAGAACATAGTCGCCGAGCCGCTGGCTGTTGCGAAGACCGGCGCAATGGCCGAGCATCAGCCAGGCATGCGGGCGCAGCACGGCGACGTGATCGGTGATCGTCTTGGCGTTGGAGGGGCCGACGCCGATATTGATCATGGTGATCCCGGCATGGCCCTTCTTCTTGAGATGATAGGCCGGCATTTGCGGCAGGCGGGTGAGGGCGGCATCCGTTTCCGGCGCGTTCGAACCGGGCAGTGTGACGACATTGCCGGGCTCGACGAAGGCGGTATAGCCGTCGCCGCCTTCCGCCATCAGCTTGCGCGCCCAGCTGCAGAATTCGTCGATATAGAACTGGTAGTTCGTGAACAGCACGAAATTCTGAAAATGCTCGGCATGCGTCGCCGTATAATGCGACAGGCGGGCGAGGGAATAGTCGATGCGTTGCGCGGTGAACGGCGCAAGCGGCGACGGCTCTCCCGGCGGCGGGATATATTCGCCGTTGGCGATCTCGTCGTCGGTGGTGTTGAGATCGGGCGTGTCGAAGATATCGCGCATCGGAACGTCGACGAATGCTGTCGTCGATGCTTCCACATGCGCACCCTCGCCGAAGGCGAAGTGCAAGGGGATCGGCGTCGCCGATTCCGAGACGATGACAGGAACATTGTGGCTCTTCATCAAAAGCGCCAGCTGCTCCTTCAGATAATGCTTGAAGAGCTTCGGCCGGGTGACGGTCGTCGTATAGATGCCGGGTGCCGTGACATGGCCGTAGGAAAGGCGGGAATCGACATGGCCGAAGCTTGTCGTCTCGATGCTGACCTGCGGATAAAAAGCGCGGTAGCGCGAGGAGATCGGAGCACCCTGTGCAAGTTCGGTGAAGCTCTCGATCAGGAACGCCGTATTGCGCTCGTAAAGCGCCGTCAGCGTCTCGACCGCCTTGGCAGGATCATCGAAACTCTCAGGCTGGAAAGGGGGTGGAGAGGATATGTCGAGGGGCGACAAAGGGGAGATTCGTTTGTTCATGACGCATTATAGAGAGTTGTTTTTGACAAGCAAACGACGCGCGCCGACGGATTCCGATTTTTTATCCTCTTGCCGGTCTGGTGCGAATGCCTGTCGCCCAAAGTGCGCAGCGGTTTCGGGACAACGACATGCATAAACCAAAGACCTAAAGCGCATCGCACGATGCGCTTTTGTTACCGCACCGTGGGCGCGCAGAAGGTACCGTTTCTCTCCAGGCAGGTATAGCTTGCCCCGAAATGCGACTGCGTACCGCCGCCGCCATTATGCACCACAACCGCCGAAAACGTAATCGCGAAGATCGCCGCAAACAGCGTAATGATGCTAAAGCGTCTTGCCAGAATATAGATGTTCATCCCCTTGTCCCCGATACGCAACTCTATCGTGAGAAGAGTTTTGGCATGCGACGGCTGAACCAGTGCTGAGATGCCGGTTCATCAGCCGTTCAGCTTGCTGGGCAGGGTCGGCCGACCGCCAAGGGCTTGGAGGCATGTCGGCGTCGACATGCTTGGTGTTTTGGATGATGGCTGCGCATGTGCGTTACGATATGCTTATAAGTTGGTTCGGCCATTCTTCCGCCGGTCAATCCCGCGCGGTATGGATCACACGCAAGATAACGACGCTTTCACGTCCCGCGACAACTGCAGCTCATAGGAATTATGTAGGGGAACGGGCTGAGGGATTTTCGTAAGTGCCGGTTACTCGCCCTGGTCGACCGGTTGCAAATTCGCCAAGTCCTCGATGGCGTCCACACCCTTTCGGCCGCATCGGGGCTGTCCTTCGCGATGCAACGCAGAATTTCGAGATTATCCTCGTGTGCTTCCTTCGACCAAAGAACCGGCCTCATCCGCGCGAGGGCTTCCTGCGCTTGGCATCCTCGACGACCTCACGCATTTCGGCGACAGCCTGCTCGTGCCGTACAACGCGCCCAGCTTCCGCATCGGCCATACCGCGCTTGATGCCCTCGATGATTTCAAGCTCGCGCTCCACATAGGCCGCTACGGCCTCGCCGGCGAGGAACGATTTGCTGCGTTGCGAATCGGCGGCAATCCTGTCGAGCTTTTCTTTTACGTCGGGGCGGATCCGAATTATCATGGTCGTGCTGCCGGCCATTTCGAAACTCCTGTGTTGAATTGTGTACAATTTAACACATGTCGGCCTTGCCTGTTATCCCCGCGTTCTCTCAGAGCCGGGTCCAGGTCTGCGACTTGCAGAGGACCTTCGTCACGCAGCCCTGCATCCTCAGCGAATTGCCTGAAACCTTGCCTGCGCCGCTATAGGTCTTCTCGGCGGCGGGGTCGATGATCTCACCGGCATAGCTGCCACCGGTTCCCGCAAGCGTGCCGATCTTTCGGCCGGCATATTTGCCGGTCTTCAGCGTCACGCAATAACTGCCGCCGCAGGATGCGATCACCGCCGTATCGCCGGCAGCCGTCTTCCAGTTGCCGACGATCGGCTCCTCGGCATGCGCGACACCCGCGATCACTGCAATCATGCTGGAGAGAACGAAACTGCGGATCATCTTTTCCTCCATGATGTCCTTCATCGTCGCGAAAATAACTGACGCGAACGTAGAGATAAATAGGGCCGATCGCTGTTCCGCGGATCGGGTGAATCGGGAGAAAAAAGCCTGCGGCGAGCTTGTAAAGATATCGTCTGTTGATTTTATGATGAATGATCCATTTATTTTCAAATCTGAATCTTTCGTAAAATTCAAACGAAAATCCTTAATTCGCAAGGAATCTGATGTTTAACAAAAATCCAAATTTACCAAGCATTTGTACTTTGTTTGTCTAGAATTAATCATGCATTTTAGGCGTTTTTTGAAGGCCGCTTGGCATAGTGAAGCCATCAAACGAGCGGGGCAAACCCGCCGAACCGGAAGGGCCGCAAGCCGCGATAGACGGCGAGGCCCAGAGGTAAAACAGGGTAAGTCATAAACAGGCTAACAGGGATAAAACCGATGGCACGCTTTGAAATGCACAATGCTGAAACGGCCACCATGGGTGGCGACAACAGCGCCGATGTCTTCTGTGAAATGGGTCTGATGTATGCGACCGGGCGCGGCTGCGAAGTCGATCTCGTCGCAGCCCACAAATGGCTGAACATCGCCGCAATCAAGGGCAACGATCGCGCCGCCGAGCTTCGTGCCGACGTGGCCGCCGCCATGGACAAGATGCAGCTCGTGGCAGCGCTGCGCGCCGCCCGCGAGTGGATGACGGTTCACTAGAACAGGATGATTTTAGGCCGCTTCGGCCTAAAGTTTGAATCCTGTTCTAAATTAAAGAGTTAGAGCATGAGGTCATCCGAAAACCGCTTACGCTTTTCGGCATCTTGCTCTGAGGCCGTCTCCGATCAGGAATTCGACAAGAGCAGCAATAACAACCTCAAAAAGAGGGGCTGGCGGGCGCTTTGGACAGGGCCGACGCCGGGAGAAGAGAACCGCGACCGGATTTCCTCCACCGGCCGCGGTTCTTCTGTTTTATCCGCCGATCTTTTTCAGAACCTGCGGCAGAGCCTGTTCGAGTAGCGCCATGTCCGCCTCCGGCCCGACGCTGATGCGGATGCAGCGGTTGAGGGGCGCCACACCGGGCATGCGGATGAAGACGCCGTGCTCTATCAGGCCGTCGACGATCGACCGCGCATATGAGCCGTCGCGCCCTGTGTCGATTGCCACGAAATTTGTTGCCGAGGGCAGGGGGATGAGGCCGTTCGCCCGGGCGATGCCGCCGATCCGCTCCCGCGCCGCATGGATTTTCCCGACCACCTCGACGAGATAGGCCTGGTCCCTCAGCGCCGCGAGCGCCGCCGCGGTCGCCAGCCGGTTCATGCCGAAATGATTGCGGATCTTGTCGAAGGCCTGCGCCGTGCCTGCCGTCGAGATCGCGTAGCCGGTGCGTGAGCCGGCAAGTCCGTAGGCCTTGGAGAAGGTGCGGGTGCGAACGACGTTTGGCATCTCGATGAGCGAGGAGATCGACGGCAGCGACCCTGCCGGCCCCGTCTCGCTATAGGCCTCGTCGAGCACCATCAGTGTCGTCTCTGGCAGCGCCCGGGCGAAGGCGACGATGCTGTCGGCATCCCACCAGCTTCCCATCGGATTGTCAGGATTGGCGAAATAGACGAGCGGCGCATTCTCGCGCTTCACGGCATCGAGCAGACCATCGAGATCCTCGCGGTCGTTTGCGTAGGCAACGGTCACCAGCCGGCCGCCGACACCGGCGACATGGAAGTTGAAGGTCGGATAGGCGCCGAGCGAGGTGACGACGGGCCCGCCCGGTTCGATCACCAGCCGGACGATCTGGCCGAGCAATTCGTCGATGCCGCTGCCGATAGCGATATTGGCGGCCGAGACGCCGAGATGGGCGGCAAGCGCTTCCCTGAGCGCGAAATTCTCCGGATCATTGTATTTCCAGATATTGCCGGCCTCCTCGCGCATCGCGGCAAACACGGAAGGCGCGGGGCCGAAGCCGTTCTCATTGGCGCCGATGCGCGCCAGGACGGCAAGCCCGCGCTGGCGCTCGATGGCCTCGGGACCGACGAAGGGAACTGTGGAGGGCAGGGCGCTGGCAAGAGGTGTGAAGCGCGAAAAGGCGGACATGCGAAGGCGGTTTCCCGGACATGTTGACAGTCGGGGCAACAATAGGCCCGGGCACGGCCAACGCAAGCAAGATTATTTCTGCAACAAGCTTGTTATGGGCCGGTTCACGCGCGGAAGATCGGCGCGTCGGGCGGCGATTGCTTCCATGTTGCCGACGAGGAAATCGGTGCGCACGACGCGGCGCAGAACCTCGGGATCCATGATGTTGATGAACCGCACCCCGATGCGTTCCTTGTGGCGATAGACCTCGGCACATCCGATGCGATAGGCGAGGCCGAGAATGTTGAGATAATAATGCTTCGGCAGACCGGCCGTGGTCGAGACGACGAAGGTGGCGCCGCCCTGGGAGATATCGATGATCTCGGCGCTTCTCATCGAGACGCCAGTCAGGCACGGCCGCACGGCGACGATGCGGGCTGGCCGCTTGACGATGAATTCTTCCCAGCGCAGGTCGTAGACAGCGGACTTGACCGTGGCAAGGTGTGTAGCGCGGAGCATAGTCATTCACATTCTCCGTCAGTCAGGACGCATTTGGGGTCTGTGATCTCAATCAGGCGGTCAATTGAGCAAGCTGGTCTTCATCCCGAGCAAGCTGGTCTTGCTCCGAACCAAGGTCACATGAATCTTTTGCGCATTCGTCAAATATAAAATTACAAATTTAACGAGCTCAAACTTTGTTCTTGTGCGGGACGCCCTCCTGTCCATTATCGGGACGCAGGCTTCCCTGCCGAATTGCCGTTTCGGCCCAAAAATCTGACGGTGAATCAGCGCACCCCGCCGGTTGCGACAGATGCTGTGGGCAAGAAAGGCCGAGCAGTATCCGTCACACAAGAGCAAAGGCCGAGCGGATCGCCAGCCGTTCGATTTCGGCGCAATTTTCCCGAACTCTTTCAATGGCCGAGCGTTGTGCCTTGATCGATGAAGCACGGCGCGCTTCAAATGACGACAGCGAGGAGTTGAAGATGACCGACGTCAAAATCCCTTCGAAATCATGGGTCGTGGTCTGCAACGGAGCCAAGGCTCTGATCATGCAGAATGCTGGCGACGCCCAATTGATGGATCTGAAGGTGCTGGAAACTCTAACGCAGCCGAGTGAGCCCGATCGCGAGATCGGCGCCGACAAGCCCGGCCGCAGCCATGCAGCCGATGGCTTCAGCCGCAGTGCTGTCGAGGAGACCAACTGGCAGGATCAGGCCGAAGCCGAATTTCTGAAACAGGTCGCGGAAAGGCTGGACGAACTGGCGACGGAGCGGGATGCCCACCGCATCATCCTCGTTGCGCCCCCGAAGGCGCTCGGCGCTCTGCGGCCCGCCCTCAGCGCCGATGCGCAGGCGGTGATCACCGCGGAAGTGGCAAAGGACTATACCAATATGCCGGTCGACGAGATCGAGCGGCATCTCGCCGCCTGAGCCGTTAGAGCAATTCCAGGAAATGTGTGAAGCGATTTTCCGTCCGGAATTGCGTAGAAACAGAAGGGTAGGGCGGTTACCCGCTCTAGCGGCACCCTGAGGAATCGCTTGTCGAGAGGCCCGCGTTTTGGTGTCATGCCGATGGTCTCTGCCCGGCAAACAGCTCTTCATGATTGGCAAAGAGCGCCGCTAGGCGGTCGATGACGGTCCTGACCTCCGGCCGTTGCCGTTCGTCGTCATGCGCAACGATCCACATCTCGTAGGTCAGTTCGTCGATGACAGGGCCGGCGCGGACAAGCTTGCGCTCCTGATCGCCGATGAAACAGGGAAGCACCCCGCGGCCGGCACCGCCGCGGATCAGATAAAAGAGCATATGCGGCGTGTTCGTCCAGCTGGTGATCCAGGAATCCGGCTGTTCGAACGTCCATTTGTCCGCCGGCGTGATGGCGGTATCGGTGCCGAGCGAGATCCAATTGCAGTTGGCCGGGTCATAGCTGGCCGCCTGATAAGCCGCATGCACCACCTTGACCGAACGGCGGATCGCGACGTTGCCGCTCTCCGGCCGGCTGTGGCGAATGGCGATATGCGCCTCGCGATAGGTGAAATCGACGCTCGCATCGCATGTCTTGTAGCACATGCGGAAGCTGTCCTTCGGCGTCCATACGCTAGACAGATGGTCGGCGACGAAGCGTGAGGTCCAGCTGTCGGCGGCCGTCGAGACGATCGGCAGTGTCAGCACCTCGCCGCGCCAGTCGGAAATCGCACGCGCCGCATCCTGCATCAGCCGGACGCGATCGAGCAGCTCCTGCCCGTCCTTCGCCAGCAGATAACCGGTGGGGCCGCGGCTGAACAGCGATCGGCCCGTCACCCGTTCGAGCGCCAGCATGCGCCGGCCGATCGTCGGCGCGCTGAGCCCGGTACGCACTGCCGCCGCAGAAAGCCCGCCGCCGGTGGCAACATGGAAGAAAAGTTGCAGGTCGTCCCAGCTCGCATCTTTCATGGACGAAAACCCCCTTTCCCCAGCGCCTCTACATCGAGAGGGCGCGAAGGCTTAGCTCAAATGCTCCAGCAATAGATGGAGGATGAAGCAATGCTTCTCAACTGGGTTGTTCTCTTCAGGGAGATCGAAATCCGCAATCGCCGGATCCGCCGTGGTCCCTTGGCCGATCCGCTTGCCGATCCGCTAGATAGGCCGGAGTGGCGCGGATTTCTCTGGGCCGTTCCGGCAATCGCGCGTCTCGCCGCAAGACGGGGCGGCGAAACGAAGGCGACGCGCCGTGATGATTCACGGATCGGAAAAAGCCTCAGCTTTCGAAGTTCAATCGCAACACGTGGTGCAGGAATTCCGGATTGATCAGCATGTTGAAGCTGATCGTCACCAATTCGCCCTCGCGCTTGACCACGGTCGCACCGATCTCGTCATGGATGCCGAGGATTTCGAGGAAGAAATGGCTCGGCATTTCCAGGTTCGGGCTGACTTCGAGCAATGCGCCGGCAAGCGTGATCGTGCGGATCAGGCAGCGCAGCTGCGTTCCGGTGCTGAGGTGATGGCCGACGAAGATGATGTTGCCGGGCCTGTCGAGATCGAATTCCCTGTAAGCACGTTCCGGCTTGGGGTGTTCTGTGTCGAGGTGCATCTGAAAGGCCCTTTTAGCCTCCGCTTGTAATACGACAGGATATTAGCTGAAGAATGCTGACATTTGCTGAAGAACACCGTTAAGATTGGATGCTTATGTAAAAGCCGCGGGAAAATCGCACCGATTTCGTGCAGATTTGCCCCAAAGTTGCGCATTCCCAAGGCAGATGCGCCATTCTTGACATGTCGGCGGCGTTCGCGCATACAAAGACCGGTTCGAGGCACCGGCCGCTCGCGGATGAAAATCCATGGTGAAGCCCTCGCGATCATGGTCACGGCCCTTTGTGCATGCTGACTGGCGGCAATGCGAGCTCCCATCCGCAGTCGAAGAGCATGCCTTCCGAAGGCTCAGTCCATGACGACGACCTATCCTGCCATTGACGAATTGAAGGCTCAGGCCAAGCGCCTGCGCCAGGCGATGAACGATCGCGGCACCCCGCTGACCCACAGTGCGGCCCTGGAAATGATTGCCCGCCAGCATGGCGCGCGCGATTGGAATACGCTTGCAGCCCTTGCGGCAAAGCCCAATGCTAGCCCGAAGACGCCGCTCTTCGTCGGCGCGCATATTCGCGGCCGTTATCTCAATCAGCCGTTCACCGGCGAAGTTTTGGCGCTTTCGGCCCTGCCGGGCGGCGATCTGCACAGGATCACCATCCATTTCGACGAGCCGGTGGATGTCGTTACCTTCGAGAGCTTCTCGGCCTTTCGCCGGCGTGTGAACGCGCAGATCGATGCTGACGGCGTCTCGCCGAGGAAGACCTCGAACGGCGTGCCGCATCTGGTGCTCGATCTCTAGATTGTTTTTATCCTTTTGAGGCCCTCCGGATCCGCATGACTTTTAAGCCGGATCGGACCCTGCCTCCTATCGCACGGATTTCTCCATGACCGATCTTTCTGAAGGCAATACCTTTCTCACCGGCTGGCTGCCGGGCGTCTTCATCAAAACGGCGGCACCGATCGTCGCGATCACCACCGTCAACGGCCTGTTCACCGTCGTCGACGCCTGTTTCCTCGGCGCCTATATCGGCCCGGACGCGCTCTCTGCTGTCAGCCTGATTTTCCCCGGGCTGATGCTGCTGGTCGCCCTGCAATCGCTGGTCTCCAACGGCATGGCGAGCATCCTCGCCCGCCGGCTCGGCGCCGGCAATCGCGATGGGGCGCGTCGGGTGTTTGCCGGTGCGCATGCGCTGGCGCTTGCCGTCACCCTCATCCTCAATCTGGTCTACTGGACGGTGGGCCGGCAGGTCATCGATGCCGGTGCTGCCGGCAATACCACTGTTGCCCATAGCGCCATGCTGTTCATGGGCGCGTTGATCGCTTGTGCGCCGGTCAGCTTCTTCTTGTCGCTGCATCTCGACGGATTGCGCTGCGAAGGCAAGATCGGTTTCATGACCTTGGTGACGCTATCGGCCTCGCTGCTCAACATCCTCGCCAATTGGCTGTTCATGGCGGTGATGCATTGGGGTGTGCTCGGTTCGGCAGCCGGCTCCATCGCATCGCAATTCCTCTGTCTCGCAGCCGTGCTCGCCTATCGCTGGCGCCGGCCGGCGGCACTCAGGCCTTCCCCCGGGGTGGCTCTTGCCGAATGGCACGGCATCGTCGCCTTCGGCGCGCCGATGAGCCTCGGCTTCATCGGCATATCGCTGGCCTCGGCCGCGATTCTGATCAACGTCTCGCTCTGGAGCACGCATGATTACGTCGCGACGGTGGCCGCCTATGGGATCATCACCCGGATCATGACATTCACCTACCTGCCGCTGCTTGGCCTCTCCATCGCGCTGCAGACCATCGCCGGCAACAATCACGGTGCCGGCCTCGGGCTCCGCGTCGGCCGCAGTCTGCAGATCGCCATGCTCGCGGCACTCGTCTATTGCACTCTGGTGGAGATCACCGTCGAGGTGTTGGCTGGCCGCCTCGGCGCCGTCTTCGTTGCCGATCCGGCGATCATTGCCGAGGTCAGGCAAATTCTTCCGTGGACGATCGGCGCCTATTTTCTCTTTGGGCAGATGCTGATCCTGTCGTCCTATTTCCAGTCGATCGGTGATGCGCCGCGCGCGGCGATCTTCGGCCTATCGCGGCCCTATCTGCTCACCCTGCCGCTCACCTTCCTGCTGCCCTTCGTCTTCGGCGAACAGGGAATTTGGATGGTGCCGGTCGTTGCCGAGGCAGGCATGTTCATCCTTGCCTTCCCGGTGCTGTCGCAGAATGCGAAACGCCGTGGCTGGCGCTACGGGCTTTTACCAACCTGAGATGGAAAAGCCGCACTCACCAGCGCGGCTTTTCCTGCCATTGTCTATTTCTTGCCGCTCAAAGCGGCCGAAGTCGCGGCTTCCGCCTCGTTCAGCGCCTCGGCGCATTCCTGGCAGCAGACTTCGACAGTCTTGCCGCCGAGCTTGACGGTAATGGTCTCTGCGCCGAGTTCGCAGTCGCAGGCGGCGCATGTGGTCTTCTTCATCTGGTGATCCTCCGGTTGATCGTCCCGCGATCGGGACAGGCTCATAAGACATCGAACACTGCATTGCCGCTGTCGAAATCTTTAGCGATCGACCTCCTGCATAATTCAAAGTGCTGCAGTGTCCCTTACAGTTCTTGAAAAGACATGACGGCGCTGTAGGCTTTCACCTGCGCCGCAGTTGCGCCGCTCGCTGGAATTCGGCCGGAGTCTGCCCGAAGGACTGCTTGAAGGAAGCGCTGAAATGGCTGTGGCTGGAAAATCCGAGATCAAGCCCGAGCGCCGTCAGATCCTTATACTGGCCGAGCAGATCAAGCGCGCGGGCAAGCCGCAGCCGCAGCTGGTAGCGATAGAGCGGTGTGGCCTCGACCTGCTGGAAGACCTGGGTGAGATAAACGGGTGAGACGCCCACTTCGGAGGCGATTTCCCCGAGCGTCCAGCGCCGCGCGAGCTCGGAGGAAAGCACCAGCTTTGCCCGGTCGACGAGTTTCTGCCGGCCGGCGCTGGCGCCCGCGGCATGCGATGTGCGCTCGCCGAGCGAACGGCGCACGAGCGTCAGCGCCAATATTTCCGCTTCCAGCGTTTCGGCGACGTTGCGGCTGAGACCATGACGCAGGAGAGCGACCAGGGCCTGCGCGCGCGGATCGATCCGTCGGCGCTGGCGGCGGAAGGCAAAAGGCGGGCCGGGCTGCACTTGCTCCTTCGGCGTAAGCTCTTCGAGCATGGATTCGTCGATCGCCAGATCGATGCAGGCGTCACCTCCCTCGATGGGATGGCTGATCCGATATCCCTGGCCGGCATTGAAGAACAAGACCTGATTGGCTTCGGCCACCGTATCATTGCGGCCGACATGCCGCATGAAGACCCCGCGATAGGGATAGACGAGGCTCGTCCTGTGGGCGCATTCCTCGTCGCTTTTGTGCCGGCACTCGCCATTGCAGACGATGTCACGAATGGTAACCGTCTTCGTTTTCAGGAGCGGCGCTGTTGAAAACTGCGACATTGCCTGTTCCGGGTCAGACGGGCCGCCCGACGAGGCGACCGACTGCATAATTCCCTAAATCGGGATTGATTGAAAGAATTATGCAGCGGTTCAAAATGCTACGGCGTTCTTTGCGCGTCTGAAAAGACGGGCTACGCTGTAGGGCATGGTATCACCCTGACGTTTCAGTAACGACTATAGACGTGAACGTCGCTTTCCGTTTGCCCCCTGGAAAGGCCGATATCCTTCAGCTGCTCATCGGAAAGTTCCATCAACGCATTCAGGTTGCGTCGTTCGCTCACCTTGCGTGCCAGCCAGTGGGCAGCGGTGATGATCGCAAGAAAAAGGCCGGGCCGTATAGAGCGCGAAGAGCGAGTATTTCGGGCCGGTATCGTAAAATTCGAGCTGTGCATGGTGATCCTCCATCCGTGTTTGGATGGAGGCAGTGAACCATCAGCGGCGGTTTCGCGCTGTCAGATTATTTAGCGATCGGAGGCGACGCTTACGCTTTCAGCAGCCACTCATGCTCGGCGGCATTGTGGAATTTCCAGATCCGCTGCGGTCCGGCCATGACGTTGAGGTAGTAGAGATCGTAGCCATGGCAGGCGGCGCAGGGGTGATAGCCCTTCGGCACCAGCGTCACATCGCCGTCCTCGATCGCCATCGCTTCGTCGAGCGAACGATCGTCGGTATAGACGCGCTGGAAAGCGAAGCCCTGCGGCGGGTTGAGCCGATGGTAATAGGTCTCTTCCAGGAAACTCTCGTTCGGCAGGTCATCCCGGTCATGTTTGTGCGGCGGGTAGGAGGAGGTGTGTCCACCCGGCGTGATCACCTCGACGACCAGCAGCGAATGCGCCGAACTGTCGTCCTCCGGCATGATATTGTTGACGTAGCGCACATTCGTGCCCTTGCCGCGCGTCACCTGCGGATGCGTGCCGGGCGGGATAGCCTTTGCCTGATAGGTACCGCCGCCAGGTGCCGAGCAGACCGCGAGCTCCAGATCGGTCTCCGCCGTCACCGACCATGTCGATTCCCTAGGGATATAGAGCGCATGCGGAGCGCCTTCGAACGGGTTCATCCGGCCGCCGAGCGTGCCGAAATCCTTGGTGCCGGCAGACGCCTTGCCCTTGCCTGTCACCCAGACAAGGCAGACTTCCCGATCGCCCGTCTCCCCCGAAACGGTCTCGCCCGGCTTCATTCGATGCAGATCGAAGCCGACATAGGTCCAACCGGCATTTTCCGGGGTGACATGCGTGACGCGGCCGTGGGTGCCGGACGGTTTCACCTTGAGATTTGGCATTGGTGTTTTTCCTCTTGAGTTGGAAAATTCCCCTCCCAACCCTCCCCGCAAGGGGGAGGGGCTAACCTCCCGTGCTGTCTCGCCCATATTACGGTGTTCCTTTTGCAAGGTGGCCGTTGTCTGGTGTGGGCGGTGCCAAGTTAAGTCCCTCCCCCTTGTGGGGAGCGGTTGGGGAGGGGCCTTGTACTCGCTATCCCTTGGGGAAGCCTTCCGTTTCGACGGTATAACCAGCAGCCGTCATGACGCGCATCAGCTCGGCGTGGCCGATCTCGGCCATTTTCTGCGGCGGGGCCTTGCGCGGATCCTGTTCGGCCTCGACAACGAACCAGCCTTCATAGCCGTGATCGGCCAGCCGCTGGACGATGGCGGCGAAATCGAGCGAGCCGTCGCCCGGCACCGTGAAGGCGCCAAGCGCCACCGCATCGAGGAAGGACTGCCGGCTGCGATCCAGCCCATCCACCACCGGCTTGCGGATATCCTTGACGTGAACATGGTTGATCCGGGCGTGGTGGTTTTCGATGGCGCGCAGCACATCGCCGCCGGCAAAGGCCAAATGCCCAGCATCGAGCAGCAGCGGGATGCCTTCGCCCGAATGGCGCATGAAGGCGTCGAGTTCCGGCTCGGTTTCGACCACGGCGGCCATGTGATGGTGGTAGGAGAGCGGCATGCCCCACTCGGCGCACCATTCTCCAAACTGGGTGACGCGGTGCGCATAGGCCTTCATCTCGTCATCGGAAAGACGGGGCTTGGTCGCGAGCGGCTTGGAGCGGTCGCCCTGGATGGAGCGGCCGACTTCGCCATAAACGATGCAAGGTGCGGCGACGGCCTTGAACAGTTCGATCATCGGCGCGATACGGTCCTTGTTGGCGGCAAGCTCCTCGTCAACAAGCGTGCCCGAGAACCAACCGCCGCACAGCGTGACGTCGGCGGCGCGAAGGATGGGCAGCATCACCTCGGGATCGTCGGGGAAGCGGCGGCCCTTTTCCATGCCGGTAAAGCCGGCACTGCGTGATTGCCGCAGGCATTCCTCCAGGGACACATCGTCGCTGAGCTCAGGAAGATCGTCGTTCCACCAGGCGATGGGCGACATGCCGAGTTTGGCCTTCATCAACATTCTCCTTAAAAGCATTGCGGAAGGGCCGGGACGCTCTTCCGAGAAATGATAGCACCACAGTGCCGCGCGCCTTTTCAGACGCGCAAAGGACGCTGTAGCACCTCGAATTGCTGCATAATTTTGTCCTTAAATCGGTCCCGATTAAGGAATTATGCAGTAGATTAGCCGATGCGCTGGGCAGCACGTGCTTCGACATAGCCCTTGCGCGCTTCGTTGACCTGTTCGCGCGGGCTGACCTCAGGCACCGCGACATCCCACCAATGGCCGCCGGCCTCCGTGGTAATGAGCGGATCGGTGTCGATGACGAAGACCGAGGTGCGGTCGTTTTTCTTCGAGTCGGCGATCGCCTGCTCGAGTTCGGCGATCGAGGCGACCTTGACGGCGATGGCGCCCATGCTTTCGGCATGCGCGCGGAAATCGATCTCCGGCATCACCTCGTGGTAGGAGTCCTTCAGCAGATTGTTGAAGTTGGCACCGCCGGTTCCCATTTGCAGCCGGTTGATGCAGCCATAACCGCGATTGTCGAGCAAGACGATATTGAGCTTGAGGCCAAGCATGACCGAGGTGGCAATCTCGGAATTCATCATCATGTAAGAACCGTCGCCGACCATGACGACGACATCCCGTTCGGGATGTGCCATCTTGGCGCCCAGCCCGCCGGCAATCTCATAGCCCATGCAGGAAAAGCCGTATTCCATGTGATAGCTGCCCGGCGCCGTCGCCGGCCAAAGCTTGTGCAATTCGCCGGGAAGGCCGCCTGCAGCACAAAGCACCGTCGTATTTTCGCCGCCGAGCGTGCGCGCCACCGCGCCGATCACCTGCGCATCGGAGGGCAGGGCGGCATTGGTCGTCGCCATCGCCCTGTCCGCTGCCTCCATCCAGACCTTCTTCTCCGCAGCCGCCTTCTCGACGAGGGCTGCCGGCGCCTTCCAGCCCGAAAGCCCTGCCGACAGTGCCTTCAGCCCTTCGCGGGCGTCAGTCACCAGTGGATAACTGTCGTGCTTCACCGCGTCATAGGCGGCGATGTTGAGCCCGATCATCCTGAGGCTGTCGTTCTTGAACAGTGCCCAGGAGCCGGTGGTGAAATCCTGGCAGCGCGTGCCGACGGCGATGACCAGGTCCGTCTCCTCCGCGATCACATTCGCCGCCGACGTGCCGGTGACGCCGACCGAGCCGAGCGCCAGCGGATGGGTTTCGTTGATCGACGACTTGCCGGCCTGGGTGACGACGACGGGAAGGTCGTGAGCCTCGGCAAAGGCGGCAAGCTCCTTCGTCGCCTGCGAATAGAGCACGCCGCCGCCGGCAACGATCACCGGCTTCTGCGACGCCTTGATCAGCGCGATGGCATTCGCCAACTCGTCTGCATCCGGCTGCGGCCGGCGGGTCGTCCAGACTTTTTCATCGAACAGGCTTTCCGGATAATCGAAGGCTTCTGCCTGAACGTCCTGGCAGAGCGACAATGTTACCGGACCGCAATCGAGGGGATCGGTCAGGACCTGCATGGCGCGCTTCAGCGCTATGATGATCTGCTCGGGCCGGGTAATGCGGTCGAAATAGCGCGAAACCGAACGGAAGGCATCATTGGCCGAAACCGTGCCGTCGCTGAAATCCTCGATTTGCTGCAGCACCGGATCCGGCGCGCGGTTGGCGAAGACGTCACCCGGCAGGAAGAGAACGGGAATACGATTGACGTGCGCCACGCCGGCGGCCGTCACCATGTTCAGCGCCCCGGGGCCGATCGAACTCGTGCAGGCCATGAAGCGCGTTCGGAAATTCGCCTTGGCATAGGCGATTGCGGCATGCGCCATGCCCTGTTCGTTGTGAGCGCGATAGGTGGTCAATTCCTCGCGCACCTGATAGAGTGCCTCGCCGATGCCGGCGACGTTGCCGTGACCGAAGATCGCCCAGACGCCGCCGAAGATCGGCACTTTCTTGCCGTCGACGATCGTCATCTGTGCTTTCAGGAAATGCGCGACGGCCTGCGCCATCGTCAACCGTATCGTCTTGCCCATCGGGTCCTCCCGCAATCTTTCTTTTCGCGTTTTCCCCTCCTCAACCCCTCCCCACAAGAGGAGGGCTAACCTGCCGGGCTCTCTAATCGCCGCAACGTCTCCTCCAAAGGGAAGCTTGCTGATGGCGTGAGGCGGTGCTCCGGGTTAAGTCCCTCCCCCTTGTGGGGAGGGGTTGGGGAGGGGTCTTAATTCTCAGTCGAGGTCGCGCGTCTTCAACCACGCCTCTGTCAGGTGCCGGAAGCGGCCGGCCATATCGGCGATCGCTTCCTCGTCGTTCATTTCGCCTGAAAGCCAGGCGCGCGCCGGATCGGCAAAGATCGTCCGCCCGACGGCGAAACCCTTCACGGAGGGAGCCGCCAGCGTCGCCTCGAAGCAGGAGATCAGCTCGTCGGCGGGCGCCTCGAGCCCCAGGAGCACGATACCGCGGCACCATGGATCATTTTTGGCGATCACTGCATCGATCTTCTTCCAAGCTCCACGGGATGCTTGCGGCTCCAGTTTCCACCAGTCCGGCTTGATGCCGAGCGCATAGAGCTCCTCCAGCGCGGTCGCGATCGTATCGTCGGTGAGCGGCCCGTTCTTGCCGGCGATGATCTCCACCAGCAGCTCGCGGCCGACCTTGCGGGCGGCCTCGAACAGCGTCCGCAGCTTCTCCTGCTGCTCCGTCTTCAATTCAGCCGGATCATCGGGATGATAGAAACACAGGCACTTGATGCAATGGCCGAGCGGCCATTCCACAAGCTGCGAGCCGATATCCTGGCTGAATTCGAAGCGGAGCGGCTTCGAGCCCGGCAATTCCACCGGCCGGCCGATCCAAGAGAAATTCTTCGTCGCCGCATCGAAGAAAGCGTCGCGGCCGAAGCGTTCGTCGATCAGCATGCCGTAGCCGTCGCGGCCGTTCGAAACCCGCGCCGCTGCCGCCACCGCCAGCCGTTTGAAGGCGACGATCTTCTCATGGCCGACGCCGAGCTCATCGGCGACGCTGACGAGCTGCGAACGGTGGTCGATCGCCAGCGCCATCAAAAGCGGGATTTCGCCGCGCCGGGTCGATGCCCAGTGAATATGGTTGAGCGCCTCGTCCTTGCGCAGCGCCCGGTGCTTGCTGCCGGTCGTCAGGAAGAAGTCGAGTTCCGCCCAGGTCGGATATTCCGGCGAGCAGAGCAGACGAGAGACGGCGAAGGCGCCGCAGGCATTGGCCCAGGTGGCGCAGGTCTTCAGCGGCTCGTCGCGCAGGAAGCCGCGCAGGAAGCCGGACATGAAGGCATCGCCGGCGCCCAGCACGTTGAAGACCTCGATCGGGAAACCCTGGCCGATGATGCCGGCTTCGAGATCGTCGGCGATCGGCCCGTCATAGACGATGCAGCCCATGGCGCCGCGCTTGAGCACGATCGTCGCCGGCGACAGCCGGCGGATCTCCTTCAGTGCGCCGAGCACGTCGTCGGCGCCGGAAGCGATCAGGATTTCCTCTTCGGTGCCGACGATGAGGTCGCAATCCGGCAGCGTCTCCTTCATCTTCGAGGAGACCCGGTCGGATTTTACGTAGCGTTCGAAGCCTTCCGCATGGCCGGCAAGGCCCCAGAGGTTCGGCCGGTAATCGATGTCGAAGATCACCTTGCGGCCGTTCGCCTTGGCGATGCGGATAGCTTTGCGTTGTGCGGCCTCCGTATTCGGCCGGGAGAAATGCGTGCCGGAAACGAGAACGGCGCGCGACGATCTGATGAAATCTTCGTCGATATCACCTTCATCGAGCGCCATGTCGGCGCAGTCCGACCGATAGAAGATCATCGGCGACACGCCCTCGGCCTCGACCGCCAGCAGCACCAGCGCCGTCAGCCGCTCCTTGTCGGTGACGATGCCGTCTGTCGCCACGCCTTCGCGTGCCGACTGCTCGCGGATGAAACGTCCCATCTGCTCGTCACCGACGCGGGTGATGAGGCCGGATTTGAGGCCGAGCCGCGCCGTGCCGATGGCGATATTGGCCGGGCAGCCACCTACGGACTTGGCGAAGGAACCGATATCCTCCAGCCACGAACCGATCTGCTGACCGTAAAGATCGACCGAGGAACGGCCGATGGTGATCACATCAAGCGCCGGCTCCGGCTGTGAACCCGGATTCGATTGTACCATGATGTCCTCCCGCTAGATTTTGCGCGGCTTCCAGTGCCTGCGAATTTTCAATAATGAAACATCGGTTCCGATATTTTGTCAATTCGGAATGTTTATTCCATTTTGCCTTTTACAGGTTTTGACTGCTGATCCTTGCGCCGCCGCTCAGCGATTGCAACCGGCAATGCCATAGTGAGCGCCATCGAGGCCGAAAGCGAGCGGAAGCCGGCAAAATCGGCCTCCGCCACCTCGAACCAGTGCGTGGCGCAGGCGGCAAGCGGCGAGAAGGCCGAATCGGTGATCGCGATGACGGGGACGCCGCGGTCGGCAAGATCCTGGCTCTGGCTGAGGCTGTCGGCCGCATAGGGCGAGAAGCTCGCCGCGATCGCTGCATCCTTCGGTGTTGCGAACTGCACCATTTCAGGGTCGACGCCGTTTGGCGAGGCGACGATCTGATGACGGATGTTGAGCTTGGAAAAAGCGTAGGTCATATGCGCCGTCAAAGGGTAAGAGCGCCGTTTGGCGATCAGATAGATCGTCTCGGCGTTAGCAAGGATATTCACCGCTTTGGTGAAAGTATCGCTCTGCACCGTCGCCGCCAGCCGGTTGACCGACTGGTTTGCCGCGGCAATGAAGCCGGAGAGCAGATTGGCGTCCTCATCGTCGCCGTTCGATTGCTCGAGCGTGACGAGGCGCTCTTCGTAGCTCAGCGTCCGGTCCCGCAATCTTTCGCGAAAGATGCTCTGCAGGTCGGAAAAGCCTCCATAACCCAGATGATGCGCCAAGCGCACCAGCGTCGAGGGCTGGACGTCGGAGGCTGCCGCGATGCTTGCCGTCGTTCCGAAGGCGATTTCGTCGGGATTGCCGAGCGCGAAGGCGGCGACCTGCGCCAGCCGCTTTGGCATGCTCGCCTTGCGCTCGATGATGGCGCTACGCAGGCTTTCGAAATCGCGCGGCACACGCGCGTGCCTCTGGGGATCGTTATCCATGCTTACGGCTCACGAGATGAAACAAATATTCCATATTATCGAACATAAACGATTTCAAACGACACCGCTAATTGTTTTTAATCCCCTGTAATTGAAGGCTTTTAAACAATCTGCTCGGGAAGAGCGTAGAAATGCCTGCGAGCAGGTCCTTGTCAAAATGATCCAAATATTCCAAAAATCCGCGCACAGCTCTGGAGGAGACGGAAATGAAGCCACTCGGCATCGGTTTGATCGGCACTGGTTATATGGGCAAGTGCCATGCGCTGGCGTGGAATGCGGTAAAGACGGTGTTCGGCGATGTCGAGCGTCCGCGTCTTGTGCATCTCGCGGAAGCCAATGCCGAGCTTGCTAAGACTCGTGCCGGTGAATTCGGTTTCGAGAAGGCGACGGCCGACTGGCGGGCGCTGATCGCCGACCCCGAGGTCGACGTGGTCTCCGTCACCACGCCCAATCAGTTTCACCCCGAGATGGCGATTGCAGCCATCGAGGCCGGCAAGCATGTCTGGTGCGAAAAACCAATGGCGCCGGCCTATGCCGATGCCGAGCGCATGCTGGAAACGGCGAAGCGATCGGGCAAGGTTGCCGCCCTTGGCTATAATTATATTCAGAATCCCGTCATGCGGCATATCAGGACGCTGATTGGCGAAGGCGCCATCGGCACGGTCAATCATATCCGCGTCGAGATGGATGAGGATTTCATGGCCGATGCCGATGTCTTTTTTTATTGGAAGAGCGAGCTTTCCGCCGGCTACGGCGCGCTCGACGACTTCGCCGTCCACCCGCTGTCACTGCTCTGGTATCTCTTCGGCCATGTCGAGGCCGTCATAACGGATATGGTAAAACCCTATGCCGACCGCCCGCTGAGCGAGGGTGGCCGCCGTGCCGTCGAAAACCACGATGGCGCCAACGTGCTGATGCGGCTTGGCGGCGGCATTTCCGCCGTGTTGATGGCGAATCGCGCCGCCTGGGGCCGTAAGGGCCGCATCGCCCTGCAGATTTTCGGCTCGAAAGGCTCGATCGTCTACGACCAGGAGCGCATGAACGAATTCGAACTCTATCAGGCCGACGGCCGCGGCTCCGAACAGGGCTTCCGCAAGATACTGGCGGCACCTGCCCATCGGCCTTATGATCGGTTCATTCCGGCACCAGGCCACGGCCTCGGCTTCAACGATCTGAAGATCATCGAATGCCGCGAGCTGATCCGGGCAATATCAGGCGAGCCGTCGTCGATCGTGACATTCGAAGACGGTCTCAGGATAGAGAAGTCGGTGCATGCCATGGCACAGTCCTTCCACGAGCGCCGCTGGATCGAGATCGGCTGAATGTAAGAGGCCGCTTTCCGTTGACGGCGCACGGGCTACTGCATAATCCCTGAAATCGGGATCGATTTCAGGGATTATGCAGAAACTCAAAATGCGACAGCGTCCTTTGCGTGTCTGAAAGATGCGCGGCGCTTTACAGGACAGGCCTTGGCGTGGGTGTCGGGCGCAGCTTCAGGAGTGAGATCGTGACGGATAGACTGGTGATCATCGGCGCTGGACAGGCCGGTTTCGCATTGGCGGCCAAGCTGCGTGCGTTGAAGGATGCGCGCCCGATCACCCTCCTCGGCGCCGAGGACGTAGCTCCCTATCAGCGTCCGCCACTGTCAAAGAAATACCTGCTCGGTGAAATGGCCTTCGACCGCCTGCTGTTCCGCGCCGAGCACTGGTATGCAGACAATGACGTCGATCTTCGCCGTTCAACCTGGGCCGAGCAGATCAAACCGGACAGCAAGCAGGTCCTGCTGCAGGACGGCTCTGTTCTCGATTACGGCACGCTGGCGCTGACCACCGGTTCGACGCCGCGCCGGCTGCCGGCCGCGATCGGCGGCGATCTCGAAGGCGTCTATGTCGCCCGCGACAAGCGCGATGCCGACCTGCTTGCCGACGAGATGCGTCCCGGTCGCCGCGTCCTCATCATCGGCGGCGGTTATATCGGTCTCGAGGCGGCGGCCGTTGCCCGCCATCGCGGCCTGGAAGTCACCGTCATCGAGATGGCCGACCGCATCCTGCAGCGCGTCGCGGCGAAGGAGACGGCCGACATCATGCGCGCGATCCACGAGACACATGAGGTGGTGATCCGCGAGAAAACAGGGCTCAAGCATTTGATCGGCAAGGATGGCCGCGTCACCGGCGCCGCACTTTCCGACGGATCGGTCATCGACCTCGATTTCGCCGTCGTCGGCATCGGCGTCGCGCCGAACGACCAGCTTGCCAAGGAAGCCGGCCTCGAAGTCGCCAACGGCATTGTCGTCGATGAATTCGCCCGCACCTCCGATCCGGCGATCTTTGCGGCCGGCGATTGCGCCGCACTTCCCTGGCAGGGCGGCCGCATCAGGCTCGAATCGGTGCAGAACGCCGTCGACCAGGCCGAAGCAGCGGCAGCCGTCATCGCCGGCGGCAATGAGCCTTATGCGCCGAAGCCGTGGTTCTGGTCCGACCAGTATGACGTCAAGCTGCAGATTGCCGGCTTCAATCTCGGTTATGACGAGACGTTGCTGCGTCCCGGCACCCGTGAAGGCGCCCATTCGGTTTGGTACTTCAGGGAAGGCATGCTGATCGCCGTCGATGCCATCAACGACGCGAAAGCCTATGTGACCGGCAAAAAACTGCTGGAATCCGGGACTAACCCCGACAAATCGATTCTCGCCGACCCTTCTGCTGACCTTAAGAGCCTGCTCGTCTGAGATCGGCCTCTTCATCGAAGAGAACGAAGCGCGATCAAACTCCGCGGATCTCGGCAGGTGGCGAGGTCTGTTTGCGCAACCAGCCGAATTGCCGCTCGCTGCATTTCTTCTGGTGAAAGCTCAAAAAACCCTTGCAATCCCAGACCGGTCGCCATAGTTAGGCCGCACCGGAGAGGTGGCCGAGTGGTCGAAGGCGCTCCCCTGCTAAGGGAGTATACGTCAAAAGCGTATCGTGGGTTCGAATCCCATCTTCTCCGCCATTCTGATTTCCTGAGCATGCGTCGATCTTTAATTTCCGGCAGGGAATCATGTTCGCTTGGTCGACTATGCCTTTGGCCGGACGAACGAGAAAAATCTCTCTGCGTCGAGTGAGAGAATCGTCTGCGGGAATCAGTTCCCGCGCTCACGCCCGGCAAGTGGCGAAAGCTGGATCCGTGCACGTTCGGTTACGCTTCCTGTAATCACGAATCCCCCGCAAGAGCTGCATTTTGTCAAAAAAGTGTCACGAATGTGTCGCAAAGCGCATGTCCAATTCTTTGTTGACCGGACCTAAGCCTCCGCAAAATCAGGGTTTCTTAACAAAACATAAAGGAAATCGAGGCTGGCTGCCCGACTTGTGTCCTTTCAGCAACAGAATGTCGGGAAGGCTCCCTCAAATCCCCCATCCGAGCAAGTTGGTGATTGCGCGACGGCCTGCGTCTTGTATTTTCAGCGTCGGAAGCAAGGGCGACTGATCGTCCACTTCTTGAAACACGGGGATGGGGCAGGGAACGCTGCTCAGCGAAAGATCCCAAACCCGATCGAAACTTTGAATTGGAGGTCATTTATGAACATCAAGAGCCTTCTTCTCGGCTCCGCTGCTGCTCTCGCAGTAGTTTCCGGTGCTCAGGCTGCTGACGCTATCGTTGCTGCCGAGCCGGAACCGGTTGAATATGTTCGCGTCTGCGACGCTTACGGCACCGGCTACTTCTACATCCCGGGCACCGAAACCTGCCTCAAGATCGAAGGCTACATCCGTTTCCAGGTCAACGTTGGCGAAGATGTCGGCGGCGATTCGGATTGGGATGCCGTCACCCGCGGTCAGGTTCAGTTCACGGCCAAGAGCGACACCGAATATGGTCCGCTGACCGGCGTCATCGTCATGCAGTTCAATGCTGACAATGCCACCGATCAGGAAGCCATCCTCGACTCCGCTTACCTCGACGTCGCGGGCTTCCGCGCCGGTCTGTTCTACAGCTGGTGGGACGATGGTCTCTCTGGCGAAACCGACGACATCGGTTCGGTCGTAACGCTGCACAACTCGATCCGCTATCAGTATGAAAGCGGCACCTTCTACGCCGGCCTCAGCGTCGATGAACTGGAAGACGGCGTTTACCAGGGTACCTTTGCTCCCGGCGTCATTCCCGGCACCACCGTCTTTACTGCGGACGATGGTCCGAACAATGTCGGCGTTGCCTTCGGCGTTGGCGGCAAGGCTGGTGCGTTCAGCTACCAGGTCACTGGCGGCTGGGACGTCGACAACGAAGACGGCGCTATCCGTGCAATGGGTACGGTTGACATCGGTCCCGGCACGCTCGGCCTCGCCGGCGTATACTCTTCCGGCCCGAACTCGTACTACTCCTCGGCTGAATGGGCTATCGCTGCCGAATACGCTATCAAGGCAACCGACAAGCTCAAAATCACCCCGGGCGTTCAGTACTACGGCAACTACTTCGGCGGTGGCACGGAAGTTCCGGAAAACTTCGACGGTCTCGGCGATGCTTGGAAGGCTGGTCTGACGGTTGATTACCAGATCGTCGACAACTTCTACGCCAAGGCTTCGGTTCAGTGGCTCGATCCGGAAGACGGCGACGACACCACGACGGGCTACTTCCGTCTGCAGCGTTCGTTCTAATTTGATCTGACTTCGGTCAGTCAGGAAAGCCCGGCTCTCGAGCCGGGCTTTTTGTATTGGTGCGCCCAGCATGGGCGCACTCTTGTGGGTGGAAGTCTCATCGTAAGCTGGTCATAGCGAGCGAAGAGAAGCGCAACTGCGGAAGGGCGACCGACCGTGGGGAGGAAGCGTGAATCGAAACTGCGGGCCGATGAACAAGAACCGGATATGAGGCGGTGCCGACCAGGGCGAGCGGGCAATGAACCGCAAAGCTCTTGTGACCAAGGGGCGGTGGCGTAAATCCGGCGGTCGTGCAGGGAAGGAGTGCGTTCTTACCTGGGGAGATCTCGCCTCATGCCTGAAAGGGCGACGGTGTCGAGCCGGAGCGAGAAGTCAGCAGAGGCCGTAGTAGGGAGCGCACTGGCGCGCGAACGAAGGGCCGAAGGAGTGGAAGGGAGAGCCGCTGGTTATCCGATTTGAACGGTCTCAGATGGTCGCGCCAGCGAAGCTCGCCGATCTGGCAGGTAGGGTGAAGCCCGAAGGGCCACGGCAGCGAGAAATCAAATCCGCCGAGGCTCCCCCTATGCCGATTGGACGAATGGCACATTGTGCCCGCTGACCGGTTTCGATGAGGTTACCGGCAGGCGGCGAGAAAAGCTCGTATTGCTGTGGGGATGTTATCAAGATGCAGGAGCGGGGCATGTCCTTGCCCTTCGGCAGTATGTCGGATCAACCCCGAATGCCGCCGCGCCATTTCGCCTGCGCTTTCCAGTGAAAGCAGCGAAGTGTTTTCACCGCGGATCAGCATGAGCGGCAACCGGCCCAGGCTTTCGAATTGCTCCCAGAGATCAGGCAGCGGCTGGCTGAAATCGATCGATTTCAGCGCCTCCGCAATCGCTGGATCGTAATCGGCAACAGGCCTTCCATCGATATCCCGACAAAGGGCAAGCGCCATCTCGTGCCAATCTTCTTCTGCAAGCGCGGTAAATGACGCGCCATGATTTTCCTTCAGTATAACGGCCGCCTCGTTCCAGTCCCCCGGCTTCCTGCCGCTGTTGAGGTAGTCGCGGATCCGCGCCAGACCCTCAGCCTCGAGCACCGGCCCGATATCGTTGAGGATGACGGCTTCGAGAAGATCCGGTCTCGTCGCTGCGATCAGATGCAGGATCAGCCCGCCCCGCGACGTGCCGATGAAGATCGCCCGCTCGATGCCGAGTGTCGTGCAAGCGGCAATGACGTCGCCGGCCTCGATGGCGAGATTGTAGTTCGCCTTGTTCTCGTCCCAAGCCGAATTTCCCCGCCCGCGCGAATCGAGTGCAATCACCCTGCGTGGCGCCGTCGTGTCGCGGGAAAGAAGCAGCGCAAGCGGATGAAAATCCCGCGTATTGCGGGTCAGGCCGGGCAGGCAGACGATCGGCAGTCGTCCCGCGGTTGCCACCTCGCCGGGCCGATAGTCGCGGGCATAAAGCTTCAGCCCATCCGAAGACGCGTAAAATCGTTCCTGGAAACCACTTGCATCCGTGTCCGGCATCGCATCCCTCGAGAGTTGTTGATCCCGCAGATGTAGCTTGCTTTTCGAGCCGCGCCAAACGGCTTCAGGAGGCGCTGCGTCCGCCGACAAGGTCGCGCTCGATGTCGGTCGGCTGTCCGAGACGGGCTTTGTAGACCTCGTAATTCTCCATCACCCGCTGCACATAGTTGCGCGTTTCGGGGAAGGGGATGCGCTCGATCCAGTCGACGATTTCGTCGATCGGCCTACCGCGCGGATCGCCGTAACGGCCGATCCATTCCGGTACCCGCTTCGGCCCAGCATTGTAGGCAATGAAGGTGAGGATATAGGAACCGCCGAAGGCGTCGATTTGCTCGCCGAGATAGTGCGCACCGAGTGTGGCGTTATAACCGGCATCGGCCGTCAGCTTGTCCTTCGAATAGGCGATGTTGTGGCGCTTTGCCACCGCCTGGGCTGTTCCCGGCAGAAGCTGCAGCAGTCCGCGTGCATTGGCCGCCGATACGGCGGCCGGATTGAAGGCGCTTTCTTGCCGGGCGATGGCATAGGCGAGCGCCTTGCCGGAGCCTGATATATTGGCGTTCGCCGGGATAACGCCGACCGGAAAGGCGAGCGCCGCGACATCGATGCCGCGTCCATAAGCGATCTTGCCAATCTGCAGCGAAAGATGATGATCGCCGGATTGCTCTGCCTGTGCCGCGAGGACAGCCAGTTCACCCGGGCTCTGCAACTGATCGGCAAGCGCGAGATAGAGAATATCGGCCCGCCACCCATGGCCGGCGGCCTCCAGCCGGGTGATTGCCTGCACGGCTTCGCGTGCCTGGTAGCGTTGCCGGTCGGCAGTGCTCGGCGACGGATAGGTGACATTAAGCGTCTTTCGCCCCAGCCTTTCGGCCGCGAGCTGGCCATAGAAGGTGCCTGGAAAATCCGCGGCCTTTGTATAGAATTCGCTGGATTTTCCGGGGCCGCCGGCTTCGGCTGCCCGTCCCAGCCAGTACCAGGCGCGTGAAACCGAGATCGGCCCGTTCGATGTCTCGAGGATCTTGCGGAAATGTCTTTCCGCCGTTGCCGGGTCCTGCAGGCCGCGAAGCGCGTACCATCCGGCATGGAATTCAGCCTCGACGATATCCGTCGGGCTCGTTGCGGCGTAGTTTGCGACGATGCGATAGGCAGGCTTGAATTGTCCCTGGTCGACGAGACCACGGCTGACGATGCGTTGCTCGTTCCACCATTCGCCGGAGTTGACGAGTTCGCTGCGCTCCGGCGGCATTTGCTCCAGAAGTCCTGCCGCCTCGGCATATTTGTCCTGCTTGCGTAGATATTCGATCCGCGCAAACAGCAGGCCGGCATCGGTGCGCCACTTCGCATCGACTCCGTTGAGCAAAGCGCCGGCATTGGCCGCTTTGGCGTCGACCGCAGCCCAGGCCTTGTAGAGCGATTGCGCCTGGCCCATGTCTCCGAAGCGCTTGGCCTGTGCCACCCGGCCGCGATACATCAGATAGTCCATCCGCGCCTTGTGGTCGGCGGGTGTCAACAGCGCGGAAAACTCGATGAGGATCTTGTCCTCGGTCGCCTTGTCGAGAGCCTCTCCACGCCAAACCTTGCGGATGTATTTTGCCGCTTGCGCTTGGCCGCCTGATGCAACCAGCGCCCGGCCGAGGACGACCGCACCCTGCATCGTCTCAGGCGCGGTATCTCCGAAGGCGGCAAGTATGGCGGGAGGGGCGGGATTTTCGTCATAGAGCGCGCGCTCGGAATAGGCGCGCAGCCGCGAAACGCCCGGCCAGCCCTTGAGCTCCTGCGCGGCACTGGCGATTTCATAGGAGGGAACGCCCTTCAATCCGGAAACGGCAATCGCCCAGGTGAGGATATGGCGGTCGAGCGTAGCGTCGCGCATGCCGTCGCGGATCGAAAGCGCCAGCTGCGGGTCCTTGTCGGAAAGCGCATCGAGGCCGGCTTTCAGGTCGCCGTTGACAGGCGCGATTGCCGGGTTGTGCGGAATGGCACCCGTTGTGATCGATTCCGGTATGGATGTCTCGGGAATGAAGCCGAGCGGCTTGACCTCAGGCATCGAAGGGCTCTCGCCGGGAAGCGGCGACGCAACGCTGCCCCACGCAGCGGCAATGAAGCCGAAGGCGGACAGAATCAGGACAGCTTTCTTCATCCGGGATCTCGCAACGAAAACACGCCCTGCCATTAGGCTAGAGGCATCTTAACGAAACCTTACCGTACCAGGTAAAATTCGTTCACATCTGCTATCGGAATTTGCCCTAAACCGAACTCTACGCGCTTGTCGCGATGATTTCGGCGCTCTATGGTGCGCAATTCTTATTCATGGAATGCGGCCGAAGCAAGGATTTGGTCGTGAGGAGCTTTGCATGTTCAATGGGTCCATTCCCGCCCTCGTCACCCCCTTCACCGATGCCGGACTGATCGACGAAGACAGCTTCGCCGCTCATGTCGACTGGCAGATCAAGGAAGGCAGCGGTGGTCTCGTTCCGGTCGGCACGACGGGCGAATCCCCGACGCTGTCGCATGCCGAACACAAACGGGTCGTGGAACTCTGCATCGAGGTTGCCGCAAAACGCGTTCCCGTCATGGCTGGCGCCGGCTCGAACAATACGCGGGAGGCGATCGAGCTTGCCCAGCATGCCGAAAAGGTCGGTGCGAACGCCGTTCTGGTCGTCACTCCCTATTACAACAAGCCGACGCAGAAGGGTTTGATCGCGCATTTTTCGGCCATCGCCGATGCCGTCGATCTGCCGATCTATATCTATAACATTCCCGGCCGCTCGGTGGTCGATATGACGCCGGAAACGATGGGTGCGCTCGCCAAGGCGCACAGGAATATCGTTGGCGTCAAGGATGCGACGGGCAAGATCGAGCGCGTTTCGGAACAGCGCATCACCTGCGGGACGGATTTCCGGCAACTGTCTGGCGAGGATGCGACGGCGCTGGGCTTCAACGCCCATGGCGGTGTCGGCTGTATTTCGGTAACGGCCAATGTCGCCCCACGCCTCTGCGCCGATTTCCAGGCGGCGACACTGGCAGGCGATTATGCCCGCGCCTTGGAATATCAGGATCGGCTGATGCCGTTGCACAAGGCGATTTTCCTTGAGCCGGGTCTTTGCGGCGCCAAATACGGGCTCTCCAGGCTTGGCCGGATGAGCCGTAACGTCCGCTCGCCGCTGCTTTCGACGCTGGAACCGGCAACGGAATCGGCCATCGACGCCGCCATGCGCCATGCCGGCCTGTTGAACTGACGAGACCGGCCTTCTTCACAAGACAGGGTCTCTCCCTTACATAAAGGGCAAGGAATGAGGGCGCGGCTTTTCGCGCCCTAGTTCCGAATGATTTTAGGCTGGACCGGCCTAAAGCCATCCAGACGTACATCAAAGAAATAGAGCATGATGGCACCCGAAAACCGCTCACACTTTTCGGCATCATGCTCGGAAGCAATTGGAATATCGTCATGGCCCCCAAAGGCAGCCAGCGTGTAGTGAACAAGGTTGTGGCGGAAAACCGCAAGGCCCGCTTCAACTACGAGATCATCGATACCTACGAGGCCGGCCTCGTGCTGATGGGCACGGAGGTCAAGTCGCTGCGCGAAGGCAAGGCCAATATCGCCGAATCCTACGCCTCGGATGAGGGCGGTGAGATCTGGCTGATCAATTCCTACCTGCCGGAATATCTGCAGGCCAACCGCTTCAATCACGAACCGCGCCGGCGCCGCAAGCTGCTGTTGTCGGGCCGTGAAATCCATCGCCTGCGCTCCGCCATCAACCGCGAAGGCATGACGCTGATCCCGCTGAAGATCTATTTCAACGACCGTGGTCGGGCGAAGATGGAACTGGCGCTCGCCAAGGGTAAGAAATTGCACGACAAGCGCGAGTCGGAGAAGGAACGCGATTGGAATCGGCAGAAGAGCCGCCTGCTGAAGGATAGAGGCTGACAGTATGACGATGGCTGGCAATGGTCGCCATCCGCCAGGTTTTCATCACTTGTTTCGAACGGCGCGCCAGAAGCCCGCGGCGCTTTGACGAGCCAGTCGGCTTCGAAGTGTAAAACCCGCTTAGTCCTCGAAATCGCTGGCCGGGGCGACTTCGGCCGGGCGTGGCGCCCGCTCCGAGGGATCGCGACCGATTTCAGCCTTCAGAGACAAGAGGTCGATAAAATGATCGGCCTGACGGCGCAGGTCGTCGGCGATCATCGGCGGCTGCGTCGCCATGGTTGAGATCACCGAGACCTTGCGGCCTCTGCGCTGCAACGCCTCGACCAGGTTCGTGAAGTCGCCGTCGCCCGAGAAGATGACGAGGTGATCGACCGTTTCGGACTGTTCCATCGCGTCGATCGCAAGCTCGATGTCCATGTTGCCCTTGATCTTTCGGCGACCCATGGAATCCGTGAATTCCTTGGCAGGCTTGGTGACGACTTTGTAGCCGTTATAGTCGAGCCAGTCGATCAGCGGCCGGATTGATGAATATTCCTGATCCTCGATCAGCGCGGTATAATAATAGGCACGCAGCAGATATCCGCGTTTTTGGAATGCCTTCAGGAGCTTGCGGTAATCTATATCAAAGCCGAGGCTCTTGGATGCAGCGTAGAGGTTGGCGCCGTCAATGAAGAGTGCAATTTTCTCGCGTGGGTCAAACATCGCTTACCAATCCAATGAGAGCAATCGAAATCAGAAGGCATCAAACCTCAATAAAAACAATAGCTTGTGTTTCAATTTTCGACCTGATCCTTACTTTATGAATTATTCATATATGAAAGATTTAGGGCACGATTCGACATATTCCAAGCAACCTTCGGTGGAAATATGACATTCTCCATGGAAATTTAGCTCAGCCACGGATAAAGGCGAGGGGAGGCGGAATGAAAAACTTGTATTTGCCCGGTTTTAATTGTATCGGGCGTGTTAATCCCGAAATGACGACCGTAAAGGACAGGCAATGGCCCGTGTCACAGTTGAAGATTGCATCGACAAGGTGGAGAACCGCTTCGAGCTGGTTCTGCTCGCCAGCCACCGCGCCCGGCTGATTTCCCAGGGTGCCTCGATCACCATCGATCGCGACAACGACAAGAATCCTGTGGTGGCCCTGCGCGAAATCGCCGACGAGACGCTTTCGCCCGACGACCTCAAGGAAGATCTGATCCATTCGCTGCAGAAGCATGTCGAAGTCGACGAGCCCGAGCCCGATCCGGCAAGCATGATCGCCGCCGGCGGTGCCACTGCGGCCGACAGCGAAGAGCAGGACGACGTGCCGGAGACGATCACTTTCGACCAGATGTCGGAAGAAGAGCTGCTTGCCGGCATCGAAGGCCTCGTGCCGCCGGAAAAGAGCGACGACTACTAAGCGCGCAGGCGGGACCTCCGGTCGCATCGGTCAGATGCGACCTGAAAAAGCGGCATGCGGCGCAAAAGAGCGATGATTACCAATCGTCAATCTTGCACCTTTATTGCTTAGGCATATTATTGCCCATGTGTGCGCCAATCGTTGATTGGCGCGCTTTTATTTTTATCGGAGTGGCTTTGGAATGATGCGGCAGTACGAGCTCGTGGAGCGGGTTCAGCAATACAAGCCCGATGCCAATGAAGCACTGCTGAACAAAGCCTATGTCTATGCCATGCAGAAGCATGGCCAGCAAAAGCGCGCGAGCGGCGATCCCTATATTTCCCATCCGCTCGAGGTCGCCGCGATCCTCACCGACATGCATCTCGATGAATCGACGATCGCGGTCGCCCTTCTGCACGATACGATCGAGGATACGACGGCGACGCGCGCCGAGATCGACGAGCTGTTCGGCGAGGATATCGGCCGGCTGGTCGAGGGTCTGACGAAGATCAAGAAGCTCGATCTCGTCACCAAAAAGGCCAAGCAGGCGGAAAACCTGCGCAAGCTGCTGCTCGCCATATCAGACGATGTGCGCGTGCTGCTCGTCAAGCTTGCCGATCGCCTGCACAATATGCGCACCCTCGATCACATGTCGGCCGACAAGCGTGCCCGCATCTCCGAGGAGACGATGGAAATCTATGCGCCGCTCGCCGGCCGCATGGGCATGCAGGACATGCGCGAGGAACTCGAGGAACTCTCCTTCCGCCATATGAACCCGGAAGCCTACGAGACCGTCACCAAAAGGCTGGAAGAGCTTTCGAAGCGCAACGAGGGCATCGTCAAGAAGATCGAGGCCGAACTGCGCGACCTTCTGGTCGCAAGCGGCCTGACGAGCGCCTATGTCACGGGCCGGCAGAAGAAGCCCTATTCGGTCTTCCGCAAGATGCAGTCGAAGTCGCTTTCCTTCGAGCAGCTTTCCGATGTCTACGGCTTCCGCCTGATCGTCGAGGACATCCCGTCCTGTTACCGGGCGCTCGGCATCGTCCACACGCGCTGGCGCGTCGTGCCCGGCCGCTTCAAGGACTATATCTCGACGCCGAAGCAGAACGATTACCGGTCGCTGCACACCACCATCGTCGGCCCCTCCAGCCAGCGCATCGAACTGCAGATCCGCACCAAGCGCATGCACGAAATCGCCGAATTCGGCATCGCCGCCCACACGCTCTATAAGGACGGCGCCACCAATGCCGATGGCGACATCCTGTCCCGCGAATCCAATGCCTATTCTTGGCTGCGTCATACGATCGAGGCCCTGGCCGAGGGCGACAGCCCGGAAGAGTTCCTCGAACACACCAAGCTCGAGCTCTTCCAGGACCAGGTTTTCTGCTTCACGCCGAAGGGCAAGTTGATTGCCCTGCCGCGCGGCGCCACCCCGATCGATTTCGCTTATGCAGTGCACACCAATATCGGCGACACCACGGTGGGCGCCAAGATCAACGGCCGTATCATGCCGCTGGTGACGCGGCTTGCAAATGGCGACGAGGTCGAGATCATCCGCTCCGGCGTGCAGGTTCCGCCCGCTGCTTGGGAGGAGATCGTCGTGACCGGCAAGGCGCGCGCCGCCATCCGCCGCGCCACCCGCATGGCGATCCGCAAGCAATATGCCGGCCTCGGCCACCGCATTCTCGAGCGCACCTTCAACAGGGCCGGCAAGATCTTCTCGCGCGAGGCGATGAAGCCGGCGCTGCCCCGTCTCGGCCAGAAGGATGTCGAGGATGCGATCGCCGCCGTCGGCCGCGGCGAGATGTCCTCGCTCGACGTGTTGCGCGCCGTCTATCCCGATCATCAAGATGAGCGCGTCACCGTGAAGCCGTCGGGCGATGACGGCTGGTTCAACGTTCGCAGCGCCGCCGGCATGATCTTCAAGATCCCCGGCAAGACCAAGACAGGGCACGACGGCGGCCATTCGGAAATCGACGCCGATGCCGATATCGGGCCGATCCGCGGCCTGTCCGGCAATGTCGACGTCAAGTTCGCGCCGACCGGCGCCGTGCCCGGTGATCGCATCGTCGGCATCATGGATCAGGGCAAGGGTATCACCATCTATCCGATCCAGTCGCCGAGCCTGCAGCGCTTCGACGATCAGCCCGACCGCTGGATCGACGTGCGCTGGGACCTCGACGAAGCCAACAAGTCGCGTTTCATGGCGCGCATCATGGTGAATGGGTTGAATGAACCCGGTACGCTTGCCAAGGTCGCCCAGACGGTTGCAGGCCTCGACGTCAATATCCGCTTGCTGAATACGGTGCGGGTGGCCGCCGATTTCACCGAAATGATGATCGAGGTCGAGGTCTGGGACCTGCGTCAGCTCAACCAGTTGCTCGCCCAGATGAAGGAACTGGATTGTATCGCCACGGTCCGGCGCCTCTACGAGTAAGCTTTTGTTAAGCCGCCCCAGAGGGTTGGCCGAAAAATTGCACATTTTATAATCGGAGCGGCGCATCAACGGGGCAAGAGATGCGTTGAGTGCATGGCTGCGTCCATGTTGCGGCGGTGGTAATTAACCTCTTTCGGCCCTATCTTCTGGTCATCGAAACGTAAACAGAAGATGAGACAAGATAATGTTTGACCCTATCAAGAAATTCGCACGTGCCTTCCGCGCTCCGACCACACAGGAACGTGAAATGGCTTATTTGAACGGCTCGCTCGATCGTATTGATCTCGAGTTTCGTCAGCGCCAGGTCGACCGCGGTCTGTTCCGCAATCGCTGATACCGAACTTTATACTTGAGACGAGTGAGGGACGTTATGCATAACGGATGCCCCTGGGCATGAAGAAGCTCCTCTTCGCAGAGAGAAATGAGGGGTGGTTTTTTGAGCGGTATCATTTGCCGCTCTTGTCATGGTGGTGTGCGCTGCACTAAATACCGGCCATGTTGTTTCGCCGTCGCAAGCCTGCGGGATTCAAGGAAAAGATGCGGGAGCTTTTATGGCCTCGCAAAGGTTTCCTTCGCCCGATCCGTTACCTGACAATGCGCATCCTGCGCCTGAGCGCTTCGCCGCATGCGGTTGCCGCCGGCGTCGCTGCGGGTGTCTTCGTCTCGTGGACGCCTTTCATCGGCGTGCATTTTGTCATGGCTTTCGTCATCACCTATTTCCTCTCCGGCAGCATGGTGGCCGCCGCCCTCGGTTGCGCCGCTTTCGGCAATCCGCTGACCTATCCCTTCATCTGGGGCATCACCTGGGAAATCGGGCATTTGCTGTTGAACCGCGAGGATCATCTGGCCGGTCAGACGGTGGATCTCGCTGCCCTTTTTCACAAGCTGAACTTCGCTGAGCTGTGGAAGCCCGTGCTGGAGCCGATGCTGGTTGGCGCCATTCCGCCGGCGGCCGTCACCTCCGTTGCGCTCTATGCGCTGACGTTCTACACCGTGAAGGGTTTTCAGACGCGCCGCCACATACGGCTGATGGAGCGGGCGCGCCTGCGTCTTGCCAGTCTGGCCGGCGATATGCCGAGCGTATGAACCTGATCGAGAATTCTTAAGGGACGGAAGGTTCCGGCATGATCATCGGCATTGGCAGCGATTTGATCGACATTCGCCGTGTCGAGAAATCCATCGAGCGCTTTGGCGAGCGCTTCACCCATCGCTGCTTTACCGAGATCGAGCGCGCGCGTTCCGACCGCCGGGCAAACCGTGCCGAATCTTATGCCAAGCGTTTCGCCGCCAAGGAGGCCTGTTCCAAGGCGCTCGGCACCGGCATGGCGCAGGGCGTCTTCTGGAAGGACATGGGCGTCGTCAACCTGCCGAGCGGCAAGCCGACCATGGTATTATCAGGCGGCGCCGCCCTGATCCTCGAATCGCTGCTGCCCGCGGGCCACAGGCCCGCCATTCATTTGACAATAACGGATGATTATCCCTTGGCGCAGGCCTTCGTCATTATCGAGGCGTTGCCCGAGAGCCTTTGATCGCGACCTCGGGAGCTGTTGATCGCGACCTCTCGTCGCTTTTGGTGTTGTCGCCATTGCCGCAACCGACCGAAGCCGCTAGAACAGGATGATTTCAGGCCAATCGGCCTAAAATCTGAATCCTGTTCTAGATTAAAGAATTAGAGCATGATGTCGTCCGAAAACCGCTCACACTTTTCGGCATCATGCTCTAGAGAGAACGACAGAAAGAACTGCGCCGCCGCGGCGTCTTGAAGGAATAAGACTGCGTGTCCGAAAAAGTCGAAGCCAAGCCGAATGCCCTCTGGGAAAATATCAAAGTCATCATCCAGGCGCTGATTTTGGCGATGGTGATCCGTACGGTGCTGTTCCAGCCCTTTACCATTCCCTCCGGTTCGATGATGCCGACGCTGCTCGTCGGCGACTACATCTTCGTCAACAAGTTCGCTTACGGCTATTCGAAATATTCGCTGCCCTTCTCGCCTGACGTCTTCAGCGGCCGCCTGTTCGGCGCCGATCCGAAGCGTGGCGACATCGTCGTCTTCCGCTTCCCGCCAAACCCCGAGATCGATTACATCAAGCGCTGCATCGGCCTGCCGGGTGACCATATCCAGGTTACCGACGGCGTGCTCTACGTTAATGGCAAGCCGGTTCCGAAGGTGGCGGACGGCAGCTTCACCTCGGATTACAAGCTTGATCCGGGTGCAGATGTGCCGGTGTTCCGCGAAACGCTCGACAACGGCAAGACCTATGACACGCTTGATCAGTCTCCGGTATCGCGCGGCGACAATACCCGCGAGTTCATCGTGCCGGAAGGCCACTATTTCATGATGGGCGATAACCGCGACAACTCGCTCGACAGCCGCTTTGACGTCGGCTTCGTGCCTGCGGAAAATCTTGTCGGCCGCGCTAGCGTCATCTTCTTCTCGCTCGGCAACGATACCTCCTTCCGCGAAATCTGGAAGTGGCCGACGAACATGCGTTGGGACCGCCTCTTCAAGGTTGTTGAATGAGTAAGGCGCAGACGCTTTCTGCGGCGGAACGCGCAAAGCTTGAAGGCCTGATCGGTCATGACTTCGCTGATAAGGAACGCCTGGATCGCGCGCTGACCCATGCCAGCGCCCGCATCGAAAAGGGCAGCAATTACGAACGGCTGGAATTCCTCGGCGACAGGGTCCTCGGGCTCTGCATCGCCGAACTTCTGTTCCGCACTTTCGGCACGGCGGGAGAAGGCGAGCTCTCGGTTCGCCTCAACCAGCTCGTTAGTGCTGAAACCTGTGCGGCGGTCGCCGACGAGCTCAATCTTCACCTCTATATCCGCACAGGCGCCGATGTGAAGAAATTGACCGGCAAGCGCATGATGAACGTGCGCGCCGACGTCGTCGAAAGCCTGATCGCCGCGATCTATCTCGACGGCGGCCTCGAAGTTGCCCGCCGGTTCATTCTGCGTTACTGGCAGGGCAGGGCGGTGCGGGCCGATGGCGCCAAGCGCGACGCCAAGACCGAGCTGCAGGAATGGTCGCACGCGAAATTCGGCGTCACGCCAATCTACCGGGTTGATGAACGCAGCGGACCGGATCATGATCCGCGCTTCAAGGTGACGGTGGAAGTTGCTGGCATTAAGCCCGAAACCGGCGTAGAGCGGTCGAAGCGTGCCGCCGAACAGGTCGCGGCAACGAAGATGCTTGAGCGCGAAGGCATTTGGCAGCAATCGCCTGCCGGAAACTGACGGGACAATGACACAAGAAGAAGATATCGCGGCCGAAGCTGCCGCAGAAACCAATGGTCCGACGCATTCGGGCTTCGTCGCGCTGATCGGGGCGACCAATGCCGGCAAGTCGACGCTGGTGAACCGCCTCGTCGGCGCCAAGGTCTCGATCGTCAGCCATAAGGTGCAGACGACGCGGGCCATCGTTCGCGGCATCGCGATCCACGACAATGCCCAGATCGTCTTCATGGATACGCCTGGTATCTTCAAGCCGCGCCGCCGGCTTGACCGTGCCATGGTGACCTCGGCCTGGGGCGGTGCGAGGGATGCCGATCTGATCGTACTGCTGATCGACAGCGAGCGCGGCCTGCGCGGCGATGCCGAAGCCATCCTCGAAGGCCTCAAGGAAGTCCGGCAGCCGAAGATCCTGCTGCTCAACAAGATCGACCGCGTCAACCGTGAGGATCTGCTGGCACTGGCCGCCGCCGCCAACGAGAAGATCGCTTTCGAGCGCACTTTCATGGTCTCCGCCGAAAACGGCTCCGGCTGCGACGACGTCATGGACTATCTGGCGAAAACGCTCCCGGAGGGGCCGTGGTATTATCCGGAAGACCAGATCTCCGATCTGCCGATGCGCCAGCTCGCTGCCGAGATCACCCGCGAGAAGCTGTTTCTGCGCCTGCATCAGGAGCTTCCCTACGCCTCGCATGTCGAAACGGAGAAGTGGGAAGAGCGCAAGGACGGCTCGGTGCGGATCGAGCAGGTGATCTATCTTGAGCGCGACAGCCAGAAGAAGATTGCGCTCGGCAAGGGTGGTGAAACGATCAAGGCGATCTCGACTGCGTCCCGCAAGGAATTGTCGGAGATCCTCGAACAGCCGGTCCATCTCTTTCTGTTCGTCAAGGTTCGCGAGAATTGGGGTGATGATCCCGAGCGGTTCCGTGAAATGGGTCTCGATTTTCCGAAATAAGCATGGCAAGGATGTCATCGGGTAGACGCTGGCCCCTGCTGGCGCGCCGGTTTTGCGACGGCAAGGGTACGTATGGCGACGTCGAGACCCATCAATTCGTTCAAGACGCCATGCGAGCAATGTCCTTTGCGGCCGCTGCCGCATTTCAGAGAGTTCAGCCGCGACGAGCTGGAATTCGTCTCGAGCTTCAAAAGGGGTGAGCTTGCCGTCGATGCCGGCTCCACCATTCTCGTCGAGGGAGCCCATAGCGCTCATCTCTTCACGGTGCTCTCCGGCTGGGGCTTCCGCTACAAGATGCTGGAGGACGGGCGTCGCCAGATTCTGAACTATATCATGCCGGGCGACCTGATCGGACTGCAGGGAACCATCGGCGGCGAGATGCAGCATTCCGTTGAAGCGCTTTCACCCGTTTCGCTCTGTGTCTTCGAAAGAGACAGGCTGATGACGCTCTACAACAAGCACGCCTCGCTCGCCTTCGACATTACCTGGATCGCCGCGCGCGAGGAGCGCATCCTGGATGAGCATCTCTTGAGCATCGGCCGCCGCACGGCGCTGGAAAGAGCAGCCTACCTGATCGCTTTCCTGTTTGAGCGCGGCCGGAAGCTCAATATTTTCAACGGCCGCAAATTTATCCCCATCACCCAGCAGCACATTGCCGACACGCTCGGTCTCTCCATCGTTCACACCAACAAAACCTTGAAAAAGCTCAGCGAACGTGGGTTGATCCGCTGGCAGGAGCGCGGCTGCGAGGTGCTGAACGGCGAGGAATTGATGGTCATCGCCAGCTGGGAAGGGCTTGGAGAGGGCAAACGCCCGTTCATCTAAAGCGCGTCGCGATCTTTCAGATTCGCTCCTGGCGCTTCAGGTCTTTGTTTTACGCATGTTGTCGCAAGACCGCTGCACAGTTTTGCCCGACATGCTTTAGCCAAGCGGTCTGGTTATGTCTTTTTTAAATGCAGATTAGCAGCAGGGAAAATAAGGTCAGTCGACATCTTTCCTCCGATTTTGATTCTTATCGACCGGGCAGAAAAATGGTTTATTCAGAAAAGGTGGCGGAATTCACCGATAGCGTGCCATGCGGGGCACCGGAGGGCAATGATGTTGGCGAAATGGCCGGGGCGCTGCGACAGGTGCCCGACGAGGGGCATGGAATCATGAGCGCAATCCGTGTTCTGGTTCTTGAAGACAGTCTGATCATCGCGATGGAGGCGGAAGATATTTTGCGCCTGGCAGGCGTCGAGAGCATCGATATCGTCGGCAGTTTGGACCAGGCGAGGGCTGCCATCGCTGCGGAGAAATATGATTTTGCCCTCCTCGACGTCAATCTCGGCGAGGGCATGAGCTTCGGATTTGCCCGCCATCTTGTCGATCTCGGCATCCCCTTCGGCTTCGTCAGCGGCTATTCCGATACCGGCGATTTCCCGTCCGACCTGCAGCACATACCGCTTCTGGTGAAACCTTTCGACGAAACGGCGATGCGTGAATTCCTGCAGAGGCTTTTCCCGACTGTAGCCTGACCCCATCCATGACAGGTGGTCCATGACAGAAGTGGTCCATGACAGAAACCGGGCCTTGGATTAAGATGGATTCGTCAGCCGCAGGGACTTCTTTCGATGCAATGGCAGGATCAGGCGATCATTCTGGGCGTCAAGCGCCACGGCGAGACGAGTGTCATTGCCGAGGTGATGACGCGTGATCGCGGCCGCCATCTCGGCCTGGTGCGTTCCGGCCGCTCGCGCGCCATGCAGCCGGTGCTGCAGGCGGGCAATGCCGTCGAGGTCATCTGGCGTGCCCGGCTTGATGAGCATCTCGGCGAATTCCGCGTCGAGCCGGTGACGCTCCGCGCCGCCCGCCTGATGGAAACCGCGACTGCCGTCTACGGTGTCCAGGCGATGTGCGCGCTGCTGCGGCTGCTGCCGGAGCGTGACCCGCATCCGCACCTCTTCGATGCGCTGGAGGTCATCCTCGATCACTTGCACAACCCGGCCGATGCCGGCGAACTCTTCGTACGCTTCGAACTTGCGGTGCTGAATGATCTCGGCTTCGGCCTCGATCTTGCCGAATGCGCCGCGACCGGCACCCGTTCCGATCTCGTCTATGTCTCGCCGAAATCCGGCCGCGCCGTCAGCCGCGCGGCGGGTGCGCCCTGGGCGGACAAAATGCTGCTCCTGCCGCCGTTCCTCAGCGTCGAAGGCAATCATGCGGCCGACTTCGATAGTCTTTCAGCCGCATTCCGTCTGACAGGGTTCTTTCTGCATCGCCATGTCTACGAGCCGCGCGGCATCGAGGCCGCAGCGGCCCGCGACGGCTTCGTTCAGGCGGCGCTCAAGGCGCTTAATCCAGCCTTGCGGACGCTTTCCGGCCCGAAAGGTATTTCAGCCTGACCTCGTTTTTTGCGGGTGCAAAACATCCTCCAGATTTGGCGGTTTACCTGCCCATGCGCGCTTCCTATGTCTTCAAAGGATTGCCAATCAAGGAGGACCTCATGCTGACCAAGACCGCATCACCGACGACGATCACGCTCTGGAACGGCCGCGAAATTCCGCGCCTCGGCATGGGATGCTGGGCGATCGGCGGTCCCTTCTTCGCCGGCGACACCCCGCTCGGCTGGGGCGATGTCGACGACGATGAATCCGTGGAAGCGATCAACCGTGCCATCGAACGCGGCATCCGCTTCTTCGATACGGCCTCGAACTACGGCGCCGGCCACTCGGAGGAAGTGCTCGGCCGGGCGATCGGCAATCGCGACGATATCGTCGTCGCCACCAAGTTCGGCTTCGCCACCGATCCGGAAACCAAGCAGGCAACCGGCGCCTTCGCCGATGAGGCCTTCATCCGCCGTTCGGTCGAGACCTCGTTGCGCCGCCTTAAGCGCGATCGTCTCGATCTCCTGCAGTTCCATCTCAATGATTTTCGGCTGGATCAATCGGATGCCGTCTTCGATACGCTGGAGGCGCTGCGCGCCGAAGGCAAGATCGACGCGTTCGGCTGGAGCACCGATTTTCCCGATCGCGCCGCCCGTCATACCGGCCGCCAGGGCTACGTCTCGGTCCAGCATACGATGAACGTCTTCGAGCCGGTGCCGGAGATGATCGCGGTGATCGAGGGGAAGGGGCTTATCTCTATCAATCGCGGTCCGCTGGCCATGGGTCTGCTGACCGGCAAGTTCACCGCTGACAAGGCAGTGGGCGCCAAGGACGTCCGCGGTGCAGCCCTCGACTGGATGGTCTATTTCAAGGATGGCCGCATGGCCCCGGAATTCGCGGCAAGGCTCGATGCCGTCCGCGATCTCCTGACATCGGGCGGTCGCACGCTGACGCAGGGCGCGCTTGCCTGGCTCTGGGCACGCTCGCCGCGCACCCTTCCCATCCCGGGTTTCCGCACCGTCGCCCAGGTGGAGGAAAATGCCGGCGCGCTGGAGAAGGGACCCCTGCCGGCCGATGTCATGGCAGGCATCGACACCGCACTCGGGCGCGTGTGACGCTCTAACTCTTTGTTTTTACGCAATTCCGGACGGAAAACCGCTTCGCACTTTTCCTGGAATTGTTTTTATGCCGCGACGCGACGCTTGAGCGCCCAGCCTTCCGGCCTCTCTTCAATGATGCTGACGGTGTCACCGATCGTGATCCTGCCACCGCCGCGTGGCGTGACATTCCAGCCGAAGAGCGGGCCGGGCACGCGCCGGTCGGCCGACATGCGGATGCGGCCTATGGCCGGCATCGGGTTTGGTCCCTCGCGTGAACCGGTCATCTGGTCCTGCGTCGTCATGATGCAGCGGGAGCAGGGTTTGACGAGATCGAAGCGGATACCGGCGATCTCGATCGCCGCCCAGCGGTCCTCCGGCCAGGCTTCGTCGGTATCGATGACGATGTTCGGACGGAAGCGTTCCATGCCGACACTGCCTTCGCCATGGGCGGCGAGGTCGGCATTCAATGCCTTCAGCGAGCCCGTCGTCGTCACCAGGATCTGATAGCCGTCGGTAAAGGTGACGGGCGTGCCTTTGCCGGCCCATTCGGCATTCGCCGTCCGCCGCGCCTGGCCGTCGAAAAAGACTAGGCGCACCTCGCGACCGAGCCATTCGGAAAGCTGCCGGTTGCTCTCTGGATCGGCGGCGGCGGCGCTGACGGCGGATTTCCACACGATCACATCCATGCGGGTTTCAGGCTGAGGCGCTGCTACCGATATGTCCGCTTTCCCCTGCATCAGCAGCCGAAAGGCGCTTGCCTCCGGTCGCACCTCGATGCGTGCGAGATCCGGCAGTTCGCGTTGGGTGATGAAGTGACCCTGCGCATCGGTGATCATCGCCCGCCGGTCGCCGGGAAGCCCATAGGCGTCGATGTCGGCGGCCGGCAGCGCAATGCCGCGGGCGCTCTTGAGCGGGTAGATGAAGAGGTCGCTGACACGCATGTTATGCTCCTAGATCTCATCCATGAAGGCCGAGAGGAAGTCGCGCAAGCTTTTGTCACGCGCAGCCGCCAGCCTGCGGCCGGTCTCGGTCTGGAATCCTTCCGCCAGTTTGAACAGCTTCGTCTGGAAATGGTCAATGGCATAACGCTTGTCATCGAGCGGGCGGTCTGCCGCCGTGGGGTCGATCGGATCGTAGAGCCCAGATCCCAGTCGGCCGGCAATATAGAAGCAGCGGGCGACGCCGATCATGCCGATCGCATCCAGCCGGTCGGCATCCTGCAGGATCTTCGCCTCCAGCGTCTGCGGCGCCACCCCGGCCGAGAAACTGTGCGCGGTGATTGCGTGTGCCACGGCTTCGATATCCGTGGCGCTCCAGCCGAGTTTCGCCAGGATCGCCGAAGCCTTCTGCGCCGCCAAAGCCGATGCTTTTGCCCGCAGCGGCGAATTCTTCTCGACGGCGACGCAGTCGTGCAGCAGCACGGAAGCGGCAAGCACCCGCCCGTCGCCGCCTTCTCCCTCATGGATGCGCATGGCATTCCTGAAGACGCGCAGGATGTGGGCAAGGTCGTGCGAGCCGTCGTCGCCGTCGGCCGCATGCGCAATCAACGCCGCGGCAAGCGTTTCATGTGGAGAGAAGGCTTCAGTCTCGAACATTGCGCCACCTGTCATGAGGAAGATCGTTTTTCCGCCGACAGGGCATCGGCGCGGAAGTGGATGCGGGCGGGTAAAAGAATGCGACAACCAGATCTCGGAATCACAGCCGATTTTCTGGAGCATGATGCCGAAAAGTGTGAGCGGTTTTCGGGCGACATCATGCTCTAACTATATATTGTAGAACAGGATTCAGATTGTAGGCCGACTCGGCCTGAAATCATCCTGTTCTAACGGCTTGCCGTGCGAGTCGCAATCGAGGGGGATCTCAGTGCTTGGCTTCAGGAAGACGCATCATGCCGCCGTTCTTCGGCGACAGGGAGAGAAGATGAGGCACGTCATGCGCCGGTCTCGGCGGACTGATGTGATAGCCCTGGATCTCGTCGCATTCCTCGCATTCGAGCAGCGCCAGCTGCGCGGCCGTCTCGACGCCCTCGACGGTGACGCGCATGCCGAGCGCATCGCCAAGCAGGATGATCGCGTGCATGATCGCATGCGCTTCCCTGTTGTCGACGATATCGTTGACGAAGGATTTATCGATCTTGATCTTGTCGAAGGGGAAGCTCGAGAGGTAACTCAATGAGGAATAGCCGGTTCCGAAATCGTCTATCGAGATGCGGATGCCGCGCTCCTTCAGCGCATGCAGGATCGGCAGCACTTCGCTCAGATTTTCCATCAACACGCTCTCGGTGATTTCGAGTTCAAGCCGCGACGGCGACAGCGCGGAGGCGGCAAGCGCCTCGCCGACATCTCGCGTCAGGTCGCTGCTACTGAATTGGATTGCCGAAACGTTGACGGCGACCTTGATGTCCTGCGGCCATTGCGCTGCATCGTTGCAGGCCCGGCGCAAAACCCAACGGCCGATATCGACGATGAGGCCGACTTCTTCGGCAAGCGGAATGAAATCCATCGGCGGAACGCGGCCTCGAACCGGGTGGTTCCAGCGGATCAAAGCTTCGAAGCCGCAAATGCGCCGCTGCGAGAGGTCATAAAGCGGCTGGTAATGCAGCTCGAATTCCTCGTTCCCTACGGCTGCTCTGAGGTCCGCCTCCAGCGCGTGGCTCAGTTGCATCTGCGCTTCCATCTCGCTGGCGAAGAAACGCTCTTGTTTGCGCCCGTCGGCCTTGGCATGTGACAGCGCCACGCTGGCATTCTTCAGCAGGATATCGGTTTCCTCGCCATCATCAGGGGCGATTGCGATGCCCATGGAAACGCTGAGCTCCACCCGTCTTTCGCCGTGGAGGAATGGTTCGGAAAGCTCACGGCGGATCCGTTCGACAAGCGCCGTCACGTTCCACGGCTGCTGCTTGCCCGCCTGCAAGATGGCGAATTCGTCCGAGCCGAGGCGCGCCAGGGTGTTTTCCGAACCGGCGGAGGCGCGGATGCGCTCGGTGACCTGCTGCAGGATCTTGTCGCCGACCGACACGCCCATCGTGTTGTTGATCGATTTGAACCGGTCGAGATTGAGGTGAACAAGGGCGATCTGCTGATCTGGCCTGCGCTCTGTGAGCGTCGCATCGACCTGCTCCGGAAATGGATGCGGTTCGGAAGGCCGGTCAGCGGGTCGTGGTGGGCGAGATAGGTGATACGCTCGGCCGCCCTTCGATCCTCGGTAATATCGGCATGAATGGAAATGTTGCTGCCGTCGGAAAGGATGGTCACCATGCTCTGGATGATGCGGCCATCGTCCATCAACCATTCGCGCCGACGGAGACGACTGCTTCTTGCTGTTGCGGAGGAATGTCGCCCGGTCCGTCGGCGGAGCTTGGCGCTGGCGCTCTCAGTGCCGCGCATTTTGGCCGTGAGATCGGCGATTGTCGCGCCGGCAGTGACATCTTCGTCTGTCAGGTCGAAGAGCTGACGGAAACGGATGTTGGAAAGCGTCAGCCGTTGTTCGGCGTCGAAGACGCTGAGACCGAGCGGCAGGTTGTTGAGAATGATTTCGAAGAGTTTTTTCTGTCCGTCGAATGCCTGACTGAGGGCTGATATATTGCCTCTCAGCACATGGTTTTCCCGCAGCAGCGTTTCCGCGCTTCTCTCGATTTCGTCATAGTCGCTTTCATGGACGCGATAGGTCGCGATCACAAAATCCATCAGGCGCTGCGCATCGATCGATCCATCGTCGGTGACGGCCTGGGTGCATTGCTGCCAGAAAAGCGCCTCAGCTTTCATGTGCACGCATCTTGCGCAGCAATCGCGATCGCAATGACCAAAAGCGTCTTTAGTTGATGCACGTGCCTCACTGCGCCGGACATGAAAGACCTTTCTAAAAGAACACAGAAATTGCTTTTTTATAAGCCGGGACCGTCTGGTGGTAGTTGTGTGACGCCCATTTTCTATGGGCCGAATTAATATTCGGTTGCAGTGCAGCAGCGACTTCACTTCGTCAGACAATTGGTTTGTATGTGAAAAATCGCTGAAATATGTGGGAAATCGGCCGGCTGGCGCAAGCGGAAGGTCACTCTCACGGCGCCGCGTTAACTTTTGTCAATCATCGTTAATGAGAAGTTAACAGCTTATTGACGCACTGCGCAAATCAGTTTAACCACCGAGTCAGCACTGATTTTCCACGTTCGTATTGCGTACAAACACCACCGGCAAAAGGCGGTGAATGGAGGTTTGTATGACCAGCACCACATCCGTTTCAGAGACGTCATATGCATATCTGGCGACGCTTTCGCGGCTCGACGCCAACGGCGATGGCGTCCTCAGCCGCGGCGAACGTGCCGCCGATGAGAAGCCCGGCATCATCAAAGAAATCTTGGAAGACGACACCAGCAGCGACACGCAGCCGAAATTTTCCGGCAGCCTGATTGCTCTGATGATGGACACGCACGATAGCGGCACGGCAAACAGCATCGCCGTCTCCTATCCGTTGCAACAGATCGCGCCGACATCAGGCAATCGGTCCGACGATCTCTACCGCAACACTTACGGCCAGTTCGATTTCGACGCCGTCGCCTGAGCTGCGATTCAATTCGGGTGATCTGCAAGCCGGCCGTTTGGCCGGCTTTTCTTGTTCGATGGTCTCTAATCAGGAACACCTTCCAAGCTGACACGTTCAGAAAGACAATCGGACGGAAGGAGATCTCCATGAAAGCCATGTGCACCATCGCCGCCTTGAGCCTGCTTGCGGTTGCATTGCCGGCAGGCGCTCAGGACAAGCAGACGGCGGTCGCCAATTTCGTCGACAAGGACGGCAAGGAAGATGGCCGCGCGCAGCTGACAGCTGCTGCCAATGGCGGCGTCCTGATCGAAGTCGAGATATCGGGACTGCCGGCGAACAAATGGGTGGCCTTCCACGTTCATGAGACCGGCCGCTGCGACGCCGCGACCCACCTCGAATCGGCGGGCGGTCATTTCAATCCCGGGAAGGCGGAGCATGGCCTCCTTGCCGCTAACGGTCCGCACGCAGGCGATATGCCCAATCAATATGTCGGGCAGGACGGCGTGCTGCGGGCACAGATCTTCAATACCATGGTGACACTCGACGGCAAGACCGACGGCATTCGCGGCCGCGCATTGATGGTGCATGCCAATTCGGATGACTATCGCAGCCAGCCGTCAGGAGATGCTGGTGAACGGCTTGCCTGCGGCGTTGTTCAATAGCTGCCGTCTCACTGCCGCGCCGATGTCGGTTTTTCTGCCGCCGCTCTGCCGTTGTGCTTTTTTTCTGGAGTTGCGTCTGATGCATCCGGCACAGCGGCGGGATTGTCCTTCTCATCGAAGGCGAGTTTCACGCGCTTCACCATGTCACGGCTGACCAGCCACCAATCGCCGGTCTTTGCCCAGTAGCGCAGCGTTACGGAGATCGCGCCGTCACCGAGGCTGTCGATGAAGACGCTGGGTGCCGGTGACATCAGCACTCTGGAATCGGCTTTGGCAAGGCCCATCAGCCTCTCCATCGCCAGATCGATGTCATCCTCATGGGCGACGCTGATTTTCAGCTCGTCCCGCCGCGTGGGCTCGCGGCTGAAGTTGGTAATCGGTGTGTTCCAGAGCGTCGAATTCGGCGCCAACCGATAAAGCCCGTCGCCGGTTCTGAGCTCGGTTGCAAACAATCCGATTTCGCGCACCGTGCCGGCCACGCTGCTGGTCTCGATATATTCGCCGACGCGGAAAGGCCTGAGGATCAGCAGCATGATGCCGGCGGCGATATTCTGCAGTGTCCCTTGCAGCGCCAGTCCGATCGCCAGGCCTGCTGCGCCGAGGGCTGCGATGATCGAAGCGGTCTGGACGCCGAATTGACCGAGCACGGTGATGAACACCAGGATGAGCAGGGCGTAGCGCAGCACATTGGTGAAGAATCGCGCCAGCGTCTCGTCGATGCCATGAACGCGCGACAGGCCTTCATAGGCCCAGCGGCTGGTAAAACCGGCGAGCGCCCAACCAAGGACGAGCAGGATCACCGCCCCGAGGACGGAGAAGGAATACTGCACCGCAAGCGCACTTGCCTGGCTGAGTGCCGTTTGCGTGGCGAGGAGGACATCGGCTGCCTGTTGTTCCATGATCTGGCCCTGTCGACTGTGCGTGGTCGGGGCCTAACTGGAGCGGCTGGCGGCAGCGTCAACCGCAGGCGGCGTCCCGGATCGCAAGCACGAAGGGCGCGTTGCCGTCGGCATCGGCGCCACGCCCGATTGCCCGTACTGCTGCGACCAGCCGGCCGCTGCGGCCGAGCAGCACGTCACCGAGCTCGATCAGCCGGGCATTCGGCGTCGCGAACGGTGAGGCGGCCCGGAGCCGGCGGGCAAGCGCTTCCTCGCTCTGATCGGGTGCTAGCGACAGCGCGGCGATGAGGGCTGCGGCCGGCGATCGCGACACGCCCATCCAGCAATGGATGAGCAACGGCGTCTCCTGTCGCCACGAGGCAGCAAAGTCGATAATTGCTCGCACATGCGTCTCGTCAGGCGCCACGAGATCGCCGGTGCCCTTGAAGACGATGTCGTTCATGCCAAGTGTCAGATGACGTTCGGCCGCGATCACGCCCGGTCGGTGAAAGGCCTGCTCCTTGGCGATCAGGCTGATCATATCACGCGCCTTATGGCGCACTGCCATTTCGGCAATGCTCGACAGCGGCGAGACGACGACAAAGGTCACGACACCATCTCCCGCTCGGCCTCGATCGCCGCGAAACGCTCGCAGAACAATCGCTGCGCCTCGATCGCCGGCAGGGGCTCGATCATCAACATGTCCTTGCTGATGCCGCGCGGCTGGCCGAAGAATTTCTGCGCCTCGGCTGGGGTGAAGCCGGCAAGCACCGTCGCCTCGAAATAGGCGGCGATCGTGTCGGCCTTCTTGATCCGGTCCTTGAGATCGCGCGAGGGATGCGGCGGCAGGCCGAAGCGCAGGTGCACGGCAGCTTCCAACCGCTTTTCCACCGTTTTATAGCCGCCGCCGACCACTGATTTGAACGGCGAGATCATGTCGCCGATCACATATTCGGGTGCATCGTGCAGCAGCGCCATCAGGCATTCCTGCGGCCGCGCGTCGTTGAAGCGGCGAAAAATATCCTCGACGACGAGACTGTGCTGGGCCACCGAAAAAGCATGATCTCCGGAGGTCTGGCCGTTCCAGCGGGCGACGCGCGCAAGCCCATGAGCGATATCGGCGAGTTCGACATCGAGCGGCGAGGGGTCGAGCAGGTCGAGCCTGCGCCCGGACAGCATGCGTTGCCAGGCACGCGGCGCTTTCGTCGTTGTCACGCGCTGGCCTCGTCGGCGCTGGCGGGAAAGACAAGGCCGGACCATGCCGGCAGGGTGAGAGAAACGGGCGTTTCTCCGGCCAGCAGAGGCGTGCCTGCGGCCATCGCCGCGCCGGCGCGGTCGATGCGCACGATCGCAAGTCCACTGCCGCCTTCGACCGAACCGAGCGTTCCCACAGGCTTGCCGCCAGCGGTAATCTCTGTCCCTGTCGCCGGCAAGGCTGTTGCGGCGGACACCGTGACGACGCGCCGGCGCGCGGTGCCGCGGTGCTGCATGCGCGAGACGACCTCCTGGCCGACATAGCAGCCTTTCCTGAAGGAGAGCCCACCGTTGAAATCCATCAGCACGTCATGCGGGAAGGCGTCCTGCAGGGCAAAGTCCGATCCTGACGTGACGATGCCGTGGCTGATGCGCAGCGCGTCGTAGAGTGCTTCTTTGCCATCACCATGTTTGCCGGGCCGGCGGATCAGCGTGACGCCCGCCTTGGCGAAACGGCTGTCTCGGGCGCCCTGCCTATCCCGGACGCCCTCGGCATCCTCGCCCCAGCAAACGGTGACGCCCTCTTTGGTGCTTGGGGCAAGTGTGACGGCGGCGCGCAGCTTGTACATCGTCAACCGCTTCAGCAGGCTGTCGCGCTGGCCGGCATCGGTTTCGATCATGTAACCGTCGCCGTCCTGCCAGATCATGAAATCGAACAGGATCTTGCCCTGCGGCGTCAAGAGTGCCCCGGGCCGCGCCTCGTCGGGCCCAAGCGAGCTGATATCGGTGGTGATCAGGTTTTGCAGGAAGGATTGGGCGTCCGCGCCGCTGACGAAGAGCAATGAGCGGTCTTTCAGGAATACGGCTGGCATGGCAGAACCTGTCGCGTTGATCATCGCTCAGAGGTATGTCTTCATGAGCTGGATCGCAAGCGCCATGCGAGACGTGAAAGGCGCAGCCAAGATGAGTGTCAGTCGCCCGCCGTGAAGAATTTCCATTTGCCCTCAGGCGTAATGCCGAGGCGATAGAAATTGTATCCGCCGAATTCCTGCATGTCGGAGAGATCGCCGGCCGTGACGATGCGCAGCAGCTCGACGCGCTCCGGCGGTGTCAGCGACTTCAGGTCTTTCTCGGCAAAATAAGGCCAGACATACATGTCTTCTGCTGTGCCCTGGCCGACATGCACGAAGCCGGTCGAGACAATGTCGAGCATGATGGCAAGGATCTCGTCTCCGTCGGGATCGCCCGAAAGGTCCTTCAGCGTGCCGATAGGATCGTCGGTCGGCTCGCCCACAGTCACCTGCGTCTGGTCGGCGCCGGTGCCCATCAGCGGCCGCAGCCGTTCGAGATCGCCGGAGGCGGCCGCCTCGACGATCTGCTCGCGCAACTTTCGAACCGGCTCTGGCACCTTGCTGATGTCGTAGATCACCTCGACGGGCTTGGAGCTGTCCTGAGCGCCCGGCGTCTTGTCGGCACCCTGATTGTTCTGGCTGTTGACCAGCGGATCGGCCATGGGAACGCCGGGAGTGGTCCCGCCCTGCGGCTGGCTCTGTCCCTGAGCGCTTCCCTGCGCGGGCGGCGTGTCGTTGGCCGCCTGGCCGGGGATCTTGTGCAGTTCGGAAAGCGCATAGGCTGCCGGCGCAAGGAAAATATTGCCGGCGGCGAGGCTGAACGCAAGCAGCACCGGCGCGAGGGGAATTCGCGAAACTTTCTCTTTACCGGTGTGCATCAAGCTCTCTGATAACAATTATTGCAGGGTGCGGTTTGCGGAGAATTCGCCGGCAAGCATGCGCTCGCGCAGCGAATCGAGCAGGGCTTCCGCGCTCTTTTCCCCATGCAACCTGATCGTCTCGCGCAACGCATGCGCAATGGCGGCATCAGCGATGATTTCAGGCTCGATACCGTCGGCCATGCCATCGGCCCAAGCCTCGTTCTGGTACTCCAGAGCCGCCTGCATCTTTTCGTGGACGATCATGTCGTCGATGTCGTTGAGGCTTGCTTCCATTGTCTTTTCCTCAGAACTTCTCATGTCTTACTGCACCGTTAACAACACTAACAGCCTTTTCCCAAAACGACACGTCCGCATGCGAAAACAGGTTAATTAAACGTCAATTTCCAAAGCGCGAGGTAATTTCTGTGGCAAGTGTTGCACCTTCGTTACGGTAGCGCTCTTCTGCCACGATGGCCGCCGGGGTGCAATCCGTATAGACCGAGGCGAAGGCGCGATAGCCGCGATTGAAGGCCGCTGTGAGCCTTTCCTTGCGCTGCGGCTCGTTGCCGGTCTCCGAATCGAGCAGCTGCTGCATGCCGTTTCGCCACTCGTCGCCGCCGGGCGCCTTGCAGAGCGTTCTCAGATAATGCACCGAACCCAGCACCTCGGCGAACCGCGCCAGCTTGTCGTCATAGGGCACGCTCACGATCGGCGGCGCAATCTCCTCCTCCTGTGGAGGCGGCGTATTCTTGCCCTGCGCCATCGTAGGGCCGGCGAGCACGAGCAGGGACAGGAAAACGCGCCGAACGGGAATCATGCTCCCAGTTGATACGCTCAGCATGACAGCAACAAGGCGTGCTTCAAAGTTTCCACGTCTATTCGCCGCTCGCCAGCCGCTCTGCGCATTCGAGCACGCTCTGCGGCACGGGCAGTTGCCGGATTTCCTCCACCGTGAACCAGCCGAGGGCGACCGCGTCGTCGGCGGCTTCCGCCACCGCGTCTTCATCGGCATCAACCCGAAAAACCGACAGCAGGAAATGGCTGTTGACGCTGCCGTCGGCCGCATGCGTCTTCAGCTCGTAGGTCGAAAACAGCCGCGGATTGCGTGCCGAAATGCCGGTCTCTTCATGAAATTCGCGCAATGCCGTTTGCTCCGGCGCTTCGCCGGGCTCGGCCCGCCCGCCGGGAAAGGCGTACATGTCGGCGGAAGGCGGATTGCGCCGCAACACGAGGAGGAATCGCTCGTCTCGTTTGAGAATGGCGGAGGAGGCGGCTCTGGCGGTGGAGGTCATCGGGGCCTGCTCTTGCTGTGATCGCCCATCTTATCGGATGAAGAGTGCGGCGGAGATTCGAAAGGTGCTTCCATGACCTACATCATATTTGCTTTTGCCGCTCTCTTCGAGATCGCCGGCTGCTTTGCCTTCTGGGCATGGCTGAAGCTCGAAAAGCCCGTCTGGTGGCTGGCGCCGGGCATGGTCTCCCTGGCGCTTTTCCCCTGGGCTCTGACGCTGGTGCCGAGCGAGGCTGCCGGTCGTACCTTCGCGGCTTATGGCGGCATTTATATCCTCGCCTCGCTGCTCTGGCTGTGGCTGGTCGAGAGCCGCGTGCCTGATCGTTACGATATCGGCGGCGCGCTGATCTGCCTTGCCGGCGCAAGCCTCATCCTCTTCGCGCCGAGAGGCTGAGGCGTCTTGACCGGATACGAGCCGGGTGCAAAGACAGGCCGATGTGTGGACGTCTCGCCCTGACAAGCTCCAGCGCCGACCTGAGCGACTTCTTCTCCGGTCTCGATCTCGACAATTTTCCGGCGCGCTACAACATCGCGCCGACGCAACCGATCCTAGTCGTCATATCCGGCGAGGGCAGGGAGCAGGGCAGCAACTTGGCCGACCGGCGCGCCGTGCTCGTGCGCTGGGGCCTCACGCCGGGCTGGGTCAAGGATCCGAGAGATTTCCCGCTGCTGATCAACGCGCGCTCTGAAACTGCGATTGGCAAGGCCTCTTTCCGCGCCGCCATGCGTCATCGCCGCGTGCTCATTCCTGCCTCCGGTTTCTATGAATGGCATCGCCCGTCGAAGGAAAGCGGCGAGCGGCCGCAGGCCCACTGGATCAGGCCGCGCCAGGGTGGGGTCATCGCCTTTGCAGGGCTGATGGAGACATGGTCCTCGGCCGACGGCTCCGAGGTCGATACCGGCGCGATCCTGACGACATCCGCCAATTCAGCCATATCGGCGATCCACGATCGCATGCCTGTCGTCGTCAGACCTGAGGATTTCTCGCGCTGGCTCGATTGCAAGACACAGGAGCCGCGCGACGTAGTCGACCTGATGCAGCCCGTTCAGGACGATTTCTTCGAGGCCGTCCCGGTCTCCGACAAGGTCAACAAGGTCGCCAATATGGGTCCCGACCTGCAGGAGCGGGTCGTCGTCGAAAAGCCGCTGAAGGCGCCCGAAAAGCAAAAGCCTGACGACGGCCAGCTCAGCTTCTTCTGAACACCATCCGCCGCACCAGCAGGCCCGTCGGCGACCTATCGGCGCCGACGTCTCACATAAGCGGTGGCGATGCGCCGCTTCGTCCATCAGGTTTTCGGGTTGTGCTGATGTCGCCAGAGCGTTGTCAGGAGATTTCCGGCAATTGCCTCGTCATTCACTTCGTCAGCGGTGCCTAACGCATGTAACCCGAAAGCACGCATGATTCCAATGTGAAGCCTTCCGCCTCAAGCGGATTTCTTGACGCTGGCCGGCTTATGCTTCGCCATCAGCGATGCTGCGGCAACAGCCTTCAGGCCGACGGGGCGATAGTTGGCGGCGAGATCTGGCTTGGCCGCCTGCTGTTCGCCGGTACTGCTCTTCTTCGAAGTCACGATACTCTCCTTACGTGGTTCTTCCCTGGGTATTTTATGGTTTGATGTTTCGTCACGAATAGCGACAAAATGGGGGCGCAGGTGATCAGGATTTGTAAACGCGCACCATAATTCGCGAGGCTTAACTGAAGCCTACGTTGGTTAAAACTTACTGAAGAGAGTGGTTCCAATAAAAGTGCGAAAGCGGTTTCTGGGGAAAAGCGCGGAACAGTTTTCACCCGGATAAGCGCACGGTTTCTCCGGGGAAACGCATGCTTTTCCCGGGGTCCGTCAGAACGAAGGGAAAGAAGCATTTCCGTCATTTGGAGAAATCCGGAAATGCTGGCAGATCAGATGTGCCGGCCGATATCGTCGTCGCCGACGCCGGGTTCCTCGATCGTCAGCGTCCCATATTTCCGCTGCCATTTCCGCGCGCCGAAGGGAAGCGATACGAGGTAGGCGGCAACGGTGAAGACCATCACCTCCCAGGTGTAGCTCATCAGCAGAGCCACATAGAGCACGACGCCGAGCATCATCGGCAGCACGAGATCGCGCCGCAAGCGGTTGCCTTCCGATTTGCCCGACCAGACCGGCAGCCGGCTGATCAGCAGGAAGGCGATAAGCACGGTATAGATCGACGAGAGATAGGCGAAGGTGCGGTCCGTCGCCAGCCCGAGGAAGCCGAGATAGACCGGCAGCAGCACCAGCATGGCGCCAGCCGGCGCCGGCACGCCGACGAAATATTCGGATTGCCAGCTCGCCTTGTTTTCGCGTTCGGCCATGACGTTGAAACGGGCAAGGCGAAGCCCGGCGGCGATCGCATAGATCAGGGCGGCGATCCAGCCGAGCGAGCGCGCCTGGTCGAGCGCGAACACATAAACGACGAGGGCGGGTGCGACGCCGAAATTGACGATGTCGGCAAGCGAATCCATCTGCGCGCCGAATTTGGAAGTCGCCTTCATCAGCCGCGCCACGCGCCCGTCGATACCGTCGAGGAAGGCGGCGAGCAGCACCATGGAGACGGCGAGCTCGTAACGATTCTCGAAAGCCAGCCGGATGCCGGTCAGCCCGGCGCAGATCGCCAGAATGGTGATGAGGTTCGGAAAGACGAGCCGGAGCGGGATTTCGCGCAGACGTGGGCCGCGGGCGGAATCATCCGGCCCATTGGGCTCGAAAGGCGGAAAAGGCGTTTCCATATCGCGTTCCAATCGTTCCTAAGGCAATTCCAGCAACAGTGCGTAGCGCTTCTGCACTTCCGTGAAAAGCTGAACCGCTCTAGCTGCGGCGGCTGATGACGGGACCCTTGACGGAGGCGAATTCGGCGATGACGGTTTCTCCCGCAACCGCCGTCTGGCCGAGCGAGACACGTGGCGCGGCACCGGCGGGCAGGAATACGTCGAGCCGCGAGCCGAAACGGATCAGCCCGAAGCGCTCGCCGGCATCCACAGGCTCGTTGGGGTTTGCCCAGCAGAGGATACGCCGCGCCACGAGGCCGGCGATCTGCACGACGCCGATCTGGCCGTGGCGGGTTTCGATCACCAGTCCATTGCGCTCATTGTCCTCGCTCGCCTTGTCGAGCTCGGCGTTGACGAAGCTGCCGGAGCGGTAGTTGATGCTGACGATGCGCCCGCGCATCGGCGCCCGGTTCACATGGCAATTGAAGACGTTCATGAAGACCGAGATGCGCAGCATCGGCTCGGAGCCCAGATTGAGCTCTGCCGGAGGGGTCACCATCTGGATCGCCGAGACCTTGCCATCGGCGGGAGAGATCACCAGATCGTCGTCCTGCGGGGTCACGCGCTCGGGATCGCGGAAGAAATAGGCGCACCAGAGCGTGAAGATCATGCCGATCCAGAAGAGCGGCTTGAAGATCCAGCCCAAGACAAGCGACGCGACGAAGAAGGCGGCAACGAAGGGATAACCCTCCTTGTGCACGGGGACGATCGTGTTGCGAACCGTGTTGAACAGGCTCATGGCTGCCGGTCTCCTTGCGTTTTCATTTTTGCTGTTAGCGAAAAACGGTCTCCGGGGCAATGCTGCGGCCTCGGCCCTGGTTTCCACGCCGGGGTTCTGAACAACAAAAGCCGGCCGGCGTCGGTTTCCCCTCAGCTTGCCGGAGCAAGCCGACTTATGACCCCCAGCTCGTCGCTTTCGCGCACCTGCTTCAGATGTTCTTCGGCCTGCGTCGCCTCGCGCTGGCGGTTCCACATCGAGGCATAAAGGCCGTTTCTTTCGAGGAGGGCGGCATGTGTTCCGCGCTCGGCAATCTCGCCGCTTTTGAGTACGATGATTTCATCGGCGTTGATGACAGTCGAAAGCCGGTGGGCGATGACCAGCGTCGTGCGGTTCTTCGAAACCAGGTCGAGTGCCTCCTGGATTTCCCGCTCCGTCGTCGTGTCGAGCGCAGACGTCGCCTCGTCGAGGATCAGGATCGGCGGCGCTTTAAGGATGGTGCGGGCGATCGCCACCCGCTGCTTCTCGCCGCCCGAAAGCTTCAACCCGCGCTCGCCGACCTTGGTTTCGAACCCCTCGGGCAGCATTTCGATGAAATGCGCAATCTGCGCCACCTCAGCCGCCGCAAAGACCTCGCCCTCGCTGGCCGATGTGCGGCCGTAGCGAATGTTGTAGGCGACGGTATCGTTGAAGAGCACGGTATCCTGCGGCACCATGCCGATGAGAGAGCGCAGGCTCTTCTGCGTCACCGTGCGGATATCCTGACCGTCGACGGTGATCGCGCCGCTCTGGATATCGTAGAAACGATAGAGCAGGCGCGACAGCGTCGATTTGCCCGCACCCGATGGACCGACGACGGCGACCGTCTTGCCTGCCGGCACCTCAAAGGAAATGCCCTTCAGGATCGGGCGGGCCGGATCGTAGGCGAAGTGCACGTCCTTGAAGGAGATCGCGCCTTGGCCGATCCGAAGTTCTGTCGCATCGGGCGCATCGTTGACCTCGGCCTTCACTTCAAGCAGGTCGAACATCTGCTCGATATCGGTCAGCCCCTGGCGGATTTCGCGGTAGACGAAGCCGATGAAGTTCAGCGGTGCGGAAAGCTGCAGCAGCATCGAATTGACGAAAACGAAATCGCCGACCGTCTGCTCCCCGCGCTGCACGGCCAGCGCCGACAGTACCAGCATGATCGTCGTGCCGATGCCGAAGATGACGCCCTGGCCGAAGTTCAGCCAGCCGAGCGAAGTCCAGACGTCGGTCGCCGCCTTCTCATAACGTTCCATCGATTTGTCGAAGCGCTTTGCCTCCATCTCCTCATTGCCGAAATATTTGACTGTCTCGAAATTGAGGAGGGAGTCGATCGCCTTGGTGTTGGCGTCGGTATCGCTGTCGTTCATCGAGCGGCGGATGGCGATGCGCCAGTCGGAGGCGCGGATCGTGAACCAGATATAGGCCCAGACGGTAAAAGCGGTAACGGCGAGATAGGAGAAGCCGTAGCCCCACCAGAAGATCACTGCCGTCAGCAGGAATTCGATGACGGTCGGGACCGAATTGAGGATCGTGAAGCGCACGATCGTCTCGATGCCCTTGGTGCCGCGCTCGATAATGCGCGAGAGCCCGCCGGTCTTGCGCTCCAGATGGAAGCGCAGCGACAGCTCGTGCATGTGCACGAAGGTTCTGTAGGCAAGCTGGCGCACCGCATGTTGTCCGACGCTGGCAAAGAGCGCGTCGCGCAACTGGTTGAGGCCAAGCTGGATCAGCCGGGTGATGTTATAAGCAATCACCAGCGCGATGGCGCCGGCCAGCAGCGGCGGCACGGAGCCTGCAAGATCCATCCTGCCGTTCAGCGCATCGGTCGACCATTTGAAGAAATAAGGAACGAGCAGCAATACGAACTTGGAGATCAGCAGAAAGACCGAGGCCCAGACGACGCGCATCCTGAGGTCGGGCCGGCCGGCCGGCCACATATAGGGCCAGAGGTTGAGAAGCGTCTGCAGCAGGTTGGATTCCGAGACTGTCTTGCCGTTTGCCATGCTTGTCTCCAGCCCGGATGGGCTTGCCGCGATTGCGGCGCTTCGATGCCGGCAAAAGCAGGGAACCGGGACGTGCCTGAAAGCGCTTCCCACAACCCGCAGCCGCCACCGCCAGATAGGGTGCCAGGCGGACGAATACAACAAATGCAGGGGTAAGGAAACGACGAGGCCGGGCGTTTATCCCACCCGGCCTCGTCGTGTCGTTTTGCAGCTTAGAGATGCTGGCCGGACATCCGCTTGCGGTGCAGCTCTTCGGCATTCGGCAACACATCCTTCGGCAGACCGAAGATCTGACCGGGGCGGATGCGATCGGGATCGACGATCTTGTCCTCGTTGGCGATGTAGATCGTCGTGTAACGAACACCGAGGCCATAGGTGCGGCGCGAGATCTGCCACAGCGTGTCGCCGCGGCGAATGATGACTGCCGCGTTGTTTGCCGTCAGCGGCGCCTGTTCGATCGTCTTCGGCTGGCCGCTTCCGACATCGTTTGCGGACGGCGCTGCCGGCGCGGGTGCCACGGAGAGTTCGGCGATCATCGCGCCGAGCCTGTCGAGTGCGCTGCCCACGGATTTCGCATCCTTCGGCAGGCCCTGCAGCAGTTTCAGCGCGTTGCCGGCGATCTGAGAGGCGGTGCCTGACGTGTGCTTGAAGGCGTCCGGCGCATCGGCCGCAGGCCGGAAATCGGCGACGGAGCGCAGAGCGAATTCCGTTCCCGAGCGCGCCGCGGCGAGCTGCTCGGGGCCTGGAAGCTTGCCATCGGCAAACAGCCGCTTCAGCAGGCCGAAGGCCTTGCCGACTTCGGCTTTGAGTTTGTCGAGCTCGCCTTCATCGAGCGGCACCATCGAGGGAGCGCTGTTCGTGTCGGCGGGTACCGATTGCGCGGCGACCCTCACCTGGTCGCCGGCAGGCCGATTGAAGTTGACCGCCGCGCGCACGATCACCTTGCCTGTGGGATCAACGACATCGACGCGGATCTTGTGGTCGCCGACCGAGAGCGCCACCACGCCGTCGATGACGAAGTGGCCGTCGGAGCCGGCGGTATCCTGGCCGACGAGGCTGTCGTCGGCATAACCGATAACCTTGGCGTTGGGGCGCGTCGTGCCGGCAATAAAGATCTTGCTGCCCTCGATTTCGACGGCATTGACCATCACATCGGGCACATTCGTCTTATCCGATGGCGTAGCTGCGCCGCCGGAGGAGGTGTCGGTGAGGTTCGGCGCCTGCAGCGCCAGCTCGCCGGTTGGTGCAGCTGTTGCAGCAGGCGCAGCCGAGCTTTCGTCCGTTGCCGGCTTGTTCGCAGGCGGAGCCATCGGATTGGAGGCATCGGCAACTTCGGTTCCGGCCTTCGGCGCAGTGATGATACGGCTCGCCGCGCCGGGTTTGGAGACCATGGCGAGCAGATTGGCGCCATTGCCGTCCTTCGGCACGGAAATGGTCGCGACTTCTTCGGAAAGCGTGCTCTTGCCGTCCTTTCCCGTGAACTTGAGCACGAGTTGGTGGTCGCCGGCCGGAAGCGGATCGTCGAGAACGGCAGCAAAATCGCCGCTCGCATCGACATTGGCCGTCGTCACCACCTTCTCGCCGTCGAGCACCTCGAGCTTGCCGTTCGGTTCGGCGGAACCGGCAATCACCGTCGATCCGTCGGGCTCGACGCGCAATACGTCGAAGGCCGGAAGTTTCGGGCCGGTATTCTCCACTGCCGTGTTCGCCGCAGGGGCGGTCTCCGGCGCACCGGTCAGAGCAGCCTCTGCCTTGGCGATCGCGGCAAGCGCATCGGCAATGTTCTCAGGCAGCGCCTGGACGATGGCGAGCGCCTTCGCGCCGCCGTCCTTGGCCTTTGCGGCAAGGGTCTGGGTCGCGGGATCGAGGCCCTCGGGGATTGTAAAATCAGCAAGCGCGGTCAGCGCGCTGACGGCCTTGGTCTTGGCGGCGGTGAAGACATCGATGGCAGGGCCCTTGCCGTCGGCAAACAGCGCCTTGAGCTCGCTGAGCGACACGCCGGCATCGGCCGATAGGCGGCCCACCTGGTCGGCGACCGCAGCCGCGTCGCCCACAGCGGAGCGCGATGTCTTTGCCGCCTCGTTAACCGTGTTCTTGAGCTCCGTGCTCGCTTGGTTGATGGCGTCGCCGACCTTGGCTGCATCGCCGCCGATGCGCGGCATGACGAAAAACACCATCAGTATGATTGCGATTGCGAGGACTGCAAGAGCCAGCAAGCCGGCACGGTTCTTCATCATTATGTCTCCCAGAGCGGCAATTTGCCGTAATACCCAAAATTGCTAGCGATTCCCGTTGCTTTCCACAAGCATTCAAAGCAATTAGGCAAGCTAGGCATGCTGCTTTTCAGTCAATTTTCTTGACTGCATTGAAATGGAATAGTTGTTTTGCCCTCATGACCGAACAATCTGTATCGATTCGATCCATCTGCGTTTACTGCGGCTCAAGGCCGGGACGCGATCCTTCCCACATGGCGGCCGGGCGTGCTCTCGGAAGAGAGATCGCCGAATACGGCCTGCGCCTCGTCTATGGTGGGGGTACCAAAGGCATCATGGGCGCGGTTGCCAGCGGCGTGCTTTCCGGCGGCGGTCAGGTCACGGGCATCATTCCCGAATTCCTGATCGATATGGAAGCGACTCGCCACTCGCTCGGTCAGCTGAACGAACTCATTGTAACCCCTGACATGCATGCGCGCAAACACACCATGTTCGAGCGCTCCGATGCCTTCGTGGCGCTGCCCGGCGGCATCGGTACGCTGGAGGAGATCGTCGAGATCATGACGTGGGCGCAGCTCGGCCGCCACGAGAAGCCGATGGTCTTTGCCAACGTCAACGGTTTCTGGGATCCGATGATGGAACTGATGCGCCATATGACCGAAGAAGGTTTCCTGCATACCGCCCATCGGGTGCAACCGCTCGTCGTCGACGAGATCTCCGGCATCATTCCGGCGATCATGGCCCAGGCAGCCCAGCTCGCCGCCGATCGTGACGGCGAGGACGAGGTGATTTCGAAGATGTAGGCGGGCAGGCGGCCCTCGCGCGGTCAAGCTATTTTGCAAGCAAATTCAGCTATAAGCCGAAACAAGCTGCGTCACCTGAGATCGTATCCATCTATTGGCGGGATCATTGTCGCTTGCTGCCGACCAGACCATCGATATCGGGCTTACCGTTAAATCGAGGGGAACGTCGGCGACTGCCAAGCCAAACAGGCCGGCATACCGCTTCACAATTCTGGTCGGCAGCGTCGCGATCAAGGGCGCTTCCAGGACAGCCGTCAGCACAGTCAGGAATTCCGGCGCTGCCACCGACACGTCGAGCCGCACGTTGATCCGCTTCAACGCATCATCAATGCAGCCTTCGATGGCATCCTTCTGTGAAACCAGTGCATGCTTCAGCCCGACATAGCTGTCGCGGTCCAATGCTTGGGGAAGATCGAGAAGCTTCGGATTGTAGCAGCACATCAGTGATTGTTCGAACAGCAGGCTGCGCCGATGTCTATTGTTGCCGTCATCGTAGCAGCCGACGCCGAGATCGATGACGTTGTCGTCCAGAAGCTTGTGGACCATCTCGGGATTGACCGCACGGGCGAGCACTCTAATGCCGGGCGCCGTCTCGTTCAACATAGCGGCGAGACGCGGCACGAGCAGCACCTCAAGCTCGCTGGAAAAGCCGATACGGAATATCTGCTCGGCCTTGCCGGGCTCAAAGGCATTAGGCGTTACGATCGCCTGCTGCGTACGGCTGAGTATCTGCTCCACCGCCTCGGCGAAACGCAGCGCGCGATGGGTCGGCTGCATGACCTGGCCGACACGCACGAACAGCTCATCCTGAAGCAGTGTGCGAAGAGTTCCGAGATTGTGGCTCATGGCAGGCTGCTGGATTTTCAGACGAACAGCAGCTTTCGTCACGCTCCGCTCCTTCATGAGCGCATCGAATGCGACGAGCAGGTTCAGGTCAAAGGACCACAAATTGAAATGATCGATGGAGACAATTTCATTCATCGATTTGATCGTTGCACGAAATCTCCCTATTGTCCATAGGCATCAGACAGCGCTGTCCCCGGTTCCAGTTCAACTCGAAAGGAAATTCCATGAGCGATCTTGGAAAGGAATATCGTATTGCCGGCGTGACGGTGAGGAAGGTGCAAGAGCAGTATCTGCACAACGTCCCGCCCTCGTTTCTCTATCCGGCTGCCGCTTCTGAGGAACTTAGGGCGGTCGAGCCGCGGCTTTCCGCTGTCGATATGGAAGAGGGCCGCGATGCCCTTGTGGTGAGTATACATACTTGGCTTGTAAGGACGCCCGACCACATCATCCTCATCGATACCGGCTCGGGCAACGACAAGGAAAGACCGCGTAATCCCAGCTTCCACCATCAGACCATCCCGTTTCTCGACAGGCTGCGCCAGGCGGGTGTCGGGCCGGAAGACGTCGACTTCGTCATCAATACCCATCTCCACGTCGATCATTCCGGCTGGAATACCGTGCTTGAGGACGGAAGATGGATTCCCACCTTCAAAAATGCGCGCTACATCTTCCCCCGCGCCGAGCAGGAATATTACTCGTCAACGGCAAGCCACAACGACGTCAACATTCCCAGTGCCGGCGTCTATGAAGACAGCGTGCGGCCCGTGATCGAGGCGGGGCTTGCTGATTTCATCGACAGCGCAGGCGGTCCTTTCCTGGATCGATTCACCTTCTTGCCGACACCTGGCCACAGCATCGGCCATATGTCCGTTCTGCTGGAATCGGGCAAGGAAGCGGCGATTTTTGCTGGCGATGTCATGCACCATCCGATCCAGGTGGAGCGTCCTGACCTCAACACGGTGTTCTGCGAATTCCGGGATCAGGCTGCCCAGTCCAGACGGCGTGTCCTCGAGTTCGCAGCCGATAATCGTGCCATTTACTTCTCCACGCATTTCCCCGGCTCGTCTGCTGGTTATGTGACCCGCGACGGCGAAAAATTCAGGTGGTCCTATGTCTGAGAACAAGCTCGCATCTTCAGCTTTTGACGCAGGCGAGATCGTATTCGACGAGCATTACGTCGATAGCGGAACCGATGGCATCAAGCTCTATCTCCGCAATAAGCGAAGGAGAGATCACAAAGCCTTTCTCGCGGAGAAAACAATCGTAATGGTGCACGGGGCGACCTTCTCGTCCGGAAGTCTTTACGATGTTCCCTTCAACGGGATGTCTTTCATCGACTTCCTCGCCAATCAAGGCTTCGATGTCTTTGCGGTTGATGTCCGGGGCTATGGAAAGTCGACCCGCCCGCCGGAAATGCAGGCGCAGCCCGATCTCAACCCGCCGCTTGTCGGCACCGACACTGGCGTCGAGGACTTCGCAACGGCTGTCGATTTCGTCCTTCGGCTTCGCGGTCTCAACGCCGTCAGCGTCTTCGCAATGTCCTGGGGCGGCACCGTGGCCGGTGCATATGCTGCGCGCAACGGCGACAAGATCGTCAAGCTGGCACTGCTCGCGCCGCAATGGCTGAGCGACGTTCCCATCCCGATCGATCAGGGTGGGATCCTCGGTTCCTATCGGCTTGTCCCAGTCCATGCGGCCTTGCCGCGTTGGCTGAGCACCGCACCCGAATACGCGCGTGACCGACTTGTGCCGGAGGGCTGGTTCGACCTCTGGGCTAAACTGACCCTTTCGGAAGAGACGTCGCAGGCTGACAGGGAGCAAGGCAAACTTCGGGCCACGAATGGGCCGATCCAGGACATCCGCACCTACTGGCGATCTGGAAATCCCTACTATCGTCCGAGCGAGATTCGCGCCCCGGTGCTGCTGTTGCATGGTGAATGGGACATCGACGTTCCGCCTGATCTGGCGCGGACCTATTTCGAGCAGCTGACCGGCGCCTCCTACAGGCGATGGGTGGAAATCGGGGAGGCGACGCACCTCGCTCTCATGGAGACCAATCGCATGCAGGCCTATTCCGAGGTTCAGCGCTTTTTCGATGAATCCTTCCAACCGGAATAGAATTTGAACGGGCTCCGGGATCGGATTTCGGAGCCCGCTTCCTCCGTTAGTCCGCTGCAAGTCCGGCGCCGCCACCAAGCCACTCGTTCCATGACAATTCTGATCACCGCCATTCTGGATGCCGGGCGAAGTGCCGTCGACATCGCGATATTCACCTTTCTGCCGTTGATGATCGTGACCTTCTCGCTGATGCGCTATCTCGAAGGCATTAGCGCATTGCGATGGATCGCCGGCAGGGCCAATCCGCTCTTCGGATTGTTTGGTCTGGACGGTTTCGGAGCCTTGGCGATTATCCAGCTCAGCCTCGTCAGTTCGGCTGCCCCGGTCTCGGCCCTGTCGCTCATGGCGCACAAGGGGACGTCGGAGAGATGTCGGGCCGCTGCCTTTGCCGCGGTGCTTGCGGCCGCGCCGGCAAATGCCAGTTTTCCGCTCGCAAGTCTCGGTGTCGATCCCGGCTTGATCATCGTGAACGGTATTTGCGGAGCGCTTGTGGCCTCCACTCTTGCCTGCTGGCTGGTTGGGCTCCGTTTCCAGTCTGGACAGATCTGTTCCTGTTACAAGGCGGATGAGCCCGTCGCCGCAAGGCTCGATCTGCTGACGGCGATCAACCGCGGTGGCGCAGACGCCGTTCGGGCCATTTCTGCAATCCTGCCGGTGCTGGTGATCTCACTTCTAATGGTCAGGCTTATCCAAACCACAGGCGCACTTTCGGCCTTCACGTCCGTCGCGCTGCCATTGCTTCAGTTGCTCAGCGCTTCGCAGCAGGATGTCCTGTTCTTCCTCACAAAGTGCCTGGCAGGATCAAGTGCAGCGGTCACCCTGTTACTCGACGTCCACAAGGAGCTACGTCTTCAGCCTGAGAAAATAATTCGCGGATCCGCATTTCTGGTAAACGCTCTCGACCTTCCTGGTCTTTCCATCCTTATCGCTTCGGTGCCAGCGCTCCGGTCGGTGGCAGGCGTTGCCATCGTGAGCGCATTGGCGGGAATCCTTGTCCGCACGGCGCTGGTGTCCTGGCTTTGAGCCAACACGCTCCTGCTTTGATGGATCGTTACGGAGCACCGACTACATGCTTTGGGTGTGGCCAGGAAAAGCCCGCAGCTAACGCCCGCGGCTTCCCTTCAGCATCGACCAGCTATAGAGGAACAACCCCGCCCAGATCAGCGGGAAGGCGATCATGCGCGCCGTGCCGAATGGCTCGTGGAAGACGAAGACCGCGATCAGGAAGATCATCGTCGGCGCGATATACTGCGTGATGCCGATCGTCGAGAGTTTCAACAGCTTGGCGCCGTTCGCATAGATCATCAGCGGCACGGCGGTGATGACGCCGCAGCCGAGCAGCAGGGTCGTGTCGGCAAGACCGGTGCGGTAGAGGTGGCCCTGGCCGCCGAATTCGAGATAGAGAATGTAGAGGAGGGCCGGTCCGCTGAGGATCAGCACTTCGAGGAAGAAGCCCTGGTTCGGCCCGAGCGGCAGCGTCTTGCGCAACAGGGCGTAGAACCCCCAGCTGATCGCCAGCGTCAGCGCCACCCACGGGATGCCGCCGCTGTCCAGCGCGAGAATGGCGACGGCAAGCGCCGCAAGCGCGATCGCCGCGATCTGCAGCGGCTGCAGCTTTTCCTTGAGGAACATAGCGCCGAGGAAGATGCTGAACAGCGGATTGATGAAATAGCCGAGTGCTGCATCGAGCGAATGGCCGGCGCCGATCGCCCAGACATAGGTGCCCCAGTTGACGGTGATCAGCGACGCCGTCAGCGCCGCCATCGCCAGCATGCGCGGCGAGCCGAGTGCCGTTCGGATGTCTTGCGTGCGACCGAGCACGATCAGCACAATGCCCGCCAGCGGCAGCGACCAGACGATCCGATGGGCGATCACCTCGGCCGGCGAGATATGCGCCACCGCCTTCATGTAGATTGGCAGGAAGCCCCAGAGCAGGTAGGCCGTCAGCGCGAAGGCGAACCCGCGCGGACTGTCTTCGTTCTTGGCCAAAGGAACGGATGCATCGGTCGACATCGGTGTTTCCATCTTTGTTCTTCTTCTGATCCGGCCTAGCTTAAGCGCCGTGAATAGGCCAATTCATTTCGTTGAATGAAGGGTGAGAGGATTTGAAGCGGGAGACGACGCGATGATCCGGCGCCCTGCGGTGGAGGGCGGCGTCCGAAGGAAGCGAATGGTATTCGGGCTGGGGTTTTTACGCCGGGCCGGCGGAATAGATTTATTCCGCCGCGATCTTGCCCGCCAGCTGCCGGTTCTTCATCAGCTTGTAAATGACCGAATCCATCAAAGCCTGGAACGAAGCGTCGATGATGTTCTCGGAGACGCCGACCGTCCACCAGCGCACGCCGTCGCTGTCGGTGGATTCGATCAGCACGCGGGTGATCGCCTCGGTGCCGCCATTGAGGATACGCACCTTGAAATCGGCGAGCACCAGATCGTCGATCTCGTGCTGGTACTTGCCGAAATCCTTGCGTAGCGCGAGGTCGAGCGCGTTGACCGGGCCTTCGGCATCGGCAACCGACATCAGCGTCTGGCCGTCGATGGTGATCTTGACCACCGCCTCCGAGACGATCTTCACGCGGCCGAGACTGTCGAAGCGGCGCTCGATCATCACGCGGAAGCCTTCGATGGTGAAGAATTCCGGGATCGTGCCGAGCGTGCGGCGGGCCAGCAGTTCGAAGCTCGCATCCGCGCCCTCATAGGCATAGCCGATGGATTCACGTTCCTTGACGATGGAGATCAGCAGGTCGAGCTTCGGATCGTCCTTGGCGACCGCGATACCGCGCCGTTTCAGCGCATTGATGAAGTTCGCCTTGCCGCCCTGGTCGGAGACCATGACCTTGCGGAAGTTGCCGACGGTTTCCGGCGGCACATGTTCGTAGGTCCGTGGGTCCTTGATCAGCGCCGATGCATGGATGCCGGCCTTGGTGGCGAAGGCGGAGGCGCCGACATAGGGCATCTGGTGGTCGGGCGAGCGGTTGAGCAGCTCGTCGAAGGCATGCGAGAGCCGGGTGAGGTTGAGCAGCCGCTCCTCATCGATCGCCGTTTCGAAACGTGTGTTGTAGGCGCTCTTCAGCGCCAGCGTCGGGATCAGCGTCACCAGATTGGCATTGCCGCAGCGCTCGCCGATGCCGTTCAGCGTACCCTGGATCTGCCGGACGCCGGCTTCGACTGCGGCAAGCGAATTGGCAACTGCCTGTCCGGTGTCGTTATGCGCATGGATGCCAAGACAGTGGCCGGGAACGCCTGAGGCGATCACCGCCTCGACGATGGCCCGCACCTCCGGCGGCTGTGTGCCGCCATTGGTGTCGCAGAGCACGACCCAGCGGGCGCCGCTCTCATAGGCCGTCTTGGCGCAGGCGAGCGCATAGGCCGGATTGGCCTTGAAGCCGTCGAAGAAATGCTCGCAATCGACGATCGCCTCCTTGGCCGCGCCAACCGCTGCCTTGACGCTTTCGGCGATGCATTCGAGGTTTTCCTCATTGGTGCAGCCAAGCGCTACCGCGACATGATAATCCCAGCTCTTGGCGACGAAACAGATGGCGTCGGATTTCGCCTGCAGCAGCCCGGCAATGCCGGGATCGTTGGAGACCGAAACGCCCGCCCGCTTCGTCATGCCGAAGGCGACGAAACTGGCTTGGCTGGTGCGTTTCTCGCTGAAGAAGGCGGTATCCGTCGGATTGGCGCCGGGATATCCGCCCTCGACGTAATCGATGCCGAATTCGTCCAGCATGGCGGCGATCGCGATCTTGTCCTCGACGGAAAAATCGATGCCGGGCGTCTGCTGCCCGTCCCGGAGCGTCGTGTCGAAGAGGTAGATTTTTTCCTTAGTCACCACGATGCCTCCCAGGCATTGACTGCTTTTATTCGGGACTTACCCTCCACAAGGGGGGAGATCGGAAATCCGCTGAGCTGTGGTGCAGACCATCGAGGCTCTGGCAAGGAGCTTGCGCCCAGCCGATCTCCCTCCTTGTGGGGGAGATGCCCGGCAGGGCAGAGGGGGTTAGCCACAGCGTGCGACATCAGTCTTTCTTCCCCGCAAACCTATCCGTCGCCCGGATCAGCCGATCGAGAATCCCAGGCTCCGAATAGGCATGGCCCGCGCCCTCGATCAGGTGGAACTCCGCCGTCGGCCAGGCCTTGTGCAGCAGCCAGGCATATTTGGCCGGGCAGGGCATGTCGTAGCGGCCATGCACGATCACGCCGGGAATGTCCCTGAGCCTGCCAGCATCGCGGATCAACTGTCCCTCGTCCATCCAGCCGGCATGGACGAAGAAATGGTTCTCGATGCGAGCAAATGCATAGGCGAATTCCGGCTCCTCGAATTTGAAGCTCGTCGAAGGTTCCGGCAGCAGCGTGATCGTTTCGCCTTCCCAGATGCTCCAGGCCTGCGCGGCCGCGAGGCGCACATTCTTGTCCTCATGCGTCAGGCGACGATGATAGGCATGCATCATCTCATGCCGCTCTTCCCTAGGAATGAGAGCGATGAACCGCTCCCACTTGTCAGGGAACATTTCCGAGACGCCGAATTGGTAGTACCAGTCGAGCTCGGCCTTGGTCAGCGTATAGATGCCACGCAGGATGAGTTCGGAGACATGCTCCGGATGCGTCTCGGCATAGGCGAGCGCCAGCGTCGAGCCCCAGGAGCCGCCGAACACTTGCCAGCTGTCGACGCCTATCATCTCGCGCAGCCGCTCGATATCGGCGACGAGGTGCCAGGTCGTATTGGCACGGAGTTCCGCATGCGGCGTCGACCTGCCGCAACCGCGCTGGTCGAACAGCATGACGTCGTAGAGAGCGGGATCGAAAAGCCGGCGATGGGCGGGCGAGATGCCGCCGCCCGGGCCGCCATGCAGGAAGACGGCGGGCTTGGCGCCAGGCGTTCCCGAGCGCTCCCAATAGATCACATGGCCGTCGCCGACATCGAGATGGCCGGAAGCATAAGGTTCGATTTCGGGATAGAGCGTGCGCAGTATCTCGGTCATATCTTCACGCCTTTCGTGGGCCAGACTTCGGTGTCGTGATCGGGATGCTGGAAGGAGATGATCGCCTCCTGTCGTGAGTAGAAATCCTGATCCTTCAGCACCGGCGCCTCGAAGATTTCCTCGACCCAGGGCAGGCGGGCCTCGTAATTGACCTGGATCAGCGGTGCGAGGTCACTGCGGTCGTCGAAAGTGCCGATCGCAAGCTCCAGCCCGCCCGGATGACGATAGGTCATCGGCGTGCCGCAATTGCTGCAGAAGCCGCGGTCGATATTGACCGAGGACTGGAAGTAGCTCGGCTCGCCACGTGTCCACTCCATCCCTTCCTCAGGCGCGGTGACGAGCGCCGAGAAGAAGCCGCCGAACTGTTTCTGGCACATGCGGCAATGGCAGATCGAGGGTCGCCCCAGTCTGCCCGAGATGCGGAAGCGCACGGCACCGCACTGGCATCCGCCTGTTTTTATCGTGTCCGTCATGAGGTTTCTCCGAGGGGCCAGCTTTTCGTGTCGTGGTCGGGGTGCTGATGGTTGCTTGCCGCGATCGCGTTCCCGCGATCGCGCGTTTCAGCCTCTGGTTCCAGCGGCAGGCCGTCGAGCGTATGAAACCAGGACATCTTGCGGCCGGTGTTCGATTGCATCACCGGCTTGATCGCATCGGGATCATCCAGTGAGCCGAGCGTGATATTGATGAATTCCGCTTCCGGAATGTCATAAAACAGCGGCGTGCCGCAATCGCCGCAGAAGCCGCGCCGCACCAGATCCGAGGACTGAAACCATTTCGGTGCGCCGCGCGTCAGGGTAAAATCGCTCCGCATCGCGGCGGCAAGCGGCATGAAATAATTACCGGCCGCCTTCTGGCACATGCGGCAATGGCAAAGATGGGGATAGCCGAGTTCGCCTTTGGCGCGGTAGCGCACCGCGCCGCACTGGCACCCGCCGCTTCTGTCTGATTCCGCCGTCATCCGAGCTCCTTGGGTGGCCATACCTGCGTCTCGTGATCGGGATGCTGTTGGGAGACGAGCTCAAGCAGGAAGGGAGCAGCCTGCGCATCCTCCTCCGTTCGGTGCCCCGGCAATTCGTGCAGATGATCGACGAAACCGATCTTGCCTTCGATCCCGAATTGGACCACCGGCGGAAATGCCGAGGGATCGTCGAAGGCGCCCGCGGCAATCGCTATTCCATCCGGCGCCTCATAGGTGAGTGGCGTGCCGCAATCGCCGCAAAAGCCGCGCTCGACAAAGTTGGAAGAGCGGAATTTTTTCCGCTCTCCACGTATCCATTCGAAATCGGCGCCGCGCACCGAGACCAGCGGTGCATAATAAGCCCCGAACGCCTTCTGGCACATGCGGCAATGACAGATCGACGAATCCTTGATGTCGCCGCTGACGCGAAAACGGATCGCTCCGCATTGGCAGCCGCCTGTATAGGTCGTCATCGAGTATGTCTCCCTTGGGATTTCAGCCTAGGCGCCAAGACCCCTCCCAACCCTCCCCACAAGGGGGAGGGCTCTCTCGTGGCACCGCCTTCGCTTCCGCCTCGAATGTTTGCGGTCGTGGTGATCTCGCATCGGAGCAGCGCGGCACCGTAGCCCCTCCCCCTTGTGGGGAGGGGTTGGGGAGGGGTCTTATCCCAACACGCCACTCTCACCGCTTGACCTCCCAGGTCGTCACCCGCTCGCCGGTCACCGGATCCTTGCCATCCTTCAACTGGATGCCCTTCGCCGTCAGTTCGTCGCGGATCTTGTCAGCCTCGGGGAAGTTCTTCGCCTTCAGCATTTCGAGCCGCATCGCGACCAGCGCATCGACCGCCGATGCGACGGCTTCGTCGATCTCCATCTTTTTCGGCAGCAGGCCCAGAAGGTCGGCCGTTGCGGCAAAGACGGCGCGGGCTGCGGAATCCGCATGGGCAGCCTGCGCCAGCGCATGCAATGCCTGCACCGCCGCGACGGTGTTGAGGTCGTCGGAAAGCGCGTTCAGCACGGTTTCATCGGGCGGCGCATCGCCGGCTTCTGCCGCCGGCCATTTGGCGAGCAGACGTTCGGCTTCTTCCAGTCGCTTGATCGAAAAATCGATCGGCTCGCGGTAATGCGTCATCAGTATGGCAAGGCGCAGCACCTGACCCGGCCATCTGCGGCCGCCGAAGATTTCCGTCTGAAGCAACTCGTTGATGGTGATGAAATTGCCTTCGGATTTCGACATCTTGCGGCCTTCGACCTGCAGGAAGCCGTTATGCATCCAGACATTCGCCATCACCTCGGTGCCGTGCGCGCAGCGCGACTGGGCGATCTCGTTTTCATGATGCGGGAAGATCAGGTCCAGCCCGCCGCCATGAATGTCGAAGATATCGCCGAGATAACGCTTGCTCATCGCCGAGCATTCGATGTGCCAACCGGGCCGGCCGCGGCCCCATGGGCTCTCCCAGCCGGGTTCGCTGTGGCTCGACAGCTTCCAGAGCACGAAATCACCTGGGTTCCTCTTGTGCGCGTCGACGGCGACGCGGGCGCCGGCCTGCTGCTCGTCGAGCGGACGTTTCGAAAGCTGACCGTAATCCGCCATGGATTTGGTGTCGAACAGCACTTCCCCTGATGCGACATAGGCATGGCCGTTGCCGATCAGCTTCTCGATGATCTCGGTCATCTCGACGATATTGTCGGTGGCGCGCGGCTCGAAGCCCGGCTCCAGGCAGCCGAGTTCGGCGACATCGGCGTGATATTGCGTCTCCGTCTTTTCGGTGACCGCGCGGATCGCTTCATTGAGCGGCAGGCCCGGATGGTCTCGAAGCGCCCGCGCATTGATCTTGTCGTCGACGTCGGTGATGTTGCGGACATAAGTGACGTGGTCTTCGCCATAGACATGGCGCAGCAGCCGGAACAGCATATCGAAGACGATGGCTGGCCGGGCATTGCCGATATGAGCGAAGTCATAGACGGTCGGGCCGCAGACATACATGCGGACATTGTTGGGATCGATCGGCGAAAAGACAGATTTTTCCCGTGTCAGCGTGTTGTACAGCTTCAGTTCCGGCGTCGCGTCCATTTCACTCTCCCAAATGCACGATCAGAAAAATAGTGCGACCGGCGGACCGGGGCGTTTCGCATCTTGACTATTTGGGAGACGAAAACGGCCGGGCCAGCGCTCGCGCTAGCGAATAATCTTCCGGCAGATAATGCAGATAACCGTTTTCATGGCGCGTTTTATGGCCCGGTTCGTGCTTCCGGTCAAGGGGCGAAGAGCGATCCAGCGGCAACGGGATCCATCTATCCGGTGAATCGATTTCAGCAACCAACGTCTTTGAAACCGATCAGCGCGCTCCTTGAAATTCGTCCGCCATTTTCGGAGCACAAATCTCGCATAGCCAGTTGAGAAGCTGTTGAAAATAGGGGGAAGGGATGCGGAGACTTGCGCGATCGACGATCGGAGCGACTGCGGTTCTGGTGGTCGCATTCGCTGCATATTTCGCATACGATTTCGGGATGCTTCGCTTCAACAACCCCTCTCTTAGCAACTATCCAATCCAAGGCATCGATGTCAGCCATCACCAGGGCGATATCGATTGGAAGGTTGTTGCCGCGCAGCCGAATGTCCGTTTCGCCTTCATGAAGGCGACCGAAGGCGGAGACCATTGGGATTCCAAGTTCGCCGACAACTGGCAGCGCGCTGGAGATGCTGGAGTGGTCAGGGGCGCCTATCATTTCTTCACCTTCTGCCGCCCGGGCAAGGATCAGGCGCAGAATGTCCTGGCGACCGTGCCGAAGGAGCAGGGAACTCTGCCGATCGCCGTCGATCTGGAGTTTGTCGGCAATTGCAACAAGATCCCGACGCTCGAGGAAATGGTTGCCGAGGTGAACGCCTTTTTCACCGAGCTGAACGGCACTTTTCCGGAAAAGCCTATTTTCTACGTCACGCAGGAGTTCTTCGATCAATATCTGAAAGGCAATGAATCACGCTTCCCCGACCACTATCTGTGGCTGCGCAGCGTGTTCAGAGAGCCGAGGCAGGAAGAGTGCAGTCGTTGGTCGATCTGGCAATTTGCCGATAACGGCACCTTGGACGGCATCCAGGGACCGGTTGACCTGAATGCGCTATGCCCGTCGGAAACGGGCCTGGCGCAGCTGTTTCCAGCCGTTGCAGCGAACTGAACGTCAAGCTTATTCCGGTAGGCGATAATCGACGAGCTTGTTCTCCCGGATGATGAACAGCTTGCCCGTCTCCGTCACACCAGGCCCGAGCAACGGCAGGATTGCCTTTGCGACCTCGGAGGGATGCGGCAGCGTCTGCGGATCTTCGCCCGGCACTGCCTGCGCCCGCATCGCCGTGCGTGTCGCCCCCGGATCGACGCTGGTGACCCGCAGCGGTGTGCTTTGGCTCTCGCCGGCCCATGTGCGTGCCAGCGCTTCGACCGCAGCCTTGGAAGCGGAATAGGCGCCCCAGAAGGGGCGGCACTTGTGGGCAGCACCCGACGAGATGATCACCGCGCGGCCGGCATCCGAGCGGGCCAACAACGGGTCGACCGAGCGGATCAGCCGCCATGTCGCGGTGACGTTGATGGTCATCACCTTCTCGAACACTTTCGCTTCGATATGGCCGATCGGCGAAATGACGCCGAGCACGCCGGCATTGGCAACGAGGATGTCGAGCTTGCCCCAGCGCTCGAAGATCGAGCCGCCGAGCGCATCGATCGCATTCATGTCGGCAAGGTCGAAGGGCACGAGTGTTGCCGTGCCCCCGACAGCCTTGATCGCATCGTCGAGGTCCTCGAGCCCGCCGACCGTGCGGGCGCAGGCAATCACATGGGCGCCGGCTTTGGCAAGTTCCAGCGCCGTGAAATAGCCGATGCCGCGCGACGCACCGGTGACGAGTGCGATCTTGCCTTCAAGATTGATATTCATGATGCCGTGTTCCCTCACGAAGGGAGAGGGGTTCGATTGAACCCCTCGGGATGGGACAATGGAAAAGCCGGCGCGCCGTGTCAGCCGTTGCTGGCAAGCATCGAAATCTTGTTGCCCATGGACTCGCCGTTCTTGTCGAGCAGGCGGGTCGGATAGTCGCCGGTAAAATAATGGTCGGTGAACTGCGGCCGGGCCGGGTTGCGGTCCTCGCCGCCAACGGCGCGATAGAGGCCGTCGATCGACAGGAAGGCGAGCGAATCGGCGCCGATGTATTTGGCCATGGCTTTGACATCGGCATATTGGTTTGCCAGCAGCTTATCTGCGTCAGGCGTGTCGATGCCGTAGAAATCCGGGAAGAAGATCATCGGGCTTGCGACGCGGACATGGACTTCGCGCGCGCCGGCTTCCCGGATCATCTGGACGATCTTGAGAGACGTCGTGCCGCGCACGATGGAATCGTCAACCAGCACCACGCGCTTGCCTTCGATCATCGCCCGGTTGGCCGAATGCTTCAGCTTTACGCCGAAGGCGCGGATCTGCTGCGTCGGCTCGATGAAGGTGCGCCCGACATAATGGTTGCGGATGATGCCGTATTCGAACGGAATGCCGCTCTGTTGGGCATAGCCGAGCGCTGCCGGCGTCCCACCATCCGGCACCGGCACGATCACGTCGCCATCGACGGGCGATTCCTTGGCGAGGTTCATGCCCATGCTCTTGCGCGTCGTATAGACGTTGCGGCCGCCGACCACCGAGTCCGGGCGAGCGAAATAGACATATTCGAACAGGCAGAGGCGTTCCGGCTGCGGCTTGCTGGGCTTGCGCGCATCGATGCTGATCGAGCCGTCGGGCTGGATTTCACAGATGATGACCTCGCCGTTCTCAACGTCACGGATGAACTTGGCGCCGATGATGTCGAGTGCGCAGGTCTCCGAGCAGAAGATCGGCTTGCCGTCGAATTCCCCCATGACGAGTGGGCGGATGCCGGTCGGATCGCGCGCGGCAATCAGCTTGGTGCGCGTCATGGCGAGCATCGAATAGCCGCCTTCCATCTGGCGAATGGCGTCGATGAAGCGGTCGGATGTCGAAGCGTGACGGGAGCGGGCGATGAGGTGAAGGACGACCTCGGTGTCGGAGGTCGACTGACAGATGGCGCCGGTCGCGATGATCTGGCGGCGCAGCGTCAGGCCGTTGGTGAAATTGCCGTTATGGGCGATGGCGATGCCGCCTTCTTCCAATTCGGCAAAGAGCGGCTGGACGTTGCGCATGGCCACTTCGCCGGTTGTCGAGTAGCGGGTATGACCGATCGTAATGCTGCCGGGCAGGCGGGCAAGCGTCATCGGATTGGTATAGTGGTCACCGACGAGGCCCATGTGGCGCTCTTGATAAAAGCGCTTGCCGTCGAAGGAGACGATGCCGGCCGCTTCCTGTCCACGGTGCTGCAAGGCATGCAGGCCGAGAGCTGTCAGCGCGGCGGCATCGGGATGTCCCAGAATTCCGAAAACCCCGCATTCTTCATGCAGCGTATCTCCGTCGAGCGGATCGTCGGTCGGGAAGGAATGGGACTGGTTCATTTCTGCGGGCCTCTGCTCTCACAAGAATGGATCGGCATTTCCAGAAACAGCTGAGCCCGGCGGAGCTGGAATGCCCGGCCGGACCCTCATTTCATGTTCCGCTCAAATGGCAACTGCCGGAAGGCGGGTCAAGCTCTTGAACACTGTGTCAATTCGCCGGCTGCTGTGCGCCGCCTGCCGGCGCGGTCGGTGCGTCTTCCGCCGGAGCCTGGTCGCCCGTCGGCGGAGTGGTGCCTCCAGCGCCCTGTGCCGGTGGCTGCAGCTTATCACGGATGCTTTCCGGTATCATCTGGGCAAATTGCTCCGGCAGAACCGATTTCAGCTTCACGACCATCGAATCCAGGAAGGGCTTTGACTTCGCCTCATTGACCCAGGCCGGACGGTGGTCGACATCGACGAGCCAATTCCAGAAGGCGACGGCAACGACCAGGAGCAGCACGCCACGCGCCGCCCCGAACAGGAAGCCGAGCGTGCGGTCGAGCGCGCCGACACGGCTGTCGATGATGAAATCGGCGATCTTCATCGTGATGAAGGAGATGACGATCAGCGCGATCAGGAAGACGACCGCTGCCGAACCGACGATCGCGATACGGTCGTCATCCGTATATTTCTTCGCATAAGGCAGCAGGTACGGATAAAGGTAATAGGCAGCCGCGGCCGAACCGCCCCAGCTTGCGATCGAAAGAATCTCGCGCGAAAAGCCGCGGACCATCGCCAGCACGGCGGAGAAGAGCACGACGCCGATGACAATACCGTCGAAAATCGTAATGGGCATGTAAATTCAACTCCAGGACTGCCGCTTGGCGGCCGTGTCGTGCCTTATCGTGTGCTCCTATATCATCACCACTCTCGGCAATGAAAGGATCAAACCTCGTCTTCCACACGCAGCGCTCCCTTCGATCCGGCGATGCGCGCGACCAGATCCGGCAGGCTTCCGACTTCGCTCCAGCGCCCGCCGGAGCCTTTCGGCAGTTCGGCGGAGGCGGATGGAAGCAGTGCTGCAGAAAAACCCAGCTTCTCGGCTTCCTTGAGGCGCTGGGCGGTGTGCGCAACCGGCCGGATGGCGCCCGACAGGCTGACTTCGCCGAAATAGACGCAATCGGCGGGAAGGGCAATACCGGCAAGCGAGGAAACGAGCGCCGAGGCGACGGCAAGATCGGCCGCCGGTTCGGAGATGCGGTAACCGCCGGCGACGTTGAGGTAGACGTCGTGCTGGCCGAGCCTGACGCCGCAATGGGCTTCCAGCACCGCCAGGATCATTGACAGCCGTGCCGAGTCCCAACCGACCACGGCGCGCCGCGGCGTGCCGAGTGAGGTCGGCGCTACCAGCGCCTGCACCTCGACGAGAATGGGACGCGTGCCCTCCATACCGGCGAATACGGCAGCGCCCGGCGATTTCTCGTTGCGTTCGCCAAGGAAGAGTTCCGAGGGGTTGGCGACTTCGCGCAAGCCTTTGTCTGACATTTCGAAGACGCCGATCTCGTCGGTCGGGCCGAAGCGGTTCTTGACAGTGCGCAGAATTCGGTAGTGATGGCCGCGATCGCCTTCGAAATAGAGCACGGCATCGACCATGTGCTCGACGACGCGTGGCCCGGCGATCTGCCCGTCCTTGGTCACGTGGCCGACGAGCACCATGGCTGCCCCCGTCTGCTTGGCGAAACGGATCATTGCCTGGACGCCGGTGCGCACCTGCGTCACCGTTCCCGGCGCGGATTCGGCAAGTTCGCTCCACAGCGTCTGGATGGAATCGATGATGACGAGGTCCGGCCGCTTGCCCTCGGCGAGCGTCGCCAGAATATCCTCGACATTGGTTTCGGCCGCCAGCATCACGTCGGTATCGGCCGCCGCAAGGCGTTGCGCCCGCAGCCGGACCTGCGCCACGGCTTCTTCGCCTGAGACGTAGATGATCTTGTGGCCGCGCCGCGCAAGGGCGGCGGCTGCCTGCATCAACAACGTCGATTTGCCGATGCCGGGATCGCCGCCGATTAGCACCGCCGACCCGCGCACGAAGCCGCCGCCGAGCGCCCGGTCGAGCTCCGGCATGGCGGTATGGATGCGTGGCGCCTCCTCGATTTCGCCGGAGAGCGCCGTCAGCGCCACCGGCCGGCCCTTCTTCGGCGTCTTGCCGGGACCGGAGCCGATCCCACCCATAGGGTCTTCCTCGACGATGGTGTTCCACTCGCCGCAGTTCTCGCATTTGCCAGCCCAGCGGTTATGAACCGTGCCGCAACTCTGGCAAATGAATTGTGTCCTGGCCTTCGCCATCAATTACTCTTTCAGTCCGGGTTTCCAAGTGAAGCAGACGCGCCGCCTCATCGAATCAATATCGCGCTTGAGATAATGGCTGTCGCGACGGATCAAAACTAATGATTTCCCCATCAGCGCACCCGTGCCTATCCTTTGCCTCTGGCGCATCGGGCCGATGCGAGATTGAAAGTATTGCGGCGCCCTTTGCGCGTCTCAAAAGACACGCGGCGCTGTAGTCCGGGAATGGTGAAGATGTTCGATTATTCGTTTGCGCACTGGTTTGCATTTCTGTCGGCGGCAGTTCTGCTCAATCTCTCGCCCGGTCCCGACATCGCCTTCATCCTCGGTCACACGATGAGAAGCGGAAAACGCGCCGGTTTTTCGGCGCTGTTCGGCGTCTGGTCCGGCGCCTGCCTGCATGTTCTGATGGCGGCACTCGGCCTCTCGGCCATACTTGCGGCTTCCGCAGTCGCCTTCTCGACAGTCAAATGGATCGGCGCCGCCTATCTCGTCTGGCTCGGAATTCAGGCTTTGCGCTCCGGTGGCGGCGATGGCCTGATAAAGGCCGTCGGTGAAAGGTTGCCGGTGGCAAGGATCTACCGACAGGGAATTCTGGTGTCGCTGCTCAATCCGAAAGTGGCGATATTCTTCCTGGCCTTCCTGCCGCAATTCGTGGTAGAAGGGGCAGGGCCGGCATGGGCCCAACTCCTGCTGCATGGCGGGCTCATCATCGTCGTTGCCGCCTTCATCGAACCACCGCTCGTCCTTCTCGGAGGGCGCCTTGCTGACGCGATCAGGCATAATCAAAAAATCGGACTCTGGCTCGATCGCGGCCTCGGTGCGCTTTTCCTCGCGCTCGGCGTCCGTCTCGCCCTCAGCAGCCGCTGAACATGGCGGCCGTTATTCCTCGGCCACGTAGCGCCGCTCGTGGCGGAGCCCCATGCTGGTCAGGATCTCGTATCCGATCGTGCCGGATGCCCGCGCCACATCGTCCACCGGCATGTTCTTCCCGAACAGTTCGACATAATCCCCGGCGCGCACGGCATTGTCAGGCAGGTCGGTGATATCGAAGATCGTCAGGTCCATGGTGATCCGGCCGGCAACCGGCACCTTCTGTCCGGCGATGAAACCTTGCCCGCCTTGCGGCACCACATGGCGCAGCGGCACGCCGCCGCTCGACTGGCTGCGCATGTAGCCGTCTGCATAGCCGGCCGAGGCGATCGCCAGCCGGCTTTCGCGGCGAAGCTGCAGCGCCCGGCCATAGCTGACGGTCTCGCCGGCCTTGACGCTGCGCACCTGAATGATGCGCGCTTCCGCTGTCGCGACCGGCCGCATCGGGTTTGCCATGCCGCTGACCGCTTCGCCGCCATAGAGCGCGATCCCGGGGCGGGTCAGGTCGAAGTGATAATCCTCACCGAGAAAGATGCCGGCCGAGGCGGCAAGACTTGAATCGATGCCTTCATAGGCGGCGCTAACCCTGTGGAATGATTCGAGCTGCTGCCGGTTCATCGCATGGGCGGGATCGTCGGCGCAGGCGAGGTGGCTCATGACAAGCACGGGCGCGAAGCTCGCCGGCCGCGAGACGTCGTCGGCGAGCGCGATCGCATCGTCGATATGCAGTCCGAGCCGATTGAAGCCGGTATCGACATGCAGCGCGCAGGGGTAGTCGCCGTAATCTGCAAGCACCGCCATCCAGAAGGCGAGCTGTTCGTCGGAGGAAATCACCGGCACCAGATCATTGTCGAAGAAGCGCCGCTCGGTGCCCGGCCAGATGCCGGAAAGCACGAAGATGCGCGCCTCGGGCGCATAGAGGCGAAGTGTTACGCCCTCGTCGACGGTCGCGACGAAGAAGTCGCGGGCGCCGGCCATATACAGCGCTTCGCCGGCATCCTCGATGCCCATGCCGTAAGCATCGGCCTTGACGACCGCCGAGGCGCGCGCCGCGCCGGAGCGGCGCGCCATGTCGCGCCAGTTCTCCGTCAGGGCGGTCAGGTCGACGGTCAGCCGCAGGCCTGCGGAAGCGAAAAGATCGTCGTCTTCGAAGGGGATAGGAAAATCTGTCATGAATCGCCGTAGAGAATCGAAGGAAACCACCTCGCCCAGTCTAGAGAGCATTGTGGCCAAGAAAAAGCGGAAGCGGGCACATACCATCCTTTGCCTGTTGCACGATCACTTTTGTTCAAGACGCATGCAGGCTTCCGCGCTAATCTCGCTGGATGCAGAACGTATCGCAGAGAGGGGCGGCGGAGGCCATGCCGCTTGCCAATGTTGAATCGGCCCGCTTCTGGCGGGACAGCCGCTTCCGCGACATGGAGTGCCTGAGCGCCACCTTCCTGACGCATGAATATGCGCCGCATGCGCATGATACCTTCAGCATCGGCACGATAGAAAGCGGCAGCCAGATCGCCACCCTCAGCGGCAGGCGGGAGGAAACCGGGCCTGGCGACCTTTATCTGATCGATCCCGGCGTCGTCCATGACGGTGCTCCCGGCGGCGAGGGCTACCGCTACCGCATGATCTATCCCGACATGAAGCTGTTCGTCGATATTCTGGAGGATGTCCCGGCAAGGCCTTTCATGCAACGCCGTCCTTCGCCGGCGGGCTTCCACGCGATCCGCAACTCGCCAATGCCTTTCACGCCGCTCATCGAACGCTCGAGAGTGGCGCAGGCGCGCTGGAATCCGATGAGAGCATGTTCTCGGTGCTGGCGGCGATCTTTGCGCGCCACGGCAGCGCCATCATCGTTCCTATCGATACGCAGGAGCGTAGCGCGGTCGCTCGCGCCCGCGACTACCTGATCGAGAATTTCGACAGCGATGTCGGCCTCGATGAACTGGCCGGCGTGGCGAGGTTGAGTCGCGCGCACCTCATCCGCGCTTTCAGCAAGGAATATCACATCGCCGCACGCCTTCCTGACAGATCGGCGCGTGCAGGTGGCGCGCCGGCTGCTGCGGCAGGGGCGTGCGCCGGCCGACATCGCGCTCGAATGCGGGTTTGCCGACCAGGCGCATTTCACACGGCACTTCAAAGCACGCACGGGCGTGACACCCGGCCAATTCCGCACGGGCTGATCACTTTTGTTCAATACTGCCGTTTCGGGCTGGGCTAAGCCTGCGCGATCCCAATCAGGAGGTTGCCATGTTGCAGCACAGCCGGCGATCCGGCGAATTTATTGCCGGAACGCGTGCCATTTTTCCTCTTGTTGTCGCCGTCCCGCCGATCGGTCTGGTCTTCGGCGCGGTCGCCGCCACCAAGGGCCTTTCACCGCTGGAAACGACGCTGATGAGCGCGCTTGTCTTCGCAGGAGGTTCGCAATTCGTCGCCATGGACATCTGGACGCATCCGGTAAGCTGGGTCGGCGTCGGCTTCGCGGCCCTTCTGGTCAATATCCGCCACGTGCTGATGAGCGCGTCGATCGGCACGAAGATGCAGTCCTTCTCCGGCGTCAAACGCTATATCGCCATGCTCTTCCTTGCCGATGAACTCTGGGCCATGGCGGAATTCCGCGCCGGCAGCACGCGGCTGACGCCCGCCTGGTATGCCGGTATCGTCACGCCCTTCTATCTCACCTGGGTCGGCTCGTCGCTGACAGGCGCACTGCTCGGCGCCTTTCTCGGCAACCCTGCCGTTATCGGCCTCGACTTCGCCTTTCCGGCTGTCTTCGTCGTGCTCGTCATGGGCTTCTGGAAGGGGCCGGAAACCGGCGCGGTCCTTGCTGCAAGCGGTGTCGCATCCGTGGCGGTCCACCACTTGGTGCCCGGCGTCTGGTATATCGCCGCCGGTGCGCTGGCCGGGCTGGCAACGGCCCTCTGGCAGGGCAGGGGCGCGGGAGCAGGCGGCATGACGCTCGATCTCAACACATTGATCGCCATCCTCGCAATGACCGCCGCAACGGTCCTCACCCGTGTCAGCGGCCTGGTATTGATCCGCCATGTCGAGATGGATGAGCGCCGGAGAACGGCGATCGAGGCCATTCCGCCGGCCGTGCTGATGGCCGTCATCGCCCCGACCGCCTTTGCGACCGGCTGGGCGGAGACGCTGGCCTGCGCGATAACGGCGATCGCAGCACCCCGCCTGCCGATGCTCGCGAGCGTCGTGGTTGGCATCGCAACGGTCACCCTATTGAGGGCTGTGGGTCTCTAAAGAAATTGACGCGGCAATACCGCGTCAATGTTCCTCATATTGGGTGAAGGAGGGATCGGCGAGATCGGCAAAGCGCGTGAATTCCGCCTGGAAGGCGAGCTTCACCGTGCCCGTCGGCCCGTGGCGCTGCTTGGCGATGATGACGTCGGCCGTGCCCTTCACCTTGTCGAACAGCGCTTCCCATTCCGGATATTTCGGATCGTGGATGTCGCGCGGCTCCGAATTCTTGACGTAATATTCCTCGCGGAACACGAAGAGCACGACGTCGGCGTCCTGCTCGATCGAGCCGGATTCGCGAAGGTCAGACAGCTGCGGCCGCTTGTCGTCGCGGCTTTCGACCTGACGCGAGAGCTGCGACAGCGCGATGATCGGAACGTTCAGCTCCTTGCCGAGCGCCTTGAGGCCGGTGGTGATCTGGGTGATTTCCTGCACGCGGTTGTCGCTGGATTTGCCCGAGCCGGTCATCAGCTGAATGTAGTCGACGACAAGCACGTCGAGGCCGCGCTGGCGCTTCAGACGGCGCGCGCGGGCCGAAAGCTGGGCGATCGAGATACCGCCAGTCTGGTCGATATAGAGCGGCACCTTCTGCATCATCATCGAGCAGGCGACGAGCTTTTCGAAATCGGCATCGTTGATGTCGCCGCGGCGGATCTTCGAGGAGGAGACCTCCGTCTGCTCGGAGATGATACGGGTGGCAAGCTGTTCGGACGACATTTCGAGCGAATAGAAGCCGACAACGCCGCCGTTCTTCGCCTTCATGCTGCCGTCCGACTGGACTTCGCCTTCGTAGGCGGCGGCGATATTGTAGGCGATGTTGGTGGCAAGCGAGGTCTTGCCCATGCCGGGGCGTCCGGCAAGCACGATCAAGTCCGACCGCTGCAAGCCGCCCATCTTGGAATCCAGCGAATGGATGCCGGTGGAAATGCCGGAAAGCCCGCCGTCACGTTCTTTGGCGACGGCCGCCATGTCGATCGCCAGCGCAACCGCATCGTTGAAGGCCTGGAAGCCGCCATCGTAGCGGCCGTTTTCCGCCAGTTCGAAGAGGCGGCGTTCGGTATCCTCGATCTGCGACTGCGGCGGCATGTCGAGCGGCGCGTCATAAGCAATGTTGACGACGTCCTCGCCAATGGTGATCAGCGCCCGGCGCAGTGCCAGATCGTAGATCGCCCGGCCGTAATCCTCGGCATTGATGACGGTGACGGCATTGCTGACGAGGCTCGCCAGATATTGCGAAACCGTCATGTCGCCGACCTTCTCGTCGGCCTTCAGGAAGGTCTTGATCGTCACCGGATTGGCGATCTTGCCCATGCGGATGATATCGCCGGCAACCTCGAAGATCTTCCGGTGCAGCGGTTCATAGAGATGGATCGGCTTCAGGAAGTCCGACACCCGGTAATAGGCGTCGTTGTTCATCAGGATCGCACCCAGAAGCGCTTGCTCGGCTTCGATATTGTTGGGTGCTTCGCGATAATGCTGCTCCGCCGGAGCAACGGCTGCAATCTTTCGAGCGGCGTCGTTCATCATCATCCGTTCTGTCTTTTTCCAGCTCCGGAGTTGCAATTCCGGACGCGAAAATCAAGAGGCTACGAAAGGAGCGGGGGCTCGCTTCGCCTAAATCCTGAACGCTGTGCACGTTGTTCGACTTCTCCACAGTCTCGGGCGACACAAAGGAGAAATACTGGCAGTGTCACCCGCACGACACGGTATGGCGGCGACTCAGCCCATCCGTTTCGGAGAATGTTATTTTAGCGTGATGCGATAAGGCACGCAGCAAAAACATCCGGAAAATCCCCTTAAAAAAGCGACCCGATCGGCTGCTCATATCGAGGGGGTGAAAACGAAAAAGCCCGGCGCGGTGGCCGGGCTTTCCTCTCGCGGATCGCTCCGGCGAAATTATGCTTCGTCTTCGTCGACGCCGTCAGCTTCCGGATCGAAGAAGTCTTCCGGACGCAGCGCGTCTTCGTCGACGCCGTAGATCGCGTCGACCGAGGTGAGTTCTTCGCCCTTGGACTGGCGCTCTGCCTCTTCGGCAGAACGGGCAACGTTCAGCTCGACGTGGATTTCGACTTCGGCATGCAGCTGCAGTTCGACCTTGTGCAGGCCGATCGACTTGATCGGCGTGTTGAGGTGAACCTGGTTGCGGCCGATGTTGAAGCCTTCGGCGCCGAGAATCTCGACGACGTCACGGGCAGCAACCGAACCGTAGAGCTGGCCGGTTTCGCCGGCGGAACGCACGACGATGAAGGACTTGCCGTCGAGAACGTCGGCGATCTTCTGGGCTTCCGATTTGCGCTCGAGGTTGCGGGCTTCGAGCGTCGCGCGCTCGGCTTCGAAGCGGGTCTTGTTGGCGGCGTTGGCGCGCAGCGCCTTGCCGAGCGGCAGCAGGTAGTTACGGGCAAAGCCGTCGCGAACCTTTACGGTTTCGCCCATCTGGCCGAGCTTGGAGATGCGTTCGAGAAGGATGACTTCCATTTTCTTTTTCCTTTCTTGTGTCTCAGATTTTCGTATCGGATTGGTTGGGGGCATCAGCATCTTTCGTCGGGGTCAGCGCGATCGCCTTCCGCGTATCGCTGAGACCGAGGACGAGGATGAGGAGAGCTGGCAGCAGCATGAGCATCGAGGCCAGGTAGCTGAGGATGAGAGCCGGTATGCGCCAGTCCTTGCCGCGCGTGCGGAAATGCAGCGAGGCGAAACCGGAGAGCATGAAGCCGGCACCGAAGGTGCCGATCAAGGTCGCACCGACCAGCGCCGGAACGCCGCCGAAAAAGCAGGCGGCAAGCCCGGCCAGGAAGATGAAGATCGAGTTGCGGTTCATCCGCAGCGACGAGGGAATGTCCTCGCGCGGACGAAGGCCGCGGCCGGACGCGGCAACGATGCGCACGGCGAAATAATAGGCGGCAAACAGCATGCTGACCCACATGCCGCCCTGCAAAGCCGGCAGCATCAGCAGGATTAGCGACTTGGTCTGTGCGGTCGCTGCCGGATCGGGCATGAACTCCGGCTGCTGCTGCTTGACCGAGGTGATCAGCAAGTCGACGATCGGATCGGTGATCTCAGGCCCGTAGCCGATGATCACACCGATGACGATGACGGCGAGCGTCACCAGCCCGCAGAGATGCAGCAGGATATCGGAGAGCGGATACCAGGCAAGCAGATGGTCGGGGCCGCCGAGTTCGGAGGCCGGACGCGCCAGATTGGCGAGATGGCTGAGCCAACCGGCCGGCAGAAGCGTCACCAGCGTCATAATCAGCGCGAAGGACGGCGAGATCAAGATCGCGCCGAGTGCTGCAGCGGTGACGACGGCCGAGACCGCGGCGGCATTGCCCCAGCCGAGCCCGACAATCAGGATCGGCAGCGCCGATGCCGTATAGAGGAGCGCGCTGAAAAACGACGGCTGCATGCTCGCGCCCAGCACCAGCAGGGCGGCGGTCAATCCGGCGAGTGCGCCGATCAGCAGCGTTCTAATGTTCGGTCGTTTCAAGGTCGCTGTCCTGCTTCATCAAGCAGTTAGAGGATGTTGCTGAATCAAATTCAGAAACGTCTCAACATGGGTTTTAAGAGTTCCGATCCGCGCCCATCGCGGAAGGGAGAAGGGAAGGCACGAATGCCTTCCCTCAAAGGTGTTGGCGTCGACCGATTAGGCGACGACGTAGGGAAGCAGGCCGAGGAAACGGGCGCGCTTGATCGCCTGGGCGAGTTCGCGCTGCTTCTTCTGGGAAACGGCCGTGATGCGGGACGGAACGATCTTGCCGCGCTCGGAAATGTAGCGCTGCAGCAGGCGTACGTCCTTGTAGTCGATCCGCGGCGCGTTGGCGCCGGAGAACGGGCAGGTCTTGCGCCGGCGATGGAACGGGCGGCGGACCGGAGCTGAGGAAGTTTCAGACATATCTCAGATCTCCCTTATACACGGTCTTCGCGCGGACGGCGCGGACGGTCGTCACGGTCGCCGAAGCCACCTTCACGCGGCGGGCGCGGGCCGCGGTCGCGATCACCGAAGCCGCCTTCACGCGGGCCACGGCCGCCTTCACGCGGACGGTCGTCACGGTCGCGCTTCTGCATCATGGCAGACGGACCTTCTTCATGCTTCTCGACGGCGATCGTCATGTAGCGAAGAACGTCTTCGCTGATGCGCATCTGACGTTCCATTTCCTGGACGGCAGCAGCCGGTGCATCGATGTCCATCAGGGCGTAGTGCGCCTTGCGGTTCTTCTTGATGCGGTAGGTGAGGGACTTGAGGCCCCAGTTCTCGATACGCCCGACTTTGCCGCCATTCGCTTCGATCACACCCTTGTACTGTTCTACGAGGGCATCGACCTGCTGAGCGGAAATATCCTGCCGGGCAAGGAATACATGTTCATAAAGAGCCATGACAGCTTTGCCTTTCTTGCGTTTGGTTCAACCCGATATTCGGCGGCTAAGCCTCAACGACTGCTCCTGATTGGGCGGACCCAGGCAAGAAAGCGTTTCCGAGACGGTCGAGAGCGGAGACACGGGAGGCTGGAACGCTTCCGTTCCGAACGATTTCCATGAGGAAACCGGCCCTCCGTTCAGCCACCAGCCAGAAGACCGGGTTAACGAACAGGGCGGCTTATACGGATTTTTTGGGCAAAGGCAAGCGCAATCGAACACCCGAACCCGTTGCCGGCCATGGTCGGCATCGGGCCGGCGCAAAACAAATAGGATCAAAGCGTCAGCGGATACTGCCGGTGCACCTTGGCGATTTCCGCCAGGATCTCGTTCGAAAGCGTAATGTCGGCCGCGCCGATATCGATTTTCAACTGCTCCATCGACGTCGCACCGATGATGACCGAGGCCATGAAGGGACGTGACAGACAGAAGGCGAGCGCCATGGCTGCCGGGTCGAGACCGAAGGTTGCCGCGATCTCCAGATAGGCTTTGGTCGCCGGCTCCTGCAGCGGCTGCAGGCGGCCGCCGATATCGTGGTTGATCGAACCGCGCGAACCCTTCGGCCTGCCGCCGTCGATATATTTGCCGGAGAGGATGCCGCCGGCGAGCGGCGAATAGGCGAGCAGCCCGACATCCTCGTGATGCGAGAGCTCGGCGAGATCGAGGTCGAAATGACGGTAGAGCAGATTATATTCGTTCTGGACGCTGGCAACGCGCGGCAGGCTCTTCTGTTCGGAAAGCGTCAGGTATTTCTGTATGCCCCAGGTGGTTTCGTTGGAAAGGCCGATCGCGCGGATCTTGCCCTCCTTCACCAGCGCGCCGAACGTTTCCAGGATGTCGAGCATATTGGCGACGGCCTTGTCGCGATCCTGGTTGAAGGGATTGTAGCTCCAGTTCTGGCGGAAATGGAAATGGCCGCGGTTCGGCCAGTGGATCTGGTAGAGGTCGACGTAATCGGTCTTTAGCCGCGCCAGGCTGGCCTCGAGCGCTAGGCGGATATTTTTCGCATCGGCACCTTCGCCGCCGCGTATATAGTCGCGGCCGCGGCCTGCGACCTTGGTGGCGAGCACGATATCCCCACGCTTGCCGGTCTTCTTGAACCAACTGCCGATATAGTCTTCGGTCCAGCCCTGTGTCGCGGCCGAAACCGGGGTGGTTGGATAAAGCTCGGCCGTATCGAAGAAATTGACGCCCTTGTCGACGGCGTAGTCCATCTGCGCATGCGCATCGGCTTCGCTGTTCTGCGAGCCCCAGGTCATGGTGCCAAGGCAAATCTCTGAAACGGAAATATCGGTGCGGCCTAGTGAATTGTACTTCATGGAAAAACCTTGGGAGAGAGGTGAAAGCCTTGGGGAGGTCCGGGCAAATCTAGGCTGGATTTGGCCGAGCGCAAGAGCAAAAACTGGGCCTTTGCGCCGCTGCGAAAGGCTTTGCGGAGAATGGGCCGCCACTTGACTCTGTCGGAAAGAATGTCAATTGGAGGCAAAACAGCCTTAAGGGGCGCAATCAGGGGCAGGAGCCAGGGACACGAGAATGACCATTGCTTTCACTTTTCCCGGCCAGGGCAGTCAGGTCGTCGGCATGGGCAAGGATCTCGCCGAGAATTTTGCCGAAGCCCGAGCCGTCTTCGAAGAGGTCGATGAGGCGCTCGGTGAAAAGCTTTCGGACGTCATGTTCAACGGTCCCGATGATAGGTTGACATTGACGGCGAACGCCCAGCCGGCGCTGATGGCCGTCTCGATCGCCGTTGTCCGCGTTCTGGAGGCCAAAGGGCTGGATCTGAAGTCGAAGGTCGCTTACGTCGCCGGCCACTCGCTCGGCGAATATTCGGCACTTTGCGCCGCCGGCACCTTTTCGCTCACCGATACCGCGCGGCTGCTGCGCATTCGCGGCAATGCCATGCAGGCGGCTGTTCCTGTCGGCGTCGGCGCCATGGCCGCGATCATCGGCCTCGAACATGCCGACGTCGTTGCCGTCTGCGAGGCAGCCACCGCTGTCGGCGCCTGCCAGATCGCCAACGATAATGGCGGTGGCCAGATCGTCATCTCGGGCGAGAAGGCAGCCGTCGAAAAGGCCGCGGGGCTTGCGACCGATAAGGGCGCCAAGCGTGCCATTCTGCTGCCGGTCTCCGCTCCGTTCCATTCGACACTGATGGCGCCGGCCGCCGACGCCATGCGTGAAGCGCTGGCAACGGTTTCGAAATCCGATCCTATCGTGCCCCTCATTGCAAATGTCCGTGCCGCTCCCGTGACCGGCGCCGACGAGATCGCCAGCCTCCTGGTCGAGCAGGTGACCGGTCAGGTCCGCTGGCGCGAGACGGTGGAGTGGTTCGCTGGAAATGGCGTCACGACGCTTTATGAAGTCGGTTCCGGGAAGGTGCTGACCGGCCTTGCCCGCCGCATCGACAAGACGATCAACGGCATCTCCGTCAACGGTCCGGCGGATATCGACGCGGCCGTCGCCGCCCTCATGGCCTGATTGGTATTTCCAGATATAAGGAACGTTTCCATGCTCGATCTCTCCGGCCGCAAGGCTCTCGTCACAGGCGCATCGGGCGGTATTGGCGAGGAAATCGCCCGCCTTCTTCATAAGCAGGGCGCCATCGTCGGCCTGCACGGCACCCGTGTCGAGAAGCTGGAAGCCCTGGCGGCCGAGCTCGGCGAGCGTGTCAAGATCTTCCCGGCCAACCTCTCCGACCGCGATGAGGTCAAGGCGCTCGGCCAGAAGGCCGAGGCCGACCTTGAAGGCGTCGACATCCTCGTCAACAATGCCGGCATCACCCGCGACGGCCTGTTCGTGCGCATGAGCGACGAGGACTGGGACAGCGTCCTCGAAGTGAACCTGACGGCGACCTTCCGCCTGACGCGCGAATTGACGCATCCGATGATGCGCCGCCGCTATGGCCGCATCATCAACATCACCTCCATCGTCGGCGTCACCGGCAATCCGGGCCAGGCCAATTACTGCGCCTCCAAGGCCGGTATGATCGGCTTCACCAAGTCCCTGGCGCAGGAAATTGCCACCCGCAACGTGACGGTCAACTGCGTCGCGCCGGGCTTCATCGAGAGCGCCATGACCGGCAAGCTGAACGACAAGCAGAAGGAAGCGATCATGGGAGCGATCCCGATGAAGCGCATGGGCACGGGCGGCGAGGTCGCTTCGGCGGTTGCTTACCTCGCGTCCTCCGAGGCTGCCTATATGACCGGCCAGACACTGCACGTAAACGGCGGCATGGCGATGATCTGAAACGACAAACCGCTGGCATGGGAATATTTCCGCCAATAGCATGTTGAGCAATCACGAACCGTTGATTTTCTGGCTTTGCGGCAGACTTAAAGCATGTTAAGCGGGCCATGACTGTGAACAGTCGTCCCGAGAAAGCAGACGGACCGGCGGGCTTTTTGCAAGCCTGGAACATCTCTGAAGCCGGGTAAACGAGTTTGCCGAGGATGTCTGAAAACATCGCAGGCTGAAACAGGGTAGGGGTGCCGCAACGGCATTCCGATCAGGACATAAGGTCGAGGAAACCGACATGAGCGATATCGCAGAACGCGTAAAGAAAATTGTTATTGATCATCTTGGCGTCGATGCCGACAAGGTCGTCGAGAGCGCCAGCTTTATCGACGATCTGGGCGCCGACTCGCTCGACACGGTCGAACTTGTCATGGCTTTCGAAGAAGAATTCGGCGTTGAAATTCCTGACGACGCTGCCGACTCGATCCTGACGGTTGGCGATGCCGTGAAGTTCATTGAGAAGGCCCAGGCCTGATCCTGTGAAATTGAGAAAGGGCGGGCCTGGAGTCCGCCCTTTTCTTTTCGGCATATTTCTCCATAGAACATAAGAGACGGGGGAAAGCACGCGATGAGACGTGTCGTCATCACCGGTACCGGCATGGTATCACCCTTGGGATGCGGAACAGAGGTGACGTGGTCGCGGCTGCTTGCCGGCCAGAACGGCGCCCGCCTCGTCACCGAATTCGAGGTCGATGACCTTCCCGCCAAGATCGCCTGCCGTATCCCTGTCGGTGACGGCACTGACGGCACCTTCAATGTCGATCAGTGGATGGAGCCGAAGGAGCAACGCAAGGTCGATCCCTTCATCATCTACGGCATGGCCGCCGCCGACATGGCGCTCGCCGATGCCGGCTGGCATCCCGAAACCGATGAGGACCAGATCGCCACCGGTGTGCTGATCGGCTCCGGCATCGGCGGCATCGAAGGCATTGTCGAGGCGGGTTATACCCTGCGCGACAAAGGCCCGCGCCGCATATCACCCTTCTTCATTCCTGGCCGCCTGATCAACCTCGTCTCCGGCCAGGTCTCGATCCGCCACAAGCTGCGCGGACCCAATCATTCGGTCGTCACCGCCTGCTCGACGGGTGCGCATGCGATCGGCGATGCCGCGCGGATGATCGCGCTCGGCGACGCCGACGTCATGGTCGCCGGCGGCACGGAATCCCCGGTCAGCCGCATTTCGCTGGCAGGTTTTGCCGCCTGCAAGGCGCTGTCGACCCAGCACAATGACGACCCGAAAAAAGCGTCGCGTCCTTATGACCGCGACCGCGACGGCTTCGTCATGGGCGAGGGCGCCGGCATTGTCGTGATCGAAGAACTGGAGCACGCCAAGGCGCGGGGCGCCAGGATCTATGCCGAAGTCGTCGGCTACGGCCTGTCGGGCGATGCTTATCACATCACCGCACCCTCCGAAGACGGCGAGGGTGCTGGCCGCTGCATGGCGATGGCGCTGAAGCGCGCCGGGCTGACGCCGGCCGATATCGATTATATCAACGCCCATGGTACCTCGACCATGGCCGATACGATCGAACTCGGCGCCGTCGAGCGGCTGGTCGGCAATGCGGCGTCGAAGATCTCCATGTCCTCGACCAAGTCGGCGACAGGACATCTTCTCGGTGCTGCCGGCGCCATCGAGGCAATCTTCACCACGCTCGCCATCCGCGACAATATCGCGCCGCCGACGCTCAACCTTGACAATCCCGAACGTGAGACGGCGATCGATCTTGTTCCGCACAAGGCTCGTGAGCGAGACATCAATGTGGCGCTGTCCAACTCGTTCGGATTCGGCGGCACGAACGCGTCTCTCGTGCTGCGCCGTTACGCGCAATAAAAGCCCTGTGCGGTGTAGCGGGTCTCCCTTACATCGCAAACCGGCCGTGCCCTACCTTGCGTAGGAGGGCGTGCGAAAGCATAACGACCGGCAACGGCGTCGTTGAACGGCGGCAGAACCTGCTTTTGCCGCATTGCTTCGCGAAATAGCGAAGTGAGGGTCAAGTTTTAGAGGATTGCCGGTGAGCGATACGACGAACCAGAGCAACGATACCCAGGCGCAGAAGGGACCGATCATCCCGAAGTCGCCGAGCGAAGCCCTACGTCCTGAGCGCGTTCCGGAGCCGCCGAAGCGGTCCAAGAAAGCCCGCGGCCAGATCGTTCTTTTCCTGAATTTCATCATGACGATGGCGGTTCTGGTCTGCGTCGTTGCGGTCATCGGCTTCTACTACGCCACATCGACCTATCGGAACCCCGGTCCGCTGCAGACCAACACCAATTTCATCGTCCGCAACGGCGCTGGGCTGGCCGAAATCGCCTCGAACCTCGAGCGCAACGCGATCATCAGCGATGCCCGCATCTTCCGCTATCTCACGGCAACGCATCTGTCTGCCGGTGAAAGCCTGAAGGCGGGTGAATACGAGATCAAGGCGAGGGCCTCCATGAGCGATATCATGGAGCTTCTGAAATCGGGCAAGTCCATTCTCTATTCCGTTTCCTTCCCCGAGGGTCTGACGGTCCGCCAGATGTTCGACCGCATGCTGCAGGATACCGTGCTGGAAGGCGACTTGCCGGCCGCATTGCCGACCGAGGGCAGCCTGCGTCCGGATACCTACAAATTCTCGCGCGGCACCAAACGCTCGGAAGTCATCGACCAGATGGCGGCTGCGCAGCAGAAACTCGTCGATCAGATCTGGGACAAGCGCGATTCCTCGCTGCCGCTGCGATCCAAGGAGGAATTCGTGACACTCGCCTCGATCGTCGAAAAGGAAACTGGCGTTCCCGACGAGCGTGCGCATGTCGCCTCCGTTTTTTTGAACCGGCTCGGCAAGGGCATGCGCCTGCAGTCTGATCCGACGATCATTTACGGCCTCTTCGGCGGCGAAGGCAAACCGGCCGACCGGCCGATCTACCAGTCGGATCTGAAGCGGGACACACCTTACAACACCTATGTCATCAAGGGTCTGCCGCCGACGCCGATCGCCAATCCCGGCAAGGATGCGCTGGAAGCCGTCGCCAATCCCTGGAAGACGCAGGACCTCTATTTCGTCGCCGACGGCTCCGGTGGCCATGTTTTCGCCGCCACGCTCGAGGAGCACAATGCCAACGTCAAGCGCTGGCGCAAGCTCGAAGCCGACAAGGGCTCGGATCCGAACATCGCAGTCGACGGCCAGCCGGAAGAGCAGCCGGCGGATAGTGGCGCGACCGTCGCGCCGCAGAAGAAAAAGAAGATCAACTGAGACTTTCGGGAGACTCGCATGGCTTTGCAGTCCATGACTGGTTTTGCGCGGCGCGAGGGAACGAGCGGCCGCTGGCGCTGGGCATGGGAACTGCGCTCGGTCAACGGCAAGGGCCTCGACCTGCGCCTGCGTCTGCCGCCCGGGCTTGAACGCATGGAGGCGGACGTCCGCCGCCTCGCCGGCGAAAGCTTCAGCCGCGGCAACCTGCAGGCATCGCTGTCTGTGACGGCCGACGAGAACCGCTTCGAGGCGGTGCTGAACAAGCAAGCGCTCGCGGCCGTGCTGGCCATGCGCGAGCAACTGGACGGCGTCATCGATCCGTCGCCGCTGAAGCTCGATACGCTGCTTCTGGTGCGCGGCATCGTCGAATTCCGCGAAAGTGAGGATGGCGAGGAGGCGCTTGCCGCCCGCGACGCAGATATTGCTGCCGGCATGCTGGCCGCGCTTGCCGATCTGAGAGTAATGCGCGAACAGGAAGGGGCAGCGCTCGCCCGTATTCTTCATGACCATGTCACGATGATCGAAGGCCTGACACGGACGATCGAGCTTGATCCCTCGCGCTCGCCGCAGGAGATTGCTGCGCGGCTTGCCGCGCAGGTCGCCTTGTTGATGGACGGCATGGCCGCACTTGACCGCGACAGGCTGCATGCCGAAGCCGCACTGTTGGCAACCAAGGCGGATTTGCGCGAGGAAATCGATCGTCTGAAGGCTCATATCGCTGCAGCGCGCGATCTTCTGGTGAAAGGTGGCCCTGCCGGGCGTCGCCTGGACTTCCTTGCACAGGAATTTAACCGCGAATCGAATACCATTTGCTCGAAGTCGAATGCTTCGGCAGTTACCGCTGCGGGCATCGAGTTGAAAGTCGTGATCGACCAGTTCCGCGAGCAGGTCCAGAATTTGGAGTAAGACATGAAACCGGCGAAATCCTCGCCCGTGCAGATCGCCCGCCGCGGTCTGATGCTTGTGATATCGTCGCCGTCGGGCGCCGGCAAATCCACCATCGCGCGCACGCTTCTGGAGACAGACAGGCAAATCGGCCTTTCCGTCAGCGTCACCACGCGCCAGCGCCGCCCAAGCGAGGTCGAGGCTGTGCATTACCACTTCAAGAGTGTACGCGAGTTCGAGCGGCTGCGCGATAGCGACGCGTTGCTCGAATGGGCCGAGGTGCACGGCAATTTCTACGGCACGCCGCGTGAGCCAGTCGAGCAGGCCATGGCGGAAGGTCGCGATATGCTCTTCGATATCGACTGGCAGGGTGCCCAGCAATTGCAGGAGAAGATGTCGGCCGACGTCGTGTCGATCTTCGTGCTGCCGCCGACCATGACCGAGCTGCAGTCGCGGCTGCACCGCCGCGCAGAGGATTCCGAAGAGGTCATCCAGACGCGCCTCGCCAACAGCCGTGCCGAGATCGCCCACTGGCGCGAATACGACTACGTCATCATCAATGATGACCTCAACGCTGCCTTCGACGCTGTCCAGTCGATCGTCAAGGCCGAACGCCTGCGCCGCGATCGCCGCCATGGCATGTTCGACTTTGTCCGCGAACTCTTGGAAGAGACGCCGTCGCTTTAAAACGCGATACCGGAACGTGTGCGGTTTCGGATGACGTCATCCTGGATCTAACCCGGAAAGGCTCTAAAGGCTGTTCGCCAACAGGCAGAATTCCTCGACGGAAAGGGTCTCAGCCCGTCGCGCCGGGTCAATCCCGGCCTTGACGAGCAGGCTCTCGCCGCCGAGCGGTTTCAGGCTTTGGCGCAGCATCTTGCGACGCTGGCCGAAAGCGGCCTGCGTCACTTTTTCCAGATTGGCGACAGCGCAGGGGATGGGGTTTTCGCGGGGGACCAGATGCACGACCGTCGACGTCACTTTCGGCGGCGGTGTGAAGGCTTGTGGCGGCACGTCGAACGCCATGCGTGCCTCCGTTCGCCAACCGCAGAGCACGCCGAGACGGCCGTAATTGTCGTCGTCTTCGTTGGCGACGATGCGTTCGCCGACCTCCTTCTGAAACATCAGCGTCAGCGACTGCCAGAACGGCGGCCAGGCTTTCGGCAGCAACCAGTTGACCAAGAGCTGCGTGCCGACATTGTAGGGGAGGTTGGCAATGATCTTGATCGGGCCTTCCGGCGCCAATGTCTCGAAATCCGTCTTCAACGCATCGCCTTCGATCACTTCCAACCTGCCGGGATAATGATCGGCGATCTCGGCCAGCGCCGGCAGGCAGCGTGTATCCCGCTCGATGGCAATAACCTTCCTGGCGCCGAGCGCCAGGATCGCGCGCGTCAGTCCGCCGGGGCCGGGGCCGACCTCGAAAACGGTCGCGTCATCGAGTGCCCCCGCTGTGCGGGCGATTTTCTGGGTGAGGTTGAGGTCGAGCAGGAAATTCTGCCCGAGCGCCTTGCGCGCATCAAGGCCGTGACGCTGGATGACGTCACGAAGCGGCGGCAGGCCATCGAGTGCTGCCATCAGCGGCGGCTTTCCGCACTGCGCCCGAGCTGGGCGGCGAGCTTCAGCGCCGCAACGAGGCTCTGTTCGCGCGCCAGTCCCTTGCCGGCGATGCCGAAAGCGGTGCCGTGATCCGGCGAGGTGCGTACGAAGGGAAGCCCAAGCGTCACGTTGACGCTGTCGTCGAAACCGAGTGCCTTGGCTGGGATCAATGCCTGATCATGATACATGCAGACGGCAACGTCGTATCGCGCCCGCGCCTCGTCATGAAACATCGTGTCGGCGGGCAGGGGACCGATCGCATCGACGCCCTCGTCGCGCAGGCGCTCGATCGCCGGACGGATGACGTCTTCGTCCTCCTTGCCGATCGCCCCGCCTTCACCCGCATGCGGGTTGAGACCGGCAACTGCAAGCCGCGGCGCCTCGATGCCGAAGCGATGCCTCAGGTCTTCATGAGCGATCCGGCAGGTTTCCATGATCAGTTCGCCCGTCAGCGCCTGCGGCACATCCCGGACCGGAATGTGGATGGTGACGGGAATGGCCCTGAGTTTCGGTCCGGACAGCATCATGACAGGTGTCACCGGCCGGCCGGTCGCCCTGGCGGCGAGATCGGCGAGAAATTCGGTATGGCCGGGAAACCGGAAACCCGCCTCGTAGAGTACGGCCTTGGCGATCGGGTTGGTAACGACCGCGAGCGCCTCGCCGTTGATGACAAGCGACACGGCTTTTTCGATCGCCGTGATCGTACCTTTCGCCGTTGCCGCATGCGGCTCGCCAGCCACGACCTCGATGCCGGCCGGTATAGTCATGACCGGCAGTGCGTCAGCAAACATACCGGCAGCCTCGCTGGCGCTATCGGTCTCGCGGATCGACACCGCCAGATTAAGCTCCCGGGCTCTCAGCGCCAAGACATCGGGATCGCCGATCAGGAAGAAAGGCGGCAGCCCGAGTTCACGCCGCCGGAGCCAGGCCATCAGAGTAATGTCCGGCCCGATGCCGGCGGGGTCGCCCTGGCTTAGCGCAAGCGGTCGAGAAAACGGTATCGCCATTGTCGGTCAGCGATAGGCGATCTGCGCCTTTTTGCGCAGTTCATCCAGGTATTTCTTGCTGTTTTCGTTTTCCGGGCTGGCGTCCTTGCCGCCCTTGGACTTATCGAGATCTTCCTGGCGGAAGACCATTTCGGCTGCCTGGTCGTCGGAGACCTGCCGCTGGCTGCAGATTGCCAGATATTCGACACCCTTGTCGGTAACGCGGGTCCCTGTCGTGTTGCCCTTGGTCTGCTCGACCAGCGGCTTCCAATCCGGCGGGATTTCGGGGGCGAGCATGCGGCCGAGATCGCGCACCGAAACGTCGCGCATCGTCGCAGCAAACACCTTTGCCTGATCGCAGCCCGGAAATTTGGAGCGCGACGCCTCGGCCTCGCCCTTGCGCTTGCCGGTGATGGCCCCGCGCTTGGCTTGCGGAATGACGAAGATGATCTGCTGCAGCATATATTCCGTCGTCACCGGCTTCTGCTTGTTGTTTTGCATCATGCGCGAGACGAGATCATAGTTCGACAGCCGCGAGGTCGAGCCGTAGCGGGCGTTGACGACACGCGGCCAGCTCATCTGCACGGCGATGAAACCCTTGAAATGGTCGACGCCGACGCCGGCGCGATCGAGGATCTGCGACATCTGCTCGGGGGAAAGCTTATTGCCGCTCGAAAAGCGCGCGAAAGACGCATCGACGTCCTGCTGCGACACCGACATATGGACGCGGGAGACTTCCTGCCGCTTGAGCGCCTCGTCGATCAATTGCTCCTCGGCGGTCTTGGCGTCGGCCTTCGTATGCTGCAGGCGCAGGAAGGCTTGGCGCTTGGCGACATCGCCGCTGGTGATGGCGGTGCCGTTGACCACGGCCTTGACTTCACTGACCGCGAGCGCTGGTCCGGCAAGGCCTGTCAGCAACGCAAGCGCTGCCCCGGCGAGGAACTTGGTTATGGCTTTTTTCGCGTCAATCATCTGTTGACCTCCCGATAGCGTCGCGAGCCGTTGTTCGCGGCGTTCTTACCACAGTACGAGACACGCAGAAATCGCTTCCCTCACGGCGCGAAACCCCTATGCCTCAGATACCGACTGGCGGCAATGTCCTGCACAGGCTTACGGCGAAAGAATGGCTTCAGGCCCTGTTTGCGCCGATCGCCCGTCATTCGAGGGTGTCGGAACCGATCTTGATGTCGCCGAGCGTGCGGAAGGTCAGCCGTGCGCCGATCGTCCAGTCGCTTCCCGACTCGTCTTCGGAATCTCTGCTGTCCGTATAGGCGATCGTGAAGATCGTGCATTCGTCGTCATAAGAGAGGCCGATCGTCCGCCGGCTGATCACATCATTGTTCAGATCCCAGGCAATGCCGCCGAAGATCGACCAGTAATCCTTGAATTTGACGCTGCTGTTGGTCTGGATCTCGTCATTGTCCTCGGCAAAGCCATATGCCGGCTGGGCGCTGAGATGGGTGTAGGTCAACTGCGTCGCGAAGGTGTCGTTCTGGTAGGCCGTCGTCAGATCGCCGCGGCGGAATTCGAAATCTTTTTCGTCGAGCCGGTAGGAGGCTGCGACGGAAACGCCGTACGGTGTCTCGACGCCGCCAAGGCCGACATAATCGGAGCGGTCGGTTTCAAGGCCTGAATCCGCACCGACATTGACGAGGTCATCGGTCGCAAACGAGTTCTGGCCGGCGATCTGATAGGATTGGCCGAAGATGCCATGCAGCTTGTAGCCGCTGTCGAATGAACCGGTGTACTGGATGCCGAGATTGGCGCGGGTCCCGCCTTCGACGCGGTCGTAGCCCGAGAACTTGTCGCGGTCGAACAGCGAGGTGGCGTCGAAGACGAAGCTCTGCGCATCCTCATTCGGCAGGCGGCCTGCCAACTGCTCGTCGGGGCGGGCATAGATCTGTGCGATCGGCTCGAGGATATGGGTGCTATTGTCAGTCGTCATCAGGATCGGATAACGCATCTCCAGCCCGGCGGTGAACATCGAGCGGGTGGCAGAATTGCCGTCGTCGTAGTTGCCGGCGTAACCTGTGGGGTCGTCCATGTTCAGCGCGAAGGCATCGCCGCGCGCGGCCAGCAGTGGCGTGATCACCAGGCCGGTCGGCGTGACATAAGTGCGCTTCCACTGCAGCTCGGCAGTCAGCCGCGAGGTTTGTCCCTTCAGGCCGCGGAAGCGGTCGAAGCCGTCGACGGTATAGAAGTCGTCATGGGTGCGCGAAATATTCGTCAGGTTGACATCAGCCGAAAGCTCGCCGCCTGCAAGCGGTTGCGGCGCCACGTAATGATAGTCAAGCGACGGATAGACGATCGCCTGCTGTTTTTCGGCTGTGTTCGTCCGGTCGGCATCCTGGACGTCGAAATAGAACGCCCGCATGTCGAAATAATTACGTTTCCCAAGTCCCGTCAAATAAATCTGATTGGTCCGATCCGTACTGGCCAGGCCCCGCAGCTTATACGTTTTCGAGAAATTGTTGTCGCTCTGCATCATGACATCCCAGCCGAACGTCCAGCGCGGATTGATGCGGAATTCGGCCTTCGATGCCACCATGCCACGCTGGCCGGCTTCGGCATCGCTGGTGCCGGAGCTGAAGTTGCCCGGCTTTGCCTGGTCGATGCCGGCGACGCGCAGAATATGCGTGCCATTTTCGAAGCGTTGGCGAAATTCGCCTTCGATGAGGAAGCCCTGGGCGGTGTAGCCCGTGGCGGTGACCGTCGCATCCATGCTCGGCGAGATCACATAGTAATAAGGAACGGAAAGACCGAAGCCGAGATTCTGCGACAGGCTCATCGTCGGAAACAGAAAGCCGGACTTGCGTTTCACCGTATTGTCGGGAACTTCGATGAACGGCAGGAAGGCGATCGGATGGCCGAGCAACTCGAAGCGCGCTCTCTCCAGACGGATCGTATGCGTCTCTCCATTCTGGATCACCCGCTGGGCCTTGACCTGCCAGAAAGGGGCGCGCTTCGGATCTTCGGCGCAGGGAAGGCAGGCCGTGTAGACGCCCTTGTTGAGAATCATCTTGGTGCCGCCGACGCGCTCGCCGGTTTCGGCGGCAATACGCGTATTGTCGGCGGTTTCGATCCGCAGCGAGTTTATGAACCCGTCGGCGAAATTGTCCGTCACGTCAAGGTTGTCGGCATAGATACGGTTGCCGTCGGGACTGACCAGCTCGATATTGCCGATCGCCATCATCCGGCCGGTCTTCTGATTGTACTCGACCTTCTGCGCGACCATCTTGTAGCCGGCATAATTGATCTGCACGCCACCGACCGCCGACACCAGATCGGCGTCACGGTTATAGACCAGTTCATTGGCCGAAAGCAGAAGCTTGGCCCCTTCGGGAATCTTCTTCTCTATATTTTGTTCGGGCGCGCTGGCCTGGCCGAAAGAGGCCGGGGCGCTGCCGAAATAGGAACATAAAGCCGCGCCGACAAGCAGGGCAACCAACTGTTTACTAAAATACTTGCGGTCGCCTGCCGCCACTAGCCGTCCTCCTGATGAAGCAGAATAGTCGCACCCAAGGCCAGCGCGACGACCACCGGTATCCACGTCGCCACGAAGGGGGGCACGACTCCACTGCTTCCGAATGCCTTTACAAGCACGGTGATGACATAAAGCATGAAGCCCGAAAGGATGCCACCCAGAATCACGGAGCGGGATTGGTTGAACCGGCTAAATTTTAGGGACACTGTTGCAGCAATAAAAGTCATGGCTACCAGCAGCAATGGCTGGGACAACAAGGAGTTGAATTGAGTCTCCAATGCCTTGGTCGAGATGCCGAAGGATTTGGCCGCCGCGATCCGATTGGAAAGGTCAAAGAAACCAATCGTTTCCGGCGCTGTCAGCCGCTCCTGGACGAAGTCTTGTTTCAGATTGGTGCGAAGTTGAACCGAAGCTTTGCGCACGGGGATTTCGCCAGGCTTGCGCTCGACAACATTGTTAAGTTGCCAGTAACCATCTTCCAATTTTGCCGTCGCGGCGTCCTGTCTCAGAATGACCTGACCACTTGAATCGAAATGGATCAGCACGGCGTCGATCAGCTTGGTTCCGTTCTCCTGGACCGTATGCGCGCCGATGATGACATCGTCGCGGCCGCTGATCTGGCGCAGCCACGGAATCTGCGGCGCCTTGCGCAAAACCGCGTTCTCGCCGCGCCAGTCGGATTCGACCAGCAGCGCCTGGCGCTGTCCCCAGGCGGCAAGCGGGTTCAACGCCGCCATCGTCAACAGGCCGAGCGCCAGCGAGCCGGCGATGAAGGGGAACATGAACTGCCAGACCGAAATGCCGGCTGCGCGCGTGACGACGAGTTCATATTTGCGGTTGAGCCCGATCAGCACCGTCATGCCGACGAAGAGAGCGATGAACGGCACTGTCTGCTGCAGGATGAGCGGCAGGCGCACCGCAGTCATCAGGACGCCGCCGCCGATCGTGTAGCCGGGAAGGCCGGACATGCGGCCCGCCGTCTCGCTGAAATCGAGGAGGAAGGAAATCGCCGAGACGCCGATCAGGAACCAGCCCGTCGTCACCAGGTAGCGGCGAAAGAAATAACGCGACAATGTCCCGAACATCATTGGGCAGCGCCCCCGCCGGTCCTGCCGGTCACGGCAAGCAGCCTTTCCTGCATCCCTCTCCAGAAGGACGAAATCCGGTCCCGAATGAACGAAGGCATGACCAGTCGCTTATGCAGGCCGAGGAAGGCGATCGAGACGACGCTGCTGACGATCGGAATGGCGTAGAGGACGGCGATATATTCAGGGTCGGTGTCGATCTGATTGGCCGCGTAGAAGGCCGCCCACCGCATCGCGAAGGCATAGGCAAGCGCGCTGACCATCGGATGCAGCCGCGCTTCGCGGTGTGAGCGCGCATCGCCGGCGATCGCCAGTGAAAACAGCGCAAAGACGACGGGCAGGATCCAGTCCGTCAGCCGGCGGTGCAGTTCGGCGCGGTAGCTCTGCGGCCGGATCGTATAGTCCTTGTCGGCCGGATCTGGATTGAACAGGAACCACAGGTCACGGTCGCTGGCGCGCAGCGTCGCCTGACCGCGATTCTCCGTCATGTCCGAAAGGTCGAAGGAATAGGAATCGAAGTTGATGACCGAGACGTTGCCATCGGGCGTTTTGCGGTGCACTTCGCCCTCATGCATGATCAGCGTCGTGCCGGTATCGTCGACGGCGCCTTCCTTTGCATAATAGATCAGTTCGTAGGCCGGATCGCGCTCGTCGGCGACGAAAAGGCCTTTCAGCATGCGGCCGGCCATCCGCTTCGAGATCTGCACGTAAAGGCCTTCATCAAGCTTGCGGAAGGTCTTTTCCTCGATCACCGAAGAGAGAAGGTCAGCATAGGTCTCGGCGATCATCTGCCGCACGACGGTCTTTGCGCGCGGCTCGACGACGTTGTCGACGAAGAAGGAAAGGGCACTGATGACGGCGGCAAGCAGCAGGATCGGTCGGATCAGCACGCTTCGCCGCGCCCCGGCCGCGTCGATGACGGTGAGCTCGGAATCGTTGTTCATCGTTGTCAGTGTCTGGGTGATCGCGATAACGAGGGCGAAGGGCAGCACGACGGGAATGATCGACGGCAGGATCATCGTTGCCAGCTTGGCGAACGAGCCGATCGACTGGCCGCTGTCGGTGACCAGATTGATGCGCTGCAAAACCTGTGTCGTCCAAATGATCGCCAGAACGGGCAGGAGCGCCACGAGAAACATCTGGCCGACGCGCCGCAATATGTATGTCTCGAGTAGTTTCATGCCTGCCCTTGAAAGCACCTACACGCCCAAACGGCTTTGCAGGAGAATCCCTCTACGCTCTTTGTCGCGCTTTTGCGACAAGCTGGTGTCAAAAATTCATTCAAATTTCAGAATTTTTTTGATGCTGTTGCGACTCAGTTAACGCCAGCAACGCGGCGAAGACGACAAGCGACGAAAGCCATCCAAGGACAACGTCGGAAATGTAGTGCGCGCCGAAGGATAGCCGCATCGCCGGGGTGAGGATCGAGATCGCCGCCACAGGCGCCGCCAGCGCATAACGCAGCCGTTTGGGAACGAAGAGCAGAAGGCAGATGAGCCAGCCGGCGCTTGCTGCCTCGCCCGAGATAAACGAACAGTTCGAAACGCATTTGCCGGCAAGCGAACCGGCCTCGACGAAATGCAGTGCACCGCCGAATATGTCCGTCTGTATCGGCCGCGGCCGGCCCCAATGTTCCTTCAGGATGACATTGACCAGCAGCACCGGCCCGATCAGCAGCGTTCCGAGCGCGACTTTGAGCTTTTGCGCCCGCTCGGCGTTGAAGGTCGCACCGTGCTGCTGATAGCATTCGACGAGTTTCCACAGCATCACGATTGCCACCACATAGGGCAGCCGGAAGAAGACGGTACGCAGCAGGTCGAAGGTCGCGACGTCGCGATAGGGAAAGCCGCCGCAGATGCTCCCAGTGGCGGCCGTCGCGTCGCAATCTGCACCCACGAAAAAAAGCTGGGAAAAATAGATGTCTATTCCGGGGAAGGCGCGGAACACCACAAGCAGCGCCCACCACGTCCAAAACAGCAGCATGAAGGCACCGAAAGTCGTTTTCGGCAGGCGGATTGCCACGTCCGGCCATCGATTTTTCGAAAAAACTGTCAACGCGAATATCTACGAAACTGACGAAAACATGAGGGCCATGATGGCCGCGGGCGACCATAACAATTGTCGCAAGCCATTGACAGACCCGCCAAACGCGAAATTATCCGCGAGGGGCGGATTTCAAAGAATCCCAGCGGAGAAGACATGTCAGTAAAGTTGGAAATTTCATTCTCGAAGTCGGCAAAGCTCAATGGCGGCCTGGCGATCCTGTTGAAGACTGCGGAGGCCGACGGCGCTGCCGGCGCCGAAGCGGTCGATCCGGCAGGCGTGATCGCCAAGGCTGCCAGGATCGCCCGGTTCTCCGCGAAATCCATGGCCGCGCTCGATATCGTTGCCCCCGAAGGCGCGCCCGTCGAGCGCATCGTGGTCGTCGGACTTGGCAAGGCCGCCGAACTCACTGCCCATGACTGGCTGAAGGCCGGTGGTGCTGTGGCATCGAGAATCAAGAACACCGACAAGGCTGCTGCCTTCATCGACGTGCCTGGGCTTGAGACGAACGCGCGGGCAGCCGCCGATTTCGCGCTCGGCATGCTGCTGCGCGCCTATAGCTTCGATACCTACAAGACGAAGAAGGGCGACGAGGAGGAGAAGCCGGCGAAATCCGTCAAGGTGACGATCGTCACCGCCGATCCGGCTGGTGCCAAGAAGGCGTTTTCCGATTCCGAAGCGATTGCCGGCGGCGTCAATCTTGCCCGCGACCTCGTCAACGAACCGCCGAACGTGCTCGGCCCCGTCGAGTTCGCCGCCAAGGCGAAGGAGCTGGAAAAGCTCGGCGTCGAAGTGGAAATCCTGACGGAGCGGGAGATGCGACGCCTTGGGATGGGCGCCCTTCTCGGCGTAGCCCAGGGCTCCGTGCGCCCGCCGCGCCTGGCGGTCATGCAGTGGAAGGGCGGCAAGGGCAAGGATCGTCCCGTGGCTTTCATCGGCAAGGGCGTCGTCTTCGATACAGGCGGCATTTCGATCAAGCCGGCCGCCGGCATGGAGGACATGAAGGGCGATATGGGCGGTGCGGCAGCCGTCACCGGCCTCATGCATGTGCTCGCCTCCCGCAAGGCCGCCGTTAACGCGGTCGGCATCATCGGCCTGGTCGAGAACATGCCCGACGGTAACGCCCAGCGTCCGGGCGACATCGTCACGTCAATGTCGGGCCAGACGATCGAGGTGATCAACACCGATGCCGAGGGCCGCCTCGTGCTTTGCGATGCGCTCTGGTATTGCAACGACCGCTTCAAGCCGCAGTTCATGATCAATCTCGCCACGCTGACCGGGGCAATCGTCGTCGCGCTCGGCAATGTCCATGCCGGCCTGTTCTCCAATGACGACCAGCTTTCCGCCCAACTGACGGCCGCCGGCCTTTCGAGCAATGAGAAGCTCTGGCGGATGCCGCTCGGCAGGGACTACGACAAGTTGATCGACAGCAAATTCGCCGATATGAAGAACACCGGCGGCCGACAGGCCGGCTCGATTACGGCCGCGCATTTCCTCAAGCGCTTCGTGCAGGAGACGCCGTGGGCGCATCTCGATATTGCCGGCACGGCGATGGGCTCGCCGCAGGACGAGATCAACCAGTCCTGGGGTTCCGGTTTCGGCGTGCGCCTGCTCGACGAACTCGTTCGCGCCCATTATGAATCCTGATGACGGACGTTCTCTTCTATCATCTGACCGAAACCAGGCTGGAGGACGCGCTTCCGCCGCTCATCGACAAAAGCGTCGAGCGCGGCTGGCGCGTTGTCGTCCAGACGCGCGAGCCGACGCGGCGCGATGCTCTCGACCAGCATCTCTGGACTTTCCGCCAGGAGAGTTTCCTGCCGCATGGTACCGACGAGGCCGATTTTGCCGAAAGCCAGCCGGTGCTTTTGACGGTGACGCCAGACAATGCCAATGCAGCGACCGTGCGTTTCATCGTCGACGGCGCCGAGCCGCCGCCGGCCGACGCCTATGAGCGCATCGTCTTCATGTTCGACGGTCACGATCAGGAGCAACTGGAAGCCGCCCGTGCGCAGTGGAAGAAGCTGAAAGGCGAGGGGCATAACCTTACCTATTGGCAGCAGACGTCAGAAGGGCGGTGGGAGAAGAAGGCCTGACCGTTTTGCCACGATACTACAGCATGGCGCGTCTTTTCAGACGCGCCAGGACGCCGTAACGCTTCGAATGCCGCTTGAAACCTTCCAGCTTCGTTCTCGCGCGCCGGCGGAAGCCGTTATCCCTACGACCCTTTGTCCTCGTCGAGGTTCGTCAGGATGTTGAGGGGGACGATCCCTCCCGCACCTTCCGACGGATTAAGCGCTTCCACTGCCAAAACCCGCTTTCCATTCGGACTGACAAAAGCGAAGGACCACGCCTTGTCGGCGAAGGTGCTGACCGGCATTTCCGCCCAGCCGGCTTGATGGACAAGGCGGTCGGCATAATAGGCCTTGATGGTCTGCGGGTCGGTGGTGCTGGCGAGATTGCGGGCCAGTATCCGCACGGACTTCTCTCCGAACCGCCCTTCCAGTTGGCCCAGCACTTTTCGGGTGGCCTGCCAATCCTGAGCCTGGGTCGCCGATCCGAAGGAATATTCCTCGGATCGGGAAACGCCCGGTGCATCAGGAGGCATGACGTCCAGTTCGCTCGAACATACTGCAAGGCCGAGAAGCGGCACCACAAGGATGCCAATCTTCAACACGCGGAAAAATCGGCCCTTGCGGCGGATTTTGTTGCTCATGAGCGGCTGCCCCCGAACATAATTGCCATAGGCCGGCAAATCTTGCCGGTTTCTATGACGTTATTGCGACGCTCAGTCGTGGAACGCGTCGACGAATTTCCGCTTGCCGAGCATGAAGGCATCGGCGACGTGGCGCAGCGGTGCGAGGTCGACATCCGATTTGCCGGCCTTGATGATTTCGGCGAATCGACGGTAGAGCGACGGATATTCCTGCTCCGGCTCGGCGAATGTCAGCGCGCCGTCGATCAGAAGCTTGGCGCCGCCCTCGGCGAGCACCATCTGGCCGGCTGCCGTCTCCGCGACGATATCCCAGCTTTGCTTGCCGGTCTGGCGCCAGTCGAATTCGGCGTGAACCGGCAGGCCGTCGGCATTGCGGAAGCGAATGTCGGCCGCGATCGGCGCATCGCGATTCTCAGGAAATTCGAGCACGGCCTCGGTGATGAAGATCGGCCGCGGCAGGATATGGGTGACGATCGACAGCGCGTTGATACCGGGATCGAAAACACCGAGGCCGCCAGCCTGCCAGATCCAATCCTGGTTCGGATGCCAGTGGCGGACATCCTCCTTCCAGATCACATGCGCGCTTTTGATCGTCGTCGAAGCAAGAAATGCCTTGGCGGCCTCGACGGCCGGCGCATATCGCGAATGCCAGCTGGCAAAGAGCGACGCACCCTGCTTGCTCGCCAGTGCTTCGAGATCGGCCACTTCGCTCAGCGTCGCGCCAGGCGGCTTTTCCAGGAAGACGTGCTTGCCGGCGACGAGCGCCTTATAGGCGGCCTCGTAGCGATATTGCGGCGGCATGCAGAGCGAAACGGCATCGATCGAGGGCTCGGCGTCGAGCATCGCCTCGATCGTCGTATAACTCTTGACGCCTTCGACCGTGCCGTGGCGGCTTGCCGTGGCGACGAGTTCGAAATCCGGGTTCTTGGCGATGGAGGGAAGGTGCTGGTCGCGGACGATCTTGCCGACGCCGACGATGGCGAGGTTGATTGGAGACATGGTGTTTCGCTCGAGCCTGTATGAAAAGTATGATTATTGACTTGGTTTGTATCAGAAAGAGGAGCGCCGACAAGCTCTCCTGCTCCATTCTATCGCATGATGGTTTGGCGAAGGAAGCTGTAGCCCATTGCTGCGCGGGCGGCGCGCTCTTCGGAATTGCCGTCGCCGCCATGCCCGCCCGAACCGAATTCATGGAAGAGCGGCCGGTGTCCTTTCTCCTCCAGCAGCGCGGCAAAGCGGCGCGCATGCGAGGGATGCACGCGGTCGTCATTGGCCGAGCTTTCGACGTAGATCGGCGGATAGCTGACCTCGGTCGCCGGCTTGACATTGTGAAGCGGCGAATAGCCGAGCATGAAATCCCGGTCCACGGGCGTCTCCGGGTCGCCGTACTCGTCCATCCAGGCTTGCCCTGCGCTGAACAGGTGGAAGCGTGTCATGTCGAGAACCGGCACCTGGCACCAGACGGCACCGAAATCGTCGGGATAACGCGTCAGCATCACGCCGGTCAGCAGGCCGCCGTTGCTGCCGCCCTGGCAGGCAATCCGCGACGGTACGGTGTAGCCGCGGGCGACGAGATCGCGAGCGATGGCGACGAAATCGGCAAACGCCCGGTCTCGCCCCTGCCGCTTGGCGCTGCGATACCAGTCCGGCCCGAATTCGCCGCCGCCGCGGATATAGGCCTGCACATAGGCACCGCCTTGCTCCAGCCAGCGTCCTGTCACGCCTGAATAGCTCGGCGACAGCGAAACATCGAATCCGCCATAGCCGTACAACAGGACCGGCAGCGCGCCCTTGGTCCACTGCTTCGGCAGGACCAGCCGGTAGGCAACCCTCGTTCCATCCTCGGAAACAGCCTCCAGCAGTTCGGATGACATGTCGGTCGCATCGAAATAGCTTGGCGCCGCGGCGACGAAAATCAGTTCGGCCTGCTTGCTGCGATCCGACAGCTCGAGGCGATAACAGGCGGGAGGCTGCAGGAAGCCCTGGCCGACGATGTGGAGCGTATCGTCGCCAAGATGCAGATCCGCATGGAGCGGCCTGAAGTGAGCCGTCTGCATGTCCGCCGGTAGCGCGATCTCGCGCTGTTCGGCATCGGGCCTCGTCAGGTCGAGCACCATGAGACGCGGACGCAGCCGATCGGAGATGAGGAAGACGCACCATTCGCGCATCAGCATCATTTGCGAAATGGACTGGCCCTCGGCAGGCTGAAACAGGATCCGTTCCGGCCCGAGCAGGGCCGTCTCAGAGCCGGGATCGAAGCGTTGCAGCACGAGGCTGCCGGTCGCAACGCGCTCATCGGTCTTTGCCCGCCAAAGGCAATGATCGCGATTGAACTGGAAATCGGCCTCGGCGGGCAGATCGATGCGCCGCCGCGTCCCGTCGCTGGCGATCAGGAAAGCGCTGGCGACGCCGATCTCGTGGGCGGCGACGAAAATGTCGATCAATTCGTGACCCGCCGAAGCGCCTGACAGGGCAGGGTCGATGACGAGATTGAAGCCGTAGACGTCCTCATCTGCTGCTTCGAACATGACGGCGGCATCTTCCGGCCGCTGCCCGCGCTTCAATCGCCGCCCGACCCGCGGCCACCCGGAACGGGTCGCCGAAAACCGGTCGATGGAACCGAAATAGCAGATTTCGTCGCGGCTCAGCCAAGTGGCATGCGATCGTGCGGCCGGGGTGTCGAAGCCGCCCTCGACGATCTGTCTCCGCTCGGCATCGAATTCGAGCAGCCGGAGAAGGTCGGAGCCGCCGTCCGAAAGTGTGAGCAGCACCCGCGTGGGTTCCCACGGGCAGGTGACGGCACCGCGCCAGTTCCAGCGCTTGCCTTCCCTCACGCAGAAGGCGTCGAGATCGAAGGCCGGCTCCCAGGCGGCGTCCGGCAGCGGCTCCTGGTCCGCCGGCAGGCGGAGCCAGACGCCGAGAGGATTGTCCTTGCTCTGGCGGAAATCGAACAGCCACTCGCCTCGGCGCATCGGAACGGTCAGCCTGTCTTGCCGCTCGATCAGCGCCTTGATCGCGTCGCGATCGCCAGCGAATTCCGGAGTTTTCAACGCCGCGTCGGAAAGCGCGTTGTGTTCGTCGATGAACTGGCGGGTGCGCGGATCGTCGTCCGTTTCGAGATGAAGGTTCATGTCCGGCCTGCCAGCTTCCGTTGATGTCGGACAGATCTAGGCAGCCGACCCCGAATTGGCAACCCGCCTTACTGCGCCGCGCGTCTCTTCAGATGCGCGAAGGACGCCGTAACACTTTGAATCTTAGCATAGGCCCGAAGATCGATTTCGATTTTCGGGCTCATGCGCTAGCGGGTCGTCACGAAATCGGCCGAGGCGACGACGGTGTTCGGCACCTCGGTCTTCTTGAATTTCAGCGTCACCACCTTGTAACCTTCGGCTTCGAGTTTCGAGAGCAGGGTCGGTAGCATCGTCGCCGTGCGTTTGTGGATGTCATGCATCAGGATGATGCCGCGGCCGCGCTTGTGCAAGAGGTTCATCGTCCGCTGGGTTATGGAGACCGGCGTCGTGGTGAAGTAGTCCTTGCTGTCGATATCGACATCCATGACCACCATGTCGCGCATGGCGATCGCGGCGCGCAGCCTGTGGCTCTCGGCAAGATAAGGGAAGCGGAAGAAGGAGACGTCGGTTCCGGTCGCCTTGGTCACCGCCAATTCGCCCTTGATCACCTCGGCCATCGCCGCGTCGAAACTCAGCGAACTCAGGTTGGCGTGGTCATAGGTGTGGCTGCCGATCGTGTTGCCATCCTGGGCGACCTTGCGGGCGAGCGCCGGATGCATATCGGCCATCTCGCCGACCATCATGAAGGCACCCTTGACGCCGAACTGGTCGAGGATTGCCAGCACCTTGTCGGTCCGGCCAGGGATCGGGCCGTCGTCGAAGCTGAGGATCACTTCCTTGTCCTGCAGCTTGAGATCTGCGAGCGAGGAGACCTCCAGTATCCGTCCGGCCAGATGATGCGGGCCGGCAAGGCGCGGGGTCGCATCGTCGCCGGCATAGGCAAGTTTCCGCTCTTCGGGCGCGATCACCGACGAGGTCTTGATCGTGGTATCGGGAGCGGCTTGTCTGGCGGTGCTGCAGGCGGAGAGGGCGGCCGTGAGGGCCATGCAGGACAGAACGAAAAAACGATACATGGAAAGGGCTCAACAAATCGGTAATGAATGTTGAGACAACCTTTCGGATTATGGTTAACGATCGGTTGAGATCGGCAAAAATTGTGTTGTAGCGCGGCACTTCGCCACGCTTTCCTTAAGACTTGTGACTATCCCGCCATCGCTTCTTCGTATTCGGCAGACAGCATCAGCCAGTCTTCCTCGGCAGCCGCCAGTTTTGCCGCAGCTTCGCCGCGCTGCTTTGCCTTCTCGGCCGCTTTAGTGGGCGTCTTCTCGTAAAGGGCCGGGTCCGCAAGTTCCGCGTCAAGCGCCTGAATCTGTTTCTCCAGCTTCGCCGTCAAGGATTCGATTTCATTGATCTTTTTCCTGAGCGGCGTCAGCGAGGCGCGACGTTCGGCATTGAGCTTGCGCTGGTCGGCCTTCGACGTCGCGTCTTCAGCTAGCTGCGGCCTTTCTTCTTTTTTTTTACCGGAAGTGACGATGAGGTCGCGGTACTCGTCCATATCGCCTTCGAAGGTCGTCACCGTACCGCCATTGACCAGCCACAGCCGATCGACCGTCGCCTCGATCAGATGGCGATCGTGCGAGATCAGGATGACGGCGCCTTCGTAGTCGTTCAGCGCCTCGATCAGCGCGCGGCGGCTGTCGATGTCGAGGTGGTTGGTCGGCTCGTCGAGGATCAGCAGGTTGGGCGCGTTGAAGGCGGCAAGCCCCATCAGCAAGCGGGCTTTTTCGCCGCCGGAAAGATCCTTGGCGGCCGTCGCCATCTTCTCGGTCGCAAGCCCCATCTGGGCGACGCGGGCGCGCACCTTGGCTTCCGGCGCGCCGGGCATCAGGCGGCGCACATGCTCCACCGACGATTGCTCGGGGATGAGGTCGTCGAGCTGGTGCTGCGCGAAGAAGCCGATCTTCAGGCTCGGCGCGATCTTCACTTCGCCGCTCTCCGGCGCCAGCCGGCCGGAGATGAATTTGGCGAAGGTCGATTTGCCGTTGCCGTTCGAGCCGAGCAGGGCGATGCGGTCGTCATTGTCGATGCGCAGATTGAGGTTCTTCAGGATCGGATTGCCGGGCTCGTAGCCGACGGCGCCGCTCTGGATCGCGACGATCGGCGAAGCCGGCTGCTTTTCCGGCTCGGGAAACGTGATCGGCTGCACATGGTCCTCGATGACAGCGGCGACCGTTCCCATGCGCTCCAGCGCCTTGACGCGCGATTGCGCCTGCCGGGCCTTCGAAGCCTTGGCCTTGAAGCGATCGATGAAGCCCTGCAGATGTTTGCGCGCCGCGTCGTTCTTGGCTTTGGCTTTCGTCTGCAGCTCGTCGGCTTCCGCCTTCTGCCGCTCGAACTGATCGTAACCGCCGCGATAGAAGGTGAGCTTCTTCTGGTCGAGATGGACGATCGCATTGACCGCGTTGTTCAACAGGTCGCGATCGTGGCTGATGATGATGACGGTATGCGGGTAGCGCCTGACATAGTCTTCCAGCCACAGCGTGCCTTCGAGGTCGAGATAGTTGGTCGGCTCGTCGAGCAGAAGTAGATCCGGCTCGGAAAACAGCACGGCGGCAAGGGCGACGCGCATGCGCCAGCCGCCGGAGAAGGAGGAGGCGGGGCGAGCCTGCGCCTCTTTGTCGAAGCCGAGGCCGGCAAGAATGCTCGCCGCACGCGCTTCGGCCGAATGCGCGTCGATATCGACGAGGCGCATCTGGATTTCGGCGATGCGGTGCGGATCGGTTGCCGTTTCCGCCTCGGCAACGAGGGCGGTACGTTCCTTGTCCGCGGCAAGCACGATCTCGATCAGCGCGTCTTCGGTCGCCGGCGCTTCCTGCGCCACCTGGCCGATGCGTGCGGCCTTCGGGATCGACACCGTTCCGCTCTCCGAGCCGAGATCGCCGGTGATGACGCGAAAAAGCGTGGACTTGCCGGCGCCGTTGCGCCCGACGAGCCCAGCCTTCGTGCCTGAAGGCAGCGAAACGCTGGCATTGTCGAGAAGCAGGCGCCCGGCAATGCGGGCGGAAATATCGGTGAGCGTGATCATGGCCGGCGTTTTGGCTGAAAGCGCTCGCCAAGGCAAGAGCGCTTATCCCCGCGCCAAGCTTGCTTGTGCGCCGCAAGTTTGCTTGTCCCGCGGCCAGAACACGTGTCCGCCGCCTCAGCGGCCGAAAGCCTGCACCGGCAGTCGGGGGTTCGATTGCGCGGCGAGAAGCGCCACGCGAGCATTGGCCTGCAACTGCCCTGGCGTTGCCGCATCGGTGCTGAGCGCCACGCCGATCGAGATGGTGAGCCTGCCGCGATCGGTCTTGTCGGATGTCGCGAAGACCAGATTGTCTTCGACGGAGGCGCGCAGGCGCTCGGCAATCGCCATCGCATCCTGCATGCCGACATTGGAAAACAACAGGGCGAATTCATCACCCTGGGTGCGGGCAATGAAATCGTTTTTCTTGATCGACTTCTGGAGGAGGCCGGCGAGCTTCTTCAGGAGCTTGTTGCCTGCCTGCGTGCCGTATTTGTCGTTGAGATCGGTGAATTTGTCGATATCGATCATGATCAGTGCGCTGCCGGCGGCACCTTCTTCCCGCTCGTAGAGATCGGCGATCGTCCGGTTCAGCGCAATGCGGTTCGGAAGTCCGGTGATCCTGTCGGCGATGGCGGCCGATTGCATTGCCGAAATGCCGCGCTCCAGCGTTTCCAGCGTCTTGATATCGTCCTGCAGCTTCGCGCCGATTTCCATCTCGGCCGCAAGAACGGTCGAAAGCGACGCAGTGAGATAATCGACCTCGCTGAGGAAAGCGGCAAGGCTCTGGTCGCTCTGGCCGGAAACGGATTTCAGGATAGCGCTGCAGGCGCGCGCAAAGGTATTCTTGTGCTTCAGCCCTTCGGCAAGCCTTTCCGCCACATCGCGCAGCATTCGGCTCGCCTCATTCCGTGAGGTCTCGCCTGCCAGCCCGCAATGGCCGACGAGGCGGTATCTCAGGCCGAGCTCGTCGAGCATGGGCTGTTGCGGCTGCGGTCCGAGTGCTGCGATATCCTGCGCAAGGCCGGCATTCAGCCCGACGATCACCTCGTGAAAGAGCTCGTAATTGCGCGGCAGCGCGGCGACGTTGAGGCGCGCCATGTGCTGGGCGATCTTCTGAATATCCCCCTTCGGCGCCGGGCGCACAGCCTCGCGCGGCAACAATGCGTTTGCGCTTGCATTCTGCATGACGATCCCTCGCGACCCAGCCTCATCTCTCACATCACGTTATGCCCGTAAGCTTTTAAGAGAGGCTGAACTTTCGCCGGGATAGCCCAGGATTGGCGGCAGAACCGGCAATGGCGGTTAATTCAGTCTTGATGGCCAGACCATGACTCCGAAAAGTGGGAGGCTTCTTAATTTAGATCGTGCCTCACATCCACTCGCAACCCTCGCTGCGCAGGAAGTAGATGAGATCAAGCGTAAGGCTCGGCTTGGCGAGCGCGGTCAGCGTCATGTGGCACTGGCCGCGATGATGGGTCTGGTGGTTGAAGAGATGCGCAAGCGCTGGAGCCAGCGGCTGGGTGAATTCGCCCGGCTGCGTCACCGGCACATAGGTGAAGTCGGCGGCAAGAGCTGCCTCGTCCAGCGTGTCCATCCAGGCAATGATACGCTCGTCCTCGATTTTGCGCGCGGCGGCAAGCGCATCCAGATCTTCGAAGAGCACAGCATTCAGCGTCGTCGGTGCCTCGCCGGTACCGGTGAAGCGCTTCATCCATATCCGGTCTGCGGCGAGCAGATGATTGAGCGTGCGATGCAACGAGCCGAAGAAGGCGCCACGGTCGCTGCGGAATTCTGCATCGCTGAGTTCGGCCGCAGCCGCATAGACTTGGCGGTTGGCCCAGCGATTATAGGCGGCGAACATCCTGTAATGTCTGAGCATCCTGTCCCTCCCGTGTCGTAGCGGCAGTCTAGCCGGTTTCCGCAGAAAGCCGAGTGATGACGCCATGAAATTTCCTGATGATCGCAGGCGCTTTCTGTCGTGGAATGGATAGAGCTGCGATCTCGAAAGGACTGTCATGACCAGAGCCCTCTATTCCCTCTGCGGCGCCGACGAGCGGCGCTTCTTTTCGCCCCATTGCTGGAAGGCTGTCATGGCGCTCGCGCACAAGCGGCTCGATTTCGAGGAGATTCCGACCACCTATGCCCGCATCAGCGCGATCGGCGGCGGCGTCTCGTCGATCGTGCCCGTTCTCGACGACAATGGCCGGCTGGTCTCCGACAGCTTCGACATTGCGCTCTATCTGGAGGAGGCCTATCCCGAGCGGCCGTCACTGTTCAACGGCGAAGGCGGCAAGGCGTTGTCGCGGATGGTGGAAGGCTATTCGCAGATGATCATCCATCCGGCGATCATGCGCATCGCCCTTCTCGACATCCATACGAACCTCGACGAGGGAGACAAGGCCTATTTCCGCGAAAGCCGGGAGGCTCGGCTCGGCAAGCCGTTGGAAATGGCTGCCGCCGATAGCGAGGTGGAGAAGGCCGCCTTCGGCGCCAGGCTGGAGCCGCTCCGGCACATGCTGAAATTCCAACCCTTCATCGGCGGGCAGACACCGCTCTTTGCCGACTATATCGTCTTCGGCGCGCTGCAATGGCTGCGTGTCTCCGCCGGTCTCGCCATGCTGGCTGCCGACGATCCCGTCATGGCCTGGTTCGAACGATGCCTCGATCTTCACCAAAGCCGCGGCAGGACTGTGACAGCGGCGTGAAATTGCCGCCTACCTCTTGTTTTCGGGCGTTGGGGCGGGTAAAGACCGCCCACTTTTCCCGAGAAAACAGAGGATTTGACTATGGCGATTGAACGCACCTTCTCGATGATCAAGCCTGATGCAACCAAGCGCAACCTGACAGGCGCTATCACCAAGATGCTCGAAGATGCCGGTCTGCGTGTCGTCGCTTCCAAGCGCGTCTGGATGAGCCGTCGCGAAGCCGAAGGCTTCTACGCCGTTCACAAGGACCGTCCCTTCTTCGGCGAACTGGTCGAAGGCATGACCTCCGGCCCGACCGTCGTCCAGGTGCTGGAAGGCGAAGGCGCAATCCTCAAGAACCGCGAGATCATGGGCGCGACCAACCCGGCAAACGCTGACGAAGGCACGATCCGCAAGGTTCACGCTCTGTCGATCGGCGAAAATTCCGTTCACGGCTCGGATGCTCCTGAAACAGCTGCCCAGGAAATCAAGTACTGGTTCTCCGATACCGAAATCGTCGGCTGAGGCCACGCTTCGGCATTCGCCGGCAATGCCTTGAATTGACTCTCGAAAGCCGGGGCCTTGCTCCGGCTTTTTCTATACATTTCTCTATGCCGGGCATTTGTCGGTATTCGAGAAATCGACACTGCCATCAGGCTTGAAGACCTCCGGGTTCTTGTCATAAAGCGCGCCGACGACGAGCGGCTTGCTCGGCAGGACGGTCTGGTCGAGGTCGGACCGGAACTGCGTCTTCAATTCCTGCAGCACCTTGCCGTCCTTGTCGACCAGCCGGACACTGACGGAATAGGGGCGGTCCTTGCGCACGCAGTGCAGTTTTTCGCTCTGCAGAGCGATCTTGTCGTCGATCGGGTAGATCTTCTGGTTCAGCACCAACGGATCGCCTCCTTGCGGATTTTCGAATTCGGCGATGATGACCGAGCCGTCGGGGATGGGGCCTGTCTTCTTCAGCGTCAGCAGATAGGTGGCGCTCGCCACCCGATAGTTGAAGACGAAGAGATGGCCGGTGACCTCGACCAGGTTTTCCGCCTGTCGCTGGCAGGCGGAAAGCAGAAGGGCCGCTGCTGCGACCACTACGATCATATATTTCTTCATGGCGTCTCCTCCTTCTTGCGGCGATAGTGACGGTTCGCCTTGGCGCGGTTGCCGCAGACCGCCATGTCGCACCAGGCCCGGCTTCTGTTCTTGCTGCGGTCGATGAACAGCCAGCCGCAATTGCCGCAGATCTTCATGCGCTCCGGATCGGGCATGGCGATCAGCCGCAGTGCCGAATGGGCGGTCGCCGCGGCCAGGCTGTTGGGGCCCGCGTCGCGCAATGTCTTCGCCAGCGCTTCCAGCAGCCCGGCCAGCAATTGGTCGTCGCCGCCATTCAGTATACGCTCGCGGAAATAGGCGTCGATCGCTTCCCGCAGCGCGATGAAATCCGCTTCGCTTTCCGCCGCCACCGGCGCGATATCGCCGAAAAGGGCGCGCTCGGCGCAGAATTCGGCTGCGGCGCGCGGAAAGCTCCGCATTTGATCCCTGACCGCGAAGCGGTCGATCCGCCGCGTTGCATCGTGGCGCAGAACGACGCTGTTGACGACATCGAGCGCCAATGCGCCGCCGGCAAAGCGGTGAGGGGTCCAGGAAAAGCTCATGATGAAATTATAACTAGCGAAATAGGTTTTACCAGTTATAATTTTAATGACGCGGAGTGTCTCGAATGGCCTATCTTCTGCAGCAGCTGGCGAATGCGGTTCCACTTGCTGCCCTCTATGCCGCGCTTGCCTTCGGTTATGCCGTCGCCTTTGGCGTGACGAAGCGGGCCGACATCACTTATGGGGCGATCTTTGCCTTCGCGGGCCAGATCCTGCTGCTCTTCACCGAACTTGCTTTCAACCGCTTCTGGTTGGTGCTGCCGGCCGCCCTTGCCGTCGGCGCCTGCGCTTCCATCGTCTATTCACTGGGGGCGGGCCTATGGATCGGCCGCTCGATCATGCTGCCGCTGGTCAGCAAATCGCCGAATACAGTCATCGTCGCCGCCCTCGGCATGATGATCGTGCTGATGGAGACTGCCCGGCTTGCCGCCAATACCCGCGCCATCTGGCTGCCGCCATTCCTGAACGACACGGTCGTCTTCTGGAGCGACGGCCCCTTCAAGGTGACGCTCACCCATATCCAACTGATCGACACGGCGCTGATGTGCGCCATCGTCGCGATCGGTACGCTGATCCTCAGGCGCACGGTCTGGGGCCGCATCTGGCGCGCCGTCACCGATGACCCGCTGGCAGCCGAACTCTGCGGCACCAGCGCCGACCGCGTCTTTCTCGTCGCCTATGCGGCAGCCGCTCTCGTCGCCACGATCTGCGGCATCCTCGCCACCTTCTATTACGGCTCGATGGATTTCGGCTCCGGCCTGATGTTCGGACTGAAGGTGCTGTTGATCGCAGCCGTCGGCGGCTACTCCGATCCGCTGCGCTCGGCCGGCGGCGCGGCCGCGCTTGCCGTCGCCGAAACCATGTGGGGCGCCTATGGCCCCTTCGTCTGGCGGGATCTGGTTATCTTCTCGCTACTCGTCCTGCTACTGGTCATGAGCCGCAGGGAGCGTGTGGTGCTCTAATTTACTAATTTACTTCCACTTGTCGCGCGCTGCGTCGTCGGCGTCCTTCGCCGCGACCCAGTCGCCGGTGGCACCACCCCTGGCGTGCTCTTTCTTCCAGAAGGGGGCAGCAGTCTTCAGGAAATCCATGACGAAATTGGCGCCGTCGAACGCCGCCTGCCGGTGCGGTGCGGCCGCGACGACGAGCACGATATTCTCGCCGGCGGCGATCTTCCCGTAGCGGTGGATGGCGGTGAGGCCGAGAAGTCCGAACCGCGCGATGGCCAGATCGCCGATGCGCCGCATCTCCGCTTCAGCCATGCCAGGATAATGCTCGAGTTCGAGGGCTGCCAGCGTCCCGCCTTCATCGCGGCAGAGGCCGGAAAAGGTGACGACGGCGCCGACGCCGGGTTTGCCCTTGGAGAGGCGATCGACCTCGGCTTGCAGGTCGAAGTCCTGCTGCTGAACGCGGATGGTGGGGATGATGGTCAATACAGCCTCCCTCTTCTCCCCAGCGGGGAGAAGATGTCCGAAGGACAGATGAGGGGGGTGAGTGGCGCAAGCCGCGAACGCACTGAGCGCAAGCGAAGGGCAGTACCTGCCGGGGCGGCCCCCTCATCCGCCCTTCGGGCACCTTCTCCCCGAGGGGAGAAGGGAAGGGAATATGCCGCACCGGATCTCATCCCAGTCATCCCCCCGTCATCGGCGGAAATATCCCGATCTCTTTCGCCCCTGATATCGGCTCGTCATGCTCGACATGCTCCATGTCGAGCGCCACGCGGATCATGTCGGGATATTGAAGTGCGGTCTCATATTCTTCGCCCAGCGTCTTCAAATGAGTGAGGAGATCGGCAACGGTGACGACGGAGGAGGGGAGGTCGATCTCCTCCTCGCCCTTGCCAATGCGCTCGCGCACCCAAGCGAAATAGATAAGCCGCGTCATTCCTCGTCATCCACGATATGTTTCAGTCCGGCGCGGAAATAATCATAGCCGGTGTAGATCGTCAGCAGCGCCGCGATCCACAGCAGCGCGATGCCCATCTGCGTCGTATAGGGGAAAATCTCGTCGCCGGCCGGGCCGGCGAGCAGGAAGGCGATGGCGACAAGCTGCAGCGTCGTCTTCCACTTGGCGATCCGCGTCACGGGTACGCTGACCTTCAGCGCCGCCAGATATTCGCGCAAGCCCGAAACCAGGATCTCGCGGCAGAGAATGGTGATCGCCGCCCAGATCGACCAGCCGGCGATCGTCTGGTCGGCCGCGACCAGCAGAAGAATCGAGGCTACCAGCAGCTTGTCGGCGATCGGGTCGAGCATGCGGCCGATATTCGACGTCTGGTTCCAGATGCGCGCGAGATAGCCGTCGAGGAAATCGGTGAGCGAGGCGATGACGAAGATCCACAGCGCCACCCAGCGCGCCGTGTTGCTGATCGACAGCCTGCCCTCGATGAAGAAGCAGAGAACGATCAGCGGCACGGCGAGGATACGGCCGTAGGTCAGAAGATTGGGAATGCTGTACGCACGCGATGCCATGGGATCGTTTCTCTGAATTGATGCGCTGCTACAGCGCCGCGCCTTTTTTCAGACGCGCCAAGGACGCTGTAACACTTTAGGACCTCCGCATCGTGCTCGGGTCGTTGCGGTAGATGACGGCTTTGGCCGCGGACCGTCAACATTCTTTCTGTCTTTTCACCGCCTTTGCGTGGAATTTGCGACGGACGCCGGTTATTTCGCGGCGTCGTCGTGGAAATGGTTATAGACCTGCCTGGCGACGGCTTCCGATATGCCTTCCACCGCCATCAGGTCGGACAGGGCGGCGCGCGAAACCGCCTTTGCCGTGCCGAAGTGCTGGAGCAGCGCGCGTTTGCGCGATGGGCCGATGCCGCCGATCTCGTCGAGCGGGTTTTTGATCATTTCCTTCTTGCGCCGAGCCCGGTGGGAGCCGATCGCGAAACGATGCGCCTCGTCGCGCATGCGCTGAATGAAATAGAGCACCGGATCGCGCGGCGGCAGCGTGAAGCTTTCTCGTCCCGGCGGGAAGAAGCGTTCGCGCCCGGCATCGCGGTCGATGCCCTTGGCGATGCCGATCGCCGTCACGCTCTCGGTGATGCCGAGTTCCGCAAGGATGGCGCGCACTGCCGTCATCTGCCCCTGGCCGCCGTCGATGAGGATCACATCGGGCCAGGTCGGGAAGGGCATGTCGGCAGCGTCGGGGGTGGTCGCCGCCTGCGCCGTCCGGTCAGGAATGCCTTCCTCCTTGATCAGCCGCGAGAAACGCCGCGTCATCACCTCCTTCATCATGCCGAAGTCGTCGCCGGGCGTGATGTCGGTCGATTTGATGTTGAACTTGCGGTACTGGTTCTTGACGAAACCTTCCGGCCCCGCGACCACCATGCCGCCGACGGCATTGGTGCCCATGATATGCGAATTGTCGTAGATCTCGATGCGCTGCGGCGTATAGGCAAGCTTGAACGTTTCCTTGAAACCTTCGAGCAGCCGCGACTGCGATGCCGTCTCGGCGAGCTTTCGCCCATGCGCCTCGCGCGCATTGCCGACGACATGGTCGACGAGATCGCGCTTCTCGCCGCGCTGCGGCACGAGGATGGAAACCTTGTGGCCGGCCTTTTCGCTGAGTGCTGCGGCGAGCAGTTCCAGCTCCTCGACCGTCTGCGACAGCATGATCTGCTTCGGCACCGGCTTATCGTCGTAGAATTGTGCGAGGAAGGAATTCAGCACTTCGGCGCTCGAAAGCTGCGGATCGGCCTTCGGGAAATAGGCGCGGTTACCCCAGTTCTGGCCGGTGCGGAAGAAGAACACCTGGATGCAGGAGATGCCGCCCTCATGATGGATGGCGAAAACGTCAGCCTCCTCGACGCCGGCCGGATTGATGCCCTGATGGCTCTGCACATGCGACAATGCCGCCAGGCGATCACGATAGATCGCCGCCCGCTCGAAGTCGAGGTCCTCGGCCGCCTGGTTCATCGCCTCGGCCATATGCGACTTCACCTTCTGGCTCTTGCCGGACAGGAAGTCCTTCGCCTCCTGCACCAGTTCGCCGTAACCCTCGTCGCTAACCTCATGCGTGCACGGACCGGAACAGCGCTTGATCTGGTAGAGCAGGCAGGGACGCGTCCGCGTTTCGAAGACGCTGTCGGTGCAGGTGCGGATCAGGAAGGCGCGTTGCAGCGAGTTGATCGTCCGCCCGACCGCGCCGGCCGAAGCGAAAGGTCCGAAATAGTCGCCCTTTCGCGCTCTGGCGCCGCGATGCTTGAAGATCGCCGGCGCCCGGTGGTCGCCGGTAATGAGAATATAGGGAAACGACTTGTCGTCGCGCAAAAGCACGTTAAAGCGCGGCCGCAAGCGCTTGATCAGATTCGCTTCCAGCAGCAGCGCTTCGGTTTCCGTGCGCGTCGTCACGAATTCCATGTTGGCCGTCTGGCGCACCATCTCGGCGATGCGGTTGGAATGCACGCGGCCGACGGCGTAATTGTTGACGCGCTTCTTCAGACTGCGCGCCTTGCCGACATAGAGCACGTCACCCTCGGCGTTGAACATGCGGTAGACGCCGGGGCTGTTGGGGAGCCGCTTGACGAATTCGGCGATCAGTTCCGCGCCGATAAGCCCGGTCTCGTTAAGGCTGCCCGCGTTCCAGTCGACCGCAGCCGCAAGCGGGGCGACGGCGGAAACGTCGCCTTCCACTTCGATATCGTCTTCGCTCTCATCCGTCTCGTCGTAGAGAACGCCGCCATCCGGCAGCTTTCGTCCATTCATTCCGTAATCTCCGCCACATCGGGCGTCTGCCAGGCGAGGTGCTGGCCGCCGTCGAGGGCAATCATCTGGCCGGTGATCGAGGGCGTGTCGTAAAGGAAGCGAATCGTTTGTCCGAATTCCTCCAGCGCCGGCCCTCGCTGCAAGATAAGGGCTGAGACCTGCGCTTGGAAGTCCTCCATCGCCTGCCGCTCGCTCGGCATCGAGGGGCCGGGGCCGATGGCATTGACGCGGATGCGTGGCGCCAACGCCTGTGCAAGCGTCTGCGTCGCCGTCCACAGCGCGGATTTGGAGAGGGTATAGGAATAGAAGCTGGGCCTCAGCGCCCAGACCCGCTGGTCGATGATATTGACGATCAGCCCTGCTGCCTCAGCGGGCATCTGCTGCGCGAAGGCCGCCGCAAGGATAGAGGGCGCACGGACATGCAGGTCGAAGTGCAATGCCCATGTGGCGGCATTGAAACTACGCGCGGAATCATGCTGGAAGACCGACGCATTATTGACGAGCAGATCGAGCGGTCCGAGCGCTTCCGACGCCTTCGCGACCAATGCGCCCGTTTCGCCGAGATCGCTAAGGTCGGCCTGCAGCGCGATCGCCCTTTGTCCCTTTTGCCGCAATTCCGCCACCAGCTCTTCGGCCTCACCGATGGAGCCGTTCGCGTGGATCGCAACGGAAAAGCCATTTGCGGCAAGGTCTTCGGCGATTGCCCGGCCTATTCTTTTTGCAGCCCCTGTTATAAGGGCCGAGCGAAGTCTTTTGTGGTTCAAAATCTTGCCTTCTGATCCCGCGAGTCTGTCAGCAGACTATATAGGGGCGGGCGGAGATTATATAAATAGGCCGTTGCGGTTGCGTCGGAGAGCCGGATATTCTATGTATTATTTAAGAATGCGATTTCCTAAAATAGGTATTTTAAGTTTAACTCTTCGGTAGGGTTAACAAAGTGTATGTTGCGCCAAAGCAACATCGAATTTCAGCCATGCGGCAGCCACAATGATATCACAATTTGGCTCTTTCAAATCCGCATTTCAGTTCCAATTTCAATCTCGATCCGGAAGGGACATCTGGCAATATCCCGCCAATGCTTCACTGATAGACAGATGGTAAGCGGCGCGGGACTGAAAGGAGACTAAGTATGCGTGTACTCATTGCTGGCCTCATGGCCTCCGTTTTTGCAATTGCGGGCGTCTCGGCAGCTCAGGCGGCCGATGCCGTCGACCAGGTTCCGGAAGCACCGGTCGCCCAGGAAGCTCCGGTCAAGCCGGCTGGCAACTGGGAAGGCTTCTACCTCGGCGGCGCCGGCACCTACAACATGGGTGACTTCGGTTCCGACCGTCACACCTACGGTTTCGGTGGCCAGGTCTTCACCGGCTACAACTGGCAGCAGGGCCAGATCGTTTACGGCGTTGAATCCGATCTCGGCTACAGCGGCGACGATGTCTCCTCAGGCGGCGTCAAGAACAAGTATGGCTGGAACGGCTCCGTCCGTGGCCGCGTCGGTTACGACATGAATCCCTTCCTGCTCTACGGCACAGCTGGTCTTGCCATCGGCGACGTCAAGGTTTCCGACGGTACCTCGGACGAAAGCAAGACGAATTACGGCTATACGGTCGGCGCTGGTGTCGAAGCCTTCGTGACCAACAACATCACGACGCGCTTGGAATATCGCTACACCGACTACCAGAGCAAGGATTACGACCTCGACTCCGGCAGCTTCTCGCGCGGTTACGACGAGAACAGCGTCAAGCTCGGCATCGGCGTCAAGTTCTAAGCGAGTTGAATATTCGAACATGGAAAAGCCGGGCACGTCGCCCGGCTTTTTGCTGTGTGCTCGTTGCTCAGACGCTGAGCCCGCTCAGCCCTCAGACTTAAGCTCGCTGTGGGCAGGGAATTTCTTGTCGAACTGCCGCTGCCAGTCGATCAGAGGCGCATGATCGGCTTCCCATTGGTCCTTGAAGCGCAGCTCGAGATAATCGAGCGTCGCGGCCAGCGCGAAATGTCCGCCATTGAGCTTCTTGCCTGTTTTCGGTGGATTGGCGCTGAGATGAGCGAGCCCGCTCGTCGCCTTCTTCCATTGCCGGTCGATCCACGGCTGGTGAATTTTTTCCTCGTCGCGGAAGCGCCGCTCGTAGACGATCGCCAGCAGGCAGTCGCAGATGCCGTCGCACAGCGCCTCGAGGATTTCCGCATCCGTGCGCTTGCCGTTCTTCGAAGGGTAGAGCCCACCCTTCGTCAGCCGGTCGAAATAATGCATGATCGCCACGCTGTCGTATATCGAAATCCCGTCATCGTTCAGAAGCGTCGGGATCTTGCCGAGCGGATTGTTGTCCACCAGGATCGCCGGTCCGGTATTGGTGTCGACCCGGATGGCGTTCAACTCCAGGCCCAGAAAATGCGCGGCCATCCGCACCTTGTTGGAATAGGGTGAAGCGGGCGAACAAAGGAGCTTCATGGGACACCGGATGAGGTTGTAGACTGCGGCACGGACTATCCCTTAAGGCGATTGGCTGGTCAATCGTCCTTGACGGCCTTGTTTTCGCCGCGCAGCCAGAAGGCGCGGTGCGAGGCGAAGCGGTCTTGCGCCAGATGGTCCTTCAATGCGGGCAGCAATTGGTGCAACTCGTCCTTCAGTGTGAAGGGCGGGTTGACGATGACGAGTCCGGAGCCCGTCAGTCCGGTAATGCCGCGGTCGCTGCGAACGGCAAGTTCGGCGCAGAGCATTTTCGGAATGTCGAGCGCCTGTAGCCTCTCGTGGAATTCCTTGATCGGCGCGCCCTTCTTCAGCGGATACCACAGGCAGTAGGTGCCGCCGGGAAAGCGCCGGTAGGCCTTTTCCAGCCCCTCGGCCAGCCGCCGATATTCGTCCTCCTCCTCGAAGGGCGGATCGACGAGCACGATGCCGCGCTTCTCCTTCGGCGGCAGATGTGCGCCGAGCGCCAGCCAGCCGTCGAGCTCGGTGATGCGGGCGTGGTGATCGCCCTCGAACAGCCGGTGCAGCCTGACATAGTCCTCGGGATGCAGTTCCATCGCCGACAGGCGGTCCTGCGGCCGAAACAGCATGCGCGCAAGTTTCGGCGAGCCGGGATAGAAGCGGATGCCGCCTTCAGGATTGAGTTCGCGGATTGCCGAGAGGTAGGGCTCCAGCAGTTCAGAGACCTGAGGGCCGAGCTCTGCCTCCATCAGCTTGCCGATGCCATCGAGCCATTCGCCGGTTTTCTGCGCTTCTTCGGAGGAGAGGTCGTAGAGCCCGATGCCGGCATGCGTGTCGAGCACGCGGAAGCCGCCATCCTTCTTCTGCATGTAGCGGATCAGCCGCGTCAGCACGACATGTTTCAGCACATCGGCAAAGTTGCCCGCGTGATAGATGTGGCGGTAGTTCATTTTTGCTGATGTCCGTATGAATTCGCGTCATGGGAATTTTTGTGGCTTTTGGCCGTGCAAGCCTTGGAATATACAAATGCCATGAACATTGCGACCCCCATCCATGCCAAATCATCCAAGCCGGAAAACAGGGTGGGCCACACGGCCTGCCCGCATGACTGTCCCTCCACCTGTGCGCTGGAGGTCGAGATATCGGAGGATGGCCGCATCGGCCGTGTCCGCGGCGCCAATGACCATTCCTACACGTCGGGTGTCATCTGCGCCAAGGTCGCCCGTTATGCCGAGCGGCTCTACCATTCCGACCGCCTGATGCATCCGCTACGCCGCGCCGGCGCCAAGGGGGCAGGGCAGTGGCAGCAGATTTCCTGGGACGATGCGCTGGATGAGATCGCCGAAGCCTTTGTCAAGTCCGAGGCAAGGGACGGCAGCGAAGCGATCTGGCCCTATTTCTACGCCGGTACCATGGGCTGGGTGCAGCGCGATTCCATCGATCGCCTTCGTCATGCCAAGCGTTACTCCGGCTTCTTCTCCTCGATCTGCACCAACCCCGCCTGGACCGGCTTCACCATGGCGACCGGCACGTTGCGCGGCCCCGATCCGCGCGAGATGGGCCGCACGGATTGCGTCGTCATCTGGGGCACCAACGCGGTCTCCACCCAGGTCAACGTGATGACCCACGCCATCAAGTCGCGCAAGGAGCGCGGCGCGAAGATCGTCGTCATCGACATTTACGACAATCCGACGATGAAGCAGGCCGACATGGCGCTGATCGTTAAGCCGGGCACCGACGCAGCACTCGCCTGCGCCGTCATGCACATCGCCTTCCGCGACGGTTACGCCGACCGTGACTATATGGCGAGATATGCCGATGATCCCGCCGGTCTCGAGGCGCATCTGAAAACCAAGACGCCGCAATGGGCGGCTGCCATCACCGGTCTTTCGGTCGAGGAGATCGAAGCCTTCGCCAGCCTCGTCGGCACGACGAAGAAGACCTTTTTCCGCCTGGGCTATGGCTTCACCCGCCAGCGCAACGGCGCGGTCGCCATGCATGCGGCCGCCTCGATCGCCACCGTTCTCGGCTCCTGGAAATATGAGGGCGGCGGCGCCTTCCATTCGAACAGCGACATCTTCCGCATGAACAATGCGGAACTGACCGGCCGGTCGATGAAGGATGCCGATATCCGCACGCTCGATCAATCCCAGATCGGCCGCGTGCTGACCGGCGATCCGGTGGCGCTGCGTCATCGCGGCCCGGTGACGGCGATGCTGATCCAGAACACCAATCCCGCCAACATCGCGCCCGAGCAGCGCCTCGTCAGACGCGGCTTCGCCCGCGACGATCTCTTCGTCGCGGTCCATGAACAGTTCATGACCGAAACGGCTGAGATCGCCGATATCGTCATTCCCGCGACGATGTTCGTCGAGCACGACGACATCTACCGCGCCGGCGGCCAGAACCATATCCTGCTGGGGCCGAAGCTGGTCGAGCCGCCGCCAACGGTGCGCACCAATCTCTTCGTCATCGAGGAACTGGCAAAACGCCTCGGCGTCGCCGATCGCCCCGGCTTCGGCTTCACCGCCCGCGAGATGGTCGACCGCATTCTGGAATCGAGCGGCCTGCCGGATTACGACCATTTCCTCGAACACAAATGGTTCGATCGTCAGCCCGCTTTCGAGGAGGCGCATTATCTGAACGGCTTTGCCCATCCGGATGGCAAGTTCCATTTCCGCCCGGACTGGATCGATCAGCCGGCGCCGAACAAGCCCCCGGCTTCTATCGGCGCGCTAGGTCCGCATTCCGAGCTTCCGGCCTTCCCCGATCAGGTCGATGTCATCGAAGTCGCCGATCCCGAGCATCCCTTCCGGCTCGCCACGTCGCCGGCGCGCAACTTCCTGAATTCGAGCTTCTCCGAGACCAAGACCTCTCGCCAGAAGGAAGGTCGCCCTGAAGTGATGATCAATCCGGCCGACGCCGAAGCCAATGGCATAGCCGATGGCGATCTTGTGCGCATCGGCAACAGCCGCGGCGATCTGCGCCTCCATGCCCGCATCACCACCGAAGTCAAATCCGGCGTGCTGATCGCCGAGGGGCTCTGGCCGAACAAGGCGCATGTCGACGGCGAGGGCATCAACGTCTTGACCGGTGCCGACCCCGTTGCGCCCTATGGCGGGGCGGCCGTACACGACAACAAGGTCTGGCTTCGCAGGGACGCAGCATGATGCAGCCGAAATCACGCGTGAAGATCGTCAGCGAAGAAATCCTGTCGAATGGGTGGACGCGGCTGAGCAGCTACCTACTCGACTATATCGACCGCAAGGGCGCGACCCAGCGGTTGAAGCGGGAAGTCTATCACCGCACGCCGGCCGCCTGCATCCTGCTTTACGATCCCAAGCGCGACCTCGTCGTTCTCGTCCGCCAATTCCGCCTCGCCGTTCATCTCAACGGCGATCCCAGCTGGATCATCGAGGTGCCTGCCGGCCTTCTCGACGACGACCATCCCGAGGCGGCGATCCGTCGCGAGGCGATGGAGGAGACCGGCTATCGCCTACGCGATGCGCGCTTCCTGTTCAAATCCTATCCCTCGCCGGGCGCCGTCACCGAAGTCGTGCATTTCTTCGCAGCCCTCATCGACATCGCCGACCGCGTGGCGGAAGGCGGCGGCCTGGATGAGGAGCACGAGGATATAGAGGTCCTCGAAATCCCGCTCGACGAAGCGGCGGCGATGATCGAAACCGGCGAGATCTTCGACGTCAAAACGATCGTGCTTCTGCAATGGGCGCTGTTGAACAGGGGAACGCTTTTCTAACCCAGCCCGAAGTGAGACTTTCCGCTGACGCGGCACGTTCCAGTCTGGCGTCCAGCGTCGCAAGCGATACGTTCTCTGCGACCGCAAGCGCCAGATAAGCGGCGTCATAGACCGATAGTTGATATTTTCCGGCAAGTCGCAAGATCGGAAGATGGTCTTCGCTTGAGACAGTGCGCAGCGGCAGGCTGGTGAGTCGCATGAGACAAGCGAGCACATCCTCGTTGGAGATGCGTTTCCGCCGTTCCGCGGTCAACAGGATGTTGCGTATCTCATGCCAGAAGAGATCGGGCACCAAGGCGTCTTCCGTTTCGAGAAACGACAAGGCTTCTTCGGCAGTCCGGCTTTCCTCATCGACAAGCAACCAAGCCGCCGCAACCGAAGCATCAACCACGAACGGCATCAGCGTTGGCCTTCGCGCCGCCAGGCTTGAATTTCGGCCGCGGTTGCTCCGGCGCGTTCTGCCCGTTCGCTGCGGAGCGCACGGATGGCGTCGAGCCTCTGGCGATGGTCATCGATCTTGATCATGCGGGCGACCGCGTTGTTGCCGCGTGATATCACCACATCTTCGCCTGCTTCCACCTTTGTCAGAAGCTCCGAGAGATGCGTTTTTGCCTCCGCCACTTTCACTTTGATCGTCATAGCCACCGTCCATTTGTGTTTAATGTAATGTCACGTCAAAACTTGGTCAACTGATTGGTCAAGTATGGCGAAGCAAGAACGGAAAGAGTAAGAAGTTTGGAAGTTCTTCATGCAGTTGTCACGAAGCAGTTCTATGCGCTGCGGTTTGTCAATCATCGGATGCGGTCAGGAGAAAGCCCATGTGGCTCAGCAATTTCACCCTCGTTCTCCCAAACGAAGTGGTGAGTGAAGGTTCCGTGCGTGTTGAGGATGGTGCCATCGCCGAGATCAGGCCGGAGCCGGTCGCCGGTGCCGCCATCGATGGCGGCGGACGGCTGCTGATGCCCGGATTCGTCGATCTGCACGGCGACATGATCGAACGCGAAATCGCCCCGCGGCCGAACGCGACGATGCCGATCGATTTCGGCATCCACGAACTCGACAAGAAGCTTGCCGCTGCCGGTGTCACGACGGCGTTCGCCGCCGTCTCCTTTGCAACCGAAAGCGTCTACGGTCACGTCCGTTCGCTGGAGACGACATCAGCTGTGATCGAAGGCATCAACCGCCTGCGGGACGATCTGCTGATCGACCACCGCGTCCACGCCCGCTACGAAATCACCAACGTCGGCGCAGCCGCGGCACTCGAGCGCCTGCTGAATGCCGATCAGATCGACATGGTTTCGCTCACCGACCACACGCCGGGCCAGGGCCAGTACAACAACCTCCAAAGCTATATCCTCAGCATTTCCGAGCGCCGCGCCGTCTCCGAGGAAATGGCGGCGGAGATCGTCGCCAAGCGCATCGCCATGCGCAGCAATCCTGACATCGAAGCCAAGCTGAAGGAGATCGTCGCGCTGTCGCTGAAGCACAAGCTGTCGCTTGCCTCGCATGACGATGACAGTGTTGAAAAAGTCGCCGAAATGCACGAACTCGGCGTCACCATCAGCGAGTTTCCGGTCACCGCACCTGCGGCCGAAGAGGCGCGCCGTCGCGGTCTCTGGACGTTGATGGGCGCGCCGAACGCACTCCGCGGCCAGTCGATGTCGGGCAATCTCAGCGCGCTCGATGCTGCGAGGGCCGGTCTGCTGAGCGTCATTGCCGCCGATTATCATCCGGCTGCCTTCGTACCCGGTATCTTCAAGCTTGCCGACATGGTGGAGGGCGGCCTGCCAGCCGCCGTTGCCATGGCGACCGGCAACGCGGCCCGTTCCGCAGGCCTATCGGATCGCGGCGAGATCGCCATCGGCCAACGCGCCGATCTGGTCGTGGTCGAGCCTGGCGACATCAACCGCATCCGCGCCACCTTCCGCGCCGGCCGCTTCGTCTATAGCGACGGCACGCTGCATCCGCTGCGGGCGCTGGCGGCTTAATGCATGTCGCCCAAAACCGCAGTTTTGGGACGACGACATGCATAAAGCAATGAAAGATGGCTGCCCCTCACCCTAGCCCTCTCCCCGTAAACGGGGCGAGGGGACGTGCCATACGACAGGTTGCGGGGAACGGAGGTTGCGACATGGTCCCTTCGCCCCGTTTACGGGGAGAAGGTGGCCGCAGCCGGATGAGCGACTATCTGGGTTGTCAAGTTGCGCATTCGAATTCTCTTCGCGCATCCCGTGCTTTTGCATTGAGAATGACCAGCAGTTTTCGGGCGAGCGCAATGCGGATAACCATTTTCGGCTTGCCAGCGCTCTGCAACCTTTGCCTGAAGGCAGCCAAATGCGGATCGTACCTGGCCGCGGTGGCGGCGACCAGGAACAGGATGCCACGCGGTCCGGAGCGCCCGCCGCGCACCGGCCGGGGTCCGCTGCGTTTGCCGCTATCGTTGGCAATCGGCGCCAGGCCGGCCAGTTTGACGATCGCCTTGTTGGAGATTCGGCCGATTTCGGGCAGTTCGGCCATCAGCCGGGCAACGGTACGGTCCGCCACCCCCTTGATCGAGCGAAAGGCTTGGTTGAGGCAGGCCCAGAGCGGATCGTCGTCGATCATCGAGGCAATCTCGCCCTCAAGGGCGCGGCTCTGGCGCACCAGAAGCGCGATCACTTCGTCGAGGCTTGCCACACTCTGCTGATCGCGGGCAGCACTGCGGCGCTGCCTCTGGACGGTCAGATCGCTGGTGACCTGGGACAGCCGCGTCATCAGCGCCGACAGCCGCAGCTGCGCGGCTTTCGGCGGCGGCAGGGCAGACAGCCGCCTGGCCTCGGCATAATCGGCGATCATCGCCGCATCGATGCGGTCGGTCTTTTCCAGAAACCCCATGGCCTCGGCAAAGCGGCGCACATGGCGCGGATTGGCAAGCGCGCAGGCAATCCCCAACTCCCACAACAGCAGGAAGGCCGAACGCTCGTAGCCGCCCGACGCCTCCATGACGACGAGCTCGACACCCTGCTCCCGGCAGAGCGCAGCCAGCGCACCGATGCCGGCCGCATCGTTGCTGAAACGCTCAAAAACCCCGGACGGGCGGATAAACGCATCCAGCCAGTCCTTCGAAACATCCACTCCACATATAACTCTGTTCACGGTAACCTGCCTTGTGCGTGCGGTTGAAGCCAAGCGACTATTCGGTCGTACGTGACGATGACGAAGATCCCAGGCTCATCCACGGTTGTAACCGGAGGGGGAAACGGGCGACTTCGTCACGCCTCTGGCTGGGTGGCCACCCAGCCAGAGGCTCAATCGCTTCCATCGCACATAAAATCTAACATGCAGATACAAGGGGCGGCCATTCGAACCAGGCGGCAAGCTGGCCGACTTTGTCACCAGTCTGAAGCGCGTCGTGTGGCGATGCGTTTAGGCGCGGTCGCCGATCAGCGAGATGAGTTGAGCTTTGGGTGCTGCGGTCGAGGCCTCCGCCGCACCGACGGCCCTGCCGCCTTCCATCGTAACGCGGCCTTCGGCCAAAAGCCGCAGCGCTTGCGGGTAGATCTGGTGTTCGACGGTGAGCACACGCGCGGCAAGGCTTTCGGCCGTGTCGCCGGAAAGAACAGGGACGGCCGCCTGGCCGATCACCGGCCCCTCATCCATGCCTTCGGTGACGAAATGCACCGTGCAGCCGGCGATGCGCATGCCGGCGTCGATCGCCCGCTGATGGGTATGCAGGCCGGGAAATAGCGGCAGCAGGGAAGGGTGGATGTTGAGCATCCGGCCTTCGTAACGCTGGATGAAGGTCGGCGTCAGCAGCCGCATATAGCCTGCCAGGCAGAGGATGTCGGGCGAAAGTTCATCGAGCGCCGAAAAGATCGCCGCTTCGTGCGCGTCCTTGCTGGCATAGTCCTTGCGGGGAAAGGCAAAGGTGGCAATACCTTCGGCTGCGGCCTTGGCAAGCCCGCCGGCATCCGCCTTGTCGGAGATGACACTGACGATCTCGGCCGGGTAGTCGGCTGCCTTTGCCGCCGCTACCAGCGCCATCATGTTGGAGCCGCTGCCTGATATGAAGACGACGGCGCGTTTGCGCGGCGAGCTCATATGGCAAGCGTGTCCTTGTAGACCGTGCCGGCAGCGCCCTCGTCGCGGGCGATCATGCGGCCGAGCGTGACGACAGTCTCGCCTTCGGCTTCGAGTGCGGCGGAAACCGCTGCAACATTCTCACCGCCGACGACGGCAATCATGCCGACGCCGCAGTTGAAAGTGCGCAGCATTTCCTTGGATTCGACACCGCCCGTCTTGGCGAGCCATGAAAACACTGGGGGGACCTTGACGGCGGCAAGATCGATCTCGGCTGCCAGATGCTTCGGCAACACGCGCGGAATATTTTCCGGGAAGCCGCCGCCGGTGATGTGCGCCAGCGCCTTGATGGCGCCGGTTTCGCGGATCGCCTTCAAAAGCGGCTTCACATAGATGCGGGTCGGCTCGAGCAGCGCTTCGCCGAGCTTCTTGCCTTCGGCGAACGGCGCCGGTGCATCCCAATCGAGACCGGACAATTCGACGATCTTGCGCACCAGCGAGAAACCGTTGGAATGGACGCCGGAGGAGGCAAGGCCGAGGATTACGTCACCCTCGGCAATATCGCCTGATGGCAGGAGCTTGCCGCGTTCGGCAGCACCGACGGCAAAGCCGGCGAGGTCGTAGTCGCCGGAGGAATACATGCCGGGCATTTCGGCCGTCTCGCCGCCGATCAGCGCGCAGCCGGCCTCGCGGCAGCCGGCGGCAATGCCACCGACGATGGCAGCGCCCTGGTCGGGGTCGAGCTTGCCGGTCGCGAAATAATCGAGGAAGAACAGCGGCTCGGCGCCCTGCACCACGAGATCGTTGACGCACATGGCGACGAGGTCGATGCCGACCGTGTCGTGATAGTCGGCGTCGATCGCAATTTTCAGCTTGGTGCCGACACCATCATTGGCGGCGACGAGAACCGGATCGGTAAAGCCTGCCGCCTTGAGATCGAAAAGCCCGCCGAAGCCGCCGATCTCGCCGTCGGCGCCGGGACGGCGGGTCGAGCGCACCGCCGGCTTGATCTTCTCGACGAGGAGGTTGCCGGCATCGATGTCGACGCCCGCATCGCTATATGTCAGGCCGTTTTTCCCAGACTGGCTCATGCTGGTCTCCGATGGCTATTTCAGGCGGCAAACGTGCCGCGTCATCTGCCGGTCGCAATTGCATGACAGGGGCGTTTATGCAAGCGTTGCATGGCAAAAGCCCCCAATTTCCCGCGTCTTTCCTGAGCCTTTTGGGGATTCGGCGCGGCAGGGTTGACCATCTTTGCGCCTGCATCCTATGTGCTGAATGGCCGCTTCGGATCGGATGCGGCGCCAGGCGGCGGCGAGCGACCAACGGGGAAGGCAATGCCACAGCAAGTCAGTGGAAACATTCTCAAGCGTCAGATATTCTTCTGGCTGGCGGTGCTCGTCTTTTTCATCGTCTTTCTTTATGTCTTCAGCTCGATCCTGCTGCCTTTCATTGCCGGCATGGCGATTGCCTATTTCCTCGATCCGGTGGCCGACCGGCTGGAGCGCCTGGGTCTGAGCCGCATGATGGCGACCATCGGCATTCTCGTCGCCTTCGTCATCGTCTTCGCGCTGGCGCTGATGATCCTCATTCCGGTGCTGATCAGCCAGTTCAACGATTTCGCTCAGCGTCTGCCGGGTTATATCAGCCAATTACAGCAGTTCATCGCGCAGGCGCAAAATTCGCTGCTGCCGGACTGGGTCGAGAACCAGATGGGCACGATCAAGGACAATCTCTCGGGCATCCTGTCGGAGGGCATGGGCTTCCTCACCGGGCTCTTTGCGCAGATCTGGAATTCCGGCAAGGCGATCGTCGACGTCATATCGCTGCTCGTGGTCACCCCCGTCGTCGCCTTCTACATCCTGCTCGACTGGGACCGCATGGTTGCCAAGGTCGACCAATGGGTCCCGCGTGATTACGTCCGCGATGTCCGCCAGATCGCCAAGGAGATCGACCAGGCGATTGCCGGTTTCATCCGCGGACAGGGCTCGCTCTGCCTCATCCTCGGCATCTATTATGCCGCCGGCCTCTCTCTCGTCGGGCTGAATTTCGGCCTGCTGATCGGTCTCTTCGCCGGCATGATCAGCTTCATTCCCTATGTCGGCTCGATGGTTGGGCTCGTGCTGGCCGTCGGCGTCGCGCTTGTGCAGTTCTGGCCCGATTATCCGTGGATCGGCCTGGTGCTCGTCGTCTTCTTCAGTGGCCAGTTCCTCGAAGGCAACATTCTGCAGCCGAAGCTGGTCGGCTCGAGCGTCGGCCTGCATCCTGTCTGGCTGATGTTTGCGCTCTTTGCCTTTGGGGCGCTCTTCGGTTTCGTCGGGCTTCTGGTCGCCGTGCCGGCGGCGGCGGCCGTCGGCGTCCTTGTCCGCTTCGCACTTTCACGCTACCTTCAGAGCGATCTTTACTTTGGCGGGTCGCCCAGTAACCGCGCCCGGAAGACGAAGTCAGTTCCTAATGAATGACGTGAAGAACGCTGATCCGAAGCGCAAGGCCGGAGAGCAGCTGCCGCTGGTCTTTTCGCACGATGCCGCAAGCGGGCGTGACGACCTCCTGATCTCGGAGCGTCTCGCCGCCGCCGTTTCGATCGTCGACGCCTGGCCGGCATGGCCATCGCCGGTCGTCGTGCTCGCCGGCCCCGTCGGCTCGGGAAAATCGCATCTCGCCCGCATCTGGCGGGAATTGAGCGAGGCGGTGAGCATCCATCCCGAGCTTGGCTCGGATGCCGCGGTTGCCGCCGCCGCCGGGCCGGTGCTGTTCGAGGACGCCGACCGTCTTGGTTTCGACGACAACGCGCTCTTTCACGTCATTAACAGCGTCCGCGAAAATGGCACCAGCCTGTTGATCACCAGCCGTCTCTGGCCGATGTCGTGGCCAGTTTTGCTGCCCGATCTGCGCTCGCGCCTGAAAGCAGCGACCGTCGTCGAGATCGGCGAACCCGATGAGGCGCTGTTGTCGCAGGTGATCGTCAAGCTCTTCGCCGACCGGCAGCTTTATATAGATGACAAACTCGTGCTCTATATCGTCAACCGGATGGAGCGGTCGCTGAACGCGGCCCAGACGATCGTCGAAAGGCTTGACCGGCTGGCCCTGTCGCGGGGCACGAAAATCACCCGGTCTCTTGCTGCCGAAGTATTGAATGAATTGGGAAATTCGGAACCAGCCGATTGACTGTCACAGTTCCGTCGTCAAACTGATATAATTGCCTTTGGCGATTGAAAACGGGGTAAGCGGACCATGGACAGCGCAGTCGCAGAACATCAGGAACTCACTCCGGAAATCAACGACAACACCCCCCCGCTGGAAGAGCTGCTCAAGAGCCCCGAGCGCTTCATCAATCGAGAATTCTCCTGGCTGCAGTTCAATCGCCGTGTCCTGGAAGAAACGTTGAATACCGAGCATCCGCTGCTCGAGCGCGTCCGTTTCCTGTCGATTTCGGCCGCCAACCTCGATGAATTCTTCATGGTGCGTGTCGCCGGCCTCGAGGGCCAGGTACGCCAGAATATCGCCATCCGCAGCCCCGACGGCAAGACGCCGGCCGAGCAGCTCGATTCGATCCTGCAGGAGATCGACCATCTGCAGATGGAGCAGCAGGCCTCGCTCGCGGTGCTGCAACAATATCTCGCCAAGGAAGACATCTTGATCGTGCGCCCCGGCGCCTTGAGCGATGGCGACCGCCAGTGGCTGGCCGCCGAATTCGAACAGGCGATCTTCCCTGTTTTGACGCCGCTATCGATCGATCCGGCCCATCCGTTCCCCTTCATCCCGAATCTCGGCTTCTCGATCGGTCTGCAGCTCGTCAGCAAGAATGGCCGCGAGCCGATGACGGCGCTGCTGCGCCTGCCGGTGGCGCTCGACCGCTTCGTCCGCCTGCCGGATGATGGAAACACGATCCGCTACATCACGCTGGAAGATGTCGCCAACATCTTCATCCACCGGCTCTACCCGGGTTACGAGGTGCAGGGCTCCGGTACGTTCCGCGTCATCCGCGACAGCGATATCGAAGTCGAGGAAGAGGCCGAGGATCTCGTCCGCTTCTTCGAAACGGCGCTGAAGCGCCGCCGTCGCGGCAAGGTCATCCGCATCGAGACCGACTCGGAAATGCCGGCCTCGCTGCGCCAGTTCGTCGTCCAGGCGCTGAGTATCCCCGACAACCGCGTCGCCGTTCTGCCGGGTCTTCTGGCGCTGAACACGCTGTCGGAGATTGCCAAGGCGCCGCGCGACGATCTCAGGTTTGCCCCCTACAATGCGCGATTTCCCGAGCGCGTCCGCGAACATGCCGGCGACTGCTTCGCAGCCATCCGCGAAAAGGACATGGTTGTCCATCACCCCTACGAATCTTTCGACGTGGTGGTCCAGTTTCTTCTCCAGGCTGCGCGCGATCCTGACGTCCTGGCGATAAAGCAGACGCTTTACCGCACCTCCAACGACAGCCCGATCGTTCGCGCGCTGATCGATGCCGCCGAAGCCGGCAAGTCGGTGACGGCGCTGGTCGAGCTCAAGGCCCGCTTCGACGAAGAGGCGAACATCCGTTGGGCGCGCGACCTCGAACGTGCCGGCGTCCAGGTCGTCTTCGGTTTCATCGAGCTCAAGACCCACGCCAAGATGTCGCTGGTCGTCCGTCGCGAGGATGGCAAACTGCGCACCTATTGCCATCTTGGCACCGGCAACTATCACCCGATCACCGCGAAGATCTATACCGATCTATCCTACTTCACCTGCAATCCTGTCATCGCCCACGACATGGCGAACATCTTCAACTTCATCACCGGCTATGGTGAGCCGGAACAGGGTATGCAGCTCGCGATCTCGCCCTATACGATGCGCTCGCGCATCCTGCGTCACATCGAGGAAGAGGTCCAGCATGCCAGGAACGGCACGCCGGCAGCGATCTGGATGAAGATGAATTCGCTTGTCGATCCTGACATCATCGATGCGCTCTATCGCGCCAGCCATGCCGGCGTCGAGATCGATCTCGTCGTGCGCGGCATCTGCTGCCTGCGTCCGCAGGTGCCCGGCCTTTCGGAAAAGATTCGCGTCAAGTCGATTGTCGGACGCTTCCTCGAACACAGCCGCATCTTCTGCTTCGGCAACGGCCACGGCCTGCCGTCCGACAAGGCGCTGGTTTACATCGGCTCGGCCGACATGATGCCGCGAAACCTCGATCGCCGTGTGGAAACGATGGTTCCATTGACGAATCCGACGGTTCACGAGCAGGTCTTGTCACAGATTATGCTCGGCAACGTGATTGACAATCAACAAAGCTACGAGATATTGCCCGACGGTACGTCGCGACGCATGGAAGTGCGCAGGGGCGAAGAACCGTTCAATGCGCAGCAATATTTCATGACCAATCCGAGCCTGTCAGGCCGTGGTGAAGCTCTGAAGTCCAGTGCGCCGAAGCTGATCGCCGGCCTGCTCGAAGGCCGCAACAACAAGTAAAACTGGACCTAAATGGTTGAATCTGAAGCCCAGGGGCGCCTTCCGGGGATCGCCCCGGTCTCCGTCGTCGATATTGGATCGAATTCCATTCGTCTTGTCGTCTACGAAGGCATGTCCCGTTCGCCAACCGTCCTCTTCAACGAAAAGGTCCTCTGCGGCCTGGGCAAAGGCGTCGCCCTTACCGGCAAGATGGACGAAGACAGTGTCGGCCGGGCTCTGGCGGCGCTGCACCGTTTCAAGGCTCTGTCAGATCAGGCGCGCGCCGCCACCATGTATGTGCTGGCGACGGCGGCCGCGCGCGAGGCGAGCAACGGTCCTGATTTCATCCATCAGGCGGAAACCATCCTTAACCGCAAGGTCCGCGTGCTCTCGGGCGAGGAGGAGGCAAAATTCGCCTCGCTCGGCATCATCAGCGGTTTCTATAATCCTGATGGCATTGCCGGCGATCTCGGCGGCGGCTCGCTGGAGTTGATCGATATCAAGGGCAAAGAGGTCGGCAAGGGCATCACGCTGCCGCTCGGCGGCCTGCGCCTGTCGGAATATGCCGGCGGCTCGCTTTCCAAGGCCCAGACCTTTGCCCGCAAGCAGCTGAAGACGGCAAAACTGTTGTCGAAAGGCGAGGGGCGCACCTTCTACGCCGTCGGCGGCACCTGGCGAAACATCGCCAAGCTGCACATGGAAATCACCCATTATCCGCTGCACATGATGCAGGGTTATGAAGTGCCGCTCGAAGGAATGATGCAGTTCCTCGACCAGGTGGTTGCCGCGCGCGATTCCAGGGAGCCGGCGCTGCAGGCCGTTTCCAAGCACCGCCGGTCGCTGCTGCCCTTCGGCGCCGTCGCCATGAAGGAAGTGCTGAGCGCGATGAAGCCGTCGTTGATTTCCTTCTCGGCGCAGGGTGTGCGCGAGGGATATCTTTATTCGCTGCTGTCGGAGGCCGAGCGCCGCCTGGATCCGTTGCTTGCCGCCGCCGGAGAACTGGCGATCCTGCGTGCCCGTTCGCCGGAGCATGCGCGCGAGCTGGCGGAATGGACAGGCCGCATGATGCCCCTCTTCGGCATCCAGGAAACCGAAGAGGAAAGCCGCTACCGTCAGGCCGCCTGTCTGCTTGCCGATATCAGCTGGCGCGCTCATCCTGACTATCGCGGCCTGCAGGCGCTGAACGTCATCGCCCACTCTTCCTTCGTCGGCATCAGTCATCCCGGCCGCGCCTTCATCGCGCTTTCCAACTATTACCGTTTTGAAGGCCTGCATGACGACGGCGCCACCGGTCCGCTGGCGCAGATCGCCACGCCCCAGCTCGTCGAGCGCGCCAAGCTGCTCGGCGGCATGCTGCGCGTCGTCTACCTCTTCTCGGCTTCGATGCCCGGCATCGTCAAGAACCTGACCTTCCGCAAATCATCGAGCCCAGACCTCGACCTCGAATTCGTCGTGCCTCCCGAATATCGCGATTTCGCCGGCGAACGCCTGGACGGCCGCCTGCAGCAGCTGTCGAGGCTGACGAACAAGCGGTTGGCATTTCGGTTCGAATAGGTTTGATTTGCGACCGTTGTGCCGGACCAGCCCCCTCTGCCCTGCCGGGCATCTCCCCCACAGGTGGGGAGAGCACAAGTGGCATGACCTTCCCGCATCTTGAACGTCAAGCCGAGCTGAGCCGCTGTTGTTTTGGCGAGTCGTTGCGCCCAGCCAATCTCCCCAGCTGTGGGGGAGATGCCCGGCAGGACAGAGGGGGGCACACACGGCACAGCGTCAACAAAAAGGCGGCGCCCACGCACCGCCCTCTATCTCATATCAACCCAAACTACTTCGCGTTCAGGAACTCGCCGACTTCGAGCAGGCTGAACTCGTTATTGTCGGCCTTGTCGACGGCGCGGCCGGCCGAGAAGGGCAGGTTGTTGTCGTTGCCGATGATGATGTGCGTGGCGTCGACGCGGTCGACGTTTTCGATCGTCACGAACGGCATGTCGTAGACGCCGTCCTTGCCGCCGGCCTTCTTCTTGTTGTCGGGGTCCTGGATGTTCAGCAGGTCGATATAGCCGATCTTGCGGACGGCCTTGTCGACATTGGCGTCGTTGAATTCGATCTTGTAGACCCGCTTCAGCACGGCCGGAGCTTCGAAGCAATCCGGCTTCGGCTGCTTCGGATCGGCGCAGGCCTTGTCCGTTGTGCCAGCACCGTTATCGCGCTCGATGACGAGAGCGGTCGCCTCGTCGAGCATGTTGAAGTCGCCGATCGAGACACCCTTGTCTTCGAACGGATAGAGCCAGCTGCGGCCGGTCCACTTCTTGGAGGCGACATCGAACTCGATGACGCGGACGGCAGTGTGCCCATCGTTGGTTTCCACCGTGCCGTCATCCTTGTAGATGGCGCCTTCGAGCAGGCCGTAGAGCTTGGCGCCGTCCTTCGACATGGCGAGGCCTTCGAAGCCGCCGGAGCGCTTCAGATTGAAGACCGGCATCTTGGCGGCCGGGTTTGATGGAACCGAGAGAAGCGGATTGTCGGGCGAAAGCACCGGCTTGCCGTCGAGCGTCGTCGGAATGACGTCGGTCAGGCGGCCTGACGTGTCGAACTTCAGGATGTAGGGACCGAATTCGTCTCCGAGCCAGAAGCCGTCGGCAACCGGCTGGATCGATTCGATGTCGAAGTCGGCGCCGGTGAGATAACGCGTGTCGCTGCCTTCAAGCACGATCGGGAACGGGGCGATCTTATTGGGGTCGGAAAGGAAGAGGTTCTTGACGACTTCAGCCTTGTTGCCGGCCCAGTCGAACTTCATCTGGTGCAGGAAGAGCATGGAATCCGACGAGTTGGACTTCGAGCCGAAGCCGTTGTCGGAGAGTGTCCAGAAGGTGCCGTCGGCCATCGTCTTGACGCCCGAGAAACCCTGGATCGGCTGGCCGTCGAAGGGAAGCTTCAGATCGGTTATGCGGGCGCCGTCCTTGCCGGGAACGGTGCCGAGCGCTTCGGCACGCTTGCGGTCCGGCGTCGTAAACTTGCCGGAATGCTTGAGGAATTCGGGGGCATCGGCCAGTGCCGGAACCATGGTGTTGGCAGGCAGGATCGCCTGGCCGGCGAGCTTGGCCGGGAACTGCTGCTGGTCGGCCGATGCGGAGCCTGCGACCAAGATGAAAAGCGATACGGAAGCAAAAAGGACGTTCTTCATAATATCCCCGTGGAACGGATTGCAAAGGCCTTCCGCTTAGCAGGGCTTCCGTGTCAGCGAATTGACGGTTGGGTGAAGCTTTGGTGACGTACTACAGCGTCGCGCGTCTTTCTCAGACGCGCAAAGGACGCTGTAACACTTTGAATTTACGCATCAGCCGTGCAGAACGACCGCCGGCGTGTTCAGCACGGTGACCGCGCGCGAGGTAAGCGCCATGACGCCGAGCGCCTGGCCGCGTCCCTTCACAGCATGGGTGCCGAGATCCTCGCAGGTGATGTCGTCGGGAAAATTCATGCGCCGGGCAAGTTCGCTGGAGATCAGAACCGATCGGTTCAGACTGCGGCAGAGTGTCTCCAGCCGGGCGGTGGTGTTCACCGTATCGCCGAAATAGCTGATCTTGTGATGGTCGACGCCGATTTCGGCGGTGATGATCTCGCCGCCGTGAAGGGCGGCACGGAGCTTTGGCACCTGCCCGTAATTTTTCCGCCAGCCGGCGGCATTGGCTTCGATGTCGGCAAGGATATCGAAAATGCAACGCACACAACGCGCCTCCTTGACGCCGCGGGCAAGCGGCCAGGTGATGATCGCCGCATCGCCAACATAGTCGTTGATCATGCCCTTGTGGCGCCTGACGGGCTCGGCGAAGGTCGCAAACAGCGAGTTCAGCAGCTGTTGCGCCCTGAGGTCGCCATGCTTCTCGGCAAAAGCCGTCGAATCGACGAGGTCGATGAACAGGAAGACGCGCTCTTCCTTGACCGGATTGCGGTAGCGGCTGATGAGCATGCTGAGGAAGACTTCACGACCAAGCAGTTCTCGCACGCGCAAGACGAAGATCAGCATCGTGCAGACCGCAAGCGCATATAGGAACACCTCGAACGGCATGATGATGAGGTCGAGGAGCGACGCCGGCTTCAGCATGCCGAGCGACCAGAGCAACAGGCCGGCGCAGGCAAAGCCGATACTCATCAGGATCTCATAGATCACCAGTTCGGTGATGATGAAGGCGAAGGTCGGCAGCTTCTGGATGCGTCTATAGAGCGCCCGAAATAGCACCTTGCGCTCGAAGGCGAGAATCGGCATGCCGATGAACAGCGCGAAGATCGCCCCGATAACCGGCGTCTGATTGGAGTAGAACATCAGATCATAGACGACGCCGCTGGCCGCGAGGACGATCGCGATGAGGATCCAATTCTGTGTCGGAGATATTTCCCGCATGCCGCCTCTGCGCCGTGAGTTTTCCCGGCCATTGTTTCAGGCCGGAAAAAACCGTCAAGCGAATTCGAAACTACTGCGTCCTTAGCGTGTCTTTTCGAGAGCCGCTAAAGGACGCCGTAGCACTTTGAATTGCCGCACAATTTATCCTCAAATCGATTCAGATTTAAGGAATTCTGCAGCCGTCTCAGAGGCTGACGGTTTCGACCTTCCGCCCGACGAAGCGCAGGGCGATCGCGCCCTGGATCAGCTGCAGTGCCGGCTCGCCGAAAAGATCGCGCCGCCAGCCGTGCAGGGCAGCGACTTCGGCCTTCTCGCCCTCGGCGGCGATCTTGTCGAGATCCTCGCTGTTGGCGATCACCTTCGGCGCCACGCCGTGTTTTTCCGAAATCAGCTTCAGCAGCACCTTCAACAATTCGACGGCAGCAGCGGCCCCTTCGGGCGCCTGCGCCTGGCGCGGCACATGCGGCATATCGGCCTTCGGAAGATCAAGAGCGGTGTTGACGGCCTCAATGACCGCAGCGCCGGAGACCGAGCGCTCCCAGCCCTTCGGAATGGTGCGCAGCCGGCCGAGCGCCTCGGTATCCTTGGGCTGCTGCTGGGCGATTTCGTAGATCGCATCGTCCTTCAGCACCCGCGAACGCGGCACGTTGCGGGCCCGCGCCTCGCGTTCGCGCCAGGCAGCGACGTATTTGAGGATCGCCAGCTCCTGCGGCTTGCGCAGGCGCATCTTCAGCCGCTGCCATGCATCGTCGGGATGCATGTCGTAGGTTTCGCGCGACTCGAGAATGTCCATTTCCTCGGAGAGCCAGGAGGTGCGGCCTTCGCGATCAAGTTCCGCCTTCAGCGACAGGTATACGTCGCGCAGGTGGGTGACGTCGGCCAGCGCATAATCCAGCTGTTTGTCCGACAGCGGCCGGCGGCTCCAGTCGGTGAAGCGCGACGACTTGTCGATATGCACGTTCTTGATACGGCTGACCAACTGGTCATAGGAGACGCTGTCGCCGAAGCCGCAGACCATGGCGGCGACCTGCGTGTCGAAGATCGGATGCGGAATGAGATTGCCGCGATTGAAGATGATTTCGATGTCCTGGCGGGCCGCATGAAAGACCTTCAGCACCTTCGTATCGGCCATGAGCTCGAAGAAGGGGGCGAGATCGATGCCCTTGGCCAGCGGATCGACGAGAACTTCCGTCGTCGGGCTTGCCATCTGAATCAGGCAGAGCTCCGGCCAGAAGGTCGTTTCGCGCAGGAATTCGGTGTCGATGGTGATGAAGTCGGACTTGGCCAGCTCTTTGCAGGCGGCCGCCAAATCGGCGGTGGTTTCGATCATATCATTTCATTCGCAAGGAAAAGGTCGGTTAAACCTTCCTTCTCCTTTCGGTTCGATATGTCAATACAACAGCATACGCTTCGAGCATTGCTGGCTAAGAATCACGTCCAAACTGAGGCAAGGCGCGAAGCACAGCCCAACCTCAGTGAAAGCGCACTGCCTCAGCTTACCCTGAGATAGCTCGTCATCCCCGTCTTCTGATGCTCGATGATATGGCAATGCAGCAGCCAGTCGCCGGGATTGTCGGCGACGAAGGCAAGCTGCACCTTCTCGTCCGGCTGGATGAGATAGGTATCTGACACCAGCGGCATTACCTGCCGCGTCGAGGAGGAGATCACCGTGAAGCTCATCCCGTGCAGATGGATCGGATGCGCATGCGGCGTGGTATTTTCGAGATTGAAGACATAGCTCTTGCCGAGCTTCAATTCCGCAAGCGGCGCTGTCGGATCGGGCGTGTCGCCTGGCCACGGCACCTTGTTGATTGCCCAGAAACTGTAGCCTAGCGTGCCGCAGATGCTTTCGACGCTAGCATTCTCGGCAGTGGCGCTCAGTATCAGCGGGATCTGCTCGGCGGCGGTTAGATCGGCCTTCTGGATGGGGTTGTCGACAAGCGGCCCGAGATCGCCGATGGCGCGCTTCAATGATGATCCGACCGCGCGCAGGCTGGCGATCGTCTTCGGCGTCGTGCCGCGGATATCTTCCAGCGTCGCGATCGCGCCTTCGCCGTCGGGCATGCGCACGGCAAGATCGAGCCGCTGGCCCGGTCCGATCTGCAGCAGGTCGAGGGAAAAACGCTTCGGCACCGGATTGCCGTCGATCGCAATCACGGTGGCGTCGGCGCCTTCCATCTTCAGGGAGAAGATCCGCGTTACGTCGGTGACCGCGATGCGCAGCCGAACCAGCCCGCCGGCTGGCGCGTCGTATCGCGGTTCCTGATGCCAGTTGGCGGTGCGCACCGTGCCGTAGGTGCCGGTCTTGGCCGCATCGCGCGGGCGGAAGGGGGCGATGAATTGGCCGTCGCCGCCGAGCCGCCAGTCGCGCAGGTTCAGCACCACCTCCGCATCGAACTCCGGATCGGCCGGGTTCTCGACGACGATGACGCCGGTCATGCCGTGTCCCATCTGCGTCAGCGTGTTACAATGCGGATGATACCAGAAGGTGCCGGCGTCGGGCGGCGTGAAGGCATAATCGAAGCTGTCGCCGGTATAGACGTAGGGCTGCGTCATGAAGGGCACTCCGTCCATTCGGTTGTCGATGCGAAGCCCGTGCCAATGGATCGTTGTCGGCTCGTCGAGCCCGTTGGTCAGCCGTGCCGCATAGGGCCGGCCCTTGGTCATTCTGAGAACCGGCGGCATGCCGTCATTGCCCCAGCTCATGATATCTTTGGTCGGGCCCGCTTCCGTCAGCATGGCCTCGGTTTTCAAGGCTTTCAGCAGCTGCGGCTCCGGTGCCGCCTCCGCAAGCCCGAATCTGCCGGCGATGCCGATGCCCACTCCATAAGCGCCGGCGACGGCGGACGCCTTCAGGAGATTGCGGCGGGTGAGAAGAGGCATGGGATGCTCCGCGGTGACGATGCCGACCCTTTTAAAGTTGACTGGAGCCTTCAGCAATACGCGAAGCGCAGCCAAACTGCCGCAGTGCTCTCCGCCGCAGCCTCGCCATAAACGCCTGCCAAACGCCCGGCCGCGTGCGCCAAGCCTTGACAAATCGGAGCGTCCATGCGCTTTTCCGCCCGATTTTCTTGTCGGCGCTTGAGGGTTCTTGGAACCCTTGCTGCCGTCTCAGCATAGCCCAGGATTTGAGATCATGCATCGCTATCGCAGCCACACATGTGCCGCCCTCCGCAAGTCGGATGTCGGCTCGACCGTCCGTATTTCCGGCTGGGTCCACCGCGTTCGCGACCATGGCGGCGTTCTCTTCATCGACCTTCGCGACCATTACGGCATCACCCAGGTCGTTGCCGATCCCGACAGCCCGGCCTTCAAGATGGCGGAAACTGTGCGTGGCGAATGGGTCATCCGTATCGACGGCCTCGTCAAGGCCCGCACCGAAGATACCGTCAACAAGACCATGGCAACAGGCGAGATCGAGCTCTACGCGCAGGAGATCGAAATCCTCTCCGCCGCCAAGGAATTGCCGCTGCCGGTCTTCGGCGAGCCGGACTATCCCGAAGACGTCCGCCTCAAATATCGCTTCCTCGACCTTCGCCGCGAAACGCTGCATCGGAACATCGTCAAGCGCACCCAGGTCATCTCGGCCATGCGCCGCGAAATGAGCAATGTCGGCTTCACCGAATATACGACGCCGATCCTGACGGCTTCCTCGCCGGAAGGCGCGCGCGACTTCCTGGTGCCGAGCCGCATCCATCCCGGCACCTTCTACGCGCTGCCGCAGGCGCCGCAGCAGTACAAGCAGCTGCTGATGGTGGCGGGTTTCGACCGCTACTTCCAGATTGCGCCGTGCTTCCGCGATGAAGACCCGCGCGCCGACCGCCTGCCGGGCGAATTCTACCAGCTCGACCTTGAAATGAGCTTCGTCACCCAGGAAGACGTCTGGAACACGATCGGTCCGTTGATGACCAACATTTTCGAAGAATTCGCCGACGGCAAGCCGGTCACCAAGGAATGGCCGCGCATCCCCTATGACGAGGCGATCCGTAAATATGGTTCGGACAAGCCGGACCTGCGCAATCCCATCGTCATGGAAGCTGTGACCGAACATTTCGCCGGCTCCGGCTTCAAGGTCTTCGCCGGCATGATCGCCTCGAACCCGAAGGTCGAGATCTGGGCGATCCCGGCAAAGACCGGCGGTTCCAGAGCGTTCTGCGATCGTATGAATGCCTGGGCGCAGTCGACTGGTCAGCCTGGTCTCGGTTACATCTTCTGGCGCAAGGAAGGTGACAAGCTCGAGGGCGCCGGCCCGCTTGCAAAGAACATCGGTGAGGAGCGCACCGACGCGATCCGTACCCAGCTCGGCCTCGATGACGGTGACGCCTGCTTCTTCGTTGCCGGCGATCCGGCCAAGTTCTACAAGTTTGCCGGTGAAGCCCGCACCAAGGCCGGCGAAGAGCTGAACCTTGTCGACCGCGACCGTTTCGAACTCTGCTGGATCGTCGACTTCCCGTTCTTCGAATGGAGCGAGGAAGAAAAGAAGGTCGATTTCGCCCACAATCCGTTCTCGATGCCGCAGGGCGGCCTCGATGCGCTTCAGAACCAGGATCCGCTGACCATCAAGGCGTTCCAGTATGACGCCGTCTGCAACGGCTTCGAAATCGCCTCGGGGTCGATCCGTAACCAATCGCCGGAAACCATGGTCGCCGCCTTCGAGAAGGTCGGCCTCAGCCAGCAGGATGTCGAGGATCGTTTCGGCGGCCTCTACCGTGCCTTCCAGTATGGCGCGCCCCCGCATGGCGGTGCTGCCTTCGGTATCGACCGTATCATCATGCTGCTCGTCGGCGCGAAGAACCTGCGCGAAATCTCGCTGTTCCCGATGAACCAGCAGGCCCAGGACCTTCTGATGGGCGCGCCGAGCCCGGCAACGCCGACGCAGCTGCGCGAGCTCTCGATCCGGCCGATCCCGCCGGTCAAGAAGGACTGAGATCGCCTGATCCCGAGTGCAAACGCCCGACAATCGCCGGGCTTTTCTTTTGGTTCGGTCGCTCAGGCGCCATCATTCAGGGAATGTGTCGGTGCAGGCGAGGCACGGAGCATCCCGCGGGCAATTGCTTGATATCGCAGCCCTTGCCATTTCTGAAGTCGCCCGGCACCGCGCCTGAATACGAAAAGGCCCGGCAGAAGGACTGCCGGGCCTTTCATCGCAAGATCGAAGCGATCAGTCGTTGGCGGTCACCTTGACGCCAAGCACCTGCGGCAGCGTATTCGGAGCGCCCATGGCGGCGCCCACGATCGTCGGGAACGGCACCGGCTTTTCAGGAGCGGCCTTGACGGTCAGGCTCTTCGGGTCGTCGAGGAAGGTGTTGACGGCAGCCGAAACGGCGTTCTGCAGTTCCGGGATATTGAGCTGCGCCAGCATGATCGGCGTCATCGCCTTCAGCGAATCCGCCATCTGCTTGCCCGATATGTTCTGCTGCGAACCGGCATAATCGAGCGCGCGCTTGGTGATCGAGGCATCTTCGAAGCGCACCTGCGCCGCCTCGAAGGACAGCTGCTGCATCAGGCCGAGCATGGCAAGGCCAAGCGCCTGCTGCGACTGTTCCTTGTTCGCACCGGCTTCGGATTGCTTCATCGCATCCTGCATCGATTTCATGAAGGCCATCGTGTAGCCGGAGAATTTGAAGCCGAGGTTCAGCTTGCCGATGTTGGTGAAGTCGAACGCCAACTCAGAAATGTCGATCGTGCCGGGGGCGAGTTCCCAGGCGCCCTTCATGGTGATGTCGCCCTGGATGTGCTGCAGGGCGAGCTTCTCGATCGCGTCCTTGCTCTGCGGATCTTCGGCTTTGCTGAGATCGGCCTTCATGCTTTTGAAGGCGCCGTCAAAATCGAAGCCGGATTCGTCTTCACGCAGTGTCAGATTGACGTCGCTTTCGAGCAGCGAGAACATTTCCTCGCCGTCCTTGACCACCTTCAGCGGGCCGGTATGGGCGGTCTCGTAAAGCATCATGGTATCGAGCGTATCGCCGCCCGCCGTTGCCGGGACCGAGATGCCGCCAAGCGTCAGTCCTTCCGCCGTCACCGTGACGCCGTCTTCCGTCTTGTTGATGTCGGGGAAGGCGGCTTCTTCGATGTAATAGCCGCCATCCTCGTCTTCTTCGACGCCCGATAGGGTGACCTCGCCGATGGGCAGGCTTTCGCCGTTGGCCGGTTTGACGCTGACATTCTTCAATGTCACGGTCGTGCCATCGATATCGACGCCGTCGGCCGAAATCGTTCCGCCCTGCGCGGCATAGGCAGCGTTGATCTTTTTCAGCAGGTCGGCGCTGTCGAGAGCGAAAGCCGAGCCGGCAAGTGAGAAAAAGGCGGCGCCCGACAGCATCAGCCGCGTTGTCCGGTAAAAATTCATGGGGTGATTCCTCTGGTGGCGTGGTGGCGGTTGGAAATCTGCAGTGACGCTACTACGGATTGGGCCCACTTTATATTTGCGGATCTCTAAATTTCTATTGAGAGGAACGGCAAACGAAGTCCAAATTGCGGCGGAGCGTTTGTCTCATCCTTTGATGTCAGTCCCAAGACTTCATCCACAGCTGCAACGGCCCGGTTTCCTTGCCCACCGGCCGCTTCTGAGCTAGTCAGAACCTATGGGACAAGAGATTTTGCCGCCTTCAGGCGGAGACGACGATCACATCCAACCGGTCGACCTCAAGGCGGCGCTCGAGCAGCGTTACCTTGCTTATGCGCTGTCGACCATCATGCACCGCGCCCTGCCTGATGTGCGCGACGGGCTGAAGCCTGTCCATCGCCGCATCGTCTATGCGATGAACGAGATGGGGCTGAGGCCGAACTCGGCCTTCAGAAAATGCGCCAAGATCGTCGGCGAAGTGATGGGTAATTACCATCCGCACGGCGACCAGTCGATCTACGATGCGCTTGCCCGTCTCGCCCAGGACTTCTCGCAGCGCTACACGCTGGTCAACGGCCAGGGCAATTTCGGCAATATCGACGGCGATAGCCCGGCCGCCATGCGTTACACCGAATCGAAGATGACGGCGGTCTCCGAACTGCTGCTCGAAGGCATCGACCAGGATGCCGTCGATTTCCGCGACACTTACGACGAATCGAATTCCGAGCCGGTTGTCCTTCCCGGCGCCTTCCCGAACCTGCTCGCCAACGGCTCCTCCGGCATTGCCGTCGGCATGGCGACCTCGATCCCGTCGCACAATGCCCACGAGCTTTGCGATGCCGCCCTGCATCTGATCAAGCATCCCGATGCGACCGTCGAAAAGCTCGTCGAATTCATTCCCGGCCCGGATTTCCCCACCGGCGGCATCATTATCGACAGCCGCGACAGCATCATCGAGAGCTACCGCACGGGGCGCGGCGGTTTCCGCGTGCGGGCGAAATGGCAGACGGAAGATCTCGGCCGCGGCGGCTATCAGATCGTCATCACCGAAATTCCGTTCCAGGTGCAGAAATCGCGGCTGATCGAGAAGATCGCCGAGCTGCTGATCGCCCGCAAGCTGCCGCTGCTGGAAGATATCCGCGACGAATCGGCCGAAGATATTCGTGTCGTGCTGGTGCCGAAGACCCGCAGCGTCGATCCGACGATCCTGATGGAATCGATGTTCAAGCTGACGGAACTCGAAAGCCGCTTCCCGCTCAACATGAACGTGCTCTCCATGGGCCGCATCCCGCGGGTCATGGCGCTGAACGAGGTGTTGAAGGAGTGGCTGGACCACCGCCGCGAAGTTCTGCAGCGCCGTTCGCGCTTCCGTCTGGCGGCGATCGATAGGCGCCTCGAAATCCTCAGCGGCCTGCTGGTCGCCTACCTCAACATCGATGAGGTCATCCGCATCATCCGCGAGGAGGACGAGCCGAAGCCGGTCATGATGGCGCGCTGGGATCTCACCGACAATCAGGTCGAGGCGATCCTCAATATGCGGTTGCGCGCCTTGCGCAAGCTCGAAGAGTTCGAGATCCGCAAGGAATTCGACGAACTCACCAAGGAGAAGGGCGAGATCGAAGCGTTGCTTTCCTCCGACGACAAGCAGTGGCAGACGGTCGCCTGGGAAATTGGCGAAGTGAAGAAGAAATTCGCCAAGGCGACCGAGGTCGGCCGCCGCCGCACCCAGTTTGCCGACGCGCCCGAGACCGACGAGGAAGCAATCCAGCAGGCGATGATCGAGAAGGAACCGATCACCGTCGTCATTTCCGAGAAGGGCTGGATCCGTGCGCTCAAGGGCCATATCGCCGATACGGCGACGCTGACCTTCAAGGAAGGTGACGGCTTGAAGATCGCCTTCCCGGCGCAGACGACGGACAAGATCCTGATCGTCACCACCGGTGGCAAGGCCTTCACGCTCGGCGGCGACAAGCTGCCGGGCGGTCGCGGTCACGGCGAGCCGCTGCGCATCATCGTCGATATGGACAACGACCAGGCGGTGCTGACCGCTTTCGTCCATGAGCCCTCGCGCAAGCAGCTGATCGTCTCGACCGCCGGCAACGGCTTCGTCGTACCGGAGGCCGAGCTGGTCGCCAATACGCGCAAGGGCAAGCAGATCATGAACGTCGCGCTGCCCGAGGAAACGCAGCTGCTCGTGCCCGTCAGCGGCGACCATGTCGCCGTCGTCGGCGAAAACCGCAAGCTGCTGGTCTTCCCGCTGGTGCAGGTGCCGGAAATGTCGCGCGGCAAGGGCGTGCGTCTGCAGCGTTACAAGGATGGCGGCATTTCCGACGTCCGCTGCTTTGCGATATCGGACGGTCTCGTCTGGGAAGACAGCGCCGGCCGCACGTTCACGAAGAACAAGGACGAGCTCGCCGAATGGCTGGCCGACCGCGCCACCGCCGGCCGCACCGTGCCGAAGGGCTTCCCGCGCAGCGGCAAATTCGCCGGCTGAGGCTTAAAAATTCCGCGCCCGACTCTTGGCGGGCGCGGCAATGCCTCTATTTCTCTCCTGTTACCAAAAATACAAACAGGCCGGCTCCGAGGGCGGACGGAATGGCCGCGGCCCGTGCGCTTGGGGAAGTGCGCGCGCCTTAACGGAGGAAAATCGATGCCCGCCAGCACCATCAAATTGCATGTCACGCACACCTATAAAGCGCCGCCTGCCGTTGTCTATGACGCCTGGCTCAACCCCGAAATAGCCCGCCGCTTCCTGTTTGCTACTGACGAGGGTCATGTCATCCGCGCCGATATCGATCCCCATGTCGGCGGCCGTTTCTTCGTCGTCGATCGCCGCCCGACCGGCGACGCCTTTCACCAGGGCGTCTTCCTGGAGCTGAAGCGCCCGCGACGCATGGTCTTCAGCCTTTCCGTCGAGGAGCACGATCACAATTGCGACCGCGTCGAGATCGACATCGAACCTCTCGGCAGCGGCAGCCGTCTGACGCTGACCCATGAAATGTGCGCCGAATGGGCTGAACACGAGGAAAAGACCCGGAAGGGCTGGGCGCATGTGGTCGAGGGGCTTGGCAGGGAACTGGAGCAGCAGCAGTTCAAGGCGACGGGTTGAGCGGTATGCAGAAATCCCGCAGGAAGCGGGTCGCACCTTCTTCGTCGATCTCGCGGGCGGCGACGGCAAGAACGAAAGCGTAGAGATTGGCATCGGTCGTTTCGATCTCGTAGCCGTTTTCGAGAAGGAACACACCGGCGGTTACGATTGCGATTCGCTTGTTGCCGTCAGCGAATGCGTGGTTGCGGGCGAGGCCGAAAAGATAGGCGGCGGCGAGCTCAATGACGTCGTCGCAGCCATAGTTTGCCTTGTGGATCGGCCGGCCGAGCGCCGAATCCAGCGCGCCTTCGTTACGCAGTCCTGCGAGACCGCCGAAGCGCTCGATCTGCATTTTCTGCAGGCTCGCCACCAATGGTCTCGTCAGGAATTTGAAGGCCATTATTCGGCCAGCTTTTTCAAGGCGACCTTATATTTGTCCATGAAATATCGCGCCGCCTCGAGTTGACGAGACAAATCCTCATCGGCCGGCTTCAAAGTGATGCCGCCGTTTTCCATCTGCAATTCCAATGAATCGCCGGTCTTCAACCCAAGACGGTCGAGGGTTTCCTTAGGGATGATAATACCCTCTGAATTGCCGATCTTGCGGATTGTGACGTTCATCGCTTTGTCCTCTGTGGTAACGGAGTTATAACATGAGGCCGAGCGGGCAACAACGTCCTATCCTGCCATTTGCCTGATGCTTTTCCTCCGCACCATCCAGACCGAGTGCGCCGCGATCGCCGTCACCAGGATACCGCCGCCGACCAGCGTCATCGGCGTCGGCGTTTCCGCAAAGATCAGCCACACCCAGATCGGTGCGAGTACGGTTTCGAGCAGGTAGAACATGCCGACCTCAGGCGCGGAGAGGTAACGCGGCCCGGTCGCCAGGCACCAGAAGGCAAGCGGCATCATCACCGCGCCGTTGAAGAGGATCCAGACAGGATGCTCGATCGAAAGACCGCCTGCCGGCATGACCGAGATCAGGCCGACCGCCGCCGGCAGAACCGTCGAAAGCAGCGAGACGAAGCCCATCTCCCGGCGTGAGGCGCGGCTGACGGTGATGGCGGCGGCGATGATGAACGCGGTAAGCAGCGCCATGATATCGCCGAAGACATGGCCGCCCGAAAGCCCGTCCCGCACGATCAGGCCGACGCCGAAAATCATCGCCGCCATGGCGATCAGCGTTGCTGGCGCCGGCCGCTCCTTGAGGAAAATCCAGGAAAGCAGCGCGGCGAACATCGGATTGAAGGCGACGATGAAAACGACATTGGCCGTCGACGTGTTGAAAACGGCGAGAATGAAGATCACCGTCGTCAGCCCGTAGAGCAGACCGGTAAAGAGGCCCGGCCAGCCCGGCACCAGCATTGGCCATCGCCCCTTGGCAATCCTGAGCGCGGTTGCGACCAGAAGCGTCACGCCAAGGGTCGCTATGCTTCTTACGGCAAGGATCGACCACAGCTCGCCGTCGGCGAGCCTCATCAGCGGGATATCCACGGAAAGCGCCAGCCCGCCGATTGTCGTCAGCAGCAGGCCCTTCCGGTGGTCGGAAAGAGCGGTGGGGAACATTCAGCCGTGGGTGCTCTCGGGCATGGACGAGGGATCGAAGCGTTCCCAGCCGCGCGGGGTCAGGTGCTCCTGCGGCTGAAAGCGCGTCTTGTAATCCATTTTTCGCGACCCTTGAACCCAGTAGCCGAGGTAGACATGCGGCAGTCCCAGCGCTTTCGTGCGCCTGACATGATCGAGAATCATGAAGGTGCCGAGCGAACGGCGCTCGAGTGCCGGATTGAAATAGGAATAGACCATCGACAGCCCGTCGCTCATCGTGTCGGTCAGCGCAGCGCCAAGCAGCTCGCCCTTCGGGCGCTGCTCCAGTCCTGAGCCTTCCTCACGCAGGCGATATTCGATGATTCTCGTATTCACATGCGTGTCTTCCACCATGATTGCATAGTCGAGCACGGTCATGTCGGACATGCCGCCCTGCTGGTGGCGAAAATCGAGATAGCGCCGGAAGAGCGAATATTGCTCGCTGGAAGGCTGGGCCGCGAATTCGGTGGCGATGACGTCGGAATTGGCGGCAAGCACCCGTTTCATCGATTTGGTCGGTTCGAATTCCTGGGCGAGAATTCGCACGGAAACGCACGCGCGACAGGATTCGCAGGCCGGGCGATAAGCGATGTTCTGCGAGCGGCGGAAACCGCCCTGTGTCAGGATGTCGTTCATCTCGGCGGCGCGCGGGCCGACCAGATGGGTGAACACCTTGCGTTCCATCTCATGCGGCAGGTACGGACACGCAGCCGGAGCCGTCAGATAAAACTGCGGGGATGGCGTCGTCTGCGTATTCATTTGTCGCGGAAATTTCCCTGTCGAGACCGTGCCGTTTCCTGACAGCATGACCTAAGAATAAAAAACGTCAACAGCGGGGCGCGTTTCGCCCTTCATATCAGTCTTCTAATTTCAGATATGGAGCGCCTGCACCCATCGGCAAAGGGAGGCGGAGACTTTATTTGGTCTCCGCCCGGGGTCACAGTTAGGGTCTCAGGCCGTGCGCACCGTCGCGGTGCCCACAAGCAGGTCGTGAACGAGACGGCTGCGTTCAATGAACAGGCCGGCAAGCAGGATGAGCGGCGTCAGCACCGAGTTGAGGATCCAGAACAGTGCGAGATGCACGATCGCTGTCATGAAATCCATCGGCCGTCCGTCGACGCGCACGATCGCAATTCCCATGGCCCGCATGCCGAGCGAGGCCTGGCTCGGCCCGCCCACCGTCAGGCCGAAGTAAATGCCGGCGACGATGACGAAAAGAGCAGGGTAGAGAAAGAAGCCGAGCCCCAGCGTGACGATCGACACGAAGAACAGCACGATCGCCGCGGGAATGCAGAGCAGCGCCACGATGACGTAGTCGAGGATGAAGGCGAAGACCCGGCGGCTCAACACGCCGCTATAGGCGCGCCAGTCCTCCGGTGCGGCATAAAGCGGATTGGGGTTGTAGCTCATCTCAATCTCCTCAGGAAAAGCGATGCCGCTGATATGGTATCGGCAGGGCCAAATGCAATAATCTGCCCCAAAATCACCGCTTTGCGAGAATTTTCGCCACTTCGACCGCGAAATAGGTGAGGACACCGTCGCATCCCGCCCGCTTGAACGACAGCAGCGTTTCGAGCATCGCCCGCTCGCCGTCGATCCAGCCATTCATCGCCGCCGCCTTGATCTGCGTATACTCGCCTGACACCTGGTAGGCGAAGGTCGGCAGGCCAAAGGCCTCCTTCATCCGCCAGCAGATATCGAGATAGGGCAGGCCGGGCTTGACCATCAGCATGTCGGCGCCTTCCTCGACGTCGAGGGCAGCGTCGCGGATCGCCTCGGTGCCGTTGGCGGGGTCGATATAGTAGGTCTTCTTGTCGCCTTTCAGCAGCCCGCCGGTCGAGATCGCCTCGCGATAGGGACCGTAGAAGGCGGAGGCGAATTTCGTCGCATAGCTCATGATGCCGACGCTCTGGTGACCGGCTGCATCGAGCGCCATGCGGATCGCGCCGATGCGTCCGTCCATCATCTCTGACGGCGCGATGATGTCGGCGCCCGCATCCGCCTGCATCACGGCGGCGCGTGCCACCTGGTCGACCGTCTCGTCATTGACGATCTCGCCGCCTCTGAGGATGCCGTCATGGCCGTGGCTGGTGAAGGGATCGAGCGCGACGTCGGTGATGATGCCGATATTAGGTACCGCCTTCTTGATCGCCGCCGTCGCCCGATTGATCAGGTTGTTGGCTTCGAGGCTGTTCGAGCCGGTCTCGTCACGCAGTTCCATCTCGATATTCGGAAAGGTGGCGAGGGCCGGAATGCCGAGGCCGGCCGCTTCCCGCGCGGCTTCGACAGCCTTGTCGATGCTCATGCGGTTGACGCCGGGCATGGCCGCGATCGGATCGACGATGCCGGAACCCGGCACGATGAAGATCGGCCAGATCAGGTCATCGACGGTCAGCCGGTTCTCCTGCACCAGCCGACGTGTCCAATCCGCCTTGCGGTTGCGCCGCATACGGCGATGACCAGTGATGTCGTCGACGAGATGCGTCCTGTCCTGCATGATATCTGTCCTCGGCCCATTCCATTTATCGGAGCGCTCATTATCATGGCGCCTGGAAAATCCAAACCGGACGATTGGCCGCGGCTGAAAACCCATTCATGTCGCCCAGGATAACGACATGCATAAAAACAAGGTGCTTTTATTGCATAATCCCAAAAATCGGAGCGGATTTTCAGCGTTATGCGCCAACGCAATGTTATAGAGCGTCCTTGGTGCGTCTTGTCCGACGCGCGGCGCTTTTGCGAAGATGCAACCCCGAACCGATGTCTGCGCTATGGAAACCGACTCTCCGACGATACCGAAACACACACTGGCGGATATTCTCTTCATTCTCTTCTTGAGACTGGTTGCCGTATCCTGCTTCTGGTTCGGCCTGCAATATTGGGCGATGCTCGTCGGTTATTCGCTGGTCGGCGCCGGCCGCTTCGATCTTTTGAGCCTGCCATGGAAGGTGGCGAGCACCAGCCTCGCCGTGCTCTTCCCCGTCGCCTCCCTCGGCCTTTGGCTCACCGTCTCCTGGGGACCGGTCATCTGGGTGCTGGCCGCCGGCGGACAAATCCTCATGTATGGCCTGCTGCCGGATATTTTCGGCCCCAACCAGCTGATCATCCTGCTGCATGTCATGGTCGCCGTCGTCTACTTGATTTTCCGCCTGCTGCTGTGGCTGGAAAAACGCCGGCACCGCCGCCAGGTAAGTGTTGATTTACCCTGAGACAACGTGGGGTTACCGGTAAGGCTCCGTTAAGCCTGCGGTTTAAGTCGAATTTTATATGTATTCGATAGGGTCTCACTCAAGGCGGGAAGAGAACACACCGCCAAACAAACAGTGAGGCAGTCAATATGAACACGAAAATCAAGCCGCAGGCGGTATCGACCTTCCGTGACCAGCAGGACCACGACATCCGTGATCTTTACATGGAATCCCTTCATCTCGTTGAACGTCTGCACCGTCGTCTTCTCGACGTCATCAAGGACGAATTCGACCGTCAGGGTCGCAGCGACGTCAACGCCATCCAGGCGCTGCTCCTTTTCAACATCGGCAATTCCGAGCTGACCGCGGGCGAGCTGCGCTCGCGTGGCTACTATCTCGGCTCCAACGTTTCCTACAACGTCAAGAAGCTGGTCGATCTCGGCTTCATCAACCATCAGCGCTCGCGCATCGACCGTCGCTCGGTCCGCATCAGCCTGACCGAAACCGGCCAGGACATCGCCGAAACAGTGGCCAAGCTCTACGAACGCCACATCGCCTCGATCGACAAGGTCGGCGGGATCGGCACGGACGAGTTCACCCAGATGAACAAGCTGCTCCAGCGTCTGGACCGTTTCTGGAACGACCAGATCTTGTACCGTCTCTAAGACCCCTGACCTCCTTCCAGGGTTGCAGAAAATCGGACGTGTTCCCTGCACGTCCGATTTGCCGTTTATATCTGCGTGGCATCTTTGCAACGCATGGCAGGCAAGCGCAAAGGCCTGTATTCAAGCCGTTTTTTAGCCGTTATTAACCGGCACGCTTTACCCGTCATATGGTTCGTTGCGTCGTGTTTCCGGTAGCCGGCAGTCCTTCTACCCAACCGGCAACACGAATTGGCCATATTGGTGTGGCAGCGGAAGGCTTAACAACCGGCGCTTTCAATAGACCGATCAGGAATGTTCAGGCTGCCGCATCGCAATCTTGTGATGGGGCAAGCGGAATTTTTCGGTGCGCCGGGACAACTAATGGACTGGGATCTGCGTTGAAGCGCAGTGATATCGCAAAGAGCCGCAGATTCTCTTTAATAGCGGCATTCAGTGGTTGGGACTATGTCGAAGAAAAACGGAATTGAAGCTCTCTCGCGCCGCGCTTTCCTGGCGTCCGCGGCAACGATTGGCGCCGGCGCGCTTGCCGCGCCGGCATTCGCGCAATCGGCGCTCGATACGCTGATCAATGCGCCGCGCCGCGGCAACTGGGACGACCAGTTCGACGCCAAGGCGGCGTCGCGCACGGCGACCGCCATGGTTTCCAACACGCCGATTCTCGGACCCCAATCGGTCGCAAGCGCGCAGCAGGCGATTATGCAGTATCAGCAGATTGCCGCAGCCGGTGGCTGGCCTGAGGTCAATCCCGGTGACCAGCGCCTGCAGCTCGGCGTCAGCTCTCCCACCGTCCAGGCGCTGCGCCAGCGCCTTGCGATCACCGGCGACCTGCCGCGCGAGGCCGGCCTGTCCAACGCCTTTGATTCCTATGTCGATGGTGCGGTCAAGCGCTTCCAGGCGCGTCACGGCCTGCCGGCCGATGGCGTTCTCGGCGAATTCACGCTGAAGGCGATGAACATTCCTGCCGATGTCCGCCTGCAGCAGCTGAACACCAATCTGATTCGCCTGCAGACCTTCCCCGAAGACATGGGCCGCCGTCACCTGATGGTCAACATCCCGGCCGCCTATGTGGAGGCTGTTGAAGATGGCAGTGTCGCGACGCGCCACACGGCGGTTGTCGGCCGTCTCAGCCGCCCGACGCATCTCGTCAATTCGAAGATTTACGAGGTCATCCTCAATCCTTACTGGACTGCGCCGCGCTCGATCGTCGAGAAGGACATCATGCCGCTGATGCGCAAGGATCCGACCTATCTCGAAAAGAACGCCATCCGCCTGATCGACGGCAAGGGCAACGAAGTCGCCCCCGAGACCATCGACTGGAACGGCGAGGCGCCGAACCTGATGTTCCGTCAGGACCCCGGCAAGACCAACGCCATGGCCTCGACGAAGATCAACTTCTACAACAAGAATGGCGAGTATATGCACGACACGCCGCAGCAGGGCCTGTTTAACAAGCTGATGCGCTTTGAATCGTCGGGCTGCGTCCGCGTCCAGAACGTCCGCGACTTGTCGAACTGGCTGTTGCGCGAGACCCCCGGCTGGAGCCGTCAGCAGATGGAGCAGGTGATCGCAACCGGCGTCAACACACCGGTCAAGCTCGCCACGGAAGTTCCGGTTTATTTCGTCTATATCTCTGCCTGGGGCATGCCCGACGGCATCGTCCAGTTCCGCGACGACATCTATCAGATGGACGGCAATGCCGAGCTGGCGCTCGACACCACGGCCGGTATGGAACAGCCGGTCCAGTAAGCGGCCGCCCCTGCATCGTGATTTGAGAACCGCGCCTTCGGGCGCGGTTTTTTTAAGTCCGAGGAGACACTCCTCGATGTGGTCGCCAAGGATCAGCGCGGCGCGACCGCAAAAGAGCGTGAGCGCGCGCTTTGCTCAGCAAATGTCGTTCTTCGTATTGCCCTCGCCCCGGCGGAAGGCTAATACCTCAGCGCATTCCAGTTGAGGAGCCCGCCCATGACCAATGCTTCCACCGAATCCTTCTTCAATCGCTCGCTTGCGGACGTCGATCCGGACATTTTCGGCGCGATCGGAAAGGAACTCGGTCGCCAACGGCACGAGATCGAACTGATCGCTTCTGAGAACATCGTCTCCCGCGCCGTGCTGGAAGCCCAGGGCTCCATCATGACCAACAAATATGCCGAGGGTTATCCCGGCAAGCGTTATTACGGCGGCTGCCAGTTCGTCGATATCGCCGAAGAACTGGCAATCGAGCGCGCCAAGAAGCTGTTCGGCGTCAATTTCGCCAACGTCCAGCCGAATTCCGGTTCGCAGATGAACCAGGCCGTGTTCCTGGCGCTGCTACAGCCCGGCGACACCTTCATGGGTCTCGACCTGAATTCGGGCGGCCACCTCACGCATGGTTCGCCGGTCAACATGTCCGGCAAGTGGTTCAACGTCGTCTCCTACGGCGTGCGCGAAGGCGACAACTTGCTCGACATGGATGAAGTTGCCCGCAAGGCCGAAGAAACCAAGCCGAAGCTCATCATCGCCGGCGGCACTGCCTATTCCCGTATCTGGGACTGGAAGCGCTTCCGCGAGATCGCCGACAGCGTCGGCGCCTATCTGATGGTCGACATGGCCCACATCGCCGGCCTTGTCGCCGGTGGCGTTCATCCGTCCCCGTTCCCGCATTGCCATGTCGCGACGACGACGACCCACAAGTCATTGCGCGGTCCGCGCGGCGGCGTCATCCTCACCAATGACGAGGATCTGGCGAAGAAGTTCAATTCGGCCGTTTTCCCGGGTCTTCAGGGCGGCCCGCTGATGCATATCATCGCTGCCAAGGCTGTGGCCTTCGGCGAGGCGCTGCAGCCGGAATTTAAAGACTACGCCGCCCAGGTCGTCAAGAACGCCAAGGCGCTTGCTGAAACGTTAATGGAGGGCGGCCTCGACGTCGTCTCCGGCGGCACCGACAACCACCTGATGCTGGTCGACCTGCGCAAGAAGAACGCCACCGGCAAGCGCGCCGAGGCAGCTCTCGGCCGCGCCTACGTCACCTGCAACAAGAACGGCATTCCCTTCGATCCGGAAAAGCCCTTCGTCACCTCCGGCGTGCGCTTGGGCGCACCGGCCGGCACGACCCGCGGCTTCAAGGAAGCCGAATTCCGCGAGATCGGCAATCTGATCGTCGAGGTTCTCGACGGCCTGAAGGTCGCCAATTCCGATGAAGGCAACGCTGCCGTCGAAGCCGCGGTGCGCGGCAAGGTGGTCAACCTCACCGACCGCTTCCCCATGTATGATTACTTGGGATAAGGAGTAGGGATGCGCTGCCCCTATTGCGGTTCGGAAGATACTCAGGTCAAGGATTCGCGCCCGGCGGAGGACAACACGTCCATCCGCCGGCGGCGCATCTGTCCGGATTGCGGCGGCCGCTTCACGACGTTCGAGCGCGTGCAGTTGCGCGAGCTGATGGTCATCAAGAAGACCGGCCGCAAAGTGCCCTTCGACCGCGACAAGCTGGTGCGCTCCTTCGAAGTGGCGTTGCGCAAGCGCCCCGTCGAGCGGGACCGCATAGAGCGCGCCGTCTCAGGCATCGTCCGCCGGCTTGAAAGCTCCGGCGAGACCGAGATCTCCTCCGAGCAGATCGGCCTGCAGGTGCTGGAAGCCATGAAGAGCCTCGATGATGTCGGCTTCGTGCGCTACGCCTCGGTCTACCGGGATTTCTCGCTTGCCGAGGATTTCGAGAAGGTCATTTCCGAGATCAACGCCAAGATTGCCCGCGACCCGCTGGACAGGTGAGCCATGAGCATCACGCCGCATGACGAACGTTTCATGGCGGCGGCGATCCGCCTGTCGCGCTGGCATCTCGGCCGCACCGCCACCAATCCTTCCGTCGGCTGCCTGATCGTCAGGGATGGCGTCATCGTCGGCCGTGCGGTGACGGCGCTCAGTGGCCGCCCGCATGCCGAGACGCAGGCACTCGCTGAAGCCGGCGCGCTTGCCCGCGGCGCCACCGCCTATGTGACGCTCGAACCCTGCTCGCATCACGGCAGGACGCCGCCGTGTTCCGAGGCGCTGATCGACTATGGCGTTGCCCGCGTCGTCATCAGCGTCACCGATCCCGATCCGCGGGTTTCAGGCCGCGGTATCGCCATGCTGCGCGAAGCCGGCATAGAGGTGGATGCCGGCGTGCTGGAGGCGGAGGGCCGGCAGTCGCTTGCCGCCTATCTCACCCGCCAGACGAAGAACCGGCCCTATGTGACTCTCAAACTTGCCGTTTCCGCCGATGGCATGATCGGCCGCGAGGGGGAGGGGCAGGTGGCGATAACAGGCCCGGAGGCCCGCGCCCAGGTGCAGGCGCTGCGCGCCGAAACCGATGCCATCCTGGTCGGCATCGGTACCGCGATTGCGGATGATCCGCTGCTGACTGTGCGTTTGCCAGGTCTTCAATCGCAATCGCCGATCCGCATCGTGCTCGATCCCTCGCTGGCATTGCCGTTGACCAGCAAGCTTGTGGAGACAGCGCGGGAAGTGCCTGTTATCGTGGTGGCGAGGGAGGAAGTGTGGCCGTTGTCATCGGATGCGGAGGGATTACCCCCCTCTGCCCTGCCGGGCATCTCCCCCACAAGGGGGGAGATCGGCAAGAGGCGCGATCCGAATTCCCCTGTTTCCGATGGTGATGGTTTCGCCTTGAGGCAAGACGTGGGGCAAGGGGCTAACCCCGATCCGATCTCCCCCCTTGTCGGGGAGATGCCCGGCAGGGCAGAGGGGGGTGCCGCACCCACCGACTTGGACTCCCGCCGTGCAGCCCTCGAGGCCGCCGGCGTTGAGGTCGTCCATTGCAATCCCTATCATCCGGAAGTCTTGCTGCCGGCACTCGCGACGCGCGGTATTTCCTCGCTTCTGGTCGAGGGCGGCGCAAAGACGGCGCGGCTTTTCCTCGAGGCTGGCCTCGTTGACCGCATCCAGCTTTATCAGGCGCCTGTCGTCATCGGCGAGCGCGGTATTGAATCGCCGCTGACGAGATCCGACATACCATCGGGTTTTGCCCATACGGGCACGCTGATGTTCGGCGGCGATCGCCTGGACGAATACGAAAGAGGGCTTTGATGTTCACTGGAATAGTCACCGATGTCGGCACGGTTGAATCCGTTTCTCCCCTGAAGGAAGGCATCCGCCTGCGGGTCGCGACCGCCTATGATCCCTCAACCATCGACATGGGTGCCTCGATCTCCCATGCCGGCATCTGCCTCACCGTCACCGGCCTGCCGCAGCAAGGCAGCAATGGCCGCTGGTTCGAGGTTGAGGCCTGGGAAGAGGCGCTGCGGCTGACGACGATCGCCACCTGGCAGGAAGGCAGCCGCATCAATCTCGAACGGTCGCTGAAGATCGGTGATGAACTCGGTGGCCACATCGTTTCCGGCCATGTCGACGGCAAGGCGGAAATCCTCTCGGTGACAGCAGAGGGCGACGCCACCCGCTACCGCCTGCGCGCGCCCGAACATCTGGCGAAATTCGTCGCCCCCAAGGGTTCGATCGCACTCGACGGTACTTCGTTGACGGTCAATGCGGTCGACGGCACGGATTTCGACGTGCTGCTCATCCGCCACACGCTCGAAGTCACCACCTGGGGCGAGCGCAAGGCCGGCGATTTCGTCAATTTCGAAGTCGACACCATGGCGCGCTACGCCGCCCGGCTGGCGGAATTCCCTGCTGGATAACGCCGCCAACCGGAATTGGACGCGGCGCTCTAGAGCGTTTCAGGTTTTGACGGAAGCGTATCCGGCATTGTCGAAGTAGTTGCTGCATTCGCTGGGCTCGATGGTTGTGACGAGGTGTCCGATGTGGCGCCAGGTGTCATCGATGGTTCGCTTCTGAGCCAGGCGCATCCAGTGCTTGATTTTGGCGAAAGCCTGTTCGATCGGATTGAGGTCGGGGGAGTATGGCGGCAAGTACCAGAGCCGAGCACCAGCGTTGCGGATCATCTGACGGATGGCGACCGACTTGTGGGAGCCGAGATTATCCATCACGACGATGTCGCCGGGTTTGAGCACCGGTACGAGTTGCTGCTCGACATAGGCGCGAAAGCACTCACCGTTGATCGGTCCATCGAAGACACAGGGTGCGGTAAGCCGATCGCAGCGCAACGCGCCGAGGAAAGTCAGGGTGCGCCAATGTCCGTGCGGCGCGAAGCTGCGCAGGCGTTTGCCCTTCGGCCCCCACCCTCGAAGCGGCGCCATGTTGGTCTTGATCCAGGTTTCATCGATGAAGACCAGCCGTCTTGGATCGAGGCCAGCCTGCCAGGATCGCCAGCGCTGTCGCCGTCGCGCGACGTCAGCGCGCGCCTGCTCAAGGGCGAACAGTGTTTTTTTTGAACCGCAATCCCTCACGTCGCAGGAACTGCCATACCGTATCGTGGGATACCTTCACCCCTCGCGCGGCCAGCTCTTCCTTCAACCTGTGCAGTGACACATGCGGCGTCTGGTTGATCCGCTCCACGATAAACGCCCGATGCGGCTCCAGAACCCGCTTGCGGTGGCCGCCCATCTTCCCAGGCGCGACAGATCCGCTCGAACGATAACGCTGCGACCACTTTACCGCTGAAGACACGGCAATACCGAACCGCGCCGCAACCGACCGGCAGCTCTCACCGGCTTCGATTGCAGCAACAACACGCTCACGAAGATCATTGGAAAGAGGTCGCGTCATTCGATGCTGGCCTCCACTCCAGCCAGCATCTTGAATCACAAAACACACAAAAACGGAATCCCTTCCGATTCAACTAAATCCGGATACGCTCTAACACGTAAATCGAATGATCTCGCCGTTGTACTGCGCCGGCCGGATAGCTCACCAATCCGGGGACAGCTTCGTCAGATACTGGCCGTAGGCGCTCTTGCCGAGCTTCTCGGCGAGCTTGGCGAGGTCGTCCTGCGAGATGTAGCCCATGCGCCAGGCGACTTCTTCAGGACAGGCGATCTTGAAGCCCTGGCGTTTCTCCAGCGTGCTGACGAAGCCTGCGGCATCGAGCAGGCTGTCCGGCGTGCCGGTATCGAGCCAGGCATAGCCCCGGCCCATCAGCTCCACAAAAAGCTGGCCGCGCTCGAGATAGGTGCGGTTGACGTCGGTGATTTCCAATTCGCCGCGCGGTGATGGCTTCAGGTTGGCGGCGATATCGACCACCTGCTGGTCGTAGAAATAGAGGCCGGTCACCGCCCAGTTCGATTTTGGCTCCTTCGGTTTCTCCTCGATCGACAGCGCATTCATTTTTTCGTCAAAGCCGACAACGCCATAGCGTTCCGGATCGGTGACGTGATAGGCGAATACCGTCGCGCCTTCCCGCCGGCTCGTGCCGGATTTCATGATTTCCGGCAGTCCGTGCCCGTAGAAGATGTTGTCGCCGAGAACGAGTGCCGAGCTGTCGCCGTGCAAGAAGTCGGCGCCGATGATGAAGGCCTGGGCGAGGCCGTCCGGGCTCGGCTGTACGGCATAGGTCAGCGAAATTCCCCATTGCGAGCCGTCGCCGAGAAGGCGCTTGAAGGCTTCGATGTCGTGAGGCGTAGTGATGATCAGCAACTCCCTGATGCCGGCGAGCATCAGCGTCGTCAGCGGATAGTAGATCATCGGCTTGTCGTAGACCGGCATCAACTGTTTCGAGACGGCCTGCGTGATCGGATGCAGACGCGTGCCCGTGCCGCCGGCGAGAATAATCCCCTTCATGCCCATCTCCCTAAAGACCTTTATTCAAGAGGTCTTGCATGACAATCTTCATAGACTGCTTCCACTCCGGCAGCCGGATACCATATGTTCTGGCGAGCTTGTCACCGTTGAGACGTGAATTGGCGGGACGCTTGGCCGGTGTCGGATAGTCCGCGGTCGGGATGCGCTCGACGCCGACGTTTCTGCCGCCGGATTGGGAAAGCTCCGTGAATATCTCTTCGGCGAAATCAGCCCAGCTTGCTTCGCCGCTGCCGGTCAGGTGAAAAGTGCCGCGGAGCGATGGCTCAGGGTCCGCTACAACTCGGGTTGCGATCGCAACAATCGCATCGGCGATGTCGAGTGCCGAGGTCGGGCATCCTGTCTGATCGGCGACAACGCGAAGATGATCGCGCGTCTCGGAAAGCCGCAGCATTGTTTTCAGGAAATTAGTGCCAAAGGGCGAATAGACCCAGGCGGTGCGCAAGATGACGTGGTTCGGGTTCGCCGCCGCGACGGCCTTCTCGCCTGCGAGCTTCGAACGCCCATAGACGGAGATCGGCGCCGTCGCATCCTCTTCGGAATAGGCTGAGGCCTTGTCGCCGCTGAAGACGTAGTCGGTCGAAATGTGGATGACCGGGGCCCCGATCCGCGCGGCAGCCTCGGCAACCGCCCCGGCGCCTGCTGCGTTGACGGAAAAAGCAAGCTCGGGTTCGCTCTCGGCCTTGTCGACCGCCGTATAGGCGGCGGCGGAGACGATCACATCCGGCCGCAGAGCCGAGAAGACGGCTGCGATGCTTGCAGGATCCGCGAGGTCCATTTCCGGGCGCCCGACCGCGCTGATTTCGACGCCCATTTCGGCGCCACGTCTGAGCAGCGACTGAACGACCTGGCCCTGTTTGCCGGTGACGGCAATGCGCATCGCTTATCGTCCCTTGAAAACGCCGAGGCGTTCGCCGGAGTAGACGTTTTCGCGCAGCGGCCTCCACCACCATTCGTTTTCCAAGTACCAGTGCACGGTCTTCTCGATGCCAGTTTCGAAGGTCTCTTGCGCCTTCCAGCCGAGTTCGCTTTCGAGTTTGGAGGCATCGATCGCATAGCGTGCGTCGTGTCCGGGACGATCGGTGACGTTGTTGATCAGACGTTTATGCCGTCTCTTGTCACTGTAGACGTCGTCGAGAATAGCGCAGATGCGATGAACGACATCGATGTTCCTGCGCTCATTGCGACCGCCCACATTGTATTTTTCGCCGGGGCGCCCTCTGGATGCGATCGTGAAGAGCGCGCGGGCGTGGTCTTCGACATAGAGCCAGTCGCGGACGTTCGCGCCATTGCCGTAAACCGGAAGAGGCTTGCTCTCCAGTGCGTTCAGGATCATCAGCGGAATGAGCTTTTCGGGGAAATGGAACGGGCCGTAGTTATTGGAGCAATTGGAGACGACGACGGGCATGCCGTAGGTTCGGTGCCAAGCGATCGCCAGATGGTCGCTCGCGGCCTTGGAGGCGGAATAGGGCGAGGAGGGATCGTAAGGCGTCGTTTCCTCGAAGAGGCCCTCGTCGCCGAGCGAGCCGTAGACCTCATCGGTCGACACCTGCAGAAAGCGGAAGGCACTCTTGCGGCGAGCCTCAAGCCCATCCCAATAGTGCCGTGCGGCATCCAGCAGACTGAATGTGCCGACGATGTTGGTCTGAATGAAATCGTCCGCGCCCGAGATCGAGCGGTCGACATGGCTCTCTGCCGCGAGATGCATGACGGTATCAGGGCGGAAGGACGCGAATGCTTCCTGCATCCTGGCGCGGTCGCATATGTCGGCGTGCAGGAATTGATAGTTCGGCGCCGATTCGACGGATTTCAGCGATGCCAGGTTGCCGGCATAGGTCAGCGCGTCGACATTCAGCACCTCGGCGCCGATCCCGCTGACGAGATGGCGCACCAATGCCGATCCGATGAAGCCCGCTCCGCCCGTGACCAGTATGCGCATAGTGAATCAATCCCTGGTTACTGTGCTGAATTGGAAAAATGGCTTGGCAGATCGGCGAGCCACGGCAGCGTCTTGTCCTTGTCGGACAACACAATGTCTCCCTCATCGAAGGGCCAGCGGATGCCGATCGCCGGATCGTTCCACGCGATGCCCCGATCATGCTGCGGGCTGTAGGGTGCGGTTACCTTGTAGCTGATGACGCTGTTCGGCTCGATGGTTGCAAATCCGTGAGCGAAACCGGCCGGTATCCAGAGCTGCATGCCGTTTTCCGGCGAGAGCTCCTGAGAGAGCCATTTGCCGAAGCTCGGCGATCCCTCGCGAATATCGACGACGACATCCATGATCCGGCCGGCAAGGCAGCGTACCAGCTTGCCCTGTGCGAAGGGCGGTATCTGGAAATGCAGCCCCCGAACGGTGCCCGCCTGCGCCGAAAGCGATTCATTGTCCTGGATGAATGTGACGTCTGCCACATTTTCCCGGAACCAAGCATCCTTGAATACCTCGGAGAAGTAGCCGCGGTGATCGCCGAAGCGTGGCGGCGTGATCGCAATGATGCCCTCGATGACCGTGGTCTCAATACGCATGATTTACCTTTTCTGCGGCCTTCATCAAGCGTCCGCCCTCATGACGCTCATCAGCATGTCCGCCTGCGAGCGGCTCTGCATAGCCGCAAGGCCCTTCGCGGCAATGGCATGGCGCTCGTCGGCATCTGCGACCAGCTTGTAGCAGCGCTCGATCATGTCGCCATAGGGCTCAATTGCCAAGCCGCCGATGAAGGGCTGAAGGTCCGGATCGCGGATGTTGCCTTCCGTCAGCACGCAAACGCGATTGGCGAGCAGATAGGAAATGCGCACGATCTCGAAGACGCCGCTCGCATAATGATGGATGTTGATCACGATCTTGGCGCGCGCAATCGCCGCATCGCGTTCCGTGCCATAGATGTTGAAGAGATGCGCGACCTCGAGCCCGCCGTCCTTCAGCGTCTTCAGGATATGGTGGCGGCGTTCGTTCATCGAGCCGTAGAAGAGCACGTCGATATCTTTGACAGCGGCGTGCTGTATCTGGCTGAGGCAGCGGCTATAGCCGATTTCGAGCACGCCGGCGTGATCAATGCCCTTGGCGGCGAGATTTTCCCGGTTGCGCGGGCTGTAGTCGAGAACCGGAAACGACTTCAGGATCGAGGTGTAGCGCGAATTGATCCAGATGCTTTCTTCGGACACCTGCTCGAGATTGATGACGACACTGTCCTTCGGCAGATGGCTGACGATTTCGGCCGGGAGAAGATTGCCGCCATAGATGATCGGCGCACGACCGGCGAATGCGTTCATGTCCCGGGTGATCGGTGCCGTGCCGCCGAGTTCCTCGAAGGCGCCCTGTAGGCCAAGCGCGACTTCGTCGAAGGCGTGGCTGTGATTGTAGTTGTCGGGCGTCACGATCCAGATGCAATGACGGTCCCTGTGTGCCTGCCATCCGCCGGCAAAGGGCTGCAAAAGGTTGCGGAGCGGCTGCTCGATCTTCGGCGCGGCTGGTATCGCGGGCCTTTCCGTCCGCACCGGCTGCTGCGATACCGGGGAAGCGTCTGAGGCCTGCTGGGCATAGGTGCGCATCAATTCGCGGCCGCCGATAAATTGGCCGCGCGGCATCCAGCCGGGCGGATCATCAGCCCCCCAGATCAGGTGCGGCTGCTTGATGAGGGGCTGGCGGCCTTGCTGCCACGAGGTCAGGAGAGCCTCGTCACGGCTCTGCAGAAAAGCTTCCTTGGCGGCGAAGAGGCCATGCAGCATTCGGCCGAGGCGGACACCGAACTTCCATTCGAAATCGGCAACGGTCGGTACGAAGGCGGCGATCTTCAGTCCGGAGGCGATAGCCTGCTGGACATAAAGTCCGAGCAGACGCTCGATCACGAAGGGGCGCATCTGCGCGCTGGCATCGCGGGAATAGTGAGCCGAACCGGCATAGGCGGCGCCCGCTGCCGTGCCGGTGCGGGCTTGGTTTTCCAGCGATTCGAGAATGCGTTCGCAAAAGGCGAAATACCCCGACCAGAATTTGCGGTTGCCGCAGAAATAGTTGCAGAACATGAAGGCAGTCTTGTCCTGCGGCGGCGCGATCGGATAGCCGAGCTCCTGGATATGCAGAAAGATCGGCTCCATGCCGGGGTGACCGCCAAGCAGTGAATGCTCCCAGACGTTGCTGTAGATCGCCGCGTGGCCGATCAGCGGGTTGTAAAGATAGGCGTCAGCACCTTCTGCCCTGGCCTTTTCCGCCTCCGTGACAAAAGATGGAAAGCTCGTCACCGACTTCATCTCGAATTTGCTGGAGAGCAGCCCCCAAAACACGTCTTCACCGAGGCCGATCGCCTCGTGATGCTGATGCAGGGTGAGGAAGAGTTCATATTCGCGGGTCGTAGCCTGCGTATTGAACGAGATGTCGAGCGGCATGGCAGCCGCATCGAGCTGGCTGCGCTGCGAAAGATCGAGATAAGGCTGATAGACAATGACGGATCCCGTGCCGGCAGCCTTCTCCGTGAGAAGCGCTAGGTCGGGAAGACCGGCCGGCAAAGAAGAAATGGGCTGATTGATCGTCAAGGTATGTCCTTTGCGAAGAGCTGCCGTCTGCATGGGGAATCCGCAGAACGGCAATTCGAGCCTGTTTGATGCCTACTATTTGAGATGAAGCTTGCGCCACACTGTTCGCAGAACTTTCGCTGGTCAGCATGGAGCGGGTGTGGGCGCCGGACTTCCTTGCTCAGTTTTCTCTAGCCAGCTTTATTGGCTCAGCCGCTTCTGCTGCCAGTATCGCAAAGAGCTGCGATGGCACATTTGGAATTGGGCCGCCTCGGATTATACGCCGCTTTTGTAGACCCCATCATTCGACACGGTAGCCAATTCTCATTCCCTACCGCGAAAACTGGATGATCTCGCCGTTGTACTGCGTGCGCGCCGTCTCGCGGAATCCGAGCTTGGTTGCGACCCGTAGCGACGCCTGGTTCTCGGGACCGATGATGCAGCTCATTTGTTTTTCGGGAAAATGCGTTTCCGCCCAGCTGATCAGGACTTTCAGCGCCTCAGTGGCATAACCGCGGCCGTGCGCCGAGGGCATCAGCGCCCAGCCGACCTCCATCGTCCCCTCGATCGACGGTTCCAGCTCGCGCCGGGATTCCTGGAAGCCCGCTTCACCGATGAACCGGCCGCTCTCCTTTTCGACGATCGCGAAAAAGCCGAAGCCCATGTGATGCCACATGCCGGCGACGCGCAGCATGCGGCTCCAGCTCTGCTCGCGCGTCGACGGCACGCCGGTGATGAAGCGCACGACATCCTCGTCCGCCCATAGTGCCGCATGTGCGTCGAAATCGTCGAGGCGGTGAGGGCGAAGCGTCAGCCGCTCCGTTTCGAGGATTGGAATGTCGGTCACATCGGTCCTTATAAAAAAACACGTCCTCAGGCGCCGGGCTCGCTGTCCCAATAGTCGAGATCGCCTTCCGGCCGTCCGATATGACGAAAGCGCTTGTTTTCTGCACCGTCCCTATTCGTCTTGGCAAGGAATTTTCCGGAATCGGGATATTCGACGATCTCGGTCTTCGCCATCGTCGAAATGCCGAGATAGACGAGTGTGACCATGCCGGTATTGATGATCTGGTGCGCCGTTTCAGGCCCGCCGGCCGGCGCGCCGAGTACGTCGCCCGCCTTGATCGCATGGCGCGCATCGCCGAAGCGGTATTCGCCGGTACCCGCGATCACATAGAAGAGCTCGTCTTCGACGTGGTGGTTGTGGAAGGGGCAGCCCGATTTGCCCGGCGGCACCTCGTTGTAGCTGACGCCGAGGCCGACAAGGCCGATAAGCGTGCTGAAAGAGGTGTCGGTGCTTTCATAGAGCTCGCCCTGTTTCCAGTGGTCGAGCTTGAGATCGGCGGTATTGATCACCGCCTTCGATTCCGTCATGACGTCCTCCTGTTTCAGCAAGAGAAGCCGTCATCCCAGGAGAATTCAATGATTATCTGGGCCTATCTCCGATATCCCCAGCATGGGCGGAGAGGAGACCGCGCCCATGCTTTGAGAGCCGTGCGTCGAATGGAAACGCGAGGGACGCTCGATCACTCAACCCACGCATACCCCCGACGATCGATTCCGGCCTCGGGTGGTATGCGCTGGCGCGTCAGCGGACGTAGAAGGTCAAGCTTCCGTCGGCTGCCTGCTCGGCGTTGACGATGTTGCGGACGTCGACGCCTTCGTTGTTAAGCCTGTGGGCAAGCGACCTGTTGGCGTCGATCGAGGCCTGGATGCCGTGGACGGCCTGGCTGGAACGTTCCGGTGCCGAGCGCGGACCGGTCGTCTCGTCATCGAGATTGCGCCAGTTATGGACCTGCTCGACATTGAAGTCATTGCCCTGGAAGGTCCTGAGTGTCCGCTCGATGCCCTGGGCCGTGTTCATCCCAAGGCTTTCGGCCCGGCTGACGCCGGCAAATGCGAGAGAGGAGAGGGCTGCAGCGATAGTAATGGTGACAACGCGGTTCATGATGGTATCCTTTCATCTGCTTAGACGGTCGGCTGTCGTTGCAGGGATCGTCTGCGTCACGACATGGAATTGGCTCTCTCCGTTTCGCGATTCAATGGGTTAAGCCACTGAAAACACATTAAGAATTGTTCATGAAAGCCGCCTTCGAATTGTCGCTTTCCAGGCGTCGGAGAAAGCTGATTTCAGAGGCTTGCCCAGCTGTGCATCTGTGGTCCCGCTATCCCCTTGCAGATATTTCCTCTTTCCTATTGCGGCATCGGGCGAAATTGCTTGCCATTCGGACGAAGGCATGTTTTGACCGCGGGCTGCCGAGTGGGTAAATGTCCCGCAAACCGAAGGTGAACCATGCCGAGAGAGACCGCTCCCCATATTTTGATCGTTGAGGCCCGCTTCTACGACGACATGGCCGACGCCCTGCTCGAAGGCGCGACCTTCGCATTGACAGAGGCCGGCGCTACATTCGAGGTCGTCACCGTTCCCGGCGCACTGGAAATTCCGGCGGCGATTGCCATGTCGCTCGATGGAGACGACAATGGCGGAACGCATTATGACGGCTATGTCGCCCTCGGCATGGTCATTCGCGGCGAGACCTATCACTTCGATATCGTGTCGAATGAATCCTCGCGCGCCTTGATGGATCTCGCGGTCAGCGAGTCCCTTGCCATCGGCAATGGTATCCTCACCGTCGAAAACGACGAACAGGCTTGGGCGCGCGTGCGCCGCTTGGAAAAGGACAAGGGCGGATTTGCCGCTCGTGCAGCTCTGACCATGATCGAGCTGAAGCAGAAACTGGGTGCATAACGAATGAACGACGACAAGACGGAACGGCCGGTCAAGACTGCGAACCAGCGGGGCGCTGCCCGTCTTGCTGCTGTTCAGGCCCTGTATCAGATGGATGTCGGCGGCACGGGCGTTCTGGAAATCGTGGCTGAATACGAGGCGCACCGTCTTGGTCAGGAAATCGATGGCGCGACCTATCTGAAGGCCGATGCCGCCTGGTTCCGTTCCATCGTCTCCGGTGTCGTGCGCGATCAGGTTCGCCTCGATCCGCTGATTGCCGCAGCCCTGCAGGATGATTGGGCCTTGTCGCGCCTCGACAGCACCGTGCGCGCCATCCTGCGCGCCGGCGTCTTCGAGATCACCGATCGCAAGGACGTTCCGGTGGCGGTCATCGTCACCGAATATGTCGAGATCGCCCAGGCCTTTTTCGATGACGATGAGCCGAAGCTCGTCAACGCCGTGCTCGACCGCATCGCAAAGCAGGTCCGCGGCGAGGCGAAGAAATAAGTCTTTAGTCGCCAAACAATCCGCCTGCGTCTTTCTTCGCACCGCAATAGTTTTCGCCCGTTGCGGTCTTGACGCCACGTGATCGACCACGCAATCTCCGCAGCGCTTAGCTGTGGCATTTCTGTGGAGAGGAAGGCGATTCGGCGGCGTATCTGCCGGAGAAGGAGTGAGCTCCGGCCTTTGGGAGGAAAGAGCGAAATGACGATTCTTTTATGCGTAATCGCATGCGGTCTGCTCTCGGTGGTTTATGCCGCCTGGGCAACCCGGTCGGTGCTTGCTGCCGATCAGGGCAATAGCCGCATGCAGGAGATCGCGGGCTATATCCGCGAAGGCGCTCAAGCCTATCTGACGCGCCAGTACAGAACCATTGCCATTGTCGGCGTTGTCGTTTTCATCTTAGCCTGGCTGCTTCTTTCCGCCGAGGCCGCGATCGGCTTCCTGATCGGTGCCCTGCTTTCCGGTGCTGCCGGTTTCATCGGCATGCACGTCTCCGTCCGCGCGAATGTGCGCACCGCCCAGGCGGCTTCCGTCAGCCTTTCCGCCGGCCTCGACATCGCCTTCAAGTCGGGTGCGATCACCGGCATGCTGGTGGCCGGCCTGGCGCTGCTCGGCGTCTCCATCTACTATACGGTATTGACCGTCGGGCTCAGCCATGAGAGCGGCTCGCGCGAAGTCATCGATGCGCTGGTGGCGCTCGGCTTCGGCGCTTCGCTGATTTCGATCTTCGCCCGTCTCGGTGGCGGCATCTTCACCAAGGGCGCCGATGTCGGCGGCGATCTCGTCGGCAAGGTGGAAGCCGGCATTCCCGAAGACGATCCGCGCAACCCCGCAACCATCGCCGATAACGTCGGCGACAACGTCGGCGACTGTGCCGGCATGGCCGCCGACCTTTTCGAGACCTATGCGGTTTCGGTCGTCGCCACCATGGTTCTCGCCGCGATCTTTTTCGCCGGCGCGCCGATCCTCCAGTCTGCGATGGTCTATCCGCTGGCGATCTGCGGTGCCTGCATCATCACCTCGATCATCGGCACCTTCTTCGTCAAGCTTGGCGCGAACGGCTCGATCATGGGCGCTCTCTACAAAGGCCTCATCGTCACCGGACTGCTGTCGATCGTCGGCCTTGGTGCTGCTACCTCCCTCACCATCGGCTGGGGATCGATCGGCGCCGTCGGAGGCGCCGACATATCAGGCGCGCACCTCTTCTTCTGCGGCATCATCGGCCTCGTCGTCACCGCGCTGATCGTGGTGACCACTGAATATTATACCGGCACGGGCAAGCGCCCGGTCGTCTCGATCGCCCAGGCATCGGTCACCGGTCATGGCACCAATGTCATCCAGGGTCTCGCCGTCTCACTGGAATCGACGGCACTGCCGGCGATTGTCATCGTTGGTGGCATTCTCGCCACCTACCAGCTCGGCGGCCTATTCGGCACCGGCATTGCGGTCACGGCGATGCTCGGCATCGCCGGAATGATCGTCGCGCTCGACGCGTTCGGACCCGTGACGGACAATGCCGGCGGTATCGCTGAAATGTCGCACCTGCCGCCGGAGGTGCGCAAATCCACCGATGCGCTCGATGCCGTCGGCAACACGACCAAGGCCGTCACCAAGGGCTATGCCATCGGTTCCGCCGGTCTCGGCGCACTGGTTCTCTTTGCAGCCTACTCCTACGACCTCAAATATTTTGCGGCGAATGGCGACAAGTTCCCTTATTTTGCCGGCATCGGCGAAATTTCCTTCGATCTTTCCAACCCTTACGTGGTGGCTGGATTGATTTTCGGAGGTCTCATTCCCTACCTCTTCGGCGGCATCGCCATGACCGCCGTCGGCCGGGCGGCCGGCGCGATCGTCGAGGAAGTACGTCGTCAGTTCAAGGAAAAACCCGGCATCATGCAGGGCACGGAAAAGCCGGATTACGGCAGGGCGGTCGACCTTCTGACCAAGGCCGCCATCCGCGAGATGATCGTGCCGTCGCTGTTGCCGGTGCTGGCGCCTATCGTCGTCTATTTCGGCGTGCTGCTCATCTCCGGCTCCAAGGCCTCCGCCTTTGCCGCCCTCGGCGCATCGCTGCTCGGCGTCATCATCAACGGCCTCTTCGTCGCCATCTCGATGACCTCGGGCGGCGGTGCCTGGGACAACGCCAAGAAGAGCTTCGAGGACGGTTTCGTCGACAAGGACGGCTTGCGCCACATGAAGGGTTCGGATGCGCACAAGGCTTCCGTCACGGGCGATACAGTCGGCGATCCCTACAAGGATACTGCCGGCCCGGCCGTCAACCCGGCAATCAAGATCACCAACATCGTCGCGCTGCTGCTGCTCGCCATTCTTGCTGGATGAGGCATGCCGCTCAGCGCGGCAAACCGGAATAGCGACCATTAAAAGCCCCGCCGGAGCGATCCGGCGGGGTTTTCGTATAAGGCGCATCCGATCAGCGCAGGCTGCTTGGGTTCTGCGGCGTGCCGCCGGCGCCACCGCCGAACAGGCTGCGGGCAGCACTCGCGGCGCTGCCGCCGGAAAGCATCTGCTGCAGGAAGGTGAGTTCCTTGCCGCCGGTCGGCGTGACGCGCCCGATCGTGTCGAACACCTTGCCGTCCTGCAGCGTATAGTTGGCGCGGCGGCTGACGACGCCGTCTTTGTCGAAGTAGATGGCCAGAACGCTCTGATCGACGACCTTCAGTTTCTGGAAGGCGACGGCACGCGTACGCCGCTGCGAGATGTAATAGAAGACTTCGCCATCGAATGTCGCCGTCGTCGACGGGGTGCCGAGCGAAAGCAGCACCTGCTCGCGGCTGGAGCCTTCCGGAACGAGGTTCAGCGACTGCTGGTCGGCGACGTAGCCGCCATTGAGCACGGTGCTGGTCTGGCAACCGGAAAGAGCTGATGTGGAGGCGATTATGAAGGCAATGGCCGCACTGCTGAAGAATTTCACGTCAGACTTGAAATACCGTTTATTCAACGACATCTACTCCCTTGAGTGTCGATAGCAGCCATTTGGGGCCTTGCACGCTTTCCTCCTGCAAAACCATTGTGGCCATTCCGGGTCGAATGTCCCGAATTCGCTTCGCTGACGCATCGAAGGCGTCGTCCCGAAACTGGCCATGAGCGGCATTGCAATTCGCGCCTGCTTCGGTAAACCAGCTTTCGAAATCATGCAACAAGGCCAGGCGCCAGCCGGCATGAAGAATGAGGCATTTCCGGAAAAAACAATGATCTTCGGGCTCTTCCGCAAGAAAAACAACAATCAGGCGATCGTCGATCGGCAATATGCGGCGTTAGCGGCGGCTGCGCGCATGCCGGAACTCTACGAGCGGCTCAATGTGCCGGATACGGTCATGGGCCGTTTCGAGATGCTGTCGATAGCCATGATTCTGTTTTTTCGCCGCACACGTGCTTCGACCACCAGCGGCCAGGAGATCGCCCAGGAGATCGTCGATGCTTTCTTCCAGGATATCGACTATTCGATCCGCGAACTCGGCATCGGCGACAACAGCGTGCCGAAGCGCATGAAGAAGCTCGCCGGTATGTTTTACGGCCGGCTTGAAGCCTATTCGAAGGCGATGGACACAGGCGATGCCGAAGCGCTCGCTCTCGCTCTTCAGCGCAATATCTACCCCGAAACCTCGGCGCCTGCAGATATGTCCGGCCTCGCCGGATGGATGATGGCCGCAGAATCGCATCTGTCTGCCGTCCCCGAAGAGGTGATCGCTACCGGTTCGGCGACGCTCCCGCCGGTCGCCCACCCACCGGTCACCTGAAGGAGGAAACGATGAAGAACGATCGGGACGGTGTTCCCTTCTCCTATCACGTCAAGGTCGGCCACATCTCGGCCAACCCCGTCGAGGTTCATGTCGAGGCCGACACCAGCGAACTGAAGGCGCTTGCCGAGACCTGGAACGTCGTCTCCGTGGATGATTTGCGCGCCGATCTGCAGATTGCCCGCTGGAAGCGCGACGGCGTGCGCATCAAGGGCCGCGTGCAGGCGAAGATCGTCCAGTCCTGCGTCGTGACGCTGGAACCGGTCGAATCAGCCATCGACGAGAGCTTCGAGCAGATCTTCGTGCCGGAGGGCTCCAAGCTTGCCCGCCAGGCGGGTAACGACGCCGGCGAGATGCTGCTTGATCCGGATGGTCCCGATCTGCCCGAGACCTTCGTCGGCGATACGATCGACGCCGGCGAGGTGGTTGCCGAATTCGCCGCTCTCGCAATCGATCCCTATCCGCGCAAGCAGGGCATCGAATTCGCCGGCCATGTCGAGGACAGCGGCGAGGACGACAAAAAGCCCTCCGCTTTCGCAGCCCTCAAGGACTGGAAAAAGGACTGAAGCCCCGCTGGCATTTGACACAATTCAGTTGTAAGCGACGCCAAAACCGGTATTTTGGCCGAAATTTCGCCCTCGGCGAAAAGAAGGATCAGGGACGCGTGATCAGAATATCTCTCGACCTCATGGGTGGCGACTTTGGTCCCCAGGTTGTCATCCCCGGGGCCGCCAAGGCGCTGGATCGGCATCCTGATATGTCCTTCGTTCTCTATGGTCTCAAGGAACAGTGCGATCCGGTTCTCGCCAAGTTTCCGAAGCTCAAGGAAAAGTCGCTCTTTCACGACTGCGAGCTTGCCGTCGCCATGGATGAGAAGCCGAGCCAGGCGCTGCGCCGTGGCCGTTATATCTCCACCATGTGGCGTTCGATCGAGGCGGTGAAGACGGGTGACGCCGATGTCGCCGTCTCGGCAGGCAATACCGGGGCGCTGATGGCAATGGCGAAGTTCTGTCTGCGCACCATGGCCAATATCGAGCGTCCGGCGATTGCTGCGATCTGGCCGACGCTGAAGGGTGAGAGCATCGTGCTCGATGTCGGTGCAACGATCGGCGCCGATGCACAGCAGCTGATGGATTTTGCCCTGATGGGCGGCGCCATGGCGCGCGCGCTTTTCGAGGTCGAACGTCCGACGGTCGGCCTTCTGAACGTCGGCGTCGAGGAGATGAAAGGCCAGGAGGAAGTCAAGGAGGCCGGCCGGCTGTTGCGCGAGGCGAACATCGATTCGCTCGAATATTCCGGCTTCGTCGAGGGCAACGACCTTGGCAAGGGCACGGTCGACGTCGTCGTCACCGAAGGGTTTTCCGGCAATATCGCTCTCAAGACGGCCGAAGGCACCGCCAAGCAGATCGGCGAATATCTGCGTGCCGCCATGTCGCGCACGCTGCTGGCCCGCATCGGCTATCTCTTTGCCAAAAGCGCCTTTGATATGCTTCGCGAGAAGCTCGATCCGAGCAAGGTCAATGGCGGCGTGTTTCTCGGCCTGAACGGCATCGTCATCAAGAGCCATGGCGGGGCGAATGCCGAAGGCATCGCAGCCGCCATCGAAGTCGGCTACGACATGGCCAAGAACGGCCTCAATCAGAAAATAGAAAACGATCTTAAGAAATACCATGCCAAGCGGCTGCCCCCGATGGGCCCGGAAGCGGCATGAGCGATAGGGTTCAATCAAAGATGATCCGTTCAGTGGTTCGCGGGTTCGGAGCCGCACTTCCGAAGCGCGTGATGACCAATCGTGACATGGAGGCCATCGTCGACACATCAGACGAATGGATCGTCCAGCGCACCGGCATCCGCCAGCGTTATGTCGCCGGCGATGACGAAACGACGGCGTCGCTGGGCGAGGCCGCCGCGCGCGCAGCCCTTGCCAATGGCGGCCTGACGCCTGCCGATATCGATCTTGTCATCTGTGCCACCTCGACGCCGGATAACACCTTTCCGGCAACGTCGGTCAACATCCAGAACCGCCTCGGCATGAGCCACGGCTTCGCCTTCGACGTCCAGGCCGTCTGCACCGGTTTCGTCTACGCGGTGACGACCGCCGATGCCTATATCCGTGGCGGGCTTGCCAAGCGCGTTCTCGTCATCGGCGCCGAAACTTTTTCGCGCATTCTCGACTGGAACGACCGCACCACCTGCGTGCTTTTCGGCGACGGCGCCGGCGCGATCATACTCGAAGCGACCGAAGGCGAGGGCACAGTTGCCGATCGCGGTGTGCTGACCGCGCATCTGCGCTCCGACGGCTCGCACAAGGAAAAGCTCTATGTCGATGGCGGGCCGTCGACGACGGGCACTGTCGGAAAGCTGCGCATGGAAGGCCGCGAGGTCTTCAAATACGCCGTGGGCATGATCACCGATGTCATTCAGGCGGCTTTCGATGCGACCGGGACCACCGCCGATGATCTCGACTGGTTGGTACCGCATCAGGCCAATCGCCGCATCATCGACGGTTCGGCGAAAAAGCTGAACATCGATGCGGCGAAGGTCGTCATCACCGTCGACCTGCACGGCAATACGTCGGCCGCCTCGATCCCGCTGGCACTTGCCACCGCTGCCGGCGACGGCCGCATCAAGAAGGGCGACCTGGTGATGCTCGAAGCGATGGGCGGCGGTTTTACCTGGGGTGCGGTTCTGCTGCGCTGGTAAGGCACGAATCCTAAAAAACTGGCGGCGAACAAGAGCTTGACCGTAAGGCGCAAGACAAATACTCTTCGTGCGATTTCACAAAATATTTTGTATGGGCGGGGAAACCATGACCGGAAAAACAGTGACGCGAGCAGACCTGGCGGAATCCGTTTTCCGAAAGGTTGGGCTGTCCCGGACCGAATCTGCCGAACTGGTCGAAACTGTCATCGACGAGATCTGCAACGCCATCGTGCGTGGTGAAACCGTCAAGCTTTCCTCCTTCGCCACCTTCCAGGTGCGCGACAAGAACGAACGAATCGGCCGCAACCCAAAGACTGGCGAGGAGGTTCCGATTTCCCCCCGCCGGGTCATGACCTTCAAAGCGTCGAACGTGCTGAAGACGCGGATCCTCAAGGCGCATGTCGCTCGCAAGATCAAGCTGAAGCCGCTGAATCCGTCTCCTTGACAATCGGCTTCCCGTTTCGAAACGGCTTTTTTCTCTCTCGCACTGACCATCCTTGTGCGCAACGTCGAGACATGACTTGAATTGTCGGCGCCAAACCGTTGAAATATGATGAGTCGCCGTAGGATCGAGCCGCGAGGTCGCGTAGCAGTATGACGTTGGACAAGAGCCCCGATGCCTTTCGCACCATCAGCGAAGTCGCAGACGATCTTGATCTGCCGCAGCATGTGCTGCGCTTCTGGGAGACGCGTTTTCCCCAGATAAAGCCGATGAAGCGCGGCGGCGGCCGTCGCTACTACCGGCCGGAAGATGTGGATCTCCTCAAGGGCATCCGGCATCTGCTCTATGATCACGGCTATACGATCAAGGGTGTGCAGAAGCTTCTGAAGACCAACGGCAACAAGTTTGTCATATCGGTCGGCCACGGCGATCTCGCCAGCGTCGAGGCGCTTGCGTCGGGCGTGCAGGAGGTGGGTGCCGGGGAACCGCGCGTCGGCATGGCTGATGAAGACCAGATTGTCGGTCGCGCCAAACCGCCGATCACCCGCAGGTTCTTCAACTTCGTCGCTGGAGACGACGAGCAGGAAGTCTCGATCGGCAAATCGAGCGTTGGCAAGGAAGACCGAGCGCTGCTGCAGGAGGCGCTCTACGACCTTCTGGAATGCAAGCGTCTGCTTGATCAGGTGCGTTGAACAGGAACTCAGGTTTCAGTAAGCCGCTTCATCGCTTGTTCGAGTTCGCTGAGCTGGAAGGGTTTTTGCAGAACGGGCAGCATGCTTGGGCCGCTGCCATCAGGCGGCGCGCCATATCCCGTTGCATAGAGATAGGGTTTTCCGCGTTCGTCGAGCAGCTTTGCGACTGGCAGCGAGCTCTGCCCGGCAAGCGAGACGTCGAGGATGGCAGCGTCGAACTCCGTATCCCTGGCGGTTGCAAGCGCCCGTTCCAGATCGGGCGCGCTTGCGCAGACCCGGTAACCCAAATCGGCGAGCATGTCCTCAAGCAGCATGGCAATCAGCGTGTCGTCTTCGACGATGAATATGTCTTTCATGATCCCGTCCACCCATTGCCCCCTTGCTAAAGCATGTCGCGCAAAAGTGTGCTGCGGTTTTGCGCTAACGACATGCGTAAAAACAAAGACCTAAAGCGCGAGGAGCGAATCTGAAAGATCGCGACGCGCTTTAGGCACGGAGATTTATGTGGACTGCCTGCACGGCTCGTCAAGACGTTGTGCCCGCCAGTACGAGAAACAGCATATTGCCGGTTGAAATTCGATGTGCAAAAGCTGGGATGCCGTTTTCCGCAGCGGCTCCTGCATAATTCCTAAACCGGCATCGATTCGAGGAATAAAATTATGCAGCAATTCAAAGCGTTGCAGCGCCCTTTGCGCGTCTGAAAAGACATGGCGGCGCTGTAAGAAGGGGTGTCGAATGGATTTGCTGAGTGCCACGGATTGGCTGCGTCACAGGCCGGATTATACATATCCGCTGGCCATTGCCTTCGTTGGCCTGACGTTTCTTCTAAGGCTTGCCGCCAGCGACACTCTCTCCGGCTTTCCCTTCCTAAGCTTTCTTCCGGCGATATTGCTCGCCAGTTTCATAGGTGGCGTGGGGCCGGGCCTTGTCGCGGCCTTGGTTGCCGGTTTCGTAGTCCAGCAGTTTTTCGTCGAGCCGCACAATGTCTTCTGGCCGGTCAGCGCCAGCCAATGGGTCGGCCTTTCCACTTATTTCATCAATGCCGCGATCATCGTCGGCCTGATGGAGATGATCATTATCGCACATGAGCGACAGAGCCGCCTTCGCAGCGAACTCAACAGCTTCAACACGCGCCTCGAAGAGACAGTGGTTCAGCGCACTGCTGAGCTCAGGCATGAGATGGAAGAGAATGCTGCCGCTCAGGCGCAGGTCCGCCAGTTGCAGAAGATGGAGACGATCGGCCAGCTGACCGGCGGCGTCGCCCATGATTTTAACAACATGCTGGCGATCATCATCGGCAACCTCGATCTCGCGCAGCGGCGCCTGAGCGGCAGCGAGGATCCCCGCCTGCCATACTCCATCCAGAATGCCAAAGACGGTGCGCAGAGGGCGGCGGTACTGACCGCGCGTCTTCTTGCTTTCTCGCGCCAGCAGCCGCTCGCCCCGGAGGTGATCGACCTCAACAAGCTGGTCGGCGGCATGTCTGAGCTCTTGCGGCGCACGCTCGGCGAGCAGATCCGGATCGAGACCGTGCTTGCCGGGGGTCTCTGGCCGAGCTTTGCCGATTTGAGCCAGCTCGAAAATGCCATCTTGAACCTTGCCGTCAACGCCCGCGATGCTATGCCGGGCGGCGGAAATCTGACGATCGAGACAGCCAATACCGAACTCGACGAGCGATATTCGCGCATGCATTCGGAGGTCGAGGCAGGCCAATATGTAATGATCAGCATTACCGACACTGGCACCGGCATGTCGCCGGAGGTGATCGAGCGCGCCTTCGACCCGTTCTATACGACCAAGGGACCCGGCAAGGGCACTGGCCTCGGCCTCAGCCAAGTCTATGGCTACATCAAGCAGAGCGGCGGCCACATCAAGATCTATTCGGAGATCGACAGGGGCACGACCGTGAAGATCTATCTTCCCCGTCGTGTCGCCATGACGGACTCCCGGTCGGGCGCGGCCGGCGCCCAGCCGATTCCTCACGGCAGTGTCAATGATACGATCCTGGTGGTGGAGGACGATGAGAACGTCCGCACCATGACCGCCGAAAGCCTGCATGAACTCGGTTACGCCGTGTTGCAGGCGGCAAGCGGCATAGAGGCGCTTCTGCTGCTCGAAGAAAATCCGGCAGTCGACCTGATCTTCACCGATATCGTCATGCCGCAGATGAGCGGACGTCAGCTTGCCGATGTCGTCCAGGAGAAATGGCCGACGATCCGGATCCTTTACACGACGGGTTACACCCGTAATGCCATCGTCCACAATGGTGTGCTCGATCACGGCGTTTCCCTGCTCGCCAAGCCCTTCAGTCTGGAGCAACTCGCCCATAAGATTCGCGAACTTCTGAATGTACCGGCGAGGGTGGGAGACGAGCGGACGTGAAGCCGGAATACGGCCGCACGTCCACAATTCCCGATCGCGTTATTCCAGGACCTGGATAATGCGGTGCGTCTTCGGCTCGACAATCACCCGCCGCTCATTGACGACGGCATAGCCGTAGCCGTCGTTCTTTGGCACGGTGTGCACTTCGACGGTATCGGGAAGGGTCGTTCCAACCGTGATGTCGCCGTCATAGGCGATGGACGGAGTGTTTTGCTCCATCACATAAGTGCGCACCTCGCCGGGCAATACGACTGAGCCGGTCGGTGCGGGATCAGTGACAATGACGGTGCTCTGCGCGAAGGCGGCGGAGCTGATGGTCAGTATGGCGGCCGCAGCCAGCATGGTCTTGCGCATGGGATGGTCTCCTTTTCTACCCCAGACCTCAAGGCAACGCCGGCCATGCGGCATGGTTCCCCGCGAGCTTTTCGCCGTAGCGGAACACAGGCGCAATGAGAGTAATTAAGTTGTTACTAAATTGATTTATGCGTCGTACGGTTGAGCTGTCTGAACAAAGTTCGAAAAGACTCCAGCCGATGATGTTAGAGCCCGCTTGTTTACTTTTCGCTAACCATGTTGGACGTTTATTCTGAACGGACGACCAACCGGTCGTTGATTCGACGATCCGTCGCGTTTCGGCTTGCGAATGGATCTCTAGAGAGACGATTGCGGCGGCTCGAGACATGCGCTTGCGGAAGACCATATTGCTGTTGGCCGTGGCGGGCGTGATGGCCGGCTGCACATCGACAGGCGGCGTACGTCAGCTTTCCGGGCCAGAGACGGTGGCGCCTGAAAAGGCGCTGGTCCTGCCGCCGCCGGGCGGCCCGTCGATCGTCAGCGTCGTCGAGCGCAAGCGCGGCAACGGCGTCGAGCAGACGATCTCGCTGTTTACCTCATCCTCCGTGCCCGGCCAGAATTTCCTGAAGGTCCAGTTCTTAGGCGCTTCCGGAGCCAATCCCGGTACCGGCAATGCCGGCTTCAGCACGATCAACGAGAGCGGTATTAGCCGCGAGGTGGCCCGTTCGGCCCCCGGCGTGCGGATGGCGACGTCGGCGACCTTCTTGCAGAACGCCTATGGCCCCTTCGGTTATGCCTCCGGCCGCAGCCGTGCCGGCGACACCTGCGTCTATGCCTGGCAGCAGATCCGCTCCAGCACCGCTGCCAATACCCAGGCGCGCAATTTCGGCATGATCCAGCTGCGCCTGCGCCTTTGCGATGCCAGAGCGAGCGAGCGCCAGTTGCTCGGCATCGTCTATGGCTACACCGTCACCGGCACCTTCGAGGGCGAGGTCTGGAACGCTTACGGCAATCCGCCGCCCGCCGACGCAGCACTCGGGCGCACCGGAGAGCCGATCTATCCGGACGAGGGTGGTTACCGCGCCAGCCCGATGCCGATCGGTTACGAGCCGGCGCCTGCCTTCGTCAGCCGGCCGCGGGCCGCTGCCGTTGGCAGCGCTGCGACCTCGCAACCGGCTCAAGGCGCCGCATCGGTGCCTGCACCCATCGGCCCGCGCGTGCCGCTGCCGGGCGAGGCGCCGCAGACGAGCGCACGGCCGAATGCGGCCGCTGCGCCAATCGAACAATCGGAAAGGGCAATCGGCGTCACCGTGCCTTCGCCGGACTGCATAGGCGACGCGGCCATGACGGCCGCCTGCCGGAGATAGTGAGCATGCCCGCGGGCGCCCGTTGGTGCCCCGGTTGAGCAATTTCGAAGGAACGTCGATGCGCAAAGCCCGCAGTGTCATCATATGGGCCGTGGTTTCGCTCTGCATGATCGTGCTGATCACGCTGCCGGTCAACCTGCAGACCCAGCTCATCACCAGCATCACGGTCGTGACCGTCATGGCGCTGATCAAAGTTTTGAAGGGTGAGGGGACGTGGCGCCTGGTGGCGCTCGCCTTCGGCACGTCGATCGTGCTGCGCTATGTCTACTGGCGCACCACCAATACGCTGCCGCCTCTGAATCAGTTGGAAAACTTCATTCCCGGCCTGCTGCTCTATTTGGCCGAAATGTATAGCGTCGCGATGCTGGCGCTCAGCCTGTTCATCGTCGCCACCCCGCTGCCGTCGCGCCCCTCGCGTGCCGCCAATCCCGGGCGCCTTCCTCATGTCGACGTCTTCGTGCCATCCTACAATGAGGATGCCGGTCTTCTCGGAAACACGCTGGCCGCCGCCAAGGCCATGGACTATCCGGCCGAGAAACTGCATGTCTGGCTGCTCGACGACGGCGGCACCCTGCAGAAGCGCAATTCCGGCAAGCTGCTCGAAGCCCAGGCGGCGGCTGCCCGACATATCGAGCTGAAGCAGCTCTGCGACGATCTCGATGTCCACTACCTCACGCGCGACCGTAACGAGCACGCCAAGGCGGGCAATCTCAACAACGGCATGAAACATTCGACCGGTGAACTTATCGCCGTCTTCGATGCCGACCACGCGCCGGCCCGCGATTTCCTGCTCGAGACCGTCGGTTACTTCGAAGACGATCCGAAGCTCTTCCTCGTCCAGACCCCGCACTTCTTCATCAATCCCGATCCGCTGGAGCGCAACCTTCGCACCTTCGACAAGATGCCGAGCGAGAATGAGATGTTCTACGGCATCATCCAGCGCGGCCTCGATAAATGGAACGCGGCCTTCTTTTGCGGCTCGGCTGCGGTTTTGAGCCGTAAGGCGCTCGAATCCCAGAATGGGTTTTCCGGAATCAGCATCACCGAGGATTGCGAGACGGCGCTGGCGCTCCATGGCAGCGGCTGGAACAGCATCTATGTCGACAAGCCGCTGATCGCCGGCCTGCAGCCAGCCACCTTCGCAAGCTTCATCGGCCAGCGCAGTCGCTGGGCGCAGGGCATGATGCAGATCCTGCGCTTCCGCTTTCCGCTTCTGAAGCGCGGCCTGACGATCCCACAGCGCTTCTGCTACATGTCCTCCACGCTGTTCTGGCTCTTCCCGTTCCCGCGCACGATCTTTCTGTTTGCGCCGCTCTTCTATCTGTTCTTCGATCTGGAAATCTTCACCGCCTCGGGCGGCGAGTTCCTCGCCTATACGCTTGCCTATATGCTCGTGAATCTGATGATGCAGAACTACCTCTATGGGTCATTCCGCTGGCCCTGGATTTCCGAGCTCTACGAATATGTCCAGACCGTACATCTGCTGCCGGCTGTCGTCTCCGTCATGCTCAATCCGAGGAAGCCGACCTTCAAGGTCACCGCCAAGGACGAATCGATCGCCGTCAGCCGTCTGTCGGAGATCAGCCGCCCGTTCTTCGTCATCTTTGCGGTGCAGATCGTCGCGCTCGTCATCACCATCTACAAGATCTATGCCGAGCCCTATAAGGCCGACGTCACGCTCGTCGTCGGCGGATGGAATGTCATCAACCTGATCATGGCCGGCTGCGCGCTTGGAGTCGTATCGGAGCGCGGCGAGCGCGCCTCGTCCCGTCGCGTCCGCGTCAACCGGCGCTGCGAATTCGGCGCCAACGGCAAGTGGTACACGGCCTCGATCGAGGACGTCTCCGTGCATGGCGCGAGGCTGCACATCTTCAACAAGCATCTCGACGAGATGCTGGTCGGCGCCGTCGGCGAAATCCGCTTCCGGCCCTATAGCGGCGCGGATCTGGAAACCCTGCCGCTCATCGTCCGCAACATCGAGCCGTCGGGCGACATCAGCAATGTCGGCTGCCAATACGTGCCGAAAAGCGCGCTCGACCATCGCCTGATCGCCGATCTGATGTTTGCCAATTCCGACCAGTGGACCCAGTTTCAGGCCTCGCGCCGCCGCAATCCGGGCCTGATCCGCGGCACCATCTGGTTTCTCGGCATGGCGTTCTACCAGACGAGCCGAGGCCTCGTTTACTTCTTCCGCAGCATGCGGCCGGAGCGGGAAGCCCAGCAGCAGGCGGCAAAGGTCAACGCCGGATGAGAAGGATCGTCGTCGCCTCGCTTTTCCTGCTGAATGCCTCCGCCTTCGCCCAGGCGCAGACGGCGCCCTTCGACATGTCCGGCGAGCGGCCGCCTGGTGCGTCCGTTACCCCGAGGTTGATGCCGCCCACACAGGCCGCGCCGCCTGCGGTCATTGCGCCCGTTCCCCTCACGCCTCCAGTTCCCGTCGTACCCGCGCCTGCAACCCCGGGTGCTCCCCCTCCTGCAACCCCGGCTGCTCCCCCTCCTGTTGCTTCGCCGGTTGCCACTCAGGCGCAGCCGGCGATGCCTGCGCCCCGGCCTGCCGCAGCCGCAAACAGCGTTGCGCCGCTGCATACAGGCGATGTCCGTCGCTTTGTCGTGCCCTTTTCGAAACTCGGCCTTGGCGGCGAATACGATCGCCGGTCATGGACTGTTTATCTGACACCGGAGCAGGCGAGGGCCAAGGCAAGCTTCACCTTCGCCTACCAGAATTCGATCGTCGTTGCGCCCGAGGCCTCCGCGCTGACCGTCTATCTCAACAATCGCCCGATCGGCCAGCAGCGCGTCGGCTCGCCGGATGGCTCTTCGGCCGTCACCTTCGAGGTTCCGCCCGGTTTGCTGCAGCCGGGCGCCAACCTCGTCACGTTCGAAGCCGATCAGCGGCATCGCACCGATTGCAGCATCCAATCCACTTATGAACTGTGGTCGAATATCGATCCGGCCGGAACCTATCTGAGCTTTGCCGGCAGGGACGCCGCCCAGCTATCGAGCGCCGATGCAATCCGCGCCATCGGCGTCAACGGCGCTGGCAAGACGGAGTTCGACTTCGTTGTCCCGGCACTGGAGCAGCCGGGAACCACCAAGCCGCTGCTACGGCTGGCGCAGGGCCTGTCGGTGCTGAGCAGTATGCCGAACCAGATTTTTGCCTTCAGCACCGCGTCGCTTCCGGCCGCCGGGCCTGGTAAGCTCAGCGTGCTCGTCGGCACCGCGGCAGAACTGCGGCCGCTCTTTCCCGACCTGCCACCCGGCGCCGAAAGTGCGGCACTCGCCGCTTTCGTCACCGACCCGCGCAGCGGCTCGCCGATCCTTCTGATCAGCGGCCCCTCCTGGCAGGCGGTCTCCTCGGCGATCGACACCATCGTTTCATCGACAGACCGGTCCTCGGATGTTCGCCGCGACGTGCTGACCACCGAGCGCTGGAGCGCGCCGAACGCGCCTCTGGTCTTTTCCGATACAAACATCGCCTTGTCTCAGCTCGGTGTGAAGACCACCGAATTCTCCGGCCGGCGGTTGCGGACGAGTTTCAATATCGCTGTGCCGGCCGATTTTTATGCCAATGCCTATGGCGAGGCGAAGGTGCTGCTCGACGCCGCCTATACCGATAACGTGATGCCCGGCAGCCACATCGATATCTACGTCAACGACAACATCGCCTCCACCGTCCCGATCACCACGACATCAGGCGGCATTCTGCGTCATCTGCCGATCCGCGTGACGATGCGGCACTTCAAGCCAGGTCTCAATTCGGTGGCGATCGAAGCGATCCTGATGACCAAGGACGATGCCGTCTGCGCGCCGGGCGCGGCTACCGGCACCACCCCGCGTTTTGCCCTGTTCGATACCTCCGAGCTGCAGATTCCGGATTTCGCCCGCGTCGGTCAGCGTCCGAATCTGGCGGCAATGGCCGGCACTGCCTATCCCTATGGTCGGGTCACGGAACCGACGCCGCTCTTCATCGACCGCGTCGATGCCGATACGCTTTCGGCCGCCGCCACGCTGCTCGGCCAGATGGCGATCACCGCCGGCCATCCGATCGTCGTCGAAACCGTCGCCTCGCCGAATGCGATCGGCGATCGTGACGCAATCTTCATCGGCTCCATCTCGCAGATGCCGACAACGGCGCTGTCACAGACCAACATCTCCACGGCGAGCCAAGCCTCGTGGCGTTCGGTGGTGGATACGCAGGTGGGCGTCGTCGATACCGGTACGGCCTTCGAGGAATGGAATTCCAAGGTCAGCGGCGGTGTCTTGCGCAGCCGGATCACGGCTATCCGCGAGTGGCTGTCGCGCAATTTCGATATCTCCCGCAGTTCGCTGCAATTCATCCCGGGCGCCGAGCAGATTTTCACGCCGGCCAACGCCGACACGCTGCTGGTTGCCCAGGGCTCCAGCCCCGCAGGGTCCGGCGCCTGGACCGTGGTGGCGGCGCCGTCGGCAAAGGACCTGCGCGAAGGGCTCGAGGTTTTGACCGCGCAACTGAACTGGCCGCAGATATCGGGCCACATCACCACCTATTCGAGCAAGACAGGCAAGATCGAAACCCTGCCCGTTACCCGTTTCGATTTCGTGCCGTCCACCCCCTGGTCGATCGCCAATTACCGTCTGATCGCCGCCAACTGGCTATCGACGAATATCCTCTCCTACTCCTTCCTGCTGGTCGTCTTCGTGCTGCTTATCGGGATCACCACCTCGAGCATGCTCAGAAAACTGGGCCGGTCCAAATGAGGCAGTGGCGCGCGCTCCTGATGGCGGCAACGGTCGCGCTTGCCCCGGCAGGCCCGCCCGCTGTTGCGCAGCAAGCGATGATCAATGCCGGCGCATGGTCGGCCTACAAGGCGAAGTTTCTCGATGCGACCGGCCGCATCATCGATAACGGCAACGGCAATATCAGCCACAGCGAAGGGCAGGGCTATGGCATGCTGCTCGCCTATCTCTCAGCCAGCCCCGCCGATTTCGAACAGATCTGGTATTTTACCCGCACGGAGCTGCTGCTGCGCGACGATGGCCTGGCCGTGTGGAAATGGGATCCGAACGGCAAGCCGCACGTCACCGACGCTAACAACGCCACGGACGGCGACATGCTGATCGCCTATGCGCTGGCGCTTGCCGGCACGGCGTGGAAACGCAACGACTATATCCTCGCCGCCTCCCGAATGGCGCAGGCGCTGCTTGCCGAAACCGTCGTGCGCTCGGCCGGCCACACACTCCTGTTGCCGGGGAGCCAGGGTTTTGCCGCTACCGACCGTGAGGATGGCCCCGTCGTCAACCCGTCCTACTGGATTTACGAGGCGATCCCGGTGATGGCGGTGCTCGCTCCGTCGGACGCCTGGCAAAAACTGTCGGATGGTGGCCTAACGCTGTTGAAGACGATGCAGTTCGGCCCGCGCAAACTTCCCGCCGAATGGGTGAGTCTCAGCGGTCAGCCGCAGCCGGCGCAGGGTTTCGACGCCGAATTTGCCTATAACGCCATCCGCATCCCGCTCTATCTTGTTCGTGGCGGCGTCACCGACAAGGCGCTGTTGACCCGTCTGCAGCAGGGGATGTCGCAAGACGGCGTTCCCGCCACCATCGATCTGACCACCGGCCGGACGAAGACCGTGTTGCCGGACCCAGGTTATCGAATTGTTAATGATGTTGTGGCCTGTGTGGTCGATGGGACCAAGTTGCCGGTCTCGGCCCTGCAATTTGCGCCCGCACTCTATTATCCGTCCACGCTTCAACTGCTGGGGCTGGCCTATATTGGGGAGAAGCATCCGGAGTGTCTGTGAAGTCTTCTCTCGTGGCGGTTTCAGCGGCAGTCGTGGTGGCAACCCTCGTCACCGGATTGAAAGATCGTGTCGCTCTGCAGGAAAAGTTCGGCCTTGAGTCTGCCGGCAAGCCGGCACCGGAGCTGATGATGATGGGCCGCATCAAGCCGACTGATGCTTCCGCCGGCGATCCTGAATTCAATGCGCAGCTGGTGGCCGACAAGATCGAGGCGATCACATCTCCGTCGCCGCCAGCACCGGGCGTGCGCGAGCCGGATGCCGCAGCACCGCAACCGGCGGCACCGCCCGCGACACCTCAGACGGTCGCCCAGCCGGCGCCGGTCACGCCGCCCATCGTTTCCGCGCCGCCAGCACCGCAACAGGCGGCCGCGCCTGCGCAGCCTGCCGTCGATGAAAGTGCGCTTCGTTATTTCGCCAGCCGCGGCGACAAGGTGCGCCTGCAGGCCGAAATCTCCCGCCTTCAGGCGCTCTACCCAAACTGGGTTCCGCCGGCCGATCCGCTCGCCGTGCCGCAGAATGGCGACAAAAGGCTTGAGGCCATGTGGCAGCTCTATTCCGACGGCCGCTATGCGGAGTTGCGCAAGGCCGTCGCCGACCGCCAGGCAGCCGATGCCGGATGGCAGCCGCCGGCCGATCTGCTCGACCGGCTCGACGTCGCCGAGGCCCGTGCCCGTCTCGTCAATGCCTCGGACCTCAAGCAACATGCGACGGTCGTCGATATCGCTGCTGCAACACCGAGCCTGCTCACCTGTAGCGAGATCGATGTCCTCTGGCGTGTCGCCGAAGCCTTCATCCGGACGGAGAGGGTGCAGCGCGGCCAGGATGCCTACGCTTATATCCTGAAGAACTGCACCAATCCCGCCGAGCGGCAGGCGACGGTCGAAAAAGCCTCGACGCTGCTTGGCTACCAGCCGATGCAGGCATTGCTCACGCTGGAGAGGCCTGCTGCCGACGGCAGCAAGGAATTCGATGCGATCCGCGGCAATCTCACCCGACGCTTCGTGGCCGAGGGCAATGACGATCTGAAGCTTGTTATCGCACCCGACTACATCGCCCGTCTCGAAAAACTCGCCGAGACCGAGGGGCTCGCCTCCGACGCGCTGCTGCTCGGCTGGTATCAGCTTCGCCGCAACAACGATGCCGATGCCGAGAAGTGGTTCCGCGCTGCCCGAGCCAAGCAAGATTCGGCGGCCGCTTCGCAGGGGCTGGCGCTGGCGCTGATTGCCCGCAAGGCGCCTGAGGAAGCCGAGGACGTGATGTTCCGCTGGCGCGCCGATTCCGAGGATGCGACATCAACCTATCTCGCCGCCACCGCCAACCTGATGGCGTTACAGCCGCCGGCCGATCTGGCCGAAGACGTGCTGCACCGCATCGCCACCGAGGTCATCGCCCGGAAATATGTGCCGACGGCGCAGCAGTTCGGCTGGTATGCCCGCTCCCTCAACCAGTTCCAGACCGCCGCGCGCTGGTTCGAGACGGCGCTTGCCTGGAAACCTGATGACGAACCGTCCGCCTATGGCCTTGTCGTCACCCGCGAGCAACTGAGCGATCGCAAGGGCGTGCTCGACCTTCAGCGCGCCTGGGCCGGCCGGTCGAGCCGGATCACCAATCTCGAAGACACATCCTCCCTAATGCCGAATGCCGTCACGCCGCCGCCGGAGAAGGGCGGGCTTGCCGCACAGCAACCGGCGCAGCCGACGCAGCGTCCCCCGACCGAGCCGCTTCCGGCCGATCGCCGCATCACCCTGCAGCCGGGGTCGGAAGTGGTCGTTCGCGCGGCGAGGCCGGCGATGGAGACGGTGACCGTCCCGCGCGGTCCGCGCCAGACGCGCGGCTGCTCGACGACAATCGATGCGGCGCAGCTTGAGCCGGCCGATGCGCTGTCGCGCGGCTGGTGCCTGATGGATATCAACCGGCCGATGGAGGCAATCTCGGCGTTCGAGGCGGCATTGCACAGCCCTGCGCGCAAGGTCCGCGAAGACGCAGCCTACGGCCAGAGCCTTGCCTATTTGCGCGCCGGCCTTTCCACCAATGCGGCCGTCGCGGCCACCAAGGCGCCGCAGAACCGGCAGCGCGCCGCCGAACTCCAGGTGGCGATCCTCGCCGACCGTGCGCTTTCAGCCTTCGACGCCGGGCGTTACCGCGAAACCCTCATCTATCTCGATCAGCGCGCCCAGCTGCAGCAGGAACGCATCGACCTGATGGTTCTGCGCGGCTACTGCTACCTCAATCTCAAACTGTACGGCGATGCGACTCGCATTTTCGAGGCCGCTGCCGCGACCGGCAGCCGCGATGCTGCCCGCGGTCTTGCCGACGTCAGAAACGTTACACACCCCGACGTCAACGACTGACGTTGACGCCACCGCCGCTCTCCGCTACTCGCCTGCGCAGGGGCTGCCCCGGCCTCATGCTGGAAGGAAACACCCGTGCCCGCTCTCCATGACATCCTCGATAGGTCCTACGACGCTTTCCTTTTCGACATGGACGGAACGTTGCTGAATTCTATCGCCGTCGTCGAACGCGTCTGGAGCGAATGGGCAAGACGCCACGGCTTCGAGCCCGAGGTATTCCTGAAGACGATCCATGGCATCCGCGCCTCCGACGTTATACGCGGGCTCGGCCTGCCCAGTGTCGATCCGGCCCATGAGGCGGATCTGCTGCTCGTCGAGGAAATGGAGGATGTCTCCGGCATCGTCGAGATCCCCGGCGCAGTCCGCTTCCTCTCCGCCATCGCTGAGGGCAGATGGGCAATCGTCACTTCGGCGCCGATCGAGCTCGCCAGGCGCCGCATGGCCGCCGCCGGCATCCCGATGCCGAAGGTCATCGTCAGCGGCCAGGAGGTCAAATCAGGCAAGCCCAGCCCCGAAGGTTATCTGCTCGGCGCAAGCCGCCTCGGCGTCGATCCGAAAAAATGCCTGGTCTTCGAAGATGCCGTCGCCGGCATCCTTGCCGGCGAGGCCGCCGGCGCCGATGTCACCGTGATCACCGAAACCCACGCCACGCCGTTCGAAACACCGCATTTTTCGATCGTCAACTACCAGGCATGGCAGCCCCGCCAGACCGCCGAAGGCCAGTTGGCGCTGGCTGCGATCTGACCATTCGGGCAAACCGCTGCCTTTTTGTTGGAGGCAAGATTTTTCCGCTTGCATTGCACGCGCTGAAAAACTAAACGAAGCAAGCCGTTTCGGCAGGTCGGGGCGTAGCGCAGCCCGGTAGCGCACTTGACTGGGGGTCAAGGGGTCGCTGGTTCGAGTCCAGTCGCCCCGACCATTTATCCCCTTGAAGTCCCAGTCAGAATGTCACTTTCTTCGTCCCGCTGGCAGCGGAAAACGGAACGAGACATCGGCGGAAATGTTGAAACGGGAACTGAGAGTCCCGAACGAAAATGTCATTGTTCATGTTGCAAGTCAGCTGTAGCATCGTCCTTGCAAAGAGTGGTGGCCCCCCGACCGCCTTCAGTGCGGTTTCTGAGCGATCGCGATCATCGATTTCGCCAGCAGTGGAATTCTCCCGACATATTCGAAGTCGACGTCTTCGAAGCCTGTTTCAACCAGGAGCGTACTGAGCGTTCCGGGAGACCAGAATTTGATATGGCCATGGTCCTTCAGAGGCATAAAATGGTCGTCCATCTTTCCGCTCACGGCCAGAGCCAGATTTTTCCAGTAGCCGTGGAAAGGCGTCGATACGACCGCGATGCCGCCAGGCTTCACCAGATCGTAAATGGTCGTCGAGAAGGCCTTGGGATCATAGACATGTTCCACCACTTCAAGACTGATCACCGCGTCGAAGGTCCCATACCGGCTGGAAAGATCCTCGTAGCCGGAACCGATTTCCAGCGGAAGATCGGGGTGGGCCGTTCTCGCTTTCGCGATGCCGTCCTTCGACGGATCGACACCGACGACGTCATAGCCTTTTTCTGCAAGCACAGCTGCAGCACCGCCGGTGCCGCAACCGAGGTCGAAGACAGCCGTTTCATTTGCCTCCTGGAAACTGTTCTCGAGAACATCGACAACGGCCGGCAAAATATAGGAATGGGCGGTCGCCGGCTTGGCGTGTACATAGGTAGTAGCGTCTAGTTCGATAGACATTTTACCTCCTGAAAAGCTGAAGAAGTGAGCTGCCAATGGTACGGCGGACTTTGACCGGAGTGTGGTGCCGTTGTGGTATTAAGGTGATTAAGGCCGAAGGTATTCGCGGGAGGCCAGCCGCCGACTGGCTGTATCGACCATGCGCGACATCCTCCAGTGTGCCCAACGCTCGCCCTAGAGAAGATCCCGAAGCTGATTGACAGGGTGCCAAGAAGATGCTGAAAACGGGCCGCGTCCGGGTCTACCGTATTCTCGTCAGTCAATGGGCCGCTGCATCGGCTCCGGGCGCTTCGACCATTTAAACTAAATAAGGCGATGAAATACCATTTGAAGGTGCGTCGCAAATAAATCCTTTAGTTCTTTTTGGTGCTCCCTTAGTTGGGATAGACGGTATTTGTCGATTTTTGTTAAGGTTATACAAAGATTAGAAGTGAATAAACTAATTTTGAATTGAAGCAAATCCGAAACCTCTTCGCATTCTCGCGAACTTGTGTAGATTAACATTATCCCTGTCACAGATAGCCTAGTGCGAGCGCATGGCGGATATGAAGCACAATCTAACTTGCAGACAGAGTCTCGCCTACGCGTTCCAGGCTCTGTCGGACGAGGCCGTCAAAGCCGGCTGGTCGGAGGGCGATGTCGCCCTCGCGCTCGCCGAACTCGCCGAGGAGCGGGTGATCGAAGTGACCGCCAAGGTGATCATGGAAGGTTTCATCCATCCCCAGCGCATCGCCGCCGGCGGTCGTAACGGCTAACCGATCTTAAACCAGCAATCCTGCGGTTTTCGCTGCCGTGACGAAGGAAGCCTGCGCTGCGCGCGGGCTGCGCAGTCCGTCGAGCGCATCCAGGCAGTGCTGGCGCGCAATGCGATAGTCGCGCCCACGCTTGCTCGGCCACCTTTTCAGATATTCGACGGCCTCCCAGACAGTCGAAACGATCGGGCTGCTGTTTGGAGAAAGGACCCGGACGGGGGAGGGAAAGCGTTTTTCACTCACGTCTGCACTCACCGATTCCTGCCACAAAACGCGCTCACAACGCGCAGGACAAAATTTTGTTCCATAATTTTGTCCTGCTGAAATTTGCGCGGTTGCTAAAGTTCAGGCCCTCGCGCATAATGGCTTTATGACGGTTGCGGAGGGCGGCCGGCGATGCAAGCGTGGATGCGTTTGCCCTCGGAGGATATGCGGCGTGATGTTACGATCATCAATTCATCCGCATGATTTACCGCTATTTTCGGAAGATCTCGATCTGCTTTCGCAGGTGCTCGACAAGGTCTGCTACGAACGCGGCCTCGTCAAAACGACGCCGGAGGCCGAGCGGATCGGTGCGGTCATCATTCAGCTCTACAGGCAGGGCGTGAAGGATGGCGGCAAACTCGCGGATCTTGCAAAAACTTATCTTTGACGATTAGTTCTGCTCGATCGAGACACCGTTCTTGCCGATGACCCCCGATAAATTATGGGACAGCGAAACGCCCGGGCGCCCGATTAGCTCCGTCAATCGTCGTTGGCGGCGTTGAGGTTTTCGGGCCGGATGCCGTCATCGCTGAAGGTGCGGGCGCGTAAGCGGATGCCGGGTCCGCCTTCATCCTGATTACCGCTCGACAGGAAGATGATGCCGTTCGCCTCGAGCGTGCTGCGCACATCGAACAGCGCATGTGGCTCGCCGGCGAATTCGCCGTTTTCCAGCGCTCTCACAGTCTCGACCGGCAGGCCGCTGGCGGCCGCGAGCTCTTCGATGCTCATTCCGATCATGGCGCGCGCGCCGCGTATCTGCGTTGCTGTTATCATGATGGAAAATCTAGCGCATTTCCAGCACTTCTCAAGTGGCCGCGCTCTCACGTTGGGCGGTTTCGGTGCCGAAGGCACTCGCTCTTCAAACTTCCCTCAATTTTACACCAAAAAGATCGTCATGCATGCGTTCGACCGCGATCCCCATTCCTCCCATCAGGGCGGCCCGGTTCCCAAAGCGACTGATCTCGATGCGCGGCGGATAAGGCGTACAGCGCGGCAGGAAACCACGGATGGCGTTTACGAGTTCCGGTCTTGCTCCGATGCTGCCACCGGTGATCACCAGTTCAGGATCGAGAGCCGCTCCGATTGCCGCAATGGCGACCGCGACCAGCCTTGCCGTCTCTTCGATTGCAGCCGCGGCGCTTGTCTCTCCTGCACTAAACGCGGCGAAGAGATCGGCCACGGTGGATGCGTTGCGCCCGCCGAAACCGACGTAGCGGCGCAACATCGCGGCGCTGCCGACCGCACTCTCAAAGGTTCCAAGCGTAAATCCGCCAGGATCAAAAACGTCTCCGCCGATCGGAAGATAGGCGATTTCGCCGGCCGCCCCACGCGCGCCGCGCAACAGAGTTCCGTTGGCGATGATGCCCATGCCGACGCCCGTGCCGAGAGCAACGAATGCAAAATTGCTGGTTTCGATACCGTGTCCCCGCCATCTCTCCCCTTGCGCGGCCAGGTTGACATCATTTTCAACGATCACGGGTATACCCATTCGGTCGCTGAAGACTTGCCGCAGATTGATTGCGTCGATGCCTGGGATGCTTGGCGCTACGTTGATATGTCCGGTGGCCGGATCGAGCACACCGGGACTGCCTAGAACGATGAGGCGCAGTTTGTCGGCACTCGTCCCGGCAGCAGACGCGAGTTCCACGATAAGATCGCTGAACTGATTGACGAGATGCATTCCGCCGCGCGGGTCGGTGGATACTTTGGTTTCAGCAACCACATTCCCCAACAGATCGCAAATAGCCGCAGCAATCTTGGTGCTCCCGAGATCTATAGAGACGGCCAGTCCCGCCCTGGCATTGATTTCATAGGTGATCGCATTCCGGCCCGGGCGGCCATCAGTCTGCCCGACTGGTTTCAGCCAGCCGTCATCCTCAAGGTCGCGAACGACATCGGAAATCGTCTGCTTTGATAAGCCGGTTAGCTTGGCAATATCGGCGCGAGAGATCGACCCGTTCGCGAACACGGTTCGGATGACGGCATTGGTTGAAATTTTTCGTGCGATCGGAGTCTGTGCGACAGAAGATGTCATTGCCATCCGGCTAGCTCAGTCCAATTAGTTCGGAGCACATACTTATTGGGGGCGATATCGAGTTCACAACTATCGCGGCCAACCGGATTTCAATACATCGAAGCAGGCAATTTGTCTATGTCCTTGACAAATGGGAGGCCAGCTGTAGGCTTTGGATTAACGTGCGATGAAAATGCGCGATGAAATAAAGAGGGTCGAGTAGAAGTATGCGCCATACGTATCGTCTGGTTAGCCGTGCGCCCGTCAAGATAGCTCGAAGAGGAACTGGCCTAGGCCTACCTGGCTATTTTCCTTATTTGCGTTCCGCCGACTCCTTGAACCTAGCTGCCGAGGATTTGCTCATGATGAAGCCCTCGATTGATAGAGCCGAGAAACCTGTTTTACTGCCGATAACGGCGCCACGCCTTCCGGCGGACGTTCATCCAGACGGGTCCGCTGATCTCGCCTTGTGCGGGGCAAGCAGCTTTGGGCGTGTGAGATTTTCGCCAATCAAGGGTTCTCGTACCTACGAGATAGGGCCTTTCCATGCCTCGGAGAAACCAGGAAATGCTTCAACCCAATCCCTGATCAATCCGCATAGCAAAGGCGACGGAGCCGTCCCGCTCGAATTCGGAAAAGCCAAGGTGACGGTAAAAACCCTTGGCGCGTTCGTTGTTTGGGTCGACCCCGAGATGCACGGCTCCGACCCCGTGATTCCGAAGCGCTTGAAGCTCCGTGTCGATCATCCTGCGCCCCCAACCGCTTGCCTGAAGTCCGGGAAGAATGTTGATGTGAAGATGCGCCGGGTACTGGTCTTGAAGCCACGCCGTTCCGCTGCGCGGATTTTGAATTCGTTCCATCACGTCGGCGTCGCGCGGACGGGTGGGTGCCAGTCCCGCAATCTGCTGGCGGACGAACGGCCACCAGTTTGTTTGCAAGTCTCTGTCGAACCCACCTGTGTCCGGCACCCCTACAACGTAGCCGACCGGCCGACCGTCCTGAACGAGAACAAAGGCAAAGTCTTTGGCGAATTTCAGGTAGGGTACCGACCAGATGTAGCCGGGCAGATGCGGGTCGCTATAAAGCGCGCTGGCATCCTGACCGCCATTCGCGGTTTTCAGGCAGATGTCGAAAAGAGCGTCGATATCCGCTTCAATCGCGGGGCGGATGAAGCAGCTGGTGTCCATCACTTTGCCACCTCCTGCGTGGCGCTTGGTCATTTTAGGTCGCGAGAGGAGCCGATGCATTGACGATTACCTCAGATTCGCCAGCCAGGCAAAGCTCTGGGGGAAGAAAACGTTCGGCCGGTGCCTAGCACAAGGCCTGGGCGGAGAGTGGAGAATAAACCAGATGAGGTGGAGCAGATGAACAGAACCGTGAAATCGATCAGCATACTGCCGGCATACCGATTGAAAGCAGCTGTCGCGCTTGCTGGCGCGGCGCTTTTGAGTTTTGGCCTTTCGGCAGCCGCGCGTGCTGACGACCTGGCTGTGTGGGATGACCAAACCTATGAAGGCCAGAGTGCGGTCATAGAGCAACTTAACAAGGAGTTCGAAGCTGCCCACCCCGGCGTCACGATCAAACGCACCGCCCGCACCTTTGATGACATGAAGTTGACGTTGAAGCTTGCGGTTTCGGCGGGTGATGGCCCGGTCATCACGAAGGTCAACCAGGGCGCCGGTGACATGGGGGCAATGGTCAAGGAGGGATTGCTCCTGCCGGTCGACGACTACATCAAACAATATGGCTGGGATAAACTCCAGTCGGATTCCGTGCTTGCTCGAGACCGCTGGGGAGATGGAAAATTTGGGGTCGGTAAGACCTACGGCATATCAGGCCTCGGCGAGATCGTTGGCCTCTACTACAATAAAAAGATCCTCGGCGATGCGGGAGTAGCGCTGCCGCAAACCTTCGAGGAGCTTCTAACCGATCTCGACAAGCTGAAGGAAAAGGGCATTCCGCCCTTCATGATGGGCTCGGCAAAGCAGCATCTGGCCTTGCACATGATCGGCGCCATCGACCAAGCGCATATCGACGCGAGCAATCGCGCCGAGCTTGACGACCTGATTTACGGCCGTGGCGGCTCCTGGAACACCAAGGGAAACATCGAATCCGCCAAACTCGTGCAGCAGTGGGCACAGGGCGGTTATTTTTTCCCCGGTTTCGAAGGCATCTCAGGTGACGACGCCGTCCAGCTTTTCATTTCCGGGCAGGGCGCGTTCCTGATCTCCGGGACCTGGTATTTCGGTGACATGCAGCACAATCCGGATATCGGCTTTATGGCCATTCCCGCCCCGAAAGGCATTTCCAAGCCCATGAGTGTCGGGGGCGTGGATCTTGCCTGGGCGATAACGAGCCTTGCCAAAACGAAGCCGACACAGGACCTAGCCGGCGCATATATCGACTATATGGTCTCAGAAAAGGCTGCTGAAACCTGGGCCAATGCTGGCTATCTCCCGGCAACTTCGCTCGCGGCTGACGCAAAGCCAAAGCTCACGCCGCTCCTCAGCTCCGGCATCGAAATGTGGAAGACACTCAACGCAAACGACGCTCTCGGCCATTACCCCGATTGGTCGAGCCCAACGATGCTGAAGACAATAGACGACAACACGCCGCTTCTCCTGTCCGGCAATATCACGCCCGAAGCCTTTGTCGATGCTATGGACAAGGATTATCAGGCCTACCTGAAGGATAAGAAATAAAGATTGCGACGCAGGTCACGGCCGCCCCCTGCGGTCGTGACCTCAGTCTCGTCGATCGAGATAAATGAACATCGCGATCGGCTTGCTGCGCGATGACCACAGCTTTGGCTTTATGGAGTACTGGATGAAACGCTCCGCACTTGATGGCTCGCAACATACCAATTTTATCTATTTATTGCCTGGATTGCTGTTCTACGCGGCTTTTGTCTTTGGACCGATCCTCGCGGCTTTGGGTTTGAGCCTGACCAGCTGGGACGGCTTGGCCATGCCCAAATGGGTTGGTTTGGGCAATTACGCCGATCTCTTTTCTGACAGTCGTTTTTATACTGCCTTGCGTAACAATGCCGAGCTTATGATCTTCTACTGTGTCCTGCCGCTCGTGCTCGGTATCGCTCTTGCTGCTTGCGTCTGGAATCTGAAGCAACGCGAACAACTCGCCCTACGCACATTCTTGTTCCTGCCTTATATCATGCCGACTGCCGTGTTGGGCATCATCTGGGCGTGGCTCTACAATCCTGCATTCGGCCCGTTCAATCAGTTTCTCAGAGCAGTAGGGTTAGGCGCCTTCGCACTCCCGTGGCTGGGAGATTTCAATTTTGTTCTTCCCGCGGTCGGGATCGTTGCCACTTGGTATTTCTTTGGTTTTTGCATGGTCATTTTCCTGACCGGAATCCAACGCATCGACCCGTCGCTTTTCGACGCTGCCAAGGTCGATGGTGCTTCGGCGCGAAAAACTTTTTTCTGGATAACGCTGCCGCTTCTATTGCCTGAAATAAGGGTGGTTTTGCTTTTGACGGTCATAGCGTCGATCAAAAGCTTCGACCTGATTTTTACAATGACCCGGGGCGGACCCGCCAACGCTACGCTCGTGCCGAACATATACATGTATCAGCTCGGCTTCGAGCTCAATCGGTTCGGCGCCGCGGCGGCCATCGCCATTGTCGGCGCGATACTCACATTCGTCATCAACTATGCAATTCACCGATTTGTGGGATCGCAGCATAAGGGATTGGCTTGATGAGCCGTTCATTTAACATTTCCTCCGGTCCGCTATTCCTCCGCATTGTCCTCTGGCTTCTTGCTTTCGTCACGATCATCCCCTTCCTGCTCCTGCTTCTAACCTCAATAAAGAGCAAGGCCGACGTTCTGCAGGGTGCATTCGCGTTGCCGGCATATCCACATTTCGAAAATTACGTCGATGCTTGGAATGCCGGACATTTCAACATTTACTTCTGGAATTCGATCATCGTTGTCATACCCGTCGTTGCTGCAAGCGTCATTTTAGGCCTGCTGACCGGCTTTGCCTTCGCATACCTGTCATTTCCGCTGCGGCGTACGCTGTTCGCTATCCTGACGCTCGGCATGATGGTGCCGGCGGAAGCCTTCATCATCCCGCTTTATTATGAAATGCGGTATCTCGGACTGATCAATACCTATGCGGCTCTCATTGTGCCGCAGATCGCGATGTCGATACCATTCTCGACGATCTTCCTCGCCAGCGCGATGCAGCAACTGCCGGAAGAAGTTCTCGAAGCGGCGGTTCTCGATGGCGCCGGACGCTTCTATATCCTGCGCAAGATCGTTATCCCGCTCATGGTGCCGGCAATGTCGACGCTGGCGCTGTTTCTGTTCATATGGACCTGGAATGAGTTTCTCATTCCGTTCATTCTGGTCAACGACGACGCTTATCGGACGCTGCCCCTCGGCATGCTGTTTTTCCAGGGGCGTTATACCGTCAACACACCGGTTCTGACCGCCGGTGCGGTGATCGTGATTTTCCCGCTCATCCTGACTTATCTGGTTTTCCAGCGACGGTTCATTGCCGGCCTGACGGCAGGAGCGACAAAATAAACAGCCATATGCGAAGGTGTCGTTTCGGAGCCACACGCCTACTTGGACAGCAAGAGGTCACGCTGCCCTTCGTCTTTGATCGCGCTTGTGGCGCACTTCCAGCGCCGCGCAGCCCCAGACGGTTCCAAGCAGCAGATAGACATGGCGCCAGTGGTCGATATCGATGACGTTGCCGATTGTCGCATGGCCGAGAACCGAGATCCAGGCGATCATCAGGAAGGGCTGCCATGGCCGGTCGAGCAGCAGGTTTCGGAAGCCGAGAGCCAGCGTCCAGAGAAGCATGCCGACATAGCTGACGAAGCCGAGCCAGCCATAAGAAGTGAGCGATTTCAGCCAGATATTATGCTCGTCCTCGGGAAACATCGTGCCGAACACCAGCGGCCCGATACCGAGCGGGCGCTCCATCATCATGGTGAAGCCGATCCGGTGGCGCTCGAAGCGGCCGAGATGTTCGCCATCATATTGCTGCACCAGCTGGGCGCGCGCCGAAAACAGTTCGGCGACCTTGGGGATCTGCAGTGCTACCAGCAGCGAGGCGACCAACATGATGATCGCCGCCAGCGACAGGACCAGGACTCGCAGGCGAAAAGCGCCACTGCGCTCTTTCAGCAGCATGATGAAGATCAGCAGCACCACGCCAAGCGCGAAGAGCCCCCAGGCGGCGCGGGAGAAAGAGAGGAAGATGCCGAGCGCAAGCACGAGCAGGGCGGCGGCCTTCAACGGCGATTTCTTCAAATCGCCGGCCAGGATACCGTGGACGAGATAGAGCGATGGCGGCACCAGGAAGGGCCCAAAGACGTTTGGATCCTGGAAGGCGCCCTTGGCGCGGTCGTAGAGCGTGAAAATTTCCGCGCCCGGAAAGGCATGGAAATAGCCGAGTATGCCGAGCGCGGAGGTGGCGACAGCGGCAAAGGTCCAGGCGTTGAAGATCAGCGGCAGCCGCTTGTAGCTGTCCTCGATGATTGCCGCGTAGAAGACCGCCGTCAGCGCCAGAAAGGTCGACACTGCGATATACATCGGCGCCGTTGCCAGGTCCTTCATCTGCGTCAGCGACAGCATGCCGCCGATATTGAAGGTCAGCAGCAGGGCGAGCAGTGGTGCTACGCCGCGCGAAATCCGGAGGCCCAGGATGAACCAGAGGCCGATCAGCCCGGCCATCCAGAGTTCATAGGGCGCCGGCTCGTCGATCACGAAACCGGAGAGGAAGACGCCGAAGGCGACGAAGGCCGAGCCGATCAGGCGCAGCGTCATCCGCTGCGGTTGGGCGACACGGGGATATGTCGCCTCGATCGCGCTCAATAGGCGTTTTCCGTGTTGAGCAGCCGGATCGGCGTCAGGAACAGGATCTTGAGATCGAACCAGAGCGACCAGTTCTCGATGTAATAGAGGTCGTAGGCCGTGCGGAACTTGATCTTCTCGTCATTGTCCACTTCGCCGCGCCAGCCGTTGATCTGGGCCCAGCCGGTGACGCCGGGCTTGACGCGGTGGCGGGCGAAATAACCCTCGACGACATCGCCGAAGGCGCGGTCGCGCGCCTGGGCGAGAACGGCATGCGGACGCGGGCCGACGAGCGAGAGATCGCCCCTCAGCACGTTGAAAAGCTGCGGTAGTTCATCGATCGAGGTCTTGCGGATGAAGCGGCCGACGCGAGTGACGCGCGGATCGCCCTTGGTCACCGCGGCCTTGCCCGTGGGGTCGGCCATGTTGGTGTACATTGACCGAAACTTGAAGACATTGATGATTTCGTTGTTGAAGCCGTGGCGCTTCTGCATGAAGAACACCGGTCCCGCGGAGGTCGCCTTGATGGCGATCGCGGTTGCGACCATGATCGGCCAGAGCAGCGCCAGTGCGACGATCGTGAAGAAGATGTCGAAGCCGCGCTTGGCAACGGAATCCCAGTCGCGGATCGGCTTCTTGAAAATGTCGAGCATCGGCACCGAGCCGACATGCGAATAGGCGCGCGGCCGGAAGCGCAGCCGGTTGGCATGCGCGGCAAGGCGGATATCGACCGGCAGAACCCAGAGCTTTTTCAAAAGGTCGTAGATACGGGCCTCGGCCGACAGCGGTAGGGCGATGATCAGCATGTCGATGCGTGTCAGCCGTACGAATTCGACGAGTTCGGCGACAGTGCCGAGTTTCGGATAACCGGCGACCATGATCGGCGAGCGGTTCTCGCCGCGGTCGTCGAAGATGCCGCAGATGCGGATGTCGTTGTCGGCCTGCTGTTCGAGGACGCGGATCAGGTCCTTGGCCGGCTCGCCGCCACCGACGATGACGGCGCGGCGTTCCATGATGCCGTTGCGCGCCCAGTTGCGGATGGCGTAGGCGACGACAAAGCGTTCGGCTGCAAGGAAGAGCGCGCCTGCGACGAACCAAGGGATGTAGGCGTCGACCATCGCCCACGTGGTGCCGCGAATGAGCCCGAACAGGCCGACGCTCAGGAGAAGCGCGATCGTCCAAGCGGCGACGATGCGCGGCATCAGCCGCAGCTTCGCCCGAAGTGCGGGAATGGTGTAGGTGTCGGCAAGCTGCAGGCCGATAACGGTCAAGGCCGAAGCGATCACCGCCATGCCCGCCAGCACCAGCGTGGAATCGTTGCCCTCGCCGGGCCAGAAATAGTGAATGGTCAGGGCAATCGCAAAGAGTGCCAGGAATTCCAGCAGCCGCAATTGCCCGATGATGATCGCGGGCGAATGAGTTCCGTCGCGGAACTGTTCGGCGATCTGGCGGGCATAGGGATTAATTTCGGTCGGCTCGGAGGAATTCTCCTGAACCGCGTCGCCGCGAACCTCGATGTCGGAGACCTGCTTGCGCAGTGCTTCCACGTCGAATTGATCGCCTTTTTCCAGCTTGTTCATGGGGCCAGTTTGTTCATGGGGCATTGTCGCTCGTTGTCACCGAGCGAAATACCAGAAAGCCCCTAAGAAATATTTACGAGGCGGCGGGCATGGCTTGGCCGGCAGCCGGGTTGACGAGCTCATGGTACAATTTCAGGACATCAAGCGCCATGACGGCGGACGAAAACACCGCCTTCACCGCTTCGGGCTTCGGCATCGTCCTGACGTGCCAGTCGGGTGTGCTCAGCGTTTCCGCCATGACGCGGGCGAGGTCGTCGGAATTGCCGGGCTCCACAAGCGCCGCGCTGTCGGCGCCGAGCACCTCGGGAATGCCGCCGACACGGCTTGCGATGATCGTCTTGCCGGCGCCGAGCCCTTCGAGCACGATATAGGGCATGGCTTCGGCGCGCGAGGGAACGACGAGGTTCTGCGCCATGGAGAAGGCTTCGTGGACCCGCATTGCCGGCAGCATGCCGATGCGTTTGCCAAGGCCGCGTTCGACCATCATCTCGCGGTAGCGGTCGCGATCCGGCCCGTCGCCGATCATCAGCGCCGATAGTGGCCTGCCGAGCAGCCGCTCGGTCTTGGCGAAGGCATCGACAAACAGATCGGGACCCTTGAGGTCCCGCAGCATTCCCACATAGATGAAATGCACGGCATCCGAGCGGGTCGGGATCGTCTCGAAATCGCGCTCGCTGATACCGTTGTAGATCAGCCTCGTCTTCGTCCGCGGTCGACCGACCTTGCGCGCATAGGTATCGCGCTCATATTCGCAGATGAAGACCAGCGCATCGGTGAAATATTCCTGCAGGCGCTCCATCCTGAGAACGAACTGTCCGCTGAGCGAGGAGCGCGAATAATGCAGGCTTCCACCATGCGCGGTATAGAGGCGGGCTACGCGATACCTGTTCACCCGCAACGCTGAGCCGGCAAGTCGCGCGAGCACGCCGCCCTTGGCGCCGTGTCCGTGCAGCACATCCGGCCGCAAACTTTTGATTTTCTTGTATGTATCCCACATCGTCGCAATATCGGACGGACTGATCGAGCGCCGGATCGGCACGCGTGTCAGGCCGAGCGAGAGATACGGACGGATATCGTCGAACAGGCTGTCCTCGTACTCGCCGCCGGTCGAGCTGTCGCAGAGGATGCCGATGTCGTGGCCGGCCTTGCTGTGCTCCTCGACGAGATCGCGGACATGGCGGAAAATTCCGCCGACCGGCGACCTGAAGCAATGGAGGATGCGGAGCGGCTGCTGTGCCATCGCTCAGAAAAGCCGTTCGCGAACGTAGATCGTGTCACCTGCGATGATCGGCCCCGATATGTTGATGCGGCCGGTCAGCACCTGTCCATTGATCTTGCGGGTGACATCGACCACGCGCTGGTTGGCGCGGCTGGTGAAGCCGCCGGCAACCGCGATGGCATTCTGCACTGTCATGCCGGGAACATAGGCATACTGGCCGGGCTGGCCCACTTCACCCATGATGAAGACCGAACGGTAGCGATCGACATCGATCGTGACGTCGGGATCGCGAAGATAGCCCTGCTGCAGTTTTTGGGCGATCTGCCCCGAGAGTTGCTGCAGGGTTCGTCCGCGGGCAGGGACCTGGCCGATGAGCGGGAAGGCGACATAGCCGGCCTGATCTACCGTATAGGTGTTGGTCAGGCTCTGCTGGTCGAAGACGGTGATGCGCAGTCGATCGCCGCTGTCCAGCGTATAAGGCTGAATAGTTGCCTCGTTGAAGGCCTTCGGCGCAGGCTTGTACGTCGTGCAGCCGCCCAATGCTGCGGTCGTGGCTGCAAGGCTCAGGGCCAAAAGGATCTTGGGCTGGACGACAGACATCCGCTTGTGCTCACAAAAATGAACTCGGTGCAGTCGTTATCGATCCGTTAGGGTTAATGCCCGGTAAAGGGCGCTTGCAATTTCCCGGTTTCCTTCATCGATCATCGGCCATTCTCTTGGCGAGCTTGTCATTAACCGTTGAGTTACCATGGTCGTTTACGCTTGCGGCACCTTTGTTGTGGAGTAAGAGCATGTCCGGCGTAGCTCGTGATCAGGATGTGGACATAGACCTTGGCCAGTTGGTCCGTGCGGTCTGGGCGCGCCGTCTGCGGATTCTGACAATCACCCTCGTGGGGGCGGGCGTCGCCTTTGCCGGCGCCAAGATCATGTCGCCGCAATATCGCAGCGAAACACGCATCCTCATCGAACCCCGTGCGCCGGCCTTCGCCAGCACCCAGCAGATCAATGACGCCAGCGCCGGTCCGCTGATGGACGAACTGAACATCGCCAGCCAGGTGCAGCTTCTGCAATCGGCCGATCTCCTCAAGAAGGTCATCAACGACCTGAAGCTTTATAACCTGCCGGAATTCGACGATGCCGCCAGCGGCTCGGCGATGGGCAGTATCCTGGTGAAGCTGCATCTGAAGAAGAACCCGCTGGAGAACCCGCCGGAAGAGCGCGTCATCGACGCGTTCGTCGAACGCCTGCAGGTCTATCAGGTGCCGGGTTCGCGCGTCATCGGCATCAATTTCACCTCCAAGGACCCGAAGCTCGCGGCCGCCATCCCGAACGCCATGGCGAATGTCTATCTCTCGACCCAAAGCGGCGCCAAGCTCGATTCCAACTCCGAGGCGACCCGCTGGCTGGAGCCGGAGATCGAGGGCTTGCGCCAGAAGGTCAGCGAAGCCGAGAAGAAGGTCGCCGAATATCGCACGTCGCACGGGCTGTTGCAGACGAACGGCACGACCACTTTTCCGGCCCAGCAATTGAACGATATCTCCGCCGAGCTGACCCGCGTGCGGGGCGATAAGGCCAATGCCGAGGCGCGGGCGCAGGCGGTTCGAAATGCACTGTCCTCGGGCGAGGCCTTCGATACGCTGCCGGACATCATGTCCTCACAGGCGATCCAGCGGCTGAAGGGGACGGAATCCGGCCTGCAGTCGCAGATCTCCGATCTGCAGACCAGCCTTCTCAACAACCATCCGCGGCTGAAAAGCCTGCGCGCTCAGCTCTCCGATATCCGCACCCAGATCCGCCAGGAGACGCAGAAGATACTGGCGAGCATCGAGAATGAATCCAAGGTTGCGGATCTGAGGGCGAACGAACTGGAGCGCCAGTCCGACACTGCGCAAGCCAACAGCGCCCGTGCCGGCGAGGACGAGGTCGGCCTGAATGCGCTGGAGCGCGAGGCGAACGCCCAGCGCCAGTTGCTCGAAACCTATCTGGTGCGCTACCGTGAGGCCGCCTCCCGCGCCGACAGCAATTCGAGCCCGGCGGATGCCCGTATCGTTTCCAAGGCCATCGAGCCGGTCGATCCCTATTTCCCGAAAGTGGTGCCGATCGTCGTCGTTGCTGCCGTCGCGACGCTGATCATCAGCGCCATCGCCATCATGCTGTCCGAACTCTTCAGCGGCCGGGCACTCCGCCCGACAGATGCGGCTCCGGAGACAATCGAGGCAGAAGCGTACGTCGAGGAGAAGCATGTGCCGCAGGCCGTTGCGACCGTCGCTGCCGCCAAAAAGCCCGTCCAGCCGAGCATGCTTGCCGTGGTCGCGGACGAAGAGGATGTGATCGAGCACGTTAAGGCCGCCGAGGAGGCGCCAGAGGACGAGCCGGAGGACGAGAATGAATTCTCCGTCGCCTCAGTTGCAGACTATCTCACTGGCAGCCGCGCATCACTTGCTATCGCGATATCTCCGACCGGTGACAATGGCTCGGCGGCGACGGTTTCGCTGACCCGCATGCTCGCCGACGCCGGCCGTCGCGTCATCCTGATCGACATGACAGGTTCCGGCTACCCCACAGAACTGATGGCCGAGGACCGGGCCGCTCTCGGTGTCACCGATCTGCTTTGCGGCGAGGCCGCCTTCGGCGATACGATCCACGGCGACCGCCTTTCCGATGCCCATCTCATCCCTCAAGGCCAGAGCGATGTGCGCCGCGCCATGCGCGGCGTCGACCGGCTGTCGTTGCTGCTCGATGCACTCGCCGCCGCCTATGACCTCGTGGTGGTCGAATGCGGTTCGGCCGATGTCGCCGGCGTCTCGCGGCTGACGCGCAGCCGGGACGTCGAGATCATCCTCTCGCTGCCTGAGGTCGAGGAAACCGTCTTTGTGGCTCTGATGACGGAATTCCAGGCTGCAGGCTATGAGCGCGTCGTGCTGATGTCCGGCGGCGAAGGGGCCGAGCAGACGCTCGGCCGGGCTGCTTGAACGGTTAGCCGATCCGTGCCCGAATGCCTTGGGCGAATTTATAGAGTTTCGGGCGCGCCTTGATGTGTGCCTTGCCGCGGGTGACGATCCGGTGTGCGGCGCCGGCGATCACACCGAACGGCGAAACCGGCAGCACCACGTCGTAGTGTGCGGTCTCGACCGGCGCCCAGGAACGCTTGTAGGTCTGGTCGCCGAGGCCGAAATCGAACAGCGCCACACCCTTGCCATGCAATCCCGAGATAGTCTGCCAATAGAGGAATTCGCCGGGGCTCGTATCCGGCACGAGCTCTTCATCGATCGCCCCGAACTGGCAGATGATGTGGTCACCCTTGCGCGAAATGCCTGAAATCGCGGCGATCTTACCCTCAAGCTCGCCCTTGAGCTGGAGCATATGCATCTGCAGCCCGAAGTACTGCCTGGTGTCATCCCGCTTGTCGATGAGACCGTGCAGGAAGGCCTGCGTTTTCCTTTCGGCGAAGACGTCGGGAAGGCCGAGGCTGGCGAAGCGGGCGCTCTTCAGCCGGAAGAAGATATCGAGCAGGCTATGCTGTTCTTCTGGTGTCTCGGGAATGACGTATTCGAACCCGCCGGCCGCCTCGAAGCGCTTCGACTGAACGCGGAATTTCTTGCGCCGGTTCTTGGCATTGAGTTGCTTCAGCGTGTCCTCGAAATCGGGAAGGAACGGCAGCTGATAGGCGTGATTCTGGTTGTGCACCATCGGCAGCCCCGCGAGCGGGCTCTCGCGCCCGCGCCATTCCACCGGAATGTTCTGCAGCAGCAGGAGATCGGCGCGGCCCTTCAGTGCACGCTGGAGCTGGCCGGCGAACTCATGGGAGTCGATGGTTCTGCCGGCTTCGGCAAAGCTTTCTGCGAACAGGCCGGTATTGATATTGCTGTGATCGGCGGCGATGAATTTCGCTGTCGTGAGCCCGCGAGACTTGACGATCTCGACCGGCAGAATGAAGGCAGTCTGGCCGGCGTGGACGCCTTTGAGGATCGCAAGCGGCCGCTGGAAAGCGCTCACCCAGGCGGCGCACCAGTCGTAGCTCTGATGGAGTGATTGGAGATTGTCGCGCTCCAGCGCCCGCCATTCATCCTCAAGCAGCGGCATCGTGTCGAAGACTTCGATGTTGATTTCAGCCATGGCGAGTTTCATGCTCAGCTGGCGCAGGCGCGAAATGGCCATGTCGGCCAGCGCCTTGTCGGATGGCTGTTCATGGACGTCGAGCTTTTGCGTCTGCACGGTTTTCTCCGGTCAAGAATGCTGAACGGGAAGGTAGATACGGCAGACGTATATTTGGTTTAACCGCACGCGATGGGCGAGGTTTTCCGCAGATCACGGTTATTCGGCCGTTAATGCCCCTGAAGTATGCGCGCAAAAGCGTGCAGCGGTTTTTGCGACAACGACATGCGTAAAAGCAAAGACCTGAAGCGCAACAAGCGAATCTGAAAGATCGCGACGCGCTTTAGCGCAGCGGGGGGCCGGCCATCCATTTGATGATCACCATCGCCGGCAACACCCATAGCAGTCCGGTGAGCAGGAAGTAGAGGAGATGTCCCCACCACGGCGCGTTGCCGAGCGTTGCCACCGCGATCGTATTCGCCACCAGCGCATAGACGAGCACGAGCACGATGATGAGGATCGTGCCGATGAATTTGCGGAGGCGGACGGGCATCGGTTATCTCTCGGCATGGACGGATCGAACCGGCGCGACGGCATGCCGCAAAGGTTCGGGGCTTGTTTTGCATGAGCCGGTGGGGCAAATCAACTGCCGGATAGAAGGAGACATCATGGCCGTCGCAAACCCGACCACGGAACAGGCGATCCTGAGCGAAGTGCGCAAGCAGAACCGCGACCGCCGCGCCTTGCGCCTCTGGCTCGGTTTCGTGATTTTGGCGCTGTTCTGTCTCGTGCTCGTCGGCGGTGCCACGCGGCTGACCAATTCCGGCCTGTCGATCACGGAATGGAAGCCGATCCACGGCGTCATCCCGCCGCTGTCGGCTGCCGAATGGGAGGAGGAATTCCGTCTCTACCAGCGCATTCCTGAATTTCAGCAGCTGAACAACTCCATGACCGTCGATGAGTTCAAAGGCATCTTCTGGTGGGAATGGGCGCACCGGCTGATCGCCCGCGGTATCGGCGTGATCTTCGCGCTGCCGCTCATCTATTTCTGGCTGACGGGGCGGATCGAAAAACGTCTGCGGTGGCCGCTCGTCGGCATCCTGGCGCTCGGCGGCCTGCAGGGTTTTATCGGTTGGTGGATGGTGTCCTCGGGCCTGTCCGTCCGCACCGACGTCAGCCAGTACAGGCTGGCGACGCATCTCGTCATGGCCTGCCTGATCTTTGCCGGCTGCATGTGGATCATGCGTGGTCTCTCCAGACATTCCGACGATCCGGCGCCGGCACGAAGCTCGCGCGGTTTTGCCGCCGCGATCGCCATTTTTGCGCTGTTCCAGATCTATCTCGGCGCGCTGGTGGCGGGCCTCGACGCCGGTTTTTCCTACAATACCTGGCCGCTGATGGATGGCGCCGTCATTCCCTCCGATCTGCTGATCCAGCAGCCCTTCTGGATCAATGCCTTCGAGAACCCGAAGACGGTGCAGTTCATTCACCGCATCGGCGCCTATACGCTCTTCGCATTGACGCTGATCAACATGGTGATCGCCCTTCGTGCAGCGCCATGGACGACCCATGCACGCCGCGCCGTCCTGCTTTTCGTGCTGGTGACGCTGCAGGCAGCGATCGGCATCGCGACGCTGCTGATGCAGGTGCCGCTTCACTGGGGCCTGCTGCATCAGGCCGGCGCGCTTGTGGTTTTCGGCTTCGCCGTCGCCAACTGGCGCGGCTTTTGCGGCGAATATCCGCACGGAACGATGATCGCCGAACGCGACTGAAGCGAGCGGCCTTCTCGGGGCGGATCTACCGCAGCACGCCGTCGAGCAGCGGCATGCCGATGATCGCGGCGGCGGCGATCAGGATGTAGCAGGCGATGCGGAAGGTCCGCTCTTCGGCAAGCCCGAACAGTTTCGAGCCGCCGTAAAGCCCGACCGCATAACTCGGCAGGATGACGGCGGTGAGCGCAAAGACGGCAGGCACGAACAGTCCGCCGACATAATAGCTGATGGCGCTGAAAACGGACGAGATCGAAAAATAGAGCACGACATTCGCCCTGACGCGGGTAAAGTCGCTTTTGCCGCCGAGCCAGTAGGCGACGACCGGCGGTCCGCCGAGCTGCGCGGTGCCGCTGAAAAGCCCGGCGATCAAGCCGATGCCGCAGGTCAGCGGCGCGGATGGCTCCCCGTGATAGCGCCATCCCGATACCAGCGCAAGCAGGCAGATGGCGATGATCGTGATACTCCAGCGCAAGAGCAGCGGGTCGAGCAACGCCAGTATCGCCGTGCCGGCCGGCACGCCGAGGGCGGCCCCCGCCGCCATGACGAAGACCTCGGGTCGGTTGGCGCCGCGCCAGGCGGAAGGGATCATCCCAAGCGCCGCAATGCCGTCGATGACGAGCAGGATCGGCGAGATCAGCTTCGGCCCAACGATCGCGCCACCGAGCGGAATGAAGATCAATGCGGCGCCGAAGCCCGAAAAGCCGCGGGCAAGCCCGGCGATGAAGGCAAACGCCATCAGCGCATAGATGCCATGATCGGGCAGGGCGGTGGCAAACCATGCGCCTACGCCAGCGATAAGCGCATCGAGCGTCATGACGTCAGGCTCCGTGATTCGGGATTGGTAGCGAGGAAGGGTCCGTTTTCATAACCCAATCGTCATCGGCGATCGAGCGCGAAAGCGATGCTGCGACCGCCGAGGCGAGCGGCCGCAGGAAAGATCATGATGAAGAGATCGACACAAAGCTCGAGCGGCATCCATGTCGCCGCCGTCGCGCTTTACGAGGCGAGCATCAGGTCCATGTTCTGCACAGCAGCGCCCGAGGCACCCTTGCCGAGATTGTCGAGCAGCGCCACGAGGTTCACCTGCGAAGCACCTGGCGTGCCGAAGATGAAGAGCTTCATCGTATCCTTGCCTTCGAGTTCGACGGCGTTGACCCGGGGCAGGGCCTTGCTTTCGGCCAGCGGCACGACACTGACGATATCCTGGCCGGCATAATGGGCGACGAGTGCGGTATGAATGCTTTCCATCGTCGTGCCCTCGGCGAGATCGTCGAGATGCAGCGGCACCTGCACGATCATGCCCTGGGCGAACTTGCCGACCGACGGCGAGAAGATCGGTGCGCGATCGAGCAAGCCGTGCACGGTCATCTCGGGCACGTGTTTATGGGTGAGCGGCAGGCCGTAGAGGAAATGCGGCGCGGTGATCGCATCCGGGTGATCCGGGTTTTCCATCTGCGCGATCATCTGCTTGCCGCCGCCGGTATAGCCGGAAACCGCGTTGACCGTAACCGGATAGCCGTCCGGCAGAATGCCGGCGGCGCGCAGCGGCCGAATGAGGCCGATCGCTCCGGTGGGATAACAGCCGGGATTGGCGACGAAACGGGCGGCTCTGATTCTGTCGGCCTGTGCGCCGTCCATTTCGGCAAAGCCATAGGCCCAGCCGGGATTGACGCGAAAGGCGGTCGAGGTGTCGATGACGCGCACATTGTTGTTGGCCGAAACCATCTGCACGGCTTCCTTCGACGCGTCGTCGGGCAGGCAGAGGATGGCGATATCGGCGCTGTTCAGCATGTCCTCGCGCATCGCGGCGTTGCGCCGCTCTGCTTCGGGAATTGACAGAAGCTCGACATCGCGGCGGCCGGCCATACGGGTGCGGATCTGCAGACCCGTCGTGCCGTGTTCGCCGTCGATGAAGATTTTCGGTGCCATGTTAAACCTGCGCTTTCAATGGGTTCTGAAGGTTTCCGGATTCAGTTTGAGGATGATAAGTCAGCCTTGTGACACGGCGATGGCGCGTCGCTCGGCATGAAGCCCCAGCATATACATCGCCACCGTTGCCCCCGCAACGGCGGTAATATCGGCATGATCATAGGGCGGCGACACCTCGACGACATCGGCGCCGCGGATATCGAGCTGGTGCAGACGCTGCAGCACCGAGAGGATCTTGGCGCTCGACGGCCCGCCTGAAACCGGCGTGCCGGTGCCCGGCGCAAAGGCAGGATCGAGGCAATCGATATCGAAGGTGAGATAGGCCGGCGCCCCCCGCGTATGGGAGATGATCGCCGAGGCGATATCGCTGGCGCTCATCTCCTCGACCTGATGACCGTAGAGAATATTGACGCCGCAATCCTCCGGCGCGTGGGTGCGGATGCCGATCTGAATGGAGCGGTCGGGATCGATGATGCCTTCGCGGGCGGCCCGCGCCACGAAAGAGCCATGGTCGATGCGCCGTTCCTCGTCGAACCAGGTGTCCTGATGCGCGTCGAACTGCACGAGCGCCAGCGGCCCATGTTTTGCTACATGGGCTTTCAGCAGCGGCCAGGTGACGTAATGATCGCCGCCGAGCGTCAGCAGGAAGGCGCCGCTGTCGAGGATGACATTTGCCTGGCGTTCGATAGCGGCTGGCGTGTCTTGATGATTGCCATAATCGAGCAGGCAGTCGCCATAGTCGATCACGGCCATTTCGGCGAAGAGGTCGCGGTTGAAGGGATATTGCGCATCATTGTCGAAGATCGCCGAGGCGCGCCGGATCGCCTGCGGCCCGAAACGTGTGCCCGGCCTGTTCGATGTCGCGGCATCGAAGGGAATGCCCCAGACGGCGACGTCGACGCCGGCGAGCTCCTTGGTGAAGCGGCGGCGCATGAAGGACAGCGCGCCGGCAAAGGTCGGGTCGCTGGCAGCGGAGGTGAGGCTGGTCGCCGTGAAGGCGTGGTCAATCGATCTGTTCGCCAAGTCATGCTCCTTTTTCGCCGCAAAACCATAGTCGCGTTCGATGCGGACTCTGCATTGCAGGATTGCCGTTCGACGCGAGGTGTCGGCGGCGGGTCTCTCGCGAAGGAATTGGCCGATCCTCTGCGCGCAGAAAGGGGTAGGCGAGGTGCGGACGGATTTCAAGCAATCGTTCGGACGACGGCCGCTCGTGATCGTCGAGCGACCGTCATTCGCCCGCTGCCTATCGGGCCGGCTCCCACAGGCACCACAATCCAGCCAGCGTCGTCAGCGCGGTCGCTGAGATATAGCCCGCGAGCGGCCAGGCATTGTCGCCGCCGAGCAGAATCACAAAGAAGGTTCCGGCAAAGCCGACGATGATGCTCTGGACGCAGAAATAGAACGCGACCGCCGTTCCCGCCGTGTCGCCAAAGGCGGCGAGCGCGCCGTTGGCCGTGACCGCCGTTGCAAGGACGATGCCGATTGCGATGATCCACATCGGCATGACGAAGCTGACCAGGGAAGGCTGCAGAAACAACTCTCCGAAGACAAGCAGCGCGGCGCCGAGAAGCAGTACTGCCATGCCTCTGGCAAGGCTGCCTGCAATGCCCCAGCGCATCACGAAGCCTTTGGCGAAACGCGCCGTCACGATCATCACCAGCGCCACCGTAGCAAAGACGAAGCTGAAGCCGATGCCGGAGAAGCCGGCTTCGTCGATCAAGATACGAGGTGCCGTCGAGAAGAAGACGAAGAAGGCGCCCATCGCCGTGCTGAAGCCACCCGTATAGACCCAGAAGGGAAGGCTTGTAAGGATCGGGCGGACATCGATCTTCGCGGTAACGGCAGGGCGGGTTTCGTGCCACCGCATGCTGGCGTTGAAAAGCGCGGCGATGGAAAGGAGACCGATGACGAGGAAGATGGCGCGCCAGCCGAAGCGATCCGATATCAGAGCTCCAGCGATCGGACCCAATGCGGGCACGAACGAGAGAATGGAGCCGAGAAGGCTATAGATCGTGCTGCTTTCGGGACGCCCGCCGTAGACGTCACGCACAGTTGCGAAAGTTGCGACGAGGGTCGCCGACGCGCCGACTGCCTGCAGCAATCTCAAGACGACGAAGAGCGGCGCCGACGAGGAGCCAGCAAGCAGAAAGGATGCAGCGGCAAAGAGTGCAGCACCTCCAAGCAGGACAGGCCGTCGTCCGATAATATCGGAAATTGGGCCGAAGACGATCTGGCCGACACCGAGCACGATCATGTAGAGGCTGAGGGTCAGTTGGATGATGGCCCGCGAAGTGCCGAGTGCCTCCGGCATCATCGGCACGATCGGCAAATAGATATCCATGGCGAGCGAGGCCAGGATGTCGAACGGTGCCATCAGCAGCAAGGCTGTCGGCAGGGAATAAGTCCAGTGCTGGATTTTGGGATAAGACATGGGAAAGAACCCGCTCAAATGATTTCATTCGGCGGCGATCTGTCTCTTCATCGGTATCGGGATTCACCGGACAGACGCCGCAACAACAGGACAAAGTTGTTGCGGCCTATTTGTCTGCGGACTTGGTTGTTCCCATCATGCGCCCCTGACTGCGGCTCCGCTCATTCCCGAAGCGCTTTGCCAAGTTTCTACCAGCAGAACTGGTATGCGACAATGGCATGCCAACACGCTTCCGATTGATTTAAGCAGCGCAAAACAAAAAGGCCGGGTTGCCCCGGCCTTCGTAAATTCCGTCTGTCCGAAGCGATTAACGCTTGGAGAACTGGAACGAGCGGCGGGCCTTTGCCTTGCCGTACTTCTTGCGTTCGACGACGCGGCTGTCGCGGGTCAGGAAGCCGCCCTTCTTCAGCACCGCGCGCAGGCCCGGTTCGAAGTAGGTGAGCGCCTTGGACACGCCATGGCGAACGGCACCGGCCTGGCCGGAGAGGCCGCCGCCGGCAACGGTTGCGACGATGTCGAACTGGCCGTCACGGGCAGCCGCAACGATCGGCTGGCGCAGGATCATCTGCAGCACCGGACGTGCGAAATATTCCGCGAATTCCTTGCCGTTGACGGTGATCTTGCCGGAGCCCGGCTTGACCCAGACGCGGGCGACGGCGTTCTTGCGCTTGCCGGTCGCGTAGGAGCGGCCGAGCGAATCGACCTTGCGGACGTGGGCCGGAGCAGCAGCTTCGGAAGCCGTGCCGAGATCCTTCAGGGAGGAGAGGTCAGCCATATCAGGCGCTCCTTACGTTCTTTTTGTTGAGCGCGGCAACGTCGAGGGCGACCGGCTGCTGGGCTTCATGGGGATGGTTGGAGCCGGCGTAAACGCGCAGGTTCTTCATCTGGCGACGGCCGAGCGGGCCACGCGGAACCATACGTTCGACGGCCTTTTCGAGGACGCGCTCCGGGAAGCGGCCTTCGATGATCTGGCGTGCGCTGCGTTCCTTGATGCCGCCGGCATAACCGGTGTGCCAGTAGTAGACCTTGTCGGAATACTTCTTGCCGGTGAAAACGACCTTTTCGGCATTGATGACGATGACGTTGTCGCCGTCGTCAACGTGAGGCGTGAAGGTTGCCTTGTGCTTGCCGCGCAGGCGCATAGCGATGATGGAAGCGAGACGGCCAACGACCAGCCCTTCGGCGTCGATGATCACCCACTTCTTCTCCACCTCTGCAGGCTTCTGGGAGAAGGTTGCCATAGTGAATACTCTCTTTTGGGACCCTTGGCCCGAAGGCTTGAAGGGCGTTTCTTGTTGCTTGGATTGGCAGGCTTGAGGCATGCCAAAAAGAAAGCAGCCCGGATAGGCTGCGTTCTGGCGCGGTGTATAAAGGGAATGTGATATTCGGTCAATATCGACTTTTCTGAGAGATCGGAAAAAAGAATAAGTGAAAACAACGAGTTATGTATATGGTATTATAATACCTCACATTTGTCGGCCGGAGATCTGCCGTGTTTGGCCTTTTCCGCGTCGCTTTCACCGGGTTTGAACCAACGCTCCACGGCCGAAAGCCGTTTTAATCCTCGAACTCGCGCAGGCATTTGATCATTTCGCGAAGACCGCGGGTCAGATGTTTGTCTCGCCGTAGAACCATGCCGAGGCGGCGCGTGAGCTGCGGGTTCAGCGATGAAGTCGTGACGAGGCCGGCGCGGTCGCGCTTCAGCGCCAGCCCCGGCAGGATCGACCAGCCGAGCCCCACGGCCACCAGCTCCTTGATCGCCTCGATGCTGCCGAACTCCATCGCAGGTCGGATCCTGGTATCCGGTGCAGCCAGCCACGTGTCGATTGCCCGCCTGGTATTGCCTCCCTCATAAAGCAGCAGTGTCCTGTCGCGCATGAACGCGGCGTCCGGTCCGCCGTCGGGCATGAGACTGCCCGCGGGGGCAACGGCCAGCAATTCCTCCTCGTAGAACGGTTCGATCTCGAAGTTCCGTCCCGATGCCGGCAGGGCGACGACGGCGATATCGAGGCTGTTGGCCTCCAGATCGCGCAGAATGTCGTCGGCATCGCCGATGCGCACGGTGATTTCGAGGCCGGGCATGGATTTTCTGGCGACGGCGATGGTGCGAGGAAGCAGATGGATCGACGCCGTGCCGCCGCTACCGATGCGCACGCGGCCGCTGGCTCCATCTCTGTACGGCATCATCGCTTCTTCCGCGGCGGCCGATTCCTGGAGCAGCCGCCTTGCGTGCACGAGCAGGTCGAGGCCTGCCGCGGTCGGCTGCGCCCGCCGCCCGACACGCTCGATCAGCCGGACGCCGAGCCGCTGTTCGAGCCCCTTGACCTGCAGGCTGACGGCCGGTTGCGTCAGGCCTTCCTTGTCGGCCGCAGCCGTAAAGCTTCCGAGATCGGCGACGTTGACGAAGGCGGCAAGCTGATCGAGGTGGAGAGGCATACAAAAGAAATCCTTATGCATATCATAATATCCATAAGCTTCTTTCGCGGCATCTTCCAGCGCATCTTTCATCCGTTGAAGAAAGGAAGAAGAGATGGCCCTGGAATTGAGCGGGATCCTTGACACACCTCGCGATATCGCTCGGTCGAGACTTCGCGGCATGGCGCGCTGGAGCCTGCGGCTGCTGATGACGATCGAACATCACCTCGAAAAGCGCCGCAGCCGCCGCACGCTTTCGGAACTCACTGACGACGAGCTTTCTGATGTCGGTCTGACCCGTGCGCAGGCGCGGGCCGAGACATCGAAGTCGTGGTTCTGGTCCTGACGTCCCGCAGCTACGCGGGGAGTGCGGATCCTGCTCGAAATTGCCGGCGCCTTGTGGCAAAACGTCTGACTGGAATCGAGCGCAGGGAGCAGCATCATGGCCGAAATCGTATCCTTCCCGGACGCAGCCAGAGCGGAGGGGGGCGGACTGCTGACCCGCTCTCTGCGCGACGGCGTGCTGCGGCTCGTGCTCGATAACCCGCCGGCCAATGTGCTTTCGATCGCGCTTCTCGAAGGCCTGATGGAAGAGCTCGATACGGCCGGAGCGGAGCCGGATGTGCGTGTCGTCGTCATCGCCTCGACCGGCAACGTCTTTTCCGCGGGACATGATCTGAAAGAGCTGACGGCCCATCGCGCCGATGAAGATCAGGGTGCCGGTTTCTTCGAAAAGACCTTCCGGCTCTGCGCCGATCTGATGCTGAAGATCGCCCATCTGCCGAAGCCCGTCATTGCCGAGATCGATGGGCTGGCGACGGCTGCAGGCTGCCAGCTCGTTGCCTCCTGCGATCTGGCGATCTGCACGGATAGTTCGACATTCTGCACGCCGGGCGTCAACATCGGCCTCTTCTGTTCGACGCCGATGGTGGCCGTTTCGCGTGCAGCGCACCGAAAGCAGGCAATGGAGATGCTGCTGACCGGCGAGACGATCGACGCCTCGACCGCCAAGGATTTCGGCCTCGTCAACCGTATCGTGCCGAAGCAGTATCTGGCGCAGGTGGTTTCCAAATATGCGGCTGTGATCGCCAGCAAATCGCCGCTGACGCTGAAGATCGGCAAGGAAGCCTTCCACCGGCAGCTCGAACTGCCGGTGGAAGCGGCATATGATTATACCGCCAGGGTGATGGTCGAGAACATGCTGACGCAGGATGCGCAGGAAGGGATCAGCGCCTTCCTCGGCAAGCGTAAACCTGAATGGAACTGCGAGTAATCACGCCAGTTTCAGAACCAGCCCGCCGATCGCGATGACGACGCCGGCGACGTAGCGCCAGATGCTGGCTTTTTCCTTGAAGACGGTGATCGAGATCACCAACGCAAAGAGGATCGCGGTTTCGCGCAGGGCTGCAACGGTCGCGACCGGGGCTTTCGTCATTGCCCAGAGTGCCAGCCCGTAGGAAGCGATCGAGCCGGCGCCGCCGATAAGACCGCGCCACCAGTTGCGGCGAACGTGACGCACGACTGCGAAAGCGCCGCGCTGCGACACCGCCCAGGAAAACAGCAGTACCGGCGGCAGCAGCGACATCCACAAGGTGTAGGAAACCGCATTGCCGGAGATGCGCGCGCCGACGCCGTCGACATAGGTGTAGCTGGCGATGACGCAGGCATTGGCAAGCGAGAGGACGACTGCGCTGCGGCTGCCGCGTCGCGCCTCCAAGGCGAGCATCAGCACGCCGGCGCAGATTGTCATTGTGCCGGCAAGAGCGCCGCCGGAAAGATTTTCCTTGAGGATGAAACCGCTTGTCGCGGCGATCAGGAGAGGAGCACAGCCACGCATCAGCGGATAGACGAGGCCGATGTCGCCTGCCCGATAGGCGGCGGCGACCAGCTGGAAATAAGCGAATTGCAGGATGGCCGAGGCGCCAATGAACGGCCATGCGGAGGCGTGTGGCAGCGGCAGGAACGCCAGCAACGGCAGTGCCGAAACGGCGCCGCCGGCAGAGATCAGCGCCGCATCCAGGGATTTATCGCTCCCTGCCTTGACGATGGCGTTCCATGTCGCGTGCAGCAGTGCGCCGAAGAGAACGAGCAGGATAACGTCGAGAGGCAAGGGAGTAAGTCCGGAAAAGATGAGAGGAAGCGGAATACGCCTCGCCTTCGGCGTCTGAAATTTCTGAAAAGACAACTGGGATTTGCACGAAAACGTGCGGCTGCGGTCGCTTATGCGTTCATATGTCGAATAGCATCCTTTCAGGATGTGAACAATGGTGGGCATTGCGGCAATTTTTGCGTGCGCGCGATATACGTTCAATCCACGCGATGCTTTCAACTATGAGATGTTTCTAATGGACGAGGGAACAAATGGCGGAATTATCGCGAACAGAAGGAGAAAATATCTGCGAGAATTCGGGAGGCGGTTATTCTATGCTACTGAAATATAGATATTATTCTATAGCTTTGACATAGGGGGAAAATTAAAGCCTTTGGTTGTGCAATCTTCAAGAAATCGCAGCGCGGAATTGAGCTCAGGCCTTTCGCAAACGCGAAAGACGTACAGTTTAGGCGGCTGTCACGACGGCGAAAAAATCAAAGCTGATGATGCGGAACGAAGAGCATCCCGTCAAGGTTGTCTATGCTCTGGCAGTTCAATACCTGGCAGCGGGGATTGTCTTTCGAAGGGATATGCGTCCATTCGGCATAATCGGTCGCGTCGCAATAATTGCTGTTGCGGACATAGCGATCATAGAGCGGCAAGTCACGCGGAGACTGGTAGCGGAAGATGACGGCGCCTTGATTGTGGATGGCAGCGCGCACGCTGGCACAGATCATGGCGAGCGGATTGTAACGCGAGATCGCCAGCGCCGGCGATGCGGCGAGCACGAGCATGAGGGCAAGAGCGATTTTTTTCATCGAATCATCCTCAGAGAGCAGCCAATGCATATATACGAAAGAGACACACCGCCGGTTTCATGAAAACGCAAAAAAAACATGTCGGCTGTGCCGAAGGGCTTTCGGGAATGGAGAAGCGGACATGAATCACGACGCCTACACGGATGAATACCTCGCCGGAATTCTGCATTCGGCAAAAACCATCGCGCTGACCGGCGCTTCGCCCAATCCGGCCCGACCGAGCAACGGCGTCATGGGCTATCTGCTGTCGCGTGGCTACGAGGTCATTCCTGTCAATCCAGGGCAGGCGGGCAAACAGATCCAAGGCCGTACCGTCTATGCCCGACTCGCCGACATTCCCGTGCCGATCGACATGGTCGACGTATTTCGCGCCTCCGAATATCTGGATGGTGTCGTCGAGGAGGCGCTGGTGCTGAAGCCGCTGCCGAAGATCATCTGGGCCCAGCTTGGCGTCCGCGACGATGCGGCTGCGGCAAAGGCGGAGGCTGCCGGCATCCAGGTCGTGATGAACCGCTGCCCTGCGATCGAGTATCCTCGTCTTATTGCCTGAGTTGCGGTCTGCTGAGATGGATTTTCCACCGAAGGCCCATGGGTTGAAACGGATCGCGGTTAACTTTCGTAAGCGACAGGCTATGATCCCGCCCGTCAGCAACAACGGGAGGACGACATGGCCAAGAATGATCCGGGATTCAATACGTTGGCGATTCATGCCGGCGCACAGCCCGACCCGACGACCGGGGCGCGGGTAACGCCGATCTACCAGACGACCGCTTTCGTCTTCAATGATTCCGATCATGCCGCCGCCCTCTTCGGGCTGCAGGCCTTCGGCAACATCTACACCCGCATCATGAACCCGACGCAAGCCGTGCTTGAGGAGCGCGTCGCAGCGCTCGAGGGTGGCACGGCAGCCCTTGCCGTTGCTTCCGGCCACGCGGCGCAGGTGATCGTCTTCCACAACATCATGCGCCCCGGCGAGAATTTCATCGCTGCCCGCCAGCTCTATGGCGGCTCGGTCAATCAGTTCGGCCATGCCTTCGAGAATTTTGGCTGGCAGGTGCGTTGGGCCGATGCCGCCGATCCGACAAGCTTCGAAAGCCAGATCGACGACAAGACACGCGGCATCTTCATCGAAAGCCTGGCCAATCCCGGCGGCACCTTCGTTGATATCGCGGCGATTGCCGACGTCGCACATCGCCACGGCCTGCCGCTGATCGTCGACAATACGATGGCGACACCCTATCTCATCCGCCCGATCGAGCACGGTGCCGACATCGTCGTGCATTCACTGACCAAGTTTCTCGGCGGCCACGGCAATTCCATGGGCGGCCTCATCGTCGACGGCGGCACCTTCGACTGGTCGAAATCCGGCAATTACCCGATGCTGTCGAGCCCGCGGCCGGAATATAACGGCATGGTGCTACACGCGACCTTCGGCAATTTCGCCTTCGCGATCGCTGCACGCGTGCTTGGCCTGCGCGACCTCGGGCCGGCGATCTCGCCCTTCAATGCCTTCCTGATCCTGACCGGCATCGAGACGCTGCCGCTCAGAATGCAGCGCCACAGCGACAATGCGATCGCCGTCGCCAAATGGCTGAAGGCGCACAGCAAGATCGCCTGGGTGAATTATGCCGGCCTCGACGACGACCCGAACCACGCCCTGCAGCAGCGCTACTCGCCGAAGGGCGCCGGCTCCGTCTTCACCTTCGGCGTCAAGGGCGGCTATGAGGCGGGCAAGACACTGGTCGAGGGGCTGGAGCTCTTCTCCCATCTTGCCAATATCGGCGATACCCGTTCGCTCGTCATTCATCCGGCCTCGACGACGCACCGGCAGTTAACCGACGAGCAGAGGATTGCTGCCGGCGCCGGGCCAGACGTCGTGCGCCTCTCCGTCGGCATCGAGGACGTCAAGGACATCATAGCCGATCTCGAACAGGCATTGTCCAAGATCTGAGTCAGAGGGATCTACGGCGACCATGACAAATTTCATCACCTTCGATATCGACGGCGTCGAACCCGATTTCGGCGCCCCAGAGCCCGGCCGGATCATTTCCGGCGATCCGCATTTCCGCACATGGAATCTGGAGGAAGCCGAAGGCGGCCTCTATTCCGGCGTTTGGGAGGCGACGCCGGGCAAGTGGCGGATCACCTACGAGGAATGGGAATATTTCAGTCTGCTGTCCGGCCATTCGATCGTGACGGAGGATGGCGGTGAACCGGTTCATCTGAAGACGGGCGAGCGGATGATCCTCAAGCCCGGCTTCAAGGGAACGTGGGAAGTCGTTGAAACGACTCGCAAGGATTATGTGATCAAGGTTTGAGCGGGGGCGAACGAAGCCGAGCCTGTCCCGTTTTCGGCTTCGCCTTTGTCGTCACTTTCACGGCGGTGCTCCGCAACGGCAAGCGGGCAACGACGGTGTTCGTGACGCGTTGTCCCGGATTGAAATGCTTTTAACCAATCCCATTAATCGCGCCTACATCGACAAATGCTAAACATTATCTGCAGCGCATTGCGGACATGATGTCTCCTGCCGTCCCACAGACATGGCCTTGCAATTAATCTTTCCGGAATTTGCATGTCGTCGAATCTTGCAGGTAGGTACGTTCGCACCCAGACGTCTTCCATCATCGCAACAACGGTCTTCTTCCTTGTCGTCGCCCTCGTACTGACCGGCCTGGTGGCACATGTCGTCGTTACGATGACCCGGTCTGCGAACGAAATCGATGATGCCAGGGCCAGTCGCGCCGCCCGCGCGGCAATCGGTGCGTTTGTCAGTCGCCTGAGCGCGACAACGACGGATAATGCCGTATGGGATGATGCCTATAGCGCTGTCTCATCTTCGGCTGCCGCGGATTGGGCCTATGAGAATTGGGGGAAAACCAGCGAGGATTACGCGCTCTATGATGGCGCGATCGTGATTGGCCCTGATCGGTCTTCGATCGTCTCGGCCTATGCCAAAGGCAAGCCCTTCCAGCCGAGCGCGTTTTTCGGGCAAGGTTTTTATCAGCAGATCAATGTGGCTGCCGATCCGGAGCGGGCGCCAGTGATCAATTTCATCAAGACCGAAAACGGTATCGCTCTGATCGCATCGCAGGCAATCCAGCCTTTCCAAGCGACCGCGGAGCTTCCGAAGCTTAGCACGCTGAGTTTCTACAAGGAATTTACATCGGAAGTTATCGACACGCTTTCGAATGAACATGAACTTGAAGGCTTGCGACTTGAGACGACGCCGAAGCCTGAGTTCTTGAACACGCCGATCACCGACATGAAGGGGGCCGTCATCGGCTATCTCGTCTGGCCCAGCAAAGCGCCGGGAAGCGCCGTGTTTCATCAGGTGTACCCCTATGTTGCAGCCGCTATCGTCATCCTCGCGCTGTTCCTGATCGGCGTTCTGCTGGTTGGCGCCTCCGAGGCGCGGCGCCTGCGCCAATTGGCGCAAACAGCGATTTTCGAAGCCGACCACGATAGCCTGAGCGGTCTGTTGAACAGACACGGGCTTCTCAACCTGTTGGAAGGGCTGGAAAATTCGGCCTCTTCGCCACATCGGCTCTATCTGGTCGACCTTGATGGCTTCAAGGCCGTCAACGATGCCTGGGGCCATGCGGTGGGGGACGATTTGATCCGGCTGGTCTCGAAGGCGCTAGCCGCCTGCCACCCCGAGATCATTGCCACGGCGCGGCTCGGGGGCGATGAATTTGCGCTGGTGCACGTCGGTTCTGCCACGCGCGGAGAGATGGAAAAGACCATTCTGGCGCTGTTTGCCGAGCCCTTCAAAATCGACGGACGAACGATCGAGGTTGGCGCAAGCATCGGCGCTGCTGCCCGCAGCGGCGACGTCCCGCCCTTGGAGCTGCTCCGCAGAGCGGACATGGCCCTCTATCGTGCCAAGGCAAATGGTCGGGGCCAGGCGATCGAATACGACCCCGAACTGGACCGGGAACGCCAACGGGTCGCCGAACTGGAAGGCCTGTTGAAGAGCGCCATCAGCAGTGGCGCAATCGAAGCCGTTTTCCAACCTCTCGTCTCTGCTTCGACCGGCGCTGTGACCGGTCTTGAAGCACTGGCGCGCTGGCGAACTGCAACCGGAAATATCAGCCCGGAGATTTTCATCCCTCTTGCCGAGAGGTGCGGCCTCATCGATGCGCTCGGCGTTCATATGCTGAGAACATCGATCGAGCACGCCAAGAGCTGGCCCGATCTGGCATTGTCGGTGAACGTTTCGCCAATCCAGCTCTGCAATCCGGAATTTGCCGCTGAAGTGATCTCGGTCCTGCAGGAGCTCGATTTTAATCCCAACCGCCTGACATTGGAAATCACCGAAGGCGTTCTGATGACAAATCCGGATCAGGCCCGGCGGTCGATAGACCAGCTCAAGCATGTCGGCATCAAGTTCGCGCTTGATGACTTTGGCTGCGGCTACGCAAGCATTGGCGCATTGCGGCAGTTCGGGTTCGATCGCATGAAGATCGACCGCTCGCTCGTGTCTGCTCTCGACGAAGACTCAAATGGCGCCGATGTTCTGCGGGCAACCATCTCGCTCGCGACCGCGCTGCGGGTTCCCGTGACCGCGGAAGGGATCGAGACTGCTCGCCAGGCGGCGATCTTGCGCGATGCCGGCTGCGATCAGCTTCAAGGATATCTGATGGGAAAGCCTATGTCGGCATATGACATATCCAGCAGGCTGTTAGAAGAGTCAGCCGCATGATGCCGCCAAGGTCGTGGCATAGACTCGGTGTTGATGGCTCGTTACCGGCGTTCCAGCAGAGCGGTGACCGCTGAACGTGACTCCCTTTCACTCGCTGCCGGACGTCTTCACCGTTAACCGGTAACATTTGTCCTGCTGCCAGTCGCTGAAGGTCAAGCGCACGGAAGACTATACCGGCCGTTACGGCTGATCCGCAATCCCGGGATCGCTTCAGCGATGCCCGAAGGAGGAATCGATCACCATTGCAGATCCAGCCGGTCTAGCCCGTGGAAATGGTAGACGTCCTTGACCACGGGTGTCTTTGCCAGCTTGAGTCCGGCCAGCCGTTCGAACAGGATCGGCAGCACGACGTTGAGCTCCAGCCGTGCCAACGGCGCGCCGATGCAGAAATGGATGCCGGCGCCGAAGGAGAGGTTCGCCGCTTCGTTACGACCAGGCAGGAAGGTCAGCGGATCGGTGAATTTCGTCGGGTCGAGATTGGCGGCGGCGAGGATGAGGCTCACCTTGTCGCCGCGCTTGAAGGAGACCCCGTCGATTTCGGCTGGCTCCAGCGCCCAGCGCTGGAAGATGTGGACCGGCGCGCAGATGCGCAAGGTTTCCTCTACGGTGCGCTCCGTCGTCGCCTCGTCACGGAAGAGTTCCGCCGGATCGCAGCCGCTGTCGAGGATGGTGCGTACGGAATTGCCGATCTGGTGCACGGTCGCCTCATGCCCGGCATTGAGCAGCACGATCGTTGTCGAGACGAGCTCCTCTTCGGTCAGATACTGACCCTTGTGCTCGGTATGGATCATGTGGGTCAGCAGGTCGTCGCGCGGTTCGGTGCGGCGTTCTGTGATGACCGTTTTGACGTAGTCGGAAAATTCCTTCGCCGCCCGTTCGGCCTCGTCCTCCTGCTCGCGCGTACGGCCGAACATGTACATGCGGACATAGGCGTGCGACCAGGCGAGAAGTTGCGGTCCCATCTCTTCGGGAATACCGATCATCCGGGCAATCATCGTCACCGGGATGATGTCGGCAAAGGCCGAGAGCAGCTCGACCTCACGCTTCTCCGCGAAACCGTCGATCAGCCGATTGGCGAGTTCGGCAAGCTCCGGTTTCATCTTCTCGACATGGCGGGAAACGAAGGCGCGGTTGACGAGCGTACGCAGCCGCGTGTGCTCCGGCGGTTCGAGTTCGAGCAGGGAATAACGTTCCGAGAGATCGAAACTGGCAAGATGCGGCATCGGCTCGGCAAGGCAGAGCTCCTCGCGGCTGGCGATATGCAGGATCTGCCGGCCAAAGCGGCGGTCGCGCAGCAGACCGTTCACATGGTCGTAACCCGTGAAGAACCACTGCTTCTGCTCAAGCCAGTAGAAGGTCGGGCAATGGGCGTGAAGGGCCGCATAGACGGCATTCGGGTTACTGTAGAAGGCCGGGTTGCGGCCGTCCAGAGAGACATGACGGTTGGCGCGGTCGATCGAGAGAAAGGATGGGATCATCATGCCCCGAGGCTTAGCGGATTTGGTAAGCCTCGAAAAGATGTGGGGAGAGGGATCCCGGACTACCCGGCCCGCGACAGTGTGCCCATGCGTCGCAGCGCCTCGACCTGGTCGTCGACCGTCGGTACGAGTTCGCCGGCGGTGCTTGGCGGCGCAGCCGGGGCAGGGGCCGCGGCCTCCGCTTCGCCGAAGGTGACCGTGCAGTTGCGGCCGGCGGCCTTCGCCGCATAGAGCGCCCGGTCGGCAGCCGAGATCAGCTTGTCGATATTGGCTTCGATCGAGGAGGCGAGCGCGATGCCGATGCTGACCGTGACCGGAACGATAGCTTCGCCGGTGCTGACGGGAAGACTGCAGAATTCGGTGCGGATCGCTTCGGCGATCGCCTCGGCTTCCGTCTGGTCCGTGACCGCGGCGAAGGCGGCGAATTCCTCGCCGCCCATGCGGCCGAAGATGTTGTTTGGAATATACTGGCGGGCCATCCGCGCGAATGCGGTCAGCACCGCGTCGCCGGACTGGTGGCCGAAACGGTCGTTGACCCGCTTGAAATGGTCGAGATCGAAAAGCATGACCGCGACCTGGCGCCGGTCGTCATGGGCCTTTTCCTGGGTGGCGTCGAAATAGCCGAGCAGGCCGCGGCGGTTGAGCACGCCGGTCAGCGAATCGGTCAGGGTGAGCGCACGCAGGTGCCGTTCGGAACGCTCCATGATCAGCCGGCAGGTGAACGCGAACGCGATGGTGAGCAGGAAGGCGCTGGCCATGGCGGAAACGCCGCCGAGATTCGTCGCTTCGATATCGCTTGGCATCGTCAGCGCCATCATCAGCGCCGAGCCGAAGCACAGGCAGCCCTGGAGGACGAACACGCCCATCAGCTTACGGCGGGTACGCTCGCGGCGCATGTCGCCGGCGGCGACCGCCATTGCAAGTGCCGTCGCACCCGTCGCCGAAGCAAGGTTATAGAGCACCACCCGGTTTGAATAATCGCTGTTGACCCAGGGCAGGAAGACCCCGGCGAGCCAGATTGCCGGCGGCAGCAGCGCCCACCATTCGATCCGCTTGCGGTCGAGCGCCAGAAAACCCGCCACCCAGGCGCTCTGGCCGAGCAAGGCGATGGCGTTGCCCGCCTCTACGGAAAGCACGCTGGGGATTTCGCCGCGCAGCGCGACCATCGCAAAGCCAATGCCGGTCAGGAGGAAGCCCAAGCCCCAATAGAGATAGGCCTCGTTCCTGACGTTGTGGCGCCAGGCGACGAACAGCACCAAAGCGAGCGTCATGGCCTCTGAACACCAGATGGCGAGACCTGTAGCAATATTGAACACGGCAGCAACCCCTTGTCTGTCCGCTCTTTTCTGTTGGCTTGCATCCTTGCCGAGGAAGCTCGCCACTTCCTTAATGTCGCTGCGCTGCGGCATTGTTTTGGGCCGATATCTGCCGGTAGGCTTTCCGTTGGGTAAACGTGCATGAGTATTATCGAATAGAGTAAGCCTTCCTTCATCCTGCCATGGAGAAAAGATGGGGGAGATCAGGCCGAGGGCTCGCCGTTAACAGGCGTTTGGGGGAAAGAGGCTACCAGGAGCCGAAACTTAATGCATGTCGGTCGGAAGTGTGCAGCGGTTCCGGGATAGCGACATGCATGAAGAAGGCGCTAAAGCCGCTTGGCCCCGCCTTCTTAACGTTATCCTCATGCGTGTCTTGAAGAGGAGGGCCGGGACACTCTATGTAGGGGTAAGATATTTTTCTTTGATTCCCGGCGCCGGCCGGCGAGACGCTGACAAAGGACGCACATGAGAAACCCAGTCGATACCGCAATGGCCCTCGTGCCGATGGTCGTGGAACAGACCAACCGCGGTGAACGCTCCTACGACATCTATTCCCGTCTGTTGAAGGAACGCATCATCTTCCTGACGGGTGCCGTCGAAGACCATATGGCAACGCTCGTCTGCGCCCAGCTGCTCTTCCTCGAGGCCGAAAACCCGAAGAAGGAAATCGCCCTCTACATCAATTCGCCCGGTGGCGTCGTCACCGCCGGCATGGCGATCTACGATACGATGCAGTTCATCAAGCCCGCGGTTTCGACGCTCTGCATCGGCCAGGCCGCATCCATGGGCTCGCTGCTGCTGGCGGCCGGCCACCAGGACATGCGCTTTGCGACGCCGAATTCCCGCATCATGGTGCACCAGCCCTCGGGCGGCTTCCAGGGGCAGGCCTCGGACATCGAGCGGCACGCCCGCGACATCCTCAAAATGAAGCGCCGCCTGAACGAGGTCTACGTCAAGCACACCGGCCGGACCTACGAGGAAGTTGAAAAGACGCTCGATCGTGACCATTTCATGGATGCGGACGAAGCGCAGAGCTGGGGCGTGATCGACAAGGTTCTGACGTCGCGCCTCGAAATGGAAGGCGAACAGGCCTAGTAATTAATAGGGATGGTGTTTTCCTCGCCACAGTTCTATCCCATTTGTGATTGAACAAGGGCTTTCATCCGGCGACGAAGACGCTAATAGTAACTATTAATGCTATGTTGAATTTTTATGACATAGCATTCGGTATTCGAAGGGGAATTCGTTGCCGCCGGAACCCGGACATGATTGGTTGGGGCCGGTTCGTACCCCCTGAAGCCCTTCTCGGCAAAGGCTCCGGAAACGGAGTGCCGCCAGGAGCTGATAGAGTGGACCGCGATTTCGCCTTGAAATGCGGCGTGCTGGAAGGAAAATGATATGAGCAAGGTCAGCGGCAGCAACGGCGGCGACTCCAAGAACACTCTCTATTGTTCGTTCTGCGGAAAGAGCCAGCACGAAGTCCGGAAACTGATTGCCGGACCGACCGTCTTCATCTGCGATGAATGCGTCGAATTGTGCATGGACATCATCCGCGAGGAGAACAAATCCTCGATGGTCAAGTCCCGCGACGGCGTTCCGACGCCCCAGGACATCATCAAGGTCCTCGACGAATACGTCATCGGCCAGCGGCAGGCGAAGAAGATCTTGTCGGTTGCCGTTCACAACCACTACAAGCGCCTGGCGCACGCCTCCAAGAACGGCGAAGTCGAATTGGCGAAGTCGAACATCATGCTCGTCGGTCCGACCGGCTGCGGCAAGACCTATCTTGCCCAGACGCTCGCCCGTATTATCGACGTTCCCTTCACGATGGCCGATGCGACGACGCTGACCGAGGCCGGTTATGTTGGCGAGGATGTCGAAAACATCATCCTGAAGCTCCTTCAGTCGGCCGACTACAATGTCGAGCGTGCGCAGCGCGGCATCGTCTACATCGACGAAGTCGACAAGATTTCGCGCAAGTCTGACAACCCGTCGATCACCCGCGACGTCTCGGGCGAGGGCGTGCAGCAGGCGCTGCTGAAGATAATGGAAGGCACGGTTGCTTCCGTTCCGCCGCAGGGCGGCCGCAAGCACCCGCAGCAGGAATTCCTGCAGGTCGACACAACAAACATTCTGTTCATCTGTGGCGGCGCCTTCGCTGGCCTCGACAAGATCATTTCGGCTCGCGGCGAGAAGACCTCGATCGGCTTTGGCGCCACCGTCAAGTCCCAGGACGACCGTCGCGTCGGCGAGGTCCTGCGCGAACTGGAGCCGGAAGATCTGGTCAAGTTCGGCCTCATCCCGGAATTCATCGGCCGTCTGCCGGTTCTGGCGACGCTCGAGGACCTCGACGAGGACGCACTGATCCAGATCCTGTCCGAGCCGAAGAACGCGCTGATCAAGCAGTATCAGCGGCTGTTCGAGATGGAGGATGTGGAACTGAACTTCCATGAGGACGCTCTGCGTGAAATCGCCCGTAAGGCGATCGTGCGCAAGACCGGCGCCCGCGGCCTTCGCTCGATCATGGAGAAGATCCTGCTCGACACGATGTTCGAACTGCCGACGCTGGAAGGCGTGCGCGAGGTCGTCATATCAGAGGAAGTGGTGCGCGGTTCGGCCCGTCCGCTTTACATCTATGCCGATCGCCAGGAAGAAAAGGCAAACGCTTCGGCGTGAGCTTGATGGCTTTCGTGTGATTATTTTGGGGGCTTGCCATAGGCAGGCCCCTTTCTATTTGAAAAACCATGCGAGGCGCTGTTAGTATTTGCCGGTGGGAACCGAAGTTGCTTTTGCCGATGTTGCGCAAGGTTCGTGCCTGGCAATGATGCAATGATCCGTAAGTCTCTTGCTGGCGTTTGCATTTAGCCGGGTCGGAAGTGGTAAGCGCCGGTCCAGCCACACGCGTCATAGTGTTGGCGTTCCGTTGTAATAAAGCTGTCACATCCGAGGGACGCGGGCGTTGGCGTGCTTGAAAAGCGTAGTCAGAACCTCCACTTGTAGGAACAAGTGAGATTGCCGGCCGGTCCCAAGCGGCCGTGCACAGAGCCCGGCAACGGGACGATGGAAAGGACATAAAATGACGAAGAAAACGTCTGTAGCGACCAGCACTGCCTACCCTGTTCTGCCCCTGCGCGACATCGTGGTTTTCCCGCATATGATCGTGCCGCTATTCGTGGGACGGGAAAAGTCGATCCGTGCGCTCGAAGAGGTCATGGGTTCCGACAAGCAGATCATGCTGGTGACACAGATCAACGCCAGCGACGACGATCCGGATCCTTCCGCGATCCACAATGTTGGCACCGTGGCGAACGTGTTGCAGCTCTTGAAGCTGCCCGACGGCACCGTGAAGGTTCTGGTGGAGGGCCGCGCCCGCGCCGAGATCGACACCTATACCAGCCGCGAGGATTTCTATGAGGCGCTCGGCCATGTGCTCGAGGAGCCGCATGACGATCCGGTCGAGCTGGAAGCCCTGTCGCGTTCGGTCGTCTCCGAATTCGAGAGCTACGTGAAGCTCAACAAGAAGATTTCACCTGAAGTGGTCGGCGCCGCCAGCCAGATCGACGACTATTCCAAGCTCGCCGATACGGTCGCTTCGCATCTGTCGATCAAGATCACCGAGAAGCAGGAGATGCTGGAGACCACCAGCGTCAAGCAGCGCCTCGAAAAAGCCCTCGGCTTCATGGAAGGCGAGATCTCGGTCCTGCAGGTCGAAAAGCGGATCCGCTCGCGCGTCAAGCGCCAGATGGAGAAAACCCAGCGCGAATACTACCTCAATGAACAGATGAAGGCGATCCAGAAGGAACTCGGCGACGGCGAGGAAGGCCGCGACGAGATGAGCGAACTGGAAGAGCGCATCTCCAAGACCAAGCTGTCCAAGGAAGCCCGTGAAAAGGCCGATGCGGAGCTGAAGAAGCTGCGCCAGATGAGCCCGATGTCGGCGGAAGCCACCGTCGTGCGCAATTATCTGGACTGGCTGCTCGGCATTCCCTGGGGCAAGAAGTCGAAGATCAAGGCCGATCTCAACAATGCCGAGAAGATCCTCGAAGCCGATCACTTCGGTCTCGATAAGGTCAAGGAGCGCATCGTCGAATATCTGGCCGTGCAGGCCCGTGCCACCAAGATCAAGGGCCCGATCCTCTGCCTCGTCGGTCCTCCGGGTGTCGGCAAGACTTCGCTTGCCCAGTCGATTGCCAAGGCGACCGGCCGTGAGTATGTCCGCATGGCACTTGGCGGCGTTCGTGACGAAGCCGAAATCCGCGGTCACCGCCGCACCTATATCGGCTCGATGCCCGGCAAGGTCATCCAGTCGATGAAGAAGGCGAAGAAGTCCAACCCGCTCTTCCTGCTCGACGAGATCGACAAGCTCGGCCAGGACTATCGCGGCGATCCGTCCTCGGCCCTGCTCGAAGTGCTCGATCCGGCACAGAACATGACCTTCATGGACCACTATCTGGAAGTCGAATACGACCTGTCGGATGTGATGTTCATCACGACGGCGAATACGCTGAATATTCCAGCGCCCCTGATGGACCGCATGGAGATCATCCGTATCGCCGGCTACACCGAGGATGAAAAGCGCGAAATCGCCAAGCGGCACCTGCTGCCGAAGGCCATCAAGGAACATGCGTTGCAGCCGGAAGAATTCTCGGTCAGCGACGACGCCCTGATGGCGATCAGCCAGCAGTACACCCGCGAAGCCGGCGTCCGCAACTTCGAACGCGAACTGATGAAGCTCGCCCGCAAGGCGGTCACCGAAATCATCAAGGGCAAGGCGAAGTCCGTTCATGTGACGGCCGCCAACATCTCCGACTATCTCGGCGTCCCGCGCTTCCGCCATGGCGAAGCCGAGGGCGAGGATCAGGTCGGCGTCGTGACCGGTCTTGCCTGGACGGAAGTCGGTGGCGAACTGCTGACCATCGAAGGCGTGATGATGCCGGGCAAGGGCCGCATGACGGTCACTGGCAATTTGAAGGAAGTCATGAAGGAATCGATCTCGGCAGCGGCCTCCTATGTCCGCTCGCGCGCTGTCGATTTCGGCATCGAGCCGCCGCGCTTCGACAAGAGCGACATCCACGTGCACGTGCCGGAAGGCGCGACGCCGAAGGATGGCCCCTCGGCCGGCGTCGCCATGGCAACCGCGATCGTCTCAATCATGACCGGCATTCCGGTGGACAGGCATGTGGCCATGACTGGTGAAATCACCCTTCGTGGCCGTGTGCTGCCGATCGGTGGTCTCAAGGAAAAGCTGCTCGCAGCGCTTCGCGGCGGCATCAAGAAGGTGCTGATTCCGGAGGAAAACGCCAAGGACCTGGCGGAGATTCCTGATAACGTGAAGAACAACATGGAGATCATCCCGGTATCCCGCATGGGCGAGGTGATCAAGCATGCGCTGATCCGCCGGCCGGAGCCGATCGAATGGGATGGTACGGTGGAAACGCCGGTCATCGCAACGGTCGAAGGCCTCGATGAGACAGGCGCAACCATAGCGCATTGAGTGGCCTTTGCCACATTTATGCCCCATTGGGACAAAACACGGAAAAAGGCTGGCGGAAACGCCAGCCTTTTTTGTGAAAACGTCATGTAGACGCTTGCTTTTCCTTGATTTGCAGGGCTTTTGGGTTTTCGGCGGGCCTGATGAAACCTATTCTGCGCCTAGCTTACTTTTGAGTCGTTTCATACCATTTAGAAAGGGGTGGAAACATGAACAAGAATGAACTCGTGTCCGCAGTAGCCGAAAAGGCAGGACTGACGAAGTCTGACGCGGCTTCCGCTGTTGACGCGGTTTTCGACGTTGTCCAGGCTGAGCTCAAGAACAAGGGCGACATCCGCCTCGCGGGTTTCGGCAGCTTCACCGTTTCTCATCGTGCCGCAACGAAGGGCCGTAATCCGTCAACGGGCGCTGAAGTCGACATTCCGGCTCGCAACGTGCCGAAATTCACGCCCGGCAAGGGCCTGAAGGACGCCGTCAACGGCTGATCTGAGATTATCCACCAGTCGGAAACGAGACCGGCTGTGCAGGATTTGAGAGGGGTTCGGCTTTGCCGGACCCCTTTTGCTTGGCGGTCGGTGCGAAGCGAGCGGACAATCGCCTGACGTGATCAGGTGCAAAATGCCGCATCTGTCATGCCTGTGTCATGCCGCTCCCCCAGAAAACCTATGTTTCGAATGTTCGATACATGGGGGATTTCATGACAATTTCATCGCGCAAGGCAGCGCTTGCTGCCGTGCTTCTCGCATCCGTTGCTTTTCCGGCCGCGGCCGAACCGGTTTTCAACCGCATCGCCTCCTTTCCGGTTGCGGCGAACCTGCCGGCCGACAAGGACAAGCTGTCGGCGAGCTCCGCAGAAATCATCACCGCGACCGACGACGGCAACACGCTGATCTATAGCGACAGCCCGCTCGGCGCGATCGGCTTCATCGACATTACCGACGCCAAGGCACCGAAGGCCGGCGGCGCGGTGATGATGGACGGCGAGCCGACATCGGTCACCTCCAGCGCCGGCAAGGCGCTCGTTGCTGTCAACACCTCCGAAAGCAAGGCGAAGCCCTCGGGCCGTCTCGCGATCGTCGACGTGGCGACCAAGAAGATCGAGAGCACCTGCGATCTCGGCGGCCAGCCGGATTCGATCGCCCTCAACAAGGACAAGACGCTCGGCGCCATCGCAATCGAAAACGAGCGCGACGAAGACGTCAATGACGGCAAGATCCCGCAAATGCCGGCCGGCGACCTCGTCGTCTTCCAGGTCAAGAACGGCACCGTCGACTGCGGTACCATCAAGCACGTGGCGCTGACCGGGCTTACCGGCGTCGCCCCTGAAGATCCGGAGCCGGAATTTGTCGCCTTCAACGGCCTGAACGAAATTGCCCTGACGCTGCAGGAGAACAATGAGATCGTCATCATCGACGCCAACACGGCTGACGTGAAGACGCATTTTTCCGCCGGCAGCGTCGATCTCTCCGGTATCGACACCAAGCGTGACGGCGCCCTGAAATTCTCGGGCGAAGCCAAGGGCGTGCTGCGCGAGCCCGACGCCGTGAAGTGGCTGGACGACAACCGCCTTGTCGTCGCCAATGAAGGCGACTACCAGGGCGGCTCGCGCGGCTTCACCATCTTCGACAAGACGGGCAAGCTTCTCTACGAATCAGGCGCATCTTTCGAACGCGCCGTTGCCCATATCGGCCACTATCCGGAAAGCCGTTCGGGATCGAAGGGCGTCGAGCCCGAAGGCCTTGAAGCCGCCAAGTTCGGCGATGATCAGTATTTCTTTCTGCTCGCCGAGCGTGCCTCGGTCGTCGGCGTCTACAAAGATACCGGCGCCGGTCCCGAGCTCGTCCAGTTGCTGCCGTCGGGCATTTCGCCGGAAGGCGCGATCGCCATTCCCGCGCGTAATCTTCTTGCGACTGCCAACGAACTCGACCTCGGCAAGGACGGCGGCGCGCGTTCGCATGTGATGATCTACGAGCGCTCGGAAGGCGAGAAGGCCTATCCGCAGATCGTCTCTGCCGAAAAGGACGGCAATCCGATCGGCTTCGCAGCCCTTTCGGGTCTCGCCGCCGTTCCGGGCGAGCCGGGCATGCTCTACGCGGTAAGCGACAGCGTTCTGGGCTCGCAGCCGACGATCTACACGATCGACGCCAGCAAGAAGCCGGCCGTCATCACCGACGCCCTCGTCGTCAAGCGTGACGGTGCCCCAGCCCAGAAGCTCGACATCGAAGGCATCGCGGCTGCCGCCGATGGCTCCTTCTGGCTCGCCTCGGAAGGCTACAGCGAGCGTCTCGTTCCGCACGCGCTCTACAACGTCAATGCCAAGGGTGGCATCAAGGCCGAGATCGCCCTGCCGAAGGAGCTCGTCGCCAACGAAATCCGCTACGGCTTCGAAGGCGTGACCATTATCGGCACCGGCGACGACACCACGCTCTGGATGGCGGTCCAGCGCGAGTGGAGCGACGATGAGAAGGGCTTCGTCAAGCTCGTCTCCTACAATCCGAAGAAGAAGGAATGGGGTGCCGTTCGCTATCCGCTCGACAAGACGGAAAGCGGCTGGGTCGGCCTGTCGGAAATCTCGGCTCAAGGCGACAGCGTCTACATCATCGAGCGCGACAACCTCATCGGCGATGCCGCCAGGCTGAAGAAGCTCTACAAGATCGCGATATCGGACCTGAAGCCCGCCAAGCTCGGCGGTGAGTTGCCGGTCGTCAAGAAGACCGAAGCGCACGACTTCCTCGGCGAGCTGAAGTCTGCCACCAACGGCTATGTGCTGGACAAGCTTGAAGGCTTCACTTTCGACGCGTCGGGCAAGCCCTACGCGGTCACCGACAATGACGGCGTCAGCGACTCCTCCGGCGAGACCCTGTTCTTCCCGGTCGATCTGGTCGGCACCAACTGAGCCCACCAACAGACCTTGACGGATCGATAATATGCAAATGGCCGGGCGAAAACCCGGCCATTTGCATTTTGAAGTGTTGGACGCCTACCAGCGCTGATGCACATGCGGCGCGATCAGCCGCTCATAGATCTCGCGCGTTGCCGCCATGACGTCGGCCGACAGCGGCGCAAGGTCGGCGGCCGCCGCGTTGGCCTTGGCTTGCTCGCCATTGCGGGCACCGGGGATGACGACGATGACCGCATCGCTCATCAGGATCCATCGGAGCGCGAAGGCGGCCATGGTCGCGCCCTGGGGCACCAGCTTGCGCACCTCTTCCACCGCCTGCAGGCCGACCTCGAACGGCACGCCGGCAAATGTCTCGCCGACATCGAAGGCTTCGCCGTTGCGGTTGAAATTGCGGTGGTCGTCGCTGGCAAAATGTGTGTCCCGGGTGATCTTGCCGGAGAGAAGACCGCTTGCGAGCGGCACGCGGGCGACGATCGCCACATTCCTGCGGCGTGCTTCCTGGAAGAACAGGTGATTGGGGCGCTGGCGGAAGATGTTGTAGATGATCTGGATGCTGACGACGCCGGGATATTCGATCGCCTTCAGGCCGTCCTCGACCTTTTCGACGCTGACGCCGTAACCCTTGATCTTGCCGGCCTTCTGCAGCGCGTCCAGGCCCCCGAATACCTCCGGTTGGTAAAGCACGTCGCGCGGCGGGCAGTGGAGCTGTACGAGGTCGAGACTGTCGACGGCAAGATTCGTCAGGCTGCGGTCGATGAAGCCTTCGAGATTAGCCTTGGTGTAGCCTTCGGCGACATGCGGGTTGAGGCGACGGCCCGCCTTGGTGGCAACCATCGGCCGTTCGCCGCCGCGCGTCTTCAACACGTCGGCAATGATTTTTTCCGAGCGGCCGTCGCCATAGACATCCGCCGTGTCGATGAATGTCATGCCGGCATCGAGCGCGGCATTCAGCGCCGCGCGTCCGTCGGCCTCGCTGATGTCGCCCCAGGAGCCGCCGATCTGCCAGGCGCCGAAGCCGACGTTGGTGACGGTGAAGGGCATGCGGCCAAAAGCATGGTGTTTCATGAAAAATCCTCCCTACTGCATGTCGCCGGAAGTGCGGGGACAACGACATGCATGAAACAAAGAGCCAAAGCGCGTCGCATGATTCAAGCAAGATGCAACGCGCTGATGAAAGACACTGGCACTATCAGCCGGGCGACTCCGCGGCAATTGCCGATCAGGCTTTGATTGGTCGCCCCGATGAAATATCGTTCTGCTACAAGGCTTCAACCGCATGGATGGAAAAGGACAGATGATGGAGATCAAACCCGCCGGCTCTCGCCCCTCGACGAAGCCACCGGCCGACTATTTCACCGGCGCCGTTCGTCAGGATCCGCTGATGGAGACGCCGGCGCCAGCACGGGCGAGGGCGGTCTCCGTCACCTTCGAACCCGGCGCCCGCACGGCCTGGCATACGCATCCGCTCGGCCAGACGTTGATCGTGACATCAGGCAAAGGTCTCGCCCAGAGCTGGGGCGGGGAGATCCGCGAGATCCGCGCTGGCGATACCGTCTGGTTCGCGCCGGGCGAAAAACATTGGCATGGTGCTGCCCCCGACACGGCGATGACGCACATCGCCATCCATGAAGCGCTGGACGGCAGCCACGTCGACTGGATGGAAAAGGTCAGCGACGAGCAATATTCCGGCAAGGTCTGATTAGAGCCGCTTCAGGCAATAGGAAAAATGCGCGTGCGATTCGACCGTCAGGAACTCGAATTGCCAGCCGTAATCCTTGCAGAATTTGGTGACCGCCTCGACGACGCCATAGACGATCGGCTTGACCGTATTGCCGGTGCAGAAATCATGCCCGGCAATACGCCCCGTGCGCTTCACCTTCTTTTCGCAGAGCAGCAATTCCTGCCAGGTCAGCTCGAAGGAATGATCGGTATCGATATAGGCCCAGTCGAGGAAATCGTCCGCGAATTCGGCAAGCTTCTCAAGCGATGTGCCCTGCATCAGATGCAGCCGGCCGGCCTCGATCTCGGCCGCGAAATTCGTGTGGATCGCGTCGAGCCCGGAGCTGTAGCGATCCATCGACCAGGGATCGATGAGATAGAGCTCTGCCGGGCGATTCTTTTCCAGGATCTCCGCCGTATATTCGCCGAAGGCTGCTCCTACCTCGACGCCGATACCGCCGTTCGGAATCCGATAGAGCAGTTCGCCGCGATCCGGCAGCAGCCGGGCGTTTTCCATGTGGTAGGCGCTGAGCGGGGTGCGCGGCATGCTCGCCCGGAGCGCCTGCCTTTCTTCACGTGTCTTCATCTTGATCCCGGGATTGCGGGCGACTGACGGCCCTGATGCGGTTTGACGGGAAGGTAGGAGCAGCCGGCACCGATGACAACCGCATGACAGGAATTTGCTTCTTTCGAACAAACCGCTAAGTTCCATCTGTGAACTGACGAAAAAGCCTCGGGAGGAGCGATTTCATGAGACGCATGTGGCCTGAAGAATTCAACGCCATCATCAGCGGAGCTGAGGAGGTGATGTTGGAAACACCAGCCGAGGCCGGCGAAGCGCCGCTGCAGCGCAAGGCGCTGAAGGCGCGAATCACCATGCAGGATTACGAGCGGATCTGGCCGCTCGCCGAGATGCGCTTCCGGCTTGGCGAAAGAGATGGCAAGGCCATCACGCTGATTACCACCAACCCCCACTATCATCCCTGGCACCCGAAGGACGGCGGCAGCGTCGATTCCGTGTCGGAAAGTGGCCGCCATTACAAGACGGATTATCTCGTCGTGCACTTCCTGCTCGACGACGTGAAGGAAACGTCTCCCGCCTGAGGTGCTGAGGCCCGGTGCGGCCGGAAGCCGCACCGGCGTCCTGTGGAAGCCAAGTTGATCCCGACGCTGATGACAACAGCGGCGATATCGCTAAGCTTGGCGAAACATATCCTTACGAAATTGGAGGTTCCCGTGACGGGCAATGCGCTGGATATCCCGGTCAAAACTGCGGATGGTCGCGAGACCACGCTCAACGAATACAAGGGCAGGGTGCTCTTGGTGGTCAATGTCGCCTCGAAATGCGGTCTCACGCCACAATATGAGGGGCTGGAAAAGCTCTATGGGGAAAAGCGCGAGCGCGGCTTCGTCATCGCCGCCTTTCCCGCTAACGACTTCAAGGGTCAGGAGCCCGGCACCGACGCCGAGATCCTCGATTTCTGCACCAGCACCTACGACGTCACCTTCCCGATCTTCTCGAAGATCTCGGTCAAGGGCGAAGCCCAGCATCCGCTTTACCGGCAACTGACCAAGTCGGGTGTCGCGACGACGGGCGACGGCCCGATGCGAGAACGCCTGAAATCCCATGGGCTGACAGGCGGAGATGAGGACGACATCCTCTGGAACTTCGAAAAATTCCTGATCGGCCGCGACGGCAAAGTCGCCGCCCGCTTCGCGCCTGACGTGACGGCGGATGATTCGCGGCTGGTTTCGGCGGTGGAGAAAGAACTGGCGAAGAGATGAAATGGTGGGCGATGAGTGCCTGTGGACGGCGAGGCATGCCCATCACCCCAAAAACATGGTCACATCTGCGTCAGAGAAAATGAGAAGGCGCATCGCGCGCCGCTCATAAATGAAACCCGGTTTTGGAAAAACGAAAATGTATATTCATCGCCACTTTGACCGCTGTCTCTGAAAGACGCGGGGAATCGGCTGATTGTGCTTAAGACGCCGCGCTGGCTGGCTTTGCTGATTTCCAGGCTGCAGGCTGAATTGTCGGCATCGACCGAAAAATTAATCGGCAGATCCGACGGCATTCTCAGGAGATAGGTCCTGGCTTCACGGGCCGGGGTTTCTCCCGAGGTCTTGATCGTCTGGTCCCCGGCAGACAGGAAAACCTCTTGGGCCGGCTCTTTGGCAATGCACGGGGGCGCAGCCACGCTGGCGATAAGCAGCGCAGAGATTTTGATAGCGATTTTCATGAAGTGTCTCCTGACGAAACACCTTGCGCAGATCGTGACCGGATTAGCGAACTAATTCGGAATCCCACTCTGATGGACAAGCAGCGGGAACTTTAGAAATGGTGGGCGATGACGGACTCGAACCGCCGACATCCTCGGTGTAAACGAGGCGCTCTACCAACTGAGCTAATCGCCCATCGCAAACGAAGCCGGATCGGCCTGCCGCGTTGGTGGCCGTGATCTATGCGGATCGAGGCAAAACCGCAAGAGTGTTTGTGAAGATTTTTTGATTTTTTTGGTGGTGGTCCCGTGTCTTGCAATGACCCTTAGGCTGGGCTCGGCTGTTGAAAAGTGAGGGGAGGGGCGGCGAGCATTCCCGTTTCGAAGGCGTTGCGTCTGCGGCTGAGCATCGCTGCGGAAGACGGAAGTGCCGGCTTTTGTTCGTCTGGCGCCCAACCCGCCGAAACAATTCACCGACTGTCATTGTTTTGTCTCCAAACCTGCTTGACACTAAAAGGCGAACCCCGTAGTTAGCCGCTCATCGAAACGGGCAGCCGTTTTGGAGAGGGTGCGAAGGCATCCGGACTGCTTGAAATGAATTGCGGGTGTAGCTCAGTTGGTTAGAGTGCCGGCCTGTCACGCCGGAGGTCGCGGGTTCGAGCCCCGTCACTCGCGCCATTTCAAGTCTTGTAAAACGCAAATGCGATTTGTCGTTTGTCCGGATTTCCTAATCCTCGCGGCCGTAAAATGGCCGATCAATGCGCGGGTGTAGCTCAGTCGGTTAGAGTGCCGGCCTGTCACGCCGGAGGTCGCGGGTTCGAGCCCCGTCACTCGCGCCATTTCTTCCGAAAGCCATGCAGTTTCCAGTGGTCAGCCATGCGCGCTGAAGCGGCTTGCACGGATTTGTCGCGACATCGTTGCACCTGCTTGATAATGTCCGCGCGACACGCGTCGAATTGCCTCCGTAAAAGTCTTGCGCCGAGGCCTCGGCTGCGCTAACCACGGCTTGTTGCAACGCACATTCGCTTGCCGGGCATTTGCCCAAATGCGCCGCCTGGCGTCACCGGCAAGCAGGGATGAACATGATGACTGAACTGCTCAGTTCTTATATTCCGATCGCTATCTTCATTGCTATTGCGCTCGTTATCGGCCTGGCGCTGCTCATTGCGCCGTTCGCCGTGGCGTTCAAAGCGCCCGATTCGGAAAAGCTCTCGGCTTACGAGTGCGGCTTCAACGCTTTCGACGACGCCCGCATGAAGTTCGACATCCGTTTCTACCTCGTGTCGATCCTCTTCATCATCTTCGACCTCGAAGTCGCCTTCCTCTTTCCCTGGGCCGTGTCTTTCGGCGCCATCGGCTGGTTCGGCTTCTGGTCCATGATGGTCTTCCTTCTCGTGCTGACCATCGGCTTTATCTATGAATGGAAGAAGGGAGCCCTGGAATGGGAGTAGCCCCTGTGAGCAATCAGCCGCTTGTGGCACAGCAGCCGAAGGGGATCATTGATCCCTCGACCGGCAAGCCAATCGGCAGCAACGACCCGTTTTTTGGCGAGATCAACAACGAGCTTGCTGACAAAGGGTTTCTCGTCACCTCGACCGACGAACTGATCAACTGGGCCCGCACCGGCTCGCTGATGTGGATGACCTTCGGCCTTGCCTGTTGCGCCGTCGAGATGATGCAGCTGTCGATGCCGCGTTATGACGTCGAGCGCTTCGGTTTTGCGCCGCGCGCCTCGCCGCGCCAGTCCGACGTGATGATCGTCGCCGGCACGCTGACCAACAAGATGGCGCCGGCGCTGCGCAAGGTCTACGACCAGATGCCCGAGCCGCGCTATGTCATCTCGATGGGCTCCTGCGCCAATGGCGGCGGCTATTATCACTATTCCTATTCGGTGGTGCGCGGCTGCGACCGTATCGTGCCGATCGACATCTACGTGCCGGGCTGTCCCCCCACGGCAGAGGCGCTGCTTTATGGCGTGCTTCTGCTGCAGAAGAAGATCCGGCGTACCGGCACGATCGAACGCTAAGGGTTAAGGACAAGGCATATGAGTGAAGCCCTGACTGAGCTTGCGTCCTACCTTGGCGAAGCGCGCGTTAATCTGATTGCCGCATCGCAGATGAAGTATGGCGAACTGACGCTGACGACGACGGGTGAGAACCTGATCGCCCTGCTGACCTTCCTGCGCGACGACGCCAAATGCGGTTTCGTCAACCTGATCGATATTTGCGGGGTCGATTGGCCGCAGCGCGAGCTGCGTTTCGACGTCGTCTATCACCTGCTGTCGCCGAAGAAGAACCTGCGCATCCGCGTCAAGGTCGCGACCGACGAGGATACGCCGGTCCCGTCGGCCTGCCCGGTCTATCCGGGCGCCGACTGGTTCGAACGCGAGACCTGGGACATGTATGGCGTGCTCTTCACCGGCCATCCGGACCTGCGCCGCATTCTGACCGACTACGGATTCGAAGGCCACCCGCTGCGCAAGGACTTCCCGACGACCGGTTTCGTCGAGGTTCGCTATGACGATGCGGCAAAGCGCGTCGTTTACGAGCCGGTCGAACTGAAACAGGAATTCCGCAATTTCGACTTCATGTCTCCCTGGGAAGGCACGGAATATGTGCTGCCGGGCGATGAGAAGGCGAAGCCGTAGCGGCGAATAGTGAGTAGCGAATAGCGAATAGTTGGAAGGGGCGGGCAGACGATAAACTCCTACAAGGATCTTAAGGTCTGGCAGATTGCGATCGATCTCGCGGTGGATTGTTATCAACTGACCAGAAAATTTCCCAGGGAGGAGGTTTACGGTCTGACAGCTCAGATACGCAGGGCGGCGAGTTCGATCGCAGCCAATATTGCTGAAGGACACGGACGTGAGGTCACGGGAAGTTTCATTCAGTTTCTGCGTATCTCTCAAGGTTCGTTGAAGGAATTGGAAACGCATATGCTCATTTCTCATCGCATCGGCCTGATCGACGAGAGTGAGTTCAGGCAGATGACCGGAAAGTGCGACGAGATCGGACGAATGATTCGGGCGCTGATACGGAGTCTCCAGGAGAAGTAATGAGACCGAACGAAACTATTCGCTATTCGCCATTCGCTATTCGCTTGATTGGCAACGCGTTTGGCATGGAGCACGCAGCATGACCGAACATAACGTCCGCAACTTCAACATCAACTTCGGACCGCAGCATCCGGCGGCGCACGGCGTTCTTCGTCTTGTCCTGGAGCTTGACGGCGAAATTGTGGAGCGTGTCGATCCGCATATCGGCCTTTTGCATCGCGGCACCGAGAAGCTGATCGAGACCAAAACTTATCTTCAGGCCGTGCCCTATTTCGATCGGCTCGATTACGTCGCGCCGATGAACCAGGAACATGCCTATGCGATGGCTGTCGAAAAGCTGCTCGGCATCGAGATCCCGATTCGCGGCCAGCTGATCCGCGTTCTCTATTCGGAAATCGGCCGCATCCTCTCGCATCTTCTGAACGTCACCACGCAGGCCATGGACGTTGGCGCGCTGACGCCGCCGCTCTGGGGCTTCGAAGAGCGTGAAAAGCTGATGGTGTTCTACGAGCGCGCCAGCGGCTCACGCATGCACGCCGCCTATTTCCGTCCGGGCGGCGTCCACCAGGATCTGCCCGAACAGCTTGTGCAGGATATCGGTAACTGGTGCGACCCGTTCCTGAAGGCGCTCGACGACATCGACAACCTATTGACCGGCAACCGCATCTTCAAGCAGCGCAACGTCGATATCGGCGTCGTCTCGCTGCAGGAATGCTGGGCCTGGGGCTTCTCCGGCGTCATGGTGCGTGGTTCGGGTGCGGCCTGGGATCTGCGTCGCGCCCAGCCCTATGAATGTTATTCCGATCTCGAATTCGACATCCCGATCGGCAAGAATGGCGACAACTACGACCGATATCTGATCCGCATGATCGAGATGCGCGAATCGGTCCGCATCATGAAGCAATGCGTCAACCGCCTGCTCTCGGATGCAAAGACCGGTCCCTTCTCGTCGATCGACGGCAAGGTCGTACCGCCGAAGCGCGGCGAGATGAAGCGCTCGATGGAAGCGCTAATCCACCACTTCAAACTCTATACCGAAGGCTACCATGTGCCGGCCGGCGAGGTTTATGCCGCCGTCGAGGCGCCGAAAGGTGAGTTCGGCGTCTATCTCGTCTCCGACGGCACCAACAAGCCCTATCGCTGCAAGATCCGCGCGCCGGGTTACGCCCATCTGCAGGCGATGGACTTCATGTGCCGCGGTCACCAGCTTGCCGACGTCGCGGCCGTGCTCGGCTCGCTCGACATCGTCTTCGGCGAGGTGGACCGCTGATGCAGCTTCTGCTGGCCATCGCAATTCTTCTTTCGGCATCCGGGGTTTCGGCTCAGGACTCCGATAATCTCGGCACGCCGCTGGGCCGTAAGGAAGAGACGCCGCCGGCGCAGCAATCGTCCATGGGCGAGCTTTTGTCCAAGGGCTATCAGATCAAGGCTGCCATTCCGAACGGCAGCAAATTCGTAGTGTTTTTGCAAAAAGACCAGTCGGCCTATGCCTGCGAAATGCAGTCTTTGACCGCTTCGCGGTGTGGAACCCTAAACTGACAAGGCGTGAGGAAGAATGTCCGTTCGTCGATTAGCCGAAGATCAATTCCAGCCTGCCGCATTCGCATTCAGCGATGAGAATGCGGTCTGGGCGGACAAGACGATCCAGAAATACCCCGCCGGCCGCCAGCAATCGGCGGTCATCCCGCTGTTGATGCGGGCGCAGGAGCAGGACGGCTGGGTCACGCGCGCGGCGATCGAAAAGATCGCCGACATGCTCGACATGGCCTATATAAGAGTGCTCGAGGTCGCGACCTTCTATACGCAGTTCCAGCTGCATCCGGTCGGCACGCGCGCCCATGTCCAGGTGTGCGGCACGACGCCCTGCATGCTGCGCGGCTCCGAAGCGCTGATGTCGGTCTGCAAGAGCAAGATCCATGCCCATGCCTTCGAGCGCAATGCCGAAGGCACGCTGTCCTGGGAAGAGGTCGAATGTCTCGGGGCCTGCGTCAACGCGCCGATGGTGATGATCGGCAAGGACACCTATGAAGACCTGACGCCCGAGCGTCTCGAAGAGATCATCGACATCTTTGCCGCCGGCAATGGCGCCAGCATCAAGCCCGGCACCCAGATCGATCGGGTGTTTTCGGCGCCCGAAGGCGGCCTGACCTCGCTGACGACCGAAGAGCCGAAGGCAAGGACGCGCGCCAAGAAGGCCGACGTCGAAACCGTGTCGGCTCCGGTCGACCGCGCTCCCGTTCCGCCCTCCGAGGCCGGCCGCGCGAAAAGCACCGATGCCGAAACCAATGCCGCCCTGAAGACGCCGGCAACGGCGCCGAAGGCGGCTGCGAAAAACTCAAAGGCAGCCGAGCAGCAGCCGATATCGGGCACTGGGGCTGCCGAACCGGCGCCGAAAGCTGCCGTCAAAGCGGAAGCTGCCCCCGCGGCAAAGCCCGCTCTGACCGACAAGAATCGGCCGGTCGGCATCGAAAAGCCCGCCGCACCGGATGATTTGAAGATGATCTCGGGCGTCGGCCCGAAGATCGAGGCGACGTTGAACGAAATCGGCATCTTCACCTTCGCGCAGGTCGAAGGCTGGAAGAAGGCCGAACGCGAATGGGTCGACGGCTATCTGAATTTCCGCGGCCGCATCGAGCGCGACGACTGGGTCAAGCAGGCCAAGGCGCTCGCCAAGGGCGGGGAAGCGGAATATATCAAGGTCTTCGGCAAGAAGCCGCGGTAAGAGGTGAAGCATGTTACAAGATAAAGACCGCATCTTTACCAACATCTACGGCCTCAAGGACAAATCCCTGAAGGGCGCGATGAGCCGCGGCCATTGGGACGGCACCAAGCAGATCCTCGAAAAGGGCCGCGACTGGATCATCAACGAGATGAAGGCGTCAGGCCTTCGCGGTCGTGGCGGCGCCGGTTTCCCCACAGGCCTCAAATGGTCCTTCATGCCGAAGGAAAGCGACGGCCGCCCGCACTACCTCGTGGTCAACGCCGACGAGTCCGAGCCCGGCACCTGCAAAGACCGCGACATCATGCGCCACGATCCGCATACGCTGATCGAAGGCTGCGTCGTTGCGAGCTTCGCGATGGGCGCCAATGCGGCCTATATCTATGTGCGCGGCGAATATATCCGCGAGCGTGAAGCGCTGCAGGCGGCGATCGACGAATGCTATGATTATGGCCTGCTCGGCAAGAACAACAAGCTCGGCTGGGACATGGATATCTTCGTCCATCACGGCGCCGGCGCCTATATCTGCGGCGAAGAAACCGCGCTGCTCGAAAGCCTCGAAGGCAAGAAGGGCCAGCCGCGCCTGAAGCCGCCGTTCCCGGCCAATATGGGCCTCTACGGCTGCCCGACGACGGTCAACAATGTCGAATCGATCGCTGTCGCGCCGACGATCCTGCGCCGCGGCGCCGGCTGGTTCTCGGCCATCGGCCGTCCGAACAATGTCGGCACCAAGCTGTTCATGCTCTCCGGCCACGTCAACAAGCCGTGCACGGTCGAAGAGGAAATGGGCATCACCTTCCGCGAACTGGTCGACCGCCATGCCGGCGGCATCCGCGGCGGCTGGGACAACCTGCTCGCCGTCATTCCGGGCGGCGCATCCTGCCCGATCGTTCCGGCCAAGGACATCATCGACTGCCCGATGGATTTCGACGGCCTGCGCGGCGTCGGCTCTTCCTTCGGTACGGCCGCCGCGATCGTCATGGATAAGTCCACCGACGTCATCAAGGCGATCGCCCGTATCTCCGCCTTCTTCAAGCATGAGAGCTGCGGCCAGTGCACGCCCTGCCGCGAAGGCACCGGCTGGATGTGGCGCGTGATGGAGCGCATGGCCAAGGGCAATGCCCAGAAGCGCGAAATCGACATGCTGTTCCAGGTGACGAAGCAGATTGAAGGCCACACTATCTGTGCGCTGGGCGATGCCGCCGCATGGCCGGTGCAGGGTCTGATCCGTAACTTCCGTCCCGAGATCGAAAAGCGTATCGACCAGTATACGGCAAGCGCGCTTGATCACGGTGCGGTTCTGGAGGCGGCTGAATAATCATGGCGGACAACGCATCCAAGGATGGGAAGAAGGAAGAAGTCGCCGATTTCGCGGCCGGTTTCGGCCGTCTAGCCGCCGAGATGCTGGAAAATGCACGGGCGATGCCGGTGCATCCGCTGATGGCGCAGCCCGCGGCAGCCTTTGCCGCCGCAACGGCGATCGGATTCGGTATCTCGACCCAGATGGCCGGCGCTTTCTTCGGGGCCTGGCACAGCGCCCTGGAAACCACCGGCAAGGTCGCGGCCGCCCTCGATGACACGCCGCCGGACGAGCCGATGCCCGATGTCGATATCCGGCCGGAGAATATTCGCTCGCAGGTCAAGCCTTTCACCAAGCCGCCGGCCGAGAAGAAGGCAAAGCCGACACTGACTGTTGTCAGGTCGATCAGCGCGCCGATATCCGTCAGCCAGCCAAAGCCGGCAGTGAAGGCAAAACCGGTTGCGCGGGCAGGAAAGGCAGACGATCTCAAGCTGATCGCCGGCATCGGCCCGAAGCTGGAGCAGGTGCTGAAGGCCAAGGGCATTCGTAGCTTCGCCGAGATTGCCGCCTGGACCGACGAGGAAATCGCCCGGCTCGACGTCGAACTCGGCTTCAACGGCCGCATCGGCCGTGACGACTGGACCGGTCAAGCAAAAGTTCTGGCAGGACGGGGCCGCAGGAAGAAATGAACTGTCCGGCCGTGTCGATCGGCCGGAAAGATGGGCAGGTCGGCGGACGGGCGGGGGCCTCAAGATGCCGGTGCGGGTTCCGGATCTGGAACGCGCGACAGAGAATTTGAGCGACATCAGCTGCCGGCAGGACGAAAGATCCGGCTTGGCAATGAGAGTGCTGCAAAAATAGGTTTGTTTGCCGTCATCAGGCAAACGGGAAACAGGACTGAGCGACGATGGCAAAACTGAAGATTGACGGCAACGAGATCGAAGTTCCGGATCATTACACGCTACTGCAGGCGTGCGAGGATGCCGGCGCTGAGGTTCCGCGCTTCTGCTTCCATGAGCGCCTGTCGGTTGCCGGCAACTGCCGCATGTGCCTTGTCGAGGTGAAGGGCGGCCCGCCGAAGCCGCAGGCTTCCTGCGCCATGAGCGTGCGCGATATCCGCGGCGGCCCGAACGGCGAACTGCCTGAGGTCTTCACCAACACCCCGATGGTCAAGAAGGCCCGCGAAGGTGTGATGGAATTCCTGCTGATCAACCATCCGCTGGATTGCCCGATCTGCGACCAGGGCGGCGAATGCGACCTGCAGGACCAGGCGATGGCCTTCGGCATCGACACCTCGCGCTACCAGGAAGACAAGCGCGCCGTCGAGGACAAGTATATCGGCCCGCTCGTCAAGACGGTGATGAACCGCTGTATCCACTGCACGCGCTGCGTCCGCTTCACCACCGAGGTCGCCGGCATTTCCGAGCTCGGCCTGATCGGCCGCGGCGAGGATGCCGAGATCACCACCTATCTCGAACAGGCGATGACCTCCGAGCTGCAGGGCAATGTCGTCGACCTTTGCCCGGTCGGTGCGCTTACCTCGAAGCCTTTCGCCTTCACCGCGCGCCCGTGGGAGCTGAACAAGACCGAATCGATCGACGTCATGGATGCCGTCGGTTCGGCGATCCGCGTCGACACCCGCGGCCGCGAAGTCATGCGCATCCTGCCGCGCGTCAATGAGGCGATCAATGAGGAGTGGATTTCCGACAAGAGCCGCTTCATCTGGGACGGCCTGAAGACCCAGCGCCTCGACCGGCCCTATGTTCGCCGCGACGGCCGCCTGCAGCCCGCCACTTGGGCCGAAGCCTTCGGCGCTATCAAGGCCGCCGTCGGCGCAACCTCGGGCGACAAGATCGGCGCGATATCAGGCGACCTCGCTTCCGTCGAGGAAATGTATGCGCTCTCCGAACTGGTGAAGTCGCTGGGGTCGGCCAATCTCGACTGTCGCCAGGATGGGGCGGCACTCGATCCTTCGCTCGGCCGTGCAAGCTATCTCTTCAACCCGACCATATCCGGCATCGACCAGGCCGATGCGCTATTGATCATCGGCGCCAATCCGCGCTTCGAGGCGGCCATCCTCAACGCCCGCATCCGCAAGCGCTGGCGCCGCGGCAAGTTCCCGATCGGCGTGATCGGCGAGCGTGCTGAACTGCGCTACAGCTATGATTACCTCGGCGGCGGTCCCGACACGCTGAAGGATCTGGTCGACGGCACCCACGCCTTCGCGGACGTGCTGAAGAACGCCGCCAAGCCGATGATCATCATCGGCCAGGGCGCGCTGTCGCGCACCGATGGCCCCGGCGTTCTCGCCAGTGCTGCCAAGCTCGCCGGCTCGGTCGGCGCGGTCGTCGAAGGCTGGAACGGCTTTGCCGTCCTCCATACTGCTGCCGCGCGTGTCGGCGGCCTCGATCTCGGCTTCGTGCCGGGCGCCAAGGGTGTCGATGCCGCCGAGATGCTGACGGCGATGGACGTGCTCTTCCTGCTCGGCGCCGACGAGCTCGACTTCACCGCCAAGAAGGCCAAGCTCACCATCTATATCGGCTCGCATGGTGATAATGGCGCGCATCATGCCGACGTCATCCTGCCGGCGGCAGCCTATACCGAAAAGTCCGGCACCTGGGTCAATACCGAAGGCCGCGTCCAGATGGGCAACCGCGCAGGTTTTGCGCCGGGTGACGCCCGCGAGGACTGGGCGATCATCCGTGCCCTTTCCGATGTGCTCGGCAAGAAGCTTCCCTTCGATTCGCTCAGCGAATTGCGTGTCCGGCTCTATACCGCTTTCCCGCATTTCGCCGCCATCGACGAGATCGCCGAAACCAATAGCGCCCAAATTGCCGCAGTTGCGAAAAAAGCCGGCAAGATGAACAAATCCGGGTTTGCGTCGCCGGTGAAAGACTTCTATTTGACGAACCCGATAGCGCGTGCCTCGGCTGTCATGGCGGAGTGCTCGGCATTGGCCCGCAACAACTTCAAAGTCGCGGCAGAGTAAGGGCAGGGGACTATGGATTCTTTCTTTTCAAGCTATGTCTTGCCGACGATCATCATGGTCGGCCAGTCGCTGCTGCTTCTCGTCTGCCTGCTCGTCTTCATCGCCTATGTGCTCCTCGCCGACCGCAAGATCTGGGCGGCCGTTCAGCTGCGCCGCGGCCCGAACGTCGTCGGTCCCTTCGGCCTGTTCCAGTCCTTCGCCGACCTTTTGAAGTTCGTCTTCAAGGAGCCGATCATTCCGGCCGGCGCCAACAAGGCGGTCTTCCTGCTTGCTCCGCTGGTGACGGTGCTTCTGGCACTGTCCACCTGGGCGGTGGTGCCGCTGGCCGATGGATGGGTAATCGCCAACATCAATGTCGGCATCCTCTATATTTTCGCGATCTCTTCGCTTGAGGTTTACGGCATCATCATGGGCGGCTGGGCTTCGAACTCGAAGTATCCGTTCCTCGGCGCGCTGCGCTCGGCGGCACAGATGGTGTCCTATGAAGTCTCGATCGGCTTCGTCATCGTCACCGTGCTTCTCTGCGTCGGCTCGCTGAACCTGACCGATATCGTCAATGCGCAGCATACCGGCCTCGGCACCATGCTCGGCCTGCCGGCGTCGTTCCTCGACTGGCACTGGCTGTCGCTCTTCCCGATGTTCATCATCTTCTTCATCTCGGCACTTGCCGAGACAAACCGCCCGCCCTTCGACCTTCCGGAAGCCGAATCGGAACTCGTCGCCGGCTTCATGGTCGAATACGGCTCGTCGCCATACATGATGTTCATGCTCGGCGAATATGCGGCCGTCTGCCTGATGTGTGCGCTGACGACGATCCTCTTCCTCGGCGGCTGGCTGCCCCCGGTTGATATCTGGATCCTCAACTGGGTCCCAGGCATCATCTGGTTCACGCTGAAGGCTTGCCTGGTGTTCTTCATGTTCGCGATGGTCAAGGCCTTCGTTCCACGCTACCGCTACGACCAGCTCATGCGCCTCGGCTGGAAGGTCTTCCTGCCGCTGTCGCTCGGCATGGTCGTCATCGTTGCATTCGTGCTGAAACTGATGGGTTGGGCATGATGGTGCCCGCTCTCGTTTCCGGCAAAATTGGAGGTTGAAGATGGCAAGCATGTCCGGCTCCATCAGCTCGCTGTTTCTCAAGGAATTCGTCGGCGCGTTCTTTCTGTCGATGCGCTATTTCTTCCGCCAGAAGGCGACGATCAACTATCCCTTCGAAAAGGGTCCAGTTTCCCCGCGTTTCCGCGGCGAGCATGCGCTGCGCCGTTATCCGAACGGCGAGGAACGCTGCATCGCCTGCAAGCTTTGCGAGGCGATCTGTCCTGCCCAGGCAATCACCATCGAGGCGGGGCCGCGCCGCAATGACGGTACGCGCCGCACGGTCCGTTATGACATCGACATGGTGAAGTGCATCTATTGCGGCTTCTGCCAGGAAGCCTGCCCGGTCGATGCGATTGTCGAAGGCCCGAATTTCGAATTTGCGACGGAAACCCGCGAAGAGCTCTATTTCGACAAGGCGCGGCTTCTGGACAACGGAGACCGGTGGGAGCGCGAAATCGCCCGCAACATCGCGATCGACTCGCCGTATCGCTGATTGAGATTTTGAAATGCCGCGATGGAGCTTAAGTGCTCCTGTCGTGGTCAACATGCACAGGAGCTTTGCCGGTTAGCACCAGCGAAAGCTCCATCGGGCAGGGAAACTCCCGGCTGCCCGGGGGAAGATGAAAAAGGCACCAACATGGGTCTGCAGGCTCTATTTTTCTATCTTTTCGCCTTTGTCGCGGTGGCGTCGGCGTTCATGGTCATCTGGGCGAAGAACCCGGTTCACTCGGTTCTCTTCCTGATCCTGGTGTTCTTCAACGCGGCCGGCCTCTTCCTGCTGGCCGGTGCCGAATTCCTGGCGATGATCCTGCTCGTCGTCTATGTCGGCGCCGTCGCCGTTCTCTTCCTCTTCGTGGTGATGATGCTGGATATCGACTTCACCGAACTGAGGGCCGGCGTTCTCGAATATGCGCCGATCGGCGGGCTGATTGGGGTGATCCTGGCGGCCGAACTGATCGTCGTCATCGGCGGCAGCGTCATCTCGCCTGAAATCGCCAAATCAGTCGCCATGCCGATTCCGGCGTTGAGCGAGCGCACCAATACCGCCGCCCTCGGTGACGTGCTCTACACCAACTACATCTATTTCTTCCAGATCGCCGGTCTGGTGCTCCTGGTCGCGATGATCGGCGCGATCGTGCTGACGTTGAGACACCGCACCAACATCAAGCGGCAGAATATTCCGAGGCAAGTTGCCCGCACGCCCGCCACCGCCGTCGAGGTGGTTTCGGTCAAGCCCGGGCAGGGCGTCTAAAGGCAGGTCAAGGAACAAAGAACATGGTCATCGGACTTTCCCACTACCTGACGGTCAGCGCCATCCTCTTCACGCTCGGCGTCTTCGGCATCTTCCTGAACCGGAAGAACGTTATCGTCATCCTGATGTCGATCGAACTGATCCTGCTTGCCGTCAACATCAACATGGTCGCCTTCTCCCACTTCCTGAACGACATCGTCGGCCAGGTCTTCGCGCTGTTCATCCTGACAGTGGCGGCTGCCGAAGCGGCGATCGGTCTTGCAATTCTCGTTGTCTTCTACCGCAACCGCGGCTCGATCGCGGTCGAAGACGTCAATATGATGAAGGGCTGAGTGGCTCATGTTCCTCTATAAGGCTATCGTCTTTCTTCCCTTGATCGGTGCGATCGTCGCCGGCCTGTTCGGCCGCGCGATTGGCGCCAAGGCTTCGGAATATGTCACCAGCGGCCTTATGATCATCGCCGCCATCTTGTCCTGGGTCGTCTTCTTCACCGTCGGCATGGGTCATGCCGAAGGCGGCCCGATCAAGGTCGAGGTGCTGCGCTGGATCCAGTCCGGCGGCATCGACGTTTCCTGGTCGCTGCGTGTTGATACGCTGACGTCGGTGATGTTGATCGTCGTCAACACGGTCTCGACTTTGGTGCATGTCTATTCGATCGGCTACATGCATACCGATCCGCATCGCCCGCGCTTCTTCGCCTATCTCTCGCTCTTCACCTTCGCCATGCTGATGCTGGTGACTGCTGATAACCTTGCCCAGATGTTCTGCGGCTGGGAAGGCGTCGGTCTCGCCTCCTATCTGCTGATCGGCTTCTGGTTCAAGAAGCCGTCGGCGACGGCTGCGGCGATGAAGGCCTTCATCGTCAACCGCGTCGGCGACTTCGGCTTCGTGCTCGGCATTGCCGGCGTCTTCGCGCTGTTCGGCTCGATCAACCTCGACACGATCTTTGCCAATGCCTCGAACTTCGCCCCGCATGAGGGCGGCGGCGAAGCGGGCGAGGTGATCCTCAATCTCTTCGGCATGCAACTCGACAAGGCGCATGCACTGACCGGTATCTGCCTGCTGCTCTTCATGGGCGCGATGGGCAAGTCGGCGCAGTTCCTGCTGCACACGTGGCTGCCGGACGCCATGGAAGGCCCGACTCCGGTCTCGGCCCTTATCCATGCCGCCACCATGGTCACCGCCGGCGTCTTTCTCGTCGCCCGCATGTCGCCGCTTTTCGAACTGTCGCCGGATGCGCTGGTTGTCGTCACCGTCATCGGCGCCATCACCGCCTTCTTTGCGGCAACCGTCGCTCTCGTGCAGAACGACATCAAGCGTGTCATCGCCTATTCCACCTGCTCGCAGCTCGGCTATATGTTCGTGGCACTGGGAGCCGGAGCCTATGGCGCAGCGATCTTCCATCTCTTCACGCACGCCTTCTTCAAGGCGCTACTCTTCCTCTGCGCCGGTTCGGTTATCCATGCCGTCGATGGCGAGCAAGACATGCGCTACATGGGCGGCCTGTGGCCGCATATTAAAGTTACCGCCGTGCTGATGATCATCGGCACGCTGGCAATCACCGGTTTTGGCATTCCCTTCACGCCGATCGGTTTTGCCGGATTCTTCTCCAAGGACGTGATCATCGAGGCGACCTATGCATCGCATTCGCCGGTCGCGGGCTTCGCCTTCGCGTTGCTGGTCATCGCGGCTCTCTTTACGAGCTTCTATTCCTGGCGCCTGATTTTCATGACCTTCTTCGGCAAGCCGCGCGCCTCGCACGAGGTGATGCACCACGTCCACGAGTCGCCGCAGGTCATGCTGGTGCCGCTCTATCTTCTGGCGATCGGCGCGGTAGTTGCCGGCGTGATCTTCGAAGGCCGGTTCTACGGCGAGGAATATGCCGAGTTCTGGAAGGGGGCGCTCTTCACAGGCGCAGAGAACGAACTCGTCGAAGAGTTCCACCATGTTCCGGCGCTCGTCGGCTTGAGCCCCTTCATCGCCATGGTTCTCGGCTTCGTCACCGCCTGGTACATGTATATCCGCTCGCCGCAGACGCCGCGCATCCTCGCGCAGCAGCACCGCGTGCTCTACCAGTTCCTGTTGAACAAGTGGTATTTCGACGAACTCTATGATTTCCTCTTCGTCCGCTCCGCCAAGGCGCTCGGTCGCTTCCTGTGGAAGAAGGGGGATGTCGGCGTCATCGACACCTACGGCCCGAACGGCGTCGCCGCTCGCGTTGTCGCCGTCACCGATCGCGTGGTTCGCCTGCAGACCGGTTACCTCTATCACTACGCCTTCGCCATGCTGATCGGCATTGCGGCGCTCGTTACCTGGATGATGCTCGGGAGTTCCTTCTGATGACCGATTGGCCTATTCTTTCAACGGTCACCTTCCTGCCGCTGGTCGGCGTGGTGCTCCTGCTATTGATGAACGGCGAGAGCGAAAGCGGTCGCAAGAACGTGCTGTGGATCTCGCTGATCACCACCGTCTTCACCTTCGTCGTTTCGCTCTTCGTCTGGACCAGGTTCGACAATGCCAATCCAGGCTTCCAGATGCTCGAGAAGCATGACTGGCTCGGCACCGGCATCGGCTACCACCTCGGCGTCGACGGCATCTCGATGCTGTTCGTCATCCTCTCGACCTTCCTCATGCCCTTCTGCGTGCTGGCGAGCTGGCTCTCGATCGAGAAGCGCCTGAAGGAATACATGATCGCCTTCCTCATCCTCGAAACGATGATGGTCGGCGTCTTCGTCTCGCTCGATATCGTGCTGTTCTACGTCTTCTTCGAGGCGGGCCTCATTCCGATGTTCCTGATCATCGGCGTCTGGGGCGGCAAGGACCGCGTCTATGCGAGCTACAAGTTCTTTCTCTATACGCTGCTCGGCTCGGTGCTGATGCTGCTCGCCATCATGGCGATGTACTGGCAGGCTGGCACGACCGATATCGCCGCGCTGCTCGACCACAAGTTCCCACCGGCGCTGCAGACCTGGTTATGGCTTGCCTTCTTCGCCTCCTTTGCGGTGAAGATGCCGATGTGGCCGGTCCATACCTGGCTTCCTGATGCCCACGTTCAGGCGCCGACGGCAGGCTCGGTGATCCTGGCCGGCGTGCTGCTGAAGCTCGGCGGCTACGGTCTCATCCGCTTCTCGCTCGGCATGTTCCCGGTCGCGTCCGATTATTTCGCGCCGCTCGTCTTCGCCATGTCCGTCATCGCCATCATCTACACCTCCCTGGTGGCGATGATGCAGGACGATATCAAAAAGCTGATCGCCTATTCCTCCGTGGCCCACATGGGCTACGTCACCATGGGCATCTTTGCCGCCAACATGCAGGGTGTTCAGGGGTCGATCTTCCAGATGCTGTCGCACGGCATCGTCTCCGGCGCGCTCTTCCTCTGCGTCGGCGTGGTCTACGACCGTACCCACACCCGCGAGATCAACGCCTATGGCGGCCTCGTCAACAATATGCCGAAATATGCCGTGGCGATGATGGTCTTCACCATGGCCAATGTCGGGCTTCCCGGCACGTCGGGGTTCATCGGCGAATTCCTGACGCTGATCGGCGTCTTCCGCGTCAACACCTGGGTAGCGCTCTTTGCCGCCACCGGCGTCATCCTCTCAGCCGCCTACGCGCTCTGGCTTTATCGCCGGGTGATCTTCGGCGCGCTGGAGAAGGAAAAGCTGAAGGCGCTGCTCGACCTTTCCAGGCGCGAACAGCTGATCCTCTACCCACTGGTCGCGCTGACCATCTTCTTCGGCGTTTATCCGGCTCCGGTCTTCGATGCGACGGCCGCCTCGGTGGATCTGCTGGTCAACAATTACACGGCCGCCGTGCACGCAGCGCAGAATGTTGCGCTGTCTATGAAATGATGACGGGACTTATTGGACATGACCGCTGAAACAATTCTCCTCAGTCTGCATCTTTCCGCGCCGGAGCTCATCCTCGCGGTCGGCGCCCTTGTCCTGTTGATGGTCGGCGTCTTCTCCGGCGAGCGGTCGGGCCTTGTCGTCACCGGCTTGGCGATCGTCCTGCTCCTGGCATCCGGCCTGTGGCTGCTCTTCGTGCCGGCAGAAGGCCTTGCCTATGGCGGCGTCTACATGGCCGACGGCTTCTCGCGCTTCATGAAGCTGGTGGCGTTGATCGGTTCGCTGGTCGCCATATTCATGTCGATCGGCCACGCCCGTGAAAATCAGCTCGACAAGTTCGAGTTCCCGGTTCTCCTGGTGCTTGCGACCCTTGGCATCCTGCTGATGATCTCGGCCAACGACCTGATCTCGCTCTATCTCGCGCTGGAACTGCAGTCGCTGGCGCTCTATGTCGTCGCAGCGATCAACCGTGACAGCCTGAAGTCGACCGAAGCCGGCCTGAAATATTTCGTCCTCGGCGCGCTTTCCTCCGGCATGCTGCTCTACGGCATGTCGCTGGTCTACGGCTTCACCGGCCATACCCACTTCTCCGAGATCGCCCAGGCGCTGTCCGTCGAGGGCGCGCGTTCGCTCGGCCTGATCTTCGGCCTGGTCTTCATCCTCGCCGGCATCGCCTTCAAGATCTCCGCCGTTCCCTTCCATATGTGGACGCCGGATGTTTATGAAGGCGCACCGACACCGGTCACCGCCTTCCTGGCCGCCGCACCCAAGGTCGCCGCCATGGCGATGATGACCCGCATCGTCATCACCGCCTTCCAGCCGGTTCTGGCGGACTGGCAGCAGGTCGTCGTCTTCATCTCGATCGCCTCAATGCTGCTCGGCTCGTTTGCCGCGATCGGCCAGAAGAACATCAAGCGACTGATGGCCTATTCCTCGATCGGCCACATGGGTTATGCCCTGGTCGGCCTCGCCGCCGGCAACCAGACCGGCGTCACCGGCGTGATGCTTTATATGGTCATCTATATGGTCATGACGCTCGGCAGCTTTGCGATCATCATGTCGATGCGCCGCAAGGACGGCACCATCGTCGAAAATGTCGATGATCTCGCCGGCCTCTCCACAACGAACCCGTTTATGGCCGTGGTGCTGACGGCGCTGATGTTCTCGCTTGCCGGCATCCCGCCGCTCGCCGGCTTCTTCGCGAAGTACTTCGTCTTCGTCGCCGCCATTGAAGCCAAGCTCTATGCGCTCGCCATCATTGGCGTTCTCGCCTCGGTCGTTGGCGCTTACTATTATCTGCGTGTCATCAAGCTGATGTGGTTCGATGAGGCCACCGGCGAATTCGCCCGTGTCTCCGGAGCGCTGCGTTTGGTCTTCGGCCTCTCCGGTCTCTTCGTCACCGCCTATGTCCTCATCGGCGGCCCGATCGGCGGCGCGGCAGAGCTTGCCGCCGCGACGCTCTTTTGATGGCTGCCGACGGACGGCGCCGGATATCGCTCGGCGATTTCAGGCACGAGGCTCTGTCGGAAACATCGTCTACCAACAGCGAATGCCTCGCCCGGGCTCGGGCGGGCGATGGCGGCAATCTCTGGGTGACCGCTGAGAGGCAGACGGGCGGCCGCGGCCGCCGCGGCAGGCTCTGGGTTTCCGAGCGCGGCAATCTCTACGCTTCCCTTCTTCTGATCGACCCCGCCCCGATGGAGCGCCTTGGCTCCCTGCCGTTGGCGATCGCCGTTGCCGTGCACCAGGCGATCCGCAGGGTGCTGCCGCTCGGTGCCGAACCGCTCGAGGTCAAATGGCCGAACGATATTCTCATCGGCCGAAAGAAGACCTGCGGCATTCTCGTCGAAGGCGAGGGGCTGCCGGACGGACGTTACGCGCTGATCGTCGGCATCGGCATCAATATCTCTGTGATGCCGGACAATCCGCTCTACCCCGCCACCTGCCTGCGCCAGCAGGGAAGTGCGGCTTCGCCGGAGGAGCTCTTCGCGCATCTCTTCGCCGCCACGGCGGAAGTGCTTGAAATATGGGACCAGGGCCGCGGCATCGGCGAGATCACGGCGCTCTGGCGCGCGATCGCCTGCGGCATCGGCGAAAAGATTACGGTGAATTTGCCGGACCGATCGATTTCCGGACAATTCGCCGGAATTGATGATAATGGCTTGTTGATGCTCGATACCGGCACTGGCAGGATAATGCCCATTGCTGCCGGTGATGTGTTTTTTGGATAGCGGAAAAAACAAAAATTATGGCGAAACAGGACGAACTGGTATTCCTGCCTCTGGGCGGTGTCGGTGAGATTGGCATGAATCTCGCTCTCTATGGCTACGGCCCGCCCGAGCATCGCCAGTGGATCATGGTCGATTGCGGCGTCACTTTTCCGGGGCCGGACCTGCCGGGCGTCGACCTCGTATTGCCCGATATCCGCTTCCTCGCCAGCGAGCGAAAGAACCTCAAGGCGATCATCATCACCCATGCGCATGAAGACCATTATGGTGCGCTCGCCGACCTTTGGCCCGGCCTCAACGTGCCGGTCTATGCCTCTGGTTTTACATCAGGTCTGCTCGAAGCCAAGCGCAATTTCGAGAAGGCCAAGATCGGCGAAGTGCCGGTGACGCCGTTCAAAGCCGGCGATACGATCAATGTCGGCCCCTTCAGCATCGAAGGCGTCGCCGTCAACCATTCGATCCCCGAGCCGATGTCGCTGATGATCCGCACGCCGGTCGGCAATGTCATCCATACCGGTGACTGGAAGATCGACCACGAGCCTTCGCTTGGACCCCTGACCGACGAGACACGTTTCCGCCAGCTCGGCGACGAGGGCGTTCTGGCGCTGATGTGCGATTCCACCAATGCGCTGCGCGACGGCGTCTCGCCCTCCGAAAAGGATGTGTCCGAAAGCCTGCGCAAGATCATCGAGGATGCCGAGGGCAGGGTGGCGATCACCACCTTCTCGTCGAATGTCGGGCGTATCCGCACCGTAGCCGAGGCTGCCGAGGCGGCAGGCCGCGAAGTGCTGCTGCTCGGCAGTTCGCTGAAGCGCGTCGTCGACGTCGCCCAGGATGTCGGCCTGATGGAAGGGGTGAAGCCCTTCATCTCCGAGGAGGAATACGGCTATATCCCGCGTGACAAGGTCGTCGTCATTCTCACCGGCAGCCAGGGCGAGGCGCGGGCAGCTCTTGCCAAGCTCTCCCGCGACGAAATGCGTAATGTGGCCTTTGCGGCGGGCGATATCGTCGTCTTTTCCTCGCGCGCCATTCCCGGCAACGAGAAGGCGATCCAGGACATCAAGAACGGCCTCGTCGAGCAAGGCGTGCACATCATCACGGATACCGAGGCGCTGGTCCACGTTTCCGGCCATCCGCGGCGCAACGAGCTGCAGCGGATGTATGAATGGACGCGGCCGAAGATCGTCGTGCCGGTGCATGGCGAGGCGATACATCTGACGGCCCACAAGGAGCTTGCCGAGCAATCCGGCATCGCGCTGGTGCCGCGGGTGCGCAACGGCGACATCCTGCGGCTGGCGCCCGGTCCGGTCGAGGTGATCGGCGAGGCGCCGCATGGTCGCATCTACAAGGACGGCACGCTGATCGGTGATTTCGACGAGATGGGGATCGGCGAGCGCAAGAAGCTCTCCTATGTCGGCCATGTCGCTGTTAACGTCGTGCTCGACGCCCGCTATGACATCGTCGGCGAACCCGACCTCATTTCGATCGGCCTGCCGACCTACGATGATGAGGGAGAGGATATGGAGGATATGCTCTTCGACGCGGCGGTCAGCGCCATCGAGAGCATTCCGCGCGCCCGCCGCAAGGATATCGACATGCTGCAGGAGGCCGTGCGCCGCGCCATCCGCTCGGCCGCGAACAACACCTGGGGCAAGAAACCCCTTGTCACCGCCTTCGTCACCAAGGTCTGACCATGCTCGGCCGGGTCAACCATATCGCCATCGCCGTGCCCGATCTGGCCGCGGCGACGGCGGCCTATCGCGATACGCTGGGTGCTGCCGTATCGCAGCCGCAGGCTCTGCCGGAGCATGGCGTCACCGTCGTCTTCGTCGAATTGCCGAACACCAAGGTCGAGTTGCTGCAGCCGCTCGGGGCTACCTCGCCGATCGCCGCCTTCCTCGAAAAGAACCCGTCCGGCGGCATGCACCACATCTGCTACGAGGTGGACGATATCCTTCTCGCCCGTGACCGACTGGTCGATGCGGGCGCAAGGGTGCTCGGCGACGGCCGGCCGAAGACCGGCGCGCACGGCAAGCCGGTGCTCTTTCTGCACCCCAAGGATTTCTTCGGCACGCTGATCGAACTCGAACAGGCCTGAGCCCTGCAACGGCAGAATGATAGCCCTGCTGCGGCAGAGTGACCCGAAGACGGCTAAACCTTTCGTTCGCTTTGAGTTGGTCGCGATTCCGCCGTATAACGACGCGATATCAGCGCGGCATCAACGGGAACCATAATGCTCCAGATCTTTCTTCAGGGATTTGCCGTCTACTTCGTCATCTGGTGGATGACGCTTTTTGCCGTCCTGCCAATCGGCCTGCGCACCCAGGCGGAAGATGATAATGTCGTGCTCGGCACCGTCCCGAGCGCGCCCACCCGGTTTCGCGCCGCTTTCGTGTTTTCGCTGACGACGCTGATTTCGGCCTTGGTCTATGGCCTCTGGTACGTCTGCGACACCTATTTCGGCTGGGGCTTCGACGCCCTGCCGCAGCTCGGTCCTAGCTTCTATTGAATCGTAGCTTTTGCTCAAACTTTGAGCAGATGCAACCTATTGAAGGCGAGTTTCGTCATACCAGCGTCACGCTGTTGCGGCAAAGAGCTCGCCTAACGGAATGACGGCTATTCCCTTACGGAAGTCGGTCGGGTTTTTGGATGGGATGGATGACGAAAAGCCAAAAAAAAACAAGGCTAAAAGCCTTGTTTTAAGTATCGCGTGATCTGTAACCGTTGCCGGGGCTGCGACGAGCGCGCCTAAGATCTGATCCTCCCAAGACTTGACCGCGAATTCGACAAGAATTTAACTTCCTGCCTGTTTTGTGAGCTAAAACTAGCTCAAACATTGGGCTTTGTCATCAGCTTTTTTTGCATTTTTGCTACACTCTAGTAAAATTTTTCTGTTGACAAGATTTTCGTTCAAGTCCTTATAAACACGCGCTTTTTCATGCCCTTTTATTTTGCGGGTGCGAACATGCGCTTCCGGGAGGTTGCCGCCATCCGTTGCGGGTTTCCTTCCTGCCGCGAAGCGGCTATGAACGCTCCCGACATTAACAATGGTCTTTCGATTCCGCCTGCTGCGGGATCTCAACTGCTCCGGAATCCGCCATGCGTCTGTCCCGTTATTTCATGCCCATCCTTAAGGAAAACCCCAAGGAGGCGGAAATCGTCTCCCACCGGCTGATGCTGCGTGCCGGCATGATCCGCCAGCAATCGCAGGGCATTTATTCATGGCTGCCGCTGGGCAAGCGCGTGCTCGACAAGGTCAACGCCATTATCCGCGACGAGCAGAACCGCGCCGGCGCCATTGAGCTGTCGATGCCGACACTGCAATCGGCCGAACTCTGGCAGGAAAGCGGCCGCTACGACGCCTACGGCAAGGAGATGCTGCGCATCAAGGACCGTCAGGATCGGCCGATGCTCTACGGCCCAACCAACGAAGAGATGGTGACGGATATTTTCCGCTCCTCCGTCAAGTCCTACAAGGACCTGCCGCTTAATCTCTATCATATTCAGCTGAAGTTCCGTGACGAGATCCGTCCGCGCTTCGGTACCATGCGATCGCGTGAATTCATGATGAAGGATGCCTATTCCTTCGATCTGACGCGCGAAGCGGCGGAGCATTCCTATAACAAGATGTTCGCCGCCTATCTCAGAACCTTCGACCGGCTCGGCCTGCGCGCTATCCCGATGCGCGCCGATACCGGCCCGATCGGCGGCAAGCTCAGCCATGAATTCATCATCCTCGCCGACACCGGCGAATCCGAAGTCTTCTGCCACAAGGATTTCGTCGATTTCGATATTCCCGGTGCACACACCGATTTCGATAGCGTCGAGGGCCTGCAGGCGATCTTCGACAAATGGACCTCGCTCTATGCCGCGACCTCGGAAATGCACGACGAGGCGGTCTTCAACGCCGTTCCCGAAGGCAACCGCCTGTCGGCACGCGGCATCGAGGTCGGCCACATCTTCTATTTCGGCACGAAATATTCCGAGCCGATGGGCGCGAAAGTGCAGGGACCTGACGGCAAGGAACACTTCGTTCATATGGGTTCCTACGGTATCGGCCCGACACGCCTTGTTCCCGCCATCATCGAAGCATCGCATGATGATAACGGAATCATCTGGCCGGCATCCGTCGCGCCCTTCGATATCGTTGTGATCAACATGAAGGCGGGCGATCAGGCCTGTGACGATACCTGCGAGCTGATCTATGCCGCGCTGAGCAAGGCCGGCAAGGATGTGCTCTATGACGATACCGACGATCGGGCCGGCACGAAATTCGCGACCGCCGACCTGATCGGTATACCCGTCCAGATCATCGCCGGCCCGCGCGCGGTCGCAAACGGCGAAGTGGAAGTGAAGGACCGCAAGACCGGCGCCCGCGAAACGATGACCATCGAAGCGGCGATCAATCGGTTCGTGGCTTAAGGAAACGGAGGCGAAATGGCAGAGGCAGCAGTGGACCGGAGTTCAAAATCCGGCTTGGGTCCGGCTGGCAAGCCATTTTCCACCTTCGAACGACTCGTGGCGTGGCGTTATCTGCGCGCCCGCCGCAAGGAGGCCTTCATCTCGGTGATCGCCGGCTTCTCCTTCGTCGGCATCATGCTGGGCGTTGCGACACTGATCATCGTCATGGCCGTCATGAACGGCTTCCGAACCGAGCTCGTATCGCGCATCCTCGGCATTAATGGCCACATGATCGTCCAGCCGGTCGACGGCCCCTTCACCGATTATCCCGCTCTCAGCGGCAAGCTCGCCGCCGTGCCCGGCGTCAAGATGGCGCTGCCCCTGGTGGAAGGCCAGGTGCTCGCCTCCTCCCAGGCCGGCGGCAGCACCGGCGCTCTGGTGCGCGGCGCCCGCGCCGAGGACCTGACCAAGCTCAAGACGATCTCCGACAACATCAAATCCGGCGACATGGTGGGGTATGCCTCCGGCGACGGCGTCCTGATCGGCACCCGCATGGCCGACCAACTCGGTCTGCGCGTCGGCGACCTCATTACGCTGACGTCGCCAGATGGTGACATTACGCCGATGGGCGTCAGCCCGCGCATCAAGTCCTACAAGATTTCCGGCCTTTTCGAGATCGGCATGTCGGAATATGATTCCTCGATCATCTTCATGCCGCTCGAGGAAGCGCAGCTCTATTTCAATGCCGAGGGACTGGTGCAGTCGATCGAGCTCTTCGTCGACCACCCCGACGATATCGACAATCTGAAGCCCAAGGTGGAGGAGGCGGCCGGCCGCCAGATTGCCATCACCGACTGGCGCCAGCGCAACCAGACCTTTTTCTCGGCGCTGCAGGTCGAGCGCAACGTCATGTTCATGATCCTGACACTGATCGTGCTTGTCGCGGCGCTGAATATCATCTCCGGTCTCATCATGCTGGTGAAGGACAAGGGCAGCGATATTGCCATCCTGCGCACCATGGGTGCCAGCGCCGGCGCGATCATGCGCATCTTCTTCATGACCGGAGCGGCCATCGGCATCGTCGGCACCATTGCCGGTGTGCTGCTCGGTGTTCTCGTCTGCGTCAACATCGAATCCGTCCGCCAGTTCTTCTCCTGGATTTCGGGCACCGTGCTCTTCAGTCCGCAGGTCTATTTCCTCAGCCAACTGCCGGCCGAGATGGATCTCAGCGAAACGATCTCGATCGTCGTCATGGCGCTGACGCTCTCCTTCATCGCGACCATCTTCCCGGCCTGGCGAGCCTCCAGGCTCGATCCGGTGCAGGCCCTGCGCTACGAATAAGGAATGCCGCCTTCATGAAACGCAACGTCGTTCTCAAGCTTACCGGCGTCGAGCGCCATTATGGGCAGGGCGGTACGCTGCTCTCGATCCTCAAGGGCGCGGACTTTTCGATATCGAAGGGGGAGATTGTCGCTCTCGTCGCCCCTTCCGGTACCGGCAAGTCGACACTGCTGCATGTCGCCGGCCTGTTGGAGCATCCGGACGGCGGTGAAGTCAACATCAACGGCCATGCCTGTGACGGCTTGAGCGATGAGAAACGCACCGCAATCCGCCGCAGCGAAATCGGCTTCGTCTACCAGTTCCACCACTTGCTGCCGGAATTCTCGGCGCTCGAAAATATCATGATGCCGCAGCTGATCGCCGGGCTGTCTTGGAAGGAGGCCGGAGAGCGGGCCGGCCAGCTTCTCGATTATATGCGCATCGGCCATCGCGGCTCGCATCGCCCGGGCGAGCTTTCCGGCGGCGAGCAGCAGCGGGTTGCGATTGCCCGCGCCGTCGCCAATGCGCCGACCCTGCTTCTTGCCGACGAGCCGACCGGCAATCTCGACCCTGAGACGGCAAGCTATGTCTTCGACGCGCTGGAAGCGCTGGTGCGCCAGTCCGGCCTTGCGGCTCTTATCGCCACCCATAATCACGAGCTCGCCCGCCGCATGGATCGGCGCGTGACGATCTCCGACGGCAAGATCGTCGATTTCTGAGACTGCGGCTCACGGTGTCCGGTTTGCGCCGATGGCTGCCCCTCACCCTCTCCCCGTAAAAAACGGGGCGAGGGGACGTGCCAAACGCAGCGTCGAGGGTAGGGAAAGCCGTTGCGGCATGTCCCTTCGCCCCGCGAGCGGGGAGAAGGTGGCGGCAGCCGGATGAGGGGCTGATCTCGTCGACCTCCTGGCCGGACAATATGCACTTTTGACAGAACAGCAGTGGGCAGCGATCAAGGGATGATCAGTCCGCCGCGATAGTCGAGCATATAGGGCTTCTGGCCGTAGACCATGATGCATTCGTGCCCGGCGAACCGCGCGCAGTCGCCTTCGCTGCGATCGATATAGCGGCCGAACGGATGGTCGAATTCCATTCCGCCGAGAAACCGGCCCTCTCGATACATCGCCGAAAGGGCCGCCTTGATCACCGTTCCGGCTGCTGCGCCGTTGATGAGATCAGGCGCAATGACGCAGCCGAAATAATTCATCGCCCAGACGGGCTCGTCGGCAAACCATACCACTTCCTGTCCGGCGAAATCGGTGCCGCCGAAATAGCTGTCGAGATAGCGCCAGTTGCCGCGTTCGTAACCGATGTCGTGGGAGCTTGGCCGGCAGGGCGGGCGCGCCACGCCGCCGCCGACATAGGTTGCAGCCTTCGCCTCCACCACGAATGCGTTCAGCATCGCAATATCCAACATGCCATTCTCCTCTCCGCTAGATGCTGGCAAATACGCTGCGAAGTGTAAAGAACAAAAAGGGAACGATGGCCGGAATTAGACGGACGGCCGAGGAGGCTGGCCGTCTAGGCGCCGTGAGGATCCGGGACGGGCCGAGAAGGGGAAACCTGCTAGCCGTCACATTGGGCGCTGGCTCGCAGCGATTCACAGGTGCACATCCCGGCATTTTTCCAACACAAGAAAGAAGGAAAAGATTCCTGTTGACAACAGAACATACATAGAACAAACTGAAAACATAACGAGTAAAGGAGAGCCCGGTGACTGACATGATCCGTGATATCGCAGCATTCACCTCCATCGCAATGTTCGTTGCCAGCTTCTCGCTCATCGTCATGGCGTTCTAAAGTTTTCAGGGGATCGCATGGCAATCATGCGGTCCGGACGCGGGACTTCTTCTGGACATCATCGCCCTTTATGCCCGACAATGCGTCCGATTCATTCGGGTGATTGGGAAGGCATGTCATGGCGGATACGGCAAAGGGTTCAACGGGTGAGGCGGCCGGCACGCCGGGCTTCATCCACCTGAGGGTCCATTCCGCCTATTCGCTTCTCGAGGGCGCTCTGCCGCTGAAGAAGATCCTCTACAAGGCGACCGGCGACAGCCAGCCGGCGATTGCGATTACCGACACTAACAATCTGTTCGTCGCCCTCGAATTCTCCCAGAAGGCGATGGAGGACGGCCTGCAGCCGATCATCGGCTGCCAGGTCTCGATCGACATGGAAGACGGGCTGGAAACCGAAAAGCGCGGCGGTCAGCAGGCTCTGGTCAAGCTGCCGGCGATCGTTCTTCTCGCTGCGACGGATGCCGGTTACGAACGGCTGGTCGATCTCGTCAGCCGGGCCTATCTCGGCGGCGAGAGCAACCAGGCTGTTCATATCAGCACCTCCTGGCTGGAGGAGGCAGGCACGGAAGGGCTGATCGCATTGAGCGGCGCCCTGACCGGGCCAGTCGACGTGGCGATCAAGGAGGGCCATCCCGCTCAGGCGGAAGCCCGGCTGCTCACGCTGAAGCGTCTCTTCGGCGACCGGCTCTATGTCGAACTGCAGCGGCACGGCACTTACGACAAGCGGCACGAGCAGAAGATTATCGGGCTCGCCTATGCTCACGACCTGCCGCTGGTTGCGACCAACGAGGCGTTCTTCCCGACGCGCGACGATTACGACGCCCATGATGCGCTGATGGCGGTCGCGCACAACGCCATCGTCTCCGACGACAGCCGCTTTCGCCTGACGCCGGATCACTATCTGAAGAGCCGGGCCGAAATGGCCAAGCTCTTCGCCGACCTGCCGGAAGCGCTTGAAAATACCATCGAGATCGCCAGGCGCTGCTCCTTCGTGCTGAAGACGCGAAAGCCGATCCTGCCGCGCTTCACCGGTGCGACCAACGATGCCGAGGAGGCCGAACGCGCCGAGGCGAGCGAGCTGCGCCGCCAAGCGGTCGAAGGGCTGGACATGCGGCTTGCGACGCTCGGCATGTCGCCGGGTTACGAGGAAAAGGATTATCGCGAACGGCTGGATTTCGAACTCAGCGTCATCGAGCGCATGCGTTTTCCCGGCTACTTCCTGATCGTTGCCGACTTCATCAAATGGGCCAAGCAGCATGACATTCCGGTCGGCCCCGGCCGTGGTTCGGGCGCCGGTTCGCTGGTCGCCTATGCCTTGACGATCACCGACGTCGATCCCTTGCGTTTTTCGCTGCTCTTCGAGCGCTTCCTCAATCCGGAACGCGTCTCGATGCCGGACTTCGACATCGACTTCTGCCAGGACCGCCGCGAAGAGGTGATCCGCTACGTCCAGGCCAAATATGGCCGTGAGCAGGTGGCGCAGATCATCACCTTCGGTTCGCTGCAGGCACGTGCCGCCCTTCGCGACGTCGGCCGCGTGCTTGAGATGCCCTACGGCCAGGTCGACAAGATCTGCAAACTCGTGCCGAACAACCCCGCCAATCCGACGCCGCTGTCCAAAGCGATCGAGGAGGAGCCGAAGCTGCAGGAGGAGGCGGCGAAGGAACCTGTTGTCGCGCGCCTGCTCGACATCGCCCAGAAGATCGAGGGGCTATACCGCCACGCCTCGACCCATGCCGCCGGCATCGTCATCGGCGACCGGCCGCTTTCCAAGCTGGTGCCGATGTATCGCGATCCGCGCTCCGATATGCCGGTTACTCAGTTCAACATGAAATGGGTCGAGCAGGCAGGCTTGGTCAAATTCGACTTCCTCGGCCTGAAGACCCTGACGGTGCTGAAGGTCGCGGTCGATTTCGTCGCCAAGCTCGGCGTCAAGGTCGATCTCGCGGCCATTCCTCTCGACGATAAGAAGACTTACGAGATGCTGTCGCGCGGCGAGACGGTCGGTGTGTTCCAGGTGGAAAGTGCCGGCATGCGCAAGGCGTTGATCGGCATGAAGCCGGACTGCATCGAGGACATCATCGCGCTGGTGGCGCTCTATCGTCCAGGCCCGATGGAGAACATCCCGACCTACAATGCTCGCAAGCACGGCGACGAAGAGCTGGAATCGATCCATCCGATGATCGACCACCTGCTCAAGGAAACGCAAGGGGTCATCGTCTATCAGGAACAGGTGATGCAGATCGCCCAGGTTCTATCAGGCTATTCGCTGGGGGAGGCCGACCTTCTGCGCCGCGCCATGGGTAAGAAGATCAAGGCCGAGATGGACCAGCAACGCGAGCGCTTCGTCGTTGGCGCCGTCAGGAACGGCGTATCGAAGCCGCAGGCCGACAATATCTTCGAACTGCTGGCGAAGTTCGCCAATTACGGCTTCAACAAATCGCATGCCGCCGCTTATGCCATTGTCTCTTACCAGACGGCCTACATGAAGGCGCACTACCCGGTCGAATTCCTGGCCGCTTCGATGACGCTCGACATGTCCAACACGGAAAAGGTCAATGATTTCCGTCAGGATGCTAAGCGCCTCGGCATCGAGGTGATCGCACCCTCGGTGCAGAGCTCCTTCCGTCATTTCGAGACCGGCGACAACCGCATCTACTACGCGCTCGCCGCCCTCAAGGGCGTCGGCGAATCCGCCGTCGACCATATTGTCGAGGTGCGTGGCGACAAGCCCTTTGCGAGCATCGAGGACTTCTGCCTGCGCATCGATCCGCGTCAGGTCAATCGTCGCGTGCTCGAAAGCCTGATCTATGCCGGCGCCTTCGATTGTTTCGACATGGACCGCGCCCAGCTAGCAGCCGGCCTTGATCGCATTCTCGGTTATGCCCAACGCGCCCAGGAGAACAAGCTGAGCGGCCAGTCGGACATCTTCGGCAGTACGTTGACGTCGGGGCCTGAGAAAATCTCACTGCCGCCGTTCTCGCCCTGGCTCCCCTCCGAGCGGCTGCTCAAGGAGTTCCAGGTGCTGGGCTTCTATCTCACAGCCCACCCGCTCGATTCCTACAACAATATCCTGCAGAAGATGCGGGTGCAGACCTTTGCCGAATTTTCCGCCGCCATCAAACAGGGCGCGGCCAATGCGCGCCTTGCCGGTACCGTCATCTCGAAGCAGGAGCGCAAGACCCGCACCGGCAACAAGATGGGCATCATCGTCTTCTCCGATTCTTCGGGCCAGTTCGAAGCGGTGCTGTTTTCGGAAATGCTGAACCAGTATCGCGACGTGCTTGAGTCTGGAAAATCCTTCGTGCTGACTGCGACCGGCGAGGAGCGGCCGGAGGGCATTGGCCTGCGCATCCAGACGATCCAGTCGCTGGAGGAAAAGTCGCTGCAGATGCAGAAGGCGCTACGCGTTTATGTCCGCGATTCCGGACCGCTGGGAATGGTTGCCGGCCATTTGAACGCCAAGGGCGATGGCCTCGTTTCCTTCATCGTCATCAAGGAAGAGGGCAAACGCGAGGTGGAGGTGGCGCTGCCGGAGAAATACCGCATCACGCCGGAGATCGCCGCCGCCCTTCGCGCCGCCCCCGGCGTCGTCGACGTCGAGCTTGTCTGATTAATGTATGTGCCTCGGAAGTGTGCAGCGGTTCCGGGATAACGACATGCATAAAACAAAGAGCGTGATGGCCATCATCCGCGGGTGATCGTGATGAAATCCGTGCCTTCGCCGGTCTCTCGGCCGAGGCCGGTATCGGAGATCGTCAGCGTCGAGCCGGGCGCGACGAGGGCGTCGATCTGGCGGCGGGTCTCGTCGGGGATGGTAATTCGGCTGAGCGATCGAGCGATCGGCTCGCCTGTGACGATCGAGCTTTCCTGATTGGTGATGCCGAGCCGTTTCATAGTCTCCCGCGAGAGATTGTTCTCGAGCGTGATACCGAGCCAGTCGGCGGTGCCGGCCTTTTCATCGACCGCATGCAGCGTGAAGAAATGTGTGCCGAGCGCCAGTCTCGGATCGGCGATCGTCACCGGCGCTTCGAAGATCGGCTTGAAGGCCTGCCGCACCATGATGACGCCGTTCGGCGGCTCGCCCTTGCCAGCCGCGGCATAGACTTCTCTGAGGAGCGTGTCGGAGACCAGGCTCCTGTCGCCGGCAAATTCCGCCGGCCGTAGCGTCTTGAAAGCCTTGATCGCCTGCATGGTCGACGAACCGAGCAAGCCGTCCGGATTGCCAGCGGAAAAACCGAGCTGGTTGAGCAGGCTCTGGATGTCAATCACCGTCTCGCGCAACGTCCGGCGCGTAATCAGCATGCTGATCGGCTCGGACGGCGGCTTGGGTTCGGGCGCTGCAATCGGCTGCACTGCCGGCATCGGCATCGCAGCGGTATCGTTCATCGCCACCTGCACCGGCTTCTCAGGGCTGTCGGGCATGGAGGGCCGCAGTTCCACATCCGAAAGTAGCGGCATCGCCGCCGGTGCATCCGGATGGAAAAGAGTCGGATGATCGATCGGTTGCGGCACCAGTTCACCGTCGCTGATAATGACGGGGACACCGGGATCGGTCATCCCATAGAGCATTTTTGCGAAGGCGCTGGGCATGCGCACGCAGCCATGCGAGGCCGGATAACGCGGCACCGAATTGGATTCGTGCAGCGCGATGCCGGACCAGGTCAGCCTTTGCATGAACGGCATCGGCGCCGCCGAATAGAGATTGGATTCGTGATATTTCTGCTTTTCCAGCACCGAGAAGATGCCGCTTGGCGTCGTGTGGCCGTCCTTGCCGGTCGAGACCTTCGAGGCCGCGACGACCTCGGTGCCGTCATAGACCACAAGCGACTGCTTATCCTTGGAAACGATGATCTGCAGCGTGCGCGCATCCGCGGCAAGAGCGGGGTGCACGAGTGCGGTGGCCGACAGCAAGCCGAGGCCGAAGACGAGACGCGAGAACATGAAACCCAACCATACGCAATACTTGCCCGGCACATTATGAGACGAAGTTTAAGGAAGATTTTATAGGCCGGATCGCCGGCTGCCCTCACGCGTTAGTGATCGCGCTTGCCGCTGCCGAAGGTATAGCCCGTCTCGACCGTTTTCTTGCCGAACTTGTCGCGCAGCTTGTCCATCGCCGCTTCGGCCGCCGCTCGCCGGCCCGATTGCTGGTCGATGAGATCGGGCGGATCGGCGCGGGCGGCATCGCCGAGATCGGTGACGCCGATGCCGATCAGGCGGAACTTCGTACCGTCAGTCTCTTTTTCGAGAAGCTCGAGCCCGGTGCGGAAGATCTTGTCGGCAAGCTGGGTCGGGTCTTCGAGCTTGCGGTTGCGGGTGCGCGATTTGAAATCGGCGCTCTTCATCTTCAGAACCACGGTCTGGCCGGCAATGCCGTTTTTCTTCAGCCGCCAGGAGACCTTTTCGGAGAGGTTGCGCAGGATCGGCACCAGATCGTCATAACGCGAGATGTCATCGAAGAAGGTGGTCTCGGACGACACGCTCTTGGCGGCATCATTGAGATGCACTTCGCGGTCGTCGATGCCGCGCGACAGCCGCGCGAGCCGTTGGCCGATGCTGCCATAGCGGCGCATCAGATCGTTTTCCTCCATCTGCTGCAATTGGCTGATGGTGCGGATGCCGTCCGCCTCCAGCGTTGCCGCAAAGGCCTTGCCGACGCCCCAGATCGTAGTGACGGGACGCGGTGCCAGGAACTCGACCGCTTCCTCGCGGCCGACGACGGAAAAGCCGCGCGGCTTCTGCAGATCGGAGGCGACCTTGGCGAGAAATTTGCAATAGGAAAGCCCTACCGAAACGGTGATGCCGATCTCCCTTTCGATGCGACGGGCAAATTTGGCCAGCGTGCGCGCTGGCGGATCGTGATGCAGCCTCTCGGTGCCGCCGAGCTCCAGGAAGGCCTCGTCGATCGACAGCGGCTGCACCAGCGGCGTCAGATCCTGCATCATTGCGCGCACCTGCCGCCCGACCCGGACATATTTTTCCATATCGGGAGGGATGACAATCGCCTCAGGGCAGGCCTCCAGCGCCTTGAACATCGGCATGGCCGAACGCACGCCGTGGATACGGGCGATATAGCAGGCGGTGGAAACCACACCGCGTTTGCCGCCGCCGATGATGACAGGCTTGTCGGCAAGCTTCGGATTGTCGCGTTTCTCCACCGCGGCGTAGAAGGCGTCGCAATCGATATGCGCAAGCGTCAATGCGTAGAGTTCGCGATGGCGCACGAGGCGCGGGCTGCCGCAGGAAACGCAACGGCGCGCCTCGCCTTTCTGCTCGGCAAGGCAGTCGCGACAGAAGCCGGGTGTCTTGTCAGGCGCGGGTGTCATGATGAGAACAAAGATTGAACGTCGCGAGGTTACGCCTTATGCTTCCGAGTCTCAAGAGAGGGCGGGAGCTTTGCCTTTGGATAACGATCTTCGTTTCGAGCCGGTGACGGCAGAACGCTGGGACGATTTCGAAATCGTGTTCGGGCCGCAGGGTGCCTTCTATAATTGCTGGTGCGTCGCGCTGCGCCTGCCGCATGCAGTCAGGACGAAGATGGCGGCCGACGAGCGCAAGGCGCATATGCGGGGGAGGATCAACGTGGGTCCGCCGCCTGGTATCCTCGGTTATGCCGACGGCGCGCCGGTCGCCTGGGTGCAGGTCGGGCCGCGCCATGACGTGCCGCAGTTCAATTCGCCGCGCACCGTCTCGCGACCGCTGGAGGAGGGCGATGCGCATGATCCATCCATTTGGGCCGTCAGTTGCTTCTTCCTGCTGCCCAAGCTACGCGGCAAGGGAATGAGCCATCGTCTGCTCGCCGGCGCGATCGATCATGCCCGGCGCCAGGGAGCACGGATGCTCGAAGCCTGTCCGATCGATCATGTCAAGCAGTCGAAATCAGTGACGCTCTGCGTCGGCTCGACCGCAGTTTTCGAAGCCGCCGGTTTCGAGACTGTGGCACGGCGCAAGGACGGCCGTCCGCTCATGCGGCTGGAACTGCGCACCTGACAGTGCCGGAGACAAAATGCGCCTCGATGAGAGCGGCCGCATGCGTCCAGTCGCTGGCGCGCGTGATGTCGTCAGCGGCGGCCGGTGCGAAACGATGGACGGGCGAGTTCGGCATCAGGTGAATCAGCAGGCAATCGGCGACGTGATCCCTGACGGAATGCAGATTGCGCGCCATATCATCGATGAAGACGACGGGAAGGGAGCGGCTGGCATGCAATGCGTGAAGGGTTGTTCGGTGGCAAGCAGCGGAAAAAGCAGGCCCATCCTGTCGAGCAGGCGACGGCGCTGGTCTTGGAACCGCGGCGGCATGGCTGTCAGGAAAAGCACATCGGCCTCTTCCGAAAACCGGCCGAGCGTTTCGACGACGCGATCGAGCGGCGTCTGCCACAGTTCTTGGGCCTCGAAGAATTCCTCGATCAGCCGGCTGACCTCTTGATCCTCGATCTCCACGCCGTCGGCTTGCGAGACGATGTTGCCGTGAAGCCGGAACGATCGCGGCAGAAACGCGTGGCCCTGGCTCTGAAGGAAAAGCTGGAAGGGACCGATGAACTGCAGCACGACGTCGTCGACGTCGCAGACGATCAACGGCCGCTCGCCGAGGCGGATATGCGAGATGTCGAATTCCCCGGAGGTCACGGTCAGTCCTCTCCGGAATCGAGACCCGGCGAAGAGAAATGCTGCCAGGCCGCCGTCACCGTCTCCGGGCTGATACCGCTCGCCGCGCAGAAGGCCATCGCCGTTGGTTCATGGTTCATCAGGAAATCCATCATGCCGGCGAGGAATCCCGGATCGTTGACGGCGTTGCGCACCTGGCCGGGCGCCACACCCGTCAGGGCGAGAAAGCGGCCGAACATGTCGGAATCACCGGCAAGCCAGCCAAGCACGGCGATCGCCGTCTCGTGCGGGTCGGCAGCCTGTTGTTTCGAAGTCTTGAAGTTGCTTTGCATTTCGCGGGGTAAGTTACCTTTTCTTCAACCAAATACCGGTAGCGTGCGCTATCGGTTTCACGCAGCTTTTGTCCGCATGTGCCTTTCTCATGGGACGAACCGCTGCGCGAACGGACGTAGGGACAGCATGTCATGCCCAAACAGGTGATGATTGTAGAAGATAACGAGCTCAACATGAAGCTCTTTCGCGACCTCATCGAGGCGTCCGGCTATACGACAATCCAGACCAGAAACGGCATGGAGGCGCTCGACCTGGCGCGCAAGCATCGCCCCGACCTCATCCTTATGGATATTCAGCTTCCCGAGGTCTCTGGCCTCGAAGTTACGAAATGGCTGAAGGAAGATGACGAGTTGCACGTGATTCCCGTCATCGCCGTTACGGCTTTCGCGATGAAGGGCGACGAGGAGCGGATCCGCCAGGGCGGCTGCGAGGCCTATGTTTCCAAGCCGATCTCGGTTCCGAAATTCATCGAGACGATCAAGACCTATCTGGGCGATGCCTGACGCATCGGAAAGACGCTTATGACTGCGCGAATACTGGTGGTTGACGATATTCCGGCCAACGTGAAGCTGCTCGAGGCGCGGCTGCTTGCGGAGTACTTCGACGTGATGACCGCAGCGGACGGCTACACGGCACTGGCGATCTGCGAGCGCAACCAGGTCGATCTCATCCTGCTCGACATCATGATGCCCGGCATAGACGGTTTCGAGGTCTGCGAACGGCTGAAGGCCAACCAGAAGACCGCCCATATTCCAGTCGTCATGGTCACCGCGCTCGATCAGCCGACCGATCGCGTACGAGGCCTGAAGGCCGGCGCCGACGATTTTCTCACCAAGCCGGTCAACGATCTGCAACTGATCTCCCGGGTGAAGAGTCTGCTGCGGCTGAAGACGTTGAGCGATGAGCTGCGCATTCGCGCCGAAACCGCCCATACGATGGGTATCGACGACCTGACGCGGGCAGGCGAGGGCCGCGCCGACGAGACCGCTCAGGTCCTGCTCGTCGACGGCCGCGCCAATTCGCAGGAGCGCATCATCAAGGCGTTGAAGCCCGTCGCCGACGTGCTTGCCCTCTCAGATCCGCAGGCCGCCCTCTTCGAGGCGGCCGAAAGCGCGTTCGATCTCGTCATCGTCAACGCCAATTTCGACGATTACGATCCGCTTCGCCTCTGCTCACAGCTGCGCTCTCTGGAGCGCACGCGCTTCCTGCCGATCCTGATCATCACCGAGCAGGGCGCTGACGACATGGTCGTGCGCGCACTCGATCTCGGCGTCAATGACTACCTCATCCGCCCGGTCGATGCCAATGAACTGGTCGCCCGCAGCCTGACGCAAATCCGCCGCAAGCGCTACAACGACCGGCTGCGCGCCAGCGTCAAGCAGACGATCGAGCTTGCCGTGACCGATCCGCTGACCGGCCTTTATAACCGGCGCTATCTCGACAATCACCTGAACGTGCTCTTCAACCGTTCGATGGCGCGTGGCCGGCCGCTTTCGGTGCTGATCACCGATATCGACCGCTTCAAGCATGTGAACGACACCTACGGCCATGACGGCGGCGACGAGGTGTTGCGGGAATTTTCAAATCGCGTCCGTTCGACCATCCGCGGTGCCGATCTCGCCTGCCGCTACGGTGGAGAGGAATTCGTCGTCGTGATGCCCGACACCTCGCCGGAAATTGCCGCCGCCGTCGCCGAGCGCCTGCGCGCGGCGATCGAAAGCGCTCCCTTCATGCTGAAACACTCCGGGGAAGCGCTGAATGTCACTGCTTCCTTCGGCATCGCCTCGCGTATTGCGTCGGTGCTGACCCCCGGCCAGCTGATGAAACAGGCGGATCTGGCCCTTTACGAGGCCAAGAATACCGGCCGCAACCGTGTGGTCGCCGCGGCCGCGTGACGAATCACCTGCCGCCATATGTGCCATTTGCGAGTTTTCCACTGCGGTAAGCGAATTGTTACCGATTTTTAATCTTCGCCTGGGCAATGCGGGGCGAAAATTTCGCAACTCAATAGCCCAAAAATGGACTCGCCGCGTTGCTGCGGAGATGTGCGACGCGATAGTCTTGCGAGCATCAGGCCGTAGCTCAGAGTGAAATGGAGACTATAAAAAATGCCTGCCGCCGACAGTGTCAAATAGATTGCGGCGACGTCACCTCACGTAAGGGTAGGGCAGGCGTAAGTTGTTAAGCTATATTGTCGAATTTCTTCGAAGGGCGAGGCGCTACGCTTCAAGCTCAAGCAGAGCCGATCAATCTTTGTATGTCCCAAATCTGGACTTTTAACCATAGAATCAAGATAAGAAAATTCATCATTAAGAATTTGTTGATTTTCTTTCATTTTTGCGCAAATTATCGGCTCATAAGAGAAGCGCTCCCGTGAGGAGTTGTCGATACCCCATGATGCTCAGGTCCGCCGCATCTCCTGGGTCGTGGGGTCGGTCGGCTAGTAGGCAAGTTATAGCGGTTCCTCGTGCCGTTTTGCATGCTGGCCGACCCCCTTTCAAGAAAACGCCGCCACTTCCCGAAGATGGAAGGGCGGCGTTTTGTCTGTTTGCGCTATCATTTTTCAAAGACCACAAACTGGCAATAAAAAACGCGCACCGAAGGCGCGCGCTTTTTGAAATCCGTCAGGCCAAGTGATTACTTGATCTTGGTTTCCTTGAACTCGACATGCTTCTTTGCAACCGGGTCGTACTTCGTCTTCGTCATCTTGTCCGTCATCGTACGGCTGTTTTTCGTCGTGACGTAGAAGAAACCGGTGTCGGCTGTCGACAGCAGCTTGATCTTGATTGTTGTAGCCTTGGCCATGGTCGTCCTGCCTTTAAGAAAATGAAAGCCGTGGAAGCCGGAGGGCTCCACGGCAAATTCTGGCGCGAAACTACGAATCCCGCCCGAAAAGTCAAGTCCGTTTTCGAATGAACATCAGTCTGATGCCGGAAAGTAGGGCGTAGAGACCGAAGAAAGCGGCAATCGCCCAGGCAAAACCGTTATTTCCAGCGACATCGATCGCCGCGCCGATCGCCTGCGGCCCGGCTACGGTTCCCATCGCATAACAGAAGACGAAGGCAGCATTGGCCGCCGCAAGATCGGAACCCGTCAACCGCGAGCCGAGATGGCTGAGGCCGACCGTATAGAGGCCTGAGACGCAGCCGCCCCAGAAAAGCAGGAGCCCGGCCATCAGCAGCCAATTGTCGAGCAGTAGCGGCAACATCATAGAGCCGATGAAGCCCATCAGCGCCATGCCGGCCAGAAGCGGCCGCTTATCGGCGATGCGGTCGGAAAGCAGGCCGAGCGGGATCTGAAAAATGACGTTGCCGACGCCCATCATGGTGAGCAGCAGTGCGGCCTGCGATTCGGTGAAATGGGCGCGCACGGCAAAGATCGGAAAGAGCGACAGTCCGCCCGCTTCGACCGCGCCGAAGATGAAGACCGCCGCCGTCGCCGTCGGCACCAGGAAAACATAGCGCATGAAATGCAGTTCCGGTTTTTCCTCGAGCACCGGGCTCTCGTCGCGGGCGATGAAGATCGGAATGCCCGCAAGCAGGATGGCGGCGGCGCCGATCAGGAAGGGGAAGATGCCGTCGCTGCCGAGGATTGAAAAGAGCAGTGGTCCGGCGGCGAAGCCGAGGGAAAGCACCGTCGCATAGATGCCGAGCACGAAACCGCGCTTGGACGGCGGCGAAGCGGCGTTGATCCAGAATTCGGAGAGGATGAAGAGCGTCGTCGTCGCGCCATGAAAGGCGAAACGCAGCGGAAACCACATCCAGAAATCTTGGGCGTAATAGAAACCGAGCGCGCTCAGCGCCGAAATCAGCACGGCCCAGAGCATTGTCGGCGCCACGCCGTATTTATGGGCAAGCTTGGTGGTGATCGGTGCGGCGGCCATCGCCGCGACGCCAGCCATCGCCGTGTTGAGCCCGATCAGGGTGGACGAGATGCCGCGTTTTTCGAGGATGATGCTGAGGAGGGGCAGACCGAGGCCGATTGCTATGCCAACGGCTGATATGGACGAGATGGCTGCCACCAGAGAAGGCCAATGGATTTCTTCGACATCGCCCGGTGTGCCGTTTCTCGGCTGAGACATTTATGCATCCTTAGAAAGCTGTGCGAGCGAATCGGCCGATCGCCTCGCATAGAAAGACACAGGCGTGCCAATTCCAGGTGACGGGCAGCGTTTCGCAGTATTTCCGATGTGAGTGACCACCTGCGGAATGTAAAGCTTGTTCAGACAAGAAAAGCTTACCTTGTCAAGTCGTTGAGGATCGCCGGCTACCCCGGCGGGTCGGTGGAGGGCTGGCACTACACGTTAAATATGTCTGGAAGGTGAAGGCGCTCAATCAGGCCGTTGGGGAATGTCATAATCGTCCGGGCCATCACTCTCGCCACCGAAGCCGTGCATGCGCAGCGCCCATTGCAGGCCGATGACCCCGCCCTTGATCGGCTGGATCGAGGCGAGCGCTGTCATGACGGTGATCGGCGCCCAGATGGCAAAATGGGCCCAGACCGGCAGCACGAAGGTCATGTCGGTCAGCATATAGCCGCCGACCACGACGTGTCCGAGGACGAGGATGACGATATAGGGCGGCAGGTCGTCCGCGCGCTGGTGATGCATCGCCTCGCCGCAGGCCGCGCAATGATCAACCGACTTCAGGAAGGCGCGAAAGAGTTTGCCGCTGCCGCAGGCCGGGCAACGATTCATCAGCCCGCGCATGATGGAGCGCCCAACTGGGCGCTCGACCTCGGGCGTGTCCCCGTAGCGGAGGGCCGGATCGGTCGGTGTGCTCATCGCATGTTCCTCTTCGGATCTAGTGGCGTCCGCGTGGCGGCCTTGTCCCAGGCTTCTTGCGGACCTGGCCCCTGTCGCGGCGACCTGCCTTGTGGAAGGAGCGCACTGCCGCCGGCATCTCGCGGCCCTCGCTGACCATTTCGAAACGCAGCGCGCCGGCAAGCGGGATCGCTTCGGCAAGTTTCACAGTGACGCTGTCGCCCAAGCGATAGCCGAGCCCCGTTCGTTCACCCGAGAGCGCTTGATGTGCCTCGTCGTAAATGAAGTAATCGGTGCCGAGCGTAGATATGGGGACGAAACCGTCGGCACCATAGTCCGGCAGGGCGACAAAAAGCCCCGATTTTGTCACGCCCGAGACCCGTCCGGCAAATTCCTCGCCGACCCGGCCGCTGAGGTGATGGGCGATGAGCCGGTCGACCGTCTCGCGCTCGGCTGCCATGGCTCGGCGCTCGAAGGTCGAGATTTCGGCGGCGATATCGTCGAGCGCCGCCTCTTCGTCGGGCGTGATGCCGCCTTCGCCGAAGCCTAGCGAGCCGACGAGGGCGCGATGCACGATGAGGTCGGCATAACGGCGGATCGGCGAGGTGAAGTGGGCGTATTTCATCAGGTTGAGGCCGAAATGGCCAATATTCTCCGGACCGTAGATCGCCTGGCTCTGCGAACGCAGCACCATCTCGCTCACCATGGTCTGATGCGGCGTGCCATCCGCCTTCGCCAGGATGCCGTTGAAGTTGTTGGCGCGCATGTTGCCGCCCTTGGCAAGCGAGATCCCCAGCGTGGCCAGAAACTCGCGCAGGATCTCCTGCTTGGCAAGCGTCGGGCCGTCATGAATGCGGTAGATCAGCGGCTGACGTTTCTTTTCCAGGGTCTCGGCAGCGCAGACGTTCGCCTGGATCATCATCTCCTCGATCAGCTTATGCGCGTCGAGCCGTGGCGGCACGACGACCCGGTCGACCGTGCCGTCGGGCTTCAGCAGGATCTTGCGCTCCGGCATGTCGAGTTCCAGCGGCTGGCGCCGGTCGCGTCCGCGCTTCATCACCTCATAGGCGTGCCAGAGCGGCTTCAGGATCGGCTCGAGCATCGGTCCGGTCTGATCGTCCGGTTTGCCGTCGATCGCCGCCTGCGCCTGCTGGTAGGACAGCTTGGCCGCGCTCTTCATCATGATGCGATGAAAGATGTGGCCGATCTTGCGGCCTTCGCCGGAAAAGCTCATGCGCACGGCGAGCGCCGGGCGGTCGACGCCCTCTTTCAGCGAGCAGAGATCGTTGGAGATGCGCTCGGGCAGCATCGGCACGACACGATCGGGGAAATAGACAGAGTTGCCGCGCTTCAGCGCCTCGCGGTCGAGCGGCGAATTCGGGCGGACATACCAGGAGACGTCGGCAATCGCGACGGTGACGATGACGCCGCCGGGATTGTCGGGCGAGGGATCGAGCTCGGCATAAACCGCGTCGTCATGGTCCTTGGCATCGGCCGGGTCGATGGTGATCAGCGGCACGTCGCGCCAGTCCTCGCGATGCGACATGGTGGCGGGCTTTGCGGCCTCCGCCTCGGCGATGACGGCAGGCGGGAAGACATGCGGGATGCCGTGCGCATGGATGGCGATCATCGAGATCGCCTTTTCCGAACCGACGGAACCGACGATGGAAAGCACCTTGGCACGCGGCAGGCCGAAACGACCGAGACGGGCGATTTCGACTTCGACCAGATCGCCGTCCGTGGCGCCGCCGGTGAAATCGGGATCGATCACCATCTCCTCGCCGCGCCGTTCGATCGGCAGCAGCCGCCCGCCGCCGCCCGGCGCAGTGCGGAAAACGCCCATCGAGGCGCCGCGGCGCCTGTCGATCACCTTGATGATCCGTGCCGTATAGGCCGGCCCACCGCGATCGACAGCCGGGAAGATCTTCGCCAGGATGCGATCGCCGAGGCCTGCGACCGGCGCCTTACCCTTGCCCTGGCGGCCTGCCGGCGATTGCTGGCGGATGGCGACGGCGGGTGCCACGCCCTGGTCCTCCGGCCACTCTGCCGGCCGGCCGATCAGATCGCCGTCCTTGTCGCGCGTCGTGATGTCGAGAACGGTGACGGGCGGCAGCGCACCGGGCCGGATCAGCGACTTGCGGTTCTTCTGCAGCATGCCTTCCTGCTCGAGCTCCTGCAGCATCTGCTTGAGCTCGACGCGGCTATCGCCTTTCAGGCCGAACGCCTTGGCGAGTTCACGCTTGGACGCTTTCTGCGGATGATCGGCGATGAAGCGCAGGATCACCTCGCGGGAAGGCAGCGCGCCGTGGACGATGTTCAGCGGCTCGACGGCGGGAGCATCCTTGCCGGCGCGGCCGGTCTTGCCCGGGCGCTTGCCCGCAGGGTTCGTTCTCTCGCGCGGTATTCTGCTCACGTCAGCCCTTTTTCGATTTCGCGGGCGCTTTCGCCTTCGTTATCTTCGGTTTGGCGGCCGTCTTGGTGCTCTTGGCTTCGGCGGCTGCGGCCTTTGGCTTGGCTTTCGCCTTGGCCGCCTTGCCCGCAGGGGTCTTGCCGGCCTTCTCGGCGATCAGCGCAAGCGCCTCTTCGACGGTGATCGCCTGCGGATCCTTGCCCTTCGGCAGCGTGGCGTTGACCTTGCCCCAGTTGACATAGGGGCCGTACTTACCGTCGCGAACGGTGATGGCGCCGCCACCAGGATGATCGCCGAGCGTCTTCAGCGCTGCCGGTGTCCCGCGCGAACCTCGGCCCGGGGCCTGGTTCGCCTTTTCGGCGATAACAGTCACGGCACGGTTGAGACCGACCGAAAACACGTCTTCGACGGTTTCCAGATTGGCATAGGAACCGTCATGCAGGAGGAACGGCCCGTAGCGGCCGATGCCCGACGAGATCATCTTGCCGGTTTCTGGATGTTTGCCGATATCGCGCGGTAGCGAGATCAGCGCCATCGCTTTTTCATAATCGATGTCCTCAGGCTTCCAGCCCTTCGGCAGCGAAGCGCGTTTGGCTTCCTTGCCGTCGCCGCGCTGGATATAGGGGCCGAAGCGGCCGGAACGCAGCGTCAGCTCCTCGCCGGTCGTCGGATCGGTGCCGAGGTTCTTCGGCTCGTTGAGGGCGGCACCGTCCGCTTCTCCGCCGTTTTCGGAGGAGAGTTGGCGGGTGTAGTTGCAGTCCGGATAGTTCGAGCAGCCGACGAAGGCGCCGTATTTGCCGAGCTTCAGCGACAGGTTGCCGGTGCCGCAGACCTGACAGATGCGCGGATCGCTACCGTCCTCTCGTTTCGGGAAGACGAGCGGTGCCAGCGCCTCGTTCAGCGAATCCAGCACGTTGGTGACGCGAAGTTCCTTGGTGTCCTCGATCTGGGCGAAGAAATCCTTCCAGAAATCGCGCAGCACCTGCTTCCAGTTCAACTCGCCGGCGGAAATCCGGTCAAGTTTCTCTTCGAGATCGGCGGTGAAGTCGTATTCGACATATTTGGTGAAGAAGCTCTCGAGGAATGCCGTCACCAGCCGGCCCTTGGCCTGCGGGATCAGCTTGCGTTTGTCGATCGTTACATAGTCGCGGTCGCGCAGCGTCGCGAGCGTCGCGGCATAGGTGGAGGGGCGGCCGATGCCGAGCTCTTCCATCTTCTTGATCAGCGAGGCTTCCGAATAACGCGGCGGCGGTTCGGTGAAATGCTGCGTCGAATTGATCTTCTGCTTGGCGAGCGCCTCGCGCGCATTGATCTCCGGCAGGCGGCCATCCTCGTCGCCGTCGTCGCTTTGCTCGCCATCTTCCTTCTGGTCGGTATAGGCGGCGATGAAACCATCGAAGCGTATGACCGAACCGACGGCACGCAGACCGGCCTTCTCGCCTTTGTTGTCAGCGGTGATTTCAGCCGTCGTGCGCTCGATCTCGGCCGATGCCATCTGGCTGGCGATGCCGCGCTTCCAGATCAGCTCGTAGAGTCGGATCTGGTCGGCATCGAGGAATTTGCGTACGCGGTCGGGCGAACGATAGAAATCGGTCGGCCGGATCGCCTCGTGCGCCTCCTGGGCGTTCTTCGCCTTGGTCGAGTAGAGGCGCGGCTTTTCCGGCATGTAGCGCTCGCCGAACTGGTCGACGATGGCGCTACGCGCAGCATCGATCGCCTCGGGCGCCATCTGCACGCCGTCGGTTCGCATATAGGTGATGAGACCAACCGTCTCGCCGCCGATATCGACGCCCTCATAGAGTCTTTGCGCGATTTGCATGGTGCGCGAAGCGGAGAAGCCGAGATTGGAGGAGGCCGCCTGCTGCAGCGTCGAGGTCGTAAACGGCGGTCCCGGGTTGCGCTTGACCGGTTTCGCCTCGACCGTGTCGACGACATAGCTCGCGCCTTCGAGCAATGCCTTCAGCCGGCCGGCATCTTCGCCGTTGCCGATTGCGCGCGGCTGCAGCCGTTTGCCGCTCGCCGAAACCAGTCTTGCCTCGAACTCGTCGCCGCGCGGCGTCTTCAGCAGCGCCGAGATGTTCCAGTACTCTTCCGAAATGAAGCGCTCGATCTCGGATTCGCGGTCGCAGACCAGGCGAAGCGCCACTGACTGAACGCGGCCGGCCGAACGCGCGCCGGGCAGCTTGCGCCACAGCACCGGCGAAAGATTGAAGCCAACGAGATAATCGAGCGCGCGGCGGGCGAGATAAGCGTCAACCAGCGGCACGTCGATGTCGCGCGGATCGGCCATCGCGTCGAGCACGGCTTTCTTGGTGATCGCATTGAAGACGACGCGCTTGACCGGTTTACCGTTCAGCACGCGCTTCTTGTTCAGCATGTCGAGAACATGCCAGGAAATCGCTTCGCCTTCGCGATCCGGGTCGGTCGCGAGAAACAGGCCATCGGCGGACTTCACCGCGTCGGCAATGTCCTTCATCCGCTTGGCGGAGGCGCTATCGACCTCCCAAAGCATTTCGAAATCCTGATCAGGAAGAACTGAGCCATCCTTGGCAGGCAGATCGCGCACATGGCCGAAGGAGGCGAGCACTTTGTATCCCGGACCGAGATACTTATTGATCGTCTTGGCCTTGGCAGGCGATTCCACCACTACAACATTCATGATGATTCTCTAAAAGGGAAACGACGCCAGCGTTGAAGCCAGCGCGACACACACCGCAACATGGATATCGGCCACCCGACATGGACAGGGAAATCGCCGCGGTCAAGGGGTTTGCTACAATTTTACCTCTTGTGTCTATTGCAACCAAAGGGCGGAAACCAGCAAAATACGATTATAGTATATGTCCTAAGATTTTCGACGCAGCGTTCGACAATGCGAAAAGCCGCCATCCGATGTCGTACCCAGGTTCAATCGGAGAGCGAGACGAGGCCGCCCTGATGCCGGTGCAGCCTGCCTGATATATCGAGTTCCAGAAGGATGAGATAGACCGCGGATGCCGACAGGCCGGTATGGCGGATGACGTCGTCGATCTCGACCGGCGTCGGCCCGAGCGCATCGATGATGCGGTATCGATCGGAATCGCCTGGTGGCACCGACATTGCTTTACCGCCAGGCGCCGGCTCCTCCGCCATCGATGACGGGAACAGGTCGAATTGCGCAAGCGGCGCCAGGGCCTCGACGACATCGGCGGGTGCGGTGACGATCGAAGCTCCGTCCTTCAGCAGGCCGTTGGTGCCATGGCAGCGCGGATCGAGCGGTGAGCCGGGCACGGCAAACACCAGGCGGCCGAAGTCGCCAGCCAGCCGTGCGGTGATCAGCGAGCCCGAACGCGCCGCCGCTTCGATGACGACGAGGCCGAGGCCGATGCCGGCGATCAGCCGGTTCCGGCGCGGGAAGTCGCGGGCGCGGGGCTCCCAGCCGAAGGGCATCTCGCTCACCGCCAAGCCGTTGCCGCCGGTTATCTCTTCGAGCAGGTCGATATTCTCCGGCGGGTAAGGTTGGTCGAGGCCGCCGGCGAGCGCCGCGATCGTTCCTGTGCCGAGGCTTGCCCGGTGGGCGGCAGTGTCTATGCCGCGCGCCAGGCCGGAGACCACGGTATATCCAGCCCGGCCGCAGTCGCGCGCCACCATCGCCGCGAATTTCGCGCCCGCGATCGAGGCGTTGCGCGAGCCGACGATGCCGACGGCCGGGCGTTTGGCAGCGGCAAGCGCACCCTTGACGGCGAGAAGCGGCGGCGCGCCGTCAATCTGCTTCAGCGCTTGCGGGTAGTCCGGCTCGCCGATGCCGACGAAGCGGGCGCCGAAGCGATGCGCCGCCTCCAGTTCCCGATGCGCCTCGGCCTCGCTGGCGATGCGGATTGCCCGCGTGGCGCCGCCACGCGCCGAAAGCTCCGGCAGTGCGGCAAGCGCTGCCTCGGCCGAGCCGAAATGATTGATGAGGTCGCGAAAGGTGGCAGGGCCGATATTGTCGGAACGGATAAGGCGCAGCCAGGCAATTCTTTGCCGTTCGGTCAGCACCACGCCTTTTGGTCCGGCGCTCAGCGCATCCATTATCCCTTTGCCCCGATCTTGCTTTCCGTCCCGCTCATCAGGCGGGAAATATTCGCCTTGTGCTTCCAGTAGGAGATGAGGGTCATGATCGCCATGACAGCCGCAACCTTTTCGTTACCCAGTATCCACAGCGCAACCGGAATGACAAGCATGGCGACAAGCGCCGATAGCGAGGAGTAGCGGGTGGTGAAGGCGACCGCCAGCCAGACGGCGGCGAAGAGCACGACCATGATCGGCGCGACGCCGAGCAGGGTGCCGATGTAGGTGGCGACACCCTTGCCACCCTTGAAGCCGATCCAGGCCGGGAAGAGATGGCCGATGAAGGCGAAGAAGCCGGCGATGATCGCGGCCTCCTCACCAAGGAAATAACCGACGATCCAGGCCGCCGCCGACGCCTTCAGCGCATCGAGCAGCAGCGTCGCCGCGGCGAGCGATCGGTTTCCTGTTCTGAGTACATTGGTCGCGCCGATATTGCCGGAGCCGATGCTGCGCACGTCGCCGAGGCCGGCGGCACGCGTCAGGATCAGGCCGAACGGGATCGAGCCGAAGAGATAACCGATAACGGCGGCAGCAAGCGCGATCGGCAGCGTGATCTGCCATGATATGAGATTGGATAACATATGTCCCCTCAGCCCCTCCGTGGCCTATCCTCGAGTCAGCCTTCTCCCGCTGCGGGATGGACGGTGAGGTCGATCCTAAATTGCGTGGACAACCTTTCCCGAGACGTATGTCGCGACCGCCCGCCCGCTGAAGCGCGCATCCTCGAACGGCGTATTCTTCGAGCGGGAGAGAAGCATGTCTTTGGCGACAAGCCAAGGCTCATCGAGATCGATCAGTGCGATATCGGCCGCAGCGCCCGGCTTCAACGTGCCGGCCGCGAGGCCGAAGATTTGCGCGGGGCGGGTGGACATGGCGTCGATCAGGCGCATCAGGCTCACCTGGCCGCCATGGTGAAGCCTGAGCGCTGCCGCCAGCATGGTTTCAAGGCCAATCGCGCCATCCTCCGCCTCGCCGAACGGCAGGCGCTTCGTATCGACATCCTGCGGGTCGTGTGAGGAAACGATGATATCGATCGCGCCGCTGGCAAGGGCGTCGGCCATGGCCACCCTGTCATCTTCCGGGCGCAGTGGCGGATAGAGCTTGAAAAAGGTGCGGTATTCGCCGATGTCGTTTTCGTTGAGCGCCAGATTGTTGATCGAGATGCCGCAGGTGACCTTGGCGCCGCGGCTGCGGGCGCGCTCGATCGCCTCGACCGATTCCGGCACCGAGATCGTCGCGGCGTGATAACGGCCGCGGGTCAGCTGCGCGATCCTGAGATCGCGTTCGAGCGGGATGAGCTCGGCTTCCTTTGGAATGCCGGAAAGCCCGAGCCAGCTGGCGAAAAGCCCCTCATGCATGACGCCGTTGGCGCCGAGATATTTGTCGCGCGTTTCGCAGCAGACGACGGCGCCGAATTCACGCGCATAGGTCATGATCCGGCGCAGCACCTGCGTGTCGTGGACGCTGGAATGGGCATCGGTAAACGCGACGGCGCCTGCCTGCATCAACAGGCCGATCTCCGTCATCTCCTCGCCGGCAAGGCCCTTGGTGATGGCGGCTGCCGGATAGACGTTGACGGCGGCCGTATCCCGCGCCGTCTTTTTGACGAATTCGACGAGCGCGATGTCGTCGATGATGGGATCGGTGTCCGGCATCATGATGATCGAGGTGACGCCGCCAGCCGCTGCCGCCCGGCTCGCCGAGGCGATCGTCTCACGGTGTTCGCCGCCGGGTTCGCCGACATGGACGCGCGCATCGACGAGCCCGGGCGTCGCGACAAGGCCCGTGCAGTCGCGGATGACGGCGCCATCAGGCGCGCCCTGGTTCTGCGCCTTGTGGCCGGCGGCGAGAATCACGCCGTTTTCGGCGATGATCGTCCCCACCTCGTCGAGATTGCGCGACGGGTCGATGATGCGGACGTTCTTGAGGACGATCGGGTTGCTCATGCCATCATTCCATCGCTTCGGGGACCCTGGTTCTGCGAGACGAGCAGCGTCTCCATCACAGCCATGCGCACCGCGACTCCCATTTCCACCTGTTCGGCGATCACGCTCTGCGGCCCGTCCGCCACTTCCGAGGCAATCTCGACGCCGCGGTTCATTGGGCCGGGATGCATGACCAGGGCATCGTCCTTCGCCGCTTTCAGCGTTTCGGCGTCAAGACCGTAGAAGTGAAAGTATTCGCGCACCGAAGGCACAAAGGCGCCGGACATGCGCTCGCGCTGCAGCCGCAGCATCATCACGACGTCGGCGTCCTTCAGCCCTTCCTGCATCGAATGGAAGACCTCGACGCCCATCTCGGCGATGCCGGCGGGCAGGAGGGTCGCCGGTGCGACGACGCGCACGCGGGCGCCCATCGCATTGAGCAGCAGGATATTGGAGCGCGCCACCCGCGAATGCAGCACGTCGCCGCAGATCGCCACGATGATGCGCGAAAGCTTGCCCTTGGCACGGCGGATCGTCAGCGCGTCGAGCAGCGCCTGGGTCGGATGTTCATGCTGCCCATCACCGGCATTGACGACAGAGCAGGAGACCTTCTGGGCGAGAAGGGCGGCCGCACCGGCGCTCGAATGGCGGATTACCAGCACGTCGGGGCGCATCGCATTCAGCGTCATCGCCGTGTCGATCAGCGTTTCGCCTTTCTTCACCGAGGAATTGCCGACCGACATGTTCATGACGTCGGCGCCGAGCCGCTTGCCGGCAAGCTCGAAGGAGGCCTGCGTGCGGGTCGATGCCTCGAAGAAGAGGTTGATCTGCGTCAATCCGCGCAGCGTCGACGTCTTCTTTTCTCTCTGGCGGCTGATCTTGACGGCCTCGTCCGCCTTGTCGAGAAGATAGGTGATATCCTGCTCGGTGAGGCCCTTGATGCCGATGAGGTGGCGGTGGGGGAAAAAGACCATGACCCTGCCTCTTGCTGTCTCTGGCGGTCTATAAAGAGTGCGGCCCGCCGGGGCAAGCATGCGCTGTGGGCAAAGGCTTATGTCCCCATGCATTTTTGCCCGAATTCCGATAGAGCAGAATGAACCGAATCATAACTTCCGGTTTCCCTTTGCCGGGTTCTTACACTAGAAGCGAATTATGACCTCCGCCAACCGGATTGACGACAAACTCGCAGAACTCAACCAGCCGAGCCTGTGGTCCGGCATCAACGCCTATCGATCCGATCCGCTGATCGTCGATCTGACGGCGGCTCTGCCGCGCGGCATCCGCGAAGACCTGGAAAATATGGGCCGCTACGTCACCTCGCCGGAGGCGCAGGAGATGGCGCGCATGGCAAACCAGGGCGTGCCGCAGCTGCGCACTCATGGTCCACGCGGTGAGCGCCTCGACGTCGTCGAGTTTCACCCCGCCTGGCATGCATTGATGCGCCGCTCCATGTCGGTCGGCCTGCATTCCTCCGTCTGGGACCCCCAGGCCGATACCGAGGCCAAGGACGAGGCCCATAGAGTTCGCGCCGCGCGGTTTTACCTGACGTCGCAGTTGGAGTCCGGCCATCTCTGCCCGTTGACGATGACGAGCGCCTCCGTCGCGGCGCTCTCGGCCTCGCCCGCGGTCCAGAAGGACTGGGCGCCGAAAATTCTCTCGCGCAAATATGATTCGTCGAACAAGCCGGCCATGCAGAAATCGGCCGTGACCATCGGCATGGGCATGACGGAAAAGCAGGGCGGCACGGATGTGCGCGCCAACAGGAGCGCTGCCGAAAAGGTCAGCGAGGGCATCTACCGGCTGTCCGGGCATAAGTGGTTCATGTCCGCGCCGATGAGCGATGCCTTCATCATGCTGGCGCAGACGAAAGAGGGGATGGGCTGCTTTCTCGTGCCGCGCCTTCTGGAGGATGGTTCCGCCAACGGGCTGCAGTTCCAGCGGCTGAAGGACAAGGTCGGCAACCGCTCCAACGCCTCGGCCGAGGTCGAGTTCACCGATACGTTTGGTTTCCTGCTCGGTGGTCCGGATGCCGGCATCCGCACGATCCTCGACATGGTGACGCTGACCCGGCTCGACTGCGCGCTGGCCTCCTCAGGCATGATGCGCGGCTCGCTCGCCGAAGCCGTGCACCACACCCGCGGCCGCAGCGTCTTCGGCAAGATGCTCGTCAACCAGCCGATCATGACGCGCGTGCTCGCCGACATGGCGCTCGACGTCGCCGCCGCGACGGCGCTGTCCTTCCGTCTGGCCGACGCCTTCGACAAGGCGCGCGGCAATGCCGAGCAAGCGGCCTATGCCCGCGTCATGACGCCGGTCGCCAAATACTGGTGCTGCAAGATCGCGCCAGCGTTGATCTATGAGGCGATGGAATGTATCGGCGGCAACGGCTACATCGAAGAGCGCCCGATCGCCCGCCATTACCGCGAGGCTCCGGTCAACGCCATCTGGGAAGGCTCCGGCAACGTCATGGCGCTCGACGTGCTGCGTGTGCTCAACCGCGGCAAGGATCTGTTCGAGACGGTCTTTGCCGGCCTTGCCCGCGATCTCGGCCCTGCCGGCAAGAAGACCATCGACGTGCTGCGCGCCGCAATCGCGCTGTGCGAACAGGATGAGGGCGCCGCGCGCCTGCTCGTCGAGCAACTGGCGCTCGCCGCCGGTGCCGCCGAACTGTACCGGCTGGGGGCAGGGCGCATTGCCGATGCCTTCATCGAGACGCGTCTTGCCGGCGGCTGGCGCTCCACCTACGGCATGCTCGATTCCCGCTTCGACGCCAGCTACATCGTCGACCTGCTCTATCCCCCGGCCGCCTGATCATAAGCGGGGTCAGGCGATCCCGAGCACCGAGACGCTGAACTGTCGACGACGATCACTTTGTATCTTCAGACCGGTCGTGACGCCTCTCGTTGAGGTCGCCTTCCCAGCCTATCCGCGCGCGATCGCATTTTTCCGCCGGTATTTCTCGACAAGATTTCGCAAAGCCTGCTCGAACAGTGTCTTTTTTCGTCGCCAATCGCGCGGTGGTCATTGCCGCGTCGAGCAAGGCGTCATCGATATCGATATCGTCCGCATGATCGCGCCCAATTTGTGATCATCATCAGAGATACACGTCCACCTCACGACGGTTCAAGTTTGGCAACGATCTCCATCGGCATAAACAAAAATCCGGCCGCGTCGCCACGGCCGGATTTCAGTGTATACGTCCGAAAATCAGCGTTCAGAAGAAGCCACGGCGCTGCCACCAGCCGGCTTTCTTCGGCTTGCCGTCATCGCCTTCGCCATTCTCGACGCGGGTGGATTTCACCGTCGGCTCGGAGGAGGAGATGTTGGATTCACGGTTGGCGCGAAGCGGCTTTGCCTCTTCCTGGACTGGCGGTGCGAGATCGGCGGAGGCTTCCACCAATTCCGGTTCGGCCTCGACCGCAGGTACCGTCTCTGCAATCGGTTCCTCGACCGGCGATGCGGCCGGTTTGCGGCGGCCGCGACTGCGGGCGGGCTTCACCTCTTCGGTTATGACAGGTGCGCTCTCGACAGCTGCCATTGCGGGCTGGCCTTCGTCGGCCTGTTCGGCAATCGCCTCGACCGCCACGGCTTCGCTCGGAGCGCCGTCGTTCGAAACGTCGTCGCCTTCGTCCTCGTCGCCGCCATTGTCTTCACCGGCTTCACCGGCTTCGCCGGCCGTCAGTTCGGAACCATCTTCGGCGCGATTGCGACGGCCGCCACGCTTGCCGCGACGGCGCCGCTTGCGGCGCTGCGATTCCTCGCTTTCAGCGCGTGTCTCAGGCGTAGCTTCGGCGTTTTCATCACCTTCGCTGCCCTCGTCGTCACCGTCCTCATCCTCGTCGCCGGCTTCGCCTGCTGCCGATGCCGGCTGCTCGGCAGTGCCGTTGCGGCCACGGCGGCGCCTGCGGCGCTTGCGCTTGCGGTTGCCGTCAGCTTCGCCTTCCGAGCGTGCTGCGACGGGCCGTTCGGCAACGGCCGGCTTTTCCTCGAGTTCCTCGTCTTCCTCCTCATCCACTTCGATGACGATATCGTCGTCGTCATCCTCGGGAATGGCTGCGAAGTTGAAGAGCGTTTCGATCTTGACCGGGTTTTCCACCGGATCGCCGCGATCGATCGCGAAATGCTGTGCGCCGACCGAACCGTCTGCATCGATGACGATAGCGACGCCGAAACGGCTTTCGTAATCGATGATCGTCTGGCGCTTGTGGTTGAGCAGGTAGAGCGCGATGTCAGGCGTGGTGCGCACGGTGATGTTGTGCGTGGTGTTTTTCAGCAGATATTCCTCGATACCGCGCAGGACATGCAGGGCGACGGAGGACTGCGAGCGCACATGGCCGGTGCCGCCGCAATGCGAGCAGACCTGCGTGGTCGATTCGAGAACCGACGCGCGGATACGCTGTCGCGACATTTCGAGCAGGCCGAAATGCGAGATCCGGCCGACTTGGATGCGGGCGCGGTCGTTCTTCAGGCATTCCTTCAGCTTCTTCTCGACGGCGCGGTTGTTGCGCTTCTCTTCCATGTCGATGAAGTCGATGACGATCAGGCCGGCAAGGTCGCGAAGGCGAAGCTGGCGGGCGACTTCGTCTGCAGCCTCGAGATTCGTCTGCAGCGCGGTGTCTTCGATCGAATGTTCGCGGGTCGAGCGGCCGGAGTTGACGTCGATCGAAACCAGCGCTTCGGTCTGGTTCATGATCAGGTAGCCGCCGGACTTCAGCGTCACCTGCGGCTGCAGCATGCGGTCGAGCTGAGCCTCGATGCCGGAACGCGAAAAGATCGGATGGATGTCGCGGTACGGCTGAACCACCTTGGCATGGCTCGGCATCAGCATCTTCATGAAGTCTTTCGCTTCACGATAGCCTTCTTCACCTGAAACGATGACTTCGCTGATATCCTTGTTGTAGAGGTCGCGGATCGAGCGCTTGATCAGCGAGCCTTCCTCATAGACGAGGCAGGGAGCGGTAGACGCCAGCGTCAGGGTGCGCACGTTCTCCCACAGGCGCATCAGATATTCGAAGTCACGCTTGACCTCGACCTTGGTGCGGTTGGCACCGGCGGTGCGAAGGATGACGCCCATGCCCTGCGGCACCTCGAGCAGGCGCGCGATTTCCTTCAGGCGCTTGCGGTCGGCAGGATTGGTGATCTTGCGGGAAATGCCGCCGCCGCGCGCCGTGTTCGGCATTAGGACGGAATAGCGACCGGCGAGCGAGAGATAGGTGGTAAGGGCTGCGCCCTTATTGCCGCGCTCTTCCTTGGCGACCTGCACGAGCAGGATCTGGCGGCGCTTGATGACTTCCTGGATGCGGTACTGCTTGCGTGGCTTGCGCTGCACGCGGTCCGGCACCTCTTCCATCGCGTCTTCGGCGCCGACGGATTCGATGATTTCCTCTTCGCCGTGATCGTCATCATCGTCGTCATCGTCGTTGCGACGCTTGCTGGTATCGACGTCTTCGGAGATCGAGTCGGTTTCTACCATCGCGGCCATTGCGCCGCCGGTCGAGCCGTCATCCTCATTGTCGACGGTTGAAGCGCCTTCGGCTTCAACGTCTGTGGGAACAGCGTCTTCGGTCTCGGTCGTTTCGGCGGCCGGTTCTACGACCTTCTTGCGGCTGCGGCGCGGCCTTGCTTTCTTCGCAGGCGCTTCCTCGGCGGCCGCGGGCGACGCCGCGGTCTCTACCGCTGCCGTCTCTTCCGTTGCGGCATCGGTTTCTGGCGCCTCTGCCGGAACGATGCCGACATCCGGCTGATCCTGCTTGGAAAGATCGACCATCGGCGCGGTTTCGACATGCTCGACGTCTTCGTCGCGGCGATGCTCTTCGGCTTCGGCCCGAAGCAGCGCCTGACGGTCGGCAAGCGGTATCTGATAATAATCGGGATGGATTTCGGCGAAGGCCAGGAAGCCGTGCCGGTTGCCGCCGTAATCGACGAAGGCGGCTTGCAGCGAGGGCTCGACCCTCGTTACCTTTGCAAGATAGATGTTGCCGCGGATCTGCTTCTTGTGCTGGGACTCGAAGTCAAATTCTTCTATGCGGTTCCCGCGAACGACAACGACGCGCGTCTCTTCCTCGTGAGACGCATCGATAAGCATTTTGTCTGCCATGTAAGCTGTGCTCCTCGGCGTGGCCGCGAGAGCGCATTCCCGACTGCTGTTGAGACAGAAAGAATGCGGTCCGCAGTGGCCGCGCCGGATAATGAAAGTCGCGCCTGATGCGAGGGGGAGGGCAGCAGCCAGACCGCAGCCGGAACCATTTCGGTCCGGGGCCTGTACACTTCAGATAAAACCTGCTGCGAAACCATCAACAACCAAGCGTGATCGACAAATGTGAAGACCCGTTCGGGTCCGATGAGTTTGCTCCCTGAGAGCGTGGTGGCTGATCCACCAATGAATTCCGACAATAAGCCGGAAAATCAGGATCCAGTTTTAGGGATTAAGCGCATGAGACGGCGGACGATGACCGGTGTGGCGCCAGGTCCTGATCTGGCTGGCAGCCTTTGCGGCGACTCTATCCCGTCAACACTTTACCCTGAAATTCGTTGTATGTTTTCTGTGTCACAATAGCAAGGGAAAAGCCAAATGTGCCATAATATTGATGGATTTCGCAACGCATAGAAGCTGGGGATAAAGTGATCGCGATTCGGCAGGCTGCAGCGGGTGTTTCGTCACACCGACGTTCACTGCTGCGGCGTCGGGTCCATCGCATTACAAATAGGGTGTGGCGGTTTATTGTTTAAGAGGGCTCGGATCGCGACGAAATCCGCAGCGCGGCGATCGATAATCGCAAGGCGGGTTCTGGCGGCGCTTTTGGCCGCCAGTCTCCTGCCGGTCGCTGTCAGCTCCGTCGAGGCCAGGGATCCGCTGCTTGCCTATGGCGCGCGCATCGTCGGCGACGACGCAAGGACCCGCATCGTCATCGATTTCGATCGCGAGCCGCGTTTTTCGGTCCACTATATCGCCAATCCGGAACGCATCGTCGTCGACCTGCCGGCGACCGCCTTCGGTTTTCCGGCGAAGGATCTTGCCGCCCGCGGCCTGTTCAAGGATATCCGCTACGGCAAGATGGACGAGGAGAGCGCCCGCATCGTGCTGACGACGGCAGGGCCGGTGAAGCTGGCGCTTGCCAAGGTGCAGGCCGATGAGACGGGCAACGGCCATCGCCTCGTGCTCGATGCGGAGATGATCGACAAGAAGGCCTTTGCCGAACTGGTAAAGACGCAATCCTGGAGCGATCGGACTGAGGCGGAGCAGACGACGAGCGCCATTCCGGCACCGGAAAAAGCTGCCCCCGGCGATTTTGTCATCGCCGTCGACGCCGGCCATGGCGGCATCGATACCGGCGCCATCGGCGTCGACACCAAGACCGAGGAAAAGCAGGTGACGCTTGCTTTCGCCAAGGCTTTGACCGACCGGCTGAACAAGGAGCCGGGCATCAAGGCTTTCCTGACGCGCGAGGATGACGAGTTCCTGTCGCTTTCGCAGCGCGTGCTGATCGCCCGCCAGAACCATGCCGGCCTATTCATTTCGCTGCATGCCGACACGCTGAAGCAGAAGGATATCCGCGGCGCCACCGTCTACACGATCTCCGACAAGGCATCCGACAAGCTCGCCGCCGATCTCGCCGAACGTGAAAACCTCTCGGATCAGATCGCCGGCAAGGAGACGGTTGCCGAGCCGCCCGAGGTCGCCGACATCCTGCTCGATCTGACACGGCGCGAGACGCAGGCGTTCTCGATCTCGCTGGCCGAGAGTGTGCTGAATTCCTTCAAGGATCAGGTCGGCACCATCAACAATCCGCACCGTCATGCCGGCTTCCGCGTGCTGCAGGCCCCCGACGTGCCGTCGATCCTTCTCGAGATCGGGTTCCTCTCGAATGCCGAAGACGAGAAACTGCTGCTCGACGAGGCCTGGCGCGGCAAGATCGCCGGTCTCTTGACCGACGCAGTGAAGCGATACCGAGCCGCCGTCATGGCGAATGGCGGCTGACAGCCGCCGCCCAAAAATCTGTAGCGGTTGCGGCACGGCGGCCCGCATAAAAACAAAGATTCATAAAAACAAAGATTTAAGTCCGCCGCATGAATCAAATTCTGAGCAGGATACCCAGATCGGCAGTTGGGACGGCGTTGCTTGGATGTGACAGTCCTAATGAAACGCGGCCGCAGCGGTGAATGCGGCGCAGACAGCCCTATTTTGCTCACATTCGCGCCGTTACTCCGGCTTATGTTTCGCAGCCTGAGGCGCGAAATCGGCTTGTGGCGGTTGCGCTCATAGAGTAAGCCGCGCAACGTGCAAATTGCCTTGATCTGTGCAATCGTTGCGGCTGCGCCGATTGAAGATCGAAGAGACCGGTAGCTGAAATATGGTTAGACTTTTTGGATATTTCTTCGGAATGGCCTGCGTCCTGTTTCTGGTCGCGGCGGCGGGTGTTGCCATCTATCTCGCCAATGTCGCGAAGGATCTCCCGGATTATGCCGTTCTGAACAGCTACGCGCCGCCGGTGACGACCCGCGTCCATGCCGGCAACGGCGCGCTTATGGCCGAATACGCCAAGGAAAAGCGTCTCTTCCTGCCGATCCAGGCCATTCCCGACCGCGTGAAGGCCGCTTTCCTGTCGGCCGAAGACAAGAATTTCTACAATCATCCGGGCGTTGATCTCACCGGCCTTGGCCGTGCAATCCTCGTCAACCTGCAGAATTTCGGTTCCGGCCGCCGCCCGGTCGGTGCCTCGACGATCACCCAGCAGGTGGCCAAAAACTTCCTTTTGAGTTCGGACCAGACGATCGACCGCAAGATCAAGGAAGCAATCCTCTCCTTTCGCATCGAGCAGGCCTACAGCAAGGACAAGATCCTCGAACTCTACCTGAACGAGATTTTCTTCGGTCTGAATTCCTACGGCATCGCTGGCGCGGCACTCACCTATTTCAACAAATCCGTCACCGAACTGACCGTCGCCGAAGCCGCCTATCTGGCATCGCTGCCGAAGGGACCTGCCAATTATCATCCTTTCCGCCATCCGGAAGCTGCGCTCGAGCGCCGCAACTGGGTGATCGACCGGATGGTCGAGAACGGCTATGTCAGCCAGCCTGACGGCGAGGAAGCCAAGAAACAGCCGCTTGGCGTCACCGCCCGCACCACCGGCCCCTCGCTCTTTGCTTCGGATTATTTCGCCGAAGCCGTGCGCCGCCAGTTGATCGACCAGTACGGGGAAAAAGTCCTCTATGAGGGCGGCCTTTCGGTACGGACGTCGCTCGATCCGCAGATGCAGCTCGCTGCTCGCAAGGCGCTGCAGGACGGTCTGGTTACCTATGACGAGCGCCGCGGTTTCCACGGCCCGATCAAGCAGATCGATGCAAGCGGCGATTGGGGTAAGGCGCTTGCCGATATCCCCGCACTGTCCGACGTACCGGAATGGCGGCTTGCCGTCGTACTCGCAGTTTCCGACTCGACCGTCGACATCGGCCTGCAGCCGGCCAAGGATGGAAGCGGCAAGGTTGCGGCCGACCGTCAACGCGGCACGATCGACGCCAAGAATATGCAATGGGCCTTCCGTTCGGCAGACGGCGCCCGCAAGTCCACGAAGTCGCCGGTCGGCGCCGTAGCTGCCGGTGACGTCGTCTATGTCGAGAAGCTCGGCGATAACACCTCGACCTCCTATCGCCTGCGTCAACCCCCGAAGGTGCAGGGTGGTCTCGTCGCGATGGACCCGAAGACGGGCCGCGTGCTCGCCATGGTCGGCGGCTTCTCCTACGGCCAGTCCGAATTCAACCGCGCCACTCAGGCGATGCGCCAGCCGGGCTCCTCCTTCAAGCCCTTCGTCTATGCGGCGGCGATGGACAATGGCTATACGCCGGCCTCGGTCATCATGGACGCTCCGATCGAAATCGTCTCGGGCGGCCAGGTCTGGAGGCCGGAAAACTACGGCGGCGAAGTAAGCGGCCCGTCGACGCTGCGCTCGGGCATCGAGCATTCGCGCAACCTGATGACGGTGCGCCTCGCCAACGATCTCGGCATGAACATCGTCGCCGAATATGCCGAGCGCTTTGGCATTTACGATCACATGCTGCCGGTTCTCTCCATGTCGCTCGGCGCCGGCGACACGACCGTGCTGCGGATGGTCTCGGCCTATTCGGTTATTGCCAATGGCGGCAAGCAGATCAAGCCGACATTGATCGACCGCATCCAGGACCGCTACGGCAAGACCATCTTCAGGCATGAGGAGCGTCTCTGCGAGGGCTGCAATGCCGGCGACTGGCAGAACCAGGAAGAGCCGAATATCGTCGACAACCGCGAAACCGTGCTCGACCCGATGACCGCCTACCAGATCACCTCGATGATGCAGGGCGTCATCCAGCGCGGCACCGCCGCCGGCAAGGTCGATCTCGGCGGTCGCGATGTCGCCGGAAAGACCGGCACCACCAACGACGAGAAAGATGCCTGGTTCGTCGGCTTCACGCCGGATCTGGTCGCCGGCCTCTATATGGGCTTCGATACGCCGGCCCCGCTCGGCCGCGGCGGCACCGGGGGTGTTCTCTCTGCCCCGATCTTCAACGAATTCATGCAGGCGGCCGTCAAGGACATGCCAGAATCGAAATTCGTCATTCCATCAGGCATGAATCTGATCCCGATCGACCGCAAGACCGGCATGGCGGCCGTCGACGGCGATCCGAACACCATCATCGAGGCCTTCAAGCCCGGCACCGGCCCGGCCGACAGCTTCTCTGTCATCGGCATGGACAGCACCATGGCGCCTGAAGAAATCCTGAAGACCTCGCCGCAGGCCAACCAGGCCGTCCAGACCGGCACGCCCGGCCTGTTCTGATCGAGGCCCGAATTTTTGAACGCCCGCCGCGGCCCTTTACATCCGCGGCGGGCGTCTCTATGTCACCAGCACTTGAGAAGACCGAGATAGAGAAGCAGGATAATGCGAGCGGAAATCGAAAACGTGGTCGATGAAACCAAGCAGGCTATCACCCTGCTGAGGAGGCATCTTTGACTGGGACCAGGCAATAAGACGGCTGGATTGGTTGAACAACAAGGCTGAGGATCCGAACCTCTGGAACGACGCTTCCGAAGCGCAGAAGCTGATGCGCGAGCGCCAGCAGCTCGATGACGGCATCAATGGCGTCAAGCAGCTCGAACAGCAGCTGAACGACAATATCGAGCTGATCGAGCTTGGCGAGGAAGAGGGCGACCAGAGCGTCGTCAAGGAAGCCGAGGATACGCTGAAGGCCTTGAAGGCCGAGGCCGCGCGCCGCCAGGTGGAAGCCATGCTCTCCGGCGAAGCCGATGGCAACGATACCTATCTCGAAGTCCATTCCGGCGCCGGTGGCACCGAAAGCCAGGACTGGGCGAACATGCTGCTGCGCATGTACACCCGCTGGGCCGAGCGCCAGCGTTTCAAGGTCGAGCTTCTCGAAGTCCATGACGGCGAAGAAGCCGGCATCAAGTCCGCGACCTTGCTCGTCAAGGGCCACAATGCCTATGGCTGGCTGAAGACGGAATCGGGCGTGCACCGCCTGGTGCGCATCTCGCCCTACGACAGCAATGCGCGCCGCCATACCTCCTTTTCGTCGATCTGGGTCTACCCGGTTGTCGACGACTCGATCCAGATCGAGATCAACGAAAGCGACTGCCGCATCGACACCTACCGTTCCTCGGGTGCCGGCGGCCAGCACGTCAACACCACCGACTCGGCCGTGCGCATCACGCATATTCCGACGGGCATCGTCGTGCAGTGCCAGCAGGAGCGCTCGCAGCACAAGAACCGCGCCAAGGCGTGGGACATGCTGCGCGCCCGCATGTACGAAGCGGAACTGAAGAAGCGTGAGGATGCCGCCAGCGCCGAAGCCGCTTCCAAGACCGAGATCGGCTGGGGCCACCAGATTCGCTCCTATGTGTTGCAGCCCTATCAGTTGGTCAAGGACCTGCGCACCGGCGTCGCCAGCAGCGCGCCGGATGACGTGCTCGACGGCGACCTGAACGAGTTCATGGAAGCAGCACTCGCTCACCGCATCAGCGGCGCCGCCGACGCGGTTGTCGAGGATGTCGACTGATCGGATTGACGATGGATTGAGACAACAAAAGCTCCGGAGACCGGGTTTTTGTTTTGTTCAAGCCATCGCGGCTTTATCGACGTTTTGAAACAGCGCTGCCGAAAGATCGGCAATCTCTTCATGAACGGCTGCGCGTTCGATGCCCGGCGGATCGGTAAAGAGTTCTGCCGCAAAGGCGAGGCCGAGCGCTGTGCCCTCTGGCACGAAGACATAGTGTCCGAGGCCGCCGCCGAAGATTTTAAGGGCGCTGCGCCGGAGCCGCGCATGCAGCCACGACGAACATTCTTCGGCCGGAGCGGCCCTGTCGGCATCACCGACCAGGATAAGGGCAGGCGCATCGACAGCTTTCAGGCTTTTCTCGCTGAACCCGAGAACGGACCGGCCCGGCGCGCAGATGAGTGCGGCCTTGATTCTGTCATCTCGGTAGTACTTCGACATCCGGGACCACGAATCGCGAAATACATCGCTGGTGCGCAGCAATGCCGGGATATGATTGGCAAGGTCGGGAAACTCCCGTGGTCCGCGCGCGCCACCCGGCTTCAGCCTCGACGGTTCGAACTGCGAGAACTGGGCGACAGCCCCAAGCAGCAGCATCACGCTATAGGCTCCGGCCGAAAATCCGGCTGCGAAGACACTGTTCGTATCGATATGGCCTGAGAGATCGCTGAGCCAGTCGTCGCGATGGTCGAGCATGTAGCTTAGATCCGGCGCCCGCTCCCAAAGGCAGGCGAAGCCTTCAGCGCGATAGGGCTCGATGCCGGTATTGCCGTGATGGCTGACGCCGAGCGCTGCAAATCCGCGATCGACCAGGCGTCGAGCCAGCCACTCCAGTCCGGCCGCGGATCCGCCGGTGCCATGCGACAGAAGAACAAGGGGATAGGGCACGGCCTCCGGTCGGATCGGGGCATCGCGGGCGACGGCCGCTTTCTGGAACCAGCTTCTTTCCGGCATTTCGCTTTCTCGCGCGTCATCGGCGGCGGGATACCAGAGGGACCAACTAATGGGTCTGGGGCCGGCTGCGTCCCAGTTCGACCTTTTCTCGTCGGAGAGGACGCCGTCACGAAAGCCCAGTTTCATCTCTTGGATGCCTCGCTGAACACTTCCAAGCCCTTCAATTCGTCGCTTTCTCCACGGTGATGTCGCCGAATTCGTCGATCAGCACGGTCCAGCCATCCGGCTCCGCCGCAGGGTCGGTCTTCAGATAGACCGTGGCGAAGAGCCCTGGTTCCTTGATGATGCCGTTCGAATTCTCAGGGCGGATATCGGTCACGTAAGGCTTCAGTTCGCTGAACTCCTGCAACTCGATGGTCGAGGCGATCACCGGGCCGGTCTCGGTCTGGGCAATCTGCTGCAGGTAAACCTTCGAAGTCCTGTCCGGCTGGCGCACGGCAAAAAGTTTGTAATAGCCGTGGCGCTGCGCGGCCTTTCCTTCGGGGTCGGCAACGCTCTCGGTGCCCGTCGGCGCGCGCTCAATCGCCGGTGCGTTGCCGTCATCCTCCCAGTAGCCGGTGCTGGTCGCGAAAATCACCGATGCCGGCAGGATGGCATCCTGGAGGGACGCGGCCTCAGCTGCAATGCTCCATCCCGCAAGCAGGAGGCTCGTCATTAATACCCGTCGCATTGCCATCGTCTCAATCCTTGAACTGCTCGGCGAGGATACGGTCGGACCAGGAGCGGTCGGGATCAGAAAGGATGCGTGCCGTCATATGCTCCGACTGGGCGATGCGGACATGCAGCACCGATTTGACCTCGGTATTGTCGGCCACTGCGTTCACCGGCCGCTTCACCGGCTCGAGGACGTCGATATCGACGGTCACCTTATTTGGAAGCAGTGCGCCCCTCCAGCGCCGTGGCCTGAAAGCGCTCACCGGCGTCATGGCGAGCAGTGGCGCTTCGAGCGGCAGGATCGGGCCATGGGCGGAAAGATTATAGGCCGTCGATCCGGCAGGGGTCGCCACCATCAACCCATCGCAGATGAGTTCCTCCAGGCGAACACGCCCGTCTACCGTGACCCTCAGATTCGCCGCCTGATAGGATTGGCGGAAAAGATAGACCTCGTTGATGGCGAGCGCCGTCGAGTTGGTCCCGTCGGCATTGGCCGTCGTCATTTGCAATGGCCGGAAGACGTTTTCGACGGCAGCGCAGATGCGCTCCTGAAGTCGTTCGCTGCGATAGTCGTTCATCAGGAAGCCGACCGAGCCGCGGTTCATGCCGTAGACCAGCTTGCCCGAGTTCATGGTGTTGTGCAGCGTCTGCAGCATGAAACCGTCACCGCCGAGCGCGACGATGACGTCGGCTTCGTCAGCCGGGACGTCACCATAGATGCCAATCAACTCCTCGCGCGCGGCAAGCGCCTCCGTCGTTGGTGAAGCGAGAAAGGAAAGCGTCTGAAATGAACGGCCCATGCAATGCCCTTTATGATGCTGTCTTAGCTAAAGGATAAAGGCCTTGCGCGACAAGGACGTTTTCTATCGCGAAGCGTTTTGAGCTGCAGCATACCAGTCCGCGCGACCGCTGATTTCCCTTTACAGAATCACAGAATCTGCTAGTTGGGGCAACTATCGCCCTTGTAGCTCAGTTGGTAGAGCACCTGATTTGTAATCAGGGGGTCGCGGGTTCGAACCCTGCCGGGGGCACCATTCTTTTCCGGGCGATACGGCCTGCCAACTCATGACGTTGGTTCGACGCTGCTTCGCTCAATCTCGCACCGCAGATCTTTTCAGATAGCACGCATCGCTTGATGAACCGCGCGTGAAGGGCTGCTTCAGCGCCAATTCAGGCGCGCCCGCATATCTTCGCCTCATCATCAATGAGGAAACAGCCATGAAGCTCGCTCATCTCTTTCTCGCCGCAACCATTTCCGTCGGTGCGGCTTTCGCGTCCGTCGCACCGGCGGCCGCCATGCCGGCCGAGCGGCCGGCGGTGTCGACGCAGGGCGATATCGTTCAAATTCGTGATGGCTGGCAAGGTGATCGCGACGGTGACGATCGTGGCTGGCGATATGATCGCGACCGTGACTATCGTGACTATCGTGACGACCGTGACTATCGTGACGACCGTGGCTGGCGCGATCAGCGCGACTGGCGCCGCTCCGACTGGCGCGATGATCGCCGTCACTGGCGGCGGTGGCGTGCCGAGCGTTGGCAGGAGCGCCGCGAGTGGCGCGATCGCGGCATGCCGTTCTGGCTCTACCGCAGCTGACGATAACGGCCCGGGTCATCCGGGCCTCTAGTCATTGAGTGATGCGTTCGTTGACGCTCGCCTCGATCCTTGTCGCCATTGCCGGCCTGTCCGGCGCGAGAGGGCGACATCATCGCGATGCTGGGCACGGAGGCAGCCATGAGGGAGACGACGGCTATCATTATGCGCATAAGCGTTCAATCCTCGTTCGATTCCGGGATTAACGCATGATCGCAGTCCGCGTTCCTGCCAGTAATTATTGTACCTGTCCCGGCGTCGCGGGGCCGGGCGCCGTCGGCGACAGAGGATCGGGCTGGTGGATGGGGTGTGACGTGTCCACCCAGATGATGCTGATGATAATCACGACGAAGACCGCGATGAAGAGGATACCGAAAATCAGTGGTCGAATGGCCATGATAGAGATCGTTCCTTCTTGCTTCTGGGCCGGTTGCGGCAACCGATCATTGCTCGATCATAGTGCTCCGGGGCGTCATTCCAAGGCAAAAGTGGATTTTTCTGGCATCGGAGCCGACTGACTATGGGTTAGTGGCGAACGAGTGAAAGCGGCTTGCCGCCTTCCTCCTTCGATTTGTCGAAATTGCCGTCAGCGCGCATGTCGAAGCCAAGCGACGAACCGTCAAGGCTCATCAGCGTCAGCCCGAAACCCTCAATATGCCAGAGGGCGAGCTTCAGTCTGGCGACGTTGGCAGCGCAGTCTCCCGAAAGGGACAGCGGCGCGTTGCCCTCCGCATCGACGCGGCCGTTGAGCGTCGCGCCGCAAAGCCTTTCGCCGTCCGGTCTTTGCATCGCCCATGTCCCGGCAAGACTGGCGACAGTCGGCAGGCGATCGACGCCGTCAGGTGCGGCGATCAGCAACAGCGGCGCGCCATCCTCAGTCTTCATCGGCTGCCCTTCGTTCTCGACGAAACGGGCGAGCACCTTGCGTGTCGCATCGATCAGGATAACGCCGCCATTGCCGTCGAAATTCCAGGAGTAGGCTTCGGCAAGTGCAGGCAGCGGCATCATGCAAGAGTCCTGGCCGGAGAGCGAATGGCCGCCGATCGCTTCGCCGGTTTCCAGCGTCAACCGACATCCGGTCGCACCGTCTTCCGGGGCAACGAGATAGGTTCCGGCCTGTGCTTTGAGAATATCGGGATCGATACCCTGTCCATATGCAAGTCCACAGACAAGCAGCGCCGCTGCCGGAGCCACCAGTTTAGGGAGGAAACGGACCATGACAATTACCCTTTGCCCGCAGCCAGCCTATACCTTCAAGTGGAGCCGCGCCGCATAAAGCGCGATCGCCGCCGCATTCGAGACATTGAGCGATTTGATCGCGCCCGGCATGTCGAGACGGGCAAGTGCGTTCACGGTTTCCCGCGTCTTCTGCCGAAGCCCCTTGCCTTCGGATCCCAGCACCAGCGCCACCTTCTCGCCGGAGAAGGTGCCTTCGAGCGGCGCCGGCCCTTCCGAATCGAGGCCGATGGTGGAGAAACCGAGCTTGTGCAATTCGCCGAGCGCATCGGCGAGATTGGTAACCTGTATATAAGGTATCAGCTCCAGCGCGCCCGAGGCAGACTTGGCGAGCACGCCCGATTCGGTCGGGCTGTGTCGCTGCGTGGTAATGACCGCACCCGCGTTGAAGGCGACGGCCGAGCGCATGATCGCGCCGACATTGTGCGGATCGGTCACCTGATCGAGGACGAGCAGGAGAGGGCTGTCCTTCAGCGCTTCGAGCCGGCGTACCGGAAGCGGCCGTGTTTCCAGCATAACGCCCTGATGAATCGCCTCGGGGCCGAGCACCTTGTCGATCTCCTGCGGCGAGACGATCTCGAAGGGAATGCCGAGCGCCTCGACATCGACTTCGAGGCGCGCTAGCGCATTCTGCGTCACGAACAGCTTGATCTTCTTGCGTTCGGAATTGTCGAGGGCCGCGCGCACGGTATGCAGGCCATAGAGATGCACCTGGTCGGGCGCAAGCGCCGGCGGCTTCCAGTCTTCGCCGCCGCGCTTGCGCTTTTGCGGCTGGGGTGTCGGAATCTCGCCGCGTTCGCGCTTGGCGTCACGGTGGGCGCGCCGCAGAGTGGCGTAATGCGTATCCTTGGCGGATGGGTCTGTCGCGGTCTTGCCGCCGGATTTGTTGTCTTTGCTCATGCAGCTTTATAGCCATGGCGCTCGCTGCCGCATAGGCTTTCTTTCATATGCCGGCTTTCGGTGGCGAATGAAATTTTTCGTGTTTTTTCCGTTGTCATCGTGTTGACAGACTGAAATGCTCCGGTCATATACGCGGCGCAGACGACGGGCGGCAACGCTTCGAAGTCTGACGAACTTGGTCTTGCGATCCGGACGAAAACTGGAGAGATGCCCGAGTGGTTAAAGGGGACGGACTGTAAATCCGTTGGCTCAGCCTACGTTGGTTCAAATCCAACTCTCTCCACCATTCGTCATCGGATCGGACCACCCCGCGGGTATAGCTCAATGGTAGAGCAGCAGCCTTCCAAGCTGAATACGCGGGTTCGATTCCCGCTACCCGCTCCATTTTCCGTTAAGCCACTTCATACGACAGCTGCCGCGGTCATCTCAAGATGTCTCCGGCGCTGGCGGAGACGCTGATGATTGCGGTTATCGGCTGGCAGGGAAGGGCGCTCGACGCCGAACGTCTATGGCGCGTCCCCGGTGTTCGATGCGATTTTCTTTAAGATTTCAGCGATTTTCAAGGGGGCTTTGGCGAATCGCCTTGCAGGCGGCAAATTGTCTCCCATATGCGCTCTCAGGCCAAGAATGGCGTCTGCAATTAAGTCTTGCGCAATCTCGCCGAAAGCCTTAAACGGCGGCACTAAACCGGTTCGCCGGGGCCACCATTTTCGTTCACAGGAAGCATTCAAATGGGAAAGAGTAAGTTTGAGCGCAACAAGCCGCACGTCAACATTGGCACGATTGGCCACGTTGACCACGGCAAGACGTCTCTGACGGCAGCGATCACGAAGTACTTCGGTGAGTACAAGGCGTACGACCAGATCGACGCGGCTCCGGAAGAAAAGGCCCGCGGCATCACGATCTCGACGGCGCACGTCGAGTATGAGACGCCGGCGCGCCACTATGCGCACGTCGACTGCCCCGGCCACGCCGACTACGTCAAGAACATGATCACCGGTGCTGCCCAGATGGACGGCGCGATCCTGGTGTGCTCGGCCGCTGACGGCCCGATGCCGCAGACGCGCGAACACATTCTGCTGGCCCGCCAGGTCGGCGTTCCGGCAATCGTGGTGTTCCTGAACAAGGTCGACCAGGTTGACGACGCCGAGCTCCTCGAACTGGTCGAGCTCGAAGTTCGCGAACTGCTGTCGTCCTACGACTTCCCGGGCGACGAAATCCCGATCGTCAAGGGTTCGGCGCTGGCTGCTCTTGAAGATTCCGACAAGAAGATCGGCGAAGACGCGATCCGCGAGCTGATGGCTGCGGTCGACGCCTACATCCCGACGCCTGAGCGTCCGATCAACCTGCCGTTCCTGCTGCCGATCGAAGACGTGTTCTCGATCTCTGGCCGCGGCACGGTTGTGACCGGCCGCGTCGAGCGTGGCATCGTCAAGGTTGGCGAAGAAGTCGAGATCGTCGGCATCCGCCCGACGACGAAGACGACGGTGACCGGCGTTGAAATGTTCCGCAAGCTGCTCGACCAGGGCCAGGCTGGCGACAACATCGGCGCGCTGATCCGCGGCGTTACCCGTGACGGCGTTGAGCGTGGCCAGATTCTGTGCAAGCCGGGTTCGGTCAAGCCGCACAAGAAGTTCATGGCTGAAGCCTACATCCTGACGAAGGAAGAGGGTGGCCGTCATACGCCGTTCTTCACCAACTACCGTCCGCAGTTCTACTTCCGCACGACCGATGTGACCGGCATCGTGACGCTGCCGGAAGGCACCGAGATGGTGATGCCGGGCGACAACGTCACGGTATCGGTCGAGCTGATCGTTCCGATCGCGATGGAAGAAAAGCTGCGCTTCGCCATCCGCGAAGGCGGCCGCACCGTCGGCGCCGGTATCGTCGCCTCCATCGTCGAGTAACTTTCGAGTTATCCGCAATTATGAAGACCCCGCTGGAAACAGCGGGGTTTTTGATTTTCATGGCTTCTTGTAGGTTTAACAGGTGTTGTAAAAATATCGTTAAATATGCCTGTCACAGTATTTTGTTCATCTCACGTTCAGAAACCGGTTTGTGATTGGACCATTTTAGTCCAGACTCCTCCTTGCAAAGAGGAGAGCCCGGATGATTCCCAAGGCCACATTCGCTGCGACGATATTCGCGATGTATGTTTTTACGATGTTTTTCATCGCTGCAATTCCGCAAGAGGTTGTTCAGTCAGCCGGAGTGCAGATCGACGAGGTAAGTGTCGTCAAGTAACGACCCTTACAGGCCATCGCAGGGTTCTGCGGTGACCGGAAATGATTGGCCAGGTGCTCCCGGATAGGATGCTCCTGGCGACGCGGGGGTGAACCCCTGCCGGACGCTCGCTTGCTCTTCGCGCGGAAGCGTCTATCTATGCCTCCGATTTCATGACGCGGAGGATATTCCATGAAGAGACGTATTCTGTTCACAGGCGGTTCGGGCAAGGCAGGTCGCCATGCTGTGCCATGGCTCGTCAAATCAGGTTACGAGGTTCACAACCTCGATCTCGTGCCGCTGGATAGCCCCGGCGTCACCAATCTCATCGCCGACATCACCGATAGCGGTCAGGTCTTCAACGCGCTTTCGATGCATCGCGATTTTCCCGATCTCGACGCGGGCAGGGGCGTGCAGCCCTTCGACGCCGTCGTGCATTTCGCCGCCATCCCGCGCATCCTGATCAAGCCCGACAACGAAACCTTCCGCATCAACACGATGGGCACCTATAATGTCATCGAGGCGGCGGTGAAGCTCGGCATCCGGAAGATTATCGTGGCATCGAGCGAGACGACTTATGGAGTCTGCTTTGCCGAAGGCCATCGCGATTTCCACCAGTTCCCGCTGGAGGAGGACTACGACGTCAATCCGATGGATTCCTACGGCCTTTCGAAGGTGGTCAACGAAAAGACGGCGCGCGCCTTTGCCGAACGTTCGGGCTTCGACATCTATGCGCTGCGCATCGGCAACGTCATCGAGCCTGACGAATACGAGAAGTTCCCGACCTATTTCGCCCATCCCGAGATGCGCAAGCGTATCGCCTGGAGCTATATCGACGCCCGCGACCTCGGGCAGATCTGCCATCTTTGCGTCGAGAAGGACGGTCTCGGCTACCAGGTGTTCAATGCCGCCAACGACACCGTCTCGGCCAATACGCCATCGAAGGAGCTCGCAAAGCGATTCTTCCCGAACGTGCCCTTCACCCGCGAGATCGGCGAATATGAGGGCCTGCTCTCCAACCGCAAGATCCGCGAGGTGCTGGGCTTTAAGGAAGAGCACGATTGGCGGAAATATGTGAAGGTCTGAACCGACCTTGGTCGCCGATTGAAAAGCCGATCGTTCGCATATCAGGAGAATGGCTTTGAAAATCGAAAATCGTGCTTGCCAATCCCTTGTCGCCGTCTTAAAGGGAGCGCCATGCTTTTCAGCAGCGATTTGCGGGCCTTGGCTCAGGCGCTGAATGATCGGTATGAAGGGGTATAGCTCAGTTGGTAGAGCGGCGGTCTCCAAAACCGCAGGTCGTAGGTTCGAGCCCTACTGCCCCTGCCATTTTCCTGGATGCGGGACAGCGCGCACATGCTCGCGGCATTTCCGGCCGGGGATTGATTGGTGGTAAGTAATTTCGTTAAACTTCGGTTTCCCTCTTGTGTATTCGGAAATCGGTGTTTATTTAGGGTTCAACAGACACGCGGTGCGTGGGGCTGATAGTTTCAGCTTTACGCGCCGTAATTGCGTGGGCAGTCGATGGCATCCAAATCCAATCCGTTTGCGTTTCTGCAGCAGGTTCGCTCCGAGACGTCGAAAGTTACATGGCCGTCGCGCCGCGAGACCATGATCTCGACGGTCATGGTGCTGGTGATGGTGGTTTTCGCCGCGCTGTTTTTCTTTGCCGCTGACCAGCTGATCGGCTGGGCTCTGAGCTTCGTGCTGAATACCGGCAACTGATACGGGTGGAGATGAAAATGGCGGCACGTTGGTACATCGTCCACGCATATTCCAATTTTGAAAAGAAGGTGGCTGAAGACATCGAGAATAAGGCTCGCCAGAAAGGGCTTGAGCACCTGTTCGAGAAGATCCTCGTGCCGACCGAAAAGGTGGTGGAAGTGCGTCGCGGCCGCAAGGTCGATTCCGAGCGCAAGTTTTTCCCGGGCTATGTCATGGTTCGTGCCAATCTGACGGACGAAGCCTACCACCTGATCAAGAATACGCCGAAGGTCACAGGTTTCCTCGGCTCCGACAATAAGCCCGTTCCGATTCCGGATTATGAAGCCGAGCGCATTCTCGGCCAGGTCCAGGAAGGTGTCGAGCGGCCGAAGGCCTCCATTACCTTCGAGATCGGCGAGCAGGTCCGCGTTTCCGACGGTCCGTTCGCTTCGTTCAACGGCACGGTTCAGGATGTGGACGAAGAGCGTTCGCGCCTGAAGGTGGAAGTGTCGATCTTCGGCCGAGCGACGCCAGTCGAGCTGGAATACGCTCAGGTTGAGAAGGTCTGATTGCAGAAATTGGAGGCTGGCTCTTGCGGCCTGTTTCCTGCGGACGTTGTCCGCACCCGCGTGGAAGGTGAGGGGTCTTAGCCGGACCCTAATGATCCGCACCACGCAACCGCAGCCGCCGGAGAGATCCGGCATCACGGGCCGGGCGACCGGCCGTTCATGAAAGGCAGAGAGATATGGCTAAGAAAGTTGCAGGCCAGCTCAAGCTTCAGGTCAAGGCAGGATCGGCAAACCCGTCCCCGCCGATTGGTCCGGCGCTTGGTCAGCGTGGCATTAACATCATGGAATTCTGCAAGGCGTTCAATGCCGCCACGCAGGAAATGGAAAAGGGCATGCCGATTCCGGTCGTCATCACCTATTACCAGGACAAGTCCTTCACCTTCGCGATGAAGCAGCCGCCGGTCAGCTACTGGCTGAAGAAGGAAGCGAAGATCACATCCGGTTCCAAGACGCCCGGCAAGGGCGCCAAGGCCGGCTCCCTCACCAAGGCTCAGATCAAGTCGATCGCAGAAGCCAAGATGAAGGATCTGAACGCAGCGGATATCGAAGGTGCAATGGCGATGATCGAGGGCTCCGCCCGCGCCATGGGCCTGGAAGTGGTGGGTTAAGATCATGGCTGGTAAGCGCACGCAGAAGATCAACGAAGGTGTTGATCCCACCAAGCTCTACGCTCTGACCCTGGCCATCGGCATGGTCAAGGAACGGGCTGTCGCCAAGTTCGACGAAACCATCGAAGTCTCGATGAACCTCGGCGTCGACCCGCGCCATGCGGACCAGATGGTTCGTGGCGTCGTCAACCTGCCGAACGGCACGGGCCGCACGGTTCGCGTCGCTGTTTTCGCTCGTGGCGCCAAGGCTGACGAAGCCAAGGCCGCTGGTGCCGATATCGTTGGCGCCGAAGACCTCGTCGAAATCGTCCAGGGCGGCAAGATCGAATTCGATCGCTGCATTGCCACCCCCGATATGATGCCGCTCGTCGGCCGTCTCGGTAAGGTTCTCGGCCCCCGCGGCATGATGCCGAACCCGAAGGTCGGCACCGTTACTATGGATGTCGCTGGTGCCGTCAAGGCTTCCAAGGGCGGCGCTGTCGAGTTCCGCGTCGAGAAGGCTGGCATCGTCCATGCCGGTATCGGCAAGGCCTCTTTCGAAGCCAAGGCTCTGGAAGAAAACATCCGCGCCTTTGCCGACGCCGTCATCAAGGCGAAGCCGGCTGGCGCCAAGGGCAACTACGTCAAACGCGTGGCGATTTCGTCGACCATGGGCCCGGGCGTCAAGATCGAGCCCGGCTCGGTCACCGGAGCGCCGACCGCATAAGTTTATGCCGGGCTTTAAGTCCGGCGACTGAATTTCCGGCCTCGCAAGGGGCCGGAATATTCCGGAGAAATCCGGAATCCTGTCCGAGATTGCAGGTGGTTTTCCCTTAATCACTGTGCCTGCATGAGACGGGTAAGACCCGAATTGCAAGAAGTTCGCTTCTAGGAACTCGGTTCGAGCCTTGGATGCCTTGTGCCTCTTTAGCCTTGATTGGCGCGAGAGCGCGGGGGGACAGGATCCTCAAGCGTCGCTTGGGATCTCGCTTGATCCCAGGAGGCAAAAGGCAACCGGCGGGCCCATTTTCGGTCCCGCCAACTGGAGATAGGCAGTGGAAAGAGCGGAAAAACGCGAATTCGTCACGGAACTGAACGAAGTCTTCAAGGCTTCGGGCTCAGTTGTCGTGGCCCACTATGCTGGTGCCACAGTCGCGCAGATGAACGATTTTCGTTCGAAGATGCGCGCAGCTGGCGGCACCGTCAAAGTCGCGAAGAACCGCCTGGCCAAGATTGCCCTTCAGGGTACGGAAGCGGAAGGGATGTCCAATCTCTTCAAGGGTCAGACGCTGATTGCATACAGCACCGATCCGATCACCGCTCCGAAGGTCGTCATGGATTTCGCCAAGACCAATGACAAGATCATTGTTCTGGGCGGCGCCATGGGAACAACCACGCTCAACGCCGATGCAGTCAAGTCGCTTGCGACCCTGCCTTCGCTCGATGAGTTGCGTGCGAAGCTGCTGGGCATGATCCAGACACCGGCTACCCGCATCGCTGGGGTTGTTGCAGCACCGGCAAGCCAGCTTGCTCGCGTGTTTGCGGCCTACGCCAAGAAGGACGAAGCCGCGTAAGGCGGTTTTTCGCTGTTTATAATCAACCGGTTCGAACCGAACAAAAGGAACTAGTAAAATGGCTGATCTCGCAAAGATCGTTGACGACCTCTCCTCGCTGACCGTTCTGGAAGCTGCAGAACTGTCGAAGCTTCTCGAAGAAAAGTGGGGCGTTTCCGCCGCTGCTCCGGTAGCTGTTGCTGCCGTTGGTGGCGGTGCTGCTGCTGCTGTCGTTGAAGAAGAAAAGACCGAATTCGACGTCATCCTCACGGATGTCGGCGCCAACAAGATCAACGTCATCAAGGAAGTCCGCGCCATCACCGGTCTCGGCCTCAAGGAAGCCAAGGATCTCGTTGAAGCCGCTCCGAAGGCTGTCAAGGAAGGCGTCAACAAGGCTGAAGCCGCTGACATCAAGAAGAAGCTTGAAGACGCTGGCGCCAAGGCCGACGTCAAGTAATCTTGAACTGCTTTTGGGAGGCAGTATTTCTACTGCCTCCCATTTGCCGTTTTTCTGAACGAATTACCCAAAAGCCGCGTCGAAACGGCTTTTGGGTAATGGGTTCTTCAAAAGGATGGTCTCCCACCGAGGGCAGCACAGCAATCCGAGCTGAGCGTTTTCCGGGGTCGGACGAGATTGAACTACTCATTGATTGACGGGATCGACTGGCCATCGGTTCCCGTCCGTTGCAGGCCCGGGTGCAAGATTTTGAAGGAGCGACGATGGCTCAGACCCTTTCGTTCAACGGTCGCAGGCGCGTACGCAAGTTTTTTGGTAAGATCCCCGAAGTCGCAGAAATGCCGAACCTCATCGAGGTTCAGAAGGCGTCCTACGACCAGTTTCTGATGGTTGAAGAGCCGAAGGGCGGCCGGCCCGACGAGGGCCTTCAGGCCGTCTTCAAGTCGGTTTTCCCGATCACCGATTTCTCCGGCGCATCGATGCTGGAATTCGTGTCCTACGAATTCGAACCGCCGAAGTTCGACGTTGACGAATGCCGTCAGCGCGACCTGACCTATGCGGCGCCGCTGAAGGTGACTCTGCGCCTCATCGTGTTCGATATCGACGAGGATACCGGCGCGAAGTCGATCAAGGACATCAAGGAACAGTCCGTCTACATGGGCGACATGCCGCTCATGACCAACAACGGCACGTTCATCGTCAACGGTACCGAGCGCGTCATCGTCTCTCAGATGCACCGTTCGCCGGGCGTCTTCTTCGACCACGACAAGGGCAAGAGCCATTCGTCCGGCAAGCTGCTCTTTGCTGCGCGCGTCATCCCTTATCGCGGTTCCTGGCTCGATATCGAATTCGACGCCAAGGACATCGTCTACGCCCGTATCGACCGCCGCCGCAAGATCCCTGTGACGTCGCTGCTGATGGCGCTCGGCATGGACGGCGAGGAAATCCTCGACACTTTCTACACGAAGTCGCTCTACAAGCGCGACGGCGAAGGCTGGCGTATTCCTTTCAAGCCGGAAACGCTGAAGGGTGCCAAGGCGATCACCGAGATGGTCGACGCCGATACCGGCGAAGTCGTCGTGGAAGCCGGCAAGAAGCTGACCCCGCGCCTGCTGCGCCAGCTTTCCGACAAGGGCCTGAAGGCACTCAAGGCCGCCGACGACGATCTTTACGGCAACTACCTTGCCGGTGACATCGTCAACTACTCGACGGGTGAAATCTACCTCGAGGCTGGCGACGAAATCGACGAGAAGACGCTTGGCATCATCCTGGCGAACGGCTTCGACGAGATCCCGGTTCTCGGCATCGACCACATCAATGTCGGCGCCTATATCCGCAACACACTGACAGCCGACAAGAACGAGAACCGTCAGGACGCTCTGTTCGACATCTACCGCGTCATGCGTCCGGGTGAGCCGCCGACCATGGAATCGGCGGAAGCCATGTTCAACTCGCTGTTCTTCGATGCGGAGCGTTACGACCTCTCCGCCGTCGGCCGCGTCAAGATGAACATGCGCCTCGACCTGACCGTCGAAGACACCGTCCGCATCCTGCGCAAGGACGACATCCTGGCCGTGGTCAGGATGCTGGTCGAACTGCGCGATGGCAAGGGCGAGATCGACGACATCGACAACCTCGGCAACCGCCGCGTCCGTTCGGTCGGCGAGCTGATGGAAAACCAGTACCGTCTCGGCCTGCTGCGTATGGAGCGCGCGATCAAGGAACGTATGTCCTCGATCGAGATCGACACGGTCATGCCGCAGGATCTGATCAACGCCAAGCCGGCAGCCGCCGCCGTGCGCGAATTCTTCGGTTCCTCGCAGCTCTCGCAGTTCATGGACCAGGTCAACCCGCTCTCGGAAATCACCCACAAGCGCCGTCTTTCGGCTCTTGGCCCGGGCGGTCTGACCCGTGAGCGCGCCGGCTTCGAAGTCCGCGACGTGCATCCGACCCACTATGGCCGCATTTGCCCGATCGAAACGCCGGAAGGCCCGAACATCGGTCTGATCAACTCGCTTGCGACCTTTGCCCGCGTCAACAAGTACGGCTTCATCGAAAGCCCGTACCGCCGAATCGTCGACGGCAAGGTGACGAGCGACGTGCTCTACCTCTCCGCCATGGAAGAGGCGAAGTACTACGTCGCCCAGGCCAACGCCGAGATGAACGCTGACGGGTCCTTCGTCGACGAATTCGTCGTCTGCCGTCATGCCGGTGAAGTTATGCTCGCTCCGCGCGACAGCATGAACCTGATGGACGTCTCGCCGAAGCAGGTTGTTTCGGTCGCAGCCGCGCTCATCCCGTTCCTGGAAAACGACGACGCCAACCGCGCGCTGATGGGCTCGAACATGCAGCGTCAGGCAGTGCCGCTGCTGCGTGCCGAAGCTCCGTTCGTCGGGACCGGCATGGAGCCGGTCGTCGCCCGTGACTCGGGTGCTGCCATCGGCGCCCGCCGCGGCGGCGTGGTCGACCAGGTCGACGCGACGCGTATCGTTATCCGCGCCACGGAAGACCTCGAAGCCGGCAAGTCCGGCGTCGATATCTACCGTCTGCAGAAGTTCCAGCGTTCGAACCAGAACACCTGCGTCAACCAGCGCCCGCTGGTCACCGTCGGTGACGAGGTCAACCGCGGCGACATCCTCGCCGACGGCCCATCGACCGATCTCGGCGACCTGGCGCTCGGCCGCAACGCGCTCGTCGCGTTCATGCCCTGGAACGGCTACAATTACGAAGACTCGATCCTGCTCTCCGAGCGTATCGTTGCCGACGACGTGTTCACCTCCATTCACATCGAGGAATTCGAAGTGATGGCACGCGACACCAAGCTTGGTCCTGAGGAAATCACCCGCGATATTCCGAACGTTTCGGAAGAAGCGCTGAAAAACCTCGACGAAGCCGGCATCGTCTATATCGGCGCCGAAGTTCAGCCGGGCGATATCCTCGTTGGCAAGATCACGCCGAAGGGCGAAAGCCCGATGACGCCGGAAGAAAAGCTTCTGCGCGCCATCTTCGGCGAAAAGGCCTCCGACGTGCGCGACACCTCCATGCGCATGCCGCCCGGCACCTACGGCACCATCGTCGAAGTTCGCGTCTTCAATCGCCACGGCGTTGAAAAGGACGAGCGCGCGATGGCGATCGAGCGCGAAGAGATCGAGCGTCTGGCAAAGGACCGTGACGACGAGCAGGCGATCCTCGACCGTAACGTCTACGGCCGTCTGATCGAAATGCTGCGCGGCCAGGCCTCTATTGCTGGCCCGAAGGGCTTCAAGAAGGGCAGCGAGCTTTCGAACGCCGTCGTCTCCGAATATCCCCGCTCGCAGTGGTGGATGTTCGCGGTCGAAGACGAAAAGGTCCAGAGCGAGCTCGAAGCGCTCCGCGGTCAGTACGACGAATCCAAGTCGCGCCTCGAACAGCGCTTCATGGACAAGGTCGAAAAGGTCCAGCGCGGCGATGAAATGCCCCCTGGCGTCATGAAGATGGTCAAGGTCTTCGTCGCCGTAAAGCGCAAGATCCAGCCTGGCGACAAGATGGCCGGCCGTCACGGGAACAAGGGCGTCGTCTCGCGCATTGTGCCGGTGGAGGACATGCCGTTCCTCGAAGACGGCACGCATGTCGACGTCGTTCTGAACCCGCTCGGCGTGCCTTCGCGTATGAACGTCGGCCAGATCCTGGAAACCCATCTGGGTTGGGCTTGCGCCGGCATGGGTCGCCAGATCGGCGAACTGATCGACGCATACAAGGCCAATGGCAACATTGAGCCGCTGCGCAAGACCATCGGCGATGTCGTCGGAGACGGCCCCAAGGCCGAGCAGGTGCACGAGTTCGACGACGACTCGGTTCTGCGTCTCGCCGACCAGTGGAAGCGCGGCGTTTCGATTGCGACGCCTGTTTTCGACGGCGCGAACGAAGCCGACGTCAACGACATGCTGCGTTTGGCAGGTCTTAAGGATAGCGGTCAGTCGACGCTCTATGACGGCCGTACCGGCGAGCAGTTCGACCGCCAGGTGACGGTGGGCTACATCTACATGCTGAAGCTCAACCATCTGGTCGACGACAAGATCCATGCTCGTTCGATCGGTCCTTACTCGCTCGTGACCCAGCAGCCGCTGGGCGGCAAGGCGCAGTTCGGCGGCCAGCGCTTCGGCGAAATGGAAGTCTGGGCGCTCGAAGCATACGGCGCGGCCTACACGCTGCAGGAAATGCTGACGGTGAAGTCGGATGACGTCGCCGGCCGTACCAAGGTCTACGAAGCCATCGTCCGCGGAGACGACACGTTCGAAGCCGGTATTCCGGAAAGCTTCAACGTTCTCGTCAAGGAAATGCGCTCGCTGGGCCTCAGCGTCGAGCTCGAGAACACCAAGCTTGACGAGGCGCAGGCAGCTCAGCTGCCCGACGCGGCCGAGTAAGCACTTGATAGGGCGTGCGCTGCCAATGCGGCGCACGCCGGTCCCGCCGGGCGCCGTATCCGTGTCGGCCCGGAAGGGAAGTTTCGCCGCATCCAGCGGTTATTCTCGTTTAAGCGAGGAAGGCGGCTCCCGGGAATTTGCCGCCGACCATCGCATTTTGAGGGCGCTTTAGCCCATGAAGGAGACAGGCATGAACCAAGAGGTCATGAATCTTTTCAATCCGCAGGTGCCTGCACAGAATTTCGATTCCATTCGGATTTCGATCGCGTCTCCGGAGAAGATCCTCTCCTGGTCTTACGGTGAGATCAAGAAGCCGGAAACCATCAACTACCGTACGTTCAAGCCGGAACGCGACGGTCTGTTCTGTGCGCGCATCTTCGGGCCGATCAAGGACTACGAATGCTTGTGCGGCAAGTACAAGCGTATGAAGTACAAGGGCATCATCTGCGAAAAGTGCGGCGTCGAAGTCACGCTGTCGCGCGTTCGCCGTGAGCGCATGGGCCATATCGAGCTCGCAGCTCCCGTTGCCCACATTTGGTTCCTGAAGTCGCTGCCATCACGCATTTCGACGCTGCTCGACATGACGCTGAAGGATGTCGAGCGCGTCCTCTACTTCGAAAACTACATCGTCACCGAGCCGGGCCTGACCGCCTTGAAGGAGCACCAGCTCCTCTCGGAAGAAGAGTACATGCTCGCTGTCGACGAATACGGCGAAGACCAGTTCACCGCGATGATCGGCGCTGAGGCGATCTACGAGATGCTGGCGTCGATGAACCTCGAAAAGATCGCTGGCGACCTGCGCGCAGAGCTTGCCGACACCACGTCGGATCTCAAGCAGAAGAAGCTGATGAAGCGCCTGAAGATCGTCGAGAACTTCATGGAGTCGGGAAACCGTCCGGAATGGATGATCATGAAGGTCGTTCCGGTCATCCCGCCGGATCTGCGCCCGCTGGTTCCGCTCGACGGCGGCCGTTTCGCGACGTCGGATCTGAATGATCTCTACCGCCGCGTCATCAACCGTAACAACCGTCTGAAGCGTCTGATCGAGCTTCGTGCGCCTGGCATCATCATCCGCAACGAAAAGCGCATGCTGCAGGAATCCGTTGACGCGCTGTTCGACAACGGCCGTCGCGGCCGTGTCATCACCGGCGCCAACAAGCGTCCGCTGAAGTCGCTCTCCGACATGCTGAAGGGCAAGCAGGGCCGCTTCCGTCAAAACCTGCTCGGCAAGCGCGTCGACTATTCCGGCCGTTCCGTTATCGTCACCGGTCCGGAACTGAAGTTGCATCAGTGCGGCCTGCCGAAGAAGATGGCGCTCGAGCTCTTCAAGCCGTTCATCTATGCCCGCCTTGACGCCAAGGGTTACTCCTCGACCGTCAAGCAGGCCAAGAAGCTGGTCGAGAAGGAAAAGCCGGAAGTCTGGGATATCCTCGACGAGGTCATCCGCGAGCATCCGGTTCTCTTGAACCGCGCACCGACGCTGCACCGCCTGGGTATCCAGGCCTTCGAACCTATCCTGGTCGAAGGCAAGGCGATCCAGCTGCATCCGCTCGTCTGCACGGCCTTCAACGCCGACTTCGACGGCGACCAGATGGCCGTTCACGTGCCGCTGTCGCTCGAAGCTCAGCTCGAAGCCCGCGTGCTGATGATGTCGACCAACAACATCTTGCATCCGGCCAACGGCGCGCCGATCATCGTTCCCTCGCAGGACATGGTTCTCGGCCTCTACTATCTGTCGATCCTCAATCAGAACGAGCCGGGCGAAGGCATGGCCTTCTCTGATCTCGGCGAGCTGCATCACGCCCTCGAAAGCAAGGTCGTGACGCTGCACACCAAGATCCGTGGCCGCTTCAAGTCGATCGACGAGGATGGCAAGCCTTACTCGAAGATCTATGAGACGACGCCTGGCCGTCTGCTCATCGGCGAACTGCTGCCGAAAAACGGCAAGGTGCCCTTCGATATCTGCAACCAGGAAATGACCAAGAAGAACATCTCGAAGATGATCGACACGGTCTATCGCCATTGCGGCCAGAAGGACACGGTCATTTTCTGCGACCGCATCATGCAGCTCGGCTTCGCCCACGCCTGCCGCGCCGGCATTTCGTTCGGCAAGGACGACATGGTCATTCCGGACGCCAAGGCCAAGATCGTTGCCGACACCGAAAACCTGGTGAAGGAATACGAGCAGCAGTACAATGACGGCCTCATCACCCAGGGCGAAAAGTACAACAAGGTTGTCGACGCCTGGGGCAAGGCGACCGAAAAGGTCGCCGAAGAGATGATGGCCCGCATTAAGGCGGTCGAATTCGACGAGAAGACCGGTCGCCAGAAGCCGATGAACTCGATCTACATGATGAGCCACTCCGGTGCCCGCGGTTCTCCGAACCAGATGCGCCAGCTGGGCGGCATGCGTGGCCTCATGGCCAAGCCGTCGGGCGAAATCATCGAGACCCCGATCATCTCGAACTTCAAGGAAGGCCTGACCGTCAACGAGTATTTCAACTCGACCCACGGCGCCCGCAAGGGTCTGGCAGACACCGCCCTGAAGACCGCCAACTCCGGCTACCTGACCCGCCGTCTCGTCGACGTCGCTCAGGATTGCATCGTCACGCACGTCGATTGTGGAACGCAGACGGGCCTCACCATGACCGCCATCGTCGATGCCGGCCAGGTGGTTGCCTCGATCGGCGCCCGTATCCTCGGCCGCACGGCGCTCGACGACATCGATCATCCGGTCACGGGTGAGCGGATCGTCGATGCGGGCAGGATGATTCTCGAGCCCGACGTCGTCGAAATCGAGAAGGCCGGCATCCAGTCGATCCGCATCCGCTCGGCGCTGACCTGCGAAATCCAGACGGGCGTCTGCTCGGTCTGCTACGGCCGCGACCTCGCGCGCGGTACGCCGGTCAATATGGGCGAAGCCGTCGGCGTCATCGCTGCTCAGTCGATCGGCGAGCCGGGTACCCAGCTCACCATGCGTACCTTCCACCTTGGCGGTACGGCAACCGTGGTCGACCAGTCGTTCCTCGAAGCCTCGTACGAAGGTACGGTGCAGATCAAGAACCGCAACATCCTGCGCAATTCCGATGGCAACCTCGTTGCCATGGGCCGCAACATGACCGTCCAGATCCTGGACGAACGTGGTGTCGAGCGGTCGTCGCAGCGTGTGGCCTACGGTTCGAAACTGCATGTCGACGAAGGCGACAAGGTCAAGCGCGGCCAGCGCCTGGCAGAGTGGGACCCCTACACCCGTCCGATGATGACGGAAGTGGCCGGTACCGTTCAGTTTGAAGATCTGGTCGACGGTCTCTCCGTTCTGGAAGCGACCGACGAATCGACCGGCATCACCAAGCGTCAGGTTATCGATTGGCGTTCGACCCCGCGCGGCTCGGACCTCAAGCCGGCGATCGTCATCAAGGATGCTAGCGGCAATATCGCGAAGCTGTCCCGTGGTGGTGACGCCCGCTTCTTCCTCTCGGTCGATGCGATTCTGTCGGTCGAGCCGGGCACGAAGGTCTCCCAGGGTGACGTTCTCGCCCGTTCGCCGCTCGAAAGCGCCAAGACCAAGGACATCACCGGCGGTCTGCCGCGTGTTGCCGAGCTGTTCGAAGCCCGCCGTCCGAAGGACCACGCCATCATCGCAGAGATCGATGGTACGATCCGCCTCGGCCGCGACTACAAGAACAAGCGTCGCGTCATCATCGAGCCGGCGGAAGACGGTGTCGAGCCTGTCGAATACCTGATCCCGAAGGGCAAGCCCTTCCACCTTCAGGAAGGCGACTATATCGAAAAGGGTGACTACATCCTCGACGGTAACCCGGCTCCGCACGACATCCTGGCGATCAAGGGTGTGGAGGCTCTGGCCTCCTACCTCGTCAACGAGATCCAGGAAGTCTACCGCCTGCAGGGTGTCGTCATCAACGACAAGCACATCGAGGTGATTGTCCGTCAGATGCTGCAGAAGGTGGAAATCACCGATGCAGGCGACTCGACCTATATCGTCGGCGACAATGTCGACCGGATCGAGCTCGAAGACGTCAACGATCACCTGATCGAGCAGGGCAAGAAGCCAGCCTATGGCGATCCGGTTCTTCTCGGCATCACCAAGGCGTCGCTGCAGACCCCGTCCTTCATCTCGGCCGCGTCCTTCCAGGAAACGACGAAGGTGCTGACGGAAGCTGCGATCGCCGGCAAGACCGACGGCCTGCAGGGTCTGAAGGAAAACGTCATCGTTGGCCGCCTCATCCCGGCCGGTACCGGCGGCACCATGACCCAGATCCGCCGCATCGCCACGTCGCGCGACGAGATGATCCTCGAAGAGCGCCGCAAGGGCACGGGTGCTGCCGTCGCCACGCCGATGCTGCAGGACATGGCCGAAAAGGCTCCGGCTGCGGAATAACCCGCGGCTGAAGTCGACGAATTGAAAAACCGCCCGGAGCGATCCGGGCGGTTTTTCATTTTTTGGTCTGCTCTGAGGCTGCTTCCGCTTATGCTGCCTTGAAAGCGCCAGCGGCGGCTCCGTTCAGTTGAACCGGATGATCGCGACTTCGCCTTCGACGGCTCCCTGGTAGGCAGATGCGTGCGGCTCTTCGGCCGGGACCTCGGTCAGCATGCCGATCTGGTCGAGATCGGCCTCGATGAAGCCTTCCTCGGCAAGGGCGTTCAAGGCCTCGCGTACGGCAGTGTCGTCGTCAGGCGCCTTCAGCATGATGTGCAGGTCGATACCTTCGCTGGCGTCGGACTCGTAGCCCTTGCCGATGATGATGAAGATCATCGGGCCGTCGAAATTATTGTCGTTATCAGGTGTCGTGATCATCGCCTGTCCTTCGGCTCTTTGACGATTCGGTCGCTCGAATCCCGCTGTGAGGGCCGAACGTCGCAATTGCTGATTCCTTAACTGCTTTTGCTGCAATGCCCAAGTTTTTATGTTCGAGCACGGCCGTGATTTCGTCTAGAAGAATGAAACAGGGCGTTCGGCCGGCATATCAAGGCGATACGGCGAGTTTATTTCTTAACCGGCCTTGACGAGACGGGTGGAAACCAGTAGTACCCCGGCCATCAGATCCCATGTGAGGCTTGGCTGTTCGGGGCGACTCGCCCTGAAGTTCACCTCAAACAAGGTTCTAAACGCACGTTGAAGTCATGATGCTGCACGCACGACGCATGTTCTATGCGTCCTCTGCTCCTTGTGGTCCATCTGCGGAAGCGGATCGGGCCATATTTTGCGCATTGACGGAAAGCGTACGTCACTGCCGGAGACGGCGCGAGTTCAAGCCCGCAAGGGTACTGAGATAAAACGTAAGGGATGGTTGAATGCCTACCGTAAACCAGCTGATCCGCAAGCCTCGCCAGGCGAACGTAAAGCGTAACAAGGTTCCTGCACTCCAGGAGAACCCGCAGAAGCGCGGCGTTTGCACGCGCGTCTACACGACGACGCCGAAGAAGCCGAACTCGGCTCTGCGTAAGGTCGCAAAGATCCGCCTGACCAACGGCTTCGAAGTCATTGGTTACATCCCCGGCGAAGGTCACAACCTTCAGGAACACTCTGTCGTCATGATCCGTGGCGGCCGCGTCAAGGACCTTCCGGGTGTCCGTTATCATATCATCCGCGGCGTTCTCGATACCCAGGGTGTCAAGAACCGCAAGCAGCGCCGCTCCAAGTACGGCGCGAAGCGTCCGAAGTAATTCGGGTTTTGAATAATCCGGCGCTGCGCGAGGTCCTCCGCGTCATGAAGCGCCTTAACGGTTGAAGAGACAAAAGTATGTCCAGACGTCATAAAGCAGAAAAGCGCGAGATCAATCCGGACCCGAAGTTCGGCGATCTCGTCGTCACCAAGTTCATGAATGCCATCATGCTCGACGGCAAGAAGTCCGTTGCTGAAAACATCGTCTACGGTGCGTTCGACGTTGTCCAGGGCAAGGCCAAGCAGGAGCCGCTCACGGTTTTCCATTCTGCGCTTGAGAACATTGCCCCGCACGTTGAAGTTCGCTCGCGTCGTGTCGGTGGTGCGACCTATCAGGTCCCCGTCGATGTTCGTCCGGAGCGCCGCCAGGCTCTTGCTATTCGCTGGCTGATCGCTGCTGCCCGCAAGCGCAATGAAACGACTATGGTTGACCGCCTTTCCGGCGAGCTGCTCGATGCGTCCAACAACCGCGGCTCCGCCGTCAAGAAGCGCGAAGACACGCACAAGATGGCTGACGCCAACCGCGCGTTCTCGCACTATCGCTGGTAATTCCGAACGGTATCGAAAGGCAGTCCACCATGGCTCGCGAATATAAAATCGAAGACTACCGCAATTTCGGTATCATGGCGCATATCGACGCCGGCAAGACCACGACCACCGAGCGTATTCTTTATTACACCGGCAAGTCGCACAAGATCGGCGAAGTCCACGACGGCGCAGCCACCATGGACTGGATGGAGCAGGAGCAGGAGCGTGGCATCACGATCACCTCTGCTGCCACCACGACCTACTGGAAGGGCCGTGACGGCAAAATGCGCCGTTTCAACATCATCGACACTCCCGGCCACGTCGACTTCACCATTGAAGTCGAGCGTTCGCTGCGCGTTCTCGACGGCGCCATCGCGCTGCTCGACGCTAACGCCGGTGTTGAGCCGCAGACGGAAACCGTCTGGCGTCAGGCCGAGAAGTACAATGTCCCGCGGATGATCTTCTGCAACAAGATGGACAAGACCGGTGCGGACTTCTACCGCTCCGTCGAGATGATCAAGACCCGTCTCGGTGCAACGGCTGTTGTTATGCAGCTGCCGATCGGTGCGGAGACCGAATTCAAGGGCGTCATCGACCTGGTCGAGATGAACGCACTCATCTGGCGCGACGAGTCGCTCGGCGCCCAGTGGGATGTCGTCGAGATCCCCGAGGACATGAAGGCCAAGGCTGAGGAATATCGCGAAAAGCTGATCGAGACGGTCGTCGACATCGACGAAGCCGCCACCGAAGCTTACCTCGAAGGCATTCTGCCGAACAACGATCAGATCCGTGCGCTGGTTCGCCGCGGCACGATCGACGTCAAGTTCCACCCGATGTTCTGCGGCACCGCCTTCAAGAACAAGGGCGTGCAGCCGCTGCTCGACGCCGTCGTCGACTACCTGCCGTCGCCGATGGACATCCCGGCGATCAAGGGCATCGACTTCAAGACGGAAGCCGAAATCGAGCGTCATGCCGACGACAGCGAGCCGCTTTCCATGCTCGCCTTCAAGATCATGAACGACCCCTTCGTCGGTTCGCTGACCTTCGCCCGCATCTACTCCGGCAAGCTCGAAAAGGGCGCCTCGGTCATCAACACGGTCAAGGACAAGCGCGAGCGCGTCGGCCGCATGCTGCAGATGCACTCCAACTCGCGCGAAGACATTGAAGAAGCCTTCGCAGGTGACATCGTGGCTCTCGCCGGCCTCAAGGAAACCACGACGGGCGACACGCTCTGCGATCCGCTGAAGCCGGTTATCCTCGAGCGCATGGAATTCCCGGAGCCGGTCATCCAGATCGCCATCGAGCCGAAGACCAAGGGCGACCAGGAAAAGATGGGCCTTGCGCTCAACCGCCTGGCTGCTGAAGATCCGTCCTTCCGTGTCAAGACCGACCAGGAATCAGGCCAGACCATCATCGCCGGCATGGGCGAACTGCATCTCGACATCATCGTCGACCGCATGCGTCGTGAATTCAAGGTCGAAGCAACCGTTGGCGCGCCGCAGGTTGCCTACCGTGAAACCATCACCCGGAAGCATGAAGAAGACTACACCCACAAGAAGCAGTCCGGTGGTACCGGCCAGTTCGCGCGCGTCAAGATCGTCTTCGAACCGAACCCGGAAGGCGACGAATTCAAGTTCGAATCCAAGATCGTCGGCGGTTCCGTTCCGAAGGAATACATCCCCGGCGTTCAGAAGGGCATCGAAAGCGTTCTGTCTTCGGGTCCGCTCGCAGGCTTCCCGATGCTCGGCGTCAAGGCAACCCTCATCGATGGCGCCTTCCACGACGTCGACTCTTCGGTTCTCGCCTTCGAAATCGCATCGCGTGCTTGCTTCCGTGAAGCAGCCAAAAAGGCCGGCGCTCAGCTGCTCGAGCCGATGATGAGGGTCGAAGTCGTCACCCCGGAAGATTATGTCGGCGACGTTATCGGCGACCTGAACTCCCGTCGCGGTCAGATCCAGGGCCAGGAAAGCCGCGGTATCGCCGTTGTCATCAATGCGAACGTTCCTCTCGCGAACATGTTCAAGTACGTCGACAACCTGCGCTCCATGTCCCAGGGCCGCGCCCAGTACACGATGACCTTCGATCACTATTCGCCGGTACCGTCGAACGTCGCAACTGAAATCCAGGCAAAGTATTCCGGTCAGAAGTGACCGGAATACCAATTGACCGATAACAAGAATTAGATCCCTTCGGGGACTAGCAAAACGGAGACCCGAAAATGGGAAAGAGTAAGTTTGAGCGCAACAAGCCGCACGTCAACATTGGCACGATTGGCCACGTTGACCACGGCAAGACGTCTCTGACGGCAGCGATCACGAAGTACTTCGGTGAGTACAAGGCGTACGACCAGATCGACGCGGCTCCGGAAGAAAAGGCCCGCGGCATCACGATTTCGACGGCGCACGTCGAGTATGAGACGCCGGCGCGCCACTATGCGCACGTCGACTGCCCCGGCCACGCCGACTACGTCAAGAACATGATCACCGGTGCTGCCCAGATGGACGGCGCGATCCTGGTGTGCTCGGCCGCTGACGGCCCGATGCCGCAGACGCGCGAACACATTCTGCTGGCCCGCCAGGTCGGCGTTCCGGCAATCGTGGTGTTCCTGAACAAGGTCGACCAGGTTGACGACGCCGAGCTCCTCGAACTGGTCGAGCTCGAAGTTCGCGAACTGCTGTCGTCCTACGACTTCCCGGGCGACGAAATCCCGATCGTCAAGGGTTCGGCGCTGGCTGCTCTTGAAGATTCCGACAAGAAGATCGGCGAAGACGCGATCCGCGAGCTGATGGCTGCGGTCGACGCCTACATCCCGACGCCTGAGCGTCCGATCAACCTGCCGTTCCTGCTGCCGATCGAAGACGTGTTCTCGATCTCTGGCCGCGGCACGGTTGTGACCGGCCGCGTCGAGCGTGGCATCGTCAAGGTTGGCGAAGAAGTCGAGATCGTCGGCATCCGCCCGACGACGAAGACGACGGTGACCGGCGTTGAAATGTTCCGCAAGCTGCTCGACCAGGGCCAGGCTGGCGACAACATCGGCGCGCTGATCCGCGGCGTTACCCGTGACGGCGTTGAGCGTGGCCAGATTCTGTGCAAGCCGGGTTCGGTCAAGCCGCACAAGAAGTTCATGGCTGAAGCCTACATCCTGACGAAGGAAGAGGGTGGCCGTCATACGCCGTTCTTCACCAACTACCGTCCGCAGTTCTACTTCCGCACGACCGATGTGACCGGCATCGTGACGCTGCCGGAAGGCACCGAGATGGTGATGCCGGGCGACAACGTCACGGTATCGGTCGAGCTGATCGTTCCGATCGCGATGGAAGAAAAGCTGCGCTTCGCCATCCGCGAAGGCGGCCGCACCGTCGGCGCCGGTATCGTCGCCTCGATCGTCGAGTAATTAGCGGCTGGGCCACCTGGCCCAAGGAAAGGATAGGGACGCCGATCTCGGTGTCCCTCTCGATCTTTGAAACCGGTGGCCCGCTAACGTAACTGAAGGTAAGTCGTGTCCCTAAGTGGTGACACGCGGATAACAGACACAAGGATAAAGTCGAATGAACGGCCAGAATATCCGCATCCGCCTGAAGGCGTTCGATCACCGGATTCTCGATGCCTCCACGCGCGAGATCGTATCGACGGCTAAGCGCACCGGTGCAAGCGTCCGGGGCCCCGTTCCGCTTCCGACCCGCATCGAGAAGTTTACGGTCAACCGGTCCCCGCACATCGACAAGAAGAGCCGCGAACAGTTCGAGATGCGCACGCATAAGCGCCTTCTCGATATCGTTGACCCGACCCCGCAGACGGTAGACGCGCTGATGAAGCTCGATCTCGCCGCCGGTGTCGATGTTGAGATCAAGCTCTGAGACCTCGGGTCTTCGGGCTGAGTGAGAAGGATTGAACCGATGCGTTCAGGTGTGATTGCACAGAAGGTGGGAATGACCCGCGTCTATAACGACGCCGGCGAGCATGTCCCGGTAACGGTACTGCGTATGGAAGGCTGCCAGGTCGTAGCCACGCGCACTGTCGAAAAGAATGGCTATACCGCAGTTCAGCTCGGTGCCGGCCAGGCGAAGGTGAAGAACACGTCGAAGGCGATGCGCGGCAACTTTGCCATCGCCAACGTCGAGCCGAAGGCCAAGCTGACGGAATTCCGCGTGTCGGAAGATCAGCTGCTCGAGGTCGGCACTGAGATCAAGGCGGGTCACTTTGCAGCCGGTCAGCTCGTCGACGTGACGGGCACGACGATCGGTAAGGGTTTTGCCGGCGCCATGAAGCGCCACGGTTTCGGCGGTCTGCGTGCCACGCACGGTGTGTCGGTGTCTCACCGTTCGCACGGTTCGACCGGCTCGCGCCAGGATCCGGGCAAGGTTTTCAAGAACAAGAAGATGGCTGGTCACATGGGCCAGACGCGCGTCACGACGCAGAACCTGGAAGTGGTTTCGACCGACGAAGATCGTGGTCTGATCCTGATCAAGGGTGCTGTTCCTGGTTCCAAGGGTGCTTGGATCATCGTGCGCGACGCCGTCAAGTCGGCCGCGAAGTAAGGGAGCCAGATCAATGGAATTCAACGTCAAGACCCTCGAGGGAAAAGACGCCGGGAAGGTTTCCCTTTCGGACGCGATTTTCGGCCTCGAGCCCCGCGAAGACATTCTCGCCCGCGTCATCCGCTGGCAGCTTGCCAAGAAGCAGCAGGGCACGCACAAGGCTAAGGGCCGCGCGGAAGTTTCGCGCACCGGCGCCAAGATGTACAAGCAGAAGGGTACGGGCCGCGCCCGCCACCATTCGGCTCGCGCTCCGCAGTTCCGCGGCGGCGGCAAGGCTCATGGCCCGGTCGTCCGCAGCCACGAGCACGATCTTCCGAAGAAGGTTCGTGCACTCGGCCTTCGCCACGCCCTTTCGGCCAAGATCAAGGCCGATGACGTCATCGTCATCGACAACCTGATTGCCACCGAAGCCAAGACCAAGGCTCTCGCGTCCGTTTTCGAGACGCTCGGCCTGACCAACGCCCTCTTCATCGGCGGCGCAGAGCTTGACGGCAACTTCAAGCTCGCAGCTCAGAACATCCCAAACATCGATGTTCTGCCGATCCAGGGCATCAACGTTTACGACATCGTGCGCCGCGGCAAGCTCGTGCTTTCCAAGGCCGCGGTTGAAGCGCTAGAGGAGCGATTCAAGTGACCGATCTTCGCCACTACGATGTGATCGTCTCTCCGGCGATCACCGAAAAGTCCACGCTGGTATCCGAAAACAACCAGGTTGTTTTCAATGTCGCCAAGCAGGCGACGAAGCCGGAAATCAAGGCTGCGGTCGAGGCGCTGTTCGGCGTCAAGGTCACGGCTGTCAACACTCTGCTGCGCAAGGGCAAGACCAAGCGGTTCCGCGGTTTCGTCGGCAAGCAGAAGGACGTGAAGAAGGCTGTTGTGACGCTGGCTGAAGGCCAGACGATCGACGTCTCCACCGGTCTCTGAGGTATAAGAAAATGGCATTGAAAACTTTCAATCCGATCACCCCGAGCCAGCGCCAGCTGGTCATCGTCGACCGCTCGGCCCTCTACAAGGGCAAGCCGGTCAAGGCGCTGACGGAAGGTCTGACCAAGAGCGGCGGTCGTAACAACCTCGGCCGCATCACCGCCCGCTTCATCGGCGGTGGTCACAAGCGCACCTACCGTCTGATTGACTTCAAGCGTCGCAAGTTCGACGTCGAAGGCACGGTCGAGCGTATCGAATACGATCCGAACCGCACGGCTTTCATCGCGCTGGTGAACTATGCTGACGGCGAGAAGGCTTATATCCTCGCTCCCCAGCGTCTCGCTGCCGGTGACAAGGTTATCGCTTCCGAGAAGGCTGTCGACGTCAAGCCCGGCAACACCATGCCGCTGCAGTTCATCCCGGTCGGCTCCATCATCCACAACGTGGAAATGAAGCCGGGCAAGGGTGGTCAGATCGCTCGCTCCGCCGGTGGCTACGCACAGCTCGTCGGCCGCGACCAGGGCATGGCGATCCTTCGCCTGAACTCCGGTGAACAGCGTCTCGTTCATGGCTCCTGCCTTGCTTCGATCGGCGCCGTCTCCAACCCTGATCACGCCAACATCAACGACGGCAAGGCCGGTCGTACCGTTTGGCGCGGCAAGCGTCCGCATAACCGCGGTGTCGTCATGAACCCGGTCGACCATCCGCACGGCGGTGGCGAAGGCCGCACCTCCGGTGGTCGCCATCCGGTGACACCGTGGGGCAAGCCGACCAAGGGCAAGCGCACCCGGTCGAACAAGTCGACCGACAAGATGATCATGCGCTCGCGTCATCAGCGTAAGAAGTAAGAGAGGAAGTCTCCAATGGCTCGTTCAGTATGGAAAGGTCCGTTCGTTGACGGCTATCTTCTCAAGAAGGCTGAGAAGGTTCGTGAAGGCGGTCGCAGTGAAGTGATCAAGATCTGGAGCCGTCGCTCCACGATCCTGCCGCAGTTCGTCGGTCTCACCTTCGGCGTCTACAACGGCAGCAAGCATATCCCGGTCAGCGTCAATGAAGACATGGTCGGTCACAAATTCGGTGAATTCTCTCCGACCCGCACCTACTACGGTCACGGCGCGGACAAGAAGGCGAAGAGGAAGTAACAATGGGCAAGGCAAAAGCCGAACGCCGGCTGAAGGACAACGAGGCGCAAGCAGTCGCCCGCACGCTCCGCGTCAGCCCGCAGAAGCTCAACCTGGTTGCTGCGGCTATCCGCGGCAAGAAGGTCGAGCGCGCACTCGCTGAGCTGGAGTTCTCCCGCAAGCGCATCGCGGGCGCCGTCAAGAAGACGCTCGAATCTGCGATCGCCAACGCCGAGAACAACCACGATCTCGACGTCGACTCGCTGGTTGTCGCCGAGGCCTATGTCGGCAAGTCGATCGTCATGAAGCGTTTCCACGCTCGTGGCCGCGGTCGCGCGTCGCGCATTGAAAAGCCCTTCGCGCATTTGACGATCGTCGTTCGTGAAGTGCAGGCAGCAGAGGAGGCCGCATAATGGGTCAGAAAATCAATCCAATCGGTTTCCGTCTCGGAATCAACCGTACCTGGGATAGCCGCTGGTTTGCGGACAATGCCGAGTACGGCCAGCTGTTGCACGAAGACCTGAAGATGCGCAAGTTCGTCATGAGCGAACTGAAGCAGGCCGGGATCTCCAAGGTGGTCATCGAGCGTCCGCACAAGAAGTGCCGGGTCACGATCCACTCGGCACGTCCGGGCCTGATCATCGGCCGCAAGGGCGCAGACATCGACAAGCTCCGCAAGAAGCTGTCGGAGATGACGAATTCGGAGACGCACCTCAACATCGTCGAAGTGCGCAAGCCCGAAGTCGATGCGACGCTGGTCGCTCAGTCGATCGCCCAGCAGCTCGAGCGTCGCGTGGCTTTCCGCCGCGCCATGAAGCGCGCCGTCCAGTCGGCGATGCGTCTTGGCGCCGAAGGCATCAAGATCACCTGCGCCGGCCGTCTCGGCGGCGCTGAAATCGCCCGTACGGAATGGTACCGCGAAGGTCGTGTGCCGTTGCACACGCTGCGCGCCGACATCGACTACGGCACGGCTGAAGCAGAAACCGCATTCGGCATCTGCGGCATCAAGGTCTGGATCTTCAAGGGCGAAATCCTTGAGCATGATCCGATGGCTTCCGAGCGCCGCGCGATGGAAGGTGACGCCCAGGGTCCGGCAAGCCGTGATCGTGACCGCGACAGAGACCGTCGCCGCGACAACGCTTGATAGCGCGCGTGGCAGAGAAGTTCGGAGAATAAGAAAATGTTGCAGCCAAAGCGTACCAAGTACCGCAAGCAGTTCAAGGGCCGCATCAAGGGCGTCGCCAAGGGCGGTTCTGACCTGGCATTCGGCGAATTCGGCCTGAAGGCACAGGAACCCAACCGCGTCAATGCGCGTGAGATCGAAGCGGCCCGCCGCGCGATCACGCGTTATATGAAGCGCGCCGGCCGTGTATGGATCCGCGTGTTCCCGGACGTTCCGGTAACCAAAAAGCCGACCGAAGTCCGTATGGGTAAGGGTAAGGGCTCCGTTGAATACTGGGCATGCAAGGTCAAGCCCGGCCGTATGATGTTCGAGATCGACGGTGTCAGCGAAGAAATCGCCCGTGAGGCGCTTCGCCTCGGCTCTGCCAAGCTCTCGGTCAAGACGCGCTTCGTTCAGCGCATTGCAGAGTAAGGAATTGAGCTCATGAAAGCCTCAGATGTTCGCGCGTTCACCGCCGACCAACTCAAGGACGAGCTTGCCAAGCTGAAGAAGGAGCAGTTCAACCTGCGCTTTCAGAAGGCGACCGGCCAGCTCGAAAAGTCCTCGCGCATCAACGAAGTCCGCAAGGACATCGCCCGCGTGAAAACCATTGCCCGCCAGAAGGCGGCAGAAGTTAAGGCCTAAAGGAAGAAAAATATGCCGAAGCGCATCCTGCAGGGCGTCGTCGTTGGCGACAAGAACGAGAAGACGGTAGTGGTTCGCGTCGAGCGTCGTTTCGCTCACCCGCTGCTCCAGAAGACCGTTCGTCGTTCCAAGAAGTACAAGGCCCACGACGAGAATAACCAGTACAAGATCGGCGATACCGTATCCATCGAGGAATGCGCGCCGATCTCCAAGGACAAGCGCTGGACGGTGATTTCCGCCCAGGGCAAGTAACAGAATTTTGCGCGAGGCCTTGCGTCTCGCCGAAATATCTGTATGAAGCAGCGTCAGAACGCTCGAATGCCGGGCGTTCTTTTGCTTTGAGCGCACGGAAGGTCCCGTTCGGGAAACCACCCTGGCACGATCGACCCCGCGCTATTCAGCTATTGCCGCGTCAGTGCTGCCTCACGGCAGCTCGGCCGGCGAAAATTTTCATAAGCCGGAGTAGGGGGCTAGCCCAACCATTCCGGTAAACCAAGAAGGCGACCTGATATGATTCAGATGCAAACAAACCTCGACGTCGCGGATAATTCCGGCGCACGTCGTGTCATGTGCATCAAGGTGCTGGGCGGCTCGAAGCGCAAGTATGCCTCGATCGGCGACGTCATCGTCGTTTCGATCAAGGAAGCGATCCCGCGCGGCCGCGTGAAGAAGGGTGACGTGATGAAGGCGGTTGTCGTTCGCACCGCCAAGGACATCCGTCGTGCAGATGGCTCCGTCATCCGCTTCGACACCAATGCAGCAGTCCTCATCGACAACAAGAAAGAGCCGATCGGCACCCGTATCTTCGGACCGGTTCCGCGCGAACTTCGCGCCAAGAACCACATGAAGATCATCTCGCTGGCTCCCGAAGTACTGTAAGGAGCGAAGCGATGCAGAAGATTCGTAAGGGCGACAAGGTCGTCATGCTCGCTGGCAAGGACAAGGGCCGTACTGGCGAAGTTGTTCAGGTCATGCCGAAGGAAGATCGTGCCGTTGTTCGTGGCGTCAACGTCGTCAAGCGCCACCAGCGCCAGACGCAGACCCAGGAAGCCGGCATCATCAACAAGGAAGCCCCGGTTCACCTGTCCAACGTTGCAATCATCGACAAGGACGGCAAGCCGACCCGCGTCGGTTTCAAGGTTGTTGACGGCAAGAAGGTCCGTGTGGCCAAGCGTTCTGGAGAAGTGATCGATGGCTGAGGCAAAATATGAGCCGCGGCTCAAGAAGGAATATGTCGAGCGCATCCGCAAGGCGTTGCAGGAGCAGTTCTCCTACGCCAACGAGATGATGATTCCGAAGCTCGACAAGATCGTGATCAACATGGGTGTCGGCGAAGCGACCGCTGACTCGAAGAAGCCGACGGTAGCTGCCGCCGACCTCGCAGCGATCGCCGGCCAGAAGCCGGTCATCACCCGCGCACGCAACTCTATCGCAGGCTTCAAGGTCCGCGAACAGATGCCGATCGGCGCGAAGGTTACCCTGCGCGGCGCCCGCATGTACGAGTTCATGGACCGTCTCGTGAACATCGCGCTCCCGCGCGTTCGCGACTTCCGCGGCCTGAACCCGAAAAGCTTTGACGGCCGTGGCAACTTCGCCATGGGCATCAAGGAGCACATTGTGTTCCCTGAGATCAACTACGACAAGGTTGATCAGATGTGGGGCATGGACATCATCGTTTGCACGACGGCGACGACCGACGACGAAGCACGGGCTCTTCTGAAAGAGTTCAGCTTCCCGTTCCGTCAATAACCGTAACGACGAGCGTAGAAAAGGAACCTGACATGGCGAAGACAAGCGCAGTTGAAAAGAACAAGCGCCGCCGTACTACGGTCGCTAACCAGGCCGCTAAGCGGGCTGGGTTGAAGGCGATCATCATGAACCAGGCTCTTCCGATCGAAGAGCGGTTCAAGGCCTCGATCAAGCTGGCATCCCTGCCGCGTGATGGATCGAAGACCCGTATTCGCAACCGTTGCGAAGTTTCGGGGCGTCCGCGCGCATATTACCGCAAACTGCGCATGTCGCGTATTGCGCTGCGTGAACTCGGCAATCTCGGCAAGGTGCCGGGTATCGTCAAGTCGAGCTGGTAAGGAGCAGGTTACATGACAATGACTGATCCGTTGGGCGATATGCTCACTCGCATCCGTAACGGCGCTTCCCGCCGCAAGTCGTCGGTCTCGACGCCTGCTTCGAAGCTCCGTGCACGTGTTCTCGATGTTCTGCAGTCCGAAGGCTACATCCGTGGCTACTCCGTTGTCGATTTCGGCAATGGCAAGTCGGAACTCAGCATCGAGCTGAAATATTATGAAGGCGCATCGGTGATCCGTGAGATCGGCCGTGTGTCCAAGCCGGGCCGCCGGGTTTATGTCTCGGTCAAGTCCATTCCGCAGGTCGCGAACGGTCTCGGCATCACTATCCTTTCGACTCCGAAGGGTGTGATGGCCGATCACCAGGCTCGCGAACAGAACGTTGGTGGCGAGGTTCTTTGCTCGGTCTTCTAAGATCGAGCAGGGATCTCCATAGCGAACAGACAGGATTGAAACATGTCTCGTATCGGTAAAAAGCCCGTTCAGGTGCCTGCTGGGATCACGGCTACGGTCGATGGCCAGAAGGTGACTGCAAAGGGCCCGAAGGGCGAGCTGTTTTTCGTTGCTAACGACGAAATCAGCCTCAAGCTTGAAAATAACGCCGTCGTCGTGACGCCGGTGAACCAGACCAAGGATGCGCGCGCAAAGTGGGGCATGTCCCGCACGATGATCGAAGGCATCTTCAAGGGCGTCAAGGACGGTTTCGAGCGCAAGCTTGAAATCAACGGCGTTGGTTACCGCGCCGCCATGCAGGGCAAGAACCTGCAGCTGGCCCTCGGTTTCAGCCATGACGTGATCTACGAGCCGCCGGTCGGTATCTCGATCGTTGTTCCGAAGCCGACGGAAATCGTCGTCAGCGGCATCAATAAGCAGCAGGTCGGTCAGGTTGCCGCCGAAATCCGCGAATATCGCGGTCCTGAGCCCTACAAGGGCAAGGGCGTCAAGTACGCTGACGAGCGGATCGTCCGCAAAGAAGGCAAGAAGAAGTAAGGATCACGCGAAATGGCTAGCAGGAAAGAAGCACTTGCACGTCGTGCCAACCGCGTGCGCCGTCATCTCAAGTCGGTGGCCAACGGCCGTCCGCGCCTGTCGGTTCATCGCTCCTCGAAGAACATCTACGCCCAGGTCATCGATGACGTGGCCGGCAAGACGCTTGCGTCTGCCTCCACCCTCGAGAAGGATCTGCGCGGTTCTCTGAAGACCGGTGCCGATACCGCCGCCGCTACCGTTGTGGGCAAGCTCCTCGCAGAGCGCGCCTCCAAGGCCGGTGTTACGGAAGTCGTGTTCGACCGTGGCGCCTTCATCTATCACGGCCGCATCAAGGCTCTCGCCGAAGCGGCCCGCGAAGGCGGTCTCACCTTCTGATCAGTTTCCGGCCGGATGCCTCAGGCGCCGGCCGGATTTTCGCCGGACCGCAGGCGCTCTCCGAAAGGGGAGGCTGATGCGGTCCACATTTGTTTGCCGATTGCACCCGGAAAAGAAAAAGGAAGAGGACAATGGCACAGGAAAGAAGGCCGCAGCGGGACGACCGCCAGAGCCGCGAAGAGCGCGATAGCGAATTCGTCGACAAGCTTGTCGCGATCAACCGCGTCGCCAAGGTCGTCAAGGGCGGCCGTCGTTTTGGTTTCGCAGCACTCGTCGTCGTTGGCGACCAGAAGGGCCGCGTCGGCTTCGGCCATGGCAAGGCACGTGAAGTGCCGGAAGCCATCCGCAAGGCAACCGAAGCCGCCAAGCGCGAACTGATCTTCGTACCGCTGCGTGACGGCCGTACGCTGCATCACGACGTCCATGGCCGCCATGGCGCCGGCAAGGTTCTGCTGCGCTCGGCCAAGGTTGGTACCGGCATCATCGCCGGTGGTCCGATGCGCGCCGTATTCGAGACGCTCGGCATGCATGACGTCGTCGCCAAGTCGACCGGTTCGTCGAACCCCTATAACATGGTTCGCGCCACCTTCGACGCTCTGAAGCACCAGGTTCACCCGAAGGACATCGCAGCTCAGCGCGGCATCAAGTATGCAACGCTGCAGGCTCGTCGTGGCGCCTCCGGCAACGCCTCTGAAGAATAAGAGGAGTTTGACAGATGGCCAAGGCTACTAAGAAGGCTGAAGCGAAGACTGTCACGATCGAACAGATCGGCAGCCCGATCCGCCGTCCGGATGTCCAGCAGCGCACGCTGATCGGTCTCGGACTGAACAAGATGCACCGTCGCCGCACGCTGGAGGATACCCCTTCCGTTCGTGGCATGATCCGTGCTGTCCAGCATCTCGTTCGCGTCGTCGACGAGAAGTGAGACGGAGGAAACGCTCATGAAACTCAATGAAATCAAGGACAATGAAGGCTCGACCCACAGCCGCAAGCGCCTCGGCCGCGGTATCGGCTCGGGCTCGGGCAAGACTGGTGGTCGCGGCGTGAAGGGTCAGAAGTCCCGTTCGGGCGTCGCCATCAATGGCTTCGAAGGCGGCCAGATGCCGATCTATCGTCGCCTGCCGAAGCGCGGTTTCAACAACATTTTCGCTTCCGATTTTGTTGTCGTGTCGCTGGCCCGTATCCAGACGGCGATCGACGCCGGCAAGCTCGATGCCAAGACGACCGTTGACGCAGCTGCCCTCAAGGCTGCTGGTGTCATCCGCCGCGTCAAGGATGGTGTTCGCGTTCTCGCCGACGGCGAGATCAAGGCCAAGATCACCATCGTCGTTGCAGGCGCCTCCAAGCCTGCCGTCGAGAAGATCGAAAAGGCCGGTGGCACAGTGACGCTGCTTTCGGCTCCGGCTGCAGCCGAATAATAATCTGATGATATATCGCCCGGGGTGCTTCACACCGGGCGATTTTGCTCCCATATGTGGGCCTCACAAAAACTTGGCTGGCGCGCCCGCGTCATGCCGGTAAGACTCGAAAACAAGGGTGAGGCATGGGGTTGCGCCGCAATCCGTCCTGAGCCCGGTTTTGAATAATTTCATACTGATTCCGGGTCCGGTCTGTCCCTCAGAGACGCCGGAATTGGTAGCGCGGAGAAACGCATGGCTTCTGCAGCGGAACAATTGGCATCCAACCTCAATTTTTCGACCTTCGCCAAAGCCGAGGATCTGAAGAAGCGCTTGTGGTTCACACTGGCCGCTCTCCTCGTCTACCGACTTGGCACGCATATTCCGCTTCCGGGTCTCAATCCCGAAGCCTATGCCCAGGCTTTCCGCGGCCAGGCAGGTGGCATTCTCGGCCTTTTCAACATGTTCTCGGGCGGCGCTGTTCAGCGCATGGCGATCTTCGCGCTCGGCATCATGCCCTATATCTCCGCTTCGATCATCGTGCAGCTCATGACCTCGGTCGTGCCGGCGCTCGAAAACCTCAAGAAGGAAGGCGAGCAGGGCCGTAAGATCATCAACCAGTATACCCGCTATGGTACCGTCATCCTCGGTGCGCTCCAGGCCTATGGCATTGCCGCCGGCCTTGAGAGTGGCCAGGGCCTCGTCGTCGAGCCGGGCTGGTTCTTCCGTGTTTCCACCGTTCTGACGCTGCTCGGCGGCACGATGTTCCTGATGTGGCTCGGCGAGCAGATCACCTCGCGCGGCATCGGCAACGGCATCTCGCTGATCATTTTCGCCGGCATTGCCGCCGGCCTTCCGACTGCCCTTGCCGGCACGCTCGAACTCGGCCGCACCGGTGCGCTGTCGACCTTCCTCATCCTGCTCGTCATCATCGTCGCGATCGCCGTCATCGGCATCATCGTCTTCGTCGAGCGCGCCCAGCGCCGGCTGCTGATTCAGTATCCGAAGCGTCAGGTTGGCAATCGGATGTTCCAGGGCGATACTTCGCACCTGCCGCTCAAGCTCAACACATCGGGTGTCATTCCGGCGATCTTCGCATCGTCGCTGCTGCTGCTGCCGGCAACGGTCGCGGGTTTCGCCAACACCTCGGCAATGCCCTCCTGGGTGACATCGATCGTCGCGGCTCTCGGCCATGGTCAGCCTCTCTACATGGTGCTGTACGGCGCGCTGATCGCCTTCTTCGCCTTCTTCTATACGGCCATCGTCTTCAATCCGAAGGACACGGCCGACAATCTGAAGAAGCATGGCGGCTTCATTCCCGGCATCCGTCCGGGCGAGCGCACCGCCGAATATATCGACTACGTGCTGACCCGCATCACGGTGATCGGCGCAATCTATCTCGTCTTCGTCTGCATCCTTCCGGAGATCTTGGTGTCGCAAACCGGCATCCCGTTATCCCTTGGTGGGACTTCGCTTTTGATCGTGGTTAGCGTAACTCTTGATACGGTTGCACAGATCCAGGGTCACCTGATCGCGCAGCAATACGAAGGCCTGATCAAGAAATCGAAGTTGCGTGGAGGAAAGAGGGGGCGATGAGACTTATCCTTTTGGGGCCGCCGGGCGCGGGTAAGGGAACCCAGGCCCAGCGGATCGTGGAAAAGCACGGCATTCCGCAGCTTTCCACGGGGGACATGCTGCGTGCAGCGGTTAACGCCGGCACGGATGTCGGCAAGCGCGCGAAGGCGGTCATGGACGCCGGCAAGCTCGTCTCGGATGAGATCGTCATTGCCATCGTTTCCGAGCGTATCGATCAACCCGATTGCGCCAACGGCTTCATTCTCGACGGCTTCCCCAGGACGCTCGTCCAGGCTGATGCTACCGAGGCGATGCTGAAGGCAAAGGGTCTCGGCCTCTCCGTCGTCATTGAATTCCGTGTCGATGATGATGAGTTGATTCGACGTGTTGCCGGTCGCTACTCCTGTGCACAGTGTGGCAGCGTCTATCACGATACCGATAAGGTTCCGGCTGCTGAGGGCGTGTGCGACAAGTGCGGTTCGACGCACTTCAAGCGCCGTCCTGATGACACTCCGGAGACCATGACGGCCCGGCTGCAGGTCTACTACAAGGAAACTTCGCCGCTGATCGGCTATTACCATGCCAAGGGCAAACTGAAGTCCGTGGACGGCATGGCCGAGATCGATCAGGTGACGGCCGAGGTCGAAAGCATTCTTTCCAAGCTTTAAGGCTTTGAAAATAAACTTGGCGGAACGGTTGCTTTTCAGCAGTGATTCCGCTAAACACCGCGCCAACTCGCGACATTCCATGCGATCGGCGCGGATTTCCCAAGGAAGTCCGGGTGCGGTCGTTTTGACATGTTACGGACGTAAATCTGAACGGGCGGTTCTCAAGAGCCGCATAACGAAGCCCACTTGCCGGATGGCAACTGGAATGCAAGGAGAACAGGCGTGGCACGTATCGCTGGCGTCAACATCCCGACTGCGAAGCGCGTTGTTATTGCGCTGACCTACATTCACGGGATTGGTCCGAAATTCGCACAGGAAATCGTCGAAAAGGTCGGTATCCCGGCCGAACGTCGTGTGCATCAGCTGACGGACGCAGAAGTCCTTCAGATCCGCGAAGCCATCGACCGCGACTATCAGGTCGAAGGCGATCTTCGTCGCGATACCGCGATGAACATCAAGCGCCTGATGGACCTCGGCTGCTACCGCGGCCTGCGTCATCGCCGCGGCCTTCCGGTCCGCGGTCAGCGCACGCACACCAATGCCCGCACCCGCAAGGGCCCGGCAAAGGCAATCGCTGGCAAGAAGAAGTAATTTCCGGGAAACCGGGGTAGGGAGGCTGGTGGTCTGCGCCGGCCTCTTTTGAGTTTGGAGCGGGACCATATAGGCGCCGTTCCGGTGTAGCCGCTGGCATTACGGCGGTGAAGAGATCAACGAAAGGAATACCATGGCTAAGGAAGCCGTCCGCGTTCGCCGTCGCGAGCGCAAGAATATCTCGTCGGGTGTCGCTCACGTCAACTCGACCTTCAACAACACGATGATCACCATCACCGATGCGCAGGGCAATGCGATCGCCTGGTCGTCGGCTGGCGCCAAGGGCTTCAAGGGCTCGCGCAAGTCGACCCCGTTCGCTGCCCAGATCGCTGCCGAAGACTGCGCCAAGAAGGCCCAGGAGCACGGCATGAAGTCGCTGGAAGTCGAAGTCTGCGGTCCGGGTTCGGGTCGTGAATCGGCTCTGCGCGCGCTCCAGGCTGCAGGTTTCATGATCACGTCCATCCGCGACGTGACCCCGATCCCGCACAATGGCTGCCGTCCGCGCAAGAAGCGCCGCGTCTGATCATCGCTCTCGTCACCGGTGAGCGCTTGCGCGTTCCCGGTGGTTTTCAAGCTCGGTTGCCACGATTGGATGGTGGCAACGAACGGAAGGCAAACTCATGATTCAGAAGAACTGGCAGGAACTGATCAAGCCGAACAAGGTGGAGTTCTCCTCGAGCTCGCGCACCAGGGCGACGCTTGTTGCCGAACCGCTGGAGCGCGGCTTCGGCCTCACCCTCGGCAACGCGCTTCGTCGCGTTCTGCTCTCCTCGCTGCGCGGTGCTGCCGTCACGGCGGTGCAGATCGATGGCGTGCTGCATGAATTCTCCTCGATTCCGGGCGTCCGCGAAGACGTGACGGACATCGTGCTCAACATCAAGGAAATCGCCATCAAGATGGATGGCGACGACGCGAAGCGCATGGTCGTGCGTAAGCAGGGCCCGGGCGTTGTCACGGCTGGCGACATTCAGACGGTCGGCGATATCGAAATCCTCAACCCCGAGCATGTCATTTGCACGCTCGACGAGGGTGCCGAGATCCGCATGGAATTCACCGTCAACAACGGCAAGGGCTACGTTCCGGCCGAACGCAATCGTGCGGAAGATGCTCCGATCGGTCTCATCCCGGTCGACAGCCTCTATTCGCCGGTCAAGAAGGTGTCCTACAAGGTTGAAAATACCCGCGAAGGACAGGTTCTCGACTACGACAAGCTGAACATGACCATCGAAACCGATGGCTCGATCACCGGCGAAGACGCCGTCGCTTTTGCGGCGCGCATCCTCCAGGATCAGCTTGGCGTCTTCGTCAACTTCGACGAGCCGCAGAAGGAAACCGAAGAGGAAGCAGTCACCGAACTCGCTTTCAACCCGGCTCTCCTGAAGAAGGTGGACGAACTCGAACTGTCGGTCCGTTCGGCAAACTGCCTGAAGAACGACAACATCGTCTACATCGGCGACCTCATTCAGAAGACCGAAGCAGAAATGCTCCGCACGCCGAATTTTGGTCGCAAGTCGCTGAACGAAATCAAGGAAGTTCTCGCTTCCATGGGCCTGCACCTCGGCATGGAAGTGCCGGCATGGCCGCCCGAGAACATCGAAGATCTCGCCAAGCGTTACGAAGACCAGTACTGAGCGGCGTGAGGAAAAGTGTAAAGCGGTTTTCCGCCCGCACGCCGATCGCAAGAACATAACAAAAGGCAGGCTCTTTCGGCTGCCTTTCCCCGTCAAACAGCAGGCCGATCGCCTGCATGTGCCAGGAAACGGCAGGCCCACTTAGTGTCAAGGGCACCTGCATTAAAGGAGAATAGCAATGCGCCATGGTAAAGCCGGCCGCAAGCTGAATAGAACTGCAAGCCACCGCAAGGCGATGTTCGCCAACATGGCGGCTTCGCTGATTACCCACGAGCAGATCGTCACGACCCTGCCGAAGGCCAAGGAAATCCGTCCGATCGTCGAGAAGCTCGTCACGCTCGGCAAGCGCGGCGACCTGCATGCTCGCCGTCAGGCGATCTCGCAGATCCGCGATGCGGCCGTCGTTTCGAAGCTGTTCGACACGATCGCAACCCGCTACGCCACCCGCAACGGGGGCTACCTGCGCATCATGAAGGCGGGCTTCCGCCAGGGCGACAATGCCGCCATGGCTGTGATCGAATTCGTTGACCGCGATGCCTATGCCAAGGGCGCAGCCGACAAGGCCCGCGTCGCTGCCGAAGAGCAGGCCGTCGCTGCTTAAGTCTTCCGCTTCGGCGGAAACAAAACAGCCGGGCTGCAAAGCCCGGCTGTTTTTGTTTCTGATATAGTGACGGGACCGGCTCCATTGCGCAAAATCATTCAGGCTCGCTCACCGCAGTTCCTTCGTCTCGCCGCCCTGTTTCTCGTCATCGTTCTCGGGCTGGTGCTCCGCTGGTTTGGCTATGCAGCCGATCTGCCCTTCACCGTCGTCAAATATGGTGGATCCGCACTCTGGGGAGCGATGGTCTATTTGCTCGTGGCGCTCTTTGTCGCAAGGTTACGGCCGGCAGCAATTGCTGTCACGGCTCTGTTCACAGCAATCTCAGTTGAATTGTTCCGGCTCTATCACACGCCCTGGCTCGGCGCGTTTCGGCTGACCACGGCCGGTGCGCTGCTGCTTGGCCGAGTCTTTTCGCTTTGGAACATGCTGGCTTATGCAATCGGCATAGCTGCGGCCTGCGCCTTGGATCCGGCGCGCCGGACTGCGTTGCGTCCTCGTTAGAGCGCCGCGCGTCTTTTCAGACGCGCTAAGGACGCTCTATCGCTTTGAAACAGCGCATAACCCTTCCCGAAAATCGATTCCGATTTTCGGGGTTATGCGCCAAACCTGCCGTCTCACGAAGCCGACGCCATTGCGCGATTGCGCGTCCGCCCTTTGCCCTTCTGCCTGTTGCGTGCGATTGGCCGGTAGGAGCGATAGAGGATGAGCGCGATGATCAGCCCGACATAGATATATTGCTCGAGGTCGAGGATCTTGGTCGAGAGAGCGAAGTGCAGCGCCCCGCAGGCGGCGATGATGTAGACGAGGCGGTGCAGCCAGATCCAGTTCTTGCCGAGGCGGCGGATCGAGAGATTGTTGGATGTCACCGCCAGCGGAATGAGCATCGCAAGCCCGGCCATGCCGAACATGATGAAGGGGCGCTTCAGCACGTCGTTGATGACGGCGGAAATATCCATCGCCTGATCGAGGACCATGTAGACGGTGAAATGCATCAGCGCGTAATAGAAGGCCAGCAGGCCAAGCGCGCGGCGATAGCGGAGATAGTTCCAGCCGAAGAGCTCACGGGCAGGGGAAACGGCAAGTGTTGCGATCAGGAAACGGATCGTCCAGAGCCCAAGAAAACGCTCGAAGGTCTTGACCGGATCGGCGCCGAGCTGATCGGTTGCGCCGAGATAGAACGTCCACGCCGCAGGCAAGAGCCCAACGACATAAAGCAGCCAGACGGAGGCGGGTTGCCAGCGCTTCGGGATGGCGAGCGACAGTTCCGCCATCAGAAATTCGCCTTCAGGTCCATGCCGGCATAAAGGCTTGCCACTTCGTCGGCATAGCCGTTGAAGGGCAGGGTGGGATGGCGGCTCGCGCCGAAGAAGCCGCTCTCGCCGATGCGCCGTTCGCTGGCCTGGCTCCAACGCGGATGGTCGACCTCAGGGTTGACGTTGGCGTAGAAGCCATACTCCTGCGCGTTGGTGACCTGCCAGGTATTCTTCGGCTGCTGGTCGGTGAGTGTGATCCTGATGATCGACTTGATGCCCTTGAAACCGTATTTCCACGGCACGACGAGCCGGATCGGCGCGCCGTTCTGGCTCGGCAGCGTTTCGCCATAGAGCCCGACAGCCAGCAGTGTCAGCGGATGGCGCGCCTCATCCAGGCGCAGACCCTCGACATAGGGCCAGTCGAGTGACTGGAAGAAACCCTTCTGCCCAGGCATCTCCTCCGGCCGCACCACGGTTTCGAAGGCGACGTATTTGGCGCTGCCCAGCGGCTCGACCTTGTCGAGCAGCGATGCCAGCGGAAAGCCGTCCCAGGGGATGACCATCGACCAGGCCTCGACGCAGCGCATGCGATAGGTGCGCTCCTCGATCGGGAATTCTTTTATGAGCGCCTCGAGGTCGAAGGTGCCTGGCTTGTTGACCATGCCGTCGACCTTGATCGTCCAGGGCAGCGGCTTGAAATCGCCGGAAAGAGCTGCTGGATCGCCCTTGTCGAGGCCGAACTCGTAGAAATTATTGTAGGTTGTGACGTCCTTGATCGGCGTCGCCTTCTCGTCGACCTTGTACTTGCTCTCAACGGCGGAGAGCGCCGCAGCGCTTGCCTTGCCAGCGCCGTAGAGCGCCATGGCGCCAAGCGCTGCCGCGCCCAGGAATTCACGGCGGCGCACATAGATCTGGCGCGGCGTGATCTCCGACGACGCGATCTTCGGTGGGCAATAGTTTGGCATGTCGAACCTCCTCGGCGGATATCCTGAAATATAGCCCTTAAACGAACCGCCGGCATGTCTATATTGCTGCATAATTCCTAATCAGAATCGATTTAGGAATTATGCAGCAATTCAACGTGTACTGCGTCCTGTGCGCATCTGAAACGACGTGCGGCGCTATAGTGTCTAAGCCTTGAAGATTGCTGACGGGAAGCCAATTTTTTGTGTTCGGTCGTGATGGAATAGGCTGTAACAAAACGCCGTGTCGAAGCGTATATGATCGATGGGTCTCATGGCGCTTCTCCCCGGCGTACCGGATTTGGGCTTCCCGGTAGTGACAGCCCCTGTCGATTGGATTAGGACAATCCCAAAAAGCAGCGTTTGCCGGCCCGCAGGCTCCATGCCGCCCGGCTTCGCCTGATAATTCCGACACGTTGAGGAAGACACCGATGCCAGCTTACCGTTCCAGAACCACGACCCATGGCCGCAACATGGCAGGCGCCCGCGGCCTTTGGCGCGCCACGGGCATGAAGGATTCGGATTTCGGCAAGCCGATCATCGCCGTGGTGAATTCCTTCACCCAGTTCGTGCCCGGCCACGTGCACCTGAAGGACCTTGGCCAGCTCGTTGCCCGCGAAATCGAGGCGGCCGGCGGTGTCGCCAAGGAATTCAACACGATCGCCGTTGATGACGGCATCGCCATGGGCCATGACGGCATGCTTTATTCGCTGCCCTCGCGTGAGCTCATCGCCGACAGCGTCGAATACATGGTCAATGCCCATTGCGCCGACGCCATGGTCTGCATCTCCAACTGCGACAAGATCACCCCTGGCATGTTGATGGCGTCGCTGCGCCTTAATATCCCGACCGTCTTCGTTTCGGGCGGTCCGATGGAAGCCGGCAAGGTCGTGCTGCACGGCAAGACGCATGCGCTCGACCTCGTCGATGCCATGGTCGCCGCAGCCGATGACAAGATCAGCGACGAGGACGTCCAGACCATCGAACGCTCTGCCTGTCCGACCTGCGGCTCCTGCTCCGGCATGTTCACCGCCAATTCGATGAACTGCCTGACGGAAGCGCTTGGCCTGTCGCTGCCTGGCAACGGCTCGACGCTTGCCACCCACGCCGACCGCAAGCGCCTCTTCGTCGAGGCCGGCCATCTGATCGTCGATCTCGCCCGCCGTTACTACGAGCAGGACGACGTCAAGGCGCTGCCGCGCACCATCGCCTCCAAGCAGGCCTTCGAGAATGCCATGGCGCTCGACATCGCCATGGGCGGCTCGACCAATACGGTCCTGCACATCCTTGCTGCCGCCCATGAAGGCGAGATCGATTTCACCATGACTGATATCGATGCGCTGTCGCGCCGGGTGCCATGCCTGTCGAAGGTCGCACCCGCCAAGAGCGATGTTCACATGGAAGACGTCCACCGCGCCGGCGGCATCATGTCGATCCTCGGCGAACTAGACAAGGGCGGTCTCTTGAACCGCGATTGCCCGACCGTCCATGCCGAGACGCTGGGCGATGCGATCGATCGCTGGGATATCACCCGCACCAACAGCGAGACCGTGCGCAACTTTTATCGCGCCGCTCCCGGTGGCATCCCGACCCAGGTCGCCTTCAGTCAGGAGGCCCGCTGGGATGAACTCGACACCGACCGCGAAAACGGCGTCATCCGCTCGGTCGAGCATCCCTTCTCCAAGGATGGTGGCCTTGCCGTGCTCAAGGGCAACCTTGCGATTGACGGCTGCATCGTCAAGACCGCCGGCGTCGATGAATCGATCCTGAAATTCTCCGGCCCCGCCCGCGTCTTCGAAAGCCAGGATGCGTCGGTCAAGGCGATCCTTGCCAACGAGGTGAACGCCGGCGACGTCGTCGTCATCCGCTACGAAGGTCCGAAGGGCGGCCCGGGCATGCAGGAAATGCTCTATCCGACGAGCTATCTGAAGTCGAAGGGCCTCGGCAAGGCTTGTGCGCTCATCACCGACGGCCGCTTCTCCGGCGGCACTTCCGGCCTCTCGATCGGCCACGCCTCGCCGGAAGCGGCAAATGGCGGCACGATCGGCCTGGTGCGCGAAGGCGACATGATCGACATCGACATCCCCAACCGCACGATCGGCCTGCGTGTCAGCGACACCGAACTCGCCGCCCGCCGCGCCGAGCAGGATGCCAAGGGCTGGTATCCCACAGAAGTCCGCAAGCGCAACGTCACCACCGCCCTGAAGGCCTATGCGGCCTTCGCAACGAGCGCCGATCGCGGCGCTGTGCGGGATCTGAACGCGCGGTAGGTCATCCACCTACGACCCGCTGATGAAGAGTCAGTTGCTCTTCCAATCGGTCGCTTTCAAAGCGGCCGGTTGATGTTTTTATAGGTCTCGCCAAGCTGCTTCAGCCGCTCGTCATAGGCTGCCTTGATACAGACGGCATCCGCCCCGCATTCCTGCCGTTTCTTCAGCCAGGCCGTCTGTTCGTCCTGCAATGTTCCGCGCGAACCCATCGCCAGCAGGCCGGAGAGCAGCTCGAAGGTCGTCACCATCTTCACGTCGGCATCGTTGAGCGCGCGGTTGTCGCAGATCGCTTTTTCATCCGGCTTCAATTCTTTCGCATCGCAATCGAAGCTTGCTGCCTGCGCCAGGTCCGATGCGATGAGCAGGATCACAAAGCCGAGGGCCACTATCGTCGTTCGTGTCGTGATCATTCCTATGTTCCTGTTGCCGCCGATCAGGCGAGCTTGCGCAGTGCCAGAGCCAGGAAGATGATGCAGATCAGCCAGACGGCAAGGATGAAGATCAATCCGACCCGGCTGGAGGGGCGCTCGATGCGCCTTGTCGCCTCCATACGAAGCTCGTTCATCACCTCTACTGGCACGAGCTGGATCGCCAGCATGATGCCGAGCGGAACGATCAGGAGATCGTCGAGATAGCCGAGGATGGGGATGAAATCGGGGATGAGATCGATAGGCGACAGCGCGTAGGCGGCAACGCCGCCGGCCACCGCTTTGGCATACCACGGCACGCGCGGATCGCGCGCGGCAAGCCACAGGGCCACGATGTCACGCTTCAGTGACTTCGCCCAGATTTTGGCTTTTGATATCAGTTGCATGGCCGTACTTCCTGAATCAAATTCGCAATCGCTTTAAGTGGCACTTCCGCGACGTTCCGTTGCCTTATTCTTCCATGCTTCCGCCCTCTTTCCTTTCTAGCGTCGGGCGCTACAACGTTCCTCAAGAGGATTCAAAAGGAATACCCATGCAAGGCTTTTTTAAGCGCGCCTTCGTCTCGCTGTTCGCTCTGATGCTCGTACTGCCGGCTGTCGCCCATGCGCAGACGGCAAAGACAGTGCCCGAAAGCCAGATGCAGATGCAGCTCTCCTTCGCGCCGCTCGTCAAACAGACGGCAGGCGCCATCGTCAATGTCTATGCGGAGAAGACCGTCCAGCGCCAGTCGCCCTTTGCCGGCGACCCCTTCTTCGAGCAGTTTTTCGGCCAGCAGATGCCGAACCGTTCGGAAAAGCAGTCTTCGCTCGGTTCCGGCGTCATCGTCGAGGCGAACGGCACTGTCGTGACCAACAATCACGTCATCGAGGGCGCCGACGACATCAAGATAGCGCTGTCGGATGGCCGCGAATTCCCCTGCAAGGTGGTGCTGCGCGATGATCGCGTCGATCTTGCCGTCCTGAAGATCGATACCAAGGAGAGCTTCCCGACGCTACCGATCGGCAATTCCGACACGGTTGAGGTCGGCGATCTCGTGCTGGCGGTCGGCAATCCCTTCGGCGTCGGCCAGACGGTGACCAGCGGCATCGTCTCCGCACTTGCTCGCAACCAGGTGGTCAGGAACGAGTTCGGCTTCTTCATCCAGACCGACGCCTCGATCAATCCCGGCAATTCCGGCGGCGCGCTGATGAACATGAAGGGCGAGCTGATCGGCATCAACACGGCGATCTTCTCACGCGGCGGCGGCTCGAACGGCATCGGCTTTGCCATCCCCGCCAATCTGGTCAAGGTCTTCCTCACTTCCGCCGATGCCGGCGTCAAATCCTTCGAGCGGCCCTATGTCGGCGCGAGCTTCGATGCCGTGACATCGGAGGTGGCCGAAGCGCTCGGCTTGAACAAGGCTCGCGGCGCCCTCGTCGTCAAGGTTTCGGAAGGCGGGCCGGCGGCCAAGGCCGGGCTGAAGGCTGGCGAGATCGTCACCGCCGTCGACGGAATTTCCGTCGAGCATCCGGATGCGCTGCTCTACCGCTTGACGACGGCCGGTCTCGGCAACTCGGTCAAGCTCACCGTCGTCGAGAATGGCCGCGAGCAGCAATTGCCGCTGGTGCTTGCCCGAGCCCCGGAAACCTCGCCACGCGACCAGCGCACGATCGGCGGACACACACCGTTTACCGGCGCCGTCGTCGAGAACCTGTCGCCGCGGGTCGCCGACGAACTGCGCATGCCACCGGAATCGGCAGGCGTCGTCGTATCCGAGGTGAAGGACGATTCGCCTGCTGCCCGTCTCGGTTTCGAACCGAAGGATATCATCGTTTCGATCAATGGCACGGACGTGAAGTCGACCAGCGAACTGTCCGAGATCGCCGATAGCGACCCCGGCCTCTGGCGGGTCGAGATAGAGCGCAACGGCCAGCGCATCCGGCAATTCTTCCGATGAGCAACGATCTCTTCGCGCCGCGTGTTCCGGAGGAGGTCGCTGCCAGGCGGCCGCTTGCCGACCGGCTGCGGCCGAAGACGCTTGCCGATGTCACCGGTCAGGAACACCTGACTGGTGAGGATGGCGTGCTGAAAAGGATGATCGAAAGCGGCTCGCTCGGCTCGATGATCTTCTGGGGTCCGCCCGGCACCGGCAAAACGACGGTGGCACGGCTGCTTTCGGGCGAGGCGGGCCTCGCCTTCGAGCAGATATCGGCGATCTTCTCCGGCGTCGCCGATCTGAAGAAGGTGTTCGAGACTGCCCGCTTGCGGCGTATGGACGGCCGTCAGACGCTGCTCTTCGTCGACGAGATCCATCGTTTCAACCGCGCCCAGCAGGACAGTTTCCTGCCCGTCATGGAGGATGGCACCGTCATCCTCGTCGGCGCCACCACCGAGAACCCATCCTTTGAGCTCAACGCCGCTCTGCTGTCGCGGGCCCGTGTGCTGACCTTCAAGTCGCATGACGAGGAGAGCCTTGAGGAACTGCTGAAGCGTGCTGAGGCGATCGAGCAGAAGCCGCTGCCGCTGGCGGAGGATGCCCGCGTCAGCCTGATCCGCATGGCCGACGGCGACGGCCGCGCGGTGCTGACGCTCGCCGAAGAAGTCTGGCGGGCGGCGCGCGAAGGCGAGAGCTTCGATACCGAAGGCCTGACACGCATCGTCCAGCGCCGTGCCCCGGTCTACGACAAGGCGCAGGACGGCCACTACAACCTGATCTCGGCGCTGCATAAATCCGTACGCGGCTCGGATCCCGATGCCGCGCTCTATTATCTCGCCCGCATGTTCGATGCCGGCGAGGACCCGCTCTATCTCGGCCGGCGGCTGGTGCGCATGGCGGTGGAGGATATCGGTCTTGCGGATCCGCAGGCGCTGGTGATCTGTAACGCCGCCAAGGATGCCTATGAGTATCTCGGCTCGCCGGAAGGCGAGCTGGCGCTGGCGCAGGCCTGCGTCTATCTCGCCACCGCCCCGAAATCGAATGCCGTCTACACCGCCTTCAAGGCGGCAAGCCAGGCGGCAAAGCAGAACGGCTCGCTGTTGCCGCCGAAGCATATCCTCAACGCGCCGACCAAGCTGATGAAGGGCGAGGGTTACGGCGACGGCTACCGATACGACCACGACGAGCCGGATGCCTTTTCCGGCCAGGACTATTTCCCGGAGAAGATGGGTCGCCAGATCTTCTACGATCCGCCGGAGCGCGGCTTCGAGCGCGATATCCGCAAGCGGCTGGAGTGGTGGGCAAAGCTTCGCAAGGAGCGCAATCCGCGCTGAAGCCCGGCGAACTCAGGAGGCGCGCGGCGTCTTTTGATTTGCCGGCGCGGCGATCACTTTGACGGACGATTCCGCAAGCCCGTGATGCCCTTCCATATCGACGATGACATGCCAGTGGCCGCTTTCCGGAACGGCGATCTTGATCGGCGATTTGCGCGCCACGCCGCCGATATATTTGAAATCGAGAACCTCGGTGAACCGCTGGAAATTCGGCGCCGTCATCAGGCGGACATTGTTCACCGCATTCAACGACACCTCGATGATCGTTCCGGCGCGTTGTTCCTTAAGATCGTAATGGGTGAAGCGGAAATTCGGTTTCATCGGTCTCGTGGCGTCTGAAGTCTCTGCGACGCGATTTTACCAGTATGTCGGTTAAGGAAAAGTTGGAACTCGGCTTTTCAGCTCGTGTCTTCGCGCTCCGCCTCAGAGCACGCCGAAAATGACGTAGAGTTCGACACAGGCGAGCACTACGCCAAAGACGAGCAGCGCCTGGGCGGTGCGTTTCTCGCGCATCTGCTTACTGCCGCGAGTCATCCTGTGTGGGCGAGGGAACTGAAAACCTGAGGACATGACATTTCGCATGGCATTTGACCTTTGCAGTGATGGCGAAAGTCTACTGCTGCGGCCGATAGGAAATCCATTCGGAGCGGGGCATGAAAATATAGGAATGGCATAAAGGCCGAAGCGAGAAATCTCGAAGCGTGATGTCGGAAAGGCATGAGCACCGCCGTCCTTGCGGTATCGATGCAAACATGGAGCAAGGACATGTCGAAGATGACGCTGATTTCGATGATCGCAACCACTGCCGCATTCTTGGCCGCGCCCGATATGGCGGGTGCCGGCGGTGCCGCGCCTGTCACCGAGGAGAAGAAGGCCGCCGCGCCGATCGTCAGGAAAGGCAGCGTGCCGGTCAACGGTATCGACTATTATTACGAGATCCGTGGCGAGGGTGAACCGCTGCTGCTGCTGCACGGCGGCCTCGGGCAGATCGAGATGTTCGCGCCGGTCATGCCTGTTTTCACCGACCACCGGCAGGTGATCGCCGTCGATCTGCAGGGCCATGGCCGCACGCCCCTCGGCAAGCGGCCGATCGAGCTTCCGGCCATCGGCGCCGATCTCGCGATCCTGGTGAAGCAGCTCGGTTACGACAGGGTCGACGTCTTCGGCTATTCATTCGGCGGCGGGGTAGCGTTGAACATGGCGGCGAACGCGCCCGACCAGGTGCGTCGGCTGGTGATACTGTCGGCGCCTTATGCGCAGAACGGCTTCTTCCCGGAAATGCTGCCGCAGCAGGCGGCCGTCGGCGCCGGTATGGCCGACATGATGAAGGACACGCCGATGTTCCTCTCCTACAAGGCGGTAGCACCTGACGTTTCCGAATTTCCGAAGCTGCTCGATGCCATGGGCGCCCTGATGCGCGAACCTATCGACTATAGCGATGCCGTCGCCAAGCTCACCATGCCGGTTATGCTGATCTACGGCGATGCCGACATGATCCGGCCCGAGCATATGATCGACTTCTACCACAAGCTCGGCGGCGGTCTGGGCGATGCGGGCTGGATGCGGGAAAACATGTCGAAGAACCGGCTGGCGATCCTGCCCGATCTCACTCACTACGAGACCTTCGCCTCTCCCCTGATGGCGAATATGGCAGTGACCTTCCTCGATGGCGGCGGCAAGGCGCCGAACTGGGCCGAGCAGGTCGGAAAGTAAGGGAAGACGGCCGGGCTCTCCCCGGCCGCCCTTTCCTCTGCGATCAGTTACCGCGCTGGTTTTCCCGATCCAATTGCGTCACCAGCGCCAGGATCGTTTCCGAGACCGGGGTCGGCACGGCAGCGAGGCGTCCGAGCGCCACCACCATACCGACCAGCGGCGTGATTTCGAGCGCCTTGCCCCCGATCAGATCCTGCAGCATCGACGTGCGCACGGCGCCGATATGGCGCGATTGTTCGAGCCGCTGCTCGACGGTCATGCTGAAACGCGCGCCTAAGGCCTCGCCGACGGCGCGGACCTCGTTCATCACCGTGCCGACTGTGGTCGAAAGTGCTGGATCTGCCATGATGTCGGTCATCAGCGCCCTGGTCAGCGCACTGATCGGGTTGAAGGCGGTATTGCCCATCAGCTTGCTCCAGATCTCGTCGCGAATAACAGGCGTCGTCGTGATGTTGAGGCCGGCGTCGGTCAGCACCGCGGCGATCGCCTCGAGATCGGGCGAGATTTCGCCCGAGGGCTCGCCGAGCACGAAGCGGCCGTTGTTGGCAAGCTGGATCTCGCCGGGATTGATCACCTCTGCGCCCTGATAAGCGACGCAGCCGATGACGCGTTCCGGCCCGATCAGCCGCCAGAGCCTGCCGCCGGGATCGAGCTCGTCGAACTGCAGCTCGGCATGCCGGCTCTGGGTATCGCGGTGAAAATACCACCACGGAATGCCGTTGAGGATCATGACGACGCGGGTACCTTCCTTGAGGAGGCTTGCAATGCCTTCGGCAGCGGGTGCCAGCTGATGCCCCTTGAGGCCGGTGATGACGAGATCCTGCGGTGGCAATGTGCTGGGATCGTCGGTCGCAGTCAGGCGGACATTGAGCGGCCTTTCTGCATCGGCTTCGCGCAGGCTGAGACCGTTGTCGCGGATGGCGTCGAGGTGCGCTCCACGCGCGACGACGGAGATGGTGGCGTCGTTTGCGGCTTGGCTTGCAAGCTTGACGGCGATAGCGCCGCCGAGTGCGCCAGCGCCATAGATGCAGATGGACTTGATGGACATGCTCGCCTCTTTGCGGTGATGATCGAACCTAGATCTAGGTCATTCCAGACGTGAGGCGAATGCTAATTTGCCGCATGATGCGCTTTCCTGCGGTCACAGCGGCGCTGCCCGCCGGATCCCCGAGATATGGGGATGCGACGGGTAATGCCGGTCTTCAGGCCGAGGTCGTTGCATCGCTCGGAAAATCGGGATTCGTATCCGTCATCCTTTTGACTCCGACGCGTGAACTGGCCAAAGATGCCGCCATGGCCACCACAGCCAACATCATCGGGAGAGGTTGATGAACCGTCGGATTTTGCCAACTGCCAATCGAAGAGGACCAAAGTGGCCCAGCGGTCTGTTTTCCGCGTTGGCCGTGCTGATGCTGCTCGCCTCGGCTGCGGTCGGGCGGGACATTGGACCGCAAAGCCCAGCCTCGCACGAGCAGGTCGAAAAACTCGTCGGCCTCTGGAAAGATCACTTTGCCGGCGCCGATAGCCTGCAGGAGCGGCGGACTGCTTTCAGGGCGCTGATGGAGGCGACGCCGGGGCCGACGCGCATCCAGGTTCGGCAGGTCGATGCCGACGGCGTGGATGCCGAGTTGATGTGGCCCGCTCGTCTTCATCATCCGATCGGCCAAAGGGTGATCCTCTATATTCATGGCGGCGGCTTTTCCAGCGGCTCGATCCGCACGCACAGCCTGCTTGCCGGCTCGCTCGCCAAAGCCGCATCCAGCGACGTTTTTCTCATCAACTATCGGCTGATGCCCGAATATGGCTATCCCGCGCAGATCAACGACGCGCTGACGGCCTATCGCTGGCTTCTCGATAATGGCTATCGCAGCGAGAACGTGGTCGTGGCGGGTGACGGCGCCGGCGGCAATATCGCGATCGAGACGGTTCTACGGCAGATGCAGGCGGCAAAGCCGTTGCCGGCAGCTGTGATTGCTCTCAGCCCCATCACCGATCTTGCCGCGACGGGCGGATCGATGACAACAAATGCCGAAAGCGATCCGCTGGTCGACAAGGCCTGGATCGAGACCTTGCGCAAGACCTATCTCGGCAGCCGGTCTCCGGCCGATCCCCGGGTGTCTCCGCTCTATGCCGACATGACCGGCTTTCCACCGCTGCTGCTGCAGGTCGGCTCCGGTGAAGTCCTGCTGGACGACACGCTGCGGCTTGCCGACAAGGCGCGCCAGGCGGGCGTGGATGTCACCACCGAGGTCTGGCCGGGCATGCCCCATCAGTGGCAGCTGTTTCCATCGCTGCTCGACGATGCCGATCGGTCGAGCCAGAATATCGCCGAGTTTGCAATCCGGCATTTTGCGGACAAACCGCAGGAGTAGAGGCCGCAGGAATGGGGCCTGGAGGAGTTGGAGCCGCAAAAGAGCAGATGCGACGTCCTCAGGCATCACATCATTGCTGTGTGCCACGGGACGGTGAGGGCGCCAGAGGCCGCTCGACCTCCCGGCCGACGCTGAGCGCCTTTCGCACGTTCGGCTCCAGCCGCTCGATATAGGCGTGGTCGGGTGCAGCGCCCAGCGCATCCAGCATTTTCGAGAAGAAACACCGGGCCGCTGCCGCTGCCGTGACGTCGAAGATCTCGGCATCGCTCAGGCCGTGTTTCTTCAGCCCGTCTATATCCTGCTGCGTGACCGATGTCGCATCGCGCGCCACCTTGGCGCCAAAAGCCATGATCGCGCGTTCGCCGGCATCGATCGGCGCCTTCTCCGTCTCGTTGACAACAGCCGTCAAACTATCGCCGGTGAAACCCTCGCGCAACAGCACCGAGCCGTGCGCCAGCATGCAATATGAGGATTTCAGCTCCTTGGCCGCGGCCAGCGTCACCAGTTCGTAGCGCCGCAGGCTCATATGGCCGCGAATGCTCGAAAGCAGCGCCGCCCAGCTCTCCATCACCTCAGGCCGATGGCCGAAGGCTCGATACATGTTCGGCAGATAACCATAATTCGCCTCGGCCGACGCATACATCGACGTCGTCTTCTCGCTGGCGGATGCATTGGGGGTGTGAATGAAAGCCATGGCATGATCCTCCTCTATTGTAAGAAGGATAGGGTAGATATGCAGGACAGCAATCCTGAAACATCAGGCGGCGTTATTGGCCGCGGAAGCGTCGCCGTTTCTCTTGATTGGAAGCGTTACGGTGAATGTCGATCCGCATCCTCTTGCGCTTCGAACCTCTATCGAGCCGTTGTGCATTTCGATGATCTGCTTCACCAGATTGAGGCCGATACCGGTTCCGGCAATCCCGGTCGAAGTCCGGGCCCGAAAATAGCGCTGGAAGAGCCGCGGCACGTCTTCGGCATCGATCCCCACTCCATCATCGCTGATCGAAACTTTGACGTTTCCCGTCTCTGCCCATGCCGTGACGCGAATTTCGGAGGTTCCGGGCGCGTATTTGACAGCATTGGAAAGCAGGTTGGTAAAGACCTGTGCCAACGTCCGAGGATCGGCATCGATGAACTCCGGCAGCCCATCGATATCCAACACAAACCTATGCGACTTTGCAATCGTCGACTGCCGCTCGCAACAGGTGTTTATCAATGATTTCAATGCGCAGGCGTCGTAATTGATATCGATCTTGCCGGTATCGAGGCGTCCGGCTGACAGGATGCTCTCCATGAGATCGACAATTCGGGTCACTGATGCGCGGATTTGATCGACCTTGTCGCTGAGAAATTCGGGCTCGACCGCCCCTCTTTTTCGCAGCAGCCGCTGGGCAGCAGCGTCGATGATTGCAAGCGGCGTCCTGAATTCATGGGATGCCATCGCCACGAACTGCCGCTGCAGTTCGTTGATGTTTCGCTCCTGCGCCAGCATTCGCTTGAGTTCGCGCGCCTGCCGCTCGACTTCCGCCGTGCGGCTCTTCACCGTCGCTTCGAGCTGATCGTGATGCCGGCGCAGCTCTTCCGCCAGCCGGACGGTCTTGGTGACGTCCTCATGGGGGGCCACGTATCCACCGTTTTGCATCGGATTGTGGGTGATCTTGATAATGCGCCCATCGGCCAGGACGATGTTCTGGCTGGCCGGCGCACCGCGGGTTGTCGCTTCGAAGACTACATCAAAATAGGTCGTGGTATCGGCCGGGCCATTTCCCTCGCGGCTGCGATAGGCCAGGATATCCACAAGTGGCGTTCCCGGTTGCGTCAGAAGGTCCGGCAGATTGTACATCCGTGCATAGGAGGCGTTGCACAGGATGAGATTCTTTGTCGAATCGAACATGCACAGCCCATGCGGCATATTGCTGAAGGCTGCGTCGAACCGGCGATGTTGCTCGGTCAGGCTGTCTTCGACGCGAATGAGAGTCGAGATGTCTTCATAGCTGAGGATCCAGCCTCCATCCCTCGACGGGGCACAGGTCAGTGAGACCATCCCTCCGTCGGAAAGGGCAAACTGAGACGTGGGCGGTCCACCGACCATCGACCGGCGGGATGCCACTGCACGGCAGTCTGCAGTGCCCGGCAATCCGTCGATATTCATGCCTTCGCGGATAGCTCCTTGCGGAAGGCCGAGAATGTCTAACGTGCGTGAATTGAAAGCCGTCACTGTACCGGCAGGATCAAGCAGAACTATGCCCTGAGGCAGGCTCTCCAGAATGGATTCAAACGAGTGTGACATCATCCGGCCCTGCTTCAGATCTGGCGCGTTGCACGTATCCGTAGCATTCGTCACAAACGATAAAGTTTCGCTAATGGCTATCGTCGGGAATTCCTCGACGGAATCCTGGAGACCCTCCTATCGTTTTGCGATAGGCGAACCAGCGTTCCGGGATGTTCGAGCTCGCATCGAGAGGCGTGGGATGACCCCTCCCGACATGTCAACGAATTCGTGTAAAAGCCGATGTGTTTCGAGAGGGGATCGCGCGCTTGGTTTTAGCCGAGTTTGGCCAGTCGCTTGTCCAGAAGGTCAAGGCTGTCCTCTCCGACCTCGTTGACGTCACTCGGCATGGGCTCGCCGGTCTCCTGGTAAACAAGCCAGGCGACATACATGGTTGCCGTCGTCAGGGCGTTCCAGCCGTCTTCGCTGGGTTTTCCGGCTGCCTCGGAGAGCCGACGGAGCGTCCCGCGCTCATCGTCACTGTAGATAAGATCCGAGAAGTATCGGCCCATCAGGTGTGCGCCATCACCCCAAGTGCGGATTGCCCCCAAGGCGGCTTCGGCTTCGGGCGCGTGGGGTTCGGTGCGCTCGATTTGTGCGACCAAGGACGCGGCGACGGCTGCCAAGCGCCGTGCTTGTTCGCGTGGTGGCAGAACGGTCAACTCGGCGCGCAGTTTCATGTCGCCATGTCCTCCACTGGGTTTGTCGCAAAGTTTATCAACACAGAATAGAAGCCCCCCTGCTTTTCTCAGAAGGTCTTGTCGCTTTGACGGAAATAACGGACGAGCCCGAATTTTCCACATTTTGCAGCCAACGCATCTGTCGGTCGTGCGCCACCTACGATTTTCCAGTCAAAAAACATCGACATAGGCTTCTCAGCCAAGGTCAATATTTAGATCGTTCCAATTTCTACGATGGGATTCCGGCGGTAGGAGAAGGCCAAAATTTGCCAAGGAATAGCTAGTTAATAACAATCCGTACAAATTTCTCTTGACAGAATTGGAACGTTCCAAATATCTAATGATCAGTCGACGTTGGCGTCGGGAGGGGAAATGACAAAGGCGCGGGTAACCGTCATCGACATTGCGAAAGCCGCAGGCGTCTCGAAATCGACGGTTTCGCTGGTGCTTCAGGGTTCCTCCCTGGTCAATGAGGGGACGCGTTCCAAGGTCAATGCGGTGATGCGCGAGCTGGGCTATGTCTACAATCGCGGCGCCGCCAATCTTCGGCAGGCCAGTGCCAAGTCGAGGATCATCGGGGTCGTCGTCAACGACCTGACGAACAGCTTCTTCGCGGAGCTGGCAGTCGGCGTCGATATGGTCGTTCAGTCGGCCGGATTCGTGCAGTTCCTGTCGAACACCAGCGAGAGCATCGATAGGCAGCGCGAGGTTGTCGCGTCGATGCGGGAACATGGCATTTCGGGGCTCATCGTGTCGCCGGCGCGCGCCACCGATGCCGCAGACTTCAAGCCGCTTGTCGCAGCAGGGATTCCGGTGGTGGTCGTCGTGCGAAACCTGCCTGGCGCCAAGGTCTCGTCCGTCGTCTCCGACAACCAGGCGGGCATGATGTCCGCGGTCAAGCACCTGGCGGAGCTCGGTCACCAGCGCATCGCTTTTCTCGGCGGCTTCCTAGATACCGCCGTCTTCGACGACCGCCTTGCCGGTTACCGAAGCGGCATGGAGGCAGCCGGGCTCGGCTATCACCAAGAGCTTGTCATCTCGTCCGCGCCTTCGCGAGCCGGCGGGGTAGAGGCGATCGGAAAAGCACTCGTTCTTGCCGACAAACCCACGGCAGCCGTCTGCTTCAACGATGCCGTCGCCTTCGGTGTTTGCGACGGATTGCGCGCGCGCCATCTGGAACCCGGCTCCGACTTCGCGGTCGTGGGTTTCGACGACGTCATAGAGGCTCAGGCGGCGGTTCCCGCGCTCACGACGGTCTCGGTCGATCCGCAGGGCATCGGGCGCCGAGGTGCGCAGCTGCTTCTGAAGCAGATCAACGCGGGAAAGGCCGAGGCGGAGGCGGTGACGACGGCGGTTCGGCTGGTTGTTCGCGAGAGCTGCGGAGCCCGCAGGAGCGTAAAAATTGAAACAGGACTCTGAGTAGCGCTGATGAAGAAGCATCTCACCCCCACCGAAGCGGCCGCGCTGATCCCGGATGGCGCTGTTGTAACGGTGTCTTCCTCGAGCGGTCTCGGCTGCCCGGACCTCATGCTGAAGGCGATTGGCGAACGTTTCGATGCGACCGGCCATCCCCGTGATATTACGACCCTTCATCCTATCGCTGCCGGCGACATGAGCGGCATCAAGGGCGTCGACCATATCGCCAAGAAGGGTCTGCTCAAGCGCATCATCGGTGGTTCCTATCCGTCCGGTCCGTCATCGTCAGAGCCGCCGCTGATCTGGAAAATGATCACCAACAACGAAATCCCGGCCTACAACATTCCGTCCGGCATCATGTTCGACATCCATCGCGAAGCCGCCGCGAAGCGGCCGGGTGTCCTGACCAAGATCGGCATCGACACATTCGTCGATCCAGAGCGGCAGGGTTGCGCGATGAACGGGCTGGCTTCGGAGCATCCGGTGGTCAAGCGCGTGCGTTTCGAGGGCGACGACTGGCTGTTCTTTCCCTCGATCGTCCCTGAGGTCGCCATCATCCGCGCCACCACCGCCGACGTGCGCGGCAACCTGACATACGAACATGAAGGCGCCTATCTCGGCGGCCTCGATCAGGCGCTGGCCGCACGCAACAACGGCGGCATCGTCATCGCACAGGTCAAACGGATCACCAAGGAAGGCTCGCTGAAGCCCCATGACGTCCGGGTGCCTGGAATGCTGGTCGATTATGTGGTCGTCGACCCGGAACAGAAGCAGACGACGCAAACGGGGTACGATCCGGCAATTTCCGGGGAGATCTTCCGTCCGCTCGATAGCTTCAGCGTTCCGGAATTCAATGTCCAAAAAGTCATCGCGCGTCGCGTCGCGCAGGAACTGCAAGCGGGAAGCTGCGTCAATCTCGGCTTCGGCATATCCGCCAACGTGCCGCGCATCCTGCTGGAGGAAGGGCTTCACGGGGCGGTCACCTGGGTCATCGAGCAGGGCGCGGTCGGTGGCGTGCCGCTACTCGACTTCGCCTTTGGCTGCGCCTCCAACGCCGACGCCTATATGCCGTCTCCCTATCAGTTCACCTATTTCCAGGGTGCAGGTTTCGATGCATCGCTGCTGTCCTTCCTCGAGATCGGCAAAGACGGTTCGGTCAACGTCTCCAAGCTCTCCTTCCGGCCGCATGTGACGGCCGGCGCCGGAGGTTTCGTCGACATCACGGCGCGGGCAAAGAAGATCGTCTTCTCCGGCATGTTCAACGCCGGAGCAATGCTTTCGATCGCCGATGGAGCTCTTCTGATTGAGAAGGAAGGCAAGCTGAAGAAGCTCGTGAATGAGGTCGAACATGTCACCTTCAGCGGCAGGCGCGCGATCGAGCAGGGGCAGGAGATCACCTATGTCACCGAGCGGTGCGTGATGAAGCTGACGCCTGGTGGTATCGTCCTCACCGAGATTGCGCCCGGCGTCGATCTCCAGTTCCACATCCTGGATCAGTCGGAGTTTCCGCTGATCGTGGCGCCCGACCTGAAGGTCATGGACGCGGCGCTCTTTGCGGAGGCAAACATCGGCCTGTCGCTTCCAGAAAAAAAGACACGGACGCTGGAGGGCAGCTTCCATGGCTAGCGGAACGGTCAGAATTGACGTCGATGGACATGTTGCGACGCTGACGATTTCTCGTCCGGAGAAGCTGAACGCGCTCGACCTGGACATGCTGAAAGCGCTGGCAGATGCAGCCGACGAGGTGGAGGCGAACGCCAATGTGCGCGCTGCCATTCTCACCGGCGAAGGAAAGGGCTTTTCCGCCGGCGGCGATATCAAGGCCTGGGGCGGAATGTTGCCTCAGGAGTTCGGTCATCTCTGGGTTCGCCACGGCCACCGTATCTTCGAAAGACTGGCGACGCTCCGGATGCCGCTGATCGCGGCTCTGAATGGCCATGCCCTCGGGGGAGGGCTTGAACTTGCAGGGGTCGCTGACATTCGCCTCGCAGAGGAACAGATTAAGATCGGTCTGCCGGAAACCGGCCTTGGAATGGTGCCGGGCTGGTCCGGAACCCAGCGTCTTGTCCGCCGGTTCGGGGCGCAGACCGTCCGGCGAATGGCCTTGGGCGGCGAGATATTCACCGCCGAGGAGGCACGCCTTCTCGGGATCGTCGACGCGGTTGTTCCCACAGGGAACGCGCTCGCCGCCGCCAGGGAATATGCTGGGCGGATTGCTGCAAGGGGGCCGGCTGCCATTGAGATCGCGAAGTTGATGATCGCATCGGCAAACGGCGAAGACAATGGAACCGCGGTCGAAGCCCTGGGCTCGATCCTCGCCGCCAAGACCGGCGATCTGAAGGAGGGCGTCGCATCATTCAGCGAGAAGCGCCCGGCAACGTTCAAGGGAGAATGGTAATGACGGTTCTCGTCAACCCCACCGCGCTCAGCGACCACAAAGCGCGTGATTTCAAGATGCTCATCGATGGTAAATGGGAGGCTGGTTCCTCCGATCCGATCGAGCGTGTCGCTCCAAGCCATGGTGTCGTGGTCAGCCGGTTTCCGACCGGCAGCAAGAGGGACGCCGAGCGTGCGATCGCTTCGGCACGCAAGGCGTTCGACCTCGGGCCGTGGCCCCGAATGACCGCTTCCGAACGTTCCGCCATCCTGCTCAAGGCTGCCGATTTGATCGCGGCACGTGCAGAGGAGCTGGCATATCTCGATGCGATCGAGGCGGGAAAGCCGATCACACAGGTGCGGGGAGAAATTGCAGGCTCCGTTGACATATGGCGCTACGCGGCGGCGCTTGCCCGTGACCTCCACGGAGAGAGCTACAACACGCTGGGCGACGGCACGCTTGGCGTCGTGCTGCGCGAAGCGATCGGCGTGGTGTCGATCATCACGCCTTGGAATTTTCCGTTCCTGATCGTCGGCCAGAAGCTGCCATTCGCCTTGGCGGCCGGTTGCACGACCGTCGTCAAGCCTTCGGAGCTGACCTCAGGATCGACGCTGGTGCTGGGAGAGATCCTGCAGGAGGCAGGCATTCCGGATGGCGTCGTCAACATTGTCACCGGTACGGGACCAGAGGTCGGCGCGATCACGACGTCGCATCCCGACGTCGACATGGTGTCCTTCACCGGCTCGACCGGCGTCGGCAAGCTGACGATGTCGAATGCCGCACAGACGCTGAAGAAGGTCTCGTTGGAACTGGGCGGGAAGAACCCGCAGATCGTGTTGCCGGATGCCGATCTCGATGCCTTCATCGATGCCGCGGTCTTCGGCGCATATTTCAATGCCGGCGAGTGCTGCAATGCCGGCTCACGGTTGATCCTTCACAAATCAATCGCTTCCGATGTCGTCAAGCGGATTGCCGAATTGTCGAAGGCAGTCAAGGTCGGCGACCCGCTCGATCCTTCGACGCAGGTCGGCGCGATCATCACGCCTGAGCATCTGGAGAAAATATCAGGATACGTTGCCGGCGCGAGGAGCAGCGGTGCCCGGGTCGCGCATGGCGGCGAGACGCTGGATCTCGGCATGGGGCAGTTCATGTCGCCGACGATCCTCGAAGCGGTCACCCCCGATATGGCCGTGGCGCGCGAGGAAGTCTTTGGGCCGGTGCTTTCGGTCCTGACATTCGAGACGTCAGCCGAAGCCATCAGGATTGCGAATTCCATCGACTACGGCCTGTCGGCCGGTGTCTGGAGCCGCGATTTCGACACGTGCCTGACGATCGGCCGGTCGGTGCGGGCGGGAACAGTCTGGATGAACACCTTCATGGACGGCGCCTCGGAACTTCCCTTCGGCGGTTACAAGCAAAGCGGCCTCGGCCGCGAGCTCGGCCGCCATGCGGTTGAGGATTACACCGAGACCAAGACACTCAACATGCATATCGGCAAGCGCACCAGCTGGTGGATGCCGCAGACGGAAAGCCGGCTTAGCCGGTAATCAAACTACGCCTGAGGAGGGCGGGGTGATCGGTGCGGGAATAGGTCCCGCATCTTCCAAGATGGAACTGGGAGGTTCTTCGATGAATAGGTTTCTGACTACGACTGCCGTAATCGCATTGGCTCTGGCCGGCGCTGGTGTGTCCGCCCACGCCGCCGACGTCAAGGAAGTGCAGATGCTGCACTGGTGGACGTCAGGCGGCGAGGCAGCGGCGCTGAACGTCTTGAAGCAGGATCTTTCGAAGGAAGGTTTTGCCTGGAAGGACGTGCCGGTTGCCGGCGGTGGCGGCGATGCGGCGATGACGGCGCTGAAGGCGATGGTGGCGGCGGGTACTTATCCGACGGCCTCGCAGATGCTCGGTTATACCGTGCTCGATTATGCCCAGGCCGGCGTCATGGGCGATCTGACGGAGACGGCGAAGAAGGAAGGCTGGGACAAGTCGGTTCCGGCAGCCCTGCAGAAGTTCTCGGTCTATGACGGCAAGTGGGTTGCCGCCCCGGTCAACGTCCACTCGGTCAACTGGCTGTGGATCAACAAGGCGGTGATGGACAAGATCGGCGGCACCCAGCCGAAGACCTTCGACGAGCTGATCGCGCTGCTCGACAAGGCCAAGGCCGCCGGCGTCATCCCGCTGGCGCTTGGCGGCCAGAATTGGCAGGAAGCGACGATGTTCGATTCCATCGTGCTGTCGACCGGCGGGCCGGAGTTCTACAAGAAGGCCTTCAACGACCTCGACGAGGAATCGCTGAAGTCCGACACGATGAAGAAGTCGTTCGATAACCTCGCCACGATCATCAAGTATGTCGACCCGAACTTCTCGGGCCGCGACTGGAACCTGGCGACCGCCATGGTCATCAAGGGCGATGCGCTGGTGCAGGTGATGGGCGACTGGGCCAAGGGCGAATTCGTCGCCGCCAAGAAGACGCCTGACACCGACTTCCTGTGCTACCGCTTCCCCGGCACCGACGGCAGCGTGGTCTACAACTCCGACATGTTCGGCATGTTCAACGTTCCCGATGACCGCAAGGCGGCCCAGGTGGCGCTGGCGAAGGCAACGCTGTCGAAGAGCTTCCAGTCGGCCTTCAACGTCGTCAAGGGTTCGGTGCCGGCTCGTACCGACGTTCCCGATACCGACTTCGACGCTTGCGGCAAGAAGGGCATCGCCGATCTGAAGGCAGCCAACGAGGGCGGCACGCTGTTCGGTTCGCTGGCGCAAGGCTACGGCGCCCCGCCGGCGATTGCCAATGCCTACAAGGATGTCGTCTCGAAGTTCGTCCACGGCCAGATCAAGACCTCCGACGAAGCCGTCAAGCAGCTCGTCCAGGCGATCGACGACGCCCGCTGAGACCACGTGTGATGACAAATGCTTCCCCGCATCTCGCGGGGAAGCTTCAGGCTCCGCGCCGATCATGCGGGATGATCATGCAGGGCGGATTGCCCGGACGATTATGCAGGGAGGAGATGATATTCCATGAGCACCGTTGCGACCACCGATCCGGTTCTGACGCCGCGGCAATCGACGGCGATCTCGTTGCGGGGCCGGCTGCAGGATGCGCTGCCGAAGATCGTCTTGGCGCCGAGCTTCGTCATCACCATCATCTTCGTCTACGGCTTCATCGTCTGGACGGCCTATCTCTCCTTCACCAATTCCAAGACCTTTCCCTCCTATGCGCTGACCGGGCCACGCGCCTATCAGCGGCTGTGGCGCTGGACCTTCGAGAGCGATCCGCCGTCCTCCTGGTATACCTCGATCACCAATATGGCGATCTTCGGTTTCCTCTATATCGGCATCTGCCTGGCGCTCGGTCTGTTCCTCGCCATCCTGCTCGACCAGAAGATCCGCGGCGAGAGCGTGTTGCGGCCGATCTTCCTCTACCCGATGGCGCTCTCCTTCATCGTCACCGGCGTTGCCTGGAAATGGTTCCTCGATCCCGGCCTCGGGCTGGAACAGACGCTGCACCATTTCGGCTGGACCAGCTTCCACTTCGACTGGATCAAGAACAAGGACTTCGTCATCTATACCGTCGTCATCGCCGGCGTCTGGCAGGCGTCGGGCTTCGTCATGGCGATGTTCCTGGCGGGCCTGCGCGGTATCGACGGCGAGATCATGAAGGCCGCCCAGATCGATGGCGCCTCGCCATTCCAGCTTTACCGGCGCATCGTCATTCCGCTGCTGCGGCCGATCTTTCTCTCGGCCTTCATCGTGCTCGCCCATATGGCGATCAAGTCCTACGACCTGGTGGTGGCGCTGACCTCGGGCGGTCCCGGCGGCTCGGCCTGGCTGCCGTCCAACTTCATGTATGAATACACCTTCAAGCGCAACGAGATGGCCGTCGGCTCGGCCAGCGCCATCATCATGCTGATGACCATCTCGGCGATCATCGTTCCCTATCTCTATTCCGAACTGAAGGAGAAGGCCCGATGAGCAGCGTGACCTCTTCAACCCAGACCTTGGCAGCAACCTCGACTGCAACGCTGCCACAGGCCCGCGACAACAGGAATGACAACACCCGCTGGATCGGCCGCACCGTCATCTATGGCCTGCTGCTGATCTTCGCCGTCCTCTATCTGATGCCGCTCTTCGTCATGCTGACGACCTCGTTCAAGACCATGGACGAGATCCAGAACGGCAACATGCTGGCGCTGCCGCAAGCGCCGACCTTCGATCCCTGGATCAAGGCCTGGGGCGAGACCTGCGTCGGGCTGACCTGCGCCGGCATCAAGGGCTACTTCTGGAACTCGATCAAGATGGTGGTGCCGGCGGTCGCAATCTCCACCACCATGGGGGCGCTGAACGGTTATGTGCTGACCAAATGGCGCTTTCCCGGCCACACGCTGGTGTTCGGGCTGATGCTGTTTGCCTGCTTCATTCCGTTCCAGTCGGTGCTGCTGCCGATGGCAACGATCCTCGGCTCGCTCGGCCGCTTCGGCGCCACACTGCAGAATTCCACGGGTTTGAGCTTCGGCTTCGGCAATCCGACGGTCAATCTGGTCTTCGTGCATGTCGTCTATGGCTTGGGCTTCACGACGCTGTTCTTCCGCAATTTCTACGAGGCCTTTCCGACCGAGCTGGTCAGGGCCGCCCAGGTCGATGGCGCCAGCTTCTTCCAGATCTTCCGCCGCATCATGCTGCCGAACTCGCTGCCGATCATCGTCGTCACGGTGATCTACCAGTTCACCAATATCTGGAACGACTTCCTGTTTGCCTCGGCCTATGCCGGCACCGGTGAATCCATGCCGATGACGGTGGCGCTGAACAATGTCGTCAACACCTCGACGGGCGTCGTCGAATACAATGTCAACATGGCGGCGGCGATGATCGCCGCCGTGCCGACGCTCATCGTCTATATCCTCGCCGGCCGCTACTTCGTGCGCGGTCTGATGGCGGGCGCTGTCAAAGGGTAATCCATGGCCTTCCTCGAAATCTCCGGTCTCAAAAAGCGTTTCGGCGCCGTCGACATTCTCAAGGGGATCGACCTCGAACTCGAAAAGGGCGGCTTTCTCGTGCTGGTCGGCCCGTCCGGCTGCGGCAAGTCGACCCTGCTCAACACCATTGCCGGGCTGGAGACGATCACCTCTGGCGATATCAGGATCGACGGGCGCGACATCAGCGGTCTGCATCCTTCCAAGCGCGACATTGCCATGGTGTTCCAGTCCTATGCGCTCTATCCGAACATGACGGTGGCGGGCAACATCGCCTTCGGCATGGAGATCCGCGGCGTGCCGAAGGAGGAGCGCGCCAAGGCGATCGCCCAGGTCTCCGACATGCTGCAGATCGGCCATCTGCTCGATCGCAAGCCGAGCCAGCTGTCCGGCGGCCAGCGCCAGCGTGTCGCCATGGGCCGGGCGCTGGTGCGCAATCCGCAGGTCTTCCTGTTCGACGAACCGCTCTCCAATCTCGACGCCAAGCTGCGCGTCGACATGCGCACCGAGATCAAGCGGCTGCATCAGCGCATGGGCACCACCTTCGTCTATGTCACCCATGACCAGATCGAGGCGATGACGCTGGCGACCAAGATCGCCGTGCTGAAGGATGGCGTGCTGCAGCAGTTCGGCACGCCGGCCGAGATCTATAACAGCCCCTCCAACATCTTCGTCGCCGACTTCATGGGATCGCCGGCGATGAACCTCTTGACCGCCACCGTCGAAAACGGCGCCGGCGGCCTCGAAGTCTCGCTGGAGCGGCCGAATGCCGCTCCGCTCAGGCTCCCGGTCATCTCAGGCAATCACGGCCTGACTGCCTATACCGGCAGACAGGTGATCTTCGGCATCCGCCCCGAGGCGCTGACCGATCCCGATGGCGCCGACCGCAAGGCGCGCTCGCTGACCGAGGGCGATTGCCTGATCGAGGTGGTCGAACCGGCCGGCTCCGACACCTTCGCCGTCACCAAGCTCGGCGGCAAATCCGTCGTCGCCCGCCTGCGCGCCGATACCGGCATCGCTCCAGGACAACAAACCCGCCTTGCCTTCAATCTCGATAAGGCCGTGTTCTTCGATCCAGCGAGCCAGGTCCGGATTGGGTGAGGGTCAGGCGCTAAGATGAGCAATTCACCGGACATCGTCATCATCGGTTCAGGCGTCGGCGGCGCCACGGTCGCGGCCGGCCTGGCCGCGACCGGCGCCCAGATATTGATCCTCGAAGCCGGCGATCATATCGCCGATCTCCCCGTCAATCGCGACCAGCGAGCCATCTTCCAGCGCGGACATTTCCGACCGAAAGAAATCTGGTACGAGGCGAACGGTAGGGCCTTCAACCCCGGCAATTATTACAATGTCGGCGGCAATTCGAAATTCTACGGCGCCGTCTTGTCGCGCTATCGCAAGGAAGATTTCGATGTCATCGAACATCGGGAAGGCGTGTCGCCGGCCTGGCCCTTTCCCTATGAAGAGCTGGAGCCATGGTATTCGAAGGCGGAGCTGATGTATCAAGTCCGCGGCAGTCTTGGCGAAGATCCGACCGAACCGTATCACTCGGTTGCCTACCAATTCCCGCCCGTGCCCGACGAGGCGCCGATCGCCGAAGTCAGGGCACGCCTCAAGGCGAAAGGCCTGTATCCTTTTTCGCTGCCGCTCGGCCTGGATCTAGACGCTTGGCTCTCCAAGGCGAGCACGCCCTGGGATGCTCATCCGAATTCACGGGACGGCAAGATGGATGCCGAGACCGCAGCGCTCGCGGTGGCGCTGAAGCACGAGAACGTGCGGCTCGAAACCAATGCGCGCGTGACGAGGCTCGACACGGGAGCGGCGAGCCGGATCGACCGGGTGACCTATGTCAAGAATGGGCAGACGGTGACTGTTTCACCTGAGATCGTGATCCTTTCTGCCGGGGCGGTCCAATCGTCCGTGCTTTTGCTGCGTTCGAAAAACGACCGCTTCCCAAGGGGCCTGGCGAATTCTTCCGACCAGGTGGGCCGCAACTTCATGAACCACAATGCTTCCGCCGTCATCGGGGTCTCGCCGCGATTCAGGAACACCTCCATCTACCAGAAGACCTTTGCCTTTAACGATTTCTATCTCTCCGACGGGGAGGGAGGGCCGCCCCTCGGCAACGTGCAGCTCCTGGGGCGCATCTCCGAAAAGGTTCTCAAGGGCTCTCTGCCGCGGGCTCCGGAGTGGCTTCTCCGTTTCATGACGGACCATGCCATCGACTTCTACGCGATGAGCGAGGACGTTCCCAATCCCGAAAGCCGGGTCATGGTCGATGACGATAGAATCGTTCTCAAATGGCAGCGAACCAACTGGGACGCTCATCTCGCACTTGTCGCCCGACTGAAGACTATCCTGCGATCGATTGGATTTCCGGTTGTGCTGTCGAGGCCGTTCGACAAACGCACGCCCTCTCATCAGTGCGGAACGATCCGCATCGGAAACGATCCCGCGACTGCGCCGTTGGACCCGTACTGCCGTTCCTACGATCACGAAAACCTCTTCGTCGTCGACGCCAGTTTCCTCGCTACATCGGCCGCGGTCAATCCTGCGCTCACCGTCGCCGCCCAGGCGCTGAGAGTGGCAGATCACATCGCGTCGAAGGATTTGCATGCATCAGGCGCGCGCTGGCGGACCGAACGGACAAAATAGGACAGAAAAATGGGTTTCGACTATATCATAACCGGCGCCGGGCCTGCAGGATGCGTGCTGGCAAATCGGCTGAGCGAAGATCCTGACGTCGGCGTGCTCCTGCTTGAGGCGGGCGGAGGCGACTGGAATCCGCTTTTTCACATGCCCGCGGGCTTCGCCAAGATGACCAAAGGCGTCGCCAGTTGGGGATGGGAAACCGTTCCCCAGAAACACATGAAAGGCCGGGTGCTTCGTTATACACAAGCGAAAGTCATCGGTGGCGGCTCGTCCATCAACGCGCAGCTCTACACGCGCGGAAACGCGGTGGATTATGACCTTTGGGCGCGTGAAGACGGTTGCGAGGGCTGGGACTACCGTTCGATCCTTCCCTATTTCAAACGCGCGGAGGACAATCAGCGCTTCGCTGACGACTATCACTCATATGGCGGTCCGCTTGGTGTCTCGATGCCTGCTGCACCGTTACCGATTTGCGACGCCTATATCCGTGCAGGGCAGGAGCTCGGCATTCCCTATAATCACGACTTCAACGGACGCCAGCAGGCGGGGGTCGGATTTTATCAGCTGACGCAGCGCAACCGCCGCCGGTCGTCGGCATCGCTCGCTTATCTCTCGCCGATCAAAGACCGGAAGAACCTGACGGTGCGGACCGGCGCGCGCGTCGCGCGTGTCATCGTGGAAGGAAGCCGTGCGACAGGCGTCGAGATCGTGACCTCGCACGGTTCCGAGATCGTTCGCGCCGACCGCGAAGTATTGGTTTCCTCCGGCGCCATCGGATCGCCGAAGCTGCTTTTGCAGTCCGGCATAGGACCGGCTGACCATCTCAAGTCGGTGGGCGTCAAGGTGCTCCACGATCTGCCGGGTGTCGGCGGCAACCTCCAGGATCATCTGGATCTTTTCGTCATTGCCGAATGCACCGGCGATCACACTTATGACGGCGTTGCAAAACTCCACCGCACGCTTTGGGCCGGGATACAATATGTCCTGTTCCGCACAGGACCGGTCGCCTCGTCGCTCTTCGAGACCGGCGGCTTCTGGTATGCCGATCCCGAGGCTCGTTCTCCTGATATCCAGTTCCACCTCGGCCTCGGATCGGGCATCGAAGCGGGTGTCGAGCGGCTCAAGAATGCCGGCGTGACCCTTAACTCCGCCTATCTGCATCCACGCTCGCGGGGGACAGTGCGTCTGTCATCCTCCGACTCGGCTGCCGCTCCATTGATCGATCCCAACTACTGGTCCGATCCCCATGACCGGACGATGTCCCTGGAAGGGCTGAAGATCGCGCGCGAGATCATGCAGCAGGCGGCACTGAAGCCTTATGTCATGGCCGAAAGGCTTCCCGGACCGAAGGTCATGACCGACGATCAGCTTTTCGACTACGGCTGCGCCAACGCAAAGACCGACCATCATCCGGTGGGCACCTGCAAGATGGGGATAGGGCCAAACGCGGTTGTCGGGCTTGATCTCAAGGTCCATGGCCTGGAAGGCCTTAGGGTCTGCGATTCATCCGTCATGCCGCGCGTGCCGTCATGCAATACCAACGCGCCGACGATCATGGTCGGCGAAAAAGGCTCGGACCTCGTTCGGGGCTTGCCGGCACTTGCCCCCACCATCTTCGCCTACGAACGCAACGATGCGAGGCCCAGGGCCCGCGCCGAAATCCGGTAAACCGTATCGAGAGGAGGGACGACAATGTCTGAAGTCAGAGTTGCAGTGCTTGGCGCCTCGGGCTGGATGGGAAAGGTCCACACGATGGCCTATCAGACCTTTCCGCATTTCTTTGGAGTGTCGGACGGAACGGCGCGGATCGTCGCTCTCGTCGAAGGCAATCCTAAGGTAGCCGAGGATCTTTCGCAGAGAGCGCCGGGCGCCAGGATTCTTCAGGACTGGAACCTCGCGGTCGCTGATCCTGGCGTCGATCTGATCGATATCTGCCTGCCCGACCATCTTCACTACCCCGTGGCCAAGGCGGCCTTGCTGGCCGGCAAACATGTCTACTGTGAGAAGCCATTGGCAAACACCGCCGCCGAAGCGCGGGAACTGGCCGAGATCGCCAGGGAAAAGGGTGTCATTACCCGCGTCGGACACGCCTTTCCGCGGAATCCCGTCCATGATCTGGCGAAAGACATCATTCAATCCGGCGAAATCGGCGAGATCAAGCTGTTCCGCGGCTGCCAGCACGTCGACATGTATGGCGATCCGAACGCGCCCTTCATGTGGCGAGCGGATGGAAAGCTCGCGCCGACCGGGATCGTCGGTGATACCGGCTCGCACATCTTCAGCTTCATGGATTTCCTGGTTGGCCGCGTCAGCTCCCTGATCGCCGACAATCTCATTGTTACGCCGCGCCGGCCTGTCGTCGAGGGCCTTGCCTATGGCGAGCAGGTGAAACTGTCAGGTAATGAGTCCTGGGCTGATATCACCAACCCCGATGCGACGAACCTGCTGTGCCGGTTCGAGAACGGTGCCGGCGGGATCGTCGATTTCAGCCGTGTCGCGACCGGCCGCAAGTTCATGCAGACCTACGAAATCTATGGAACGAAAGGCAGCATCGCCTATACCTATGACGAGATAAACCGGCTGCGCTTCTACTCCGACGACGACCGGACGGGGCGGCGCGGCTTTCGCGAGATCGACGTGGGTCCTGAGAACCCCACTTTCAGGGCTTTCCTTCCTCTGCCAAATTTCGGCCTGGGCTACAATGAAAGCAAGATCATCGAGGTAGCCGAGGTGATCCGCTCGATCGTTACCAACAGACCGATGTGGCCGACATTCGATACCGGCCACCATATCTGCCAGATCGTCGACGCGTGCATGGAGTCCTCCCGCCAGAAGCGCTGGGTCGACATCCCGCTGGATTGAACGCCGATGGCCATAGATGTTCCCCAGGAAATTCTTGACGCGCTGACCGATATCGACATGCCACGGCTCCCACCTGAGGCCGCCCCCTCGGAAGTGATCGGGCTCGCCGGCGTCGAGGTGCCGATCTATCGATCCGGCTGCGTCGTCGTCGGATCCGGCGCGGCGGGTCTGCGGGCGGCAGTGGAATTGAAGCGGCGCGGTGATGACGTCGTCATCATCAGCCAGAGCGCCTGGGGCGGAACCTCGGCCTGTTCAGGATCGGACAAGCAGACCCTGCACACGGCAAACACGGCGGATCAGGGCGACAATTACAAGGCGATGGCGCGCGCCATCCGCAGCGGCGGCGCCATGGACGAGGACACGGCTTATGTCGAGGCGGTGGGCTCGTCACGGATGATGGCGTCGCTCCAGTTCTTAGGCCTGCCGCTGCCTCAGGATCCGCTCGGCGGGACGCTTAGATATCAGACCGATCACGACGAGGTCGGCCGCGCCACCAGTTGCGGACCGCGCACCTCGCGCCTGATGGTCAAGGTGCTGGCCGAGGAGGCGATCCGGCTCGGAGTGCCGTTTTACAACCAGACGATCGCGGTAAAGATCCTCACCGAGGGCGATGGCGCAGACGGCCACGTCGTCGGGATAGTCGCGATGCGCGCCAGTGACCGCAGGGAGGAGAACCCGCTGGGCATCGCGCTGTTCGTCAGTGGGGTGATCGTGCTCGCCGCCGGCGGGCCGGGCGAACTCTATCGCGACAGCGTTTATCCCAACGGCTGCTTCGGCTCTCTCGGATTGGCGCTGGAGGCCGGCGTCGAGCTCGTCAACCTGACCGAAAGCCAGTTTGGCATCGGAACACGCAGGGAAGGGTTCCCATGGAATCTGTCAGGCACATACGTCCAGGCGATCCCGCATATCTACTCACTCGATTCCGAAGGTGCCGAGCACCATTTCCTGGCAGAATACTACCGCAGCACGCAGGAGCTGGCTTCGAACGTCTTTCGCAAGGGCTATCAGTGGCCATTTCACGCGACGCGCATGCTCGATTTCGGCTCGAGCCTGGTCGATCTGGCCATCTTCAGGGAGACCGCCGAGGGACGGCGCGTCTTCATGGACTTCAATCGCAATCCGCTGCCTGTGCCGGGGGACCTTTCGTTCAGCCTGGAAAGACTGGATGACGACGTCCGTCTCTATCTCGGCAAGGCCGGCGCCGGCCAGGACATGCCGATCGATCGGTTGAAGCATATGAACCCGCTCGCGATCGAGCTCTACCGCCGCTACAAGATCGATATCGCCGAGGAGCCGCTGGAATTCGCCGTCAACAATCAGCACATGAACGGCGGCATCATGGTTGACATCTGGGGCCGTAGCAATCTTAAGGGCTGCTACGCGGTCGGAGAAGCAGCGGGCACACATGGCGTGACGAGGCCAGGCGGAGCAGCGCTCAATGCCGGGCAGGTCTTCGGCACCCGAGCGGCCGAGCACATCGGCGCGAGCGGTCGGGCGAAGAGGGCCGCCACCGAGGATATAGGCGCCATGGCAGAGGCAGGCATTGCCGAAATCCTTGCCGGCCTTCGGACCGAGAGCCCGCTCACCGTCAAATCGATCCGTTCGCAAGTGCAGGCGCGAATGAGCGACAAGGCTGGCATCCTCTGTGATCAAGAAAGCGTAGTCCGGGGCTTGATCGAAGCGCGCAAGCTGAATGCTGAAATTCGCGATAACGGCGTCGCCTACGGTCGAGCAGCGGAGGCGGTTCGCGGCGTGCAGTGGCGGCATATGGCGCTTGCTTCGGAAGCGGTGCTCAGCGCGCTCGATTTCTTCATTCGCAATGGCGGCGGCAGCCGCGGGGCTCGGGCGATATGCGATCGGGAAGGCGAATCTCTTCCGCTGGCGCGCTCAGGGCCGTTACAGGACTATCGCTTCCGAAAGGAACGTCAGGCACACCGGGAAGAGCAGATTATCGTCCGGCTGAATGGCAGTGAGATCAGGCTTTCCACACGTCCAAACCGCAGCTTCGACGAGAACGCCAGATCCTTCTTCGAGCGGGACTGGCCAGCCTGGTTGACCGGCCGCATCTACGACCGCGGCACGGATGGATAAGGTTGTGCATCACCTTCGCGGGGTGTGTTGATCAATCGGGATTCGGCACCGGCGGCGGAACCCGGATACGTTCGGTGTCGTCGGAACCTTCGGCGACGGCTTCCTCGCTTTTGCGCACGTGCCGCGGCGGGTCCTTTCCCTCGACCGGCTTCGGCGACAACTGGTCGTCGGCCTGGATCTCGTCGGTGTTCAGGTAATTCTTGCTCTCGTTCATGGGAGTCACTTGCGATTGAAGAATTGCGGGGCAGGGATGCGGTCCTTCCGGTCGGCGCGGCCTGTTCCCGGGTTGGTATCGGTGACGCCGTCGCCCGCCTCGCGGCTGTTGCCCATGCTGATTGGCGGCTTGCGCTGGTCATCGACATTGGTCTCGGGCAGTTCGTCGTCCTGGGTGTCCTCATTCAGTGACTTCGGCGGAAGCTTTGCGGAATTGGGAATGGAATTTGTAGGCATTGGACAGTCTCCTTTACCAGCTAACTCCGACCGACATTCCAGGTTCCGTGGTTCCTCTGAGATCGGCATCGCAGCTTACATATCTGCTCCAGCTTCGGAAACGTTGAGCTCTATCATGACGGGCGCGTGGTCGCTCGTATGCTCCCAGCTGCGCGGCTTTCTCCTCACAGTTGCCGATCGAAGCAACGGGGCGACTGCCGGACTGAGCAGGAAGTGGTCGATCCGAAGCCCTGCATCACGTTCGAAGCTGTTCCGCCAGTATTTCCAGAAGGTGTAGATACGCTCTCCCGGATGCAGATGCCTAAGGGCATCGGTCCAGCCCTGAGCGACGAGATGAGCATAGGCGTCGCGCACTTCCGGTCTGAAGAGGGCGTCGTCCAGCCAGCGTTCCGGCTTGTATACGTCGATCTCCGTCGGCATGACGTTGAAGTCGCCGGCCAGGATCGACGGCACCTCGAGTTCGAGGAGTTCGGCGGCGTAATCCTGCAGACGGCGGAACCAGCGCAGCTTGTAATCGAACTTTGCTCCCGGAAACGGATTGCCGTTCGGAAGGTATAGGCATCCGACCAGGATGCCGTCGACGGCTGCTTCGATATACCGGCTATGGTTATCATCGGGATCGCCCGGAAGACCGCGACGCGTCAGGATCGGTGTCTTGCCCTTCGCCAGGATGGCCACCCCGTTCCAGGATCTCTGTCCGTGCCAGATCGCGCCGTAGCCGGCCCGCTCGATCTCCGTTCGCGGAAACCTGGCATCGTCTGTCTTCAGTTCCTGGAGGCAGACCACATCGGGCGCGTCCTCCCTGAGCCAGCGTAGCAGAATGTCGAGCCGGCCATTGATCCCGTTGACGTTGTAGGTTGCGATTTTCATGAGGCTCCCGAAAGTCGAGGCACTGTCAGCGGCTTGGCGCCCTAGAAACGCTCTTGTGTCTCTTCCTCCGGAAGCCCGCGACCGCAATCGGCCCAATGAAGGCGGCTCTCCACACCATAATGCCCGGCCGGCCGGATCCTCTCGGGGTGATCGAGCGAGCCGACCGTTACGCGGATCAGTTCGTCGCCGTCATATTGAAGATAGAGCGGCGTCCCGCATTTGCCGCAGAAGCCGCGAGTCGCGATCGGCGACGATCGGTATGAGGTGGGAGTGCCAGCCGTCCAGGCAAGATCGTCGATCCTGGCCTGGACCAGAACCGCGAAAGGGCCTCCGGTCGCTTTCTTACACATGTTGCAGTGGCAGTACCCCGAATGCGGCGGATCACTGTCAACTTCGTACCGGCAGGATCCGCAAAGACAGCCGCCAGTCCATCGCGCTGCCATAACTGGCTCCTCAACGCGTCGCACCGAAGACGAAGGCGAGGCCGGCAACGATCGCGACGGCTGTCAGTGGCTGCCGGCGTATGCGATCCTCGAGATCATGGACGAACGTACGGGCTTCCGCCTTTGCCAAGCGAGCCGATCCGGATGCCAGTTCAGATGCGGACTCGGCCACGCGGCTTGCTTCTCTCTGAAGAGATCGCATTCCTTGGCGATCGACATCGGAGGCTTCCGAGGAGCGGACGGTGTCGCCGGTCGAGCGTAGAGCTTGATCGACAAACGGATATTGCTCGTCAAGCCTAGTGGGATCCGGCTCCCGCTTGACACGTTCAGCCGCCTCGACGTCGCTGCGGCCGGCCGGAATAGAAGTGTGAGTGGCAGACACGGGGTCGGACGCAGGAAAAGTATCCTCGATTGCTTTGTCGAGTTCGCCTTTTCGCGCCTGCTTCCGCTGCTCTGCCTGTTCTTTTCGCATGGACTGGACTGCTGGGGATTCGTTTGGATCTGCCATGGAAGTTTCCTCTGTTGCACCTTGAACAAACAAAGCGGCGAAAAGCGGAGAAGTTCCATAGAATGCTTCCGCGCTTAGCAGCGATGCACGAACAGCCTCTCGCAGAAGTGCGCTTGAGGTCACCATGCGACGTTTTTCCGATGAAAAGCATTGCAATTTGCGTGGGGCGGACCAAAGTCTTGCCGCGCCTACTACCTAGGTCGGTTGCATTCTTTACTCGGAACAGCGAAAAGTCTCGTAGGTCGTATTGCATGGTTAAGCGGAACGGACGAACGAGGCTGCGGTATGAGTATCCGGAAACGCGATTTTCTGAGATTGGGCGGCGGCGCGGCCGTCGCCCTCATCGCTGCCGCATTGCCAGCCAGTTTGAATTTCGACAGTTCCCTTCCTGTTCTGGCGGTGGACTTTGCGGAGGCAAAGGACGGCAATAACGGGAATGGTGGAGGAAATGGGAATGGTGGAGGGAATGGCAACGGCGGCGGTAATGGCAATGGCAACGGGGGACGGAATGGCAACGGTGGCGGCAACGGCAGCAGCGGATCCGGGAATTCCTCCGGTGGGAATTCCTCCGGCGGCGGAGGGTCTTCTTCCTCGAGCACAGGATCGTCGGTAGGATCTGGAACGAAAGCGACAGCAGCGTCCGATGGCTCGATCGACGTCCGTCATTCAAATGGTATCACTGAAGTCCTGCAGCGCGGTCGCTACATTATGAAGGACTCGAAGGGTCGGACGATCATAAATCGGCTGGCGACGGCTAACGATGCCCGCAGGCTGAGCCGCTTTCTTCGTTGAAGTGGTAGTGGGACAATAAACTCTTTCAGCGCCGTTCGCGCCATTGTAGAGCCGCTTCAGTCCTATTCGAAGCGCCGAGCTTGCTCAGAATCTGGGTCATATGGTGCTTCACGGTCTTTTCCTGCAGGTCGAGACGCAGACCGATATGTTTGTTTGACAGGCCTTGAGCGACAAGATCCATCACCTCGCGTTCCCGTGGCGTCAGACTGTTTTTGTCGGAGGTTCCGCCATTCAAGGAATTTTCCATGACTTTCGCCGACATGGTCGGCGAGATATATCGTGAGCCACGCAGGACGGTTTGGATTGCTTCGGCGAGGCCACGCGAACCTACGCCTTTTAGAACATAACCCATCGCGCCCCGTTGCAGAGCTCCCAGTAAAGTGTCCACCTCCTCGGATACCGTCAACATCAGCACTTTTGTTGCGGGGCTACGCGCCAGGACGTCTTCGATCGCAGACAGTCCGCCGCCGGGCATCGAGACATCGAGGAGCATGATGTCGGGGCGATTGTCCGCAGCGATCATGGCGGCGTCGTCGCTGCTGGCGCCTTCACCGACGACGACGAAGTCGCTCATCTCCGATAGGCTGCGCGTGACGCCCTCGCGAAAAAGCGGATGATCGTCCACAACGCCGATGGTGATTGCTGTCATCCTACTCTCCCACTTCCATTGGCTCGAAGATCATGGTCACGGTCGTTCCTTCTTCGCCTGTCTTGATGTCGAAAGATCCTCCCAGGCTGTCGATCCGCTCCCGCAACCCCACGAGGCCGAGGCTCGTTGGCCTCACCTCGGTCGGATCGAAGCCGTCGCCGTGATCGCTGACCTCGATACGAACATGGCCGTCGCGCGAGACAGCCTTTACGGCCTGCTGAACGCCGCCGCCGTGGCGGTAAGCGTTATTCAACGCCTCTTGAATGAAGCGATAGATACAGATCTTCACGGCCGGGGCAAGATCCGGTCCATCCTCGTCGACGATCGTTTCGACATGGCTTTCGGTCTTGTGCTGATGCGCTTCGACAACCCGCGTGACGATCTCCGTGATCGAGGACTTCTCGATCTGCGGCAGCACCAGTCCTCTGCAGATATTGCGGATCTCCGTCATCGCTTCGGCCAGGCTCGAACGTATCCAGGCAAGTTCCTTCTCGCGCGCTTCGGGCTGGGTGGACGCATTGATCAACAGGTCGCTGTCCAGTCGCAGTGAGGCGTAGGCAATGTGCTGGGCCGGACCGTCGTGAAGATCGGCGCCGATGCTGCGCAGATATGTTTCGTTCAGCGCTGCCGCACGCTGGGAGGCGCGCTGCAGGCGTCGCTGGAGCCCACGGTTTTCCGCCAGCAGCGCAGACAGTTCGGTGACCCGTTCTTTGAGGTCCCTGCGCTGCGCCTCGATCGTGCGGCTACCCCGGAACACCAGAACGGAGAGAACAAGGAAAAAAGTCGCCGTGAGGGCGGCGACGGCGCCCCAACTCCGGAGCCTGGCATGCGCCAGACTATCGCCCAATCCTTCCGCTGTCTCGTAGAACTCAAGGACGGCGACCGCCTGGCCGGACCATGGCTGGAGCACCGGGTTATAGATCTCCATGAGCGGCTTGCCGAGCGCGCGCTCCTTGTCGCTTTCCGGATCGCTGGCGATTTCGTAGCGGGCGACAAGAGACCCTGCGAATGCTCTCTGCAGCTTGTCGTTGACCGCAAACTTCCTGCCCACCAGCTCCTTCTCGTTCGAATAGAGGATGGTGCCGTCGCTCCGCCACAGCTTGAACGAAACAAGCCGCTTGCCAAGCGCACCCTGCCCGAGTGTCTCGTCCAGAGCCTGAGTGCTCGCGTCGTCCAGCAGCGACTCTGTTTGCATATCGGGAAGCAGCGGCGCGATCACGCTGTCCACATAAAGCGCCGTCGCCGCGCCCGAATTGTGGATGACGGTCTCGTCTATGAGATGGCTTACAAACAAGCCCACCACGAACATGGCAGCAATCGAAATGAGCCCACCCGCGATAAAGAACTGGGAGGCGAGTGAGCGGGCATTCCAGCGGCGAAGCCAATTCATTTTTTGATACCGTAAGAGACTGCCCGAATAACCTACCGCGTCTTTAGCGATTTCCAAACAGGATCAGGGCACATTCCTGGTATCGAACACCTCGGCGCCTCTTATGCTTTGGGTTAACCCGACGGTATCGCCGGACATTGCTGCGCCGAAGACGTAGAGAAGGGCGGCCAGAACGATAACAAGTGCGAAGACGGACGCGTTGCAAGCGTCATTCACTCGGGATCTATGACTCTGGTGCATGTTCGGATCTCCTTCAATCTCCTTCGAAACGGCGGGAGTGCGACGCGCGTTCCACTCCGGGGACTTCGGTCGGAGAAGGTTGGGACCAAGGTCTGACCCCTGTAGACGTCAGCAGATTCAGGCATATTTCCTGGCCGACGAACCCAGGTTTGGAGGCTTGTGAGTGACTATTTCCATGGATATCGAAAGCGGCGTCCGCGCCGCATCGGCCTCTTCTCTCGCGCCCTTCGAGGAAGGCGTCGCCGAATTTTACGACAGCCTTCTCGTGCCGATCCTCTTCGAGCCCTATGCTTCGGAGATGGCCATCGTCGCCGAGCGATTGAAGCCGGGCAGCGTTCTCGAGGTCGCTGCGGGGACCGGCGCATTGACACGCGCTCTGCGGGCGACACTCGATCATGAAACAGAACTAGTTGCCACCGACCTCAGCCAGGCGATGATCGACGTCGGCGCACCGTCGCTGACGCTGTCGCGGACCCACTGGATGCACGCCGATGCGCAAAATCTGCCGTTCGCGCCTTCGATGTTCGACCTCGTCGTCTGCCAATTCGGCGTGATGTTCTTTCCGGATAAGCCGAAGGCCTATAGCGAGGCTGCAAGAGTGTTGCGGAGCGGAGGTCGCTTTTTGTTTTCGACGTGGGACTCACTCTCGGCCAATGACTTCGCAAGATCTGTGGACGAATGTCTGGCAAACCTTTTTCCGTTCGATCCACCGGATTTTCTCAGGCGCCTGCCATATTCCTACTTTGATATACCCTTGATCAAGGCACAGGTGTCTTCGGCCGGATTCGACGCAGTTTCTTGCGATCGGATCGAGTTGACCTCCGTTGCAGCCGCCCATGACATCGCAGTGGCCTTCTGCCAGGGCACTCCGCTCAGGGAAGAGATCGAAAGGCGGGCGCCGGCGCGCATCTCAGAAGTAGTCGATGCCGTGACTGAGCAATTGGAATCACGCCACGGGGTTCGTCCGTGCGGCGGCATGAGCGCGTTCGTCGTCGTCGGTCGCGTTTGATAGCGCCCTTTAGCGTAGGCTGTCGTGGCAATCACGTGATTCCTCTGGATCGAATGTCCAAAAGCTTTGTCCGCCAAGATGTACCAGCTTGCAGACTTAGCGAGTGCGCTGCGCGAAGGAAGGTTCCTGCATTGCGCGGATGACGTGTTGTTCGATCTCGAAGCAGGTCTCGTCGTATTCCCGCACCAGGTTCGAATTGAACGGCTGCCCTCGGACAGTATCGCGCGCTTCGACTGCCATCTGGTAGGCTTCGAAGAGTTCAAGCTGCAACGGGTCGCACGCTGCCATGATCAGCTTCCGCATATGCGGTAAACGCATCGCCAAGCGCCGGCGTCCAGCTTCCCGACGGTTGGATCGTGCCATCTCCTTCAGTCTCCCTGCCTATGGCCGTGTGTGCCGGGCCTTTTGATCGTGAACTAGCGCCGGCAACGGACATTAACATGGTTTTAGGGACCAAAGGCCGGGGTCTGTCGGACTGAGGTCCGGGCCGTGGAACGACCCCGTCTCCAGCTAGTTGGTTTGGCAGCGGTCACGAAGGCCGCCTCAAAAGAGAAGGAGTAGAAAATGATCTCCAAGCTTGTCGTCGGTGCGGCAACTGCCGCGACCCTCATGTCGGGCGTCGCATTCGCCCAGTCCTCGACGGTCAATGGTGCAGCCGGCGGAGCTGTGACCGGTGCGATTGTCGGCGGCCCCGTTGGTGCTGCTGTCGGCGGCGTTGCCGGCGCAGTCGTTGGCACGGCGATCGATCCGCCGCCGCAAAAGGTCGTCACCTATGTCCGCGAGGCTCCGGCACCATCGGCGCGCGTGGTCGTGAAGGAGAAGGTTGTCGTCGGCCAGCCCCTGCCGGAGACGGTCGTCGTCACGCCTGTTCCGGATGACCCGACCTATGCTTACGCGGTGGTCAATGATGAACGTGTCATCGTCGAGCCGTCGTCCCGCAAGGTGATCCAGGTTATCAAGTGACCTGATCCTACGCGGTCTCTGCCGCGTCTTGCCCCCCAATATCACCGTTAAAACCAGAGAACCGCCGCACGACGGACGACAGCGTCGTGCGGCCGAAAAAGCAGAGAAGATTGTTACGAAGACCAAGACACTCGCCGTGCTGAAGGCTCTAGCCGGCGCCCCGACGGCTCGGCGCCGTCGGGACAGGGGAGAGGAACATGATCTATTCCGAAGAGAAATCCGGTGGTCTGGCTTTGCCGCTGATCGTCATCCTGCTGGCAATCGCCGGCATTCTCGCCGTGCTTGTCGCCACCGGCGGCCGAGGTAGCAGCACTGCCGGCCGCGTCTGGGTTCCACAGGCTTACCAGCAGGAGTCGGGGCAATGAAAGCCATCGCATCCCTTGCCTTTGGCATCTTAAGCTCGGTCGGGGCTTGCGTGGCGGCTGCATCTGTCGCCTCCCACGTGGTGGCGGATTCGAAGTCTCATACCTTCAATGACCTTGCATCGCGCGATCTCTGGACCACGACGCCCGTGAAAGTCGATCTTCGGCAGCAGCACTATGAACGAATTCCGCCTCTCTACTCCAGCTATGTGACCGAAGCGCCGACGCTCGCGACGTCAAAGGCGACACCGGATTCTGGTCGCCCGTCGACCAAAGTTCAGACGCCACAACCAAGAGTCTCGGCCGAGCATCTTGCTTGGTGTGCGGACCGCTACCGCTCCTTTGATCCCGCGACCAACAGCTATCGATCCTATGGCGGCGAGACTCGCGAGTGCATTTCGCCGTTTCAACGGATCGTCGCCGAGGCCGATGAGGGCGTCGGCACGAAAGTGAATGCACAGGCGGCAGCCTGGTGCGCCGCTCGCTACAAGTCGTATCGACCGGAAGACAATACGTATCAACCATGGGAAGGACCGCGCCGCAGCTGCGACGTGTCGCATCTCGTTGCGACAAGCTACTGATGTGGTCGCACGCTACGTCCCCAATTGCACGACCTGGCCACGGACTAAAGTCCGTGTTGCAAACGCTACGGTTGTGATACCTGGTTGCATTCAGAGCTTGGAGATCGGGGATGGCAACGACGCTAATAACGGAAATCCAGCAGGCGCAGACGAGGCTTCCGCTCTTGAGCCGAGCGGACCGGGGAGCCCTTGTCGTTCGCATCCTGCGCGAGCTGAAGACGCATCGGCGGGAGGTTTTCGCAAATGTGCCCGCCGAGCGCTGTGTTTGGATCGACAGGCTCATCGCGTCCGTGTCCTCGACGATATCCGAAATCATCAACATGCAGGACGCTGAGTTCAATCGTGTCTTGAACGAGTTCGAAAAGCTTATCGCGACGCTCGATGGCATTTCGCATGCGGAGAACCCCTCGAAGACAATTCACTGAGAAGGTCGCCAGTGGGCAGCCAAATGAGCGCCTCAGCGGAAACCGATCGCTGCGCGTCAGCGTTTCCTTCCATGACCGAAACGAAATCCTCCGCCGATCAGGATGCGACGCCGCCCGGTGAAGACGGTTCGAAGCCCGGCGCGGACATTTCTTTCCCCTACGACAGGATGACCGTCGAGCAATTCCGAAGACGCTTCCCCCGTGCCCGCTGGAGCGATGCCCGCAAGGCCTGGTTCGTTCCCGGACGGACGGCGTCCCGTCGCATCGGGCGATGGCTTGCCGAGATCGAGGCCGAAGCCGACGCCCATGCGGATGCGAAGGGACGCGACGCCTTCGCCTTCGATCCCATCGACAGTCCATATCTTGAACTCGGCAAGGCAGGCTTTCGAATCCGCACGCCATATTCGAAAACCGTCGTCGACGAATTGCACGAGGTGCCATTCTCACGCTGGGACGGCGATCTCAGGATATGGCACGTTCCCTTCCGGTCCTATGAGGAACTCCGACGCAGATGGCCAGATATCGAGGCGGCGGCTCGCAGAAACGAGCCGGAAGAGAGACGACGTCGCGCCGAGGAGCGGAAGGGGACCGAACTGGATCTGCGCAACAAGCTCCGCTCTGCGGAACGAAAGCGTCATCGTTACGCGCTTCAGAGCGACGACTTGCCGCCGATCGGGCGTCCGGTGGCCACGATCTATGGAATCGTCGTCTTTACCGACATCTCAAGCGAACTGGTCGACCCGGACGTCGTTGTGGACTTCTATCCCGGTGTAACTGAGGATCACGTCTGGGGATATTGGCGGGTGCCCACACTTGAAGAACTCGTCCGCACCTGGCCCGCGAAAACGCTGCCGGTTGAGAACGCCGAGTGGTGGCTGCCGACGATCGAAGAACTGAGGCCGGCCCGTCGCACGGCAAGATCGCGTGAGGCCAGGAGATACGCGAAGACGCCGTGACCGCTGCTTGCCGTAGAAAAGAGGATGACTATGCCGGATTCCGATCGTCAGGCTCGGTGGCGCAGCGCGTCCACCAACGCCACGAAAGCTGGAGAGGACTGCCTTCTGCTGGCATAGTAGAGATGGTAGCCATCCCAGTATGGCGAAAAGGTTTCCAGGACGCGTCTCAGACGGCCTTCCGCGATATAGGGAAGAGCAACGTCTTCCGGTATGTAAGCCAATCCAAGCCCTTCCAGAGCCCCTTCCACGCCTTGATAGGAGTTGTTGAAGGCAAGCTGTCCCTCGACCCGGATTTTAATCTCTTTCCCGTTGTCTTCGAACTCCCATGCCCAGAAGCCCCCATAGGTGGGCAGGCGCTCATTGATGCAGTTGTGGCGGACAAGGTCCTGTGGATGCTCGGGAATCTCTTTGCCATCGAAATATGAGGGTGCGCCGACGACGGCAAAACGGAAATCAGGTCCGATGCGAGTCGAGATCATGTCTTTCGCCACCTGCTCGCCCATCCGGACGCCCCCGTCGAAGCGCTCCGTCACGATGTCGGACAGCCCGTTTTCGCGGATCAGCTCCACCTTGATGTCAGGGTTGTTCGGTAGGAAACGTTGGAGCTTCGGCCAGATGATCCACCTTATTGCGTGGTCTGATGCTGTGATGCGGATGTTCCCGGCTGGCTTTTCCCTGAACTCGGTGAGGGTTTCGAGTTGCGCCTCGATCTCATCGAAGTGAGGCCCCACGCCTTGGAACAATCGTTCTCCAGCGTCGGTGAGCGAAACGGCTCGCGTGGTACGGGTCAGCAGCCGGATTCCGAGCCGCGTCTCGAGCTGGCGGACAATATGGCTGAGCGCCGATTGAGATACGCCCAGCTTTGCCGCCGCCCGCGTAAAACTCTTCTCTCGGGCGACCGCCAGAAAGGCCATGAGGTCATTGACGCTCTCGCGCGGCATTCACCAGCTCCTTCGGATCAAATGGCGGTTGTACTGAATTTGCTGAGCTTGGACATTGAAATCATCGTGAACGGAAGCCGGCGGATCCGCTGAAGACGTAGCTGGCGCCGAAATTCTCCAGCCGCTCTCGCGCAGTGGAACAAGTTCCCGCTTTGGCCATTTGTCGTCCATGAAAACAGCCCTGCCGATGTCGCTGCTCGCTCTGGCCCTTTCCGTTGGCGGCGCCTCCGCGCGGGAATTCCGGCCTGAAGAAATCAACACGGCGTCGATCGCCTCCATTGGGACTGAGAAGCCTGCGCCGGGAGATCCAGACCCGGCGATCGTCCGCCTTCAGGTCCTGCTCGACCGTGCGGGCTCGTCTCCCGGCGTGATCGATGGCCACTACGGGGAGAACGTCAACAAGGCCGTGGCCGGCTTCGAGGCAATGAACAATCTGCCTGTCGATGGGAGGCTGGATCCGGAAGTCGTCTCCCGCCTGGAAGGCAATGCCCCGATCGTTGCCCCGATCGTTGAAAGCCATGTGGTCTCGGCGGATGATGCCGCGGATCTCGTTGATAAGATCCCCGAAGATTATGGCGAGAAGGCAAAGATGCAGAGCTTGGGATATACGAGCGTTGCCGAGAAGTTATCCGAGCGGTTCCACATGGGGATCGATCTCGTGCATGCGCTTAACCCAGCTTCGCAGTTTGCTCCTGGCGATACGGTGTGGGTCGTGGAACCCGGCCCTCCAAGGCAAGGAAAGGTCAAGAGGATCGAGGCTGACAGGAAGACGGGACAGGTTCTCGCCTATGCCGCGGATGGATCGCTGCTTGCAGTCTATCCTGCAACGATCGGAAGCGAAGACAATCCGGCGCCGTCAGGCAAGCACAAGGTCAAGGGCGTGGCCCGGATGCCGGTCTACAGATATGACCCGAAGCGCAACTTCAAGCAGGGAAAGAACGACAAGGTCCTGACAATTCCAAAGGGACCAAATGGTCCGGTCGGCACGGTCTGGATCGACCTGACCGAGCCGACTTATGGGATACATGGAACACCGGAGCCGAAGCTCATCGATAAGGTGGGATCGCATGGCTGTGTGCGGCTGACGAACTGGGATGCCGAAGAGTTGGCTGGCATGGTCAAGCCAGGGGTCTTCGTGGACTTCGTCACAGGCAGCCCCGCCGCCCCGAAGTGAGGCGGAATTATTTCTGTTCCGATCCCTTCTCGTGCTTGCTGCCGATAGGATGTCGGGCGCTCCCCGGCATCCCGGCTATCTGTCAGACCGCAAACTAATGCAGGGATCCCACACCGATATCGAGCTTCGCTGCCATATTCACCAGATGCGGCAACGTTCGGGCGTTCATCTTCCTCATGACCTGACCGCGATGAGCCTTCACGGTGATCTCGCTAATCTTCAGTTTGAACGCCACCTGCTTGTTTAGGAGCCCTTCTGCCACGAACTTCATGACTTCTCGTTCCCGCGGCGTGAGCGTCCGGTAGTTTCCCTCCAGGCGACCTATCTCCATCGTGGCCTGAATGGCCGCGTGGATCTTCTCCATCAGAGCGTTTAAGTCGAAGGGCTGGGGTATGAAGCTGACATGAAATTTCGTTGCGTTCACGGTCATCGCTTGCCCGCCATGGCCGGTGAGGACGATCACCGGGCAACGGATTGCATGCGAACATATCAGATGTGTCAGATCAGACGCGGTCAGATCGGGGAGTCTCGCATCAAGAACAACGCAACCGAGAACATCCGCCTCGGGGCATGTCAGAAATTCCGTTCTGGATTTATAAAGGTGCGGCCGCCAACCCTGTAAGCAGATGTTTGCGTTCAACGCCGAGGAAATAGTATCGTCGTCACTCAAGATGACGACGATTGCGTCTTCTGGTGAGAGTTTCTGCTCTCTGCGCGTTGTTGCATGCGCGTTGCCAGTGTACATTGCCATTCTCCTTTGAATCGTGTCGAGAATTCTGCGGGCAAAGATATTGGAAATGAATTGTACTCGCGTCCGAGTGTTGATCGTCGCGATCGCTGCTGGAATTTCTTTTAGCGGATAGCGATTCAAAATGGCACTTAAGTGCTATGAGAGTTTCTGAAAAAATCTGAATCGCTGCTTTGGAGCGCGGCCCTGTGCCCTTGGAATAGGGGGCGTTCCTGTGGCTTTATGGTCCTAAATACCATTGCCTGGATGGATGAGAGAGCGCTTTGGGACAGATCGAGCTAGGCCTTTTCGAGTTCTGCGGTTGGGAGCTTGACCTCGCGAAGCGAGAGCTGCGTGCCATGGGAGCGCCAGTACCCATTGGCAGTCGGGCCTTCGAAATCCTGGAAACACTTGTGGTTTCGGAAGGCGATATTGTATCCAAAGACGACCTTATGAAGCGTGTCTGGCCCGGACTCATCGTCGAAGACAATACGATTCAAGTTCACATATCGGCAATTCGCAAGGCGCTCGGAAAAGATAGGAATTTGCTGAAGACCATTTCTGGTCGAGGCTATCGTATCCTTGGCGAGTGGACGTGCCATCGTAAACCGGCACACGCGCCGATGCCGACGCCCGCTATCCAACCGCGGTCGACTGAGAATTCGTTCTTTACGAATATTCCGGCCTCGACGTCTGATCTGGTAGGCCGCGAGACGACGATTACCCAAGTCCTGAACCTGACTTCTGCCTACCGAGTTGTGACGCTGACCGGCCCCGGCGGTATCGGAAAGACCGTACTTGCATCGGAAATCTCCCGTCGTTTGCTGCCATCGCTGGACGGCAACGCCTTCTTCGTCGAACTTGTATCCCTGTCGGATCCGGGCCTCGTTCCCACAACGCTGGCTCAAGCCCTCGATTTGCATCTTCAGGGAGACGACATTTCCGCAGAGCTGGTGGCCCGCGCCATCGGCACGAAGAAGATGTTGTTGGTGATCGACAATTGCGAACACGTCATCGACGCCGCCGCCGCTATGGTCGAGGCGATCGTGCGTGCTTGCCAGAACGTATCGGTGCTCGCGACAAGCCGAGAGCTTCTCCGTATCGAGGGCGAATTCGCTTATCGCGTGCCCCCGCTCGAGGTTCCGGCGAGCGAGGATCTCGGCAACGCTCTGGAACATAGTGCGGTCCAGCTCTTCATTGCTCGCACCCGGGCCTTGCTATGGGATTTTTCGCCAAGCCAGGAAAGGCTGTCTGCCATCGCGTCGATATGTCGGCATCTCGATGGAATTCCCCTTGCCATCGAATTTGCCGCAGCTCGCGCTGCGACCTTGGGCCTCCAACAGATCGCTGGTCGGTTGGATGACCGATTTGTACTTCTCACCGGCGGACGTAGGACCGCTCTGCCTCGCCATCAGACACTCCGCGCGGCGCTGGACTGGAGCTATGAATTGCTGCCGGAAGCCGAACGCCAGCTGCTTTGCAATCTGGCGATCTTCCCGGCCGGCTTTACACTGGATGCCGCCGTGGCGGTGAGTGGGGAAACCGAGGCGGAAACGGCTCTGGCTATTTCTAATCTCGTCTCGAAGTCTCTGGTGACATTCGAAGGAGCGGAAACAGGTCCTCGCTGGCGTCTCCTCGAAACCGTGCGAGTCTACGCGCGCGAAAAGCTCGGGGTCCGCGACCACTACCAACGCGCCATGCGTCGGCTGGCGAAGTACTTTCTGTCGTTCTTTCAGCCGTTTTCAGAGGAAAGCCATCTTCAGGCTGCGATCGAAGATATTGCTCGCTATCGCCGGGAGATCGACAATCTGCGTGCCGCGCTGAGATGGGCTCTCTCGCCCGATGGGGACGGAATTCTGGGCGCAAGGCTCGCCGCCACCACGAGCGACTTCTGGACTGCCATGTCGCTCGTTTCCGAGGCGGGCGACTGGGCGGAAAAAGCGCTCGAACAGATCGGCGAGGAGAGCGGAAGCCGCACCGAGATGGTCCTGCGATGCGCTCTCGGATTCGCGCTGATTTACACCCGGGGCATGAGCCATCGCGGCAGGGACGTGCTGACCGGTGCCTTGTCGCTGGCAAAGGCATTCGATGACTTTGATTACCAGCAGCGCGTGACATGCGCACTTTGGCTGTTCTCCGCCCGATCGATGGAATTGGAAGACGCGCTGGTGTTTGCGCGTGAATACGAGCACGTCGTCAAGGGACGAGACATACAGTCCCGGGCTACGGCCGCATGGCTGGTGGGAATCCCTCAAACTTATCAGGCGGAGCACCAGGAAGCTGGCGAACGGCTTGATTGGGCGGCGAGGCATTTCCCCTTCGACAATCGCCGCAAAGATATGCTGAGGCTGGGTGCCGACGTTCGGACGTCCGCCATGGCCCACAACACGGTGAACCTGATCTCACGCGGTCAGTTGGACGCGGCGGTTCGAACGGCTGAGGAGTCGATCCGGGAAGCACGCGAAACAAGGCAGCCATTCGTCGTATGTGTTGCTCTCGCGTGGTCGGCTGCCTTCGTTTCACTAAGCCTTGACGAGGTGCATCGAGCCAAGGAATACGGCGAAGAGTTGCTCGACCACGCGTTGCAGCATGGCCTGCGCCCTTTTCACGCGGTTGGCCTATGCGTGAAGGGAAGTCTGGCGGCTCGATCGGGCGATCCTATGAATGGAATTGACGCGCTTCGATCCGGCATTGGTGAAATGCGTGAAGCCGCCTACCTGCTTTTTTATCCTTTTTTCTTATGCGAGCTGGCGTCTGCGTTGCAGGCAGCCGGTCGTTTCGATGAGGCGCTTCAGGAAATCGGAAATGCTCTGCATTTTTCAGAGCAAAAAGGCTATCGGTGGATGGTGCCCGAGATTTTGAGAAAGAAGGGCGAGATATTAGCCACCCAGGATATCAGCAACGCCTCTGATGTCCAAAGCTTGTACCAACAGGCAATGCACCAGGCCTCTACGCAAGGCGGAATTTACTGGCAAATTTCAGCAGGAACCAGCCTGGTCGAGTTCCTCGATCGCAATGGTGGAGGTGGATCGGCTCGCAATATCCTCCTTCCGATCTACCAGCAGTTCACGGAAGGATTTTCCAGCGTCAAACTGTCACGAGCAAAGATGCTGATCGACGGTCTGGGCTGAAACGAAAGCCGAAAATCGCTGCACGACAGTCCCTGCGTCGCAACCGAAATCAGATATGGACCCACGTCCATGTCAACACATGGAGCAAGGCCGCCGGAAAACCGGCGACCAGGCAGGCGTCTGAAATGGGTTTACGTTCTGACTGAACGGAACGCAGTGCGAAGCTCTTGGCAGAACACCGCCGTCTGCTCCCAAGCTGCGAAGTGCCCGCCCTTCGCGAGCCTGTTGTAGTGTATCAGGTTCGGGTAGGCCCGCTCGGTCCAGCTCCGGGGCGCCGCATAGATTTCGTCGGGAAATACGCTGACCGCCACTGGAATCTTGACATTCTTCACAGCGAAGAATTCAAGCTTGTTCTCCCAGTAAAGGCGTGCCGACGAGACGGCCGTGTTCGTGAGCCAGTAGAGGGTCACGTTGTCAAGGATATCCTCTCGTGTCAGGCCTTCCGTCTCGCCGTCGAAGACGCGGGCGATCACCTCGTAGCTCCGGATATCGTGATCGATCATCCACGCGGCAAGGCCGACGGGTGAATCCGCGATCCCGACCAAGGTCTGCGGACGGTTTGCCATTTCGATCGCGTAGCCGAGCCCATGCTTGTAGAAGTCATCGAGCTGGTTGTAGGCGTGTTCCTCGTCGGCCGACAGTCCTGCAGGCTTGGTGCCTCCCGGCCCGAGCGCGGCGGCGATATCTTCCGGAACGGTGGCCGGCATATTAACGTGGATGCCGACCAGTTCCGGCGGGGCGATCAGTGCCATCTGCTCAGTCACGGCGTCGCCCCAGTCGCCGCCTTGAGCGACATATTTCGAGTAGCCGAGGCGTTTCATGAGTTCGATCCAGGCATGCGCGATCCGGATGGGATCCCAGCCCCTTTCGGTCGGCTTTCCGGAAAAGCCGTAGCCCGGAATTGAAGGGATGACGACGTCGAAAGCGTCCGACGCCGAGCCGCCGTGTGCAGTCGGATTGGTAAGGGGCTCGATGATCTTCATCTGCTCGATGATCGACCCCGGCCATCCATGTGTCACTATGATGGGCAAGGTGCCGTCGCGCTTGGCCTTCACATGGATGAAGTGGATGTCCACTCCGTCGATCTTGGTGGTGAACTGGGGCAGGGCGTTCAGCCTGGCTTCGACCTTTCGCCAGTCATAGTCCTTGGCCCAATACCTGGCGAGCTTTTCGATGGTCGCGGACTGAACGCCCTGGGTATTGTCATTGACGATCTCGCGCTCCGGAAAGCGCGTTGCTTCGATGCGGCGACGGAGATCGTCGAGTTGGGCATCGGTTGCCTTGTATGTGAAGGGACGAATTTCCTCTCCACCGGCTTTGGCTAGGGCGATTGAGGCTGGAAGGATGCTGAGCGCGCCCGCGGCCGCGGCGGTTGCCAAAAGAGTGCGGCGAGTGACTGGGGATGAGATGGATGACATGGGGGTCTCCTGGGTTCAGAATTTCGACGCGCCAAAGCTCTCATGTGCGGAAGTGAGGTTCTATTGCACCAAGGTGTTGCCGATACCATTGGATCGGTTCCGAATACGGATGGCAAAAAGGGCCTTTGGAGCGTGTCGAACAGGCCGACATTGGGAGCAACGAGGCTCGTTGATGTCGTCATCAAAGCGGGCATCTCTCGCTCGTCCGGTCGGCTAAAATTCGAGCGAACTGGGCGAGGCCGCGCCCGATGTTCCATTGGAACGGGGAGTTCGAACATGGCAAAAGAAAAGGCCGCCATCATCGCAGATGGCGGCCCCAATCCAGGTTCGATCGCAACAGTTGCTGCGGCCTTGCTCTCAGCAGCCGGAAGCACTCTTCGAAGGCTCCCATGGCACATGTCGGCAGTACAAAATGAGCCATCAGTCGGGCAACGGCCGTCCTGAGCGCTCGGCGATCATGTACTGCGCATACCAGTCCGGCCAGTTCTCATCATGATTGCCGCCGGTGCGCTTCTCGTGTTCGCCGTGGGCAGCCGCGGCACGGCGCAAGGCGCTTGCAAGGTCGCTCTCCGATGAGAATGCCGCGCCGGTGGCGTCGATGCGCCCTGGCAGCCTGGCCGTCACCTCCTGGAAGAGCCAGCCGTTTCCATCGGGATCGCTGAACGATGCGAAAGATGAGTAGCTCCCGCGAGTTGGATGCGGTCCGGCAAGACGACCCTCGTCGTCCTGATGATGGAAAACGCCGCCGACATCATGAAAGACACCGCTCATCGCGGCACCTCGGGCGGCCAGCGCCGCGTGAGCCATCTCGATGTCGGAAACGATCAGATGAAGGCCTTGCGCGGAACCCGGCTTGGCGGAGGTGACGCCGCTGCCGAAGATCACCGAGCACGGCGAGCCAGGCGGCGTCACCTGAACCACCCGGAACCCGCTCGCGCCGGAAACGTCGGCGTCCAGCCTCCAGCCAAGCCCGGTGTAGAAGGCCTTTGCGCTATCGACGTCGGAAACCGGAATAACCACGACTTCGAGCTTCATGTCGACGTCATGCACCTTCTCTGCGGCAGTCCTGTTGGGTTCCTGGATGGACATTTTCAATTCTCCCGTAATGAGCGTGATGGGCATTGCCCTTGACGCTGCGGACGATGCGCCAGCGCAGTGCGGCCGTCCATTGTCCCATGGTGTCGGTCGATCGTTGCGGCGATGATCCGCGATGGTCGATGAGGGCCGCGCCAGGCGCCTCTGACGCCCGCACGCAAGAAACGCCTTCGTTTGTCCGACAGAGCAGACCAAGAGCCTTTGTTCACAAGGCGTGCGCTCGCCCCCGGCGGAGTGTGTCCGCAGAGGGCCGCTTTGGCGCCGCGCGACGTGCTTGTCATGCTGCAAGCGCTCCAACAACATCGCTCGTATTCACGATGGCGCTGGCGTAGTTGGGCATGTTGATTTCCAACGCCGCGTGCATCATCTCGTGCGAGTAGTCGGCAACGGCGTCCCTTACCACCGTGACGTCGTAGCCGAGTTCGGCGGCAAAGCGGACCGTGGCTTCGATGCAGGTGTGAGCGACCAGCCCGATGACGATGATCCTCTCGATGCCGTGTCGCTTCAGCTGCAAATCGAGATCGGTGTTGGCAAATCCGCTTGAACACCAGTGCTCCGAGGCGACGATCTCGCCTTTGGCCGGAACGAACTCGGCACGGAATTCTCCGCCCCAGGTCCCTAACTCGAAACTTTTACGGTGCCACGCAGCGCGCTGGATCGGCGCCACGAATTTCCAGTTCTCATAATCGCCTTCCCGGTACCGGTGATGCATGGCGAAAAAGATGCGAAGCTTCGCAGCACGCGCTGCGGACAGGACCTGCTGCATGTGTGGCACGCAGTTGTTCGCTTCCGCCACGTCCTTGATCCGAGGCCAGATCTTTCCGCCCTCGGAAATGAAGTCATTGTAGGGGTCGACGACCACGAGGCCGGTATTATTTGGATCATATGATAGAGGTTTCATGGTGCTCTCCGTGCGGCAACTGGATTTAGGTGATCAGTCGTTGCGAAGCGCGGCGCGCTCTATGCTTGCGGCGAAAAGCGCGTCTCGCCCTTGTTATGGGCAATGGACATCGGCTGGCGTTGCGTCCGGAAGATGTCGAATGGAATCCCCTGGCGGTCGAGGAAGGCAAGCATCTCGTCAGTCGCGTAGGACCTGACGCGGTTGGTGAACTCGCATTTCGCGTCGTCGAGCCTCTTGGCGCTTAGTTCCCAGGTCACATGGATGGTTGTACGTCCCGACGGTGTGAACACGTCCGAGTCGGAGTCGAGGATCAGATGATCCCTCTCGCCGAGCGTCTCGACATAATGCTGGACCATCAGACTGCCGCCGATGGTCTCGACATTGATCGACATCCGTCTGCCGTCCGGCGTCGTGGTGAAGCCAGCCGTGATGTGGGCTGGAGAGCAACCCTGATAGTCCTTCTCGGATAAGGCGAAGCACCATTTGGGGATATCAATCTTCTCGATCGGAGCATTGATGATGGCGGAAAAGCTTGAATCGACGATCTGGTTCTCAACGATGTGCATGTCATTTCTCCGTTGTTCATGGTGATGTGCAGGCTCGCGAGCCAAGGCCTGCGATGCCCGTGAAGTGGATTCTGTGGCATCACAGGGACACCGTTACCGAATATTGCGGTAGGTGCCGTGCGACCTGCCAGTTCACGCCGGCGCCTCTTCAGCCTACTTGTCGGCCAAAGTCTGCGTGTAATGGCCGAGCCTGGACTCGATGTCGGGGTTCGTCTGCAGGCCCATCTCCATCAACCTGCCGATGTTCTTTTGCGCGACGGGGCGCTGGACCGAAGAAATGAAGGCGTCCCAGCCGGCACCGATTTCCGGGTCGGTCGGCAGGCTGGCGAAATCGACCAGCCGTTTCGTATCCGCGATGGCTCTCCGGTCAAATCCCGAGATGCGCGCTGCAAGGGCGTCGACGAAGGCATCGAGCTTGTCGTCTGCGAAGGAACGGTTCACGTAACCGTATTGCTCCGCCAGTTCGCCGTTGATGTCGTCGGATCCGAGCAGGACTTCCAGTGCGCGCCCTCGGCCCATCAGCCTGGGAAGCCGCGCCATGGGACCGCCGCCCGGCACGAAGCCGGCGCCGACCTCCCATTGTGAAAGGATGGCCTTTTCGCGGCTCGCAAAACGCATGTCGCTTGCCAGGGCGAGCTCGCTTCCGACCCCGGTGGCGCGCCCACGGATCAAAGCGATCGATACGACCGGCGCCTTGCTCAATCGCACCAGCATGTCGGGAAGCGGATGAAGGCCGGTGCGCCCTGACGGAAGGCTCGTCGACTCCTCCAGAGGCGGCGTGAAATTGTAATGGGTCAGAAAAAAGCCCGGCACGTCGCTGTCGAATACGACGACCCTGAGGTTCGGATCGGTCTCGATGTCGGCGATAACCTTCTCGAGTTGCGGAATGGTCTCGGGACCGAAAATATTGAACGGAGGGTTGTCGAATGTCACCCGCCAATAGGCCGGCGTCCGCCTGTCCACTTTGATCTGGGATTCGTGCGCCGTTTCGGACGCGGGTTTTGCTTGTGCCGTGCTGTCCAGCTTGAGTGGCGACTGGCCGGAGAGCGCAAGCGCCGGCAGCATCAGGACCGCCGAGGCTGTCAGAAACGTGGATGACGCGGCGACGACAGAAAGAGCAAGCCGGGACCGCAACCTTTTCGATGATGTAAGTGTCATGATTGTCTCCATGTCTGGGGTTGGTCAGCGCAATCCTTCGCTAGGGCTCGATTTCAAGAATGAGCTCGATTTCGACGGGCATTCCGAGCGGGATGCTGGTGACGCCGAGAACGATGCGCGGCGGAATCCTTTCCGCTCCGAAGATGTCGAGCAGAAGCTCGGAGGCTCCGTCTGCCACCTTCGGATGTTCGCGGAACGTGTGGGATGTCGCGATATAGACGCCGAGCTTGGAAATGCGACGAACGGAGTTCAACGATCCCAGGTGCGACCTCGCGGCCGCGATGCCGCTGAGGCAGGCGGTGCGCGCGGCATCATAGCCTTGAAGGGTGGAAAGCTCCTCGCCGACCCGCCCGAAGTAGACGGGATCGTGGCCGACCACCGGAAGCATGCCGCTCAGGAACAGCAGCGGCCCTGACTGGATCGCCTCGACATAGGCGCCGAAAGGCATCGGCGGGGGAGGCAGCACGATCCCCAGTTCCTGCAGGCGCCCCTCCGAGTCGCGGCCTACCATTTTCCCAAATGTGCGCCGTTGTCGACGTGCAGCACCTCCCCGGTGATATTCGCTGACTCGGTCAGATAGACGACACCGTCGACGATCTCCTGGACGGCCGTGATCGTTCCCATCGGCGAAAGCGATTTGAGATAATCTTTTGGGTTCGTCGCATGCAGCGGCGTATCGACCACACCCGGCGACACTGCATTAACCCGGATGTTATCCCTGGCGAATTCCAGCGCCAGGCTCTTGGTGATGGCATTGAGGCCGCCTTTCGTGATCATCGGCACGGACGCCGTCACGCCGGCGATGGGATGATCTGTCAGCGACGACGTGATGGTGACGACGCTTCCTCCCGACTTCTGACGAAGCATCTGCCTGACAGCGGACTTAGTGAAGTGAAGGAAGCCTTCGACGTTGGTCGCTGTGAGGCGTCGAAAGTCATCGATCGTGTAGTCGAGGAAAGGCTTGGTGACGAAAATGCCGGCGTTATTGACCAGCGCGTCGATCGACCCGAACCGCTCGACGGCCCGCTGCGCCACACGCTCGGCGGTCTCTGGATCGGCGACATCGCCGTCGATCAACGCCAGCCTGTTATCGCGCTCGAACGCGGTCGTCTCGCTGATGCGTCTCGACGTCCCGACGACATTGTATCCCTTATCGAGGAAGGTTTTCACGAGGCCGGCGCCGATCCCTTGGGATGCGCCGGTGATCACCACTGTCTTGTGCAGGCTCATTTCCGCCTCCGTTATTGGTACGCACCGACCAGCCGCCCACCACCAACGGCCCGGCGCTGCCTCGATCGCGAGTTGTGTGCTGATGCCGGCCTTCAGCCGGGAACGGTTTCGAAAATTCCGTCACCGTTCTGGCAAGAACATCTCGCCAAAACCGGTCGCCGCCTATTGTACGAAGGTGTCGCCGATACCTTTGGGTCGGATGGCGAGACCGAGCGCTAATCACCGGAGGAAACCGACTCCGCGCGTTGACGACACCATCGTCTAATGGAATCCGCTTTTTTCTTTCCGCATCCTCAGCAAGCCAGCCCAGGCCGGCGCTCCTTTGAAACCAAACGGAAAGAGGTTCTGACATGCAGAGGTATCTTCGAGAGATAACGGGAAACGAGGCGAAGACCGGCGACGGTCCTCTAGACGCGCTGATAGAGTTCTACAGGGCGTTCAACGCTGCCGACATGACGGCGCTGGAAGCTATCTGGGTCGAGGGCGACGCTCCGAGCATGGACAATCCCACCGGCGGAATCCGACGCGGTTGGGGCGCGATTGCCGAGGGGTATTCCAGGCTTTTCGAAGGTCAGGCGAAGGTCCAGGTGGCGTTCCACGACTTCACGAGCCAGGGCGGAGAAGACTGGCACCTCTTTGTCGGCCGCGAAAGAGGTCGATGCGAGACACCTGAGGAGAGGCTCGATGTCGCCTTTCGCACGACACGCTGGTTCGTTCGAATGAACGACACCTGGCGCCAACTCCACCACCACGGTTCCGTCGAAGACCCCAAGATGCTTGCGGACTACCAACGTTTGATTTTTGGGGGGAGGGCGAAAGATAGCCAATACCAAGGTATCGCCGATACCAATGTGTAACTGTGGTGCGAGCGGAAACTTGCCATACTTCTCTTCACGCAGCCGGTTTTGACTGCGGTCGAACAAGAAGGAGTCGACAGATGAAGATCCTGATGGTGTTTACGTCCCATGACATTCTTGGCAGCACCGGCCGAAAGACGGGCTTCTGGCTCGAAGAAGGAGCTGCGCCCTACTATGTCTTTCGCGATGCCGGCGTTGAACTCGTCCTCGCCTCGCCCAAGGGCGGTCAGCCACCGGTCGACCCGAAGAGCGATCTGCCGGAAAACCAGACGGAGGCGATGACTCGCTTCAAGCAGGACGCAGCGGCGCAGAAGGATTTCGCCAGCACCTTGAAGCTGACGGACATGCGCTCGCAGGACTTCGACGCGGTATTCTATCCGGGCGGCCACGGACCGATGTGGGATTTGGTCGACAACCCGGATTCGATCTCCCTGATCGAGTCCTTCTACAATTCCGGTAAGCCGGTTGCGGCTGTCTGTCACGCACCTGCGGTGCTGCATCGGGTGACATACAAGGGCGCGCCGATCGTCAAAGGAAAACGCGTCACGGGATTCGCGAACAGCGAAGAGGAAGAGGTCCAGCTCACGGACGTCGTGCCGTTCCTGGTTGAAGATGAGTTGAAGCGGCTCGGCGGACTCTATGAAAAAGCGCCGAACTGGCAGAGCTTTGCCATCACGGACGGCCGGTTGATCACCGGACAGAACCCGGCTTCTTCCACTGCCGGGGCGCAGGCCCTGGTCAAACTACTCGCCAAGCAATCTACGGCCGGTTCGAATGCAGCGTGAGCGACGACTGACGTGGCCAGGCTGACAAATTCAGGTCGTGGTCGCAAGCCCTTTGATTTGCGACCACGAAACGCTTCTTATGTAGGGATCCCGGCCTATCATCCGCAACTCACGAAGCTTTGGCCTCGAAAGCCGGGGCGAAATCACCCAGCGACTTGGCCTTGAGGATCGTGCCCTCGATATCCTGTTCCACGATCGCTTCAAGATCGGCGAAGCTGTCGATGACATAGTAGATCGGCTGGAGGATATCGATCCGGTAGGGCGTCCGGAGCACGCTCAGCAGATCGAACGGCCGGAATTCGCATGCTTTGCCTTCCATTGCCGCCTTCGCTTCGCTGGGCGATGAGACTATGCCTGCGCCGAAGCAGCGGCGGCCCTGCGGCGTGTTGATCAGGCCGAATTCGACGGTGAACCAGAAGATCCGGAACAGATGCCAGGAATAGCCCTTGCCGAGGCGAACGGCGGTTTCGCCGAAATGCCGGACGAAATTAGCATAGCTCTGGTTGGTCAGCATGGGGCAATGGCCGAAAACCTCGTGGAACAGGTCCGGTTCCTCGATATAGTCGATATGCTCGCGACGGCGCAGGAAGGTTGCGAGCGGGAATTTGCCTTGCGACAGAAGCTCGTAAAAGCGCGAGGGCGGAATGAGCGCCGGCACGCCTTCGACGCCGAAGCCGGTGGTCTCGTTCAGGCGTCTGTTCACATCGAGAAGCTGAGGCACCTTGTCGGGCTTGAGCCCCAGCATTTTGACGCCGTCCAGATATTCGCGGCAGGCCATGTCGGAAAGCAGCGTCATCTGACGCCGGTAGAGTTCACCCCAGATCGCATCTTCATCCGGAGTGTAGTCATACAAACCATCCGGGCCGGGCAGTTTGGCGGTGTAGCTGCTTTCCTTGGTCATGTGCTGATCCTCCCATGCACGGCGCTATTGCTGCCATTATGATCCGAATTTGGAGAATTTTCTTTCCTTTCATGCTGGCTGTCGCCATAATCGTGGAAAATATTCCCGAACGAGATACAGAAAATGAAAGAACCTGGGAATTTTCGCCGCAAGCTTCTGCAACTCGTCCAGGCCGACGGCAGCCTTTCGCTGGCCGACCTGGCGGAAAAGGCCGGCATGTCGCAGAGCTCGGCCTGGCGGAAGATCCAGGAACTGGAAGCCGACGGCGTCATCCGCAAGCGGGTGACGCTGCTCGATCCTGGGAAACTCGATCTCAAGCTCTGTGTGATCGCGCATGTGACGCTGGAGGATCACCACGAGGAGGCGGTCGCCTCTTTCGCTTCGATGGTGCTGGAGCGGCCGGAGATCATGGAGTGCTACGCCCTGTCAGGGGCCTTCGACTACATGCTGAAGATAAGAGCAAGCGACGTGGAAAGTTACGAAGCCTTCATGACCCGCTATCTCATGCGCAACCCGCATGTGCGCACGGTGGTCTCGAGCTTCGTGCTGCGCGAGCTGAAATTCTCGACCGAACTGCCGCTCTGATTTAGATATTTACGCAGGGCGATGCCGTCGACATCAATGTCGTGTTGTCGCCATCAATGTCCCGGCATCAGCACCGGAAAGCCCTCGAATGTCTTCAACGTGTCGAGCACGATCGATGTCTTCACGTGCTGCACCGACTCGTGGGGCAACAGCACGTCGTTGACGAATTTCGAGAGGTCGGCGAGGCCGCGGGTCGCCACCGTCAGGTGATAATCCATTTCACCGGTCAAGGCATAGGCTTCGAGAACTTCCGGAAGTCCGTTGATCAGCTGCGAAAATCGGCGGGCATTGTCTCTGTTGTGGGTCGCGAGCGTCACGGAAATGACCACCAGCATATCGAGGCCTAGCTTCTGCCGATCGAGGTGAGCCCGGTAGCTGCGGATATATCCTTCAGCCTCCAGTCTCGTGCGCCGGCGCGAGCATTGCGACGGTGAAAGCGCAATCCGCTCGCCCAATTCGTTGTTCGTCAGCCTGCCGTCTTTTTGAAGTTCCTGGAGCAGGCGCAAATCCAATTTATCGAGCGGCTCATCCATTGCACGAGATCTCCAATACACTCACGGATCGTGCATAATCTCTTCCCAGAGCATAAAGAATGCAAGAACTTTGCACGCGTTTTGGGCCACACTTTGCATATCAAATGCAATCTCCTCTGGAGGAAAGAAAATGGGTCCGTTCCCGCATGACGCGCCGCCCTCGGAAATCACCGCCGACAATCCGGCCGGCACCGACGGCTTCGAATTCGTCGAATTCGCCCATCCCGAGCCCGAGACGCTGCGCGAGCTCTTCACACGCATGGGCTATGTTGCCGTCGCCAGGCACAAGACGAAAGACATCACCGTCTGGCGACAGGGTGACATCAACTATGTCCTGAACGCCGAACCCGGCAGTCATGCCGCGCGTTTCGTCGCAAATCATGGTCCCTGCGCCCCATCGATGGCCTGGCGCGTCGTCGACGCCAAGCACGCCTTCGACCACGCGGTGTCGAAAGGTGCCGTTCCCTATGAAGGGGACGACAAGGCGCTCGACGTCCCGGCGATTGTCGGCATCGGCGGCTCGCTGCTCTATTTCGTCGAGACCTATGGTGCCAAGGGATCGGCTTACGAGGCCGAGTTCGATTGGCTCGGCGAGAGCAACCCGCATCCCCAGGGGATCGGCTTTTATTATCTCGACCATCTGACGCACAACGTCTTCCGCGGCAACATGGACAAGTGGTGGGATTTTTACCGCAACCTGTTCAATTTCAAGCAGATCCACTTCTTCGATATCGATGGGCGCATCACCGGTCTGGTCAGCCGCGCCATCACCTCGCCCTGTGGCAAGATCCGCATTCCGTTGAATGAATCGAAGGACGACACCAGCCAGATCGAGGAATATCTGAAGAAGTACAAGGGCGAGGGCATTCAGCACATCGCCGTTGGAACGGAGGATATTTACGACGCCACCGACAGGCTTGCCGACAACGGCCTGCGCTTCATGCCGGGTCCTCCGGAGACCTATTACGACATGTCCTATAAACGCGTGAACGGCCATAGCGAGCCGGTCGAACGCATGAAGAAACACGGCATCCTCATCGATGGCGAAGGTGTGGTGAATGGCGGCATGACGAAAATCCTGCTGCAGATCTTCTCGAAGACCGTCATCGGCCCGATCTTCTTCGAATTCATCCAGCGCAAGGGCGACGAAGGCTTCGGCGAAGGCAACTTCCGGGCGCTTTTCGAGTCGATCGAGGCCGATCAGATCAAGCGTGGTGTCATCGGGACTGCAGCGGAGTAAACTCACTAGCGCCGCACGTCTTTTCAGACGCGCGGCGCTGGAGTGTTCGGGGAGGAGTGAGCATGGACCAGACATCGATCCAGACGTCGGATGGTGACGCCGCGACAGCAAACACGCTGAAATATATGCCGGGGTTCGGCAACGACTTTGAAACCGAGTCGCTTCCCGGCGCCTTGCCGCAAGGCCAGAACAGCCCGCAGAAGTGCAATTATGGTCTCTATGCGGAACAGCTTTCCGGCTCGCCGTTTACCGCGCCGCGCGGGACCAACGAAAGGTCCTGGCTTTATCGCATTCGCCCGAGCGTGCGTCATACCCGTCGCTTCTCCAACGCGTCCTATCCGCTCTGGAAAACGGCGCCGTGCCTCGACGAACATTCGCTTCCCCTCGGCCAGCTCCGCTGGGATCCCATTCCCGCACCCGCGGAGAGACTGACCTTTCTCGAAGGCGTTCGGACCATCACCACGGCAGGCGATGCCACCACCCAGGTGGGCATGTCCGCCCATGCCTATGTCTTCAATGAGGACATGGTCGATGATTACTTCTTCAATGCCGATGGTGAATTGCTGATCGTGCCGCAGCTCGGCGCCATCAGAGTGTTCACCGAAATGGGCATCATGGACGTCGAGCCTCTGGAAATATGCCTCATCCCGCGCGGCATGATGTTCAAAATTCTGAAGGGCGGCGAGCAGACGGTCTGGCGTGGCTATATATGCGAGAATTACGGCGCGAAATTCACGCTGCCGGACCGCGGCCCGATCGGCGCCAACTGCCTGGCAAACCCGCGCGATTTCAAGACACCTGCCGCCGCATTCGAGGATAAGGAAACGCCTTGCCGCGTCCATGTGAAGTGGTGCGGAAAATTCTATGTCACGGAGATCGGCCATTCGCCGCTCGATGTGGTGGCCTGGCACGGCAACTACGCCCCGTTCAAGTACGACCTGCGGACATTTTCTCCGGTCGGCGCGATCCGCTTCGATCATCCCGATCCATCGATCTTTTCGGTGCTGACCGCGCCGACCGAAGATGCGGGTACGGCGAATGTCGATTTCGTGATCTTTCCGCCGCGCTGGCTGGTCGCCGAGCACACCTTCCGTCCGCCCTGGTACCACCGCAACATCATGAGCGAGTTCATGGGCCTGATCCACGGCCAGTATGACGCCAAGGAGGAGGGCTTCGTGCCGGGCGGCATGAGCCTGCACAACATGATGCTTCCGCATGGGCCGGACGCACTTGCCTTCGAAAAGGCATCCAATACCGAGCTCAAACCCGTGAAGCTCGATCACACCATGGCCTTCATGTTCGAGACCCGGTACCCGCAGCAACTGACGAAATACGCAGCCGAGCTTGAAACGCTGCAGGATGACTACCTCGAATGCTGGGATGGCCTGGAACGCAAGTTCGACGGAACGCCCGGTATCAAGTGAGGGTATCAAGTGAGGGGCATCAAGTGATGCATCAAGTGAAGTCATCCTCCGGCTCGGGATTTCCGACATGAAACTTGCGACGTTAAAAGACTCTACGCGGGACGGCCGGCTCGTCGTCGTTTCCCGTGATCTGACCCGCTGTTCCGAGGTCGGTCATATCGCCCGCACATTGCAGGCGGCACTCGATGACTGGGAGCATGTGGCTCCGAGACTCCAGCTCATTGCCGAAGGCGTCGAGACCGGCGCCCAGCCGACGATCCGGTTTCACGAACATGACGCTACGTCACCTTTGCCGCGAGCCTATCAATGGGCCGACGGCTCCGCCTACGTCAACCATGTCGAACTAGTGCGCAAGGCACGCGGCGCCGAAATGCCGGCGAGCTTCTGGACCGATCCGCTGATCTATCAGGGCGGTTCGGACGCTTTCCTCGCCCCGCGTGACCCGATCGTGATGGCCGACGAGGCTTACGGGATCGACATGGAGGGCGAGGTCGCCGTCATCACCGGCGACGTTGCCATGGGTTCCAGCCCGGAGGCCGGACGCGACGCCATCCGCCTGGTAATGCTCGTCAACGACGTGTCGCTGCGCGGTCTGATCCCGGGCGAATTGGCGAAGGGATTTGGTTTCTTCCAATCGAAGCCGGCATCGGCATTTTCTCCGGTCGCGGTGACGCCGGACGAGTTCGGAGAGGCCTGGGACGGCGGCAAGCTGCATCTCCCGCTGCTGGTCAGCCTGAACGGCAAGCCATTCGGCAAGGCGAATGCCGGCATCGACATGACCTTTGATTTCGGCCAGCTGATCGCCCATGCCGCCAAAACCCGTAACCTCCTGGCCGGAACGATCATCGGCTCGGGGACGGTTTCCAACAAGCTCAACGGCGGCCCGGGCAGGCCGGTGGAAGAGGGAGGAGACGGCTACTCCTGCATTGCCGAAATCAGGATGATCGAGGCCATCGACACCGGATCGCCGAGAACGCCCTTCATGAAGTTCGGCGATCAGGTCCGCATCGAGATGAAAGATGAGGCCGGCCATTCGATCTTCGGCGCGATCGAGCAGACGGTCGAAAAATACCAAAGGGCCGGGCCGCAATGAACGAGGTCGTCCTTTACGACTATTGGCGATCATCGGCGAGCTATCGCGTCCGCATCGCGCTCAATCTCCTGGGCATCGATTACAAGACCGTGTCCGTCAACCTGTTGGAGGGCGCGCACAGGACGCCGGACTATCTCACGCTCAACCCGCAGGGCTTCGTGCCGACATTGGTGATCGACGGGAAAACACTGACGCAGTCGCTGGCGATCGTCGAATACCTCGCCGAGACCCGGCCGGAATGCGGATTGCTGCCACCTGACATTGCCGATCGCCAGAAAGTCCGCGCCCTCGCATATGCGGTCGCCATGGACATCCATCCGATCTGCAACATGCATGTCGTATCGCATCTCATGACCATGACCGAGAAGGCCGATGCTCGCGAGGAATGGATGAAGCATTTCATCTCCGACGGACTTGGGAAACTGGAAGCGATGACCGGCGAAGCCGATGGCCGGTTCAGCTTTGGGGATGTGCCGACGATGGCGGACCTCTGTCTTGTTCCCCAGGTCTACAATGCCCGCCGCTGGGGCGTTGAGTTGACCGCTTTCAAGCGAATCGTCGATATCGACGCCAGATGCGCAGACCTGCCCGCCTTCCAGGCGGCGCATCCCGACCGTGTGAAACCGTAACGGCAGAGCGGGGCCGGGACGAAATTCGAAGAAGCGTCCCCTTCTTCCTGCGGCTCTCGCATCCATGGCCGGCATATACCGGATCGCGTGGACTGGGATCTCACGATCGCGGTGAGGAACCGGTGTTTGCCTTATATCAACACTTCTGATTGTGCCGCTTGTCAGAAGATTGCCCCTTGTGCATTGATCGGATGCCGCCGGGGTAGGGTGAAATGTTCTCGCCAAAGCTGTTGATCGTCGTGCCCGTGATTGCCACGGGCTTGATCGCATTGAAGGCTCACGGCCTCATTGCACAGGATTCGATGATCAGCCTCGGGGAGCTCCTCAATCAGGATTGACCCAGCCGCGGCGCCCAATCGCAAATAAGGGTTGCGTTAACGCCCGATGCCGTAGTCTTGCGGATATCGGACAACGACGGGACTGCGGTGGAGAATGTCAAAGAGCGAGAGGCTGAAGGCGCTGCTGGAAACCGGGTATTTTCCGGAAGAGCTACCCCCTCCCTTCACGACGGCAGACTTCGCAAAGTACAGACGAACAATAGGCAGCGCTTGGAGCGGTCTGGAAAACTACCCGAATTATCCCCGCACGAACCCTGAGCGGTTCAGCATCCCAAAGGTCACCAACTGGCGGCGGGAGCTTGCGGTCGTCAACCCGATCGCCCAGTACCATGTTGCGAAGATCGTGGCCGACAACTGGCAGCAGATCAGCAGCCACTTGGACACGCGTGGATTCGGTGTCGAAAAGCTCGTCATAAAGCAGAACGAAATCAGAGCTGTTCCAACGCCGGACTTCCGATTCGTTTCGCTTCGGCATTCGGAAATTTCGGCTCTGCACAACCACGCGCTCGTGGCGGATATCTCCCGCTTCTACGGAACGCTGTACACGCACGCCATCGCATGGGCGCTTCACACGAAGGCATGGGCGAAGGCGAATCTAAACAATTCCGCGGTCTATGACGCATGTCTCGGCGCGCGGCTGGACAAGGCTATCCGGAAAGGACAGGACAATCAGACGATCGGCATCCCGGTCGGTCCGGATACCTCCCGCGTGATCGCGGAGATCGTGGCAGTGTCGATAGACGCCCATGTTCAAGCGAAGCTAAGCATCTCAAGCGACAGCATAGTGCGCAACGTGGATGACTGGTACATCGGTTTCGACAACGTCGGGCAAGCCGAGGAGGCCGTAGCGGTCCTCGCCGCCGCCGCCCGGGACTACGAGCTCGAGATCCATCCGGAGAAGACCAGGGTTCTGAACGCCGCGAGCGAAGTGCAGCCGATCTGGCCGACCGTCCTGCGGCAGAACCCCATATCCCGGTATTTCGTTGACCAGGCACGAACAATCGACCATTACTTCGCCCTGGCTTTCCATCACGCTGCGGAAAACAAGAGCCAGAACGTCCTGCGGTTTGCGGTCAATCTCCTCAGCAGCGTCGACATTCTCAAGCAGAACTGGCCCCAGTTCGAGACCTATCTCCTGAAGGCCGCACGCGCGAACGGGACCGCGATTCCGATGGTCGTCCATCTGCTGGCGCTATACAACGCCCAGGGCTTCCCGGTGGGGAAGGAGCGGATCGCCAAGTTCATCAAGGATACCATTGCCAAGAGCGGGCCGTCGGCCGCGCATTATGAAATCGCCTGGGTCCTGTTTCTCGCCAAGATGCTCAGGATCACGCTCCCGGCGGACTGGGTCGTGCCCGTCACGCGGCTCGAAAGCTCGGTGTGCGCGCTGGTACTTCTCGACCTTCGTCAGATGGGCCTTCTGGACGGCCGGATCGACGTCTCGCTCTGGACGCAGGCGATGACCGCGAAGGGGCTGGAATCGAACCTGTGGCTGGTTGTCTACGAGGCAGACCTCAAGGGTTGGCTTCCGTCTCCCGGCCAGGGGTTCGTCCAGGCCCACCCGTATTTCTCCGTCCTCCGGCAGCGCAGGATTTCCTTCTACGATCAGGCACGGCGTCTTCGGAACGTCCGGAAAAGCAAGCCGAGGAAACCTTCCGATTCCTTCCTGCAGTACATTGCCGCCCACCGCGCGCCGGAGGAGCAAGAGGACGACGGGTTCGAGCCGTTAGACTTTCCAGGCAACTTCTACGGCAATTTCTGACCGTGGCGTGGGTGGTGGGGCCTTCCTGGACGGCCCCACCACCCACGCCACGCTACACTTCCGTCGACATTGTCGGCAGCGGACGTTGCAGCACCCGCGTCTTCGCCAGCAGATAGACGACCGCCATGAGAAGCCCAGCTCGATCGCGAGCTTGTCAAGGTTGTAGAAGAGGCTGGCGCAGAAGAGGGCGCCAGCGACGGCGACAAGAAGAACGATGGTCCGGACGTTCCGCTCGCCAGCATTCTTCATCAGATATCGAACCACGCAGGCATCCACGGCAAAGAACGCCGTGAATGCGCCGAAGTTGATGACGGCCGTCGAGGTGGAGATATCGAACTTCATCGCGGCGAGCATGACGATGCCAACGAGGATCATGTTCACGATCGGAGTCGTGAGGCGCGGGTTCACCTAGGCGAACGGGTTTGACGGTATGACATTGTCTCTGCCCATGACCAGAAGCAGACTGGAGGAGCATTCGGGGAGGCCTCCGGCTCTTCCTAACAGAAGCTCCGGATCTAGGGGCCAAAGCGCGCTTCTGAGAAAAAGCTATCGCGAAGTCTCCCTATATCCAGATCACTTTTCTACGCTGATGTCTGTTGGCAGACACACCACTCTCGTCGCGCGGCTCGAGCATGCCTCCGCCACTGCTGTGAAAGGAAAGCCACAAGCCGTCAGGCGGATCATTGCGCCCGACAATGCACATCAGTATTCCCGGAAGATTGTGCACTGACTCCCTCACTATATTGTCCACGCTTTCGATGTCGTTCCTCGACGGTCGGGGCGCATCCTCCGGATGCGTGTGCCAATCCCCGACGAATTCCAAGCCTTGATCGTAGAACCTGTTGATCTCATCTTGCTCTGCCCGCCGATCCGGCCAGAAATGAAAGCGACCGCGCCGATCGCCGCTTCGTGGACCCGTTGCCGCCACGATTCGCCAGTGGTTTGATGACAATTTCGCAAACATCTGCCCGCCGGACTCCCAGGAATAGAAACGTCGCTGGCGATGGCCGAGCATCATCGAGATTGCGTTCGGCAATATCTCGACCGTGAGATCGCCAAAATAATAGAGAAGCGGCGCCATCAGAATTTCCAAACAGTTTCGAAGACCTCGCCGAGTGCAGACGGCCTCCCCCGAGTCTCGATCCAATGTTCCGTCCATCTGCCATCGGCATCCTCGAGCGTCGACTGTTCGCAGGTCCGCGTGCGCCAGACATCCGCGCCATCGTGCCGTCCGCTAATAAGCTCCAACGCGAGTTTTGCAGCGAGGGCCTGGGACTGGGCGACCTCCACTGCTCCGAAGGGGGAACTGGTATTGCCGCACTCCGGCGGAGCCTCGCGCTGGGCATCCGATGCCTTACCCTTGAAGGAACCGGAGATATCAAACCCGTCGACGAACTGCCCGCCTTTCCCGGATATGAGAACGGCGTGCGTTGCAAGCGCGAAGGCTTCCGTCCAGGTGTAGATGGTCGGAGGCGGCACCTCGCGTGCGGACACCGCCCGCTCGAGGAGGACGTCGCATCCCCAGTCCCCGGTCGTGGCGATGACGAGGTCAGCATCTTCAAGCAAATCCGGATTGGCTTCGATTGCCTGCTGTAAGGAAGCCGTGATCGCCTGTACATCCTCGACATCCGGTATGACGCGCTCGATGCAGCCCTTGAGGGCCAGCGCCTTCGGCTCGCCGACAAATTCGGCACCGAGCTCGTGCCTGCGTATGTTTTCCCATTCGAGAATTTCCGGATCGATAAGAACAAAGCGGGCGACACCCGCCTTTGCCAGCATCATCGCGATGCCCGAGCCCAGCGCGCCGCAGCCGACGACGACCACTTTCTTGCGCGTGGTCGCCAAGTCGCGATCGGGAAGCCTTGTGAGAGCTGCATCGAGATTTCCTGTATCCAGCGGAGAGGCGTCGTAGAGGCGGATAATGTCCTCGTCGCCCAGCTTAGAATGAATGTGCGCCTTCACCGGCGGCCGACCCTTGGCGTCCTGCCGGACGGCAAGCTGGACAGCGACCTTGAAGACACGGCCATTGGGACCCCTGCCGGAGAAGACAACGGGGAGGCGCCGGGGGCGCGCACGGAGCAATTCCCCGATCGCGTGCAGCCCGTCGACGGTGTAGCGCTTCAGGAAGGCAAGCAGCGACTCCGTGTCGGTCGGAAACCTTTCCGGGCGGGGGAGCCGCCGCATTTCGACGATGGGAAACTGGTGAGGATCTCGGGCGAACCCCCTCCACAGATGGCGTGAATACCGCCTGAGGCTCGCCTTGTCAGGAAAGCAGTAATAGGTCCCGTCGGTGGCGTGGGCGAACGCTCCGATTCCGCTTCCAAGGAGTGAGAGACCCCATAGGCGGGCGGTCTTGGCGCCGTCGGGCAGATAATGGCTCCAGTACGATCCGAAATCGTTGCTGAAGTCCTCTTCCTCCTCGCCGCTCTCGTTTGCGCGCAGAAGAAGGCGTGCATCGTGGACCGCGGCCTGAACGGATAGGAGCGGATCGTCCGGCGTTGTCGGTGTCGTAAGGCAGACACGTGCCAATTTGCCGAGGTTGGCGATTGGTTCGATATGAGGCTGCGGACGCTTCCTGTCGTAGCTTTCGATGAACGCCCGCGGCTTGGAATAGGGAAAGTCCCGGTCAGCGAGAACCAGAAGCCCGACTCCCATGGTGCGCACGCGCCAGCCCTGTCCGCCGAAAGTGCGGATCAGTGAATGGTCGTCCGAGAGCTTACCCTCGAATGCGCCTTCGAGGGTCTCGAACCATTCGTCTATGTCCGCGGCGGCGTAGACCATTCTTATGCGAAGCGCCCTTCAGAGGCCGCATAGCGCGCTTCCCCTTGCTTGATGAAGGGGCCGCTGCTCATGCGTCCATCGAGCTTCTTCTCCGCATCCGGATCGGGCTGTTCCTTGAACCAATCGGAATTGAAGACCCTGTCCCACGCCTTCATCGCCTGCTCGTGGGTGCAGTCGGGATCATCGAGAATTTCAAGATGCTTGAGGTTCTCATCAAGGCAGTCGCGGAAGAAGGCAACCTTCGGGCTTCCGGCGTCGACAATGTTCTCATCGCTCAGAGTGGGATGATCGATCTCGTCGTTGACTTCGAGCCGATCGCGGATCTGCTGCATGGTCCGCCGGAGCGTCTGGTCGTTGCGACCCCTGATCTCGAGGTAGCATTCCTCGACGAGCCGCGAGATCGCGAAGCCGGAAATCGTCTTCGATTTCCACGAGGCTCTGCTCTTGGCGAACTTCTTCATCAGGCGCGCGATGCGGACGAACTGCCCGCGATTGCCATCCGCGGTGGCGTCGGAGCATCGCGTGCTGTTCGCGGTCTTGAACCACTTCGTCACCGCACGGGCATCCGAGCGCTTCCAGTCAGGCCCGGCCAACTCCCATGCCGTCTTCAGCTCCCCGGAGATCGGATCCTTAACCTTGATCTTCCGATAAGACGGCACATCGACATGGTATCCGTCGTTGTAGTAGACCCGGACGCAGTTCTTACGGACTTCCGGAGCGCGCTTGAAGCGACTGTCCTGAAGCGCCTCGCACACCATCTCGCGGACGTCGCGTGCGGACATCTCGCCACCGCGCGGACCCACCAGGTCGTCTTTCTCGAAGTAGACGCCGTCATCGATGTCATAGTCGCCGTCGTCCTCCTGGATCATCGTCTTCATGGAATACGATCCCTGGGTGTGCATCCCGATGGGCGTTGGCTTCTCGGCCGCTTGCAGACCGCCTTTGAGCCGTTCGCGGTTGGTGTCGGCCTTGTCCTTGATGTCGAGACGATCCTCGTCCGACAGCTTCACCTCATCACGCTGATACTTCAGGATCTGACTATCGCAATTCTTCACAGAAACACCTCCATCGGGATCCCGGCCTTCGGCATCGGCGGGATTTCGCTGAGCAGCTTGTGGATCATCTTGCCCTCGGGATGATCGCGGCGATCACAGAGGCTCTTCACCATGTCGGCATCACCGTGGCCGTGTGCAATGAGAGCCTTCAGCGCATCGCGCCGGGACTCATCGAGGCTCAGATACTGCAGGATCGCCGCCGCGGCTTCCTGCTGCGGAATGCGCACGTGAGTGATAGGCCGACCGAACCGCGAAATGTGCTCGGCGAAAAAGCGAGCCATGTGGTCGTACGCGAATTGCTGGACGTCGATCGCGAGTGGCCCGATCTCGGCGCCGAGCTTCCATGACAACATGGATCGGTGAACCTTCTTGGGCTTTATCTGCGATCCTGCGGGGCGTGAAATGTTGCCAAAGGAGAATATCTCGATCGGCTGCTCCGGTGCGGCACAGGAGAGAGCGTCGATCATCGCCACCAGCACGGGATTGTTTGCCCATAAGCCGCCGTCTGCAAAGATGCGGAAGTTATTGGAATCCGTATCCGGATCTCGGATCGCCGCAAGCGATCGGTAGATCGGTGCTGCACTCGATGCCAGGCACACGTCGGCGAGACGGTAGTTGTCGTCGCGAACTCCGCTCTTCGGCGTCTTCTTGAATACCCACGAGCGATGCTTCTCCATCGAAACCGCAGGTATCGAAAGGGCGATCCCGCGCCTGTCGAGAACCTGCTTCATGGTGACGTTCTGAAGTTCCTTGCGCAATGCGGACTGCAGGGCAGCGTCGCCCGCGCGGACGATGCTGTTACCCTTCGTCAGAGCCCGCCAAAGCGGACTGAGGACGCCATCCTTGATCCGGTGCGGGAATATCGAGGAGCCATGGTCCTCGTACAATTTGACGACGGAGGACATGGGGCGACCGATGGCAGCAGCGCAACCAAGTATGGCACCGGTACTGGTCCCGGCAATAAGGTCGAAGCCCTTGCCGATGTCGAGCGCCTCTTCGTTGCGGAGTGTGGCGTAGTAGCGTGTGAGCTTCTCAAGAAGCGCCGCCGTGTAAATTCCGCGCATGCCGCCGCCATCGATACAAAGAACTCGGTATGGCCTCGGCTGCGAAATTTCGCTTGCATTCGTCATGAACACTCGCCTGCGGTTCGATTGGTGGAAGTTGGCATTGATTCCAACTATTCCGCTTGTTTCACTCTTTGTTCCCAAAGGCATTTTCCGGACGCCGAAGCGCCCGGAATTCTTTCGTTTGCATGATCGGTCGGCCCAACGTCACCCAAGCCTCCCTGCGATTTCCAGTTCCTTACCTATCTGTGATCGATCTGCCTGGAGAGGTGTTTCGACTTTTGGGTGCTCCTGGGTATCATTGGTGCGCGCGCTACACTGGGTTCAACTTCTCAACGCGGCACAAGCACCACCGACCGGGCCCTACTTAGCTGCACCCGCTCGTAGCACCGCAAGTATCGCACTTCTCGCAGGTGCCGTTCCGCACCATCGTGAAGTTCTGGCACTCCGAGCACATGTTGCCGGTATAGCCCTGCATGATCGAGCGCTGGCGGCGTTCGGCTTCGCGCTTCTTGGCCTCGGATTTCGCCGTTGCCGCGTCTGCCGCCGCCTTGTCGGAGAAGAGTGCCGTTGCGTCGCTGGTGAGTTCCTCGGTTACCTCTTCGGCGATCTCTTCCGCCAATTCCTTGGCGCGCTCCTCGTAGTCGCGCTTGAAGGCAACGATTTCGGAGGTGGAGACGGCAATCGTCGGCTCCAGCTTGCGGGCAGCCGCGCCTGCAAAGGCAGTCACGGTGCCGGTGGAGGCGGCGCGGGCAGGGGCGGCGGTTGCTGCACCCTTGGGTTCGCCTGCCTGGCGTTCGCCGCCGGTGCCGGACACCAGCGTCGGCTTGTAGCCGCGGGTCCAGCCGGTGGAGAGCAGGTTGGTTTTGCCTTCCTGGATGCCCTTGCCGAGTGCGGTGTTCGAGAAATCCGACGTATCGACATGCGCGAGGTCATGGCGGCCGAGATAGGAAACGGCAAGCTCGCGGAAGACATAGTCGAGGATCGAGGTGGCGTTCTTGATCGCATCATTGCCGATGACCATGCCGGCCGGCTCGAACTTGGTGAAGGTGAAGGCCTCGACATATTCCTCGAGCGGCACGCCATATTGCAGGCCGAGCGAGATGGCGATGGCAAAATTGTTCATCATCGCACGGAATGCAGCGCCTTCCTTGTGCATGTCGATGAAGATCTCGCCGATGCGGCCGTCGCCGAATTCACCGGTGCGGAGATAGACCTTGTGTCCGCCGACGGCGGCCTTCTGGGTATAGCCCTGGCGGCGGTTCGGCAGCTTCTCGCGTTCGCGCGAAACTCGTTCGATCACCCGCTCGATGATCTTCTCGGTGACGGTAACGGCCTGGGCGGCGAGGGGCGCCTGCAGCAGTTCCTCCAGCGCATCCTCGTCGTCCTCGTCCTCGATCAGCGAGGAGTTGAGCGGCTGCGACAGTTTCGAGCCGTCGCGATAGAGCGCGTTGGCCTTGAGGCCAAGCTTCCAGGAGAGCATGTAGGCGTTCTTGCAATCCTCGACGGTCGCCTCGTTCGGCATGTTGATCGTCTTGGAAATCGCACCCGAGATGAACGGCTGGGCAGCCGCCATCATGCGGATATGGCTTTCGACCGAGAGGTAGCGCTTGCCGATCTTGCCGCAGGGATTGGCGCAATCGAAGACCGGCAGGTGTTCCGCCTTCAGGAAGGGCGCGCCTTCCAGCGTCATCGCGCCGCAGACATGGATGTTGGCGGCTTCGATGTCCTTCTTCGAGAAGCCGATATGGTCGAGCAGGCTGAAGCTCATGTCGGCGAGCTGTTCGTCGGAAACCTTCAGCGTCTCCTTCAGGAAGTCGGCGCCGAGCGTCCACTGGTTGAAGACGAACTTGATGTCGAAGGCGCTCTTCAGGGCGGCGTTGACGGCTTCGACCTTCTCGTCGGTGAAGCCCTTGGTCTTCAGCGTCGACGGATTGATCGCCGGTGCCTGGTTCAGGTTGCCGTGGCCGACGGCATAGGCCTCGATCTCGGCGATCTGGCTTTCCGAATAGCCGAGCGTGCGCAGCGCGTCGGGCACGGCACGGTTGATGATCTTGAAGTAGCCGCCGCCGGCGAGCTTCTTGAACTTGACGAGGGCAAAGTCGGGCTCGATGCCGGTCGTGTCGCAATCCATGACCAGACCGATCGTGCCGGTGGGCGCGATGACCGAAACCTGGGCATTGCGGTAGCCATGCTGTTCACCGAGCTCGAGCGCCTTGTCCCAGGCCGATTTGGCGTGGGCGACGAGATCCTGGTCCGGGTTTTCCGAATGGATCAGCGCGACCGGGTTGATCGACAGCGCCTCATAGCCGGAGCTCTCGCCATGCGCCGCACGGCGATGGTTGCGAATGACCTTAAGCATGCTCTCGCGGTTCGGCGCAAAGTTCGGGAACGGGCCGAGCTCGGCAGCCATTTCGGCCGAGGTCGCATAGCAGATGCCGGTCATGATCGCGGTCAGCGAACCTGCGATGGCGCGGGCTTCAGCCGAGTCATAGGGAATGCCTGTCGACATCAGCAGGCCGCCGATATTGGCGTAGCCGAGGCCGAGCGTGCGGTATTCGTAGGAGAGTTCGGCGATGCGCTTCGAGGGGAACTGCGCCATCATCACCGAGACTTCGAGCACGACGGTCCACAGGCGAACCGCATGTTCGTAATCGGCGATGTTGATGCGCTTGGTGGCCTTGTCCTTGAACTGCAGCAGGTTCAGCGAGGCAAGGTTGCAGGCCGTATCGTCGAGGAACATGTATTCCGAGCACGGGTTCGAGCCGCGGATCGGGCCGCCGGCCGGCGAAGTGTGCCAGTCGTTCATCGTCGTGTTGAAATGGATGCCCGGATCGGCCGAAGCCCAGGCAGCATAGGAAATCGTTTCCCAGAGATCGCGGGCCTTCAGCGTCTTCATCACCCGGCCGTCCTTGCGGGCGGTCAGGTTCCATTCGCCATCATTTTCGACGGCGCGCAGGAAGTCGTCCTTGATCGAGACGGAGTTGTTGGAGTTCTGGCCGGATACCGTGAGGTAGGCTTCCGAATCCCAATCCGTGTCGTAGGTCTTGAATTGGAGATCCTTGTAGCCCTGGCGGGCGAACTGGATGACGCGCTGGACGTAGTTCTCCGGAACCTGGTCCTTCTTGGCGGCGCGGATTTCGCGCTTCAGGGCAGGGTTCTTGTTGGGATCGTAGCAATCGCCGTTGTCACCGCCTTCGCAGTTGAAGCAGGCCTTCATGATCGCCTTCAGGTGCTTGGCGACGACCTTCGAGCCGGTGACGAGGGCTGCGACCTTCTGCTCTTCCTTGACCTTCCAGTTGATGTATTCCTCGATATCGGGATGGTCGATATCGACGACCACCATCTTGGCGGCGCGGCGCGTCGTGCCGCCCGATTTGATGGCGCCGGCCGCACGGTCGCCGATCTTCAGGAAGCTCATCAAGCCGGAGGAGCGACCGCCGCCGGAAAGCTTTTCGCCTTCGCCGCGCAACATCGAGAAGTTGGAGCCGGTACCGGAGCCGTATTTGAACAGGCGCGCCTCACGCACCCAGAGATCCATGATGCCGCCTTCGTTGACGAGATCGTCCTCGACCGACTGGATGAAGCAGGCATGCGGCTGCGGGTGTTCGTAGGCCGACTTGGATTTGGTCAGCTTGCCGGTGAAGGGGTCGACGTAGAAATGGCCCTGGCCGGGACCGTCGATGCCATAGGCCCAGTGCAGGCCGGTGTTGAACCACTGCGGCGAGTTCGGGGCAACGCGCTGGGTGGCGAGCATATAGGCAAGCTCGTCCTTGAAGGCCGAGGCATCTTCCTCGGAGGAGAAATAGCCGCCCTTCCAGCCCCAATAGGTCCAGGTGCCGGCAAGACGGTCGAAGACCTGGCGCGCATCGATTTCGGAGCCGGTCTGCTCATCCTTCGGCAGGGTCTTCAGCGCAGCATCGTCGGGAACGGAGCGCCACAGGAAGGAAGGAACATCGTTTTCCTCGACCTTCTTCAGCCGGGTGGGAACGCCGGCCTTGCGAAAATACTTCTGCGCCAGCACGTCGGTCGCGACCTGGGAGAACTGCGCGGGAACGTCGATGTTCTCGAGGCGGAACACGATCGAACCGTCGGGGTTCTTGATCTCGCTCGTCGCCTTGCGGAATTCGATATCCGCATAGGCGCCTTGGCCGGCCTTCGTGAAACGACGTTCGATGCGCATTGTCTTGACCTCGCGTTGGCGCCCGGTCCCCGTGACCTCGGCGCAAAATTCCTATCCGGCAGCACTTTGTCGTCGCGCAGCCAGTCTCGTTTCCGTATTGTGACAGGGGTGTCATCCGGAGATGTCCTTCCTGTATCTTGTGGTGATGGTGGCTGCAAACGCTAAATATAGTATTAACAGCTTATTATCGCCAGTCCCGATGTCACTTTTTTTGGAGGCTGAAAATCGCGCAAAAATCCTGTCAGGCCCGAACCGTTTCCGGTCCATCGCCCTGATTCCGCGTCCTAATTTTCAAAAGGGAACCGGGCTCGTTACCTCCGGTCCTGTCGCCGCCGCAACATCAGGATCAGTAAAGTTTGAAACAGCTGATTCCGTCAAGGGCTGGCTTTTAATTGATTGCTAACCACAACATGTTGTGGATGCGCCTGTGGAGATTGGGGAAAGCCGGGGAGCGCTGATATTACAATGGCTTGCAGGCGTTGCCGGCTAAGGAAAACCTCTGAATGGCAAAAAACAGTCCTGCGGCAAATCTTATGATGGCATTTCCGGCGCAAATGAGCATGCCGATTCGCCGGTGAAATCAGCGCTCTTGTTCTTAGTCATGTCGTTGTCGCAAACCGCTGCACAGTTTTGCGCGACATGCTTTTAAAGCGCATCGATGGCGATGGTGATGATAGCAACGCCGATCGGCCTATTCTCTTCGTCCATGACGACAAAGCTCGCCTGCGTCTCGAGATTCTGGGTGGATTCGTTGCGTTCCGCCCGGTCGATGAAGATCTCGCGGGAGCCGCTGGCGAAGGTTTGGAGATATTTCTCCTCGTCGCCCTGCCAGAAGTCGGCGGTGATGGTGCTCTGCCCGACATTCAGCCCATGCGAGTCCGTGACGAAAAATTCGAGAATCGCGCCCTGCGAAGCATCCTGATTTTCCCTCAGGTACTGCGACACGGATTTGTCGAGCAACAGCTTGACCATCTGCAGGTGGTGCTGATTGACTTCCGACCGGTAGGTCTCATCGAGTACCCGCATATCCATTTCGCTAACATTGCCGAATTTCGCGTTCTGCTCGGCAATGGCCTTCAGTACCAATGGCGTTTCCACAATTGGTCGGATCCGCTTCTCGACGTAGTCGTGCACGAGGGGAACGTAGGCAGGCTCAGCGTGGACGGGCGCCAGCGGCAACAGAAAGGTCCCCAGCCCGACAGTCACAACCGCTCCTATATGCCTCCATCGAGCCATCTTGCTTCCCCTGTACTCGCATTGTTCGCTACACGCTTAAGGCGCAACTCGACACGATTCGCATCTGTCGGGTTTATGAGTAAAAGATAAAATAGATGTGCAGATCCCGATAGCGGATTCCGAAAACCTCGCCGACAAAATCTGGAACAATTTCAAGTGGTAAATGCGATGGTTGCGCGTTTTGATCGGTGGCGATCAGCCCGCGCCCTTGGCGATCGGCTCCTGATAGGTGAAACCCATGTCCCAGGGGAAATAGATCCAGGTATCCTGGCTCACCTCGGTGATGAAAGTGTCGACCGTCGGCACGCCCTTCGGCTTGGCGTAGACGCAGGCGAAATGTGCTTTCGGCAGCATAGTGCGCACCTGTGCGGCGGTCTTGCCGGTATCGGTCAGATCGTCGACGACCAGCACGGCTTCGCCGCCATTCTCCATAAGTTCGGGCGCTATTCCCTTGAGCAGCACCATGTTACCCTGGTTCACATAGTCATGATAGGACGCGACGCAGACGGTCTCGATCAGCCGGATGTTCAGTTCACGCGAGATGATCGCGGCCGGAACGAGGCCGCCGCGGGTGATGCAGACGATCGCCTTAAATGTCTGATTCAAGCCGGCAAGCCGCCAGGCAAGGGCGCGCGCATCGCGGTGGAACTGATCCCAGGAAACGGGAAAGGCTTTATCGGGAAGGGACATCGGGCTGCTCCGCGGCATGAAAAAACGACACGCCGTTGGCCGGCGACCGGACAGGCTTGAAGCGGCGATTGGCAAAACGCAAATCGCGCAGCCGGAACTGCGCGAGAGGGGGCCGAGCTCGAAGCTGTCATCGGTCGCCGCAATTAGCGGGATTTGCCGGCAAAAGGCAAGAGCAGCCAATCAACGCGACAACAGGGTCAGCGCCGTCATCGATTGCAGCAGGGTCTTGGTCGTGCCGCCGAAGATCATCTGCCAGAGCCAGGAGTGCGTATAGGCGCCCATGACGAGAAGATCGATGCTGCTGTCCGAAAGCCGGTTCTCGATGACATGCGATGCGCTTTTGTCCACACTTTGGGCCGTCGAAAGCGTCGTCTTGACGCCATGACGTGCAAGCGTCGCGCCGATGTCGGCGCCAGCGGTCAGCGGCGATTGCAGCGCCGTGTCGGCCGGATCGACCGAAAAGATCTCCACCTCGTCGGCGGCTTTGAGGATCGGTAGCGCGTCGAAGGTCGCGCGCGCCGCCTCCTTCGAGCCGTTCCAGGCGACCAGCACGCGCTTGATCGGCTTCGGGTGGCGAATGATATAGGGGATCATCAGCACCGGCCGGCCGCTTTCGAAGAGAAAGCTGTCGACGTCGACGTGGCTGTCGGAAGGCCTGGCCGGGTCGGCCTGTGAGGCGATCAACAGGTCGGCGCTGCGGGCACTTTCGATCAGCGGCGCGGAGCCGTATCCGGTGGATGTGGCAAAGCTGCGCCACTCGGAAGAGGCGCCTGATGCCTCCGCTTTCGCCCTGAAGATGCGCTCAACGGCAATCGTTTCGCTGTGCGCCATGTCCTGCAGCGCCTGCACGGCGACGGGATCGGGGATTTCCATCGGCGCCACCAGCGGTACGGCGGAGATGATTTCGGCATGTAGGCCGATCACATGGGCGCCGCTCTGCGCAGCAATGGCAAAGGCGAAATCGGCAACCGCAGCACTATTGTCTGATGTATCGAGAATGGCGAGAATGGTTTTGTAAGACATTTCAATTCTCCTTGCGCTGAAATGGCGTGCGCGAGGGAAGGAATGCGCCGGACCGTTCTCCTGTTCCTCGACGGGGATCAAGGATGGCTTTTGAGTTCCGGCGTTCCTTCAAGCCTCCGCGGAATGGTTTTCGGCGATGTCCTTCTTTTGGCGGATGGCGTCGATCATCGCCTGCACCTCGGCGCCGGCTGCATCGATTGCCGTCTGCGAGCGGCCGCGTACGACGATCTCCGTCGAGAATTTCTGGCCGATATAGCGCGGGTAGGAACCGATGCTGGTTTCCGGATGTGCTTTCTGGATAGCGGTCAAGGGCGTGCCGATCTCGCCTTCGCCGTAAGGGCAGGCGATGGCGAGCGAAAGCACCGGCGTGCCGGTTCGAAGCGTCGGCAGCACATTGTCGACCATCGCCTGGAAGACCTGCGGCACGCCGGCCATGACATGGACGTTGCCAATGATGAAGCCGGGCGCCGTCGAGACCGGATTGGCGATATGCATGGCCCCGCGCGGCATGCGCGCCATGCGCTGGCGCGCCTCGGTGAATTCCATCTCTCGGCGCCGGTACATCTCGGCAAGCAGTGTCATTGCCGTCTCGTCATATTCGCAGGGCACGCCGAAAGCCTTGGAGATGGCATCGGCGGTGATGTCGTCATGCGTCGGCCCGATACCGCCCGAGGTGAAGACGTAATCATATTTGCCGCGAAGCGCGTTCAGCGCCTCGACGATCGCGTCCTCGTCGTCGGCGACGATGCGCACCTCCTTGAGGTCGATGCCGGAAAGTGTCAGCAAATCGGCGAGGTGGCCGATATTTTTATCCTTGGTGCGGCCGGAAAGAAGTTCGTCGCCGATGGCGAGCATGGCGGCGGTGACGACGATGTCTTGGCTCATGGGATGTTCCGTGATCTGAGGCTGGTGAATAGGTAGTGCCGTTCGGCCGCTTTGCAAACAGCCAGCGCATGATGCCGAAAAGTGCAAGCGGTTCGGCGCATACGTTCATTTTTGCTGAAATGAAAACGCAAGTGAATTTTCGTCTACGGATGTTGAACACTGAGTTCTTCAAGGCATGGCTGTGTTCCGAAACAGGCGCTGATAGAACTCCCTCAGGAAATTCAACCAGTGCTCCAAGGGAGATTGAAGATGGCGAAGGTTCTCGTTCTTTATTATTCGGCTTACGGCCATATCGAAACCATGGCCTATGCCGTTGCCGAAGGCGCGAAGTCGGCCGGTGCCGACGTCACCGTCAAGCGCGTTCCGGAACTGGTTCCGGAAGATGTCGCCAAGGCTTCCTACTATAAGGTCGACCAGGCGGCTCCGATCGCCACCGTCGACGAACTGGCCGACTATGACGCGATCATCGTCGGTGCCGGCACCCGCTTCGGCACGGTCGCCTCACAGATGCGCAATTTCTGGGATCAGACGGGCGGCCTCTGGTTCTCCGGCAAACTCGTCGGCAAGCTCGGTTCGGTCTTCACCTCTTCGGCAACTCAGCACGGCGGCCAGGAAACGACCATCCTCGGCTTCATCCCGACCTTCCTGCACCAGGGCATGGTTGTTGCAGGGTTGCCTTATGCCTTCCAAGGCCAGATGGGCACCGAGGAAGTCAAGGGCGGCTCGCCTTACGGCGCCTCCACCATCACCAATGGCGACGGCTCGCGCCAGCCTTCCGAGATCGAGCTGGAAGGCGCGAAATACCAGGGCGCCCACGTCGCCAAGCTTGCTGCCAAGCTCGCCTGATCTTTGACGCTGAAATGATAAAGGCGCGGCGGCGCGTGAGCTCGCCGCGTCTTTTCCGTTTTCTCCCGCAACAGACCGAGGGCCCCTTTGATCGGCCGCGGTTTTCGGGCGGAAAATGTGTGACGGATCATTCGGCGGTGCAACTGGCCAAAACAGGCATGATTTTTACCGCTTGCGGCTCTTCCCATCGCCCATGACGCAAGATATTGAAAACGCCGCAAGCGGGCGTGGCGAAACTGGTAGACGCAAGGGACTTAAAATCCCTCGGCCTTGGCTGTACGGGTTCGACCCCCGTCGCCCGCACCACCTTCATAATCGCGTTCGAATATGCTTGTATTATGCGTGTATATTGTGGATAAAAGCGCTCTATTGCTTGCATATGACATTTTCGGTGCAAGGATTGCGCCGCGGCGGTTGAGTAAGTGTTGTCTTGTGGGAGTAAGACGATGGTTTACGATTGGAGTGGAGCAAGAACTAGGCGCATCCGGGTCTTCAAGACCAGTGTCGCGCTTGTTCTCGGAACTGCACTGGCCGCGATACCACTGTTCTTCTGGGCAGTGCAGTTGGGCGATTTCTAATTCGAGATAATCAGCGTTCTGCGAACGGAAGGGCGTTTGGCGCCTTCGTATCGCGCCATTTGTTGATTACCCAGCCGGCCAGCAGCCCGAAGGCTGTACCAATCGCCTTGATGCTCGCGTCGTGTAGGCGCGGATGGCGGGTCGGCGCGAAATATTGCAGCCCTTCGATGGCGAATGCGCCGACGATCAGCAGCACGGCCACCGTTTTCCATTGTTTCGGATAGGCAAGCGCGAAGGCGAGGCCGAGAAGTAGATAGGCAACCGCGCGGTCAACATCGACCATCGTGACTGTATTCGGCCTCTCTCCGATCGGTGAAACCGTGACGAAGATGATGAAGGCGAGCAGCAGCCAGGCGAGCGGTTTTGCGAATTTGAAGATCATCATAGCTTGATATAAGTGGCTGCCCTTTTCATTGACAGTTAAAATCAGTTCATGTGCCGCCAATTTCGCGATTGGCTTAAGAAAGCCTTCCTCGGAGCGAACCGATCCGGGAGCGAACCGGAAACGGGCGAAACGGGCTTTCTTTTGCCGGCCGGCCTGTGCAATAGCGGCGGTGGCTAATTGAGAGAATGGACCACGCCCGTGACGAGACTTGATGTCGAAAGCGCTGAAGAGGCGATGCGCAGCCTTTTTCCGGCAACGCCGCTGCAGCTCAATGATCACCTTTCGGCCCGCTACGGGGCCGATATCTGGCTGAAGCGCGAGGACCTGTCGCCGGTGCGCTCCTATAAGATCCGTGGCGCCTTCAATTTCTTCCGCAAGGCGATCGGGCAGGGTGCTGCCGGCAAGACCTTCGTCTGCGCCTCGGCCGGCAATCACGCCCAAGGCTTTGCCTTCGTCTGCCGCCATTTCGGCGTGCCGGGCGTCGTCTTCATGCCGGTGACGACACCGCAACAGAAGATCGACAAGACCCGTATGTTCGGCGCTGAATTCATCACCATCCGGCTGTTCGGCGACTTCTTCGACCAGTGCTACCAAGCCGCCCGCGAACATGTGGAGGCGGTCGGTGGAGTCATGGTGCCGCCCTTCGACCATGCTGACATCATCGAAGGCCAGGCGACCGTTGCCGCCGAAATCATGCAGCAGCTGCCGGAAGGAACGGTGCCGGACATGATCGTCCTGCCGGTTGGCGGCGGCGGACTTGCCGCCGGCATCACCAGTTATCTCGACGGCACGGTGCCGAAATCGGCTTTCGTCTTCACTGAGCCGGCCGGCGCGCCGAGCCTTAAGCGCAGCATTGAGGCGGGCAGGGTGACGACGCTTCCCAAGGTCGACAATTTCGTCGATGGCGCTGCAGTGGCGCGCATCGGCGACCTGAATTTCGCGGCTCTTCGCGATTTTCCGGCAAGCCAGGTGCAACTCATGCCGGAGAACGCCATCTGCGTCACCATTCAGGAGATGCTGAATGTCGAGGGCGTCGTACTGGAGCCGGCCGGCGCCCTGTCGCTGACGGCGATCGCCGCGATGGACGGCCAAGCGATCCGCGGCAAGACCATCGTTGCCGTCGTCTCCGGCGGTAATTTCGATTTCGAGCGTCTGCCTGACGTAAAGGAAAGAGCCATGCGCTACGCAGGGCTGAAGAAATACTTCATCCTGCGGCTCGCCCAGCGCCCTGGTGCGCTCCGGGATTTCCTCAATCTGCTCGGCCCCGACGACGATATCGCCCGCTTCGAATATCTGAAGAAATCGGCGCGCAACTTCGGTTCCATCCTGATCGGCATTGAAACCAAAGCGCCTGAGAATTTCGCCCGGCTGATCGGAAATTTCGAAGCAGCCGGCATGGGTTACGAGGATATCACCGAAAACGAGATCCTCGCCAACCTGATCATTTGACTTGGCGACAGCGATATCGCCGTGCTAAAGGCGGAGCATGGCTTCGTTCATTTCAAATATCTTTTCGATGTTCTCCGGCGGCGGCAAACCGGCGACGGAGGCGGCAGGTCCTTCGGGCGAGCCGCAGCTTTACGGCGACTGCACGATCTATGCCGAGCCGCGTAAGGAAGGTGGCCAGTATCGCCTTGCCGGCCGCATCGAAAAGAAGGTCGGCGACGAGGTGCTGGTGCGCAATTTCATCCGCGCCGATCTGTTTTCCTCCTCCGATGATGCGATCGAATGCACGGTGCGCAAGGCGCAGCAGATCATCGATCAGCATGGTTCGTCGCTCTTTGGTGACGGCGAGAAGCTTCGTCAGGTCTGAATCAGGATCCGGCATAGCTCCTAAATACCGGCTGCAACTATTCCTGTGTATGACCGGTGTGCGCTCCAGCGAGCGCCTTCTCACTCACGCAATCTTAAAGGATTGCGGTGAAAGGTATCGCCTGCAGAATTTGCAGGACACCCCCTCGTGTTTGACTGTTTCGGACGATTGACCAGAAGATTCGCTGTCGTGATCGCCGCGCCAGCCGGAGGCCGAGCGTCCGGAGCCGAGGTCTCATGATGGAGACACTCAACCTCGTTCTCTTCGTCGTCGAAGCCATTGCCTATTTCGTGCTGATGGTGACGCTTCTGCATTTCCGTCATCGGCTTGGTCTCGGGGTTTTCCTGACGGCGCTGGGCGTCATGCATTTCATGGAGACCTATCTGGCGGCGGTCTTCTACGTCTCGCTGCCGTTCGGGGATGTGTCGCCGGGCTCATCCATCTTCTTCTCCGGCAAGCTGATGATGATCCTGATGCTTTACCTGCAGGAAGATGCCGCGACGGTGCGCCAACCGATCTACGGCCTGTTCCTCGGCAACCTGCTCACCGTTGCTATTGCCTGGGTGCTTCAGTTGCACCAGCCGCTGCAGATATCGGCCAACCACACACCCGACGTCGATTTCCTCAAGGAGATGGGCTGGCTGATGGTCTGGGGCACGGCACTGCTCTATGTCGATTCGCTCGGCATCATCCTGCTTTACGAAAAACTCGGCGATTTCTTTCGCCGCCGCGTCGTCCTGCGCTTCCTGATTTCGGGCTTCGTGCTGCTGACCTTCGACCAGATCGGCTTCTTCGCCGCACTGCATTACTTCCTGGATGTGCCGATCGCCGCATTCTGGGGCGGATGGAAGGCGAAAATGCTTGCCGTCTGCCTCTACGCGGCGATGTTCGCGTTCTATGAATATCGTATTCGCCGCGTCGGTGCGGGCGGGTCCGCACGCTCCATCAGCGACGTGTTCGGCGACCTGACGTTCCGCGAGCGTTACAACGATCTTCTGGAGCGCACCGGCCGCGACATGCTCACTGGCGTCTATGATCGGACGCGCATGGAAATGGAAGCGCCGCTGATGCTGCTCGAGGCACTGAAGCAGGGGTCATTCGCCACCGTCCTCATTATCGACGCCGATCACTTCAAGGATGTCAATGACGGCTACGGCCATCTCCAGGGCGACGAGGTGCTGAAGGCGATCGCCGCCCGATTGGGCACGACGTTGCGCTCGAGTGATCGTGTCTTCCGCTTCGGCGGCGAGGAGTTCGTGGCCGTCTGTCCAGGCACCGATCACGAAGAAGGTCTGCTGCTTGCCGAGCGGCTGCGCTGGACGATCGCAACCAGCGTCAAGACGCCGGATGACAGGCCGATCACGGTCAGCATCGGCGTTGCGACTGCCGACGAGGACGGCATCGATTTCACCGCCGTGCTGACGGCTGCCGACGGCAGGCTCTACGCCGCCAAGAAGAGCGGCCGCAACTGCGTCGTCGGCCGCTCCGGTGTGGTGAAACTCAGTTAGAACGAAAGAAAGCGTCCGTAGGAGACAATAGCGACGGGCTTAGGCGTAATTTCGCGTCACTGGCGAGCAAGGCTGCGGGAGCGGACGAAGGAGAAAGACGTCGCAAGGCGATCATGGCCTTCGCGATGATGGCCGGCGGCGTCGGCCTTGCCGGGATTTCGTCCGATGAAGAACTCTCGGCCGGAAACCTGGCGAGGTCCGAGGTCTCGCCGCCGATATCAACAAATGAAAAACGGCCGGCAGAAGCCGGCCGTTCCATCGAGCGTCGACGAGCCGATCAGGCGGCCAGTGCGATTTCCTGGACGCGCGACTTGGCGGCGTCGATGGCCTTTTCGGCAGCTTCCGGACCGAAGGCCAGGCCTTCGACATAGATGGTCTCGATATCGCTGATGCCGAGGAAGCCGAGAACCGACTTCAGGTACGGCACGGCATGGTTCAAGGCGGCGGCCGGGCCCTGCGAGTAGACGCCACCCGAGGCGAGCACCACATAGACCTTCTTGCCGGTTGCGAGGCCGACCGGGCCGCTTTCGGTGTACTTGAAGGTCAGGCCGGCGCGAGCGACGTTGTCGATCCAGGTCTTCAGCGACGAATAGATGTTGAAATTGATGAGGCCGGTGCTGATGACGATCTTGTCGGCGGCGAGCAGTTCGTTGACAAGCTCGTCGGAGGTCTTGACGGCCGCGGCTTCCTCAGCGGTGCGGGCCTCGGCCGGCTTGCGGATCGCGCCGGTGAAGAGGTCATCGATGTGCGGCAGCGGGTTGGCGGCAAGGTCGCGGCGAACGACGACGCTGCCCGGGTTCTGGCTTTTCAGCTTTTCGGCGAGATCGACGGCGATCGGCGTCGAGAGCGATTCGGCACGCGGGCTGGACGTCAGAAGAAGGATGGACGACATGGTGCATTTCCTTTCGAATGGGATTTGACGGCCCCTTGCTGGGAGGTGAGCCGCAGTCTCGATGAGGAAAATAGGTCTGGCCTGCTATCGAAAAAACGGTGATAATGTCGATCGAAACTATCGATGGAATGGATAGAAGATGCTGCCGAACCCGACTCTGGACCAATTGCAGGTGTTTTTGACCGTTGCCGAGACCGGCAGCTTTTCGGCCGCCTCGCGGGCGCTGAACCGTGCACAGTCAGTCGTGAGCTATACGATCGCCAATCTCGAAGCGCAGCTCGAAGTGCCGCTTTTCGAGCGCTTCGGCGCACGCCAGCCAAAGCTGACGGAGGCGGGCAAGGCGATGCTGGAGGATGCGCGGCGCATTCTCGGCGACCTGCAGCTTATGCGGGCGCGCGTCAAAAGCCTGAGGGAAGGGCTCGAAGCGGAGGTTTCCGTCGCCATCAGCGTCATGGTGCCTTCGCGAGCCCTGGTGGAGGTTCTGCGCGAATTTCGCGAGATGTTTCCATCCGTTTCGTTGAGCCTCAACGTCGGCGAGCTCGGAATGGTCATGGATCTCGTCCTGAGCGGCAAGGCGACCGTCGGAATTGGTGGCGCGGTCGTCAAGCAGGACGATTCGATCGTCACGGAACGGATCGGTCATTCCTTCATGTTGCCCGTTGCCGCGCGCAACCACCCGCTTGCCGGGATCGGTCGGCCGCTGACGCTGGGCGACGTGCGCGAGGAAGTGCAACTCGTCGTCACCGATGCGTCGGGCCGGACGAAGGGGCGCGATTTCAACGTTCTGTCCTACAAGACATGGCGCGTCAGCGATATTGCAACGAAGCACCAGCTCATCAAGGCCGGCCTTGGCTGGGGCGGCCTTCCGGCTTCTGTGATCCATGACGATCTCGTCAGTGGCACGCTCGTCCATCTCGATCTGGATGCCTACGAACAGGGGGAGTATCCGATATATTCGGTGCGCCAACTCGCCAACCCGCCCGGACCAGCCGCCACCTGGATGATCGACGCATTTCGCACGCGGCTTTCCGCCTGCCCGAGCCAGGCCGATTTCCATGCTCGGATGGCGGAACTGTCTGAACCCGCTACGCCGCTTGCGGCAGAATGACGAAGGCGCGGGTGCCGCGCCTTCGCTGATATTGTCTTCAATTTAGAGCGGTTCCGCTTTTCCTGGAAATTGCTCTAAAGAACCAGCCTGAACTTCGAGAAACCGTCGGCCCCTTCGCCGGCATCCTCGATCTTCACGCTTTTGACCTCGGCGAGGAACTGCTTCGCCTTCGGGCCGCTTTCGAAGGTTGCGGTCGTACCCGGGAGCGGCTTGAAGGTCCAGTTTGCGTCGGCCGACGGATTGATCGTGCCCTGATCATGGATATAGCGGACGATGACGTCGCGGTTGGTATCAGGCGCCTGGAAGATTACCTTGTCCGCCTTGATCTCAGGGAAATTGCCGCCGCCGGCGGCGCGGTAGTTGTTCGAGACGACGACGAACTTCTGAGCCGGATCGATCGGCTTGCCGTTGAAGGCGAGGTTCTGGATGCGGTTGGCGTCCGGATGGATCGGTTTGCCTGATGAATCATATTTCGGCGGCTGCGACAGGTCGATCTGGTAGGTGACGCCGTCGATCACGTCGAAATTGTAGGACGGGAAATCGGTGTTGAGAAGCGCCGCATCCTTCGAGCCGGCCTCGATGTGATTGAACATGCCGGCCGACATTTCGAGCCAGTTCTTCACCTGGGCGCCGGTGACGGCAACGGCCTGCACCGTGTTCGGGTAGAGATAGAGGTCGGCGACGTTCTTGATGGCGATGTCGCCGGCCGGAACGTCGGTGTAATAGTCGGCGCCACCGCGACCGCCGGCCTTGAAGGGGGCCGCCGCCGAAAGCACCGGCAGGTCCTTGAACTCGGTATCGGCGAGCATTTGCTTGATGTACCAGGTCTGGGCCTGGCTGACGACCTGCACTGAGGGATCGTCGGCAACCAGCGCGAAATAGGAATAGAGCGGCGCGGACGTCTTGCCGACCGGGGTGCGGACATAGGCAAGTGTCGCCTCGTGCTCGGCCTTGGCGGCTTCGATCACGTCCTTCTTGTCGGCGTAGTCGGCAACCACCTTCTTCTTGTCGTCGCGATGATAGATCGGCCGTGCTTCCGAGGTGAAATCGACGATCTTCCAGCTGTTGCCGTCCTTTTCGAGCAGCAGGTCAATAAGACCGAGATGCGAGCCCCAGAAGCCGGCCATCACGGCGGGCTTGCCGTGCAGCGTGCCCTTGACGGGGTCGGCATTGGCCACGCCGTCCCAGCTCTTCGGGCCGGGGAAGACGAGATGCTGGTGGCCGGTGAAGATCGCGTCGATCCCGTCGACGGCGGCGAGATGCAGCGAGGCGTTCTCCATCCTTTCGGACGGTGCGCTGCCGTCGATGCCGGAATGCGAGAGCGCAATGACGATATCGGCGCCGGCTTCCTTCATGGCCGGAACCCAGGCCTTGGCGGCCTCGACGATATCACGCGTCTGCGCCTTGCCTTCGAGGTTCTTGATGTCCCAGAGCATGATCTGCGGCGGTACGAAGCCGATGAAGCCGATCTTGACGGGGCTCTCATTGCCGGCGCCGTCTTTGATCTGCTTTTCCAGAATGATGTAGGGCTTGAAGAAGAGATCGTCCTGCTTCGGGTCCGAGGCGAGCTGACCCTTGGTCAGGTTGGCGCAGACGAAGGGGAAGTTCGCGCCTGCTAGGACCTTGAACATGAAGTCGAGGCCGTAGTTGAACTCATGATTGCCGAGCGTGCCCACAGTATAGCCGAGTGTGTTCATCGCCTTGATCACCGGATGGACGTCGCCGTCCTTCATGCCGTGCTGATAGGCCATGTAGTCGCCCATTGGATTGCCCTGCAGCACGTCGCCATTGTCGATCAGCAGCGAGTTGACGGCCTCTGCACGGATCGTGTCGATGATCGTCCCGGTGCGCGACAGGCCCATCGTGTCGTTCGGCTTGTCGGCATAATAGTCATAGGGGAAGACGTTGACGTGAATGTCGGTCGTTTCCATGAGCCTCAGATGCGCCTGGTTGGCGCTGGCGCGGGCGCTGAAAGGGTGCAGCAGCACCAGGGCGGAAGTGGCGGCGAGGCCGCCGAGCAGGGAACGGCGGCTCATCACGCCAACATCGAAAATGGAAGACATGGAAACTCTCCTTTAAAGATGATGCATCGTCCGGCCCGTCAGAGTTAGGACGATTTGGCGAGGAGTACACTGCGAAAATGACAGGACGTCAAAACAATCCGCCGGAAAAGCATCATGGCTCCAAAATGCAATTTATGGTGCAGTCACCCGGCGTCAGGTGCCGCAAACGCAAGGCGAGGTCATCCTCGGCGTCAGTGTCAACCGCAGCCGCTGGAGCGATCTCAGCCGCTCCTTGGACGCAAAGGCCGGGCAACCTTACGAGTTTGGCGTCGATGTTGTTGACTGAGGCGTCCGCTCGACGTTGACGGCGGTTCTAACCAGCGGGCGTACTGCCAATACCGGCCGCATCTCCTTATGGAAAAAGCGGAAATATGAGGAGATCTGCGCCCGCGCATTCGAATTCACGTCGAACTGGATGCCGACGCGGCCATTGTGCTTCCAGCGGATGATGCCTTCGAGCAGCCCGAGGTTGTCGGCCTCGATGCGCACCTTGCTGCCGGAAGCGGCGTGGAGCGGCCCCTTCATCTCCAGGGCCGCACCGGTAGGCGATAGGTTGAGGATGCGGGCATCCACCTGGCTGTTCAGGTATTTGACCTGGCCGAACACGCGGCAGTTTTTCCGGTCGGCCTTCCGGGCCGTGATTTTCAAGTTGCGGGTCATACTGTCTCCCTTGGTATTGCCGGGGAGCATAGCGCCGGAAAATTGAAATGGTTTTAGGGGCTTGGCTAAAATTGCAGTGAAACGTCAATTGGCAGCCGGGGCTCTGCGTCCCACCACATGTTCGCGCCAGACCGTAAAGATGCCGGCGGCGACCACGATCGCCGAGCCGACGATCATGTTGAAGCTGAGCGTTTCGCCATAGATCACCATGCCGAAGATAGAAGCGTAGACAAGTGACAGATAGGTCAGCGGCTGGACGGCGGCGGCATCGAGAACATCGTAGGCGCGGATCAGGAAATAATGGCTGGAAATGCTGGTAATGCAGACGAGCGCCATCCAGCCCCAGTCGCCCGGCGCCATCCAGCTCCAGTAGAACGGTCCGACCAGCGTCATCGTGACGCCGCCGACGACGCCGGTATAGAAGAAGCTGGTCATCGACGAATCGTCGCGGCTGACCAGACGGGTGGCGATGACGTAGAAGGCGAAGTTGAAGCAGGAAATGACGGCGAGAAGCAGCTTCACGTCGAAAAATTCGCCTTCCGGCTTCAGGATCAGCAGCACCCCGAACAGTCCGGCGCCGATCGCTGACCACCGCCGCCAGCCGACCCGCTCGCCGAGGATCGGCATCGCCAGCAGCGCGATCAGGATCGGCGTCGCGGAAAAGATCGCTTGTGAACGGGCAAGGCCGATTACGGCAAAGCAGGTGATGGCGAGAACCACCTGGACTGCAAGCAGAACGCCGCGCGTCACCTGCAGGAAGGGGCGTTTGGTGCGGGCCGTCGCCCTGATACCGCCGCGCATCTTCGAAGCGAGGATGATCGTGAAAAACGCAAAGGCCCAATAGCGGATCATCGTCACGAAGATCGGCGGATAGGCCGTCGCCAGATGTTTCGAGATGGCGTCCTGCAGTGAAAAGATGGTGAGCGCCAGCAGAACGAAAATATAGCCTTGGGTCTTCGAAGTCATGACGTGCCAATGAGCGGGAAACGCCCGCGAGCGTGAAAAGTCTGGGCAGGCTTTCGGCGAAGATGCAAGGCCTCAAAGCCCGACATTCGGCTTGTCGATGATTTCTCTGAGCGCGAAGCTGGAATTGATCTTGACGACGTGGGGCAGGGCCGACAGCCAGTCGCGGTGGATCCGCTCATAGTCCTCAAGGTCGCGGGCGGCGACGCGCAAGATATAGTCGTATTCGCCCGACATCAGGTAACAGACGAGCACGTTCGGGCAGAGCTTCACTGCTGCCTCGAATTCCGCCAGCGTCTTGGCGAACTGGCCGGAGAGCGAGATATGCACGATGGCGATCATCTTGTAGTCGAGCGCCTTGTGTGAAAGCCGCGCATGGTAGCCGCCGATGACGCCGCTTCTTTCCAAGATGTCGAGCCGGCGCGAACAGGCCGAAGGTGACAATCCGATCCTTTCGGCAAGCTCGGCATTGGTGATGCGGGCATTGGTCTGCAATGCCCGCAGAATCGCAAGATCGATGGTGTCGAGATCAGCCATTCGAAGAACCTTCGAAAAAAGATAGGATGAATGCAATAATCGCCGAAAAATCGCGCCTTCGCAAATCGTCTTTGCAAGGACATTTCACTGTCTTGATGGTTGGATTCCTCATCTGAAAAAATCCGCGGCCGCGGAGATAAAATGAGAGGAACGCGCATGCGTGTCGGTTGCCCGAAGGAAATCAAGAATCATGAATATCGCGTCGGCCTGACGCCGGCTTCGGTGCGAGAATATGTTGCCCACGGCCACGAGGTCTGGGTGGAGACCAAGGCAGGCGTCGGTATCGGCGCTGATGATGCTGCCTATGCCGCGGCCGGCGCGAAGATCGCCGCCTCCGCCAAGGATATCTTCGAAAAGTGCGACATGATCGTCAAGGTGAAGGAGCCGCAGCCTGGCGAATGGGCGCAGCTCCGTGACGGCCAGCTTCTCTACACCTATCTGCATTTGGCGCCGGATCCCGAACAGACCAAGGGTCTCATCGCCTCCGGCGTCACCGCGATCGCCTATGAGACGGTGACTGACGAGCGCGGCGGCCTGCCGTTGCTGGCGCCGATGTCGGAGGTCGCCGGACGCCTGTCGATCCAGGCGGGAGCGACCGCGCTGCAGAAGGCCAATGGTGGCCTCGGCGTCCTGCTCGGCGGCGTACCCGGCGTGTTGCCGGCCAAGGTCGCGGTCATCGGCGGCGGCGTCGTCGGCTTGCATGCGGCCAGGATGGCCGCCGGCCTCGGAGCCGATGTCAGCATCCTCGACAAGTCGCTGCCGCGGCTGCGCCAGCTCGACGATATCTTCGCAGGCCGCATCCACACGCGTTATTCCAGCATCCAGGCGCTGGAGGAGGAAGTCTTCTCGGCCGATCTCATTATCGGCGCCGTGCTGATTCCAGGCGCTGCCGCTCCGAAGCTCGTCACCCGCGAGATGCTTTCCGGCATGAAGAAGGGCTCCGTCATCGTCGACGTCGCCATCGACCAGGGCGGCTGCTTCGAGACCTCGCATGCGACGACCCATTCCGATCCGACTTACGAAGTCGACGGCGTCGTGCATTATTGCGTCGCCAACATGCCGGGTGCTGTACCGGTCACCTCGGCGCACGCGCTGAACAATGCCACATTGGTTCATGGCCTGGCGCTTGCCGATCGCGGTCTGCGCGCCATCGCCGAAGACAAGCATCTGAGGAACGGCCTCAACGTCCATAGGGGCCGCATCACCAGCAAGCCGGTCGCCGACGCGCTAGGCTACGAGGCCTTCGCGCCGGAGAGCGTGCTGAACGTAGCGTAAGTACCTGGCTATAGGTCAGAAGGCGCCGTTCTCCGCTAGGGCCGGCGCCTTTTCCTTGTCGATCCGGCACTGGAAACAGTTGTTGCGTGCAGAGCGCACATGCACATAGGCGATATCAGGCCGGGCCAGCAGCTCCTCGCCATAGGCTGGAATATCGCCGATCTCAGTCACCGCGCCGGTGCCGTAGACGATGCGGTCGTTCTCGCTATAGCCGCGGACGATGAAGTCGCGGCTCGTCGTCAACACCGGCGGTATGATCTCTTCGGCGCCGTAGCGTGCGCAACGCTGCTTGTGCAGGAAGACCGGGCCGGTTTCGGCATAGGGCTGCAGCTCCGGGAAGGGCCGGTAGGCGAAGACCAGCAACTCCTCGCCGGCATCGATATTCTGAAGGCAATGGCGGCAGGGATGACCGGGACCATCGGAGACGATCGTCTCGGGCAGCCTGTCATAGGCGTCGCGGCCGCCGCTCCAGAGGCGTTCGGCGTCGGTCGTCGGCATGGCAACAAAACGAATGGCGGTCATGATAGATCTCCTTTGTATTGCCATGAAATGCACTTGGACGAGCGCGCGAGCCACCCGATTCTTGCCTGCTTCTCGATATGAGATCGCCGAAGAGCGAAAATCCGGGTATCTTCTGTCCGAACGCTGCAGGCGAAAGGAGAAGCCCCTTGGCCGACGTCGATCTCGCGCTGCTGGCGCAACAGAATGCGGAAATACTGGAAGAGCTCAGGGCTCTGCGGCGGGACGTGGCGGAACTGAAGGAACAGTCGGCCGCACGCTCGATTTCGAGCGCCGCAGCGACCCGCGCCGCCCGAACAGCCTGACGCAGCGTTAGTCGTCTCCACTTACGTCGGGAAAAAGCCGTCAGCTTTTCCGCGCAATCTCCAGAAGTTCCTTGTCGCTGAGAGGCCGGACGATGCCGGTGCCGGTCGAGACGGGGGAGAAGCCGTACATCTGGTAGAGCTGCAGCGCGCGCGGATGGTCGAGATTGTTGGTGGTGGTGGTGACCCGCTTCGGATTGAGCGACCAGATGGCATAGAGCGCCTGCAGCAGGAACCATTTGCCGATGCCCAGACCGAGCGCATGTTCGATCAGCCCGAAATGGCTGAGCTCGATCATATCCTCGTCTTCGCAGAAATATTCGTAGAAGCCGGCGGGCGCGCCGTTCACGTAGAGAACGCTGATATTGTTGCGCTTGTCGTTCAGTGTCTCGGCAAGCTGCTCGTCGCTCATGCGCAACCGATCCACCCATTGCCATCGCGCACCCACCTGCCGGTAGAGATACCGGTAGAAGGGCAATGGGATCTCGGGAGCGCGCATGATCGCCGTCTGGATATTGACGGGCACCGGCATGCTCGCCTTCGGCGGCGCCGTCATTTCGAGCCGGGTGATGTGAGCTTTCAGCGAAGCGGGTGTCTTCCCCATGGCGATCAGGCTTTGACCGGCGTCGGCGGACCGGTGACGATGGGCGTATCGTCACGGCTGCCCCATTCGCTCCACGAGCCGTCATAAAGCTTGTTATCGTGATGGCCGAGCGATTCCAGCGCCAGCGTGATGATTGCGGCGGTGATTCCCGAGCCGCAGGAGGTGACTACGGGCTTGGAAAGATCGATGCCGGAATCCTCGATCGTCTGCTTGAGTTCGGGCAGCGACTTGAAACGGCCCTGGCTGGCAAAGACGCCGGAGGGCAGGCTGCGGGCGCCGGGCATATGACCGGAACGCATGCCGGCGCGCGGCTCGGGTTCGACGGCGGCGAAGCGGCCGGTGCTGCGGGCATCGGCGATCTGCATCGCGCCGCTGGAGACGATATCGCGCATCCTATCGAGCGTCACCACGCGGCTTTCGTCGAAATTCGGCGTAAAGGTCGCCGATGCAAGATTGGGTGCTGCGGTTTCCAGCGGACGGCCCTCGGCCTTCCATCCGTCGAGACCGCCATCGAGCACGAAGACGTTTTTCGCGCCCATCACCCGGAACAGCCACCAGACGCGCGGCGAGGCGAACAGGCCGATACCGTCATAGACGACGATCCGATCATTCTCGCTGATGCCGAGCCGGCCGACTTCGGCGGCGAAATAATCGGGCGAGGGGATCGTGTGCGGCAGCGATGTGGAATGGTCGGCGATCTTGTCCTGATCGAAGCGGATGGCGCCGGGAATATGGCCGGCCGCATATTCGGCATCGGCATCGCGCTTCTGCGCCGGCAGATAGAAGGAGGCGTCCAGCACGCGCAGGTCGGCTTTGCCGAGCTCGGACTGCAGCCAGTCGGCCGAAACGACGAAACGGCTCTTGGTCTCACTCATGATGGTCTCCCTTGATGGTCAGGCTTCGTCGCCGGGCGTGCCGAAGCGGATGCGGAAGCGCCGGTTCTCTTTGCCCTTCTTCTCGATTTTGGCGATATGGATCTGGCCGACTTCCTGAGTCTCGGAAACATGTGTGCCGCCGCAGGGTTGGCTGTCAATCGAGGAGTTCTCGCCGATGCAGACGAGGCTGACGCGCCCAAGGCCCATCGGCGGGCGCACGTTCTTCGATTTGACGATGTCGGGATTGGCCACAAGCTCCTCGTCGGTGATCCATTGCAGAGTGACCGGATGGTTCTGCTCGACCAGTTCCATCAGCTTGGCCGTCACCGCGTCCTTGTCGATCGTCTCGATCATGTCGAAGTCGACGCGGCTTTCCTCCTCGCCGACAGCAGCCCCGGTGATCGGATAGGAGCAGACGACGGAAAGCAGGTGGCAGGCCGTGTGCATGCGCATCAGCCTGTAGCGGCGCGGCCAGTCGACGTGCAGCACCAGCGCCTCGCCGACCACGGGCCGCAGCTCGTTTTTGAGTGGCACATGGATGATGACATCTTTGCTTGGACCATGCTTCGTCTGGCCGAGCGCGATCTTGGTGCCGTCGGCCCGTTCGAGCAGGCCGGTGTCGCCAGGTTGGCCGCCCGATGTCGCATAGAAGCAGGTCTGGTCCAGTTCGATGCCCCCGTCTTCGTGAACGGCGGTGACGATCGCCTCGCACGTCGAGAGATAGAAGTCGTCGCGGTAGAGGGCATTGACGGGCATGGGGTCTCACACGGGCTCGTAGGGAACGTGGATATCGGGCGACTTGGCCATCCAGCCCGGAACGGGCAGTCCCTTCGACCTCAGGAAATCCGGGTTAAAGAGTTTTGACTGATAGCGGTTGCCGTAATCGCAGAGGATCGTCACCACCGTGTGACCAGGTCCGAGATCCCGGGCGAGATTGACCGCACCGGCAATGTTGATCGCTGTCGAGCCGCCGAGGCAGAGGCCCTCGTTCTCGACGAGGTCGAAGAGATAGGGAAGCGCTTCGGCATCCGGGATCCGGTAGGCATAGTCAGGCGTGAAACCCTCGAGATTGGCGGTGATGCGACCCTGGCCGATGCCCTCGGTGATCGAGGATCCCTCGGATTTCAGCGCGCCGTTCTGATAGAATTCGTAGAGTGCGGCGCCGTCGGGATCGGCGATGCCGATTTTGACGTCTGCCTTGAAAGCCTTGAGGCCGGCAGCCACTCCTGCCAGCGTGCCGCCGGAGCCGACGGAGCAGATGAAGCCGTCGACCTTGCCGTCGGTGTCTTTCCAGATTTCCTTGGCGGTCGTTTCGACATGCGCCTGACGGTTGGCGACGTTGTCGAACTGGTTTGCCCAGATCGCCCCGTTCGGCTCGGTCTTCGCCAGCTGCTCTGCCAGCCGCCCGGATACCTTCACGTAGTTGTTCGGGTTCTTGTAGGGAACGGCGGGCACTTCGACGAGTTCGGCGCCGAGCAGCTTCAGGGCGTCTTTCTTTTCCTGGCTCTGCGTTTCCGGGATGACGATGACGGTGCGATAACCGAGCGCCTTGGCGACCAACGTCAGCCCGATGCCGGTATTGCCGGCCGTACCCTCGACGATGACGCCGCCCGGGCGAAGCAATCCCTTCCGCTCTGCGTCGCGGATGATGTAGAGCGCGGCGCGATCCTTTACCGACTGGCCGGGGTTCAGGAACTCCGCCTTGCCGAGAATGGTGCAGCCGGTCATCTCTGAGGCGCCCTTGAGTTTGATCAGGGGCGTGTTGCCGATGGCTTCGAGGACGGAAGGGTGGAAGGTCATGGAATCTGCCTCTATTCGAACTCTTACTTTAGGAACGGTCTTTTCCCTTCACAAGGCTGAGTTGGCAAGAAATGCTATTCCACGCCTCTGGCGGACACGATAAAATTTGCTTTCCTCCCCCGAAATGACGCACAGCCCGCAATCCCGTCGTGTGAGGGGTGATCCGAAGATTGACTTTCCCCGTACGGATGACGACAAAGCGAAAACGGAGCGCGGCAACAGGGCGTGACCGAAACCGACATGGTTCACGAGCAAATCGACACGATTGATGCATTGATGGCGCATTATGTTGCCGGCTCCTTGCCCGAGCCGGCGCGTGTGCTGGTCCAGGCTCATCTCGAAATGAAACCGGACAATCGCAGCCTGGTGAACAGCCTCGAGCTGCTGGCAGGCGAAGCTCTGGAAAACGCGCCCGAAGCCGCCATTGCCGATCGCGACGGGCGGCTTGCGGCGATCTTTTCCTCTGCGTCTTCCATCCCGGCGCCACGGACGGCCGCGCGACCGGAAAACGCGTTGTTTCCGCAAGCGTTGCGCGCCCTCTTGGGTTTCGAGGCCGAGGATGTGCCCTGGCGCCGGCGGTTGCCCGGTTTTAAGGAATATTCGCTCGACATGGACGGCTGCGAGGTCAGCCTGATGTGGATCCGGCCTGGCCGCGCCTTGCCGGCGCACACCCATAAAGGCATGGAACTGATCCTTATTCTCGACGGCGCCTTCAACGATGAACGCGGCCATTTCGGTCCCGGCGACATCTCCATCGCCGACGAGATGGTCGACCACCGGCCGATTGCCGAAAAGGACAGGCCGTGCATCGCCTTTGCGGTCTCGGACGGACCGGTCAAGCTCACCGGATCCTTTCGTCAGATGATCGGCGACCTGATCGGCTGAAAGCAGCCACAATGATGTGATAGAGCCGTAAATCCGGAGGGGTTGAGGAACTTCCGGACCTGTTTTCGCATTGATCAGGCAGCCCGGAGGAACATGTCATGCGTGATTTCATTGCCCATCCCGAACATGGAATCGTCTGGCTTTCGGGCGCAAGTTCAGGCATCGGCAGGGCGCTTGCGTTAAAGCTCGCCGGCGAAGGATACAAAGTCGCCGTCACCGCCAGAAGCCACGAAAAGCTGGTCGAACTGCAAGCCGAGGCCAATGGCCTTTCGGGCAGTATCATTGTGCTCGACGGCGACGTCACCGATGCCGAGGACATGGAACATGTCATGGCCTCGATCGAATACGAGCACGGCACGCTCGCCATGGCGATCCTCAATGCCGACGTCTACCTGCCTGTTCATGCCGAGGATCTGAACCGCGCCGATTTCGAGAAGAGCTTTGCCGTCAACCTCTCCGGCGTCGTCAACTGCCTGCTGCCGGCGATCCGCCATATGAAGGCGAAAGGGCAGGGACAGATCGCCATCGTTTCCTCCGTCACCGGCTATGGCGGCTTGCCGACGGGGGCCGCCTATGGCGCGACCAAGGCGGCGCTGATCAACATGGCCGAAAGCCTGAAATTCGATCTCGACAAGATGGGCATCCGCATCCAGCTCGTCAGTCCGGGCTTCATCGATACGCCGGCGACGCGTAAAAATGCCTTTCCGATGCCGGCTCTGGTATCGGTGGAGGAGGCCGCCCGGGAGATTGCCGCCGGGTTGAAATCTCAGGCCTTCGAGATCACGTTTCCGAAGCGCTTCACCACCATGCTCAAGCTCGCACGCCTGCTCCCCTATGGCGCTTATTTCACGCTGGTGAACCGCGTGACCGGCTGGCGGGAGCGGCCGCCATTGGCGGGTCACCATCCGGTGACACCGCATGCGGCGGAATGATCAACGGCGCGAGAATACGACCTGGCGCACATCGACATTGCGGGCACGGAGGCCGGCCTCGTTTCCTCCGGCGGGTGTCGGCGACATGAAAAAGGCCGGCGTGAACCGGCCTTTTCTGAGAGCAGCAGTCTGTCGCTTAGTTGTCGTATTCGCGGCAGGCTTCGCTGATCGATGCGCCGCTCTGGCCGCCGCGCGTGTCGACACCGGACATCTGTTGCGGCATGCCGGGGCATTCCATCGTCTGCGGTCGTCCAATGCTCTGTGTCGTCGTTGGATCGACCGGCGAGACAGGTACCGGACGAAAGCCGTTGTCATCGTTGGTGTAGTCGGATGAATAGGTACCCGATCTCGGATCGGTCGAGCCGCCATTCGTCGGCCCGATTGGATCGGGGTTCGACTGGGCAAAGGCTGACGACGCCATGCCGATCGCAAGCAGCGAAGCGGCGATAAGGGACTTAGACATGGGATATCCTCCTTGGATTTTCATCTTGGATGACCCAGGGGTAACTGCCTGATGGAATCATTGTTCCGAAAAAACCTGCATTCAAGCCTCGCGGCATACCAGCATGGTTATGCGTAAACCTTAACGGGCGATGTCGCTGGATCGGCGCCAGCGCATGTCTTACTTGCATGCGGAGATACTAAAAAACCGTGGCATGAGGCCGCTATGTTCATCTCCTTTCGCGAAGCCGCAGATCTCGGTTTCCAGATCGTACTTGCACTCACGTTGACGATGACTGGCATTGCGTCTCCTCCTACGCCGTCAGGAATGACAAGGCTAAAATTTCAGCGATCGACGTCAGCCGTCCCTTGCTCTGGACTGCGGCTCCGATGCGCGTCGATCCGGCTACGCAGGCCTACCTGCGCGCCGATGCTTCGGCCGCACTGGAACTCGCCGGGGCTGCCGATGACCTGTGCAACGACCCGATCGGCCTCCGGCTTTCCTGCGACTTGATCATCACCTCCGGTACTGCGGCTTTTTAGGCAAAGGCGGTCGTGAGGCGTCACCGCCATTCCCGAAAGCTTGCAAAACCCAATGATTTGCCGTTTGATCGCGATAGCGACCACCGCCCGACTCTTTCCCTGAAGGGTTCAGCCTTTTGTCTATGCCGATGCCCCGCGGCTTCGAGAAGCCCTATGCCGCCTTCCTGTTCGATATGGACGGCACTATCCTCAATTCGATCCTTGCAGCCGATCGCGTTTGGAGCGACTGGGCAAGGCGTCATGGGCTCGACGTCGCCACCTTTTTGCCCAAGATGCATGGATCGCGCGGCATTGACACGATCGCCCGGCTGAACCTGCCGGGAGTTGATCCCGAACATGAATCGAAGCTGGTGACCGAGGCCGAAATCGCCGATGTCAGCGACGTCGTGGCCATTCCCGGCGCCGCGACGTTCCTGAGCTCGCTGCCCCCGGATCGCTGGGCGATCGTCACCTCCTCGCCGTTGCGCCTTGCTCGCCGGCGGCTGGAAGCGGCAGGCCTGTCGGTGCCGAGATTCATGGTAACGGCGGAGGACGTGAAGGTCGGAAAACCCGACCCGCAATGTTATATTCTCGGCGCCGAACGCCTCGGCGTCAGCACGCAGGATTGCCTGGTGTTCGAGGATGTCGCAGCCGGCATCACCGCCGGCGAGGCGGCAGGTGCCGATGTCATGATCATCACGGCAACACATCACCAAAAAATGGAGACGCCGCACCCGACCCTCTCATCCTATGACGAGATCTCGGTCCGCATCTCCTCCGATCACAGGATGCTGATCGTCCCGAACGCGGCCTGAAGGTGCCCCGATCGCGTCCTGCTTGCTTTTGCGCGGTTCACTCCGCGGCTGCGGCAAGACAGCGATCGATGATGCTGCCGATTTCGCTGCGGCAGGAGCCGCAATTGGTTCCAGCGCTGGTTTCCTTGCCGACCGCCTCGACGCTGTGACATCCGCCGCGCACGGCAGCAGCGATCTGGTTGACCCCGACACTGAAGCAGGAGCAGACGGTGGCGCCTGGATCCGGCCTGCCTGCGCCGGGGCGACCCGCAACGAGCGCAAAGCGCTTCCTGAGGTCGCCATGCGAGGCGGAGAGCTGCGAGATCGCCCAGTTGCGCGCGACGGCGACGGGCTGGCGTGCCAGAAATAGCGCCGCAAGCAGGACCTCGCCATCGAAGAAGGCGAGCCTGAGGTCGCCGGATTGCCGGTCGGCATAACCAAGCGGTTCGATCTCGGCCGGAATGGCGAAAACCGCGCGGCACCAGGCCGTCCAGTCTTCGACGTTTTCGCCGAAGGCAAGCTCCAGCCGCCAGCCGCCGGCGGCTTTTGCCAGCGCCCAGTAGGCGGCGTCAGGTGTGGCAGGTTTTGTGGCGGAGACGGCGAAACCGTAGTGGGTGGCGCGAAACGGCCGGACGGCGACGGCAACGTTCTTCGACGCCGGTTGACCGGAAATCGGGTCCGTTACCGGCGCGACCACGGCGTCGATCCGTGCTCTTGCGGCGAACTGGTCGTTCCAGTGCATCGGCGCAAAGATGCCGCCGCGGGCCTGGCGATCGGTGACCAGCGCCCTGACGATTACCTTGCCGTGCGGGCTGTCGATTTCGACGAGGCCCGCACTTGATATACCGGTCTCGATCGCGTCGCGCGGATGGATCTCGGCAAAGGGTTCGGCGATATGGGCGGAAAGCCGCGCGCTCTTTCCGGTTCGCGTCATCGTGTGCCACTGGTCGCGGATGCGCCCGGTATTCAGTATGAAGGGGTACTCGGCATTGGTGCGATCGGTTGCGGGCGGTTTGACCGCGACGAAGCGGGCCTTGCGATCGGGATGGAAGAAACCGCCCTCGGCGAAGAAGCGGGTGATGCTCGGTTCTGTCCCTGCCGCCTGTGGCCACTGGAACGGCGACAGTTCGTCATAGGCGCCGCCGCTCATGCCGGCGCGCGCGCCGATGTCGAAATCGCGGCTGCCGTTATTTTCGAAGGCGGAAAGCGCGGCGTGTTCGTCGAAGATTGCGGCCGGCGCATCAAAATTGAAGGCCTCGGCAAATCCCATGCGGCGTCCGACTTCCGCAAGCTGCCACCAGTCGGCCCTTGCATCGCCGGGAATGTCGAGAAACGGTCGTTGCCTTGAAATGCGCCGTTCGGAATTGGTGACGGTACCGTCCTTCTCGCCCCAGCCGAGTGAGGGCAGAAGCACATCTGCGTGCCGGGTCGTATCCGTCTCTTTCAGGATGTCGGAGACGACGACGAAGGGACAGGCGGCGATCGCGCTTTCGACGCTGTCGGCATCCGGCATCGAGACGACGGGATTGGTCGCCATGATCCAGAGCGCCTTGATGCGTCCGTCGGCCACGGCTTGGAACATGTCGACCGCCTTCAGGCCGGGCTTCGCGGCGATGACGGGCGAATTCCAGAAGCGCTGCACGCGATCCCGGTCTTCGGCATTCTCGATCGCCATATGGGCGGCAAGCATATTGGCAAGACCGCCGACCTCGCGCCCGCCCATGGCGTTCGGCTGGCCGGTCAGCGAAAACGGTCCCATGCCGGGGCGGCCGATGCGGCCGGTCGCCAGGTGGCAGTTGAGGATGGCATTGACCTTGTCTGTGCCGGAGGAGGATTGGTTGACGCCCTGGCTGTAGCAGGTCACGACCTTCGGCGTCGTCTCGAACAGGCGGAAGAACTCCCTGATCTGCATGGCCGGCAGGCCGGTCCGTTCCAGAAGATCGTTGATATCAAGCGCGGCGGCGGCCGCAAAAGCGTCGCCGAAACCTTCGGTATGAGCGCCGATATAATTCTGGTCGATTGCCGGACTGGTCGCGAGATGGGCAAGCAGTCCCATGAACAGCGCAACGTCGCCGTCCGGACGGATGGCGAGATGCAGGTCGGCGATATCGCAGGTCATCGTCCGGCGCGGATCGATGACGACGATCCGCATGTTTGGCCGTGCCGTCTTTGCGGCGGCAAGCCGCTGGTAGATGACGGGATGACACCAGGCGAGGTTGGAGCCGGTCAGGACCACCAGATCCGCAAGTTCGATATCCTCATAGGTCCCGGGCACCGTATCGGCGCCAAAGGCGCGGCGATGCCCCGCCACGGAAGACGACATGCAGAGCCTTGAATTGGTGTCGATATTGCCGGAGCCGATGAAGCCCTTCATCAGCTTGTTGGCGACATAGTAATCCTCGGTCAGCAACTGGCCGGAGACGTAGAAGGCAACGGCGTCAGGCCCGTGTTCGGCGATCGTTTCAGAAAAACGGCGGGCGACCAGATCAAGCGCCTCGTCCCAGCCGCTCCGTTCGCCTTCGATTTCGGGATGGAGAAGCCGGCCATCGAGATCGATGGTTTCGGCGAGGGCTGAACCCTTCGAGCAGAGCCGGCCGAAATTCGACGGATGCTCCGAATCTCCTTTGACGCTGACTGCGCCTGCCTCGTCGACCGAGGCGAGAACGCCGCAGCCGACACCGCAATAGGGACAGGTGGTCTTGACCTCAACCGCCATCTATTCCGCCGCCATCATCAGGCTTTCCACGGCGATGAACAGCCTGCCGTCTTCGTTCAGCACCGGTATCGTCCGGACTTCGCCTTCGTCGGCGCCGAGCGCTTTGCCGGTTTCCAGTGAGATCACCCAGTTGTGCAGCGGGCAGGTAACTGACTTGGCATGGACGATGCCCTGGGAGAGCGGGCCGCCCTTGTGCGGGCAATGATCCTCGATGGCGAAGACCTCGTTTTCGGCCGTGCGGAAGACGGCGATCTTGCCCTGCGGCGTCTTCACGCAGCGCGCCCCGCGCAGCGGGATGTCGGAGATGTCACCGATTGGATGCCAGTTTTCATTGGGCCAGTTCATGTCCATCTCCTTATTCTGCAGCCTGGGGATAGCCGATTGTCGCCATCGGCTTGAACTCATGCTTGTCCTTACCGGAAACACGCTCCGACCAGGGATCGACCTGGGCAAATTTCTGGGAGAAGACGAAGCGGTCGTAATAGGCTTTGCGCTTTTCGTCATCGCCCATGATCTGGCGGCGAATTTCCTCCAGGCCGATGCGCTTTGCCCATTTGTAGATGCGCTCGAGATAACGGGCCTGCTCGCGGTACATCTGCGTCAGGGCCACGATATGCTCCAGTGCCTCGTCCTCGGTTCGGACAAGCCCAAGGACCTCCGTGCCCTTGATGTCGAGGCCGGCCGCACCGGCGAAATGGATCTCGAAGCCGGAATCCACGCAGATCACGCCGATGTCCTTGCAGGTTGCTTCCGCGCAGTTGCGCGGGCAGCCGGAGACGGCCATTTTCAGCTTGGCCGGCGTCCAGGAGCCCCACATGAACCTTTCGATCCGGATACCGAGGCCGGTGGAATCCTGCGTGCCGAAGCGACACCAGTCCGAGCCGACACAGGTCTTCACGGTGCGCAGACCCTTGGCATAAGCCTGGCCGGAGACGAAGCCGGCTTTGCCGAGGTCGGCCCAGACGGCGGGTAGGTCTTCCTTTTCGATGCCGAGCAGGTCGATGCGCTGGCCGCCGGTGACCTTCACCATTGGGATCTCGAACTTGTCGACGACATCGGCGATGGCGCGCAGCTCGTTCGAATTGGTGACGCCGCCCCACATGCGCGGAACGACGGAGTAGGTGCCGTCCTTCTGGATGTTGGCGTGCACGCGCTCATTGATGAACCGCGACTGGTAGTCATCGGCATATTCATCCGGCCAGTCGCAAACGAGGTAATAGTTGAGCGCCGGCCGACATTTGGCGCAGCCGCAGGAGGTCTTCCATTCGAGCTCCTGCATGACGGCAGGAATGCTCTTCAGCCCCTTGGCTTTGATCAGCCGGCGAACATCGTCATGGCCGAGTTCGGTGCAGGTGCACATCGGCTGGACCGCAGCCGGATTGTAGCTGTCGCCGAGCGTCAGCGCCATGAGTTGTTCGACGAGGCCGGTGCAGGAGCCGCACGAGGCGGACGCCTTCGTGTGGGCGCGCACGTCGTCGAGCGACGTTAGCCCCTTGCCTGATATCGTCGAGGTAATTTTGCCCTTGCATACACCGTTGCAGCCACAGATCTCCGCGTCATCCGGCAAGGCTGCAACGGCCGCCATAGGGTCCAGCGGCGACCCTCCCTGATAGGCCTGTCCGAAGATCAGCGTCTCGCGCATCTCCGAAATATCGGTTGCCTTCTTTTTCAGGTCATTGAACCAGGCGCCGTCGGCGGTCTCGCCGTAAAGCACGGTGCCGATGATCTTGTTGTCTTTCAGCACCAAGCGCTTGTAGACGCCGGCGCTGGCATCGCGCAGCACGATCTCCTCGCGGTCGTCGCCGTCGGCGAAATCGCCGAGTGAATAAAGCTCGATGCCGGTGACCTTGAGCTTGGTCGGCGTATCCGCATGAACGAAGGCAGGCGAGCGATCGCCGGAGAGATGCGAGGCGGCGATACGGGCCATTTCATAGAGCGGCGCAACGAGGCCATAGACCATGCCGCCGACTTCGGCGCACTCGCCGAGTGCAAGAATATCGCCATCCGAGGTCTGCATGCCGGAATCGACGACGATGCCGCGGTTGACGGCAAGGCCGGCGTCTTTCGCCAGACCGACGCTGGGGCGAATGCCGACGGCCATCACGACCAGCGTTGCCGGGATGATGCGGCCGTCGTCAAGTTCGATGCCTTCGACCTTGCCATTCCCGACGATCGCCTTGGTATTGGCCTTGCAGATGACCTTGATGCCGCGCTCCTCGACGGCCTTCTGCAGCAGATAGCCGGCGGCGGGGTCGAGCTGGCGCTCCATCAGTGTCGGCATGACATGCAGCACGGTGACGTCCATGCCGCGCTGGGCAAGGCCGGCCGCTGCTTCGAGGCCAAGCAGGCCGCCGCCGATGACGACAGCCTTTTCGCGCGACTGAGCGGCAAGCAGCATCGCTTGCACGTCGTCGAGATCGCGGTAGGTGATGACGCCGGGCAGATCCTTGCCGGGAACAGGAATGATGAAGGGCACGGAACCGGTTGCGATCACCAGCTTGTCGTAGCTTTCGGTGACGCCGTGGTCGGAGGTCACGGTCTTTGCGGCGCGATCGATGTTGACGATCTTGTGGCCCTTGTAGAGCATGATGCCATGCTTGATGTACCAGCCGTCGCCGTGAATGATGATCTGCTCGTAGTCCTTTTCTCCTGAGAGAACCGGCGACAGCATGATGCGGTCGTAGTTGACGCGCGGCTCGGCATTGAAGATCGTAACTTCATAGCGACCCGGCGCCTGCTCGAAGAGGTGCTCCAGCATGCGCCCGGGCGCCATGCCATTGCCGATGATGACAAGTTTTTCGGTCATATTTCCAGGTCCTTGGATCAGGTTGCAGCCACGGGCGCCGAGTGCCCTTGGCGCGACAGTTGCTTGACGGACAGGTGCATCCAGATGAGAGAGATCACAACGATTGCAAAGAGCAGCAGGAAACAGCTGGACCAAAGGCCGGTCATGTCCTTGAGGAGGCCGAAGGCGATCGGAAGGATGAAGCCGCCAAGGCCGCCCATCATCCCGACGATGCCGCCGACGGCGCCGACGTTTTCGGGGTAGTAGGCCGGAATGTGCTTGTAGACGGCAGCCTTGCCGAGGCTCATGAAGAATCCGAGCACGAAGATGACGACGATGAAGATGACGGGGGTGATGCCGAACGCGGGACCCGTCCCGGTCCCAGAGGCAGCCGGCAGCGAAAGAATGAGGGTGGCGACGGCCGACACGGCAAGCATCGTGTACATCACGCTGCGGGCGCCTTTCTTGTCCGACAGTACGCCGCCGAAGGCGCGGAAGATGCTGCCCGGGATGGAGTAGGCGGCCGCGATCATGCCGGCAGTTTCCAGGTTGAAGCCATAGACGCCGACCAGGTAGCGCGGCAGCCACAGCGACAGGGCGACGAAGCCTCCGAAGGCGAAGAAATAGTAGAGCGAAAAGCGCCAGACCTGAACGTTCTGCAGCGGCGCGAATTCCTCGGCAAAACTCTTGCTGGCGGCGCGGCGTTCGCGGCGGAGACGGTAGGCCGGATCATCGGTCGTGGTGAACCAGAAGACGATTGCCATCAGTGCCAGACAGACGGCCCAGATCTCGGCAACCGCCTGCCAGCCCCATGCGAGCAGCACGAAGGGGGCGGCGAATTTGGTCACAGCCGCGCCGACATTGCCGGCACCGAAGATGCCGAGCGCGGTTCCCTGCTTCTCCGCCGGGAAGAAAGGCGAGACATAGGCGACACCGACCGCAAAGGAGCCGCCGGCGAGGCCGACGCCGAGCCCGGCGATCAACATTTGCGTATAGGTCTGGGCGTAGGAGAGCAGGAAGGTCGCCAATGCGGCGGCCAGCATGGTGAGCGTGTAAACGAGACGCCCGCCGTAGCGCCCGGTCCAGATGCCAAGAACGATGCGCACGAGCGAACCGGTAAGGACGGGGGTGCCGACCAGCAATCCGAACTCGGCCTCGTTCAGCCCGAGATCCTGCTTGATGCGAATGCCGATGATCGCGAAGATCGTCCACACGGCAAAACAGAGGGTGAAGGCTACAGTGGAGATCCACAATGCTTTGGCTGGTTCGCCGGCCGACATGGGCTGTGCTTTCTCGATGACAGACATAACTTCTCCGGGGCCCGACAAGGTCGTGCCGATCCATCGCTGAGGGTTAAAACAAAAAGCCGCTGGTCAGGACGCGCATAAACGAGGTGCGCGAAATATCCTGATCAGCGGCTTTGCTGGTGGCGCCCGCCGTTGGACGCCGAATATGTGGCCTTCTGGCCCATTTGCCTGGACGCAATCCTTACGCCAGATTGCTCAGGCTAAAACCTACCTCTTCATCTGAAGAGTAATCTCTGTGTCTTCCGTGAGCGTCTATCGCACGCTCATTCTGCGCTGATCGCCATTGACCGGTGCAATAGAGGCAATGCAAACTGCGTGCCAGTTTGGTGTCCCTCATGCAAGTTGCTGAATATAAATGACGTTTTCTGAAATGTGTCGGCTGCTTGTTTTTCAGGCCGCCACCCAATCATGCAAATATTTTGTGCGCTTGTCGTGAGGCGGGCAGATGCGTGCTGGCGTTTTGTGCAGGCCGGCATCGGTTATACCTCGTCGCTACAATCGAAGGGGAGGGCGCTTTTGACGGCAAAACCTGCGACATAGTCCGGCAGCCTCGCGGGGTCGAAGACGTGGCCGTCCATGAAACGGTCGCCCTCGTCACTGCCTTCGATGCGGATATCGGCATCTTGCGGTGCGTTGTCGTCGCCGAGAGCCGTGCGATAGAGATCCGGGCGGTAGGCGGATGCTGCGGCCCTGGCCATGTTAAGGCTGACCTCGGCCTGTCCCCAGCGGATCATCTGGCTGTAAATCCACAGCGCATGGCTTGGTCGGGGATAATTGGCGAAGCCGGAATGGAACATGAAATAATCGGTGATGATGCGGCGGTTACCTTTTGCGTCGAGGCTGAATTCGCCGGCGAGTACACGCCGAATGATCTCGACGGGGGCAGCGATATAGCGCGGGTCGGCAAGAGCTGCCGCCAGCGCGTCATGATTTTCCGGCCGGTCGCACCAGCGGGCTGCCGCGTCGAGCGCCACGATTAGCCTGGAAACGGTTTCCGGATGGCTTTCCGCCCAATCCGGCCGCATGCCGATTACCTTTTCCGGCGCCGACGGCCAGATGTCCTGCTTGGCGGCGACGATGCGGCCGACGCCGCGCTCCGAAGCGACCATGTTCCACGGCGCGCCGACGCAGAAACCGTCGATCGCACCGGCTGCCAGTGCATCCGAAGTCATGGGCGGCGGCACGACCACGAGCTTGACGTCCTTGTCGGGATCGATGCCGCCGGCTGCCAGCCAGTAGCGGAATTCGTAATTGTGCGAGGAGAAGGGATAGGTGACCCCGAAAGTCGGCAGCGGCTCGCCGCGCGCCCTCATTGCCGCCAATGTTTTTGCCAGGGCGCGGGCATTGTCGAGCGCGCTTGCCGTTTCCTGCAATCCCGCGTCATCCCGCATCCTGTCGAAGAGCCGCGTCGACAGCGTGATCGCATTGCCGCCGCGCCCCAGCGAAAACGGCGTGATCGTCGGCGAGGGATTGGAGCCGAGACCGAGCATGGAGGCCACCGGCATCGGCGACAGCATGTGGGCAATGTCGAACTGGCGGAATGCCAGGCGGTCGCGCACATTCGCCCAGGAGACGTCCTTGACGAGATCGAGCGTCAGGCCTTCCTTCCGCGCGAAGCCGAATTCCGCCGCCGCAATCAGCACCGATGCATCGACGAGCGGAATGAAACCGGCCCGCAGTACTTTCGGCCCTTCGTTGTTCACCCGCACGGGCGAGGGCATGTCGCCGCCGGAGTTGGAGGTCGTTGTCATCATATCCACTCCGGTTTCCTCCGGAAATTCATCAGGTCGGCCATTACATCAACAGCCCCGCGGCAGTGACGACGCTCTGGGCGATTTCCGACATCTTCTTCTTTTCGTTCATCGCTGTCTGGCGCAGCAGGGCGAAAGCCTCTTCCTCCGACAGGCCGCGCATCTTCATCAATATGCCTTTGGCGCGCTCGATGAGCTTGCGTTCCTCGAGCGCGGAGCGGGCATCGGCAAGCTCCCGCCGTAGGCGGTTGAAGGCATTGAAGCGGCTGACGGCCATGTCGAGGATTGGTTTGACGCGTTCCTTCTTCAATCCGTCGACGATATAGGCCGAGACCCCGGCATCGACAGCTGCCTCGATCGAGGCTGTGTCGGAGCGATCGACGAACATGGCGATCGGGCGGCTGACCGTGCGCGTCAGCTGGAACAGATGCTCCATCATGTCGCGGTTGGGATTCTCGATATCGATGATGATCACGTCGGGCATCAGCGTTTCGATGATTCGCGCGATGCCGTTGACCTCATGAACCACGGTGACGCGCGTATGCCCTGCCTCGCGCAGTCCTTCTTCGATGATGGAGGCGCGAATGGCATTTTCGTCGATCACCAGAATTGTCAGATCGAGATGCGTCATTGTTCTATTCATGACGCACTGCAGCAATATTGGCAAGCGCGCCAGCCTGATAAGTGTGCAAAAACTAAGTATGCACAATATATGATCAGATTGCCGTGCTTTCGCGCGGAATCAAGGCGAAGCCGAGGTCGATCTGCTCGGACCTCGATACCACGGAGGAATTCAACGCGGCAAGCACCCTTTCGGCCGCGAGTTTTCCGGTTTCGAAACGCCTAGTCGCGATCGAGGAGAGGGAGGGTGCGGCGCAGGCGGCGAATTCCAGGTCGTGAAATCCGATGATCGAGATGTCATCGGGCACACGGATGCCGCGTTTGCGGCATTCCTGCATGGCACCGAGCGCCAGATTGTCGTCAGTGCAGAAGATCGCCTCGGGCACGTCGCCACGTTCATGCGTCATGGCGAAGAGGTCGGAGCCGAGTGCCACGTAGCTATGGCGTGGCCTCTCGGCGATGATCTCCAGATTCAGCAGCTCCGCCTCCTGCATCGCCAGCCGGTAGCCGTCGAAACGCGACTGGGCGCGGTGGTCGAGATTGCCGGTCAGGAAGGCGATCCGGCGGAAACCCCGTTCGATCAGGTGCTGCGTCGCCGTCTGCCCGGCATGCTCCTGCGACATGCCGATGTTGAGGTCGATCGGGTTTGGAGAAAGCTCGAAGGTCTCGACAACGGGCAGACGAGCCTGGGCGAGAAGCTGACGAGAGAGCGGCGTGTGATGAGTGCCGGCGATGATGATCGCCTCCACCCTTTGCCCGAGTAATGCCTTGATGGCGTTTTCCTCCTCGATCTCGGAATAGCGGCTGTTGACGACGATCACCTGGAAGCCGGCGGCGACCAGCACCTCGTGAAGCGCAAACAGATATTCTGCGAAGATAACGTTGTAGAGGGTCGGAACGATGACGCCGATCGCATGCGTGCGCGAGGAGGCGAGGCGGCTCGCGGCAATATTCGGCACATAGCCGAGTTCCTTGACGGCGGCATCGACGCGCAGCCGCAGGCCTGGCGAGACCGCATCGGGCTTGCGCAGCACCCTCGAAACCGTGATCGGGCTGACCCCGGCAAGACTTGCCACGTCATCAAGTGTTATCCGCCGCATGCAAGTCCCGCCACTCGTCCCAGAATATTGATTGTCATATTCTTTAAAAACAGAGAATATTTTCTCATTGCTGTTGCTGATAGCGCTAGAACATACGATTTGACAGCGCTGTCAACTATGTTAACCTAAAATTGTACCGGAAAGGGACGGGGTGGAACCTTCCGGGACCAAGTGCAAATCAAAGCATAGGAGAGGCGGCTCGGACCGCCTGAGGAGGAGAACATTCATGTTTAAGGTGAAAGAAGCCAAGTTGGCTCGCATTGCCGCGTTTTCCGTGTCCGCGCTTGCCCTGCTCTGCGGCGCGGCCAGCGCGGAACCGAAGGTCGTGTCCGGCCCGGCCGCCGAGCCCGGCTGCATGGTGCCGTGGTCCGCCGACACGCAGTTCCTGCAATATCCAAAGAAGGACGGCCCCTATCGCATCGCGCTCGCCAACGGTTACATCGCCAATACCTGGCGAATCCAGATGGTGCAGACAGCCAAGGCCTATGCCGCCCAGCCCGACGTCGCAGCCAAGCTGAAGGAGTTCAAGGTCGTCTCGACAGGCGAGGATGTGCCGGCGCAGATTTCCGCCATCAACAACTTCATCGATGCCGGTTATGATGCCATCGTCGTCAATGCGCAGAACCCGACCGCTTTCGGGCCGGTGATCAAGCGCGCCAAGGAGGCCGGTGTCATTCTCGTCGCCTTCGACAACATCCTCGATACCAAGGACGCGATCAACGTCAACGTCGACCAGAAGGGTCTCGGCGTCCTCTGGGCCGACTGGCTGGTGAAACATCTGCCGAGCGGCGGCAAGGTGCTGGAAGTGCGTGGCGTCGCCGGCACCTCGGTCGATACGGATCGCCACAACGGCATCCACGAAACCCTGGACGCCTCGGGCAAGAAGTTCACGGTAACCGAGGTCGTCGGAAAATGGGATGACGGTGTTGCCCAGAAGGCGACGGCTGACGCGATCGCCACCAACGGCCCGTTCGATGGCATCACTGCGCAGGGCGGCGATACCGGCGTCGTGCAGGCGATGATCGATGCCAAACATCCCTTCGTGCCCTTCGGCGGTGAGACGGAAAATGGCTTCCGCAAATTCTGCGCTGCCCATGCCGCCGACGGCCTGAAGTGCTCGTCCGCCGGCACTGGCCCGGCCCAGGTCGCCGTCGCCATCAAGACGGCGATCGCAGCACTCGAGGGTCAGGTCGTGCCGCAGGCCGTCAAGCTGCCGACCGCGATTGTTTCGGATCCTGATTTCAAGGAAGGTGAGGATTACTATCCCACCCAGTCCGACAACTTCTTCGTAGGCAATTCCTTCCCCACCTGCGGCATCAATTTCAGCGCTCAGGAAATCATGGGGCAGTCCAAAGAGAACCAATAGCAGCCGTCCTCCGGATCTGATTGCGGGTGTTTGCACCCGCAATCTCCAAGGTGATAGACCGAATGGAGGGTGGACGCATGACCTTGTCCGAACCGCTTTTCCGCACGGAAGGCATATCGAAACGCTATGGCGGTGCTGTCGCGCTTAAGGATGCCGATATCGCCATCCGGCCGGGAGCGATCCATGCCGTCCTTGGCGAGAACGGCGCCGGCAAATCGACGCTGATCAAGATCATGGCGGGCGTCGTGGCGCCAGATGAAGGACGCATGCTGCTCGACGGCAAGGAGATCGCCTTCGCCTCGCCGGCCGCCGCCAATGCGGCGGGCATCGTCTGCGTCTTCCAGGAGCTTTCGCTGATCCCCGACCTCTCCGTCGCCGACAACATCGTCATCAGCAATCCGCCGCTGAGATTCGGCATGATAGACCGGCGCCGGCAACGGCGGATCGCCGAGGAAGCGCTGGCGCGCGCCGGTGCCTCCGACATTCATCCGTCCGCCTTGGTCAAGGATCTACCCCTGTCCCGGCGGCAGATGGTCGAGATTGCCAAGGCGCTTGCCCGCAAGCCACGGCTGATGATCCTCGACGAGGCGACCTCGGCGCTGACGCAATCGGATGTCGAAAAGGTCTTTGCCGTGTTGAAGCGCCTGCGCGCCGAGGGAATGGCGCTGATCTACATCTCCCACCGCATGCACGAAATTGCCCAGCTGGCGGATGAGTGCACGGTCTTCCGCAACGGCCGCAGCATCGAATCCTATCCGGCCGGCACGAAGACCGACCAGCAGGTGGTTGAACTGATGATCGGCCGCGAATACAGCAATGTCTTTCCGCCGAAGCCGGCCCATCGCGGAGAGCAAAAACCGGTCCTTTCCTGCCTCGACCTTTCCTGGGGTGACCGGCTTTCTGGCATCACTTTCGATATCAGGCCCGGCGAGATCATCGGCGTCGGCGGGCTAGACGGGCAGGGGCAGCGCGAATTGCTGCTGGCCCTCTTCGGCGTGCTGCGCGACGTGAAGGGCGAAGTCGCGATCGACGGCAGGCCGGTGACGCTGAAAAGCCCCCGTGATGCCAAGTCCGGCGGCATATCCATGGCGCTGATCCCCGAGGACCGGAAGACCGAGGGGCTGATGCTGCCGATGACGGTGCGCGAGAACCTGTCGATTGCAGCCCTCGACCGCGTCTCGCGCAACGGCGTCATCGATCGGGCGGCCGAACGACGCGAGATCGACGATCTGTTCAAGCTGTTGGCGATCAAGGCCGCGACGATCGACATGCCCGTTGCCGCACTATCCGGCGGTAACCAGCAGAAGGTGGTTATCGCCAAATGGCTGATGAACCGGCCGCGTATCATCCTGCTCAACGATCCGACGCGCGGCATCGACGTCGGCACCAAGCAGGAAATCTATCTGCTGCTGCACAAGCTTGCCGATGCGGGCGCGGCGATCATCTTCTATTCCACCGACTACGATGAACTGATCGGCTGCTGCGACCGCGTGCTCGTCATGTACGACGGCCGCATCATCCGCGAGCTCGAAGGCGCCGAGATCAACGAGCACGAACTGATCGGCGCAGCTCTCAACATCGCCGGCGACCACGTAGCGCAAAGGATTGCCCCATGAACAAGCATGCTTCCGGCGACCGGCGGTTCTGGTATGCGCAGCAGAAGGGAACGCTGTTTGCCGCACTCCTCTTCGTCGCCATGTTCGCCCTCTATGTCTCGAACCACCCGGCGGGCTTCACGCCCAACGTCGTGCAGACGGCTTCGAACAAGGCGACGCTGCTCGCCTTCGTCGCCATGGCGCAGTGCTTGGTCGTCATCACCGCCGGCATCGATCTCTCAGCCGGCATGGTTCTTGTGCTCTGCAATTGCCTTGCCTCCTGGCTGGTCGTTGGCACGCCGTTGCAAACCGGAGCGGGTGTCGTCGTCGTGCTGCTCGCCGGGCTCGGCTGCGGCATGCTGAACGGGCTCATCATCATCTTCGGCCGGCTGCAGCCTATCGTGGCGACGATCGCGACCAGCGCGATCTTCTACGGGCTGGCGCTCCTGCTGCGACCGACACCCGGCGGTTCTGTCAACGAGGATCTGGCCGATGCCTTTACCTCGAAACTCCTAGGAGTCGTTCCGGCAAGCCTCGTCGTGCTTCTCGCCGTGATTGTCGTCATCTGGGTGCCGTTCAGCCGCTCGGCGATCGGCAGGGCGGCCTATGCGGTGGGGTCGGCTGAGAACGCCGCCTATATGTCGGCAATGCCCGTCAAGCGGGCGAAATTGACGGCCTATGCGCTGGGCGGACTACTGTCGGCGATCGGCGGGCTTTATCTCACCTTTTTCTCCTATACCGGCGAAGCGGCGTTTGCGAGCGGCAACGCCTACACGCTCTATTCGATCGCGGCGGTGGTGCTCGGCGGCGTTTCCCTTGCGGGGGGCAAGGGAAGCGCCGTCGGCGCTGTCTTCGGAGCTTTGGCCTTTCGTACGATCGGCGACCTGCTCTTCGTCTTCGATTTCGATCCGCTTTGGCAGCCGCTGTTCCAGGGTGTGGTTTTGATGCTGGCGATCGGCATCGGCTGCATCGGTCTTTCCAGGGTCCGCAATCGATTGGAGTGGTTTCAATGAGCGAGGACGCATCCTCCATGCGGCAGCTTCGAATTCCCACGCGCCTGCGCGGCATCGATCCGGCGGTGGCGACCGCCTTCGGATGCATCATTCTGCTTCTGCTCGCCGGATCGATCTATTCGCCGAATTTCCTGTCGCCGGATTATCTGCTGCAGCAGCTGAAGGTGGCCTCGTTCCTCGGCGTCATCGCCACCGGCATGATGGCGGTCATCCTGCTCGGCCAGATCGACCTGTCGGTGCCTTGGGTAGTGACGTCAGGCGCGATGATGGCCTGCGCCGCGACCGCTTACGGCACGACCGGCTCGGTTCTGGCGATCCCCTTCGGCATCTTCTGCGGCGCTGCGATCGGTCTCGTCAACGGCCTGGCGGTCGCCTATCTCCGCATTCCCTCGATGATCATCACGCTGGCGACCAATGCCGTCGCGCAAGGACTGATGGTCGTCTACACCGGCGGCTTCTCCCCGCAAGATTCGGCCTCGCCGGCCATGCGGTTCCTGGCCACCGGCTACACCATTCCGGGACTTCCGAACGGCGTTCTCGTCTGGCTCTGCGTCGGCTTGGCTGCGGTCTTCACGTTGACGCGCACGACCTTCGGCCGATCCCTTTACGCCATCGGAAACCGCGAGCGCGCCGCTTACATGTCCGGTATCGACACCCGCCGGATCACGCTTCTGGCCTTCGTCATCTCAGGAGGGTTGAGCGCGCTCGGCGGCGTTCTGTTGGCGGGTTATGCGTCGAAGGCATCGCAGTCCATGGGCGACGCCTATCTGCTGCCGTCGATCGCGGCCGTCGTTCTCGGTGGCACGCATGTGCTCGGCGGCAAGGGTTCCTACCTCGGAACGGTGGCGGGCGTCATCCTGATCACGCTACTGCAATCCATCCTCTCGGTGATGCAGATCGAGGAGGCCGGCCGCCAGCTCATCTACGGCGCCGTCATCATCGGCATGCTCCTGCTCTATGGCCGCCAGAAGCCGGCCTGATCGGCCGTTGTCGATACTTTCATCTTTTCCAGCATCCGCTGCTTGAGGAAACCTATCGTTTCGGCGAAAAGGAGCTGCCGCGGCTCGATGTCAGCAGGGAAGTCAGAAGGTACGTTTTGTGGCCACCAGCGAATTTCATCCGATCGAACGGACTGCTCTGGATGACGGACTTGCCGCGCGCGCCTTGAGGGTGATCGAAGCGGTTCTCGGCATTGCCGCGGCACTCGTTCTCGCGGTGCTGCTCTCCATGGTCCTGGTCACCGTCTGCCTGCGTTATTTCTTCAGCGCCGGCTTCATCGGCGCCGAGGATCTCGGTATCTGGCTGCATGTGGGTCTGATCGCGCTCGGCGCGCCGATGAGCCTCAACAGCGCGCTTGCCATGCGCCTCGACGTCTTCGTCAAAATGCTGCCGGAAAGCCTGCAGAAGGTCACGCCGATCGGCGCCGATGTCTTCACCGTGCTTTCGGCGCTGATCCTGAGCTTCGGCGGCACCGAGATCATGACGATGCTCGGCGGCGTCTCGCCGACGCTCGGCGTGCCGGAATGGATCCGCTTCGGTTTCCTCGGCGTCGGCGGCGCGCTGATCCTCGTCGTGCTGCTTCTACAGCGCATCGCGGAAGGCAGGATCCTGCCGGTTTTGCTCTCGCTTTCCGTCGGTGTCGCGCTCTATGCCGGCATCCCACATGTCGCGCTCGATCTCGACTGGCCGCCAAGCATCTTCCTCGGACTGATCGCCGCGGTCGGGCTTGTGCTCGCCGCGCCGCTGCCGCACGCCTTTCTTGCCGCAGCCTATGTCGTCATCGCCTTCGGCAGCAGCCTGCCGGAGCCGGCGATCGTTTCCGCGACCGTCACCGGCATCTCGAAATTCCTGCTGCTCGCCATCCCCTTCTTCCTGCTCGCCGGCGGCCTGCTGACGGCCTCCGGTGTCGCCAACCAGCTCGTGCGCTTCGCCGCCGCCATGGTCGGTCATCGCCGGGCCGGGTTGGCGCAGACGACTCTGCTCACCAGCGTTCTCTTTTCCGGCGCCTCCGGCTCTTCGGTCGCAAATGCCGCTTTCGGCGCATCGACCTTCCAGCCCGAGTTGGTCAAACACGGCTATCCCAAGGCGCAGGCGGCGGCGATCATCGCGTCGACATCGGTTCTCGACAACGTCATCCCGCCGTCGATCGCCTTTCTCATCCTTGCGACGGCCACCAATCTTTCCGTCGGCTCGCTCCTCGTCGGCGGCTTCTTTGCCGGCGGGTTGATGGCCATATGCCTGGCGGTCGCAATCCATCTGACGCTCAGCGAACAGGTGCCATTGCCACGCCCAAATGCGAGACAGCGCTGGCAATCGGCGGTCCAGGCAATCCCGGCCTTCGGGCTCGGCGTCATCGTCGTCGTCGGCATCCGTATCGGTATCGTCACCACCACGGAAGCCGCAGCACTTGCTGCTTTCTACACGTTGCTGCTCGGCATCGGCGCGCGGCTCGGCATTGTCTCACTCTATACCGCCTTCCGTCAGGCAGCCGTTGAAGCGGCGGCGATCGGCCTCCTCATCGGCACGGCCGGCCCCTTTGCTTTCCTACTGGCGGTCGACGACGTGTCGGGGCTGATCTCGCATTTGACGACGGTGCTCGGCGGCAGTGCGCTTGCGGTCATCCTGCTGTCGAACGTCATCCTGCTGGTGGTCGGCCTCGTTCTCGACATCGGCGCAGCGATCCTGCTCTTCGGTCCGATCCTGCTGCCGGCAGCGGTTGCCGCCGGCATCGATCCCATCCAATTCGGGGTGATCATCGTCGTCAACCTGATGATCCACGGGCTGACGCCGCCGCTCGGCATGCTGATCTTCGTCGTCAGCGGCGTCACGCGCGTTCCCGCCTCGGAGCTCTTTCGGGCGGTGGTTCCCTATCTGCTCGCTCTCCTGGTCTCGCTCGCAATCCTCTGCGTCTGGGCCATCATCTTCTCGTAAACGGGACAACCCCATGGACAATCTCAACCGACGCAATTTCCTGAAGACCGCAGCTCTCGCCGGAACGGCGCTTGCAGCCCCCGCCTTCGTCCGCACGGCTGCCGCCCGTACGACGACGATCACGATCGCCTCGTTGCTCGGCGACGACAAGCCGGAAACGAAAATCTGGGTGAAGATCGGCGAATTGGTCGAAGCGAAGCTTCCCGGCCAGTTTAAGTTCAATATCGTCAGGAACGGTGCGCTCGGCGGCGAGAAGGAAGTGGCTGAAGGGGTGCGCCTCGGCTCCATCCAGGCCGGCCTTTCCACGGTCTCGTCGCTCTCCGGTTGGGCGCCGGAACTGCAGATCCTCGATCTGCCCTTCCTCTTCCGCGATGCCGACCATGTCCGCAAAACCGTCGCCGGCGACGTCGGCGCCGATCTCAAGCAGAAACTGCAGACGCAGAATTTCGTCGTCGGCGATTTCATCAATTTCGGCGCCCGCCATCTCCTGACCAAGGAACCGGTGACGCGGCCAGAGCAGCTCAAGGGCAAGCGCATCCGTGTCATCCAGAGCCCGTTGCACACCAAGCTCTGGAGCGCATTCGGCACGACGCCGATCGGCATTCCGATCACCGAGACCTATAATGCGCTCGCAACTGGTGTCGCCGACGCGATGGACCTGACCAAATCGGCCTATGCCGGCTTCAAGCTCTATGAGGTCGTGCCCGATATGACCGAGACCGGCCACATCTGGGCATCCGGCGTCATTTATTATGCCTCGACCTTCTGGGCCGGCCTCGACGACGAGCAGAAGGCGGTGTTCCAGCAGGCTTCCAGCGAAGGGGCTGCCTATTTCAACCAGTTGATCGTCGACGACGAATCCAAATCCGTCGAAACGGCGCTTGGCCATGGCGGAAAGCTGTTGAAGCCGGAAGCCTTCGACGAATGGCAGAAGGGCGCCCAGGGTGTGTGGGACGATTTCGCGCCTGTTCTCGGCGGCATCGACAGGATCAAATCGATCCAGGCCGCTTGAGCGAGCGGGCGGTCCTCCTGCAGCTTGAACGAGACCTAATGGAAAAACCCTCGGTCTTGTCGTCCCGCGGACTTGCCGGAAAAATAATGCCAGAGCAGGCCGGAAATCGAAAGAGCATGCCTTCGGTGATCGTGGTATATGACTTACTGAAAATCCTGGGATGGGACGTTTTTACCTTAAGCCGGCGCGATCCTGATGACTGCAATCTAGCAACCGTTTCCGGCGGACGGATCCCATGACCTCGATTGGGATGAACAACATTTAACACAAGGCTTTGGAGGGCCGACTATGAGCTTACGTATCAACGACATTGCCCCCGATTTCACTGCCGACACCACACAGGGACCGATCAGCTTCCATGATTGGATCGGCAACGGCTGGGCCGTATTGTTCTCGCATCCAAAGAATTTCACGCCGGTTTGCACGACCGAGCTCGGCGCCATGGCCGGCCTGGCCGGGGAGTTTTCCAAGCGCGGCGCCAAGATCATCGGCATCTCCGTCGATCCTGTGGAAAGCCATGCCAAGTGGAAGAACGACATCAAGACCGCCACCGGCTTCGACGTCGAATATCCCTTGATCGGTGACAAGGACCTCAAGGTCGCCAAGCTCTACGACATGCTGCCGGCCGGCGCCGGCGAGAGCTCGGAAGGCCGCACGCCTGCCGACAACGCGACGGTGCGTTCGGTCTTCATCATCGGTCCCGATAAGAAGATCAAGCTGATCCTGACCTATCCAATGACGACGGGCCGCAATTTCAATGAGATCCTGCGCGCCATCGATTCCATCCAGCTGACGGCCAAGCACCAGGTGGCGACACCGGCGAACTGGAACCAGGGCGAGGACGTCATCATCACTGCCGCGGTTTCCAACGAAGACGCGATCACGCGTTTCGGTTCCTTCGATACGGTTCTGCCCTATCTCAGGAAGACCAAGCAGCCGACGGCCTGACGACTGCTTTCAAGCCATCCCCAAGCCGCCGCGAAAGCACTTCGCGGCGGCTTTTTACTGATCAGACTAGGCGATGGCTTGATGGGCTCTCACCGCATCGCCGAATGCTTGAAACAGCGCACGATTAACAGGGTTGGTTTGCGGATCGTATTCGGCATGCCATTGCACACCCAGAGCAAATCCCGGCGCGTCCTTGAACCTTATCGCCTCGATCGTCCCGTCCTCGGCAATGCCTTCGGCAACGACCCTCTCGCCGAGTTCGAGGATGCCCTGTCCATGCAGGGAATTCACCCGGATCGTCTCCCGGCCGAGGATACGCGCAAACATCCCATCCGCAACGAGCTGAACGTCGTGTCGATCGCCGAAAACGATGGCTGGGTCGGGATGGATCTCACCTGTTTCCAGGCGCGGCATTCGGTGGTTCATGCGTCCGGGCAATTCCCGGATTTCGGGATGCAGCGAGCCGCCGGCGGCGACATTCATTTCCTGAAAACCGCGGCATATGCCGAAAACAGGAACGCCTTGCGCAACACAGGCTTCGATCAATGGCAGCGCCAGCCCGTCACGATCCTCATCATATGGCTCATGCTTGGGATCCGGCACCATGTTGAATCGGCTGGGATGGACATTGGCTCTGGCACCCGTCAGCAGAATGCCGTCGACGACAGCCAGCAGATCCGCGATATCGGCCAGTTTAGGATTGCCGGCAAACATCAGCGGCAACGCTTCGGCGACATCGGCCACGGCTCGCAAATTGTTTTCTCCGACAAGCTGGGTCGAGAAGCGGCTTTCGACGATGCGGGCGTTCCCGATGATGCCGATTACAGGTCTTGCCATTGCTTGTCACACCCCAAGTCGCAACGCCAGCTGCTGCCCAAGCCGCCTGGCCCTCGGGCAGGTGATTTGCAACGCCGCGAAACCGGAACCGGCCTCGGGCTGACTGCCGGCTCGGTTGTCACCATATGGTTATCCTTGGTCGCGATGCAGGTGCAAGAGCTTTTGCGACCGCCAAGGCATCTGGGCCGGTGCTCAATCCGGAACGGGAAGGGCGCGCTGGTTGTAGAGGATCTTGCGGATGCGCGCCTGTTCCTCTTCGGAGAGCTTGCTGTTGTCGGTGCCGAGATCGGCGCCGACCGCAAGGCCGCGCTGGACGCCGGGCCTTGCGCCGACTTCCTCGAACCATCGCTTGAAATGCTTGAACTCGTCGATGTCCTGACCCTGTGCCTGCCAGCTGACGGTCCAGGGATAGCTGGCGATGTCGGCGATGGTGAATTCGTCACCGGCAAGGTAGCGCCGGTCGCGAAGCCGCATGTTGAGAACGCCGTAGAGGCGGTTGGCTTCGTCGGTGAAACGCCGCACCGCATAGGACTGATCGCCTTCGCGATCGCCAAGGCGACGGAAATGACCGGCCTCGCCGAGTTTCGGCCCTTGGTTCGCCATCTGCCAGATCACCCATTGCGTGACCTCGTATTTGCCACGCAGATCCTGCGGCCAGAATTTTCCAGTCTTCTCGGCGAGGTAGAAGAGGATCGCGCCGGATTCGAAGACGCTCAACGGACCGCCGCCGTCGGCAGGCGCGTGATCGACGATGGCAGGCATGCGGTGATTGGGGTTGAGTTTGAGATAATCAGGCTTGAACTGGTCGCCACGGCCGATATTAACCGGCACCAGCCGGTAGGGCGTGCCCGTTTCCTCCAGGAAGATCGAAACCTTCTTGCCGTTCGGCGTCGGCCAGTAGTGGAGATCAATCATCTGCTTATCCTCGTTCGCTCGGGATTTCCTGGCAAACAGGATGACGCTACGACCATGGCAGGTCGAATATGTTTGTTCCAAAATCGGTAGCGAAATTAGAAACCTGTGGCCGTCCCCGGCACCAATTCGGGTGCAGGTATGGAAATGGGGGAGGCGTCGCGCCTTCATCAATGGTATCTAAAATCCAGCGTTGCGATGGAAGTTCGAACCCGCCGAGATCCGATGATACGTCGAAAGCGTCAGTCCGACATTGCGAGGAGATCGACGAAGGCCATGCTTTCGCTCTGTCTTCTGTTTCCCGCCGTGGACACAATAAAGGCCCAGCCTGAAGGGAGCGCCGGGTCGCCGGCCTGCTTGTATTCGGGACCTTCGGCGGCGGGATCGGGTGAGACGCTCTGCATCCGGAAAGACAGTTTCAACTACGACCTTTGCATCGCGATCGAGCATTTCGCCAGCGCCAACCAATTGCCGGCGGATTATTTCGCCCGTCTCATCTGGCGAGAAAGCACCTTTCGCCCCGATGCAGTCAGCTTCAAGGGAGCCCAGGGGATTGCGCAGTTCATGCCCGGAACGGCCAAACTGCGCGGTCTCGAAGACAGCTACCAGGTGTTGGAAGCCCTGCGGAAATCGGCGCAGTATCTCGAAGAATTGCGCAATCGTTTCGGCAATCTCGGCCTTGCCGCCGCCGCCTATAATGCCGGGGAAAACGGCCTTGCCACTTACCTTTCGTCAGGCAGATTACCTTACGAGACGCGCAGCTATGTGATGGCAATCACCGCGCATACGGTCGAGGAATGGAAGGATAACCCACCTGAAGATGCGGCCGCCCCGCTCGACAAGGACAAGTCCTTCCTCGATGGCTGCGTGGCGCTTGCGGAGAGACGGACGTTGAAGGATACGCCCTGGCGGCAGGAGGGTGAATGGGCGCCCTGGGGCGTCCAGCTTGCGGCGAATGCAAATGTCACGGTCGCCCGGCGCATGTTTCTCGATGCCGTGCAGGATCTGCCTGCGCCCCTGAATGCGGAGCAGCCGCTGATCCTGCGCCAGCGCGATCGCAGCTTCGGTTTTCGGCCGCGTTATGCTGTTCGCATCGGCCGGCAGACGCGCATGGAAGCCAACGACCTCTGCAACCAGATTCGCAAACACGGCGGCACCTGTCTGGTTTTCAAGAATCGATAGCAGCCCCGGTCCAGCCTCTTGATCACGAAAAGTCTGCTTGCAGGATCACCTGAACGCAACATATTCGACACGGAAATGCCAAGGGAGGAACGATAATGCGGGTTTTGGTAATCGGGGCAACGGGCCATGTCGGGACCTATCTCGTCCCCCGTCTGGTGGAAGCCGGTCACGACGTCGTCACGATCAGCCGCGGCACGGCAAAGCCTTATACGGCAAACCACGCCTGGGCTGCCGTCGATCAGCGTCAGATGGATCGGGCAGCCATGGAGCGGACGGGTGATTTCGGCCCGGCCGTGCGTACATTGGAAGCCAACATCGTCATCGACATGATTTGCTTCACGCTGGAAAGTGCCGAGCATCTGGTGACGGCGCTGTCGGGGCATGTCGGTCACTTCCTGCATACCGGCACGATCTGGACGCATGGCCATTCGACGGTCGTACCCACGCTGGAGGAGACGCCGAAATTTCCCTTCGGCGACTATGGGACGCAGAAGGCGGCAATCGAAACCTATCTGCTGCAGCAGGCAAGGCTTCGCGGATTTCCGGCAACCATCATCCATCCCGGGCACATTGTCGGTCCCGGTTGGGCGCCGCTCAATCCGGCCGGCAATTTCAACCTGCAGGCCTTTTCAACCCTTGCCCGCGGAGAGACCCTGGCGCTGCCCCATTTCGGCTTGGAGACCGTTCATCACGTCCATGCCGACGACGTGGCGGCGATGTTCATGGATGCGATCGCCAACTGGAATGCGTCGACCGGCGAAAGTTTCCACGCGGTTTCGGAGCAGGCATTGACCCTTCGCGGTTATGCCGAATCCATGTCTCGCTGGTTCGGGCACGAGCCGAAGCTCAGCTTCGCCCCATTCGACGCCTGGGCCGAAAGTCAGACGGCTGAGGATGCAAAGGCGACCTGGGAACATATTGCCCGCAGCCCGAATTGCTCGATCGCCAAAGCCAAACGCCTGCTCGGTTACACTCCGAGATACACCTCCCTGCAGGCGGTGCAGGAATCCGTGGGTTGGCTGGTCGGGCAGGGGCGGATCGAGACCTGATCCGCCACCACCGCGCGTAGCGGGCGGCTGCTTTTGTTTTACGCAATTCCGGACGGAAAACCGCTTCGCACTTTTCCTGAAATTGCTCTAACGGATCAGGATAGCCCTGAAATCATTGACATTGGTTCCAGTCGGGCCGGTTTCGAAGAGATCGCTGGTGGCCGCAAAGCCCGAATAACTGTCATTGCCGTCGAGCAGCCGGCGCGGATCGAGCCCGGCGGCGCGCAAGCGCCTCACCGTGCCGCCATCGGCAAAGGCGCCGGCATTATCCTCCGAGCCGTCGATCCCGTCGGTATCGGCAGCGAGGACATGAATGCCCTCCTGTCCGTCGATCGCAAGCGCCATGGCGAGCGCGAATTCGCCGTTGCGTCCGCCCTTGCCACCCTTGGTTCTCAGCGTCACCGTCGTCTCTCCGCCGGAAAGGATGACGACCGGCTTCGGAAACGGCCTGTTCCGGCCCGACACTTCGCGGGCGATGGCCGCATGCACCAGCGCCACGTCGCGCGATTCTCCCTCGATCGCATCGGAAAGGATCGCCGGCTCGATCCCCTGCGACGTCGCCAGGGCAGCGGCCGCCGCCAGCGAAACGCCGGCGGAGGCGATGATGTGATGCGCGTGGCGCAAGAAGACCGGATCATCCGGCCGCGGTGCATCGGCCTTCGGCGAGTTCAGATGGTCGAGTGCTGCCTGCGGCAGCTGTAATCCGTATTGCCTGATGATCTCGAGCGTATCGTGTCGTGTCGAACCGTCAGGGACTGTCGGCCCGGAGGCGACATGGGCCGGGTTGTCGCCGGGAATATCGGAGACGATCAGACTGACGACTCTCGCTTCGGTCGCTGCCGCAAGTCTGCCGCCCTTGATAGTGGAGAGATGTTTGCGCACGACATTCATCGCCGAAATCGGCGCGCCCGAGGCAAGCAGCATTTCGTTGAGCGCGATCTCGTCTTCAAGGGTCAGCCCGTCCGGTGGGGCGGGCAGCAGCGCCGAGCCGCCACCGCAGATCAGCGCGATCACCAGGTCGTCTTCCGTCAGCCCGTTCACCGTCTCCATCAGCCGCTTTGCGGCGGCAAGGCCAGCCGCATCCGGCACCGGATGCGCTGCCTCGAGGATCTCGATGCAGCGTGTCTCGCAGCCATAGCCGTAACGGGTGACCACCACACCTTCGAGCGGTCCGTCCCAGACGCTTTCGAGTGCCCGCGCCATCTGCGCCGCGCCCTTGCCGGCGCCGATCACCACGGTCCTTCCCTTCGGCCTTTCAGGCAGATGCGCCTTGATGCCGGTCAGCGGATCGGCGGCGCGAACCGCCGCGTCAAACAGGCCTTTCAGGAAATCGCGGGGAGCGCTTATTGTCATCGGTGGTCTCTGCTGCCTCGGTATCGATGGTAATGTGGGGCGCTTGCTGCACCATAGCCTACTGCATAATGCAGCAATTCAAAGTGTTACAGCGCCCTTTGCGGCTCCCGAAAAGCTGCCCGGCGCGGTACACTCGCGTCAGTCGGCGAGGGCCGCCAGGATGCGGACCCAGGATCGTATGCCTTTATGAAAGCTGGAGAGATCGTATTTTTCGTTCGGGCTATGGACGCGGTTGTCAAAGCGGGCGAAGCCGACCAGCAGGGCATCGCATCCGAGCCGGCGTTTGAATTCCCCGATGATGGGGATCGAGCCTCCGGTGCCGGCAAGGGCCGCTTCGCATTGCCATTCTGTCGAAAGCGCCTGAAGCGTTCTGGTGAGAAACGGACTGTCGATCGGCATGACCGTTGCCGGCGAGAGCCCGTAATCCCTGAAGCTGACCGAACAATCCCTGGGGATACATGCACGCACGTGCCGCTGGAAGGCATCGCGGATCGCCTGGGGATCCTGTCCTTCCACCAGGCGAAAGGAAATCTTGGCGCTCGCCTTGGCCGGAATGACCGTCTTGAAGCCTTCGCCCGTATAGCCGCCGCTCATGCCGTTGATCTCGCAGCTCGGCCGCGCCCAGATCTGTTCGAGGACGGAACGACCCGCCTCGCCGGCCGGATCTCTGAGGCCGATATCGCCGAGAAAGGCCGCCTCATCGAAGGGCAGCCTTTTCCACAGCGCCTTGATGGCGTCCGGGAGCTCTTTGACGCCATCATAAAAACCCTCGACCGCGACGCCGCCATCGGCGCGCCGCAGGCTCGAAACAACGTCTGACAGCACCTGCAGCGGATTGCGCGCGGCATTGCCGAACATGCCGGAATGCAGGTCTTGATCGGCGCAGATGACTTCGATTTCCGTACTAAAGATACCGCGCAGCATCGTCGTGACGGCAGGCGTTTCGCGATCCCACATATCCGTGTCGCAGACGAAAACCGCATCGGCCTTCAACTCGTCTGCCGTGGCATCCAGAAAGGGCGCGAGGCTCGGGCTGCCGGCCTCTTCCTCGCCTTCGAACAGCACGCTTACCTGCACCGGCAGTTTTCCGGTGACGCTCCTCCAGGCGCGACAGGCTTCGACGAAAGTCATCAACTGTCCCTTGTCGTCGGACGCGCCGCGCGCCACGATCGCGGTATCGCCGTTCGGCAAGGCTTCCATGCGCGGCTCGAACGGATCGCTCGTCCACAGCGCCAGCGGATCGACCGGCTGGACATCGTAATGGCCGTAAAACAGCAGATGCGGTCCGGATGCCGCCTTTTCATGGGCGACGACCATTGGATGGCCGGTCGTTTTGCGCACCGATGGTTCGAAGCCGATGGCAGCCAGATCCCGGCTCAGCCACTCGGCAGCGGCGCGGCAGTGATCGCGATAGGCCGGGTCGGTCGAGATGCTCGGAATGCGGATCAGCTGGAACAGCCGCGCCAAGCTGCCATCGAGGCTTTTGTCCACATAGGCAAGAACGGCATCGATATCTTGGTCCATGGCACTATTCATCGTCTCTCCTCAGCGTTTCAATCTTCCGGATCGAGAATGCAGCATTGCTCTGCTAGAGGCGTCAGCACCGCGGACGCCCCTGTTTCCATCGGATCGGACAACGCCCCATTGGCGGTGATCTCTCCCGCTGATGTCATGCATTTGTACTGATAGGCTCGGCCGAGATAGGTGCGCGTGCCGAGCACGGCCGCGATGCCATCGCCGTCACGGCTGACGGCAAGACCGTCTGCGCGGCAGGCCAGCACGAAGTCATCCTTGATCGGCCCGAATGTGTCCTGTGACAGCTGCAGGCTGGCTCCGCCCGTCGTTTCGGTGGTCACAAGCGCGCCGTTGCGCGCGGTCACCTTCATACGGATCAGGTTCTCGAAGCCGACGAAACGGGCGACGAAGGCGTTGGCCGGCTGACGATACAGCACCTCCGGCGCGTCGAGCTGCATGATGCGCCCGGCATTCATGATCGCCACTCTGTCGGAGATCGAGAATGCCTCCTCCTGGTCGTGGGTGACGTAAAGTGATGTCGTGCCATTGGCGCGCTGGAGCTGCCTGATCTCGACGCGCATGTCGATCCTGAGTTTTGCATCCAGGTTGGAAAGCGGCTCGTCGAACATCAGAAGCGGTGGCTCGATGACCAAGGCCCGGGCGAGAGCCACGCGCTGTTTCTGACCGCCTGACAGAGCCGACGGCAGGCGGTCGGCGAGGGCGGAAAGGCCGACACGCTCCAGCATGGCCATCGTTCTTTTCGTCCGTTCCGGCGGAGGAATATGACGCTGCCTCAAGCCGAAGGCGACATTGTCCTGTACGCTCAGGTGAGGAAAAAGCGCGTAGTTCTGAAAGACCAGGCCGATGTCGCGCGCATGTGCGGGAAGGCCGGTCAGGTTGCGCTCACCGAGCTTGATGCTGCCGCTGCTCGGCTGCAGAAAACCGGCCACGAGGCGCAATGTCGTCGTCTTGCCGCAGCCGCTGGAGCCGAGCAAGGAGACCAGTTCCCCGGCCATGATTGAGATCGACAGGTCCTTGAGCACTTGCGTGCTGCCGTAATGGGCGGAGATGGAATCGATGGTGAGGGATACGGTCAAGAGCGTTCTACTTTGTCAGGAAGGTGAGGCCGAGCGTGGCCTCGACGACGGCCATGACGCCGACTGTCACGAACATCAGCAGCACCGAGACCGACGCGATCGTCGGATCGAAGAACTGTTCCATATGCGCGAGGATCTGGATCGGCAGCGTCGAGATGCCCGGCCCAGTCAGGAAAACCGAAACCGACACGTCGTTGATGGAGGTGATAAAGGCGAGGATGAAGGCGGCAATGACCCCGGCACGGATATTCGGCAGGACCACGGTCAGGAAGGTTTTCAGCGGTGGGCAACCCAGGCTGATCGCCGCCTCCTCAACCGAAAAATCGAAGGCCGCCAGGCTGGCGCCGACGACACGCACCGAATAGGGCAGGATCAGCAAGGCATGGCCGACTAACAGGCTGATGAAGATCGGCAGCCCGAGGCCGATCGTGACCGATTTCATCAGCGAGAAGCCGAAGACGATCTCCGGCACCAGGATCGGCAGCACGAAAATGGTGGACAGCCAGCGCGGCAATTCCACCCGATAGCGGTTGATCGCATAGGCTGCCGGGACACCAATCAGCAGGGAGAGCGCGGTGCCGAGAAAGGCGACCTGCAGGCTGGTGATCGCGGTCGTGCGGAAGGCCTCGATCTGGAAGATATTGACGAACCAGCGCAATGTCAGGCCCTGCGGCGGGAAGGTCAGATAGGTCGTGTCGCTGACGGCCGCACCGATGATGATGACGAGCGGTGCGAGCAGGAAGAAGAAAACGCAGGCCGCAAAGGCGGCGAGGATCGGGTGAACGCGCCTGTCCATCACACCGCCATCGGATTGAGCCGGCGTGCGATGCGGCTCATGATGAGGACAACGCCGAGCGTCAGCACAACCATGATGGCGGCAATCGTCGATGCACCGACCCAATCGAAGGTCACCATGGCGCGCTGGTAGAGGAATGTTCCCATCATCATCTGCTTTTCTCCGCCGAGTAGTTGCGGTGTCGCATAGGAGGTGAAGCTGCCGGTGAAGACCAGGACCGCGCCGACGATGAGGCCGGGTGTCGCAAGCGGCAAGATTACCTGAAAGAATGTCATCAGCGGTTTCGCGCCGAGCGACGCGGCCGCATCGATCAGATCGCGCGGGATGCCTTCAAGCACCCCGACGAGAGTCAGGATCATCAGGGGAACGAAGAGATAGACCATGGCAACGATCACCGAACCTTCGGTATAGAGCATCGAAAGCGGTTCACTGAGGATGCCGGTCGAGATCAGCATGGCGTTCAGAATGCCGTTCTTTCCGAGAATGATCAGCCATGCGAAGGACCGGACGACGACACCTGTCAGCAGCGGAAAAACCGCTGCGATGATCATGATGCTCTTCGCGCGACCGGGCATCTGCGCGATCACATAGGCGGTGATGAAACCGACGGTGAGCGAAATCGCCGTCGTGATCAGGGCGATTTCCAACGTGCGATAGAGAACCGCCCGCCGAAAACCGCTGTTGAAGAACGTCACATAGGGCGCAAACACACCCTTCGGTTCCGCAAACGTCGCCGCAATGGTGATGGCGACAGGAATGATGAGAAGCAAAATGACGGCAATCGTCGCCGGCATCGTCAATCCCCATCTGGCAAAATGCTTCATCTCAAAACTCGTGGCATGTCCTGATATCAGGGCGCCGCATCTCGGATTCGAATGTGCGGCGCTTCCATGTCTGGCAGTCAACCGGCTTCAGGTCAGGCCGGGATATGCACCTTACTGACCGAAGACTTCGTTCCAGCGGTCGATCCAGTCGGCCTTGGCAGCATTCATCTTGGCATAGTCGATGCGGGTGAGGCTGGCGACCATATCCGGGCCATAGGTCCAGATCTTCGCCTGGTCCGGCGTCAGGCTGACCTTTGTCGAGATCGGCGCATCGACGCCTTGTTCGGCTTCAGCCTGCTGGACGTCCTTGGACAGGATGAAGTTGATGAATTGATGGGCGAGTTCGACATTTTCCGAACCCTTCGGGATGTTCACGGTGTTCAGCGTGGCGATGTCGCCGTCCGTAAGCTTGGCCCATGTCATCGTCGGAACGGCCGCCTGCATCGACGCCAGGGTAAAGTCCTGGGCTAGCGCAACGCGCACTTCGCCTGTTGATATCAGGTTCACCAGCTCCGAGCCGGTGTTGTAGTTCTTGACGACGTTGGGCTTGAGTGCCTCGATTTCCGAGAAGGCCTTGTCGGTGTCTTCATAGGCATCGGCGCCACCATGCTTGCCGGCTTCCAGAACGACCAGCGGGCCGGCCGTAGTGGTGATTCCGGGCAAGGAGACGGAGCTTTTCAGATCGTCGCGCCACAGGTCGCCCCAGGCGGTGATCGGCGGGTTGACCTTGGCGGAATCATAGACGATGCCGACGCGCCCTATCGTATAGGCCGGGCCGTATTTGCCCTGAGGCGCCTTGCCCAGTTCGTAGATATCCGCGAGGTTGGGAATCTTCGACGCATCGATCTCCTGGAACAGCCCCTGCTCGATGCCGAGCTGCGAGAAACTGTCTGTGAGGTAGATGACATCGACGCCCTTGCCATCGCGCAATTTCAGCTTGTTGAGCCGGTCGGCATTGTTGCCGGTTTCGAATACGATCTCGCAGCCGCAGATCTTCTTGAACGGCGTGATGATGTTCGCATTCATCTTCTCGCCATTATAGCCCCACCAGGAGATGGTCAGCGTCTTCGATTGCGCATGTGCCGCTGCGGTGCCACCGACGGTGGCAAGCAGCGCCAGAGACAGGATTCGGGCAAAACGTCTGACCTTCATGAGCAATGTCCTTCTGTGAAAAGCGGCGTTGGCAATCGGGATGATACCCCCAGGATTTGGGGGATACTATTTTTTGATCGATCAGCTCGCAAGCTCAATAATTGAGCAAATACGCTCTTGTGCGAGGAATTTTCCAAGACCGGAGCATCGCTTTACACTTCGGCCTGTGGTCTTTACGGTCCGGCGGTTCCAGCTTCTCACGGGCATTTCATTCATGGCCACTTCGCGTACTGCCCTTCCCGACGATCTGCTGATCAACGCGTCCGACGAGGTGCTGACGCGCCAGGATCTCGTGCTGACGGCGCTCGGACGCCGGCCCGCCGACAGGCTGTTGCGGGTCGGCAGGTTGCTCGATGTCCATTCGAGGACATGGCTCGACGATCAGGAGATCGTCATCAAGGGCCGCCGCATCGCCTATGTCGGCCCCGCCGGCAGTTACGCAGGCGAGGTGAACGAGCGGTTCTCCGAGCCGGATCTTGCGGCCGTGCCGGGCTTCGGCGAGGCGCACAAACATATCGAAAGCTCCCATCTGACGCCGGAATGGGAGGCGGCTTTGGTGATGCCGCATGGCGTGACCTGGACATGCGAGGCGAGCCACGAATTTTCCAACGTCAACGGCGCCCGCAATCTGGAATTCTGGCTGGAAGCGCGCCGGCGCGGATCGCCGATGAAAATCTTTCCCCTGCCTGGCTCAGCCGTGCCGCCGACCGCCTACGAGTGGGGCGGCGGCTGGTTCGGCTACGACGAACAGAAAGCCTTTCTTTCCGAGAGCCTGATGGTCGCCGGGCTGGACGAGGTCATGGACTGGCCGTCCATTTCAGATCCCGGCAATCCTTCCTACGATCGCCTATGGGGCATGATCGGCGCGACCTTCGAGCAGCGCGGCGTCGTCGAAGGCCACGGTGCGGGACTGCGCGACATGGCCTCGATCAACGCCTTTGCCGCAGCGGGTCTCGCTTCGGATCATGAAGGCTGGTTTCTCGATGAGATCTGGCAGAAGCTGCTCCACGGTCTTTTCATCGAGCTCCGGCCGCATTCCCTGCCGGAGGTCATCCGCGGACTGATCGACAAGGGGCTGACGGATTGGTCGCAGATCGCCCTGGTCACCGATGACCGCAGCGCCTCGGACACACTGAAAATCGGTGCGACCGACCACAATGTCCGCCTCGCCATTGAAAACGGCCTTGCGCCGGAGATCGCCATCCAGTGCGTCACCCTCAATCCGGCGCGCCATATGCGGCTGACACCTTGGGTCGGATCGATCGCGCCGGGCCGCTTCGCCGATTTCGTTCTTCTCAGCGACATCGCCAGCCTCTCGATCGATAAAGTGTGGGCCGACGGGCGTCCCGTTTCCGAGGGTGCGACATTCATTGACGTGCGCCCTGAAATCGACTGGCCGCAATGGGCGACGCGGACCGTGAAAATAGACAGGACGATCACGGCTGACGATTTCCGCATCGAGGCGCCACCGAACCGGGCCACGGTCAACGCTGCACTTTTGCGGCCGTTTCACTGGCACGACGATTTCATCACCATGGAATTGCCGGTGGAAGAGGGCGCCGTGCAGCGGGATCCCGCGCGTAATGTCACCAAATTCGCAATTGTCGACCGGTTTTCCGGAGAGGCGAAGGTCTCCAGGATGTTCTGGCTGGGCACCGGACCGCGCACGCCGGAGACGGCACTCGCCTCTACGCTGGGGCACGACAAGCACAATATCTGGACGGTCGGCTCATCCGACGAGGCGATGGCGATATCAGTCAATGCCCTGAACGAGCAGCAGGGCGGCTGGGTGCTGGTATCCGCCGGCAAGATTCTCGCCCGCGTCCGCTACGAGGTTGGCGGCCTGATGACGGCGCGTCCGGCCGAAGTGCTCGATGCGGAGATGCAGGCTCTTTATACAGCCGGCGCCGGGATCGACTGGATGTACGAGCCGACCTTTTCGCCTCGATGGTGGCCGGGCTTTCCCGAACGCCTGTCATTTGCAACGCTGACCTGCTCGCCCTGGCGTTGGGTCCTAGTCGCGCCGTCGGAACTGGCGCCGGAGGGGTTCGTGAACGTGCTCAACGGCAAAACCCATCCGATCGTCTGGTGACGTTGCTGCCCGCTAAAATTCCACCTGATCGATCTTCTTACTGCAGCAAATAGAAAGCATTAACCATAGTCCCGTAGACAACGAACAGGATCAAAGGAACCTGTGTTCGATGGCTACTGAAATGACCCGCCGGCCTGCCGGCGACAATGAAGGCAGGATTATTGCCTTCCCCGCTGGAACCGGAACTGCCAATGTCGAGCGTTGCGCTCGCGAACTCGGCCGGCGGCATGGCGCAGATGCGATAGAATTCTGGAAGGCCGAATGCCGCAGGATTGCCGATCAGCTTTTGGCGGCAGGTATGCCGGAGAGCGATGTCGGTCAGCGGGTGCTGCAGTTTCAGCAAGACGTCCAGAGCGAACTCGTCTTCAGCCATCAAAACGGACCATTGCCCAAGTCTCAAAACCGATAGCGGCGATCTCGCGGGTTCTGACGGCCGTCATATGCCTTGCGACTATCGCAGCAGTCCGGCGGACCGAAGGGCGTCTTCAATGATTTTTTGGATGCCGCCACGATCGCTACCTGTGCCGTATGGATCTGCCGCGCTTTCCGGTTGAGCAGCAGAGACTTTCGCGTTGCGCCGTTTTTCAAACGAGGGGACGAGACCCCAGGACCTGGCAATTTCGACGGTCGAGGAAATTCCGACGTCAAGCATGAAGGGACCGCTTGCCCCATAGCCGGTGCCGACATCAAGCGGCGTGCCATGACCCATCCCGGCAATCGTATAGAGCTCGATCACCTCGACGCCGTCAGCGTCGGTCCAGACCTTTCGCTGATGCTGTCCGATCTCTTCGACACGCCCCGGGAATGCGTCGACGCCGTGGACATGTGTCCATTGCTCGACCATCGTATTTGCGTTGGACGGCACGACGGTTCTGTCTGCGCTTCCCTGCCAGATCGATAATGTCGGCCACGGTCCGTTGTGCTCTGAAGCATTTCTCAACCGCTGTTGAAGCTCTTTGCTGGTCGGACCGCCCTGGCCGCGCATTCGGTCGAACGCCTCGGGAATGGTTGCGGCACTGGCATATGGCAGGCCTGCGATGATTGCGCCGCCGGCAAAGACCTCGGGATAGGTGGCGAGCATGGCGGCGGCCATCGCACCGCCAGCCGAAAGTCCGGTCACGAACACGCGCCTGCCGTCGATGCTGTGTTCCGCAACCACCTTCGCAATCATCTGACGAATGGAAAAGACCTCGCCGTGATCCCGGCTTATGTCCTCCGGGTTAAACCAATTGAAGCAGAGGTTTGGATTGTTTGCCCGCCGTTGCTCGGGAAACAGCAGTGCGAAGCCGTAGTCCTCGGCCAATCGCGACCAGCCGGACCCGATATCATAGCCGGCGGCAGTCTGGGTGCAGCCATGCAGGACGACGACCAGGGCCATGTTCTTCCCGCGCTGTGACGGCAGATACGTATAGCCTCCCAAAGCCCCGGGATTAGAACCGAACGTTTCCAGGGAGACGAGGTCGGTGTTGTCCTGCGTGGGGCGGGTGCGAAGCATTCCTCGCAGCGCAGCAAGGCGTGCAAGCGTGTCTGACATGGATCTCATGAAAATTCTCCGCCAATCAGCAGCCGGGACGGCGGTGATGCTTACATAAACGCGTCAGTGAGCGAATGGTTGCTGCAGTGCACAATATTCTGGGGTGGCTGCACTTCCAAGCGCGTGGGCATGGTGCGCCGGCTCCCGCGACGAACCGGCTCCGGGCAAGTTCCATGACGTAGGCTCAAACCTACGGCAAACCACTCTCTCACCGAGTGACGAGGAAAACGGTCAATTCAATTTGACCGATGGCTCCCGGCCCCAGACACGCAGTTTGCCAAGCGCCTTGATAAAAGCTGTAACGTCCTTCGTCGCTCCTAGCGCAATCACGCCTCATCGGGTGAATTGGCGATTCCGGCCTTCTGCATCAGCGTCTGTGCTGATTCCACATAGCCGATGAACTTGCAGTGCACGAAGGCATCCGCCACGAAATCGCGGGCCGTTGCCTCCTTTAGCAAGTCGCCGGTTCCCTCGGCTGAGGGGAGGAGTGCGGTCCGCCGTACTCGGTGAGATTTTGACCTCACCGAAGCATCACCACGGCCGCATGTTCCGCTCGATGCAAAATAAATCGCCAATTGGGAAAGAGGCTGGCGGCGGAGAGCCGCGATGGCGCCGGTTAAAAGGGGACGCGTTGCCCTTCGACCCCGCGCCCGGTTTCCGTCGATTCTTAAATCCGAGGTGTGACGAGGAGATCCTCCTCTTCATCGCGCTGCGACCCGCCGAACGCTGCGGCGGCAGAGGCGATGAAAGCCCCGACCAGAAGCGACAACGCGCCGAGCAATGCCGTGGTGGAGGCCGCCTTGCGTGCCTTATCGGCGGCGTTCTGGGCGGCGACCTTGGCGTCGTCGATCCGCTTCAGCACGGTGTCGACGCGGGTACGCGCATCGGCTTCGGAAAGACCGGTCCGCGCAGAGACGATGGTGGCGAGATAGGCCTTGTCATCATCAGGAATTTGGCCTTCAGCGGCGCCGTTCAGGAGGATGCGGGATACTTCCGCCGTTGCCGCGGCGTCATTCGACGGTGCCGCTGCGCGAGTCTGATCAGGACGCAGCAACGCGTCGGTAAAATAGGCAGTGGGCAAATCCATCGGCGATGCTGTCGACGATGCGGCTGCCGTGCCGGCTGCAGTGGCGGTCGAACCCACAGCTTGTGCGGCGGAGCCTACGGCTTGTGCGCCTGCGCCGGCAAGCGAAGTCAGCGACGACGCCAGAAATCCGGCGACGAAGATCGTCGCCAGCGCCCAGCTGATGAAGCCATGCGCCGTATCGCGGAAGAACACCTCATCGGTGTGGACGGCCGCCCACTTCGTGCGCAGCCGACCGGTGATGTAGCCTCCGAGCCCGGAGGAGAGCCATTGCACGACAACGAGCCAGATCGCTGCCGTCACCCCCACCGTGCCGAGCGAACTGCTTTGCCCCGACCAGGGCGACACCATCGTCAACCCAACCCCGGATCCAAGCAACAGAAGAATGAGCGTCACCCCGATGGCAGCCGCGGCGCCTGCGAAGATAGGCCCCCATGTGATGGCGGATTTGGACGATTCGACCGGAGTAGCAATCTCTCCGGAACCTGTCATTGAAACCGACATGATCTGTTCCTATCGCATAAACAGAGCAAGAAGGATGATGATCGGCAGTGGAACACCAAGCAGCCAAAGAAGAATACCGCGACCCATGAGAGACCTCCTGTCAGGAACTGACGTTACGTGGTTGATGCCACTCAACTTTTATCCACGGCGTTTGTTCCCGGCCGGCTTCTCTCGCGCGGGTTCAGCCGAAACCCGACATGATCTGCCGCGCAATCTCTTCAATCACGCGGCAGCTTATAAAGTAACAACAGATTGTCGGATCGGTTGCCGCATCCTTGACATTTGAGGCGCTTGGCAACCTCGGCGAGAGATATGTCACGGCCGCAATGGCGAGCAATCTCCCACCGGTCGATGGATGTTTCGTGATGGCATATGCGGCAACGGGCATGGAGGACGTACCACTGCGGCAAGGTCGCCAGCGTTTCTTTTTCGATTTCGACGGCATGGCGACCAGGAGATGCGAGTTCAATACTGCGGCGATGTTTCATGCCCGTTCAACGGTCTGTGTCCGTCCACGTGTGATGTCGCAACCCATCCCTCTTTCCGCGAAGGCAAGCTGAAGTCGCAGGTGATGGCAGTCCAGCAGCAATGTCGTGATGGCGGCACGGACGTCACCATCATGAAAGGCGACAACTGCATCGACTTCAACTTTCAGCGCTTCTTCTGCCAGCTTTTCAGCTATCTGCGGACGCACGATCTCGATCTCCTTCAGAGTTTCCACCGCAAGTTTTCAGATTGGCGGCCATTACGCCGATGTTCCTATTATGTTCCGATGGACTGACGAGTCAAGAGAGGTCGACGCTGAGGTTTCCGCAGCTTTCGAACGGAAACAATCTCGAGAGCCCTTGGTTGACGTTGCAGAGTTTATGGAGGTCGCAAGAGAATCTTGCGCGTTCGGAGCTAACGCCAATCGGGGAGTGCGCCTATATCATCCAGATGATCTGGAAGGAGATGAGTTCTGGGAAAATTTCTCCCAGTATTCCAAAAGGGGAGAGGCTCTCATCGCTTCGTAAACTGGAGAAGCATCGATGAACAGACTTCAGACATTTGTAGCAGCCGCGGCAATCAGCCTTGCCGCCATGACCTCGGCCTGCTCGACACCACCGAATTCATATGGCTCGGCATCAGGATATCAGCCGGGCGATTCAATGAACCCGGCCTGTGCGGATGGATTTCGGCCAGGCGACGGCCGTTCATGCAGCTATTAGAGCCAGGCGTCTAAAGGCGGGCGTCCCTTTGTCAGTACAACAGGCGGTGGCTGGCCGCTTCAGCGCTAGGTTCCTGGAGCGCCAACCGGCACCGTGGCGGACTATTTCGCCGGCCGGCCGGCTGCAATACAAGCGCGCCGTCAGGTCGCTTTTATCGAGCATGCTTACTTGTTTGTGCGGCCGCGCTGTTTAGGGTTTATGCCGCCAAATCTGTTGGTGTCGTTGGCCACATCGCCTTCTTCGGTGTTCTCCCCGGCAATATCGTCGGCGCCCGTGTCACGATGCAGCCCCTTCGATTGTCCGATACCCGGATCTCGCTCGAGATCTGCGTCGGTAGGGCGAGATGACTTGGGATGTTTGGAAGTCATGATTTTCCTCCGTTTCGTTGCCTAATGCAAAACAGCGGCCGGCTGCGAGAGTTCCAGTGAAAACGGGATTAAGCGGGCATATTGGTGCTTTAATTAGAACACGTAGGGGCGGCTGATCGCCTCCTTGACGGCGTCGCCCTTGCCGGGGGCGGCGACCGCTCCAAATCAGGTGCCAATGTTGTCAGAGGCGGAACGATGCTCATTCAGCCAATTGATTACTTTCTGCTTGTTTGGTTTGCACTTGCCCTTACGTCCACCTTGTACGTTGCTTGGGACCAGTACACCAACAATCCCGAACCGGTGGTGATGAAGTGGGGCTTCATCCTCGTCACGCTCTACCTCGGTCCCTTCGGGTTGCTGATCTATGTGCTCGCCGACAAGGAGCCGCGGCCGGGCACGCACGAAGAGTTCGTCAAACCGCTATGGAAGCAGGGCATCGGCTCCACGATCCACTGTGTGGCGGGAGATGCTACCGGTATCATCATCGCCGCGGTGATCGTCGCGCTACTGGGTCTGCCAATGTGGCTCGACCTGATCGTCGAGTACATCGCCGGGTTCGTGGTCGGCCTCTTCATCTTCCAGTCCCTCTTCATGAAGAACATGATGGGCGGCACCTACCAAGAGAACGTTCGCAAGTCCTTCCTGCCTGAGTTCATCTCCATGAATTTCATGATGGCCGGCATGGCGCCTGTCATGAGCTTCCTGATGATGGGCCGCGATATGCGCGCCATGGAACCGACCGAACTGCTATTCTGGGGCGTCATGTCGTTGGGCGTCATGGTCGGGTTCGCGCTCGCCTATCCGTCCAATGTCTGGATGGTCGCCCATGGTCTCAAGCACGGTTTGATGACCGACCGCGGAGACACTGACCATGCCGAGCGTGCGCACGAAAGCCGTTCGGAGCCCTCGCCACCAGCGCATGAGCACAAGGAAAACCATCGACACGCCGTGATGGAAGCTCCGCGGTCGCCGCGTCGCGGGAGCGCGCTCCATCATGATGGCCACGGTTCCGGCCACGACATGGCCCCGGATACGCCTGTGCCACAGCTCGCTGCCGTTGGTGGCATCTCACTGATGTTGTTGCTGTTCGGCATGGTCGCCCCTGCCAACTGGGTCAATATGACGTTGAGCGCGCGCGATGTCGAGGGCGCCATCATGCCGCCGGGCATGATCATGGATCGCGACACTCCGGCCGAGGCGATGCTGGATATGGCGGCGATCCATCCACGCTATATCACCGCTACCTATGGCCTCGACACGCGCGGCGACCGTGTGCTCGAACCTCGCATTGAGGGCGGCGTCAAGGTCTTCGACATGGAGACCAAGGTCGTTCGCTGGACGATTCTGCCAGGAATCACGGTCGACGCCTACACTTTCAATGGTCAGCTACCCGGTCCGCGGCTTCAGATCCGTGAAGGTGATCGCGTCCGCATCAAGGTGAAAAACAGCCTGCCCGAAAGCACGTCAGTGCATTGGCACGGTTTGGTCCTTCCCAACGAGATGGACGGACCGGCAGAAATTACCCAGCCGCCGATCAATCCGGGCGAGACCTACGTGTACGAATTTACTGCGGGGCAGTCGGGTTCATATTTCTATCACTCGCACGACCACGTTGACCGGCAGCAGGCTCTGGGCCTCTATGGCGCGTTGATGATCGATCCGGCGCAAGCCGATCCGACCACGATCGCAGACCACGAGTATGTCATTCTCTTGCAGGAGTGGCTGAAGCGCGAGGGCCTCACCTATCCAGCCATGCCGATGGATGGCGGGCAGCCCAACTACTTTACCATCAACGGCCGTGCCTATCCCGAGACAGACACCATCAAAATGAAGGTCGGCGAAACCCTGAAGGTGCGCTTTGTCGGGTCGAACAATGGCTTCATCCATCCCATGCACATTCATGGTGGACCATTTACCGTCGTTGCCCGTGACGGCATCAATCTCTCGCCAACAGCGCGCTTTCAGGCGGACACCGTCAATGTCGGCCCAGGACAGCGCTACGACGTTATTTGGAAGGCGCTCAATCCCGGCAAATGGCTCATTCACTGCCACATCGGGCACCACACGACCAACAATAATACCGAAACCGAAGGGGGCGGCGGCCTGATGATGGTCATCGAGGTTGAGGTCTAACAAACACCGCCGCAAATCACACCGCGTCGGTCACCCCGGTCACGGCAAACGCTTGATGCGACGTGCTGCAGCGGTCAGGAATGTCTCAGCTCACCGGTGCGGTCAACCTCCCCTTCCGCCGCGATCTGGCCGGCACCGGCGACCCCGATCCCACTCGTCCTCCCGTTGCCAACACCAGCAGCGAGCCGGTTGGTTGGTTTGACTGCCAATTCACTTCGCTACCGCTTTTTCCGGAGGTCACCGGGCAAAGCGTCAATAAGTTGATGCACTTTTCCGGTGGCGAAGGCGATGTCCTCGCGCGGCAGATGGACTGTTATCTCGATCTCTTGCCACCTGCCGCCATGGTCTTTTGCGAACCTGACGGCGGCTTCCAAAGAGGTGAATTGCACCGCCGGTGCATTGGCGGTCCAGAACTGCACGCTGCAGTCCGCCGTACTGTAATCTAAGAATGCTTTTTCGGGATCTAGCGCCATGGCATTTGCTGTACACCGCCGGCAGTTTTTTGGCCAGCGGTTACCTGCTCGCAGTAAAAAGCGCGTTGTCAGCCGTGACCACCGAAGCCATCACCAGCGCGCAGTTGGTCTCACCAGCCGGCCGGTTTTCATCGTGTCGCAAAGCAGGAGGGAATAGGAAGAAAGCGCCTGCTTTCGGATTTATCAACGACAACAGGCGCTTACTTGAAAATGGCTCCCCGGGCCGGATTCGAACCGGCGACCTGTCGATTAACAGTCGAATGCTCTACCGCTGAGCTACCAGGGATCACTGCTTGGCGCGGTGTGAGTGGGCTAATACAAATGCTTTCCCGATTTGCCAAGCGGTTTTTTCAAAAAAATGAAATGAACTTGTATTTGAGTTGCCTGCGCCCATCTCAGGGGAATGACAAACGTGAATGATCGTGGTGAGACAAACAGCGGCGAAAAGCGCAAGGCGCGGGCAGGGCGCTTCGGCATCGATCATGCAAGCGGCAAGCTTGTGCTCGGCTCCTTCAGCATCGGCATGCCGCGCTCGCGCATCGCGCGGATGGCGCTCGGCGTGGCCCTCATTTTCTGCGGATTACTGGGTTTCCTGCCCATCCTGGGCTTCTGGATGCTGCCGCTCGGTTTCCTCGTGCTCTCACACGATCTGCCGTTCGCGCGCCGGCTGCGACGGCGTCTGGCGGTCTGGTGGCACAGACGCCGGAGACCCGCTGACTGACGGCCACCCCAGAACGGGTCTTGTGGAACAGTGGATCGCCTTTCGCATTCGTGGTTTATGGAACGTAAAATGCGAAAACGCGCCACAATGATCCAGGTGAGGAAATGAAGGCATTTTTTGTTTTCGTCCTGTCGGCAGCTGTCCTCTCAGGCATTTCCGCCGAGGCCCAAGTAGACAGCCGCGGCTTTGACGCTCGTGGTATCTGTCGCCGTCCCGAAGGCTGCGTGGTCGACCAAGGTCAAGGCGGCAGCTACAACGGACCTCGCAACTATCGCAATTTTAACGGTCGGAACGAGCGTGATGGGAGGAACGACCGCGAGCGGAACGACCGCCGCTATCGTTCTCAGAACAGAAGTGACAATTTCAGCGCGGGAACTAGCCGCGGTGTCGCGAGCCCTGTGATTGAGCTGGGCGTGCAGCCTATGCACATCTAGTTCGATCTGAGTTCGCTTTCCTCGAAAGTCCCGCCATGGTCCGGATCAAGACCTGTCGCCAGCAACAAGCTGCAGGCGGCAAGGAGGAGGACGAGCTTGACTGCATAGGACGCCACGGAGACCGGTTGTCGACGGCCCGGTGATACGCGACACGGTGCTACATAATATTTGTAATAGAAGTGCGGATCATCGGTTTCCAGCAGGTTATGGTAGACGTGCAACGGAATATCCGCATGCTTCAAAGGCGGAGAACCGGGGAACTTTACATAGAGATCCCGGGTTTCGGCATCGTATGCCGCATGTACGTGCTTCGATTTGAGGGCAGCCCAATCCATCGCAAGCTCCTATACCCTCCCGAAAATAATTGAGTCCCGGAGGAGGATCGAAGTCAAGTCAAGAATTTGTTTCAAATGCCATTATTGGCAGGAAATGGGGCATCGTCATGGCCGTGGAAATTCCAGCCCGCGCGCGTGCTGTTTCGGGATGACAAAATGGTCGTTTCGGCAGCAGCGGAATGGCGTTTTTCCGAAATGCCCTCTTGCGATTTCCTTACGATCATTCTAAACGCTCGCCACGGCTCAGATAACGAGCGCGTGAGGCCTCGTGGCGGAGTGGTGACGCAGAGGACTGCAAATCCTTGTACCCCGGTTCAATTCCGGGCGAGGCCTCCAACATCTTTTCACCGCATCGATAAGCATTTGCAAAACCTTGGTAATTTCCGAGGTGTGGTAGTTCGAACTTGAACCGTTCCGCCACACCAAAAAGCCAGGTGTGGCAGTGTGTTCCGGTTTATCCGTTCGCCACGTCGCTTTCGTCGGTCAGCGCCAGCAGTTTCGTACCGACGCCGTCCCAGTTGATTCGTGCGACCGTCTGCCGGCCAGGCGGGCGTGATCGGCATTTTTCGTATAAATTTTGAGGTCTTTCCATCGCGCCAGGCGAACGTCGCCTCGAGCATGCTGTCGGTTGTGGGCAACGTCGGCCGCCAGTCCCTTGCGGACTGAATGGGCGGTGAGGTGGCCGAGGCCGGCCCGACAGAACCAATCCGAGATTCTGTTTCCGAGACTTTTGATGGAGAACGGCCTGCCGAAATCGGTAGCGATGTAGGTGAGGTCCGTCACCTTGTGCATGGCGAGCACAGCCTCGATGATGGGGTGGAGGGCAATCTCGATGTCGTGTGGATTGCGGTTGCAGTTCTTGAATAGGCGAAGCTTGAACATGTCCCTGCGGCGATGCTGCGGGCCGAGCTGCGAGACATCTGACACTCGGAACATCATGATAGCGACACACAGGAGGGACTTGGAGCGCATCCCATGTGTTTCGATGCACTTCGGCCAGCTCCTCGGGCGTCGCGGTCGCGTGGCCGTCTGTATGGACGGCGAAGGGCTCGACGAGGCGGGCGATGTTCGGAGCGATTGCCTTGCCGTCCTTCCTGGTGTCGAACAATTGCGCGGCACCGTCAGGCGTTCGCCGGCTGCGAAGGGCGTTTCCTTCTTGCTATCGCGCAAGACCTCGAGTGTGGTCGACGTGGCAGGACAATGCGGCGTTTTATGAGGTCGAATAGAGTTTGAGGCGGGTGAAGAGTGCGAGAAGGCGCGATAGGATGCCAAGCTTGACCGGGATTCCTATTGTTTCTTTGCCGAGCTTTGTGAGCCGCCAGCCGGTGACGTAACTCCATCCGCCACCAGGACTATGAATGGTGACGAGGCCAAGATCACATGCACGATTTACAACCGTTTTGTCGTAATCTTCCCATTCCCCATCAGTCATGAGACAGCAGAGATCGACTTCCTTCGCTGTCATATACAGAAGCTGAATAACATCTTCGTCCAGTGACGCTATGGCAGCCGCAGAGGACATGCCTGCGTGATTAATTATGTTCATTGATTCTCCCCACCCAAGTAATTAGCTTCAGCCCACGCGAGTAATTTGCACAAGCACTATTTCTGGACTTTTGTGACGTGGTTACCAAGTGCGCGGTTATTCAACAGGGTTTAGGATGCACCGGCGGGGGACCGTGCTGCTTTCAGACGGCATCTTGGCGAGTTTTGCATTCCTCTGAGGTGTGGCAGGGTGTGGCAGCCGCCTTTGATTTCTCAAGGGAAATATTTCAGCTAAGGTGTGGCCGAAAACTCGCTAACCATTTGACGCCGCCCGCTTGCGAATTTCTGGACCTCAAACATCTCCACATGACAGAATCTATGTGAAACGCTACTGGCTCAGCGGTGCAGCATCGCTGTTTGCTAAGCTACCAAACCCGCTGGCTCGGCGAAAAATCGAACTGTGACGGATTAATTCCCGTGAGGCGGTAGAGCGCCTTCAGGCCGCCCTTGCGAATTTCAGCCTGATATTCCAGATCGCTCAATTCAGGCCAGTCATCGATTTCGGGGCCGGCGCCAAGCAGCCGCCGCATGCCCTGCGGCGAAACGCAAGTGAAGCTGCGAATGTCGCCGCTGCTGTATTTGATCAGCAGCAGGCGGGCATCGGCGTTGTAGTGAAGCGCTTCTATGTAGCGCGATTGGATTAGGAAGGTTTGCATGCGCACACCCATAGCGGAAGGCGAGGGCGGCGCAACAAAATGGTTGACGTAACGTTAATGCGCATGCGGCTGTTGGTGCTGGATTGCAAATGAAACAGACGCATATCAGGCCTGCGCCCGCCGGCATGAGATTGCCGCAGGCGCCACGCAGGAGATATCCGAGCTCGCTTCGGTGCCCTATCGTCTCCAGGTCGTTTCGCCGTCTAGCAACCCGCAGCAGAATATGCCGACGAGCGCTGCGACGATGAAGAAATCGAACAGCGTGAAATATTCGAAAATCGCAGACATGGCCTGCTCCTCCTATTTCCTCCGATGCAGATCATAACATGAAGGGGCGGAAGGTTCCACGCTGGGGTTGCAGCGTCCATCCTGCCCCTGTGGCGCGGATGAGGCGCCGGCCGGATTCTTTTCGCCGGCGGCTGCCAAGCCTTGAAAGCATCCGTGGCGGAGATTAAGAGACGAGGGACAGGAACCGCTTTTTAAGAGCGAGAGGACATGATGGATTTCGAAGCAGCGCGCGCAAAGATGGTCGATACCCAGGTTCGCACGACGGACGTTACCTCGCATTCCGTGCTGACGGCGTTTCTCACGGTGCCGCGTGAGGCTTTTGTGCCGGAGAAGGCGAAACTGCTGGCTTATATCGACAACGATATCGAGATCTCCGCCGCCGCACCGGGAAAGCCGGCCCGCTTCCTGATGGAAGCGTCGCCGCTCGCCAAGCTGCTGCAGCTGGCCGCGATCACCAAGGATGATTTCGTGCTCGAAGTCGGTTGCGGCACCGGTTACACATCGGCGCTGCTATCGATCATTGCCGGCTCCGTCATCGCGCTTGAATGTGACGAGACCCTAGCCACTGAAGCGAAGGCGCAACTGGCTGGCTACGCCAAAGTCGAGGTCGTGACCGGGCCGCTCGAACAGGGCTACGCTGCCGGCGCTCCCTATGATCTGATCTTCATCAACGGCGCAGTCGAAGAGGTTCCGGCCGCCCTTCTCGGGCAATTGCGCGATGGTGGCCGTCTGGTCACCGTCGAAGGTTACGGCAATGCCGCCCGCGCCAAGGTCTTCGTCGCCGAGCGCGGCGCCATTTCGGAAAACGTCTTCTTCAATGCCTCGGTCAAGCCGTTGCCGGGCTTCGCCAAGGCGCGCGAATTCGTTTTCTGACATCGTTCTTGTCGATGACATTCAGCGACGGGCGCCATCGGCGCCCGTTTTTTATCAGCGCCGCTGGAAAGCCTTCACAAACATCATCTACCCTGACGCCGCCACGGCCGATCGGACGGATGTTATGCGTTCAAATTCTTTTTCATCGGATGTCGCCGCCGCAAAATTGCAACAGGCTTTGCGGGTGGCAAAGATCAGGTAACAAAACTGTGCATGGCCGCATTCATTTGATTCGCGATGATTTTTTTCACGCCTGGGGTATTCTAAGGTCGTGGTGATTCGGATGAACGCTCCACACCATCCGGTCGTTGTTTTGGAATAACGGGGATAGAAATGGCTCAGCCAAGTGTAGCGCGTGAACCGTCCATGGAAGAAATTCTGGCGTCCATCCGTCAGATCATCGAAAGCAATGAGCCTGGCGCCGGCAAGGCGATTTCCGCCTCCCTGCCACCGGTCTACGGCGCCGACGAGGATGACAACAGCTCCGAAATTCATCTGACGGTCGACGACACCTATGCCGGCGTGGAGTTCCCCGAACCGGTCATGCGCTCCTCCGATCCGCGTTTCGTCGCCGCCAATTCGGCAGGCACCGCTCCCGAAGCCGAAGTGCCGGCCCGCGCGCTGTCGCTTGCCGATGTCGCCGCCCGCGTGCGCGCTGCCTCCGAGCGCAGCGCCGTGCAAGCCGGTCAGGCGTTGCGCGAAATTCCGAGCGGTTTCCGCCAGCCCGAACCGCAGCCGGCCGTGACGCCTGAAGCGCCGCGCGCCGCGGCACCACAGCCGCAGCAGTCGCAGCCTGTTTTCGCGGCTGCCGCAGCGCCCGTTCAGCATGTTGCAATCCAGCAGCCGGCCGAGCCGGTTGTTATGGAAACGCCTGAGGTGGCCGTCGCCGAGCCAGCGCCTGCTATCGAAACAGCGCCGCCGGCCATGGGACCCGCTCAATCGTCGACTGACCGTTTCCTGCCGAGCGTTATGGACGAGGTCCAGCCGACGCTGCTTTCGGAGGATGCCGGCCTGCAGATCAGCCGCTCTTTCGAGGAGCTCGCCGCCGCGATCGACGGTGCCGAGCGCCGCTCGCTGGACGAGATCGCGGAGGACATGCTGCGCCCGATGCTGCGCGAGTGGCTGGATGATAATCTGCCGACACTGGTCGAGCGGTTGGTGCGCGAGGAAATCGAGCGCGTGGCCCGCGGCCCGCGCCGCTGATCGGATTGCTTTTTCCTGAAAAGCCGCTCCGGTCTCCGGGGCGGCTTTTTTATTGACTTGGCCGAGACCATCCTATTTACAAACGCCCATCCTCGAACCTCGAAATTGGTCAGAAAATGCTCGACAAGACCTATGATTCCGCCGCCGTCGAACCGAAAATCGCCGCGATATGGGATGAGGCGGACGCTTTCCGCGCCGGCGCGAACGCCAAAGCCGGGGCCGAGACCTTCACCATCGTGATCCCGCCGCCGAATGTCACCGGTTCGCTGCACATGGGCCATGCGCTGAACAACACGCTGCAGGACATCCTGGTGCGCTTCGAGCGCATGCGCGGCAAGGACGTGCTCTGGCAGCCGGGCATGGACCACGCCGGCATCGCCACGCAGATGGTCGTCGAGCGCAAGCTGATGGAACAGCAGCTGCCGGGACGCCGCGACATGGGCCGCGAAGCCTTCATCGACAAGATCTGGGAATGGAAGGCTGAATCGGGCGGCCTGATCTTCAACCAGCTGAAACGCCTGGGTGCGTCGTGCGACTGGTCGCGCGAACGTTTCACCATGGACGAGGGCCTGTCGAAGGCCGTTCTCGAGGTTTTCGTCACGCTCTACAAGCAAGGCCTGATCTATCGTGACAAGCGCCTGGTCAATTGGGACCCGAAGCTCTTGACGGCGATTTCCGATATCGAAGTCGAGCAGCACGAGGTCAAGGGCCATCTCTGGCACCTGCGCTATCCGCTGGAAAAGGGTGTAACCTACCAGTACCCGATCGCTTTCGATGAAGAAGGCAAGCCGACCGAATTCGAGACGCGCGATTATGTGGTCGTCGCAACGACACGACCGGAGACCATGCTGGGCGATACCGGTGTGGCCGTCAATCCGAAGGATGAACGCTATCAGGGCATTGTCGGCAAGCATGTCATTCTGCCGATCGTCGGCCGCAGGATTCCGATCGTTGCCGACGATTATGCCGATCCGGCTGCCGGCACCGGCGCGGTGAAGATAACGCCCGCGCACGATTTCAACGACTTCGACGTCGGCAAGCGCGCAGGTCTTCGCGTCATCAATATCATGAATGGCGACGGCACGATCACCATCAAGGACAATGAGGACTTTCTCGAAGGTCTCGACAATCCGGCGGCGCTGCACGGCGCCTGGGACCGGCTGGAAGGGCAGGACCGCTTCTATGCGCGCAAGGTCATCGTCGAGATTTTCGAAGAGGCGGGCCTGGTCGACAAGATCGAGCCGCACAAGCACATGGTCCCGCACGGCGACCGCGGCGGCGTGCCGATCGAGCCGCGGCTGACCGAACAATGGTATGTCGATGCCAAGACGCTCGCCGAACCGGCGATTGCTTCGGTGCGCGAAGGCAGAACCAGGATGGTGCCGAAGAGCTGGGACAAGACCTATTACGAATGGATGGAGAATATCCAGCCCTGGTGCGTCTCCCGCCAGCTCTGGTGGGGTCACCAGATTCCCGCCTGGTACGGCCCGGACGGCCAGGTTTTCGTTGAAAAGACCGAGGAAGAGGCGCTGCAGGCGGCGATCCAGCATTACCTCTCACACGAGGGGCCGATGAAGGCCTATGTCGAGGACCTGCTCGAAAACTTCAAGCCGGGCGAGATCCTGACGCGTGACGAGGACGTGCTCGACACTTGGTTCTCCTCAGCACTCTGGCCCTTCTCGACGCTCGGCTGGCCGGACGAGACGCCGGAGCTGGCGCGTTATTACCCGACCAATGTTCTCGTTACCGGCTTCGACATCATCTTCTTCTGGGTTGCCCGCATGATGATGATGGGCCTGCACTTCATGAAGGACGAGGACGGCGAACCCGTCGAGCCCTTCCAGACCGTCTATGTCCACGCGCTGGTGCGCGACAAGAATGGGCAGAAGATGTCGAAATCGAAGGGCAACGTCATCGATCCCCTGGAACTGATCGATGAATACGGCGCCGACGCGCTGCGGTTTACCTTGGCAATCATGGCGGCGCAGGGCCGCGACGTGAAGCTCGATCCGGCCCGCATCGCCGGCTACCGCAATTTCGGCACCAAGCTCTGGAACGCCACGCGCTTCGCTGAGATGAATGGTGCGAAGAGCGACCCGCACTTCGTGCCGGAGGCCGCCGAACTCACCATCAACCGCTGGATCCTGACGGAACTTGCCCGTACGGAACGTGACGTTACGGAAGCGCTCGAAGCGTTCCGCTTCAACGATGCCGCCGGCGCGCTCTATCGCTTCGTCTGGAACGAGGTCTGCGACTGGTATCTCGAGCTCTTGAAGCCGGTCTTCAATGGCGAAGACGAGGGCGCCAAGGCTGAAGCCCAGGCTTGTAGCGCTTATGTTCTCGAAGAGATTTACAAGCTGCTGCATCCCTTCATGCCCTTCATGACCGAGGAGCTCTGGGCGCATACGGCAGGCGAAGGTAAAGAGCGCGACACATTGGTCTGCCATGCCGAATGGCCGGCGCCGTCCTATGCCGACGACGGAGCGGCCGACGAGATCAACTGGCTGATCGACCTCGTTTCCGGCATCCGCTCGGTGCGCGCCGAAATGAATGTGCCGCCGTCGGCGACAGCGCCGCTCGTCGTCGTCAAGGCCAATAACCTGACACGCGAAAGGCTGTTCCGCCACGACGCCGCCATCAAGCGGCTTGCGCGCGTCGAGGCGATATCGCTGGCTGAGGATGCGCCCAAGGGTGCCGCTCAGATCGTCGTCGCCGAAGCTACCATCTGCCTGCCGCTCGGCAAACTGATCGACCTTTCCGCCGAAAAGGCTCGCTTGGAAAAGGCGATTGCCAAGATGGAAGGCGAGATCTCCCGCATCGACGGCAAGCTCTCCAATGAGAAGTTCGTCGCCAACGCCAATCCCGACGTGGTCGATGCCGAACGCGATCGTCTCGAGGAACTGAAGGGTCAGATCGCAAGCTTGAGGATCGCTCTTTCCAGGGTGAGCGAAGCCGGTTAAGTTTCACCAACCCATTTTGGTAAGTTATTTCAAGGACGCGCCCTCTGCCGGCGCGTCTTTTTGTCGTTCTGGGCACACGCGATTCGGTCGTGAATTCGGCTAGTTTCGGGCGCTGAGCCTGTGGATTGAGACTGAACGGGCGTCCAGATGGCGAAAACTGCCACTGTTGTGGGATTGATACAGCTTCGGCAATATTTGGAATGAAAACCCAAAAGCCCACCTGAAATTAGGCAAGTCTGGAATAGAATTTTATTAACCAGGTTTTTTGACGTGTCCGTCAATTTCTTTACGTAAGTTGGTCGTTGCAATGCCCGGGAGCGCTGCCGTAGGCGCGTTGCCATATCACGCGAACACTTACTAGAGTGGGGTCACATCAATTGCTGGAGTGGGGGAGACACAATGGCATCTCGTAGGTTTTCCAAGGGCATAACGTCGCTCGTTCTTCTTTCGTCGCTTGCCTCTCCGTCCTTCGCCGGGGGGCTGGAGCGTGGCGGATACAACATCGATCAGTTGTTCGACACGTCGCCTTTCACGTTTCAGTCCGGTGTGACCTACGTCACACCGCAACGCAGGCTGAAGGATGTCCGAGATACGGATACGTCGATATTCTCAGGCGGCGGCAATCTGAACAGCCGTCCAAACACAGCTGACGATACCTCAAATTATACCATCCCATATATTGGCTTTAAGGCTGGATTTGGCGACGCAATCGACTGCTTGGTCGACTATTCAGAGCCCTTCGGCGGGCATAACGACCCCGGTGTGAACTGGGCTGGCGCCAACAACAACATTGAGACAGAGATCAAAACCCGCAACTATGGCGGCACCTGCTCCTATCGTTTTGATGTCGGCCCTGGGCAGCTTCGCTTCATCGGCGGCGCTTTCTATCAGGAAGTCGAAGGCTTCAAGGAGCGTCTGGTTTCAACGCTTCCGCTTCTGCTCGGTACCGGAACTGGCGTCGGTCGCCTCGATATCGACGATAGCGGCTGGGGCTGGCGCGCCGGTCTCGCCTACGAGATCCCCGAATATGCGATGCGTGCGAGCCTCGTCTATAACAGCCGTGTCAACTACGATAACCTGACCGGGACTGTTGATCTGCGTCAGGTTCCAATTGTGCCGCTATATGGGGGCCAGGTAACACCTGTTTCCGGTTCCGCCGAAGCGCCGGATTCGCTGGAGCTGAAGTTACAAAGCGGCATCGCTCCGGATTGGCTTGCATTCGGATCGGTTAAATGGACGAATTGGAGCGTCCTGCAGTCGGTAGCATTCTGCCCGACCAACGGGTTGCCTTGCCCAGCGGGCGGTCTAACTTCGCTCGACCTTCTTTACCAGGACGGTTGGACGATCTCCGGTGGTGTCGGCCATAAGTTCAACGACCAGTGGGCAGGTGCAGTCAGTCTCACCTGGGACCGTGGCACCAGCCAGGGCTATGGCGCGCAGACCGATAGCTGGACGCTGGGGCTCGGTGCAGCCTTCACCCCGACCGAACATATCGAATGGCGCGTCGCCGGTGCCGTGGGCGTATTGACGAGCGGTTCGTCCGGCGCCGTGACCCAGAACGGCGTCACGTTTGGAGATGATGTCTCCTATTCTTTTGGCAACGATCTGGTCGCCGCGCTGTCGACGAGCCTAAAGATCAAGTTCTAATTTTCCCACTTGAAGAATTGAGGAGCCCGGCGGTGCCGGGCTCTACTTTATTCGCGGCCGTTAATCATGCCATTTCCCGGTCCCAATTTGTGACGATTCAGCAACACATTTTTACGACGTTTGGCGTATGGTGGTGGCGGGGCGAATTTGTCCATTTCCCGCCACAAAGAGGGCGCAGCGATATTTGCGGGTGAGGAAATGGCAGGCATACGGTGCGTGTAAATAGTAGCATGGGTCGATTTTTTTCCGGGTACATCAGATCGTGCGGCGCGATTGGCAACAATCGTTTGATTGCGGTCGTTTCGCTTTTCGAACAAGGCTGTTCCAGCCGCCAATCCGGCCTCGCGACGAAGTCGTCGATCCATTCATTGTCGTTATTTTCGACCCGCTCAGCTGAGCGGCCCGGCTTTGCCGAAAGGTCGATACCGGTTTCGTCACATTTGCCGTTTACGAATGCGATAAAGGCGGGAAGGCGGGATGCCGCGCCTGCCGAAAGAGTGCCACGGAGATTGCAGTCGGGCCATGCCGGGAGCCGGGTGGCTCTGAAGGATGTGCTGAGAATATCGCCTTTGAGAAAAGGCCAGTGGGCTGGATGCGACGCGGGCAAAGGAGCCATGGAGCTCGCCGCGGGATCGCTCGCCTCGAAGGAATACATCCGCGGGATGCACGGCATGAGCGCCGTTGCCGCCTGCCTTGGATGAACGAAAGAAATCGGTTGAAATGGTGACGTCCGAGTTCAAACTGTTCAAATTCATGCTGGTGGGCATGTCGATAGCCATAGCGCTGTCCGGTCCGTGCCGCGCATTCGATATCAAAGGCGGCGTCAGTAAGGAATCCGGACCCTTCGATCTCTTCAAGTTCGGCTTCAAAGCCTATAAGAACGGCCAGAAGGAAGAGGCGGTCGAAGCTTATAAATACGCCGCCGAAAAGGGCCACACCGGCTCGCGCTGGGCGCTCGCCAACATGTATGCCGACGGCGACGGTGTCACGCAGGATGATTTTGAAGCCTTCAAGATCTATAGCGAGATCGCCCAGCAGGGCGTCGAGCCTGGTTCGGAAGATACGGGTTTCTTCGTCAACGCGCTGCTCTCGCTCGCCAGTTATTACAAGCATGGCATTGCCGGCAGCCCGGTCAGGATCGATCTCAGCCAGGCGCGCCAGCTTTATTTTCAGGTGGCCTCCACCTTTGGCGTGCCCGAGGCGCAGTTCCAGCTGGCGCAGATGATGCTGGCCGGCGAGGGCGGCAATGCCAGCCCGCAGCAAGCCAAGAAATGGCTAAACCAGGCCCGCAAGAGTGGCCATCCTGGCGCCATGGCAGTCTTCGGCAATATTCTGTTCGACGAAGGCCAGACGGCTCGCGGCCTGGCGCTGATGACGGCAGCACTCGACCGCTGCAAGCCGAAGGACTGCGGCTGGATGGAAGCGCTGCAGGAGCAGGCCTTCTCGGTTGCCAACGAATCCGACCGACGCACGGCGGTATCACTGTCGCACACCATCGCGAGCGGGACCGACGACTAGAACAATTCCAGGAAAAGTGCGAAGCGGTTTTCCGTCCGGAATTGCGTAAAGACAAAAGGCTAGAGCGGTCCTGCGCCCGTAAAAGCTGAACCGCTCTAAGCGCCGATCGGACGCTCAGCCCGCCAAATCGAAATAGGCGATGACAGGCACGTGGTCGGACGGCTTTTCCCAGGCCCGCACATGTTTTTCGATCGCAGCCGATGTCATTCGGTCGGCAGCTTCCGGCGATAGCAGCAGATGATCGATGCGGATGCCGTTGTTTTTCGGCCAGGCGCCGGCCTGATAATCCCAGAAGGAATAGAACTGCGTCGCATCCGTCGTCGCGCGCACCGCATCCGTCAGCCCGAGATTTTCGAGCCTGCGGAACGCCTCCCGGGTCTGTGGCAGAAACAGTGCGTCGTTTTCCCAGACCTTGGGATCGAAGCAGTCGTGCGGTTCCGGGATGACATTGTAATCGCCGGCAAGAACCAGCATCTCCTCATAGGCCAGCCGTTCAGCAGCGAACGTCCTTAGACGCTCCATCCAGGCGAGCTTGTAGGGATATTTCTCCGTTTCGACAGGATTGCCGTTTGGTAGGTAGATGCAGCAGACGCGCAGGATGCGGGTATCGGACAGCGTGAACGCCGCTTCGAGGAAACGCGCCTGTTCGTCCAGCGGATCGCCGGGCAGGCCGCGGTTCACTTCGAAAGGTGCACTCTTGGAGAGGATCGCCACGCCGTTGAAGCCTTTCTGGCCGTGCGTCTCGACATGATAGCCGAGCGCCTCGATCTCCAGTCGCGGGAAAGCTTCGTCGACCGTCTTGATCTCCTGCAGGCAGACGATATCCGGATCGGAATCTTTCAGCCATTGCGTGAGATTGTCGATGCGCGCCTTGACGCCGTTGATGTTCCAGGTCGCGATCTTCATGGCTCTGTCCCGTTCCGCATACTGCATGTCGCCCAGAAGTGTGCAGCGGTTCTGGGATAACGACAGGCATAAAAACAAAGGGCTAAAGCGCACCGCATGAAGCAGCGTCGATGCAGCGCACTTTAGTGCGCTTCTTTTATCGCGGTCTTTCACCGGCGGACAAGACGATAAACCGGCCGGAAGGAATTCTTCGGCCGGTTTGATGGGGAGTCCGTGCGTTTAGACGTTCAGATCGAGAAACTGGTGCCGCAGCCGCAGCTTGCCACTGCATTCGGGTTCTTGATCTGGAAGGATTGGCCAAGCAGATTGTCGACGAAGTCGATCTCTGAGCCCGCCATGTAGACGATCGACAGGCTGTCGATCAGCACCTTGGCATTGTTCTTCTCGACGATAATGTCGTCGTCCGCTGCGCTGTCGGCAAGATCGAACTTGTAGGAAAAGCCCGAACAGCCGCCGCCTTCTACGGAAACGCGCAAGGCGCTCTTGCCGGCTTCGGCGCCGACGATGGCTGCGATACGCTTTGCCGCGGCATCTGAAAGGGTTACACTTGTATCCGTCATATTTCCTCCTGCCGGGGTCAAGATCCGGAGAGAATGGGTTTGGGCACTTGAATGTTCAAATGCCTGATATCAAAGAAACTTACCATGATCTTCGCGAAAAGGCGATGATGCGCCGAAGCGATTAGGAAAGAGCCTCTTTGCCGTTTCATCGACCTATAGGTATGAAGAGCACAAAGCGGCGTCAATGGGCGGAAGCGGCAACATGCAGGATGACGGTGAAGAATGACGATCGATACGCGTGCTTTGGGTTTCGGCAGCAGTGAAAGGGCGGTTTATGCGGCCGACCCCTGGACGACGCGCGGACGGCTCTATCAGGAGGACGGAAGCCCGACGCGCTCCGATTTCCAGCGTGACCGCGACCGCATCGTCCACACCACCGCCTTCCGCCGGCTGAAGCACAAGACCCAGGTCTTCATCGCCCAGGACGGCGATCATTACCGCACCCGGCTGACGCATACGATCGAAGTGGCGCAGATCGCCCGCGCTCTTGCCCGCGCGCTGAAGCTCGACGAGGATCTGGCCGAAGGTGTGGCGCTCGTGCACGATTTCGGCCACACGCCGTTCGGCCATACCGGCGAGGATGCGCTGCACGAGGTGCTGCTGCCCTATGGCGGCTTCGACCATAATGCACAATCGCTACGCATCGTGACCAAGCTGGAGAGGCGTTATGCCGAATTTGACGGCATCAATCTGACATGGGAAAGCCTGGAAGGTCTCGTCAAGCACAATGGTCCGCTTCTGACGCCTGATGGAGTGGGTACGCACGGTCCCGTTCCGCAGCCGATCCTCGATTATTGCGAGCTGCACGATCTCGAGCTTGCAAGCTATGCCAGCCTCGAAGCCCAGGTCGCGGCGATCGCCGACGACATCGCCTATAATACCCATGATATCGACGATGGCCTGCGTTCCGGCTACCTGACTTTCGACATGCTGGAGGAAATCCCGTTTCTTGCTGGGCTAATGGCCGAGGTGAGGGAGCGATATCCGCACCTGGAGCCGAGCCGCTTCACCCATGAGATCATGCGCCGCCAGATCACCCGCATGGTCGAAGACGTGATCGGCGTCGCGCAGCAGCGCCTGTCCCTCTTGCGCCCTGAGAGTGCAGACGATATTCGCGGCGCCGGCCAGGTTATCGCCACCTTTTCCGAGGGGATGGCCGAGACCGACAGGCAGATCAAGGCGATGCTCTTCAAACGCATCTACCGCAATCCCGATATCATGCGCATCCGTGCCGGTGCTGCCCAGATCGTCACCGATCTCTTTGCCGCCTACATGGCCAATCCGAAAGAGATGCAAAGCCATTACTGGGTCGATCATATCGCCGGCCTATCCGATGCGCCGAAGGCCCGCCATGTCGGCGATTATCTCGCCGGCATGACCGACACCTATGCGATCAGCGCCCACAGGCGGTTGTTTGACCACACTCCTGATTTGCGATAGGCAGCGGTCGCCCACGCCGAGGGCCGATTTGAGCCTTTGGCACAGCCTATGCATGGAAGAGTGCGATGAACCTTTTTACCGACTTCGAAGCCAGGATCAAAACCGCCCTTGAACAGATCGATCAGGTCAGGGAAAAGCGATCCGAGCTCGATTTCGGCCGCATCACCGTCGAGCCGCCGCGTGACGCGAGCCATGGCGATGTCGCGACCAATGCCGCGATGGTGCTGGCAAAACCGCTCGGAACCAACCCGCGCGCGCTGGCCGATGTCATCATCGCCAAGCTGAAAGAGGATTCCGACGTCGCCGATGTCTCGGTCGCGGGTCCGGGCTTCATCAACATCCGTCTCGCCGTCGGCTACTGGCAGCGGCTGCTCGCCTCGATGATCGGTGCCGGTACCGATTACGGTCGCTCGACGCTTGGAAACGGCAGGAAGGTCAACGTCGAATATGTCTCGGCCAACCCGACCGGCCCGATGCATGTCGGCCATTGCAGGGGTGCCGTCGTCGGCGACGCGCTTGCCAACCTGCTCGCTTTTGCCGGTTACGGTGTCGAGAAGGAATATTACATCAACGACGCCGGCTCGCAGATCGATGTGCTCGCCCGCTCCGTCTTCCTGCGCTATCGCGAAGCGCTCGGCGAAAAGATCGGCGAAATCCCCTCGGGTCTCTATCCCGGCGACTATCTCGTGCCCGTCGGCCAGTCGCTTGCCGCCGATTACGGCGTGCGGCTGCACAACATGCCGGAAGAACAATGGATGCCGGTCGTCAAGGACCGCACGATCGATGCGATGATGGTGATGATCCGCGACGATCTGGCGGCGCTGAACGTCCATCACGACGTCTTCTTCTCCGAACGCACCCTGCATGCCAATGGCGCGGCCGCGATCCGCACCGCGATCAACGACCTGACCTTCAAGGGCTATGTCTACAAGGGCACGCTGCCACCGCCGAAGGGCCAGCTTCCCGAGGACTGGGAGGATCGCGAACAGACCCTGTTCCGTTCGACCGAGGTGGGCGACGATATCGACCGGCCGCTGATCAAGTCGGATGGCTCCTACACCTATTTCGCCGCCGACGTCGCCTACTTCAAGAACAAGTTCGACCGTGGTTTCGACGAGATGATCTATGTGCTTGGCGCTGACCATGGCGGTTACGTCAAACGCCTGGAAGCGGTTGCACGCGGCGTTTCGGACGGTAAGGCGAAGCTGACTGTGCTGCTCTGTCAGCTCGTCAAGCTCTATCGCAACGGCGAACCGGTGAAGATGTCGAAGCGCTCGGGCGATTTCGTCACGCTTCGGGACGTCGTCGAAGAAGTCGGCCGTGATTCGGTCCGGTTCATGATGCTTTACCGCAAGAATTCCGAACCGCTCGACTTCGATTTCGCCAAAGTGACGGAACAATCGAAAGATAATCCAGTCTTCTACGTGCAATATGCGCATGCTCGCTGCATGTCGGTCTTCCGGCAGGCGAGGGAGGCTTTTCCCGACCTCGATGTCTCGCCCGAGAAACTCGCGAAAACCGTTGCAGGCATTGGCGATCCGGCCGAATTGCAGCTCGTCGCCAAGCTTGCTGAATTCCCGCGTGTCGTCGAGGCAGCGGCCCAGTCGCAGGAGCCGCATCGCATCGCTTTTTACCTCTACGACGTCGCCAGTTCCTTCCACGCGCACTGGAACAAAGGTAAAGATCAGACGGAATTACGATTTGTTAATGATAAAAACCGAGAATCAAGTATTGCCAGACTTGGGCTGGTGTACGCCGTCGCGTCGGTTTTGAAGTCGGGACTCGCCATTACAGGCACTGCCGCACCGGACGAAATGCGATAACGTCACCATTTCCCCACAATGCGCTGGCATTTGAGCGTTGGCGTTTGCGAGTGGGATAGGCATGGCTGATAAACAACTTGCGTATGATACGCGCGGAAAAAACGATCTGTTTGACGACGATGATCCGTTGGCTGAACTTGCCCGTATCGTCGGCTTCGAGCCGCGTGTTGCAGCGAATACGGTGACCGAGGCCGAACGCCGCGAGCCCGCCCTTGATCTCGAGGACGAGTTGGGGCGTGAGTTCGACCGTTACGATTCGCCCCGTCCGCTCGCAGAGCTCGACCGGCCCGCCGAGCCGATCTCTGATGATATGCTTGAAGATTACGTCGAGCCGGTTCTCGATACTTCTCCGGCTGCCGAAAATGCGGAGGTTCCTGAGCCGGTTTCCGTCGCCGCGGTTGAGGCTGAAGAAGCAGCTGTGCCTGCGGCCGCCGACTGGGCGGAGCATCTTTCCCCCGAGCCCGAGGCATCGCTGCAATCAGCATTCGGCGGTGCACGCGATCTGATCGAGGAGCTTGAGCTGTCGATCGGCGCCGCACCCGTCTCTTCGCTGGCGCAGCCCGCCAAGGCGCCGCAATGGTCGGCTGCCAGCATCCGGCTACCGCTTGCCAATTTCCATGCTCCGAAACGCGAAGAAGCGGTTGTTTTGCCGGAGGCTGTGGCCGAAATGGTCGTGGCACCGGCAGCTGAAGTGCCGTCTGTCGATCTTCCTGTCCTGGAGCCTGAACCTGTCATCGAACCGCCGGCGCCTGTCGCCGCTATAGAGCCTTCCGAGGAATTCGAATCCGCTTCACCGTCGCTTGGCTTCCCCGCTGAACTCGACCGCCATGATGAGGTGATCGCGCCGGAAGAGACTGCGGAGGCCGAAGAATTCATCGAAGTCGAGGAGGAGGAACCGGAGGATTTCGGGTCCGATGCCGGTTTCGATCTGATCGCCGCCGCCGTCGAGGGCGAGATCCAGGCCGATGCCGCGCTGACCGAGGTCGTGCCTGATGTTCCGCACACCGCCGGCACTTTCGATCTTGACGATCTGCTTGCCGACGTCTCGCGTTATCCGGTGCCGCAACGTGCCAATCCGGCGCCCGTCACGCCGCCGCCCGCATCGATCGAGGCCGCGCCCATTCCTGCCGCCCCCGTGGCAGACGCACCTGTCCAGACCGAGGTGATCGCCCCCCCACCAGTCGCCGCAGTGTCCGTCCGGCCTGCTCCGGTCTATGCAGCCGAAGCCGCACGGCCAGTCGCGCCGCAGCTTGCAGAGGTCGTTGCGCCAGAGCCTGCTGCAACGGCATATTCGCGGGCGCCGCAGCCGATACCGGAAGCCGAAGACCCCTTCGCCGGCCATGATTTCGAGTTGGATCTTGCCGGCATCGAGCTGGAGCTCGCCGATCTCGATTTCTCCGAGCCGTCCGAGCCCGCGCCGCAGCCTGAGGTGCCGGCGCCTGCTCCCCAGCAGGCCGCGGCCGTCCCGCCTCGGTCCGCCCCCGTTTTTGCTCCTGAGCCGCAAACTCCGGCTTACCAGCAGGATGCTGCCCCCTCACGGCCGGCTCCGGCCTACGTTCCCGAGCCGCAGGCTCCAGCACCGGCTCCGTCTTTCAACTGGGCGTCAGCCGGCGACTCAACCGAAGACCTGCCATTCGATCCGGCGATGATCTCTGACCCGGAGGATCGTCCCGAGACCGTCGACGACATGCACGTGCCGGCGCTGCCGCCAGTGGAGCAGCCCGCCCCGATCGCGAAAACCGCAGATTACGAGTTCGATCTCGACGCAGAGATCGCCAGCTTCTTTGAACCGGCCAAGCCGCGGGAAACACCGGCGCCTGCCCGGGATACGGCTGCCGCCGCGGCAAAGCCTGTCAAGCCTACCATCGCCGATGGCCTCGATGATTTCGAACGGGCGCTGGAGGAGGATTTCCGCCGCAGCGTGCGTGAACCGGTCGAGCGCCGTGAGACCTCCGAAGTTCGGATCGAATCGGCAAGCCAGGCCGCTGATTTCAGCCGCGCCCGGTCGATGCGTCGGCTGCTCGCCGGGGCCGTCGTGCTCGTGGTCTTTGGCGGCGTCGGTTATGGCGTCTATTCCTCCGTCTGGAACGGCGAGGGGCTCGGCATTGTCGCGTCCGGTGAGCCGCGTGTGATCACCGCCGACAAGGAGCCGGTCAAGGTCGTTCCGGAAAATCCTGGCGGCAAGACCGTGCCGAACCAGGATAAGGCCGTTTACGACCGCGTTGCGGGTTCTGCCGAAGAGCCGAAGCAGAAGGCGCTCGTTTCTTCCGACGAGGCGCCCGTCGATGTCGTCCAGCGCACGCTGACACCGGAAGCGCTGCCTGAGGACGACGAGAACGCCAACGCCGACGATCAGGTCACGCCGACTGCGGTCGGTGAGACGGAGGATCCGCGTCTGCTGCCGGACCAGGACAACACCGACAAGGCTCTCGCAAGCGACGCCGACAAGACGCCGTCGGTTTCGCCGCGCAAGGTCCGCACGATGATCGTCAAGCCTGACGGTACGTTGGTCGCCCGCGAGGAGCCTGCGCCCGTCGATCAGCCTGCGGCGTCTGCCCCGGCGACGCAATCTGCCCGGGTGACACAGTCTGCCCAGGCGACACAGTCTGCCCAGCCGACGCCGCCGGCTCAGCCACCGTTGACGGCTCAGTCGACCCCGCCCGTGCCGCCAGTCGGTGGAACGGCTGCGAGCTTCCCGGCAAGCGCCGAGATCGCTTCTGCCGATGCTCGTTCTGCAGCCCCGGTCGAAACCGCGCCGGTACAGCCGTCGCTCGCCGGCAGTGCGGATGCGCAGGCCGCAAACCCGGCCCCGGTCGCTCCACCGGTGCGCCCGGTCAAGAGCTCGGCGATCACCGATACCGCTCCGATCCCCACCGCCCGTCCGGCCGATCAGCCCGTCACCGTCGTCGGCACCGTGACCGAGAAGGGCAATGTCCGCCCGCCCGCGCAGCAGCCGAAGACGACTGAGGTCGCGGCCGCAGCGCCAGTCGCCGCAAAGCCACAGCAGGCTGCATCCGCCGGCGGCTACGGCATCCAGATCGCCTCGCTGCCTTCGGAAGACGAGGCGACCAAATCCTATGCCAACCTGTCGAAGAAATTCGCCAGCGTGCTTAGTGGCCGCAATCATGAGATCCGCAGGGCCGATATCGCCGGCAAGGGCACTTTCTATCGTGTCCGCATTCCGGCCGGTTCCAAGGACGAGGCCGCAGCACTCTGCGAACAGTATCGCGCAGCGGGCGGAAGCTGCCTGATCTCCAAGTAGATCGGTTTTTTTGGATAGAATATAAGGGCGGCGGGCCGGATCGGTCCGCGGCTCTTTTCTGTGCATCGCGCCCGACCTTGCTCGCATTTGGCCGGGCGCCGTCTATGATTCCGATATGACCGAATCAAAAGCGATGATCCTTGGCTGTAGCGGCCTTGCCCTCACATCCGAAGAGAAGGCCTTTTACCGGGGCGAACGACCCTGGGGCTTCATCCTCTTCGGGCGCAACATCTCCGAAGCGCCGCAGATCGCCGATCTCGTCGCCGAATTGCGCGACAGCGTCGGCTGGCATGCGCCGGTGCTGATCGACCAGGAGGGCGGCCGCGTCCAGCGCATCCGTCCGCCCGTTCTGGCGCGTTATCCTTCCGGCCAGGCGCTCGGCGATCTCTATCGCCGCGATCGCGCGCTCGGCCTGCGCGCCGCCTGGCTGATGTCGCGGCTGCACGCCTTCGACCTTTCGAGCCTCGGCATCGATGTCGATTGCCTGCCGGTGCTCGATGTGCCGGTCGAGGGCAGCAGCAACGTCATCGGCGACCGCGCCTATGGCGGCGATCCCGAAACCGTCATCGCGATGGGAAAAGCGGCTGCCGCAGGGCTGAAGGCCGGCGGCCTGTTGCCTGTAATGAAGCATATGCCCGGCCACGGTCGCGGCTTTGCGGATTCACATCTGGAGCTGCCTGTCGTCACTGTCTCGCGCCATGAGCTGGAACTCCATGATTTTCCACCCTTTGTCGCGATGAAGGACGAGTTGATGGCGATGACCTGTCACGTCGTTTTCGCCGCCATCGATCCGGACAATCCAGCGACGACCTCGCGCAAGGTGATCGATGGCATCATCCGCGAACACATCGGCTTTAATGGTCTGCTGCTCTCCGACGACAGCTCGATGAACGCTCTTTCCGGTGCGATCGGTGAACGTGCGGCGAATATCATTGCAGGTGGATGCGATATCGTGCTGCATTGCAACGGCAATATGGACGAGATGCTCGATGTCGTGGCAAATGTTCCGCCGCTCGCAGGCATATCGCTTGCCCGCGCAAAAGCGGTGGAAGCGGGCTTCGGGGCGCCGGATACTTCAGATGAAGCGGAATTGAGGATGGAATTCGAGGCGATGTTTGCGACGGTATGATCGTAAGGGAACAGCTAGGTGAACACGGTCAAGGGCACGGAACGTCCGCAGGCGGCAACGCCAATGGACAAGCTGTGGCAGGATAACGGTGCCGAGCGCGCCAGCCACGAGCCGGCGCTGGTGATCGACGTTGCCGGCTTCGAAGGCCCGCTCGACCTGTTGCTCTATCTCGCCCGCAACCAGAAGGTCGACCTCTCGCGCATTTCGGTGCTGGCGCTCGCCGAGCAATATCTGCTGTTTATCGAAAGTGCCCGGCGTATTCGCATTGAGCTTGCCGCCGATTACCTCGTCATGGCAGCCTGGCTTGCCTATCTCAAGTCGAAGCTGCTCATTCCCCAGCAAGCCAAGGATGACGGCCCTTCCGGCGAGGAGCTGGCGGCAACACTCGCCTTCCGCCTGAAACGTCTCGAAGCCATGCGACAGGCGGCGGACGGCCTCGTCAACCGCAACCGCCTCGGCCGCGATATCTTCGTGCGCGGCGCGCCCGAGCATATTCCCGACCGACAGCAATCCGCTTATGCGGCAAGCCTCTACGATCTCCTGACCGCCTATGCGGCGCTGCGCCAGCGCCATGCCGTCACCCAGGTGACGATCGAGCGGCGTACCGTCTGGTCGCTGACCGACGCCCGCGAGCTGCTGACCCAGATGATCGGCGAGATCGGCGACTGGACAGCGATGGAGCATTATCTGCTGCGTTATCTCGCCGCGCCCGAGGAGCGCGTCACCGCAATCGCCAGCGCCTTTGCCGCCTCGCTGGAGCTGGTGCGCGAGGGCAAGCTCGAAATCCGCCAGGACGGCGCCTTTCAGCCGATATACATGCGCCGCGGTCCGAAACATGCCACACTGCAGGTGGTCGAACAGGAGCAGCCGGCTTGATCGATCCGAGGAGCGAAGAGGAATTCGACGGCAATTTCGAAGACCAGGGCCGCGACCTGCAGGCCGAGATCGAGGCCGAGCGCATCGCCGAGGCGCTGGTTTTCGCCTCCTCGCAGCCGGTCTCCGAAGGCTTCCTCGCCGAGCGCCTGCCTGAGAAGACCGACGTGCAGGCGATCATGCTGCGGCTGAAGGAGCAATATGCGCCGCGCGGCGTCAATCTCGTGCAGGTCGAAGGCGCCTGGGCCTTCCGCACCGCCGCCGACCTGTCCTTTGTCATCCGGCGTGATGACAATGAGGTGAAGAAGCTTTCGCGCGCCGCGCTGGAAGTGCTGGCGATCATCGCCTATCACCAGCCGGTGACGCGTGCCGAAATCGAGGATATCCGCGGCGTTCAGACCTCGCGCGGCACGCTCGACGTGCTGATGGAAGCCGGCTGGGTACGGTTTCGCGGCCGCCGGCGCACGCCGGGCCGGCCGGTGACATTGGGCACGACGCGCGATTTTCTCGACCATTTCGGCCTGGAAGAGTTGCGCGATCTGCCTGGCCTCGAAGAATTGAAGGGGGCGGGCCTGCTGTCGGGCCGCATCCCGGCGAACTTCAATATTCCCTCGCCGTTGATGAACGACGAATTGACCGAGGACGAAGATCCGATCACCCAGATGGATCTCGAAGAACTGGGGTTGCTGGCCCCGCGTTCTACCTCCGAAGATTGAAGGACTTCGTCTTGCTTTTGCCACGCATGACGAAAACATTAGTGCTCACCATTTTTCGACGGATCTGTGGCTTGTCACAAAGGGCGATACCGTGACATTAAGCACAGTTCAAAGGGCTTGATGTTGGAAACGGTGTGGGAAATTCTTACATTAGGGAACATCACAACAGGGAGTAAGCGTAATGGGTTCTTTTGGCATCTACCACTGGCTGATCGTTCTGGCGGTCGTGCTGTTGTTGTTCGGTCGCGGCAAGATTCCGGAACTGATGGGCGATGTCGCCAAGGGCATCAAAAGCTTCAAGAAGGGCATGACGGACGAGGACGCGCCGGACACGGCAAAGACCGTCGATCACAAGGCCGACGAAACGAAGTAACCAAGTCCGGGAAAAAGCGCAGCCCCCGCGCTTCCCGTCCAGGAGCCTTGCATGTTCGATATTGGCTGGACCGAGCTTTTGGTCATCGCGGTTGTACTGATCGTGGTGGTCGGTCCCAAGGATTTGCCGCCGATGCTGCGCGCTTTCGGCAAGATGACGCAGCGCGCCCGCAAGGTGGCGGGTGAATTTCGTGCGCAGTTCGACGAAGCGTTGCGCGAAGCCGAGCTTGACGACGTCCGGCAGACGATCAGCGACGCCCAGAAACTGAACCCGGTCAACAGCCTGCGCGAGGCGATGAACCCGCTTCGCCAGATGGGCAACGAGATCAAGGCCGACCTGCAGAAGTCGTCCACGATCACGGAAAACAAGACCGAGGTGCCGCCAAGTGCTGTCGCAGCCCCGACGCCGTCGATGAGCCTGCCGGAAACGCCGCCATTGGTAGCGACGCCTGCGCCGTCGGAACCCGTCGCAGCAGCGATTGTTCAGGCCGATACAGTTGCCGCCAAGCCGAAACCCGTGCGCAAGCCGCGCGTGAAGGCTGCTGACAGGGTCGATGCTGCGGCCGCTATCGCCGTGCCTGTGGAAAAACCCAAACGCACGACGGCAGCCAGGAAGCCTGCAACGCCGAAGAAGCCGGCGCAGACGAAGAAGGACGAGGCATGAGCGGTGATATCGAAGACAAGCCGCAGCCGTTGATCGAGCACTTGATGGAGCTGCGCAAGCGGCTGATATGGTCGATCGGCGCGTTTTTCGTCGCCTTCATCGCATGCTTCTTTTTTGCCAAGCATCTCTTCAACTATCTGGTCATTCCCTACAAGACAGCCGTCGTGTGGGCGCATCTCGACGTCGAGAAGGCCCAGCTCATCTACACCGCGCCGCAGGAATTCTTCTTCACGCAGGTCAAGGTGGCGATGTTCGGCGGCCTTGTGGTCGCGTTCCCGATCATTGCCGCCCAGGTCTACAAGTTCGTGGCGCCCGGTCTCTACAAGAACGAGCGCCAGGCTTTCTTGCCGTTCCTGATCGCCTCACCGGTCCTGTTCCTGATGGGCGGCGCGCTCGTCTATTTCTTCTTCACGCCGATGGTCATGTGGTTCTTCCTGTCGATGCAGCAGGCGCCGGGTCATGACGAGATAGCGATCTCGCTGATGCCGAAGGTCTCGGAATATCTGAGCCTGATCATGACGCTGGTCTTCTCCTTCGGTCTGGTCTTCCAGCTTCCCGTCGTCACCACGCTGCTCGCCCGTGTCGGTCTTCTGACGTCGCAATGGCTCGCCGAAAAGCGCAAGTTTGCCATCGTCCTCGCCTTTGTCGTCGCTGCCGTGCTGACGCCGCCGGACCCGATGTCCCAGATCGGCCTTGCGATCCCGACGATCCTTCTCTACGAGATTTCCATCTATGCGGCGCGACTCGTGGAGCGCCAGCGTGCCCGGCAGGCGGTCGAAGAGGACACCGGATCCGCGGACGTTGCCAAGACGGACAGCGTCTGAGCGGCGATCCCAATCCCCCTTTGTGAACGCCGTTTCACATCCGGTCGAGGCCCGATCAGGCTTTGGCTGGGCCATCTCTGTTGCAACGACCTGGAACGACGATGCTCGATATCAAATGGATCCGTGAGAATCCCGAAGCGCTCGATGCCGCCCTTGCCAAGCGCGGCGCGGAGCCTCTGGCCCAAAGCCTCGTTGCCCTCGATGAAAAGCGGCGCTCCGCCGTGCAGAAGGCGCAGGATTTGCTGTCTCGCCGCAACCTCGCCTCCAAGGAGATTGGTGCGGCGATGGCTCAAAAGAATAGCGAGCTTGCCGAGAAGCTAAAGGCCGAGGTCGCCGAACTCAAGACCCTGCTGCCGGCGATCGAGGAAGAGGATCGGCAACTGACGGCCGAACTCAACGACGCTTTGTCGCGCATCCCGAACATCCCCTTCGACGATGTCCCGGTTGGCAAGGACGAGCATGACAATGTCGTCACCCGCACCGTCGGCGAAAAGCCGCGCTGGAACCACACGCCGAAGGAGCACTTCGAAATCGGCGAGGCGCTCGGCTATATGGATTTCGAGCGCGCCGCCAAGCTCTCCGGCTCGCGCTTCACGGTTCTGACCGGGCCGCTCGCCAAGCTCGAGCGCGCGCTCGGCCAGTTCATGATCGATCTCCACACCAGCGAGCACGGCTATACCGAGGTCAGCTCGCCACTGATGGTGCGCGACGAGGCTGTTTATGGCACCGCCCAGCTGCCGAAATTCGCCGAGGATCTGTTCAGGACGACGGACGGCCGCTGGTTGATCCCGACGGCCGAAGTGACGCTGACCAATCTGGTGCGCGAGGAAATCCTCGATCAGGAAAAGCTGCCGCTCCGCTTCACCGCGCTGACGCCGTCCTTCCGCTCGGAAGCAGGCTCTGCCGGCCGTGATACGCGCGGCATGCTGCGCCAGCACCAGTTCTGGAAATGCGAACTCGTCTCGATCACCGATGCCGAGAGCGCCGTTGCCGAGCATGAACGCATGACCGCCTGCGCCGAGGAAGTGTTGAAACGCCTCGGCCTGCATTTCCGCACCATGACGCTTTGCACCGGCGATATGGGCTTCGGCTCGCGCAAGACCTACGATCTCGAAGTGTGGCTGCCGGGACAGAATGCCTTCCGTGAAATCTCCTCCTGCTCGATCTGCGGCGATTTTCAGGGCCGCCGAATGAACGCGCGGTATCGCGGCAAGGAAGACAAGAGCAACAGGTTCGTCCACACGCTGAACGGTTCCGGCACGGCCGTCGGCCGCTGCCTGATCGCCGTCCTCGAAAATTATCTGAATGAGGACGGTTCCGTCACGATTCCGGACGTTTTGCTGCCTTATATGGGCGGATTGACCAAGATCGAACGGGCGGCCTGAGGCGATGCGCATCCTGCTTACGAATGACGACGGCATTCATGCCGAAGGCCTTGCCGCGCTGGAGCGGATCGCGCGCACGCTGTCCGACGATGTCTGGATCGTGGCGCCGGAGACCGACCAGAGCGGTCTTGCCCATTCGCTGAGCCTCTCCGAACCTCTGCGGCTGCGCAAGATTTCCGAAAAGCACTTCGCCCTGCGCGGCACGCCGACCGATTGCGTCATCATGGGCATCAGGCAGGTGATGGACATCAAGCCGGACCTTGTCCTCTCCGGCGTCAATTCAGGCTCGAACGTTGCCGACGACGTGACCTATTCCGGCACGATTGCCGGCGCCATCGAGGGCACCATGCAGGGCGTGCGCTCCTTCGCGCTCAGCCAAGCCTATCTCTATGAGGACGGCGCGCGCATCGTGCCCTGGGAGGTCTGTGAGACGCATGCCCCGGCTCTTTTGGAAAAGCTGATGGTCCTGGACCTGCCGGAGGGCACGTTCCTCAATCTCAACTTCCCGAACTGCCGTCCCGACGAAGTCGATGGCGCCGAGGTGACCATGCAAGGCAAGCTGGCCTTCAATGTGCAGGTCGACGCCCGCTCCGACGGCCGGGGATTTCCTTACTACTGGCTGAAGTTTGGCGAACGCGCCGGCGCCTTCATCGAAGGCACCGATATTCACGCCCTGAAGCATAATAAGATTTCGGTAACGCCTTTGAAACTGGATCTGACCGATTATTCCGTGACGGACCGCGTGGCGCGGGCCTTGGAATACGGAGCACAAGTTTGACGGCAAGACTGGCGGAGAAGGAGGGCTTTGCTGCGCTGGTCCTTAGATTGCGTGCCGAAGGCATCTCCGATCTCGATCTGCTGACGGCGGTCGAGCAGACGCAGCGCTCACAGTTTGTGCCGCCGCAATTTGCCGACGACGCCTATTCGAGCCGGACGATCCCGATCGAATGCGGCTCTTTTCTCGAAGGCATCGATTTTGCCGTCCGCATCCTGCATCACCTGAAGCTCAAGCCCGGCCAACGCGTCCTGGAGATCGGCACCGGAAGTGGCTTTACCGCCGCCGTCATGGGCCGCGTGGCCGAGCGTGTCCTGTCCATCGACCGCTACAAGACGCTGACGACGGCAGCGCAACGGCGCATGGAATCGCTTGGCCTGCGCAGCGTCATCATCCGCCACGCCGACGGCAGCGCCGGCATGCAGGGTGAGGGCACCTTCGACCGCATCCTGGTGACGGCCGCCTTCAACGCGATGCCGCGCTTCTATACCGACCAGCTCGTTTCCGGCGGCTCGATGATCGCGCCGCTGATGATTTCCGAGAATGAGTGTCGCATGGTGCGGCTGACGAAAACCGGCAGCCGTTTCGAACGCGAGGAACTGTTCGACGCTCCATATCTGCCGATCGTTCCGCGCCTTGCCTCACTGCTGTAGATGTCGACGACTTCAGGCCGCATCGGCCTGAAATCCGACCAACAAAAAACCAGAGGATGAGGTTGTGCGAAAGCCACTCAGGCTTTTTGGGATCATGCTCGGCACACTGCGATTTTTCACCCGTAAGCTATGGTTATCAACTTCTCAAAAATATCGCACTGATTCCAGCATCTTAACCGCGTGGTAATACTAACGCGTTTTAATAGACTCACAAATGGTTGCGTTCTCAGTGGGTCGAGTCATGCGTTTCAATCTTTCGCCAAAGTTCGGGAAGTCGGCCGGTAACCTTCTGGTTGTTGGCCTGCTGGCAAGTGCCGCAACGGGCTGTAGTTCCGATGTGACACGGTTTGGCGGCTTGTTTTCCTCCTCCGGGCAGGACCAGATCACCACAAGTTCCATTCCGCGCAGGAATATGAACGGTTCTCAGGGCGATCCGGTGCCGCGCGCCGATCTCGGCGGTTCGGCCGTTGCCAGCCAGTCGGGCTACGGCGGCGGCAATGACGCGCTGAACCAGCCTTATCCCGCACGCCAGGGTTACGATCCGACCCGCACGTCGAGCTCGAGCGCGCGTCTCGCTTCGGCGCCGGTCTCGGTGCAGCGTTCCGAGTTGGCGGCGCCGACGGCTGTTGCCCCCTCCCGGCAGCGGGAAAAGGAAGTCGCGCTCGCCCAGCCTTTCCCGTCTGCGCCGCAGGCTGAAAAGCCGCGATTGGTCGCGCCGGCTGCGCCGAAGATGACGCCCGATACGCTGACGACCGGCACGACGCCGAAGGTTTCCGGCTGGTCCGCGACCAACGCGCCTTCCGTGACGCTGCGTCCGGGTGAAAGCATCGCCACGCTCTCCAGGCGTTTCGGCGTCCCGGAAAAAGAAATTCTGCGCGTCAATGCTCTGAGGACGGCATCTGCCGCCCAGCCTGGCCAGGCGATCCTGATCCCGACCTTCAACGGCGGCAATGCCGCCAAGGCGGCATCGCAAGCGGCTGACCTTTCCAAGCCCGCCAAGATGCCGGAGGCGCCGAAGACGCCTGAGCAGAACGTTGCCGTCATTCCAGGCGCCAATTCAGCCCGCGACAAGACGCTGGCGAGTGCCGATACCACCGGCAAAATTCCCGCCGGCACCGGCAAGGATCCGAAGGCGCCTGCCGGCACCTATGTCGTCAAGCAAGGTGATTCCCTGGCGAAGATTGCCAAGGCGACTGGCAGCAATGTCGACGACCTCAAGGCCGCCAATAATCTATCGGCCAACTCGCTCCGCATCGGTCAGGCCCTGAAGATCCCGAACGGCACCGCCGACAATATCAAGACCGCGTCGATCCCGGCCGAGAAGGTCGATTCGAAGCAGACCCAGCCGGCGGCTGCCCAGCAGACGGCGTCCGTTCAGCCCGCGCCCTATAAGGCGCCGGCCGCTACCCAGACCGTCGACGATGCCGAGAAGAAGTCGGACGTCAGCTCCGCCGCACCGGAATCAACCGGCATCGGCAAATACCGCTGGCCGGTGCGCGGCCAGGTCATTGCTTCATACGGCGCCAACGTCAACGGCAACCGCAATGACGGCATCGACATCTCGGTACCGCAGGGCACGCCGATCAAGGCCGCTGAAAACGGCGTCGTCATTTATGCCGGCAACGGCCTGAAGGAACTCGGCAACACCGTTCTCGTCCGTCACGACGACGGCACTGTCACCGTCTACGGCAACGCCGATACGCTGAGCGTCACCCGCGGCCAGAAGATCCAGCGCGGCCAGACCGTCGCCGTCTCCGGTATGAGCGGCGACGTCAAGCAGCCGCAGGTCCATTTCGAGGTGCGCAAGGACGCGTCCCCGGTCAACCCGATGACTTTCCTGGAATAGGTACTGCGTACCAGGAAGCGCAAAAGCCCGGCCAACAGCCGGGCTTTTGTTATTTCAGGCTCTGTCGATGTGAACGCGCATGCGCCCGGCCAAGTCCTGGATATACTGCCAGGCGACACGGCCGGAGCGGGCGCCGCGGGTCGTTGCCCATTCCAGCGCCTCGGCATGCATCTTGTCGCGTTCGAGCCCGAGCTTGAAATGATCGGCATAGCCATCGATCATGCCGAGATAATCCTCCTGGCTGCATTTGTGGAAGCCGAGCCAGAGGCCGAAGCGGTCGGAAAGCGAAACCTTCTCCTCGACCGCCTCCGATGGATTGATCGCCGTCGACTGCTCGTTTTCCATCATGTGGCGCGGCAGAAGGTGGCGCCGGTTGGAGGTGGCGTAGAACAGCACATTGTCCGGCCGCCCTTCGACGCCGCCGTCGAGTGCCGCCTTCAGCGACTTGTAGGCAGTGTCGTCGTGATCGAAGGAAAGATCGTCGCAGAAGACGATCACGCGGTAGGGCGTGTCCTTCAGGAGGTCGAGCAGATGGGGAAGGCTGGCGATATCCTCGCGATGGACTTCGACCAGCTTCAGCAAGATGCTGCTTTCGCGCCTGACATCTTCGTGGACGGCTTTGACCAGCGAGGATTTGCCCATGCCGCGCGCGCCCCAGAGCAGCACATTGTTGGCGGGATACCCCTCGGCGAAACGCACCGTATTTTCATGCAGGATGTCGCGCACATGATCGACGCCGCGGATGAGCGTCAACGCCACCCGGTTCGGCTTCTTGACCGGCTGCAGATGCTGGCGCAATGGCACCCAGACGAAACAGTCGGCAGCGTCCCAATCGTTGAGGGCAGGTGCCGGTCCGGCAAGACGTTCGACGGCGTCAGCGAGCCGTCTCAGTTCGGCGAGCAGGGCTGTGTTGATTTCCTCGGTCATCGGTGGCCTCCTGATTTCTCACTGCGGCAATCCGCTTTGATCTTTCGATGCCGCTAATGCATGTCGCCCGGAAGTGTGGAGCGGTTCCGGATAACGACATGCTTGAAAACAAAAGATCTAAAGCGCGTCGCATCGATCAAGTTCGATGCGACGCGCTTTAGCATGGCGTTTTGACGGCGGAAAGGTTATGAGGCAGCGGAATCGGTACTGTTTCCGGCTGTTTCTGTTGCATTCATCGAAGCCGTAACTATAGTCCGGCAACCTGAAAAGAGAGGCGGAGCTCCGCCGCCCAAGCCTGAGGAGTTTAGCATGTTCATCACCCCGGCATTCGCCCAGAGCGCGACCGATACCGCAACGGGATTCGGCGGCTCCGGTTTCGAAATGATCATCCTGTTCGTGCCGCTGATGGTCGTCTGGTACTTCCTGCTGATCCGTCCGCAGCGCGCACAGGCAAAGAAGCGTGAGGAAACCCTGAAGGCGATCCGTCGCGGCGACCAGGTCGTCACCGGCGGCGGTCTCGTTGGCAAGGTCACCAAGGTCGTTGACGAAAAGGAAGTCGAAGTCGAGATCGCTGATGGCGTGCGTGTGCGCATTGTCCGCAGCGGCATCTCCGAAATTCGCGTCAAGGGTGAACCGGTCAAGGCCGACGCGGCGTAACAAGCGATAACGGCAGGACCGCCGGATCGGAAGATCGTCGAGAGAATGTTGCATTTTTCCCGCTGGAAAACACTTCTGATTTGGCTGGTCGCGTTTGCGGCCATCGTCATCGCTGCGCCCAATCTGCTGACTGAGGCGCAGCGATCCTCCCTGCCGGACTGGTTGGGGCACGACCGCTTGACGCTCGGTCTCGACCTGCAGGGCGGCTCGCATATCGTTCTGAAGGTCGAGCGTTCCGATGTCGTCAAGGACCGCCTGGAGGAGTTGGTCGCCAATGTGCGTAACGCGCTACGCGGCGCCGGCATCCGCTATACTGGGCTGACCGGCAATGACCAGACCGTCACCGTCCGCATCACCGATCCGGCCCAGACACAGGCGGCGGTCGATCTCCTGAAGCCGTTGACGACGGTTGGTGGACATTCCGGATCTGAGGTCGCGCTTCGGCAGGGCGAGGAGGGGCAACTCTCACTGCAGATTTCCGACGCCGGCATTACCGCTGATGTCGCTTCCGCCCGGAGCCGCTCGCTCGATATCGTTGGCCGCCGCATCGCCGGATTCGGCTATGAAAATTTCCTCGTTCGCCCCGATGGCGCCGACCGCATCGTCATGCAGGTGCTGGGATCGGTCGACGCCGAGCGGCTGAAGAACATCCTGAACCAGCCCGCCAAGCTTTCCTTTCATCTGATTGACGAAAGCATGTCGGGGCAGGAGGCGCTGAACGGCCGCTGGCCTGCAACGTCGCAAGTCCTTTATTCCCTCGACGATCCGCCGATTCCCTATCTCGTCGACCGCACGGCTTTTGTCACCGGCAGCAACATGATCGATATCGAGCCCATCGTCGATCCGCAGACGCAGGAGACCTCGATTGCCTACCGTCTCGATGCGGAAGGCACACAGCGGCTGGCGCAGGCGACGGAGCAGAATATCGGCAAGCACCTTGCCATCGTCTTCGACGACCAGGTGATGTCGTCACCGGTCATCGATGCGGCGATCACTGGCGGCGAGGGCCGGATTTCGGCAAACTTCTCCGAGGACGGCGTCCGCGACCTTGCGATCATGCTGCGCGCCGGCGCCTTGCCGGCGACGCTGACGAGCGTTGAGGAACGCAGCGTCAGCCCGAGCTTCGGCGCCGATTCCATCTTCAACGGTCTCGTTGCCGGCCTTGTCGCCGTCGTGCTGGTCGCAGCACTGATGATCGCCCTCTATCGTATTCTCGGCATCATCGCCGTCGTCTCGCTCTTCCTCAACCTGATCCTCATCGTCGCGGTGCTCAGTCTTGTCGGTGCGACGCTCACCTTGCCCGGGATTGCCGGCATCGTGCTGATCGTCGGCATGGCGGTCGATTCGAACGTACTGATCTACGAGCGCATCCGCGAAGAGGAAAAAACCACCCATTTCTTTGCCGAGGCCGTCGGCCGCGGTTTCTCGCGCGCATTTGCAACGATCGTCGACGCGAATGTGACGATCTTCATCGCCGCCATCATCCTCTTTTTCCTTGGCAGCGAATCCATCCGCGGTTTCGCGGTGACGCTGGCGGTCGGCATCCTGACGACCGTTTTCACGGCTTTCACGCTGACGCGCTCGATCGTTGCCGTCTGGCTGAGAAGGCGCCATCCCCGGCATCTGCCGAAGAGCGTGCTGACCCATCTTTTCGAACACGCCAATATCCGTTTCATGGGGATCCGCCGTTATGTCTTTACGGCGTCGGCGGTCATCTCGCTGATCGCCATGGCCGCCTTTGCTACCGTCGGACTGCATCTCGGCATTGATTTCACCGGCGGCTCGCTCATCGAGGTGACGGCAAAGCAGGGCAATGCCGACATCGCCGATCTCCACGAGCGCCTCAACGATCTCAATCTCGGTGAGATCCGTGTCGAACGCACGGGCGGGCCGTCGAATGCGCGGATCCGCATCGCTTCCCAGGGCGGCGGCGAAAATGCCGAGCAGTCGTCGGCGACGCTGGTGCGCGGCGAGCTCCAGGAAGATTATGATTTTCGCCGCGTCGAAGTCGTCGGCCCCGCCATCTCGGGCGAATTGACGATGATGGCGACGCTCGGCGTGCTGGCAGCACTTGCGGCGATCCTGATCTACATCTGGATCCGCTTCGAATGGCAATTCGCGGTCGGCGCCATCGTCGCAACGCTGCACGACGTCATCATCATGCTCGGTCTCTTCGTCCTCACCGGCATCGAGTTCAACCTGACGAGCATCGCCGCCGTGCTGACCATCGTCGGTTATTCCCTGAACGATACGGTCGTGGTCTACGACCGAATGCGCGAGAATCTGAAGCGATACAAGAAGATGCCGCTGCCGATCCTGATCGATGCATCGATCAACCAGACGCTGTCGCGCACCGTTTTGACCGCGGCGACGACGCTGATCGCCTTGCTGGCGCTCTTTCTCTTCGGCGGCGAAGTCATCCGTTCCTTCACCTTTGCGATGCTCTTCGGCGTCGCTCTCGGCACCTTCTCTTCGATCTATATCGCCGCTCCCGTGTTGATCGTCTTCCGGCTGCGGCCGGAGGCTTCCGACGGGGAAGAGAGCAACAAGACGGATGCTGGTGTAAAATCCGGCACGGTGGTTTGAAACATGGCAAAAGGCATAGAAATCCGCGCCGCGCATTTCCCCGGGCGCGCTCCGATCGATGCTTATGGCAATGGCGGCTTTCGTTTTGCCGACATGTCGCATCGCGGCTCGATCCTTTGCCTGCCCTCCGGCATTCATGGCTGGGACATGGACATGTCGAAACCGCTGTCGCCTGAAAATTTTCGCCGGGTGCTGGATGAGGCCGCCGATATCGAGGTTCTGCTCGTCGGTACCGGAACCGAGCTTCGCCGTCTGCCCGAGGAATTGAGGCTGGCGCTGAAGTCGCGCGGCATCTCCTCCGATCCGATGAGCACCGGCGCTGCAGTCCGCACCTTCAATATCATGCTCGCCGAGCAACGCGCCGTCGCCGCGGCATTGATTGCGGTCTGACGATGACTGAAGCGCATATTGCGATGAACCAGGAGATCTGCCTGGCGATGCTGCGTGACAGCGATCGCGACCGCTATCTCGCCTGTCTGCTGTCGCCGGAGGAAAAGCGCGGCGCGCTTGCAGCTCTTTATGCCTTCAATGCCGAGCTTGCCCGCATCCGCGATCTCGTGCACGAGCCGTTGCCCGGCGAGGTGCGGCTACAATATTGGCACGACCTGCTGGAAGGCAGCGCACACGGCTCGACGGCAGCCAATCCCGTCGCAGCAGCCCTTCTGACCGCGATCGAAACGCACCGCCTGCCGCGCAAGACGCTGATCGACATGATCGAGGCCCGCACCTTCGATCTCTATGACGATCCGATGGAGACACGCCTTTCGCTTGAAGGCTATGCCGGTGAAACGGCATCGGCCCTAATCCAGCTCGCAAGTCTCGTGCTGTCGCCGGAGGAAGCCGCACGATCGGCCGACGCCGCCGGCCATGCCGGCGTCGCCCAGGCGGTCGCCGGATTGCTGCTGCTGATGCCGCTGCATCGCCGCCGCGGCCAGGTGTATATTCCGCTGCAGATCCTTTCCGCCACCGGTCTCGATCGCGATGCCTTCCTTGCTGGAAAAGACAGGCCGCGCATCTCTGCTGCCATCGAGGCCTTAGCCGGTCTTGGTCGCGAACATCTGGTGAAGGCGAGGGCGGCGGGGCCGATTGCGCCGGCCGTCTTTCCAGCCTTCCTGCCGGCGACGCTTGCCGAACCGGTGCTCGTCAAAGCGCAGAAGCGAGGCGCGTTGCTGTTCGACCGACCGCTGCAGCCGCCGCAATGGCGCCGCCAGCTGCGAATGGGACTGGCAGCAACCCGCCGGAAAATCTGATATCGGTCAAATTCGCGCAAGTCTCGCGCGTTACAAGGCTTCCACCGCTACCCTTTGAACGGAGACTCGGCGTGGGCATTATCGTCTGGTGCGTTCTTTTCGCCATCGTCATTTTCATTGCTTTTGTGGCAACGCGCATGGCCGCGCAGAACAAGGAAGACGGCCTGCATGACACGGGCCTCGCCATCATCGAATTCGGTCGCGCCTTTCCGAACGAGGCGATCCGTCAGTTGCAGGCGACGGAAAACGGTCAGGCGGTCTTCGTGCGCCTGCATGACAACAAGGCGGGCTTCATGCGCAACATGTCGCGCCACTTCGCCTGCCATCTGATCGAGCCGGGTCGGGTGCGCGTGGTGGGCTCGGAAACGGGCCGGGGACTGGTGATCGACTTCCTCGATGCACCCTATCACAACGCTGATTTCGAATTCGCTTCCGCCAAGGAAGCTTCGGAGGTTTCGCTTTGGCTGCTCGGCAATTATATCGCAGAGCCGGATAAAGATCTGCCGACAGGCAATATTTCGGCGGCGAACAAGCAGTAATGCATGTCGCCCAAAAGTGTGCAGCGGTTTTGGGAGGACGACATGCATAAAGGCAAAGACTTCGAGCGGGTCGCATGAACCGGTTCGATGCGACGCGTTTGAAAACGCCGGTCAGGCGCTTTCGGCAAGCGTCGATTCTTGACCCAGCCAGGCGGCGCAATCTGTAAGAGCGCGCCGGGCGATCAACTGCCGCTTCATGATCGTCTTGTCCTTGCCACGAAAGCGCTTGACGCCTTCAGGCTTGACGATCGAACCCGGCTGGAGCTCCGGAAACAGCCCGAAATTGATGTTCATCGGCTGGAACGATCGTTTGCCCGGCTCTTCGTCGGTGACCAGGTGTCCGCCGGTGATATGACCGAGCAGCGAGCCGAGCGCTGTCGTCGCCGGCGGCGGCGAGATCGCCTCACCCTTGCGTTCGGCGGCGGCGAAACGCCCGGCCAACAGCCCGACGCTGGCGCTTTCCACATAACCCTCGCAGCCGGTGATCTGGCCGGCGAAACGCAGGCCGGGCCGCGATTTCAGCGTCAGCGACGGGTCGAGCAAGGTAGGGGAGTTGATATAGGTATTGCGGTGAAGCCCGCCGAGACGGGCGAATTCCGCATTTTCCAGACCCGGGATCATCCGGAAGATGTCAGCCTGTGCGCCATATTTCAGCTTCGTCTGGAAGCCAACCATATTGTAGAGCGTGCCAAGTGCATTGTCCTGCCGCAGTTGCACGATGGCATAGGCCTTGACCGTCGGATTATGCGCGTTCGTCAGCCCCATCGGCTTCATCGGTCCGTGGCGCAGTGTCTCGCGGCCGCGTTCGGCCATCACCTCGATCGGCAGGCAGCCGTCGAAATAAGGCGTACCCTCCCATTCCTTGAAGCCGACCGTGTCGCCTGATATCAGCGCGTCAACGAAGGCATTGTACTGCGCCTCGTCCATCGGGCAGTTGATGTAATCCTTGCCGGTGCCGCCAGGCCCGACCTTGTCGTAGCGCGACTGATACCAGCAGATATCCATGTCGATGCTCTCGCGGTAGACGATCGGCGCGATGGCGTCGAAAAAGGCGAGCGAATCCTCGCCGGTTTCCGCCTGGATGGCACTCGCGAGCGACGGCGCCGTCAACGGTCCGGTGGCGACGATGGCAAGATCCCAATCCTTCGGCGGCAGGCCGGTGACCTCTTCACGCACGACGGTGATCAGCGGGTGGTCATGGACCGCTTTGGTCACTGCCTCGGAGAAACCGTCGCGATCGACGGCGAGCGCACCACCGGCCGGTACCTGGCATCGATCGGCAGCGGCCATGATCAGCGAGCCCGCCATGCGCATCTCAGCATGGATGACGCCGACGGCATTGCTGGTCGCATCATCGGACCGGAAAGAATTGGAGCAGACAAGTTCGGCAAGACCATCGGTCTTGTGCGCATCCGTGCCGCGCACCCCGCGCATTTCATGCAGGAGGACCGGAACGCCGGAATTGGCGATCTGCCAGGCGGCTTCCGAACCTGCAAGCCCACCGCCGACGACGTGGATAGGGGAATAGGAGATCGTGTTCATTCCGGGCTGATATCATGTCGGCCGGTGCGATCCAACACCCCGAAATCAAAAACGGCGCCCTGGGCGCCGTCTTGGAAGCATCGTACTCGCTATTAGCGGAACGAGCGGGATGCGATATTCCGGATGTCGTAGCGGCTAACGCCGATATCGGACAGGGTCTGGTTCGAAAGGCCGCCGAGTTCATTGAGCGTGCGACGGTAGCTGAGCCAGCTTCTTGCAATGCGGATCGGGTTCATTGTCTTCTTCCTATGTCCGCGGGACGGCGGGATCGCCTGTCTCTCTGCGGTTGATGTTTATATAGGCGAGAACCGTCCGATTGTGCAGTGCAAATAAAAGGCGTCTGCCATGCAATTGTGCACTATGATGCTCTTCAATTAAGCAGAGGATATTTTTTGAGCGGGCTAAACAAGCGGAAAAACATGCAACCACCGCGGCCACCACGTGCAGACAAAAGAAACGCCCGCTGCGGATACAGCGGGCGTTTCAATCGAGAATAATCCTGCTTGGGAGGAGCAGCGGATCGCCTGGAATTAGCGGTGAGAAGCCTCACGGGCAACGCGATGGATGTCCGAACGGTCGATGCCGAGATCGTGCAATTCGCGGTTGGTCATGCGGCCGAGTTCCGTGACGGTCTGACGATACTTGCGCCAGTTATTGAAAGAGCGAGAGAAGTTCATGTTAAGCCCCTTTCCGAGGGTTTTATTCGCCAGCAGCCACCGATCGGCGCTGACCTCTATTTGATAACTGGAATATATGTTGCGATGCGAAAGACTAAAACAGCCAAGTTTTCAGATCACCTATGCGAGATATGCAATGCTCAAAAGGTATTTGACGCAGACTTACCATTTTTTGGCCAACGAATAGGCAGAATGACTTTTGAGAAAGCAGTTCGATTTGGAGAGGCGAATGAAGTGCCATAGCAGAAAACGCTGCTTCCTCCGGTGATTCCGCTCGTCCATTCCGCTGCAAAGAGGCGTTCCGCTTCGGATTGGAAGTCGCCCACCCCTTCGCGGGGTTGGTGGTGCGGCGTGACGACAATGTGGCATGACGGCGCCCTGCGACGAAAATCCTCTCACCGCCAAGGCCTTAATGAAGCTTTGGCTATACAAAAACGCCCGCCGGGGGAGGATCCGGCGGGCGTGTTATGGTGACTGACAACTGGGAGGAGGAGTGTTGCCAGTCTATCGCAGCGCGCTGGGAGGAGGAGTGCGCGACTGCGAATCTCGTCACGGACAAAGCATCCGCGGGCCTCCGGCTAGGCCGGGCCGGGGCGCCATCCCCGTGCTTTGATGTGTTGTTCAATAGTATGGCTAATGAATATTGTGCAGCGCAATAAATTCATGCCGGATATGCGAAATACGCATATCTCTCCGTCCATAGGCTTATATTAGCGCTTCTGGCGTTAGCGGCTGGTTAACACTCGGTACTATTTAGACCAGTGAGGAACTTGTATGTTTGTTGCAGAGCGTTTGCGGACACCGGTCCTGCGTCTATAACGGCGTGAGCCGCAGGCGCAGTCGGCGTTGCAGAAATAAGGGGTAGGGCATGTATCGCGGCAGATTGGAGCGGGATCTCTCGCTCTGGGTAGGCAAAGGCCTGCTCAGGCAGGAAACGGCGGGCGCGCTTCTCGCCGAATATGATAGCCGCCCGGCAAGCTTCAGCCTCGGCCGGGTGCTGATGGCGCTGGCGGCGGTGCTGCTTGCCGCCGCCATCCTGCTGGTCGTCGCCTCCAATTGGGAGGCCATCCCGCGCCTCGTCCGCGTCGGCGCCATCCTTGCCCTGATCTGGGTCGTGCACATCGCCGCTGCCCGTCTGCTCGCCCGCGGTGCGACGGCGGCGGCAGGAGGGTTGCTGGTCATCGGCGCGATGAGCTTCGGCGGCGCCATCTCGCTGGTCGGCCAGATGTATCATCTCTCCGGCGATGAACAGACGGTAATGTATCTCTGGTTCGCCATCGCGACGATCTCGGCGATCCTGTTCCGTTCGGGCGCAGTGGCCGTCGTCGCGGGCGTCCTCTCCTGGGCGTCGTTTGCCCTCTATCTTGAGAACCACGACACGCATTGGATAGGCTTCGATCCCTGGATGGCGCCTCTCATGGCGGCAATCGTCATCGGGTTGGTGCGTTATACCGGCGCCGAGCGGGCCCGCCATCTCGCCTATCTGCTGCTGATCGGCTGGCTCGCCTGGCTCTACACTCTTTATGAGGAGATCGCCGTGGCGCTTGCCTTCGCGATCGGCGGCATGGCGGCGTTCGTGCTGACGGCGTTGCCGCTCCGGCCTATTGCCTCCCTGGTCAGGAGCGCCGGTGCGGCCCCGGCCTTCTACAGCTTCCTTGTCGCCGGGATCGGCTTGCTGCTGCTGCATATCGAGATCGAGGACGGCTGGCGGCTGGTGGTGCTCGGAGTGGCGACACTTGCCGCTTCGGTGCTGGCGATTGCCCTGCATGGAAGGGATAATGGCGCGGTGCGTTATCTCGCTTATACGATTTTTGCCGCGGAGATGCTCTATCTCGCCTCCGTCACCGTCGGCTCGATCCTCGGCACGTCGAGCCTCTTCCTTTTCTCCGGTCTCGTGGTGGCACTTGTCGCCTGGATCGTCATCCGTCTCGAGCGGCGTTTTTCGGCGAATGCACAGGGGGAGGGCGCATGAACTCGTTCATGGCAAGGCTGCAATCCGGCAAGGGCTATCTGCTTTCGGCGATCATCGTCGCCGGTCTGCAGACCCTGATCCTCGGCACGATCATCCAGAGCCGGGCGTCGATCCTCAGCGATGGCGCTGAAGTGCTGCTGAAGACGGCGCCCGTCGATCCGCGTGATTTCCTGCGCGGCGATTATGTCGTCTTGAACTACGACATTTCCTCTGTGCCGGTGCAGACGGTCTCCGGCGGCATTCCGGCAGAGCCAGGCGAACGCGTGCTATTGGTCCGGTTGAAGAAGCAGGAAGACGGTTTCTGGACGGTGATCGAATCGTCCTTTCACGAACTGCCTCCGCAGCCGGAGACCGTGATCCTGCGCAGCCAGCCATTTTATAGTGGCGGACTTGCCGCCGGCGACAGCATGCGTGTCGAATACGGCATCGAGCGCTACTACGTTCCAGAAGGCGAGGGCAAGCCGATCGAGGAGGCCCGCAATGACGGCAACGTCGCCATCGCAGTGCGTGTCTCGCCTGATGGAAGCGCACAGATTCGCAGCCTTCTCGTTGACGGCAAGCCGGTTTACGACGAGCCGCTTTACTGATCTCGTCGCACTTCGGGGCGGGGCGGCTCCAGGGCCGCAAATCCCCTGTCATTTACCGTTCATTTTTCCTTTGCCTCGACCAAATCGGGTGATATAGAGACGCCGCGCTCCGGAAGGCCTCATGCGCAGGCATAGGCATGCGGTTTTGTGAACGCGGGTATGGTGAAATTGGTAGACACGCCAGATTTAGGTTCTGGTGCCGCAAGGCGTGGGAGTTCAAGTCTCTCTACCCGCACCAAGCTGTTTGCAGGCGGGAGACTGAAATCGGTTGGCTTAGGGCAGCCGAGAGTTGTCCCGAATAGCCCGCGAGTGCCGTTCCCCTTTGGGCGGAATGATACAGGAATTGGGAAAAGCCACGCGCGGCAGGATCGCCGGCGTCGTGCTCATCGAAACGAACGGCGTCTGGGCACGGCCGCCACGAAATGAAGGTAGGAAGACATGCAGGTTATCGAAACGCTCGCTGAAGGGCTGAAGCGCGAAATCAAGGTCGTTATCCCGGCCAAGGACATGCAAGACAAGATGAATGAGCGTCTTGCCGATGTGAAGGACAAGGTTCGCATCAACGGCTTCCGTCCGGGCAAGGTCCCTGCCGCTCACCTGAAGAAGGTCTACGGCAAGTCGATCATGGCCGATCTCGTCAACGAGATCGTCCGCGAGCAGCCGGCCGCCATCCTGTCCAGCCGCGGTGAGAAGTCGGCCACGCAGCCGGAAATCGCCATGACGGAAGACAAGGACGAAGCCGACAAGATCCTCGCTGCCGAGCAGGATTTCGAATTCACGCTTTCCTATGAAGTGCTGCCGCCGATCGAACTGAAGTCGGTCAAGGGCATCAAGGTCACGCGCGAAGTGATCGACATCTCGGACGACGAAGTCAACGAGCAGGTCCTGAAGGTCGCCGAAAGCGCTCGCGCCTACGAGACCAAGACCGGCAAGGCCGCGAATGGCGACCGCATCACCATGGATTATGTCGGCAAGGTCGACGGCGAAGCCTTCGAAGGCGGCACCGATCAGGGCGCCGAACTGGTGCTCGGCTCCGGCCGCTTCATTCCGGGCTTCGAAGACCAGCTCGTCGGCGCCAAGGCCGGCGACGAGAAGACCATCACCGTGACCTTCCCGGCCGACTATCCGGCCAAGAACCTCGCCGGCAAGGAAGCGACCTTCGACGTGACAGTCAAGGAAGTCGCCGCACCTGCCGATGTCGAGATCAACGACGAACTCGCTTCCAAGCTCGGCATCGAATCCGCCGATCGCCTGAAGGAAATCGTCCGTGGCCAGATCGAATCGCAGTACGGCTCGCTGACCCGCCAGAAGCTGAAGCGCCAGATCCTCGACCAGCTGGACGAGATGTACAAGTTCGAAACCCCGAACTCGCTCGTCGACGCCGAATATAACGGCATCTGGAGCCAGGTGAACAACGATCTCGCCCAGTCCGGCAAGACCTTCGAGGACGAAGACACGACTGAGGAGAAGGCTCGCGAGGAATACAAGACGCTCGCCGAGCGCCGTGTTCGCCTCGGCCTCGTTCTCTCCGAAATCGGCGAAAAGGCCGGCGTCGAAGTCAGCGAAGACGAAATGCAGCGCGCCATCTACGATCAGCTGCGCCAGTATCCGGGCCAGGAAAAGCAGATCCTCGAATTCTTCCGCAGCCAGCCGGGTGCCGCCGCTTCGATCCGCGCGCCGATCTTCGAAGAGAAGGTCATCGATCACCTGCTGACCGAAATCGACGTCACTGACAAGAAGGTGACGAAGGAAGAGCTGCTCGCCGAGGAAGAAGGCGAAGCCAAGGCTGAGACCAAGAAAGCCGCGCCGAAGAAGAAGGCTGCCGCCAAGGCCGAAGCAGCGGACGCCGGTGAAGGCGAAGAAGCCGCACCGAAGAAGAAGGCTGCTCCGAAGAAGAAGGCGGCTGACGAAAGCGCCGAATAGTCGCTTTTCAGTTCTACAGCGCCGCGCGTCTTTCAGACGCGCAAAGGAAGCTGTAACACTTTGAGTTGCTGCATGATTTTGTCCTTAAATCGATTCCGATTTAAGGAATCATGCAGTAAAGTTTGGGAGGCCTCGCCATCGTGCGGGGCCTTTTCTATTGTACAGGGCAGTTCATTTCTCGCCGCCTACTCCATTGTGTTTATGCATTCGAAACAACAAAGAGTTGCGTGAAAGTATAATTCGATGCAGATTTCCTGATGGTGGAGGGACCTGAAAATGACTGCAAAGCATGACATGAAGAAGCTGGTGGAAGAAATCTATGCTGTGCGCGACTGCGGCGATGTCGAAGCTACGCTGGCGCTGATCGGCGAGGGTTGCACCTTTCGCATGGTCGGCAATACACGGCTGGCGCCTTTTTCGACTGAATCAAGCGGGCATGCTTTTCGCCAAGCGATAACGCAGCTTATCACCGTATGGGATCTATCGAATATCAGGACAGCTATCTATGTGGACGAGGATGAGCATATGGTCTTTGCCCACCGTGAAGGCGAGATCAGGCACATCCCATCGGGCGTGAGCTTCCATACGGAATTCATTGACAAGATCCATTTCCGGGATGGGAAACTGGTCAAGATTGTCGAATTCGTCGACACGCTGCAAGTGGCCGAGACGGCCAAGATGATCCAAGTCGCTTAAACGGCCACCAAGGTCGGAGCCTTCGAAGCGTTGTCAAAGTCGATTCATGCGACGCGCTTTAGAGTTTAATGCCGCCCATGTCTTCGGGCGTCAGCCGCCGTTCAAGAATTATCGCTCAATGCGCTGTCAGTTGCGCGACTTTCCTGACATGGCTCACGGCTGCGGCGCCGCCTGCGGTCTGTGTGAAGAGGTGGAGCGTTTCCTCTTCGTCGTCGGCGACCGGCGTCAAAGCCTGATCCATATAGGTCTTCGACTTTGCATCCCTTGAAATCAGGAACGCCGAAATCGTCAGGCCAACGATCGTGCCTGCGAGCGAAGCATGTTTGCGGAAGGTTTCCCAGGCAAAGCGCGGCCAGAAGACCAGCGGATTCTCGCGCGGCAGGTCAGGGCGCCGCTCCGATGGCGTCTTCAGGCGCAGCAGACCGCTTTGCAGCGGATGCACGTTTTCCAGCGGCACGGTGGTGGCGAAGGAGACGAGAACCTTGACGAGCCTTGCCAGCGGTACCCCGGTCGCAACGGCGCGGCGCAGCAGCGTCTTCATATGATCAGGCGAATAATAGAGCGACCAGGCCTCGTGGTAGATGTCTTCCCATTCCTGCTTGCTCATTTTGGGATGCGCGGTGCAGACGTGCTCGACATCGTAGATGTTGAGATCGGCATCCATCTCGATGCCCTTCTTCCACAGGACCTGATGGTCCTCAGAGCCGGGCAGCGGCGTCAGGATGAAGAATTCGATGACGTCGAGCGGCAGCTCTTCCTGGATGATCGCGATGTCGCGGCGGATCGATTCCGGCGTGTCGGCGGGGAAGCCCAAGATATAACCGGCAAGCGTCATGATGCCCTGCGCCTTCCAGGCGAGCAGCATCTTGCGGTATTCGGTGATCTTGTTCTGGTTCTTCTTGGCGGCGGTCAGATTGTCCGGATTGACGTTCTCAAGGCCGATGAAGACGCGCGTGACCCCGGCGCGCCTGGATTTCTCGATGAAATTGGGGATCTTGTGGCAGAGCGTGTCGACCTGGATCATCAGGCCGAGTGGAATGCCGTCCCGTTCCTTAAGTTCGATCAACCGGTCGAAGATCGCTTCCCAATCCTTGTTACGGGCGAAATTGTCGTCGGTGATGAAAAATTTGTGGATGCCCTGCGCCCAGTTCATCCGCACCAGTTTCTCGACGTCGTCGGCCGAACGGAAGCGTGACTTGCGTCCCTGCACGTTGATGATGGTGCAGAACGAGCACTGATAGGGACAGCCACGTCCGGCATCGAAGCTGGTGCTGAGCCCGAGCGTGCGCTGGATATTGTCCTTCGGCAGGAAGGGAACCGGCGTGCCGCCGATACCGGGAAGGTCGTTCATGAAATTGTAGAGCGGCTTCAGCTCACCGGCGGCGGCATCGCGCAGCACCATGTCGAGCCGGCCCTCGGCTTCGCCGGCAAACATCGAGATGCCCATGTCGCGGCAGGCGTCGAGCCCGACCGCCTTGCCATCCAGCATCGACAGGCAGCCGGAAACATGAAAGCCGCCGATCGAAACCGGCAGGCCGGCATCGCGGAACGGCCGGGCGATATCGAGGGCGCGCGGATACTGGTTGGTCTGGACGCCGACGAGCGCAATCATGCCGAAATTGTCGTGGCGCTTGAACTGCGCCAGCAGTCCGGCGACATCGATCCGCGTATTGGTTTCGTCGATCACGGTGATGTCGATCGCCGTATCGTCGCCGAGCACCTTGCGCTCGGCACATTCGGCAGCGATGCCGTAAAGAGCCGCAAGCGAATTGGAGGGGATCATCGCCCGCCACCAGCGGATGACGTAGCCGTCATCGTCATAATGCGACGGCTTGATCAGGATCAGCTGAAAACGTCGGCGCGCAGCTTCCAAGACATGGGACAAGAGTATCTATCTTTCTTTAGAAGCTTTTGCCCGAAGGCAAAATGGCGTTGAAGGCATATATCAGGCACCGCGTATCAATGCCATTTGTGAGGGTTCAAACTAAGGCGTAAAAAACGGCACGGCGCGCGAACGCTTCGCGACGTGTATCATTCCTTAATATACTACCCGATATCGAGCAGCAATGCGCGATGGTCGGAGACTTCGGGCGCCTCGACCACCTCGAATTTGGCAACCTTCACCCCTGGCGTCACCAGCATGTAGTCGGCAAAGCGGCCCTGCTTCAGATAGTAGGAGGTTCGCGTGTCTACAAGGCCGTTTCCGGTGACGAGATCGGAAAGCCCGAGTGTGGCGAGAATCGCAAAGGTCGCGCTGTCAGGCCGCACGTTGAAATCGCCGCAGAGGACGAGCCCTTCGTCGCCGGGCCAGACGCGCGCGATGAGCCTGACCAGCGCCTCGGCCTGCTCCTCGCGCGCTGCGGTATCGCCCTTGCCCGCGGGATCGCGCAGGCCATGCATGTGGGCGACCGTCACGGTAGATGCGTGCTCAGGGCTGAAGAGACGGATGCAATGGGCGTTTCGCGGCCGCGGATGCTCGCCCCAGCCATCAGCGGAAAAACGGCCATGCACGAAGTTCAGCCCTTGGGCGATGACGCAATGCGTTTTGCGCACGAAGGTCGCCAGCCCGAATTCGGCGGCAATGACGGTATCGCCATCGAAAAGCTCGCCTCTCGAGGTCGGGCAGAAAAAACCGTCGTGAGCGGGCAGGGCGGTGCTGATCTCAGTAAACAAATTGGCGCGCTGCGGCAGCTCCAGCCCCGCGTCCCGATAGATCGACCATCCGCCGCCCGTACCTGGCGCCCGCAGCACTTCCTGCAGGCACAGGACATCCGGATCGGCTTGCCTGACAAAGCCGATCAAGGCCTCATGCAGCCTACCGCCCCATGCGTTCAGCGAAATGATGCGCAATGTCATTCGGCTCCGTTTTGGCGGCCGGATTTAGACGAAAGCTCCGCCGTCTACATGATGCGTTTTAAAGTTCTGACTTGATGTCGCCCATCCGGTTCCACGCATCGAGCCCAGCGATCTTGTAGGCTTCGGCGAGCGTCGGATAGTTGAAGGTGTTCTCGACGAAATATTCGACGGTGCCTTTGAGATTGAGCACCGCCTGGCCGATATGCACCAGCTCGGTGGCGCCTTCGCCGACGATATGCACGCCGAGCAGGCGGCGGGTCTTCAGCGAGAAGATCAGTTTCAAAAGCCCCGTGTCGAGGCCCATGATATGACCGCGCGACGTCTCGCGGAAGCGGGCGATGCCGCATTCATAGGGAATACCGCGCTCCTTCATTTCTTCTTCGGTCAGGCCGCAGGTCGAAATCTCGGGCACGGCATAGATGCCATAGGGGAAATATTTCGGCGGCTCCTTGGCGACCGCGCCGACCGCGACGCGGGCAGCGATGCGGCCCTGTTCCATCGAGGTCGAGGCAAGGCTCGGAAAGCCGACGACGTCGCCGGCGGCATAGATGTTGGCAACTGATGTCTGGAAGGTTTCCGGATTGACCTTGAGACGGCCGCGGCTGTCGGCGTCGAGGCCGATGGCCTGAAGGTTCAGCGCATCGGTTGCCCCCATGCGGCCGGCGGCGAAAAGCACCATGTCGGTCGTAAGGCGTCGGCCGCTGTCGAGCATCAGTTCGACCTTGCCGTTTTCGAGCCTCTCCACCTTGTCGGCCTTCTGGCCGAGCAGCAGCTTCATGTTGCGGTCGCGCAGCTGGTAGGTAAAATCCTCGATGATTTCCTTGTCGATGAAGTCGAGCATCGTCGCCTTCGGATCGATGACGGTGACGGCGGTGTCGAGCGCGCTGAAGATCGTCGCATATTCGATTCCGATGACGCCGGCGCCGATGACGACCATTGATCGCGGCAGGTCCTGGATGTCGAGCAGTTCGTCGCTGTCGAGAACGGTCTTGCCGTCGAAGGGTATGTAATCTGGGCGGAAAGGCTTTGTGCCGACGGCAAGCAGCACGCTGGCGCCGGTGACCTGCGTGGTCTCGCCGTCATCCTTGATCACCTGCAGCGTCGATGCATCGATGAAGCTCGCTTTGCCGCGAATATGCTGCACGCGGTTGCGGGCGAACTGGTGTTCCAGCACCTCGACCTCGTGGTTGAGCGTAATCAGCAGGCGGCGGCGCAGGTCATCTGCACTGATCTCTTCCTTGACGCGGTAAGACCGGCCGTAGAAGCCGCGTTCGCGCCAGCCGGAAAGATTAAGCGCCGTCTCGCGCAGCGTTTTGGAAGGGATGGTGCCGGTATGCACGGACACGCCGCCGACGCGTTTGCCCTGCTCGATGACAAGCACTTTCTTGCCGAGTTTTGCCGCCTGGATCGCGCCGCGGCGCCCTGCTGGACCGCTGCCCACCACAACGAGATCGTACTGAAGCATCATCAAGCCCCGGATTGGAAAGGAATCATATTGCGACGCAAAATGTCACCCGTCCATCGTTAGCCGGTCAATGTTACAGATTGTTTTACGACCGCCGGTTCCGCCGGGCCTGTGCCCTTTCAGATCAGCTTCAGCCCCTTCAGGCTGACATGCCCATCCCTGCCGATGATGACGTGGTCGTGGACGGTGATATCGAGCGCCTTGGCGGCATCGATGATCACCTTCGTCATGTCGATGTCGGCGCGCGATGGCGTAGGATCGCCGGAGGGATGGTTGTGGACGAGAATCATCGCCGTTGCCGAAAGCTCGAGCGCGCGTTTGACCACCTCGCGCGGATAGACCGGCGTATGGTCGACCGTGCCGCGGCCCTGTACCTCGTCGGCGATCAGCACATTGCGCTTGTCGAGGAAGAGGATGCGGAACTGTTCGCGTGTCTCGTGCGCCATGGCTGCATGGCAATACTGGATGACCGAAGACCACGAAGACAGAACCTGTTTGCTCCTGAGCTCGCTCTTCAGTGTCCGGTGGGCGACAGTCGAGATCAGCTTCAGGTCGAGCGCCACGGCCTCGCCGACGCCCTTGACTTCCATCAGCAGCGCCTGGGGCGCACCGAAGACGCCGGAGAGCGAGCCGAACCGTTCGATCAGCGCCTTGGCGATCGGTTTGGTGTCACGCCGCGGGATCAGCCGGAAAAGCAGCAGTTCGAGGATTTCGTAGTCGGCAAGCGCTGTGTCGCCGAGCTCGCGGAAGCGGCCACGCAATCGCTCCCGATGGCCGTGATAATGCTCATGGCCGGCAAGCGAAGCGGACAGGGTGGTCCTGGCATTCGGCCCGGCCGGTTTTTGCGGGTGTCCGCCGAAAAACGAGCGTTCGTCGGCGGCAATAGGCTCCTGCGTTGGGAAAGGCAGCTCGTCATCGGAAGATGTCGAAACGGGGCCCTTCGCCATCGAAGCGTCACCCGTTGTGTGACGGCAGGCCGGGGCGGTCGAGCCCGCCAGGCGACAGCGTGAAGATCTCGCAGCCGTCGGAGGTGACGCCGACGGTGTGTTCGTACTGCGCCGAAAGTGAGCGGTCGCGGGTGACTGCCGTCCAGCCGTCGGCCAGCACCTTCACATGCGGCCGGCCGAGGTTGATCATCGGCTCGATGGTGAAGATCATGCCTTCGCGCAGCTCCGGCCCCTCGTTGGCACGGCCGTAATGCAGGATATTCGGCGAATCGTGGAACAGCCGCCCAACGCCATGGCCGCAGAAATCGCGCACCACCGAACAGCGTTCGGCCTCCGCATAGGTCTGGATCGCCTCGCCGATCGCGCCGGTGCGGGCGCCGGGCCTGACGGCGGCAATGCCGCGCATCAGCGATTCATAGGTGACTTCGAGCAGCCGCTCGGCAGCACGCTTGACGACGCCGACGGGGTACATCCGGCTGGAATCGCCGTGCCAGCCGTCGAGCACGAAGGTGACGTCGATATTCACGATATCGCCGTCACGCAGCGGCTTGTCGTTGGGAATGCCGTGGCAGACGACGTGGTTGATCGAGGTGCAGGTCGATTTGGTGTAGCCGCGATAGTTCAGCGTCGCAGGATAGGCGCCGTGATCCATGCCGAAATCGAAGACGAACCTGTCGATCTCATCGGTCAGCAGGCCGGGTTTGACGATGTCGGCAAGCGCATCGAGGCAGCGCGCGGTCAGCTGACACGCCCTGCGCATACCCTCGAATGCTTCAGCATCATAAAGCCGGATGGCGCCCGTATTCTTCGGGGGCGCGGTAGAGGCTTCGATATAGTTCACCATTGCAGGGCCTTAGCAGAGATTGTTAGATTTGTTCATAATGCAGCTATGCCGGGTTCGTCCATCACGATCAACTGCCAGGACGAGATTTCTGGACGGATCCGATCAGTCCAACGTGCAGCTTTCCACATCCGTTCGGCGGACAATCAGCCGTCCGGCTGGAATATCCACAATCTCCCAAGGAGATAGGATTGATTGCATGAAGCCTCCCCGCTACTCACCGATTGGTGACAGCGGGGAAGGGTCGATCATGCTGAATGAAGCCGTAAATCTTGAAAATTCACCCGGGACCGGCGGAGAGCCGGAACGGCGGGCGCGTGACCGCGGCGCTACCGAGCGCGCAATCCTTGCCGCCGCCAAGGGGCTGCTCGCCGAGGAAGGCTTCCAGAATTTCGGCATCAATGCGGTTGCCCGCCGCGCCGGTTGCGACAAGCAGTTGATCTATCGCTATTATGGCGGCCTCGACGGCTTGGTCGAGGCGATCGGCACCGATCTCGGCACATGGGTAAAGGATCGCATCCCGGAAGACGCCGGCGGCATGTTCCTGCTCACCTATGGCGACCTGATGGAGCGGCTGTCGCTTCTCCTCCTCGACGCCTTGAGAACCGATCCGCTGATGCGCCGCATCCTCGCCTGGGAGATTTCTGAAAACACCGAACAGGTGAGGCGGCTGTCCGAAGCGCGTTCGAAGGCGCTCGCTCTCTGGCTGGAGCGCATGCGCGGCTCGCTGGCGCCGCCGAAGGGCGTGGATGCGGCTGCCGTCAACGCCGTCGTCATCGCCGCGATCCAGCACCTCGTGCTGGCCGCCGCAGCCGGCGGGCAGTGCGCCGGCCTGTCGCTGAAGACATCCAAGGATTGGGAGAAGGCGGCACTAGCGCTGAAGCGCATCGTGCGTGGTGTTTACGGTTGATGCCTGCCTCATCCACAGGGGGCGGGGCCACGTTAACCTTAACAAATGGTTTATGTTGCGGGGGCCTGGTTAACCCGACAGTGTGGCGGTGAGCAGAGATGTACGAGTAGAAGCCCCGAGTTGACGCCCATGAGAATCAAGATCGCTAAAGCCGCGTTCCTGGTGACGGCGATGATGTTTTTCGCAGTCCTGGCGCTGGATATCGCAATTCCGGCGCTGGTGCTTTGCATCATGGCATCGTCGACCTGGTTGGTCACCCTCGATCTGCCCGTGACACGCAAGCATGGAGGAGAGGCCGCATGAAGTGGTTTCTGGTCTTCTGGGCCGGCCCCATCGTCTTTCTGGGCGGATGGTACTGGCTCTCCTATTACGATATGAGTTTCGGCATCTTCATGTTCACCCGGCAGGTCCATGACCTGACATTCCAGCTTTACGGCAAGGCGCTCGGCATTCCGCCGGAGTCTATCCCGCCGCTCGTTGCCCGCGCGATCGCGGTCGACAGCCTCGTCGTTTTCGCCATTCTGACCTTCCGCAAGCGCAAGTCGGTCATCGCCTGGTGGAAAGCGCGTCAGGCGTTGAATTCGTCTCCATCAGACCTTGCCAGTAAGGAAAGCCTGTCGAGCGCGCCCTGAAGAATGAAGCTTGCGGCGGCCGAATCGATCCGTTCGGCCCGCTTGGCGCGCGAGACGTCCATTTCGAGCAGTGTCCGTTCGGCCGCAACCGTCGAAAGCCGCTCATCCCAATAGACGAAGGGCAGCGCCGTCTTCTGCTCCATATTACGCACGAAGGCGCGCGTTGCCTGTACGCGGGGACCCGCCGATCCGTCCATATTCATCGGCAGGCCGATGACGAAGCCTGCGACCTTTTCCGCTGTGGCGAAATCCAGCAGCGCCTGGGCATCGATGGTGAACTTGACGCGGCGGATCACCGTGCGCGGCGTGGCGAAACGCCGCCCGAGATCGGACATCGAAAGCCCGATCGTCTTGGTGCCGAGATCGAGGCCGGCAATTGCCTGTCGCGGAGCGAGCGTTTCGGCCATTTCCTCGATCGTCAGCACCGTCATCGCCGTCTTATCCTGTCAAAACAAATTGAAGTTGCCGCCGCTTTTCTTTGCGGCCGCATAAGATATGTCCTTAGCATCTAAACCGGCTTTGCATCACGTAATAAAGGAGACATTTCATGAAGATCACCTGGCTTGGCCATTCCGCCTTCCGCATCGAGACATCAAGGGCGAAGATCCTGCTCGATCCATTCCTCAGCTATAACGCCTCCTTTTCCGGCCAGGATATCAAGGCTGTTTCTGCCGGCATCACTCACATCCTGTTGACGCACGGCCACGGCGATCATGTCGGCGATACCGTGGCACTCGCCAAGGAAACCGGCGCCGTCGTTCTCGCCAATGCCGATCTTGCCGCCTGGCTCGGCTCCAAGGGCGTCGACAAGATCGAGATGGGCAATACCGGCGGCACGATCGCGCTCGGCAGCTTCTCGGCGACCTTCACCAATGCGCTGCACTCCTCCGCCCAGATCACCGAGGACGGTATCTCGCACGCGCTCGGCAACGCCAACGGCCTGATGCTGCATTTCGACGACGAAGCCTCGATCCTTGCCATGGGCGATACCGACATCTTCTCCGACATGGCGCTGATCAATGAATTGCACCAGCCCGATATCGGCTTCGTGCCGGTCGGCGACCGCTTTACCATGGGCGGCGCTGTGGCAGCCCTTGCCTGCCGGCGCTATTTCAACTTCAAGACCGCGATCCCCTGCCACTACGGCACCTTCCCGATCATCGACCAGACGGCTGAAAAATTCGTTGCCGGCATGGAAGGATCGAAGACCGAAGTGAAGGCGATCAGGCCTTCCGAGAGCCTGTCGATCTGACGAAACCCCGTTGCGTCAGGCGGACAGGGCCTTTATAGCGGGTAGGAAAAATCCTACCCGGAGAATGCCATGTCCGTCGATCTTGCCACCGTGAAGCGCGTCGCCCGCCTTGCCCGTATTGCCGTCTCCGAGGACGAAGCAAATCGCATGGTCGGCGAGCTGAACGGCATCCTCGGCTTCGTCGAGCAACTCTCCGAAGTGAATGTCGACGGCGTCGAGGCGATGACCTCGGTGACCCCAATGGCGATGAAGAAGCGGACGGACGCGGTGACCGACGGCAGCAAGGCAGCCGATATCGTCGCCAATGCGCCCGTCACCGACCACAATTTTTTCCTGGTGCCGAAAGTCGTCGAATAAGGCTTCGCAGCCTCTTTCCGACCCTGTTGCCATTTCCAGATTTGAAGCGAAAACACGATGAGCGAACTCACCAGCCTGACCATTGCCGAAGCCCGCCAGAAGCTGCGCGGCAAGGAAATCACCGCGATCGAACTGACTGATTCCTATATTTCGGCGATCGATGCGGCCAATGATCGGTTGAATGCCTATATAAAGGTCACGCCGGATCTCGCCCGCGTCATGGCGAAGAACTCCGACGCGCGCATCGCCGCCGGCAAGGCCGGTGACCTCGAAGGCATTCCGCTCGGCATCAAGGATCTCTTCGCCACCGTCGGTGTCCACACCCAGGCCTGCAGCCATATACTCGACGGTTTCGAGCCGCGTTATGAATCGACCGTCACGCAGAACCTCTGGGATGACGGGGCCGTCATGCTCGGCAAGCTCAACATGGACGAATTCGCCATGGGCTCGTCGAATGAAACATCCTATTACGGCCCAGTGATCAATCCCTGGCGCGCCGCAGGCTCCAACCAGCAGCTCGTGCCCGGCGGCTCCTCCGGCGGCTCGGCCGCCGCTGTCGCCGCGCATCTTTGCGCCGGCGCGACCGCAACCGATACCGGCGGCTCGATCCGCCAGCCGGCCGCTTTCACCGGCACCGTCGGCATCAAGCCGACCTATGGCCGCTGCTCGCGCTGGGGCACCGTCGCCTTTGCCTCCTCGCTCGACCAGGCAGGCCCGATCGCCCGCGACGTCCGCGATGCCGCCATCCTTTTGAAGTCGATGGCAAGCGTCGACGCCAAGGACACGACATCGGTCGATTTGCCGGTGCCGGATTACGAAGCGGCCCTCGGCCAGTCGCTGAAGGGCATGAAGATCGGTATTCCGAACGAATACCGTGTCGACGGCATGCCGGATGAGATCGAAACCCTCTGGCGCCAAGGCATCGCCTGGCTGAAGGATGCCGGCGCCGAAATCCTCGACATCTCGCTGCCGCACACCAAATACGCCCTTCCGGCCTATTACATCGTCGCTCCCGCCGAAGCATCCTCGAACCTCGCGCGTTACGACGGCGTGCGCTACGGCCTGCGCGTCGACGGCAAGGATATCGTCGACATGTATGAGAAGACGCGCGCCGCGGGCTTCGGCAAGGAAGTCAAGCGCCGCATCATGATCGGCACCTATGTGCTGTCGGCCGGTTATTACGATGCCTATTACATCCGCGCCCAGAAGGTGCGTACGCTGATCAAGCGCGATTTCGAACTCGCCTTCGACGCCGGTGTCGATGCTATCCTGACGCCGGCGACACCGTCGTCTGCCTTTGGCGTCGCCGATGAGAACCTCGCCGCCGATCCGGTGAAGATGTATCTGAACGACATCTTCACGGTGACCGTCAACATGGCGGGCCTGCCCGGCATCGCCGTGCCGGCCGGCCTCGACCACAAGGGCCTGCCGCTCGGCCTGCAGTTGATCGGCAAACCCTTCGATGAGGAAACCCTCTTCAAGACCGCCCACGTCATCGAACAGGCAGCCGGCCGGTTTACGCCGGCCAAGTGGTGGTAACGGATCTAACGATTCATAAGATAGCGGCTGCCGACCACGAAGCGGTCGGCGCCGTCGGCTTTGCCGCATGGTTGATTGATAGCCGGAACCAGGAGAAGGTTTTATGGCCAGCAATGATATTGCGCAATTGATCGAGGCATTCGATCGCCTCTCTGCCGGTGGTTTCACCAAGGGCGCGGATTGGCAGGCCGTCCACGACATCTGCCAGCGCCACGAAGGCGAACAGCCGTTCGACTGGGGGCACGCCCTTTGCCATCGCATCGAGGGCGATGCCTGGAACGCCGATTACTGGTATCGCCGCGCCGGTAAGGCGCGGGGCACGGGCACGATGGCCGACGAGTGGTCGGCGATGCGGACGGAACTTTCTGCAAAGGCCTGAGACGATCCCCCTGACCGCGCCCGTTCGAGACGCGATCAGGGGTGCCACGATTACCTGTTGTTCAGCTGCGACCTGACCAACCTCAGCCCTCTTTCGGTGATCCGGTAGGGCTGGCCACCTGAGGACTTGATTGCCCTCAGCCGCTTCAGCCGGCGGAAGAGATCGAGGTCGACGCCGGGATAGAGCCAGCCGTCGCGGGTGAAGCAACTGACCGTCCCGATTTTCCTGTCGTCGTCGCGGGTAATTTCAATGCGGCCGCCTTGGGCCATGAGATGCAGGATGCGCTGCTCCGTGCGAGAAATATCCATGTGTTGAGATCCGGTATCGCGCCCGGCAGGGCGCACAAAAACGATCTGGCGCTCATTCGAACGTCAGGGCTTCGTTTTTTTCGGGCCCATGCGCGCAAGCAAACTTGCGGGCAGGGCCTTTACCGGGTCTCAGGAAGGCTCAACATAAAACACCTCGATAAGACCTATTATTCAGCCCGGAAAATTCGGTCAAGGGCGTGTTCTCAGGTCAAAACCAGTCGAAAACCGCGGTTTCGGTGGATCATCCCGTTGGAGCTACTGGTAAAATCCGCGACTCAATGGTCTAGTTCACGGGTAACGCGGAGGTGTCGTTGATCCACATTCGCAATGCCCGCGACGGTGAAGCGGAGTTATTGAGCGAGATCGGGCTGAGGGCCTGGCAAAAGGCGATGGCGTCGATCGGCGAATCGGACGCGATGATCGACGCAGCGCGCAACGCCTTTCGGAACTTCGTGGAAAACGACTGGCTGACCATCACCGTCGTCGAGCAGAACGGCCAGGTCGCAGGCTGGGCGGCGCGCGAGGGATTAGACGAAACCATCTCGGATTTCTGGATCGATCCCGTCTTCACCCGCCAGGGCCTTGGCTCGGCCCTTCTCGTCCGCATCGAAAAGGAGATCGCCGATCAGGGCCTCGAAAAGGCGGCGATGCAGACCCACTCCGGCAATAGCGAGGCGATCGGCTTCTTCCGGAAGCACGGCTACAGCATCCATTGGCTCTCGGTCGCCTACAATCCGAAGCTTGATCGCGACGTGCCCTCCGTTGGGCTGACGAAACAGCTCGTTTCGGATGGCCAAGGTGGGCAGGAATTCTGATGCTTCAAAAATCCTGAAGAAGGAAAACGCGCCATTTTGGCGCAAAGATCAGCACCGCGGCCAATGCGCTGTGCAACATCAGGATCGCCGCCAGGATCGACCGGAACGGCTCCTTTCTCGTTTTGTGCCGCAGGAATTGCTGTGCAGCCACCGCGCCGAGGCTGCCGCCAATCAGCGCAAGCGTCAGAAGCGTACGCTCGCTGATCCGCCACCTGCCATCGCGCGCCGCCTGCTTGTCGAGGAAATAGATCGAGAAGACGAGGAGGTTCAGCGCCAGAAACGGTGCGGCCCACTTGGTGATATCGATTATCGTCATGCGACAACTCTACCGTGCCTTGGTTAACACACGACAAATGTCGCCGCCCGCCGTCAAACCGTGATGCGCGCCATGGCGAAAGCCTTGCACCGGTACGCCATTTCCTTTACCTCACCAGTGGAAAAGAACAGCCTGCAAAGAGCATCAGATGACCCTTGTCGACGTCCGCACGCCTGATCCGAAACGCTTCATCCCCGGCGCCACCGGCGACTGGGAAGTCATCGTCGGTATGGAAGTCCATGCCCAGGTGCTGTCCAATTCGAAGCTCTTCTCCGGCGCCTCGACGGAATTCGGCAAGCCGCAGAATTCGAACGTCTCGATGGTCGACGCCGCCATGCCCGGCATGCTGCCCGTGATCAACGAAGAATGCGTCAAGCAGGCGGTTCGCACCGGCCTCGGCCTGAAAGCGCAGATCAACAAGCGCTCCCTCTTTGATCGCAAGAACTATTTTTATCCCGACCTGCCGCAGGGCTATCAGATCTCGCAGTTCAAGGATCCGATCGTCGGCGAAGGCAAGATCGTCATTTCGCTCGGGCCGGACCGCCAGGGTCAGTTCGAGGACATCGAGATCGGCATCGAGCGCCTGCATCTGGAACAGGATGCCGGCAAGTCGATGCATGACCAGCACGCGACCATGTCCTATGTCGATCTCAACCGTTCCGGCGTTGCCCTGATGGAGATCGTCTCCAAGCCCGACATGCGCTCGTCCGACGAGGCCAAGGCCTATATGACCAAGCTGCGCTCGATCGTGCGCTATCTCGGCACCTGCGACGGCAACATGGACGAGGGCTCCATGCGCGCCGACGTCAACGTCTCCGTCCGCCGGCCGGGCGAAGATTTTGGCACGCGCTGCGAGATCAAGAACGTCAACTCCATCCGCTTCATCGGCCAGGCGATCGAATATGAAGCCCGCCGCCAGATCGGAATTCTGGAGGAGGGCGGCAAGATCGATCAGGAGACCCGCCTTTTCGATCCGAACAAGGGCGAGACGCGCTCGATGCGCTCCAAGGAGGATGCGCACGACTATCGTTATTTCCCCGATCCGGATCTGCTGCCGCTCGAATTCGACGACGCCTTCATCAAGGCGCTCGAAGCCGATCTGCCGGAACTGCCTGACGACAAGAAGGAGCGCTTCGTGCGCGAGCTCGGCCTGTCGATCTACGACGCCTCGGTGCTCGTTTCCGAAAAGGCGATCGCCGATTATTACGAAGCAGTCGCCGCCGGCCGTGACGGCAAGATGGCCGCCAATTGGGTGATCAACGATCTGCTCGGCGCGCTCAACCGCACCGGCAAGGACATCGAGCAGACGCCGGTTTCGCCGGCCCAGCTCGGCGCCATCATCGACCTCATCAAGGCCGAAACCATCTCCGGCAAGATCGCCAAGGATCTGTTCGAGATCGTTCTGACCGAAGGCGGCGATCCCGCCGAGATCGTCGAAGTGCGCGGCATGAAGCAGGTGACGGATACCGGCGCCATCGAAAAGGCCGTGGACGAGATCATCGCCGCCAATCCCGATCAGGTCGAAAAGGTCAAGGCGAAGCCGACCATGGCGGCATGGTTCGTCGGCCAGGTGATGAAGGCGACCGGCGGCAAGGCCAATCCGCAGGCTGTCCAGGCCCTCGTCAAGGCGAAGCTCGGCATCGAGGAATAAGCGGTGTATTTCGTCCGCACGGCCGGCGAGCGCGACCTGGAGAAGGTGCACGCCCTGCTCGTGGAGAGCTTTCATGCCAGCTATGACGGCCTGTATGGCCGAGCCAGGGTAGATGAACTGGTCGCCCATCTCTTTTCGCCGGCGGCGCTGAAGGCGCGCCTGGTGCGAAAGGATGCCGAATTCCTCGTTGCCGATGACGGCCGCAATATCGGCGGCATGGGGTATGCGGCAATGTCGCAGCAATTGACGAAAACGGTCATGCTGCATCTCCTCTATGTCAGGCCGGCGCTACAGCGCCAGGGTATCGGCCGCGATATCTTCGCCGAACTCGAAACCTGCTTTCCGGATGCCGAGATCATACGTCTCGAAGTTGAACCGCAAAACGCTGCGGCGATCGCCTTCTATCTCTCGCACGGCTTCATCGAGGTCGGACGCAACGAAAATAGCGGGGCCGGGCAATCCGGCATTCCGGCATTGATCCTCGAAAAACCGCTCGAAGGACATTGAAGCCGTGGCCGTTGAGTTATCCGACATTCTCATTCGTCAGGCGCGCAAGGACGACCTGTCGGCGCTGGTGGCTATGTTTGCCGCCGATGCGCTCGGCGGTCACGGCGATACGACCGATCCCGAAGCCTTTCCCGATTATATCAGGGCCTTCGCCGCCATTGAGGCTTCGCCCGACCAGACGCTTTACGTCGCAGAGCGCGGCGGCGAGGTCGTCGGCACGTTCCAGACGATGGTGACGACGTCGCTCACCAGCCGCGGCTCCCCGGCGATGATTATCGAGGCGGTGCAGACGCGCGCCGATATGCGCGGGCAGGGGGTCGGTGCCACAATGATCGAATTCGCCATTGCAGAGGCAAAAGGCCGCGGTATCGGGCGGGTAGCGTTGACCTCGAATGCAGTACGCAAGGATGCCCATCGTTTCTATGAAAGGCTGGGCTTCAAGCCCTCGCATCTGGGCTTCAAGATGGCTTTGAAATGACCCGTGTCCGTCGTGGAATCGCTGGACAATTCGGCTTGGCGACGGCATAAGCGAGGAAACGAATTCTGGTTTGGCTCGCATCTGGCGGGCACAAGGAAAAGACATGTGGAATCTTCTGGTTCAGACCTTTACCTGGTGGAACAGTCAGACGATGGGCACGCGTTTTGCGACCTGGCGTTTTGGCAAGCGCGTCGGCGAGGATGAATTCGGCAACGTCTACTACGAAGGCGGCATGTCTTCCTACGGTCTGCCGAAGCGTTGGGTGATCTACAAGGGTTATGCCGAAGCCTCCGCCATTCCGCCGGGTTGGCATGGCTGGATGCATCATCGCACCGATGTTCCTCCGTCCAAGGAGAGCTACGTCGCCAAGGAATGGCAGAAGCCGCACCGTCCCAACCATACCGGTTCGTCGCAGGCCTATCGTCCGCCGGGTTCCATCGCCGTTCCGGGCGAGCGTCCACGCGTCACCGGCGATTACGACGCCTGGACGCCAGGCAACTGAGACGGCCCGACCGGGGCGATCCCAAGACCCGGCTTTTGGCCACAATTGACCTTTACCCGCAGGTTGGCAGCGCTTGACCGCGGCCGTGAACTGAAAATGTCTGGAGACGGGTACACATGAAGCTCTTCACGCGGAACATGGTGCTGCGTGCCGCCGGATCGCTGCTGGCGCTTTCGGCCCTGCTTCCGCCAGTTGCGGCAAATGCCGCACGCATCGAAAATCCGGTTGCCGTCTTCTCCGGCCTCGACAAGATCACCGGCCGCATCACGACCTTCGACGTCTATGTCAATGAGACGGTACAGTTCGGCGCGCTGCAAGTGACACCGAAGGCCTGTTATTCGCGCGACCAGGCAGAAGCCCAGAAGATCGACGGTTTCGTCGAGGTCGACGAGATCACCCTCGACCGCAAGATCCGCCGGATTTTCACCGGCTGGATGTTCGCCGCCAGCCCCGGCCTCAATGCCGTCGAGCACCCGATCTACGACGTCTGGCTGAAAGACTGCAAGGCAAACTCGGATGTCCCGGCGCCTGACGGCGCCAAGGCGAAGTAACTGCGTCTTCGCTGGTCTTCCGCACCCTCCACAACCCGACGCGTGGAACGAGGTGATCCACGACGGGCAAGGACGATATTGTCTGCCGAATTTTACTCTGAAAACGATCCTCAGAATTCCAGATGCGGCGATTCCATCGCCGCCGCAAGCATCACGGCATAATCGGCCTTCGGAACGTCGATCGCTCCGAACGTCTTCAGGTGCTCGGTGGTGAACTGCGTGTCGAGCAGTGTGAAGCCCTTTTCCCGCAGCCGGTCGACCAGATGAACGAGACAGATCTTCGAGGCATCCGTCCGGCGCGAAAACATGCTTTCGCCGAAGAAGGCCGAGCCGAGCGAGACGCCATAGAGGCCGCCGACCAGTTCATTGCCCTCCCAGGCTTCGACGGTATGGGCATGGCCCATGTCGAAGAGCGTCGCGTAAAGCGATCTGATCGTCTTGTTGATCCAGGTGCTCGGGCGCCCGGATGTCTCCTCCGCACAGGCGGCGATGACCTGATCGAAAGCGTGATCGAAACGGATCTTGAAGCGTTTCTTGCGCACTGCCTTGGCAAGGCTTTTCGACACATGGAAACGGTCGAACGGCAGCACGCCGCGGAGTTCCGGTTCGACCCAGAAAATCTCCGGATCGTCGGCGGATTCGGCCATCGGGAAGAGCCCGATGGAATAGGCGCGCAGGAGAATGTCAGGGGTTATGCCTGGTGACTTCCTGCGCGATCCTGCCATTCCTGTCCTATGCCGCCGGTGTGTTGGCGAGGTAGTCTTCCAGCCAGTGGATGTCGTAGTCGCCGTTGGCGATATCCTGGTTGGAGACGAGATCCTGGAATAGTGGCAGCGTCGTATTGATGCCGTCAACGACGAATTCGTCGAGCGCCCGGCGCAGGCGCATCATGCATTCGACGCGGGTACGGCCATGCACGATCAGCTTGCCGATGAGGCTGTCGTAATAGGGCGGGATCTTGTAGCCCTGATAGGCGCCGGAATCGATGCGTACGCCGAGGCCACCCGGCGCGTGGAAATGCGTGATCGTACCGGGTGAGGGCACGAAGGTGCGCGGGTGCTCGGCATTGATACGGCACTCGATGGCGTGACCGGAAAAATGCACTTCATCCTGCGTCACCGAGAGACCGCCGCCGGAAGCGACGCGGATCTGTTCGTGCACGAGGTCGATGCCGGTGATCGCTTCGGTGATCGGATGCTCCACCTGCAGACGGGTGTTCATTTCGATGAAATAGAACTCGCCGTTCTCGTAGAGAAATTCGATCGTGCCGGCGCCGCGATATTTCAGCTTCTTCATGGCATCGGCACAGATTTGGCCGATCTTCATGCGCTGCTCGACGTTGAGAGCCGGCGAATTCGCCTCTTCCCAGACCTTCTGATGGCGGCGCTGCAGCGAGCAGTCGCGCTCGCCGAGATGGATTGCATTGCCTTCGCCGTCGCCGAACACCTGGATTTCGATGTGCCGCGGCTTGCCGAGATATTTTTCCATGTAGACGGCATCATTGCCGAAGGCAGCTGCCGCTTCGCTGCGCGCCGTCGACCAGGCCTCGATCAGGTCGGCCTCGCTCTTGGCGACCTTCATGCCGCGTCCGCCGCCGCCGGCCGTGGCCTTGATCAGTACGGGATAGCCGATTTCGGCGGCCGTCTTCAGCGCATCCTCTTCGGTCTTCACTTCGCCGTCCGAGCCCGGAACGACGGGAATGCCGAGTTCCAGCGCCGTCGTCTTGGCGGTGATCTTGTCGCCCATGATGCGGATGTGGTCCGCCGTCGGCCCGATAAAGGTGATGCCGTGGGCGTCGAGGATATCGGCGAACTTGGCATTCTCCGACAGAAAGCCGTAGCCCGGATGCACGGCGTCGGCGCCGGTGATCTCGCAGGCGGCGACGATCTGGTGGATGTTGAGATAGCTCTCGCGCGACGAGGGCGGGCCGATGCACACACTTTCGTCGGCAAGGCGCACATGCATGGCATCGGCATCGGCGGTGGAATGAACCACGACGCAGGCGATGCCGAGCTCTTTGCAGGCCCGGAGCACGCGAAGGGCAATTTCCCCGCGATTGGCGATGAGGATTTTCGAAATCATGGGCATCGGCCTATTCGATGACGACGAGGGCTTGGCCGTACTCAACGGGATGTCCGTCATCGACGAGGATCTCGGTCACCTTGCCTGACTTCGGCGAAGGGATCTGGTTCATCGTCTTCATCGCTTCGATGATGATGAGCGTCTGGCCTTCCTTGACGATTGCGCCGACTTCGATGAACGGACGCGCGCCTGGAGCCGGCGCCATGTAGACGGTGCCCACCATCGGTGCATTGACGACATTGGCCGGGTTGCGGCTGGGAGCTGCGGCAGGCGCAGCAATTGCCGCCGCAGCGGCTGCTGCGGGCGCGGCATAACCAGGTGCTGCGATCGGCGCCTGGACATATTGCGGCGTGCCGGCGCGCGAAACGCGGATACGCAGATCGTCCTGCTCGACCTCGATCTCCGTCAGATCCGTTTCGTTGAGAATATTGGCGAGATCGCGGATCAGTGCCTGGTCGATACCCGATTTCTTTTCAGCCATGGTGTTGCCCTGTCTTCTTCTTATGCCGTGATGTTCTTCAGCGCGTGGAGCGCCAGGATGTAGCTGTGAGGCCCGAAGCCATAGATCACGCCTTTGCATGCCGGCGCGATCATCGACTTGTGGCGGAATTCTTCCCGTGCATGCACGTTGGATATGTGGAGCTCGACGACGGGAATGGAAATGGCGCGGATCGCATCATGCAGCGCGACCGACGTATGCGTATAGGCGCCTGCATTGATGGCAACGCCGACGGCATTTTCGTCGGCCTCATGGAACCAGTCGACGAGCGTTCCTTCGTGGTTGCTCTGACGGAAGTCGATATCGATGCCGAGTTCGCGGCCTGCGGCCTTGCAGTCCGCCTCGATGTCCTTGAGCGTCTTGCCGCCATAAATGCCGGGCTCTCGTTTACCCAGCATGTTCAGGTTGGGGCCGTTCAGGACAAAAATCGTTTGCGTCATCGAATGTTCCGTAAAATGTACGACGGCAACCTATAGACTCCGCGAGAGCTGAATGAAAGCCCTTACGGATTGGCCAGCGGCAATCGCGCCACATTTGTCCACATGGTTGAAACGCTTCGATTTTGGCGATTTGATGGGCTATCGTTTGGCGGTTGATTGCTCAGCAGGCGGTCTTGCCGCAGCTGCGCATATTCTTGACCTTGGCTTCGAGATCGTCGAGCCCGACGGCACCCGGCACCAGTTCGTTGCCGATCACATAGGAGGGCGTGCCGCTGATGCCGAGACTGGAGGCGAGCTGGTAGGTCGCCTGGACGATACCGTCATTCGGGCTCTTTGCCATCTCCGCGCGGATCTTGTCCTCGCTGACGCCGAGCGAAGCGGCGACCGCTATCGCTGTTTCGTCAGAGGCGCGGCCTTCGGTGCCGAGAAGGGCGACGTGGAAATCGGCATATTTCTCCGGTGCCAGCTTGCGGAAAGCGTCGGCCACCTTGTGGGCGGCAACCGAATCCGGCCCGAGGATCGGGAATTCCTTGAGGACGAAACGGACGTTCTTGTCCTTCTTAAGCATCGCCTGCATGTCGGGCAGCGCATGCCGGCAGTAGCTGCAATTATAATCAAAGAACTCGACGACCGTCACGTCGCCCTTGGGATTGCCGAGCGTAACGTCGTTCTTCGATTCGAAGATGTCGGTAGTGTTCTCTTCGATCGCCATATTGGCCTTCACCAACCGCTGGGCTTCCTGCTTCTTCTGCAGCGCATCCTGGACTTCGAGCATGATCTCAGGATTTTCGATCAGGTATTGCTTGATGAATTCACCAAACTCCTTCTTCTGCTGGTCGTCGAGCGCTGCCGCCGGAAGCGGAAGGGCGATCGATGCGGCAAGCACCAGAGCGGTGAAGGTCTTCGGGAAGAATGCCATGATATCCTCGTCATCGGCGGTATGGTCGTCTCTTTGTCGAGAAGACGCTCGCCGGGTTAATGGACTTGAATGCCTCGCGTCAAGGTACGGTGCGTTCGGTTCTGCTCAAACCAGAATTTTTCATCCCCGCGTGGCCCTCGCGGGATTGTGATCAGCCGATTAATGCGGCAATTGTCGGGCCGTCATTGCAGAAGCTGAGCGAGAAACGATCTTGTTTTCCATATCGAAACGCAGCGAAGTCGAGCCTTTTCATGCCATGGACGTTTTGGCGGAGGCAACGAAGCGGCGCGCGAGCGGCCATCCGGTGATCTCGATGGCGGTCGGTCAGCCCTCGCATCCGGCACCTCAAGCGGCCCTCGAAGCGGCGCGCGCAGCCCTTGCCGAAGGCCGGATCGGCTATACCGATGCGCTGGGGACGGCACGGCTGAAATCGGCGCTCGCCTGGCACTACAAGGATCGCCACGGCCTGGAGATCGATCCAAAGCGCATCGCCATCACCACCGGTTCCTCGGCCGGCTTCAATCTCGCCTTCCTGTCGCTCTTCGATGCCGGCGATGCGGTGGCGATCGCAAGACCCGGTTATCCCGCCTATCGCAATATCCTCGGTGCGCTCGGCCTGAAGGTTCTCGAAGTGCCCGTAACGGCCGAGACCCACTTCACCCTGACGCCGCAAAGCCTGGAAGCGGCGCAGAAGGAAAGCGGCATCACGCTGAAAGGCGTGCTGCTCGCCAGTCCCGCCAATCCGACCGGCACGGTGACCGGCCGCGAGGGGCTGAAGGCGCTTTCGGATTACTGCGCGGCCCATTCCATCGCCTTCATCTCCGATGAAATCTACCACGGGCTGACCTTCGCAGGCGAGGAGGCGAGCGCGCTGGAACTGACTGACGAGGCGATCGTCATCAATTCCTTCTCCAAATATTATTGCATGACCGGCTGGCGAATCGGCTGGATGGTGCTTCCCGACCGCCTGGTTCGGCCGATCGAGCGGGTGGCGCAGAGCCTCTACATCTCCCCGCCCGAGCTCTCCCAGATCGCCGCCACGGCTGCTCTTGGCGCTGGCGCCGAACTCGATCGTTACAAGGCAAGCTATGCCGCTAACCGCGACCTGCTGATGCGGCGTCTACCGCAGATCGGCCTTTCGATCGCCTCGCCGATGGACGGGGCCTTCTACGCCTATCTCGACGTCACCCGCTTCAGCAATGACAGCATGGGCTTTGCCAAACGCATGCTCGCGGAAATCGACGTCGCCGCAACGCCCGGTCTCGATTTCGATCCGCTGGAGGGAAATCGAACGCTGCGCCTGTCCTATGCGGGCTCGCAGGCAGAGATCGCCGAGGCGGTGGAGCGAATCGCAGCCTGGTTGAAGTAGCGCTCACGACCGGGCAAGCGGCAATGCACTCTCCTGTCGTCAGCTGCGCGACGAAAACAGCGAAGCGAACGTCGAAGACGGTTTGTTGTTCAGCCTTGGCACCACCACGAGCTGCTTGATGTCGCCGCGCTTATAGGCAGCGAGGAAGCGGCGGTAGTCCTTGAAGGAGACGCAGCCGTTGGAATCGCCGTTCTTGCCGAGCATATAGGTATGGGCGAGAAGGCCGACACGGTCATAGATGGCGTCCGAACCCTGGACCGGCGTCAGCCGCAGCGCCTCGACCCCATGGAAAAGGCTCTCGCGCATGGTGAGGACATAGGTGTGCGGCGGTGTTGGCCCGCGCATCTTCTTGTTCACATAACGCGGATTGTCGCGCATCTTGCCGAGCCCGGAATGGGCCTCGAGCCGTTCGCCGTTCGGCAGATAGACGGTGCTGTTTTCGATGTCGTAGATCGCCACGCCAGCGCGCAGCTTCGGCGAGAACACCGGCTTGTCGTAGCGCGGCACTGCGTCGTCCTCGTCATCCTCGATCGGCGAGTTCGGCTGGGCATAGGCAAGTGCAGGCTCGCCAGCGCGCTGCGAACCCTTGGAAGCCAGTGCCGGTTTGCCGATGAGGCCATCAGGACGTGCCATCGGCAGCGGCACGGAACCTTCGTCCGGCGCCAGCACGAGATCGAAGGGTGGCGCGTCGTCCGCGGCGGCAACGACCACCGGTGCAGGTTCCGAGGCGGGAATTGAGGCCGTTTTGACGGGAGATGCGGTCGGCTCGACCGGAGCCGGCGCGATTTGCCCGGATCCTGCATCGGCAAGCGCAAGCAGGGCTGTCAGTTCGGCTGCAGCGACCGCCTCCTTCGACGGAACGATGATCCGATTGCCGTCGTCTTCATCAGTCTCTGCCGAGGCGAGCTCGACCGGCGGCGGCGCGATGACATCGTCCTTGCGGAATTTGGCGCTGTCGGAAATCGCGGCCACGACCGGTTGCTCCGCGGCCATGGTGAGCCGATTGTTTTTTGTAAGAGCCGCCAGCGCCGTTGCTGCGGCGGCGGTCTTTTCGGCATGGGATTGAATGAGGCTCGCCGTCAGCAGGACCTTCGGCTTCGCATCGAAGGCGGTTAGCCGGTCGGCCTTGCCGACATGAATCAGCCTCTCATGGCGCGGTGTAGGCGCCACCTTCGGCGCAGCCGCCACCTGTGCCGGGCGATCCGGCGGAGAATAGGGAGCGGCGATCGAATGCATCGTCGCGAAGGTCGCGATCAGCCATGTCGAGGTCAGAAATCCGGCGCCGACAACACTGTAAAGGAAACCGCGAGATCTGCGCCAACGGAAAGCAGATCCGCCAAGAGGGGTGACGTCATCGAACGTCCCGACCACACACGCCATACTACACTCGTCTTTCAAACTCGCTACGCAGGCCGGCGGCACTGACTGACTACACTTCGCCGGGGGCCGGTACAGGCGCAAATGGGCCGAATTTAGACCACCCACGACGTCCGACTGTCTCGCAAGGATGACGAATTATGGTTTCTAATTTGTTTACGCGGCGTTGCAGTTTCTCACGACGTCTCAAAAAGAGATGCGTTGGGCGTCTCAGGCGCGCTCCATCACATAACTTCCCGGCGCTTCCTCGATGGCGTTCAAGGCGTCGCCGCCGGGTTTGCGGGCCGGCACACGCCTGCCGTCATGCGTCTCGATCCAGGCCTGCCAATGTGGCCACCATGATCCCGGGGTCTCGGTCGCCTGCTCGAGCCAAGTCTCGTAGTCCCCCTTGGCCGGGCCGCCCGTCCAGAATTGATACTTCTTCCTGTCGGGCGGGTTGACGACGCCGGCGATATGTCCCGAGCCGGTCACGACGAATTCCACCTTGCCGCCGAAGAACCGGCTGCCGAGGAAGACGGACTTGGCAGGTGCGATGTGATCCTCGCGGGTGGCGAGATTATAGATCGGGATCTTCACATCCTTCAGCGACACGGACTTGCCGTCGAGGATCATCTCGTTCCGCGTCAGCGCATTCTTGAGATAGCAATTGCGCAGGTAGAAGGCATGGTTTGCCGCCGCCATGCGGGTCGAGTCGGCGTTCCAGAACAACAGGTCGAAGGGCAGGGGATCCTGGCCCTTGAGGTAGTTGTTGACGAAATAAGGCCAGATCAGCTCGGAGGCGCGCAGCATGTTGAAGGCCATCGACATCTTCGTGCCGTCGAGATAGCCGGTCGCCTGCATATGCTCTTCGAGCGCTTCAAGCTGCTCCTCGTCGACGAAGACCTTGAGGTCGCCGGCATGGGTGAAATCGACCTGGGTGGTGAACAGCGTCGCTGTCTTGATGCGCTTGTTCTTCTCCTTGGCATGCAGCGCCAGCGTTGCGGCCAGCAGCGTGCCGCCGACGCAGTAGCCGACGGCGTTGACGTCCTTTTCGCCGGTCGCCTTCTCGATTGTAACAAGCGCGAAATCGATTCCCTCTCGGGCATAGGCCGCCCAGTCCTTGTCGGCGTGGCGCGCATCCGGGTTGACCCAGGAAATGACGAAGACCGTCTGACCCTGGTCGACGCACCATTTGATGAAGGATTTTTGCGGGTTGAGGTCGAGAATATAGAATTTGTTGATCCAGGGCGGGCAGATCAAAAGCGGCCGCTTCAGCACCGTTTCGGTCGAAGCCTCGTACTGGATGATCTGGCAGATGTCGTTCTGGGCGATCACTTTGCCTGGCGTCAGCGCCATGTCGCGGCCGACGGCGAATTTCGTCATGTCGGTCTGGCGAAGGCGAAGATCACCATGTCCGGCAGCGATATCCTCGGCCAGCATCTTCATCCCGCGCACCAGATTGGCGCCGCTGGTTGCGATCGTCTCGCGGTAGAGCTGCGGATTGGTGGCGATGAAGTTGGTCGGCGAAAGCGCTGCCGTGATCTGCTTCACGTAGAAGCCGGCCTTGTGCTTGGTATGCTCGTCGAGGCCATCGGTCTCCGACACCAGCTTTTCCACCCAGTCGGTGGTGACGAAATAGACTTGGCGGAGAAAATCGAAGAACGGATTCTTCTGCCAGTCCTCGTCCGAGAAGCGCTTGTCCTTGCGGGTGTCCGGTTCCGGCTCCGTGGGTTCGCCTTGCATGCCGCGCGTGCCTTGCATGCGCTGCATTGAGCGCATCCAGATGCCGAAGAACGAGGACATCAGCTGCGTCTGCGCCTCGAAGGTGCGGCGCGGATCGGAAATCCAGTATTCGGTCACCTTGGAAAGCGTCTTGACCATGTCGGTCATCGGATCGACGGCGGTTTCGGTGATCTCACCGCGTTCGCGCGGCGCGAGCCAGGCAGACGCTGCTTGTCCGAGATTTTCGAGCGCTCGGGCGAAATTCATCGCCATGGCCTCGGGATCCTTCAACAGATAGGGATCGAGATCGGTCGCGTCGAAGCCGGCCTTTTCGCCATTTTTTTGGCCGCCATTCTCCTGCTTGCTGTCGGTCACCATTTCCTCCGGCGGCAGCACCACTCTTTTTATCCATTCGTTGTACATCGTGATCGAACGAGAAAACAAGTTCCACCCGCATCGGCTCATGCTATTGCTTTGTGGCTGCGACAAATTTAACAGTCGACGCAGTCAGAACTGGATTTTTGAGGCATGACAAAGAACGGCATTCGGCGCATCGCAATCCTCAACCGCACCGCACTGATCTGCGCCGCGGCGGCGATGGCGCTTGCCGGATGCAATCTGACGGCGGAACAAAAGGCCGCAGCTGCCGCTAAGCGGGCGGCGCCGACCGCCGTCGTCATGCCGGCCACCAAGGGCGAGGCGGCTGAGGGCGGCCTGGCAAAATACCCGGACGGCTATCCGAGTTTCGGTGCGCCGCTGACCGCCGCCAATGTCCAGATGAGTGACGAGCAGGCGGCTGAACTGCAGCATCAGCTGACGGCACTTGCCGCTCGGCGTAAGGCCGGCACGATCTCGGAAGCCGAATATCAGGCCAAGGTCGCCGAAATGCGGCGTCTCGCCGCCGAGCACGGCACCGATACACTCTCCGAAATCTCCAAATAGACCTTGCCTTTCAGGCAATTTGGACGCAAAGCCATTCCGAATGCATCGGAAGATACAATTTTTCCGATAAAGCGCGTTACGCGGCCTTTCCGTCAAAGATTCGCCGCGTCACTTGGGTCTGATGAACACGGCGTTGCGATTCTGAAGTTCGTGTCGCAGCCGCCGGAAGACGGAACGAACTTCGACTGCGGCCCGAAATGCCGCCTTTCCATGGGGAATGAGATGGAAGAGTTTCACAAAGTCCGGCGTTTGCCGCCTTACGTTTTCGAACAGGTCAACCGTTTGAAAGCAAGCGCGCGAGCGGGCGGCGCCGATATCATCGATCTCGGCATGGGAAACCCAGACCTCCCCACTCCTCAGTCGATCGTCGACAAGCTGTGCGAGGTCGTGCAGGATCCGCGCACGCACCGCTATTCCTCTTCCAAGGGCATTCCGGGCCTGCGCCGCGCCCAGGCCGCCTATTATGCCCGTCGTTTTGGCGTCAAGCTCAACCCGGATACCCAGGTGGTCGCCACCTTGGGCTCCAAGGAAGGGTTCGCCAATATGGCGCAGGCGATTACGGCGCCGGGCGACGTGATCCTCTGCCCGAACCCCACCTATCCGATCCACGCCTTCGGCTTCCTGATGGCGGGCGGCGTGATCCGTTCCATGTCGGTGGAGCCGGATGCGAGCTTCTTCGAACCGCTGGAACGTGCCGTCCGGCATTCGATCCCGAAGCCCTTGGCGCTGATCCTCAACTACCCCTCGAATCCGACGGCCTTTGTCGCGACGCTCGATTTCTACAAGGACGTCATCGCCTTCGCGAAAAAGCACGACATCATCGTGCTTTCCGACCTTGCCTATTCGGAAATCTACTTCGACGGCTCCCCGCCGCCGTCGGTTCTCGAAGTGCCGGGCGCAATGGACGTGACGGTCGAGTTCACCTCGATGTCGAAGACCTTCTCCATGCCCGGCTGGCGCATGGGCTTTGCCGTCGGCAACGAGCGGCTGATCGCGGCGCTCACCCGCGTCAAGTCCTATCTCGACTACGGCGCCTTCACGCCGATCCAGGTGGCGGCGACGCATGCGTTGAACGGCGATGGTTCCGACATTGCGGAAGTCCGCAACGTCTATAAACGCCGCCGCGACGTCATGGTCGAAAGTTTCGGCAAGGCCGGGTTCGAGGTGCCGCCGCCGGCCGCGACGATGTTCGCCTGGGCGAAGATCCCGGAAAAGTTCCGTCATCTCGGTTCGCTGGAGTTCTCCAAGCTGCTGGTCGAGAAGGCCGACGTCGCCGTTGCCCCGGGCATCGGCTTCGGCGAAATGGGCGACGACTACGTCCGTCTGGCGCTTGTCGAGAACGAACACCGCATCCGTCAGGCTGCGCGCAACATCAAGAAGTTCATGTCGACGGCAGACGAGACGATGCACAACGTCATCTCGCTGAACGCCCACCGCTAATCCAACCGTTGGGCAGCTGCGTTCGGCGGCTGCCGCCACACAGACACTTCAGGATCGATCCATGGCAGATGCCCTCAAAATCGGCATTGCGGGCTTGGGCACCGTTGGCGCCTCGCTTGTCCGTATCATTCAGCAGAAAAGCAACGAGCTTGCCGTCACCTGCGGGCGTCCGATCACCATCACGGCGGTCTCCGCGCGTGACAAGGCGAGGGATCGCGGCATCGATCTTTCCACCGTTACCTGGTTCGACCGGCCGGAAGAGCTTGCCGAAAAAGGCGATATCGACGTCTTCGTCGAGCTGATGGGTGGCGCCGAAGGGGCGGCCAACGTCTCGGTGCGTACGGCACTCCAACGTGGTCTCCATGTGGTGACAGCCAACAAGGCGCTGCTTGCCTATCACGGCGTCGAGCTTGCGAAGATCGCCGAGGAGAAGGGTTCGCTGCTGAACTTCGAGGCGGCAGTCGCCGGCGGCATTCCGGTCATCAAGGCGCTGCGTGAATCGCTGACGGGCAATTCCGTCTCGCGCATCTATGGCATCATGAACGGCACCTGCAATTACATCCTGACCAAGATGGAGAAGGAGGGGCTTTCCTTCGCCGAATGCCTCAAGGAAGCGCAGCGGCTGGGTTATGCCGAGGCCGATCCAGCCTTCGATGTCGAGGGCAACGACACGGCCCATAAGCTTTCCATCCTGACGACGCTCGCCTTCGGCAATCAGATCGCGGCCGACGACATCTATCTCGAAGGCATCACCAACATCTCGATCGAGGATATCCACGCTGCCGCCGAGCTCGGCTATCGCATCAAACTCTTGGGCGTTGCCCAGCGCACCGATACCGGCATCGAGCAGCGCGTCCATCCCACAATGGTGCCGGTCGATTCGGTCATCGCCCAGGTCGACGGCGTCACCAATGCGGTGGCGATCGAATCCGACGTGCTCGGCGAACTGCTGATGGTCGGCCCGGGCGCCGGCGGCAACGCGACGGCCTCGTCCGTGCTCGGCGATATCGCCGATATTGCCAAGAGCCAGCCAGGCGCCCAGCGCGTGCCGGTGCTCGGCCATCCCGCAGCGACGCTGGAACCCTACCGCAAGGCGCAGATGCAGAGCCACGAGGGCGGCTATTTCATCCGCCTGACCGTGCTCGACCGCACCGGCGTCTTTGCCAGCGTCGCAACCCGCATGGCGGAAAACAACATCTCGCTGGAATCGATCGTCCAGCGCTCCAAGCAGCACCTGGCGCCATCGCACCACCAGACGATCATTCTCGTCACCCATGCGACGATGGAAGAGTCGGTGCGCAAGGCGGTCGCCTCGATCAAGTCGGAAGGTTACCTCTTCGGCGAACCGCAGGTGATTCGCATCGAGCGGCCAAAAGAAGAAGGCTGAACTCTTTTTTGCCACAATCCGGGATGGCTGACCCGCTCTGTGCACGCAGGGCGGGTTTTTTTATTGCCTGTTTAACCGCTCTCACGAAAACTTATATTAACAGGTACCGAAACATTGATATAAATAAGCCGGGAGAGGGAGTCGCCGGCTTTGGAGAACACCGTGAACAAGGACAGCCATGCCGGGAAGGGGTATGGTCGCCCGGAAGAGGAACCTCCCGATCATCCTGGTCTGTTTGAGGAAGTTCCCGAGACGAACCGTGATGAGGTTCGTTACCACCCCTCCGATGGGGCCTATGACGACGAAAGCCCGGAAGGCCGCAACTGGGCCATTCTTCTCACTCTCTTCTCCGTCATCCTGGTGCAACTGGCCGGCATCGCCCTGATCGTCTGGGCGGTATTCTAAAGCGTGTCGCGATCTTTCAGATTCGCTCTCGCGCTTTAGGTCTTTATTTTTACGCATGTCGTTGTCGCAAAATCGCTGCACGCTTTTGCGCGACATGCTTTGGTAAAAAACCGTGTCTGCAAATCCATCGCTATGTTATCTCCGCTGCTCCTGTAGAAAGAGCAGATGAAGTCAGCGGAGTGTGGCATGGCAGATCTCGTCGACCCCGTACAGCGCGCGTTTCTCGGCGTGGAGAAATCCGCGCTCGACAATCGCTGGGTGGCGCGGCTCGACCAGGCCGGGCAGAACCGCGCGCTGGCCATGTCGCAGATCCATGGATTGCCGGATCTGATCGCCCGGGTGCTCGCTGGGCGCGGCGTGACGGTAGACGAGGCGATCGAATTCCTCGATCCGACGATCCGAAGCCTGATGCCCGATCCCCATAGACTGACTGATTGCGAAAAGGCCGCGACCCGCCTCCTGCGCGCGATCGAGCGAGGCGAGAGCGTCGCCATCTTCGGCGACTACGACGTCGACGGCGCAGCCTCCTCGGCGCTGATGTTTCGTTTTCTCCGCCATTTCGGCGTCAGGGCGACCATCTATATTCCCGACCGCGTCTTCGAAGGCTACGGCCCCAATCCGGCGGCCATCAACCAGTTGATCGACAACGGCGCTGAGCTGATCATCACCGTCGATTGCGGCTCCACCAGCCACGAGGCACTGGCCGCTGCCGCGGCGCGCAACATCGATGTCGTCGTCATCGATCACCACCAGGTGACACATGAGCTGCCGCCCTGCCATGCGCTGGTCAACCCGAACCGCGAGGACGATCTCTCGGGGCAGGGGCATCTTTGCGCCGCCGGCGTCGTCTTCATGGTGCTGGTCGCGACACTCAGGCTGCTGCGCGCGGCCGGCAACAAGCGCATCCTGGCGCTCGACCTGCTGCAATGGCTGGATATCGTGGCACTTGCGACGGTCTGCGATGTCGTGCCGCTGAAGGGTCTCAACCGCGCCTATGTGGTAAAGGGGCTGGTTGCTGCCCGCCACCAGAGCAATGCCGGACTGGCGGCACTCTTCCGCAAGGCGGGGCTCGCCGGCCCGGTGACGCCCTACCATTTCGGCTTCCTGATCGGCCCGCGCATCAATGCCGGCGGGCGGATCGGCGACGCCGCACTCGGAAGCCGGCTGCTCACGCTCGATGACGCCGGAGAGGCGGATGTGATCGCGCAGCGCCTCGACGAGCTCAATCGCGAACGCCAAGCGATGGAGGCCATCATGCTGCAGGAGGCTGAAGCCGAGGCGCTTGCCGAATATGGCGACGGCGAGGGCGCCTCCGTCATCGTCACCGCCCATGAGAAATGGCATCCCGGTATCGTCGGGCTGATCGCGGCGCGGCTGAAGGAGAAATTCAAACGGCCGGCCTTTGCGATCGCCTTCGATCCCGCCGGCCGCGGCACCGGCTCTGGCCGATCCATCAACGGCTTCGACATGGGCAGGATGGTCCGGGCCGCGGTTGACGAGGGTCTGCTCGTCAAGGGCGGCGGCCACGCAATGGCCGCGGGACTGACGGTCGAGCGCGCTTATCTCGGCAGGCTGAGGACCTTCTTCACGGAGAAGGCCGAGAGGACGGTGGCTAGCCTCGTCGCCAACGAAACGCTGAAGATCGACGGTGCGATCGGTGCAAGCGGCGCCACTCTCGAACTCATCGACCGCCTGGAGGCCGCCGGCCCCTATGGCTCTGGTCACGCACAGCCGCTCTTTGCCATACCGGCGCATCGTCTGCGCGACGCCCGCCTGGTCGGCGAGAAACATGTGAAGGTGACGCTGGAGGCCATGGACGGATCGCGGCTCGACGGCATCGCCTTCCGCGCCGCCGACACGCCGCTTGGCAATCTTCTTATCAATTCACGCGGTGCCAGCCTGCATGTCGCGGGTTCGCTCGGTGCCGACCACTACCAGGGCGCACGCCGCATCCAGCTGCGCGTCTGCGACGCTGCGCCGGCGAAATAGAACGGTCGCGCAAGAGCGCTGACGATGTGAAGTCAAGGGAGAGAAAGTGGTACGCCCTAGGGGAGTCGAACCCCTCTTCCCAGAATGAAAATCTGGTGTCCTAACCGATAGACGAAGGGCGCTTCCTTCGTGGTGGCGCCCTTATAGTCAGCGCCTTCGAAGGCCGCAAGCGCCAAGGCGCGAAAAAATCATCGTTTTCGCCGATTTATTTGTGGCTGTGGAGAAACGATGTGCAAGGCACGGCGCAGCGGAGAAAAATCAAGCCGGCGGGTTAGGATGGGCAGCGTCGCGCGGACCCGAAGGGTTCTCCTCAAGGAGACTCATAGGGTCGGCGAATGTCGATCGAAACGGATGACGATGGCCATCATCAGGAATTGGTACGCCCTAGGGGAGTCGAACCCCTCTTTACAGAATGAGAATCTGTCGTCCTAACCGATAGACGAAGGGCGCAGGCAGCCTCGTTAAAATAGGAGCGTGCGCCGGCTTCTGCAAGCGGAAGTGATGGCTTCTATATAGGGAGAAAGTGGTACGCCCTAGGGGAGTCGAACCCCTCTTCCCAGAATGAAAATCTGGTGTCCTAACCGATAGACGAAGGGCGCGTCCTTCGTGGTGGCGCCCTTATAGTCAGGCGTATTGAATCCCGCAAGCGGCAATTGCGGTTTCTTTCAAAAAAATGACAGCAAATCCGAGCGCGTTCGAGAAGCCGATTATTGAAGCCGAATCAACAGGCTGCCGGTTGTTTCTTTATTGAGACTAGCTGATGCTGCCGTAACGCAATGCGAAAATCGCGCGGCCGTCAGATCGCTCGTGCGGTCGTCATCGGCGCGCGTTTGCCGCCGCAGCCCCAGTTCCAGTCACGACTTTTGCCGGTATCGAGGTGGACCGAATCCGTATGGCAATAGGTGCCGACGCCGCCGCGGTCCGGCAACGAGCGGATATAGGCGGCGATATCCCATTTTGTAACACCGTCGATCTGGATGTCGGCCGCCTCGCAGCTCTTGTGCATCGATTCGTCGGCGCCGCCGACCAAGCGGTTGTGCTCTTCGTCTCGATAGCCGGAGGTGACGATGACCGGTCGCCCGAAATGGTTTTCGACCGTCTTGATCACTTTCAACAGGTCGGGCTTGAAGCAACCGACCTCGACCTTGTCGTTCTGGAGATGCAGCCCGTTCGGCGCGATGCGCGTCATGCCGGGCAGGGCGGCTTTGTGCAGCAGGCCGGAGAGGCTGCCGAGCAGGTTCTGCTTCGGCGCGCTGTAGAGCGCATTCATCGTCGAGGTCGGAATGCTGCCCGTCGCCAGCGACGCAGTCTGCACAGGCGCAAGCTGCGTACTGTTATTCTGCGAGGATTGCTGCGGCAGCACCGGCTCTGCCGGCTGTTGGAGCGTGGGCGGCTGGCTATAGACGCTGCTTCGCGCCGATGCTGCACCTTCCACCGGCGCATAGGCCTGCGGCTGAACGACGGTGGAGGTGCTGTTGTCTTGCGGCGCCGGCTGGCGATCGGAAAAGATGCTCATCGACTGCGCGTTGATCCGGGTCGACTGCAGGACCAACCCGCCGATATTGGCAGGCGCCGCCGTTGCCGAGCCGGCGGGCGGAGCGGCGGCATTTGGATCTTGTGCCACGACCTGAGGCGCGGCTTGAGCGCCGGAGACGTTGACGAGCCGAGGGTCCGTATAGACCGAATGTGGGGCAGGGCTTCCAGGCCCTGCGGTGGCAAGCTGCGGTGCTGCGGCTTGTGCTGGAACAACTGCGGCGGAATCGAGCGCCTTCTTGTCCGACGCGCAGCCGGACAGCGCCAGCACCGAGGTGGCGATCAGCAAAGCGTCGGTCAGGGGCATCCGCATCTGCATCTTACGCAAAGCAACAGTCTCCAGTTGATCCGGAAAATAAGCGAAAACCGCTTCTCTTCCGCTTCGAGTCGTTTGGAGATTGCCTGCGGGGCCGGATCGCGGCAAGCGCCGAGGCGCCGGCCGGACCCGAAATCGGAAAAGCCGCAAGCCTCGCAAAAGCCTTGCGCCGAAAAGCCTTACCAGGCGCCGGTATTGCCCATCGAGAGCCAGGGCTCAGTGGCCGGAAGCGGGCTGCCCTTTTGCAGGATTTCGATCGAGATGCCGTCGGGTGAGCGCACGAACGCCATGTTCCCGTCGCGCGGCGGCCGGTTGATGGTGACGCCGTTGTCCATCAGATTCTGGCAGGTCGCGTAAATATCGTCGACCTCATAAGCGAGGTGGCCGAAATTGCGACCTCCGCTATAATCTTCCGTGTCCCAATTGTAGGTAAGCTCGAGGCAGGGGGCCTTTTCGCTGCGCGCACGGTCGAGATCGTCGCGAGCAGCCAGGAAAACCAGGGTGAAGCGGCCCTTCTCGTTTTCGTGGCGGCGAATCTCCTCCAGCCCGAAAAGCGTGGTGTAAAAGGCAAGCGAGGCGTCCAGGTCTTTGACGCGCACCATTGTATGAAGATAACGCATTCTATTTACTCCTTTATTGGGGCTAGCTTTTTTCGGCGAGCCGAGGTCAGCTTCGGGCAAGTCATCTTTATAAAATGTGCACCTGGGAATAACCGAAAACTAGGACTTGCGCTTATCCGTTACCAAGATGTTAATCTTGATTTCAAGAATCAGTTAACCGTAACAGTGTGACGCGTATTCGAGGGGCTGGCGACAATGGCTGACAGGATTTCATCGAACGAATACTCCGACCTCGACGAGCTATCGGGAGAGGCGGTCGATCTTGTTGAAATCACCGGCGTCGTCAAGTGGTTCGACGTCGCCAAGGGTTTCGGCTTCATCGTGCCAGACAACGGCATGCAGGATGTACTCCTGCACGTGACCTGCCTGCGCCGCGACGGTTACCAAACGATCCTCGAGGGAACGCGCATCGTCGCCCTCATCCAGCGCCGCGAGCGCGGCTATCAGGCTTTCAAAATCCTCTCGATGGACCAGTCGACCGCGGTTCATCCCTCGCAGCTGCCGCCGGTGCGCACCCATGTGCAGGTCACCGCAACGAGCGGACTCGAGCGCGCGCTGGTCAAGTGGTTCAACCGCACCAAGGGATTCGGCTTCCTGACGCGCGGCGAGGGCACGGAAGACATCTTCGTGCACATGGAAACGCTCCGCCGCTTCGGCCTGACGGAGCTCCGCCCTGGCCAGGTGGTTCTCGTCCGCTTCGGCGACGGAGAAAAGGGCCTGATGGCCGCAGAGATCCATCCTGACGTTCCGAGCCCGGCAAGCCGGTCGCACTGAACATGCGCGGTCTAATCCTATTTGATGCTATCAGAAGCGCCATCCTGGCGCTTTTTTTCATGGTTGCGCTGCCGGCTTTGGCCGAGGAGCAGATGCGGTTCGACAAGGAGCCGCTGCTCATCCAGACTGCGGCGGGCAAGGTGCTGCATTTCACTGTCGAGATTGCCTCGACCCCGGATCAGCGCGCCCGCGGACTGATGTTTCGCAAGGTGATGGCCGATGATGCCGGCATGATCTTCGATTTCGACGAGCCAAGGCGCGTCACCATGTGGATGGAAAACACCATCCTGCCGCTCGACATGCTCTTTGCCGACGACGCCGGTACGATTCGCCACATCAAGGAAAAGGCAGTGCCCTATTCGCGCGACATCATCGATTCGATGGTTGCGGTGAAATACGTCGTCGAACTCAACGCCGGCATTGTTGCCAAACTCGGAATCAAGCCGGGCGACAGGATCGTCAGCGCCACGACGACGAAAAGGATGAAGTGACGGCGCGTATAACCGCAAGCTGCGCTGCGCCTGTCAAGGAATTCAACAATATCGGGATATTTGAATGGTCGGAGTGGAGAGATTCGAACTCCCGACCCTCTGGTCCCAAACCAGATGCGCTACCAGGCTGCGCTACACTCCGTGCCGTGAATGGCAGGGGAGATACACGGTTCACTTCGCCGTCGCAACCCATAAATCCAGCTCTGGCCGAAGATTCCTCGCCGGACCTGTGGATGCAAGATAGAAAAATCTTGATGGGCGGTCAGTCTGCTTACCAGCGCACTAATCCGTTTGCCTGGCACAATTGGCGTCAGGGCAATTCTACCTTAGCCGTGAGCGATCAGGCCGATATATTGAGCGTAGCTGATCGCAAGGTAGAAGAACGCCGTGATACCAGCCCCTATCACAATGGCATTGAACTCCGCCGAACGTCTCATCATGAGTGCGAATCCACTGAAACCAACCGAGCCGTAGAAATAGTGCCGAGGGCTGGCTGCGGCAATCAGGTTGCAATCACAACATGCGACAATCGGTAACATTGTGCAATCCGCCCCAGAGTCGCTTGGCCTTCAAGAGATGGCTGGCTCCACCCGAGGGGAAGAATGCGCACAGCCGCTTGTCCGCCGATATTCTTTGTTTCCCTAACGCATCGGCCGTCATGGGAACGGAGTCGGCAGCGTCGTCGTGCACCGCCTTTTTCCTTGAAAAAGCGGGGATTCGCAGCTAAGCAAAATTCATCTCTTTGCGTTATCCTCAGCGATGATGCAAAAGGCCCGGAACGGGCCGGCAACAGGATTTAGACCATGAACGGCGGGCATTGTCCCGCATAGTCGGAGACGCTGCAGTCATGTCTGCCAAGATCTATCGTCCAGCCAAGACCGCCATGCAGTCCGGCAAGGCCAAGACCAATCTCTGGGTGCTTGAGTTCGATCAGGAGTCGCCGCTTAAGATCGATCCGATCATGGGCTACACCTCTTCGGGTGACATGCGCCAGCAGGTGAAGCTCACCTTCGAAACGCAGGAACTCGCCGAAGCCTATGCCCAGCGCAACGGTATCGACTACCGCGTCATCGCGCCGAAGGACCCGACACGCCAGGTTGTCGCCTATCCGGACAATTTCCGCTATACCCGCACGCAGCCCTGGACGCATTGAGATTTCTGGTCCAGATATGCCGCATCCGGTCGCGCTCGTGAGACGCGGCCGCCGGACGGCCCCTTAGCTCAGCTGGATAGAGCACCTGCCTTCTAAGCAGGTTGTCGCAGGTTCGATTCCTGCAGGGGTCGCCACAAATTCAATGACTTGAAGCCGTCCCCTGACCAGCGCGAAGGAGCCTGGTCACGGGGCGCTCACATTTGGACCGCCGTCCAGCGAATCCCGCGTACGGCGGCCGGACGGGCGTCCCAAACCGGTGCGGAATTATTGTTTGAACTGATCTCGCAAGACGTCGACGAGTGCCATCTGATCACCAGCAACCTTGCGTTCGAGGGATCCTGGGATCCGAGTGCCTGACCGGCGCTCTGTTGGACCGCGTCACCCGCCACGTCGACATCCGCGAGATGAACGGCGACAGTTATCGCCTCGCGCAAGTCCGCACTCGAAAGGCCGGCTGACAGCCGTCAAAAAATCGCAGCGCGCGGATGGGATCGCCGTTCGGGCTACGCTCTCCCAGCTTGCTCATCCACGCGCTGAAGTAGTCGAATTTTGCGCGCCGCGTGGCGGGTTTTACTCCGCCGTCGACACATTTTGTTAGCACGATTGTTGCGGCGATCGGACGACCGCCGCAACAGGTATAGTTACAGGATCAAATCGCCTGCCCCCAGGTGGACGAGGCCCTGCAGCTGAATCTCGAAGTCATGAACGCCGTCGCCGTTCAGGTCGGCCTGGACAACGGTAATATCGTGATCGGATCCAGCATTGTCTTGATAGTGCCAAGCGAGCGCGCCAGCCTTCTTATCGAACAAGGCATTCTCTTGCGCCTGGAAATGGAAGGCTGCATCGCCCTGCGCAGAGCCATTCGCATCGATCGCCGAGAGGTTGATCTTGTCGACCCCATGCTGGAAGTCGGTGATGACGTCGCGGTTCCAGCCGGACCCGGTCTCCGTCGCTGTCTTGAAGGTAAACGTATCCGAGCCGATACCACCGCTCATGATGTCCTTTCCAGCACCACCAATTATGACGTCCGAGCCGGCGCCGCCCTTCAACACGTCATTGCCGCCGAGACCCTTGTAGGTTTCGTTGCCGCCGTTGGACTGACCGGTGTGTGGCAGGTAGTCGTTACCCTCGGTGCCGGTATATACCTTCGTCGATGTGGTCGGCGTTGTCGGCTCTGTCGGTTGCGTCGGCGTGGTCGGCGTTCCCGAGCCGGAGCTCGGCTGCGTCGGCGTGGTTGGCTCTGTCGGCGTGGTCGGCGTTGTCGGTTGCGTCGGCGTGGTTGGCGTTCCCGGTGCCGCGCTGGAGCCCGATTCGTAGGCACCCATATCGACAGTTCCAACGACGCGAGCGTGGCCGTCCAGATCGGTCGAGCCGACGCCGTACTTGGTGGTTCCACTGTCGATCGCCGACGAGCCGGAGCCGAGGTGGAAGTTGTCGGTCGCTGCCCCCGCGAAATGCGGGTCGACACCGAGCTTGTTGCCGTTCGTCGCACTCGGCATCGCGTTGCCGCCGTCGGTCCTGACCGAGTCCTGGCCGGCCGTGCCGTTGTAAGTGATGTTGTTGGCCCAGACGGTGTTGGCGTTGGTGTAGCCACCGTACGACGTGTTATCGACAGCGGTGTTGTTCTTGTTCACCGATGGGTCGGCTACGGCGACGTTGTTGACCCAGGTGTTGTTGCTCGACTGCGCGTTGCTGAGTTCGCCGCGCCAGGTGCCGTCGTTCAGCGGGTCCTGGTTGTTGTGATATGCTGTGTTGTTCTGCACCGTGACGGAGTCGCTCCAGGCAACCTGGACGCCTTTGCCGCCGTTCTCGTAGACCAGGTTGTTGTCGACGAGGGTCTTAAACGTATAGTTCGGATGACCATCCGCCTGTGTGCTCTGAAAATCGTCGATGATGATGCCGTTGCCATCGGTGTGCGCACCCGTCTTCGTGACGTTGTCGTGCGAGATGTTGTTTTGTACGATATTCCGGTAGCCGGTCGTCGAGGTATCGCCGGTGATGTTCCGGTTCTCGTAGATCGAGATGCCCGAGAACCAGCCCGTGGACGCGTTATGGTAGGTCTCGTTCCCGACGATCTTGACGAAGTCAGAATAGTTGAACTGAATGCCCGACTCGCCGCTGTCGTGGACCTTGTTGTTGAGAATTGAGACGTGATGGACGTTGTTCGCTTCGATGCCGTCACCGTTGCCGCCCTTGATGTCGAAGCCGTCGATTGTCACGTAGTTGGCGTTGACACTGATCCCGGTGTACGAGCCCGCGGGCGGCCGGATCAGCGCTGCGCCAGGCACTTCCGAGCGTAGCGTGATGTCGCCTGCCGCCGAGCCGTCCTTGTCGATGTTGATGCTCTCGTTGTAGGTTCCTGGCTTCACCACCACCTCGTCGCCGGGCTTAAGGTTCGCCGACATTGCCTCGCCAATCGTGCGAAAGGGAGTGGAGGCACTTCCGTTACCACCGCCGCTGCCGGTCGTCGCTACATAGTATGTCGTCATGTTCTTGTTCCTCAACCTTAGCGTTGTCTTTGCCGGTACTATTTTTGGTTAATCAGGCGTTACGGCGAGGGGTTATAGGGTGACATCCTGGAGGGCGCAACAGTAGAGCGATAGTAAGTGCTTGACAAACATAGCCATATTGCTGCCACATTATCAAAATCGATCCGAAGTTACGTTTTGAAATATTTAGTGAAATTTGAGTCGCCCAAATTGAGGCAGTATAAAGGTCTCGCTTTCCGCGAATTATTCTTTCTGCAACTGCCGCGATATACGCCCCTTGAAAACATTAGAAAAACCTGACGGGCGTGAGCGGATTCCTCCCGCAAAGGGCGGAATCGACATTTTTTCTGTATTTAGCGATTTTAGGCAGCGCTGCTTTACCGATTGGGACAAATCGAGAGGGTAATGGGAGGGCATGACCGCAGCAGATTCGGCCAAACCCATTGAGCAGCATTTCAAGCGCCGATTCCCCGCCGAGATCATTGGGCATGCGGTACGACCCGGAAAAGCTCTTCAAGTCGAAATAGGAAAACCCTATTGCAGGCGTTTTAATGATACGCGATGCCATTGCCGCCGGGACGAATAAACCTCATCCGGATTTTTGACGAAACATTGCATTTGTCAGCCAACGCATTCGTTAGGCTGCGCTATGCCTACCAACATCCTCGTAGTGCACTGAACTATTTTGGTGGAGATCTCATGGAATGCGCGCGCGACGTAATCTATGAGGACTATCCGACTGAATATGCAGCATCGAGACTGCCACTGCCGCCCGGCGCAATCAATAAGAGCCAGATAACATCCGTGGTCGATAAGTTGGACACCCACCCGCTTCGGCAGCCGCCGAAAAATTGGGTCAAATGCGATCCACACCCAGCAAGCACGCGGTCTTTGTGCCTCCGCTTCCAAACCGCCAGCCGCGCCGCAAACAATGGAGCGAGGCCAAAAATAGCCACGCGACTATGGAAATTTTATAAACCTAAGTAATACTAAGTCACCGGTAGAGAATTGGTCGTGTAAACTTGGCAATAATACGAGCGAATGTGCTGGCAGCGGAAGTCCATGTGTGTGGAGTGACTACATCTATTCCCAGATGCTGGCGTCCCTTATTCGTCAACGCCAGCGTTTCTGTAAAGCCTAGGTCCCCGCCATGATACTCTTTGGAAATGAGGCCCAGCAACTCGGCTTCCACGTCCAAGGGATAATAGTGGTCTTCTACGACTTCCATCGCCCCGCCCTTGTCGGCAATCTCCTTAAGCATACCGTCAATATCCATGCGAAGGCCCTATTAACTTATCGAGTTTCGGACGGCGCGATCATTGTTGTGATACTCGCGAAATCCTTACTCCTCTTGCATTTAAACAAGAGTGAATCAACTGGTAAGTATTGGTCCGGGATCAGGGGCAAGCGCACGATCAGCGCAGGATCAGTGACGCCGCTGCTCACTATCGGCAGATTGCCGGCTGCGTCGCATGCACGCCAGCTCCGATCCACGGCGCTGTCAGTGTAGAGCCCCGCGCCAGCGGTGCCGGAACTGCCCGCTGCGCAGAATTGAAGGTCTGTCGGACGCCGTTTGTCGGTTTGTCGCGGCCACAACGGTGTTGTTGCTATCAATGATCGGCGTCTGATTTCTATTTCGATTCGCGTGACGCGAAAGACCATGCGGCGGAAATTGCGGAGGTCAGTCAGGGCATGGTATGTCCGGCTTTCACGTATTTCATGCCTTTGACGAGGTCCAACAGGTAGCGTATTGCAGCTAGTCACTACAGGTGGGATGTCGTTTCGCCCGATATGATACACTCACGCCCGCAGCTTGATCTGGGAGGGCTCACAGGACCAGTGCTATCCCGCATTTCCTCAGCATAGCAGGCAGGCTGCAGCTCTCCGCCATCCATCCTAGCCCCAGAATTCGGCCTCGGCGATCAGCGTGGCTGCGCGCCGATTCTGCCCGATCCAGGCGGTGATCTCAGTGAACGACCGAGAGGTAGCGGATGCCGGCTTCATCAGCCGCTCTCATCAGCGCTTCCCGCGCGGCGTTTGCGGGCGCGGTGCCGCGGATCGCGTCGAGGCATGTCTTCACCGCCACGATATACTCCTCGCCATCATCCCCAGGCCATTCGGAAATGAGCATGGTGGCTGCGTCGCCGAGGGTCCTGATGACGCTGTATTTATCTTGGCCGCTCATGAGCATCCTCAGGGCGGGAAACTGATGCGATGTGTACCGATTCATGACATTTGGTCCTTGCATCATCAACATATTAGTAACCCTGCAAAAAGCGTTCCAACGGGAGCTGCTGCATGGTCATCCGCGGATGGTTCCGCAACAACGGCCGGCAACGGTACGGGGAGATCGATGCAGTCGCAGAGCGGTCAAACCGATCAAACCGATCTGGGTCAAAGCGCGGCCGAGCAGATCCGAACTGGTCTTGGGATGCTTCTCGGACGGATGACAGGCTTCAATGAGGGCTGCCGTTACCATGACCGCACCGGAGTACACCGAGAACACGAGGTTCATCACTCCGCGATGAAGGCCACCGATCCCATCAAAAACCGTGACATGTCGTTTCACCGTTGAAATCGTAAGTTGTTGTTTTGTCAGGCGCAGCTTTCGATCGGATTATCTGGATGCTTAGGGCTATTGCCCTTGTCCGATTGGGCAGAAATTCGAGGCAATGCCTACACAACCAAGTGGCCGGGAACTTGTTTTAAACACATTGCCGTCCTATTGATTCTTCTATCGAAATTGCTTGTCGAGCTTGGTTTGCGCCCTTGGCGTCCCAGCTGATCTTTCCTTTCAAAATCGATTTCTGCGCCGTCTGGCAGCCGCCGGAGGGTGATTGTCATGCCGGTTGAGGGGGATCGTCATGAACGCAGGCAATTCTTTGATCGACGCAAGCCTCCACCAAACACCCATCGTCGCTGCCTGATATGCCTACGGTCTTTGCCCGCGGATGTCAGCGGCGCCATTCGGGCTGGGTTTTCCAGCCATTGAGGAGAATTTCATGAGCAAGACCAATGCAGAAGCACTGTTGCGTAAAATGCAGCGCCAGGTCGCCAATACCAGTGGCGGTGGCCATCTCGGCGGCACCAACTTCGGTCAGGGCAATGACGCCAAGACCTCGTCCGGAAGCGGCAATCGACCGGCAGGCAAGGGCAGGCCGCCAAGTGGCGGCAAACGCTGACGAGTGCGCCGTGCGTCTTTTAAGCCGCGCCAAGGACGCTGTAGCATTTTGAATGGCTGCATCGCGATTGAAGACAACCCCGCCATAATGGCGGGGTTTTGTTTGATGCGCCTCTGAAGGCCTACGGCGGATTGGATCTGCTCGGCTCTTCTCAGCGATCCAGGAAATGATCGAAGTAGACCTGGGGGATGGGGTAGGCGTAGACGCCCCTGTCGACGAAACTGTACCTATAGAGGCAACTTCTGAGAGCCGCGTTGTAATAGAGGCTGTGCGGGTCCGTTGAGCCGCGTCGCCATGAGCCAGCCTCCGGCACGCACTGCTGAAGCACTTTATCGTATCGAGCCAGGAGCGCCGGGTCGGTATCGACCCGAATGCCGCTGTAGGACTGATAGTTTGAAGGAGATTCTGCGGCCGATATACAGCCCAGGCTAAGTGCAAGACCAACGACTGCCATCAATCTCATTGGATTTATTCCCCCTGATCGATTATCGAAGTATCGAGCAGAACGTTATTAGTTCCAGTGCCTGCGGGCAAGGCCCGCTTGTTCCGGCATCTACATCGGCGGCGTGATCTTCCGGATGGCCGACCGTGAGAAATGAGCGAGATCATCTCGCGAAGCGCACCGGCGGCTTGAGAGCTGCCGCCACGGATGGCGGCAGCAATTCTGTACCGATCAATCCAAGAGATCGGCGGGAACCTTGCCGCCATTTTCCGAAAGCCGCTTCATCAGCGCCTTGTGCAGCCACACATTCATTTTTGCGGAATCGTTGGCGTCGCCGGTATAGCCGAGTTCAGCGGCAAGTTCCTTGCGCTCGGTTAGGCTTGCATCCATCCCAACGGCTTTCATCAAGTCCACGATCGAGTGGCGCCAATCGAGTTTCTGGCCGCTCTTCTTCACAGCCGCGTCAAGGATCGGGACGATATCGACTGTGGCTGTCGCGGTGGCAGGCTTGCTCTGCGGGGCAGGGGCAGCAGGCCTTGGACTGGGCGCTGCCGACGGTGAGGCAGGCGCTTGCGCCGGCTCCATCTTCGGCGCGCCGGCAGCAACGGGTTCGGCTGCTTTCGCCTCTCCGAAGATTGCATGTTTGATTTTGTCGAAAATGCCCATTCTAAACCTCCAGTTCCATCAGATGAGAACATGCTGAAACATGGACTTCCCGCCTGATATATCCAGGCGGGAAGGGAGTTATTTTTTAACACGTTCAATCTTTGGTAGAAAAGCCAATGCGGCGTGTGATCGATCTCGAGGAAGAGCTCCGATCGGATTATTCGCCGCCTCCCGCTGAACATGCAAAACCCGCCGAGCCAGCGGCTCGGCAGGTCTTTTCAAAGGATGCTTCGATCTAAAGCATGCAAAAGTGAGCAGCGGTTTGCGACAACATGCGTAAAAACAAGGGCCTAAAGCGCGGGGAGAGAAACCGAAAGATCGTGACCCGCTTTAGTGCAGGATCTGGCTGAGGAACAGCTTGGTGCGTTCGTGCTGCGGATTGTCGAAGAACTCGGCCGGTGAATTCTGCTCGACGATCTGGCCCTGGTCCATGAAGATGACGCGGTTGGCGACCTGGCGGGCAAAGCCCATTTCATGCGTGACGCAGAGCATGGTCATGCCTTCCTCGGCAAGACCCACCATGGTGTCGAGCACTTCCTTGATCATTTCGGGATCGAGCGCCGAGGTCGGCTCGTCGAACAGCATGATCTTCGGGTTCATACACAGCGACCGGGCGATCGCCACGCGCTGCTGCTGGCCGCCGGAGAGCTGGCCCGGATATTTGTTGGCCTGCTCCGGAATCTTGACCCGCTTGAGGAAGTGCATGGCCACTTCTTCGGCTTGCTTCTTCGGCATCTTGCGGACCCAGATCGGCGCCAGCGTGCAGTTTTCGAGGATCGTCAGGTGCGGGAAGAGGTTGAAGTGCTGGAACACCATGCCGACTTCGCGCCGCACTTCGTCGATCTTCTTCAGGTCGTTGGTGAGCTCGGTGCCATCGACGATGATTTTGCCCTTCTGATGCTCTTCCAGGCGATTGATGCAGCGGATCATCGTCGACTTGCCCGAGCCCGACGGACCGGCGATGACGATACGCTCGCCACGCATGACCTTCAGGTTGATGTCGCGTAGCACGTGGAAATCGCCGTACCACTTGTTCATGTTGACGATCTCGACCGCCACTTCCGTCGCGGAAACGGTGAGCTTTTTCGCTGGAGCTTCAGCCATGACTATTTTCCCTCATTTTTATCGTTTTAGCGTTCTTATCGTTTGTGGCCGGTATCGAGATGGCGTTCCATGAAACCTGAATAGCGCGACATGCCGAAGCAGAACAGCCAGAAGATGAAGCCCGCGAAGATCAGACCCGTGATCGGCGTGACAGCGCTTGCCCAGTTGGCATCTGAGAAGTTCAGCTTGACGATGCCAAGCAGATCGAACATGCCGATAATGGTGACCAGCGACGTGTCCTTGAACGTTCCGATGAAGGTGTTCACGATGCTCGGGATCACCAGCTTGATGGCCTGCGGCATGATGATCAGCCGGGTTTTTTGCCAATAGCCGAGGCCAAGTGAATCGGCGCCTTCGAACTGGCCCTTCGGGATCGCCTGAAGGCCGCCGCGGATCACTTCCGCCATATAGGCCGACGTGAAGATCGACACACCGATCAGCGCCCGAAGCAGTTTGTCCACGTTCCAGCCTGTGGGAAGGAAGAGCGGCAGCATGACACTTGCCATGAACAGAACGGTGATCAGCGGAACGCCTCGAATGACCTCGATGAAGGTAACGCAAAGCATCCGGATGACGGGCATCTTCGAGCGGCGTCCCAGCGCGAGCAGAATGCCGCAGGGTAAAGAGACGGCAATACCGACAAAGGATAGAACGAGCGTCACCATCAACCCGCCCCAGAGCGGAGTATCCACCACTTCGAGGCCGAAGCCGCCGTGAAGAAGCCAGAAGGCGAGGACCGGCAGGACGGCGAACAGAAGAATGGCGTTCATGCCCTTGCGCGGCGCCGACGGGATCAACATCGGGACCAGCAGCAGAATGAACAGGATCCCGACGATCGCCGGCCTCCAACGCTCACCGAGCGGATAGCGGCCGAAAATAAACTGATCGTACTTGGCGCTGATGAAGGCCCAGCATGCACCGCTCCAGCCGTCAGGCTGGATGCCGCCCTGGATCGTCGTCGCGCAGAATGTGCGGTCCGGGCCTGACCATACGGCCTGGATGAACAGCCAGTTGACGAGATGCGGCACGGCCCATGCGATGAGCGCAAGAGCCAGGATCGTCAGGATCACGTCCTTCGGAGTTGCCAGGAGATTGCGGCGTATCCAGGCGACGGCCCCCGTCTCGCCGGGGGGCGGCGGTTCGGCGGCAAGGATGGACGTTCTGACAAAGGGTTTATCGGCGACCGACATCTTATCTCTCCACCAGTGCCATCTTGGCATTGAACCAATTCATGAACAGCGACGTGAGAATGCTCAAGCTGAGATAGACGATACCCCAGATGCAGACGATCTCGATCGCTTGACCGCTCTGATTGAGGATCGTGCCACCGACGGCAACGAGATCCGAGAAACCGATCGCGATGGCGAGTGAGGAGTTCTTGGTCAGGTTCAGGTACTGGCTCGTCAGCGGCGGGATGATGATACGTAGCGCCTGCGGCACCACGACAAGTCTCGTCACGCTCGATGGATGCAGTCCCAGCGCGCCGGCTGCTTCGGATTGTCCCTTTGCAACGCCGCGAATGCCGCCGCGAACGATCTCGGCGATGAACGAGGCGGTATAGAAGGACAGAGCGAGAAACAGCGACATGAATTCGGGGCCGACGACGGAGCCGCCCGTGAGGTTGAATTTTCCGGCAATCGGAACGTCGAAGGTGAGCGGAAAGCCGGAGACAACGAAGACCAGCAATGGCATGCCGACGATCAGCGCGATCGACGTCCATACGGTGTGGAACGGCTGGCCGGTTGCGGCTTGGCGCTTGTGGGCCCAGCGCACGATGATGATGGTGGCGACAATCGCAATCAGCAGGGCGATGGCGACCGCTATCATGCCTGTCTCAAAGATCGGCTTCGGGAAGGCTAGTCCTCTGTTGTTGAGGAACATGCTGAACGGCAGACCCACCGACTCGCGCGGCTGCGGCAAGACGGAGAGAACGCCGAGATACCAGAAAAAGATGACGAGCAGCGGCGGAATGTTGCGGAAAACCTCGACATAGACCGTGCAGAGCTTGGCAACCAACCAATTGCGCGACAGCCGGCCGATCCCGATCAGGAAACCGATGATGGTCGCCGTGAAGATCCCGGTCACCGCCACCAGCAAGGTATTCAGAATGCCGACGAGAAGTGCGCGCGCATAAGTCGAGTCACTCGAAAAGCTGATCAGCGACTGGCCGATTTCGAAACCGGCGCGACCGCGAAGAAAGCCGAAACCCGATGCCGTATTGCTGCGGGCAAGGTTCGCGGCCGTGTTGTGGGCCACCCACCACACAAAGCCCACGAGGACAACGATTGTTAGAACCTGGTAAAATATGCTCCGGTATTTCGGGTCGTACATTGCCGACCGGAAACTCCAGCCGGTGCCATGCAAAGGTGTCGAATCCACAGCCTCATGCGTCATGCCGCGCCAATCCCCTTGTGCCCGTTTTCGGGCTTTCTTTTTAGCTTTTTGGAAGCGGGAAGGCGGCTTGGCCGCCTTCCCGGTATTTCATGCCAGGGCTCGATTAACGAACCGGCGGTGCGTACTGGATGCCGCCCTTGTTCCACAGGGCATTCAAGCCGCGTGCGATCTTGAGGGGGCTACCCTGACCGATGTTGCGTTCGAAGATTTCGCCATAATTGCCGACGCCCTTGATGACATTGGCGGCCCAATCATTGGTCAGGCCGAGGTCGGTGCCGATCTTGGTATCGGCCTCGCTGCCGAGGAAGCGCTTGATATCCGGGTTCGGCGAGTTCTTCATCTCGTCGACATTTGCCTGGGTAATGCCGAACTCTTCGGCATTGATCAGCGCATAAGCCGTCCAGGAAACGATGTCGAACCACTGGTCGTCACCCTGACGGACGGCCGGGCCAAGCGGCTCCTTGGAGATGATCTCAGGAAGGATGACGTGTTCGTCGGGATTCTTCAGCGTCAGACGCAACGAATAGAGACCGGATTGGTCGGTCGTGTAAACGTCGCAACGACCGGCGTCATAGGCGGCGTTGACCTCAGGAAGATTTTCGAAGACGACCGGATTGTACTGCAGATTGTTCGTCTTGAAGTAATCGGCGAGGTTCAGTTCGGTAGTCGTGCCTGACTGTACGCACACTGCGGCGCCGGAGAGTTCGAGAGCCGACTTCACGTTCAGACCCTTGCGCACCATGAAGCCCTGGCCGTCGTAATAGGTGACAGGACGGAAGTTGAAGCCGAGAGCGGTGTCGCGATTGATCGTCCAGGTCGTATTGCGCGAGAGAACGTCGATTTCGCCGGACTGCAGAGCGGTGAAGCGTTCCTTCGCATTTGTCGGCGTGTATTTGACCTTGGTGGGGTCGCCGAACACGGCCGAAGCGACGGCCTTGCAGAAGTCGACGTCGAAGCCGGCCCAATTGCCGGAAGCGTCAGGTGCGGCAAAGCCGGTAAGGCCGGTATTGACGCCGCACTGAACGAAACCCTTTGCCTTGACGTCTGAGAGTGTGGTGGCGGAGGCGGCCGAGGCGCCAGCTGCCAAAACTGCTGCGCCGATGGCGGCCGACAGGAGCTTATTTTTCATTTTCCCAACCTTTTCCGTTGTCTTATCTTTTCTTGTGGAGAGTGCGTGCGAACAATCCGTGCCGCCTCCCCATTGTCTCGACACCCTCCCGGCGCGAGTGACCCTATCACAGTCGCAAATGTCACTATGGTCAAGTGTCGCGCCCAATAATTGCCGCAAAATTCAGAATTTTGGTAGATTGCGCTGCATTCGTGGGCGGCTGGCTATGAAATAGGCGTCCGGTTGCGGAAAAATAACGCGAAAATCGAAATTTCCATCATTTCGGATCGTCGCCTGCAACCGATCTTCAAGGGGTTGACCCGAAACGGCGGGGCGTCCAAAAGTCTGGTTTCGCGACCCTTCGCCAAAGGCTATTCCCGACATGAAAGACAAAGACAGCTTGCTGCAGAATGCCGGCATCAACACCCGCCTGACCCATATCGGCAACGACCCGTTCGACTATCACGGCTTCATCAATCCGCCGGTCGTGCATGCCTCGACTGTGTTGTTTCCGAATGCACGGGCGATGGAGACGCGCACGCAGAAATACACCTACGGAACGCGCGGCACACCGACGACGGATGCGCTCTGCGAGGCGATCGACGCGCTCGAAGGCTCGGCCGGCACGATCCTCGTCCCCTCGGGCCTTGCGGCCGTCACAATTCCGTTCCTGGGTTTCGTCGCTGCCGGCGATCATGCGCTGGTGGTCGATTCGGTCTATGGTCCGACGCGCCATTTCTGCGACACGATGCTGAAGCGCCTCGGCGTCGAGGTGGAATATTACGATCCGGAGATCGGCGCCGGCATCGAGACGTTGTTCCGGTCGAACACGAAGCTCGTCCATACCGAGGCCCCCGGCTCGAATACGTTCGAAATGCAGGATATTCCGGCAATCTCGGCGGTTGCGCACCGCCATGGCGCCGTCGTCATGATGGACAATACCTGGGCAACGCCGCTCTATTTCAGGCCGCTCCATCACGGCGTCGACATCTCGATCCACGCATCGACGAAATATCCGTCCGGCCATTCCGATATTCTGCTCGGAACGGTTTCGGCCAATGCCGAGCATTGGGAGCGGCTGAAGGAGGCAAACGGTGTGCTCGGCATCTGCGGCGCACCCGATGATGCCTACCAGATCCTACGCGGATTGCGCACCATGGGCCTGCGCCTCGAGCGGCATTATGAAAGCGCGCTCGATATCGCGGAATGGCTGGAGGGCAGGGAGGATGTCGCCCGCGTGCTGCATCCGGCCCTGCCGAGTTTCCCCTCCCACCATCTCTGGAAGCGCGATTTCAAAGGTGCCAGCGGCATCTTTTCCTTCGTGCTTGCCGCCGATGGTCCCGAGAAGTCCAGAGCAAAGGCGCATGCCTTCCTCGACGCGCTCAGGATTTTTGGTCTCGGTTATTCCTGGGGCGGCTATGAAAGCCTCGCCTTGCACGCCTATCTCAACGATCGCACGGTCGCCAAGGCTCCGACGGACGGTCCGGTCATCCGCCTGCAGATCGGCATCGAGGACGTGGCCGATCTCAAGGCCGATATCGAGCGGGGTTTTGCCGCCGCAAGCGCCATCTGATCGGACACGCTTTGTCGTCGCTGGCAGCGGCTCACGGCAGATCTGCAGCCCGATAGCCGTAGATCCAGTCGAGATCTGCCGCCAGGCTTAGCGGCGGCTTGAGGCCGAGCACGAGATCGCGGCCGATCCGGATCGGCCCTTTCGCATGATAGGCAAACCGGTTGAAGGCGCCGCGCTGGCGAAGCTTCGCGATGCGCGGCGCGCGATGTCGTTCGAAGAGCGCCAGTGCTTCCGCCACGGGACGGTTCGAAAGAAATGCGGCCAGTTCATAGCCGTCTTCGATCGCCATCGCCGCTCCCTGGGCGGCAAACGGCATCATCGCATGTGCGGCGTCGCCGATCAGAACCGTCTTTCGGCCGTCCTGCCATGCGCCTGATGTGGTTTCGAACAGTGGCCAGAACGTCAGCTTCCTATTTCGGCTGAGTAGTGAGACGATCGAGGCGTTCCAGCCGGAAAGGCGCGCCCGCAGCTGCACCCGCTGCTCGGCCGTCGGCTCGCTTTGCCAGGCCTGCGGCGCGATATTGCCGGCGGTGATCGCCACCATGTTGAAGCTGCCGGTCTCCCTGAGCGGATAGCAGACGAGATGTGCCGAGCCGCCGAGAAAAGCCGAAACGCTTGCCCGGTCGAGGAAACCAGGCGCCTCATTTTCGGGAATGGTAAAGCGGTAGGCGATATTGCCGGAAAAGCGCGGCGAGGGGCTGCCCGGAACGGATTGCCGAAGCTTCGACCAGACGCCGTCGGCGCCGATGATAACATCGGGCGCCCGCTCGAAAGGCGGTAGGATCGAGACCATCCGCACGCCGAGGTGAAGCCGGCAGAGCGGATCGGCCGTAACCGCATCCAGAAGGGCTTTTTGCAATGTGGTGCGGTGCAGGACGCCATAGGGAGCGCCCCAGCGTTCCCGCGCGAATTTGCCGGCCGGCACCGTCGCGAGTTGGCGAAGCGAACTGCCTGATATCAGCCGGATCGCATCCGGCTCGAGCCAGACCTTTGACAGTCCCTCAAGGATACCGAATTCGGCAAGGATGCGAGAGGCGTTCGGCGAAACCTGCAATCCGGCGCCGATGTCGGTGAGTTCGCCCGCCTGCTCGAAGATCTCCGAACTGATACCCCGGCGCGAAAGCGCAAGGGCAGCGGTCAGCCCTGATATGCCGGCGCCGATGATGGCGGCATGTTCGATCGGCATTGTCCGTCCGATCCGGATCTGGACTGACTACGCCGCCTTCACGTGGAAAACGCAACCGGCCGGATTGGTCTGGCTGGGCTTGAGCGCGGAATTGAAACGATAGAGCGTCGAGCAATAGGAACAGACCTTCTCGTTGTCGTCGCCCATGTCGATGAAGATATGCGGATGATCGAAGGGAGCCGAAGCGCCGGTGCACATGAATTCCTTGACGCCAACTTCGATAACGCTGTGACCGCCGTCGTTCTGGAAGTGGGGAATGTTGTGGCCGGCCATGTCGCTCTCCGAATGCTTTGAAATGTGCGCGAACCTTATAAGCCTTCGCCGCAAATGTGTAGAGCCAAACCGCCGCGCCAGGCACAGTTTTTAGCCACAGTTTTTGGCTTCACGATGAAAGGCCGCTCGACTATGGTCGCGCCAAAAGGAAGGCCCGATGAATTTAAATACACCCGCATTTTCAAGCTTTACCCATGATGGATTGCAGCTCGCCTTCTTCGATGAGGGCGATCCGGCCGGTGTGCCCGTGTTGTTGATCCACGGCTTTGCCTCGACCGCTAACGTCAACTGGGTGCATCCGGGCTGGCTGAAGACGCTGGGCGATGCCGGCTACCGGGTGATCGCCATGGACAATCGCGGCCATGGCGCAAGCGACAAGCCGCACGATGCCGAAGCCTATCGTCCATGGATCATGGCCGGCGATGCGGTCGCGCTGCTCGACCATCTTGGCATCCCCAAAGCCAATGTCATGGGCTATTCGATGGGCGCGCGTATTTCCGTCTTTGCCGCACTTGCCAATCCCCATCGGGTCCGTTCGCTGGTGCTCGGCGGCCTCGGCATCGGCATGACCGACGGCGTCGGCGATTGGGACCCGATCGCCGATGCGCTGCTGGCGCCCTCGCTCGACGCGGTGACGCATGCCCGCGGACGCGTGTTCCGCGCCTTCGCCGAGCAGACGAAGAGTGACCGCGTCGCCCTTGCCGACTGTATCCGCGGCTCGCGCGATCTCGTTGCCCGCTCCGATATGGCCAAGCTCGACATGCCGACGCTGATCGGCGTCGGCACCAAGGATGATATTGCCGGCTCGCCGCAGGAATTGGCGGCGCTGATGCAAAATGCCGAGGCGCTGGATATTCCGGGCCGCGATCATATGCTCGCCGTCGGCGACAGGGTTTTCAAGCAGGCGGTGCTGGCCTTCTATGCAAGGGTCGCCCATCGCTGACAACATCGTGATGCCGAAAAACCATGCTAAAAAACCATGGCGACGGCACCCATTTATGTTATTGGCGTTTTCCTTTATATATTGGCATTCCGAAAACGGCATTCCTTCCGGCAACGAGGAGAGCGGCGATGGTCGCAAAGACTGACATCCGTGCTTTTGAGACAGGCCATCCGCTGAAGGTGATGGACCCCATCTGGGACAGCCTGCGCGAGGAAGCCCGGCTCGCCGCCGAACGGGATCCGGTTCTCGCCGCCTTCCTCTATTCTACGGTGATCAACTACCATTCGCTCGAGGAATGCGTCATCCACCGCATCTGCGAACGTCTCGATCATCCCGACATGCAGGCGAACCTCCTGCGCCAGACCTTCGAGGAAATGCTTCTCGACTGGCCTGACTGGAGTTCCATCCTGCGCGTCGATATCCAGGCGATCTATGACCGCGATCCCGCATGCCTGCGCTTCATGGAGGCGGTGCTTTATTTCAAGGGCTTCCATGCGCTGCAGACACACCGTCTCGCCCATTGGCTGCTGAACCGCGGCCGGCGTGATTTCGCCCTCTATCTGCAGAGCCGCTCTTCCAGCGTCTTCCAGACCGACATCAATCCGGCCGCCCGGATCGGCAAGGGCATCTTCCTCGATCACGCCACCGGCCTCGTCGTCGGCGAGACGGCTGTCATCGGCGACAACGTCTCGATCCTGCACGGCGTCACACTCGGCGGCACCGGCAAGGAGGGCGCCGACCGTCATCCGAAGATCGGCTCCGGCGTCATGATCGGCGCCGGCGCCAAGATCCTTGGCAATATCGAGATCGGCTACTGCTCACGTGTCGCAGCCGGCTCCGTTGTCTTGAAGGCGGTGCCTCCCAAGAAGACGGTGGCGGGCGTTCCGGCTAAGGTCGTCGGCGAGGCCGGTTGTTCCGAGCCGTCGCGCAACATGGACCAGGTGATCGGCGCCGATATCTGAGCGCCCGTTGGAAACAGGGATAGGAGAAATCGGCGGGATCCGAGCGAGGAGGGCCATGAGCAGACGGCAACCTTGCCTTTACACCGCTGCATTTCCTGTGCAAGAAGCGGCCAATCAAGACCGCTTACGGAGATGACAGAGTGAAGCCAGAAGAAATCAAGAAGCTCGACGCCTATTTCAAGCGCATGTTCAATCCGCAGATGATCGTCAAGGCGCGTCCGCGCAAGGATGATTCTGCGGAAGTCTATCTCGGCGAAGAATTTCTGGGCGTCGTCTATATCGATGACGAGGACGGTGACCGCTCCTACAACTTTTCGATGGCGATCCTCGACGTCGATCTCTGATCGCGTTCGACCAATTTAGCTGAGCCGGGCGGCACGATCCGCCCGGTTTTTTTTGTCTTTTGTGCTCACGAGTAAAATTTTTTTTAAAGCTTATAGTTGCAGCATCGGCCTATATATTAGCGAAATCCGTTAAAGACGTACGTGCCCCGGGACATCGGCTTTGTTTTATTATTGTCATGCAACCCAAAGAGGTGTTGCATCGCACAAGACTACTTGACTATTTGTGCATTGCAGCTACCCTGCGGCCATCAACAGCCCAACGGAGGATGGCTTATGTTCAACTTTGACGATGCTAACAAGAAGAGCAAGGAAGCCGTCGACACGGCCTTGAAAACCTATTCCGACACGACCAAGGGCTTTCAGGCGATCGCCGCCGAAGCCACTGAATATTCTAAGAAATCCTTCCAGGACGCAGTGACGCATTTCGAAACGCTGGCCGGCGTCAAGAGCTTCGAGGCGGCCTTCGAGTTGCAGACGAGCTACGTCAAGGCGTATTTCGAAGGCTTTGTCTCCGAGACGACGAAGCTCAGTGAGATGTATGCCGATCTCGCCAAATCAGCCTACAAGCCCTATGAAGCACCGATCGCCGCTGCCGTGGTCAAGAGCGCCAAGTCGGCGCCGTCGGCGGCGACGCCTGCTGCTGCATGAACTGATTTTGACGCGCAACCTGCGCTACATATTGAAAAATGAGGACCGGCTACGCATCTGTAGCCGGTCTTTTTGTTTCCACTTTCGCTGCAGCGCCCGCATGGGATCGACCGGGGACTTTTTTGGTCTTTCCCGTGCATGCGGCCATTTCTTGATTGCAGTGTCTGACAGGGGGCTTAAAATCAGCCTATTATGAACTAAGTTAGTGTTTCAGATATTCGGCGGGAAAAGCACCCTCCCATGCTCCGCTGGATTGCTTGAGGAATGAATGACAATGATCGCAAAGCCGATCCGGATGCAGAACGACAGCGAAAGGAACGGGGACAACGCAAATCGAACCTCGGTCATCACGCGCACCAAGCCGAAGACCAAGAAGCCCAATCTTTATCGTGTGCTGCTTTTGAATGACGACTACACTCCCATGGAATTCGTCATCCATATTCTGGAGCGTTTTTTTCAGAAGGATCGTGAAAGTGCCACCCGCATCATGCTCCATGTCCATAACCACGGCGTCGGCGAATGCGGAATATTCACATACGAGGTAGCGGAAACGAAGGTCAGCCAGGTGATGGACTTCGCCCGGCAGCACCAGCATCCGCTGCAATGCGTCATGGAAAAGAAGTGAGGATCTGAACGTGCCAACATTTTCGCCTAGTTTAGAGAAGGCGCTCCATCAGGCACTGACCTTTGCCAACGAGCGGCACCACGAATACGCGACGCTCGAGCATTTGCTGCTTGCCCTGATCGACGATGCCGATGCGGCCGCGGTCATGGGTGCCTGCAATGTCGATCTCGACGCGCTGCGCAAGACGCTCGTCGAATATGTCGATAACGAACTTTCTAACCTGATCACCGGTTATGACGAGGATTCGAAGCCGACCTCCGGATTCCAGCGCGTCATTCAGCGTGCGGTCATCCACGTGCAGTCGTCCGGCCGCGAAGAGGTGACCGGCGCCAATGTGCTCGTCGCGATCTTCGCCGAGCGCGAAAGCCATGCCGCCTATTTCCTGCAGGAGCAGGAGATGACCCGCTACGATGCCGTCAACTACATCTCGCACGGCATCGGCAAGCGCCCCGGCGTTTCGGAAGCGCGCCCCCCGCGCGGCGCCGAAGACGAAGCCGAAAGCAGCAAGCCGACGGCGCGCGGCGGCGAGGAAGAGGGCGGCCCCAAGAAACAGCAGGACGCGCTCAAGGCCTACTGCGTCAATCTCAACGAGAAGGCCAAGGGCGGCAAGATCGATCCGCTGATCGGCCGTCACGCTGAGGTGAGCCGCACGATCCAGATCCTGTGCCGCCGTTCGAAGAACAATCCGCTCTACGTCGGTGATCCCGGCGTCGGCAAGACGGCGATCGCCGAAGGCCTTGCCAAGCGCATCGTCGAAGGCAAGGTGCCGGAAGCGCTCGCCGATGCGACGATCTTCTCGCTCGACATGGGCACGCTCTTGGCCGGCACGCGCTACCGCGGCGATTTCGAGGAGCGCCTGAAGCAGGTCGTCAAGGAACTGGAAGAATATCCGGGCGCCGTGCTCTTCATCGACGAGATCCACACGGTGATCGGCGCCGGCGCCACCTCGGGCGGCGCGATGGATGCATCGAACCTCCTGAAGCCGGCCCTGTCATCGGGCGCGATTCGCTGCATCGGTTCGACAACGTACAAGGAATACCGCCAGTTCTTCGAGAAGGACAGGGCGCTGGTCCGTCGTTTCCAGAAGATCGACGTCAGCGAGCCGTCGATCGATGATGCGATCGAGATCATGAAGGGCCTGAAGCCCTATTTCGAAGAGTATCACCACCTGCGTTATTCGAACGACGCCATCAAGTCGGCCGTCGAATTGTCGGCCCGCTACATCTCCGACCGCAAGCTGCCCGACAAGGCGATCGACGTGATCGACGAAACCGGTGCGGCCCAGATGCTGCTGCCGCCGTCGAAGCGCCGCAAGCTGATCACCGAAAAGGAGATCGAGGCGACGGTCGCCACGATGGCGCGCATTCCGCCGAAGACCGTCTCCAAGGACGATGAAGCCGTGCTCGCCAATCTCGAGCAGGAACTGCGTTCGGTGGTCTACGGCCAGGATATCGCGATCGAAGCTCTTTCGACCTCGATCAAGCTGGCGCGTGCCGGTCTTCGCGAGCCGAACAAACCGATCGGCGCCTATGTCTTCTCCGGTCCGACCGGCGTCGGCAAGACCGAGGTGGCAAAACAGCTGGCATCGTCGCTCGGCGTCGAACTCCTGCGCTTCGACATGTCGGAATATATGGAGCGGCACACGGTTTCGCGTCTTCTCGGTGCACCTCCCGGCTATGTCGGCTTCGACCAGGGCGGCCTCCTCACAGATGGCGTCGACCAGCACCCGCATTGCGTGGTCCTGCTCGACGAAATCGAGAAGGCGCATCCCGACATCTACAATATCCTGTTGCAGGTCATGGACCACGGCACGCTGACCGACCATAACGGCAAGAAGATCGACTTCCGCAACGTCATCCTGATCATGACGACCAATGCGGGCGCATCCGAAATGGCCAAGGCTGCAATCGGTTTCGGTTCGTCCAAGCGCACCGGCGAAGACGAGGAGGCGCTGACCCGTCTCTTCACGCCGGAATTCCGCAACCGTCTCGACGCGATCATTCCCTTCGCGGCGTTGCCGACGGCGGTCATCCACAAGGTCGTGCAGAAGTTCATCATGCAGCTGGAGGCCCAGCTTTCCGAAAGGAACGTCACCTTCGACCTGCACGAGGATGCGATCGCCTGGCTGGCGGAAAAGGGTTACGACGAGAAGATGGGCGCCCGCCCGCTTGCGCGCGTCATCCAGGATACGATCAAGAAGCCGCTCGCCAACGAAATCCTCTTCGGCAAGCTGAAGAAGGGCGGCGTCGTCAATGTCACCGTCGGCCCCAAGGAAGACGGCAAGCCCGGCATCGTGCTCGAAGCCATTTCGGAAACGGCGCCGATCAAGCCGAAGCCCGAAGCCGAGGTCGCCCACCCCGAAGTCGACGGCGAGGATGACGGTGAGCTGAAGACGAAGGCGGCCCGCAAGGCGCGCGCCAAGACAGCCCCGCGGGCCGAGCCTGAGGTTCGCGACGCTCCGAAGAAGGGAAGCGCGGTTCCGAAGGTTCCACGCAAGAAGTAAGATAGTGTCACCGAATTGGAAAAAGGCCGCGTCACCGCGGCCTTTTTTGGTTTTCGGCTCGTTCCATCGCTTTGGCTGATATCGACCTTACGCCAGCGCTGCCCTGATCTTTTCGGCATTGGCGGCCAGCACGGCACCGTCCTCCATCTTGCCGGAATGCGGCTTGAGGGCGGTGCCCTCAAGCCGCGGGATGACGTGGAAATGCAGATGGAACACCGTTTGCCCGGCGGCCGGTTCGTTGAACTGGGCGACGAAAACGCCGTCGGCGTCGAAAACATCCTTGACCGCATTGGCGACCTTCTGGACGACCGTAATCGCACGGGTGAGGGTGGCGGGATCGGCATCGAAGATATTGCGCGACGCCGCCTTCGGAACGACGAGCACGTGGCCCGGCGCCTGCGGCATCACATCCATGATCGCGACGGTATGCTCGTCTTCATAAACCCGGTGCGAAGGGATTTCGCCGCGCAGGATCTTGGCGAAGATGTTGCTGTCGTCATAGGCGGCTGGGCTGGTCATCACGAAAATCTCCTCGTTTCCAGATTATTCGGGTAGCGCGACCGTTGCGGCGGCGTCAATCCTCCTGCTGACGCTCGCCCTTGCGGAACGGACTGTGCTCGCTCAGCAACTCGCTCATCTGTTCGACGTCGGTGCGCTCGCGGGCGAGATAGTCGCCGATCGCCCGGCGAAGGCCGGCATGGGCGACATAATGGGCGGAATGCGTTGTCACCGGCAGGTAACCGCGGGCGAGCTTGTGTTCGCCCTGCGCGCCGGCCTCGACCCGTTTCAACCCTTTCGAAAGGGCGAAGTCGATCGCCTGGTGATAGCAGACCTCGAAATGGAGGAAGGGGTGATCCTCGACGCAGCCCCAGTGACGGCCGTAGAGCGTATCGCCGCCGATGAAGTTGATCGCGCCGGCGACATAGCGCCCGTCGCGCTTGGCCATGACGAGCAGGACGTCGTCGGCCATGCGTTCGCCGATCAGCGAATAGAACTTACGGGTGAGGTAGGGCCGACCCCACTTGCGCCCGCCGGTATCCATGTAGAACTTGAAGAATTGATCCCAGATGCGTTCTGTCAGGTCGCTGCCGGTCAGCCAGTCGATGCTGATACCGTTTTCGAGTGCGGCGCGACGCTCCTTGCGCAACGCCTTGCGTTTGCGCGAGGCAAGCGTTTCGAGGAATTCCTCGTGATTGGCATAGCCGTCATTGATGAAATGGAACTGCTGGTCGGTGCGGTGCAGATAGCCGTCCATCTCGAAGACGCCGATCTCATCATCTGGCACGAAGGTGATATGGGCCGAGGAGATGCCGAGCCGGCGCACGACCTCCTTCAGGCTTTCGGCGATAGCGCTCTGGATCGGAAGCCGCTGCAGCCCCTCGGCGACAAGAAGACGCGGGCCTGTCGCCGGGGTGAACGGGATCGAGCACTGAAGTTTGGGATAATAACGCCCGCCGGCCCGCTCGAAGGCGTCGGCCCAGCCATGGTCGAAGACATATTCGCCCTGGCTGTGGTTCTTGAGATAGCCGGGCAGGGCGCCGACCAGTTCGCCGCGATCGGTCTCGAGCAGCAGGTGGTGGCCGAGCCAGCCGGTCTCGGCGTCGGCCGAACCGGATTCCTCCAGCGATGATAAAAAGGCGTGCGAAACGAAGGGGTTGTAAGCAAGCGTACTGCAGGACTTCGATGCCCCGGAAAGCCTGGACCAGCTCTCCGGGGAAATCGCGGTGAAGGAGCGTTCTACGCGAATGGATAGTTCTTCATTCATGGGGCAAATGGAAGCCTGTGGGAGGATAGTCTCAGCTCTGCCTCACGGCGCCGCACGTCTTTCACACGCGCAAAGGACGCTGTAACACTTTGAGTTGCTGCATAATTTTATCCCCAATTCGATCCGATTTAAGGAATTATGCAGCAGTCTGCGCATGATCTTGGCCAAAAAGCGAGCGTCAAGCAGCCACGCGCGGATCGAAGCCCTCGAAGGTCATCTGGTCTGCATTGGCGAATGTGCGTCGGCGCCCCTCGTCGTCACGCACCGTCCAGGTGATGACGGGAATGCCCTTTTCGCGTTCGCCCGTGATGAAGGCATTCGGCAGGTCGTCATAATAATAGGAGATGAAATCGAGACCGATCGCCATCGCCTTCGCATGCGTGTTGAACGCTTCCGGCGTGTTGCCGTTGGCGGTCAGCCCGAGCGGGTAGGGCGAGCCAAGCGCCTTCAGATCGCGCAGCAGCCAGTGATCGAAGCTCATCAGCGCCACTTTGCCCTGATAGTTTTCAAGCACCTCGAGCACGTCTTCGGCGAAACCTTCGTCATCGGCCTCGCGGCCCTTGAGCTCCAGCACCAGCGGCACCTTGCCCTTGACGAGGTCGAGGAGCTGGCGCAGCGTCGGCACCTTGTCGCTGGTGCCGCCGACGGCGATCAGTCCGAGTTCCCTGGAGGTGCGCTCGCGGATGTCGCCGCTGAGATTGCACAGGCGCTGCAAGTCCTCGTCGTGAAAGATGACCGGCACGCCGTCGGAGGCGTAATGCAGGTCGCATTCGATCGCAAAGCCCGCTTCGACGGCACGCGAGAATGCCGAAAGCGTATTTTCCCAGATATGGGTGTTGAGATCGTGATAGCCGCGATGGGCGACCGGCAGGTCCCTGATCCAGGCAGCATTGGTCATTCGGCGATTTCCATGATAGCGTCTATCTCGACGGCGGCGTTCAACGGCAGGGCGGCCATGCCGACAGCAGCACGCGCATGTTTGCCGGCTTCGCCGAGCACGCCGGCAATCAGGTTCGAAGCGCCATTGATAACGAGATGCTGCTCAATGAAGTCGGGCGCCGAGGCGACGAAGCCGTTCAGCTTGACGACGCGCCGGATACGGCTGAGATCACCGCCAAGTGCCGCCTTCGCCTGGGCAAGGATGTTGATGGCGCAGAGTTCGGCGCCGCGCTGGCCCGTTGCAACGTCGACGGTCTTGCCGAGATGGCCCGATACGGCCACCTTGCCGCCTTCGAGCGGTAGCTGGCCGGAGATGTAGAGGAGATTGCCGCTGATGACATAGGGAACGTAATTTGCAGCAGGTGCTGCGGCTTCGGGCAGGGTTATCCCCATCTCAATCAGGCGCGCTGCTATTTCATCGGACATTTTCGTCTCCGCTTTTATTGTCAATTCTTCTAAAATTATGCATCAAGACTAGAATCTTTAATATGACAGTTTCGAGCCTCGATTTGGCCGAAAGCGTTCTTATAACATCGCGAGCGAGTCCAACAGGAGTTAGTGAATGTTCCGATCGAGTCTTGTCGCTCTGCTTCTTGCCAGCGTTTCCGCCAATGCATGGGCGGCTGCGCCCGCGGTAAGCGCTGCGATCGCGACCGGCCTCGTCGCACATCGTGCGGTCTACGATCTGGAATTGAAGGACGCCTCGGACCGCTCTGGCATCGCCGCCATGTATGGTCGCATGGTCTATGAGTTCGATGGCAGCTATTGCCAGGGCTTCACCACCAATTTCCGCTTCGTGACGCAGATCGACACCGGCGACAACGTTCGCGTCAGCGACCAGCAGACGAAGACCTTCGAGAACCTGAAGGACGGCAAGTTCACCTTCGACACCAAGTCCTTCACTGACGACCAGCTCGACAAGGAGGTCAACGGTGCGGCTCAGGATCAGCCGGATGGTGTCAAGGTCGATCTGACGCAGCCGGCGAGCCGCGAGCTGCAGCTTTTAGAAAGCCGTTTTCCCACAGAACATATGCTCGACGTGATCCAGCACGCCAAGGACGGCAAGCGCTTCTTCGAGGCGCGCGTCTTCGACGGTTCGGACGACGGCGACAAGTCGCTGGTGACGACGACGATCGTCGGCAAGCAGGAGACGCCGATCGCCGAGGAAACCGATGCCGGTAACGCCGGCGCTTTCTCCAAGACGGCCTTCTGGCCGGTAACGATCGCCTATTTCAACGAGAGTGCGAAATCCGATGCTTTGCCGGTCTACCGCATGTCGTTCAAGCTTTATGAGAACGGCATCACCCGCGACCTGACGATGGACTACGGCGATTTCGTCCTGACCGGCAAGCTCGCCAAGCTGGAGCTGCTCGACCGCAAGGCCGAGGTTTGCAAATAGGCGACGAGATCTCGCCTGTCATAAAACGGTATCATAAAATTCACTATGGTTCGGCGATCAGCGATGACTGAGTCGCCGTCTGTCGTCCTGCTTTTCGGGTCGGTGCGATCCGAGCGGCCAAGCCATTGCGATGACGTCTATCTGTCAGACCGCGTAGACCGTTACGCATCGCAAGCTTGAAAGCCCGAACCATGGCCGATACCGATCTCGCGACTGTTCAAAATGCTGCCCTGCCGGTTGTCGTCGGCGATCCGGCGGAAATTGCCCGCATTTCCGATAGCATCGACATCACCGACCGCGCCGGCATCTCGGTCTATGGTGACTGCGCCCAGCAGGCGGTCAGCGATTATGCCGACAGGATCCTGCGCGAAGTTCGCAACAAGGACCTCGGCGATGTCGGCCACCTGCTGACCGACATCATCCTCAAATCGAAGAGCCTCGATCCGGCGTCATTGAAGGACAAGGGTTTCCTTAGTCGCATGTTTTTCTCAGCCAAGGCCCGACTCGAACGCTTCAAGGCGGAATTCGAGGACGTAGCCGGCCAGATCGACCGGATCGGCCTGGAGCTCGACCGTCATAAGGATACGCTGAGGCGCGACATTGCGCTGCTCGACGACCTGCATGAAGAAACCCGGCAATCGATCATGCGGCTCGAGGCCTATGTCCAGGCCGGCAAGACTTTCGCCGAGCGTTTTCGCAGCGTCGAGCTGCCGAGGCTGAAGGCGCAAGCCGAGGCGGCAGCGACAGGCCCCGGCGGCGGCATGCTGGAGGCGCAGACCTACCAGGACAGCCTGCAGGCGCTCGACCGGCTGGAAAAGCGGGTCTTCTACCTGCAGCAGGCCCGCCAGCTCGGTATCCAGCAATTACCGCAGATCCGCATCGTTCAGGCGGGCGACGAAACGCTGATCGAGAACCTGCAGGCGACTTCGGCGCTGACGGTGCCGGCCTGGAAGCAGAAGATGGTGATCCTGCTCGGCCTGACGCGGCAGAAATCGGCGCTCGACCTGCAAAAGGCGGTGACCGACGCCACCAACGACATGATCCGCCAGGCATCCGAGATGATGAAGGATCAGGCGATATCAATCGAGCAGCAGTCGCAGCGCGGCATCGTCGATATCGACACGCTTGCCAAGGCGAACAGGGATCTGATCGATACGATATCCGGCGTGCTGCAGGTTCAGGAGGAGGGTCGGCGAAAGCGGGCGCTCGCCGAGCAGCAGATGGAGCAGATGACGATCGAACTCAAGAAGGCGATGACCCAGGCGTGATCGGCAAGATGGCGATGCGAGCACTGCTTTCAGGCTTGGCACTTCTTGCAGCTCTGCCCCTTGCCGGCTGCAATCCCTTCGGCCAGGGGCCGGATTTCTCGATCGTATCGGGATCGGAGAATACCATTCTGCAGCCGATCGTCGAGGAATTCTGCAAGCAGAAGAACGCCACCTGCACCTTCAAATATGAAGGCACGCTCGATATCGGCCTGGCGTTGCAGAGCGACGAGGGCGTCGCGCAGGATGCGGTCTGGCCGGCTTCCAGCGTCTGGGTCGACATGTTCGACACCAAGCGCCGCGTCAAGAGCTTGACCTCGATCGCTCAGACGCCGGTGGTCTTGGGTGTGCGCAGATCGAAGGCGCAGCAGCTTGGCTGGATCGGCAAGGATGTATTCATGAAAGACATTCTCGCTGCTGTCGAGAGCGGATCACTGAAGTTCCTGATGACCTCGGCGACGCAATCCAATTCGGGCGCCAGCGCCTATCTTGCCATGCTGTCGAGCGCACTCGGCAACAAACCGGTAATCGAACCCGGCGATCTCGACGACAGACACGTCCAGGAAAGCGTCCGGTCGCTGCTGTCAGGTGTCGTGCGCTCTTCCGGTTCTTCGGGCTGGCTCGCCGATCTCTATGTCGAATCCGCCGGCAAGGGCACAGTCTATGACGCGATGTGGAATTACGAAGCGGTGCTGAAGGAAACCAACGACAAGCTCGCTGCCCTGTCGCAGGAACCGCTTTACGCCATCTATCCGGCTGATGGTGTGGCCATGGCGGATTCGCCGATCGGTTTCGTCGATCATGGCCGCGGGCCAGAAGTCCAGACCTTCTTCAACGATCTGCTCGCCTATCTGAGCTCTGCCCCCGTGCAGCAGCGCATCGCCGATACCGGCCGGCGCATTCCGCTGACCGGCGTTGCCGCAAAACCGGAGCCGAGCTGGAATTTCGATCCCGCCCGGCTGGTGACGGCGATCCGCATGCCGGAGGCGAGCGTCATCCGCCAGGCGCTCAACCTTTATCAGGCGGCGCTGCGCAAACCGTCGTTGACCGCGCTCTGCCTCGATTTTTCCGGCTCGATGCAAGGTGACGGCGAGGACCAGTTGCAGAAGGCGATGCGTTTCCTGTTGACGCCCGACGAAGCGAGCAAGGTGCTGGTACAATGGTCGCCCGCCGATCAGATTATCGTCATTCCCTTCGACGGCAACGTGCGCAGCACGTTCGTGGCAAGTGGAAACCCGCTGGAGCAGGAAGGGCTGCTGAACGAGATTTCCCGCCAGAAGGCCGATGGCGGCACGAACATGTATGCCTGCGCCGAACGAGCTCTGCAGCAGATTGCCCGAACCGACAGGCTCTCGACTTATCTGCCTGCCATCGTCATCATGACCGACGGCAAGTCCGATGATCAAAGCCAGGCTTTCATGCGTTCATGGAACGCGATGGAGCCACATGTGCCGATCTTCGGCATCACATTCGGCGATGCCGACAAGACGCAGCTCGACAGCCTCGCCAAGCTGAGCTCAGCGCGCGTGTTCGACGGCGGCTCGGATCTCGCCACCGCCTTTCGTACGGCGCGGGGCTATAATTAGGACAGGCATGCGCAACTGGCTCGGCAATGACGGCAACTGGATCGTAGCGGGACTGGCGGCGGCAATCACCGTGCCGCTCTTGAGCTTTGCCGCCGGCATGCCCTTCTGGATCGCCGCCATCATCGCCCTCCTGGTCTTTGCCGGCCTCGTCATTCTGCTTGCACCGCGCCGGCTGTTCGAAGGCCTCGATATCAAGCGCATCGGCAGCGGACGCATCGCCTTTGCCCGTGACCTGCTGGAGGCCGCCGTTCCCTTTGCCGAACGCCTGGAGACTGCCGCGGATGTGATCGGCGACAAACAGATGGCGGCCGCAGTCCGGCATCTCGCTGAAATCGCCGCCGATGTCTTTCGCAAGGTCGAAGCGAAGCCCGAAAGTGCCAATGCCGTGCGGCGGTTCCTCTCCTATTATCTGCCGCGTTCTGCCGAGCTGGCGGAAGGGTTTGCCGTCATCGAGGCCAAGCGCGTTCCCGACCTCAAGCAACTGGAGGAAGTGCGCGGCGTGCTGGTGAAGCTCGAAGAGGCCTTCGTCCATTATGCCGACAGTCTGGTTGATGAGGAACTCGGCACGCTCGATACCGATCTGCGCCTCATCCAGGCATCGCTCAAAGAGGATATCGGACGCTGATGGCCCTTTCTCGTCGCGCCTTTGGAGTGGGACTGCTGGGAGCCGGCGTCGCGGGCACCGGCGGTTATTTCGCCGTCCGGGATCGGCCGGAATTGCAGGGCCTGCTCGGCAGCCGCACGACGTTGTTCGGCTTCATCGGCGGCGAGAAGGAGGCCTTCCTGGCCGATCCTGACGTCATCAGGGCGCTCGGCGGATACGGGTTGACGGTGGACAGCCGCGTCGCGGGCTCCGTGGAGATGGTCCGCGAACAGGCGCTGCTGTCGCAGCGTCCGCAATTCCTCTGGCCGTCCTCCTCGATCATGGTCGATATCGCCAGGCAAAACGGCATCAATATCCGCGACGACCGCGTCGTGCTGAACACACCGATCGTCGTCTATTCCTGGCAGCCCGTCGTCGACGGACTGATGAAAGCGGGATTGGTGACGGTGACGAACGAAGGTCATCATCAGCTCGACCTCAAGGCGTTGCTTGATGCGATTCTTGCCGGATCCGACTGGTCGAAGCTCGGCGTCAATTCGCTCTACGGCCGCGCCCGCATCGTCTCGACCGATCCGAACCGCTCGAATTCCGGCTTCATGTTCGCCGGCCTCGCGCTCAGCCTTTTCAGCGGCAATGTCGCGACATCAGGTGACCTTGGCACCTTTGGCGGCAAAGTGCAGGCGATCTTCCGCAACATGGGCTTCAAGTCACCATCCTCAGGCAAGCTTTTCGACCAGTATCTGGCAGGCGGCCTCGGCGGCGAGCCGATGATCGTCGGCTATGAGAACCAGCTGGTCGAATGGATCCTCGCCGATCCCGCGCGATGGCAACGCATCAAGGCGAGCGCCGGCGCAAAGCCCGTGGTGCTCTATCCGCGCCCGACCGTTTATTCGGCACATCCGCTGATCGTCGTCGACGAGAGCGCCAACCGGCTGATCGAAGCGCTGGTGAGCGCGAAGCTCCAGGAACTTGCCTGGACGAGACACGGCTTCCGTGGTCCGCTGGGAACTGCCACCGGTAATGCCGACAGCGCGATCGGCTCTCTGCTGCCGGCCGAGGTCGATGCCATCCTGCCGATGCCGGATGCGGGCGTCATGCTGTCGCTGCTGCCGACACTGCTAAGCTAAGCGGCCAGGTTTTTTCCGCATAAGCCTTGCTTTTGCGCCAAATCGAATGTATGGGCACCGGCATTCCACACGTAAGGCATGGGATCGTCCGGGAGAAATCCGGGCTGTTCCGCCCGGTGGCATTCTCGAAGAGGATGCTGTTCGCCTTGCGGAGGTTCAACCGGAAAAGGAGTAACAAGGCATGGCATTGCCTGATTTTTCTATGCGCCAGCTTCTTGAGGCAGGCGTCCACTTCGGCCACCAGACGCATCGCTGGAACCCGAAGATGAAGCCGTACATCTTCGGCGATCGCAATAACATCCACATCATCGACCTGGCTCAGACCGTTCCGATGCTGTCGCGCGCCCTTCAGGTCGTCAGCGACACCGTTGCCCGCGGCGGCCGTGTTCTCTTCGTCGGCACCAAGCGCCAGGCGTCTGAGATCATCGCCGACAGCGCCAAGCGCTCGGCCCAGTACTACGTCAACTCGCGCTGGCTCGGCGGCATGATGACGAACTGGAAGACGATCTCCAACTCGATCCAGCGCCTGCGCAAGCTCGACGAGATCCTGAACGGCGAAGCCCAGGGCTTCACAAAGAAGGAACGCCTGAACCTCGAGCGCGAGCGTGAAAAGCTCGACAAGGCTCTCGGCGGTATCCGCGATATGGGCGGCACGCCCGACCTGATGTTCATCATCGACACCAACAAGGAAAAGATCGCGATCGACGAAGCCAAGCGCCTCGGCATTCCGGTTGTCGCCATCATCGATTCGAACTGCGATCCGGACCTGATCGACTATCCGATCCCGGGTAACGACGACGCATCGCGCGCTATCGCCCTTTACTGCGAGCTGATCTCCCGCGCCGCCATCGACGGCATCGCGCGTCAGCAGGGCTCTTCCGGCCGCGATCTCGGCGCATCCTTCGAAGTTCCGGTCGAGCCGGCTCTCGAGGAATCAGCCGAAGGCTGATGAAAGCAGGCGGGATCGAAAAGGTCCGCCGATGCTTGCAGAGACTGGGCTTGCAGAGACTGGGAAAGGCCGCTCGCGACTCATCGAAGTTCGGCGGCCTTGCCTGTTTCGAGGGGAGGGCATCAGGCTCTCCGCCCGATAAGTTTCGTTATGACGCGTCTTCATCACGCTGTCATACACACAGGTACATTTCGTGCCTCAATCCGGTGCCGAGCCGCGCTTTGCGGTCCACCGTATGAACCGACAAGAGGAAGCTAATGAGCGAGATTACGGCTGCAATGGTGAAGGAACTGCGCGAAAAGACCGGCGCAGGCATGATGGACTGCAAGAAGGCTCTTGCTGAAACCGGTGGCGACATGGAAGCGGCGATCGACTGGCTGCGCGCCAAGGGCATCGCCAAGGCCGACAAGAAGTCCGGCCGCACCGCTGCCGAAGGCCTCATCGGCGTTGCGAGCCAGGGCACCAAGGCCGTCGTCGTCGAAGTCAATTCCGAAACCGACTTCGTTGCCCGTAACGATGCCTTCCAGGAACTCGTCCGCGGCATCGCCAAGGTCGCTGTCTCGACCGACGGCACTGTCGAGGCTGTTGCCGCTGCGGCCTACCCGGCATCCGGCAAGTCGGTTTCCGACACGATCAAGGACGCGATCGCAACGATCGGCGAGAACATGAACCTGCGTCGTTCAACCGCTCTCTCCGTCGAGGACGGCGTCGTCGCCACCTATATCCACAATGCTGTTTCCGACGGCCTCGGCAAGCTCGGCGTTCTGGTCGCGCTGAAGTCGACCGGCGACAAGGAAGCCCTGAACGCCATCGGCCGTCAGGTCGCCATGCACATCGCCGCGACCGCGCCGCTGGCGATCCGCCCGGAAGAAGTCGATGCCGCCGTCGCCGAGCGCGAGCGCAATGTCTTCATCGAGCAGTCGCGTGCTTCCGGCAAGCCTGACAACATCATCGAAAAGATGGTCGAAGGCCGCATGCGCAAGTTCTTCGAGGAAGTCGCCCTTCTCTCGCAGGCTTTCGTTATCAATCCGGATCTGACCGTCGCCGCTGCCATCAAGGAAGCTGAAAAGGCCGTCGGCGCGCCGATCGAGGTTGCCGGCATGGCCCGTCTGCTCCTCGGCGAAGGCGTCGAGAAGGAAGAAACCGACTTCGCAGCCGAAGTCGCTGCTGCCGTCAAGGGTTGATCTTCCAGCCATAATTGGGAAAACACGAAGGGCATCGCGTGACAACGCGGTGCCCTTCGTGTATCGGGCATTCACGGCAATTTACGAGGAGCCAAGATGTCTTTAGAGCCTGTCTATAAACGTGTTCTACTCAAGGCTTCCGGCGAAGCGCTGATGGGTGGCCAGGGTTTCGGGATCGATGTGACGGTGGCGGACCGCATTGCATCCGACATCGCCGAGGCAAGGCATATGGGCGTGGAAGTCGGCGTTGTCGTCGGTGGCGGCAATATCTTCCGCGGAGTCGCGGTAGCGTCCAAGGGCGGCGACCGGGTCACCGGCGACCATATGGGCATGCTCGGCACCATCATCAACGCGCTGGCGCTGGCGACGTCGTTGCGCAAGCTGAACATCGATACGGTGGTGCTCTCGGCCATCTCCATGCCGGAGATTTGTGAAAGTTTCTCGCAGCGCGCGACCCTCTACCATCTGTCGATGGGACGCGTGGTGATCTTTGCCGGCGGCACCGGCAATCCCTTCTTCACCACCGATTCCGCTGCGGCACTGCGCGCCGCCGAAATGGGTGCGGAAGCGATCTTCAAGGGCACGCAGGTCGACGGCATCTACACCGCCGACCCCAAAAAATATCCCGATGCGACCCGCCTCGACCGGCTGACGCACCAGGAAGTGCTGGACAGAGGGCTGGCGGTGATGGACGTTGCCGCCGTGGCGCTCGCCAGAGAAAATTCCATTCCGATCATCGTCTTTTCGATCCACGAAAAAGGCGGTTTTGCTGAAATCTTGACGGGCGGTGGCCTCAAGACCATCGTCTCCGACAACTGATATAAGCTGCGCCGCGGTTTCGGCGCAGCCCTCGCTAGAACATGATGATTTTAGGCCCGACGGGCCTAAATCTGAATCATGTTCTACATTAGATAGTTAGAGCATGATGTCGCCCGAAAACCGCTGACACTTTTCGGCATCATGCTCTGGACGGGAGCATCGACATGAGTGAAGGTATAGATATCAAGGAACTGAAGCGCCGCATGGATGGCGCGATTTCCGCATTCAAGGGCGACATCGCATCGCTGCGCACCGGCCGTGCTTCGGCCAACATCCTCGACCCGGTCACGGTCGAGGCCTATGGTTCGCGCATGCCGCTGAACCAGGTCGCCAACATCACCGTGCCTGAGCCGCGCATGCTGTCGGTCTCCGTCTGGGACAAGTCGATGGTCAGCGCCGTCGAGCGCGGCATCCGCGAATCCAATCTCGGCCTCAACCCGATCATCGACGGCCAGAACCTGCGCATTCCGCTGCCGGAACTGAACGAGGAGCGCCGCAAGTCGCTCGTCAAGGTGGCGCACGACTATGCCGAAAAGAGCAAGGTGGCGATTCGCCATGTCCGCCGCGATGGCATGGACGGCCTGAAGAAGGCCGAAAAGGACGGCGTCATCGGCCAGGACGAGAGCCGGGCGCAGTCGGAACGTGTACAGAAGATGACGGACGAGACGATTTCCGAAGTCGACCGCTTGCTTGGCGAGAAGGAAAAGGAAATCATGCAGGTCTAGTGGATCTGTGCCTTTGCCTGGAAAGACCGGACGGGAAATGTCGGAATCTGTATTTGTAACTGTGCCAGAGCATGTTGCCATCATCATGGACGGCAATGGCCGTTGGGCCAAGCAGCGTGGTCTGCCGCGCACGATGGGCCATCGCAAGGGTGTGGAGGCGGTACGCGAGACAGTACGCGCCGCCGGCGCCGTCGGGATAAAATATCTGACCCTCTTTGCCTTCTCCTCGGAGAACTGGCGTCGGCCCGAAGCCGAGGTCTCCGATCTGCTCGGTCTCCTCAAGGCTTTCATCCGCCGCGACCTCGCCGAGCTCCATCGCCAGAACGTGCGGATCAAGGTGATCGGCGACCGCCACAGCCTGCGCAGCGATATTCTCGGCCTGCTGCTCGAAGCCGAGGAAACGACCAAGGACAACACGGCGCTGACGCTGGTCATCGCCTTCAATTATGGTTCTCGCGACGAGATCGCCCGCGCCGCAGTGAGCCTTGCCAGGGATGTCGAGGCTGGCCGCTTGAGGGCGCAGGACATCACCCCGGCGCTGATCAACGCCCGTCTTGACACGGCAGGTATCCCCGATCCGGATCTCATCATCCGCACCAGCGGCGAGGAGCGGCTTTCCAACTTCCTCCTCTGGCAGGCGGCCTATTCGGAATTCATCTTCCTTCCGGAATACTGGCCGGATTTCACCGCCGAGATCTTCCGTTCGGCGCTCGAGACATTCGCCTCTCGCGACCGGCGCTTCGGCGGCCTCTCGTCGCCGGCAGCCGCGGTCGGCACCTGATGCAGAGGGAATTGAAGCTCCGCATTGTTTCAGGGCTGATTCTTGCGGCCATCGTTCTCGCCGCCACCTGGTATGGCGGCCTTGCCTTCCGCATCCTGGCGGTCGTCATTGGCCTGCTGATCTATTATGAATGGTCGAAGATCACGGGTATCGCCCGTGATTGGGTTGCCAATGCCGTCGGCTGGATCGGCGAGGCGGCGATAGCCTTCCTCGTGCTTGTCGGCAATTTCGAATTCGCCGCCGGCATGCTGGCCGGCGTCACCGCCGTCGGCATCGCCCTGATCATCTTGCAGGGCACGAGCCGCTGGTTTCCGACTGGCCTGTTTTATTCCGGCGCTACCGGCCTGGCTCTTGCCGCGATCAGAAGCGATGACCGGCCCGGCCTTTACGCCATGCTCTTCGTCTTTGCCGTCGTCTGGGCAACCGATATCCTTGCCTATTTCGTCGGCAGGGCGCTCGGCGGACCGAAGCTTGCCCCTTCGATCTCGCCTGGAAAGACTTGGTCTGGCGCAATCGGCGGCGCCGTCTCGGCAGTCGCCGCCGGCGTCGTTCTCGTCCATTTTCTCCTTCCGGGCGCTGAAATCATCGCCGCCTTCGTGGCGCTCGTTCTATCGGTTTGCAGCCAGTCCGGCGATCTTTTCGAATCGTTCATCAAGCGGAAATTCGGCGTCAAGGATTCCAGCCGTCTCATTCCGGGCCATGGCGGCGTCATGGACCGTGTCGACGGGCTGATTTTTGCCTGTTTTTCGGCGTTCTTGCTTGCAGGGCTTTTTTCCCTGATAAAGGGGACCGGAATGACGTCGCTCGGCGCGGCATTGTTCGGACTCTGACAACGCGTCTGACGGAAGGCACCCATGGAAACCCTGAGCGGAATATACGCATTTTTGATGGGGAATATCGTCACCTTCATCCTCGTGCTGTCACTGCTCGTCTTCGTGCATGAGATGGGCCATTACCTTGTCGGGCGTTGGAGCGGCATTCGCATCCTTGCCTTTTCCGTCGGTTTCGGTCCGGAGATATTCGGCTTCACCGACCGCCATGGAACGCGCTGGAAGATCTCTGTGATCCCACTTGGCGGCTACGTCCGGTTCTTCGGCGACGAGGATGCCTCGAGCAAGCCCGACACCGACAAGATCGCCGCCATGTCCGAAGAGGACAGGGCGCGCTCCTTTGCCGGCGCCAAGCTATGGAAACGAGCTGTAACCGTCGCGGCTGGCCCGATTGCCAATTTTCTGCTGGCGATCGCCATCTTCACCATTCTTTTCTCAGTCTATGGCCGCATGATCGCCGATCCTGTCGTTGCCGAAGTCAAGCCTGATGGCGCTGCCGCCGCCGCCGGCATCCTTCCAGGCGATCTATTGGTCGCCATCGATGGCGGTAAGGTCGAGACCTTCGACGACGTGCGCCGCTATGTCAGCATCCGGCCGAGCCAGCAGATCGTCGTGACGATCGAGCGCGCCGGCCAGAAGCTCGACGTGCCGATGGTGCCGCAACGCACCGACACGACTGACCAGTTCGGTAACAAGGCTGAGGTCGGCCAGATCGGCATCGTCACGAACCAGCAGGCCGGCAATTTCCGCCTGCAGACCTATACGCCGCTCCAGGCGCTGCGTGAGTCTGTGCTCCAGACCCGGGATATCGTCACCGGCACCTTCAAATATATCGGTAACATCTTCAGCGGAACGATGCGCGCCGACCAATTGGGCGGGCCGATCCGCGTCGCGCAAGCCTCGGGCCAGATGGCGTCGCTTGGGATAGGCGCAGTGTTGCAGCTTGCGGCGGTGCTTTCTGTTTCGATAGGATTGCTTAACCTGATGCCGGTTCCGGTACTTGATGGCGGCCACTTGATGTTCTATGCGGTGGAAGCGGTGAGGGGAAAGCCGCTCGGCTCTTCGGCCCAGGAAATTGCATTTCGCATCGGCTTGGCGATGATCCTGACATTGATGGTTTTCACGACCTGGAACGACATTGGCTCGTTGAGAGGGTAAACGCGCAAGCGGGGCCAATTACTATTTATTTACGATGTTTCAAGGCTGTAGTGGCGAATGGGTCACGCTTGCAAATGAAGTAAACAGAAATTAACGACCTGCCTTGCTTGTATGTCAAAAGCGGGTAAAACGACACACGTGACCGGAATCGGGTTCTCCCGGAACCGGGGACGAGGGAAACAAAGGTAATAGGTGAAATGAAGGCTGGTTCAAAGTTTTTGAACGCAGTATCGGCGGTTGCGCTGTCTGCTAGTGTTGTTGCTTCGGGCGCAGGTGCTTTGACGTTCGTTTCCGCTACGGCCGCTGAGGCCGCGGTTATCCAGCGCATCGATGTGCGCGGCGCAAGCCGTGTCGGCGCGGAAGCCGTCCGGTCGAACCTTACCATCGCTCCCGGCAAGAGTTTTTCCAACAGCGATATCGATGCCTCGGTCAAGCAGCTCTACGGGACGGGCTACTTCTCCGACGTCAAGATCTCGGTCTCCGGAAGCACGCTCGTCGTCAACGTCCAGGAAGCCCAGCTCGTCAATCAGGTTGTCTTCAACGGCAACCGCAAGATCAAGGACGACAAGCTCGCGACTGTCGTCCAGACCCATGCAGCCGGCCCTTATAGCGACGCCCAGATTCAAGCTGACATCCAGTCGATCAAGGACGCCTACGCCGCCACCGGCCGCAGCGAGGTCGAAGTTACGACGCAGGTGGTGCCGCTCGGCGAAGGCCGCGTCAACCTTGCCTTCGTCATCAACGAGGGGGACCGCACCAAGATCGATTCGATCAACTTCGTCGGCAACAATGCCTACAGCGCCGGCCGCCTGGCTGCCGTCATCGCCACCAAGCGTTCGAACTTCCTGTCGTTCCTGACCCGCAAGGACGTCTATAACGAAGACAAGCTCCACGCTGACGAAGAAGCGCTGCGCCAGTTCTATTACAATCGCGGCTACGCCGACATGCGCATCGTCTCTTCCGATGCAACGTTCGACGATGCGACCAACAAATACACGCTCACCTTCAACATCGAGGAAGGCCAGCGTTACGACTTCGGACCAGTGACCGTTCAGTCGACCGTCGAAGGCGTCGGCTCCGACCAGCTGCAGCCGCTCGTGCGCACTCGCGAAGGCCAGGTCTACAGCGCCAAGGAAGTGCAGAAGTCGATCGAGGCGATCTCCGATCAGGTGGCGTCTGCCGGTTATCCCTTTGCACGTGTCACGCCGCGCGGTAACCGCGACCTTAACAACAACACGATCGGTGTTGAATATCTGGTCGACCAGGGCGAGCGCGCCTATGTCGAGCGCATCGAGATTCGCGGCAACAGCCGTACGCGCGACTACGTCATCCGCCGCGAATTCGACATGAGCGAAGGCGACGCCTTCAACCAGCAGATGATCACCAAGGCCAAGCGTCGTCTCGAAGCGCTCGGTTATTTCTCCTCGGTCAACATCTCCACCCAACCGGGCAGTTCCCCGGACCGTGTCGTGGTGGTCGTCGACGTGCAGGATCAGTCGACCGGTTCGTTCGGTGTCGGCGCGGGTTATGCCGCCGGCGGCGACGGCTTGCTGCTCGAAGCATCGATCGAGGAAAAGAACTTCCTCGGCCGCGGCCAGTACATCCGCATCTCGGCCGGTGGCGGCCAGGAAGGCTCGCGCGCTTACGGCGTCAGCTTCACCGAACCCTATTTCCTCGGCTACCGTCTGGCGGCAGGCTTCGACGTCAATCGCAGCGAAACGTCGAGCAACAGCAATTACGATTACGAGGAAACCAGCGTTGTCCTGCGCGTCACTGCGCCGATTACCGAAGATCTGGCGACGACCTTCCGCTATAACTACAAGCAGATGAAGTACGATGGCGATACCTCGGACCTGTCGGCGACCTACGCCAATCTGGTCGATGAGAGCCCGTGGACACGCTCTTCCGTCTCGCAGACGCTGACCTACAACACGCTTGACGACACCGTCCTGCCGCGTGAAGGCATCTATGCGACGGCGACGCAGGAAATTGCCGGCCTCGGCGGCGACTCGCAGTTCTACAAGATCTACGGCAAGGCCCGCTACTACCATCTGCTTGCCGACGATGCCGATATCATCGGCTCGGTCTCGGGTTCGGCTGGTTATGTCGTCCCCTTCGGCGACCATCTGAACGTCTTCGACCAGTTCACGCTGACCAACGGCGATATTCGCGGCTTCGAGAACAAGGGTATCGGCCCGCGCATCACCGGGGACCACGATGACCCGCTCGGTGGCACGACCTATTTCACGGCGTCTGCTGAAGCGACCTTCCCAATGCCGGGCTTCCCGCGTGACTTCAATCTGCGCGGCGCAGTCTTTGCCGATGCCGGCACGCTGTTTGGCAATGATGTCGAGCTTCTCGGGGCCGACCAGGCCGAGGGCACCAGCGCTTCGCTGCGTGCTTCCGTCGGTGTCGGTGTCGTCTGGCAGTCTCCCTTCGGTGCATTGCGTCTGGATTACGCGATCCCGGTCCTCAAGGAAGACTTCGACAAGACGCAGAACTTCAAGTTTGGCATCAACAACCAATTCTGATATCGGCAGTCCGGAACTGTAAGACTCAATTCCGTTCTGGAGCATTGCCGATGGAGCAAAACGTTTTTTTTCTGCCCCATGAAGGTCTGAGGCTCGCTGAGCTGGCAGAGTTTCTTGGGGCGGAGCTTGTCAATTCCGACCATGCCGATGTTATCGTCAGGTCCGTTGCCCCCATCAGCCGGGCACGGGCAGGCGATATCTGTTATATCCTGTCGCGCCGCAGCCGCGATGAACTGGCGACATGCGAAGCCTCGGCGGTGATCTGCGACAAGGCGCTCGCCGATCTCGTCCCCCAACATCTCCCTGTCATGCTGTCGTCCAATCCGCATGCGGCCTTCGCGATGGCAGGCGGCCTGTTCTATCCCACGGCATTGCGCCCGGTCGCCTTTTCCGGTGAAAGCGAGATCGCGCCAAGCGCGGTGATCAATCCGAGCGCCAAGCTTGAAAAGGGCGTGATCGTCGAGCCGATGGCCGTCATCGGGGCGCATGCCGAGATCGGCGAAGGGACGCGTATCGGCGCGCACAGTGTGATCGGCCCGAATGTCAAGATTGGCCGGGATTGTTCGATTGCGGCCGGCGCGAGCATTCTCTGCGCTCTGCTCGGCAACGGCGTCATTATCCACAACGGCGTCCGCATCGGCCAGGATGGTTTCGGTTATGCGCCGGGTCCGCGCGGCATGATCAAGATCGTCCAGATCGGCCGGGTGATCATCCAGGATAATGTCGAGATCGGCGCCAACACCACGATCGACCGTGGCGCCATGGACGATACGGTGATCGGTGAAGGCACCAAGATCGACAACCAGGTACAGATCGGCCACAACGTTCAGATCGGCCGCCATTGCGCCATCGTCGCGCAGGTCGGCATTGCCGGCAGCGCGAAGATCGGCAATGGCGTGCAGATCGGCGGCCAGGTCGGCATCAAGGGGCATGTGACGATCGGCGACGGCGTGCAGATCGCCGCCCAAAGCGGTATCATGACCGATCTTGCCGCCGGCGGACAATATGGTGGTACACCTGCGCGTCCGCTGAATGACTATCTGAGAGATGTTGCACAACTGATGTCCAAGACCAGGGTGCGCGGAAAGAAACCTGGAGGCGAGAAAAATGACTGAGGAAGCCACGACAACGCTTTCTTCGGCTGACATCATCGAGATCATGAAGCTGCTGCCGCATCGTTACCCGTTTCTCATGGTCGACAAGATCATCGAGATCGACGGCGATAACACGGCGATCGGCATCAAGAACGTCACAGTGAATGAACCGCATTTCACCGGCCATTTTCCGGAATCTCCAATCATGCCCGGCGTGCTCTTGATCGAGGGCATGGCTCAGACCGCGGGTGCGATCTGTGCCAAGAAGGATGGCCAGCCGGGCAACCTCGTCTATTTCATGACCATCGAGAATGCGCGCTTCCGCAAGCCCGTCGTGCCCGGCGATCGTGTTGAATTCCATGTCAGGAAGCAGAAGCAGCGTGGTAATATCTGGAAATTCCATTGTGATGCCAAGGTCGACGGCGCGCTTGTTGCCGAGGCCGATATCGGCGCGATGATCGTTCGTAAGGATCAGGCATGAGCACTATCGCCGAAAGCGCCCGCATTCATCCGATGGCTGTCGTTGAAGACGGCGCGACCATCGGTGAGGGCGTCAAGATCGGTCCCTTCTGCCATGTCGGCTCGCACGTCATCCTGCATGCGAACGTCGAGCTTTTGTCGCATGCGGTCGTGACCGGCCGCACCGTGATCGGCAAGGGCACGCGCATCTTCCCGATGGCGGTCGTCGGCGGCGATCCGCAGAGCGTGCATCATGGCGGCGAGGAGACGACGCTGACGGTGGGCGCCAACTGCACGATCCGCGAAGGCGTGACGATGAACACCGGCACGGCCGATTTTGGTGGCCAGACAATCGTCGGCGACAATAACCTCTTCCTTGCCAATTCGCATGTCGCGCACGACTGCCGGGTCGGCAATCATGTGATCATGTCGAACAACGTCATGCTCGCCGGCCATGTCGTCATCGAGGATCGCGTCATCCTGGGCGGCGGTTCGGCCGTTCACCAGTTCACCCGCGTAGGCCGTCAGGCCTTCGTCGGCGGGCTCTCGGCAGTGAGTTACGACGTCATTCCCTATGGCATGCTGAACGGCAATCCCGGGCTGCTGAGCGGCCTCAACGTCGTCGGCATGACGCGCGCCGGCGTCGACCGCGCCGTCATTCACAGGGTACGTCGCGCCTACAAGTCGATCTTCGAAGGAACGGGCTCCGTTCGTGAAAACGCCGCCGCCATCCGCGAAGAATATGCCGATTGCGAGCCGGTGGTCCACATCCTCGACTTCATTGCCGCCGACAGCGACCGTGCCTTGTCCTCGCCGACCCGGGGGCAGAAGGGTTAGTCCGTGGCTTTATCAGGCGACACCGCTGCGGGCCGGCTGGCGATCATCGCCGGCGGCGGCCTTCTGCCTTCCTATGTCGCCGAAGCCGCGCGCGCGGCGGGCGAAAATCCCGTCATCGTCGCGCTGAAGGATGAAAGCGACCGGCGTTGGGAAGCGTATGACCATGCCGTCATCGGCATCGGCGATTTTGCAGCTCTCGAGGGCCTCTTGAACCGCTACGGCATCGGCCGTGTGGTCATGTCCGGCAGCGTGCGGCGCCGGCCGGAATGGCGCGAGGTGCGCCCGACGCTGCGCACTCTGATGAAGATGCCGGCCGTGATCCGCACCTTGTTGTCAGGCGGCGACGATAAGGTGCTGCAGATGGTGATCCGGCTGATCGAGGGAAACGGCAGGCGTGTCGTCGGTGCCCATGAGATCGCCCCCGACCTTCTTGCCGCCGTCGGCCCGCTCGGCACGGCGATACCGGGCGAAGAAGACCGGCGCGATATCAACCGTGCAGCGGAAGCCGCCGAAATGCTCGGCCGGCTCGATGTCGGCCAAGGCGCCGTCGCCATCGGCGGGCGTATCGTCGCGCTGGAGGGTCTTGAGGGCACGGACGAGATGTTGGAGCGCGTCGCCGGTCTCAGAGCCGCCGGGCGCATCTCGCCGCGCCGCCGCGGCGCGCTTGTCAAGCTCTGCAAGCCGCAACAGGACATCCGTGCCGACCTGCCGGCGATCGGCGTTTCCACGGTCTTGAACGCGAAGCAAGCCGGCCTTGCCGGCGTGGCCGTCGAGGCCGGCCGCGCGCTGGTGCTCGATCGCGCCGCCGTCATCAAGGCCGCCGATGAGGCCGGGCTTTTCGTCTGCGGCATCGATCGCGGCCTGCCGGCATGGGGGCTCGAATGAACGGGGCGCCACTGAAGATCGCCGTCATTGCCGGCGAGGTGTCGGGCGACCTGCTCGGCGCCGATCTGGTTGCGGCTCTGAAGCGGATCCATGCCGGACCGATCGAACTCGTCGGCGTTGGCGGCGAGGGGCTTCAGGCCCAAGGTTTGAAATCGCTGTTCGATTTTTCCGAGCTGTCGATCATGGGCATCACCCAGGTGCTGAGCCGGCTGCCAAGGCTCTATACGCTGATCCGGAAGACAACGGCTGCCGTCGTCGCCGCAAGGCCGGACATACTTCTCATTATCGATAGCCCAGACTTCACCCACCGAGTCGCTAAGCGTGTCCGGACCGCACTGCCTGATCTGCCTGTCGTCAATTATGTCTGTCCGAGCGTCTGGGCCTGGAAGGAATATCGCGCCACGCGCATGCTGCCCTATGTCGATCATGTGCTCGCCGTCCTGCCCTTCGAGCCGGCGACGATGCGTGCGCTCGGCGGGCCTGAGACCACCTATGTCGGCCATCGCCTGATCGCTGATCCGGCGCTGCTCGAAGCGCGGCGGCTGCGCGCCGGGAGGGCATCCGTCGGGGAAGCGGGCAAGACCATCCTGATGCTTCCGGGGTCAAGATCCTCCGAAATCGCCAAACTCCTGCCGTTCTTCGAGGATGCGGCCAATGAACTCGTCGCCCGCAACGGCCCGATGCGATTCCTGCTGCCGACCGTGCCGCACAACGAAGCGCTGGTGAAGGGTCTGGTTGCCGGTTGGGCTACACCGCCGGAGGTGGCGGTCGGGCCGGCGCAGAAATGGAAGGCCTTTGCCGAAGCGGATGCGGCGATGGCAGCCTCCGGCACGGTGATCCTCGAACTCGCCCTTGCCGGCGTGCCGACGGTGTCCGTCTACAAGACGGATTGGATCATCCGCCTGCTCGCTCCGCGCATCAAGGTGTGGACGGGCGCATTGCCCAATATCATCGCCGATTATGCCGTCGTGCCGGAATATCTGAACGAGATCGTCCGCGGCGCCAGCCTGGCGCGCTGGATGGAGCGGCTGTCGGCCGACACGTTCCAACTGAAGGCGATGAACGAGGGTTATGATCTCGTCTGGCAACGCATGCAGACCGAAAAGCCGCCCGGCGAGCACGCTGCCGAGATCCTTCTCGACGTCTTGAAAAAGAAAAAACCCGGTCGTTTCTGAACTGACCGGGTTTTCTTTTGGGTTCCTTTGAAGCGATCAGCGCTTTGAAACCGGGATGTAATCGCGCTTCGGTTCGCCGACATAGAGCTGGCGCGGACGGCCGATGCGCTGTTCCGGATCCTCGATCATCTCGTTCCACTGCGCAATCCAGCCGACGGTGCGGGCGAGCGCGAAGAGCACGGTGAACATGGTCGTGGGGAAGCCCAGCGCCTTCAGCGTGATTCCGGAATAGAAGTCGATGTTCGGATAGAGCTTCTTCTCGATGAAATATTCGTCGGTGAGCGCGATGCGCTCCAACTCCATGGCCACTTCGAGCAATGGATCGTCCTTGATGCCGAGTTCGCCGAGCACTTCATGCGTCGTTTTCTGCATGATCTTGGCGCGCGGATCATAGTTCTTGTAGACACGGTGACCGAAGCCCATCAGGCGGAACGGATCGTTCTTGTCCTTGGCGCGAGCGACATATTCCGGAATGTGGTCGACCGTGCCGATTTCCGTCAGCATGTTGAGGGCTGCTTCGTTGGCGCCGCCGTGGGCGGGGCCCCAGAGGCAGGCGATGCCGGCGGCGATGCAGGCGAACGGGTTGGCGCCCGACGAACCGGCGAGACGGACGGTCGAGGTCGAGGCGTTTTGCTCGTGATCGGCATGCAGGATGAAGATGCGGTCCATGGCGCGGGCAAGCACCGGATTGACCACATATTCCTCGCAAGGCACGGCAAAGCACATGCGCAGGAAGTTCGAGGCATAGTCGAGGTCGTTCTTCGGATAAACGAAGGGCTGGCCGATATGGTACTTGTAGGCCATGGCGGCAAGCGTCGGCATCTTGGCGATCATGCGCAGGCTGGCGACCATGCGCTGGTGCGGATCGGTGATGTCGGTGGAGTCGTGATAGAAGGCCGACAGCGCGCCGACGCAGCCGCACATGACGGCCATCGGATGCGCATCGCGGCGGAAGCCGGTGAAGAAGCGGCTCATCTGCTCGTGCACCATGGTGTGGTGCGTGACGCGATAATCGAAATCCTTCTTCTGCACGGTGGTCGGCAGTTCGCCGTAAAGCAGCAGGTAGCAGACCTCGAGGAAGTCGCCATGCTCGGCGAGCTGCTCGATCGGATAGCCGCGGTGCAACAGGACACCTTCGTCGCCGTCGATGTAAGTGATTTTCGATTCACAGGATGCCGTCGAGGTGAAACCCGGATCGTAGGTGAAGGAAGCCGTATTCTTGTAGAGGGCACCGATATCGATGACGCTCGGGCCGATCGTGCCGCTTTTGACAGCAAGGTCGACAGACTTGTCACCGATTTTTATTGTAGCGCTTTGATCCGTCATGCTGATCCTCCGAAATGGCGGTGGCGCCATAAAAGCGCCATAGGGGTTAAGCGTCCTCACCGATAGCTATATGATCGCGAAGCTAATGCCAAGTTACCGTGACGGCATTTTGTGCATTGCGGTATCACCTTTTAGGCACTGCAGCGATGAGCCGCACGCATATCGGAAGCCGATGATTCAACTCGTCTTTTGGCGCTTGCGATTTTCCCTCGTATTTCAATCGATTATGCTTGCCGGATTTGATCGGAGGTTGCATTCTGGCCGCCTTCGCAGCTGGGCTTGGGCGGCACATGCAGGAGTTGACCACAGTCGAATTGCGGCCGGAAGCAGGCGAAGGCCTCGCCGACTCCGCCGGTTTTTCTCCACCTGTCATGGTGACGCGCCCGACAAGAACGCAGTCGACGAGCCCCTTGCGGCACCGGCTGCCGGCAGCAGCCTCGCAATCGCTGCGTATCGGCATGCGGATGCTGAGCGAAGAGGCGGACCACGGCCGTCTGCTGCTTGTCTCGCCTGTCTTCCTCGGTGCCGGGTCAGCCTTCTGGTTTCTCGCGGCATCGGACTTTCCGCTCGTTGCATCGCTGCTCTGCCTGTTGCTGCTGATCGTCGCCGTTCTCATCGCCAGCCGCAGCCGGGCGGCATTGCGGGCAACGCTGCTGGCGCTTGCACTTGTGGCCTGCGGCATGGCCTCCGCGCAGCTCGAGAGCTGGCGGGCTTCGACCGTGATCCTCGATTCCGCCGTCACGACGACGGTGACCGGCCGTGTGGAACGGCGCGAAGGCGACGGTCGCGGCCGGTGGCGCTACATTCTTGCCGTCACCGGTACGGAGGCGCCGGAAGTGAAGCGGTCGCCCGAACGCATAACTGCGATCACCCGCGGCGCAGACGCGCCCATCGAGATCGGTGATATCATAACCGGCAGGGCGCGGCTGACGCCGCCGGCAGGTCCAGCACTTCCTGAGCTCAACGACTTCTCCTTCGGTGCCTATTTCGATGGAATCGGCGCGAACGGCTTCTTCTACGGCGCGCCGTCGAAGGTCGACTGGCAGGCAGGTCCGCAGGCGGCAAGATCGACGTGGGAAGCTCTGCTCGAAGGGCTCTACCGGCTGCGCAGCGGCATTGGCGACCGCATAAGGTCGATCTTGCCTGGCGACACCGGCGCTTTCGCCGCTGCTCTGGTGACGGACGAGCGGCGCGCCATCTCGAATGAGACGACGGAAGCGCTGCGCCAGTCCGGCCTGGCTCATATCGTCGCCATCTCCGGCCTCAACATGGCGCTGTCGGCCGGTATCTTCTTCGTTGGGTTCCGGATGTTGCTCAGCCTCTTTCCCGGCGTCGCTGAGGCCTATCCGACGAAGAAGATCGCTGCCGCCGGCGCGCTCATCGCCGTGACCGCCTATTTCCTGATCTCGGGCTTTGGGGTCTCTGCCGAACGCGCCTTCATCATGATGGCCATCATGTTGATTGCCGTCTTCTTCGACCGGCCGTCGATCAGCCTGCGCAATGTCGCGCTCTCCGCGCTCGTCATCATCGCCATTTCGCCGTCCGAGGTCTTGGGTCCGAGCTTCCAGATGTCCTTTGCCGCGACATTGGCGCTGGTCTCGGGCTATCAGCTGTGGAAGGACCGGCGCGTCCGCGAAAACGCCTTCCTCAAGCTGCCGATCATCAGGCCGGTCGTTACGGTTGCGGGTTTCTTCGGCGGCGTCTTCCTGACGTCGCTGATCGGCGGCTTTTCAACCGCGCTGTTTTCGATCGAGCATTTTCATCGCCTGACCGCCTATGGCCTGCCGGCAAACCTCGCGACGATGCCGATCATCTCCTTTATCGTCATGCCGGCCGGGCTGCTGGCGATGCTGCTCATGCCTTTCGGTCTGGATGTTTGGGCCTGGAAGGTCGTCGGATTCGGCCTCGATCTGGTGATCGCGGTCGCAAAGACGGTATCCGGCTGGGGCGGCAATATCGACGTTGGCCGTTTGCCCGGCTGGTATTTCGCGGTCGCCGTGGCAGGCTTTCTTCTGCTGACGCTGCTCCGGACGCGACTGCGCCATTCCGGCACATCGATCATCGCAGTCTCGACGCTCATCCTGTTCCTTCTACCGGTTCCCCGGCCGCCGGATCTGGTGATTTCGGAGGATGGCAATCTCGTCGCGGTCGTCGAGGCGGCAGCAATGGCGTCCAACCGTGAACGACCGCCGGATTTCATCTTCGACCAATGGCAGAGAGCGCTGGTCCTGCCGACGCATGATCCGCCGAAGATGCTGGATGGTCCTGCTATCCCGCCGGAGGGAGAAGACCGCCGCGTCAGGCTTTCCCGCGATCAGCAGACCGAAGCGAGGACCGCGATGCGTGCAGCCGCAGCGGCCGGTGAAGCAAACCGCTTTTCCTGCGTCAAAAAGGCCTGGTGCACATCAAGGCTTGGCAATGGCCAGGTCGTGGCCGTCATCGACAATGCCGCCTATCTCGGCCCCGCATGCGACGCCGCCGATATCGTCGTGACGTCGGTCCGCCTGCGCTTCAACAGCTGCCGCTCAGGTGCGACGCTCTTCACCGGTGAAACGCTGCGCAGGACCGGTTCCGTCGAGTTGCGCTTCACGAACGCCGGCCTGGAGGTGGCAACCGCATTCGATGCATTGTCGCGGCCATGGATGCGCCATCGCGCCTATGACTGGCGCAGCAATAGTTTTACCGAGCCCGGTCTAGCCAAGGTCAGTGATAGCGGCGAATAAGACCGACGAGCTTGCCCTGAACCTTGACACGGTCCGGCCCGAAAATCCGGGTCTCGTAAGCCGGGTTGGCGGCTTCGAGCGCAATCGAGGCGCCCTTGCGGCGGAAGCGTTTGAGTGTCGCTTCCTCGTCGTCGACGAGAGCAACGACGATGTCGCCAGGACTTGCGGTGCTGCCGTTGCGGATGATCACGGTGTCGCCGTCAAAGATGCCGGCGTCGATCATCGAATCGCCCTTGACCTCCAGCGCATAATGTTCACCGGAACCGAGCATGTCGGCCGGAACGACGATGTCGTGGGTGTTGTTCTGGATCGCCGAGATCGGAACACCGGCGGCGATGCGGCCCATGACCGGCACGGAGACCGAGTTGCCGTTGTCGGCGACGGGTTTTGCAGGGGCAGGAGCGGCGACCGGCTGTGGCTTGCCGAGGCTGCCCTCGATGACGCTCGGCGAAAAGCCACGCCGCGGCTGGATGCTGGGGCTGTAGGCCTCCGGAAGCTTGATGACCTCGATCGCGCGGGCCCGGTTCGGTAGGCGGCGAATGAAGCCACGTTCCTCGAGCGCTGTAATCAAGCGATGAATCCCGGACTTCGAAGCGAGGTCCAGGGCATCCTTCATTTCGTCGAAAGATGGCGGAACGCCGGATTCCTTCATGCGCTCATGAATGAAAAGGAGAAGCTCCTGTTGTTTGCGCGTGAGCATCGACGTTGTGACCTCGTGATTGAAACAAATCCAGAACAGACACTATATGTTCCATATGTGTTCCGCAAGTAGCTAAATTTCCGTAAAACTTGGAACCAACTCGTCGAGATTCTTATTTTCATTCGCCGGATTGGACACATGTCTTGCATTGAGGGTGGCGCTGTCGCACATCTCTTGCCGATTTGAGGAGGGATATGATGAACACGCATTCCACCAAACCGTACCCGCTGGATCATGTCGTGCTGCCGGTCGTCGACATCGATCTGGCGCGCGAAAGGCTCGGCAAGCTCGGCTTCACCGTTGCCGCCGATGCGCGCCATCCCTTCGGAACGGAGAATGCCTGCGTCTTCTTTGCCGACAAGACCTATCTGGAGCCGCTCGGGATCGCGAGCGTCGAGGAGAGCGAGGCATCGGCGCGACGAGGCAATGTCTTCACCGCTCGCAACCGGGCTTTCCGCTTCCGTTGCGGCGCGGAGGGGCTTTCGGCGGTGGCCTTCGGCAGCAAGGATGCCGGCATCGATCATCAGGATTTCGTCGGCAACGGGTCGAGCGCCGGGGAGATGCTGCAGTTCAACCGGCCGATGACGATGCCGGACGGCTCCGAGACGATTGCCGGCTTCAAGCTGGCTTTTGCCGGCGACCTGCGCGCGCCTGATCTCTTGCTCTTCACCGTCGAGCGTATCAATCCGCTGCCGGCCGACCGCGCCGCGCTGGAGACGCATGCCAATGGCGTGACCGGCATAACGGAGATCGCGCTTTGCGCGCCGGAACCGGCCGCATTCGCTGCCTTCGTCGGCCTTGCAGCGGCGCAATCGGCAGTCGAGAAAACCGGTTTCGGCGTCAATGTCGCGGCGTCAAATGCGAAAATCGGTCTGATGACGCCGGAAGGGCTGGAGGCCTATTTCGACATCGCCGGCTCATCCGCAGATCGCGGCCTGCGCGGCCGGGCAATCCTCTTTGCTGTTGCCGATCTTGCCGTGACAGAAGCGCATTTGGCTGCTAACGGGGTGACATACACGCGCAAGAACAATCGCATTCTGGTGAAGCCCGCGCCCGGGCAGGGCACGCTCTTCGCCTTCGAGGAAACACGATGAGCACTGATACGAATTCCGACGTCAGGGTCGGCGAAGGCCAAGGCCAGGTCACCTTTTCCAATACCGGCCGCCTGTCGCTAATTGCCGGTCCCTGCCAGATGGAGAGCCGCGACCACGCCTTCATGGTCGCCGGCACGCTGAAGGAGCTTTGCGGAAGGCTCGGCATCGGCCTCGTCTACAAGAGTTCCTTCGACAAGGCGAACCGGACCTCGCTCTCGGCCGAACGCGGTATCGGGATCGAAAAGGGCATGGAGGTCTTTGCCGACCTCAAGAAGGAATTCGGCTTTCCCGTCCTGACCGACGTTCATACCGCCGAACAATGCGCCGAGGTGGCAAAGATCGTCGACGTCCTGCAGATCCCGGCCTTCCTTTGCCGCCAGACCGACCTTCTTATTGCCGCGGCCAAGACCGGCCGCGTCGTCAACGTCAAGAAGGGCCAGTTCCTCGCTCCCTGGGATATGAAGAACGTTCTGAAGAAGCTCAATGCCAGTGGCAATCCGAACGTGCTGCTGTGCGAGCGCGGCGCCTCTTTCGGTTACAACACGCTGGTTTCCGACATGCGTTCGCTGCCGATCATGGCGGCGATGGGCGCCCCCGTTATCTTCGATGCGACCCATTCCGTGGCGCAGCCGGGCGGGCAGGGCGAATCCTCCGGCGGTCAGCGGGAATTCGTGGAAACGCTGGCGCGCGCAGCGGTGGCTACCGGTATCGCCGGCGTGTTCGTCGAAACCCACCAGGACCCCGACAATGCACCTTCCGACGGCCCCAACATGGTCTATCTCAAGGACATGCCGCGGCTGCTTGAAAAGCTACTCGCCTTCGATGCGGTCGCCAAGGCTTGACGTTCAACAGCCTGACATGATCGTGCTATAGGCGAGATCCGAACACGGTCCGAAGGGCTGGAAATTGCAGCATTGTAATTTGCACGCCTTCGACTAAGACAGGTTTCGAACCGACTTATCACCCACCGAGCAGGAAGAACCCATGACTGCAATCACCGATATCATCGCCCGCGAGATTCTCGATAGCCGTGGCAACCCCACCGTCGAAGTCGATGTCTATCTCGAAGATGGCAGCATGGGCCGCGCGGCCGTTCCCTCGGGTGCCTCGACGGGCGCGCATGAGGCGGTCGAACTGCGCGACGGCGGCAAGCGCTACTTGGGCAAGGGCGTCGAAAAGGCGGTCGAAGCCGCCAACACCGAGATCTTCGACGCGATCGGCGGCATCGACGCCGAAAACCAGATCCAGATCGACAACATCATGATCGAGCTGGACGGCACGCCGAACAAGTCGCGCCTCGGCGCCAACGCCATCCTCGGCGTGTCGCTCGCCGTCGCCAAGGCTGCCGCCCAGGCGTCCGGCCTGCCGCTCTACCGCTACGTCGGCGGTGCTTCCGCCAGCCTGCTGCCGGTGCCGATGATGAACATCATCAACGGCGGCGCCCACGCGGACAACCCGATCGATTTCCAGGAGTTCATGATCCTGCCGGTCGGCGCCGATTCGATCGCCGAAGCCGTGCGCATGGGTTCGGAAGTCTTCCATACGCTGCGCAAGGAACTTGCTAGCCAGGGCCACAACACCAATGTCGGCGACGAAGGCGGTTTCGCACCGGGTCTGAAGAGCGCGCCGGAAGCCCTCGACTTCATCATGAAGTCGATCGAGAAAGCCGGCTACAAGCCGGGCGACGACATGTGCCTCGGCCTAGACTGCGCCTCGACCGAATTCTTCAAGGATGGCAAATACGTTCTCGAAGGTGAAGGCCGCACGCTGGAATCGGGCGCCATGGCCGAATATCTGGCCGAGCTCGCCGGCAAGTATCCGATCATCTCGATCGAGGACGGCATGGCCGAAGACGATTGGGACGGCTGGAAGACGCTGACCGACCTGGCTGGCAAAAAGACCCAGCTCGTCGGCGACGATCTCTTCGTCACCAACTCCGCCCGTCTTCGCGACGGCATCCGCATGGGTGTTGCCAACTCGATCCTCGTCAAGGTCAACCAGATCGGCACGCTGACGGAGACGCTCGATGCCGTCAACACGGCGCACAAGGCGGCCTATACCGCCGTCATGTCGCACCGCTCCGGCGAAACCGAAGATTCGACCATCGCCGATCTCGCGGTCGCCACCAACTGCGGTCAGATCAAGACCGGCTCGCTGTCGCGCTCCGACCGTCTTGCCAAGTACAACCAGCTGATCCGCATCGAAGAGGGCCTCGGCCCGCAGGCCCAGTATGCCGGCCGCTCGATCATTCGCGGCTGATCGGATCTGATTTCCAATGGCTTGACCCGCGCCTTCCCGTGAACTGACCCCCGAAGGTTGGATGTCCAACTTTCGGGGGTCAGTTCACCGGCGCGGGTTTTTTATTGCCCGATTTTTTGAGTCAACGAACGGTTAATCTCTGCGCGCTAGATTGAACGAATTGGTAATGCGTTCAAGAGCATGCGTGTATGTGGACAAAGCATCATAAGAAGAGAAAGATCGGTCGCTTCGTCATTCCGGCCATGACGGTCGCCTTCCTTTCCTATTTCGGTTATCATTGCATCCATGGCGATTACGGCCTGCGCGCGACGGAGACGTTCGAGCATCAGCGTGTTGCGCGTGAAAAAGAGCTTGCAGTCTTGAAGGCGAAGCGCGAACATCTGGAAAATCAGGTCGCGCTGCTGAGTGACGGTTCGCTCGACAAGGATATGCTGGACGAAAAAGCGCGTTATCAGCTCAACATGTCGCGTGCGGACGAGATCGTCGTCTTCAACCATTATTCCAATTAACCGAAAACAGGTTCATTGGAATTTTCATACTTATTTCCAGTAGCTTAGCACTGAATACGAGCCATGCAATTATGGCATTGCTGTGGTCATGTTTCTTCCCTATGGTACGCGCCACCAAGAAACGACAAACCCATAGGGAGGGTTGAATGGCGCCGCGAAAGACCGCGACCGTTTCCAGCCGCAAAACTGCAGCAAAACCGGCAGCCAAAGCATCGAATGGCGGCCCGGTAGCCGACTTCGATCGCAATGAAGAGCTGAAGGCCTATCGCGAGATGCTGCTGATCCGCCGCTTCGAGGAGAAGGCCGGTCAGCTTTACGGCATGGGCTTCATCGGCGGCTTTTGTCACCTCTACATCGGTCAGGAAGCTGTCGTCGTCGGCATGCAGATGGCGCAGAAGGAAGGCGACCAGGTCATCACCGCCTATCGCGACCACGGCCATATGCTGGCAACCGGCATGGAAGCGCGCGGCGTCATGGCGGAACTGACCGGGCGTCGCAGCGGCTATTCCCACGGCAAGGGCGGCTCGATGCACATGTTCTCGAAAGAGAAGCATTTCTACGGCGGTCACGGCATCGTCGGCGCCCAGGTCTCGCTCGGAACGGGTCTTGCCTTCGCAAACCGCTACCGCGGCAACGACAATGTTTCCATTGCCTATTTCGGCGACGGCGCTGCCAACCAGGGCCAGGTCTACGAGAGCTTCAACATGGCGGCTCTCTGGAAGCTGCCGATCGTCTATATCGTCGAGAACAACCGTTACGCCATGGGCACCTCGACCGCCCGCGCCACCGCGCAGTCGAACTATTCGCTTCGCGGATCCGGCTTCGGCATCCCCGGCATTCAGGTCGACGGCATGGACGTCCGCGCCGTCAAGGCGGCCGCCGACGAAGCGCTCGAACATTGCCGTTCCGGCAAGGGCCCGATCATTCTCGAAATGCTGACCTATCGTTATCGCGGTCACTCCATGTCCGACCCGGCGAAGTATCGCTCCAAGGACGAGGTGCAGAAGATGCGCTCCGAGCATGACCCGATCGAACAGGTGAAGGCACGCCTCGTCGACAAGGGCTGGGCTTCCGAAGACGATCTGAAGGCGATCGACAAGGATGTCCGCGACATCGTCGCCGACAGCGCCGACTTCGCCCAGGCCGATCCGGAGCCGGATGTATCCGAGCTCTATACCGACATTCTGCTCTAATCGGGGAGGGAACCCATGCCTATCGATATCCTCATGCCCGCCCTCTCTCCGACCATGGAAGAAGGCACACTGTCCAAATGGCTGAAGCAGGAAGGTGACAAGGTCACCTCAGGCGACGTGATCGCCGAAATCGAAACCGACAAGGCGACGATGGAAGTCGAAGCCGTCGACGAAGGCGTCATCGGCAAGCTTCTGGTTCCTGCCGGAACCGAAGGCGTCAAGGTGAACGCCAAGATCGCCGTTCTCCTGCAGGACGGTGAATCCGCATCCGACATGTCTGCGTCCGCTCCGGCAGCAGCGCCGGCTCCTGCTGCTGCACCGCAGGCCGCGCAAGAGGAAAAGCCGGCTGCCGCAACTCCGGCATCCGCACCCGTTCCGGCCGAGCCGAAAGCCCAGGTGCAGAACGATCCGGAAATCCCGGCCGGCACCGAAATGGTGTCGACGACCGTGCGCGAAGCGCTACGCGACGCCATGGCCGAGGAAATGCGCGCCGACGAAAACGTCTTCGTCATGGGCGAGGAAGTCGCCGAATACCAGGGCGCTTACAAGGTCACGCAGGGGCTGCTGCAGGAATTTGGACCCCGCCGCGTCGTCGATACGCCGATCACCGAGCATGGCTTTGCCGGCGTCGGCGTCGGTGCAGCCATGGCCGGCCTTCGGCCGATCGTCGAGTTCATGACCTTCAACTTCGCCATGCAGGCGATCGACCAGATCATCAACTCCGCCGCCAAGACGCTTTATATGTCCGGCGGCCAGATGGGCGCTCCGATCGTCTTCCGCGGTCCGAATGGTGCAGCCGCTCGCGTCGGCGCCCAGCACAGCCAGGATTATGCTGCCTGGTATAGCGCCATCCCCGGCCTGAAGGTCGTCATGCCCTATACGGCATCCGACGCCAAGGGCCTGCTGAAGGCTGCGATCCGCGATCCGAACCCGGTCATCTTCCTCGAAAACGAAATTCTCTACGGTCAGCACTTCGACGTGCCGAAGCTCGACAATTTCGTGCTGCCGATCGGCAAGGCCCGCGTCCATCGTCCGGGCAAGGACGTCACGGTCGTCTCCTTCGGCATCGGCATGAGCTATGCCACCAAGGCTGTCGCCGAACTCGAGAAGATCGGCATCGACGTCGAGCTGATCGACCTTCGCACCATCCGCCCGATGGACCTGCCGACTGTCATCGAATCGGTGAAGAAGACCGGCCGTCTGGTCACCGTCGAGGAGGGTTATCCCCAGTCCTCCGTCGGCACCGAAATCGCCACCCGCGTCATGCAGCAGGCCTTCGACTATCTCGATGCGCCGATCCTGACGATCGCAGGCAAGGACGTTCCGATGCCTTACGCCGCCAATCTCGAAAAACTCGCCCTTCCGAACGTCGGCGAAGTGGTCGATGCGGTGAAGGCTGTTTGCTACAAATAAGGGGAGGGTGTTTCGATGCCGATCAATATCACGATGCCCGCCCTCTCTCCGACCATGGAGGAAGGCAATCTTTCCAAATGGCTGGTCAAGGAAGGCGACAAGGTCAAGTCTGGCGATGTGATCGCCGAGATCGAGACCGACAAGGCGACGATGGAAGTCGAAGCCGTCGATGAAGGCACGGTCGCCAAGCTCGTCGTTGCCGCCGGCACCGAAGGCGTCAAGGTCAATGCGCTGATCGCGGTTCTCGCCGCCGATGGCGAGGATGTCTCCGCTGCCGCAAGCAGTGCGGGTTCCGCCGCTCCGGCACCGAAAACTGACGGTGCAGCCGCACCGAAAGCCGAGGCTGCACCGGCTCCGGCCCAGTCTGCTCCGGCTGCGGCACCTGTAGCCACCGCCGCACCCGCCTCGGTTTCGTCCGATGGCAACCGCACCTTCTCTTCGCCGCTCGCTCGCAGGCTGGCCAAGGAAGCCGGTATCGACCTTTCGGCAGTCGCGGGCTCCGGCCCGCATGGCCGCGTCGTCAAGAGCGACATCGAAGCCGCCGTCGCCGGCGGTGGCGCCAAGGCTGCTGCGCCCGTATCCGCGCCCGCCGCGCCGGCTCCGGCCGCCGCTGCACCGAAAGGCGCGTCCGAAGAAGCCGTGCTCAAGCTCTTCGAACCAGGCTCCTACGAGCTCGTGCCGCATGACGGCATGCGCAAGACGATCGCCAGGCGCCTGGTCGAGTCCAAGCAGACGATCCCGCATTTCTACGTCAGCCTCGATTGCGAGCTCGATGCGTTGCTGGCGCTACGCGCCCAGCTGAACGATGCGGCTCCGCGCAAGGACAACGCTCCGGCCTACAAGCTCTCGGTCAACGACATGGTCATCAAGGCCATGGCGCTGGCGCTGCGCGACGTTCCGGATGCCAACGTCTCCTGGACCGACAGCAACATGGTCAAGCACAAGCACGCCGATGTCGGCGTTGCTGTCTCGATCCCCGGCGGCCTGATCACGCCGATCATCCGCAAGGCCGAGGAAAAGACCCTGTCGACGATCTCCAACGAGATGCGCGATCTCGGCAAGCGGGCCAAGGACCGCAAGCTGAAGCCTGAGGAATATCAGGGCGGCACCAGCTCCGTCTCCAACATGGGCATGATGGGCGTGAAGAACTTCGCAGCCGTCGTCAACCCGCCGCATGCGACGATCCTCGCGGTCGGTGCCGGCGAACAGCGGGTTGTCGTCAAGAAGAGCGAAATGGCGATCGCCACCGTGATGTCAGTCACGCTCTCGACCGACCATCGCTGTGTCGACGGCGCGCTCGGCGCCGAGCTACTCCAAGCCTTCAAGGGCTACATCGAGAACCCGATGGGCATGCTTGTCTGATAGCGACGCGGAGACGGAAATGACCAAGACCGTTCTTTGCTATGGTGACTCGCTGACCTGGGGTTATGACGCCGAGACGATCGGCCGTCATGACTACAAGAATCGCTGGCCGAGCGTGCTTCAGGCAGCGCTCGGCGGTGAGGCCCGCGTCATCGCCGAAGGCCTGAACGGTCGCACCACCGCTTTCGACGACCATCTCGCCGATTGCGACCGCAACGGGGCGCGCATCCTGCCGACGATCCTGCAGTCGCATGCGCCGCTCGACCTCGTTGTCCTTCTGCTCGGCACCAACGACATGAAGCCGGTTGTGGCGGGTTCGGCCTTTGCCGCATGCCAGGGCATCAGCCGGCTCGTGCGGCTGATCCGCAATCACGCCTGGCCCTTCGAATTCGATGGGCCGGAGATTCTGATCGTGGCGCCGCCGGCGATCCGCGCGACGGGCAATGTGCCTTTCGCCGCGTCGTTCCCCGGCGGCATCGAGGAATCGGCAAAACTTGCAACGCTTTATCGTGATCTTGCCGACGAACTCGGTTGTGGTTTCTTCGACGGCAATTCCGTCGCCAAGACCACACCGATCGATGGCATCCATCTCGATGCGGAGAATACGCGTGCGCTCGGCCGTGGGCTGGAATCGATCGTGCGGATGATGCTGGGGATCTGAGCATGACCTCCTTCATCGCCCTCCGGCAGGCCTCACGGCGGGATGCCTCGGAGCTGGCGATTCTGGCGGATATCGCGTCGCGCGGTTTTGCATCCTGGCTTTGGTTTGCCGGTGTGGAAAACGGCGTGAGCGACACGCCGCTGGAGCGGGGCCGGCTGAAGATGGGCGAGGAGGAAGCTGTCGGCGGCTGGCGGGATGCCGTCATTGCCGAGGCCTATGGCGAGGTCGCTGGTGTGGCGATCGGCCATGCGCTGAGTGAGGGGATAGGTGATATCGAGGCGACGATTCCGGCGACCGCACCGATGCTCGCCTTGCAGAAAACGGTTGTGGGAAGCTGGTTCATCGGCAGTCTCGGCGTCTATCGCCATCTGCGTGGCATCGGCATCGGACGCAGGCTGCTGGACGACCAGATCGAAAGGGCCGATCGGCGGCCCGTCAGCCTGATCACCGCCAGCGACAACGAAGCGGCTTTGTCGCTTTATGAAAGAAACGGATTCCTGGAGGCTGCGCGCGCCGATGCCGTGCCGCTCTTCGAAAACAGCAAGAGACACGCGTGGGTGCTCATGACCCGCAGCGCAGCGTAACAAAGGCAGGAAATACATGGCTGAATCCTACGACGTCATCATCATCGGCTCGGGTCCCGGCGGCTATGTCGCCGCCATCCGTTCCAGCCAGCTCGGCCTCAAGACCGCGATCGTCGAGCGCGAGCATATGGGCGGCATCTGCCTGAACTGGGGCTGCATACCCACAAAGGCGCTGCTGCGCTCGGCCGAGGTGCTCGACCATGCCAATCATTTCAAGGATTACGGCCTCGTTCTCGAAGGCACGGTCAAGGCGGATGCCAAGGCCGTCGTCGGCCGCTCGCGCGCAGTCTCCGCCCGTCTGAATGCCGGCGTCGGCTTCCTGATGAAGAAGAACAAGATCGACATCATCTGGGGCGAGGCGAAAATCACCAAGGCTTCGACCGGGACCCAGGCGGGCGAGGTGGTCGTCGGCAAGTCGTCGAAGCCGGTTGTCGAGCCGCAGCATCCGTTGCCGAAGAACGTCAAGGGCGGCGAGGGAACCTATAGCGCAAAGCACATCATCATCGCCACCGGCGCCCGTCCCCGCGCGTTGCCCGGCATCGAGCCGGATGGCGAGTTGATCTGGACCTATTTCGAGGCTCTGAAGCCGGATGTTCTGCCGAAGTCGCTGATCGTCATGGGCTCTGGCGCGATCGGCATCGAATTCGCCAGCTTCTATCGCTCGATGGGCGTCGACGTCACGGTCGTCGAAGTCATGCCGACCATCATGCCGGTCGAGGATGCCGAGATCACCGCGATCGCCCGCAAGCAGCTTGAAAAGCGCGGGCTCAAGATCTTCACCAGCGCCAAGGTCACCAAGGTCGAGAAGGCCGCCGACAGCGTCACCGCTCACGTCGAGACGGCTGATGGCAAGGTGCAGCAGATCACCGCGGACCGGTTGATTTCGGCCGTCGGCGTTCAGGGCAATATCGAAAACCTCGGTCTCGAGGCGCTCGGCGTCAAGACCGACCGCGGCTGCGTCGTCATCGATGGCTATGGCAAGACCAATGTCGCCGGCATCTATGCGATCGGCGATGTCGCCGGCCCACCGATGCTGGCCCACAAGGCAGAGCATGAGGGCGTCGTCTGCGTCGAAAAGATCGCCGGCCTCCCGAACGTTCATCCCACAGACAAGGGCAAGGTGCCGGGCTGCACCTATTGCCAGCCGCAGGTCGCCTCCGTCGGTGTCACCGAAGCAAAAGCCAAGGAACTGGGCCGCGACATCCGCGTCGGCCGCTTCCCCTTCTCTGCAAACGGCAAGGCGATCGCGCTCGGCGAGGATCAGGGCCTCTGCAAGGTGATCTTCGACAAGAAGACCGGCGAGCTGCTCGGCGCCCACATGGTCGGCGCCGAAGTCACCGAGCTCATCCAAGGCTTCGTCGTCGCGATGAATCTCGAGACGACCGAGGAAGAACTGATGCACACGATCTTCCCTCATCCGACCGTGTCGGAATCGATGAAGGAAGCGGTGCTCGATGCTTACGGTCGCGTCCTGAACGCTTGATAATTTCCCATCCCGCCCTCTATGTCCGGAGTGGAAAGCCACGCTGAGGATGGAAAAAACGAAAGGAAATCATCATGTCTATGGAGACGCAGGCGTTGCTGGTGTTTTTGCTGATCGGCCTGGTTGCAGGCTTCCTCGCAAGCCTGGTCGTCGGTGGCGGCGGGCTGATAAGATGCCTGCTGAGCGGCATCATTGGCGCCTTCGTCGGCGGCTATCTGTTCAGCGCGCTCGGCATTTCGCTGGGCATTGAAAACGCGCTGGTGGTGCAGATCATCCACGCCACGGTCGGCGCCATCATCGTGGTTCTGATCGCGAGGGCGGTCGCTTGAAGCGCAACTGAGGGGCAGAGTAAGAATGGAAAGCGTCGGCTGGATTTCGGCAATCATCATCGGCGGACTTGCGGGCTGGCTCGCCGGCAAGCTGATGGAAGCGCGATACGGGATTTTCCTGAATATCGTGCTCGGCATTCTCGGCTCGGTCGTCGCAAGCGCCGTCCTTGCACAGTTCCACGTTGAGGTGGTCGGCGGACGGCTCGGCTATTTCGTGACGGGTTTCCTCGGCGCCTGCTTGTTGATATTCCTTGCGCGGCTGGTGCGGCGCTAGATCTGGATTTGCCGCATAGGGCGGTAGAAAGCTGAAACTGCAATGGTGACCATCCTCGATACGATCAATCCCGACGCCAAGCGCGTCCGGCATCCGGAGAAGGCGCATCGGCCGGACACGGAAGTCATGCGCAAGCCGGACTGGATTCGCGTCAAGGCGCCGACCTCCAAGGGTTATGCCGAGACGCGCGCGATCGTGAAGGAGCATAAGCTTGTCACCGTCTGCGAGGAGGCCGGCTGCCCGAATATCGGCGAGTGCTGGGACAAGAAGCACGCGACGTTCATGATCATGGGCGAGATCTGTACCCGCGCCTGTGCCTTCTGCAACGTCGCCACCGGCAAGCCGAATGCGCTCGATATGGCCGAGCCCGAGAATGTCGCCAAGGCGGTCAAGCAGATGGGCCTCAGCCACGTCGTCATCACCTCGGTCGACCGTGACGACCTGGAGGACGGCGGCGCCGAACACTTCGAAAAGGTGATCTGGGCAATCCGTGCCGCCTCGCCGATGACGACGATCGAGATCCTGACGCCCGATTTCCTGAAAAAGCCGGGTGCGCTGGAACGCGTCGTCGCTGCCAAACCCGACGTCTTCAACCACAATATGGAAACGGTGCCCGGCAACTATCTGACGGTTCGTCCTGGCGCCCGCTACTTCCATTCCGTCCGCCTGCTGCAGCGGGTGAAGGAACTCGATCCCACCATGTTCACCAAATCGGGCATCATGGTTGGTCTCGGCGAAGAGCGAAACGAAGTCCTGCAGCTGATGGACGATCTACGCACCGCCGATGTCGACTTTCTGACGATCGGCCAGTACCTGCAGCCGACCCGCAAGCACCACAAAGTCGAAAGCTTCGTCACTCCCGACGAGTTCAAGTCGTACGAGACGGTCGCCTACAGCAAGGGCTTCCTGATGGTCGCCTCCAGCCCGCTGACCCGCTCTTCCCACCATGCCGGCGACGACTTCGCCCGGCTGCGGGCGGCGCGCGAAAAGAAGCTGCTGATCGCCGCTGAGTGAGATTTGGCGCTTGCTTTATCAGACTGCTGATAAAGTCGACCAACCATGCTTCGGCTGCTCGAGCTGGTGCCGCGGTTGCCCTGTTCGCGCCAATGGCTGCCCCTCACCCTAACCCTCTCCCCGTAAACGGGGCGAGGGGACGTGCCCTGCGAGAAGTGGGCGAGGGACGGAGAGGTCGCGGCATAATCCCTTCGCCCCGCAAGCGGGGAGAAGGTGCCGGCAGGCGGATGAGGGGCCGGCCTCGCCGTTCTCCTCGGCCGAGGTGTCGTATCTTGAGGGCGATGATGAAGGTCAAATTCGGTTTGAAGTCGACGCTGATCGAAGCCGACCGCATCCTGGTGATTGGCTGCCCCGGTAGCGGCAAGAGCACGCTCGCAAAGCGGCTTTCGCGAGCGCTCGGCCTTGGCTATATCTCCATGGACCGCGACTTTTACTGGCTGCCGGGCTGGAGAAAGAGGCCGCGCGACGAGATCGACCGCCTGATCGCCAAGGCCGTGGCGGAAGAGCGCTGGATCATGGATGGAACCGGGCTGAACTCCTTCGATCTTCGCCTGCCACGCGCCGACGCCGTCATTTGGCTTCGGCTACCGAGATATGCATGCCTTTACGGCGCCATATCGAGAGCGTTCCGTTATTTCGGGCGCAACCGCCCCGAACTGCCTGTCGGGTGTCCCGAACGCCTCTCGCTGGAGGCGCTCGCCTATATCTGGAATTTCGAGCGGGATGCCGCCCCCTTGATCGAAGCAGCGCTTCTGGATCATGTCGCCGGCATCGCCGAGCACGGCCCCGACGTGCCGGTTCTTCAGCTAAAATCCCGCCGCCAGATGCGCGAGCTTCTTGATCTTCTCGGCCGGCCCGCTTAATTGCCGACTATGCCGCAATTCGAAACACACCGTCCCGTCCCGCATTCGCCCGAGCAGATGTTCGACCTCGTCGCCGACGTCGAGCGCTATCCGGAATTCCTGCCGCTTTGCGAAGCGCTCGCCATCAGGAGCCGCAAGGAGCGCGACGGCAAGATCCTGCTCGTCGCCGACATGACGGTCGGCTATAAGGCGATCCGCGAGACCTTCACGACCCAGGTGCTGCTGAACCGGGCCGAGCACGTCATTGAGGTCAAATATATCGATGGCCCGTTCAAATATCTCGACAATCGCTGGCATTTCGCCGAGACGCCGTCCGGCGGCTGCACCGTCGATTTCTTCATCGATTACGAGTTCAAGAGCCGTATTCTCGGCGCGTTGATGGGCTCGATGTTCGACCGCGCCTTCCGCATGTTCACCGAAGCCTTCGAGACCAGGGCAAACAGGATCTACACACCGGCTTGATGAGCGAACCGGCCTCAGGCAGCAAGAAGCGAGCGCACCATCTCCAGCGCCGTCCTGATCGTCGCTAGCCGAACCTCGCTGCGGCCGATATCGCCATAGTGCATTTTCCGATGGATGAGCGCGCCGGCGCGCGATTTGGCGGCGAGGTGCACGAGGCCGACCGGCTTTTCGGCGGATCCGCCGCCGGGGCCGGCAATGCCTGTGACGGCGACGGCGATCTCGGCGCGTGAGCGGAAGAGGGCGCCATGCACCATCTGCCGCGCCGTTTCCTCCGAGACCGCGCCGAAGCGCGAGAGCGTTTCCGCCTGCACGCCGAGCATCTCGATCTTTGCGCTATTCGTATAGGTGACGAAGCCGCGGTCGACGACGGCGGACGAACCCGAAATCTCCGTCAGCGCCCCGGCGATCAGGCCGCCGGTGCAGGATTCGGCGGTCGAGACCATCAGCCCTGCAGCCGTGAAGTCACGGATGATCGCCTCCGCCGTGGAAATTATATCTTGAGGAAAAAGGCTCATCCTTTCCTCCCGCGATAGACGACGGTGGCAGTCGCGATCGCCGCGATGCCTTCGCGTCGGCCGACGAAGCCGATCGTCTCGTTGGTCGTCGCCTTGACCGAGCAGCGCTCGATATCGATTCCGAGATAGTCCGACAGTTTCGCCCGCATGGCGTCTCGATGCGGGCCGACTTTCGGCGCCTCGGCGATCAGCGAGACGTCGGCATTCATGATCGTGCCGCCGCGCTCGCGCACGATCCGGGCGGCATATTCGATGAATATCCGCGAGGCTGCCCCCTTCCATTGCGGGTCGGACGGCGGAAAATGATCGCCGATATCGCCGGCGCCGCAGGTGGCGAGCAGCGCGTCCGTCAGCGCATGCAGCGCAACGTCGGCATCGGAGTGTCCTTTCAGCTTCTGGTCATGCGGAATGAACACGCCGCAGAGCGTCACGCCATCGCCGGCGACGAGCTGGTGCACGTCGTAGCCGTTGCCGGTGCGCACGTCCGGAAGCAGCGACGTCGACAGCTTGTCGTCGGCCATGGCAATATCGTTCTTGACCGTCAGCTTGACGTTGTCGGCCGTGCCCTCGACGATTGTCACCGGAATGCCCAGCCATTCGGCGATCGAGGCGTCGTCGGTGAAATCGCCTCGACCGCTCGCGGCTGCCTTCTCATGCGCCTCGAGGATCGTTTCGAAGGCGAAGGATTGCGGCGTCTGCGCCGCGTAGAGATGCTCGCGGAACACCGTGGTCAGCACGGTGCCGGCATTATCGGCGCGTTTCAGCGTGTCGGTGACCGGGATCGCCGGCAGGACCGCCTGGGCTCCGGCGCGAAGGCTCGCGGCAATGCGATCGAGCAGCACATGGTCGAAGAAAGGTCGCACGGCATCATGGATCAGCACGTGACTGATGTGCTTGTCCTTGAGGTATCTGAGGCCTGCCAGGACGGATTGTTGCCTCGTTGCACCCCCATGCACCGTTTCGATGGGCGTTGCCGAGATGATGTGGCGGAAGGCTCTCGCAAACAGCGCCTCGTCATCGGGATGAATGACCACGACGATCTCAGTTGCCGCTTCCCATGTCATGAAGTTTTCAAGCGTATGCACGATAACCGGTTTGCCGCCGATCATGCGATACTGCTTGGGGCCTTCCTTGGAGGATCCTGCGCGCTCGCCGCGGCCGGCGGCAACGATGACAATTCCAGCCGATATCGGTTGCTTAGAAGGCATTTGCAGCATAAATCCCCTAAATTATGCGGAATTGACCGGAGTGCTCTAACGTCTTGCTTGGGCCTTTTCCAGCATCTGCCCGAAAAATATCAATTCCGGTGCCAGCCCCCTTGGCAAGCCAGGGAATAGTGGCTAAAAATAATGCAGTTCTATTGTATGCCCGAAAGATAATCATTTGATTTCCCAGGACCTCGCAGCGCCTTTCCGAATCGGACCCGTGTCTGTGCGGAACCGCGTTGTGCTGGCGCCGATGTCCGGCGTCACCGACATGCCCTATCGAGAGCTTGCCTGGCGCTTCGGCGCCGGCCTCGTCGTCACAGAAATGGTGGCGAGCCGTGAACTGGTCAACGACACCGCCGAATCCTGGTCGCGGCTCAGCGCTGCCGGCTTCCGGCCGCATATGGTGCAGCTTGCCGGCCGCGAGGCGCACTGGATGGCGGAGGCGGCCAAGATCGCCGCCGATCACGGCGCCGATATCATCGACATCAACATGGGTTGCCCGGCAAAGAAGGTGATCGGCGGTTATTCCGGCTCGGCGCTGATGCGCGCGCCCGATCAGGCGCTCGGCCTCATCGAGGCGACGGTCAAGGCTGTCGACATTCCGGTAACGCTGAAGATGCGCCTCGGCTGGGATGAGAATTCCATCAACGCGCCTGATATCGCCCGTCGCGCCGAAGCCGCCGGCATCCAGCTTGTGACCATTCATGGGCGCACCCGCATGCAATTCTATGAAGGCCGCGCCGATTGGGATGCTATCCGCGCCGTACGCGAGGTGATCTCCATTCCGCTGATCGCCAATGGCGATGTCGAAACCGCTGGCGACGCGCAGGAAATATTGCGTCGCTCCGGCGCCGATGCCGTGATGATTGGCAGGGGCTGTCAGGGCAGACCGTGGCATGCCGGCGTCCTTGCCGGTGCGCCCGAGCCGCGACGCCAGGAGATCGCCGATATCGCCGTCGAACATTACCGGATGATGCTGGATTTCTACGGCGAAGCGGTGGCGATCCGCCACGCCCGCAAGCACCTTGGCTGGTATCTCCAGCGTTTCGCCCCGGCTCTGTCAGGCGCTGAAAAGGCGGAGATCATGACCTCGCGCGATCCGCGCGAGGTCACCGCGCGCCTTTATGATGCGCTGGCTGTGAATATTGTCGACAGCCGGGAGGCGGCATGACGAAGGATATGATATCTCCGTCCGATCACGCCGGCGGGACCGTCGCGATGGCCGTACTGAACGCCATCCAGAACCCGGTCATCATGGTCGACGAATCCGGTTTCGTCGTTTTCGCCAATTGGGAGGCGGAGGCCTTCTTCGGTGCCAGCGCCTCGCATCTGGCGCGTTACCGCATCTCGACCTTCATCCCTTTCGGCAGCCCGCTGCTTGCCCTCATCGACCAGGTGCGCGAGCGCAAGGCGCCGGTCAACGAATATCGCGTCGACCTGAGTTCGCCCCGCCTCGGACAGGACAAGCTCGTCGATCTCTACGTCGCCCCGGTGCTCAGCGAGCCCGGCGCCGTCGTCATCGTCTTTCAGGAACGCTCGATGGCCGACAAGATCGACCGGCAGCTGACGCATCGCGCCGCCGCCCGCTCGGTGACCGGCCTTGCCTCGATGCTGGCGCATGAGATCAAGAACCCGCTCTCTGGTATACGCGGCGCTGCCCAGCTGCTCGAACAGTCTGCGGTCGACGAGGATCGGGCGCTGACCCGGCTGATCTGCGACGAGACCGATCGCATTGTCTCGCTGGTCGACCGTATGGAAGTCTTTTCCGACGAACGTCCTGTCGACCGCATGCCGGTCAATATCCATTCCGTGCTCGATCATGTGAAGGCGGTCGCCAAGGCAGGTTTTGCCCGCAACATCCGCGTCACCGAGAGTTACGACCCGTCGCTGCCGGCCGTCTATGCCAATCGCGACCAGCTCGTCCAGGTCTTCCTCAATCTGGTGAAGAACGCCGCCGAAGCGGTCGGCGATCGGCCGGACGGCGAGATCATGCTGACGACCGCCTATCGCCCGGGCATCCGTCTTTCGGTCGCCGGCACGCGCGAGAAGATCTCGCTGCCGCTGGAATTCTGCGTCCACGACAACGGCCCCGGCGTCCCCCTCGATCTGTTGCCGCATCTCTTCGATCCCTTCATCACCACCAAGCCGAACGGCAGCGGCCTCGGCCTGGCGCTGGTCGCCAAGATCATCGGCGATCACGGCGGCATCATCGAATGCGACAGCCAGAACAGCCGCACGACATTCCGCGTTCTCATGCCGGCGTCGAAGGACGCCTCGCTTGAAGACGCTTCTATAGCAAGCTCGACAGGACCTTCTCGATGACAGCCACGATCCTCGTTGCAGATGATGATGCGGCCATCCGGACCGTGCTCAACCAGGCTTTGAGCCGCGCCGGCTATGACGTTCGCATCACCTCCAACGCCGCTACCCTCTGGCGCTGGATTTCCGCGGGCGAGGGCGATCTGGTCGTCACCGATGTGGTGATGCCCGACGAAAACGCCTTCGATCTGCTGCCGCGCATCAAGAAGGCGCGGCCCGACCTGCCCGTCCTGGTCATGAGCGCCCAGAACACCTTCATGACCGCCATCAAGGCATCGGAAAAAGGCGCCTACGACTATCTGCCGAAGCCCTTCGACCTCACCGAGCTGATCGGCATCATCGGCCGGGCGCTGGCGGAACCGAAGCGCAAGCCCGCCAAGCTCGAAGACGACATGCAGGACGGCATGCCGCTCGTCGGCCGGTCGGCGGCAATGCAGGAAATCTACCGCGTGCTCGCCCGGCTGATGCAGACGGACCTGACGCTGATGATCACCGGCGAATCCGGCACCGGCAAGGAACTCGTCGCCCGCGCGCTGCACGACTACGGCAAGCGCCGCAACGGCCCGTTTGTTGCAATCAACATGGCGGCGATCCCGCGCGACCTGATCGAATCCGAACTTTTCGGCCATGAGAAGGGCGCCTTTACCGGCGCGCAGACCCGCTCGACCGGCCGTTTCGAACAGGCCGAAGGCGGCACGCTCTTCCTCGACGAGATCGGCGACATGCCGATGGACGCCCAGACACGGCTCTTACGCGTCCTGCAGCAGGGCGAATACACCACCGTCGGCGGCCGCACGCCGATCCGCACCGACGTGCGCATCGTTGCCGCCACCAACAAGGACCTGAAGCAGGCGATCAACCAGGGTCTCTTCCGCGAGGACCTCTATTACCGCCTCAATGTCGTGCCGCTGCGCCTGCCGCCGCTGCGCGATCGCGCCGAGGACATTCCCGATCTGGTGCGCCATTTCATCCAGCAGGCCGAAAAGGAAGGCCTCGGCTCCAAGCGCTTCGATCAGGAAGCGCTCGAACTGATGAAGGCCTATGCCTGGCCGGGCAACGTCCGCGAACTGGAAAACCTCATCCGCCGTCTGATGGCGCTCTATCCGCAGGATGTCATCACCCGCGAGATCATCGACGCCGAACTTCGTTCCGACGTGCCTGACAGCCCGATCGACAAGGGGCCGATCCGCAGCGGCTCGATGACGATCGCACAGGCGGTCGAGGAGAACATGCGCAGCTACTTCGCAGGCTTCGGGGACAATCTGCCGCCGCCCGGCCTCTATGACCGCGTGCTGACGGAAATGGAGTATCCGCTGATCCTCGCAGCCCTGACGGCGACACGCGGCAACCAGATCAAGGCCGCCGATCTTCTCGGTCTCAACCGCAACACCTTGCGCAAGAAGATCAGGGAACTTGGCGTCTCCGTCTACAGGAGTTCCCGCACCGCCTGAGTGTGTTCGCGCTCGCATCGGGCCGGCATGCGGCCTGATGCCAGAATTGGCGCCGCGACGGGCTGGCGAGAAATCGTGGGCTTCATGGACGACTTCATCGTTCAAACCCAGTCTGCTGCTCCAGACGTCGTACTCAGAAGTGGATAACGACGCCGAGGATCGGACCCCTGCTGGACGACGTCGAAGACAAAGCCGTCATTGTCGTAGTCGACGCCGAGTGCGCGGTATCCCGCAACGGCCGAGATCGTATCGGTGAACTTGTAGCCGACCGCGACCACATCCCAGTCGAGATCCGCGCCGCCGGCACCGACGCTTGTCGAATGCATTCGCCGGGTTTCTGTGCCAGTTGTCCTGACGGTAGCTCTACCGCGGCTGAAGGGCCTTGGAGCCGTCGATCGGCAGCGACATGGTCGCCTGCACCTCGTCCCTCACAAGCAGCCCGGCCGTTTGCAGATCGGCAATCATCCGCGACCGGTCCTGTGGCTGGAAATTGCGCACCTTGAGTTCGGCCACGATGTTCGGAATGAAGTCGGGTCTCATTTCGTTGAACCGCGCGGCCTCGCTGCGGGCGTCCTCGATCATTGCGGCGTCGACGTAAATGACGGCAGCCACCGCATGGAATAGCGGGAACTTCTGCAGGTCCGCCTGCCTGATCTCTATGACTGCGGTCTTGTCGTCGTGCAACATGTAGGCTGCGAGTGCGCGCGTTCCGCGATAGTAGCCGCCGCCGGCAGGGTTGAGAGCAATGGCACGATCCAGCAGCGCTGCCCCGTGCTGCCATTCCCCGCTCATCGCCAGCCGGGTTCCAAATTCTGCCAGCAATTCGGTGTCGTTCGGATTGGTCGCCAATGCCCGTTCGCCGATCTGAAGTGCCTCCGAAACCCGCTGGCTGAAAAACAACGCTGTCATCAGCGCCTGAAGGGCGCGGGTGTTGCCGGGATCCAGTTGAACGGCACGGCGGGCGGCTTGAAAGCTGCGATCTATCGGCGTGGACGAAATGGGCTTCCGGTTGAACCTGAAACGATCCTCGTCAAGATAGATTATGGACAACATCGCCCAGGCGGTCGCAAAGGATGGATAGCGAGCGACAGCACTTTCGAGGCAGTTTCGAACCTCTCCGTGCCGCTCCCTGCTTAACTCGGCACGGTAAGCATAAAAGCTAAGCGTGCAGCCGTAGATGCCGAGATCATCAGGCGGCGGATTGGAAACATCGGCCTGGGCCATGATGCCATAGGGCTGCGCCACGGCGGTCGCAACCTTGTTTGCGACGTCGGACTGGATGGTGAACAGGTCGCCGACGCCGATGTCGTCGTCGTAGGTCTGCGACCAGAGGATCTCATCGGTCTGCGTGTCGAGCAGACGCGCCGTCACACGCACTCGGCTTCCGGAGACGCGAACACCGCCTGCCAGCAGGAAGCGTGCGCCAAGCTCCCCGCGAATCCGCGATGTCTCCACCTCTGGCGGCAACGATCTGGACGTCTCGCGCCCGAAGACCTTGATCTCCTTGAAGCGGGGAAGGGCAGTGAGGAGTTCCTCGGTCAGGCCCGTCGTGTAGAGTTCCGCCTGAGGACCATCACCGAGATTGGCAAATGGCGCGATCACCAATGTCGGTCCGTCAGATCCCGTCATGTGGGGGGTCGCAAACGGCCAGATCGAGCCAAATCGAATGGAGGTCAAGCCAGCCAGGGCTGCAGCGCCGCCCGCGATCACGATCAATCCAAGGACCACTACCCATCTATATCCTCTTAAGCCGGGAAAAAGGGAATAGGCGCGCTCCGGCGGCAGACCTTGGTCTTCAGCATCGCGATTGTCATCGCTCGGGCTAGTCCAGGCAAAGGTCGGCACGTAACCGCCTTTCGGAATGTCTATTCGGATCGGATCGTGTTGGCCTGCTGTAAAATAATAGCGCTCGAGCACCCGCCTGAGCCTTCCGGCCTCGATCCGCACAACCGGATCATCCTGCGTGAAGCCGTTTGAGCGCTTGAAGACCTCGACGGCGATGGAGTAACCCTTGATCCGGTCTGCGCGGCCTGCAAGCGTCTCCTCCACGGCATAGATGAGAAATGCCCCACTCCGGCCGACATGCGGAAATTGCGGGCTGGTGATGATTCGCTTAAGCTGAGCCCGAACATCATCATGGGTCGGTAGTGGTCGCGTCGAATCCGGCGCGATATCGCGCCTTGATGGCAATGAATCCTGCACGACTTGCTCCTCACCCGCTCTTGAGGGACGTGACTACCGGAGATTTTATTAACTATCCCTTTTGTAACCTACCGCAGAAACCGATCCTCGTCCATCAAAGGCGGCGCATCGAGCCTGTTCGACGACTACGCAGATCGAGGGAAGGAGACTCCAGGCGCGTGAACCGCGGAAGCGGACATCGCCTCTTCGCCGCCTCTTAGCAGCCCGCGACCCGAAGCGGCCAAAGCCGTTAGTGACCACGCAAGGGGCCACGACGACTCGGTCTAACGCGCCCGCCAGATAGCGAGCAAGCACCACAGGGAAGTCGCCGCGTGATAGAGGATCGCGGGCCACAACAGGATGCCGATCATCTCCGGAACGAGAGCGGAATAGGTCAGGACCGCCGTGGTCAGGAAATTATAGAGCGCCACGCCGACGAGGAGTCCCAGCGTGCCTCGCCTGTCTTCGGCGTCACGCCCGCCCCAGCTTGCTGCGGCAAGAGCGAGCAGCGCCGCACCGCAGATCCGCGCAATCAGTGGTGCCTCCGAAGCGACCGGCCTTGCCTCAAACAGCAGAACGAAGAGGATCGATGGCGCCACGACAAGCCCCAGTCCCGTTGCACCTTCGGCGATTGCGAACAGGGTCAGAAGCGTGTGTCGGTGAGCTGTGTTCATGGCGCAGGACCCCCCGTGCCCAGGTCAACGTCCCTTTCGGCACGGGCCGCCTTGGCGACGGGCCGCTCTGCGCAGAACCTCTTGCATCAAGGTTGCGGCTGAAGTTCTATCTTCAAGCTGCTCAGCTTGCCGTCGAAGGCGAACGGTGCCTGGTAGTCGTTATCGTCGACACCGGTTCCCGTGTCGGAGCCGATATCAAAGGTTTCACTCGCCTCGAGAGCAAATGGAATGGTGTTTGGGAAGGTCCCGCTTGCCGCCTCGGCGCCGTCGATCGTGATTGTCCCCTTGCCACCTTTGCCGAGGCCGGGCCCATCGGACTTGAAGGAGAAGCCGAGATTGTGCTTTCCAGGCGTCAATGCCGCTGCGCCCTCCACCCTCGGCCGGGCGAGATCCAATAGGTCATAGACAAAGATTGGCTTCCCTTTGAGCAGGTAGAAGCCCCATCCCCCGAAGCGCCCGCCTGCAGTCACAAGCATGCCGTTGCCGCCGCCCGCGGGCACATCGATATCGGCCGTGATCGTGAAGGACTTGTTGAGGATGCTCGGTGCCGTCCCAAGGGGCACGCCGACGATGGGTTTCGTGTAGATGAAATCATTACGTCCGGCGACGATGCTCGGTCGCGGGAGAATGAAGCGCGTCAAGGCCGAGGCGTCCAACGGCAGAACCTGGTACTTCGCAGCCTCGATCCAGAACAAATCCTGCAACTCCTTCAGCTTGCCGGGATTGGCGGCCGCCAGATCGTTGTTTTGCGTCCAGTCCTTGGACAGGTCGAACAGCTGCCAGGTCACGCCGTTGACGATGTCTTTCGGGATCGGAGCCGTTCCGTTCCAAGGTTCCCGATAGGGCAACGTGGAGGCGATCCACCCATCGTGATAGATCGCGCGATTGCCGAACATCTCGAAATATTGGGTCGAATGTTTCGATGGCGCATCGGCGTTTGCCTTGTCGAATGTGTAGGCCAGGCTCACGCCTTCGATCGGCGTCTGGGTGATCCCGTTAACTGCATCAGGAGCACGGATGCCCGTCACTTCCAAGATCGTCGGGACGATGTCGATGACATGGTGGAACTGGTTACGCACCCCACCCGGATCTTTGATGTGGCCTGGCCACGCAATGGCCATACCGTTACGAATGCCCCCAAAATAGGAAGCGACCTGCTTGGTCCACTTGAAGGGCGTATCGAAAGCCCAAGCCCAGCCGACCGAATAGTGCGGATAGGTCAACGCCGACCCCCAGGCGTCGTAGAATTTGAGCTGGTCCTGGACGGGCACGTCGACGCCGTTGAAGAAAGTCATCTCGTTTGGCGTTCCAGCCGGGGAGCCTTCCGCGCTCGCGCCATTGTCGCCGCTGATAAAGATAATCAGCGTGTCGTCGAGCTTGCCCATGTCCTCGACCGCTTTGACGACCCGGCCGATTTCATTGTCGGTATAGGCGAGGTAGGCTCCGTAGACATCGGCCTGGTGGATGAAGAGCTTCTTCTCATCAGCCGAAAGGACGTCCCACGGCTTGATGAGCTTATCTGGCCAGGCTGTCAGTTGCGCATCCTGAGGGATAACCCCCAGCCTCTTCTGGTTGGCGAAGATTTGCTCGCGCAGCGCATTCCATCCCTTGTCGAACAGATGCAAGTCGCTGATCTTCTTGATCCATTCGGGGGTCGGGTGATGAGGCGCATGAGTCCCGCCCGGTGCATAGTAGAGGAAGAATGGCTTCTTGGGATCGAGCTGATTGAGTTGGTTGAGATAGTTGATGGCGTCGTCCGCCATGTCCGTCGTCAGGTTGTAGGTAGGATTGTTCAGATAGGGATAGACACGCGTGGTATTGCGGTAGAGGTCCGGTTGCCACTGGTTGGTCTCGCCGCTGACAAAGCCATAGAAATATTCAAATCCCATTCCGATGGGCCATTGATCGAAGGGGCCGGCCTGACTGGTTTGGAAAGATGGCGTGTTGTGATTCTTGCCGAACCACGATGTTGCATAACCATTCGCCTTGAGGATCGTGCCGATCGTATCCTTGTCCGCGGTAATGACGCTGTCGTAGCCCGGATAACCGGTCGACGCCTCGCTGATCACACCGAAGCCGACTGAATGATGATTGCGGCCCGTGATCAGAGCGGCGCGTGTCGGGGAACACAGCGATGTCGTTTGGAAGTTCGTGTAGCGCAGGCCTATGTTGGCAATCCGGTCGAGCGTTGGCGTCGGAATGACCCCGCCGAACGTGCTCGGGGCCGCAAATCCGACGTCATCGGTCAAGATCAGCAAGACGTTTGGCGCACCCTTGGGCGGCACAACTTGCGGCTGCCAGTATGGCGTCGACTGAAGCGCGTCGAGATTTGTCGTGCCGCCAAACTGCCCTGGCGGCGGCGGGATCTGTCGGCCGTCGATTGTGATCGTCGCACTCGGCGTGCCGGGTGTTCCATTGATGACTTGAGCTGACGCACTCGTCCCGCCAATGGAAAAAAATGTAAGCGCAGTGCCGCCTAATAGGGCAGCCAAAGTCAGGATACTGCTTTTCATCTCGATTCCCCCCGGCAATCGATCCCGCGTGATGTGGACCGTTTTATTCGGGGAGGGTATGGCGAGTACCGCGAGCGCGCCAGTAACATACAGTATGCACTGTTGATCCGCGTTCGCTCCGACAGTCACACTCGAGAACACGTTGCGGACCTTATTTCCGGGCAACGGCCGAAGGAGTGATCGTCCCGCTGCAGCTGCGCCGGATTGACAGATACTACCGTATGATACGGGCAAACCTCTCTTCGAGCGAATATTGTTGCGGACGGGCGCTGGTCACACCGAAGCCGAGCGCGAATTTGCTTATGAAGGAAGTTCAGCATCGGCCAGCTCGACCAGGGCTTGGACGAAGCACAGGCTCACGCGTGGACTATTGTCGGCACAGAGTTCGCGGAAGTTATCGTCACGGGCGGCGAGTGAATCGATGGTTTTGGCGCTGGCTGGAAAGACGCGCTTGGCGAACCGTGTGTCGTAATCCATCCATCCTACCTCCAGGCGGCCTCTGCAGGTGCGGCTGCCGCATCGGATTATAAGTTGTGCATTATGATCCGGAATAGGGTGGAAGCAACGTAGTTTACAGTAAGGAACGGGAACGAAATCGGAAACCGCAATCCACGGGAGTACGCCCATAACCTGCGGATCACGAAGGACACGTCATGAAAGGTCTTGTCACCACCGGTGGCTTATTCCGCCGACGCGACATGTGGCCATGACGCCGCCTCACGCGCGCTTGACACATCTGAAGCCGACATGACTTGTGGACGTGTCCTCAGGCTCGGCATGTCTGGCGGCCGGACGATAGCGCCTGCAGTAGTTCGGCGCGCAAAGGTGGGACCCGCCCTTGAGGACGCGCCGCGGGATCCTGATGTCAGGCAGCCGCGGATCGTAGCTGGCGTCGGCGTCGCCTCCGCGGGGATTGCTGGGGATGCAGCATGAATGGCTGGCAGGCTCGGGATGGCGTGTCGACCAGAAGTCGGAGGTCCATTCCCAGACATTGCCGATCATGTCAAAGATGCCGTAGCCGTTTGATGGAAAGGATCCGACCGGCGACGTTCTGTCCGCACTGGCTGGCTTTGTGCTCAGCGTAGGGAAGGTACCCTGCCAGATATTGGCCATGAGCTTTCCTTCCGGGTGCAACGCGTCGCCCCAGGCAAATTCCGCTTCATCAAGGCCGCCGCGCGCAGCCAGCTCCCACTCTGCCTCGGTCGGCAGATCTTTTCCCGCCCAAGCAGCATAGGCCTTGGCGTCGCTATGGGCGATATGAACGACGGGATGATCGAGCTTACCGCGGATGTCGGTGCGACCGCCGTAAGGGTGTCGCCAGTCCGCGCCGAACTTGAACGACCACCACTGGGTAATGTCGGGGCCGACGACGGCTTTCGGCGGCGTGAACACCAGAGATCCGGCTCGCAGCATTTTGGGAAGCGCTCCGGGATAGTCCTCGGCACGGGGAGCCCTTTCGGCGACGGTTATATATCCGGTGGCGTTGACGAATGAGGCGAACTGTCGGTTGGTGACAGGGGTGGCGTCGATCCAGAAGCCGTCGACCGTCACCGGATGGGCAGGGGCCTCCTCCACATAATGCTCGTTCGATCCCATGGTGAAGGTACGGCCGGCTACCCGGACCAGACCCTGAAATCCCGCGTCGTCCACCGCGCGCCGGCCAGGCATCATTTTCATCACCCTCGCAGCTTATCGCTGTTTATCCAACAGTGCATGTTCCCGATCTTCCATCAAGATGACTATCCCTCAGAGCCGCGTTCTTGAAGTAGGTTACAGTAAAATACGCGACCCCGCCGAATTCTATCGAGCGAAATAGAAGTCGCGGAGATGATATCGCGTCAGCACGGATGTCGCCTTTCACGCTATGGGCGGTTTTGCCCATAGGTTGCAGTAAGATACCTGCTCTCCTTATATTCGCATGTCTTATGTATGCGTCCAGGCAAGCCGAGAGGCGGATATCCCAGAGAATTCGAGAACCTCATCGGACCGTATCCAGCAGTCGATTGCAGCGTTGAGCTTTGCACTGCCAAGCTCGCCCCCCGATCAGGAACAAGCCGGCGTCTGCCAAATGAAATACCCGCCGCGGGAACGCCGAAGAAGCTTGGAATTGCGATAGAGGATGGGCATCGGACTCAAAGCTTAAGGGCAGGGCGTTATCCTTTCTAGCGCCAAATTCGCCCGAAGATCACCCCCAAAGCGCCCACGACCGCGACTTACGATCGGAGCGCGACGAAATCGACGCGCGGTATTGACGTCTGCTTGGAGGCGACGGCTAGATGTTGCACCACTCGCCCGGAAGGCAGCCCAAAATAGTCTGCGTTGCGGGCGTTCCGGGAGTGCGATGAACAGCCGATCCTGCCAGCTTCATCGCCGGACCAAGGGCTTGCCGAACCGGCCTTCGAACTGAAGGCGCTCATTGTGGCGGACGAGGTCAGCGCAGCTTGACAATGTCCGAGATGCGTTGCATTTTCGCCACAATGCGTTGCTTAAAGGTCACGCAAGGGTTTAGACATTCGCTCCCGATCGAGTCCTTGCAACGCTGGCTTCTTTAAGCCGGCGTTTCCTTGGTTTCGATCGGATGGCGAGGGCGGCAGGTGCCGTCTGAAGAGAGGCCGAATGACGCAGGATGGGGTATCGCTGGCGGCGGCGGGCGAGACGGTGACGACAGTGACCGACCGCCGCGCCCTTTTTGCCGTGCCCGGCCTCGTGCTCGCCGGCGGCGCGCTTCTCTGCGCCACGGCCACGCTTTTCGTGCTGCTCGGCCTGACGCCGATCGCCCCGACGTCGCATGTCGTCATCACCTCGGTGATCGTCAATTCCTTCTTTGTCCTGACGCTGCTCGCCTTGATCGCTCGCGAGGTGGCAAGGCTGCTCAAGGCGCGCACCCGCGGCCGTGCGGCAGCCCGCCTGCATATCCGCATCGTCGTGCTTTTTTCGATCGTGGCGATCACGCCGGCGATCCTCGTCGCCATCTTCGCCAGCATCACGCTGAATGCCGGCCTTGACCGCTGGTTTGCCCTGCGCACCCAGTCGATCGTCAGTTCGTCGCGCAATATCGGCCAGGCCTACATGATGGAGAATGCCAGCTATCTGCAGGGGCAGACGGTCTCCATGGCCAACGACCTGGAGCGCAACCGCGCGCTCTACAGCCTCGACAGGACGGGTTTTGCCGACCTGATGACCCGCCAGGCGAGGGGCCGCGGCCTGCTCGGCGCCTTCCTCGTCGAGCGCGACGGCTCAGTGATCGTCCAGGCCGATATCGCCACTGAAAAGCCGCTGCCGGCCATTCCACAGGATGCGCTGGAGAAGGCGGCTGCCGGCCAGCCGACACTGATCCCGCCCGGCGTCACCAATCTCGTCGGCGCCATCATCAAGCTCGATGCCATCCAGGGCACCTTTCTCTATACGGTGCGCGCCGTCGATCCCAAGGTCATGGGCGCCATGCGCATGATGGAGGAGAACGCCACCGAATACCGCTCGATGGAGGCCAACCGCTTCTCGCTGCAGATCGCCTTTGCCGTGCTCTATATCGGCTTCGCGCTGATCGTACTGCTGGCGGCGATCTGGACCGCAATCGCCGTCGCCGACCGCATCGTCCGGCCGATCCGCCTGCTGATCACGGCGGCCGACAGCGTGGCATCGGGCAATATGGACATCGTCGTGCCGGTGCATGCCGTCGACGGCGACGTCGCCAATCTCTCGCGCACCTTCAACAAGATGATCTCGGAAATCCGCACCCAGCGCGACGAGATCCTCGAGGCCAAGGACGAGGTCGACGACCGCCGCCGCTTCATCGAGGCGGTGCTTTCGGGTGTCACTGCCGCCGTCATCGGCGTCGAGCAGGACCGCCGCATCGCCATCGTCAACAGTTCGGCCGAGACGCTGATGTCGCTATCGGCCGACGAGATGCTCGGAAAGCAGTTGGTCGACATCGCGCCGGAGGTCGATCACGTGCTGACCGAGGCGGCGGTGCGTCATCGCGGCGATTTCCGCAAGCAGATCGCGCTGGTCCGCGGCGGCACTGTCAGGACGCTGAGCGTGCAGGTCACCCGCGAGGAAGTGCGCGACATGAGCGAATCCTACGTGATCACGCTCGACGACATCACCGATCTCGTCATCGCCCAGCGCTCGACCGCCTGGGGCGACGTGGCCAGGCGCATCGCCCATGAGATCAAAAACCCGTTGACGCCGATCCAGCTGTCCGCCGAGCGCATCCAGCGCCGCTACGGCAAGCAGATCGACCAGGACGACCGAACCGTCTTCGACCAGTGCACGGATACGATCATCCGCCAAGTCGGCGATATCGGCCGCATGGTCGACGAATTCTCCGCCTTTGCCCGTATGCCGAAGCCGACCAAGGAGCCGAGCGACCTGCGCGATATCCTGCGCGACGCGATCTTCCTGCGTGAGATGGGCAACCATCACGTCACCTTCGAGCAGGATTTCGGCGACCAGCCGCTGGAGGGCCTGTTCGACAGCCGCATGCTCGGCCAGGCTTTCGGAAATCTCATCAAGAATGCCGTCGAATCGATCGAGGCCGTTCCGAGCGACGAGCGGGACGAACGCAAGGTTCTCGTCCGCGCCGCCCTTGATACCGGCCGTGACCGCTTCACCGTCGACGTGATCGACAATGGCCGCGGCCTACCGGTGGAGAACCGCCACAGCATTCTGGAACCCTATATGACGATGCGTGAGAAGGGCACTGGCCTCGGCCTCGCCATCGTCAAGAAGATCATCGAGGAACATGGCGGGCAGCTGGAGCTGCATGATGCGCCCGCCGATTTTGACCGGGGAAGAGGGGCCATGATCCGCGTGCATCTGCCACGCCTGGATCCGACGCCTGCTGCTCCCGCAGCCAATGACAAGGAAAGCGTTTATGGCCTCTGACATTCTCGTCGTCGACGATGAGCACGATATTCGCGAGATCGTTTCCGGGATTCTCTCCGACGAGGGACACGAGACGCGCACGGCCCATGACAGCGACAGCGCGCTGGCGGCGATTTCCGATCGGGTGCCGCGGCTGATCTTCCTCGATATCTGGATGCAGGGCAGCAAGCTCGATGGCCTGTCGCTGCTCGACGAGATCAAGACCCGCCATCCGGAACTGCCCGTCGTGATGATATCAGGCCATGGCAACATCGAGACCGCTGTCTCGGCGATCAAGCGCGGCGCCTTCGATTTCATCGAGAAGCCCTTCAAGGCCGACCGGCTGATCCTGATCGCCGAACGGGCGCTGGAGAATTCCAAATTGAAGCGCGAGGTTTCCGACCTGAAGCGCCGCACCGGTGATGCGCTGGAGCTGATCGGTACCTCGGTCGCCGTTTCGCAGCTGCGCCAGACGATCGAGAAGGTTTCGCCGACCAACAGCCGCATCATGATCCTCGGCGCCTCGGGCTCCGGCAAGGAACTGGTGGCACGGATGATCCACAAGAAGTCGGCACGCGCCAACGGCCCCTTCGTTGCGATCAACGCCGCCAACATCACGCCCGACCGCATGGAGGTGGCGCTCTTCGGCACCGAGGGCACACCCGGCCAGGCACGCAAGATCGGCGCGCTCGAGGAAGCCCATCGCGGCATCCTCTATCTCGACGAAGTCGGCGAAATGCCGCGCGAGACGCAGAACAAGATCCTGCGCGTGCTGGTCGATCAGCAGTTCGAGCGGGTTGGTGGTTCCAAGCGCGTCAAGGTCGATGTCCGCATCATCTCCTCGACCGCCTATAATCTTGAGAGCCGCATCGCTGAAGGATGGTTCCGCGAGGATCTCTATCATCGCCTCGCCGTCGTGCCGGTGCGTGTGCCGGCCCTTGCCGAGCGACGCGAGGACATTCCCTTCCTCGTCGACCAGCTGATGCGCCAGATATCCGAGCAGGCCGGCATCCGTCCACGCCGCATCGGGGACGACGCTATGGCGGTGCTGCAGGCGCATGATTGGCCCGGCAACATCCGCCAGCTGCGCAACAACATCGAGCGGCTGATGATCCTTGCCCGCACCGACGGCCCGGATGCGCCGATCACCGCCGACATGCTGCCGACCGATCTCGGCGACATGCTGCCGAAGGTTTCCGCTAAGAACGACTATCACATTATGACGCTGCCGCTGCGCGAAGCTCGCGAGATGTTCGAGAAGGATTACCTGATCGCCCAGATCAACCGCTTCGGCGGCAATATCTCGCGCACCGCGGAATTCGTCGGCATGGAGCGTTCGGCGCTGCACCGCAAGCTGAAGTCGCTCGGCGTCTGATCGTTTCCGGCGCGGCCGACGCTGCGCCGCGCCCATATTGCTTTCCGGAAGACCAGGTTTCCCATGCCGAGAATTGCCTATGTGAATGGCCGTTACGTCAAGCATTCCGATGCCAGCGTGCATATCGAGGATCGCGGCTACCAGTTCGCCGATGGCGTCTACGAGGTCTGCGAAGTGCGCCATGGCTATATCGTCGATCTCACACGCCATCTGAACCGTCTCGACCGTTCACTCGGTGAGTTGCGCATCGCCTGGCCGATGGGCCGGGCGGCGCTGACGCAGGTCATCCGCGAGACGCTGCGCCGCAACCATGTCCGCAACGGGCTTTTCTACATGCAGGTGACGCGCGGCGTCGCCCGCCGCGATCATGTCTTCCCGGTCGAGGGAACGCCGCCATCGCTTGTCATCACCGCCAAGAGCACCGATGCCAGGATCATCGCCGCCAAGAACGCCAACGGCATCAAGGCGATCACCCTTCTCGACAACCGCTGGGAGCGCGTCGACATCAAGTCCGTCGGCTTGCTGCCGAATGCCATGGCCCGCCAGCAGGCCAAGGAGGCCGGCGCCCAGGAAGCGATCTATGTCGATGGCGACGGTATGGTGAAGGAAGGGGCGGCGACCAATGTCTGGATCGTCGATCAGGGCGGAACGCTGGTCACGCGACCGGCCGAACACGGCATTCTGCGCGGCATTACCCGCACCACTCTGATGGATGTCGCAGCCAAGCTGGGGTTGACGATCGCCGAGCGGAACTTCTCCGTTTCGGAGATGCTCTCAGCCCGCGAGGTCTTCCTCACTGCAGCCACAAGCATTTGTTTTCCGGTCGTTTCCGTCGATGGCCAGGCCATTGCCAACGGTCATCCGGGCAGCGTTTCGCAGAAAGTCCGCGAAGCCTTTTTCGACGTTGCGGAAAAGATTGCGATTTGATACCAAGATTTGCTGGACAGGTGGAATGAGGATGCCGCCGGTCTTCGCATGGTGAGGTTGATTGATATTCTACCGGCCAGATCAGGTCGGCAATAAAGAAAGAAGCGGCGCGATGGCGGAACGTTCTCAGAATCTTCAGGACTTATTTCTCAATACTGTTCGCAAGCAAAAGATTTCCCTGACAATCTTTCTGATCAACGGCGTGAAACTCACGGGCGTTGTTACGTCTTTTGACAATTTCTGTGTTCTTCTTCGCCGTGACGGCCACTCGCAGCTCGTGTATAAGCATGCGATATCGACGATCATGCCGGGCCAGCCCATGCAGATGTTCGAGAGCGAAGAAGCCGCGTCCTAACAGGATCAGCCGTCATTTCGACACGCGATACCAAGAACGATTCGATCATCCCTGAGGCCGCCAAGCACAGGGACGATATGCGCGCGACTGTCGTCGTGCCGGTTCTGAAATCGCGCAGTCGCGGCGGCCAGAGCGAATCGGCATCGACCCGCACGCCGGAAAGCCGGCTCGAAGAGGCGACGGGCCTTGCCCAGGCGATCGACCTCGATGTCGTCAACGCCTCGATCGTCCCGGTCAACGATCCGAGACCGGCCACACTGCTCGGCACCGGCAAGATCGAGGAGATCAAAGCGCTGCTCGACGAGCGCGATTCCGGTCTCGTCATCGTCGATCATCCGTTGACGCCGGTGCAGCAGCGCAACCTCGAAAAGGAATGGAACGCCAAGGTCATCGACCGGACGGGCCTTATCCTCGAAATCTTCGGCCGCCGCGCCTCCACCAAGGAAGGGACGCTGCAGGTCGACCTCGCCCATCTGAATTATCAGAAGGGCCGCCTCGTCCGAAGCTGGACTCACCTTGAACGCCAGCGCGGCGGCGGCGGCTTCATGGGCGGCCCGGGCGAAACCCAGATCGAAGCCGACCGGCGGATGCTGCAGGACCGCATCATCAAGCTCGAGCGCGAGCTGGAGCAGGTCGTGCGCACCCGCCAGCTCCACCGCGCCAAGCGCCGCAAGGTGCCGCACCCGATCGTGGCGCTGGTCGGCTATACCAATGCCGGCAAATCGACGTTGTTCAACCGTATCACCGGCGCCGGCGTGCTGGCCGAAGACATGCTCTTTGCCACGCTCGACCCGACCCTTCGGCGCATGAAGCTGCCGCACGGCCGCACCGTCATCCTGTCCGACACCGTCGGCTTCATCTCCGACCTGCCGACCCATCTGGTCGCCGCCTTCCGGGCGACGCTGGAAGAGGTGCTGGAAGCCGATCTCATCCTGCATGTCCGCGACATGTCCGATGCCGACAACCAGGCGCAGAGCTCCGACGTGATGCGCATCCTGAACGACCTCGGCATCGACGAGGCCGAAGCCGAAAAGCGTCTGATCGAAGTCTGGAACAAGATCGACCGGCTGGAACCCGAGGTGCACGACACCATGGTGCAGAAATCGGCCAGCGCCAGCAACGTGGTCGCGGTTTCGGCCGTCAGCGGCGAGGGCGTCGACACGCTGATGGAAGAGATCAGCCGCAGACTGTCCGGCGTGATGACCGTAGCGACGATCCGCCTTCCGGTCGACAAGCTGACACTGCTGCCCTGGCTTTACGACCATGCGATCGTTGACGGCCGCGAGGATAATGAAGACGGCTCGATCACGCTCGATCTGCGCCTGTCCGAAACCGAAGCCACCGAACTCGAACGCCGCATCGGCAACGGCCCGAAGTCTTCAAAGAAAGATTGGGAGCGGTAAGGCGCGCGCCTGGCGCAGTGCCACTGCTGTCGGGTTCGCGCTAATGGCTGCCCCTCACCCTAACCCTCATATGCGCTAGGTTTAGCGCTGGACATAAGGAATCTGGTTGTGATTCAAGCTTTGGATGAAGATTCGTCCTCAGATTTTGGATCATTGGCCGGAAGTGCGCGCGCGGCTTCCGGCGGGTTTTGACCTGGAAGCAACGGCGCGGTTGCGCGGTGCCTTCACGCGGGTGCGCGAAATCAAGAACGCTGAGACGCTGTTGCGGCTGGCACTTGCCTATGGCGGCCTTGGCATGTCGTTGCGCGAGACCTGTGCATGGGCCGAAGCGGGCGGGATCGCCCGTTTGTCAGACCCATCGCTGCTCGAGCGGCTGTGCAAAGTGGCGCCTTGGCTTGGCGACATCGTGGCCGCGCTGATTGCCGAACAGGCCAAAGTACCGGCGGGGCGCTTTGCGGGCTATCGCTTGCGTGTGCTCGATGGAACGTCGATCTGCCATCCGGGCGCTGACCGCACGACATGGCGGTTGCATGTCGGCTACGACTTGGCAACGGCTCAGGTCGATCAGCTTGAGTTGACCGACATCCATGGTGCCGAGAACCTTCAGCGCCTTACTTATGCACCCCGTGATATCGTGCTGGCCGATCGCTACTATGCAAGACCGCGCGACCTGCGGCCGGTGATCGATGCCGGTGCAGACTTCATCGTGCGGACCGGCTGGAACTCGTTGCGCCTGTTGCAGACGAATGGCGAGCCCTTTGATCTGTTTGCCGCGCTCGCCGCTCAGCAAGAGCAGGAAGGCGAACTGCAGGTTCGTGTCCACGAAGGCATGACGGGGACGCCGCCAACGCCGCCGCTGGTCCTGCGCCTCATTGTCCGGCGCAAGGATCCGCAACAGGCCCAAGCCGAGCAGGAGCGTCTGCTCAAGGATGCCCGCAAGCGCGGCAAACAACCCGATCCGCGCAGTCTCGAGGCGGCGAAGTATATTCTGCTGCTAACTTCGCTGCCGGCCGCCACCTTCCCGCCGGCCGATATCCTCACCCTCTATCGCTTCCGCTGGCAAATCGAGCTGGCGTTCAAACGGTTCAAGAGCCTGGCCGGCCTCGACAGCTTGCCGGCCAAGAAGCCGGAACTGGCCCGGGCATGGCTCTACGCCAGGCTGATCGTCGCCATCATCGCCGAACAGATTGCCGGGCAAGTCCCGGACTCTCCCCCCTCTGGATGCGGCAACCCCGCTGGCTAGCCCCCCATTGGCAAGTCCTTCGCGCTGGCGTCTCATGAAGTTAGCCCTGACCAGCATTTGCGCCGCCATCCGCGGACCACTTCTGTGGCAGGCCGTCTGTAATCTCGTCTCGCGAAGTCGTCGCCACCTCTGCGAGCCGCCGCGACGACGCCGAAAACAATGCGATCATCTCCGCGCCCGCTTAACCTAGCGCATATGACCCTAGCCCTCTCCCCGTAAACGGGGCGAGGGGACGTGCCATACGACAGGTTGCGGGGAACGGAGAGGTTGCGACATGGTCCCTTCGCCCCGTTTACGGGGAGAAGGTGGCGGCAGCCGGATGAGGGGCTGGCTTCGGCGATCAATAGAAATCGCCGGCGATAACTCACTCCGCCACGATCGCTCTTTCAATCGCCTTCGCCGCCTGCCAGATTTCCTCCATCCGCTCCAGCGTCGCCGCTTCCAGCGTCTCACCTTCTGCTTCAAGAACATGTTCTATATGGCTGAAACGACGCCGGAATTTCGTATTCGTTCCGCGCACGGCCTGCTCCGGATCGGCCTTGACATGCCGGCCGATATTGACAACCGCGAAGATCAGGTCGCCGAGTTCGTCGCTGACCTTTGCCTGATCGCCTTCGCGAAGGGCTGCCCGCAATTCGCCGACCTCCTCCTCGATCTTGTCGAGGATCGGCTCCGGCGATGACCAATCGAAGCCGACCTTTGCGGCGCGTTCCTGCAGCTTCAGCGCTTCCGTCAAGGCTGGGAAGCTGCGCTGCACGGAGCCGAGAAAGCCGCTGTTGAAGTCCTCGGTAATGCCGCGCCGTGACCGCCGCTCAGTGCGCTCGCGTTTTTCCGCCTGCTTGATCTCGTCCCATTGTCTCTTCACCGCGTCCGGCGTATCTGCCGCCGAGCGGGCAAAGACGTGCGGGTGGCGGCGGATCATTTTGGCAGTGATGGCGTTGACCACGTCGCCGAAGGAAAATTCGCCGGCCTCCTCGGCTATGCGGGCGTGGAAGACCACCTGCAGCAGCAGGTCGCCCAACTCGTCGCAGAGATCGTCCATATCGCCGCGCTCGATCGCGTCGGAGACCTCATAGGCCTCCTCGATCGTATAGGGCTTGATCGTCTCGAAACTCTGCACGATGTCCCAGGGGCAGCCGGTTTCGGGATGGCGCAGCGCCGCCATGATCTCGATCAGCCGCGAAATGTCTTTGGAAGGTTCCATGTTGCCTCGGTTCAGCAGGCTTCAGTTCAGAGTCCCTCAGTTCAGGGGCCCTCGGTTCAGGGGCCCTCAGTTCAGAGGAATGTCGTTGGCGCTCTTTGACGACTGGTAGCTGGTCGACAGCGCGTCGTAGCGCGCCTTGATGCGGGCGGTCTGCGCCTTCAGTGCTTTTTGCAGCACAGCCTCTTCAGTCTCAACGAGATCGGCGATGGCAAAGCTGTTCCAGAAGGCGTTTTGCCTGCGATAGCCGCCGGGTTCAAGCCCGAAGACCTCCTTCAGGATCTTCAAATCGTGCGGAATGGCGAAGGCGTCGCGGGAATCCTCATGGCTGAAGAAATAGTAGAAATTGTCGAAGCCGGCCCAGGTGATCGCCGACATGCACATGGTGCAGGGTTCGTGCGTCGAAAGGAAGATCAGATCCTTGGTCGGCGGCTTGTCGCCAAGCTCGTAGAAGCGCTTCAGCGTATGTACCTCACCGTGCCAGAGCGGATTCTCCAGCTCGTTATTGGTCTCGGCGACGACGAGCGAAAGATCGGTTTTCCTTAAGATCGCTGCACCGAACACCTTGTTGCCAAGCGAAACGCCACGCTCCGTCAGCGGCAGGATATCCTCCTCCAGGACCGAAAGCAGGCGGGAGGCAATAGTCTTATCAGGCATGACGGCCCTCCAGTTTTCTTCAGTCTATCGCCTTGGCGGCGCGGATGAAATGCGTCAGGCGCCGGTGGACGTCTTTTGCCACAGGCTTTATACTGCGCTGCCCCAAGCGGGCTGAGAAATATGCGGCTTTTTGGCAGCACGGGTGACTTTTCTCAAATCACTGACGGCACGAGCAAAAGAATACCCGCTTGCCTGGGCTTTCGAATTTCTGTTCCTTCAATCCCTTGTCGATCAAGGGCATATTCCGGCAACCTCGAAGTGGATTGATGATGCCTTCCAAGACAGAACAGCTTTCGGTATTTCCCGCCTTCTTTCGCGTGGAAGGCCAGAAGACGGCTGTCTTCGGCAATGGCGACGAAGCGTTCGCCAAGGTGCGGCTGCTGCTGAACACGAAGGCGCGGATTGTCGCCTATGCCGATCGGCCGGAAGCCGATTACCACGCCTTCCTGATCGCCAGCCGGATCGAGACCGTGCGCGCTGCCTTCTCAGCCGAACAGGTCGAGGGTTCGGCGCTCGTCTTCGCCGCAACCGACAATGAAGCCGACGACCGCAGCATCGTCGATGCCGCCCGTGCGGCCAGAATTCCGGCCAATGCCGTCGATCAGCCCGATTACTGCGATTTCTTTACGCCGGCGCTGGTCAACCGCGCGCCCGTCGCCGTTGCGATCGGCACCGAAGGGGCAGGGCCGGTTCTGGCGCAGATGATCCGCGCGCAGATCGATCAGCTTCTTTCGCCCTCGCTCGGCCGCCTTGCCGGGCTGGCGACGAGCTACCGCAAGGCCGTCGAACAACTGATTCCGCGCGGCGTCTCCCGCCGGGTCTTCTGGCGCCGCTTCTTCTCCGGTGCCGTTGCCGGTGCGGTCGCCAACGGCAACCTGCCGCAGGCTCGCCAAGCCGCCGATCGGCTGCTGCACGCGATGGACAAGGTCGCCGGCCACGTCTGGCTGGTCGGCGCCGGTCCGGGTGCCGAGGATCTGCTGACGTTGCGCGCCCAGCGCGTGATGATGGAAGCCGACGTCATCGTCTATGACGCGCTCGTGCCGCAGGCGATCGTCGATATGGGCCGCCGCGATGCCGAGCGGCTTTCCGTCGGCAAACGCAAGGGCTGCCATTCGAAATCCCAGGAAGAGATCAACGAACTGCTGGTCGATCTCGGCCGCCAGGGCAAGCGTGTCGTCCGCCTGAAATCCGGCGATCCGCTGGTCTATGGCCGGGCAGGGGAAGAGATGGCGGCACTGCGCGCTGCCGGCGTCACCTATGAGGTCGTGCCCGGCATCACCTCGGCTTTCGCCGCCGCTGCCGATTTCGAGCTGCCGCTGACGCTGCGCGGCGTCGCCTCGTCGCTGGTGTTCACGACAGGCCATGATCTCACCGGCGACGTGCTGCCCGATTGGGCAAGCCTTGCCGTTTCCGGCGCCACGATCGCCGTCTATATGGGCCGCACGGTTGCCGCCTCCGTCGCCGAGCGGCTGATGCAGGCGGGCATTCCGCCTGAGACCACCGTCGCCGTCATCGAAAATGCCAGCCGCGCTGAGCGCCGCCTGCTGCATGGCACGCTTGCCGATCTGCCCGATCTGCAGCACCGCGACGAATTGACCGGGCCTGTCATGGTCATCATCGGCGATGCGGTCGCCGGCGCCAATTTCGAACTGTCCGAGCCCCTGGTGCGCGCAAACGCCCGGCTCGAGGAACTTGCAAGGAGCTGAATATGGGTGACAAGGTTCTGACCGCCAACCGGCTGACGGACGGCATTGCCGTCTGGCTGGATGCGAATGGGAAGTGGTCGACCTCGCTGCAGGAGGCGCTCGTTGCCCGTCATGCCGAGGCCGTTGCGGCGCTTGAGGCGATCGGCAAGAAATCCTATGCCGACAACGAGGTCGTTGACGTCGCCGTCGTTGACGTTCAGGAAACCAACGGCATTCTCTGGCCGCTTCGCCTTCGCGAGCGCATCCGCGCACAAGGCCCGACCATGGAATATGCCCCGGGCTACGCTCCTGCCGATCCCGAATTCATTGCAGTCTGAGGAAGACGATGTACCGTTACGACGAATTTGACCATGCCTTTGTTACCGAGCGCGTCGAGCAGTTTCGCGATCAGGTTCAGCGCCGCCTTTCCGGCGAGCTCGCCGAGGACGCGTTCAAGCCGCTGCGCCTGATGAACGGCGTCTACCTGCAGCTCCACGCCTACATGCTGCGCATTGCCATTCCCTATGGCACGCTGAGCGCCCGCCAGCTACGTATGCTCGCTCATATCGCTCGCACCTATGACCGCGGCTATGGCCACTTCACCACGCGCCAGAACCTGCAGTTCAACTGGCCGAAACTGTCCGACATTCCTGATGCGCTGGCCGACCTCGCGAGCGTCGAAATGCATGCCCTGCAGACCTCGGGCAATTGCATCAGAAACGTCACGGCCGATCACTTCGCCGGTGCCGCCGCCGATGAGATCGCCGATCCGCGTCCTTACGCCGAAATCCTGCGCCAGTGGTCGTCGGTACACCCGGAATTTTCCTTCCTGCCGCGCAAGTTCAAGATCGCCGTCACCGGCGCCGAGCGCGACCGCGCGGCAATCCAGGTCCATGATATCGGCCTGCACGTGAAGAAGAACGACAAGGGCGAAATCGGCTTTGCCGTCTATGTCGGCGGCGGCCAGGGCCGTACGCCGATGATCGCCAAGCTGATCCGCGACTTCCTGCCCGAGGAAGACCTGCTCTCCTACACCACGGCCATCGTGCGCGTGTACAATCTGCACGGCCGCCGCGACAACAAATACAAGGCCCGCATCAAGATCCTCGTGCACGAAACCGGCACCGAGGAGCTGACGCGCCAGGTGGAAACCGAATTCGCCGCGCTGAAGGATACCGAGCTCAGGCTGCCGGAAAAGGACGTCCAGGCGATCGCTGCCTATTTCGCGCCGCCGGATCTGCCCGAACGCGCCGAAGGCTGGGAAAACCTTGCCCGCTGGAAGAAAGCTGATTCCGGTTTTTCCCGCTGGGTCCAGCAGAACGTGCAGCCGCACAAGAACCCCGATTACGGCATGGTGACGATCTCGCTGAAGCCGATCGGCGGCATTCCGGGCGACGCCTCGGATGCGCAGATGGATGCGATCGCCGATCTTGCCGAGGAATATGCCTTCGACGAAATCCGCGTCAGCCATGAGCAGAACCTGATCCTGCCGCATGTGGCGCTTGCCGATCTCGAAGCCGTCTATCGCGGCCTCGTCGCCATAAATCTGGCGGAAGCCAATGCCGGCCTGATCACCGATATCATTGCCTGTCCCGGGCTGGACTACTGCGCGCTCGCCAATGCGCGCTCGATTCCGCTGGCGCAGGAAATCTCCCGGCGTTTCGGCAATGCCGAACGCCAGGCAGAGATCGGCGAGCTGAAGATCAAGATCTCCGGCTGCATCAATGCCTGCGGCCATCACCATGTCGGCCATATCGGCTTGCTCGGTGTGGAAAAGAAGGGTGCCGAACTCTACCAGATCACGCTCGGCGGCTCCGGCGACGAACATACCTCGATCGGCGAGATCATCGGCCGCGGCTTCGAGCCGGACCGGGTGACGGACGCAATCGAGACGATCGTCGACACCTATCTCGGCCTGCGCCTCGATCAGTCCGAGAACTTCCTCGCCGCCTATCGCCGTGTCGGACCTCAGCCGTTCAAGACTGCGCTCTACGGCTCGGCCGCCGAAGCGGCATAAGGAGGGGATGATGACGAAGATCTGGAAAGAAACCGGTTTTGTCGAAAACGATCCCTGGGTGATTGAAACCGAGGAGGTCAAGGCGACCGGGGAGCAGAAGCCGCTGCTCGGCCTCGACGAATTGATCGCCAAGGCCGACCAAAGCAACGATGTCGGCTTCGGCGTGCTGATCAAGCCGGCCGACGATGTGCGCCGGCTGGCGCCCTATCTCGATCGCCTGGAAATCGTCGCCGTCGCCTTTCCCGCTTTCAACGACGGCCGCGCCTTCAGCCATGCTTCGCTGCTGCGCCAGCGGCTCGGCTACACCAATGAACTGCGCGCCGTCGGCGATGTACTGATCGACCAGGTTCCGCTTATGCTGCGCGTCGGCATCGACAGCTTTTCCGTCAGCAACGCCACGACGCTGAAGCGGCTGAGCGAAAACCGTCTTCCCGCCATTCCCCATCATTATCAGCCGGCGGTGCGTGACGCCGAAGCCGGCAAGGGCTATAGTTGGCGCCGACAGGCGAAGCCGGCCGCATAAGCGGTCGCTCCGTCCTTATTACTATGGCGGAACGATAGCATGAAGACATTCGAAGTGGCTGTGATCGGTGGCGGTCTCACCGGCATGATCGCCGCAATCGCGCTGGCGCGCGGCGGTCGCAACGTCGCGTTGGTAGCGCCTCTCGCTCCGAAAGAAGACCGGCGCACCACGGCGCTGATGGATCAGTCGATCCGCTTCCTCGACCGCCTGGCGCTCTGGGAAAAGCTCCGCCCCGCAGCCGCCCCTCTCTCCAGCATGCGCATAGTCGACGGCACGGACAGGCTGCTGCGCGCGCCTACCACCACCTTCCGCGCGGCCGATGTCGGCCTGGATGCCTTTGGCTACAATTTCCCTAATAGGGCGCTGATCGATATCCTCGAAGAGGCCGCTGCCGGCGAGGGCAATATCACCCGCTTCACCGATATGGCCGAATCGATCGACATATCAGCCGAAGTGGTCTCGATCACACTTGCCGGCGGCGAGACGCTGTCGGCCGATTTTGCCGTCGGCGCCGATGGCCGCGGCTCGAAGCTGCGCGAAACCGCCGGCATTGCCGTGCGCAACTGGTCTTATCCGCAATCGGCCATGGTGCTGAATTTCGCCCATTCGCTGCCGCACCAGAATATCTCGACTGAATTCCATACCAAACATGGGCCCTTCACCCAGGTGCCGCTGCCGGGGAGCCGCTCCAGTCTTGTCTGGGTGCAGGATCCCGCTGAGGCGGCGAGCCGCATGGAATTGCCGCTTGCCGAACTCGGCGCTCTCGTCGAGGGGCGCATGCAGTCCATGCTCGGCAAGGTTGATGTCGAGGAGGGCGTCCAAGTCTGGCCGCTCTCCGGCATGATGGCGCATCGTTTCGGCAAGGGACGCATCGCGCTGATTGGCGAGGCAGCCCATGTCTTCCCGCCGATCGGGGCACAGGGACTGAACCTCAGCCTTCGCGATATCATGGCGCTCACCGATATCCTCTGCGACAGGGCGGAATTACCGGTGCCGGCCGATGCCGGCGAAAGCTTCGACCGAAGGCGCCGCGCCGATATCATGACGCGCACGGCCAGTGTCGATCTTCTCAATCGGTCGCTGCTCTCGGATTTTTTGCCGGTTCAGATGCTGCGGGCTGCCGGCCTGCATATCCTCTCGGCCATACCGCCGCTGCGCAACATCGTCATGCGCGAGGGCATCGAGCCCGGCCGCGGCTTCCGCGATATTCCTGATGCGCTACGGGAAAAGCTGAAGCGGAAGAAGGCCTGATCGGATCACGATCAGCCAGAGCGAAACAGTCACCACCGAAAACGCCGTGGTGATTAGGATCGTCGCCGAAGCGCGCTCCTGTCAGACGCCATATTGCTGGCTGATGACGAAGACATTAGTCGCTGACGATTTCGGCCAAGAGATCTTCCAGGAAGCGAGGATGATCGGTGGGTCAGGATCTGACTTAAGCAATTCCAGCAAAAGTGTGTCGCGGTTTTGCGTCCGGAATTGCGCAGAAACAAGAGTAATTCCAGCAAAAGTGTGTAGCGGTTTTTGCGTCCGGAATTGCTCAAAAAAACAAACCAGTAGAGCGTGGACTCATTCACGCGATGAGCACACGCTCTAAGATCCCAACCCAGCAAGCGATCAGTAGTCCCAGAAGGCCGCTACCCAGCGAAAGGCGTCGCCGTCGACAGCTACCCGGCCGACTGACGGGAACGGCAGGTGAGTGGCCACCAGCTGCTCGCCGGTCTCCGCCAGTTCCCGCAGTAGACGGACCCGAACGCGCGCCGCCTCCTCGGGGTCGTGCTCGAAGCCGTTGAACCAGTCGGGGTGCTCAAAGCCGACCGCGAATACGGCGTCGCCGGCAAACATCAGCCGGTCGCCGCCGGACGCCAGGCGGATCACGCTGTGCCCGGGGGTGTGGCCGCCGGTACGAGAGACGACCACGCCCGGCGCCACCTCGTACTCGTCGTCGAACAGCCTGAAATGGCTGCGATACTCTTTGGCGAACCGCTCGGCGGTCGCCCGAAGCGCGTCCGGGAAGCCCGGCGGCATGGAGACACGGGAAAAATCAGGCGCCTCCCAGAACTTGACCTCGGCCGCCGCCACGTGGATCCGCAGGTCCGGACGCAACTGGTCCTTCACCCCATCGACCAGCAGCCCGCCAATGTGGTCCATGTGCATGTGGGTCAGGACCACATCGGTCACCGACGCAAGATCGATACCGGCGGCTTCCAGCCGCTTGATCAGCTGCCCGGCCCGCGGCAGGTGCAGGTCCGGGTCGATCCCCAGCCCGGCATCGAGGAGTATGGTCTGGTCGCCGCTGCGCACCACGACCACGTTCAGCGCCCAGTCGAAAGCGTCCGGCGGCAGGAACATCTCTTTCAGCCAGGCCGCTCGGACGGACGGATCGGCGTTGTGTCCCAGCATCGCGGTTGGGAGCGGTAGCACTCCATCGCTGACCACCAGCACCTCAATCTCGCCGACCTGCACCGCGTAGCGCGACGGAACCAATTCGTCGAGCCGAGGTCTGCCGGGGTGTGCGGTGTTTTCCAGGCTCATCTTTGTCTCAAGGTTCATGTTCGTCTCCTTCTGACCGCCGCCCTAAACACGGCATCGACGACGCTACAGGGAGGCGTGTTTGCGATCGATTGGGTCGAGGGATAAGGGCGGGTGGGGCCGAGGGACAGGGCAAGCCATACCAGGGCATAGGTGCGGGCCTCGCTTTGTGCTGCCGGCGGCGCGCTGATGGAGGCAGAGTCGATCAGATCAACGAACGCGGCAAGCCTGCTACCGCCATTTCTCGATGAGAAATCCCGATGGTCCTTGAACGGGATCGGTGTGGGGTAGGAAAACTGACGAGATTTTCGTCAGCGTCTCGGTTGAAGCAGCCGAAGTCTGAATGTCGGCATGCTGTCCCTTAGGATAAGCGCCGATGACCTGGAAGTCCGACGTGCAACCGAGATTTCGGTGCCCTGTCCCGGCTGGAAGCACCAGACAGTCTCCGGCCGCAACCGCGATTGCTTGACCGCCGGGACCACCAATCAGCAGCGTGGCGCTACCACGTGCAATTCCCAGCACTTCATGGGCACCGGAATGGTAGTGCTGATAATCGAAGACACCGTTTGTCCAGATGCCTGTCCAACCGTTTGCCGCGAAGCGACGCTCGAAATCGATCGGTCCGCCGTCGGCAAACAGCCCTCTGTAAAGCAATACAGGAAGATGCGGGTTGTTCGGGACCCAGTCGCTCGGCCCGAAAATGATCGTCTCGGTGTTCATGCTGAATTCCCAAGCTAGTCGTCGATTGCCGCGACGCGACGGCCATCGAGCCGTCGACGGTTGTTCGCCCAAGTCTCTCGCGCCTTCTCCATTGAACTCATCTGCGCTGATGTTCTCGAGTCTAAACCTTGGCGGTCGCCAACGGTTCCTTGACGTGCCGTGGTTTCGGAGACGACGCATTGGAGGTGTTCCCCCCTTTTTAAGCTCATCAATGATGTTGGTATCGCCGGCGGCGGCCACCAATGTGGGGAACCGGTCCAGGCCGGTCATGATGCCGTTTTACAGGCTGCCGGGAGGCACCTTGCCTTCGAGCACCGTCTTTTCGATAGGCGACTGGTCTGCGAAAGGGTGAGAATTGGAAGGCTTTGGAAAGGTCGCCGAATGCCCGCCACCGCAGCGCATCGCGGAGACAACTTCCGACGAAGACGGTGCAGTGGCGGGTCGGTGGAGTCCGTCAGAGCGTGTCGATCAGGCCTCCGTCCACGCGCATCGAAGCTCCAGTCGTTGCGGACGCCAAAGGGGAGGCCAGATAGGTGACGAGATTGGCAATTTCCTCGACGCTCGCGGCGCGTTGGATGATCGAACCGGCGCGGTGCTTCTTGACGAAGTCCGCCGCCACCTCCTCGATCGGTTTCCCCGTCTTCGCACGTTCCTCTGCGAGCATCGCCTCGACACCCTCGGACAGCGTGGGGCCGGGAAGGACGGAGTTCACGGTGACGCCGGTGCCAGCCATGCGCTTGGCAAGGCCGCGGGCAACCGCGATGTCTGCGGTCTTGCTGACACCGTAGTGGATCATCTCGACGGGTATGTTAAAGCCGGATTCCGACGCGATGAAGATGACGCGGCCCCAATCGAGCTTCTGCATGCCCGGAAGATATGCGCGCGAAAGCCTGACGGCGGACATGACGTTCACCTGCCAGTGGCGGTCCCATACCTCGTCGTTCGCATCGAAGAAGTCTAGGGGCTGGAAGATGCCCGCGTTGTTGATGACGATGTCGACGTGGGGAACTTGGGCGACAAGAGCGTCACATCCGCCAGCGGTTGCGAGATCCGCTGCCGCCGCGGTCACGCTTCCCTTGGCGCCTTCGCCTTTCAGGCGGTCGGCGGCCTTCGCGGTCTTTTCCTTGGACCGGCCGTTGACAACCACGTCCGCACCCGCCCTCGCGAGCTGGCGGGCGATTGCGTATCCAATGCCTTCAGTGGATCCGGTAACCAGAGCGGTCTTGCCTGTGAGGTCGATCTGCATCTTCTGCTCCTGTGAGGTTGGATGAGAGAACGTATGAACTGGCGACCGATCGCGCAACAGCCTATGATGCGGATAATCCTTCCCCTTCCATTGGGGCGGCCGCGGGGCCTAGAACCGAAGTAGCTCTCGCCAGGTTTATCGAAGTCGCCGATCCGGCCCGCCTGGAAGACAATGATCGCACCTTCTTCACTACGGCGGGCTTTTTTGGCGCTTCACGACGAGAATGCCAGCCAACCCCTGGTCACAAACACCGCGCAGATCATCGCGGGTGGTGGCGGGCAAAAAGCTAGGATGGTCGCCAGAACAGCGGTATTCTGACCTGCGTCGTGGATGCGTCGATCGCATCCACGACGTTCTGTTGCCCGAGGCTAAACGCGCTTAGAATGGTTTGAGCGGCTCGGGAAGCAGATCTATCGGAAAGTCCTGATAGGAGACCGGGCGCAAGAAGCGGTAGATCGCCAAGGTCCCTACTGAGGTCGATCGTCCGTCCGATGTGGCTGGATAGGGTCCGCCATGGACCATCGCCGGGGATACCTCGACCCCCGTTCCGAAGCCGTTGACGAGAAGTCGGCCGGCCAGAAGCTCCAACTGCGAGATCATCGGCGAGGCGGCCCCGATGTCCCCGGCATCTACGTGCAGGCCGATGGTCAACTGACCTTCCAGCGATCCCACGACCCTTCGCAACTCCTCATCGTCCCGGCAGCGGACGATCAGTCCCGACGCGCCGAAAACCTCTTCCTGAAGTTCCGGGTTCGCGAGGAATGCAGCCGCGGTTGTCTCGAAGAGCGCCGCCGCGGCCTGATGGGGCGTCCCCTCCTTCCCCGCGGCCACTTGCGAGACGGAAGACGATGACGACAGCCTTGCGACACCATTGCGATATGCATCACAGATGCCACCAGTCAGCATTGTTTGAGCCTGCGATTCCGAAAGCGCTGCGGCGGCACTCCCGATGAAGGCATCGAGGCCCGCACCCTCGACGGCGATGATCAGGCCAGGATTGGTGCAGAACTGGCCAGCGCCGAGGATCAGAGAGGAGACGAACGATTTTCCGATCTCCGCTCCTCTGCTGCGAAGTGCATTGGGATAGAGGATGACAGGGTTGATGCTGCTCATTTCGGCGTAGACCGGTATCGGCTGCTTCCGCTCCGAGGCGATCTTCATCAACGCGGTGCCGCCACGACGCGAGCCTGTGAAGCCGACGGCGCGTATGCGGTGGTCGGCGACGAGGGTCTGGCCCACCTCGAATCCCGCGTCGAACAAAAGCCCAAACGTCCCCCGCGGAAGGCCGCATGCTGCGACCGCGTCCGCGACGGCTCTGCCGACCAGCTCGGACGTGCCGGGATGGGCGGAGTGCGCCTTGACGATAACCGGGCAGCCGGCGGCGAGGGCGGAGGCGGTGTCACCGCCAGCGACAGAGAAAGCGAGGGGAAAATTCGATGCCCCGAACACCGCGACAGGGCCGAGAGCAACGTTTCGCAGCCGAAGGTCCGGCTTTGCAACTGGCCTGCGCTCCGTATCAGCCGGATCGAAGCGAAGTTCCTGAAACCTGCCGTCGCGAACCTCCTTGGCGAACAGGCGAAGCTGGCCGACGGTCCTGGCGCGCTCTCCCTCGATACGGCCGCGTGGCAGGCCAGTCTCGTCAATTGCGCGCAGGACGAGATCGTCGCCGATTGCGACGATGCCTTCGGCGATTGCTTCCAGGAACCGAGCTCGATCGTCGAGCGACGTCTCCTTGTAGATCGGGAAGGCGTCCCATGCCAAACTCGTGGCCGCTTCCACCTGCTCCTTCGTCGCGCCGGCAAAGCGCGGTTCCATCGGGTTGCCGTTGGCGGGATTGATTGCGGAGAATGCCGCGGCCGCGCCACGTACGTTTGCGCCGCCGATAATCAGGTCGCCGGAGAGTGTCATCGTGGATCCTTTCAAAATGAGAAGCCATGGCCGCCCTCGCATGCTGAATGGAGGCTTTGCGTAACCGTCTGAGTATGGCTGTCGAACTCACATAGGCATCCACGGCCGGTATGCCAAGCCTTCGCTCATCAAAAGTATTACTTTTCAAGTCGTGCTAGATTCGGCGCGCGCATTTGCGACCGCCGAATGCTGATGATCCTTGATCACGGTTTTTGGGCACGCGCATGCCTGCCTCCGTTTAGGCGACGGGGGTAGCCTTTGTTCACCTTGCGGCGCGCGCTCCCTTTGGTTTCCGATTGATGCGTTGCTCGGCTCGTGCGCGAGCTGGCCCCCATCTCGGAAGGCGTCCCTGCATTTCCAACAGCCGCCGCCGCGCTCGCTCCTATCAGGGCGAAGGCGGAGGCGGCCTCGCGCGACGATTTCACGAACATGTGGTCGGGACGGGGCCGCGAAACTCGCTTCGAGGACCGGCGCGGAAACGCTGACTCGTGAGCTAGCTGAGACGGTGTCCGCGAATGATCGGTGCGACATCGGTGCCAAGGAGTTCGATCGACCGGCGCATTGCTTCGGTTTCCAAGGCGGCGGTGCTCATCTGGAAGGTGAGGCGAGAAACTCCGCCCAATGTCCTGTTGACATGCTCGATCTTTGCCGCAACTGTCTGCGGGCTGCCAACCAGAAACGCCCCGTCCGGGCCGCACATGAAGTCGAATTGCGCCTGCGTTGGCGGTGGCCAGCCCCGTTCCCGTCCAGCGTCCGTGAACATCTGGAACCAGCCAGGAAAGAATGCTTCCCTGGCTGCTTTGTCAGTCTCTCCGACAAAGCCGAGAGCGTGCACGCCGATTCTCTGTTCCTCGGTTGGGTGGCCCGCGGCGAGCCATGCACGTCGATAGAGTTCGACCAGCGGCAGAAACCGCTCGAAACTACCGCCGATGATAGCGACCATCAGAGGCAAGCCAAGTGTTCCGGCGCGGATGAAGGATTCGGGCGTCCCGCCGACACCCAGCCAGATTGGCAAGGTTGGCTGGTGCGGACGGGGAAAGACACCCTGGCCGCCGATGGGCGGTCGAAAGCGGCCCTGCCACTCGATACCGGGCTTTTCCCTGATCTTTAGCAACAGGTCCAGCTTCTCCGCGAAGAGGGCATCGTAGTCCCGAAGGTCGAATCCGAACAGCGGATAGGCCTCGACCGACGAGCCGCGGCCGACTACGATTTCCGCTCGCCCGCGCGATATCAGATCCAATGTGGCGAACTGCTGAAAGAGCCGCACGGGGTCGGCGGCGCTGAGGACGGCAACAGCGCTTGTCAGCCTGATCGACTTCGTGCGCGCCGCAGCGGCCGCAAGGATCACGGCTGGCGCGGAATCAAGTGCGTTTTCTCGATGATGTTCGCCCATGCCAAAGACGTCGAGACCGACTTGATCGGCCAGCTCGACCTCTGCAAGTACGCTCTCCATGCGATCGACGGCTGACTGCAGTCGTCCCGTAGCGGGGTCGTTCAGCAGCATCGCAAAACTATCGATACCGATTTCCAACGAAGGATCCTTTCGAGGCACTGTTGCCACCCAACCGCGGTGGTCGCTGAGTTTCGGCGCTTCCAGCTTCTGAATGACTCGCCTTGGCGCCGCGATGGAGCGGACAGGACGGTGTTTATCTGGCAGAAAGCGCCTCCCGCTTCATCACACGATGACAGGCGTCCCACTACCCGTCATTTTCTGATGGATACTATCCAAATATCCGATAGGTGAGTTCCTTCCTACCTATTGTCATGACAATCCTCGGAAAAGCCGTCCACCGATGACGGTGGTTATGCCCATGCGTCCGCGTCGATGACTGCCTGAGCGAAAGCCTCTGGTGACTCCTGCGGGAGATTATGACCTGTACCGCCCTCGATCAGACGGTGTTCGTATTTGGCCTTGAATTTTCCGGCATAGGCCTTCGGACCAGGATGCGGTGCCCCATTGGCATCGCCTTCCATCGTGATCGCAGGCACGTGGATGCCGGGAGCGGATGCGAGCTTGGTTTCGAACTCGTCGAACCGCTTCTCTCCCTCCGTCAGTCGGAGCCGCCAACCGATCGCGACATGGTCCGGATTGGCGAATGCCGCGGCACTTCGTTCAAACGTGTTGTCGTCGAGTTTCCACCGAGGAGAGGCGAGTTTCCAGATGAGCCTGGTGCTGCAGGGGCGCCTCGGCCTCAGGCGACGGACCATCCACCGTCCACCAGCAGGTTCGCGCCAGTGATCAGGCTCGCAGCCGGCGATGCTAGGAAGACCACGGCACCCACCACATCATCGGTTTCACCGATCCGGCCGAGTGGAATGTGACCGAGCGTCGCTTCGCGATTGTCGGCATCGGATAGAAAAGGTGCTGTACCATCCGTGTGGATGAACGTCGGCGATACGGTGTTTACAGTGACATTATAGCGTGCCCATTCGGCTGCAAGGCAGCGCGTGAGGTGATTGATGGCCGCCTTGCTCATGCAATAGATTGCCTCGCCGCGCAGTGCCACGGTACCGGCCTGTGAGCTGATGTTGATGATCCGGCCCCCATTGCGCTTGATCATGTGCCGGCCCACAGCCTGCGTCATCAGAAAGGTGCCCTTGATGTTGACATCGAGTATCTCGTCAAGATCCTTCTCCTCAACGAGTTCCGCGAGATTGCCTGGAGCCACGCCGACATTGTTGACCAGGACGTCGATCCGACCAAATGTCGTCAACGCTGCGTCGACGGCTTGTGCGATATGGGCCTTGTTGGGAATGTCCAGTTCAACAGGGAGAACCTTTCGTCCCACTCCCTCGAGTTCGGCAACCAGGGCCGCCGACGCTGCGACATCGCGCACACCCAAAACGATATCAGAACCTGCTGCGGCACAGGCAAGTGCGCAAGCTCGACCGATCCCACGGCTCGCTCCCGTCACTAAGGTCACCTTGCCCTCAAGGCTGAAGTCCGGCGCATTCTTCTGCATCACGATGCCTCCCTCGATGAAGCTCATTTATGGCAGCGTCGGCGTGCGGATGCCAGATATTCTGCGCATGCTGAGGAGTGTCCCTTTGACCAATGGCCTATCCCGCAACGTGGGACGCTGTTCCCGATAGGCCGCGCAAAAAGCCGCATTGCCCATCGGTACCGGCGACGGACGGCGCAGGAGCCCACGCACCTGCTGCATGGCCAGGAAAATCGGCAGCCGGCAGCCTAGCCGATCTGCATCAGGATCGGAAAGGTCTGCTGGAACCAGATCGCCACATTGCTGACCCATCCGAATAGGAAGGCGAGGCCGGTCAGCACGAGGAAGAGACCCATCACCTTTTCCACCGTGCCGAGATGGCGGCGGAAGCGCGAGAGGAAGCGCATGAAGGCGCCGGAAAAGCCGGCGGCGATCCAGAAGGGGATGGCAAGGCCGAGCGAATAGATGGCGAGCAGCCCGGCGCCGGAGCCGACCGTCTCGCGCGAGGCGGCAACGCCGAGGATGGCGCCGAGCACGGGACCGATGCAGGGCGTCCAGCCGAAGGCGAAGGCAAGCCCCATGACATAGGCGCCCGTCAGCGTCCCGGGATTACCGCCGTCCTGGAAGCGCGCCTCGCGGGTCAGCAGCCCGATTCGGAAGAGGCCGAGGAAATTCAGCCCCATGACGATGATGATCAGCCCGCCGATCTTCGACAGGAGGTCGAGATGCTGGCGAAGCGCCATGCCGATGCTGGAAGCACCGGCGCCGAGCGCCACAAAGACGGTCGCAAAGCCGAGCGTGAAGAAGAGGGCAGAGAAGAAGACGCCGCGCCTGACACCAGGCGCGACCGCAACCGCACCGCCGCCGCGGAACTGCTCGACCGAGATTCCGGCCATATAGCAGAGATAGGGCGGGACGAGGGGAAGCACGCAGGGCGACAGAAACGAAAGCGCCCCGGCTATCAACGCGCTCCACAGGGAAATATCGGCAATCGACACGCATTCTCTCCGGCTGCAATCTGCGTGATGTTCCTAGCTTTGCAGGCCAGGGATTGCCAATCACCTTTTTGCGCACGCAGGAAATCTGTGTTTGCACGCAAGACATCTGTCTTGCGCTTGGCAAGAAATGTGCCGACCGCCGGAAAAAAGGCAAATTTTTCGGTTGACCGCAATGGGTCGCCTGCCTATGTTCCGCCCACTTCCAGCCGGGGTGGGCACACCCGCGGAGAGGGAGAGCGTAGCTCAGCTGGTAGAGCAACTGACTTTTAATCAGTAGGTCTCGGGTTCGAACCCCGACGCTCTCACCAAGTGTCATCCGGGAGGCAGGCGTAGGTTTGTAGGCATCCGCGCGACGGATACTTGAAGAAGTTCACTGGACAGACGTTGCCCTTGCCCCGCCGATGGCGCCGCGGCAAGCGTTCGCGCCAACAGGGCGGCATGTTTCCTGCGTCGATGCTGCCATTGTCATCTTCTGAAATGCGCCCAGACGCCTGTTCATCAAGCGGAACAGGATGTCGTCGGTTTCAGACCGGCAGCCCGAGTTGTTTTCGGAGGCTCTTGTCGAATGCGAATGCAGGGACGAAGCGGCGCAGAAAACTGACCTGTCGTGCCATTTTTCCGGCCGTATAACGCCTCTTTGGAGCGGGATCAGTCGCAGCGGCAATAATTGCCTTTGCCACCACGTCGGGCGCGTCGCCTATTTCCATTGCTTTCTGCACGACTACATTCATGCCAGCGCGCGCAGAGTCATATATATCGAGCACCTGATCCGGCTTGGCGAGATTGTCTTCGAACGACGTCCGGGTGTAGGCTGGCTCGACCAGCGAAACGCGAATGCCGAAGGCGCGCAATTCGTGATCGAGTGATTCGGAATAACCCTCGATGGCATGTTTGGTCGACGAGTAGAGCGCGAAATAGGGAGCGGGGATGAACCCCTGTACCGAGCTCAAATTCACGATTCTGCCCTTCCCTTGGCGTCGCATAATCGGCAACACCGCGTTGGTCACACGCCGAAGACGTTCACGTCGAACAACGACTTGGCCTGGGCCGTTGAGGACTCCTCCGCGCCACCAAGCAGCCCCATGCCAGCATTATTGACAAGAAGATCGATGCGGCCGGCCTCTGCGAGCACGTCATCAACCAGTTTCGCCACCGACGCGTCGTCGGTCACGTCGCATGTCAGCATGGATACACCGTCGCTCCTCTGGGTTGCGGGGCGGCGGCTGGTTCCGAACACGCGAAAGCCCGCGTTCTGCAGGGCTGCGGCCGTTGCATACCCGATGCCGGTGGATGCCCCAGTCACCAAGGCTACGCCAAGATTGTTCTTGTTCATGGAAATCACTTCTTTCTGTGTGATGAGCTGCTGCTTCTAAAACTCGGGTAGGCTTTCTGCGACTTACAAGCAAAAGGGAGGTCTCCGACGATGTCGTCAGGCAGTCGACGGATACCGCTTTGGCCTGTTCCCTAAATATGCGGCTTATGCAGGAGCCTTAGGACACACTCACCTTGCCGGGCGGGAGCTAAACTTCGGCACTTTTCGGCGCCAGGTCATTGAACCCGGCTTAGCCTTCAGCGACATCGTCGCCGCGCGCAATGCGCCTGACTTCGCCAGCCGCTGCGTTAAGGATGCCTCGTGAAAGGTCCTCGTCTTCCATAATCCGCGACAGCGTGACGGCGCCCACCATGAGAGACAGTATGGCCATCGCCCCGCCGCTGGGACTAGAGCTCGTGTCGCTGGCCATCAGTTCATCCAGAACCTCGAAGTGAGCCCGGATCCCGTCTTCAAATGGGCGCCTGACCTCTTTGCTCTGGCGAGCCGCGTCCGATCCCAGCGCCACAAGTGGGCAGCCTTCTGACTTTTCACCTCTGTGGTCCGATGAAAGATAGAACGCCATGACTGCCTCAAGGGGATCGGAGCTGTTTGCCGCCGCTGCAGACCATCTCCGTGTGGCGCTTTCCATCGCACGCCGCGATGCTAGTGCGGCGAGGTCGTCCTTCGACGCGAACTGCTTGTAGAAACCTCCCTGGGTCAGGCCGGCCCCTTTCATCAGATCTTTTAGCCCAATTCCATCGAAGCCATGTTCTCGGAACAGACGGCTTGCGACGTTGATCACCGTTTCGCGATTCTCTTCAGCCTGTGCCCGGCTCACTCTCATATCGACCTCCGGTTAGATTTTGTTTGACATCTATAACAAAAATAGATTTAGATCGCAATCTAAATTATCCGTGTCGTCCGTCAAGAAGAGAAACCCAAATGAAACGCAAACTTGTCCTGACTTTCGTAGGTCTCGTGGCAGCGGCCGGCGCAGCCGGGGCCTTTTTCGTGGTTTTTGAACCCAGCAAGCAGGAAGCGGTGGCCGCTGATCCAAGAACAGCGTCACCGCTCGTAAGAGTGGTGGAGGCAACGACCACCGGTGCGGCTGAGCGCTCTTTCACAGGCACTGTCGCTTCCCGGGTGCAAAGCAACCTTGGTTTTCGTGTTCCCGGCAAAATCGTCGAGCGGATGGTCGACGTCGGGCAGCAGGTGAGGCAAGGCCAGGCGCTGATGCGCATTGACGAGACCGATCTCCAACTCGCGCTGACAGCAAAGCGTAATACCGTTACCGCAGCACGTGCTGTCTTGGTTCAGGCGCAAGCAGACGAAAAGCGCTATGCGGCGTTGGTAAAAAATGGCTTGGCAGCTACTCCGCAGCGTTATGAACAGGCAAAAGCAGCACTCGACACAGCCTCTGCTCAGCTTGCTGCGGCAGAGGCCGACGCCAAGGTGGCCGAAAATGGGACTGCATACACGCTTCTTGTTGCCGACGCTGATGGAACCATAACCCAGACCCTTGGAGATCCGGGACAAGTCGTGGCAGCGGGCCAGACGGTCGTTCAACTGGCGCAGGCGGGCCCGCGCGAGGCTGTTATCTGGCTTCCGGAGACCCTGCGGCCCAAGATTGGCTCCGAAGCGCAGACCAGCGTCTATGCAGGCGGAAGTTTAAGCGGAAAGGCCAAACTTCGGCAGATCTCGGATTCCGCCGATCCGCAAACCCGTACCTACGAGGCGCGTTATGTTCTCGAAGGCGATGCGGCTTCCGCCCCGCTTGGCTCGACAGTGACGATTGGAATTCTCGATGCTGACCGCCAGTCGGAGGTTGCTATACCAGTGGGCGCAATTCTGGATGACGGTAGTCGCACTGGAGTGTGGGTCGTCAACGGCACAACATCAACGGTGAAGTTCACTCCGGTCAAAGTTCAGCAGATTGGCGAGGAGATGGCATTCGTCACGGGAATTGGAACTGGAGAGCAGGTTGTCGCGCTGGGCGCGCATCTCCTCGCCGACGGCGCGGTCATCAGGATTGCCTCGCAGCAGGAGGCAAAAAAGTAATGAACTTCAATCTGTCAGCCATCGCCGTTCGCGAACGTGCCATCACCCTGTTCTTTATTGTGCTGCTGGCCGCCGCTGGCGCCTACGCCTTCGTCAAGCTGGGGCGCGCCGAAGATCCGTCTTTCACAATCAAGACCCTAACTGTTACTTCGGTCTGGCCAGGTGCCACTGCCCGTGAAATGCAGGACCTTGTCGCCGAGCCGCTTGAAAAGCGCATTCAGGAACTCACATGGTACGACCGCGTCGAGACGACAACCCGACCGGGCTACGCTTTCCTGACGGTCACCCTCAAGGATAACACCCCGGCAAGTGCCGTGGCAGAAGAATTCTATCAGGCGCGCAAGAAGCTTAGTGACGAAGCCCGCAATCTCCCTCAGGGCGTCATCGGGCCGTTTGTCAACGATGAATACTCCGATGTGAGTTTCGGTCTCTATGCATTGAAGGCAAAGGGACTGCCAATGCGCGATCTCGTGCGGCAGGCAGAGGTCATCCGGCAGGACCTGCTGCATGTTCCTGGTATCAAGAAAATCAACATCGTCGGGGAACGTCCCGAACAGATTTTCGTCGAGTTCTCCTACGCGAAGCTCGCGACACTCGGCATATCGGCGCAAGATATCGCTGCTGCTTTGCAGCGACAGAACACGGTCACACCCGCCGGCTCGATCGACACCAGGGGGCCACAGGTATTCATCCGGTTCGACGGAGCTTACAACAGTGTGCAGGCCGTTGCCGACACGCCGATCGTGGCCGCTGGCCGTACTTTGAAACTCTCCGATATCGCGGATGTACGGCGCGGTTATCAAGATCCTGCCACCTACCTTATCCGCCATGAAGGCGAGCCGACAATTATGTTGGGTGCCGTAATGCAGGCGGGATGGAACGGACTCGATCTCGGAAAAGCGCTTGAGGCTCGATCCGCCACGATCGCGGAGACACTGCCGCTGGGGATGACGCTCACCAAGGTCAGCGATCAGGCTGTCAACATCGAGGAGGCCGTCGGCGAGTTCATGCTCAAGTTCGCCATGGCGCTTGGCGTCGTGCTGTTCGTAAGTCTAGTCGCACTCGGCTGGCGCGTTGGCATTGTCGTCGCGCTTGCCGTGCCGCTCACACTTGCCGTGGTCTTTCTCATCATGCTGGAAACCGGGCGCTTCTTCGACCGCATCACGCTCGGCGCTTTGATCCTTGCGCTGGGCCTTCTTGTGGACGATGCCATCATCGCCATTGAGGTGATGGTCGTGAAGATGGAAGAGGGCATGGACCGCATCAAGGCGGCCGCCTATGCCTGGAGCCATACTGCGGCGCCAATGCTGTCGGGCACGCTGGTGACGATCATCGGGCTGATGCCCGTGGGGTTCGCAAAATCAACGGCCGGCGAGTATGCCGGTAACATCTTCTGGGTCGTCGGTTTTGCCCTGATCGTATCCTGGATCGTGGCTGTTACCTTCACGCCCTACCTTGGCGTCAAGATGCTGCCGAACATCAAGCCGGTCGAGGGCGGTCATCACGCCATCTACGACACGCCGAACTACCGTCGTCTGCGTTCCGGCATCGAGTTCGCTGTCCGCCATAAGTTCATGGTCTGCGCCGTGGTAGGCATCACCATGGCCGTTTCGGTTGTTGGGATGGGCGGCGTGAAGCAGCAATTCTTCCCGACATCGGATCGCCCGGAGGTCCTGGTTGAAGTGCGCATGCCCGAGGGCACCAGCATCGAGGCGACGACATCCGCGGTGAAGAAGGTTGAAGACTGGCTACAGACCCAGCCCGAGACCAATATCGTCACAAGTTACGTAGGGCAGGGCGCACCCCGGTTCTTCTTTGCTATGGCACCGGAATTGCCGGATCCCGCCTTCGCCAAGGTCGTCGTTCTCACGCCCGACGCCCATGCGCGCGAAGAACTGAAACACCGCCTTCGTGCCGCTATTTCGGAGGGTCTTGTTCCCGAAGCTTCTGTGCGCGTCACTCAACTCGTGTTTGGTCCGTACACGCCGTTCCCGGTCGAGTTCCGGATCATGGGGCCTGATCAGGATGAACTCTATAAGATTTCCGAGCAGGCTCTGGCGATCATGAAGACCGTTCCCGATGTCCGCCAAGCCAACCGTGACTGGGGCAACCGAACACCTGTTCTGCGATTTGTCCCCGACCAGGAGAGGCTCAATTTGATTGGTCTTTCTCCGTCGGAGGCTGCCCAGCAGATGCAGATGCTGCTCACCGGCATCCCTGTCACGCAGGTGCGCGACAACATCCGCAACGTGCCTGTCGTTGCTCGAAGTGCTGGCGAAAACCGCCTCGACCCGTCACGACTTGCCGACTTTTCGCTGATGAGCCGGGATGGCCGCCAGGTTCCCCTCGATCAGATCGGGCATTCCGAGATCAGGTTCGAAGAGCCGATCTTGAAGCGTCGTGACCGGACCCCGGTCATCACTATAAGGTCTGATATCAACGAGGCGACGCAGCCACCGGAGGTGTCGCAACAGGTAATGAAGGCCCTCCAGCCGCTGATCGCATCGCTTCCCGTTGGATACCGTATCGAGATGGGCGGCAACATCGAGGAGTCATTGAAAGCCAATGTTGCGCTTGCGCAGGTTTTCCCGCTGATGATTGCTGCCATGTTGATCATCATCATCCTGCAGGTTCGCAGTCTCTCGACAATGACAATGGTGATGCTGACCGCACCGCTTGGTCTTGCCGGGGTGGTTCCGACCTTGCTGCTGTTCAATCAACCCTTCGGTTTCAACGCCATCCTCGGCTTGATCGGGCTCGCAGGCATACTGATGCGAAACACGCTTATCCTGACAGAGCAGATCAAGGAGAACCAGGCGGCAGGGCTCGACGACTACCATGCCGTGATCGAAGCGACCGTCCAGCGAACAAGACCTGTTATCCTGACTGCACTCGCGGCGATCCTGGCATTCATACCTCTAACCCACTCAGTGTTCTGGGGGTCGATGGCCTATACCCTGATCGGCGGAACGGCGGCAGGCACCGTGATGATCCTGCTCTTCCTTCCGGCCCTCTATGCTGTGTGGTTTCGGATCAAACCACCCAAAGCAGTTGAGAAAGAGGAAGCGGTCGAACATCAGGCGCGGCCGATAGCGCTGGCGGCAGAATAGGGGCGTCCGTGCCACGTATCGTGATCCCACAGGGCCGCTCGGGCACTGAAGTCGAAATGTGGCGCGAGCGTATCCTCGATGTGGCGGAAGAGCATTTTCGCCGCATCGGTTACCAGAAGACATCTGTCGCAGATATCGCATCTTGCCTCGGGATGAGCAGTGCCAACATCTACCGGTTCTTCCCGTCGAGGGCAGCGATCAACAAGTCGATCTGCGGCCGGTTCATCGAGAAAGCTGCTCGGTTGGCGGATGCAGTCGCCCGGCAAGAGGCGCCGGCTCACGAGAAGCTCGAAAGTCTTTTCAAGCTGCTCCATGAGGAGAGAAGAAAGAACTTCGTTGAAGAGAAGCCGGTCCATGACTTGATCGTCGCTGCAACGGTGGAGAGCTGGCCAGTTATTAGCGCCCATAGCGCTCGTCTTGTGGCGATCATCGAAAATATTATCGAAGAAGGGGCAGACGCCGGCAATTTTAATGTCATCGATGCAGCCCTAGCTGCCCGAAGTGCGATGAATGCGTTCGTGCCTTTTTACCACCCGGTCCTCGTCGAGGAGCGGGTTCGAAACGCCGGGAATGCTGAAGAGGGCCTTGGTGAACAGATCTCGTTTATCCTGCAAGCACTTTGGTGGGAATGACGAAAGTCGCTGCTCGCGCGACCAACAAAGGCGACCTACATGCGCAGCATCGCACGAGGAATACGTCGCTCAGGCGATGTGCCTGGTGGCACTGCACACCTCGTTTGAAGCAATCGCCAATGGCGAACGCATCACCTTGAATACACCTGCGCCACTAGCGATATCGAGCACCCCACGACCAAGCCGAGGCATCCGCGGTCAAGTCGAGAGTATGAACCGAACCATCAAGGCCTCACCCCTACGAGTTCATTTGCAAAGCACGGGCTTCACAACTCCAGCGCTTCACCTTCGATCCGCGCCATCAAATGCCGGGACACTAAACATCTAGGAAATTTTTTGGGGTTCGAACCCCGACGCTTCCACCTTTTCTAGTCATCAAGATAGTTGCCGCAATCTCAGATTAACAGTCGTAGCAACGCGCCCTCGTCCTTCACCCCATGCTGGTACGAATGAATCACCCGCCGAGCCAGATCTTCGCGCTCGGTATCCGTTGTGATTTGTCGCACCGAGCTGATGTGGTCAAATACTCTCTGGCAGAGGGCTATTTCTTCGTCGCTCAACACGGTTTGTGCGTCGGCTATCTGGGATCGGATCATGATCGCTCTCACTTCTTTCGGAACGATAATGGGATGGAACATCTCCTTTTAAAGGGCATGAAGGGAGACACAAGCTCGTGAGGTCTCATCTCTATTTTCCGGATAGGTCTTTGTTCCCATCCGACAACCAGTGTTCGTTCGGGCCGCTCCACACATATGCAGAAGCCGGCTTTCTCCAGGCATTCCAGATCACTTCGTACCCTATCATCTCAAGCGAGAGTAACGCGCCAAGGCCTTCTTCATCCGACAGGCTCCGCAGAGAAACGTTAAGCGGGTCCAGGCCGTGGGTATTTTTGACGTGGGCAGCGGCCTTGCGTCTTTGCCGCAGCAATTGAGCTTCCCTCTGTCCTATACCGCACATTGAAGTCTCCGGAAGTTGGCATAAAATCAGTTCGTTGTTACGTGTCACGTCAGCATCTGGGAGGATTGCGATGTTTCAAGGTATGCACGGCTCCAAGTCGGCGCTGGGTCCAGAAGACCTCGCAATGATCGAGGACATCTATGACGAATGGTGCGCCGCACGCTGCTGCCCCAAGGATAGCCTAAGTGCGATCAAAGCAGCTCAAGAGTTGATCTCCATGTTCGAACATGGAGTACGATCAAAAGATGATCTCCGCATTATGGTCGGCACCATAGGTACCCATTTGCTCAAACACTGAAGTGGAGGAGGCTGAAAGGCATCTCAGGGGAAGACCAGTGAAGGATCGATGATCAGTCACACCAGTTGTCCCGCTGCTTCGGAAGGCCCTCGGAAGAGATTGAAGCCGCCGGCGATCAGCCGCTGGCGAGCGCTTGCGAGCATGGCCTGGAATGTCGTTTACGTGCGTCGGTGCAGGATAACGCGACGCTTGATGAAGTCGGCTAAGACACAGGAACCAACTTCCACGTGGCAATGCCTGAACAAAAACCCGGTGAAAGCCGGGTTTTTGTTGTCGAAGAAACTAAGGCGCTTCCAGCCACCTCGGGTGCTCCTGGTACGGCCAAGCGCCGTCGGATGCCATTAATATCGACCACTTGAAGCCTCGTTCCAGCGTGCTGCCGCCTTCCAGCCTCACGCCGCTAAGGTTATCGGCGTTCAGCCATCATAATGGCCCGAAAGTGCTGCCTCCGCAGATTTGACAACCACGGCGATATTCACGCCCTTCGTCAAGGTTGTCCCGGTCGCGCGAAGATCGGTCACCACTTTCAGGCCGCCTGATTTGGGCTCCGGGAGCGGCACGACGGTGCCGTTGTCCAGATCAGCGATCCAGAGTTCGTCTCGGCCGTCAACACTAATAATAACAACTGTAGCCATGGTTTTCCCTCCAAGGATTGATGTTTAAAATCCAGCTTTCTTCAGGCCTTCACGATAAAGATCTTTATGCCACTGCTCTTTACTTGGAACAGCAGACAACCACTTGTCCACATCGAAGGCCGGGTTGCCTTCGCGAAACCTCCTGACGAAGACCCGCGCCTTGTCCTGACGGCCCAGCATAGCCCAGCTTGCGGCAGATAGCCTATCCGCGAGACTCGGATCGGCCATCTGCCCGATGTAATCCAGGGACTCTTCAAAAGCTCCGAGGGCGTAGTTCGCTCCCGCGGCGGTCCAAAAATAAGTGTCGGGAGCAAGCGGGTTCAACTCGATTGCCCGCTCGATCTTTCGCAAGGCCATCGCGGGGAGCGAACAATGAACCAAGGTGTCTGCATAGTCGGCAATCACGTCGGCATAGTGTGGAGCAAGGCTCTCGGCCACTTCCATTGCCTCGGCGCTTTCGTCAAATGCCCCCTGTAACAGTTTGGCGACCCCGAACTCGCGATATCCATCAGCGAAGTCCGGACGCGTCTCGGTGGCCTGCTTTGCCAAAATCTCCGCCGATTGCAAAAGATCGGCATCACCCCTGGCCGTCAACAACCATTCCTTCGAGTAGGTCCGGGCCATCGAACTCAGCGCCGGCGCGAAATCGGGGCTGACGCTGAGTGCGGCTTTCATTTCCTTGCGCGCACGCCGCAGATTCGGAAGCGTCAATCGCGCCAGGTGCCGCCTGCCGACAAGATATCGATGGTAAGCGATCGGGTTCAGATCTTCGCGCAACGTCTCATGGCGCTCGATTTCACTGGACACCGAGAGAGCGATCCGTCGGGCGACAGTTCTCCGATCTTTGACGAGATCCATATGATCAAGGCTGAATCTTTCCGCCCAAACTATTTGATTTTGGTCGAAAAAGATCAGTTGGGCGAACAGGGTGACGTCATCGTCCGTGTTGCTGATCCGGGTATCGAGAATATAATTGACGCGATGCCGTTCAAAGAAGGCTTTCTGCGTCTCCATGTGGTGGCCGATTTGAACCGCCGAATAGGGGGCTATGACCTCCAGGCTGTTGAAGGCGCAAAATCCGATTGTGATATCTTCCACCAAAGATGCGGCTAAAAAACCGGCTTGGGGTCGCGCGGATTGGTTCTTGGGCGGAAGCAGCACCAGGCGGGGAATTGCAATCCGGATATCTTCGGGCTCAACGGGAAGAGCGGCCTCGAGTTTCGGCTTTGCAGGCGCTGATGTCGGACGGAGGGATTTTGCGTCATCGTCACCGGATCTGGCGCGCGCGGCGATTCCTCGCAAAATCGAATTCCGCCGCTGTTCAAAATGGTTCCGAAGGGACGCAACTTCCTCTTCCGCCTGGAATATCTGTATGAGCATTTGCAGTGTATCGGGATCCTTCGGCTCCGTCCGAAAGAGGATAACTGCAGCCTTCCTCAGGAGTTCGGATTCCTTCTGCGACTGCGGCAGTCGGGACGCCGTTCTCAATGTATTACCGAGAAGCTCGATATGGCAAATTTCTCGCTCGGCGAGCCACCGTTGAAACTGACGGCTATGACTGTGAACCGGCCCCAGAAAAGGCTGGTTCATGAGCTTCACGAGATGCTTGAGCCGGGAGAACGGTTCAACCTCTTCCTCTGTCCCGGATAGCAGAATGTCGGAAGACAGAGACTCCCGGTCGAGGGTGACCATGTTGCCCTGGGATGAAAGGATATTTATCCCGAGTTCAATTTGACGGGCCTTCATTCTCGAAATCAACTTACGCAAAGTCGCAAGCGTATCGTCCCTATCGGCGTCGCCCCACAGAAAGCTCACTAATGTTGTTCGATCCGCCGAACCTTGGTCGGTGGTGAGCAAATAGGCGAGAAGCAGCAGGCCCTTCTCCGGAAACGCGACCCCATTCCCGTCCTCGTCAACGAGCTGCAACCTACCGAAGGTCTTCAGAACAAGCGCCATTTTGCCCTTCAAGTCATCACATCTCTGCGTCTGCACGAAAGCGCAGTGTGTGTATTGCGCCAGCAGAAGTCGCACTCGCGGCGGACTTTTTCCCAATGCGCCATGAAATTCAATAGTACCTGGAAAACGTATGCTACGTTTTCCAAGTTAACGGGAGAAACGAATTTCGCAATCGGCTTGGCCAAATTATCTTTAAAGAGAATTCCATATAAGATGATGATTATAGATGCACTCACTGGCACCGCGATGGCTGGAAAACGCGAATCGGAGGGCTCCTGCGCTGGGCCCCTGGATTGCCCAATGGCGGGTCAAAGCGACAGCCTGAGCCGAGGGACTTTCTTGCCTGCTACGGCTTTCGCCGCCACGGTCAAAAGATGATCTCCGCATTAGAGTCGGCACGATAGGTCCCATTTGCTCAAACGCCGAAGTGCAACAGGATAAAAGGCGTCGCAGGGCGGCGGCAAGTGAAGGATCTATAATCAGTTAGGCAGTCGTCCCGCTGCTTCGGGAGGCTCTCGGAATAGATTGAGGCCGATGGCGATCAACTGTTGGCGAGCATGGCCTTGGATGTCGTCTACGAGCGTCGATGCAGATAGCGCGATGGTTTATGAAATCGACTATGACACAGGAACCAAATTCCGCTGCGCTCCGTTTTCTCCTCATCAACAGACAGGAGAAATCGACCATGGATTGGAATCGTGTCGAAGGAAACTGGAAGCAGGCGAAGGGCAAGATCAAGGAGCAGTGGGGCAAACTCACTGACGATGATCTCGACCAGATCGCGGGCAAGCGCGAGCAGCTGGAAGGCAAGATCCAGGAGCGGTATGGCCTCCAAAAGGATCGTGTCAGACGCGACATCGATGACTGGACCAGTCGCCAGACTTGGTAGTGCCTGAACAAAAACCCGGTGAAAGCCGGGTTTTTGCTGTGGAAGGAGCTAGTGCCGTCAAGGGTTGTCGGACGTCATGAATATCCGCCAAAAGCCAGAAGAAGTGCGCCGATCGCGATTATGGCCAGCGCTGGCCAGTTTTGCGACACGCCGAGGAATCTGAGGCCCTGGCGTCGTGGTTCCAGCGTGGTGCCGCCTTGCGGCATTTGATGCGGATTACTCGGTCTTCGACCAAGCGCCGACGTAAAGAGAAAAAGAAGTCCGCCGATGATGAGTGCGGCTCCGGTCAGGATTGCCCACATGATGGCCTCCGCTAGCGATGAGCATATTGGTTAAACCAGATCCGGACCTGATCGTTCCGTGAGTGGCTACTCACCTGAACAACCTCCACCTCGGAACCAACAGCGCCCGCATTGAATTTGACCGTTGAGTAATCCTGGAGATCCCCAATGAACGAGACACCAAAGACGGCAATCCGTAGCATGATGTTGTACGTAGCCGCGCTCCTCTTTTTGGGGGTGCTGGCGGGGGCCGTGTACACAATCTATGGCCATCCCGCTGATCCGTCTGAGCGACCAGCGGCCGATACGATTCCGCAAAAAGCTCCGGCTCCGCAGTAAGATACGTCGTTCCGCAATTGATTGATCCCCTTCGAGAGGAACGACCCCGGGTGGGCGCCTGCCAGATCCGGCGCCCACCCGGTCAGGTCGTATTGAAAAGCTCAAGCTCCACAGCAAGAGACCTGCAAGTGGCAAAGAACATGGCTTTAGAGAGCAAGCCAGGAATCCTGTCGCAAGTCCTTCCAACCAGTATGAGGTTTATAATTATAGGTAGAACAACCTGCGACAGAGAAAATCGCCAGCTGCGCAGGACCGATGAGATCGGGGTGGTGCAGTGAGACGAGGTCTCATTAGACCCTGAGAGATCGCATTGGAACAATTGAAATAAGGGAGTCTGCGGATGAGGGAACATGCAGTCGTGGTATCAGGGGCAGGGCCGACGGGCCTGATGCTGGCAGGCGAGCTTGCCTTGGCAGGCGTCGACGTCGCCATTGTCGAGCGCCGACCCAACCAGGAGCTTGCCGGTACGCGTGCCGGCGGTCTGAGTGCGCGCACGCTCGAGGTTCTCGATCAGCGTGGCGTTGTCGACCAGTTCCTTGCGGAAGGGCAGATAGCCCAGGTCACGGGGTTCGCGGTCACACGTCTGGACATCAGCGATTTTCCGACCCGGCACAATTACGGGCTGGCGTTGAGGCAGAAGCATATCGAGCGCATTCTGGCCGGCTGGGTCGGCGAGCTCGAGGTGCCGATCTATCGCGGCCTTGAGGTAACGGGTTTTGCGCAGCACGACACCAGCGTCACCATTGAGCTATCCAATGGCGCTTCGCTCAGGGCACGCTATCTCGTCGGCTGCGATGGCGGCCGCAGTCTGGTTCGCAAGGCTGCCGGCATTGCGTTTGAAGGATGGGATCCGACGACCAGCAACATTCTCGCCGAAGTGGAGATGGAAGAGGAGCCGCCATTGGGCATCCATCGCACGGCCCTTGGCATTTATGCCTTTGGCAGGGAGGAGTATGAAATCCACGACGGCAAGATCGTCTTTGCCAAGGAAGGTCCGGTCGGCGTGATGGTGCCGGAGAAGAATGCCGGCGCCAGGACCGAGCCGACCCTCGGGGATCTCAGGGACGCACTTATCGCCGCCTTCGGAACGGATTACGGACTCCATCGCGTCAACTGGATTTCCAGGTTCACCGACATGTCCAGGCAGGCAACGGCCTACCGCAAGGGCCGGGTACTCCTCGCCGGCGATGCCGCCCATGTGCATTCTCCAGTCGGCGGACAAGGCCTGAATACCGGTGTGCAGGATGCCGTCAATCTCGGTTGGAAGTTGGCCCAGGTGGTAAAAGGCACGTCGCCCGAAGCCTTGCTCGACACCTATCACGCCGAGCGGCATCCGGTTGCCGCCCGCCTGTTGCGCACGACGATGGCGCAGGTCGCGTTGCAGCGGACCGACGATCGCACCGAAGCCTTGCGAGACATCGTGACGGAGCTGCTTGGCATGGAGGAACCGCGCAAACGGATCGCGGCCGAAATGTCGGGACTGGGTATCCATTACGACCTCGGTGAGGGGCATCCGCTGCTCGGCCGCCGCATGCCTGACCTTGACCTCACCACACCTGATGGTCCTCTGCGTCTCTTTACGCTGCTCCAAGATGCGCGGCCTGTGTTCTTGAACCTCGACGCGCCCGGCAGCTTCGACATCGCGCCGTGGTCTGATCGCATCAAGCTGGTCGACGCCGGATATGACGGTGCATGGGAGCTGCCTGCGCTGGGTGCGGTCTCCGCGCCCACCGCAGTGTTGATCCGGCCCGATGGATATGTGGCGTGGGCGGGTAACGGGATGCAGGATGGATTGCAAGAGGCTGTGAATAGCTGGTTCGGACCACCCTGCTAAAGGCCGAGAAGCTCCGACCTAGGCGGCGAGCGAGATCGAACCGCAATCCGATATCGTCGCGGGATCCGGCATCGGTTTGCCGCGACGTTCCCACGTCCGGCGGCTAATGCCGAAAGCCTCCCAGGGGCGGGCTGCACTCAAAGAATGGGCGAGATAGTCGGCTCTGGAACGCGCGCCGACGGCACGGCGCTGCTTCTCTTTCCGGCTTCGGTCTCGCTGCCGCCGTATTTCCTTTTGCAATTTTTCTCGCTTCCGCTTCGGCACATCGAAGGCACCGATGGTGCGGATATTGAGGGCGCTCCGTTCTACGTAGCTTAGGTGCAGAGCATGACCGAGAGCGTCGGCCGACAACGGGGAAAAGCGCACCTTTGTCCGCTCGTAGATGACCTCCTCAATGTCGCCTTTCCCAGCCCAGGGAAGCCATCGCGCCGCCCAGCCGAGCACCACTTCGACGAACTCTTTCTTGAATTCGACCAGGGCGAGGCTGGCGATCACCTCGACATAGATCAATGCGTCGTCGGCCTCGAGCACAATGTCTCCGTGACGATGCCTGATCAGTTTTTCGATCTCGCGCATCCGGCCGCGGAAATGGTTCCAACGGCTGGCCCGCATGCGGCGCTGGACGGCCTTGTAACCCAGCAGACAGTCGCCGATCTTGATGACCGCAACATTCCGCGCCAAGCCCTCCGGCCGATCCGCTTCTGCAGCCCGCTTCTCCGATTGCGTCGCTTCATCTGTGCCAACAAGGCGATCCATCGATTTTCCTTCACGATCTGCCTCGGGAGGCCGAAACGACTAATGATAAAGGAAGGCCGCGGGGGTGATCATCTACTTTTGGCGCTGCTTACACGTCATTCTGTGGATTTTCGAAATGGCGGTTCGTCGCGGGTTGCGCCGGCCGTGTCGGTCAATTTGCCAGGGGTGTCGGGTGTGTCGCGGCGACCGGCATTGCTTTGCCGATGGCCTGTTCCACGCTTATGATGCGGTGCGTCCGCGGACTGCTCATCGGACTATACGGAACGGAGAAAGAGATGCGTAATTGGCTGGGCCTGCTTGCGGCAGGTGCTCTTGTCTTGCAACCGCTCACAGTCTCACAAGCGCAAGCAGCAAATGCGCTGGAGCGGGCGATCGCAGAAGCGCAACCTTGCAGGTCGCTCAAGGCGAAGGTCTCGAGTTTTGGGATTACCGTGCAGGTCGGCGTCGACAAGCTCGATTCCGTGAAGATCGAAAACCTCCAGGTGTCGGTGAATGGCGACGCTGCGGAGGCCAGTGCCCGAGGCACGCTGGCCTGCAAGACATCGGACGAAGCTCTCGTCAAAGGCGGGTTCTCGGCGACCGCGGAAGTCCATCTGCAGGTCGACCTTGCGACTTGCAAGACCGCCGAGAGTTCGATCGAGATCGTGCAGACTGGCGGTCGCTTCGGCGATGTTGTCAAAGGACTCCAGACCGAGATTTCCGACGCGCTGCGCCGAAGTCTCGAGAAGAACATCGCGAAGATCTGCGAGAGGTAATCGACGACTTTGACGCCGCTCAAGCCTTCCGCGGTTTGAGGCGCTCCCACTCCCTGTCGATCATCGGCGCGGAGGAGTTCGTCGTCCATCCGATCGCCGGGTAGGGAAGGCGCGGTTCAGTCGCCACATTCCATCAGCACGTCTGCATTTAGCGGAATCCGAAGAAACTCAAAATCGCGAGCACGATAACGACAGCGCCGACGAGCCAGATCAAATTGTTCATGGGAAACCGTTCTCCTGTTTGAGATCGGGCCAACTGTGGCCCGATCACATAACGGTGAAGCAGGTTAGGAGTTCCCGAACGGCCCATTGCTGTCGCGTGCCGCCCCTGGTGCAAAACCAATTTCGGTTCTAAATCTTTCAATAGCTGCACGAGCGAGCATTGCCGGGTCTGAACCCATCCGCGCATGCCGGGTTTACCGATGTATTCCGCTGATATTGATAATCCTGGTGATCCTGCCTTGCAGGCGACGTACAGGAAGACGTGATCGCGGATACGCCGATCAGCACTCCCGCTACCAACGTAAAAAATTGGTTCATCTGAACGTCTCCTCGCAAGGTTGTCATGGTGGCAATCTACCATGCCAACACGAGCCTATGCGAAAACTTCTGGGGCGCTAGACGCACGCTCAGCTGAGCCGAAACATTCGTATGATTGATCAACCAATCTCAAATCGTGATGGGTCGAACCTCAGCCGATGATCAACTTCGCTTCAGTCTAGTCTGATCGGGCTATTCTGCCGTTATGGAAGTAGTTGCGTGGCCGTTAATAGTCAGGCGAATTTGATTTTGACTTGAATAAATCGGGGTTCTTCAGTAGAATTACGCCATAAAATAGTAATATAAATGGGAGGATACTATGTCGTCAACTCGGTTTGATCCGATTCTGCTGCATCGTCAACATTTCATCGATGAGGTCACGTGCCTCGATGAAATCTTCGATGTTCTGGAGGAGTGGCCGGAGGACAAACGGGGTTTGGCATATGAAACGCTGTTGAAGGCGTGCAGAGATACCGCCAACGGGCGTTTCCCGCTGAGCGCTGCACGCGAGAATTTCCGTCGGTTCCTCAAGATGTCGGGCGTGCTGGCGAAGGTCGAGGGTGGCCCCAAATTCGAGCGGCTGATGAACGAGCATATGGGCAATGCTTAGCAAGACAGGCTTTTGACGAGGCTATCCGATAGCAGACGAGAACGCGCCGCCACTTTGCGGTGCGTTCTCGTCTCAACGTCTGCTGGCCTGAAGTGGTCGCAAACTCCAGATTCGCTCTTCGTCTTCAGCTCTTTGTTTTCACGCATGTCGCTGTCGCAAAATCGCGGCACAGTTTTGCGCCCTATGCTTTGATGATCGCCTATTTCTTCGCCACCAAGCGCGCGGCGCGGCAAGCCCTGCCAAGAGGCAGATGCCTGTTCGGGTGTTGGATCTCGACAAATCTTAGCCAAGGCCGGCGCTGGCCCAATCGCATCGGAAGACCAGCATGGGCTTCGAAAACCCCTTGAACCGTCGGCGCGCTACGTGAGCGAAGAGATCGGCGGCGCCGTATTCGCGAAAAATGTTCTCCGAGACGAGGATCTGGTCGCTGGAGGCTGCCGCACAGAGACGCGCGGCAAGTTGCACGGTCGAGCCGAAGAGGTCGTTGCTGTCCTCGACCGGTTCGCCGCAGTCCAGTCCAATGCGGATGTGGATCGGTTCGGTGTTACCGCCGTTGTAACGCTTGAATTCCCGCTGGATCGCCATTGCGCATTCGACGGCTGCTGTTGTCGCGGCGAAGGCCGCCATGATGCCGTCGCCGGTGTGTTTCACTTCGCGGCCCGAATTCTGGCCGAGGCATCGGCGCACGATGGCATCATGGGCTCTGACCATTTCGGTCGCAATCCGGTCGCCGAGGCGCGATGTCATCGCTGTCGATCCGACGATGTCGGTAAAGAGGATTGCTCGGTGGCCGGGATCGACGTCGCTGGACGACTGACCGGGTGCCGGCTCAGGATCGTGAATTCGGCCGAGAAAAGCCTCGACCGCCGACAAGGCAACCTCGACGATCTCGGCGGCGACGAAGCCGTGCGCTTCGCGATGCACACATTGCGCGGTTTCGGCATCCGGTGCATCCACGAGGCAAAAGGCGGTCCCGCGCCGCTGATCGAACCAGTAGGTCAGGAATTTGACGCCGTACTTGTCCTGGATATCGAGATCCATGCGATGCGCCCTGGCAACGTCGGCGGCTGACGTTCCTTCAAGAAAGTGCCGGTCCATGAAGATAGGCATCGCGCGCTCCTCCCAGATCCGCCGCGTGCAGGATAGATGGCATTGTACGACCCGGATGAAACTCCGTCCACCTCTGGGACAATCCATGAATGATTATAGGGGTTTTTGCTTCCGGCAATGCATATGAGTTGCTGTAATCCTTGTAGAGTATAAAAGGAAAGACTGAGTTTTAATCAGCAGGCCTGGGAGGGGAAGCCCGATATTTACCATAATCAGTCGCTTAATGACTGATCGCAGGATCCCAGTTCAGGCTCCATGTTCTCAAAAGCAGCGGCTGCAGGGGATCTGGAGGGGACGAAAGGAACGCCTACACTGCGAGCATCGCTGACCAAGATCAAATCCCGTGAAGCCACCCTTCGGCTGGTGACGCGGCCTACCAACGGCACGCAACTTGCATCGTACCCATGAGCTCCACTGAAATTGGGAAAAGCTGTAGCAAAGTGAGACAGACGGCACATTTTCGACCGGTTGGCTTGGCCTCAATGGGGATCGGCCATTATGCCGTTATTAACTCCGTGTGGGACGCCGCGCGCACGCTGCTGCGCGACTGGCCGGTAGACGACGGTGAAGAGTATTTCGAGGCCGTCAAGTCGTGCCTAGATGCGATCATCGGCGATCTCCCACCGGAACACGTGCGGGCGGCCTTCATCAGGGCAGCACAGGAGGCCGGCATCGCCGTCATAGAAGCGGCCGACTGAGTATCTGGCTCGCCTCGACCCCAGCCTCCGCCTGACCACACCCGTCCTCAAAGCCATATCATCCAAACGCTTGACTTTTCCTGCCGAAGTTCTAACGTAGAACAAAACAGGAACATTGGAGATGATCATGACGCACACGGAACAGGTGATCGCCAACGCCCTCGCGCTCGTCGAAGCGTCCCGCGCAGCCCGCGAGCGGGATCAACAGCGGCGCGCCGCCTGGCAGAGAAAGGTCGAACTCAGCCGGCCGCTGCCGCCATTGCCGCGCCCTGTGCAATTGCCGTTGGCGCTGAACTGATGCAGCCGGCAAAAGTCTTGGAACCCCATCGGCCTCGACCCGAACAAACTGGACCTGATCAAACCTGGCCCGATCAAGCCTGGCCAGATCAAGCTTGGGAAGTCGAAGCCGTGCTTGCCTGGCATGACGACAATGCCAAGGCGGCGATACGCTCGCTGCTCGATGACTGCAAACATCTCCGCCAGCAATTGGCGCTGGCGGAAAGCGTGATGAGCCGCGGGATGGCCCGCGGATGGGCGCCGCGATACGAGCGGGATGCCCTCTAAAGATCCGTGTGCCCCGTTTATAGCGCGGCACCTCTAACGCTCCTCATCCTTATACGTTGCCCATCGGGCGGAGCCTCGAAGGATCTGCCGCAACGCTTTCGAACGGACGCGTCGGCTGGCCGGCGACAGCTTTGAGCGGCGCATCGGGCGCACGGTCGCCCGCAAGCAGGCCGGCGTTCCGCTCCGGCTTTTCCAGCGCGAGGGAGGAATTGGGATAGCCGATATCGAGTTGATGCACATCACGGCCGCGCCCGCATATTGCCGCGCTTCATGGCGTCGAGAAGATTGGTCGCCAGACCGAGCACGGCGGCGGCGCTCTTCCTCATAGCTGTCGAGCAGCGCGTCAGGGGGCTGGCAGCAACCGCCGCCAGTTTCCATCCGAGATTATAGGCGTCCTGAACGCTGGTATTCAGGCCCTGTCCGCCGACCGCCGCGTGCGCGAGGCGGTCATCAGCCCGAAGGGCAAGGCAATGACCGATCGCATCGATATCGCCCGCGAGCGGATGGGCGAGGGCGAACCGCAGGCGGATTAGCCTCTGAATCACTCCGGAATGTGGCCTTTGAATTCATCGGAGCCATTGCGCCGGCGCGTCGGCGATGATCTTGTAGCGTCGTGCAATCGCAACGTTTTCCGGTGATTCCCAATGTTCGACATTCTGTGGCGCGGCCTGGTGATCGGCGCCGGCGCAACCATCCTGATGGACCTCTGGGCGATCCTGCTCACCCGGTTCGGCCAGGCGGCGCCCAACTGGGCACCTGTGGGACGCTGGTTCTGGCACCTTGGCCGCGGCAAGGTCTTTCACGAGAGCATTGCCGATGCCGAGCCCTATGCCCAAGAACTGGCGCTCGGCTGGATCAGCCACTACGCCGTCGGCATCCTCTATGGGGTGATCTTCGCCATCATCATGGGCTCGGCCTGGCTGGCCGCCCCGGCATTTCTACCCGCCTGGATCTTCGGCATTATCACCGTCGGGGCAGGGTGGTTCCTATTGCAGCCGGGCCTCGGCATCGGCTGGGCCGCTTCCAAACATCCGACCCCGAACAAGGTCCGGTGCTTCAATCTGCTGGCTCACACTGTTTTCGCGCTGGGGCTTTATGGGACGGCGTTGATCATCGGCTGAGATCAGCCAAAACCCCTCCCCAACCCCTCCCCACAAGGGGGAGGGGCTAAGATGCCGCACCCGCTTTCTAGATCTGCGACGTTTCAAGAAGAACGAGGTGGGCGCTCCGGGTTAGTCCCTCCCCCTTGTGGGGAGGGGTTGGGGAGGGGCCTTTCTTGGATACCCACGAACCGAACAGCCTCGCCTCACCGCGCCGCCCAGTTGGCGCCGCGGCGGAAGATGGTCTTCATCTGGGGAACGTCGAATTCCTTGGCCTGATGGCCGAGCGAGGAATAGAAGACCCGGCCCTTGCCGTATTTCCGCTTCCAGACGACGGGCATGACGACGCCGTCGATCCAGTAGGCATGTTCGCCGGTGAACTTCGTCGTCGCCAGAACCTCATTCGAGGGGTCGACATGCATGTAATATTGCTCTGATGTATAGGGGAAATCGGCGATACCCTCCATCAGCGGATCGTCAGCCCGGGTGATGTTGACGGTATAGTCGATGATGTTGCCGGGGTGAGCCACCCACTGGCCGCCGATGATGAACTGGTAGTCGACGGAATTGCGGAAGGCATCGCCCGCGCCGCCGTGATAGCCGGCGATGCCGACGCCGCTTTCGATCGCCGTGGCGAGGTTCTTGACCTCCTCCTTCTCGATCTTCGACATCGTCATGATCGGCACGACGAGGCTGAGATCATGGACGGAAGGGTCGGCAAGCGCCTCGGTGCCGTGTTCGAGATAGACCTTGAAACCGTCTTCCTCGAGCATGGTCTTGATGATTTCGGCGCACTCCTGCGGCTCATGCCCGCTCCAGCCGCCCCAGACGATCAGTGCTTCACGCATAGTCTTTCCTCCTGAAACTTATTTCGCCAGCCGTCCGTCGACGATGGAATCGGACAGCGGGGCAGGGCGCTCCGTCGCCGTGGTGATCGCGACCGTTCGGCCGGTCGCGGCGGCGATGTGGAACGCTTCCATGACTTCGAGCACATGCAGCGCCAGGTCGCCATTGGCGCGGTGCGGCCGGTTGGAGCGGATCGCATGCGCCATGTCGGCGACGCCGAGCGAGCGGTAGTTGCCGTCGGCATAGGGCGCGGTGACCGGTTGGTCCTCGAACGGCCCACCCTTCTTCAGATATTCCACCGGGCCGGCGAACTTGTTGGGATCGGGAACGATCAGCGTGCCTTCGGTGCCGTAGACCTCAAGCGGCACATGCTTGTGGCCGGCGACATCGAAGCTCATGGCGATCTGGACGACGGCGCCGTTGGCAAAGGCCATCATGCCGGCGACATGGGTCGGCACATGCACGGGAATGCGCTCGCCATTGCGCGGTTCGCTGGTGATCAGCCGTTCGGCGCGCGGCGTCGTCGCAAAACCCGCAACTTGCGAAACCGGTCCGAGAAGATTGACGAGATCGGTGATGTAATAGGGACCCATGTCGAGCATCGGCCCGCCGCCGACTTCGTAATAGAAGTCCGGGTTCGGATGCCAGCGCTCATGGCCCGGGCACATGAAGCTCGCCGAGCCGCCGACCGGCTGGCCGATGACGCCCTGGTCGATCAGCGCGCGGGCCGTCTGGTGGCCACCGCCGAGGAAGGTGTCGGGGGCAGCACCAATGCGCAGATTCCTCGCCTTGGCGGCATCCGCCAATTTTTTCCCTTCCGCGAAATTAATCCCGAGCGGCTTTTCCGAATAGGTATGTTTGCCGGCCTCGAGCGCCTGCAGCGCGACCGCGACATGGGCTTTCGGGATCGTCAGATTGACGATGATCTCGACCTTCGGATCGGCGAAAAGCTCTTCGATCGATCGGGCGGGAACGTTGAATTCCTTAGCCTTCGCCTCGGCCAGCTCCCGATTGAGATCGGCAACGCCGCGAATATCGAGAATGGGAAAGGATGCCATCGCCGTGAGATAGGCGCCTGAAATATTGCCGCATCCGATGATGCCGATACCGACTCTCTCCATGAATTCCTCCATTGATTGTGATTGTGGCGCCCGTCAGAGCGCCGGCCCGGTCGTGCTCCAGGGCGACTCGTAAAGCTCGTAGAGCGCCACGGCAGCCGCGCCCTGCGCCCAGAAATCATCGCTCGAATCGTCGAAGACGAGTTCGCTCACCCCCTTCAGCGACGGCGGAATGGCGAGCGCATAGGCATCGCGCAGGCTGTTCAGAAAGGGTTCGCCAAGCGCCAGGCTCGAGCCCACAAGGATGACGCGGGGCGGCGCAAACAGCGTGACGATGTTGGCGATGGTCAATCCCACCGCTTCGCCGGCGCGGATGGCGGCGCTTATCAGCCGGTCGTCATCGGCCTTGATCAGCGCCTGCGCATGGTTCATGCCGCGGCCGAGCCGGATCGCTTCGGCAAAACGCCCGTCGGCTGGTTGTTCGCCGAGGATGGCGCTTTCGCCGGCCTGGCTGAAAAGCCGGATGACGCCGTTCGGCCCCATGCCGAGCACGAGGTCGCCGAGATTGTGGCTGAGGCCGCCGGCGCCGCGAAACAGGCCGTTGCCGTGCAGCACGCCGAGCCCCAACGTTTGTTCCAGCGAAATCAATACCATATCCTCGAGATCACGCGCCTTTCCGAACCAGTGATGGCCAAGCGTGATGGCGTGCGCATCACTTTCGACGATGGTCGGCGTTGCCAGCCGCGTCGACATCTCGGCGGCGAAATCGACGTTGGTGTCGCGAAAGATCGGGCTGCTTCTGATATAGCCGGTGCGGTGCTCGATGACGCCGGGAAAGCCGAGGCAGACGCTGTCGACATCCTCGAGCGACAGCCCGGCATCGACGACGCAACGCCTGACGCCGTCCTCGACGAGATCGGCGATGACGCCGATCGGCTGCCGGTCGATGCGGATCGGCAAGGCGAGCTTCGACAGCACGTCGCCGCGGAAATTGGTGACGACGAAGACCATCCTGTTGGCGGCGATCTTGGCGCCCACCACGCGGGCGGCATCCGGATTGAGCTCCAGCGCCACGCGCGGCCTGCCGCGCACCGCCTCGTTGCGGATGTCGCCTTCATGGCGCGGCAGGATCAGCCCGTCGTCGAGCAGCGACGCGGTGATGGCGGAAACGGTGGTGGTGGAAAGCTCGGTGCGTTCGCTGATCTCGATGCGCGAGATCGGACCATGGCGCCGGATGGTATCGAGCACGTTCAAGCGATTGATCGCGCGCATCAATTCTGGATCTGCGGTCTTCATAAAAACTAGCCGGCATCGTTTGTTGGGCGGAACCCAATATTTTTAACGGGTTACGAAATAAATAGCAGGCAATCCCGTGGGCCTGTCAAGCGTATTTGGTAAAAATAGCAGCGATTGGGTTGACATCCGGGCAAAGCTCCGCTGAATTAATCCGCATAGGGGAAAAATTGTGAGGATAGACCCCTGGGAGGAAAATCAATGAATTTTATGCTGAAGAACGCCGCTTTCGGCGGCAGGCGCATTGTATCCATGGCTGCGGCAGCCGGCCTGTTGTTGGCGGGAGCGGGCGCCGCCTCGGCGACGACGGTGGTGAAATGGCTGCATCTCGAGCTCGACCCGAAAAACGTCGCGGCCTGGGAAGACATCGTCAAGAAATACGAAGCCCAGCATCCCGACGTCGACATCCAGATGCAGTTCCTCGAAAACGAGGCCTTCAAGGCCAAGCTTCCGACATTGCTCCAGTCCGACGACGTGCCGGATTTCTTTTTCAGCTGGGGCGGCGGCGTGTTGAAGCAGCAGTCCGAGACCGGCGCGCTCCAGGATGTGACGGCAGCGCTTGATGGCGATGGCGGCAAGCTGCGCAGCGCCTATACCCCGTCTTCGGTCGATGGCCTGACTTTCGACGGCAAGACCTGGGCCATTCCCTACAAGGTCGGTCTCGTCAGCTTCTTCTACAACAAGACGCTGTTTGCCAAGGCGGGCGTCAAAGCCGAAGACATCAAGACCTGGAGCGATTTTCTCGCCACGGTTCAGAAGATCAAGGCGGCCGGCATCGTGCCGATCGCCGGCGGCGGTGGTGAGAAATGGCCTATCCATTTCTACTGGAGCTATCTCGTCATGCGCGAGGGCGGCCAGAAGGTGTTCGAAGCGGCCAAGAACGGCGAGGGCGAAGGTTTCCTTGATCCGGCTATCATCAAGGCCGGCGACGACCTCACCGAACTCGGCAAGCTCGAGCCGTTCCAGCCCGGCTATCTCGGTGCGACCTGGCCGCAAACGCTCGGCGTTTTCGGCGACGGCAAGGCTGCGATGATCCTCGGCTTTGAAGCGACCGAGGCCAACCAGCGCAAGAATGCCGGCGACGGCAAGGGGCTTTCATCAGACAATATCGGCCGTTTCGTCTTCCCGACGGTCGAAGGCGGCGCCGGCAAACCGACCGATACGCTTGGCGGCCTGAACGGCTGGGCCGTCACCAAGAAGGCCTCCAAGGAAGCGCTCGATTTCCTCGCCTTCCTCACCAATGCGGAAAACGAGCGGGCAATGGCCAAGGCCGGCATGTTGCTTCCCGTTGCCGTCGGCGCCGATGACGGCGTCGTCAATCCGCTGCTGGCCGAATCGGCCAAACAGCTTGCCGGTTCGACCTGGCATCAGAACTTCTTCGACCAGGATCTCGGCGCGGCCGTCGGCCGTGTCGTCAACGACGTCTCCGTGGAAATCGTCTCCGGCCAGATGAATTCCAAGGACGGTGCCCAGATGATCCAGGACGCTTTCGAGCTGGAACAATAACCAGCGCCCGCAGAGCCTTCCCGGCGCTCTCGATCAAGTGGAGCGCCGGCATTGCTGCCGACGAACGAAAGCAGGACCCATGGCCAATATTTCAGTACCCTCGATGACATCGGCCGCAAGACCGGCAAGACGGGCCGCAAACCGGAAAAGCTCGGTCGCCCACGACCGGCTGACGGTGCTGTTCATCTTTCTGCCGCCGGCGCTGCTGCTCTTCACGCTCTTCGTCATAATGCCGATGGGCGAGGCGGCCTGGTATAGCCTCTACAAGTGGAACGGCTATGGCACGCCGACCGAGTTCATCGCGCTGCGTAATTTCCAAGTTCTGTTCCGCAATGCGGCCTTCACCCAGGCGCTGGTCAATAACGGCCTGATCATCGTGATCTCGATCTGCATCCAGGTGCCGCTCGCCATCTGGCTGGCCACCATGCTGGCGCACCGCATTCCGGGTGTCGTCGGTTACCGCCTGATCTTCTTCCTGCCCTATGTGCTGGCGGACGTTGCCGCGGGCCTCATCTGGCGCTTTGTCTATGATGGCGACTATGGCCCGTTTGCCGCCGTTTCCAACTTCTTCGGCTTCGCCAACCCTTACGTGCTCGCCGACAAGGACGTGGCGATCTATGCCGTGCTTGGCGTTATCGTCTGGAAATATTTCGGTTTCCACATGATGCTGTTCATCGCCGGCCTGCAATCCGTCGACAAGAGCGTGCTGGAGGCAGCCGAAATCGACGGCGCCACCGGCTGGCAGAAGTTCCGTTATGTCACCCTGCCGCTGCTCGGCTCGACCTTGCGTCTTTCGATCTTCTTTGCCGTCGTCGGCTCGCTGCAGCTCTTCGACATGATCATGCCGCTGACCGGCGGCGGGCCGTCCAACTCCACCCAGACGATGGTCACCTTCCTCTACACCTACGGCGTCATGCGCATGCAGGTCGGCCTCGGCAGCGCCGTCGGCGTGGTGCTCTTCATCATCTGCGTGACGCTCGCCTTCGGTTACAAAAGGATATTCATGCGCCATGACTGATATGAGCTCCTCCATCCGCATGAGCACGTCAACACGCGTCTATCTCTACGCGTCGCTGAGCCTGATTGCCGCGATCGTGCTCGTACCGCTGCTGACGACCGCACTCGGTGGCTTCAAGACGCTGGGCGACCTGCGCACCAATCCCTTCGGCCTGCCGACGGAGTGGCAATGGGCGAACTACACAGATATTCTCTTCGGTGAACGCTACTGGCTGCAGATCGGCAATTCGCTGGTGATCGCGTCGCTCACCGTCCTCCTGACGCTGATCGTCTCGTCGATGGCGGCTTTCGCCTTTGCCCATGTCCGCTTTTTCGGATCGTCCTTCCTGCTCAATTATTTCCTGCTCGGCCTGATGTTTCCGGCGGCGACCGCGATCCTGCCGCTGTTCATTCGCATCCGCGATCTCGGCCTGCTCGATACCTATTGGGGCGTGGTGCTGCCGCAGGTGGCTTTCGGTCTCGGCATGAGCATCCTGCTGTTTCGAAACTATTTCCGCAATCTTCCGGAAGAATTGTTTCAGGCGGCCTTCGTCGACGGCTGCGGTTATCTCCGCTTCTTCTGGCATATCTCGCTGCCGCTCTCCCGCCCGATCGTCGCCACCGTCAGCATCATTTCCTTCGTCGGCAGCTGGAACAGCTACATCCTGCCGCTGATCATGCTGAACTCGGAATCGAAATATCCCTGGCCGCTCGGCATCATGGTCTATCGCGGCGAGTACGGCACGGAATGGCAGCTGGTGCTGGCCTTCATCACGCTGACCATCCTTCCCACCATCATCGTCTTTTTCGTCGCCCAGAGACACATCATCGCCGGTCTGACCGCCGGCGCCGTGAAGTCCTGAGCCGAACCGTTGGAGTGCAATCATGGCATCCGTTGAACTCACCGATATCAGCAAGACCTATGGCGCCGTCGACGTTATTCACGGCATCTCGCTTCATATTGAGGATGGCGAATTCGTCGCCCTCGTCGGGCCGTCCGGTTGCGGAAAATCGACACTGCTCAGAATGATCGCCGGCCTTGAGGAGATCACCGATGGTGAGATCGCCATCGGCGGCAAGGTCGTCAACGCCATGACGCCGCGGGAACGCAACATCGCCATGGTCTTCCAATCCTACGCGCTCTATCCGCACATGACGGTGGCGGAAAACATGGGCTTCAATCTGAAGCTCGCCGGCGTTGCCAAACCGCAGATCGAAGCCCGGGTGGCCGAAGCCGCCCGCATGCTGGATCTCGGCAATCTGCTCGACCGCAAGCCGGCCCAGCTCTCCGGCGGCCAGCGCCAGCGCGTCGCCATGGGCCGTGCCGTCGTGCGCAATCCCGCCGTCTTCCTGTTCGACGAGCCGCTGTCCAACCTCGATGCCAAGCTGCGCGTACAGATGCGCTCGGAAATCAAGACGCTGCACCAGAAGGTCAGGACGACCTCGATCTATGTCACCCACGACCAGATCGAAGCGATGACGCTTGCGGACCGCATCGTCGTGCTCAATCAGGGCAGGGTGGAGCAAGAGGGAACACCGCTCGAACTCTACAGGAAACCCGCCAATCTCTTCGTCGCCGCCTTCATCGGATCGCCGGCGATGAACATGCTCGAAGGCACGGTCGACGGCGAAAATGGTGAACCCGCCGCCCGCCTCGGGGACGGTACGGCAATCCGCATCGCGCCCGACCGCAAGGTCAAGGCCGGCCAGGCCATCACCATCGGCCTGCGCCCCGAACATCTCGTTCCCGGTGTTGCCGCCGGCACGGCGCTTGCCGGCCGGACGATGCTGGTGGAACCGACAGGCGCCCAGACCCATGTCGTCTTCGACCTCGCCGGACAGCAGGTGACCGCCATCGTCGACGGCGAATACCCCGCCCGTTACGGCGCCGTCTTCGAGGCAAGCATCACCAGCGATCAGGTGCACGTCTTCGACCGCGGTACTGGTGTGGCGCTTTAGCACAAGAACCGCTAGGGCATGCGAATCCTCGGTCCAGGAGATCGTCGACACCAGTCCCTCATCCGGTTTGCTGCCACCTTTGCCGTGGGTGATCGCGACCATTTCTGGGATGAACAAATCCGATGGTGTCGCGCATACAGGTGATGCCGATAGGGCCGCCGGGGGAATCGGCCGCGTTGCTCCCTACTGGGGCCAATGAATAGGGCGGATAGCCAGCACCTACCTGCTCAAAAGACCGAAACAGCCGCCGCCGCCGGACGTTGCCAATGCCACAAGTTGCACTATTGTCTGTCCGGCACGCGAAAACCTGATGGTGGTTAATGCCGGTAGTAACTCGACATCTCATTGACCGGGGGGACGGAGCCACGGTCGAGCTTTTTCAAGCTCAAGCCGCAAGCGAAACGCCCGCAGGAGCAATCCTATTTGTCCACGGCAATCAGGGTGGCCGTCTGCTTGGAGGGATAGAGACGGTCAACAGCGGCGCGTTGCTTCGGTTCTGTTCTGGTTTGAATATTACTGCTGCGGCAGTCTCGCAGCCCGGTTTTGGGGCGTCAGATGGCCCTTCAGATTTCTGCGGTCCCAAAACCCAGCAAGCGATCATAGCTGCTCTCGCCTTCCTGCGGGACCAGCCTTCCGTCGATCCTAACCGAATTGTTCTCTGTGGAAACAGTCGTGGTGCCGTTGCATCGGCAATGGTCGCCACCCAGGTTTCTGATCTGCGAGCAGTCATTCTATCCAGCGGCGTCTACGATCTTGAAGTCGCTTATCACGAGAGTTCAGACGGTTTGCGGTGGGCTATCGAGAAAGAGGCGGGCCTATCGAGAGAGGCCTTTCTGGCTCGCTCTGCTTTGCATTGTGCGCCCGAAGTTCGGTCTGAGACGCTATTGCTGCATGGAAAGCATGACGACCGTGCTCCGGTTGCCCATGCCGAACTCTTCTCAAAAGCTCTGTCCAATGCCGGAGTCCTGGCGACGCTTCACGTCTTTGAGTGTGGACATCAAATTCCGAGGAACCACATGCAGGCAGCTCTCAGGCCCTTCCTGCAAAGGGTGTTCAATCCCGTCGTGACGTACCACTAAGGCCGCAAGACAGCTTCGGGCAGCGGGAAAGTGACGAAAACCTAAAAGAGGTAAGCCCAAACCCTGCCTCTTGAAGGAGGAGAAAAAATGAAACGCATCGAGATGGAGGTGAGCGGCGGCTGCCAGTGTGGTGCCGTGCGCTACCACGCAACCGCTATGCTTGACAATTCGCATCTCTGCCATTGCCGCATGTGCCAGAAAGCCTCGGGCAACATCTTTGCCGCGCTCGTCGCCGCGCCCGATGATGCGCTCAGCTGGACACGCGGCAAGCCAAGCATCTGGAAGAGTTCGGAGATTGTCGAGCGCGGCTTCTGCGCCAATTGCGGCACGCCATTGTTCTTCCACCACCTCGAAAACGGTCGCACCAACCTGATGATCGGTTCGCTTGACGATCCGCACGCCTTCGCGCCGCTTGCCAGTACCTGCACCGAGAACATGGTGGCATGGTTCGATACGATCACGGGCATAGAAAATACCGGTGCGACCGAAAACAACGGCGCCGACTGGGCCGCGGCGATCAAGGAGAGCAACAACCAGCACCCCGATCATGATACCGCCTCATGGGCGGTGAGGGGGCGTGATGGCTGAGTCCTGATCCGGCGGTCGCCAGTGCGGCGCTGTCCCTTGCCGCTATTTCGAAAGGCCCTCGTGCCGGAAACCAACGACAGCGGCAACAGCTTACTTTCAAGATTATGCACGCAGGGTGCCTAAAGATTTGCTCTTTAGCTATTTCGGGCCTCGACGCAGCCCGTCAGTTCCGGCCCTGTAGCGGTCGTCCATCCGAGCCGAGCCGATGTCCGTTGTTGGTGCGAACGGGACAGCCGCCGGGCCATCCCGGCGGCCGATTGCCGCGATATATTATTCCGCCGCGACCCGTGTGACGCCGTTGGCCTGGATGATCTTTTCCAGCAGCGCCAGTTCTTCCTGGGTAAGATCCGTCAAAGGCGGGCGCACGGGGCCGGGATTCTGCCCGAGGACGCGAAGGCCGGCCTTGATGATCGAGACGGCATATCCCTTCTTGCGGTTGCGCAAGGCGACGAAGGGGAAGAAGAAGCCTTTGAGGATCTCATCGACGGTTGCCTGATCGCCGGTGCGTAGGGCACCGTAAAAGCGCTGGGCAAGCGCGGGCACGAAGTTGAACACGGCCGATGAATAGGTCGTCACGCCGGCGGCAAAATAGGCCTGGGCATAAACCTCATGGGTCGGCATGCCGCCGACATAGACGAGACGATCGCCAAGCAGGGTGGTGATCTCGATCACCTTGTCGACATCGCCGACGCCGTCCTTGAAGCCGATCAGGTTCGGGCATTCCTCCGCCAGGCGCGCGATGCTGTCGGCGGTCAGGACGGCGTTGTCGCGGTTATAGACGATGACGCCGATGCCGACCGATTGGCAGACCGCCTTGACGTGGGCGATGAGACCCGCCTGCTCGGCAAACATCAGATAGGGCGGCAGCAGCAGCAGCCCGTCCGCGCCGGCCTTCTCGGCCGCGACTGCGATCTCGATGGCGAGCGAGGTGCCGTAGCCGGTTCCCGAAATGATCGGCGTCTTGCCCGCCGACGCCTTGGCCGCCCGGATCACCTGCGGAATCTCGGCAGGATTAAGCGAGAAGAATTCACCGGTGCCGCCGGCGGCAAACAGTGCAGCAGCGTCATAACCGGAAAGCCACTTGACATGACGGCAGTACTTCGCTTCGTCAAATTTCAGTTGGTCGTCGAAATGCGTAACGGGGAACGACAGGAGACCACTACCGACGGCCTTCTTCAATTCAATCGGGTTCATCATGAAGTCCTATTCTTGACGTGTTGAAAACCGGCTCACTCGCTGTCGAGCACTTGCAGAAGTGCGGCGATATAGCCGTAGCAGAAGGCAAATGCGGTGGCGGTTGGATCCTTGCCGCTGACGGTCGGCACATGGTCGGGCATCAGCATGTATTTGAAGCCCACCTCCTTGTAGATCCTGGCGGAGCGGACCATGTCCATGTCGCCTTCTTCAGGGAAGGTCTCCATGAAGGACAGCTTGCCGCCGCGAATATTGCGGAAGTGAACATTGAAGATCTTGCCGCGCTGGCCGAACCAGCGGATGACATCGTCGATTTCCTTGCCGGGATTTTCCAGCATCTCGCCGATCGAACCCTGGCAGAAATTGAGGCCGTGATACGGGTTTTCACGCATCAGCACGAATTTCTTCAGACCTTCCACCGTACCCAGCACCCGCGTGACGCCGCGATAACCCGGCGGCGTATAAGGATCGTGCGGATGGCAGGCGAGCCGGACGCGGTTGCTTGCAGCGACAGGAACGACGCGTTCCAGGAAATAGTCGATCCGCTCCCAGTTTTCGTCCTCGGAAAGCACGCCGGCAAGGCCGGGCTCGGCCTGCTGATCCGTCTTGTCCCAGCGGAAGCTGGCATTCAGCGATCCGCCGCGTCCCGGTTCATCCGGCGTGCGGGGAATGCCGATCAGGTTGAGATTGTACTTCACCGCAGGAATGCCGGCGGCTGCGACATTCTCGATCAGCTTGCAGACGGCGTCGATCTGTCTGTCGCGCTCGGGGCCGGCAAGCAGGATATCGGGATAGGAAGCCTTCTCGATTGGCTGCGAGGGCAGCGGCAACTGGATCATGTCGAGAATCAGGCCGAAGCTTTCGACCTTGTCGCGATGCTGTTCGAGATCGGAGAGCGTCCAACTGCTCGGCTTTCCCGGCGGGTCGGCGTTGATATGCTTCACACCCAGTTGCGCGAAGATACGATAGTCGTCGTCATCCCGCGCTGCGACCTGTGTTCCCAGATACATTTGAGTCTCTTTCGAAATTATCCAACGTCATATGACATAATATGAATTTTGAAGGGTGTCGAGCCCTATTGCTGCTCCGCGAGCATGCGGTAGCGGCGCTGGCTGGCCAGCATATGGGCGCGCATCGCCTGGCGGGCGCGTTCGGGATCCTGATCGGCGATTGCCGAGAGGATTTCGACATGTTCGGCATAAACCTTCTGAAGATAGTCGCGGTCATTGGCTTCCGGCAGCGTCGGAAATTGGCCGCGGGGGATAGCTCTGGGGCCGAAATGGCGTAGGACATCGACATAGAATCGGTTGTTCGTAGCGGCGGCAATCGCCATGTGGAAGGCGTAATCCGCTTCCACCGTTTGCTGTCCGGTTTCGATCAGGTTCGCCATTCTGCGGTTGGCGTCGCGGATTGTCGCCTCTTGCTCGGCGGTGCGGCGATAGGCGGCGATCGCCGCCGCTTCACCCTCGGCGGCCATGCGAAACTCCAGCAATTCCAGGGTTTCCGGAATGCTTTTGATTTCCACCGGCGTCAGCGACAGGACCGAATGCGCCTTCGGATCCGCGACAAAGACGCCTTTGCCCTGGATCGGCTTGACGAAGCCTGCCGATCTCAGATCGGCAATGGCCTCGCGCACCACGGTGCGGCTGACGCCGAATGTCGCTTCAAGCTGCGGCTCGGTCGGCAGCTGGTCGCCGACGCGCAGCTTTCCCGTCTCGATTTGCGCCCGCAGCTGATCGATAACCTGTTGCGCCAGTCTTTGCCGGCCACGGCTGAGTGTCGTCATTTCGGCTCCCCCAAATCCCCTCGGACCAAGTCTCTGCCGCCCGGGTCTTGTCAATCTTATCGGACTTCGTTAAATCATAATACGACATACGGGCGACATAATATGTTTCCTATAGTAATCCAGGGAGGAGTGACAATGAAGCATTTTTCTAAGAGCTTGTTCGTCGGTGCCGTCATCGGCGCCCTGACGATCGCTGCACCGCAAATGCAGGCCGCCACGCCGCAGGACCAGCTGGTGGTCGGCACTTCGCTGGCGCAGGTTCTGTCGCTCGATCCGCAGCAGGCGACCGAAGGCAAGGCGGTCGAGATCATGTCGAATCTGTACGATCGGCTGGTCGCCAGCACGGCTGATGGCAAGATCCTTCCGCAGCTGGCGGAAAGCTGGAAGATCGACGACAAGGGCATCACCTTTACGCTGCGCAAGGCCAATTTCGCCTCCGGCAACCCGGTCACCTCGACGGATGTCGTCTACTCGCTGGCGCGGCTCCTGAAGATGGACCAGGCCGCCGCCGCCAACCTCAAGCGCGTCGGCTACGACAAGGACAATGTCGAAAAGCTCGTCAAGGCCGTCGACGATCAGACGGTGCGGATCGATCTCTCCGACCAGGTGACGGCAGAGCTTCTGCTCTACCGGCTGACAACGACGACCACCAGCGTGGTCGACAGCGTCGAGGTCGAGAGCCACGCCGTCGACAACGACTACGGAAACGCCTGGATGCGAACGCATTCTGCCGGCTCCGGTCCGTTCACCCTCAATCGCTGGTCTCCGAACGAACTGGTGATCCTCGACGCCAACAAGGATTATGTGACCGGCGCGCCAAAAATGCGTCGCGTCATCGTCCGGCATGTGCCCGAAAGCCAGGTCGAGCGGCTGATGCTCGAGCGCGGCGATATCGATATTGCCAGCGCCTTGACCGCATCGGATCTCGCGACCTTCCAGAGCAAGAAGGGATTTGCCATCCAGCGTATTCCGACGGGCGGCTTCTACGTGCTGTCGATGAATGCCGGCAACAAATACCTCGCCAATCCGAAGGTTCGCGAAGCCATCGCCTACGGCATCGACTACAAGGGCATCGAAAAGACCATCATGGGCCCTTACGGCCGGGCGAGAAACGTTCCCGTTCCGGAGAATTTCGACTACGCCATCCCCAACCCCGATTGGCATCTCGATGTCGAAAAGTCCAAGCAGCTGCTGAGCGAGGCAGGCTTCAAGGACGGCTTTTCGCTGACGCTGAAGACCATCGCGCAAACGCCGCGCATCGATCTGGCTACCGCCATCCAGGCATCGCTGGCCCAGATCGGCATCAAGGTCGACATCCAGCAGGGCAACGGTTCGGAAATCATCGCCGCCCATCGCGCCAGGGATTTCGATCTGCTGATTCCGCAGACCAGCGCCTACATGCCGAACGTGCTCGGCTCGATGGAGCAGTTTTCCTCCAATCCCGACAACTCGAAGGAAGCCAACAATGCCGGCAATTTTGTCTGGCGCTCGGCCTGGGACATCCCGGAACTCACGGCCCTGACGGCCAAAGCATCGATGGAGCCGGACGCCAAGAAGCGTGGCGAACTCTATGTTCAGATGCAGAAGATGTTCGTCGAACAGAAGCCCGCGGTGCTTCCGCTCTTCGAGCGCTTTGAGCCGATCGTCCTCAACGGCAAGGTCGAGGGATATGTGGGGCATCCGTCTCAGCTGACGCGTCTCGAGAACGTGACCAAGGTCGAAACCCAGTAATACTCCCAGGACAGCCGATCATGAAGGAACTCTCCGTAGCCGAATTTGGCCGACGCCTGGCGCATTTGCTGGTCAGCCTGTTCATCCTCTTATGTGTGACCTTCGTGATCGGCCGCGTCTTGCCCACCGATCCGGTCGGCGCAATCGTCGGCGAGCTCGCCGATCCCGCTGCCTATGCGGCGATGCGGGCGCGCCTGGGGCTCGATCTGCCGATCTACCAGCAGTTTTTCCTCTACTTGAACGGCTTGGCGCATGGCGATTTCGGCACGGCCGTCCTCACCGGCAATCCCGTCTCTTCGGACCTTGCCCAGGCGTTTCCGGCAACATTCGAACTGGCGACGTTGGCGGTGATCATTTCGACCTTCGTCGGTGTCCCGCTCGGGCTGGTCGCAGCACTCTTTCGCGACAGCTTCATCGACAAGACGGCCCGCGTTGTCGCGCTCGTCGGTCATTCGATCCCGGTTTTCTGGTTCGGCATCGTCGGGCTCGTCATCTTCTACGCCGGCCTCAATTGGGTCGGTGGGCCGGGTAGGATCGATGTCTTTTACGAAGGCCTCGTCATGCCGCAAACCGGGCTGTTGTTGATCGACAGCCTGCTGCAGGGCGAGACGGAAATCTTCTGGAATGCGCTCGGCCATATCATTCTGCCAGCCGTCATCCTTGCCTATGCGGCGATGGCCTACATCACCCGCATGACGCGCAGCTTCACCCTGGAGCAGTTGAGCCAGGATTATGTCATCGCGGCCCGAGCCAAGGGTGTGAGCCCGCTCGGCACGATCTGGCGCCATGTGCTACCGAACATTGCGGTGCAGCTGATCACCATTCTCGCCATTTCCTATGGCGGTCTGCTCGAAGGCGCTGTCGTGACCGAGATCGTTTTCTCCTGGCCGGGCATTGGCCAGTACATGACCAATGCGCTGATGATCGGCGATATGAACGCCATCGTCGCCGGCACCATCATTGTGGGATTTATCTTCATGTTGTTGAACTTCCTGGCCGACGTCGCTTACGCCGTCTTTGATCCGCGCATGCGGGAGGCGGTGCGATGAGCGACGTTATCCGCAGCGAAATTCAGATCCGCCCTCCAAGTGTGTCGACCCGTATCGCGGCGTCGTTTGCGCGCGCCGGCCGCAAATTGGCGGCCGAGCCGCTTGGTCTTGGAGGGTTTGTCATCCTCGGTCTGCTTTGCTTGATCGCGATCTTCGCGCCGCTGCTGGCGCCTTACGATCCGGCGATACAGGCGCTTGGCGATGCGTTGCAGCCGCCGAGCCTCGCGCACTTGGCAGGCACGGACGAATTCGGCCGCGACATCTTGAGCCGGCTCATCTTCGGCACGCGCATCACCATCCAGACCGTGCTGTCGATCTCGTTGATCGTTGGGCCGATCGGCCTGTTGATCGGCGTTGTCGCCGGCTTCTTCGGCGGGCGCACCGATGCGCTGCTGATGCGCGCCACCGATATCGTCCTGTCGTTCCCGTCACTGATCCTGGCTCTGGCTTTTGCTGCGGCACTCGGTGCGGGCTTGACCACCGCAATCATCGCGATCTCGCTGACCGCATGGCCGCCGATTGCCAGACTCGCGCGCGCCGAGGCGCTTGTCGTCAGAAACGCCGATTATGTGGTCGCCGCCCGCCTTTATGGCGCCTCGCCGATGCGCATTCTTCTCCTCTATATCGCCCCGATGTGCGTCCCGTCCGTCATCGTTCGCCTGACGCTCAACATGGCGGGTATCATTCTGACGGCCGCTTCGCTTGGCTTTCTCGGGCTTGGCGCCCAGCCGCCGGCGCCGGAATGGGGCGCGATGATCTCCAGCGGCCGCAAGTTCATGCTCGATTATTGGTGGGTTGCCGTGATGCCGGGTATCGCCATCCTCCTCACCAGCCTTGCCTTCAACATCGCCGGAGATGCTCTGCGCGACATTCTGGATCCTCGCCATGCAAGATCGTGATCTGCAGCCCGTTCTTTCCGTCGAAGGTTTGAGCGTCCGTTTCGGCCGAGGCGCCGTGCCCGCCGTCTCCAATGTCAGTTTCGACGTCGGGCGCGAACGTGTCGGGATTGTCGGAGAATCCGGTTCCGGCAAATCGACGACCGGTCGCGCCATCATGCGCCTTCTGCCGCCGGCTGCAGTGGTCTCGGCCGAGCGTCTGGATCTCGCCGGCAGTTCGTTGCTTGCAAAGAGCGAGCGTCAGATGGGAGCGCTTCGCGGCAAGGACATCGCGCTGATCATGCAGGATCCGCGCTATTCGCTGAATCCGGTGCTCTCGATCGGTAAGCAGATCGCCGAAGCCGCCCGCCTTCACCTCGGTCTTCACAAGAAACAGGCGCATGAGGCTGCCCGCGCCATGCTGGAGCGCGTGCGCATCAGCGATCCGGATCGGGTCATGGCGCTTTATCCGCATCAGATCTCGGGCGGCATGGGCCAGCGCGTGATGATCGCCATGATGCTGCTGGCGCGGCCGAAGCTTGTCATCGCCGACGAGCCGACCTCGGCGCTTGATGTCAGCGTCCGCAAGGACGTGCTGCTGTTGCTCGATGAACTGGTCCGCGAGAACAATTCCGGGCTGCTGTTGATCAGCCATGACATACGCATGGTGGCAGCCTTTTGCGAGCGCATCATCGTCATGTATGCCGGCCGGATCGTGGAAACGCTGACCAGTCTCGAGGACGCCAGTCATCCCTATACCCGTGGGTTGATCGCTGCGCTGCCCGACCCAAGGAATCCGGCTCGCCGGCTCGCGGTCCTCGACAGGACGAAACTCGATCTGGAGATGGCGCAATGATCAATGTGCGTGACCTCGATGTCGTCTTTGCCTCCGGCAAATCAAGCAACCATGTCGTCAGGGGCATCACTTTTCAGGTTGGCCAGGGGGAGACCCTTGGCATTGTCGGTGAATCCGGATGCGGCAAATCGACGGTGCTGCGTTGCCTTGCCGGCATGGAGGCCGGTTGGACCGGTCACATCGAGCTTGGCGGCAAACCGATCGGCAAGAAGCGCTCCCGCGAGGAGCTGAAATTCGCGCAGATGGTGTTTCAGGACCCTTACGGATCCCTGCATCCGCGCCATCGTATCGGCACCGCCCTGGCGGAACCGCTGCGCGCCATGGGCCATTCCGAGATCTGGTCCAAGGTCGAAAAGGCATTGATCCAGGTCGGTTTGCCGGCGAGCTTCGCAAACCGTTTTCCGCACGAGCTTTCCGGCGGTCAGCGGCAAAGGGTGGCAATCGCCCGGGCTCTCATCCTGTCGCCGCCCATCCTGTTGCTCGACGAGCCGACCTCGGCGCTCGATGTCTCGGTCCAGGCCGAAATCCTCAACCTGCTGGCCGATCAACGCGAGGAAAAGGGCCTGACCTATCTGCTTGTCAGCCACGACCTCGCAGTCATCGCCCATATGTGCGACCGGGTGCTGATCATGAAGAACGGTTGCTTTGTGGATGAGCTCACTAAAGCGGATCTGCAGGCCGGCACCACGCATGATGCCTATGCGCGCGAACTGTTCGAAGCGAGCTTTATCGAGGCTTGATATCCTCGATCGCGGTGGCGTGGAATTGCCCGGTTTGCGCTAATGGTTGCCCCTCACCCTAACCTTAGCGGGGTCGAGCCACTGGTCTCGACCCGTCCTGCGGACCCCCGTAAAAACGGGGCGAGGGGACGTGCCCTGCGAGAGCGAGGAGGGAGCGGAGAGGTCGCGGCATGGTCCCTTCGCCCCGTTTACGGGGAGAAGGTGGCGGCAGCCGGATGAGCGACTATCTGGGTTGTCAAGTTGCGCATTCGAATTCTCTTCGCGCATCCCGTGCTTTTGCATTGAGAATGACCAGCAGTTTTCGGGCGAGCGCAATGCGGATAACCATTTTTGGCTTGCCAGCGCTCTGCAACCTTTGCCTGAAGGCAGCCAAATGCGGATCGTACCTGGCCGCGGTGGCGGCGACCAGGAACAGGATGCCACGCGGTCCGGAGCGCCCGCGGCGCACCGGCCGGGGTCCGCTGCGTTTGCCGCTATCGTTGGCAATCGGCGCCAGGCCGGCCAGTTTGACGATCGCCTTGTTGGAGATTCGGCCGATTTCGGGCAGTTCGGCCATCAGCCGGGCAACGGTACGGTCCGCCACCCCCTTGATCGAGCGAAAGGCTTGGTTGAGGCAGGCCCAGAGCGGATCGTCGTCGATCATCGAGGCAATCTCGCCCTCAAGGGTGCGGCTCTGGCGCACCAGAAGCGCGATCACTTCGTCGAGGCTTGCCACACTCTGCTGATCGCGGGCAGCACTGCGGCGCTGCCTCTGGACGGTCAGATCGCTGGTGACCTGAGACAGCCGCGTCATCAGCGCCGACAGCCGCAGCTGCGCGGCTTTCGGCGGCGGCAGGGCAGACAGCCGCCTGGCCTCGGCATAATCGGCGATCATCGCCGCATCGATCCGGTCGGTCTTTTCCAGAAAGCCCATGGCCTCGGCAAAGCGGCGCACATGGCGCGGATTGGCAAGCGCGCAGGCGATCCCCAACTCCCACAACAGCAGGAAGGCCGAACGCTCGTAGCCGCCCGACGCCTCCATGACGACGAGCTCGACACCCTGCTCCCGGCAGAGCGCAGCCAGCGCGCCGATGCCGGCCGCATCGTTGCTGAAACGCTCAAAAACCCCGGACGGGCGGATAAACGCATCCAGCCAGTCCTTCGAAACATCCACTCCACATATAACTCTGTTCACGGTAACCTGCCTTGTGCGTGCGGTTGAAGCCAAGCGACTATTCGGTCGTACGTGACGATGACGAAGATCCCAGGCTCATCCACGGTTGTAACCGGAGGGGGAAACGGGCGACTTCGTCACGCCTCTGGCTGGGTGGCCACCCAGCCAGAGGCTCAATCGCTTCCATCGCACATAAAATCTAACATGCAGATACAAGGGGCTGCCATCGACAATCTCCAGAGCAGACTATCCTCCGGCATAGAATCCTCAGCGCTCTTCCGTCACGGCACCGACATGCCTGACCGCCGCGACGCTGCCCCTTTCGACGAGATGGCAGGCAAGCTCGACCCGCCGCCGTGGGGCCGCAAGGCCGAGCATCATGTCGCGCAGCAGATCGAGCGCGGTGGCGCCGAGTTCGCGCATCGGAATATGCACCGTCGAGAGCGGCGGATTGAGAAAGGCCGACTGTGGCAGGTCGTCTATGCCCATCACCGAGATGTCCTGCGGCACGGCATAACCCATCGCCTGCAGTCCGCGCACCGCGCCGTTGGCCAGACTGTCGCCAGCCGTCAGGATGGCGGTGAAGGAGAGGCCTTTCTCGCGGATAAGACGGGTGACCGCTTCGGCGCCGAGTTCCGGCAACCAGTCTTCAACCTCGAGCACCAGATCGGCATCGGCGGCCAGCCCATGATGCTGCAGGGCATCGCGCCAGCCTTCGAGGCGCCGCTCGATCGTCCGCCGTCCCGGCCTCAGCATGAACAGGATGCGTTCATGCCCGGCCTTGATCAGCCGCTCGGCGGCGATGAAGGCGGCCGAGCGATTGCAGGGCGTCACACTCGAAAGCCGCATATAGGGATCGTCGCTGTTGACCAGCACGACGGGCTTTCCGAGATCAGCGGCCGCCGCCAGCATCTCCTCTTCGTCGACGGTCAGGATCAGCATGCCGCCGAAGCTGGGATCATCCCGCATCTCGGCGAGGACGCGGACCTCATCCCCGTTGTCGGCGACCGGCCGTATCGCCAGTTCGACGCCGAGGACGGCGGCACGCGCGTTCAATCCTTCGAGCACATAGAGCGTGAACTGGTTGCGGACATAGTCGATCATCGCCGCGCCGGAGGCGACGAGCATGACCTTCTTGCCGGCAACGCTCGCCGGCAGCGCGTAGCTGACGGCGCTTGCCGTTTCCAGCACCAGCTTGCGGATCTCCGGCCTGACGCCCTTTTCGCCGGCCAGCGCACGAGACACCGTGCTGATCGAGACGCCGCATCTGGCCGCAATGTCGTCGAGGCGTGTCCGCCTGCCTTTTTTCTCTTCCGCCGCCATGTCGTCTCCTCGCTCCCAGCTACTATGCAAAAATCTTTCAGATTGCGCAAATGGAATGCCTATGCACAATTGTCCTTGAGGAGTCCGCGACAAGCGGCAGAGCAGGGAGGCTTTGAAATGTGGCAAGACGGCCAGTCCAAGCGTCGGTGTTTTACCCGGCGTCCCAAGGCTTGAGCGGGCTGAAATATGACCGCTGAGCAGCAATCCCATCTCCGCCGTTCAACGGCGAAGGCCAGCCCGATCGTCTACTGGCAGCTCGCCCATCTGTGGCAGCAGCGCTACGACGTCGCCGATCGTCCGATGGAAGGCAGCATGGATCCGTTCTTCTTCGTCACCAAGACGAAGAATTTCATCCCGCATGAATATCCCTGCCGCACCGAATTCAAAAAATCCTTCTCCGGCCGACGGCCGCAGCCGGCTGCCGAATTCGAGGCCGTCCGCTGGTGGCTTCCTTTTGCCTCCCCGCGCGTCGATCTTTCCGGCTTCTGGTTTCGCCCGACACGCATCGGCTGCTGGGCGCGCACCTTCCTCGATGCCCGCTCGGCGGGGTCTGCCACGCTTCGCCTGTCGACCTGCGGCGGCGCGATCCTCTTCGTCAATGGCCGCGAGCAGGGCTTCATGGCGCCTTATGCGCGCAATCTCGAAGCCCAGCAGCTCTTCGAGGTCGATCTGGTCGCCGGCCTCAACGAGATCCGCGTCTATTTCGACGATCTCGCCGAGCGCGACGCCCGTTTCTATTTCCAGCTGGATTATGTCGAAGGGCCGGAAGTTGAAACTGCCCTGCCTGTTCCCGTTGCCGCCGGTAATGCGGATGTGCTGGAGGCGATCCTCGAAGGCATGCGCTTCGACCGCACCGCCTATCTCGGCGAAGACGTGACGATCCTTTTCCCCGCGCCGCTGCCGGTGGCGCTAAGCAGCCATGTCGAGATCGAAGGCGACTTCATGTCGATCGAGCGCTTCGATTATGATTTCGAGCTGGAAGCGGGAGCAACGAAACTGACGCTCGGAACCTCGGCTGATATGCCCGCCGATTTCCGCCATTTCCGCATCACCTTCACAACAGGCGCGCTTTCGCTCAGTCGCACGCTCGGCGTCGAGATCTGTCATCCCGAGCGCCAGGGGGAGGCACCCGCCGCCCTTGAGGACCGCGTCGCCGAGGCGCTGGCCGAGGTTGCCGCCCATTCCGAACCCGATACGGTCTGTGCTTTCGCCCGTCTTGCGCTGGGGCAGGGCGGCGAGGAAACCGAGGCGATGATCTCGGCCATGCTGCCGGTCATCGAGGATTGTCACGACTGCGCCGATTTCGTGCTGGTGCCGCTGCTCTTTGCCTATACCCGCTGGAGCGATCTGCTATCACCGGCGCTGCGCGACAGGATCGAGCACGCCGTCCTCAATTACCGCTACTGGATGGATGAGCCCGGCAACGACGTTCAGTGGTATTTCTCGGAAAACCACGCGCTTCTCTTCCATACGGCCGCCTATCTCGGCGGCAGGTTGTTCCCCGATGCCGTCTTCGTCCGTTCCGGCCGCACCGGCGCCGAGCAGATGCGGGTCGGCGAAGAACGTGTCCGCGCCTGGCTCGATCACTTCGAGCGCTGGGAAATGGCCGAGTGGAATTCCGTTCCCTATTTCCCGATCGATCTCAAGGGGCTGACGGCGCTCGCCGCCTGCGCGTCGGATGAGACGATCCGCAACCGGGCAAGTTCCAGCATCGTCCGCCTGATGGAGATCGTTGCCCGCTCGGCCCATCACGGCATGCTGACCGGCAGCCAGGGCCGTTCCTACGAACATACGCTGCGCCCCGGCCGATCGGTCGAACTCTCCGCCATCGCCCGGCTGCTCTGGGGCCGCGGCTGGTACGGCCGGCGTGTCCACGCTTTGCCGCAGCTGGCCGTCTGCATTCGCGATCATGGCCTGCGTTTTCCAGAAGCGCTGGCCGAAATCGCCGCGCATCAGTCGGACGATGCGCAGGAATGGACCTTTTCCCAGGGCGAGAACCGTTTCGCCGCCCTCTACCACTATAAGACCCGCGACACCGCGCTCGGCACGATCGCCCATTATCGTCCCGGCGCCTGGGGCTACCAGGAGACGGTGCTGCATCTGCGTCTGGGAACCCGGCCGGAAGCGCAGATCTGGATTAATCATCCCGGCGAAACCATCCAGTTCGGGTATGGCCGGCCGAGCTTCTGGGGCGGCTGTGGAACACTGCCGCGCGTGCATCAGTATCGCGATCTGGCGATCCTCGATTTCGAGATCCATGAGGGCCAGCCGGATTTCACCCATGCCTGGTTCCCGCTCGAGGCTTTCGACGACACGGTGGTTGACGGCAATCTGGCGCTCGCTCGGTCGGGCGACGGCATTGCGATGCTGATCGGCAACGGCGCGCTGGAGCCGGTAAGGCAAGGGCCGACGACGGATATCGAGCTGCGGCTGTCCGGCCGCAAGGGCCGCTGGATCGTCCGTCTCTCCGATCTCGGGCGCGAGGCTGATCTTGACGGCATGCAGGCGCGTTTCGCCACGCTCTCGGCCCGCCGCGACGACGAGGGCGCCTTGATCGTTATCGATCCGGATTATGGCCCGGTCGTCTTCGAAGAGAACGGCACCGTGCGCGCCGAAGGCCGCATTCTTCGTCCGACGGACTGGCCGGTGCGGGGAGACGCGGTACATCTGAAGATACCGGGCAGGCAGCCTCGGCGCGCGGCCTCGTAGACGACGTGTCCGGCAGGTGGAGGACCGGCCGGACACAGGAATTCATCGGTCAAGAGGAGGAGAAAATGACCAGAATGAAATCGATCGGCGCGGCTTTTGCTGCAGTTCTCTTGAGTTCCGTTGCCGCCCATGCCGGCGACGTGCGCATCATGTGGTATTCCGACGGCGGCGAAGGCGAGGTGATCAAGGATCTGCTTTCGCGCTTCTCGAAGGCCAACCCCGACGTCAACGTCATCCTCGACGAAGTCTCCTACAATGTCGTCAAGGAACAGCTGCCGGTGCAGCTTGAAGCCAGGCAGGGGCCGGATATCGCCCGTGTCACCAACCTGAAGGCGCCGGCGCAGCACTGGCTCGATCTGCGCCCCTACCTCACCGACGCGAAATATTGGGACGATAATTTCGGCGCCCAAGCTGACTGGATGCGTCCCGATGGCTCAAATGCCATTACCGGCTTCATGACGCAGCTGACGCTGACCGGGGGCTTCGCCAACAAGACACTGTTCGAGCAGGCCGGCGTTGAAATTCCCGGTCCGAAGGCCACCTGGGACGACTGGGCGGCAGCAGCCAAGAAGGTCGCCGACAGCCAGAAGGTCTTCGCCATGGCGATCGACCGCTCCGGCCACCGCGTCTCCGGCCCGAACATCTCCTACGGCGCCAACTACATCGCCGCCGACGGCAAGCCCGCGCCGCTCGATCAGGGCGCCAAGGACTTCCTCAGCCGCTTCGTCAAGTGGAACGAGGAGGGCATCATCAACAAGGACGTCTGGGTGAGTGCTGCCGGCTCAACCTACCGCTCTGCTGCCGAGGACTTCATCAATGGTGGCCTCGCCTATCTTTATTCCGGCAGCTGGCAGGTTTCGGGCTTCGCCCAGAAGATCGGCGATAATTTCGACTGGGTCGTGACGGGAAGCCCCTGCGGCCCGGTGGCATGCTCCGGCATGCAGGGTGGTGCGGGTCTGGTGGCCGTCAAGTACACGAAGAACCCGAAAGATGTCGCCAAGGTGATGGATTACCTGGCAAGCGCCGATGTGCAGAAGGAATTTGCCGAGCGCAGCCTGTTCATCCCGGCGCACAAAGGCGTCGCCTCCGGCCAGCTGGACTTCAAGACCGACAATCCGCATGTGCAGGCGGCGCTGAAGGCTTTCGTCGAAGCGGCCGGCCAGACGGCGGCACCGGCCATGAAGCTGCCGGGCTGGAAGTGGTCGGATGCCTATTACAGCGCCATCGTCGCACGCATCAGCCAGGTGATCGCCGGTGAAATGAAGCTCGACGACGCCTATGCCCGCATCGACGAAGACATCAAGGCCAAGGTCGCCGGCAACTGACGGAAAAGCAGATGACGGCGAAGACGGTTTCTTCCGAACCACCGGTGAAAACCGGTCTACAGCAGGCACTCTCGGCGTCTGTCCGGCTTGTCATGGGGCTCATCGACATTCCCATGCGCGCCTGGCAGAAGCTGACGGGGCTGAATGGCATGGCGGGCGTCTTTTTGGCGCCCAACATGCTGATCTTTTCTGTTTTCGTGCTCTTGCCGCTGGTCATCAACTTCATCTATTCGACGACGGGCGGCAGCGCCATCTTCCTGCCGAACAGGACCTATGTCGGCGCCGACCAGTACCGCATTCTCTTCGATTGCCGTTCGTATCTCGATCCCTCGACCTGCGCGGCCGACACTTTCTGGGCGGCCGTGCGCAACACCGCCGTCTTCGTCGTTTTCCAGGTGACAGCGATGCTGATTGCGGCGCTCGCCACAGCTTTGATTCTCAACCGCGAGCTTTCCAATCGCGGCTTCTGGCGCGCCGTCTTCTTCTTCCCGGTGCTGCTGTCGCCCGTCGTCGTCGGCCTGATCTGGAAATGGATCCTGCAGCGCGAGGGCCTGTTGAACTATGCGTTGAGCCCCTTCGGCTTCGAACCCATCTCCTGGCTCAGCGATCGTTTCTGGGCCTTCTTCTTCGCCGTCTTCGTCTCGGTCTGGGCGCATATGGGTTTTTATGCGCTGATCCTGCTCGCCGGCCTGCAGGCAATCCCGCGGGACCTCTACGAAGCGGCGGCAATGGACAAGGCGAGCCCCACCCGCATCTTCCGGCGGATCACCCTGCCGCTGCTGATGCCGAACCTCATCGTCGTCCTGGTGCTGGCGCTGATCCGCGCCGTGCAGATCTTCGACGAGGTCTTCGTGTTGACCGGCGGCGGGCCGGGCACCAGCACCATGTACATCACCCAATATATCTACGAGACCGGCTTTGCGAGTTCGCTGCGCAATCCGGGACTGGCTTCTGCCGCCTCGATCCTGATGGGCATCGTGCTCGTCATCCTGACGCTGGTTCAGCTCGGCGTCAGTAGCCGCAACGAGAAGAAGGGAGCACGCCAATGAGCGCTGTCTCTGCATTTCTGCTCCGCCGCCGCGGCCGAGGCTGGCATTGGACCGATGTCGTCACCTGGATCTGGCTGGTCTCAGGCGTCTTCCTGATGTTCGGGCCCGCCGTTTGGCTGGTCTTCTCTTCCTTCAAGACGCCGGCCGCCCTTGCCGAGTTCCCGCCGTCCTTCCTGCCCTACGTCACCGAACAGGCGGTGGTGCCGGGCTACGACAAGCCGTTGCCGCTCTATAATGTCGCAATGCCGGATGGCAGCACGCGTGTGCTCGCCGAAGTGCGCCGCATCGGCATCATGGGGCAGATGGTCGATCCGAAACAGCCGGGTGAAATCGTCAAGGTCAATATCAAGGACCGCACGCCGGTCCGTGAGGTCGAATTCGCCGGCGGCAACTACACCGAACCTTTCCAGCGCTTCGATTTCTTCCTGTTCCTACGCAACTCCGTCTTCGTCACCGTCATGGCGACGGCGATTACGCTGCTCGTCAATTCCATGGCCGCCTTCGCGCTGTCGAAATACCAGTTCCCCGGCCGCACCGCCGTCATGCTGATGATCCTGGCAACGCTGATGGTGCCGCTCTCGGTCATCGTCGTACCGCTCTATTCCGTCATCGGCACGTTGAACCTCTTCGACAGCCTCTGGGGCGTCATCCTGCCGACCGTCGCCACCCCGACGGGCGTCTTCCTGCTCAGGCAATACATGCTGACGATCCCCGACGAATTGCTCGACGCTGCGCGCATGGACAAGGCCAGCGAATGGCAGATCTACTGGCGCATCATCCTGCCGCTGTCGGCGCCGGCTCTCGCCGTGCTGGCGATCTTCTCGGTGGTCTGGCGCTGGAACGACTTCCTCTGGCCGCTGATCGTGCTCTCGCGCAAGGAACTCTATACGCTGCAGGTCGGCCTCAACGTCTATGCCGGCGAACTCAATGTGCAATGGCACTATATCCTCGCCATGACCGTCGTCTCGATGATCCCGGTCGTGCTGATCTTCGTCTTCCTGCAGCGCTTCATCACCACGGGCATTGCCGGCTCGGGGCTCAAATAGGCCAGCTATAATTTGAAAGAGGCCAGCTTCCATATGAAACAGGAGAATGCATGAGCGGGCTCGAGCTCAGGAACATCGTCAAGAATTTCGGCGCCGTCGAGGTCATTCGCGATGTCTCGCTTGAGGTCAACGACGGCGAGTTCGTCGCTTTCGTCGGCCCTTCCGGCTGCGGGAAATCGACGCTGCTGCGCCTGATTGCCGGCCTCGACAAGCCCACGGGCGGCAGCATCGCCATTGACGGCAAGGATGTTACCGCTATCAGCGCCGCCGATCGCGGCTTGGCCATGGTCTTCCAGTCCTATGCGCTCTATCCGCATATGAGCGTCAGGGAAAACCTCGCCTTCGGTCTCGAAAACACCAAGGTGGCGAAAGCCGAGATCGAAGCGCGCATTACCGACGCCGCGCGCATGCTGGAGATCGAGCCTTTCCTGCAGCGCCGCCCGGGCCAGCTCTCCGGCGGCCAGCGCCAGCGCGTCGCCATCGGCCGTGCCATCGTGCGGCGGCCGGATGCCTTCCTGCTCGACGAGCCGCTGTCCAATCTCGACGCCGAACTCAGGGTCAGCATGCGCGCTGAGCTGGCCGCCCTTCACGCCCGCCTGAAGGCGACGATGATCTACGTCACCCATGATCAGGTCGAGGCAATGACGCTGGCCGACCGCATCGTCGTGTTGAGAAGCGGCAAGATCGAGCAGGTAGGAACACCGCTGGAACTGTACAATAGGCCGGCCAACCGCTTCGTCGCCGGCTTCATCGGCGCGCCGCACATGAATTTCCTCGAAGGCGCGGTTGTCGGTCACGAGGACGGTTTGGCCGAGGTCGAAACTGCCGGCGGCCATCGCCTTTCCGTCATTGCCAAGGAGGCACGCCCGGCGGGCGAAAGGGTCAGCATCGGCATCCGCCCGCAGCATATCACCCTTGCCGATGCGGCCTCAGCAAGCCGGCTGGATACAAGCGTCACTCTTGTCGAGGAACTGGGCTCGGAGACCGTCGTCCACGCCGACGCAGGCGGGAAAAAGCTGATTGCGGTCTTTGCCGGCCAGCAGCGGATGAAATCGGGCGACAGCCTGCCGCTGCATCTCGACCCCGAGGTACTCCACCTCTTCGGCGAGGACGGCAGGCGTTTATCCTAAAGCATGGCGCGCAAAAGTGTGCAGCGGTTATGCGATAACGACATGCGTGGAACAATGAGCCGGACAAACAAAGGCCCGCGCCGCAGCGCGGGCCGAATTTCATATCAGCACAACGTTATTGGCTGTTCTTATGGCTTTGTTGACCAGCCTTTACATGCTGCTCATGGCTGCCGCCGCGGGTTCCGCTGGACTGCGCGTCGCGGCCGCTTGAAGAGGCGCTGCGGGTATTGGAGTCATTCTTGTGACTCTGCTGTCCAGCCTTGACGTGCTGTTCGTGGGTTCCACCTTGGTTTGCCATTTGGTTTCTCCTTGGATTTTGAACTGAGGCCACGTCGACCTCGGGTGGACAACCTCGCTCTGGTACATGCGTTCCGCATTTTAACATTTCGTGATCGCCGCTCGAGCCGAGGAGCGAGGAAGCAGGCCGGGCGGGCAGGGAGCTCGCCTGCCATTTCGTTGGCCATCGGGAGAAAGCGGAAAAATCCCGATGTTCTCCAGCACCGCCGCGTCCGCTTGGCGCGGCCCGCAACCTCGATCTGAAATGCGCATATCGGCGAAAAGGTTCCAGGAAAACAACCGCATCCACCCGCGCCGGAAGCTTCGATGCGGCTCGCCGGCTCTTTTCAAATCGACAGCTCGCTCTACCTTAAAAGGGACGTGACGAAAGGAGAAAACCATGACCGACGCACCGAATACGGCGACCCCGGCGCGAAGAGTGTTGCGTGGCCGCCCCTACAGCATCGGCGAATTTGCCAGGAAATACCGGTTGGATGACAAGGAGGCAAGGCGCCTCTACGACAAGTTCGGCCCGTCGGCTACCGAACTCGACCTGTTGATGGCGGCAAAGCGGCGCCCGCCTCGCCTGCCGACCAATCTCGACGCCTGACGGTCCGACATGAAGATCCGAACCGGAAGCTGCCTTTGCGGGGCGGTGGCCTACAGGGTGGAAGGCGAACCGCTTCGCACGGGCCTTTGCCACTGCGCCGATTGCCGCAAATCGAGTGGCTCCGCCTTCACCTTCTTCGCGGTCTGGCCGCGCCAGGCTTTCTCCCACAGCGGCGAGGTCGCCACTTTCTCCGGCCGCAGCTTCTGCTCCGTCTGCGGCAGCAGGCTTTTCTGCCTTAGGGATGACGAGGCGGAAATCCGTCTGGGCTCGCTTGACAGCCCGCCGACGGATCTTGCGCCTGGCTATGAAGTCTGGATCAAGCGGCGCGAACTGTGGCTGCATCCCTTGCCCGGCGCGGGCCAATTTGCCGAGGATGCGAACTGACGGGCGCTAAAGCGCGTCGCCATCGAGATCAAACGCACCGAAACTTGACTTTCCTTACCAATATTTCATTTCACCCATCTGCAATTCCGTGCCAGTTCGGCGGCAACGCTAATCGCCGGTTCATCTGCGCTATGATTATTTCGCCGCAGAGGCCGCAAGCGGTCACTGACGGATCGAGGACGACATGAACAAAATCGTAAGCGGCAGCGAGACCGGAGAAAAGACAGGCGCAGCGTCCGATCTCGCAGCGGTCCTTGCCGCATCGGGACGGCAAGGCAAGCGCAGCCGCTGGCGCGGACGCCTGATCATCCTGCTGATCCTCATCGCTGCCGCAGCGGTTGCTGCCTATTTCTATGTGGGCCGCGGGCAAAGCGAAGTGAACTATGCTACCCAGCCGGCAAGACGCGGCGATCTGACGGTGCTTGTCACCGCCACCGGTTCCGTGCAGCCGACCGAGCAGGTGGATATATCGAGCGAGCTGTCCGGCACGGTCCGCGACGTCAACGTCGATTACAACAGCACGGTCAAGTCAGGCGAAGTGCTCGCCCTTCTCGATACGAACAAGCTCGAGGCCGATGTGAAGAGCTCGCGCGCCAAGCTCAATTCGGCCAAGGCGAACGTCGTCAAGGCCGATGCCGATATGCAATCGGCAAGCACCTCGCTCGAGCGGTTGAAGAGCCTGGTCAGGAGCAACGTCTCCACCCAGCAGAGCCTTGATGATGCCAGCTACAAATATGATTCCGCCGTCGCCGCCAAACAGATCAACGAGGCCGAGGTCCTCGCCTCGGAGGCCGACCTGCAGCTTGCCGAAGTCAATCTCGCCAAGGCGAAGATTATCTCGCCGATCGACGGCGTCATCCTCACCCGCTCCGTCAATCCGGGCGCCACGGTCGCAGCCTCGCTTTCGGCACCGATCCTTTTCACCATCGCCGGCGACCTGAAGAAGATGGAACTGCAGGTGGATGTCGACGAGGCCGATGTCGGCCAGATCGCCGTCGGCCAGAAGGCGAAGTTCACGGTCGACGCCTATCCCGACCGGACATTTCCCGCCGAGATCGAGCAGATCCGCTTCGCCTCCGAAGTGGTCAACAATGTCGTGACCTATAAGGCGGTCCTGTCGGTCGACAATGCCGATCTGCTGCTGCGTCCCGGCATGACGGCGACGGCCGACGTCACCGTCGAGGCTGTCAAGGATACTCTGATGGTGCCGAACGCCGCGCTACGCTATGCGCCTGCGCAGGCGGAAAGGCGCGGCCGCGGCATTTTCGGTATCTTCGGCCCGCCCCGCCAGCGGAACAACAATGCCGGTTCGGCGCTGACGGGCACGCAGCGCCGCGTCTGGGTGCTGCGCAACGGCCGCCCGGTGCCTGTTGTCATCCAGATCGGTTCATCCGACGGCCAGTTCACTCAGGTCGTCTCCGGCGACATCAAGCAAGACGACGCTTTGGTGATCGACGCCACGGCGCGTGCGAACTAGGCGGAGAGACGGATGGCAAGCCCGCCGCTCATCGAATTCAGACAGGTCTCGAAAGTCTATGGCGAGGGCGAGGCGGCGATCCGCGCGCTCGACCACGTCGATCTCGCGATCAACGCCCATGAATTCGTCGCGATCATGGGCCCATCAGGCTCCGGCAAGTCGACGGCGATGAACATTCTCGGCTGTCTCGACGTGCCGAGCGCCGGCGACTATATCTTCGAGGGCATTCCGACCAGCGGCTTCGACCGCAGCCAACTGACGCTGCTGCGCCGCCACATGCTCGGCTTCGTTTTCCAAGGCTTCAACCTCCTGTCGCGCACCTCGGCCGTCGAGAATGTCGAACTGCCGCTGATCTATCGCGGCATGGCGGTGCGCGAGCGGCGCGAAAGGGCCCGCGAAGCCCTGGCGCTGGTCGGGCTGTCCGGTCGCGAACATCACAAGACGCAGGAGCTGTCAGGCGGCCAGCAGCAGCGCGTCGCCATTGCCCGCGCCATCGTCACCGAGCCGGCCTTGCTGCTTGCCGACGAGCCCACCGGCAATCTCGACACGAAGACCAGCGTCGAAATCATGGATCTGATGACACGGCTGAACCGCGAGCAAGGCATCACCATCGTCATGGTCACCCACGAGCCAGATATTGCCGCTTATGCGCAGCGGCTTCTGCGTTTCGTCGACGGCAAGCTGGAGACTGAGGTCGAGCATCGGAGGAGGTCGGATCATGTTCTTTGAGACGCTGAAGCTGGCGCTGCGCGCCATCAGCCGCAACATGCTGCGCTCGTTCCTGACCGTGCTCGGCGTCGTCATCGGCGTTGCCGCCGTCATCGCGCTGGTGACGATTGGCAATGGCACGACCGCGGAAGTCTCGACCGAGCTGTCGCGGCTCGGGACCAACATGCTGTTCGTCCGTCCCGGCCAGTTCGGCCCCGGCCGGGCGAGTTCCGAGGCCAAACGCTTCGGCATCAAGGACGTCGCGGCGATCCGCGACCAGATCACCGGGTTGAGGGCGGTGGCACCGCTCAACCAGTCCACCGCGACTGTGATTTTCGGCGGCCAGAACCATTCGACAAGCGTCTCCGGCACCACTAATGATTATTTCATCGCGCAGGACTGGAACCTGGCGCTTGGACGCAATTTCACCCCTGCCGAGGAACGCGGCCAGGCGCGCTGCATCATTGGCGAAACGGTGCGGTCGCAGCTCTTCGGCAGCGCCGACCCCACCGGCCAGCAGATCCGCGTCGGCAAGGTCTCGTGCCCCGTCATCGGCGTGCTTGCCAAGCGCGGCCAGTCCGGCATGGGCAACGACCAGGACGATGTCGTCATCATGCCGGTCAAGGTGTTCCAGCGGCGCATCAGCGGTAACAGCAACGTGCCGCAGATCATCATCTCGGCGCGCGACGGCGTCTCCACAGCCAAGGTGCAGTCCGATGTCGAAAATCTCCTGCGCGAGCGCCGCAAGATCGTGCCCGGCCGCCAAGACGATTTCAACGTCAACGACATGACGCAGATCGCTGAGGCGATGACCGGCACGACGACGCTGCTGACTGGCCTGCTTGGCGCCGTCGCTGCGATCAGCCTGCTCGTCGGCGGCATCGGCATCATGAACATCATGCTGGTCTCCGTCACCGAGCGGACCCGCGAGATCGGCATCCGCCTGGCGATCGGCGCGCTCGAAAACCAGGTGCTCACCCAGTTCCTGGTCGAGGCGGTGGCGCTGTCGCTGTTCGGCGGCGTCACGGGCATCGTGCTGGGGTTGAGCCTCGGCTTCGGCGCCGTGACGCTGCTGAAAGTCCCCTTCGTCTTCAGCCCCCTGATGGTCGCCGTCGCCTTCCTCTTCTCCGCGGCGATCGGCATGATCTTCGGCTATTTCCCGGCGAGAAGGGCAGCGCAGTTGAACCCCATCGAGGCGCTGCGGCACGAGTAAGAGACGCCGCAAGCGCTATAGCGCTGCGAGGGCGCGTGCCATGCGTCCGAGCGCTTCCTTGAGGATTGAGCGCGGACAACCGACGTTTAGGCGGATGAATCCTTCTCCACCCGGCCCATAGACGCGCCCGTCATAGAGGTTGACCCCGGCCCGTTCGACGAAGAATCGATGGATTCCTTCCACCTTTTCGTCCAACTCTCGCGCGTCGAGCCAGACCAGATATGACGCGTCGGGTCGCATCGGTGTGATACCCGGAAGATTGTTGCCGGCTACGCTCGAGACGAGATCGACGTTCTCGCGAACATAAGGTGTAAGGCTGTCGAGCCATTGATCGCCCGAGCTATATGCGACTTCAAGAGCCAGCCGTCCGAAATAATGAGCGTTCAGCATGAACGATGCTTGCATGACCTGGAACAGCTCCTCCCGACGTTTCCGGTCAGCGACGGAAACTGTAGCCGCAGGTACACCGGCCAAATTAAATGTCTTGGTCGGTGCTGTGCAGATGAAGGATTTTGCCGCCGCGGCGTCACCGAGAGAGGAGAATACGATATGAGGACGATCGCTTAGTCGAATGTCGCAGTGAATGTCGTCGGAGATGACCAGGATGCCGTAGTGCTCACATATGGCGTCAAGGCTCTTCAGCTCCTCACGTGTCCAGGCCTTTCCGGCAGGGTTGTGCGGATTGCACAATAAAAACGCGCGGGCGCCGTTCGCAGCTTGCCGTTCGAAATCCTCCAGATCGAGCTCGTAGGCACCGTTCGCAAGTCTCAGGCGGTTGATCAGGAGCTTCCTGCCATTCTCGCGGACGACTTGGAAATATGGAGAATAGACTGGTGCCTGGACGATGACGCTGTCACCAGCTTGGGTAAAGGTCCGCAAGATAGCTGCGACGGAGGGCATGATTGCCGGAGCAGGAAGCAGCGTCTCGACATCCACATTCCAGCCGTGGCGGCGCTTGAACCAGGACTTTATGATTTCGTAATGGTGCGGATCGCGCTTGGTATAGCCATAGATGCCGTGATCAACGGCCTCGCGCAGGCGTGCAATCACCGGTTCCGGCGCACGAAAATCCATGTCGGCCGTCCAGAGCGATATCAATCCGTCGCCCTGGACGCGGGGAGAGAATTCGTCCCACTGATTGGCCCATTTCGCCGAACCGAATTGGCTGCGGTCATGAACAACGTCAAAATTCGTCTCCTCGGCGCCCAGTTTCCTGGTCGCCGGTGCATGGAACTGTGTCATCGTTTGAGTCCTAGTATTTGTGTGCGCGAGCCGCGCATTGAAAGAGCGGGACAATCACGTCAGGATTTGTCGCAGGAACTGCCCGGCGGCGGCTGTGATGTCGCCAGCGGCGTTTACTTCGGATTGTTCAACATCCGCACTTCCTATGATTTGTGAGCGCGCGCGAGATGACTTTCCACGGACATGGAATAGCGAGACATCCCGAAACAGAAGATCCAGTAGATAACCGCCGCAAAAAGATAACCGGTTGACGAGATAGTCGGTCCCGCCCAGTTCGGATCGATACGGGCGGTTTCGACTGCTCGCAGAAAGTCTGCTATGCCGACGATTGCGACGAGCGTCGTGTCCTTGAAAAGTCCAATGAACGTCGAAACAATGCCGGGAATGACGATCGCGAGCGCTTGAGGCAGGATGACGAGCCTCATGCTCGTGAAGTACCCGACGCCCAGGGCCTGAGCCCCTTCATATTGGCCGTTGGGGATAGCCTGCAGCCCGGCACGAATTACTTCCGCAATGTAAGCCGCCGAGAAGAGGGCAGTGCCGATCATTGGGCGCAAAAGTCTATCGGGCGTTAGTGCCTCAGGCACAAACAGAGGCATCATGAAGTTCGCCATGAAGAGCACGGTGATAAAGGGTACGCCTCGGACAATCTCGATATAGAAGACACAGACGGCCTTGACGATTGGAAGCTCAGAACGTCTGCCGAGTGCGAGGATGATCCCAAGCGGGAGCGAAAACACGATCCCTACAACGGACATCAAGAGCGTGATCATCATTCCGCCCCATAGCGTTGTGTCTATGACCGTCAGACCAATCGTTTCCACACCACGAAGCAGCGCAAACGCAACAATGGGATAAATTCCGAAGAACAGCAGTGCTGCGATGTTGCGACATGGGGCGCTCCGCCATAGGAGCCACCCGACCAAGGCAGCACCAATCAGCTGCGTTACGTCGACCCGCCAGCGCTCGGTTGCCGGATATGCGCCGTACCTTAGATAGTTCAGTTTAGCGGCGACAAACGACCAGCATGCGCCGTCTGGATTGGCACGGCAGGTTTCGCTGTCACCGCTCCACACGGCATTTATCAAGGCAAAGCTCAGGAATTGCCAAACGAGCCAAACCGCCAGCCCGGTGAAACACACGGTTAAAAGGCATGAGAAGGGACTGGAGAACAGGTTCTTCTGCGCCCAAGTCATAGGGCCGGGCTGGATTCCGGGCGGCGGAGCGACAGCAGGAATGTATTCATATCGATATGCAGCCGGCACATGAAGAGTTTCATTCATCTTATCGCTCCACGAGCGCAAAACGTTGGTTGAAGCCGTTCATGGCGGCCGATGTGCTCAAGGAGATGACGAGATAGACCCCGAGCGTTATGGCCATCACCTGCACCGCCGCCCCCGTTTGGTTGAGTACGGAGCCGGCAAAGACCTGAACGAGATCGGGATAACCAATGAAAACGGCAAGCGACGAGTTTTTGATCAAGTTCAGATATTGACTGGTCAAAGGCGGGATGATGATCCGCAAAGCCTGCGGGATGACAATCAGTCGCAATGTTTTGCCCTGTGGGAGACCGAGCGCGTGGGCCGCTTCTGTCTGTCCTTTGGAAACGGCTTGAATGCCACCGCGAACGATTTCCGCGATAAATGACGCCGTGTAGACAGAAAGGCCGATGAGCAGGGCCGCGAACTCAGGGTAGATCTGCTGGCCCCCACGGAAGTTGAAACCCCTCAGCTCCGGATAGGTGAAGGTCCAGGGGCTGCCCACGGCTACACAAGCAAGCAGTGGCGGCCCGACGAGAGCGAGTATCGTGACAAGGAGGACCGGAAGCTGCTTGCCTGTTCGCTTCTGGAGCGTCAGCGCGCAGGCTCCGAACGCAATCGCGACAGCCACCCCGGCGACGATTGCCACACCTACCCAGCCGGCGCCCGCCTGAAGCTCAATCGTGGGCATTATGATCCCACGATTGTTGAGGTAGATTCCCCCGGGAAGGGAGATCGATGCCTTTGGCGCAGGCAGCGGCTTCAGGACTGCGTTGTACCAGAACAGAAGCTGAAGCAGCAGCGGGATATTTCGAATGACTTCGACATAGGAGGTCGCGACCTTGGCGGCTATCCAGTTTTTGGAAAGGCGTGAAATGCCGATCAGGAAACCAATGATTGTGGCAAGTACGATTCCCACTACGCTGACCAGGAGTGTGTTTGCCACGCCAACCCAAAATGCCTGTCCATAGGTGGACAGGGTGTCGTAGGGGATCAGCGTCTGATTGATCTGGAAGCCTGCAGTCTGTTTCCAGAAGTCGAAGCTAAGAGGAATGCCGCGCCGTTTCATGTTCGAAACAGTTTGGGTTGTAACCGCCGCGAGCACCACCGCCAAGCTTACAGCCAAAGCAGCTTGATAGACGATCCCGCGAAGCTTTTTGTCATAGATAGAGAAGGTGCTACGCACATGCATAGGCAGAGAAATGTCAACCATTGGTTCCTCCCAACTACGAAGAGGCCGCCGATTCTCCTAGCGGCCTCGTATCAACGGATGGGAGGTGCGTATTGAAGGCCGCCGGCATTCCAGAGCGCATTCACACCACGTTCTATCTTCAAGGGAGATTCCTTGCCGATCGAACGCTCGAAAACGTCGGAATAATTGCCAACCTGCTTGATGATGTCCTGAGACCAGGTCTCTCCGAGCCCGACGTCTTTGCCGAAGCTTCCTTCGACGCCCAGGAGGCGGCGAATATTCGGATCGGCGGAATTTTTCTTCTCGTCGACGTTTTTCGAGGTGATGCCGAACTCTTCTGCGGCAAGCATGACATTGAGAGTCCACTTGGCGATGTTCAGCCACTGGTCGTCACCTTGGCGGACGGCGGGCCCCAGCGGCTCCTTCGAAATGATTTCCGGGAGCACGACGTTCTCGTCGGGCTTCGCCATACGGATACGCGCAGCGTTCAGGCTCGAAGTGTCTGCGGAGAAAACGTCACAACGTCCTTCCTCATAAGCCTTGATGACAGCCTCTTCATCAGCAAAACCGACGGCACTATAGGTCATGCCGTTGATGCGGAAATAGTCGGCCAGATTCAATTCGGCGGTAGTCCCCTGCGAAACGCAAATTGATGCGCCGTCCAGACCCTTGGCGGACTGAATATTCTCCGACTTGCGAACCATGAAGCCCTGGCCATCATAAAAATAAGTGCCAGCGAAGATGATGCCGAGGGAAGTGTCTCGCGAGGACGTCCACGTCGCATTATGAGCCAGGATGTCGATCTCGCCGGATTGGAGCGCGGTAAACCGGTCCTTGGCGTTGAGCGGGATAAACTTGACCTTCGTTGCATCGCCGAGAACGCCAGCGGCCACGGCGCGGCAGTAGTCGACGACGAAGCCTGTCCACTTCCCATCGTTGTCAGGAACGCTGAAACCCGCCGTTGCCGGATTCGTTCCGCATGTGAGGAAGCCCTTTGCTTTGACATCGTCCAAAGTTCCCGCCCAAACGGGATATGCAGAAGCGGCAATTGCCGCGCCGAGAATACCGGCGATTAAATTTCGCATTGAAGGATCCCCTTTTTTGAATTCTGCCAAAGAGGGTGACTGGCTGAAGGCCAATCTGTCAAATTGATTGTCGACATCCAATTTATGAATGAAATTCATACAATATCAGAGCACTGGAATCCGGATGAATGCGTCAAAACTGACTGCCTAGTTGGCATTCCTCGTCACGCGATTACGTTGGTTGCCAATATGGCTTCATTTTTGCTGATCTGGGCCGCGTGATACAGTTCAGTTATAAGGCGACGCAGCCAAAGGATTCCCTGATCGGCAGCCATCTGCCGGTGAACCACGAGATTTGCGCTGACGGAAGGAATGGGTATGGGCGGCGAGAGAAGTGTAATCTCGTTTGCTTCGTCAAGAATCTGAAAAATGCCGTCGCCACAATGCGTGATCAGGTCCGTCCCCCTGAGCGCCAACGGCATCACTAAGTAGTTTGAAATGGTTGCGACGACCTTTCGCCTAAGCCCACGCTCTTTAAGTGCACCATCTGCCAAACCCTCAGATAGACCATCGGCGGAAATTTGAAGGTGAGATGCCGAAAGATACTGCTCCAAACCTAATGGAGACCTGGCGATCTGGCTACCACTCCAAACAGCGCACAGGATTCTGTCCTGTCCGAGCTCGGTTTTAGTCAGGTTGGGGTCGTCCTTCAGACTCGCGCCCGTCAAAGTGCAGTCGACTTGGCGGAAGTAGTCTGCGCTTTCAGCTTCAGCCCGGTTGGCGGGTATGACATTCAGGGTCGCATATGGCGCCTGTCTGGAGAATTCTCGAATAAGGCCTGGGATGAAGATCATCGCATGATAGTCAGTGAGCCCCACGCGAAACTTTCGTTCTGTCGTTGCAGGGTCGAAGACATTATACCGCCCAATCAAACTGCGAATTTTTCCGAGAGAGTCAGATAGGTCCCCGATAAGCTCCAATGCGCGAGGCGTGGGCCTCATCAATCCGCCGTCGCGTGTGAACAGCTCGTCCTTAAATATGATGCGCAACTTCGAGAGCGAGTGACTGACCGCGGATTGGGTCCGGCCCAATTGATCGGCAGCGCGCGTAACGCTCCTCTCCCGCATCAGCACATCCAAGACGCGCAGGAGATTAAGGTCAACGTTGTCGGGAGACATTGCGAGCTCCATGAAACCGGTTCATGAGGAGCATCGAAGCATTTCGCCAGGCGCATGACAACCGTAAGGTGACAAGGGGTCAAATTCTGTTCGAGATTCAATGGCGCGGACCGCCGATCCGCGCTGCCACGAAGAACTCCCCTTCCTCGGAGCACTCAATCTTGAGACCCTCCATTCATTTATCAGTACGGCTTGCCGTGCGGTTTCCAGCATGCCAGGATTTGATATATCAGTGGGGGAGCGGTTGTTTGCATGCAGACGTCACAGAGCCATCTTGCCTATCTGGCGCTGGAGCATCTGATCGTGACGCTGGCGTTGAAGCCCGGCGCGCTGGTCACTGAGAAGCAGCTGATCGATATGGCGGGCCATGGGCGTACGCCGGTGCGCGAGGCGATCCAAAAGCTCGCTTGGCAGGGGCTGATCCTGGTCAAGCCGCGCGTCGGGCTGCAGGTGGCCGAGATCGCGCCTGAGGATCATCGCAATGTCATGCAGGTGCGCCGCGAGTTGGAGCCGATCGCGGCAAGACTCGTCGCCGAACATGCGAGCGACGAGCAGCGCGCGCGCCTCCTCGACTGCGCCCGCGCGATGGAGGAATGCGCTGTCAGCGCCGATCTCGCCGGCTTCTTTGCCGCCGACAAGGCCTTCGACGAAGTCCTCGAAGATGCCTGCCCGAACGGCTTCATCACGGCAGCGCTCGGCCCGGTGCAGACGCATTCGCGTCGCCTCTGGTACTCCAAGGCAAACCCGGAGCGCATGGATCGTGCCATCGCGCTGCATGTCGCCGTCATTCGCGCCATCCATCAGGGCAGGCCGGATGAGGCGCGCGCTACCACGGCGCTGCTGATCGATTATCTCAGCCACGCGTAGAAACGGCTCCGTTTCCGGAGCCGTTGACAGATCAGATTGTTAGAAATGCTTTAGCCGACGAAAGCGCGCTCGATGACGAATTCGGCGGGCTTGCTGTTGGCGCCTTCATTGAGGCCGGCCTTCTCGAGCAGTTCCTTGGTGTCCTTCAGCATGGCCGAGGAGCCGCAGATCATGCCGCGGTCGATCGCCGGGTCGAGCGGCGGCACGCCGAGATCGGTGAACAGCTTGCCGGAAGAGATCAGATCGGTGATGCGGCCGCGATATTCGAAATCCTCGCGCGTGACGGTCGCATAGTGGCGCAGCTTGTCGCCGACGACTTCCTTCAGCAACTCGTCGTTCTGGATCTCGTGCACAAGGTCGAAGCCGTATTTCAGCTCGGCGACATCACGCGTCGTATGGGTGAGGATCACTTCCTCGAACTTCTCATAGGTCTCGGGATCGCGGATCAGGCTGGCGAAAGGCGCAATGCCCGTTCCCGTCGAGAACATGTAGAGACGACGGCCGGGCGTCAGCGCATCGAGCACCAGCGTGCCCGTCGGCTTCTTGCGCATCAGCACCTGGTCGCCCGGCTTGATCGCCTGCAGATGGGAGGTGAGCGGACCGTCCGGCACCTTGATCGAGAAGAATTCAAGCTCTTCGGCCCAGGCGGGGCTGGCGATCGAATAGGCGCGGAACACCGGCTTGCCCTCGACCATCAGGCCGATCATCGCGAATTCGCCGGAACGGAAACGGAAGCCCTGCGGCCGGGTCATCGTGAAGCGGAAGAGCCGGTCGGTATAGTGCGTGACATCGAGCACCGTCTCGGCATAGACGCCGGCGGGGATGGACGAGGCGAAGTCTTCGGTCTTTGCAGGCGCGTTCATTTCGGTAGCGGATCCCGTTTCGTCGGATGAACTTTCGAATGCGAGCGAGATATTACAAATCCGGCCGGAATTAAAGGCATTCCATTCCACGCGACGCTTCTAAAGGGAAATATGCATGTCATGGTCAGGATTCAATGGCCGACCGGAGGCGGGCGGAGAATGTCGTATTTCCCGCTGGCGAAGCCCGGCAAAGGATGCATATTAGAGCAGCACGCCGGAAACGGATGCCGGTTTTCGGCAAAAATGATGCGACAACAAACACCTACGACGTCGAACCCGCAACAGGGTCCGGCGATGGTGGTGAAAAAAAGATGCTTGCCGGGGCGAGCGCGATAGGGCGGTCGGGGAATATGAAGATTTTCAACTACAAGCGTGTTCCTTATGCGGAGATGCGCGCTTTTTCCGTCCATATTCTGACGGCCTCCGGCTCCTTCCTTGCCTTTCTCGGCGTCGTTGCCGCCGCCGAGCACCGCTTCATCGACATGTTCTGGTGGCTGGGTCTCGCCCTTCTCGTCGACGGCATAGACGGGCCGATCGCCCGCAAGGTGCGTGTCAAGGAAGTGCTGCCGAACTGGTCGGGCGATACGCTCGACAATATCATCGATTACGTCACCTATGTGCTTCTGCCGGCCTTCGCGCTCTATCAGAGCGGCATGATCGGCGAGCCCTGGTCCTTCGTCGCCGCCGGCATGATCGTCGTCTCCAGCGCCATCTACTATGCCGATATTGGCATGAAGACGGATGAGTATTTCTTCTCCGGTTTCCCCGTCGTCTGGAACATGATCGTCTTCACGCTGTTCGTCATCGATGCCAGCGCCACGACGGCGCTCACTGTTGTCATCGTCTCGGTGGTGCTGACCTTCCTGCCGATCAATTTCCTTCACCCAGTCCGGGTCAAAAGGCTGCGCCCGCTCAATCTTGGCGTCTTTTTCCTGTGGTCTGCGCTCGGCATTTTTTCGCTGCTGATGCATTTCGACACGCCCGAATGGGCGCTCATTCTCTTTATCGTGACCGGAGCCTATCTTTACGTCATCGGCGCGGTGCTGCAATTCTTCCCCGCCCTTGGACGCGAAGCATAGGACAGGCAAGATGACCAAAACGCAGGCTGTTTCATTTTCGAAGACGGGCGGGCCGGAGGTTTTCGACTATGTCGAGATCGACCTTCCCCCGCCGTCGGCGGGCGAAGTGCAGATCAGACAGGCGGCGGTCGGGCTTAATTTCATCGACGTCTATTTCCGCAACGGCACCTACAAGACCCCGCATCTGCCCTTCGTCACCGGCAAGGAGGGCGCCGGCACCGTGACGTCGGTCGGCCCCGGCGTCGAGGATTTCAAGGTTGGCGACCGTGTCGCCTATGCCGGCGCCGACGGTGCCTATAGCGCTGAACGCAATATCGAGGCGCGTCATCTGGTGCATGTGCCGGACGGCATAGAACTTAAAACGGCGGCGGCGATGATGCTGAAGGGCATGACCACCGAATATCTCTTGAACCGCACCTTCAAGGTCGGCCCTGAGACGGTGCTGCTGTTCCATGCGGCTGCCGGCGGGGTCGGCTTGATCGCCGGCCAGTGGGCAAAGGCGCTCGGCGCCACCGTCATCGGCACGGCAGGCTCTGAAGATAAGATCGAGCTGGCGCTCGCCCATGGCTACGACCACGTGATCAACTACAAGAGCGACAGCTTCGTCGACCGTGTTCGTGAGATCACCGGCGGCAAGGGCGTCGATGTCGTCTACGATTCGATCGGCCGGGATACTTTTCCACAGTCGCTCGATTGTCTGAAGCCGCGCGGCCTTTTTGCCTCCTTCGGCCAATCCTCCGGCCCGATCGAGAATTTCACCCTGGCGATGTTGGCGCAGAGGGGTTCGCTCTTTGCGACGCGGCCGACACTCTTCACCTACATCGCCGCGCGCCAGGAGCTGATCGACAGTGCGAAAGCGCTATTTGATATTGTGCAAAGCAACAAAGTGCGTATCAATATCAATCAAACCTATCCGCTGCGTGACGTTGGGCAGGCTCACGCGGATCTGGAAACAAGAAAAACAACAGGAACGACGCTGCTGATTCCATGAGATCCGAACGGACCGGTTGGCAGAAGAAATGAGGGGAACGTGTCGCCATTGAATGTGCCGGATTCCGGTGCGTTATTATCGGTTCAGAAGCTGACGAAGTTCTTCGGTGGCTTTGCTGCCTGCAATGAAATCGATCTCGATATCGCGCCGGGCGAAATTCATGCGCTTCTCGGCGAAAATGGTGCGGGCAAATCCACCCTGGTGAAGATGCTGTTCGGCGTTCTCGAGCCGACGGACGGGCATATCCTCTGGCAGGGCCAGCCGGTGGCGATCACATCGCCTGGGGAAGCCCGCAAGCTCGGCATCGGCATGGTCTTCCAGCATTTCTCGCTGTTTGAGGCGCTGACGGTTGCCGAAAACATCGCCCTGTCGCTCGATGACGCCATCCCGATCGACAAAATCGCCGAGGAGGCGAGAGCGCTGTCGGTCGCCTACGGCCTGCCTCTCGATCCGCATGCCCATGTCGCCGATCTCTCGGTCGGCGAGCGCCAGCGTATCGAGATCGTCCGTGCGCTGCTGCAGAACCCGAAGCTCATCATCCTCGACGAGCCGACCTCGGTGCTGACGCCGCAGGAGGCCGACAAGCTGTTCGAGACGCTGTTCAAGCTGCGCGCCGAGGGGCGTTCGGTTCTTTATATCAGCCACCGCTTGGAAGAAGTGCAGCGTATCTGCGATCGCGCCACCGTGCTGCGCCATGGCCGCGTGACCGGCGCCTGCGATCCGAAGCGGGAAACGCCGGCTTCGCTCGCTCGCATGATGGTCGGCAGCGAGGTGGCGACCGTCACGCATCCGGAGCGCAGCGACAAAGGCGAGGTGCAGCTTGCCGTCGCCAACCTTTCCGTCGCGCCGCGCACCCCCTTCGCCATGCCCCTGCGTGATGTGTCGATGGCGGTGCGCTCCGGCGAGATCCTCGCCATATCAGGTGTCGCGGGCAACGGGCAGAGCGAGCTTTTCGACGCACTGTCAGGCGAATATCCCGTCGCCTCGGCCGAGGCGATCGTCATCCGCAAGAAGCACGTGGGCAATCAGGGTATTACCGCCCGCCGTCTTCTCGGCGCCGGCTTCGTGCCGGAGGAGCGCCATGGCCATGCCGCCGTCTCCGCCATGAAACTGTCGGACAATCTCGTCCTTGCCCGCAGCCAGTCGGACCGCAAGGCGTTTCTGGGCCTGCTCGGCATCATCCGCCACGCTGCGGTGAAATCCGCCGCAAGACGCATTTCCGAGGCGATGGATGTCCGCAAGAGCGGCGATGACCCGGCCGCCGGCTCCTTATCAGGCGGCAACCTGCAGAAGTTCATCGTCGGCCGCGAGCTCGACCGCCAGCCGGCGGTGCTCGTCGTCAACCAGCCGACCTGGGGCGTCGATGCCGGGGCGGCAAGCCGCATCCGCCAGGCGCTCGTCGATCTCGCAAGAGCTGGTTCGGCCGTCGTCGTCATCAGCCAGGATCTCGACGAGATCTTCGAGGTGGCGACCGATATTGCCGTCATCTGCGAAGGCCGCCTTTCCCGCCCGTTCCCGGCGGGCGAACTGACACGGGAAAGGATCGGCCTGCTGATGGGCGGCCTGCACGAGAGCGGCTCTGCTCCGGAGGCGCCCCATGCGCATTGAACTCGAAAAACGTCCCGACGTCTCGAAGCTCTTCGCCTTCGTCTCGCCGCTCTTGGCCCTTGTCCTGACGCTGGTGTTCGGCGCCATCATGTTCGCCATGCTCGGCAAGGACCCGATCGCCGCACTCGACGCCTTCTTCGTCGAGCCGCTGCTCGAGGTCTGGTCGCTGCACGAACTGGCGATCAAGGCCGCGCCCCTGATCCTGATCGCCGTCGGCCTGGCCGTCTGTTATCGCTCGAACAACTGGAATATCGGCGCCGAAGGCCAGTTCACCATCGGTGCCATCACCGGCTCCTATCTGCCGATTGTCTTCTACGACTGGCATTCGCCGCTCGTGCTGCCGCTGATGCTGATATTGGGCGCGCTTGGCGGTGCGCTTTTTGCCGCCATTCCGGCGCTGCTGAAGGCGCATTTCAACACCAACGAGATCCTGACGTCCCTGATGCTTGTCTATATCGCCCAGCTCTTCCTCGACTGGCTGATCCGCGGCGCCTGGCGCGATCCGAAGGGCTTCAACTTTCCGGTTTCCCATGATTTCGCACCGGAGGCCGTGCTGCCGGCGATATGGGAAGAGTCCGGCCGCGCCCATTGGGCCTTCATCTTCGCCATTGTCGCCGCATTCGGCGTCTGGTTCATGCTGCGCTATACGCTGAAAGGCTTCGAGATCGTCGTGCTCGGCCAATCGGAGCGGGCAGGGCGCTTTGCCGGCTTCTCGTCGAAGAAGATGATCTGGTTCAGCTTTCTCTTCTCGGGCGCTCTTGCCGGCCTTGCCGGGATAGCCGAGGTCTCGGGCTCGATTGGCCATTTGCAGCCGGCGATCTCGCCGGGCTACGGCTTCACCGCCATCATCGTCGCCTTCCTCGGCCGCCTCAATCCGCTCGGCATCATCGCATCAGGCCTGGTGCTGGCGCTGACCTATCTCGGCGGCGAAGCGGCCCAGCTTTCGCTCGGCGTTTCCGACAAGGTCACCCGCGTCTTCCAGGGCCTGCTGCTCTTCTTCGTGCTCTCCTGCGATACGCTGATCTATTACAAAATCCGCATTGTCTGGTCGCGGCTAAGGGGCAGGGTGGCATGAGCATCTTCGAAGCGATTCTGCTGACTGTCATCACCGCCTCGACGCCGCTCGTCATCGCCGCACTCGGTGAACTCGTGGCCGAGCGTTCCGGCGTTCTCAATCTCGGTGTCGAGGGCATGATGATCATGGGCGCTGTTGCCGCCTTTGCCGGCGCGCAGATCTCGGGCTCGCCCTATGTCGGCATCGTCTGCGGCATTGCGGCAGGCGCGCTTTTCTCTCTTCTGTTTGCCTTCCTGACGCTGACCCTGGTGGCGAACCAGGTGGCGACCGGTCTGGCGCTCACCCTTCTCGGCCTCGGCGCCTCAGGCATGCTTGGCGAAGCCTATGTCGGCATGCCCGGCATCCGGCTGGGAGAGATCGTCATTCCGGTCCTGTCGGATCTTCCGGTCGTTGGCCATGTTCTCTTCAGGCAGGACCTGATCTTCTACCTGTCGATCGCGCTCGTGGTCGGCGTCAGCTGGTTTCTGTTTCGCAGCCGGACCGGGCTGAAGCTCAGGGCGATCGGCGATAATCACGGTTCGGCTCACGCGCTCGGCATTCATGTCATCCGCACGCGATATCTGGCGGTGATGTTCGGCGGTGCCTGCGCCGGTCTTGCCGGCGCGCAGCTTTCGCTCGTCTACACCCCGCAATGGGCCGAGAACATGTCGGCCGGCCGCGGCTGGATCACGCTGGCCCTGGTGGTCTTCGCCTCCTGGCGGCCGTGGCGGGTCTTTGCCGGCGGTTATCTCTTCGGCGCAGTCACCATCCTGCAGCTTCACGCGCAGGCCTTCGGTCTCGGCATTCCCTCGCAGTTTCTTTCGATGCTGCCCTACGCCGCGACTATTGTGGTTCTCATCATCATTTCCCATAATCGCCGCACGACGTTGATCAATACGCCCGCGTCGCTCGGAAAAGCCTTCGTTCCGGAGCGATAAAGCAACAACAAAAACGGGTTTCCGCAATAACTTCAAACCAACAGGGGTTCCCATGAAGAAGTTAGCATTCACACTTGCCGCCTCGGCTGCCGCCGTGATCGGCATCTCATCCGCCGCTCACGCCGCGGACAAGACGAAGGTCTGCTTCGTCTATGTCGGTTCGCATACCGACGGCGGTTATTCGCAGGCCCACGATCTCGGCCGCCAGCAGGTCCAGGCCGAGTTCGGCGACAAGATCGATACGCCTTATCTCGAAAACGTGCCGGAAGGCCCGGATGCCGAGCGCGCCATCGAGCGCCTTGCCCGTTCCGGCTGCAAGCTGATCTTCACGACGTCCTTCGGCTTTATGGATGCGACGGTGAAGGTCGCCGCCAAGTTCCCGAAGGTCAAGTTCGAACATGGCACCGGTTACAAGACCGGCCCTAACCTCGCGACCTATAATTCGCGCTTCTATGAAGGCCGCTACATCCTCGGCCAGATCGCCGCGAAAACCTCGAAGAATCACGGGGCAGCCTATATCGCCTCCTTCCCGATTCCCGAAGTCGTCATGGGCATCAACTCCTTCGAGCAGGGCGCCAAGTCGGTCGATCCGAGCTTCAAGCTGAAGGTCATCTGGGTCAACACCTGGTTCGACCCCGGCAAGGAAGCCGACGCCGCCAAAGCAATGGTCGACCAGGGCGTCGACGTCTTGACGCAGCACACCGACACGACCGCGCCGATGCAGGTTGCCGAAGAACGCGGCATCCACGCCTTCGGCCAGGCGTCCGACATGATCGCAGCAGGCCCGAAGGCTCAGCTGACGGCAATCGTTGACACTTGGGGGGCCTACTACTCCAAGCGCGTTCATGCTCTTCTGGATGGCACCTGGAAGTCCGAGCAGAGCTGGGACGGCCTGAAGGACGGCATCCTGAAGATGGCGCCCTATACCAACATGCCCGATGACGTGAAGAAGATGGCCGAGGAAACCGAAGCCAAGATCAAATCAGGCGAACTGCATCCCTTCACCGGACCGATCAACAAGCAGGACGGAACGCCCTGGCTGAAGGCCGGCGAGAAGGCCGATGACGGCACCCTGCTCGGCATGAACTTCTACGTTGAAGGTGTCGACGATAAGCTGCCGGGTAAATAATCCCGCAGCTATCTCGCAAATGCGAAGAGCGCCTTCCTTGGCGCTCTTTTTTGCTGCAATGCATCCCAAGATTCCGATTTACAAAAGTAATACTATATGATTTTTTGACCCTGCGCCGCGAGATGCGGCATTGGGAGGAAATCATGAAATTGAAGACTGCACTTTTGAGTGCCACGATTCTGGCTGCCTGCATGTTCGGTTCGGCTTCGGCCGCCGGCCTCACCGTCGGCTTCTCGCAGATCGGCTCGGAATCGGGCTGGCGTGCGGCTGAAACGACCGTGACCAAGGAGCAGGCCAAGAAGCGCGGCATCGATCTGAAGTTTGCCGATGCGCAGCAGAAGCAGGAAAACCAGATCAAGGCTTTGCGCTCCTTCATTGCTCAGGGCGTCGATGCCATTCTCATTGCTCCGGTCGTCGAAACCGGCTGGGACGACGTTCTCAAGGAAGCCAAGGAAGCCAAGATTCCGGTCATCCTTCTCGACCGTACCATCAAGGCTCCCGACGATCTCTACCTGACGGCTGTTACGTCGGATCTGGTCCATGAAGGCAAGGTCGCAGGCGACTTCCTGGTCAAGACCGTCGGCGACAAGAAGTGCAATGTCGTTGAACTTCAGGGCACCACCGGTTCATCGCCGGCCATCGCCCGCAAGAAGGGCTTCGAAGAGGCCCTTGCCGGCCACGATAACCTCAAGATCGTTCGCAGCCAGACCGGTGACTTCACCCGCACCAAGGGCAAGGAAGTCATGGAAAGCTTCCTGAAGGCCGAGAATGGCGGCAAGGATATCTGCGCTCTCTACGCCCATAACGACGACATGGCCGTCGGCGCCATCCAGGCGATCAAGGAAGCCGGCCTGAAGCCCGGCAAGGATATCCTCGTCGTCTCGATCGACGCCGTGCCCGATATCTTCAAAGCCATGTCCGAAGGCGAGTCCAATGCCACGGTCGAGCTGACGCCGAATATGGCAGGTCCGGCCTTCGATGCGCTCGAAGCCTATCTGAAGGACAAGAAGGCTCCGGCGAAGTGGATCCAGACCGAGTCGAAGCTCTACACGCCTGCCGACGACCCGATGAAGGTCTACGAAGAGAAGAAGGGCCAGGGCTACTGATCTGATTTGACACTGCATAATTCCTGAGGTCTGAATCGATTTCAGGATAGATCATGCAGCAATTCAAAGCGCTACAGCGTCGGTGTCTGAAAAGACGAGGGGCGCTGTAGAACCGCACCGGCCCGTCATGGACCGGTGCGGAACTGCCTCGCCGCCTTGGGACATCATGTCCGGCCGCGGCGCGGCTTTTGCCGTCAATATCAGGAAAACTGACCCTTATGACTCACGATTTCGAGAACGTTCTCGCGGCCTCCGGAATATCGAAATTCTTTCCCGGCGCGGTGGCGCTGGATAAGGTCGATTTCACGCTCCGCAGAGGCGAGGTGCACGCATTGCTGGGCGAGAACGGCGCCGGCAAGTCGACGCTGATCAAGTGCATCACCGGCGCCTATCATCGTGACGAGGGCAGCCTGGCGCTCGACGGCCAGGAAATCAATCCGGCCAATACGCTCGCCGCCCAGAAGCTCGGCATCGGCACCGTCTACCAGGAGGTCAACCTGCTGGCCAATTTAAGCGTCGCCGAAAATCTCTTTCTCGGACGCCAGCCAAGACGGTTCGGCATGACCGACATGCGCGCGATGAACCGCCAGGCGCGCGATCTGCTCACCGGTTACGGCATCGATATCGACGTTACCGCCGAACTTGGCCGTTTTTCCGTCGCCGTCCAGCAGGTGGTTGCCATCGCCCGCGCCGTCGATCTCTCAGGCAAGGTGCTGATCCTCGACGAGCCCACGGCAAGTCTCGACAACCAGGAGGTCGCGCTGCTCTTCCGCATCATCGAAGACCTGAAGAAGCGCGGCCTGGGCATCGTCTTCATCACCCATTTTCTTGAGCAGGTCTATGCGATCAGCGACCGCATTACCGTGCTGCGCAACGGCAAGCTCGTCGGCACCCGTGATGCCGTCGATCTGCCGCGCCAGGGCCTGATCGCCATGATGCTCGGCCGCGAACTGGCGCATGTCGAAGAGACTGTCAGGGAACGCAGCCTTGCGGCAGGCGAGGTTCGATATCGTTTTTCAGGCTACGGCAAACGCGGCAAGGTCAAGCCTTTCGACCTTGAGGTGCGCGCCGGAGAGGTGGTCGGCGTCGCCGGGCTGCTCGGCTCCGGCCGTACCGAAACCGCCGAACTGCTCTTCGGCGTTGAACACGCCGACAGCGGCAGCGCCACGATCAACGGCCGGCCGGTGACGCTCTCCAGCCCGCGCGCCGCGATCGGAAAGGGTTTCGGCTTCTGCCCCGAGGACCGCAAGACCGATGGCATCATCGGCGACCTGTCGATCAGGGAGAACATCGCCCTTGCCCTGCAGGCGCGCCGCGGCTGGACCCGGCCGCTCTCGCGCGCCGAGCAGAATGCCCTTGCCGACCGCTACATCAAGGCGCTCGATATCCGCACCACGGACCGCGAAAAGCCGATCCGGCTGCTCTCCGGCGGCAACCAGCAGAAGGCGATCCTCGCCCGCTGGCTGGCGACCAATCCCAAGTTTCTGATCCTCGACGAGCCGACCCGTGGCATCGATGTCGGCGCCCATGCCGAGATCATCCGGCTCATCGAACAGCTCTGCGCCGAAGGCATGTCATTGATCGTAATTTCATCGGAACTTGAAGAGCTTGTCGCCTATAGCTCACGTATCATCGTGCTTCGCGACCGGCAGCATATCGCCGAATTGACGGGCGAACGTATCACCGCCGCCGGCATCGTCGATGCCATCGCTGCCGCCGAGCACAAGACGGAGGAAGCATGAAGTCCTCCCGGAATGCGCTGGCCTATCGCCTGGCGCCGCAATTGATCGCGCTCGTTGTCATTCTCTTGTTGAATTTCATAACGTCGCCGCAGTTTTTTAATGTCGTGGTTCAAAACGGGCGCCTCTATGGCAGCCTCATCGACGTGCTGAATCGCGGCGCGCCGGTGGCGCTGCTGGCGATCGGCATGACGCTGGTCATTGCCACCAAGGGCATCGACCTGTCCGTCGGGGCGGTCGTGGCTATCTGCGGCGCCGTCGCTGCATCGTCGATTGTTTCAGGAAATTCAGTGGCCTACACTATTTTCCTGACATTGGCGATCGGTATCGCCTGCGGCGTCTGGAACGGTTTCCTGGTGGCCGTGCTCAATATCCAGCCGATTATCGCCACGCTGGTGCTGATGGTCGCCGGTCGCGGCATCGCCCAGCTGATCACCGAGGGCGCTATCCTGACCTTCAACGATGATGGGCTGACCTTCTTCGGCAGCGGTTCCATGGCCCTGCTGCCGATGCCTGTCGTCATCTGGTTTCTCGTCGGCCTGCTCGTCATCCTGCTCGTCCGCCGCACCGCACTCGGCATGCTGATCGAGGCCGTCGGCATCAATCGCCGCGCCAGCACGCTGTCTGGAATTCAAACGCCGGTGCTGCTGATGGCCGTCTATATGCTGAGCGGGCTGTGTGCCGCGATCGCGGGCATCATCGTCGCCGCCGACATCAAGGGCGCCGATGCCAACAATGCCGGTCTCTGGCTGGAACTCGACGCGATCCTCGCCGTCGTCGTCGGCGGCAATTCGCTGCTCGGCGGCCGCTTCAGCATTCTCGGATCGCTGATCGGCGCAATGATCATCCAGGCTGTGAATACCGGCATCCTGTCTTCCGGCTTCCCGCCTGAATTCAACCTGATCATCAAGGCGGTCATCATTATCGTCATCCTCGTCATCCAGTCGCCGGCGGTGCAATCGCTCGCCATCTTCGCCAGCCGCCGGCAGAGCGGAAGGGAGTAGCCGAAATGAACTCCAAATACCTGCCGCTGCTGGCGACCGTCGTCATCTTCGTGCTCGCCTATGTCGGCTGCGCGCTGCAATATCCGAACATTCTGTCGACGCGCGTCATCGGCAATCTGTTGACCGACAATGCCTTTCTCGGCATCGCCGCCGTCGGCATGACCTTCGTCATCATCTCCGGCGGTATCGATCTGTCGATCGGATCGGTCATTGCCTTCACCGGCGTCTTCCTCGCGGTCATCCTGCAGAAGACCTCGATCCATCCGCTGCTTGCCTTTACGATTGTGCTCGTCATCACCACCGCCTTCGGCGCGGTCATGGGCGCAATCATCCACTATCTCGAAATGCCGGCCTTCATCGTCACACTCGCCGGCATGTTCCTGGCGCGCGGCATGGCCTTCGTGCTCTCGATCGACAGCATCCCGATCGATCACGAATATTATTCGACGTTGACGAGCCTCTATTGGCGTCTGCCCGGCGGCGGGCGGCTGACGCTGATCGGCGGTATCATGCTTCTGGTTTTTGCGGTCGGCATCTTCATCGCCCAGCGCACCCGCTTCGGCACCAACGTCTATGCACTCGGCGGCGGCGCGCAGACGGCGCGGCTGATGGGTGTGCCGGTCGGCCGCACGACAATCCAGATCTATGCGCTGTCGGGATTTCTTGCAGGCCTATCCGGGATCGTTTTTTCGCTGTACACCTCTGCTGGATATTCTCTTGCAGCAGTCGGCGTCGAACTCGATGCTATCGCGGCGGTGGTTATTGGGGGGACGCTGCTGACCGGAGGATCGGGATTCGTGGCGGGAACTTTGATCGGTATCCTGATCCAGGGGCTCATTCAGACCTACATCACCTTTGACGGCACGCTGTCGAGCTGGTGGACCAAGATCCTGATTGGCCTTCTGCTGTTTGCATTCATCCTGATGCAGAAAGCCATCCTGTTCGTTTCCAGTCTGAACAAGAGGTACGCCTGAGGGGAGACGGATCGCTTGCGCTACAAATTGGACGAGACACGCAAGACGGGGCGCAGAACCCGGACGAGCCACGCCCAGGTCGTCGACGAACTCGGCAAGGCGATCGTCGCCGGCACCTATCCCGTTGGCTCGATCCTGCCGGGCGATACGGAACTGGCGCAGCGTTTCAAAGTGTCCCGCACCGTCTTGCGTGAGACGATGAAGACGCTTGCCGCCAAGGGCATGGTCGTCGCCAAGGCGCGGGTCGGCACGCGTGTGACCGAGAAGAACCTCTGGAACATGTTCGACAGCGAGATCATCGCCTGGCACTTCGACAACGGCGTGACGGAAGAGTTTCTGCTGCAGCTCTACGATATTCGTCTCGCATTCGAACCCTTCGCCGCCGGGCTCGTCGCCGAGCGGGCGAATGCCGAGGATATCGAGATGCTGCGCGGGCTGGCGCTCGAGATGGCGGCGGCTGGTCATACGGCCGACAGCCTGGCACTCGCCGACCTTCGTTTTCACCTGGCGATCGCCGAAGCCTCGCATAATCCCTTCATGCGGACACTGGGCAGCCTCATTGAAGCAGCCCTCGTCGGCATGTTCCGGATGAGCACGCCGCCAACCGAAAACGGCTTCGCCAATATCGCCGACACCCATATGCGCATCGTCGATGCGATCGTGTCCGGCGATAGCAGTGCTGCGCGCCGCGCGATGGAGGACGTCATCCTGGACGGCCGCCATCATGTGCATGAAGCCTTCGCGGCCCGCGGCTCCGAGCCCGTCACAGGGTCGATTTCGAGCGCAATTTCACCTTTGTGAAGGCTGTTCTTGTCTGCAGCGCCGCGCATCTTTTCGAGAGGCGCAAAGGACGCTGCAGCGCTTCGAATGGCTGCATAATTTATCCTTAAATCGATTCCGATTTAGGGAATTATGCAGTATGAGGCGATAAAGCCGCCTCGTGGCGCGGATTCGCGGAGCAAATCATGGAACGCACTTGTCTTGCCGTCATCCTTGCCGCCGGTGACAGCACGCGGATGAAATCCTCGAAATCGAAGGTGCTGCATCCGGTCGCCGGACGGCCGATGATCGCCCACGTGGTCGAGGCAGTCGCCTCTGCCGGCATCTCGTCCGTTGCCCTTGTCGTCGGCCGTGACGCCGAGGACGTGGCAAAGGCGGCAAGCGTCGCCGGCATCAGCATCGAATCCTACCTGCAGAAGGAACGCCTCGGCACCGGCCACGCGGTGCTGGCGGCGCGCGAAGCGATTGCCAAGGGCTATGACGATATCCTCGTCACCTATGGCGACGTGCCGCTGCAGACCGACGCACCGCTGAAGGCCGCCCGCCAGGCCCTTGCCGATGGCAGCGATGTCGTCGTCATCGGTTTCCACACCGACCGGCCGAGCGGCTACGGCCGCCTGCTCGTCAAGGACGGCGAACTCATTGCCATCCGCGAGGAAAAAGACGCGACCGATGCCGAGCGCACCGTCACATGGTGCAACAGCGGGCTGATGGCGATTAGCGGTAGCAAGGCGCTCGATCTTCTCTCGCGCATCGGCAACGCTAACGCCAAGGGTGAATTCTATCTGACCGACCTCGTCGAGATCGCTCGTTCGCTCGGCGGACGCGTCACCGCGGTCGATGCGCCTGAGATCGAGATGACCGGCTGCAACACCCGGGCCGAACTCGCCGTCATCGAGCGCTTCTGGCAGGAGCGCCGCCGCCACCAGATGATGCTTTCAGGCGTCACCATGATCGCACCGGAAACGGTGTTTCTCTCCTACGATACCGTCATCGGCCAGGACACGCTGATCGAGCCGAATGTCGTCTTCGGTCCGGGTGCTGTGATCGACAGCGGCGCCGTCATTCACGCCTTCTCGCATATCGAAGGCGCCCATGTCAGCCAGGGCGCGACTGTCGGTCCCTTCGCGCGGCTGCGGCCGGGCGCCGATCTCGCCAGCGGCGCCAAAGTCGGCAATTTCTGCGAGGTCAAGAACGGCCGGCTGGGCGAGGGCGCCAAGGTCAACCACCTGACTTATATCGGCGATGCCGTCATCGGCGCCGGCAGCAATATCGGCGCCGGCACGATCACCTGCAATTATGACGGCGTCAACAAGAGCGAGACGGTGATCGGCGAAAACGCCTTCATCGGTTCCAATTCCTCGCTGGTCGCGCCGGTGACGATCGGCGACGGCGCCTATATCGCCTCCGGCAGCGTCATCACCGTCGATGTTCCGGCCGACGCGCTGGCGCTCGGCCGCGCTCGGCAGGAGATCAAGCCCGGCCGTGCGACGCTGCTGCGCGAGCGTGCGCTTGCCACCAAGGCGGCGAAGAAGGCGAAAGCCTGACCGGCCTTGCGTAACCGGCGGAAATTGAAAGTGACCGCCGAGGTGATTGAGAAATAAGCAGGAATCGTTAGGACTGGCCTCGTCATCGAAGCCTTCATGGGGATACTATATGTGCGGCATTGTGGGGATCGTCGGAACTGCGCCTGTTGCCGGGCGCCTGGTCGATGCGCTGAAGCGTCTCGAATATCGTGGTTACGATTCCGCCGGTGTCGCCACCATCCATGACGGCGTGATGGATCGCCGCCGCGCCGAGGGCAAGCTGTTCAATCTGGAAAAGCGCCTCGACAGCGAACCGCTGCCCGGCACCGTCGGCATCGCCCACACGCGCTGGGCGACCCATGGCGTTCCGAACGAGACCAATGCCCATCCGCATTTCGTCGAGGGCGTCGCGGTCGTCCATAACGGCATCATCGAGAACTTCTCCGAGCTTCGCGACGAACTGACGGAAGAGGGCTCGGTCTTCGAAACCCAGACCGATACCGAAGTGGTCGCCCATCTGATGGCGAAATACCTGCGCGAAGGCCTGGAGCCGCGCGCCGCCATGCTGAAGATGCTGAACCGGGTAACCGGCGCCTATGCATTGGCCATCATGCTCAAGGCCGATCCCGGCACGATCATGGCCGCCCGTTCCGGCCCGCCGCTTGCCGTCGGCTATGGCCGCGGCGAGATGTTCCTCGGCTCGGATGCGATCGCGCTCTCGCCCTTCACCAACGAGATCACCTATCTGGTCGACGGCGATTGCGCTGTCCTCACCCGGGATGGTGTCTCGGTGCTCGATTTCGCCGGCAAGCCGGTCAAGCGCGCCCGGCAGACCTCGCAGGCGACCGCCTATGTTGTCGACAAGGGCAACCACCGCCACTTCATGGAAAAGGAAATCTACGAGCAGCCGGAGGTGATCTCTCACGCGCTCAGTCACTATGTCGATTTCGCCGAGAACACCATCGGCGCCAACGCCGCCGCGATCGACTTCAAGGTGGCGACCGGCCTTGCCATCTCTGCCTGCGGTACTGCCTATCTCGCCGGCCTCGTCGGCAAATACTGGTTCGAGCGTTATGCCCGCCTGCCGGTCGAGATCGACGTCGCTTCCGAATTCCGCTACCGCGAAATGCCGCTGTCGCCGTCGCAGGCTGCGCTCTTCATCTCGCAGTCCGGCGAGACCGCCGATACGCTGGCATGCTTGCGCTATTGCCGCGAAAACGGCTTAAAGATCGGCGCCGTCGTCAATGTCCGCGAATCGACGATCGCGCGTGAATCCGACGCCGTCTTCCCGATCATGGCCGGCCCCGAAATCGGCGTCGCCTCCACCAAGGCATTCACCTGCCAGCTTGCCGTGCTGGCAGCGCTGGCGATCGGCGCCGGCAAGGCGCGCGGCACGGTGAGTGCCGATGAGGAGAGGGCGCTGGTGCGCCATCTCGCCGAAATGCCGCGCATCATGAGCCGGGTGCTGAACCTGATCCAGCCGCAGATGGAAAGTCTGTCGCGTGAGCTGTCGAAGTGCAAGGACGTGCTCTATCTCGGCCGCGGCACCAGTTTCCCGCTCGCCATGGAAGGCGCGCTGAAGCTCAAGGAAATTTCCTATATCCACGCAGAGGGTTACGCCGCCGGCGAATTGAAGCACGGACCGATCGCGCTGATCGACGAGAACATGCCCGTCATCGTTATTGCCCCCTACGACCGTTTCTTCGAAAAGACCGTCTCGAATATGCAGGAAGTCGCAGCCCGCGGCGGCCGCATCATCTTCATCACCGACGAGGCCGGTGCGGCTGCCTCGAAACTGCCGACCATGGCGACGATCGCCCTGCCTGTCGTCGACGAAATTATCGCGCCGATGATCTTCTCGCTGCCGATCCAGCTGCTCGCTTATCACACCGCCGTCTTCATGGGCACCGACGTCGACCAGCCGCGCAATCTGGCGAAATCGGTGACTGTGGAATAAGCCTGTAACGCCGCGACCGTGCCGCCGAAACATATTGTGCGACGCCCAGAATTCTGGCAGTTTTGGTCTGCGGACAAGGGGGAAGGGCCGGCGTTCCGGCCTGTCCAGGACTGAGATGGAGTTCATCTGGAAACGATGGCCGACAACGCCGCCAGAATGCCGGTCGCGACCCGGCTGAGGAATAATTTTCTCGCAGGTTTGATCATCTGCGCCCCGATCGCGATCACCATCTGGCTGACCTGGACCTTCATCCACTGGTCGGACAGCTGGGTCAGGCCCTATATTCCGGCACGCTGGAATCCGGAAAGCTATCTCAATTTTGCCATTCCCGGTTTCGGCCTGCTGACCGCCGTTATCCTGATCACCGTCGTCGGCTTCCTCGGCAAGAACCTCATCGGCCAGAGCATCGTCGGTTTCGGCGAATCCGTCGTCCAGCGCATGCCGCTGGTACGGACGATCTACAGAAGCGTGAAGCAGATTTTCGAAACCGTGCTGAAGGAGCAGTCGAACTCCTTCAAGAAAGTCGGCCTCATCGAATATCCAAGTCCCGGTCTCTGGGCCCTGGTTTTCGTTGCCACCGACGCCAAAGGCGAAATCGCTTCGAAGTTCAATGCGATGGGCCAGGATATGGTCGCGGTCTTCCTGCCGCCGACGCCGGTGCCGACGGCTGGTTTCCTCGTCTTCGTACCGCGCGAGAAGATCGTCTTGCTCGACATGTCGCCGGAGGATGCCGCCAAGTTCCTGATTTCGGGCGGTCTCGTGGCTCCTGAAATCCCCCAGCCGGAGCCGAAGCAGAAGCACTTGCCGCGGCCGAAGCCGGTGGCAGTTTCCAAGGCCGAATGATGCATGTCGCCCAAAAGTGTTCAGCGGTTTTGGGATAACGACATGCATGGAAGGAAGACTTAAAGCGCGCCGCGGCGCGCTTTATCCCGCTCTAAGAAAACGGATCGCCTCGTCGCGGCGGAAAAGATAGAGCAGCGTGCGGACCGCCGTTCCTCTCTCCGTTGTCAATTCCGGATCCCGCTCAATGAGGTAAGCCGCATCCTTGCGGGCGATCTCGAGCAGGTCGGCATGCGCCTCGAGGCTGGCGATGCGGAAACCCGGCGTGCCGGATTGCCGTGTGCCGAGCAATTCGCCTTCACCGCGCAGCTTCAGGTCCTCCTCGGCGATGCGGAAGCCATCCTCCGTCTCCCGCATAATCGAAAGCCTGGCATGGCCGGTCTCGCCGAGTGGTCCCTTGTAGAGCAGGATGCAGGTTGAGGCCTCGTCGCCGCGCCCGACGCGGCCGCGCAGCTGATGCAATTGCGCCAGGCCGAAGCGTTCGGCATGTTCGATCACCATGATCGTCGCATCCGGCACGTCGACACCGACCTCGACGACGGTGGTGGCGACGAGCAGCCGGGTCTCGCCGTTCTTGAACGCCATCATCGCCGCGTCCTTCTCCGGTCCGCTCATGCGGCCGTGGATGAGGCCGACATCAGGGCCAAGCGCTGAGACCAGCGTCGCATGCCGCTCCTCGGCCGACATCAGGTCGAGCTCTTCGGATTCTTCGACCAGCGGGCAGATCCAGTAGGCCTTCTTGCCCTCGGCAATCGCGCTTTGCAGCCGCCCGACGATTTCGCCGGTCCGCTCCATCGGCACGGTGATCGTCTGGATCGGCTTGCGACCGGCCGGTTTTTCGGTGAGCTTGGAGACGTCCATGTCGCCGAAGGCGGCGAGCACCAGCGTGCGCGGGATCGGCGTCGCCGTCATGACAAGCATGTGCGGCGAGAGGCCCTTGGCGGTCAGCCGCAGGCGCTGATGCACGCCGAAACGGTGCTGCTCGTCGACGACGGCAAGCATCAGATTGGCGTAGGCGACGCTGTCCTGGAACAGCGCATGCGTGCCGATGATGATCTGGGCAGCACCCGAGCCGATGCGCTCCAGGATTTCCTCCCTTTCGCGTCCCTTGGTGCGCCCGGTCAGCACCTCGACGCCGAGCCCGGCGCCTGCGGTGAATTTCGAGATCGTCGCGTGATGTTGCCGCGCCAGGATTTCGGTCGGCGCCATCAGCACGGCCTGGCCGCCGCTCTCGATCACCGCTGCCATCGCCATCAGCGCCACCAGCGTCTTGCCGGAACCGACATCGCCCTGCAGCAGCCGCAGCATGCGCTCGTTGCCGGCCATATCCTTCAAAACCTCGGCGATTGCCTCGTTTTGGCTTGATGTGAGCGAGAAGGGCAAGCTCTTCAGGATCTTGCTGCTGATGGCGCCGGTGGCATGCACCGGCTGGCCCGCCACCTTGCGCAGCCTCTGCCGCACCAGGCTCAGCGATAGCTGGCCGGCGAGGAATTCGTCATAGGCAAGCCGCCGCCGGGCAGGGGCCTGCGGGTCGATATCGGTTGGATCGCGCGGCTCGTGCAGCATGTGGAAGCTGTCGCGGATCGACGGCAGGCCCTGTTTCTCTGTCAACGGCAGGTCGATCCATTCCGGCAGCTCGGGAAAACGCGGCAGGCCGGCGTCGATGATCTTGCGCAGCGTCTTCGGTGAAAGTCCTGCCGTCAGCGGATAGATCGGCTCGACCAGCGGCAGGCTCTCCGTCTCGTCGGCCCTGACTATATAGTCGGGATGCACCATCGAGGCGCGGCCGTTGAACCAGTCGATCTTGCCGCTGACGGTCACCTCCGCGTCAACGGGCAGCTGCTTTTCCAGCCACGCCGCCTGTCCGCGGAAAAACACCAGCGTCAGCTCGCCGGTCTCATCATGCAGGAAGACGCGGTAAGGGATATTGCTTTTGCCGCGCGGCGGCACTTGGTGCCGGTCGACGCGCGCCGTGATCGTTACGATCGCACCCTGTGGCGCGCGGGCGATGCCCGGCTGGTTGCGCCGGTCGATCAGCGAGAAGGGCGCGTGGAAAAGCAGATCGATGACCCGGCAATCCTCCAGCGTCTCGCGCCCGAGCAGCTTGACCAGCAGGTCGGCGATCTTCGGTCCGACGCCCGGAAGGCCCGAAATAGGGGAGAACAGCGGATCGAGAATGGCGGGGCGCATGCGGCCAAAATGCGATGAACAATGCGGCCTTGGCAAGGCTGACAAGCCGCTTTCCAGGGTCTATAGAGGCGCATCAACAGGAAGGTAATGCCATGACAGGTGTCACGCTCACCAGTGCCGGTCTCGACCCGCGCCGCCGCCGGATCCTTTTCCGCTGCTGGCATCGCGGCATCCGCGAGATGGATCTGGTCTTCGGCCAATTCGCCGAAGCCGAGGTCGCCAGACTGTCGGAAGCCGAGCTCGACGAGTTCGAGACGATCATGGCGGAAGAGGACAATGATCTCGTCCGCTGGATCATGGGAACATGGCCGGTGCCTGAGCGTTTCCAGACCCCGATGTTTGCCCGCATCGCCGCCTACAAGCCCGATTTTGACAAGCCCCTCAGGACGCCGGAATGATCCCTGGTTTCGATGCGAAGAAGCTTGCGGCCATTGCCGAGCCGCTGACGATCGGCAATGTGCCGGCAGGCCTTGAAACGCTGCTGCTCGCCGAGCTCGCGCGAACGGGAGAGCCGGTCGCCTATGTCATGTCCGACGGCCACCGCATGGCCGATCTCGAACAGATGCTGGGCTTCGTCGCCCCCGACATTCCGGTTCTCACCTTGCCGGCCTGGGACTGTCTGCCATATGACCGCGTCTCGCCGAGCGCCGATACCTCGGCTCGCCGGCTGGCCGCACTCGGCGGCCTCATCGCCCATCGCAAGAAGCCGCATGCGGCAATCGTGCTCGTCACCGCCAATGCCATGCTGCAGAAGGTGGCGCCGCAGGATGTCATCGAAAGCCTGAGTTTTTCGGCCCGACCCGGTAACCAGCTGCGCATGGACGATCTCGCCGGCCGCCTGGAGCGCAACGGCTTCGAGCGGGTCGCCACCGTTCGCGAAGTCGGCGAATATGCCGTGCGCGGCGGCATTCTCGACGTCTTCGTGCCGGGTTCCGAAGAGCCGGTCCGCCTCGATTTCTTCGGCGACACGCTGGAAAGCATCCGCAGCTTCGATCCGGCCAGCCAGCGCACGATCGGGCAGGTGCGCTCCCTCGATCTCAACCCGATGAGCGAGGTGACGCTGACCCCGGATACGATCAGCCGTTTTCGCAAGAATTACCTCTCTGCTTTCGGTGCGACCACGCGTGACGACGCGCTGTATCTCGCCGTCTCCGAAGGCCGCCGTTACCCCGGCATGGAGCACTGGCTGCCGCTTTTCTACGAGAAGCTCGATACCGTCTTTGATTATTTGAGCGGCTTCCGGTTCGTCATCGATCATACGGTCCGCGAAGCAGCCGAAGAGCGCTCCAAGCTCGTTTTTGACTATTACGACGCCCGCCTGAATTCCGGCCAGCCGGTCAAGGGGATGACGCAGGGCACGCCTTACAAGCCGGTGACGCCGGGCCAGCTCTATCTCGACAGCAAGCTTTTCGTCAAAACCCTCGATGCGCTCGGCGCGATCCGCATCAGCCCCTTTAACGAGCACGAGGGCGAGGCGCGGCGGGTCGTCAACATCGACGCCCGCCAGGGCCAGCGCTGGGCTCGTTCGAATGCCGAAGGCGGCGGCGATGCCGAACGCATCAATATCTTCGACGTCGTCGTCAAGCATATTGCCGATCGCCGCGCCGCCGGCGCGAAAGTGCTCGTCACCGCCTGGACCGAAGGCTCGCTGGAACGCCTGCTGCAGGTGCTGAACGAACATGGCCTGGAAAAGGTCAAGTTGATCGAGGCGCTGAAGGATGTCGGCTCGCTGGCGAGAGGTGAGGCGGCTGCTGCCGTGCTCAGCCTCGAAGCCGGCTTCGAGGCCGGCGACCTCGTCGTCATCGGCGAGCAGGATATATTAGGCGACCGCATGGTGCGCCGCTCCAAGCGCCGCAAGCGCGCCGCCGATTTCATCTCGGAAGTCGCGGGCCTCGACGAAGGCTCGATCGTCGTCCATGCCGAACATGGTATCGGCCGCTTCATCGGGCTCAGGACCATCGAGGCCGCAGGCGCGCCGCATGCCTGCCTCGAGCTGCAGTATGCCGACGAGGCCAAGCTCTTCCTGCCGGTCGAAAACATCGATCTTCTCTCCCGTTACGGCGGCGAGGGCACCGAAGCCCAGCTCGACAAGCTCGGCGGCGGCGCCTGGCAGATGCGCAAGGCCAAGCTCAAGAAGCGCCTGCTCGATATGGCCGATGCGCTGATCCGCATCGCCGCCGAGCGCCTGACGCGCCATGCGCCGATGCTGACGACGCCGGAAGGCCTTTACGACGAATTCGCCGCCCGCTTCCCCTATGACGAGACCGAGGACCAGGAAAACGCCATCGAGGCGGTGCGCTCCGATCTCGGCGCCGGCCGGCCGATGGATCGCCTCGTCTGCGGCGACGTCGGCTTCGGCAAGACCGAAGTGGCGTTGCGCGCCGCCTTCGTCGCAGCGATGAACGGCGCCCAGGTCGCCATCGTCGTGCCGACGACGCTGCTGTCCCGCCAGCATTTCAAAACCTTTTCCGATCGTTTCCGCGGTCTGCCGGTGCGCATCCAGCAGGCCTCGCGCCTCGTCGGCGCCAAGGAGCTGGCGCTGACCAAGAAGGAGGTGGCGGAAGGCAAGACCGATATCGTCGTCGGCACCCATGCGCTGCTCGGCGCCGGCATTAAATTCGCCAATCTCGGCCTGCTCGTCATCGACGAGGAGCAGCATTTCGGCGTCAAGCACAAGGAGCGGCTGAAGGAGCTGAAGAGCGACGTGCACGTGCTGACGCTGTCGGCAACGCCGATCCCGCGCACGCTGCAGCTTGCCATGACCGGCGTGCGCGAACTGTCGCTGATCACCACGCCGCCGGTCGACCGCATGGCGGTGCGCACCTTCATCTCGCCCTTCGACAGCCTGGTCATCCGCGAGACGCTGATGCGCGAGCATTATCGCGGCGGCCAGAGCTTCTATGTTTGCCCCAGGCTTGCCGACCTCGAGGATGTGCATGCCTTCCTGCAGTCGGATGTGCCGGAGCTGAAGGTCGCCGTCGCCCATGGCCAGATGCCGGCCGGCGAACTCGAAGACATCATGAACGCCTTCTATGAAGGCCGCTACGACGTGCTGTTGTCCACAACCATCGTCGAATCCGGCCTCGACGTGCCTACAGCCAACACGTTGATCGTCCACCGCGCCGACATGTTCGGCCTTGCCCAGCTCTATCAGCTGCGCGGCCGCGTCGGCCGCTCGAAGGTGCGCGCTTTCGCGCTCTTCACCCTGCCGGTCAACAAGGTGCTGACGGCCACCGCCGAACGCCGGTTGAAGGTGCTGCAGTCGCTGGATACGCTCGGTGCCGGCTTCCAGTTGGCAAGCCACGACCTCGATATCCGCGGCGCCGGCAACCTGCTCGGCGAGGAGCAGTCCGGCCACATCAAGGAGGTCGGTTTCGAGCTTTACCAGCAGATGCTGGAAGAGGCGGTCGCCGAGGTCAAGGGTGTCGACGAGATCCACGACACCGGCTGGTCGCCGCAGATCTCCGTCGGCACGACGGTAATGATCCCGGAAGGATACGTTCCCGATCTGCACCTGCGCATGGCGCTCTACCGCCGCCTCGGCGAAATCACCGAGCTCAAGGAGATCGACGGCTTCGGCGCCGAGATGATCGACCGCTTCGGCCCGATGCCGATCGAAGTCCAGCATCTGCTGAAGATCGTCTACATCAAGTCGCTCTGCCGCACCGCCAATGTCGAAAAACTCGATGCCGGCCCGAAGGGTGTCGTCGTGCAGTTCCGCAACAAGGAATTCCCCAATCCGGCCAACCTGGTCGGTTATATCGGCAAACAGGGCACGATGGCGAAGATCCGTCCCGACCACAGCCTGTTCCTGACCCGAGACCTGCCGACGCCGGAAAAACGCCTGCAGGGGGCAGCGGTCATCATGACGCAACTGGCTGAATTCGCGAAGTAAACGGAGGAAGTTGGAATGGCGAAATACGGCGCAACGATCGCCTGGCAGCGCAACGGCGAGACCTTCACCGACAACCGCTACAGCCGCGCCCACCGCTGGACGTTCGACGGCGGCATCGAGGTGAAGGCATCTTCCTCCGCGCATGTCGTTCCGTTGCCCTATTCGGCCGAAGATGCCGTCGATCCGGAGGAAGCTTTCGTCGCCTCGCTCTCCAGCTGCCACATGCTCTGGTTCCTGTCGATCGCCGCCAAACAGCGCTTTTGCGTCGACAGCTATACTGATGCCGCCGAAGGTGTGATGGAGAAGAATGCCGAGGGTCGCCTTGCCATGACCGTCGTGACCCTCCGTCCGCATGTCGTCTTCAACGGTGAAAAGCAGCCCTCGCTGAGCGAGCTCGAAGCCCTGCACCATCGCGCCCATGACGAATGTTTCATCGCCAATTCGGTAAAGACCGAGGTGCGCTGCGTTCCGATTCTGGGCTGAGCTGGCCGTTGCCAAGTCGGAATTCCCGCAGCGTCGCTTTAGGACCATCTTCACCTTTCACCGACGCCGCGATCGACATAATCGGGCCGTAAGGAAGCTAACTTGCGATGGCTTTGGATGAAACGAATATCATTGATGCCATCGGAGTCGATAATGCGACAGGCGAGCTAGTGCTGACCATCACGGATCACCTTGCATGGACAGGAAGTGATAGTGAGCACCTTCGGTTACTGCAGGAAAAACTGAATACCTATTTGGGCTTTGTTGAGAGCGGTGAGATTTTGAGAACATATCCCGACGTCAAAGGCAGGGCTGTGTTAATAGACATTGTGTGCAAGTATCCACCGAGCCAGCAGGCCCGAGGCTTTTATGACCAAGTTGCACAAATCGTCGAAGGTGCCGGAATAAAACTCCAGCATCGATTGTTTCGCGCAGGTTAGTTTTTTAGCGACGAATACCTCAGCTCAAAAACAGCATTGTCGAACATCGCATCCGTCAGGAACCGTTTCAGCTTCATCCTCTAGCGTCTTCATCGCCAATCCTGTGAAGGCCGAGGTGCGCTACGTCCGGTTCTGCGCTCGGCGACGTCAGTTGAGCCCCGACCGCGCCTCGGCCTTCGCCTTGGCTATATCGCGCAGCGCGTTCGCCAGCACGTCGGGCGTCTGTGCGCCGCTGACGGCATATTGCTGGTCGAAGATGAAGAACGGCACGCCGTTGACGCCCATCTCCTGGGCCGCCTTGATCTCGGCGACGATCAGATCGCGGTCGGCATCGGAGGCAAGCAGCGAGGCGATGACTGAGCGGTCGAGGCCTGATTTTTCGGCGATATCGAGCAGCACCGCATGGTCGCCGACATTGCGGCCTTCCTCGAAATTCGCCTTGAACAGCGCGTCAACGACCTTGTCCTGCTTCTCGCGGCCTTCGATCATCGCCCAGTGGATCAGTCGATGCGCATCGAGCGTGTTCGGGCCGATCTTGATCGCCTCGAAATTAAAGGCAATGCCGACCTCGCGGCCATAATCGCTGAGCATCTTGTGCGCTTGCGCCACGCGCTCCTCGCCGCCGAGCTTCTCGGCCAGCGCCTTCTTCTGGTCGACGCCTTCCTTGGGATAGTCGGGATTGAGCCGGTACGGCCGCCAGTTGATGTCGACGCCGATTTGGTCCTGCACCTCGGCGATGGCGAGTTCCAGCCGCGCCTTGCCGAGATAGCACCAGGGGCAGACGACATCCGAGACGACGTCGATGGTGATACGCTCCATGATGATTTTCCTTCTATGGGTCTCCAAGGGAGACATGTAAGCCGGGCGGTTCGGCTGTTCTTATTGGGCGCTCGTATCCCACCAGAGCGGCAGCTGGTAGCCATAGAGTGGCACCGTGTCGGGATGGCCGATGCGTTTGCTGCGCGCCACCCATTGCTGATCCATATGATAGAGCGGCAGCACGTAATGGCTGGACAGCAGCAGCCGGTCATAGGAGCGCACCGCTGCGGTGAAATCCTCGGCCGAGCGCGCCCGGAGCAGGTGATCGATCAGCGTATCGAGATCGGGGTCGGCAGCGCCGGCGAAGCTGTCGCTGCCCTCGCGGGTCTTCGCGGCCGAAGACCAACGGCCGAGCTGTTCGTTTCCTGGCGATAGCGACGACGTGTAGGACTTCATGATCATGTCGTAGTCGAAGCTGTTCGTCCGGCTCTGATACTGCGAATCATCGACCGTGCGAATCGAAGCGGCGATGCCGATCGTCTGCAGCGAACGCTGGTAGGCGACGGCGAGCTTCTCCTGGTCGGCATTCTGCGTCATGATCTCGAAGGCGAGCTGGCGGCCGGAGGCATCGAGCATCTTGCCGCCCTGAATCGTATAGCCGCCCTGTTTCAGCAGCTCGACGCCCTGTTTCAGCACATTGCGGTCGCGGCCGGAGCCGTCGGTGACTGGCAGCTTGTAGGTGCCGTCGAGAATCTCCGGGGCAATTTTGTCCTTGATCGGCCCGAGCAGGGCAAGCTCGGCCGCATTGGCGGGGACGCCAAAACTCGACAGCTCGGAATTCTGCCAGAAACTCTGCGTGCGCTTGTAGGCGCCGGAATAGAGGTTCTTGTTCGCCCATTCGAAATCGAACACCAGCGACAGGCCTTCGCGCACCTTGAGATCGGCAAAGATCGGCCGGCGCGTATTGAACACGAAGCCGAGCATGCCGCTCGGCAATTTCGGCGTGAACACGTCCTTGACCACGACCCCCGAGGTGGCGGCGGGGAAATTATAGGCATTGGCCCAATGGCCGGGATTGCCATCCGGATAGATGTCGACATCGCCCTTCTTGAAGGCCTCGAACAGCGTCGTATCCTGCAGGAAATACTGGACGGTGATCTGGTCGTAATTGTCGGTGCCGACCTTGGCGGGAATGTCCTTGCCCCAGTAGTTGGGGTCGCGCTCATAGGTGATGCTCTCGCCGGGCTTCACCGTCTTCACCTTGTAGGGACCGGACCCGACCGGCGGCGTCAGCGATGAACGGTCGAAGGTTGCCGGATCGATCGCATGTTTCGGCAGCACCGGAAACAGACCGAAAATCAACGGCGTCTCGCGGTCGGCCTTGTCGTTGAAGGTGAAGCGCACGCTGTGCTCGCCGACCTTCTCCATCTTGGCGACGACGTTGAGGCGGTTGGCGAAGGGCACGCGGCCCTTGTCGCGCATCAGCTCGAAGGTGAACATCACGTCTTCCGGCGTCACCGGCTGGCCATCGGCCCATCTCGCCTTCGGATTGAGGTTGAACTGAATGAAGCTCCGATCGTCGTCCCATTCGACCGACTCGGCAAGCAGGCCGTAGAGGGTGAAAGGCTCGTCCCTGGAGCGCTGCATCAGCGATTCGTAGACGAGATTGCCATAGTCCGGATCCCACATGCCGCGCGCCGTCGTGCGCATGCTCTTCAGGATGAACGGGTTGAGGCTGTCGAAGGTGCCGACCACGCCATAGGTGATCTTGCCACCTTTTTTCACGTCGGGATTGACGTAAGGGAAGTGCTTGTAATCAGCCGGCAGGGCAGGCTCGCCGTGCATCGCGATGCCGTGCAGCGGCTCGGCGGCGACCGTGCCGCACAGCAGCGAGAGGACGAGGGGGACGACGATACGGAGCATTCGGCAATCCTTGATCCGTGAAAACGGGGCATGATTCACGCCAAGATTATCATGGGGTCGACCGATTCCAACACGGAGCGGCGATTTCTTTGGCATCGCGACGAAATGCGCGTCAAATTGCCAAAGAAGTGCTGGATATCTTGCACGCTGCGATGTAACAGGTGAACCCGAAGTTTAGGGGTCATGCATTTGCCTTATTTTTTTAAGAGGTGGAGTGCCGAACGACCCGATGGTTGGGGCGGCAAGACGTTGCCCCGAACGGATATCAGGAGACGGAATTCGTTATGATGTTCAAGTCTGAAAAGAAAATGCGGGCAGCACTGTCCGTTCTGGCAGTGGTGTTCGGCGCTTCGGCTCCGGTCTCCTCCTTCGCGCAGAATGCGGCGGCACAGGCTCCGGCCGATGCCCCGGCACAGGCCGCAGGAGCGCCGAAGCTCGGCTGGTACAAGACCTGCAGCAAGCAGGAAGACAACGACATCTGTGTTGTCCAGAACCTGATCCTCGCCAATGGCGGCCAGCTCGTCACGGCCGTCGGCCTGATCTCGGTTTCCGGCAAGATTAACCGCAAGCTCCTGCAGGTCTCGGTTCCCACGGCACGCCTCGTCCCTCCCGGCGTCCTCATGCAGATCGACGGCGGCAAAGGCCAGAAGCTCGACTACGCCGTCTGCCTGCCGGACAAGTGCACCGCTGAAATCCCGCTGACCGACGCGATGATCGCCAGCCTCAAGAAGGGCAGCGACGTGATCTTCACCTCGATCAACTTCCGCCGCGCCCCGAACCCGATCAAGATTTCGCTTGAAGGCTTCACCGGCGCTTATGACGGCGAACCGGTTTCCGAATCCAAGCTCGTTGAAAGCCAGCGCAGCCTCCAGGAAGGCATGCAGAAGAAGGCCGAAGAAGCCCGCAAGAAGCTGGAAGACGCCCAGAAGGCAGCCAAGGCGCAGTAATTCTGTCACCTCCTTTGAAACAGAAACCCGGCTTCACGCCGGGTTTTTGTTGCGTAAAGAAAAGGCCTCGCCGGGAGAAGCGAGGCCTTGATTCAACGATCGGCACCAGTGAGTTAGTGGGCGAAGCTCATCTTGGGTTTGAACTGCCCTGACGGGGCCTGATCGAAAATCTGGTAGATCTGCGGGTTGCGAAGCGGCGTGCCGCTTTCGTCGTTCATCAGGTTTTGCTCGGAGACATAAGCGACATATTCGCTTTCGTCATTCTCGGCGAGCAGGTGATAGAAGGGCTGGTCCCTGCTCGGGCGCACCTCGGCGGGAATGGAATTCCACCATTCCTCCGTATTCGCGAACTCCGGATCAACGTCGAAGATGACGCCGCGAAACGGAAAAACCTTGTGCCGAACCACTTCGCCGATACTGAACTTTGCTGTTCTTTCTTTCATGGTACGACTTCCTTTCATCACCGAATTTGGTGATTGGTGTCGCGCAAATCAAGATTTTTGCGCGAGTTCGTCACATGAACGTCACATCCTCACCATTTGCCGTTCATGACCAGGGAGGCGAAAGCCCCGGCAAGCCGGGACTTTCCATGTTCTGAGCCGATCAGGCCGAATAGTACATGTCGTATTCGACCGGATGCGGCGTCATTTCGAAACGCATCACCTCAGCCATCTTCAGCTCGATGAAGGCATCGATCTGATCGTCGTCGAAGACGCCGCCGGCCGTCAGGAACTTGCGGTCCTTGTCGAGGCTTTCAAGCGCTTCGCGCAGGCTGCCGCAGACGGTCGGGATCTTCTTCAGTTCCTTCGGCGGCAGGTCGTAAAGATCCTTGTCCATGGCCTTGCCGGGATGGATCTTGTTCTTGATGCCGTCGAGGCCGGCCATCAGCATGGCGGCGAAGGCGAGATAGGGGTTGGCGGTCGGATCCGGGAAGCGGACTTCGACGCGTTTGGCCTTCGGGTTGGATCCGAACGGAATGCGGCAGGAAGCCGAGCGGTTACGCGCCGAATAGGCGAGCAGCACAGGGGCTTCGTAACCCGGGACGAGACGCTTGTAGGAGTTCGTCGACGGATTGGTGAAAGCGTTGATCGCCTTGGCATGCTTGATGATGCCGCCGATATAAAACAGGCAGCTCTCGGAAAGGCCGGCATATTCGTCGCCGGCAAAGGTCGGCTTGCCGCCCTTCCAGATCGATTGGTGCACGTGCATGCCCGAGCCGTTGTCGCCGAAGATCGGCTTCGGCATGAAGGTCGCCGTCTTGCCGTAGGCGTTGGCCACTTGGTGGACGACATATTTGTAGATCTGCATCTTGTCGGCGTTGCGCACCAGCGTATCGAACTTGATACCGAGTTCGTGCTGGGCGGCCGCGACTTCATGGTGATGCTTTTCGACGACGACGCCCATCTCGGAGAGCACAGTCAGCATTTCCGAACGCATGTCCTGGGCGCTGTCGACGGGGGGGACCGGGAAATAACCGCCCTTGATGCGCGGGCGATGGCCGAGGTTGCCGGTCTCGTAATCGGTGTCGTCGTTCGACGGCAGTTCGGTCGAATCGAGCTTGAAGCCGGTATTGTAAGGATCGGCCTTGTACTTGACGTCGTCGAAGACGAAGAATTCGGCTTCCGGCCCGACAAAAACCGTATCGCCGATGCCGGATGCCTTGAGGTAGGCTTCGGCCTTCTTGGCGGTGCCGCGCGGATCGCGGTTATAGGCCTCGCCGGAGACCGGATCGAGGATGTCGCAGACGATGACCATGGTCGACTGGGCGAAGAAAGGGTCCATATGCACCGTTTCGGTGTCGGGCATCAGCACCATGTCGGACTCGTTGATGGCCTTCCAGCCGCCGATCGAGGAGCCGTCGAACATCACGCCGTCAGCGAACATGTCTTCATCGACGCAGACGACGTCCATCGTCACATGCTGCAGCTTGCCCTTCGGGTCGGTGAAACGCAGATCGACGAACTTAACGTCGTTCTCCTTGATCTGCTTCAGAATTTCGCTTGCGGTCGCCATTAAGTAGTTTCCTCCGATTTGCTATGACGGTGTGGCTCGGCGATGACGGTAACGGACTTTGCGCGATTGGCAAAGTGGTCAGATGGCATCAATGCCGGTCTCGCCGGTGCGGATGCGGATAACCTCTTCGACGTTGGAAACGAAGATCTTTCCGTCGCCGATGCGGCCGGTCTGCGCCGCCTTGCGGATCGCTTCGATGACGGCTTCCGCGTTCTCGTCGGCCAGTACAACCTCGACTTTTACCTTCGGCAGGAAATCGACGACGTACTCGGCTCCGCGGTAGAGTTCCGTGTGGCCCTTCTGACGGCCGAAACCCTTGGCTTCCGTGACCGTGATACCCTGCAGGCCGACTTCCTGAAGGGCTTCCTTCACTTCGTCCAGCTTGAAAGGCTTAATGATCGCTTCGATCTTTTTCATGAGAAAATGTCTCTCCGCTTCTCCTGTTATGGCAGGAATTTTCCCGCTCGCCGAATATGATGCAGATATCGTGCCAGTTTGAAATCCATCTTATCGAAAAAAGACGTCGATTCTGTCAAAACCGGCACGTTTGCGGGGAATTCTATGTGGTTTTGGTGGCAGAACGGATGAAAAAACATTGTCTCCGATCAAAATCACACCCGAAACGGAAAAAGTCAGGTATTTTCGCAACTGCGAATACACCTCTCGCGATGATGAAAAGATAGGCAAATGCTTAAATGTCGTTCTTCTCTTTGGTATTTCAGGCGGTTGTTTTTTAGGCGTTTTTTGATTGAATAGGGTGATGATCAAAAACCTGTCCGACCTTCTTCTCACGCCGGCCGAAATGGCCGCCGTCGATACGGCCGCAGCCGCGTCCGGCATCGATTCCTTCGCCCTGATGGAAAGGGCAGGCGCCGCGGTTGCCGCCGCGGCTCTGCGCCTCCATCCCGGAGCGCTGCGCTTCGTCGCGCTTTGCGGGCCCGGCAACAATGGCGGCGACGCCTATGTCGCAGCACGTCATCTGCAGCAGAGCGGGGCGAGGGTGGCGCTCTTCCACCTCGGCGATCCCGTGAGGCTGAAGGGCGATGCCGCCCGCGCCCGCAGGAGCTGCGCATTGGAGGGACAAGGACTCGACCTCTATCGGCCCGAAACCGGCGACGTCGTCATCGATGGCCTGTTCGGGGCGGGGCTTGGTCGCGCGGTGTCGGCCGATGTGCGCGCGCTGATCGGCCGCGTCACGCAGGCCGCTATTCCCGTGCTCGCCATCGATCTGCCCTCCGGCCTCGATGGCCGCACCGGCAAGGTGCTGGGTGCCGCCTTCCGGGCCTGCAACACCATCACCTTCATGACCCGCAAGCCCGGCCATCTGCTGATGCCAGGCAGGGAGCTTTGCGGTGAATTGGAGGTCTTCGACATCGGTATCCCCGCTCGTATCGTCAGGGCTGAAGCGGGGGGTCCCATCGCCGAGAACACGCCGGATGCCTGGAAGCGCGTGTTGCCGGTCGAGCAGTTGGAAACCCACAAATACAAGCGCGGTCATCTGGTCGTCTTCTCAGGCGAGGCCGACAAGACGGGTGCCGCGCGCATGTCGGCGATCTCGGGTCTGAAGGCCGGCGCCGGCCTGGTGACGATCGCCGCCCCCCGCGCGGCGATGACCGCCAATGCGGCGCATCTCACCGCCGTCATGCTGCATGCCATCGACGACGAGGCCGACCTTGGCGACTGGCTCTCCGACAAGCGGCTGCAGACCTTCGTCCTCGGCCCCGGTTTCGGCATCGGCGCCAGGGCGCGCGGCTTCGTCTCGGCCCTTGCCGATCGCCATCTGGTGCTTGATGCCGACGGCATCTCTTCGTTCAAGGACGATCCGCAACAGCTGTTTGATCTTTTCGAGGGTGAGCCGCGGCTGGTGCTGACGCCGCACGAAGGCGAATTCGCGCGGCTCTTTCCCGATATCGGCGGCGACGAAGCGCTCGGCAAGGTGGCCAAGGCCTTGGCCGCCGCCCGCCGCGCCAATGCCGCGATTATCTACAAAGGCGCCGATACCGTCATCGCCGCGCCAGACGGCCGTGCGCTCATCAATACCAACGCTCCCGTCTGGCTTGCCACCGCCGGTTCCGGCGACGTACTTGCCGGCATCATCGGCGGATTGCTCGCCCAGGGCCTGCCGGCCTTCGAGGCCGCGGCTGCCGGCGTCTGGCTGCATGGAGAGGCAGGTCAACGCGCCGGCAAAGGGCTGACGGCAGAGGAGCTTGCTGCCGAAGTATTGCCGTTTTAAAACGTCGCTGCGCGTCCTTTCGGAGGGCGGATGCCGCCATCCGGCGGCGGATCTGCCCGCTGCTGGTCTTCTGCACCTTGAACGCAGAATCTGGACCGTCATCCGACATGTCTGACTGTGGCACAGTCTGAATGCCGGCTGAATGACGGCCATTGTCGTCGCGACCCTTGCGTGGCATCTTCCGGCCGGAGGATTCCGCGTCTCGTTGACGGGCTTTCCGTTTTTTTGCGTAAGTCTGTCTTTCGACGGAGGCTCGAATGAGTATTGGCCTGATCGCCCTACTTGATGATATCGCGGCATTGGCCAAGGTGGCTGCGGCGTCGCTCGACGATATTGCCGGCCAGGCTGCCAAGGCGGGCGCGAAAGCGGCCGGCGTCGTCATTGATGATGCGGCCGTCACACCCCGCTACGTCACCGGATTTTCGGCAGCACGCGAATTGCCGATCATCGGCAAGATCACGCTCGGCTCGCTGAAGAACAAGCTTCTGATCCTGCTTCCGGCAGCACTGATCCTGAGCCTTGTCGCACCGCAGTCGATCACGCCGCTGCTGATGATTGGCGGGCTTTATCTCTGCTACGAGGGTGTGGAAAAAGTCTACGAACTGGTGCTGCCGCATGCAGCCCATGCCCATGAATCGGCACTCGAGACGACAAGCCTCGATGCCAAATCGCTAGAAGACGAGAAGGTTGCTGGCGCAATCAAGACGGATTTCATCCTGTCGGCCGAAATCATGGCGATTACGCTCGCCGCGGTGCCCTCAGGCAGCATGTTCACGCAAGCCGTCATCCTTGCCGTTGTTGGACTGGGTATCACGATCATGGTCTATGGCGGCGTGGCGCTTATCGTGAAAGCCGATGATCTGGGTCTGATGCTGGCGCGTGTGCGGACGGCATCTCCGATGGGCGCCGCCTTGCGTTCGATCGGGGAGGGGCTTGTCACAGGCATGCCTTATTTTCTGAAAGTGCTCGGCATCGTCGGAACGGCCGCCATGATCTGGGTCGGCGGCGGCATCATCGTTCATGGCCTCGAAGCCTATGGCATCAGCGGCCTTGCGCATCTGATCCACGAGGCCGGCGAGGCGACTGCGCATGCGGTTCCCGTTCTGGCATCGGTGCTGCGCTGGGTCGTCGAGGCCGCAGGCGCGGGTATCGTCGGTAGCGTCGCCGGCTTGATCGCGATTCCGGTCACAGGCTACGCCGTCTCGCCGATATGGCGGTACCTCAAATCGCTCCTGCCGCGCCGACGGAAAGAGGCGCTGGCGAACGGGAAGAAATGAAGCTTGCGGCTATCGGCGGGCAAGCCTCGCCTATTTCGCCAGCGCCTGCTGCAGGGCGATTGCTCCATGCGGTGCATTGACCTTGCCCTCATGGATCATGAAGGCGAAGACGTCGCGCGGCTCGACCTTCACCTTGCGATCTCCATCGATCAGCGGCAGGTCGTCAGGAACCTTGCCCTCGGCCCAGGTCTCCAGCCGGTCTGCCCAGGCCTTCAGGTCCTTTTCCGGATAGCAGGTCGGGATATCGTCCGATCCCTTCTGCAGCCGCGCATAGACGAAATCGGCCGTGACGTCGGCGATCATCGGATATTCGAAATGTTCGGCGCAAACAGGCGCCACGCCGTATTTCGCCAGCAGCGCGACGAACTCCGGCACCTTGAAGGAATCGTGCCGCACCTCGACCACGTGGCGGAGCGTCAACCCGTCCTGCTTTGCAGGCAGCAGCTTCAGGAAGGCTTCGAAATCTTGCGGATCGAACCTCTTGGTCGGCGCGAACTGCCAGAGCAGCGGCCCGAGATGATCGCCGAGTTCGCTAATGCCCGATGACAGAAACCGCTCCATCGATTCACCGGCTTCGGCAAGCACCCGCCGGTTGGTGACGAAACGTGTCGCCTTCAGCGAAAAGATGAAACCGTCCGGCACGTCAGCCGCCCATTTGGCAAAGACCGCGGGCTTCTGCGTGCTGTAATAGGTGCCGTTGACCTCGATAACCTTCAGCTGGCGGCTGGCATAATTCAGCTCGTCCTTCTGCTTCAGGCTCTCGGGAAAGAAATGCCCGCGCCAGGGCTCGAAGGTCCAGCCGCCGATGCCGGTGCGGATAGTGCCGGATTTCGTCATGTCGTCCTCCCCATTCGCAGCCGCTCAGGCCGCATTGATCTCTTTCGTCATGTAGACGAGCGTCCATCCTGGCCGATAAGGGTTCGGTCGGCGACCCGTTTCCTGAAATCCGAAGGCGCTGTAGAGCGCGATATTCGGCTCCATCCGCGCATTCGTGTAGAGCCGGATCTCCGGCACGGCCAATTCCCGCGCCTTGCCCTCCAGCCAGCGCAGCATCGCCAGCCCATGTCCGGCACCCTGAAAGGCCGGCGAAACGGCGATGATGAACAGCATGAGGTGATCGGAATGCCGTTCGACGACCGCCAGACCGGCCGTTTGCCCGCCGATCTCGCGCAGCCAGACCTCGCCGCGTTCGATCCGCGGCGCGTAATCCTCCGTCACCGGGATCGGCGGAGCGCCGAAGAGTTCGGTATAGGGCCGATAGGCGGCTGTTGTCAGCGTCGCGATCGTTTCCAGATCATCGGGCGACGCTGGCCTCATCGTCATTCCGCCGCAACCGCCTTCTTCACCGGGCGCCGTTCCAGCAATTCCTTCAGGAACTGTCCGGTATAGGACCGCTTTTCCCTGACGATTGCTTCCGGCGTGCCGGTCGCGACGATCTCGCCGCCGCCATCGCCGCCTTCGGGGCCGAAATCGAGCACCCAGTCGGCCGTCTTGATGACTTCGAGATTGTGTTCGATCACCACCACCGAATTGCCCTGGTTGACCAGTTCGTGCAGCATTTCGAGCAGCTTGGCGACGTCGTGGAAATGCAGGCCGGTTGTCGGTTCGTCGAGAATGTAGAGCGTGCGTCCCGTCGAGCGTTTCGACAGTTCCTTGGCAAGCTTGACGCGCTGCGCCTCGCCGCCCGAAAGCGTATTCGCCTGCTGGCCGACCTTGATATAACCGAGGCCGACATCCTTCAATGATTGCAGCTTGTCGCGCACGGCAGGCACCGCCGTGAAGAAATCGACGCCTTCCTCCACCGTCATGTCGAGCACGTCGGCGATAGACCTCTGTTTGAAGGTGACGTCGAGTGTCTCGCGATTGTAGCGCTTGCCGTGGCAGACGTCGCAGGTGACGTAGACATCGGGCAGGAAGTGCATCTCGATCTTGATGACGCCGTCTCCCTGGCAGGCCTCGCAGCGTCCGCCCTTGACGTTGAAGGAGAAGCGGCCCGGCTGGTAGCCGCGGGCCTTTGCCTCCGGCAGACCGGCGAACCAATCTCGGATCGGCGTGAAGGCGCCGGTATAGGTCGCCGGGTTCGAGCGCGGGGTGCGGCCGATCGGCGATTGGTCGATATCGATCACCTTGTCGATATGCTCGAAGCCGTCGATGCGGTCGTGATCGGCTGGGTTTTCACGCGCGCCCATGACGCGCCTTGCCGCCGATTTATAGAGCGTTTCGACCAGGAAGGTGGATTTGCCGCCGCCGGAAACGCCGGTTACCGCCGTAAACACCCCGAGCGGGATCGACGCCGTGACGTTCTTGAGATTGTTGCCACGCGCCCCGACTACCTTGATCTCGCGGCCCTTCTTCGGCTTGCGGCGCTCATTGGGAACCGGAACGCCGAGCTCGCCCGACAGATATTTGCCGGTCAGCGAGTTTGGATTGTCCATGATATCCTGCGGCGTGCCGTGGGCGATCACCTGGCCGCCGTGAATGCCGGCTGCCGGGCCGATATCGACCACGTCGTCGGCCGATAGGATCGCATCCTCGTCATGTTCGACGACGATGACGGTGTTGCCGATGTCGCGCAAGTGCTTCAGCGTGTCGAGCAGCCGGGCGTTGTCGCGCTGATGCAGGCCGATCGACGGCTCGTCGAGCACGTAAAGCACGCCTGTCAGCCCCGAGCCGATCTGCGAGGCAAGCCGGATGCGCTGGCTTTCGCCGCCCGACAGCGTGCCGGAATTGCGCGACAGGCTGAGATATTCCAGGCCGACGTCATTGAGGAAGCGCAGCCGGTCGCGGATTTCCTTGAGGATGCGCACGGCGATCTCGTTCTGCTTGGCGTTGAAGCTTGCCGGCAGCGTCTCGAACCAGTCACGGGCGACGCGGATCGACATCGCGGTCACTTCGCCGATATGCAGCGTGTCGATCTTCACCGCCAACGCCTCCGGCTTCAGGCGGAATCCGTTGCAGGAAGGGCAGGGGGCAGCCGACATGAAGCGTTCGATATCCTCGCGCGCCCAAGCGGAATCGGTCTCCTTCCAGCGGCGCTCGAGGTTGGTGATGATGCCTTCGAAATTCTTCTGCGTCGTATAGGAGCGGGCGCCATCGGCATAATGGAATTCGATCTTGTCGTTGGTGCCGTTGAGGATGACGTCCTTGGCCTCGTCGGAGAGATCGTTCCAGCGGGTGCCGAGCTTGAAGCCGTAATGTTTGCCGAGCGCTTCCAGCGTCTGGTTGTAATAGGGCGAGGTCGACTTGGCCCAGGGCGCGATCGCCCCGTCGCGCAGCGTCCGTTCGGGCTCGGGCACGATCAGATCCGCATCGATCTTCTGTTGGGCGCCGAGGCCGTCGCAGGTCGGGCAGGCGCCGAACGGGTTGTTGAAGGAGAAGAGCCTGGGTTCGATCTCGGGAATGGTAAAGCCCGAGACTGGGCAGGCGAATTTCTCCGAAAACAGCACGCGTTCATGCGTCTCGTTCAGCGACTTGTTGGCCGAACCGCCGGCCGACGTCTCTTCCGGCGGCAGCGGCTTGTCGGCGAATTCGGCAACCGCCAGCCCGTCGGCGAGCTTCAGGCAGGTCTCCAGACTATCCGCCAGGCGTGCCGAGACATCCGAACGCACGACGATGCGGTCGACCACCACGTCGATGTCGTGCTTGTATTTCTTGTCGAGCACCGGCGCCTCGGCGATCTCGTAGAACTGGCCGTCGACCTTGACGCGCTGGAAGCCCTTCTTCATCAGCTCCGCCAGTTCCTTCTTGTATTCGCCCTTGCGCCCGCGCACGAGCGGCGCAAGGATATAAAGCCGGGTGCCCTCGCCGAAATCGAGGGTACGGTCGACCATCTGGCTGACGGTCTGGCTCTCGATCGGCAGGCCGGTTGCCGGCGAATAGGGAACGCCGACGCGGGCAAAGAGCAGGCGCATATAGTCGTAGATCTCGGTGACGGTGCCGACCGTCGAGCGCGGGTTACGCGAGGTGGTCTTCTGCTCGATCGAGATCGCCGGCGACAGCCCGTCGATCTGGTCGACATCGGGCTTCTGCATCATCTCGAGGAACTGCCGGGCATAGGCCGACAGGCTCTCGACATAGCGCCGTTGGCCCTCGGCATAGATCGTGTCGAAAGCAAGCGAGGATTTGCCGGAACCCGAAAGCCCGGTCATGACGATCAGCTTGTTACGCGGCAGATCGAGATCGATGCTCTTGAGATTATGCTCGCGCGCGCCGCGGATGGAGATCGTCTTCAGTTCGCTCATCGTCTCTGCTTTGGTTTTCTGGATAACAGCCCTTATTTAGTGATGCCGACGGGCGAGTCGAGGCTGAATATCCGCAAGGGCTCAAGGTTTTCGATTCTGTTGACAGGATCATACGGATAACCTAGAACAAATAAAGAACAAAAATCCTGATGGATGCATGCGGCGTTCTGATGGATAAACATGTGGATTAAATGCCGCCCATGCGCATCGGCGGTCCGTGATGGTTTAAGGTGCGCCGATCGATTAAACGCCGCCGGGCAGGGCGGCAGGCAGGGTGAGAAGCATGGCTGGTAGTGTGAATAAGGTAATTCTGATTGGAAACGTCGGCGCGGACCCGGAAATCCGCCGCACTCAGGATGGCCGGCCGATCGCCAATATCCGTCTTGCAACCTCGGAGACCTGGCGCGACCGCAATTCCGGCGAGCGCCGCGAAAAGACCGAATGGCACGCGATCGTCGTCTTCAACGAAGGCCTCTGCAAGGTCGTCGAGCAATATGTGAAGAAGGGCGCCAAGCTCTATATCGAAGGCCAGCTGCAGACCCGCAAATGGCAGGACCAGCAGGGCCAGGACCGTTACAGCACGGAAGTGGTGCTGCAGGGTTTCGGTTCGACGCTGACGATGCTCGACGGCCGCGGCGAAGGCGGCGGTGCGAGCGGCGGCCGTGGCAGCGCCGGTGGCGGCAACGATTATGGCGACGACTACGGCGCCCCGGCTCCCTCCTCATCACCCAGCCGCGGCGGTGGCGGCGGCGGCAACTTCTCGCGGGATCTCGACGACGACATCCCGTTCTGATCGTTAGGCTTTCGCAGTTTTGTGAAAGACTGGAGAGCATGACGTCCATAACGGCGTCATGCTCTTCTTTGTTCTCGCGGCAGATCGTTCAGACCGCGGCCTCAATCGTCTACGGCCGTTTCAGTGCGGCGTCGCGCTGATCAGATTGAACGCCGACTTAGCCCCGTCGACGACGAACTGTGCGGCAAGGGCGGCCAGGATGACGCCGAGGAGCCGTGTCAGGATGGCCCGGCCGGTGACGCCGAGGAAACGGTCCAGCCTTTCGGCGATGAGCAGCATGACGAAGGTCAGCAGCAGATTGGCGGCAAGGACGCCGATCAGCTGGGCTTTCCCGATCGAGGTGGCGAGCGTGCCGGCTAGCAGGATCGTCGCCGAGATCGCACCCGGACCTGATATCAGCGGCAAGGCGAGGGGAAAGACGGCGATATTCTCGATATGATCCTTGGTGATCGCCGCCTCGGTCGCCTTCTCCTTGCGCTCCTGCCGCCTCTCGAACACCATCTCGAAGGCGATCCAGAACAGCAGCAGGCCGCCGGCGATGCGGAAGGCGCCGATCGAAATTCCGAGCACGCCTAGCACGCCGGCGCCAAACAGCGCGAAGACGGCAAGGATGATGAAGGCGATGACCGAGCCGCGCAGCGCCACCTGCTTGCGCTCGGTCCGGCTCATGCCTGTCGTCAGGCCCAGAAAGATCGGCGCAAGCCCCGGTGGATCGATGGTGACGAGCAGCGTCGTGAAGGCGTTGATCAATTGGTCGGCGCTTGCCATCGGCTCTCCGGAACCCCATATGGGTGCGTGGTTCAAATGATTGTGAAGCGGGGATTTCGATTTGGCAAATATCCCGCGGCGGCCCGCGGCGGATTTGTCCGGTCCGGCCGCGAAACTTGCATGTTTTACCCTCTTTAAGCCGCAAAAGCCTGTTCAAAACGCGCTGTGAAATTGGCGCGGCAACAGGCTTTCCGCTATAAATCTTCCAGTGATTCTAGAAGAGATCGTGATCTGTTTTGACTGAGCAAACACCCCCCGGCGGCGGGAAGCTCCCGCCAGGCATCGAGCCCATCTCCATCATGGAGGAAATGCAGCGGTCGTATCTCGATTACGCCATGAGCGTCATCGTCAGCCGCGCGTTGCCCGACGTGCGCGACGGCCTGAAGCCCGTGCACCGGCGCATCCTTTACGGCATGTCCGAGCTCGGCATCGACTGGAACAAGAAATACGTCAAATGCGCCCGCGTCACCGGTGACGTGATGGGTAAATTCCATCCGCACGGCAACTCCGCGATCTATGATGCGCTCGCCCGCATGGCGCAGCCCTGGTCGCTGCGGCTGCCGCTGATCGACGGTCAGGGCAATTTCGGCTCAGTCGATGGTGATCCGCCAGCGGCCGAACGTTACACAGAATGCCGCCTCGAAAAGGCTGCTCATTCGCTGCTCGACGATCTCGACAAGGAAACCGTCGATTTCCGCGACAACTACGACGGCACGCTGTCCGAACCGGTCGTGGTCCCTGCCAAGTTCCCGAACCTGCTCGTCAACGGCGCCGGCGGCATCGCCGTCGGCATGGCGACCAACATCCCGCCGCACAATCTCTCCGAGGTCATCGACGGCTGCGTCGCGCTGATCGACGATCCGGCCATCGAACTGCCGGAACTGATGCAGATCATTCCCGGCCCCGATTTCCCCACAGGTGCGAAGATCCTCGGCCGTGCCGGCATCCGCTCCGCCTATGAGACCGGCCGCGGATCCGTCATCATGCGCGGCGTCGCCGCTATCGAGCCGATGCGCGGTGACCGCGAGCAAATCATCATCACCGAGATTCCCTATCAGGTGAATAAGGCAACGATGATCGAGAAGATGGCCGAGCTGGTGCGCGACAAGCGCATCGAAGGCATCTCCGACCTGCGCGACGAATCCGACCGCCAGGGGTATCGCGTCGTCGTCGAGCTGAAGCGCGATGCCAATGCCGAGGTCATCCTCAACCAGCTTTATCGCTATACGCCGCTGCAGACCTCCTTCGGCTGCAACATGGTGGCGCTGAACGGCGGCAAGCCCGAACAGCTGACGCTGCTCGACATGCTGCGCGCTTTCGTCTCCTTCCGCGAAGAAGTCGTTAGCCGGAGAACAAAGTTCCTGCTGCGCAAGGCGCGTGACCGCGCTCATGTGTTGGTTGGTCTCGCCATTGCGGTCGCCAATATCGACGAGGTCATCCGCGTCATCCGCCAGGCGCCCGATCCGCAGTCGGCTCGTGAGGAGCTGATGACCCGCCGCTGGCCGGCGGAAGATGTCGAAAGCCTGATCCGTCTGATCGACGATCCGCGCCATCGCATTAACGAGGATCTCACCTACAACCTCTCGGAAGAGCAGGCCCGGGCCATCCTCGAACTGCGCCTTGCCCGCCTGACGGCCCTTGGCCGCGACGAAATCGGCGACGAACTCAACAAGATCGGCGAGGAAATCAAGGATTACCTCGATATCCTCTCCTCGCGCGTCCGTATCCAGACTATCGTCAAGGACGAACTTATCGCTGTCCGCGACGAGTTCGGCACACCGCGCCGCACCGAGATCGTCGATGGCGGTCTCGAAATGGACGACGAGGATCTGATCGCCCGCGAAGACATGGTCGTCACCGTCTCGCATCTCGGTTACATCAAGCGCGTGCCGCTGACCACCTACCGCGCCCAGCGCCGCGGCGGCAAGGGCCGCTCCGGCATGACGACCCGCGACGAAGATTTTGTTAGCCGGCTATTCGTCGTCAACACCCATACGCCGGTGCTGTTCTTCTCCTCGCGTGGCATCGTCTACAAGGAGAAGGTCTGGCGCCTGCCGATCGGCACGCCGACCTCACGCGGCAAGGCGCTGATCAACATGCTGCCGCTCGCACCCGGCGAACGCATTACCACCATCCTGCCTTTGCCCGAGGACGAGGCGAGCTGGGACAATCTCGACGTCATGTTCTCGACGACGCGCGGCACGGTCCGCCGCAACAAGCTGTCGGACTTCGTCCAGGTCAACCGCAACGGCAAGATCGCTATGAAGCTCGAGGAGGAGGGCGACGAAATCCTCTCCGTCGAGACCTGCACCGAACATGACGACGTGCTGCTGACGACCGCACTCGGTCAGTGCATCCGCTTCTCCGTGGACGATGTCCGGGTCTTTGCCGGCCGCAACTCGATCGGCGTGCGAGGCATCAATCTCGGCGATCGCGACCGCATCATCTCCATGACGATCGTTGGTCATGTCGATGCCGAGCCGTGGGAGCGCGCTGCCTATCTCAAGCGTTCCGCCACTGAACGCCGGGCGACGGGCGTGGATGAAGAGGATATTGCGCTGGTCGGTGAAGAAGTCACCGAGGAGGGACAGCTCTCCGACGAGCGCTATGAAGAGCTGAGAGCACGCGAACAATTCGTGCTCACCGTCTCCGAAAAGGGCTTCGGCAAGCGTTCGTCCTCCTACGACTTCCGTATCTCCGGCCGCGGCGGCAAGGGCATCCGCGCCACCGATACGTCCAAGACCGCCGAGATCGGCGAGCTGGTCGCGGCCTTCCCGGTCGATGACGGCGACCAGATCATGCTGGTCTCCGATGGCGGCCAGCTGATCCGTGTGCCGGTCGGCGGCATCCGCATCGCCAGCCGCGCCACCAAGGGCGTCACCATCTTCTCGACGGCCAAGGACGAGAAGGTCGTCTCGGTCGAGCGCATCAGCGAGCCGGAGGAGGAGGAGACGGAGGAGGCTGTCGAGGTCGCCGGAAGCGCCCCTACTACCGACGAAGGTGCTGCCGAAAGTGGCGGCGGCGAGGCGCCGATTGCCGATGGCGATCCGGCCGGGCCTGCCGAGGAATGATCAAGTGAACGGGGCGGCTTCGAGCCGCCCTTTTCTTTTCACGCGGGCCATTTTCTTTTCAAGTCGGATAGTGGTTTAGGACTACGCCCAATGAAAAAGCCGGACGCTGGTGCATCCGGCTTTGACTGGCCCTGGCGACGGAAGGGTGTCGCTCAAGGTGGGAAGAGAGGAATGTCAGAACGCTCTATGTTTTTCGTTCAGCGCCTTCACCTCTTCGCCTTCGCGCCGGAGCGCTGAAATCGTCGAGGCCACAGACACGATGAACATGACGCTGATAAGGGCTGTGAGCATTGTCAAGATCGTGAACATAGGCATTCCTTTCCTGGGGAGTTGCGTTCTCGCCCCTCAGTATTGGCCCAGCACGGCCGTCCGGGCCGAAGCATAGGGACCATAAACCTTGGACGTATCAACCTTCTGATCATAGAGAGCGACAGTTGCGGTCAGCATGCCCGTGACCATTACCATCCACAGCACGTTAATCATCGTAATCTTGCCGGGCATTTTTATTCCTTCCGCGCCGCATCTATGTATCGGTTGAATGAACGCATCCGTCTGAAAATGGTTCCGCCGGATGTTGATCGGGTGTTTACCAATGGCGATCTGAAGCGACCTTGAATGTCGCGTTCATCTGGCGTTCAGATTCGAAGCTTCGCGCAGCCGACCCTGGGCGCGCACGATCGCCGCATGCTCGGCGAGCTCCGGCCGTACCCAGCTCACCTCGTATTGATCGGCGAAATAGCCATAGACCATCTCGGCGGCGAGAGAGAAAACGACGGCAAGTGCAACGAGCACGATCAGCATGGACTTGGTCTTTCGGGGAGCGCCGGATGCCGGAATGGCAGCGGCTGCCTTGATGATCCAAGTTAAGCAGATCCCGTCTGAAACCGCCTTGAACGGCACATTCATCCGCCGTTCAGTCGTCCGGAACGACTGGCCAAATCACTTGCGGCAAGCCGGCATCCGTGACAAAAGGCGTCAAACCAACGGCCGGACCAGATGACGACAGCTTTTTATCCGGGGTCCTTCGACCCGATCACCAATGGGCATGTGGATGTTCTGGTCCAGGCGCTGAACGTCGCCGAGAAGGTCATCGTCGCGATCGGCATCCATCCCGGCAAGGCGCCGCTCTTCTCCTTCGAAGAGAGAGCAGAGCTGATCCGCCGTTCGCTGGCCGAGGCGCTGCCCGGCAAGACCGGCGACATCGCCGTCGTCGCCTTCGACAATCTGGTCGTCGATGCCGCCCGCACCCATGGCGCGACGCTGTTGATCCGCGGTCTTCGCGACGGCACCGATCTTGATTATGAAATGCAGATGGCCGGCATGAACCGGACGATGGCGCCCGATATCCAGACCATCTTTTTGCCGGCGGGCACGGCCTCGCGGCCCATTACCGCCACATTGGTCCGCCAGATCGCCGCCATGGGCGGCGATGTCAGCGCTTTCGTGCCGGCCGCCGTCTTGCAGGCCCTCACATCCAAGCGCTCAAACTAGTAAGAACAAAGCAAAGACTAGGCGGAACCCGCCGCAATGGAGCTCACATGAAACTCTTTTATCTCGCATTTGCCGGCGTGTTGTATCTCGCCTCCTTCGCGGGGGATGCTTTTGCCCAGTCGGCCGATCACTATCTCACCATCCAGCTGAAGAACGGCCCTGTCGTCATCCAGCTCATGCCTGAGGTGGCGCCGAAGCATGTCGCCCAGATCGAGGCGCTGGCCAAGAAGGGCGAATATGACAACGTCGCCTTCCACCGCGTCATCGACGGCTTCATGGCTCAGACAGGCGACGTCAAATACGGCAATATGGAAAAGGGCTTCGATGCCAGCCTCGCCGGCACCGGCTCCTCGGATATGCCCGATATCCCGGCCGAATTCTCCAAGACCCCGTTCGTGCGCGGCACGGTCGGCATGGCCCGCTCGCAGGATCCGAATTCCGCCAATTCGCAGTTCTTCATCATGTTCGCCGACGGTTCCTTCCTGAACGGCCAGTACACCGTCGTCGGCAAGGTCGTCTCCGGCATGGAAAACGTCGACAAGATCAAGAAGGGCGAAGGCCAGAACGGCGAAGTCAAAAGCCCAGACCGGATGATCAAGGTCACCCTGGGCAAGAAGTAAGTTACGAGAGAAACAAGAGGAGAAGGCAAATGGCCGAGATCAAGGATCCCGAAAACACCGTCATTCTGGAAACCACCAAGGGCAAGGTTGTCATTCAGCTTTTGCCACAGGTCGCCCCGGAACATGTCGCCCGCATCAAGGAACTCGCCCGCGAGAAGGCCTATGACGGCGTCGTCTTCCACCGCGTCATCCAGGATTTCATGGCCCAGACGGGAGATGTCGAATTCGGCAAAAAGGGCTCGGAAACCTTCAATCCCGGCCGCGCCGGCATGGGCGGCTCTTCGAAGCCGGACCTGAAGGCTGAATTCTCGGCGACCACGCATACGCGCGGCACCTGCTCGATGGCCCGTTCGCAGAACCCGAACTCGGCCAATTCGCAGTTCTTCATCTGCTTCACCGACGCGCCCTGGCTGAACAAGCAGTATTCGGTCTGGGGTCAGGTCATCGAAGGCATGGACAATGTCGACAAGATCAAGCGCGGCGAGCCGGTTTCTGATCCGGACTCGATCGTCTCCATGCGGGTTGCCGCCGACGTCTGATTGTGATTTCTGCTGAAACCCGCCCTTGCGCATTGCTGCGCGGGGGCGGGTTTCGCTTTGCCTGAAAGTGCCCTGATGCGCGTAGACCTTTTCGATTTCGACCTGCCCGATGAACGCATCGCGTTGAGGCCCGCTGAACCGCGCGACGGCGCGCGCCTGCTCGTCGTCGATCCGAATGCGGAAAGCCGCCTGTCTGATCATCGCGTCGGCGATCTCATGTCGTTCCTGCGGGCCGGCGACGCGTTGGTTTTTAACGATACCAAGGTCATTCCCGCCCAACTCGAGGGCATCCGCCATCGCGACGGCGCCGGCGGCCAGCAGGTTTCCGCAACGCTGCACATGCGCGTGGGCGCCAGCCGCTGGAAGGCGTTCGCCAAGCCGGGCAAGCGTATCAAACAGGGCGATCGCATCTCCTTCGGCCATTCCGGCGAAAGCTGTTTCCTCGGTTCGCTCGATGCCACCGTCGAGGAAAAGGGCGAGGCCGGCGAGGTGACGCTGCTGTTCGATCTCTCAGGACCTGCGCTCGACGAGGCGATCGCCGCCGTCGGCCATATTCCGCTGCCGCCCTATATCGCCGCCAAGCGCCCCGAGGACGAGCGCGACCGCGAGGACTACCAGACGATCTATGCCCGTGAGGAAGGCGCCGTCGCCGCGCCGACAGCCGGCCTGCATTTCACGCCCAGGCTGTTCGATGCGCTCGATAGCGCCGGCATCGAACGCCATTTCGTCACGTTGCACGTCGGCGCCGGCACCTTCCTGCCCGTCAAGGCCGACGATACCGCCGATCACAAGATGCATCTCGAAAGCGGTTATGTCAGCGCCGAGATTGCGGCCCAGTTGAATGCCGTGCGGGAAAGAGGCGGGCGCATCGTCTGTGTCGGCACGACCTCATTGCGGCTCATCGAGAGTGCCGCCGAGGAAAGCGGAGAGATTATGCCCTGGGCCGGCGCTACCGGCATCTTCATCACGCCTGGTTACCGCTTCAAGGCGGTCGATATGCTGATGACCAATTTCCACCTGCCGCGTTCGACGCTCTTCATGCTGGTCTCGGCCTTTTCGGGCCTCGATACGATGCGTGCCGCCTATGACCACGCCATTCAGGCGGGCTACCGCTTCTATTCCTATGGCGATGCCAGCCTTCTCTTCCGGAAAGCCTAGATGACCAACACCTTCCAATTCACGCTTGACAAGACCGATGCCGGCGCACGCCTCGGCCAGATCTCCATGCCGCGCGGCGAGATCCGCACGCCGGCCTTCATGCCGGTCGGCACCGTCGGCACGGTTAAGGCCATGTATCTCGACCAGGTGCGCGAGACCGGCGCCGATATCATCCTCGGCAATACCTATCACCTGATGCTGCGCCCGACGGCCGAGCGCGTCGCCCGTCTCGGCGGTCTGCATAAGCTCATTCGCTGGGAGCATCCGATCCTGACGGACTCGGGCGGTTTCCAGGTGATGTCGCTATCCGGCCTGCGCAAGCTCGACGAGCAGGGCATCACCTTTAAGTCGCATGTCGATGGCAGCCTGCACCATATGTCGCCGGAGCGCTCCATCGAAATCCAGGGGCTGCTCGGCTCCGACATCCAGATGCAGCTCGATGAATGCGTGGCGCTGCCGGCCGAGCCGAAGGAGATCGAGCGCGCCATGGAAATGTCGTTGCGCTGGGCCGAGCGCTGCAGGGTCGCCTTCGGCGAGCAGCCCGGCAAAGCGATGTTCGGCATCGTCCAGGGCGGCGATATCCCGGCGCTGCGCATCCGCTCGGCCGAGGCGTTGAGCCAGCTTGACCTCAAGGGTTATGCGATCGGCGGCCTGGCGGTCGGCGAACCGCAGGACGTCATGCTGGAGATGCTGGAAACGACACTGCCGGTACTTCCTCTGGAAAAGCCACGTTACCTCATGGGTGTCGGCACGCCGGACGATATCCTGAAATCGGTCGCCCGCGGCATCGACATGTTCGACTGCGTCATGCCGACCCGTTCAGGCCGTCACGGTCTGGCTTTTACCCGCCGCGGCAAGGTCAATATCCGCAATGCCCGCCATGCCGAAGATATGCGCCCGCTCGACGAACAGTCGAACTGCCCGGCCTCGCGCGATTATTCGCGTGCCTATCTGCACCATCTCGTCCGCTCCAACGAGGCGCTCGGCGGCATGCTGCTCTCCTGGCACAATCTCGCTTATTACCAGGAACTGATGCAGGGCATCCGCAAGGCGATCGCCGAAGGCCGCTTCGCCGATTTCATGGCGGAAACACAGGAGGAATGGGCGAGGGGTGATCTCGAACCGGTGTAAGGCTACTCCGCTCCCGCGTTGCTTGCCGAGGGGACCGCAGACGCCGGGTTTGGTGCAACCATCGTCTTGAGCTTTTTGCGCGCTGGCTCGTCGAAGCGAATGGCAACGATCCCAGCCGCAATGAAAATCGCTATCACGACGACCATACCTGATGCCGGAGAGGCCGGAAGGTCAAAGCCCTTTTGCCGCAGTGACTGCAGCAGGCTATAACAACCCTCCGTTGGTAGTTTGTTACTCCAGGAGGATTTCTAAATCGTTAGCGCAACGAAGCCGTGTAAATCAATTGGGTCCCGTCGAAGAGAGGAGACAGCGCGTTAGATGCCCTTGCTGTCCGCGTCCGACATGATCTGCACGCCATTGATCCTGTAGCTGCCGTCCGGCTGGCGGGTGATCTGGTAGATCGCCGTCCAGTCCTTGCCGTCGCGGCCCGAAATCAGCACCTCGTGATAGATCAGCGCGCCGTTGTCGATCGAGCGGCAGCGCCCGAAGGCATAATTGCCTGGGTGATAGACCGGCTCGTAGCTCTTCTTCACCATGGCGAAAAACAGGTTCTTATCGGGATACATCGCCCTGATGCCGGGCGCGGCGAAGGAATAGGCGGTCTCGGCATCGTCCTTGAGGAAGGCCTTGATCTGTTCCTCGATCATCGTCCGCGTCGTGTCGATCGGATCTTCGGCGCGGGCCGATACGGAGGAGAGGGCGGATGCGGCACACAGGATGAGAACTGCGAAGAAGGCGCGCATGGATTGATCTCCGGCTCTGTCAGGGAAACGATCCCCCGACAGGCAGAAGTGTAGGCGATTTCTGGCGCAAGAAAAGCGGACTTTACGACCAGCGCCGGAAGAGGGCGCTGGCATTCACCCCGCCGAAGCCGAAACCGTTGGTGATCGCATAGTCCATTGCCAGCGGCCGCGCCGTCTTGCCGACGATATCGATGCCGTCGGCGGCTGGATCGGCCTGATCCAGGTTGCGGGTCGGCGGCGCGATCTGGTCGCGCAGCGCAAGGATGGTGAAGATCGCCTCCAGCCCGCCGGCGGCACCGAGCAGATGCCCCGTCGCCGATTTGGTCGCACTGACGGCAATGCCGCCATTGCGGCCGAAGATTGTGCCGATCGCCGCGATCTCGCCTCTGTCACCGACCGGCGTCGAGGTCGCATGCGCGTTGAGATGCTTGACCTCGGAGGCGGGGATCTTTGCCTGCCGCAGTGCCGCGTCAATCGCCCGGCGGGCGCCGTCGCCATCTTCAGGTCCTGAGGTCATGTGGTAGGCGTCTGCCGCCGTGCCGTAGCCGACGAGCTCGGCGAGTGGTGTGGCGCCGCGGGCAAGCGCGTGCTCGAGCGTCTCAATGACCAGGATGCCGGCGCCTTCGCCCATGACGAAACCGTCGCGGGCCGTGTCGAAGGGCCGTGACGCCAGCTCCGGCGTCTCGTTGAAGCCGGTGGAAAGGGCACGTGCAGCGGCAAAGCCGCCGAGGCTCACCTTGTCGATGCAGGCCTCGGCACCGCCGCAGATCGCCACATCCGCTTCGCCGGAGCGGATCAGCCGCGCCGCGTCGCCGATTGCCTGGACGCTGGCCGCACACGCCGTCACCGGGGCCCCGAGCGGCCCCTTGAAGCCGTAGCGGATGCTGACCTGGCCGGCGGCGAGGTTGACGAGGAAGGCGGGCACGGTGAAGGGCGACAGCCGCCGCACGCCGCGCATTTCGCCGATCCGCACCGCTTCGGCGATCGCCGGAAAGCCGCCAACCCCCGACGCGATTATCGTTGCCGTGCGCTGGCGCTCGGCTTCGTCGGTCGGCATCCAGCCGGCCTGTTTTACTGCTTCCTCCGTCGCCGCCATGGCGAAGTGGATGAAACGGTCCATCTTCTTCTGGTCTTTCGGCGGGATGTAACGATCGGGATCGAAGCCGGCCTCAGCATCTTCTGCGATACCGGGAACGATGCCGCCGACCTTGGCCGAGAGCTCGCCGACGATATCCTCCGCCAGCACCCTCAGCCCCGAACCGCCGTCGAGAAGGCGCTTCCAGGCGGGATCGACGCCGGTGCCGAGTGGCGAGACAAGTCCCATTCCGGTGACAACGATACGATCCATTTCCTTTTCCTTTCTATGCGTCGATGCCGAGATACCAGGCGCGCATGCGGGCGATCCGCTCGTGCACCTCATCGTCGGCGGCAGGGCCTGCAAGCAGGCTGGTGTTTTCGGGTGTCACCTGTTCGCCGGTCCGCGCATCGACCAGCACCGCCTGACGCTCTTTACCGGAGGCGGCATCGCCCAAGAGAAAGGCAAGGTCTTCCTCACGAATGTGCCGGTTTCCCCAGGAAAACAGGGTCATCAGAACAGGAAAGAAATCACGGCCCTTGTCCGTCAGCCGATATTCGTAGCGGGCAGGGCGCTGATGGTAGAGCCGCCGTTCGAACAGCCCCTTTTCCGTCAGGTGTTTCAGCCGCCGTGTCAGGATATTCGGCGCCACGCCGAGGCTTTTCTGGAATTCGTCGAAGCGCGAAAGCCCCTGGAAGGCGTCGCGCAGGATCAGCATGCTCCACCAGTCGCCGACGCTGTCGAGCGCGCGCGCCGCCGGGCATTTGAAGTCACTGAAGCTCGTCCGTTGCATGGCTAATGTCACTATAGCAGTGACTATCATCATGCAAGTTACTATGTGGCGTTGCCCTCGAAAATGCGGGCGAGCAGCATGCCGGTGACGAGCATGCCGATTGCCATGAAGATCGTATCGCCCGGCGTGCCGATATAGAGCGGCCCGACATTGGCAAACAGCAGGAAGGCGATGACGAAATTCGCCCAGCCCCAAACGACATTGGCTGTCGGCGAGCCAAGCTTTGCCCCTTGCGCGAATGGGATGCGGAAGCGCCGGCCGCTCACTCCGTTGACGAAATGCGGGATGCCGTTGGTCAGAAATGCTGCGGCGATAAGGTGGGCGATATAGGCGATCCAGGGCAAAGGCTTCTCCGTTGCGGCACGAGTGGAGTCAACGGAGAATGTGGCCGGGATTTTCATGCCGGCAAGAGGAGGCTAAAGCATGTCGCGCAAAAGCGTGCAGCGGTTTTGCGGCAACGATATGCGTAAAAACAAAGAGTTAAAGCGAAAGGAGCGAATCTGAAAGATCGTGACGCGCTTTAGAAACGCACGTGTTGCGGCAGCCCGCTGCTGAATAGCGACGGGCCTGGCCGGGTCAGATCAGCACGAAATCCTTGAAGTGAAGCGCCGGAGAATTGTCGAGATCGGCGATATGGATTGCCGCACCCGCGGCACTTCCATCCGCATCAAAGGATAGAATGCCGCTGGCCTGGTCGTAGATCAGTCTATCGTCAGCTTCGAGCGCTTTCGTACCGACAACGAAATTCTCATCCGAAAATCCGGATAGGCTGAGTGCCGCGAAAATCGAATGGTCGAGCAGCAGCTTGTCGCCGGCCGCCGAGGAGAAATCTCGGATCTTGTCGATGCTCACATTGTCGGGCTTAACGTCGAAAACGAAGGAATCGGCGCCTCCGCCGCCGGTCAGAATGTCGGCGCCGGCTTTGCCGATCAGCTTGTCGTTGCCGAGCCCGCCGCTCAACTGGTCGGCGCCCTTGCCGCCATTGAGACTGTTGCTGCCGTCGTTGCCGGTCAGCACGTTGGACGTGTTGTTGCCCGTCGCGCTGAGATTGGCCGTTCCGGTCAAGGCAAGGTTCTCGATCGTTCCGGCCGTGCGCTTCAGATCGGCCAGGCTGAAGGAAGTCGAAGCCTTGACGGTGTCCTTGCCGGATCCGGCTGTTTCATCGGCAAAATCGCCGGCATTGTCGACCACATAGGTATCGTTGCCGGCGCGCCCCGCCATGTGGTCGGCGCCGGTGCTTCCATCGAGGATATTGTTGCCGGAATTGCCGACGAGAACATTCACCAGGCCATTTCCGGTGCCGTTCAGATTGGCGGTGCCGGTCAACGTCAGATTCTCGACGTTTCCGATCGTATGCGCCGTATCCTTGAGGCTGAAGCTGATCGACGACATGACGGTATCCGTTCCGCCGCCCCGGCTTTCGTCGACGATTTGATTCGCATTGGTCACGGTGAAGGTGTCGTTGCCGGTGCCGCCGTAAAGATGGTTGGTGGCCGGCGGCGGTGTGCTGGCGCCGGTGCCTGCTACCTCGACGATAACGGGATGGTCGACGACATCGAGCGTCAGCGATGAGACGTTGCTGAGGCTTTTGATCGCCGTCGTTCCGGTCAGCGGGTCGAAGACCTTCACGGAGCCGAACGAGGCGCCGAGATTGACTTTGACGGCCGTGTCCGCAGCCTGAATGGCGGTATCAGTGGACTGGTTCCAGATATCGGGCTCATTCCAGATGGTGATCTGGTAGCTTCCGTCCGATTTTTCCGTCAGCAGGCTGCGGGCCGAGGACGGCAGACCGTCGATCGAATAATTGAGGGTCCCCGGGCTGAAGCTCGCCTTCGCGGCGCCGTCGTCCGCAAGGATTTCGGTCAGATTGTGGATCGCCGTCGCAGCCGGCTTGGCGGAATAGTCGAGATGAAAAAGGCCGAAATGCTTTTCCTGATTGGCGCCCTGCGGATCGGAATAGGCGTCCAGCAGCTCGTAGATGAATGTCTGTTTCGATCCGAGTGCGGCGCCGTCCATCAGCGTATTGAGCAGGAGTTTTGCCTGCGTCGCTTCACTGACGCCTTCCCAGCCGCCATTGGTATCGGCGGTGAGCGAGGTGTGGTAACCGGTCTCGGTGATCGCCAGTGGCTTGCCCGGATCGGCAGCGCGCTGAACGCCGGATTCTCGGGAAAGCCATGAATATGGCTGGTCGCCATCCTTCGCATAGGTGTGGATCGTCGTGTAGTCAGAGGCCGACGCGACCGTATACCCGGTAAAGCCGAGAACGGGGATATTCTTCAGCAAGGGATCGGCGTTGACCGCGGCAGACAGGTCCTTCTGATAGGCGACCGCTGCGGCCTGGCCGCTCAGGCTGTGATAGCTGACCGGCCAGTTGTTGACTTCGTTCGGTCCTTCGATGCCGACGACCGATCCAGGATGAGCCTGCACGAAATCATGCAGCCGCTGGGCCACGGTGGCGGGGTCGACTTCCCGCTGGGCGCTGAAGACGAATTGTACGCCGGCTTCGGCGGCATCGCCGAGATGCGTTTGGCCGTTACGATCGGAGGCCGAGTTGGGGGCGTGATCGCGAACTGTATCAAGGCCAAGATAGTCGAGAGCCTTAACCACTTCTACGACGTTGGAATATTTTCCGTCGGTGTAGTCGATATGCGTGTCAATTCCAAAGGAACGAATAATATCGTTTATTCTAACGGCTTGAACCATAAGTTTTTCTCCCGGTTTACGAGGGAAGTGGCAATGGGAATGAATCCCTATTTATTGGCGCCAATTCGATTTAATACACGAGGAGGATCGTGCGACGATGACTCGTTATCCATGATATATTGTTGCGAATGTGGCTCAATTCGGATTGTATTTATTATGTAATCTGCGCTTGCATTTTATCGTTCGGCCGGCTGATCATGCCCGAGTGGGACGGCCCATAGGCAGAGTCTGGCGAAATCCGACATGGTTTTGGAGGATCCGATGACCGTCAATGTTCAATTCCGGTTTCGCAGCGGCCTGCCCTCGATGGCGTTCGACAATGTCCGCCTTCGCGGCAGTTGGGACGAGCAAGGCCGCCCCTCGAACGAGTGGACGTCTGTTCCTATGCAGCGCTCTCGTGACGAGGATGGCTATGATGTCTTTGTCATCAGGGTTCCCTTTCCCGATGACGCGATCGGCACGCATTTTCGCTGGGGGATCGAACTCGATCGACCCGGCGTTTCAAGCCTTTGGGCGATCGCCGCCGAATTGGACGACGAGGCCTCGGCGCTTCGCGAACGCTCCTTCGATCTCCGGCAGGACTTGGCGCCGCAGACCTATTATCTGACATGGATTGGCCGTCTGGGGGCGAACCGGGCTGAAAGGCGCGACGGTGCAGACGGCATTCGTTTTTCGGTCTGGGCGCCGAACGCCAGGGCCGTTTCGCTCGTGCTTGCCGATCCCGCCGTCGGTTACATCGCCGATGACGGCACCGGAGCGGTCGCAACCATCAGGATGCGAAGGACCGTTGACGGATTCTGGAGCGTTGAAACCGGCGAGGACCACGGCCTTTCCGATTTCGACCGCATGGTCGGCACGCCCTATATGTACCGCGTCACCAGGGATGATGGATCGCTCGCCTACCGCACCGATATCTGGTCCCTCATGCAGATCGGCGCGGGAGACTTCGATCCCGATGGAGCGATCTATCACGGATCGCCGGCGGCATTGGACGGACCGCAAAGCTGTTCGGTGGTCTGCGACCCGAAGCGGGTGGTGCTGCCGTCGGGGGAGGAGCTTGCCGCCGAGGCGTTCTGGGCCGACGAATTCGCCGGCGATCGAAAACTTCCGGATCGGCTCGAGGATCTGGTGATCTATGAACTGCATGTCGGTGCCCTCGGTTTCGGTAAGGCCGCGCCCGGCACGCTTGATGATGCCATTGCCTTCGTCGAGCATCTTACCGAGCTCGGCGTCAACGCTGTGGAACTGCTGCCGATTGCGGAATTCGAGACGCGGGCCAACTGGGGTTACGGCACGTCGCATTTCTTTGCCGCCGATCAGGGGGCTGGCGGTACCGACCGGCTGAAGATGTTCGTCAAGGTCTGCCACCAGCGCGGCATCGCCGTCATCCTCGATGTCTGTTACAACCACTTCGATCCGGATGGCGAGCGGGCGCAATGGGCCTATGATTCCAACGATCACACCCGCAATATCTATTATTGGTACGAGGGACGCCCCCGCGATTACGCCGACCCGACAGGCGGCTATATCGACAACATCTCCACGGGATGGGCGCCCCGCTTCGACGAGGAAGCCGTGCGCCAGCTTTTCATTTCGAGCGCGGCATTTCTCGTCTCCGTCTGCCATATCGATGGTTTCCGGCTCGATCAGACAAGTTCGATCCATCAATATCCGGTGCTGCATGCCGATGGCCGACGCGCCGATCGCGCCGCTGCCTTCGGGGCCAAGTTTCTGAAGCAGTGGACCCGCACGATGCGGCTGATCAAGCCGCAGCTTTTCCTGACGGCCGAGGATTATTCGGACTGGTCGGCGATGACCGAGCCAAGCCTGACCGGCGACGGGCTCGGCTTCGATGCGACCTGGTACGGCGATTTTCATCACAACCTGGTCGAATATCTCGGCGGCGCGCAGGCTCAGCTGTTGAAGAATGCCGGTTTCGGGGACAAGCGGGCGCTGACCATGTCGTCTCTTGCCGGCGCATTGCAGACGAGCGCGCGATCCAAGGTGGTCTACAACCAGTCGCATGATGATTGCGGCAATCGTGAAGGATCGGCACGAACCGCTGTTATCGCCGTCAATTTCGCGCCTGTTGTCGGCGAAACCAGGGCGTGGGCAGAGGCGAGATCCCGATTCGCGGCTGCGATGACGCTGCTATCCGCCGGGACGCCGATGTTCTTTATGGGCGAGGAAATCGGCGCCCAGAAGCCCTATCGCTACAATGATTTCCTCGAGAACCGGGAGAATATTCTCGGCGAAGCTGATGGCAACGGGGCAGGGATGCTCAGCTGTTATCGCGATCTGATCGCGCTCAGCATCCGCCAGGATGCCATTCGCTCCCGCAACATCTCCATTCCCCTGGTTCATGATGAAAATCGAGTGATCGCATTTCATCGATGGAATGACGGCGAGGATTTCCTTGTCGTGGGGTCGCTGAACGACGCTCCCTTCGAACACGGCTATCGGTTGCACAGCGAACGGCTGGGGGACGACCTCTGGGAGGAGATCTTCAATAGCGATGCTCGCACATATGGCGGTTGGAACGTCGGCAATGGCGGCGGGAGAATCAGAGCCACGGCCGGAGTGCTGAATGCCGTGCTGCCGGCATCGGGTGTTCTGGTCTTTCGTAGGCTATGACGCTTCCGACGTCCGGTGTGGTCAGGCAAAGCCGAGCGGCAGGTTTTCCACTTTCCTGTCATTGCCGTAGTCGCGCTCATGCGGCGAGCGACTGCGGCCGTCGCGGCGAGCGGAAAGATCGATCCGGTTTTCGGCAAAGATCCCATCGGGATAGGTGCCGGTGTCATGGCAATCGGCGTCGATCTTGGGTGCAAGGATTTTCAGGATCATCGGGGTTCCTCCACGGCGCAGCATCAACAGTTGGAAAGGTTGTCTGGTTCCATTCATAATCCCGCAATTATTAATAAATTAACCATAAATGCCGGTCTTCGGCAAAGGAGATCGCCATCGGCCTAGCCGGACAGCCGCGATCGTTCTCAGGAACGTTCAATGGACGTTTGACGACGAGGACATCGACGCCAGCATTCCCTCGGTCGTGCGGACCAGCCGCACTGTGTGCGCCAGCACTTCGGCGCCGGCCTTTGTCTCGCATGCTCTCCAATCCGTCCGCCATCTCAATCAGCGCTGGCAGCATGTCGGCCCGTCCGATCACTTCGGCCGATCTGGCGAGTTTGCGCAACGCCTCCGAATAGCTCGATATCATTGTGCGTTTCCGATCTGCCGGAATATCGCAGAACGAGCGTTTTTCAGCAGGCGACAGTAGTGACATCGACATGGACGCGACCTGTTGAACCTCGAACGAGCTCGCATCCGCATTATTTGTTCCCGAGCCGGTCAATCGTCGCGAGGGCCGGCCGCTTGCATTGAAATGGAACTCCGGACCTGGATGGCCGTTGAGGTGCATGAACACAGGAGGTTTCCATGCAGCTGATCGATACTCGGGTGACACAAGCCGGCGACATCTTCACCGTGGAATTCTTGGGCGAGGGAGGAGAATCGATTTCCGTCAAATTCGACAACTCCCATGGCGAGCTCGACGATACGACGGCGGTCGAGCACGCCAAGGTCATGATGGTTCAGCTGACCGCCTTTGCCGGCGGCGGAGCCGACGGCAGCATCAACCGTTACGATGCCTTGAGCAACGGCAATTTCGACGAAGGCAGCAAGGGCTTGATCGGCCAGCCGAGCGCGCGTTCGGCCGGCGACAGGCAAACGCTGGAAGAGGAACTCGACGAAGGCCTCGAGGACAGCTTTCCTGCAAGCGACCCTGTATCGGCAACGGTATCGTCCATTCCCGCAAACGCGCCACGGCACTGATTGCAACGCAATGTTGCAGGCGCCCGCATGTTCTTAATTCCAAACACCGGCCAAGGCTGCTCCGGTTTCCACGCGCTGCCTTGGTCTGCATGACAGATTGATGTCAAAACTGAGAAACAGCTGAAAACCTCAGCTGTGTGATTGACATGGGAGCCTTCTAGAGAGGGCAGGAGAAGGGAGCGCGGGTGACGCGCTGCCGAGGTCTCGGAGACGCGCCCATGAAAATCATTCAGATCACCGACACCCATTTCAGTCCCGGCAAGCCGCATTTCAACGGCAACTGGGCACCGCTTCTGAGCTGGATCGAAGCGACCGGCGCCGACCTGATCGTCCATACCGGCGATCTCACCGTCGACGGCGCCGATAAGGACGACGACATCACCTTTTCGATGGATCTGATGCGCCAGGTGTCGATCCCGATGCTGATCGTCCCCGGCAATCACGATGTCGGCCACCTCAAGGGATCGGATCAGCCCGTCAATGCCGAGCGGCTGTCCCGCTGGCGCAGCCTTGCCGGCGACGACCGCTGGCTGGAGGATGCGGGTGGCTGGCGCTTCATCGGGTTGAACTCGCTGCTTCTTGGTCACGAAGATGAGGAGGAGGACGCCCAGTTCGAATGGCTAGCTCAGGCGCTTTCCGCCAGGGCAGGGCGACGCGTTGCGCTTTTTGCGCACAAGCCGCTATTCGTCGACGCGCCAGATGAAGGCGATCCCGGATATTGGAGTGTTCGCCCGTCTCAGCGCCGGCGGCTCTATGATCTGATCGCTGCCCATGACGTGGCGCTGTTTGCAAGCGGCCATCTCCACTGGGCCTGGCAGGGTCGCTTCGACAATACCCAGCTGACATGGGGTCCGTCGGTCGCCTTCATCATCGACAAGATGGAGCGCGAAATGCCGGGCGAGCGCCTGATCGGTGCCGTTGTCCACGAGTTCGATACTGCTGTCGAAAGCACGATCGTCGCCGTTCCCGGCATGACTGCGCATGTGCTCGACGATGTCGTGCACGAGGTCTATCCCCAAGCGGTCAAACCGCGGGAGCCCGTCGAATGAGCGCGCTCTCGCTTCGCGGCATCACCAAGGCTTTCGGCGGCAACCAGATCCTTGATGGCGTGAGCCTTGATGTCGGCGCCGGCGAATTCATCGCGCTGGTCGGCCCCTCCGGCTGCGGCAAGAGCACGCTGCTGCGCGTGCTTGCCGGCCTCGACCATGCCGACCAGGGCGAAATCCTGATCGGCGGGCTCGACATGTCCGGCGTTGCGGCCGCCGACCGCAACATCGCCATGGTCTTTCAGTCCTACGCGCTTTATCCGCATCTGACGGCCTCTGAGAATATCGCCGTGCCCTTGGCGATGCGCCGGCTGTCGAGGATGCAGCGGCTGCCCTTCATCGGGTCGTTGATGCCGGGCCAGCGCGCCACCCGCAGGGCGATCGCCCGCGATGTCAGGGATATGGCGACATCGCTGAAGATCGATCACCTGCTCGACCGCAAGCCCGGCCAGATGTCGGGCGGCCAGCGTCAGCGCGTGGCGCTGGCCCGCGCCATGGTGCGCCAGCCGAGCATCTTCCTGATGGACGAACCGCTCTCCAATCTCGATGCCAATCTGCGCGTTCACGCCCGCGGCGAGATCGTCGACCTGCATCGCCGCGCCGGCGTGCCGACGCTCTATGTCACCCACGACCAGGCGGAAGCGCTTTCCATGGCCGATCGTGTTGCCGTGATGATGGGCGGAAAGTTGCTGCAGATCGCCAGCCCCGAGGTCATCTACGATGATCCCGCCCATATCGAGGTCGCCCGCTTCATCGGCCAGCCGCGCATCAATCTGCTGCCGGCCTTTGCGGAAGGCGGGGTCATTCTCTGCGGCGGCCTGCGCCTGACGCTTGAGAATGCGCCCGGCGGCAAGATGCCGGTCACGCTCGCCATTCGCCCGGAATTCGTCTTTCTTTCCAAGAGCCGGCATGACGGCCTTGCTGCCGGGATCGAACGCGTCGAATTCCTGGGCTCAGAAGTCATCCTCCACTGCCGGCTCGAGGCGATCGGCGAGACGATCGTTGCCAAGGTTCAACCGGCCGAAGCTTCCGGCCTTGAGGCCGGCGATTCGGTCGGGCTACGGCTTTCGCCCGGCCGCACACTGATCTTTGCCGAAGACGGCAGCCGGCTGGCCGGCAGCGTTGCAACAGGCGATGCCGGGCTGATTGCGGGCGACTCTCAACGGGAGAGGGCGCATGGCTAGAGCGGGATTGTTTTATGTCCGTTCATATCCGGCTTCCTTGAAGTAGTTTTGGCACTCTTTCGGCGAGACGGTTTGAAGGGTGGCTGCCAGCGCGTCGTCGATGGCCTGTCGGGTTCGAGCCTGCGCCTTGCGCAGCTCGTGCTTGATCTTGGCGAAGAGTTTTTCGATCGGATTGAGATCGGGGGAATACTGCGGCAGGAAGAACAATCTGGCGCCGGCCTTGCGGATGGCGGCACGGATAGCGCCGGCCTTGTGCGAGCCGAGATTATCCATGACGACGATGTCGCCGGGTTTGAGCTCCGGTACCAGCACCCTCTCGACATAGATGCGAAAGCGTTCGCCATTGATCGGGCCGTCGATGATCCACGGTGCGCTGACGCGGTCGGCCCTGAGGGCTGCGACAAAAGTCATGGTATTCCAGTGGCCGAAGGGCGCATGGCCCAACAGCCGTTCGCCGCGCGGCGCCCAGCCCCTGAGCGGCGTCATATTCGTCTTCGTCCAGGTTTCGTCGATAAAGACAAGGCGAGATGGATCGATGCGATGGCGATGCTTCAGCCAGCGCGCCCGCCGGGCGGCAACATCGGGCCGCTCGCGCTCGCTGGCGACCAACGTCTTTTTTTATAACTCAGCCCTTCCTCATGCACGAAGGTCCGGACGGCGCTGTAATCCACTTTCAGGCCGCGCTCTCCGAGTTCCGCCACCAACCCGCGCAAGGTGAACGCCTGCATGTGGCAGCGATCGATCAACCAGACCCGATGTTTACCTGAGATCGCCCGTGGCTTGTGCCCGCCCATCTGGCCGGGAGCCGCGCTGCCCGTCTCACGCAAGCGCCGGACCCAGTCGATCGCGGTGCTGATGCCAATGCCGAAGCGCTTTGCCGCCGCTCGACACGACAGGCCCTCGCGCGTTACTGCGCCAACAACGCGTTCCCGAAGATCATCCGAAAAAGGTTTCGCCATCCAGACCGGCCTCCTGCACCGGCCAGAATGGTGAATCTGATTTGCACCAGAAAGGGAATCCCTGTTCCGATTCCGACTAAAACAATCCCGCTCTAGCATTGTCTCCATGGCCGTGCCGTACGATGCCGCCGTTGCGCATCGGCGCAGCGAGGCCCGTATCGCCTGGATGCTGGTCATGCCGGCGATGATCCTGCTGTTTCTCTTCGTGCTTTTGCCGGTGGTATCAGTCATCGTGCTCGGCTTTACCGATTTCGAACTCGGTTACGGCAAGTTTCGTTTCGTCGGCTTCGAGAATTACGCGCACCTGATCACCGACCGCACGTTTCGCAAGTCGCTGTGGAATACGACGGTCTATACCGCGATCGTCGCACCAATTTCGATCCTTCTCGGCCTTGGCATCGCCATGCTGATCGAGAGCGAGACTAAGGCGCGCAGCTTCTTCCGCACCGCCTATTTCCTCCCGGTCGCCTCGCTGATCGTCGCCATGGCGACCGTCTGGCAATATATGTTCCACCCCACAATCGGCCCGCTCAACGCACTGCTCGCCCTCGTCGGGCTTCCCGGTCCGAACTGGCTGGGCAGCTCCGGCACCGTGCTTTACAGCGTCTCGATCATCGGCGTCTGGCAATCGGCCGGCTTCAACATGGTGCTGTTCCTGGCCGGGCTGACGGCGATCCCGCGCGAGCTTTACGCGGCCGCCGAGGTGGACGGCGCCAGATCCTCCCTCGACCGCTTCCTGCTCGTCACCTGGCCGATGCTCGGACCGACGACGCTCTTCGTCATCACCATCAGCATCACCAATTCAGTCAAGGTCTTCGAGACTGTGAAGACGCTGACCGAGGGCGGCCCGAACAAGGCGTCGGAGGTGCTGCTCTTCACGATCTACCAGGAAGGCTTCGTCTATCTGCGCGTCGGTTATGCCTCGGCGATGACGGTGGTCTTTTTGCTGATCCTGGTGGTTCTGATGTTCCTGCAGTACCGCATTCTCGATCGCCGGGTGCATTACACATGATGACGAGCGCTTTTTCCCTCGGCAGGATCATCCGCCTGACCCTGCTTTCGCTCGGCGCGATCATCTTCCTGTCGCCCTACGTTTTCATGATCTCGACGGCTGGCAAGGCCCAAAGCGACATTTTCACCTCGTCGCTGTCGCTGATCCCGGCGCATCTCACCTATGCCGAGAATTTCGCCAAGGCCTTGAGCCGGGTGCCGATGGCGCGGCTCTTGTGGAACGGCGTCGTCGTCTGCGGGCTGATCTTCTTCTTCCAGGTGCTGGTAGCAATCCCTTGCGCCTACGCCATGGCAAAGATGCGCTTCGGCGCCGCCCGCGCCATGATGGTGCTGGTCATGCTCGGCCTTCTGGTGCCGATCCATGCGACCGCGCTGCCGCTCTATGTTGCCTTCGACCGCGCCGCGCTGCTCAACAGCTATGCCGCCCTTGTCGCGCCCTTCACCATTTCGGTCTTCGCGATCTTCATGTTCCTGCAGTTCTTCCGCGCCATGCCGGATGATCTGATCCATGCCGCGCGTCTCGACGGCATGTCGGAACTCGGCATCGTCGCCCGCGTCATCGTGCCGAATGCCTGGCCGGCGGTTACCGCCTTCGCCATCTTCTCGGTCGTCGCGCACTGGAACGATCTCTACTGGCCGCTGATCGTCATCAGCAAGCAGGACTATGCCACACCACCGCTGGGCCTGATGTATTTCCGCGCCGCCGAGGCCGGCGACGACTACGGCGCGCTGATGGCGGCGACCCTCATCATTACCCTTCCCCTCGTCATCGCCTTCCTGCTTGCGCAGAAGCGCTTCGTCGAGGGCATCACCATGACCGGTCTCAAAGGCTGACCGGTTTCAACCCAGGAGAACGAGCGATGAAACATATCACCCAGCTTCTCGCCGCAGCGGCCGTCTCGATGGCAATCGCGCTTCCCGCGCACGCCGAGACGACGTTGACGGTTCACTACCCGATGCCGGGCTTCTTCAAGGACGTGATGGACACGATCTCGAAGAAGTTCATGGAAGAAAATCCCGACATCAAGATCCAGTTCGCCAGCCCGTCGGCCACCTATGAAGAAGGCATCCAGACGATCCTTCGCCAGGTCGGCACCAGCGAAATGCCTGATATCACCTTCATCGGCCTCAACCGCCTGCGCATGCTCGATGAGCGCGACGTCGCCGTCGATCTCGGCCCGCTCGTCCAGAAGGATGGCAACATGGCCGAGCAGGGCTTTTCCGACACGATCCTCAAGCTCGCCGAGGTCAAGGGCAAGCAGGTGGGCCTCGCTTTCGCCACCTCCAACCCGATCATGTATTACAACGCCGATCTCGTGAAGGCGGCCGGCGGCGACCCTGAAAATCCGCCGAAGACCTGGGACGAGGTCATCGCGCTCGGCGGCAAGATCAAGGCGCTCGGCAACGGTGTCGACGGCATCGATTTCCGCTGGCAGGGCGACGACTGGATGTTTTCGGCACTGCTCTTCGGCGCCGGCGGCAAGATGCTGAGCGACGACGAAAGCAAGGTCGCCTTCAACGGTCCGGAAGGCCAGAAGGCCGTCGAGGTCCTGCATCGCTTGGTGACAGAAGGCGGCATGCCTGTGTTCACCAAGGCCGCCGGCGAGCAGGCTTTCGCAGCCGGCAAGGTCGGCTTCGAGTTCCAGACGACAGGCGCGCTGCGCAATACGATCAAGAATGTCGGCAACAAGTTCGATCTGCGCACCGCCAAGATCCCGCTGATCGATCCGGCGAACGGACATCTGCCGACCGGCGGCAATGCCGTCGTCATCCTGACGCATGACGCCGCCAAGCAGGATGCCGCCTGGAAGTTCGCCAAATTCGCCGCCGGTCCCTATGGCGCTTCCGTCGTCGTGCCCGGCACCGGCTATGTCCCGAACAACGAGCTTGCCGCAAAGTCGGCCGATTATCTCGGCGACTTCTACAAGCAGAACCCGCTATTCCAGGCAGGCCTCAGCCAGATGCCGGTGATGATCCCGTGGTATGCCTTCCCCGGCTCGAACGGCGTCAAGGTCACGCAGACGATCGTCGACAATCTCTCGCGCATCGTCGACCAGTCGGCCGAACCGAAGGAAGCGCTCGACGACGCAGCCGCTGACGTCGAGGACATGCTGCCGCGCAGCTAAGCGCCTCATCGGGCAATAGGTTAAGGGCCGCCACGCCATGCGCCTGGCGGCCCTGCTGTTTCTGGCAAACTTCTCAGATGGCGCGCACCGTGCCGCCACGACGCAGCGTATAGGCGACGTCGAGATGGCGGGCGGGCGCGGCATTCTCGGCCATGTCGAGAAGCAGCGAAGCGGCCGTCGCGCCCATGCTGGCATCCGGCATTTCGATGGTCGTCAGCGGCGGATCGATCAGCCTGCCGATGGCGATGCCGTCGAAGCCGGCGACCGAAACATCCCCAGGCACCGACAGCCCCTCGCGCTTCAGCGCGCCGATGACGCCGAGTGCTAGCAGATCGTTGGAGGCGATGATCGCCGTCGGCGCAAGCGAGGTCATCGCGGCACTGAGATCGAGCTGGTCATAGCCGCTGACGAAGGGGATCTGCACGGCATCGAGCGGCGCGAGCCCGCTTTCCGCCATGGCGTCGAGATAACCCCGGTGGCGAAGCCGCGCGCGGTCGGAGGCGGCGAAATTGCCGGAGAGAAACAGAATGCGGCGATGGCCCTTGCTGATCAGGAATTTCGTGACCTCGCGGCCGGCGCCGCGATTGTCGGCGGTGACGGCCGCCGGAAACTGCGCTGTCGGCAGGTTGTTGAGCAGCACCGTCGGCGGCAGCTTCGCAAGCAGCGCCTTGCTGGTGGAGGGATCGCAGACCGTGAGGATCAGCCCGGTCGGCCGGTCGTTCAACAATGCGGCGACGGCATCGGCCTCGCGCGCCGGATCGTAATTTGACTGGGCGATCAAGACGCCATGGCCGGCCACCAGCATGCGGTTCTGGATGCTCGACAGCGAAGAGGCGAAGACCGGATTGGTGATGCTGGGGATCAGCACGCCGACCACGGGCCTGCGTCCGAGCCGACCGGTGGACAGGCCGGCCGGGCGATAGCCGAGTTCCGCAGCCGCACGGCGCACCTTGCGAACCATCAGATCGCTGGCCGGGCCGTTGCGGTTGAGAACACGGCTTGCGGTCGCCAGCGAGCATCCTGCCCGGAATGCGACCTGCTGCAATGTCGCCATCGAAAGCGCCTCCTGGTGACAGCATCGAGGCGCAATCCTTTAGGCGGGTTCGATGACATTGGTCTGACACTCAGAGCATGATGCCGAAAAGTGTGAGCGGTTTTCGGACGACATCATGCTCTAACTCTTTAATTGAGAACAGGATTCAGATTTTAGGCCGACCGGGCCTAAAATCATCCTGTTCTAAGCAGAGTTATCTACTTCTTATTCATTTCATCCGTTCACACACATGGAAGTTGCTGGGGAATGCAACCTGTGGAATAGTAAGGTTGACGCCATCTACCCTCTTCATTCTCATCACTTGGACAAGAATGTCTCACAAAAAAATGGAATGCTCCACGGCGTGGTGGTTTTTTGCGACGGCCTCGCTCGTTGCAAACTTCGCGTTGCCAGCCTATGCGGACACCCCGTCCGTGCCCTGGCCACAAACGCAAAGCGACATCCAAGCCGAGTCCGATGTGCATTTCGGCACGCTCGCCAACGGTATGCGGTTTGCGATCACGCGCAATGCCACGCCGCCCGGACAGGCAGCTATCCGCTTTCGCATTGGCTCCGGTTCGCTCGACGAAAACGACGACCAGCAGGGCCTGGCGCATGTTCTCGAGCACATGGCCTTCAAGGGTTCGACACATGTCGCCGAAGGGGAGATGATCCGTATCTTGCAGCGCAAGGGCTTGGCCTTTGGACCGGACACCAACGCCCATACCTCTTATGACGAGACCGTCTATGCGCTCGATCTGCCCGAGGTCGATGCAGACACGATTTCGACGGGCCTGATGCTGATGCGAGAAACGGCGAGCGAGCTGACCCTCGATGCCAGCGCTTTTGATCGCGAACGCGGCGTCATTCTGTCGGAGGAGCGGCTGCGCGACACGCCGCAGTATCGCGCGTCACTCGGAATCATGAATTCGCTGCTCGCCGGCCAGCGCGCGACCATACGCGCGCCGATCGGTAAAGCCGACATCATCAGCAATGCGCCCGTGGACCTCGTCCGTGATTATTACCGGGCCAATTACCGACCCGACCGGGCAACGCTGATAGTGGTGGGCGATATCGACCCCGCTGCCATGGAAGTCGAAATCCGGCAGCGCTTCGGCGACTGGAAGGCCGTGGGTCCGGCGCCGACAAAAGCGGATCTTGGCGCGCTGGTGACGAAGGGCGAAAGCGCCGAGGTCATCGTCGTTCCCGGCGGCATGACCAGCATACAGATCGCCTGGACGCGTCCCTATGACGCCGCGCCTGACACCTTCGCCAAGCGCCGCGCTGGGCTTATTGAGGATCTCGGTTTTCTGGTGCTCAAACGTCGGGTGAGCGCCGTGGCCAGCAAGGCGGATGCCCCTTTCATCAGTGCGGACGTCGGCTCCCAGGATCTCCTCGATTCCGCCCATATCGTCCTGATCGCGGCGAATTCGGAGCCGGACAAATGGCAGGCGGCGCTCACGGCCATTGACCAGGAACAGCGCCGAATCCAGGAGTTCGGCGTTGCGCAGGCGGAGATCGATCGCGAAATCCGCGAATATCGCTCGGCCCTGCAGGCTGCTGCTGCCGGAGCCGCGACGCGGATGACCACCGACATTGCTTCCATGCTGGCTCGCAGCGTCGATGACGATCAAGTCTTCACCTCGCCCGCCGAAGACCTCTCAATGTTCGAGACCATGACGAGCGGCGTCACGGCGGACGAGGTCAATCGGGCCTTGCAGCCTGCTTTCTCCGGCAACGGTCCGCAGGTCGTGCTACAGACCGACCAATCACCTAAGGGCGGGGCCGAAACGGTTCGGCAAGTCTATGACGCTTCAAATGCCATTGCCGTCTCGGCACCATCCGGTGCAACTGACGTCGCCTGGCCCTACACCCATTTCGGCGAACCGGGCGCTGTGGTCGAACGCCGTGCGGTTGAAGATCTCGGCTTGACCATGGTGCGCTTTTCCAACGGCGCACGGCTTACCGTCAAGCCAACCAGGCTGCGTGCCAACGAAGTGCTGGTGCGCGAAGATATCGGCCGCGGTCGGCTGGACCTGCCGCACGACCGTTCCGCCGCGATCTGGGCATCTCCGGCCGTTGTGCTGTCTGGCGTAAAGGCCATGGATTACCAGGATATACAGAAAGCGCTGACGGCCAACATTGTCGGCGTCGACTTCTCGGTTGGCGACAGTTCCTTCCGGTTCGACGGTCGTACACGGACTGAAGATCTTGCGACGCAGCTGCAGCTGATGAGCGCATATACCTCCGATCCCGCCTATCGCCCCGAGGCGTTCAAGCGTGTGCAGCAGGCCTATTTGAGCGGCCTCGATCAGTATGACGCGTCGCCTAGCGGCGTTTTCAGCCGCGATTTCGCAGGTCTCGTGCATTCCGGCGACCCGCGCTGGACCTTCCCCGACCGCGCGCAATTGTCCGCCGCCAAGCCAGACGAATTCGAGGCGCTGTTCCGGCCTATGGTTTCCAATGGTCCCATCGACATCACCATCGTTGGCGACGTGACGGTGGACGACGCAATCCAGCTGACGGCTGAAACCTTTGGCGCTTTGCCGCCGCGCCCGGAGACGGGGTCGAGCAACGCTCGGGACGACGTGCATTTTCCGGCAACGACCGAGAAACCCGTTTTACAGACCCATAGCGGCAGGGCAGATAATGCCGCCGCCGCCGTAGGGGCTTCCATCGGCGATTTGTTCTCCGATCTGCCGCGATCCTTCACCGCCAATATTGCCACCCAGATTTTCCAAAACAGATTGATCGACCAGTTTCGCATTGCGGAAGGAGCAAGCTATGCCATGCAGGGCGATGTTGAACTTTCAAGGGAAGTTCCCGGCTACGGCTACGCATATTTCTACGTCGAGACCGACCCGGCAAAGGTTGCGCGCTTCTATGCACTTGTCGACGAGACCGCCAATGATCTGCGGTCGCATGACATTTCCGAAGACGAACTCGCGCGCGCCCGGGAACCCATCATCGAGACTTTGAAGCATCAGCAGCAGAGCAACGAATATTGGATCGCATATCTGCACCACGCCCAGACGGACTCGCGTCGTTTGGACCGGATACGCGATAGTCTCAGCGGCTACGGTAAGGTCACCGCCGGGGATATCCGCGCGTTTGCCGCGGCCTTTTTCAGCCCGGAAAAATTCTGGAAATTCGAAGTGCTGCCGGTGGCTGTACGTTAGGTGGTGAGCACCGCTCAGGACCGGCGTTTGACCACACGCATGTTCATCTCCGAGCGAAGCGCGAAGCCGTGTGTCTTGTAAAGCGAAATGGCGGATGTGTTCGCCGCATAGGCATGCAGATAGGCCGTGTCGCCGCTGGATGCGATTTCGCTGGCGACGAAACGGAAGAGCAGGGTGCCGAGGCCGCACCCCTGGAAATCGGGATGGGTGCAAAGCCCGCTGAGCTCGATGAAGCCAGTCTGCCGCATCCGCTGCCCGGCCATCGCCACCAGGCGGCCCTCGCTTCTGATCCCCCAGAAGCTGCCGAGGCTCTGGGCTCGCAGGGTGAACGGCCCGGGTTTGGTCAGTGTCGCCAAATCAAGCATGTCGGCGGCATCGGCCTCGGTGAGCGGCTGGATGCGGGAATCCGAAAGCCTCTCATGGGGCCGCCCGGCTACCATCTGGACCAGCGATGCTTCTGTGACGACGGCAAGACCCGGTGGAATGGCGATCGGACCTGATTCGACGAGGATCATGCTCTCCGCCTGCGAAGGCAGGCTCTCCAGGGCGTCGAGGCTCTCCGGCGTGTCGTCGGCGGACGCTGCGAAGGGGACGATGGACGGGGGGTATCGCCGTGCCTTCTCATTGCCTTCTGCGAGATCGGCATGTGCGGTCTCCAGCGCGCTCCAGATCGGCCGGTCGAGAATATGTCTCATCATGTTTCCTCCTTGACAGGGCTGCGGCGCGCAAGCGGTGCCACCGCAAGCCTGTCCTCGATAGCGGCCAGCTGTTCGAGGATCGGTCCGTCGAGATCGCCGCAGAGATCGGCAACGGCGGCGGCGATGCGCGGCCAGATCACCTTCTTTGAATGATCGATGAGGTCCTGTCCCTTGTCGGTCAGCGAGACCAGTCTGCGACGCTGATCATCCGGTGCCGGCTGCATGTCGACGTAACCGAGTTCGAGAAGCTGGCCGATGGTTCGGGTTGCGCCGGGCTGGGTGATGCCCACCGCCTGCGCAAGCTCGCCGATCGTCAGCGGCCCGGCCCGGTCGATCGCCGCAAGGAACGGATACTGGCCCGCCTGGATGCCGAGGCCCGCTTCGTCGATGACCTGCTGCGTATCGGCCTGCAACCTCTCACCGATGCGCCGCAGCCGGCTGCCCATACACAGAAATCCCAGTGTTCGAACCACATCCTCGACCATGCCGATCTCCATTTGTATGGCATGTTATATAACATGTAATGCATTAAATTGCAATTCTTCTGCGGAAAGGGCCGGCAGATGAATTCGGGGGCAGGGCGGCACGAACCAGTGCCTCGATCAGCCTCGCCATCTCCTAGCCATCAAAAACACCACCAGCACACAGCTGAGCAGGCCAAGGGATAATGGCAGGCCCTGATGTCCGATCAGTTGCATCGCCAGTCCTGTTGCCGGCGAGCCGACGATGCCGCCGATACCCCATACCAAGGCGAAGGCCGCATTGCCGGCGATCAAGGCTTAGCCGGTGAACCGCTCGCCGAGCTGGATCAGCGACAGGGTGTAGATCCCGAACGAGACTCCGCCCCAGACGAAAACCAGCGGCCAGATCAGCCACGTGGCGAAGACCGCTGGCAGCAGCAGGCAGCAGGCCAGGCAAGCCAAGACGCAGAATAACATCGTCCGCGTCGAGCCGAACCGCTCGGCGATGCGCCCGAGCAAAATCTGCAGCACGGCATTGCCCGCGATGAAGCAGGTGATGAGCGACGCGATGCGCTCTTCGTCGCTGCCGAGCGCTGTGCCATAGACAGCGAACAGGGAAAGCAGGATCTGCTCGAAGGCGGCAGCCGTGAAAACCGCAAACAACAGCAGCGGCGCCAGTGGGAAGAAACCGCCGACCGATGTTGCCTCGCCTTCATCAGGCATGCCGGGCAGACGAGGGGCGACCGCAAGCACGATCAGGCCGCAGAAAAGGAAGGCCGCAATACCGATCATGAAGGGCGGCCAACCCTCGGCGCCGGTAAGGCCGAGCGACAGTGGGCCGATGGCAAAGCCACCCGAAACGATCGATGAATAGAGGCCCATGATACGGCCCCGGCGTGGCGCCGGCGTGAGCGAGATCAGCCAGGTCTCGCTGATCACGTAAAGCGGATTGGCGAAGAAGCCGAGCAGGAAGCGCAGCAGCATCCAGGCCCATACGTCCTGCATCCATGCAATTGCAAACAGGGTGAGAGCGGCCAGGATCGAACACAGGATCGCAAGCCGCCCTCCGCCGACACGCCGCGAAAGCGCCGGAATGAACGACGCTGATATAATGAAACCCAGCGGCGTCATCGCCGCCGACAAGCCGATCAGGCCCGATGTCGTTCCCTGCCGCTCCAGGATGAAACTCAGCAACGGATAGGTCAGCCCCTGTGCCACGGCGAACACCGTGACGGTCGCGATGATACCCGCCATTGCGGCCCAGGGGATCCGATCCACGCGCGGTGATGTGACGCTTTCGGCAGCCATGCAGATGTCCTCGTCAGACCGTATGATTGAAGGTCCGGGTAAACCTCAACCTCAATGAGGATGAATTCTGCAGGAGGCGGGGAGCGTCGTACTTAAGTTTTTCCAAAAAGTTCTCAAAAACGTCCAAAGGGACTAAACAGGTCAGCATCAAATTTTGCCCCGACCGCAAGCCATCACCACGAAAATTCCGCCGGACATCATCAGGACCATCTGGAATGACCGCTTCACCTTTCTTTCTCGGCCTACCCTGTCACCTTGCCGATGGGCGTTTGCCCCGTGTGGTGATCTTCGCAGCCGCTCACGGCAGCACCTATCCCGGCAAGGACAGCAGCGGCTACGCCCTGGCCGCTCATGCGATCCGCGCTGCGAGCCAGGACGATGCCCCGCTCGTCGAGCACTGGGATTTCGATCTCGGAGGGCCGCTGTTCGACGGTGGGCCGGTCTCATGCATCGACGCCGGCGACATCCAGACCACCATGCACGATAATGCCGGCAACCGGGCCCGGATCGTGGCGAAGACGCGCGAGGTGCTGGAATTGCCGGCTATCCCGATCCTGCTCGGTGGCGACTGTTCCGTGACCTTTCCCTTCCTCGCTGGCTTTGCGGATCAAGGGCCGGTCTGGGTCCTGCAGATCGACGCCCATATCGACTGGCGCGATGACGTGCATGGCGAGCGCTACGGCTATTCAAGTCCGATGCGTCGGGCGAGCGAGATGCCGCATGTCGCCGGCATGGTGCAAGTCGGTCTTCGTAGTGTCGGCAGCGCGCGCGCCACCGACGTCGAGGCGGCTCAGCACTATGGCAGCCGCTTCGTGACCGCTCGTGAGGTTCACGCTGAGGGCGTCGAAGCTGCCCTCCAGCATATTCCGGAAGGAGCCCAGGTCGTCGTCACCCTCGATTGCGACAGCATCGATCCCAGCATCATGCCGGGCGTGGCGGCGCGTACTCCCGGCGGCCTCACCTACACTGAGGTGATCGATCTGATCGCTGGCCTCGGCAGGCGGGCGAGGATTGCGGGATTCGACCTTGTCGAGCTCTATCCTCCCGCCGACATAGACGGCCTGTCGGCGCTAACCGCCGCGCGCATTCTCGTCAATGCGGTCGGCGCCATCGTCCGGCAATATTGAAACCCTGCTTCCTCTGAGCAAGCAGTGCATGGTGCTGCATTTCGCCTCTAGGCGACCTTGCCAAGACGTGGCTCCGTCCCAGCCAGAAGCCGCCGAATGTTGGCGCAATGTCGTGCAATCACGTAAATGCCGTCGATACCATGCGACCTAAGCGGACGAACAGTTCCATCCAAGCTTTAAAGACTCTAGGATGCGCCCTATGCAGGGGTCACGCTTTGCTTTTGGTCCGTTTGTGCTTGATCCGGCTGCGGGAACGCTTCTTCGGAATGATGATCCCGTTGCCGTTGGCCACCGCGGGGTAAAGCTGCTTGCAGCACTCGTCGCGCGGCCCGGCGAAATCCTCGGCAAGGCCGAGTTGATGGATGCGGCCTGGCCGGGCAGGATCGTCGAGGAAGGCAACCTCACGGTCCAGATCGCGCAGCTGCGCAAGCTGCTCGGTCCGGCTACCGATGGCGGTGAATGGATCTCCACAGTGCCGCGCGTCGGCTACCGCTTCGTAGGCGCCGTCATTCAGCTCAGCGGCGTGAAGCGAAAAGCTTTGCCGTTGCCCGACAAACCATCGATATCAGTGCTGCCCTTCCTCAATATCAGCAACGATCCCGAACAGGAATCCTTCGCCGATGGGCTGACTGAAGACCTGATCACAGACCTCTCCAGGATACCGGGCCTGTTCGTCATCGCCCGCAACTCGGCCTTCGCCTACAAGGGAAAGGCGATGGATGTGCGCGAGATCGCCGAGGAGCTTGGCGTGCGCTACCTGCTGCAGGGCAGCGCAAGACGCGTTGAAGCGCGCGTGCGCATCAACGCTCAGCTGGTCGATGCGGCAAGTGGCGATCATCTATGGGCGGAACGCTTCGATCGCAGCCTGGACGATATCTTTGCCGTTCAGGACGAGGTGACGGCCAAGATCGTCGAGGCGCTGCTCGGCCGGCTGCGCGCACCGCCGCCGCGCAACCGGCCAAAAAATCTCGAGGCTTACGATCTCTGCGTGCGGGCGCGTAGGCTGATGGATGACACGCCGCAGGCGGCACGGGAAGCGCATCTCATGCTGACGCGCGCGATTTCGCTCGATCCCGACTATGCCGAGGCCTATCGCTGGCTTGCCATGAACCACTGGATGGGAGAGGTGCATTCCGCCGGACCAACGCAACCCACCCGAAGCCTCGCTTTAGAGCTGGCGCGCAAGGCCGTCGCGATCGACCCCAATGACGCCGGCTGTCGCTGGGTCCTGGCTTATCTGCTCGCCTATGAGCGCAGCTTTGCCGAGGCGGATGCGGGATTCGCCAAGGCGATCGAGCTCGACCCGAACGAGGCCGATACCTTTGCGGCATTATCCGACATCACGGTCCTGGCTGGGCGGGTCGGGGAGGGTCTCGAGCATATCGCCAATGCCTTCCGGCTGAACCCGTTTCCGGCAAGTTGGTACTATCTGGCGCTCGGCCAGGCGCAATATGCCGCCGGCCAATACCAAGCCGCTGTCGAGACGCTGCGCAGCGACGAGACCTATCGCACGAGCTCACGCCGTTTCCTGGCAGCAAGCCTTGCCCAGCTCGGCCGGCTCGACGAGGCGCGCGCCGAGGTCGAACTGTTCCTTGTTGCCAACCCGCGTTTTTCAATCCGCCATTGGGCTGCGACCGAGCCATTTCGTGACGCTCGGACGCTTGCACATTTCATTGACGGCTACCGCAAGGCCGGGCTCCCCGAGTGATGCCGGCGCGCCTCAAAGACGGCCGGCCGGTCGACTTCCGCGTCACCGATAAAGACCTGCCCGCGAGGCTCTGCATCGTCGCAGAGCCTCCGCGCATATGATAGGATCGGGATGCGTTGACCACGGGAGGGGAAATGCGCCGAGTCCTTCTGTCTCTGATCCTTTGCGCGCAGTCCGCATCCATGTCGGCGGCGTCTGGGCATGTCGTCTTCCACACCGCTTCGTTCGGCAGCGGCCGCTCGGTCAGTCTCGGTCTGGCCGGGGGCGGGCCTGCCCGCGATCCCGCCTTTGATTTCGACGTCGTCATCACACTCTCGGAATTCGACGGTGGCGGGACAGTGATCTATCGGGACGGAGGAAGACACGAGGCGAGCGTGCGCTGCGTTTCGCCCGCCATGGTGCGGATCAATTCAGCCGACTATACGGTTGACGTGTCGGCGCGGGCAGGAACGGACTGGAAGCATGATCTCTGGGCGGCGCTCTGTGCCGCTCCAGTTTCCTGAGCGCCATCTCGGCCTTGATTGATCGAGGGCATCAGCCCTTCCGGGGACGAACCTCCATGAACACGTATGGCGCGCCGGTTCCCGAGGGGACCGCATACACCGCATAGAATGCCTGCGGATCGTCGCCCATTCCCAAGGAGCCAGGTGGCATGCCCGGCACGGCCAGCCCTCGGACTGGCGGCCGCTCCTGCAAAAGGCGTCGGACGGCCTCGAGCGGCACGTGTCCCTCAAGGTAGTATTTCTCGATGACGGCGGTGTGGCATCCCTGCACGTCGGCCGGCACGCCCAACTGCGCCTTCAGCGCTGCAAGGTCGTCGGTGTCGCGGGCTTCAACCGAAAATCCCGCTGCCGCCATTGCCTTCGACCATTTATGGCAGCAGCCGCAGCTGGGATCCTTGTAGACCGTCATCTTCGCCGGCGCGGCGGCGTGTGCCTCTCTGCCAAAGAACGCCAGGGCGAATGCCGCCATTGTAATGAAGCTTCTCCTGTACATCGTCTCCACTCCGTGATGTCCTGCCGCCCGGATCGGGGCCGGGCGGCAGGAGCCCACTATTTTACTTCAGTGACGGTGAGCTTGCCATTCACGCGCTCTGCGACAAACTCAATATTCGAACCTTCCTTCAGTCTTTCCAGCAGGGCCGGGTCTTCGACCCGGAAGACCATCGTCATCGCAGGCATGTCGAGGTTCTTCAGATCCTCATGTTTGATAGTGACCTTGTTCGCCTTGGTGTCGACCTTGTTGACGACACCCTTGGTGAATTCCTGGGCAAACGCGCCGAAGGCCGCGCTGGCAGAGAGCAGGGCGGCTAGGCTGATTTTGATCATGGCAGTTTTCATGTTCTTGGCTCCTTTTTCGCGGATTATTTCCCGGCGACGGTGACGTCGCCGTGCATGCCGGCTTCATAGTGGCCGGGGATCAGGCAGGCGAACTTGAACTCGCCGTCGGTGGTGAACTTCCAGACGATCTCGCCGGATTGACCGGCCGGAAGGCGGATGGAATTGGCGTCGGCATGTTCCATCTCCGGAAACTTCTCCATGACCTTCTTGTGCTCCAGAATCTTGTCTTCCTGATCGAGCACGAATTCGTGGTCGACAGTTCCGGCATTCTTGATCGCGATCTTGACCGTCTGCCCCTTGCGGACATTGAAGACGGCAGGGGTGAATATCATCCTCCCGTCTTCGGTTTCCTTCATCGTGACGCGGACCGTCTGCGTCGCCTTGGCCTTGTCGCCGGGTTCTCCAACAGCCATTTTTTCACCGTGGCCGCCGGCGTGATTGCCGGAAGCCAGGGCAGGGGTTGCGAGGGCGAACAGCGCCAGTGCCAATACATAATTCTTCATGCGTAAATCCTTTTTTGGATGTGGGAGGTTGAGCCTCAGCCGTTTTTCGGTTTCGGCGTGATTTGCGTTTTCGCGTCTTTGGCCTTGGTCGCGTCCGGCAATTCGCCGGTCCATTCCCAAGCCTGGGTCCCGGGTGGGTTTTCGTACCAACCCGGATCTGAGTAATCGTCCGCCGAGATACCCTCGCGGACCTTCACGACCGAGAACATGCCGCCCATTTCGATCGGACCATGCGGCCCCCAGCCGGTCATCATGGCAACCGTGTTCTCGGGGATGGGCATTTCCATCTCGCCCATGTCGGCCATGCCCTTGGTGCCCATGGGCATGTATTCCGGCTGCAGCTTCCTGATCTTCTCGGCGACCTTCGATTTGTCCGCACCGATAAAGGTCGGGATGTCGTGACCCATGGCATTCATCGTGTGGTGCGACTTGTGGCAATGGATCGCCCAGTCGCCGAGATACTTGGCATCGAACTCATAGGCACGCATCGCGCCGACGGGGATGTCGATGCTCACCTCCGGCCACCGCGCTTCCGGCCGCACCCAGCCGCCGTCGGTACACGTCACCTCGAAATCATAGCCGTGCATATGGATCGGATGGTTCGTCATGGTGAGGTTTCCCACGCGCACCCGCACCCTGTCGTTCCTGGAAACGACCAGAGGGCTGATGTCCGGGAACACGCGGCTGTTCCAGCACCACATGTTGAAGTCGGTCATCTCCATGATCCGCGGCACATAGGAGCCGGGATCGATGTCGTAGGCGTTGAGCAGGAAGACGAAGTCTCGGTCGACGCGCATGAACTTGGGATCTTTCGGATGGATCACGAAGAAGCCCATCATGCCCATGGCCATCTGCACCATCTCGTCGGAATGCGGGTGGTACATGAAAGTGCCGGATTTCACGAGGTCGAACTCGTAGACGTAGGTCTTGCCGACCGGAATATGCGGCTGCGTCAGCCCGCCGACGCCGTCCATGCCCGATGGCACGAGCATCCCGTGCCAGTGGATCGTCGTGTGCTCCGGCAGCTTGTTCGTCACGAAGATGCGGACGCGGTCGCCTTCGACCGCCTCGATGGTCGGCCCCGGAGACTGTCCGTTGTAGCCCCAGAGATAGGCGGTCATGCCGTCGGCCATCTCGCGCTCGACTGGTTCGGCGACGAGGTGAAACTCCTTGACGCCGTTGTTCATCCTGTGGGGCAGGGTCCAGCCATTGAGGGTGACCACCGGCTGATAGTCCGGACCTGAGGCCGGGTGGAGTGGCGGCTGCATGTCCGCCGATTCCATTGTCGGTGCGTCGGGCAGCCCCATCGCCGACGTCTTCGTCCAGGCGGCTGTGGTGAGCAGAGCGGCGCTGGCTCCAAAAAGTTGTCGTCTGTTGAACATGGTGTGTCCTTTCTCAATGACCGCCGCCGGCGCTGCTTTCGGAAGCACCGGCGACCTCGGTCTCTGCCGACGCCTTCGTCGCGCCGCCGCCGTAGATCGCAGGCGCGAGGTTGGCTTCGGCCAGCCAGAAGTCGCGCTTTGCGTTGACGGAGAGCAGGATGGAGTTGATCTTGTCACGGGTGTCGGTGAGTAGCTCGAACGTGTTCGAGATCATGCCGTTGTAGGTCAGCAAGGATTCTTCCTCGACCTTGGTGCGAAGCGGTACGACGTCGTTTTGGTAGTGCCGCGCGATATCGTAGTTCGAGCGGTAGGCTTCGTATGCCGATCTCGCCTCCGACCGGACATTGACGGCCTTCTCCGCCAGCAGATTCGCCGCCCGCATATATGCCACTTCAGCCTTGCGCATCCGGGCCTTGCCCGTATCGAAGATCGGGATTGCGAACTCCAGTTCGACCTGAGCGGTCGTCCTGGTCTTCTTCTCGTCGTCCTCGATTTCCCGTTCCGTTTCGAAGCCCGTCAGAATTTGGAGGTCGGTGACATAGCGCGTTGCCTCGGTCAGGCCATACGACCTGGCGGTGGCTTCGAGTTCGAGCTTTGCAACTTGGAGGTCTATCCGATTTCGGAGTGCTTCGGCCTCGATGGTGCCTCGCCCGACGACGGACTTGGGTAGCGGCGGCAGACCGTTGGGCACCTGGTAGTCCAGGTCGGTGCCCCAGAGGCCCATCAGCCGCGTCAACTCCTCCTTGGCGAGACGGGCCGCCAGCCGGGCCTTCGCTGTCTCTCCGGCGAGTTCAGCAACAAACACATATTCGCGGGCCTGGGCGCCCTTGGTCATCGCACCGGTTTCGCCCAGCTTCTCCGCGAGCTCGGAAGCGGCGTCCGCCGCGGCCTGGGCACGCTGGAGCTGCGCGACGTTCTCCCAGGCCGCGACCGCGCCGATCCAGGCCCGCCGGGTGTCGGCAGCGACCTGAAGCGTCTTCACGGCCGCGGTCAGTTGCGACTGCCGAAAGCGAGTGTCGGCGATCGCGATATCCCTGTTCCTCGTGGCAAGCGCCAGGATGTTCGTCGTGATCGTTCCCTCGATCGTCTTGAACGCCCCCAGCTCCGGCGTCCCCATGCCGGTCGTGCCGATGGAGACGGTCGGGTTGAGGAACATCGTCGACTGCCAGACGTCGGCGGCGCTGTCGCCAAGATCGGCGTAGGCGGCCTGCAGACCCTTGTTGTTGAGCAGCGCGATCTGGACGGATGTTTCGACGTCGAGGGTCTTTTTTCGCGCGAGCAGGCTTCTGACCTGCGCGGCCGCCGACCGGGCTTGGTTCTGGTTCTGGATCCAGACGGTCTCTTTCGCCGTGACAGTGGCGGTCTTGTTGAAAACGGCGGTGAAGCCGGCTTCCGTGCTGGAATACTCGGCGTCTGTGGCGCAGCCGCTCAACACCATCGGGAATATCAGCGCCACCAATGTTCTTCTTGGCTCGATCATGAGGCGTCTCCATTCGCTGGAGACTGCAGATCGTTCTGTCTACGCCATGGCTTGGGATCGACGGGCTGCCTGGTGACGTAGCCCGAGATCGGTGACCGGTATGCGGCCGGGCGCGCGGACGGCTGTTCGACCGCTACGGGGGACGCCACCACGTCGGGAGGAAGCGTGGATGCGCAGCCGCCGACAAGAAGCGGCAGCCCCACCACGAAAAGCGAGGGTTTCATTATGAAATTTCCGAATAAGAGATAGCCTACGGTGCGCCCGCCCGAATGCGGGGCAGGCGACCGACTGGACCCGATCGAGCGGGCGCGTCTCTATTCAGATATTGGGGGGACGGTGGAGAGTCGGAAGTTCCCCAAGTGTCGTCCGGTCGTCAATAAATTCCCGGATGGAATTGACGATGGGTCCGCCGACGTCCGGACCTTCACAAATGATGCCAAGTCCGCCGCAGAAATCCTTGCAGCATTCCTGCTTGACCAGCTTCGATACGCCATCTGCGTCATCACCAACGTCGCCCTGCGAATGGTCATGAGCAGCCATCTTCGTCATGTCATGGCTATCGAGATGCTGCATTGCATCGGACTCGGACTGTACCGCTGCCGCCTCGGGGAAGGAGGAGCCATGCATGGCGGCGCTGGCGTTCGATAGCGAGTACCCTGCCAGTGATACGATAATCACCAGCCGCATCATCATGAGCAGCCTGCTCATTGCGATTCGGTACATCTTGCCCATGCTCCTCGAACTACATGCAAAGCAGATCGATTTCAATTGCGACTCATCTGTCGTCGATGTTCGCGTCCTTTATGTGGCACGGAACCGCCCGTCCCGTTCAGTCCTGGTGTTCTCAGCCATGAGCGGCCGCTGCGTCGTGCTGATGTTCGCCACGTTACAGATCCTCGGCTGACCGCTTCCGGCGCGGGAACACCATCCGGTCGACTGTCTCGTCACGGGCGACGAGCGTGTGCCAAATCGCCGCCGTGAGATGCAGCGCCACCATCGCCAGGATGATCTTCGACCCGACGACGTGGTACGGCGCGATCTCGAACCAGAAGTAGCTCGCGACAAATCCCATGCAGGCCTGTCCGATGATTGCGGCGTAGAAGGCATGATGAAGCGTCGCGGCGGCTCGCCCGGTCCATGTGCCGGGCGCGCCGGTCTCGGGCGGGTGAAGGACACGAAGAGCCAGCCGCAGGCCCATAAGCAGGCCAATCGCCATTCCCGCGTAGTTGTGGAACTGGTGCTGGACGACGTCCCAAGGCGATGGCGTCATCCCCATGTGGACGGCGTGGTGGGTTCTCTCGATGCTGCCGCCCGTCAGATACTGGACCGGCACCAGGAGGGCGATCAGCCAGTGAAGTCCTATCTGGGCTAGCGAATAACCAGGTTTCATCGAATTTTTCCGAGCGCGAGGCGCAGACTAGCCGGCGATCGTTAATGCTTCCTCATCGGCCGTTGCCAAAACGCAAGGCCGCCACAGATCACTGGTACTGTGGAACATTGCCGCTGCCGCACAGTTCGGCGCCGGAAGGGAACCCAGCCTTATGAGACCTGAAAGCATCTTCCGGTACGCTCAGCTTTTGGTCGTCGCTCTCCTGGTGGCGGCGAATCCTTTCGGCATGGCCGCGGTGCCGAGCACCTTTCAAAACCAGCACTGTGCCGTCGTGGGGGAGCGTGATCACCATGCGCGGCATGCCTACGTCCCGCAAGCCGGGTGCTGTTCGGCGATGCACTGCTGTCCGATCCTTCCGGAACTTGCCAAGGTCGCGGCTCCGCGCTTTGAACCGGGGAAGCATGAAGCGACGCAGTCCGTCGACAGGCCGCTCCTGTTGATCCGTGCGATCGATCCGCCGCCCCGATTTCAGGCGGGCTGACACGGACCAAACAATCAAACAGATTTCGGAGATCGAAACATGAAGACGTTCACCAAGCTTGCCTTGTGCTCGGCAGTCGCCGCCTCCTTCGCAATCCTGCTGTCGGGCGCTTCCGCCCAGTCGACGATGGCCTATCCGGAGAAATGCAAGTCCGAAAGCATGAAGACCGACATGTCGAAGATGGACATGTCGGGCGGCATGCCGATGGGCGACATGACCGAGTACCAGAAGGCGTCGATGGGCGGCATGAAGGACATGCACATGAACATGATGCAGGGGATGATGAAGAAGGACGCCGATGTCTCCTTCGTCTGCGGCATGATCGCCCACCACATGGGGGCCATCAGCATGTCGGAGGTCGAGCTTAAGTACGGCGACAACGAAGAGGCCAAGCAGATGGCTCAAAAGATCATTGAAGCCCAGAAAAAGGAGATCGAAGAGATGTCCAAGTGGGTGGACCAGGAAGTCAAATAGGAGATTGCGCCATGCATCATCTGTCGACTGAAATGAAAGCCTGCATCGACAACTGCCTCGCCTGCTACAGCGAATGCCTGTCGATGGCGATGGGCCACTGTCTGGAACTGGGTGGCGAACACACCAAGCCCCCGCACTTCAAGCTGATGATGGCATGCGCGGAGATTTGCCGGACCTCAGCGCACTTCATGCTGATCGGCTCGGAGCACCACAAGCATGTCTGCCGGGAATGTGCGGAAATCTGCGGCCAGTGCGCCGAAGACTGCGAGCGGGTGGGCGACATGCAAAGCTGCGTCGACGCCTGCCGCCGCTGCGCCGATAGCTGCAGCAAGATGGCCGCGTGATCGGGGAGGGCGGTCTCCGTCCGCCCTCTTCCTGCCCAGATGAGAACGGATATCCGGTGAAGCCACGGATATCCGAAAGCAATTGGCATGGCTCGGTTTGGAACGCAGCGTTTATGAAACAGACCGCTTACATGAAGAAGGTTGGACTGCTCTCCATCGTGGGAGCAGTGCTGATGGCGGGGGTTCCGTCGCCAGCCGCGGAGGACCTCGTCTCCCGTCGACAGGCGGACATGAAGGCCATGGCCGCCGCGGCGAAGACGATCTCCGGCATGTTCAAGGATCCGGCCGCCTATAAGGCCAGCGAGTTCAAATGGGCGGCCGACACCATCCGTGACAAGTCCGGGAGCGTTCTCTCCGCACATTTCGCCTCCGAGGCCGCCAATCTGCAGTCGAAGGCCGGGCCGCAGTCGAAGGCCAGGCCGAACATCCTCGAAGAGCGCGACCGGTTCGACCGCATCGCCAACGATCTGCGCGACTACGCCGTCGCACTGGATGCCGCCGCGCAGAACAACCCCGGGCCGATGACTGCCAGCATGCGCATGAAGCCCGGAGAGGCCATGGGCGGCGGTCCTTTCGGCACTCATGTTCGCAACGAGCAGGAGCTGCTGGCAATGCCGGCGGAACACGCGTTCCACCTCATGCTTCAGACCTGCACGACCTGCCACGCCAGGTTCAGGATGGAATAAGGGCGATCATGCGGGACCGGGAATGGCTCGCCTTGTTCAAGCGCCCGACCTTTCAAACACGGCCTCATTCGCTTCAAACAGCCATGTTCGACGCTGCCGACATCACTTCCCGAGGGGCAGGACCGCCGAACATATGGCGGCCATCCTCCTCGACTTCCGTGAAACACCAGCGCACGACGCCATCCCGATCGAGCAGGAATTCGCCAACGAGTTGGCCGTGGCCGGTGGCGATCATCTGCTTGTCATCCTCGGTAAACTCATAGCCGTCCGCCTTGTCGAGGAATTCCGACGCCGCCATCGGGTCCATAGGCGCTGGAAGCTCGCCCGGCATGTCGATGCGCATCGACATCACCGTGTTCATGCTGACTTTGCGCGGCCACTCATTCTCATCTTCGGTGAACTGCAGATTCGGCAGGCCGAAGGCCCTGTGCGATACCCGTTCCGGGTCCGAGGCCGCCAGCAGATTGGGAAGCGGATGGTAGCGGAAATAAAGGCGGGCGCGCTCGATCGGCGTGTTGACGACGGTCAGGCTATCGATGCCCTTCTCCTGCAATGCGCCGGTGAGTTCGGCCATGGCGGCGATTTGCCGGCGGCAGAAGGGGCAATGCAATCCGCGGAACAACCCGACGAGCACCGGCTTCTGGCCGCGAAAATCGTCGATGGCGACCTTGCCCTGGCGGGTGATCGCATCCAGCACCACGTTCGGCGCGCGATCTCCCGGCTGCAATGGTCTTGCGGCGTGGTTCTCCTGCATGTTTCGTTCCTCCCTTTATGTTTTTGAATCGATTTGCCAAATCGATCTCCGGCGATCACTGCAACGAGGACAGGTCAGTCGAGAAACGGCAAGACAACGAGCGTGCCTGGATCGAGGTTGTGGCGGATGCACACATCCTGCGCCAGCGTGAAATACCGTTCCGCCTCGTCCATGTCGTCATGCTCAAGGCTGAGTGTCGCCAAGCCATCATAGCACGGAAAGAGCAGTTGCGGTTCATCAATTTCCTTCGCAACCTCAAGGGCTTCCTCGTAATACTTATGAGCTAGCTTCGGCTGCCCGTGGCACTGATGAATCTGGCCCAGCACGATCAGCGGCACGGAGAGATGGTCGCGTTGATCAAGCGCCCGGTCGATTTCGACGGCCTTCTCCGCCGCCGGTACACCCTCGGCGGCGCAGCGATCGGTGAAGGTACAGCATGCAACCGCGAGGTTGGCGAGAAGGCGCGCCTGGAAGCTGAGATCGCCGATACGGGTCGCAACCTCCAGACCGCGCCGGCAGATTCTGATGGCGTTGGCAGGATCGACAATCGTGTAGAGAACACCGAGATTGGAATAGGCGCGACAGGCAGCACTTTGCAGATCGGCCTTTTCGGCAACCGAGAGGCTGCGCTCCACTTCCTGTACGGCCTCGCGGCGACGTCCGAGCCGCGCAAAGGCCGCACCCTTGGTATTCAGCGCCTCCGCCATCGCTCGCGCTGTCTCCCGTCCGGCCTCGGTCGTCCCGTCGATCGGCAGCGTCTGCAGGCATTGCAGCGCCTGCGTCGCCCACGCGGCGGCAGCGGCCTGATCCCCCATGCGGAAAGCCAGATGGCCGCGCTCCTGCAGGACATGAGCACGTTCGACCGGCGCATCGATCGTTGCGATCATCGCTTCGGCTTCGGCCAAATGTGTCTCCGCTAGATCGCGGCGTCCTGCATCGAGATGCAAACGGCCGATCTTGCGCAATATCCTCGCTGCGGCAATAGGATCGTCTTTGGTGCGGTGGATCGCCAGCGCTCGCTGATAATGGTTCAAGGCGGCGTCGCGCAGGCCCGCTGGGCCGCAGAGATCGGCAAGACGCTCCAACAGCGCCAATTGCTCCGATGTCACCTCCGCCTCGTTTGCGAAGGCCGCAAGGGCCTGACGGTAGAGGCGCATTGCGTCGTCATTGGCGTAGGCCTTGCGCGCCAGATCGCCCGCCGCCATCAGATAGGTAGCGCCCTTGGCCTTTTCGGTGGTCAGGCTGAAGTGATGGCCGAGCTGCGCCAGATGCTCGGGCCGGTCGGGCGCTGCACCATATTGACGTTCCAGAACCCGGCCGATCCGTTGATGAAGCTCCATGCGCCGTTGCAGCAGGAGATTGTGATAGATGACGTCATGCATCAGCGTCTGGCTGAAGCGATAGCCCGGCGGCCCGCCGGCATCCGGCCCACGCAATTCCTCTATGATATTGGCATCGCAGAGATGATCCAATGCGGCATCGATGGCGGCTGGGTCGGTGGCGATGGTGCGGAGCAGGGCGGTATCGAATTTCGGGCCGACCACCGCCGCCTCTTGGGCCAGCCGTCTGATCTCCTGTGGCAGACGATCGACGCGGGCAAGCAACAGGGCTTGCAGGTTCACCGGCATATCGACATCCGTGTCTTCCGCTGCGACATGCCAGCGCTGGCCGTCATTGTGCAACGTGCCCATGTCGATCAGCACCCGAAGGATTTCTTCGATGAAAAGCGGATTGCCGCCGGCGCGGTCGAGGATGCGCTTGCGCATCGTCACCGGCAACTTGGCATAGCTCTCGCCAAAAAACGCAGCAAGCAGCTTCTGCCCGTCGGCCGCAAAGAGTGGGGCAAGACGCTGCACGGTGACGCTGACACGATTGGAGTCCAGTGGGTCGGTCTGCGATGTCGGCCGGTAGATCGCGAGCAGCATCAACCGGCTGCGCTCCAGCCGGTCCATCATGAAGCGAAGGACTTCCAGCGAGGCAGCGTCCGCCCAGTGCAGATCCTCGATGACAAGCAGCAGGGGACCTTGCGCCAGCCGCCGCTCGAAGACGGTGCGGACGGCATAGAAGATCTGCCGCCGCAGCTGCTCCGGCTCGATGTGCCGCAACGCGCCATCGGGATCGCCGAGGCCGAGGACATGCAGAAAGAGCGGCAAAAGTCCCTCGACCTCCTCCTGCGTCAGATCGAGCGCGCGGAACCCTGTTGCCAGCGATTGCCGCGCCCTGTCGAGATCGTCTCGCTCGCCGATGCCATAGGCGCTGCGCACGACCGCGCCGAGCGTTCCATAGGATTGTTCGCCGAGGGGAGAGCAGGTCGCTTTGCGGATGGCGAGGCCTTGAAAACGGGCGGCATTGCTGGCTATCGCGACGAATTCATTGACCAGCCGCGACTTGCCGATGCCCGCTTCGCCGATCAGGCGGACAAGCTGCGCAGCACCACCGCAGGCAAGATCGAGGCATGTCAGCAACCGCGACATTTCCGTATCCCGTCCGATCATCGGCGCCTGAAGGCCGAGACTCTCGAGCCCGCGCGCCGTGTGCGGCGCTTCCGACAGCCCTGTCAGCCGATGGACAAGGACGTTTCCGCTTTTGCCGCGCAACGCCTGCGCACCGAGACTCTCGAAGGCAAACGCATGGCGGGTGAGGCGATAGGTCAGCGGCCCGACAAGGATGTCGTTTTCGCCGGCCATGGATTGCAGGCGTTGGGCGGTGTTTACCGTGTCGCCGGTCACCGAATAGGATTTTGTACTGACCGCACCGAAGCCGCCGGTAACGACAGGGCCGCTATTGATGCCGATATGCAGACGCAGCGGCAAGCCGGCGCGGGCGTGCCAGCGCTCGCCGACCTGCGTCGCCCGACCGATCATATCGAGTGCGGCACCGAGCGCCCGGACCGGATCGTCCTCATGAGCGACCGGCGCGCCGAACAGCGCCAGCAGCGCATCGCCGACGAACTTGTCGACGAAGCCGCCATAGGCCTCGACTGCCTGGGTCATCTCTTCGAACAATTCGTTCTGCAGCACCCGCATGACTTCGGGGTCGATCTGCTCGCTCAGCGTCGTGAAGCCGCAGAGATCGGCGAAGAGCACGGTTACCGGCCGCCGGTCGGCGTCGCCCTCCGATTTAGACAGTACCGTCTCGATCTTAGGCTTCGGCGCGGGTTGGACTTTACCGGAAATCGGCGCGCCACATTGGGGGCAGAAGGCAAAATCGGGCTGACAGGGATTGCCGCAGGCGGCGCAGGAAAGCGGCTGCCTTGCGCCGCATCGCGGACAGAAAGCAAAACCGCTCTGAATATCGAAACCGCAGCCGGCACACTCCATCGCATGCGTCTCACGAAAGCCCAAACTGTTACGGCTATTTCAGCCGCAATCAGCGGGCCTCAAAACAGGGACAAGCATGAACCTGCTGCCCTGAGCCCGCAAGCGCTAAACAAGCGGCGGACCGACGATGATGATCTTGTTCAAATGATGCCTGAGAAAGCCAGGCTGCCGAGCGGGTTCGAAAGATCATATCGCAATCCAATTCTTTGTGATGAATATTGACAATATATGCTACGCTTCCCACGATAGAAGAAGAGCAAAAGGGTAAGCCGATGGCATCAGGCAGCATTCATGTGAAGGTCAGCGGCGCGCTGCAAGACCACATTCAACAGCAGATCGGTGACGACGGTCTCTATGAGAATGCGAGCGAGTACATTCGCGCCCTGATCCGACGCGATTTGCAAACGCGCGACGAGGCATGGGATGGCCTGCAAAAGGAACTTGCACCTGCGATGCGTGCCGACGACAGCGAGTTTGTCGCCGTTTCCGCTGAAGACGTTATCCGCCGCAACAAGCGCCGCTGAGCATGGCAGCTTATCGGTTTTATCCACGCGCTGACGCCGCGCAAGACAAGATTTGGCGCGACACTTTCGAGGCGTGGGGAGAAAAGCAGGCAGATGCGTACATTCTCGGGCTGCATGTTTATTTGCAGCGTTTATGCGAAGATCGGCTGATCTGGCGACAGCTTCCGCAACGTCTGGCGGTTCCCGCAGACATCAGGCGTCGGGCCTATTTCAGCCGCTATGAGCATCACTACCTATTCTTTCGTGAGCTTGAGAACGGTGATCTCGGCGTCATGATCATTCTTCACGAACGGATGGATTTACCGGTGCGGCTTAAAGAGGACTTGGCCGCGCTTTCAAACAAAGAGTCATGACACAGTATCTTTGAATCGGAGGGGGGTCGGCGTGTCTGCGGGCTGGAGAAAATCGATCCCATCGAACGGTACAAAGACATGATCGAGACGCCAGTCTCGATCATGAGGTCCTTGGCCAGCATCGTCGATGACTACGGTTCGCAGGATCGCACGGCTTGCTTTTGCCCTGTTCGATCACCGGCCCTTACTGCCGATTGGTGCCGGCGAACCTCGCAACCCGGCAGTGAAGGAGCGCCGGCCGGTCCGCGTCGACCATCTCCTCGATCCTGACGTCGAGTTCGGCCGGGTTCTCGCAACGAAGGCCGATGGCACCATAGGTTTCCGCAAGCTTGGCGAAATCGGGCAGCGAAGCCGAATAAGAGCACGATCGACCGTTGCCATCCGGCATGGGATCCCATTCTTGCGCCATGCCCGGATGCTCATCGCTCAAGACGAAAATCTTGATCGGCGCTTGATGCTGTATGGCCGTCGACAGCTCTTTCATCGTCGTTTGCACCGACGCGTCGCCGCCAATGTCGATGACAAGGCGCCCGGGATGTGCGAGCTGCGCCCCCAGAGCGGCAGGAAGACCGAAGCCCATCGTCCCCAATCCCCCCGAGGTAATCCAGCGATTGGGTTTGTCGAAACCGAAGAACTGCGCCACCCACATCTGCTGACCGATCTCCGTGGCGATGATCGGGTCGTGCGGCTTTGTCAGTGCATGCAGGCGCTCCAGGGCATGTTGCGGCATGATTGCATGGTCCAGCCGCTCGTAGGAAAACGAATGGTGGGCTCGCCAATGATCGATCTGCAACCACCACGCCCGCAACCGCTTCTGGTCGGGCATGGTGGAGAGCAACCGCCAGGCATGGATCATATCCGCCAGCACATGCGCCGCGTCGCCCTGAATGCCGATATCGACGGGAACGCGTTTGTTGATCGACGAGGCATCTATATCGATCTGGATCTTCTTCGAACGAGGCGAAAACTCATGGACGCGCGAGATCGCAAAATCGTCAAACCGCGCGCCGATGGCGACCATCAGATCGCAATCGCCAATTGCCATATTCGCTTCGTGCGATCCGTCTTGTCCGGCGACCCGTAGCCAGTTCGGCCCGGTAGCCGGATAGGCCCCAAGCCCCATGATGGTGGACGTTACCGGAAAGCCGGTGAGGTCGATAAACTCGCGCAACAATCTCGACGCCTCCGGTCCGGAGTTGATGATGCCGCCGCCCGTATAGATGATGGGTCGTCGGGCTTCGGCCATCAACACGACCGCCGAGCGGATCGCGTTTTGATCGCCTCGCATTGCGGGCTGGTAGCTCGGCGGGGGAGCTACCTTGTCAGGTGCGACGTAGGTTCCGCTGGCAAACAGCACGTCCTTCGGCATGTCGACGAGAACAGGGCCGGGCCGACCGGCCGCCGCGATCCGGAAAGCCAGGTGGATCGTTTTGGCCAGATCGTCGACGTGTTTGACCAGGAAATTGTGCTTCGTGCAGGGACGAGTGATGCCGACCGTATCGCATTCCTGAAAAGCATCCGTGCCGATCAGACTAGTCGGCACCTGGCCAGCGAGGCAGACGATCGGAATGGAGTCCATAAGGGCATTCTGCAGTGCGGTAACCGCATTTGTAACGCCCGGTCCCGATGTCACCAGCATGACGCCAACTCTACCGGTCGAGCGGGCATAGCCTTCGGCCGCGTGTCCGGCGCCTTGTTCATGGCGTACCAGGAAATGTTTGATGTCCTCCTGTTGGAAGATTTCGTCATAGATCGGCAGCACCGCTGCGCCGGGGTAACCGAAAATATGTTCGACACTATTGTCGCGCAGCGCTTGCAGAACGATCTCGCCGCCGTTCATGCGACGATCAGAAGGGTTAAGGGAAGAGTTGGCTTTCTCGCCGGTCATATCTGGGTTCCGTCGTGAGTGAGGTGATGGGTGCGACGGGGCATAAAAAAAGGCCCCGTCAGGGACCAGTTTTCGGCGCATGGGTGGCTATTGCCGGACGATCAGACCGTCCTGCCCATGCGCGATATCACCACTACGAGAACCATTGCGATTTTCATGGGCGCTAGAGCTAGCTCCAAATCTACACGTCGTCAACGTCGCCTCTGCGTAGATTGTATCTGTGGTTGAGATTATTTGAGATCGGTGGTTCGGTCAGTGACGACGCAAGGGCAGGGCGATCCGTTCGCAAGCCTATTGACCAAAGGGCAAGTTCTGCCCGTTCTATCGCTCGGGAAGTGATTTCGACCACTTCCTCCAATGTGCGCCGGTCAGGGGTTCCGAGCGAGCTGGGCTCCACTCAGCGGATGAGTGGCCCGGCGCGAACGCTATGGCGACGTATATGCGCCATCGAGGATCTGTCGCGCCTCGGCCCGCGGCGCGGCGACGGAATGACGCTTGACGAGCGAGCATTCGAGCTTCGCAATGGGATAGCGCTTGCCGGGCGTATTTTCCGGGTTGAGATGTTCGATTGCCCATTGCCCCATGGCAAGATGTGGAAGGACCGAGGTCGTCAGAGGGGGTACGAGATGTCGCGCAATTTCTTCGTCGTCATAACCCACCACCGACATGTCCTGGGGAATGCGAAGCCCTGCATCCTTGAGCGCTTCGTAACACCCGATGGCAGTGCGGTCGTTCTGGCAGAAGATCGCGGTGGGCGGCTCTTTCAGAGCAAGCAGTTTCATCGTGGAGGCATAGCCGGCACCGGCCGACCAGTCGCCTTCAATAACCAATTCCGGATCGAAAGGTATATCGGCGGTCGCTAGCGCGCGGCGATATCCCGTCAGCCGGTCCTGCGCCGCCTGCATCCAGATTTCGCCGGTGATCGTCGCGATACGATGGTGTCCGTGCATGATCAGATGGCGGGTGGAGCTCTGCCCCCCCGCGATCTCGCTCGGCACCACGGCGGGAAAGGCATGGTCCGCCGTATAACAGTTCAGCAGGACCGTCGGGATATTAAGCTTGCGGACATAGGAAGGAAGCTCCACCTGGCGGGTATAGATTGTCATATATATGAGCGCCGATATGCCTCCGCTCGTTAACGCCTCGATTGCTTTCGGCTCCATCACGGGATCACTGAGCGTTTGGGTTACCAGAAGGACATTGCCGGCGTTCCAGGAGGCTTGCCGCGCGCCTTCGATCGCAACGATCGCTTCCGGGCTGGTGGCCAGTTGATCCACGGCGAAACCGATGACGTTGTCCAGTCCCGAATAAGAGGCCTTCGTCGTATAGGTCTTCTCCATATAGCCGAGCGCGCGCGCCGCCTCCAATACGCGATCACGCGTCTGCTGTGAGATGCGGGTGCCGGGTGTGTCGTTGAGGACGAAGGAGACGGCCGCCTGCGAGCAGCCAGCCGCCGCCGCGATGTCCATCATCGTCACGCGCACAGGCTTATTTTCGGTCTTGGGCTTTCGCATTCGTGGAAACTGTCTCTGCTTGGGATAACCGTTCAGGGTTGTTGATCGTCGTTTTTGCTAATTAATATTAGCATCTATCTGAAAGCGCTGGCAATTGCATGAATTGTTGCAACACTATCGATTGTTGGCAATGCCAGTACAAAATTACCATCCCAGCCATTGCCCGATGAAATGTTTTGATCTGCATTGATAATACTATTTACTAATTAAATTTCTTGTATACCGTCAGGGAGCGATCGGAACCTATGCCACTCGTCGCTTTGCGACGGCCCTGGGAGGGGGCGCGCATCCGGCCGGCCGTAAATCGGAAACGGGCCCGTGCAACTGCGGCCCCTCGGGAGGTGTATTATGAAACAGCTGAAACGCAATGCAGCCTTGTTTTTCGCCGGGTTGATGCTGAGCGCGGCGCCGATTGCCGTATCGCATGCTGCCGACAAGCCGACACTCGCATTTGTCGTCAACGGTGCATCCGACTTCTGGAAAGCCGCAGAGGCGGGCGTGAAGAAGGCGCAGGGCGAGATGCCCGACTACCAGATGGAGCTGAAGTACCCTGAGCAGGCATCTGTCGCCGTTCAGCAACGGCTTATGGAAGACTTGGTCAGTGCCGGCGTTAAGGGGATCATGGTTTCCGCAGTCGATCCCAAGACCCAGACGGACGGCTTGAACAAGATCGGATCGCAGACTGCTCTCTTCACCACAGATAGCGACGCGCCGCAGACCAACCGCGTCGCCTATATCGGCTCATCGAATATCGACGCCGGCATGCAGGCCGCCGAAATCGCCAAGAAAGCGATGCCGGACGGCGGCAAATGCATCGGCTTCGTTGGCCTGCTCGGCGCCGACAATGCCAAGGAACGCATCCAGGGCATGAAGGACGGCCTGAAGGGCACGAAGATCGAGCTGACAGATGTACGCGGCGACGATATCGACCAGACCCGCGCAAAGAAGAACGTCGAGGACGCGCTGGTGGCCAGCCCCGACGTCACCTGCATGGTCGGTTTCTACTCCTACAATACGCCGCGCATCTATGAGGCGTTGCGCGACGCCGGCAAACTCGGCCAGATCACCGTCGTCGGCTTTGATGACGATCCGATCACGCTCGGCGGCGTCAAGGAAGGCACGGTCGCAGCGACCGTCGTGCAACAGCCGTTCGAATGGGCCTATCAGGGCATGAAGCTGATGGCGGCCTACCTCAAGGGCGACAAGTCAGGCGTTCCTAGCAACGGCTTGATCATCATACCGACGGTAATCATCGGCAAGGATGACGTTGACAAATATGCCGCCAGCCTGAAGGCCATGGCTGGAAAATAGCTCTCCGTCGCGGCGGCGGCACTCGCCGCTGCCGCGAGGGACGTCCCATGCCGACAGCATTAGCAGCTATGGACAGGCGATGAACCACAGCTCCGACTTCCCGTCACCGGACGCGCTTGCAACGCCGTTCCTTTCGCTTTCCGGCGTTGGCAAGACCTATCCGGGCGTCGTTGCGCTTGAGGGCCTGTCGATCGACATCATACCGGGCGAGGTCATCGGCCTCGTCGGCGAGAACGGAGCTGGAAAATCGACGTTGATGAAGATTCTCGGCGGCGTGATAGCACCCGACCGAGGCGCGATTCTGCTCGACGGAGCAGAGCTTCGTTTCCTCACTGTGGAATCGAGCATCGCATCCGGCATCGCCTTCGTTCACCAAGAACTCAATCTCTTTGAGAATCTCGACGTTGCTGCCAATATCTTCCTGGGCCGCGAGCCGCTGAAGGCCGGACCTTTCAAGCTCGTCGATCGCAATCGGCTGCGAGACATGGTGAAGCCGCTCTTGAAGCGGGTAGGGGCTCATTTTTCCGCCGACACACCCGTGGCATCGCTTTCCCTTGCCGAGCAGCAGATGGTGGAAATCGCCAAGGCGCTGTCCATCAACGCCAGGCTCGTCATCTTCGATGAACCCACGTCCAGCCTGCCGCTGGCCGAAACCGAGCGTCTCCTGAGCATTATCAAATCACTGAAAGCCGATGGCATCAGTGTGGTTTTCATTTCGCATCGCCTCCACGAGGTTGAGCGCGTCGCAGACCGGGTCGTAGTCCTGCGCGACGGCACGCTTGTGGGCACGCTTGCGAAGAAAGACATCGGTCACGACCAGATGGTCAAGCTGATGATCGGCCGGGTGCTTGCGGGCCGGACCGCAAAACCGCAGCGCTCGCCCGGCTCGGTTGCGCTGAAGGCTAGCGGCGTGCGCACCGAGGCCTATCCCAGCCGTCCCGTTGATCTGGAAATCCGGTATGGAGAAATCATGGGACTTGCAGGGCTCGTGGGGTCGGGCCGCACCGAGCTTGCAAGGGTACTCTTCGGCATTGACCGTAGCTACGGCGGAGCCATTCTGCAGGACGGGCGGCAAATTGCGATCAGGTCTGCCCGGGACGCCGTTGCTCGTGGCATTTTCCTGGTACCGGAGGATCGCAAGCGCAACGGCATTCTTCTTGATTTCCCGATCGCCCAGAACATAACCCTTGCCGATCTCCCCAAGCTCTCCAGCCGCTTCATGCTTTCTGCCGAGCGGGAGAGGGCGGCGGCCGAAAAACAACGCGTTCGCCTCGGTATCAAGGCGCCCTCAGTTTCGTCGCGAACCGGCACTCTGTCCGGCGGCAACCAGCAGAAGGTGGTGCTTGCCAAATGGTTGTCGATGAGCCCGAAGGTGATGATCTTCGACGAGCCGACACGCGGCATCGATATCGGCGCGAAGAATGAGATCTACGGCCTGATGCGAGCGCTTGCCGATGCCGGCGTCGCGGTTCTGATGATCTCCAGCGACATGGAAGAGGTGATCGGCGTTTCCGACCGCATCGCCGTCATGCACGAGGGCCAGATCGCCGGCATTTTGGAAGAGGACGAAATCAGCCAGGAAAGCGTCCTTTTGCTTGCCGTCGGCAAAAGGGTAAAATAGCGGCTGCGGCCAATAGAAATAAGTATCGGGGATGGATTTCGAATGATCAAAAAAGATCTAGGACTGCTGCTTTTGATCGTCGTCGTCGGCATCGTCGTCGCCATCATCAACCCGCGTTTCCTGCTGCCGATCAACCTGGCGAACACCGCCAACCTGATCGGCCTGTTCGGCATCCTGTCGATCGGCCAAGCCTTTGTCATCATCACCGGCGGTATCGAGCTTTCCGTGGGTTCGCTCGTCGCACTTCTCGGCGTGCTGTTCGTCGATTTCATCGCGGTCCAGGATATGTCATGGATGCTGGCGCTGCCGCTCATTCTCGCGCTCGGCGCCGTCATCGGTGCCGTCCACGGCTGGCTGATCACCCGACTCAACCTGCAACCCTTCGTCGTCACCCTCTGCGGCCTCCTGATCTATCGTGGGGCAGCGCGCTTCTATACGGCCGACGGAACGGCGGGCTTTGCTTTCGGCCAAAATTTCCCTGACCTCGAATTCCTGACCGCGGGACGGTTTTACGGCGTTCCCAACACCTTCACCGCACTCGTCATCATTGCCGTGGTCATGTGGGTCATGCTGCATCGCTCTGTCTTCGGGCGTTATCTTTACGCGATCGGGAAGAACGAGGAGGCGGCCCGCTATTCCGGTATCCGTACCGGCCGCATGGTGATGTCGGCCTATGTCATCTGCGGGCTGCTGACGGCGCTATCGGCAATTTATTTCGCCATGTACACGCGCTCGATCTCGCCGGCGAGCCATGGCCAGTTCTACGAACTCTACGCGATTGCCGCTGCCGTGCTCGGCGGCTTTTCGCTCCGCGGCGGCGAGGGATCGATCGTCGGCGTCGTGCTGGGAACGGTCCTGCTCCAGGAGTTGCAGAATCTCGTGAATCTCCTTGGTATACCTTCGTCGTTGAATTTCGCTGTCATGGGTGGCGTGATCCTCATCGGCGTCCTGATCGACCAACAATGGCACGCGATCCGCGCAAAGCGCCGCCTCGTCTTTGCCGCCCGGCAGACCGAAACTCGTCTTTCGAACGAAGGCAGTTTGCCAGCGGTTGCCAATCAGGACTAGGTCAGTGGATGGGGGCCATGCGTGTCGTGACCTTGCCCCGTTGAAATAATCCGATTTGCAAGATCAGATCGAGCGGGTGAGGGGCACTGCCGCTTTCACGGACATGAATCCGTGATCAGCCGCAAAGAAAAAGGCTCTTTTTTATGAGCGATAACGGACAAAAGATGCGAAGATATCTACTTAGCTTGATAAAAATCCTTATGATAAATGAGAAGAAATATGGATTTTATGCCATTATATCCGGGCTTTTAATGTCCGTATTTGCGTGGATTCCTCTTGTAATTGTGGCGACAACTTTGTCCTCTGAGTTCGCGATCGGGCCAGTGCTTGCAAATTTGTGTGTCCTTCTTGTATTTTCGCCTGTTGTTATATTGTTTTATGTTTCATTTGCTTTGTTAGTTGATGAGGTTTCCGGATATTTAACGAGGCGAACCGTGATTGGAAAAGAACCTGGTTCTCTTAAACGCAAAATTCGGCAGATGGTGGGGTCTGAAAGAGATGCGTAAAGCGGACGGCAAAAGCAGAAACGGAACATCGTCACCTGCCAGGAAGCGATGAACGCCCGCGACGGCCGCTGGCTCATGACGGCCGGCCTCGTCCTTGTCCGCCAGAAGCCCGGCTCCGCCAAGGGCGTCATGTTCCTGACGATCGAGGACGAAACCGGCCCGGCGAATGTCGTCGTCTGGCCATCGCCTTTCGAAAAGAGACGCCGCGTTGTGCTCGGCTCGTCGATGATGGCGATCAACGGAAAGATTCAACGAGAAGGCGACGTCGTTCATCTGGTCGCTCAGCAGCTCTTCGATCTAAGCGGTGACTATCGGGTTTGGCGGATCGCGGCATCGCGACGGCCACGTGGCTGGAAAACTCGCTTCTTGCGCTCGCGCCGTGAGATCCAGATGCCGGCCTCGGTCATCCATTGCCGCAGCGTCTCCTTGGCGACCGAAATATGATGCAGTTCGATCAGCTTCTCGCGCGCCAGCGTCGGACCGAAATCCAGATAGCGTTCGCGGATGAGATCCAGCGCCGCATTGCGAAACTCCTCGCTGTGGCGCCGATTGCTTGGTCTCGATCGCTTCTTGGAAACAAGGCCGGCTGGACCATTCCGGTCATAAGCCTGCAGCAGCCGATGGACCTGACTTCGACTGAGGTCGAGCAGTTCGGCAGCCTGGACAACGCTCAGGCGTTCGTCACGGATCTTCTGGATGACTTCGAGGCGATGCAACTCTTTCTGCGACATGGTGATCATAAAGGACATGACGACTCCAACCGCTCATGGTCTCGACCAGGCTGAAGATCGTCATCCTTGCTCCCAACGTTGGCTTTGACCAGTGCGTCGAGAGGCGAGACTGTCGCATCTCTAACTGGCCCAACTGTCGCATTACTAAATAGCCCTTACAATGCTTTGTCGCATAAGATAGATTATGGAACCATAGAATGCCTTTTGATTACAATGTCATACCTTCGTCATCCATCTTATGCACCCACTCTTTTAAAATCGGCCTGCTCGAATTTGCATCTTGACGATCCAGCACATCGACGAGTTCATCTGCGGACGTGCCCTCATGGAACAGCTGATCCCAGCCAGCAGACTCTTTCGAAACCCGTGTCTCGGACGACGCCCACTTGGTGACAACGTCCGGGTCAGACTGTTGGGCATTGACGGGATTCGACGGAAAGCTCGCCGTTGCTACTCCTCAAGTGTCGGGATGGCTTTCGATGGTCTTTGCAGCTCCGAGGCGGCAGCGGTTGCCGCTGCATCGGCGGGACCGCCGGAAACATGGACGGTCGGCGTTGCAAACTGGATGCCTTTTTCTGCGAATGTCTTCTTGAGCATGGCGAGCGCCTTTCGGCGAACGCCGAACTGTTCGCCGGGTTTCGTCATGAACTTCAGACGTATCTGCACACCATAATCCGCCATCTGCTCGATCCCCTGCATTTTCAAGGGCTCGATGATGTTGGGGCCGAGTTCGGCATCCTCCAGAAGCTCAACGCCGATGCGTTTAATGGTCTTACGGACCTCCTCAAGGTCGCTGTCATAATTCAGGGTGAGCGTGATGATGTCGATGACCCAGTCACGGCTGAGGTTTTGCACCGCTCCGAGTTCGCCGAAGGGAACGATGGTGACCGGACCGCGGTGATGGCGCAAGCGGATCGATCGCAGCGAGAAACCTTCGACCGTGCCTTTATATTTCGCCGCCTGGATGTATTCGCCGATGCGAAAGGCATCGTCGAACAGATAAAAGACGCCGGAGATGATGTCCTTGACGAGTGTCTGCGCACCGAAGCCGACGGCTATACCGACGACGCCAGCGCCCGCCAGCAGTGGTCCGATCTGGATGCCAACGGCATCCAGGATCATCAGGAAGCCGACAGCGCCGATCGCCAGGAACAGCACATTGCGAAGAATGGGAAGGAGGGTATTCAACCGCTGACGCCGGCGCGCGTCGGGTCCGTCCTGATGTCCCCCCTGCTCGCTTCGCGACGCCACCGCCACCTGGCTGTCGATCAGCGTGCTTGCGAGCTTCCAGATAACGTCGGTCACCAGCAGCACGATAACAATGCGGATTCCTGCGCGGATCAAACGCGTGGTCACCGTTTCGGCTGCGGCGAGATCACTGAGATTGACATTCCACGCGCGGGCAATGAGCAGCGCGGCGACCACAATGAGGCCGTTCCGCAGCGTTTGCATGATGACAGCAGACCATCCGACGATGGCCGGATCTTCCACCGCCTGCTCGTCGCCGGATTGTATGATGCGACGAATGATATCATGAGCCACCGAAACGGTGAGCGGCAGAAGCGTGACGACGACCACTGTCCAGAATGCCCCGCGGAGCCCGGATACCCATAACAGCCACGATAGCAGGATGCTCGCGCTGAAGCCGACACAGACAAGCCGGTTGACGGGCGGCCCGTCAGAACGAAAGTGCCGCAGCCAGATCATAACGATCAAAGCGATTGAAACGACAACAAGCCATACTGCGGCAAAGAGATCGGCCAAGATCGGTGAAGCGCCGATCGTCCCGATCACTTCAATGGTGGCCCAGCCAGCCGCCAGCACTGCGACGATTCCGAGGAGCCAGTAGTACCAGAACCAGGCAAGCGAGGTAACAAGCGTCAGAAGCCGCATATGCGGCAGGCGGGCGCCTGGCGCGATGACAATGCGGCCCACAAGCACGCCAAGGCGCACCATGAGCGCGGCTGATAGCAGAATGAGCGCGATATCGCGAAATACGGCAGGCCATGGAAAGAGGATAAACGCGCCGAGGCTTCCGATCAGGTAACCGACCAAGGCGAGAAGACCCATTGAAAGCCGGGCGGCGTGGAGCTTGATCCGCTGCCGGACAGTGTCGGCGGGTGCGTTCAGCACAAAATGGAGCAGCCCTCGCCCTGACCACCAGGCAAGGCGCTGGGCAACAAACCCGCCTGCGACGAAGAGTATGACCGCCAAGATCAGGCCGACAGGCTCGATACGATCATCCGTTTGGAAGACCCGGATCGCCGACTGGATCTGCCCTGGGAGGGTCGGAATGGCGTCGACGAGTGTGAGCAACCTCTGGCGCAAATCCTGTAGCGATGTTGCAATCGACGTCGGTGCCGCCTCTTGCGAGACTGCTACTGACTGCGCCGGTTCCTGATTGCCCGGAACGATCCGATTGACCAGCGCTCGTCCGGAATCATCATTCGGCAATTCGATAATAACCCGGATTGGCGCCGAGGAATTGGTCGGCTCAGCCGCCGAGGCGGGGTTTGCGCTCGCGAGCAGAAGCGTTGAAAGTACCAGCGTCAGAAACGCGCACACTGTGCGGAGGGGATGACGGTCGTCGATGATGCGCATGTGGCCGTGGTCCCCGCGACGGTGTCGTCGCTTTGCCGGGTTGGTCGAAACTTCGGACTTTGTGAAGCGTTGCACGACCAACGTCAATCGACGAACCGGTCTTGGGGACGCAGACTGCGAACCGAAAGCCAGAGCATGATGCCGAAAAGTGTGAGCGGTTTTCGGACGACATCATGCTCTAACTATCTAATGTAGAACAGGATTCAGATTTTGCCTAAAATCGTCCTGTCCTAGGCGGCGTCAAGACCGCAAGCTTCTGAAGGCCTCGCGGATCTCCTGACAGAAGAGTTCTGGCTCCTCCCAAGCAGCGAAGTGACCGCCCTTGGAGGCGCGGTTGTAGTAGATAAGTTTCGGATAGGCCTTCGACAGCCAGTGCTTTGGCGGCTTGTAGACCTCGCCGGGAAACACCGTGACGGCGACCGGGACTTGGACGGGCGTGAGTTTTGCGTCCGACATGGCGTTTTCCCAATAGATGCGACCGCTGGAGGGGCCGGTGTTCGTCAGCCAGTATAGCGTAATGTTGTCGAGGATGGCATCCTTGCCAAGGGCCTGTTCCGGATCTCCGCGTGTATACACCCAGTCGGCAATCTTGTCGTAAAGCCAGGCGGCCAAGGCGACCGGAGAATCAGCAATGCCGTAACCGATCGTCTCCGGCCGCGTGTTCATGATCGCTGCGTAGCCGAAGCCGTTGTTGAGGAAGTCCCGGGCCTCATTGAAGACGACCTTCTCATCCTGAGCCAAGCTGTCGGGAGCCGGCCCTCCACTTTTAAGAGCCTGCGCTGCGTCCGGTGGGAAAGTCGTCGCACGCTCGACCCTGTTGACGTGGATCGCGAGCAGCCCATCGGGCGCCTGACGACCCAAGGCGTCGCTGATGATCGCGCCCCAGTCGCCGCCTTGCGAGACATAGCGGTCATAGCCAAGCCGCTTCATCAGAACGTCCCAGGCAGCGGCTATCCGCTGCGGGTTCCAACCTCTTGCAGGAGGTTTCCCGGAAAAGCCGAATCCCGGAATCGACGGGATCACCAGATGGAAGGCATCATCAGCCATTCCGCCATGCGCCGTCGGATCGGTGAGCGGTCCGATGATATCAAGCAGCTCGAAGACCGAGCCTGGCCAGCCGTGGGTCATGATCAGCGGCAGCCCGTTTTCATGACGGGAGCGGACATGGATGAAATGGATGTCCAGTCCATCGACAGTGGTGAGAAACTGCGGAAAGGCATTCAGCCTGCTCTCTGCCTTCCGCCAGTCATAGGACGACTGCCAGTAGCGCACCAGTTCCTTCAGCCTGTCGGGCTGGACGCCCTGCGAACGATCCATGACGGTTTCGCCGTCGGGCCACCGGGTCTCGGCAAGACGCCGCCTGAGATCTGCGAGCGCCGCCTCGGAGACCTCAACCTTAAACGGCCGGATCTCCTCGGAGGCGACGCCAACAACATCAGCGGCATCGGACGCGCGCGGAAGGAGAACGGCGGTTATGCCGGCCGCTGCAACGCCTGACAACAGCGAGCGGCGCGATATGTCGCGGTGTTTCAAAAAGTTCAGCAATGGCATGATGCCGTGTCCTTTCGTGATGTCGGGGAGAGGAAAAGATACCCTGCCCGCTTCAATGCCGAAAATGTTAGACGTCGTCCGCGCCGGAACGAAAGATCAGAAACTTGTTGCCTTCGGGATCACGAAAATAGGCGCAGTAAGGACCCGCGCCGTTCTCGCCACGTGGACCGGGAGCCCCTTCGTCCGAGCCACCCGCCGCCATTGCCGTTGCATGGGCTTCGTCGACCTTTGAGCGGGACGGCGCTTCGAAAGCAATCATTCCACCGTTGCCGACGATGGCAGGGCGGCCGTCGAACGGCTTGATGATGCCGAATTCGAGCGTGCGATGACCGTAGTAGATGGCTCGGTTGGGCTGGACGAGGATCGTCCGATCCCGAACACGGCCAGAAGCCTGCGGTAGAAGATCGAGGCGGCATCCAGATCATTCGTGCCGACAGTGGCGTGGCGCGGGAGGCGGCGGACCTTGCCGGGGACGGCCGCAACGTGCCTGCTTTGGGTAATGTCGGTCATATCAGTTCTTCCTTATATTGTCGCGGCCGACGCTCTGCCTTCCGCATGCGAACGCCAACGAGCTGTCTCCAATCGGCGGCTGGTGGATATTTGGGCGGGTCGACGGCCGGCCGGCACCTCGGGAAAGTGAAAGGCACCCTCTCGTTCAGATGTCAGCCTTGGGCAGCCAGGTTGCAGCGCCACCGCCGTCGAGAGGGTTCCTCTCACTTTCTCCGGCTACCGGGGACTGACGCCATGCTCAATTATTTGTGGAGACAGCCAACTTTTGGTCTTTCGCTGACCGCCGTTCAGAAAGGACATCCTATGTCTAAGGACAAAACCGCAAATGCTGCATCAGTTGCAGCAACTCCGTCTTCCCACATGGCTGAAGCCTTCGCTTCTACGCAAGCCGCGCAAGACATCGTCGACTTCATCGAGATCGACGAGATTCTGACGCTGAGAAGGATGATTGTCCGCGCCCCCGCGCCAAAAGGCACCGTGCTTTTCCTGCATGGGTTTCCGGAAACGCTGACGGTGTGGAAGGACATCGCGACAACGCTTGCTCACGACTACGACGTCCATGCCTTCGATTGGCCGGGCTACGGGCAGTCGTCGCGCCCGGCTTCGGAACGGTTTTCTTATGCGCCGAAGGCGTACGCTCAGGTGTTGAAGGCCTATATCGAGCGGGCAGGCATCGACCGATCGAAGCTCGTGATCTATGCGACTGATATCGCTGCCCTCCCCGTTCTGCTGCTTGCCCTCGGTGAGCCGGCGATCGCCAGGCAGATCATCGTCGGAGACTTCGCGCCGTTCGACCGGCCGCAATATATGTGGGAGAACCTGCAAAACCTCAAAGCCGAGCCGACCGCCTCGCCGACCCGCACCTACATGAACAAGACGTGCGACGAGATCCTTCAGAACGTGCACAGGCGCGGCCTCTCACCCGCTGAGCAATTCGATCTGCCGGCTGATGTCCAGCAGGACATGACCCGTTCGTGGAGCCGTGACGGGATGACTTCAGCGGATGCCTTCGCCCATTACTATGCGAATTTCACCCGCGATCAGCACTATCTCGAGGCCAACCTCACCCGGCTGAAGACGCCGGTGAAGGTGATCTGGGGCGAGAAGGACATCTACATCGCAAGGGAAATGGGCCTCGAGTTCGCCGGCAAGATCGGTGCAAAAGTCGATGTCCTGCCCGGTATCGGTCACTTCCCGCATCTTCAGAACTCGAAACAAACGGTCGAAGAGATCCGCGCATCATTCAGATCAACTTGGATTATCGCTCTGAATAGAATGTGCGCGCAGGCGCGGCAGCGCCTAGTCGACGAAAGCCCGCACCTTCAACGCGAGAAGCCCCTGGCGCAGGTAGACGATATGAATGGGCTGGGGTGGGCCGTCGAAATTGCGAAGGATGGGAACGAGGGCGCCGGACGCCAGCTCCTCTGGAATTTGATAGTCGAACAGCCGCGCGATCCCCGCCCCGCCGACGGCCGCCGCAACACAGTTCGCCGCGGTATTCACCTCAAGCCGGTTGCGAGGCGCCGTTTCTATCGGCGTGCCGTCGACGTCAAACGTCCAGAAGAATGTTCGCTTGTTGAAGATGATCCCGTCGCGATCGATAAGATCGCCGGGACGCTCGGGCATGCCATGCCGCTCGAGATAGACGGGGCTCGCGCAGGTCAGCAGGCGGAATTCGCCGACCTTGGCGGCATGGAGGGCGCTGTCGGCGAGGTCGCCGAGACGGATCGCGATATCCACCTGCTCGGACACGAGATCGACCGTGCGGTCGAGCGACAGAAGGTTCAGCGACACCTCCGGGTATTTGTCCATGAAGCTCAGCGCGACGGGCAACACGTATCGGCTCCCGTATTCGATCGGCATCGTGACCGTCAGCGCGCCTCTGGGCGTCTGGTATTCCCCGGACGCTCGTCGTTCGGCCTCATCGAGATCCGCCATGATCTTGCGAGCGGCGTCAACATAGTCGCGCCCGGCATCGGTAAGCTGCAGATTGCGGCTGGTGCGGACGATGAGGTTTGCCCCAAGCTGCCGCTCAAGTTCGGCTACCTTGCGGCTGACGCTGGGCAAGGGCGCGTTGAGCTTCCTGCTGCCGGCCGAGATGCTCCCGGCGTCGACGACCGCCAGCAATATGCGCATCGCTTCCAGACGATCCATCGGACACCGCCAATACCGCTTAAGTGCAACCCAGCCTAAGGCTAGGTTTTAGAACATGATGCCGAAAAGTGTGCGCGTTTTTCGAACGACATCATGCTTTAACTCTTAGATTTAGAACAGGATTCAAATTTTAGGTCGACCGCGCCTAAATCAGCCTGTTCTAGTCAAGCAGCTTCCGTATGGCCATGATCCCTTTTGCAGCATGGCGTCGCCGATGAAGTTATTGTCTCGCGTCAGGACCTCGCGCATCCAGGCCGTGCGAACGCGCACCATATCAACGGAAAGGCTGTCATTCCTTCTCGGCCATCCCGCTGCCATCAAAGGCTCGACCGCCACCCAGACGAGAAGGAAGAAAACGATCGCCGCGACGTTCAGAAAATCCACGGTGCCCCCGAACTGAAACTGGATTTTCTTGAACAGTACTTCGAGCGAACGGCAGCTCCAAGCGCCTACCGCCGCCCTGCCCTTCAGATCGACACCGCTATGTCTGGGCGTTCAATGGTCCGTCGCGGATCGCAGCGAGATAGCGCGACATCGTCGAAGCCCGAAGCCGGATGTGCTCGATCGCCTGTTGCGGCGTCACGGCCAGGAAACCGACATGGGCGCGTGGGCGCAGCTGGACGAAGGCGTCCAGATCGCAATCCACCACTGTGGCGATTTTCGGATACCCTCCGGTCGTCTGATGGTCGGCCAGCAGAATGGTGGGAACACCGTCTCCGGCGACCTGCACCGAGCCCCGCACGATCGCTTCCGATGGCATGTCCAGCGCCGCACTTGGCGCAAGCGACGGACCTTGGAGGCGTACGCCCATGCGATCATAAGCGTCGCTCAGGCGGAAAGGCGACGAAAGGAAATTCGATAAGGTTTCTTTCGAGAAGAACCGATCCTGCGGACCGACCACCACATGCAGCTCGGATCGCGGTCTTGCGATGACCGGACATGTGATCGGACCATGTCGATCATCCCGCACGTCCGGATCGGCTATAGTGAGCGTCTGTCCGGCTGCAAGGCGCCCGCCGCCGAGCCCGGACAGGCTGTGCGTCGACATGCTGCCCAGCCAGGTCTTCGCCTCGATATGACCGGCGAAGGCCAGATACGTCCAGCTTCCCCAGTATCCCGGACGGATCGCCAGCCGCTCCCCTGCCCTCAAGGTGGCGACCATCCATGCGCCGCGCTTGTCGCCGGCATGCTCGACGATGAAGCCTCCTCCGGCGACGGCGAATGTAACCTCCCCCGACAGGCAGTCGAGAACCAGGCCGCCCATGGAGACTTCGATTGCCGGCTGACCGGCAGGATTGCCGACGGCGGCGTTGGCGGCGGCAAACGAGGTCCTGTCCATCGGACCGGAGGCCGGGACGCCATAGCGCATCAATCCGTGACGTCCTTCGTCCTGGACAGCGACGTGAGGACCCGCGAAGTTGATTGCAAGGACAGCTTCGCTCATGCGGGGCACCTCGCGTCGAATTCGGCCCTCGATATGCGGCGGAAACGCACCGCGTCGCCGACGTCGAAAAGGAACGGACGGTCGTCGGAAGCGGCGTCGAGAATCTTCGTCGGAGAGCGGCCGATGATCCACCAGCCGGTCGGCATGGTGAGCGTGCTCACCAAGCATTGCGGACCGGCGATCAGCACGCTTCCGGCGGCGATGCCGCGAATAGGCGCAGGCTTCCTCGGCTGCTGAATGGCTTTGGGCACGCCTGCGAGGTAGGCGTATCCTGGAGCGAAGCCGTACATGAAGACGCTGTAGTCGCCAGAGAGATGGGCGGATATGACGTCTTCCAGCGATAATCCGCTCGCCTCGGCGACGGCGGCAAGATCGGGCGCAAGATCAGGGTCGTAGCAGACTTCGATTTCGCGCATCGCTCCAATCGTCTCTGGAACCTCAGCCGCCAGAAGCTCGGCAATGGCCGCTTCCGTCGTCCGGTGATCAGCCACGAGCGGATCGAAGCATACGAGAATGCTGGCATAGGCCGGAACGGCTTCGACGAATCCTTCAAAGGGTGCCGCCTTCAAGGCGGCATCCAGCTTGACGACCTGATCGTGGATCCGCTTATCGATGGTCGCGCCGAATTCGACGAGCACCGCGTGGCCGCCCACAGGACGATAGTTCGGAACGCTGCAGGGGGATGCGGACGGCTCCTGTGACAAATCAGCCGGCGCCTTCGATCAGAATGAAATCCGCATCCGCTGCCTGCGCGCAGGTCCCATAGGCGTCCGGATCGGTGACGGTAACCTCGGCAATAAGATAGCCTTTTGCCATCACCTGTTTTCCTTTGTCGGTTGGAGGAATGGTGCCACCTCGATGCCAGCCTTTTGCAATTCCCTGCGCACGTGGACGGCCATGGCGAGCGCTCCTGGGCTGTCCCCGTGAACGCAGATCGAGTGCGCATCGAGAGTGATCGGAACGCCGTCGACCGTCGGCATGAGGCCGCTGGACAGGTACTCGATCAATCTCGAAGCTGCCTCCGCGGGATCATGGATCATCGCTCCCGGCAAGTTGCGCGGGACGAGCCGACCGGTGGAGAGGTAGCCGCGGTCGGCAAAAATCTCGCTGAACACGGTCATTCCTGCATCGCGGGCCGCATGCTCAAGCTCTGTCCCGGAGATCGCCAGTATAGCAAGTTCCGGCGAAATCGCTCGGGTTGCGCGGATGATGGCGTCGGCGACCGGCCGTTCGTCGGCCGCCCAATTGGCGAGTGCCCCGTGCGCCTTGATGTAACGGACTCGGGCGCCTGCCAGAGCCGCAGCTCCCATCAGCGCCCCTATCTGCGTCGCCACAAGCTGCTCCACTTCCCGGATGCTCAAGGGGATGAGGCGTCGTCCGAAACCTTCGCGATCTGCAAAGCCCGGATGAGCACCGGCGACGACACCCCGCTCGCTTGCAAGGGTAAGCGTCTCCACCATGGTTGCCGGATCTCCTGCGTGCCCGCCACAGGCGATGTTCGCACTGGTGACGACGTCAAGGATCGCCTTGTCGTCGCCCATGCGCCAGGGTCCAAATCCCTCCCCCAGATCAGAATTGAGATCGATTTTTTTCATGATTTCCGTCAACCCTTCGCGCCGGTCTTGTCAGCTTCGTCGCATTCTGGAGCGTCGAAGCCGAGGTGGAGCACACCTTCGCCCTGCGCGTCAAGAAAACGACGGCTGCTGGCTGCGCGTGGCGAGCTTATGTGGCGGTCTCGGGCCGCCTTTCGCGTGGGGCTTCGGTGGCAAGCTTACCATTGATCCGGCACAGATCGAACCCATCAAGCGTGGGTTCCTTCCAAGCGAGGAATCCTTAAATCGATTCCGATTTGAAGAATTATGCAGTAAGATCGGCGGCGAAATGGTCGAGCACGTCGTATTCTCTCAAGAGCCGATTTGATCGACGAGCAGCAGTGGCGCGCAGAATGTGGATGCGGAATGAACCTTGTCGACAGCATCGGCACGTCCGAATTTTCCGTTGCCGAAGAGCCTGGCATATTCACCTGGGAATTGGCGACCGACAAGGTTTATGCGGATTCGGCGCTGGCAAACCTCTTTGGGCTCGATCCGGAACAGACCCTCACGGGGCTGCCGGTCATACGATACCTCGACCGGATTCACCCGGACGACAAGCCATCTGTGGCCAAGGCGATTTCAGAATCGGTGATCACAGGAAATCCGTATCGCTGTGATTATCGTGTATTTGATCGAAGCGGGCAAATAGTAGCCGTGGCTGCCTTCGGCCGCTGCTTCAGGGATGAAGCCGGAAACCCGTCGCAATATGCGGGCATCGTATTTCCGACGAATGATCACGGGGAGCAGGACGAATTATCTGCTCACTGCAGGGCGGCACTGAAAATTGCGCGGTCATCCGGCCTGCAGGCGACAGCCGATGCGCTAGAAGCGATTCTCAAAGAGCTTGCCAAGCCGATGCCTTCGGACACCGTGCAGGTTCATTGATTCCTTCGGCGCACTGGTAGCTTTTAAAGCATGTCACGCTGAAGGGCGGCGTTGGCAATCGGGCACTCACGTCCGTCACTGCCGTCTCATCTCCTGGATATTACCGGCAAATCCTGCAAGCAGCACGCCGAGCGGAAGACGCCGAACCAGCCTGGCGGCAATGAAGGTTGCACCGATCGCCGCGGCAAGTTTAAGCCAGGGATAGTCGCCGAGCTGGACATGGGCGCTTGCATCGACCGATGTCGCCTTGGCTTTCAGCGCCGCTTCTGCATCCTCGCGCAGCACGCCGATGCGGGCATTCAGCAGCCTGACTTCATGCTGCAGGGCGTTCAGGCTCTCGTCGGCCTTTTCACGCGCGGTCTGCTCCGCGGCATCGGCAAAGGGCGGATCGCCTTCCTCGATCAGTTCGTCGGGGTCAGGCGGAAGGCCGTGGCGGTTGATGGACGATTGCATCGACATGTCCTCGAATAGGTGAGCGAGGGAAATGAGGCCCGGCATTGCAGCCGGCCCCTGATATCAATGGTCGCGCTGGAAACCCTGGCTCTGGTGAGATCCGCCTTGCGATTGAGTTTGGGATTGGCCTTGGGATTGGCGATTGGCTTCGTCCGTTGACGTGGTGCCAGGGTCGGGGAAGGTATAGGCGCGCACCTTGGCACTTCCATGCGCGGTGTCCCGCATTGCCACCGGGCGCGCATCGTCGAATGCGCTCTCGGACACGGCGAGGTCTTCCGAGGCTTTGCCGCCATGCGTCGATCCGGCAAAGCCGGTATTGGACGCGCCTTGCTGTCTGTCCTCCAACGACCAGAGATCCGCCCGCTCATCCATATCGATACTGCCTTCGTCGTCCAGAATATCGTGGACGGTCTCATAAAGTGCGTCATCGATATCATTGACCTGGACGAGGAAGCCGCCTCGCCGTAGCCCTTCTGCATAGACCGCACGATCTTCATCGGGGAAGAAGAAGTCTGCCAGCGCGTCGAAGAAGCCGCTGCGGTTGTCGCTCATGCCGCCGGCATTTTTTCTGTCCGCCTCATATCCGGGCATCAGCCTTATTCTCGCAACCGGCACGCCCGCGTCTTCAAGACGGGAGACGGCGGATTCGGCGTCCGATCGGCTGTCGAAGAATGCGGCAAGACTGCTGCGCCCCGTCGGGCTTGAAAAGGCCGGGTTGGTATCATTGTAAATGCTGCCCATTTGGCTCTCCTCTCGGTGTGCAGATCCAGCCGCCAATCCGAAGTCTGGCCAATATCTGGCCGAAGGCTGGCTGACGCCTGGTTTCCTGACCTGAAGAACCGGTGGCTGAGGTGAATGTTCCACGGGAATTGCGATGCTCTGCCATATCGCCTGCGGTTCCATTACGTCGCCTGCCATCAGATGCGCAGAGCCATAAATTGCGCCGGCTGCGAAATCCCTCAGCGGTTGACGTCAAACCTTCGAAACGCTAGCACGGCTTTGACGCATTGGGGACAATTCATATGGATATCTTTACGGCAGCCGGTCTGACGGCTTTGCTGCAGGTCATCGCTATCGACCTCGTTCTCGCCGGCGACAACGCCGTGGTTATCGGCCTTGCCGCTGCCGGCCTGGAGGCCACGCAACGCCGCAAGGCGATCATCGTCGGCATTTTGGCCGCGACCGTACTGCGTATTCTCTTTGCCAGCGTTGCTGTCTATCTGCTGGCGATCGTCGGTCTGCTGCTGGCCGGCGGCCTGCTGCTGCTCTGGGTCTGCTGGAAGATGTGGCGCGAACTTCGCGCCGGTCACGGCGAGAACCACGAAGCGGCGGGTGCCGAAGGCGCGCCGAGAAAGACCTTCTTGCAGGCGGCGACCCAGATCGTCATCGCCGATGTCTCGATGTCGCTCGACAACGTTCTGGCCGTTGCGGGTGCTGCACGCGAACATCCGAGCGTGCTGGTCATCGGTCTTGCCCTGTCGATCGCGCTGATGGGTATCGCCGCAAACCTGATCGCCCGCTTGCTCAACAACCATCGCTGGATCGCCTATGTCGGTCTGCTGATCATCCTCTATGTCTCGCTTGACATGATCCACCGCGGCGCGGTCGAGGTTCTGCCTTATATGCAGTGACCCTGCACTCAGTGCCGGGGCTCAGGCCCTGGCTCTGCCCTCGATCTCGAAGCTCATCTGGTCATACGCCGGCACCACATGATCCGGCGTCTCAGCCATCACCGCGTCGTAATCGAGCGGCGTGTGCATATGGGTGAGGATCGCCTGTTTCGGCTTCAGCCGGCCGATCCAGTCGAGCGACTGTTCCAGCGACAGATGGCTCGGATGATAGCTATATTGCAGCGCGTCGATGATCAGCACGTCGAGATCTTTAAGCTTCTCGACAGTTTGCGGCGGGAAGTCATTGATATCGCTGCAATAAGCCACATCGCCGATGCGGAAGCCGAGAGAGTGGATATCCCCGTGCTGCTGGATATGCGGATGAAACGGGATCGTGCCTCCAGGGCCGTGGATTTCCAGAGGTTCATCGAGATTTTCGATGACGATCGGCAGCACGATCGGCGGATAATTGCTGCCCGGCGGCGTCTCCAAACAATAGCCGAATGCTTCCCGCAGCCTGTCCATCGTAAATTGGTCGGCAAAGATCGGCACCCGGCGGCGCGTATTGTGAAAATAACCGCGCAAATCGTCGATGCCATGAATATGGTCGGCGTGCGGATGGGTGTAGAGCACCGCATCGACATGATCGACACCTGCCCTGATCATCTGCTCGCGGAAATCCGGCCCTGTATCGATGACGACGGTCGTCACCTCGCCATCCGGTGCGAATTGCTGCACCATGAAGGCGGCGCGCGTGCGCCGGTTCTTCGGATTGTTGGGATTGCAGGCGCCCCAGTCGCCGGTGATGCGCGGCACGCCCGGTGACGACGAACAGCCGAGAATGGTGAAACGCCGCCGGTAGAGCACGCCGCTAGATCCTCGGCATCTTCGAGAACAGGCGGAAAGCGTTCTCCGTCGTAATCCGCGCGACCTCTTCATGGGAAAGGCCGATCGTATCGGCGAGCACCTCGGCCGTGTTAACAACATAGGACGGCTCATTGCGCTTGCCGCGCCAGCGCTTCGGCGCCAGATAGGGCGCGTCCGTTTCCACAAGCAGCCGCTCATGCGGGAGCGTCTTGGCGATCTCTCGCAGCTCTTCCGATTTCGGGAAGGTCAAAATGCCGGAGAAGGAGATGTATCCGCCGAGCGCGACTCCGGTCTTGGCAAGTTCGGGGCCTGCCGAGAAGCAGTGCAGGATAAAGGGGAAGGCCCCCTTCCCGCTTTCCTCGGTCAGGATCTCAGCCATGTCCTCGTCGGCGCTGCGGCTGTGGATGACGAGCGGCAGCTGAGTCTCGCGCGCCGCCGCAATATGGCGCCGAAAGCCGGTCTGCTGGTCCTCAGGCTTTTGCGTGTCATAGAAATAGTCGAGACCGGCCTCGCCGATCGCCACCACCTTTTGATGGGCATTGGCGAGACGCACCAGCTCTTCCGTCTGGATATCCAGCTCTTCGTCGGCATTGTTCGGATGCGTACCCACGGAGCAGAATACCGAGGGATATTTCTCCGTGATGGCAAGCAATGTATCGAGCTTTCGCACCCGCGTCGAGATCGTCACCATCTGCGCAACACCAGCCGAATGGGCGCGCGCGACGATCTCGTCCCGCTCCGCCTCGAAGTCGGCGAAATCAAGATGGCAATGCGTGTCGATCAGCACGGCCTTAAGCCTCCGGAGCCACGTAGCGCGGGAAGACCGGCGTCGGCGCTTCGAGGGCCGTTCCGGCAACCAGACGACCGGCTTCGCCGAGGGCAGCAAAATCGCGCTTGTCTGCAGCTGCCGCGACAAGATCGAGCAGCTTGGCCGAGGATTCAGGCATGAAGGGCTGAAGCAGGATGGCGATCTGGCGCACGACTTCGGCGGTGACGTAAAGCACGGTGCCCATACGCTCCGGATCGGTCTTCTTCAGCGCCCACGGCGCCTGGCCGGCGAAATAACGATCGGTCTCGGAAACGACCGAAATGATCGAGGCAAGCGCCCGATGGATCTGCTGCTTGCCCATGTCTTCGCGGGTCGAAGCGTGCAGCGCGTCGACCTCAGCCAGCATCGCTCTGTCCTCGTCGCTGAGCGCGCCGCATTGCGGGATCTTGCTGTCGCAATTCTTGACGATCATCGACAGCGACCGGCTGGCGAGATTGCCGATGCCGTTGGCGAGGTCGGAGTTGATGCGGGTGCCGATCGCCTCTTCGCTATAGCTGCCGTCCTGGCCGAAGGAGACTTCGCGCAGGAAGAAGTAACGCACCTGGTCGAGGCCGAAATGGTTCACCAGATTGACCGGATCGACGACGTTGCCGAGCGACTTCGACATCTTCTCGCCCTTGTTGAGCAGGAAGCCGTGGGCAAAGACCCGCTTCGGCAGCGGCAGCTTCGCCGACATCAGGAAAGCCGGCCAGTAGACGGCGTGGAAGCGGATGATGTCCTTGCCGATGATGTGCACGTCGGCCGGCCAGTATTTCGCCCGAGGGCCGTTCCTGTCCTCGATATAGCCGGTCGCGGTGATGTAGTTGGTCAGCGCGTCGACCCAGACATACATGACATGGGCCGGATCGTTCGGCACCTTGATGCCCCAGTCAAAGGTCGTGCGTGAGACCGAGAGGTCCTTGAGGCCCGACTTGACGAAGGAGATCACCTCGTTGCGGCGCTCGGCCGGACCGATGAAATCGGGGTTCGCCTCGTAATGCGCAAGCAGCTTCTCCTGGTATTCGGAGAGCTTGAAGAAATAGCTTGCCTCTTCCACCCACTCGACAGGCGTGCCCTGCGGCCCGTAGCGCACGCCGTCGGCGCGCTGCTCCGTCTCGTTTTCCTGGTAATAGGCCTCGTCGCGCACCGAATACCAGCCGGCATAGCTGTCCTTGTAAATGTCGCCATTGTCGGCCATCAGCTTCCAGATGTTGCGCGACGTCTCGTGATGGCGCTCCTGCGTGGTGCGGATGAAATCATCGTTCGAAGCGTTGAGCAGCGTCGCCATCGCCTGGAATTCGCCAGAGTTGCGGTCGGCGAGCGCCTGCGCGCTGATGCCCTCGGCGCGTGCCGTCTGCTGCATCTTCTGGCCGTGTTCGTCGGTGCCTGTGAGGAAAAACACATCCTTGCCGTCGAGGCGCTGGTAGCGTGCCATCGCATCCGTCGCGATCAGCTCATAGGCATGACCGATATGCGGCTTGCCGTTAGGGTAGGAAATCGCGGTGGTGATGTAGAAGGGTGTTCTGTCTGTCATGGCGGCCAATGTCCGGCTAACTCTATAAAAATGGTCAGCCGCTCTTAGCGCATGTCACCGTCAAGCGAAACCTCAACTTTCCAGTTGCCGATGTTTTCCGGGACGGCGAAGGCATGAACTTGACTCAGCTTCTCACCCAATCTACCCGTCATAAGACAGAGGGCGGGACAGGAACGAAGTGCCAGTTTTCATTTGCCGGGTTTGTGGTGGCCGCGCGCCGTCAGGGGCGCTTGTTTGACATTCGAGCCGCTCTATTCGCTGTCAGGTCTGTTCGTGGGCGCGCTCGTCGGCATCACCGGCGTTGGTGGCGGTTCGCTGATGACGCCCCTGCTGGTGCTGCTCTTCGGCGTCCATCCCGCCACCGCCGTCGGCACCGATCTTCTTTATGCGGCGATCACCAAGACGGCCGGCACCGCCGTTCACGGCATGCATGGGCGCGTCAACTGGAAGATCGTCGGCAGCCTCGCAGCCGGCAGCCTGCCGGCCGCCCTGCTGATGCTATGGCTGCTGGCTGGCGTCGATCGCAAAAGCATCGGCGTAACCAATACCATCACCACCGCGCTCGGCTGGCTTCTGGTCATGACCGCGATCATGCTGGTCTTCCGGGGCCCGATCCTCGAATTGGCGCGCCGCGCCATCGGCGATCGCACGCCGCCGAAGCCGACGACCATCCTCATCCTCACCGTCGTTCTCGGATCCGTTCTCGGCGTCCTCGTCACCTTGACCTCTGTCGGCGCCGGCGCGTTGGGGGTGACGATCCTGCTGATCCTTTATCCCAGGCTCGATGTGCGCCAGATCGTCGGTTCCGATATCGTCCATGCGGTACCGCTAACCTTGATCGGCGGCACGGGCTATTGGCTGATCGGCGAGATCGACTGGCCGATGCTGCTTGCCCTGTTGATCGGCTCCATCCCCGGCATCATCATCGGAAGCCTTCTGGCGCCGAGGCTGCACGAACGCACTATCCGCATCGTCCTTGCCGCCACGCTTGCCGTCGTCGCAGGTAAGCTGCTGACTGGCTGACAATGCATGTCGCCCAAAAGTGTGCAGCGGTTTTGGGATAACGACATGCATAAATCAGAGAATTAAAGCGGTTTCGCGCTTTAAACGCCCGGCTGCTTGATATCGGCGAGAATGCTGATGATCGTCTGCTTGCGGTCGAGATTGTAGCCATCTGAAATGGTGAGCCGCTCGGTGATCTCGGAATAGAGCCGCGCCAGCCGCTCTGCCGCGGCGATCTGCCCCGCGCCTGCCGCCGCGCGCGCGCGGTTCATGATGTCGTCGCCCACATGGCTGACGAAGAAATCGAAGATCGTGTCGCTTTCCCGACCCGAAAGTGCGTCGGCCAGCCGATGCATCGCCTTGCGAGCCGTCGGCCCTTCGGCGGCAAGCATCTCGTCATAGGCGGCGATGATGTCGCCGCCGCCATAGTTCAACAGTTTCAGCGCCTCGCCGACGCTGCCTTTGGCGGCCGAAAGCACCGTTCCGCCCTCGCCTGATATGCCGAGATGGGCAAGGGCCGCGACGAGTGCTTCGTCGGTAAGCGGCGCCAGTTTCAGCGGCAGGCACCGCGAGCGGATCGTCGGCAGCAGCCGTCCCGGCGCGTGCGAGAGCACCAGGAACAGCGCCCGCTTCGGCGGTTCTTCCAGGATCTTCAGGATAGCGTTGGCTGCATTGCGGTTCATGTCGTCGGCAGGATCGATGATTACGATCCGCCAGTTGCCGGTGCCAGACGTCTGCGAGAAGAACTTGCCGGCGCGGCGCACCTCGTCGACGGTGATTGCCGATTTCACCTTGCCGGTCTTTTCGTCTACCGGCCGAGCAAGGTGTAGCAGATTATGCGAGGCACCAGAGGCGATCTGCCGGCTGACGGGAGAGGCAGGATCGGGATCGCCGATCGTCTCCGGCGCTGTCTCGGGATCGGGATGCGAGAGCACGTGATTGGCGAAACGGAAGGCGAGCGTCGCCTTGCCGATGCCTTCCGGCCCCTCGATCAGGATGGCGTGGTGGCCCTTGCCGGACCGGTAGGACTGGGCAAGGAACACCTCCGCCTCTTCATGGCCGAACAGTCTGGTATTTTCCCCCGGCCAGATGGCGCCGTCGAGCAGTCCGGGCCTTTCCTCACTCATAATGGGCTTCACTCATGATGGGCGGCTTCCGGCATTCGCAAACGGCCCGCGGGCGACAACAGCTGTTTGACGATCGCCAGGATCTCGGCGGCGATCGCCTCCTCCGTCTGCATGGCGTTGACCACGTGGCAGCGCTCGGGCTCGCGGGCGGCGATATCGAGAAAGGCCTCGCGCCGTTTCTCGTGCGTTTCCAGCCGCTCTTTTTCGTAGCGATCGGGACCGTCAGCGGCAGCGCGCTTCTGCGCCCGCTCCAGCCCGACCCTGGCGGGGATGTCGAGGATCACGGTGCAATCCGGCATGACGCCGTTGATGGCGATGCGCTGCAGCGTCTCAATGAAATCGGGCTCGAGATTGCCGGTGATGCCCTGGTAAACGCGGGAGGAATCCATGAAGCGGTCGCAGAGCACGACCTTGCCTGATGCAAGGGCTGGCCGGATCACTTCTTCGACATGGTCGTTGCGCGCCGCCGCAAAGAGGATCGCCTCCATCCGCGTGCCGAAGGCCTCGGCAGCGCCCGACAGCAACACGTGGCGCACGGCCTCGGCACCCGGCGAACCGCCGGGTTCGCGCGTCACCAGCACGTCGTGACCTTCGCCCTTCAGCGCCTCGGCGAGGCGACGGATTTGCGTGGATTTCCCAGCGCCTTCCCCGCCTTCAAACGTAACGAACAATCCCGTACCGGATGACAATGACAACTTCCCGCATTCCAGGCGCCGCACGCGCCCCGCTCCTTCTATCTATCCGAAGATATCATGGAGGAAAACCTTTCGCCGCGGCGACATATTCACCTTTCCCGGCAAATTGCATTGGAAACCGAATGTTCAGCCGGGCGCGGACTTGTCCCAGAGCCAGGAGAAGAACAGCGATTCGCCGAGTTCCAGCATGGCGTCGACCGCCCGGCTGCTGAGCGAGCCCTCGCCGACTGCCTGCACCGTATAAAGCGGCACCTCCCTGAGCAGCCGGCTGCCGGCGAAAATCCTCAGCGTGCCCGCCTGGGTATCCGGCATGACTGGCGCCGTCAGCGGCCAGTGATAGATGATGCGCGCCGACAGCCGGTCGGGATTGCTGATCGGAATATAGACGCTGACCGGCGCCTTGGCGACGAGATCGACGGTGCGCGACGTGCCACCATAGACGCTGGCGGCACCGATCACTTCCTTCTCAGCGAAGATCTGCCGGTTCTCGAAGGCCGTCAGTCCCCACTCGAGCACCCGCTTGGTCTCCTCCGTCCGCTCCTTGTCGGAGGCGATGCCTGCGAGTGCCAGAAACAGCCGCCTGCCGTCGCGCTCGACCGAAGCGACGATCGAGTAGCCCTCGCCCTCGGTGAAGCCGGTTGCCAGCCCGTCGGCGCCGAGATCAAGCCCGAGCAGCGGGTTGCGGTTACGCTGGAAGATCTTGTTCCACTCGAAATCCGGTTGCGCAAAATAGGGATAGAGATTCGGATAGGATTGCTGAAGGGCGGCAGCGAGCGTCACCATCTCGCGTGCGGTCACCTTGCTCTTGCCATCGGGAAGGCCGGTGGAATTGCCGAACTCGGCCTTCTCCATGCCGAGTTCGCGGGCACGCCGGGTCATCGACGCGGCAAATTGCTGCTCGCTTCCGGCCATGCCCTCGGCGAGGATGATGCAGCTATCATTGGCGCCCTGGATGGCGACGCCCTTGATCAGGTCCTCGACGCGCACGCGTGATTTGAGGCTGGCAAACATCGTTGCCGTCCGCGACGGCGCGCCGCCCGTCCGCCAGGCATATTCGGATACGGGATATTCGGTATCGAGCGTGATCTGGCCCTTGGTCACCGCCTCGAAAACCAGATCCATCGTCATCAGCTTGGCGAGCGAAGCCGGCGAAAAGCCCTGGTCCTCGTTCTTGGCGAGAAGCACCGTGCCGGTGGCGGCCTCGATCATATAGGCCTGCGCCGCCTTGGTGGCGAAGCCGGAGGCACCGCCATCGGCTGCAAAGGCGCCGGTGGCGAACGGCATCAGGCATGCAAGCAGGCGAAGCACGGGCTTCAGCATCGCAATTTCCATTGATCGAGCGGCGTATTTCAGGAGGTTAGAACGCGAGGAAATCCGATGCAATTGCCAGTTCAGCGCGCGGCGAACTTTGCCTGATGACGCTTGGCCGCGGCAAGGATGGACTCTTGCGTCAGCCCGTCATTGCGCACCATCACCGCATCGAAGGCGAGATCGACGGTCACCGTCTTCACCTCTTCGCTCTGATAGCCGAGCGCCAGCGAATTCTCGGGCCGCTCGTAGGGCATCGGACCGATCTCCGGCAGCACGACCAACTGGTCCATCGCCTGAGCGCCATTGTTGAACGACGGCGCCGATGGGGCCACCAGAACATGGGCAGCCGGCGCCAGAGCGGGTGCTGCGGCCGGTGCCGCATTGTAGCGTGCGCTGGGCGTCGAACCGGCATAGGAGGTCGCCGACATCGGCACCGGCACGTTGGCCGGCGCCTCGTAGTCTTCCGAACTCTGCAGCTGGTCGCGAGTGATCTTGCGGCTGTTGGAGGCGACCATCACGCCGGTTGCGATTTGGCCTTCAGGATTGACGCCGGGAATGCGGCTGCCCTTCGGCGAATATGAGGCCATCAGATAGGGCATGTCGTGGCCGTCCATGCGGGCGCGGCCGACATATTGCACGCGCACCTTACCGGTGCCGCTGTGCTGCAGGTCGAGCATGTCGGCCGTCTTGTTGGAAAGATCGATGATGCGGCCCTCGTGATAGGGGCCGCGATCGTTGACACGCACGATGACCGAGGAACCGCTTTCGAGATTGGTAACGCGCGCATAGCTCGGCAGCGGGAAGGTCGGATGCGCAGCGGAAAGATGCATCTGGTCGTAGACTTCGCCATTCGCCGTCAAGCGCCCGTGAAAGGCCGAACCATACCAGGAGGCGACGCCGACCTTGTTATAGGCGAAGTCTTCCTTCGGATAATACCACTTGCCCTTCACCTCGTAAGGGTTGCCGACGAGGTAGCGGCCGCCGCCCTTGGGGATGTTGTTGCCGGTGGCGACCCGCGGGCTCGCCTTGACGCCATATTCGGATTCAGAGAAATATTCTTTGCCGTGGGCTTTTTTCTTCGGCACCGCCTGCGTCGTGCCACACGCCGCAACCGTCGCACACATCGCCGAGATCGCCAGCCACCGTGCTGTCGTTGCGAAAGACGCCGCCCCGTATTCCAGTTTCATGTGCCCCACGCCGCTCAAAGATCGTTATGGTTAAGGAACCTTGCCCTATCTTGGGCCAACAACGCCTTTATTCCCGCCCGCCTAATGAGGCTTTAATCTTGCTAGGTTCGTGGCAATTTTACGAACAATTTCGCGGCGATAGCGACAATTCTAATGATTATGGTTTACAAATTACTAACGCGAACCCTCCCCGCCTGCCATTCCATCGCCGTAATAGGGCCAGAAATCAACGTGCCGATGCGGGGCATATGGTGAACGTCCAGGTGCTTCCGAACGCCCCAGAAGCTCCATATTGGAACAAGGCCTGCGCGTATTGACGAGCGGCAGGGGGTCGGCGCTTCCTTCCGTGTGGGAACGAATTGTCCGCCGCGGGCTTTGAGCGTGTAGACCTTTGGAGGATCACCATGAACGATAAAACCATGACGCAGCTCGACACGATCAGCCAGCAGTTGCACGCCCGATCTCGCGCGCTTTCCCAGCTGGATAAAGACAACGACATCGCAATCCTGATGTCGGCACTCGCCGTGACGATGGAGGCGGTTCGATCTCTCGGCGAGGATATGAACCAACTCAACGGTCCGAAGGGCCTTGGATCTGACGGAAGCTAGATCTCATGTCTCCGGCGTATTTTACAGAGAGCTTGCGCCGGGAATGAGACACGCGAAACGTTATCTTCAACATGGATGGAAACGGTGGGCGCACCACCTTTGCTGCAGGTGGACGATATCGAATCGTCTTCGCCTTTTCCAAGGCTTCGATCGTATCCTCGACGCTGAGGAGGACGGTGGTCTCCATAGAACTGAGCCGCCTCCTGCGCCGATCGCAAGTGCGACGGCCGCCATCGATACGTTATCAGGCGCCTCTCACAGATTCCAACCATCGTGCTCGCCGAAGGCGTACCAGAACCCATGCAGCTTTCCGCCGACGGATTCGATGTAACTACGCGCCGCCTCTCGGCGATCCTCAGGGTTTTCGATCATTCGCGCCCAGGTTTCGGGCGTGTAGCTGAAGCGTGTGAGATACATGGCCATGGCTTGTTTCCTCCGCCGGAACGATACAGTTAACGCTCAAGCCTTGGAGAACGCGATTCATTTCCAATATGCGGAATAGGCCTGCCTCGGCTCACGCTCGAATTTGTTCGCACGTCGCGCCAGGGATGCCGGCAAATGCTGCAGAGCAAGTTGACGCTGCTTTCAAAGCTGCTAGAAAGCCAGCCATCGAATGATTGGGTAGCAAATCGGCAGCAACGGCCGGTTCACAGACATCAACAGAATGTGTCTCGACCTTTTCAATCAGATGGAAGAGTGTCCGAGTGGTTTAAGGAACCGGTCTTGAAAACCGGCGTGCGGGAAACCGTACCGTGGGTTCGAATCCCACCTCTTCCGCCACATCACATTGAGTTTGTTGAGTAATTTCCGATTTCTGCCCGGAAACTACAGCTTATCATAACGGCAGGTTCCATCTCAGTGGCATCGCGGTGATGTGGTAGGGCTTCCGTTTTGCTGTCGCCCCGATGATCGACTGGACGGATCGGCATTGAAGCTGGAGCCCTCAGAGCGCGTGTCGTACTCCTCGTCGTCCCGTGGTTATTGCGCCTCCCTCATCTAGCCCTAATTCAGCACCCCCTAATCCTTGCGAAAATTCACGAGGCGCATAAATTCAATCTATCAGATGGCTTTTGCTGGTGACCACGGATGTACTGGCACCGTGCTGACGCAATCAGAGAAGGGTCGGCGCGAGCATTCGCCCGGCCCTTCTTTTATGCAAGACCGTTCTGTGGCTACTGTCGATAATGCCCATCCCTGCCCGACGCCCGTTCATCTCATGGCAGCGGAACTCGTGAAGGCCGAAGGCGCGCTGTGGGGCGCCAACGTTGGTGTCCGTGGCACTGCCGACTAAAAATCGAAGTACACGGTCACACCTGACCGACGACGATAGGGGTAATCGTCGCGATAGCCGTAATAGTCGCGGCTGCCGTAATACCGCGGACGATAGCACGAGCCGTAATACCGGCAGTCGCGGTAAGCGTATCGCTGTTTCTTCCAGTGGCCATACGCATGTCCATTATCGTGGCGACGGTGTTTGATCTGCTCGACGTCGGGGGTATGTATATGTACTGCGTTCGGCACGACGATCGGCGCGGCGCTTAGCGGCAGGGCGAAAGATGCAGCCAATACCGTGGCTGCAAGTGAGGCAAAAAGCATCTTCATCGGCGCATCCTTTCTGGCTGCGATTCTGGGTTAATCCGCATTAACCTGCGATGAACATCTGCGCGCTCCAGAATAACCGCCGGCGCCGCTGGTATGGTTGCGGGTGGTCATTCCTTCAGGATTCATAAGCCCGACACCTTCGAATGCGTTCGCAAGTTCTGCTCCAAACACAAGAGGGGCTGGAAGGGACTGCAAAGCCCTAGTTCTTGAGTCGATCATGCCCGCCGCGAGAATCCAGGGACGGACGGCCTTCCGATTGAGAGGGGATGAAGAGGCTCGATAAGCAATCAGCCTTCGCAACGCGTCGCTCGAAAATCTCTGCATCCCCGCTTAGATCAGCCTGCGTTGCCAGGCACAGGCGTGTTGAGCAGCTGCTGCTCCCACAGGTACGCGATACCGCTGCCAGCGGCATGCTGCTTGAGCACCTCCGTCAACTCTGCGGCGTGCTCGGTCCGGGCCCAGTCGCGCTGCCATTCGGACGCCAACGCCAGCCAGGTCATCATGTTCGCGCCGGCCGCGGTCATGCGCTGGATGGCGACCTCATGGGCTTCGACCGAAGTCCCTCCCGATGCGTCAGCGATAACAGTCACATCCCAGCCTTCGCCGAGCGCCTGGATCACCGGCATTGCGACGCAGACCTCGGTCCACAGGCCGGCGATGATCAGCTGCTTGCGGCCGGTCGCCTTGACTGCGTCCACGACCTTCCGATCCTCCCAGGTATTGATGAACGTCCGGTCGATCACCTCCCGGCCGGGGAACACATCGGTGATTTGCGGAGAGATCAGACCGCCCCGATCGGCGATCACGCTCGTCAGGATGGTGGGGACATCGAAGGCCTTGGCGGCCTTCGCCAGGGCGGTCGAGTTGTTGACCACTGCGTGCGGATCGTGGCTGTTTAGGTTCGCGAGCTGGTATGGCTGGTGGTCGATCAGAACGAGTACCGAATCTTCGGGGCGAAGAAGCGAAGCAAGGCCATTACGAAAGGTCATTATTACATCCTTTGCTGCCGCCCACGAGCGGCATTGGTTTTGCGGGAGACATGCGCCGGGGGCGGCGTTGCCTGGAAGCAGTATTGCCGTTCCTATTCGAGATGCGGTAGCACCCTCCTATGGCAAGCTGTGTCGCGGAAAGGGGAACGCTATATGGACATCGAAGAACTGCAGACCTTCGTCGAAGTGGCTGATGCCGGGGGTGTTTCGCCAGCTGCGCTCCGGCTCGGCGTCTCCAAGTCAATCGTCAGTCGGCGGCTCTTCCGGCTTGAAGCGGAACTTGGTGTCCAGCTTCTTGCACGGACCACCCGGGGCGCCGCTCTCACGGAAGCAGGGGCCACGTTCCGAGATTATGCCGCGAGAGTCTGCGCCGAGATCGACGTGGCCAGGGAAACGATCCTACCCGCCGGTGACCTTCGCGGCCGCTTGCGAGTTGCCGTGCCACTTTCCTTCGGCCAGAGTCACTTCGCGCCTATCCTCGCGGAAATGGCGCGCCGCCACCCCCAGCTCCACATCCACACGTGCTACAGTGATCGCTTCGTCGATCTCATCACAGAGGGTTATGATTGTGCGATACGCGTTGGATATCTTCAGGACTCCAACTTGATCGCAAGACGCGTCGGACCGATCTATGGGAAGCTCGTCGCGAGCCCGGACTACATCAAGGCGCATGGGTCTCCCGAAGCGCCGGAGGAACTCGTCGTTCATGAGGCCCTCATGCAGGGTACCGAAGCCTGGCAACTTATGGATGGCGACAAGATCATCACGGTTCGTCCGCAGGGGCGATTTAAGGCCGACAACGGCCCTGCTCTAGTCGCTGCCGCGGCAGCAGGACTAGGGATCGCTTACCTGCCTGATTGCCTTACCCATGAATTTATAGCCTCCGGCGCGCTTGTGCCGGTCATGACGCATTATCCACCACCCCCGGCGGCTGCATATGTCATCCGCCCGCCAGGTCAGCATCCCGCACGGAAGATACGGGTCCTCACCGAATTGCTGATTGAGTATTGCGAACCCGCTCCGCACCTCACGCCTGCTCCTTTCCGTTGACAACGAGATGATATACAGGCTGAAGCAGGACGCGACCGCCATTAACTTAAGAATGGGGTCGGGCGGCAGATTGACGTCACGTCGCTGCCACGAGATCACGTGGCCGTCCTCTCGTCGGCGTCGCGAAGACGTCCCGGTGCCGTTCCTGGCGGGGATGAAGTCTGGTGTTATCCTTGCGGGAAACAGCGCGCGTCCTCAGCGCCGTCACTCAGATAGGCAGATAAGCAGGACGCGACCGACCTCAGTCGATGATTCGCCGGGCAGCCCTCACGAGAAGTACGCGTAGATCAGGACGCCAATAGAACCCCAGAAGATAAGCGGCGTCAGTATCATCCCCGCAACGATTATTTTAGTCATAGCAAAAACTCCGAACACCTCCGCACATGGCGCAGGAAGCTATCGCATTAACCGAGAGTCGCTATGGGCATGAAGTCCGGGATGGATTGGACCTTGGTCTGAGCTGCGCTCGCGCGGGCTAGCCGAAAGCGTTCAGCCGCTCGATGAAGCGCCCCTTCTGAGCGTGGCGTTCACGGATCGAATGTAGGCGGCGGGTGAAATCGGCAGTGCCGCCATTTTGTTCGGCGATCGTCTTCAGGTCGGCGAGCAGGCTGGCGGCGTTGTCATAGCCGGAGGCGTTGCGGCGCTCGATCTCGGTCTCAATCTCGCGCCAGACTGCATCGCCCCGTTGGATGATCGCGTTGAGCCGCGCGCGGCGGGCGCGGGCCTCTTCTGCCTCCCGCTTTTTTCGTTCCGCCGCCAGCCGCTCCTTTTCCTTGCGCTCGCGGATATGGCGAATCTCGCCGGCATGGGCTCGCAGTTCCGCGACCGTGGGCGGGGCGGCGTCCGGTTTGGCTGCGGAGGCCGCGGCGAAGAAGCTGCGGGCGCTTTTCTGCAACTCGCTTGCCACATACGGATCGCCCTCGATCAGACGGACGAGCATCATCGTCTTCTCTTTGTCGGGCAAGGCGGCGACAAAGCTTTGGACGGCATCCGATGCCTTGGAGCCGGCCAATGTCGTCTCGGCCGCGCGTTCGGCGGCCGCGGCAACGAGGTCGGCATCGAGACCGAAGAATTGCGCGAAGGCTTCAAGCGCATCGGTCATCGGGCCTAGCCCCGGCAGTGGCGCCACCTCCTCCGGCCCGAGCGTCCCCGCCTGAACAGCCATCAGCCACAAGAGATAGAAAAGCCTGAGATCACCGCTCAGCACCGCCGCGCGCAATGGCGCCAGCGCCGTGAGCCAGCCCGGCCCCTCTTCCCAATCAGCGTCGGATTCCACTTCCTCGCATATTATGTCGAGGATCAGGTTTTCGCCTGAGGTCGTGAGATCGGCGCCATCGACCGCGCTGAGAAATCCGTCGAGGCGTTGCTGGTCGACAAGCCGCTTTGGCTAGCGGATCATCAGGCGCCTCGTACCCCAATTGGCGAGATAGAGGTGCAAGTCGAACCAGCGCTCCTTGAGGTTGGCCGGGTCACCCTTGAGGTCGCCCCATTCGTAGGAATTGGTGAAGCTCGTGGAGGTGATCCGCGCCCGGGTCGATAGCTCCCGCAGAGAGTGGCGATCCGCGCCGCTGAGGGGGCGGTCGATCGTTTGGAATTCGTAATATTGATATTCGCTCATGGCCGTGGTGGTCGAGATTTCATCGTGGACGAAGGCGGTTGCAGTCTGCGGCGCCGTTCTGTCTTGATCAGACCGGATGCAGCACGCCGTCAGTTTCGAGGATTCGCAGAGCCTCGGCAAGCGTTACGCCGGAATGAAGCCGCCACCATTTGCCTGTGTGCCGCATCCAATAGATATCGAACCGATCGGGTCCCATGCGGTCGATGCGGGCGAAGGGAGCATCGAACTCCTCGCCGCGATTGTTCTCAAAGCCGGATCTGTAGCGCTGCATGAACCGATACCGATTTCCCGCCCACGAGCCTCTGATATCGACGACGTAGTTCCATTCGGTTGGCCGGATCTCAGGCAGGAAACGCGGCTTCAGAACAGCTCGAATGAAGGCCTCGCAGGCCGCGATAATCGCCTGCTTCTCAAGATTGTCGGCCGGAGCCGGCTTCTCGCTCCGTGTCCTGATCCATTGTCTCTTGCCCGCCATATCCTCGGCCCATTTTCATTGCTACCGAACTTTACCCTGCGAATTAGGATGGATAATAGAATAACAAACCACTGAAAAAGCGAGCAGCGACGATGAAATTAGGCTGGCAACCACGGAAATGGCTCGAGAAAAAGAGCAAGCGCGGTAACCGCGGTTACCCCATGGGCACGATCGCCTTTTATGGGCCCGACAACCGCCGCGCCAGCAAGGCCGCCGTCAGCATCATGCCGGCGCTGCATGCGGATCCCCTCGATCTGCGCCAATGGTTTGCCGAAACCGGCGATCTCAGGATGGACGAGACCGTTATCACCGAGATCGCGGCATTCCTGCGCGAGAATGAGGTGAAATCGGTGGTGATGGCGGAAGGAATCATCGGGTGCCCCCACGAGGAGGGAATCGACTATCCGGTCGGCGAGCCCTGCCCGGAATGCTCATATTGGAAGGGGCGAAACCGCTGGACCGGCAAGCTCGAGTCCAATTGACTTCCGGGCATCTGGTGCTCGCATGTTCATACCGGGCGCCGATCATGCGCCTTCAGAATTGGTTCGGCGGCCCGCCTGCTTGAAGAAGGCATAGAATTTCCCTCGCCCGCGATCCCGCGATCAGTCGGCCTTCACCGCCTCCTGCGGTACTTCCTCGGTGATCACCTCGAAACGGGAGAGGGTTGCCGGGCCGAAGGCCGTCGACATGGCGACGTCGGTGGCGTCGCGGCCGGTCGCCATCAGGATCCGGCCGATCCGCGGCGTGTTGTGGCGGGCATCGACCGTATGCCAGTGACCGCCGAGAAACACCTCGAACCATGCGCTGAAATCCATCGGATTGGGATCGATCGGGACGCCGATATCGCCGAGATAGCCCGTGCAATATCGGGCCGGGATATTCATGCATCGGCAAAGCGCGATGGCGAGATGGGCAAAGTCGCGGCAGACGCCCGCCTTGTCGGTGAAGCCGCCATGCGCGGTCCTGAGGACGTCGGCCTTCAGGTAATCGAAGGTGATATGGTCATGGACGAAATCGCAGATCGCCTGGACGCGAGCCCAGCCAAGCGCCGTTGACGAGAACCTGGCCCACGCGAAATCCGCAAGCCTGTCGGTGTCGCAATAGCGGCTGCCGAGCAGGAAGACCAGCACATCGTCGGGCAGGTCATTGATTGCGTGCTGGACAGCATCGTCGGGAACGATGTCGGGTTGGCCGCTGTCGTAGATCTCGAATTCCGTAGAGATCGTTGTCAGTCCCGGCGGGGCGACGATCCGGCTGCAGGCATTGCCGAACACATCGGTATAGCTCCAGGCCTCGATCGGCCGGTCGAATGTCAGGATCTGGTCGCTGAGAAGATCGGCACGACGGGAGGGGTGAATATTTAGGACGAGCAGCATCGGCGTTGGCTGCATGCATTCGTAGCCCAGATGAAACCCTGCGCGTATCTTCATTGTGGCTTCCTTGTCGCGTCTCTACTTTGGTAGAGGTGAGCAGGGAACGCTGATCGCGCGGCCCCGGTTCCCGCAAGCCCGGGACCGTCACCGCATGGCTAGCCATATGGCCTTGTGGTGACGTTCACCTGCACCGTCATGCTGTCGAAATCCTTCCCATGCCCGTCATAACTGCCGCTCAACGGGACTGCCTGGCGCGGATCGCGGGCAACGGCGACACGAATGAGATCGCGGTTGCCGACGATCCCGTTGGTCGGATCGAACTCCGTCCAGCCGGCGCCTGGAAGATAAATCTGGCACCATGCATGCGTGGAGCCGCCGCCGAGCACGGTGGAGCCGTCCCGGTCGGGAACATAAACATAGCCCGTGACGAACCGTGCCGCGAGGCCGAGGACGCGTGCGGCCTCCATCATCAGAAGCGCGAAATCCCGGCAGGTGCCGGAACGAAGCCGCAAGGTCTGGACCGGCGTCTGCGTCCCATGTTCCTGGCGCCGCGCATAGACGAAGCTTTCCCGAATGGCGTAACAGAGCGTCATCAGCAGATGCCCGGTCTCGGTTGGACGCCCAAGGCGCACGAACTGGCGCGCCCAGCGTCCGACCTCGTCGTTCGGATCTGGATAATGGCGCTGCATCGCCGGCGTCAGATCGGCAATCTCATCCTTGTCGTATGAGAATGGATAGGTCAGCGCCTCGTCGTCCACCTTAAGATCCAGCGCGACCTGGGGCGTATGATCAAGCGTGATCCAGGTTTCGAAACGAAGCTCGGACGCCGGCCTCGAAATATCGACGAGCGCCACGCAATTGCCGAAAACATCGTGGATCCAGCGCACATGACTTTCCTCAGGATAGATCGTCAACGACGCTTCGATCAGCCGCTGGTCGAAACTGTCGCGCGGTCGGAACATCAAGCGATGCTCGCCGAAACCGACCTCCCTGACGTAACGATAGGACGTGATGTGGCGGACGGTGAAAATCGTCATGAGCCGCCGTCCGGTAATCTGTTCACTTTGCTGCTCCAAGGCGGCGATGCCGCCTCTCCCTTGCGGAGGCGCCCTGCCCGCTTCTCCGCTCATCCCGATTTCTTGTCATATAAGCACATCCGAAAGATTGCTATTGTATCTTCACCGATCGGCGGCGGGACCGTCCAACCTTAAGAGGGCACCATGCATATCTTCTGGGACGTCCTGACACTTCTGCTGACAATCGGCTCGCTCTATGGCGGTCGCGAATACCGGATTATCCGCGCCCGTGCCCGCGCCCAAAACTGGGGCAACTTCTGATCCGATCCAATATCATTGATTCGGTCCTGGCATCTCTGATTCGATTCCGAATCATGGTCGCATCGGATCGTTGCCGGTCGCAGTTACGTCGAATGACGTAAAGCCACACGATTAAGGAAGTGCTTTATTAGTGGAGGCGGAGTCTATCCGTCCATTCTCCCTGTTATCCTAAGCCCGCCTCACCCCAGGCGGGCTTTTTATTCCGTCGCCTGCATCACTTCTTGGCGCCGGCGGAAAGCACCCGATGTGTCGCGTCGTCCATTGCGTGGCTTGCTTCCTGTCCATCCTTCTTCAGCCCGTATGCGGTATTGCCGCAGCCCGAAAGTGTCAGCAGGCAGATGCAGGCGATGGCGATTGCAGCTTTTGACATCAAGTGTTTTCCCCGGATTGGATGGCGTTTCAGAGCATGATGCCAAAGTGTCAACCGTTTCGGACGACATCATGCTCTAACTCTTAATTAGAACGGGATTTTAGGCTGCTGGCCTAAAATCATCGTGTTCTAAGGAAGATGACGCATTCTTCGGCAAAATCAATCCGCAGATAACAGGCGCGAACTGGCGGCATGGACCCCGCGACGCCGCGGGCGTTAATGGGAGCTATCCAAGCCGGGGTTAACGACATGGATTATCAGATTGCCTTCGCCGCAACGGTCGCAACGGCATCTTTCCTCTTCTTCATGCTGATCGTTCACCGAATCTGATTGCCCGCCGGCCGCGTGTGATCACCGGAACAGCGCCGGCCGTTTCCGGCCCGCTTGCCTGCGATCCACAGAGATTGCATCTTCGGGTGCAACTGTTTCTGTAGTCAATGTCGACGAGCCGTCGCAGACCGGAAGGCCTGGAGCGCAAAGATCGCAGATGATCGTCAGCTGACACGGCAAGGCTGCAGAAGAAACGTTTCGTCACCCGAAAGTATTACAACAACCGTGAATGTATTGAATACTAATTAATTGCCGGCCTTAACTATCCGTTAACAATATTGTTGCGCTCAGTCAGCCTCCGCTTATGCTTTACGCAAAACGGGAGAGGAAAGATGTTTAGCAAAAGTTTGATTATGCCGTTCAGCTTCGCAATGCTGGCCATTGCCGGCCTACTGTTCCAGATTGCCGCCCACGCGCTGCACTCTCCGGTCACCCTGCTGCCGTGAGTCACATAAGTTGCTGAGCCTGCAAGCGATCTCAGTAACTGGGAGTGGAACTTCCTGTCGTTTCGTGCATTCTGTGACTCGTTTTGCCAGGAGGGAGATAACCATGGAAAACGCAGGCGTGGGTTGGATTGCAGCCATCATCATCGGTGGCATCGCCGGATGGCTGGCGGAAAAGGTCATGAGCAGCAGCATGGGCTTGCTCATGAACATATTGCTCGGCATCGTCGGCGCCATCGTCGCCAACTGGGTCCTGGGCCTGTTGCACATCCAGCCGCTTGCCGGTTGGCTGGGCTATCTGATCACCGGTTTCGTCGGTGCTTGCATCCTGATCGCGATCGGGCGCGTCATCCGCCGTTGAACCGGTCGCGATAGCTGGCCTCTGTGGCTTTTGCTGTCCTCGGAAATATTGAAAGCCGGGCGTTCATGACGTCCGGCTTTTATTCATCCTGAATTCCCGTTCAGCGGCGGCTGAGCATGCCGAACACGTAGGCAATGCCTGCCGTCACCGCGAGTGCCATGAGCGGTTCTTCGCGCACCTTATCGCGCAGCCGTTCCGTCATCAGCGAAGCCTCGTCGGTCACGGCCGACTTCGCCCCCTGTCCCAGCGCCACCACGCTTTCCGTCAGGCGTGAAAGATCGTTGCGAAGGGCTGCGACCTGCGCCGAGAGATCGTCGGCTGCTATGTCAGCCTTGACGCGCGCGGCGGTGGATTCGGCGGAAGCGGTTTTCAATTCTGCCATGGTCTGCTCCTGTTTCATGGGATGCCGCTTCAACGAAATGGCGGCCCGAAAGGTTCCGTCGGAGCCGATCTTTTGTTCGCCGCAACGCCGCCGCGGCGGAGCGGCCACCTTGTGCAGCTTTTCGCGCGACAAACCCTTCATTTCCTGTCGGGTTTGTTTTAAGGAACGTCGAATGTCCGCCCGTGCGCGGGTCAATGATACTGCGAGGTTTGCGTTTCTATGTTCCACATCCTGAGAAGAGCCGCTCAGACCTGGGTCGCCAAGCTGCTGATGCTTCTGCTGGTCGCGTCCTTCGGCATCTGGGGCGTCTCCCGGTCGCTGATCACGGGCAGCAACAGCACCACGGTCGTGACCGTCGGCGATCAGCATGTGGACGTCAACGAATTCCACCTCGCCTATCAGCGCCAGGTGGCAAGCGTCAGCCAGCAGTTCGGCACCCGCCTCACCCCCGAGCAGGCCCGCGCCTTCGGCATCGAGCAGCAGGTGCTCGCCCAGCTCGTCGCCGGCGCCTCGCTCGACCAACTCGCCGAAGACATGAACCTCGGCCTGTCGCAGGATCGCCTCGCCCAGCTGATTGCCGACGATCCGGCTTTCAAGGCCGTCAACGGCCAGTTCGACCGCGAACTCTTCGTCTCGCGTCTTCGCAATGCCGGCATCCGCCAGGACGATTACATCAAGGAGCGTAGCAAGGTCGCAGTCCGTAGCCAGGTCGTCGATGCCATCTCCAACGGCTTCACGGCGCCGAAGACGCTGGTCGACGCGCTGAAGCTCTATGGCGATGAAAGCCGCAGTATCGATTACCTGCTGCTCACCAACGCCAATATCGAGCCGATCAAGGCGCCCGCCGACGACGTACTGGCGACGTGGTTCGAGGGTGTCAAGCAGCGCTACCGTGCGCCGGAATACCGCAAGCTCGTCTACCTCAAGCTGCAGCCCGCCGATATCGCCGATGCGGCGACCGTCACCGACGACCAGATCCACGAAGCCTTCGATAAGAGCAAGGATACCTATCGCACACCGGAAAGCCGCACCATCGAACAGCTGACCTTCGCCAGCAAGGATCTCGCCGCCGCCGCCGAAACCGCACTGAAGAGCGGCACCAGCTTCGACCAACTGGTCTCCGACCAGGGCAAGACGGCAAGCGACGTGCTGCTCGGCGAATTCACCAAAGACAAGGTTCCCGACCAGGCCGTTGCCGATGCCGCCTTTGCGGTTTCGCGCGACGGCGGTACGACGCCTGTCGTCGACGGCTCCTTCGGACCCGTCATCCTGCGCGTCACCAACATCAAGCCTGAAACGACGAAGAATTTCGACGAGGTGAAGGAAGATATCCGCAAGCAGTTGGCGCTCTCCAACGCCTCTCAGGAAGTGATCAACGTTCACGATCGCATCGAGGATCTGCGCGCGGGCGGTTCCACGCTCGAGGATATTGCCGGCCAGCTGAAGCTCACCGCAGTGGCCGTCGACGCCGTCGATATGACCGGCGCCGACAAGGACGGCAAGGAGGTCAAGGATCTCCCCGCCAAGCAGCAACTGCTCGGCGAAGCCTTCAAGACCGAGGTCGGCGTCGATGCGCCGCCGCTTTCGATCGGCAATGACGGCTATGTCTGGTTCAATGTCCGCGAAATCACGCCGGATCGCGAGCGCCCGGTGGCCGAGGTGCGCGAAAAAGCCATCGAGGACTGGACGGCGGAGCAGCAGAAGGCCGAACTCGCCAAAAAGGCCGCTGAATTGAAGGCCGAGGCGCAAAAGGGCAAGACACTTGCAGATATCGCTACGCCGCTCGGTATTGCCGTCGAAAGCAAGAGTGGCATCACCCGCTCCACCGATGATGCGGTCCTCGGCCGCGCCGGCGTCACCGCCACCTTTTCCGGCCCGGTCGATACGGTCGCAAGTGCCGTCGGCGCCGATCCCTCGACGCAGATCCTGCTGAAGGTCACCGAGGTCAACACCCAGCCGACCGGCGATGTACTGAACAACCGCGATGCCCAGATCACCGCCATGGCCAATTCCGCCGGCGACGATATTCTCGATCAGATGGTCAACCTGCTGCAGACGCAGTACGGGGCACAGATCAACCAGACGCTCGCCGAAAAGGCGACGGTCCGCTAGGAGGCTTTATGACCGATCTGAAGCCGTTCCTGGCCAAGGCCGCAAGCCGCGAGCCGCTGACGCGTGACGAGGCCCGTGCCGCCTTCGACATCCTGATGTCGGGCCAGGCGACCCCCTCGCAGATCGGCGGCTTCCTGATGGCGCTGCGTGTGCGCGGCGAAACGGTCGATGAGATCGTCGGCGCGGTGACCGCGATGCGCTCGAAGATGCTGACCGTCGAGGCGCCGGCCGATGCGATCGACATCGTCGGCACCGGCGGCGATGCCAGCGGCACCTATAACATCTCGACGCTGGCAGCGCTGATCGTCGCCGGCGCCGGTGTTCCCGTCGCCAAACACGGCAACCGGGCGCTGAGTTCGAAATCGGGCGCGGCCGACAATCTGGCGGCACTCGGCGTCAAGCTCGATGTCGGTCCCGAGATCATCTCCCGTTGTATCGCCGAAGCCGGCGTCGGCTTCATGTTCGCGCAGCTGCATCATTCCGCCATGCGCCATGTCGGCCCCTCGCGGGTGGAGCTTGGCACGCGGACGATCTTCAATCTGCTCGGGCCGCTCTCCAGTCCGGCCGGCGTGCGCCGCCAGCTGCTCGGCGTGTTCTCGCCGCAATGGCTGGTGCCGCTTGCCGAAGTCATGCGCGATCTCGGCTCCGAATGCGTCTGGGTGGTCCATGGCGACGGCCTCGATGAGATCACCACGACCGGCATTACAAAAGTCGCGGCACTCGAAGACGGCAAGATCCGCACCTTCGAACTCTCGCCCGCCGATTTCGGCGTCAGCCCTTGCGTGCTCGCCGACATCAAGGGCGGTGATGGTGTCGCCAACGCCGCAGCCCTTCGCGAGGTGCTTGGCGGCGCCAAGAATGCCTATCGCGATATATCGCTCGCCAATGCCGCCGCCTCGCTCGTCATCGCGGGTAAGGTCGAAACGATCCGCGACGGCATGACGCTGGCCACGCAGTCGCTGGATAGCGGTGCGACCGCGCTCGCCCTCGACAAACTCATCGCCGTTTCCAACGATATCGACTAGGATTGCCGGATGACCGATATCCTGAAGAAGATCGAACTCTACAAGCGCGAGGAGATCGCCGCTGCCAAGGCGACAGTGTCGCTTGCCGATCTCAAGGCGATGCAAGCCGGCCAGTCCGCGCCGCGCGGCTTCCACAAGGCGCTCATTGCCAAGCGTGATGCCGGCGGCTTCGGCCTGATCGCCGAGATCAAGAAGGCGAGCCCCTCGAAGGGTCTCATTCGCCCGGACTTCGATCCGCCGTCGCTGGCGAGCGCCTATGAGGCCGGCGGTGCCGCCTGCCTTTCGGTGCTCACCGACACGCCGAGCTTTCAGGGGGCGCCGGAATTTCTGACAGCCGCCCGTGCTGCCTGCGCGCTGCCGGCGCTGCGCAAGGATTTCATGTTCGAAACCTATCAGGTGCACGAGGCCCGCGCCTGGGGCGCAGACTGCATCCTGCTGATCATGGCCTCGCTGTCCGACGATGAAGCCGAACGCCTGCAAGACGAAGCCCTCGGCCTCGGCATGGACGTGCTGGTCGAGGTCCACGACGCCGAGGAGATGGAGCGGGCACTGAAACTTTCTTCGCCGCTCATCGGCATCAACAACCGCAATCTGCGCACTTTCGAGGTCAGCCTGACGGTCAGCGAGGCGCTTGCGCCCATGGTGCCTGACGACCGGCTGCTGGTCGGCGAAAGCGGCATCTTCACCCACGCCGATTGCAAGCGCTTGCAGGCCGTCGACATCAATACCTTCCTCGTCGGCGAGAGCCTGATGCGCAAGGACGACGTCGCCGCTGCCACCCGCGCGCTGCTCTTTGGCGAAGCCGCTATCGCGGCCGAATGATATGAGCGGCCAAAAGCCAAAGCTAACTCATATCGGGGCCTCGGGCGAGGCGCATATGGTCGATGTCTCCGAGAAGGCCGAGACGGTGCGCATCGCCACTGCCGAGGGACATGTGAAGATGGCGGCGGAAACGCTCGCTCTCATCCCCCAAGGCGATGCCAGGAAGGGCGATGTCATCGGCACGGCGCGCCTTGCCGGCATCATGGCGGCAAAACGCACCGCCGATCTCATCCCGCTCTGCCATCCGCTGATGCTGACGAAGGTCACGGTCGAGATCGAGGAAGATACCACCCTGCCCGGTCTGCGCGTTACGGCGACCGCCAAGCTGACCGGCAAGACCGGTGTGGAGATGGAGGCGCTGACCGCCGTCTCGGTCGCTTGTCTGACGATCTACGACATGGCCAAGGCGGTCGACAAGACAATGGAGATCGGCGGCATCAGACTTCTTGAAAAGTCCGGCGGAAAATCCGGCGATTTCCGTCATCCGGAGGCAAGATGAACCTTCTCCCGGTTGCCGAGGCCCTGAACCGCTTGCTCTCCAGCGCGAAGCCCATTGCTGCGTCCGAGACGCTGCCGCTTGCCGATGCTGAGGGCCGCGTCCTGGCCGTCGATCTGACGGCCGGCCTGACCCAGCCGCCCTTCAATGCTTCCGCCATGGATGGCTATGCGCTGCGCCGCGAAGACGCGCCGGAGCCGGGCGCCGAGCTGAAGGTCATCGGCATGTCTTCCGCCGGCCATGGCTTCGAGGGAAACGTCAGCCAGGGTGAAGCCGTCCGCATCTTCACCGGCGCGCCTGTTCCGACGGGCGCCGATAGCGTTTTGCTGCAGGAGGATGCCGAGAAGATCGAAGGCGGCATCAGAACCAATTTCCCTGTGCGGCAGGGCCAGCATGTGCGTCCCCGCGGCCAGGATTTCGCCGAAGGCGAAGCCGTGCTGTCGGCCGGCACCGTGCTTGATTTCTCGCGGCTGACGGTCGCCGCCGGCATGAACCGGCCTCACGTCGAGGTGCTGCGGCGCCCGCTGGTCGCCATCCTTGCAACCGGCGACGAGCTGCTGCCGCCTGGAAGCACGCCCGGCCCTTCGCAGATCATCGCATCCAATACGTTTGGTATTGCAGCCCTTGCCCGCAAAGCCGGCGCCGATGTACTCGATCTCGGCATCGTGCCTGACGACAAGACCAAGATCACCGCAGCGATCGACATGGCGCGGGGCGCCAAGGTCGATGTGATCGTCACGCTCGGCGGCGCTTCGGTCGGCGACCATGATCTGGTGCAGGCGACGCTGATCGAGGCCGGCATGCAGCTTGATTTCTGGCGCATCGCCATGCGCCCCGGCAAACCGCTTATGGTCGGCAGCTTCGGCGAGACGCATGTGCTCGGCCTGCCCGGCAATCCGGTCTCGAGCCTCGTCTGTTCGCTGCTCTTCCTGGAGCCGCTGATCCGCAAGCTCGCCTCCCTGCCGCCGGTGCGGCGCGAGGCAACGGTGGAGGCGGCTGTCACGCTGCGCGCCAACGACCACCGGCAGGACTATATCAGGGCGAAGCTCTCGAAATCCGCCGCCGGCCATTGGCTCGCCGAACCCTTCGGCAAGCAGGATTCCTCGATGATGAAGGTCTTCGCCGCAGCCGATTGCCTCGTCATCCGCCCGCCGCATGCGCCGGAATTGCCAGCCGGAGCGCCCTGCCCGGTCATGCTGTTGCGGCCCGACCTCCGGGCATAATCTCGCCTTCAGCTTTGCCGGAGAGGGCAAAGACGCCCGCCGGCACGGCACGACCGCCAGTGCCCCCGCCGAAATCCGCAACCGCATGGGTGGCAATTCGGCTGAGTTCGCCCTGCGGCAGGTAGGCACGCTCGGGATCGCCGATCAGCACCTCGATACCGGCGGCCTGGCAACGCCGCAGGAAGCCCATCACCCGCAAGGCTAGCGCTGGATCGTAAAACAGGTCACCGACCACGAGAAGGTCAGTCGCTGGTGGCTGACCCTCGATGATATCGGCGGCGACGGTCGCGATATCCACGCCGTTGATCGCCGCGTTGAGACCGATCGCGGCAATGGCATTGGCATCGATGTCGATAGCGGTCACCGTGGCTGCGCCGGCCTTGGCCACGGCAATGGCTACGAGCCCGGAGCCGGCGCCGAGATCGAGCACCCGGCGGCCGCGCACAATTTCCGGCCGGTCGAGCAGATGGCGGGCAAGCACCGCGCCGCCGGCCCAGGGATAGGCCCAGTAAGGCGGCGGATCGGCCTCTCCACGACCGGCAAGCCGCCAGAGCCCGCTCGCAGGTCCTGCCGTATGGAGCCGGATCTCGGGGATGGATGGAACGGGTGATATCGGCAGGTTGGCCTGAATGAAGGCGGCGGGATCGGGTTGCGGCGTGCCCGGGCGTTTCATGGTTGTCTGCTCCTGCCGACGAAGCTCAGTAGTTCTTCATGGCAAGATGCGGCATGCCACCGTCAAGAAATTCCGCGCCATAGGCAACGAAGCCGAAACGCTCGTAAAGCGGCAGCTTGTCGGCCTGCGCTGTGAGATAGAAGCGGTTGTCGCGGGCGCCGCGATGCAGTTCCATCGCTCGCCCGATCATTGCGGCGGCAATGCCCTGGCCGCGCCGTTGACCGGCAACCGCAACCCGGCCGATCTTCACATGTTCCTCGGCGTAGATGGCTCGCAGCGTGCCGGAGACCTCGCCCGCCGTGACGGCGACGAGATGATGGGCGCGGAGATCGTCGGCATCAAATTCCTCGGCTTCGGGAACCTTCTGCTCATGCACGAAAACGGCGCGCCGCAGCCGGAAGGCCTCATTGCAGAGCGCACTGAAAACCGGAACGCTGAGAATCGCCGTTTCCACCGTCATCCTTGCCTCCCTTAGGGACACGACCCAAAGCCCTCCGCCGGACCAGCGAAGGGCTTCCGGCAAAATCAGCCGGGCTTCTTCTTTGAAAACTTATTCTTCGGTGCGCTGCCGCCCTTGCCCTCATATTTGGGGCCTTCGGATCTGGAGCCTTCGAATTTCGGCTTGTCGTATTTCGGCTTGTCGGACTTCGGGCCATCGAAGGCGGGCTTGCCCGGCTTCTTGCTCCAGGGCTTGCTATCCCGTCTTTCCCCGCCGCTATTGTCGGCGGCAGCATATCCGCCGCCCGGACCCTTGCCGAACTTGTTCTTCGGCCGCTCGCCGCGGAACGAATCGTCCGGCCGCTCGTCGCGGGATGGCTTGCCGGCATAGGGTTTTGACGCAGGCGCCCGGTTGAAATCCGGCGTGCCGGGAAGCCTGGTCACGCGGATGCCGCGTTCGAGCGCCTTGTTCGGTCCGATCGCCGCCAGGAAGCTTTCGGCACTCGCCGCGGCGATCTCCACATAGGTTTCCTCGGGCTGCATCTTGATCGCGCCGATTTCGCGCTTCGTCACATTGCCGTTGCGGCAGAGCATCGGGATCAGCCAGCGCGGTTCGGCATTCTGCTTGCGCCCGACCGAGACGGAGAACCAGACACTGGCGCCGAAATCTTCGCGCGGTCCCTTCTGCGCCGGCTCGTAGGGCTCGGCATTGTCGCGGCGCTTGCGGCTGCGCTCGTCCTGTACGGTAACCTCGATGAGGTCCTCCGGCGCCGAATGATTGGTGCGGTAAAGACGTAAGAAAGCGGCGGCGAGCTTTTCGGCGCCGTGGCTGGCGAGAAGCTGCTGTACCAGCCCCTGCTCTTCCTCCTGCGGCGTTTCGTTGAAGATCGGATCGGCAAGCAGCCGCTCGTCGTCGCGCTCGCTCACTTCCTCGGCCGAAGGCGGTCGCGCCCAGGCAGCCGAAATACCGGCATTCTCGAGCAGGCGCTCTGCCTTGCGCCGTGCATTCAGCGGCACGATCATGGCGCTGATGCCCTTGCGTCCGGCCCGGCCGGTGCGGCCGCTCCGGTGCAGCAGCGTGTCCGGATTGGTCGGCAGGTCGGCATGGATGACGAGATCGAGTCCCGGCAGGTCGATGCCGCGGGCGGCAACGTCGGTCGCGATGCAGACACGGGCGCGCCCGTCGCGCATCGCCTGCAGCGCGTGGGTGCGCTCGTTCTGAGTCAGCTCGCCGGACAGTGCCACCACGGCGAAATTGCGATTGTTGAAGCGCGCCGTCAGATGGTTGACGGCAGCACGCGTCGAGCAGAACACGATGGCATTAGTCGCCTCATAATAGCGCAGCACGTTGATGATCGCATTCTCGCGGTCGCTCGGGGCGACCATTAGCGCGCGATATTCAATGTCGATATGCTGCTTTTCCCCGGCCGCGGTGCTGATGCGCACGGCATTGCGCTGGTAGCTCTTGGCAAGCTTCGCGATGGCCGCCGGCACCGTCGCCGAAAACATCAGCGTCCGGCGTTCGTCCGGCGCGGCATCGAGAATGAATTCGAGATCCTCGCGGAAGCCGAGATCGAGCATCTCGTCGGCCTCGTCGAGCACGGCAGCCTTCAGTTCCGACATGTCGAGCGCCCTGCGGCGAATATGGTCGCAGAGCCGGCCAGGCGTGCCGACGACAATATGGGCGCCGCGTTCGAGCGTGCGGCGCTCGCTGCGGATGTCCATGCCGCCGACGCAGCTGGCGATCACGGCGCCGGTCATCTCAAAGAGCCACTCGAGTTCGCGCTTCACCTGCAGGGCAAGTTCGCGCGTCGGGGCGATGACGAGGGCGAGCGGAGCTCCGGCATTGCCGAAGCGCTCCCTGCCTTCGAGCAGCGTCGGCGCCAGCGCCAGGCCGAAGGCGACGGTCTTGCCGGAGCCGGTCTGGGCCGAGACCAGCGCGTCGGAAGCGGCGAGCGCCGGATCGAGCATCGCCTTCTGCACCGGGGTAAGTTCGGCGTAACCGCGCTTCTGCAACGCCTTGGCGATCGCCGGAACGACGCCGTTGAATTCTGTCATGAGTTCGATCTTTCGGAGCTGTCAGGCGCGTTGCTGCGCCATGGCCGGAGCCAGCCGGCGGGGTATTTGCGCCGTTCCTAGCCCCTCCCGCGGCGATTGTCAAAGTGTGCGGCTGCGCCACAGCCAGGCGTCGATGCTGCTTGCCCGGCCACGCAACGCCGTTTCCAACGGTCCCTCCATGCGGCCGGACTGCGTGAGCACGCTATAGGGACCGGCGGCGCGGACGATTTCGGCGCTCAGCGCCAGTTCGACGCCATGGCGGGCGGCGACCTCCATCAGCCGGCTGCCGACATTGATGGTGTCGCCCGCCGCCGTGATCTGCTGCCGGTCGCCGGTGCCCAATCGCGATGCGACGATCGGGCCGCAATGGGCGCCGACCTTGAAGCCAATCTTCTTCGGGGCAAAGCCAGCATGCGCCTGAAGCCAGGCTCGTGTGCGCTCGCAGAGGCTGACCGCGCAGGCAGCGGCGCGTGCGGCGTCGTCATCGGCAGGCTCCGGCAGGCCGAACAGGATCATCGCCCCGTCGCCCATGAAGCTGGTGATGGCGCCGCCATGGGCCCGCGCCTCCTCGTCAACCAGTTCGAAGAAGCCGCTCAGCATCTCGCTCACCGCTACTGGCCCGACATTTTCGCTGAGGCCGGTGAAACCCGAGAGATCGATGAAGATGACGGCGGCGTTCTGGCGCACAGGCGCGGCGAGGAAATTCGGATCGCGCGCCAACCACTCGCCGAGGCCGGGTGCCTCGATGCGCTGCAGCAGCGCGCTCTGCTCGGCAAAATGGCGGGCGCGGCCGCGGTCGAGCCAGAGCTCGGCCGCCCCGAAGATCAGCGCCGGCGGCAGCGCTGCGGCGATCGGCAGCGCCGCACTCAGCCAGTAGCCATGTGCATAGGCCGACAGATCGAGCATCGCCCAGAGGACCAGCGTCAGCACGATGATGAGATAGCCTGCCGCACTCCGGCGCCAGGCGACCAGCGACACGAGCACGATCGGCAGTCCGACGGCGGTGGCGGTATCGATCAGCCGCATCCTGTGGTCACGCACCATGCCATCGCCGGTGACGAGATGGGTGATCGCCGTCGACATTACCTCGACGCCGGGCATGACGGGATCGAACGGCGTCGGGTAGACGTCGCCGCCGCCGGTGACAGTCGAACCGATGACGACGATCCGGCCTGCCACCGCATCCGCCGAAAGCTTGCCGTCCAGCGCATCGGCGGCGCTGAAGGTGGCGATGCTGCCGTGCCCGCCATAGAAGGTCACCGGCAGACGCTGGCCGATATCGGTGGGAATACGCAGCTTTCCGAGCATGATGGCGTCATGTTCGATCCTGGGATCAACGCCGAGCGCCACCGATGCGGCACGCAGCGGAAAAGCCGGATCCAGCCGGTCTGCGGCACGCGAGATCAGCGGAATGAAGCGCGGTGTGCCGGTCTGGTCGGTTGCGACATTGACGATCCCGACCGCGGCAGCCTCGGCAAAGCGGGGAAGCGGCAATAGCAGCTGGTTTGCCTCCGGGATCGCGGCAAGCGGATCCTCGGCCACATCGGTGACCCGCTGGCTGCTTTGCGCAAAAGTGGCCGCGGCTGCAATCACGCTCGGCCCCTGGCGAAGGGCTAATGTCAGCGCCGCATCACCCGCCTCCGGACCCGGATCGACCAGCAGAATATCGATCGCCAGGACCTTCGGCTTCAACGCGGTGATCGCGTCGGCGAGGCGCGCGAGTGTCGCCCGATCGAGCGGATAGCCGTGCGCCCCAGCGGTGCGGTCGTCGATCGCGACGATCGAGACGACGGGAGGCGGTGTCTTCGCACCGACAATGGCGCTGCGGATATCGGCAAGCGAGGCCTCCATCCGGTCGAGAAGGCCGCTTCCGGCATCGAGATTGGTATAGCCGAGCGCAGCTCCCCAAAGACCGGCGAGCAGCAGCGCGATCACGGTCAGCGGGCGATGGTTCATGGGATTTATTGGCCGAGCCGGGCAAGAAGGGCGGCGGCGCGCGGCGCTGGCCAGCGACGCACGACGAGAGGTTCGGTCCCGCCGCTGACGTCGACGCCCTCGCCGGGCGACAGCACCACTGCCTCGCCGGCCGGCCGGCGGACCGCGACGCTGCCCCTGACGACCAGCACAGAGGTCTTGCCGCCTGCGACATCAACAGCCCATTGTGTGCCGCGCACGGCGGCGATCGCCTGCGGCGTCACGACCTGGAAACCACCGGCGTGCTGGGTGTTATCGACATCGACGAGGATGGCCTTGCGGCGCAGCGATGCCGAATCGGGGCTGCCGTCACGGTTGCGGTCGACGAGGCTGTAGGCAGCGCCCGCCTCTGCCGTCACCGTGACGCCGCCTGGACAACTCAGCACCTGGCGGGCGCCGGCATCACGCGAAACCGTGCAGCCGGCAGACTGCGCAAGGGCTGACCCATGCGGAATAAGGCCGACAGCGAGTATGGCGGCAAGTGTGCTGCGAAACGTCATATTCATGGAAAGTCCCCTTGACCGTGCGGACGGCTCTTGTCGAAAGCGTCCGCCAACCGTCTTCTTCCATGTGAAGCATGATAGCCGAATTCGGATATTTCCCTAGGCAAAAAAGCTAACCAGCGCAATCGGAGGCGGAATTCAAGTTTTGGTGGCCGTTTCAGGCGCCGGTCCTGCATAACGCGCCCGCGGCCGGATCAATTCGCCGCTGTCGATCTGCTCCATCGCATGCGCCAGCCAACCCGCGGAGCGGGCAAGCGAAAAGATGATAATCGGCGCCTCCCTCGGGAGATCGAAGGCGGCGACCATTGCGGCAAGCGCAAAATCGACGTTGACCTTCTCGCCGACCATCTCCTCGCCCACTTCCCGGATCTCGGCAAATTGCGGCGGCAGGGGGAAGTGCGACAGCAGCGCCAAGGCCCTGACATCGCCATCGGGATAGAGCGGATGGCCGAAGGCCGAAAGGCGATTGCCTTGGGCAAGCGTACGGCGGATCGCCTGCTCCGCCCCAAGGGTGGAAGCGGTCTCTATCAAGGCGTCGACGCCTTGCCAGGCGGCACCATGCAGCGGCCCTGTCAGCGTCGCCAGACCGGACAGCACGGCGGCCGAAAGGGCCGCCCCCGCCGATGCCGTGACCCGCGCCGCAAAGGTCGAGGCGTTGAGTTCGTGATCGGCAAGCAGCACCAGCGCGCGGCGCAGACAATCGGCGGCATCCGGCCGCTGCCAGCTTGTCGCAAGCCTGAGATGCAGCAGCTGCTCGAAAGGCCCCGGCGCCAGTGCATCGGCGATGGTGCGGAGAACGCCGCTTGCTTCGCGGCGAAGTGCTGCCTGCGAGCGGCCGAGCGATGGCAGATCCGATGTCACCCGCCCTGCCAGCGCCTGGAATGCCGCCTGAAGCGACGGAGAGGCATGGCGGGTCTCGTTGCCACCAGAGGCTGTTTCCGCGCCGTTCCAGAGCAGTGTCGCCGTCTGCTCGAGCGTCGCGGCTTCCGCGAAACCGGCTGCATCCTTTCCGCGATAGAAAAGCCGTCCGCCGATGATGGTGGAGATTGCCGACGACAGAACCGGATCGCCCCAGCGGATCGCCTCGGCGGCGACCGTTTCGGTCTTGCGGCGGCCGGCATGGCGTTCGGCAAGCCGCTGTACGTCGGCAGCCTGGTAGAGGCTGCGGCGCGGGTCGGCGGGATCGGGCTTGGCGCGGATGCGTCCGCGGCTGACATTGGCATACAGCGTCTGCGGCTTGGTCTTCAGCGCCTGCAGCGCCTCCTCGGCGGTCAGCCACGACATCGGAACCTCACATTGATCAATTGCGTCAAGATTGACGTCAATGAGACTAGGTCCGATCATCCCGGTCGTAAAGGAGAAACAACATGAAAAACGGCTTGGAAGATGTCATTGCTGCCGAAACGCAGCTTTCGGATGTCGATGGCGAAGCGGGACGACTGATCATCCGGGGCGTATCGTTGGATCACCTGGTTGCAAACGGCACCTATGAAGGCGTCGCCGCCCTATTGCTCGATGGGCTGATGGAAAGAAGCTTCGACGAAGCGGAGTTGCGCGACTGGTTGGCGCAGGCGCGAACGAGGATTTTCGGCCACATCAAGGCCGCTGACGCCGCCCTGCTCGCTTTGCCTCCGGTCGATGCGATGCGAGCGCTGATCGCCCGCCTGCCCGACGGCGAGGATTTCGATACCGCTCTCAGCCTTCTGGCTGCACCCGCAGTTTTCCTGCCGGCGATCCTTCGCAAGCAACGCGGCAAAAGACCGATCGCGCCGGACGCCTCGCTGCCGCAGGCGGCCGATATCCTGCGCATGCTGACTGGAAAATTGCCGACCAGGGAGCAGACAGCGGCACTCGACACCTATCTCGTGACGATATCGGACCATGGCCTCAATGCCTCGACCTTCGCATCGCGCGTCATTGCCTCGACGCAGGCCGGCCTCACCTCTTCCGTACTCGCGGCGGTGAGCGCGCTGAAAGGGCCGCTGCATGGCGGCGCGCCCGGTCCCGTGCTCGACATGCTGGATGCGATCGGAACGGCGGAGAATGCTTACCCGTGGATCGAGGAAGCACTCGACCGCGGCGAAAGGCTGATGGGCTTCGGCCATCGCATCTATCGCGTCCGCGATCCGCGCGCCGATGCGCTGAAGGGCGCGCTGAAGCCGTTGATTACAACGGGCCAGGTGAACAGCGCCCGCGGCGCTCTGGCGGAAGCCGTGGAAACCGCTGCATTGGCGATCCTGAAGGCGCGCAAGCCGAACCGGCCGCTCGACGTCAACGTCGAATTTTATACCGCGCTGCTGTTGGAAGCGGTCGGCTTCCCCCGCGAGGCCTTCACCGGCGTCTTCGCGATCGGCCGCACCGTCGGATGGCTGGCGCATGCGCGCGAACAGGCGCTCGAAGGCAGGCTGATCCGCCCGCGCTCGGTCTATATCGGGCCGCTGCCGGCCGCCGCGTAAACGTTGAATTCGCCGGCAGGGGCATGTCCTTGCCGGCGATCGTCAACCGCCGACGAAGGCGGCGAGGTTGTCGAGTGTCGAGCGGCAGCCTTCTTCATTGTCTTCCAGGCGAATGCCGGAGGGGATGTTGTCGCAGACCATCGTCACATCGGTGCCTCCATCGGCGGGCGACAATGTCGTGCTGACAGTCATCTCGCCGGAATAATCTTCGTTCTCGGATTCGAAGACCGTCGCCCAGACGATGTTCTCGTCAGGCACGAGCCGTGCAAAACGGCCTTGGAACGTGTCGATCTTGTCAGAGGTCTTGCCCGGCTGCGACGCCTCGTCATCGGGATAGACGAGCGACATGCTGAAGGCGCCGCCTTCCCTGCCCTCGAAGGCATCGACGATGCCCTTCATCGTATCAGGCGGAAGCCAGGTGGCGACCGCCTCTGGATCGAGGAAGGCGCGGTAGATACGCTCGCGCGGCGCTGCGATGAAGCGTGAGACGGTGGTGCTGCGTGAAGGGGTCATGCCGGCGAGATAGCGCGGGCACGGATGTTATCCAGATCGCGCCTGAAACAACGCGATCTGGTTTGCATGCATCAGACGAGACGGCTCTGTTCCGTTGCCGCTTCTATGAAGCTGGCAAACAGCGGATGCGGGTCGAGCGGTCGGCTCTTCAGTTCCGGGTGGTACTGCACGCCGATGAACCACGGATGATCCGGATATTCGATCGTCTCCGGCAGGACGCCGTCCGGCGACATGCCGGAGAAGACGAGGCCGCAGTTCTCGAGCCGGTCCTTGTAGTCGATATTCACCTCGTAGCGGTGGCGGTGACGCTCGGAAATATCGGTGGAACCGTAGATATCCGAGATCTTCGTGCCCTTCTTCAGCGCCGCCTTGTAGGCGCCGAGGCGCATTGTACCGCCGAGATCCCCGGCTGCCGTACGCTTCTGCAATTCGTTGCCCTTGACCCATTCGGTCATCAGGCCGACCACCGGTTCTTTCGTCGCGCCGAATTCGGTCGAGGAGGCACCGGACACGTCGGCGAGATTGCGCGCCGCCTCGATGACCGCCATCTGCATGCCGAAGCAGATGCCGAAATACGGCACCTTGCGCTCCCGGGCAAAGCGGGCAGCGTGGATCTTGCCTTCCGAACCGCGTTCGCCGAAGCCGCCGGGCACAAGGATGCCGTGCACCTTTTCGAGATAGGGCGCCGGATCTTCCTTTTCGAAGACCTCGGATTCGATCCATTCGAGGTTGACCTTGACGCGATTGGCGATGCCGCCGTGATGCAGCGCCTCGATCAACGACTTATAGGCATCCTTAAGGCCGGTATATTTGCCGACGATCGCGATGGTCACCTCGCCCTCCGGCGTGCGGATGCGATTGCAGACCTCTTCCCAAGGGTCGAGCCGCGGCTTTGGCGCGGGCTCGATGCCGAAGGCGGCAAGGACTTCGTCGTCCAGACCTTCCTTGTGGTAGGCGATCGGCACGTCATAGATGTTGGCGACGTCGAGCGCCTGGATGACGGCGGACGGGCGAACGTTGCAGAATAGCGAGAGCTTGCGGCGTTCGGCTTCCGGAATTTCGCGGTCGGCGCGCACCAGCAGGATATCGGGATGAATGCCGAGCGCCTGCAGTTCCTTGACCGAATGTTGCGTCGGCTTGGTCTTGAGCTCGCCGGCCGCCGGAATGTAGGGCATCAGCGTCAGGTGGACGTAGACGGCAGTGCCGCGCGGCAGGTCGTTGCCGAGCTGGCGGATCGCCTCCATGAACGGCATCGCCTCGATGTCGCCGACCGTGCCGCCGATCTCGCAGATGACGAAGTCGTAATCGCCATTACCCTCGGTGACGAAATCCTTGATCTCGTTGGTAACGTGCGGGATGACCTGCACCGTCGCGCCGAGATAATCGCCGCGCCGTTCCTTGTCGATGATGTTCTTGTAGATGCGGCCGGTGGTGATGTTGTCGGTCTTGGTCGCCGAACGCCCCGTGAAACGTTCGTAATGACCGAGATCGAGATCGGTTTCCGCGCCGTCGTCGGTGACGAAGACCTCCCCGTGCTGGGTCGGGCTCATCGTGCCCGGGTCCACGTTCAGATAGGGGTCGAGCTTGCGAAGCCGGACCCGATATCCACGGGCCTGCAGCAACGCTCCGAGAGCCGCGGCCGCAATTCCTTTTCCGAGAGAGGAAACCACGCCGCCAGTGATGAATACGTATCGCGCCATGGGAGTCACCGGATACCTTTTCAAAAACGATTCCACCAGCCCAAAAATTCTTTTCCAGAACTTTCGATGCGTGGCGCAGGAATCTGAACAAAAGAAAACCGGCAGACCCGAGGGCCTGCCGGCGGTTCATGTCGAAGACCGGCTTACTGTCCCGTCGGGACGCCGGAGGGCTGAGCCGGTGCCGGCGCGGCCGGAGCTGCGGGCGTTGCCGGGGCAGTCGTTGCCGGAGCAGTCGTTGAAGGCGCGGTGGCCGCCGGGGCCTGAGTTGCCGGAGTGCCAGTTGCCGGCGCCCCAGTTGCTGGAGCTTGAGCGGCCGGAGCCTGCGGTGCGGGCGTCGCTGCCCCGCTGCTCGGAACACCGTTGCCGGCCGGCTGATTTGCCGGAGCCTGCCCGCCGCCGAGCGAATCGAGAATACCGTTGCCCTGGCCGCCTGTTGCCGGAATGCGATCGAGAATGTCGCTCGGACGGCCCTCGTAACGCGTCAGTATGCCGAGGCCGAGCGAAGTCAGGAAAAACAGCGTCGCGAGAATCGCGGTCGTACGCGTCAGTGCATTGGCCGTGCCGCGGGCCGACATGAAGCCCGAACCGCCGCCGATGCCGAGGCCGCCGCCTTCCGAGCGCTGGATGAGCACGACGCCGACAAGGGCGAGCACGATCATGAGATGGATGACAATCAATACGGTCTGCATGGGTCCAGTCCTGCCCGCCTCGAGACGGACAAAGTTAAGAATTCTGGCGGCTCTTTACATGAGGCTTTCATCTATTCCAAGCCCTTCGGCCAGGAATAAACTCGGGAATAAACTCAGGAATAAAAAATGCCTCAGGCGAGCAGCGCCTCATAGGCCCGGTAGATGGCAAGGAAGTCGGCCGCTTTCAAGCTCGCTCCGCCGATCAGCGCCCCGTCGACATTGGCAATGCCCATCAGCTCGTGGGCATTGGCCGGCTTGACCGAACCGCCGTAGAGAAGGCGCATCTTGCGGCCGCCATCACCGAAGCGAGTCGCCAGCTCTGCGCGCATGAAGGCATGCGCCTTTTCGACATCACCTGATGTCGGCGTCACGCCGGTGCCGATCGCCCAGATCGGCTCATAGGCGATGACCGTATTTTCGGCAGTCGCGCTATCGGGAACGGAGGCGGAAAGCTGGCGCTTGATGACGTCGAGCGCCTGGCCTGTCCGGCGTTCATCCGCCGTCTCACCGATGCAGATGATCGCCGTCAGCCCGGCAGCAAAGGCGGCCTCCGCCTTGGCGCGGACCAGATGGTCGGTTTCGGCATGGTCGGTGCGCCGCTCCGAATGGCCGACGATGACATAGGTGCCGAAACAATCGGCAATCATCTCGGCCGAAATGTCGCCGGTATGCGCACCGGACGGGTTCTGATGGCAGTCCTGAGCCCCGATCGCCAGCGGGCTGTCGGTGCACAGCGCCGTCGCCACATACAGCAGCGTCGTCGGCGGGCAGATCAGCGCTTCGACCTTGTCGGCCAGCGGCGGGCGAACACCCTCGGCGATCGCTTTGATCTGATCCAGGGAGGCACGCATGCCATTCATTTTCCAGTTTCCCGCCACAAGCGGGCGCACATCAGGTGTCATGCCGGCCTTCCACAATCTGCTTATGCCTTGGGCAATATCAAAAGCTTGCAGCAAAGAAAAGCATCATGCCCTTGACGTAAGGGGAATCTCTGCGATCCCGCGCATATTTCTGCCGAAAATCGTCCGCTACAGCGCCGCGCGTCTTATCGGACACGCTGTGGTAGCATTCTGAATCCACGCATCGGCCCGCTGCGCTCTAGCCGGCGAGAATCCAGTTCAACACCCTGCGCCAGTCGATCATCCGGATCGGCGTCCCGTGATTGCCGGTCTGAAACAGCGTGAAACGCGCCGGATATTTTGCCTTGTGCAGGCTTTCGAACAGCGCCTGCTGGGCGGCGGCGGCATAGACCGGATCGCGGCTGCCATGGGCGAACCAGAGCGGCAGCTTCGCCTTGTAGAAGGCGCTGGTGGTGAAATCGGGATCGGTCACCCCGCTCATGATCAGCATGCCCTTCAGCCGCTTGACGCTGTCACCATCGCGCGCAATGCCCCAGCAGACCTGGCTTCCCATCGAGGCGCAGGAAAGGATGATCGGCCGACCGGGTGATTGCGCGCTGGCATAGCGGATCAGGCCGGCGATCGCCGCAACGCCGCTGCTGTCGAAGCTTTTGACCGTCGGCGAATAATAAACGCCGCCATTGCCGGCGACGAGGTTCTTCAGCCGGTTGAAATTGCCGCCGAAGCTGTAGTCGTTGGCGCCGAGCCGCCGGTCACCGTCGCGCCCATGGATGAAAATCACCGTGAAGGCGGCATTCCCGACCGGTCCCACCCTGGTGACATCGAGCTTGATGCCGTCGACAGACAGCGTCTCGTCCGCTTGGGTCTTGCGGATGGCGAGCGCCACATATTTCTGCTGCACCCGCTTTTGCGGGATCTGGTCGCGGCCGTTGATATCTCGCATCTCGTCATAGTCGATGACCTCGAAGGCGCCGTCATCGCCCGTCTGGAGCACGGCCTGCTTCGAAAACAGGTCGTCCTTGAAAGGCGGCAAAGCTTCGGCTGCCTGCGCCGGGCCAACAGCGGACAGAATGGCCGCGGACAAGAAAAACGCCGCAATTGCCGTGAAGATGGTGCAATGACTTGTGGACATTCGCATTCGGATGGTTCCTGAAGCCCGCCGCCGCTTGCCATTCTGCACCCGGCAACGCAAATCATTTGGGAAAAGCCCGCCAAAACAGGCGGTGTCGCGTATAGATGTGCTTTCTGGCAAAATCTGCCTGATTCGCAAGGTGGCATGAAATGCGGTGATTTTGGGTCGGCGCGGATGCCCGCCCAAGCCAGACCTAAGACAGGATGAAGATCTGAACGGCTCCATGGACGATAGCAACGACCTCTTTTCCGGAATGCCCCTCTCTGAAAAACGCGAGGAGGCGCAGAAGCCTGCGGCGCCCGCCGAACGGCCGTCGGCTCCGGCTGCGCCCTTCGCCGCAGCGCCCCCTGCTGCCGGAGCCTCAGCACGTCCCGCGCCCGCCGCCTCGAACTCGGATGATTACGGCGCCTCGTCGATCCGCGTCCTCGAAGGCCTCGAGCCGGTACGCATGCGTCCGGGCATGTATATCGGCGGCACCGATGAAAAGGCGCTGCATCACCTCTTTGCCGAAGTCATCGACAATGCGATGGACGAGGCGGTCGCCGGGCACGCCAATTTCATCGAGGTCTATCTCGACCTCGAGGGTTATCTCACCGTCTCCGACAACGGCCGCGGCATCCCGGTCGAGAACCATCCGCAGGTGCCCGGCAAGTCGACGCTCGAAGTCATCATGACCAAGCTGCATGCCGGCGGCAAATTCGACGGCAAGGCTTATGAGACTTCAGGCGGCCTGCACGGCGTCGGCGTCTCGGTCGTCAACGCGCTCTCCGACGACCTCGAGGTCGAGGTGGCGCGAAACCGCAAGCTCTATCGCCAGCGCTTCTCCCGCGGCCTGCCGCAGGGCGGGCTCGAAGAGTTGGGCGACGTCCATAATCGTCGCGGCACCCGCGTGCGCTTTCATCCCGACCCCCAGATCTTTGGGGATCATATGAAGTTCGATGCCGCCCGCGTCTTCCGCATGGCGCGCTCAAAAGCCTATCTGTTCGGCGGCGTCGAAATCCGCTGGAGCTGCGAGGCAGGCGTGCTGCCCGAAGGTTCCGAGGTGCCTGACAAGGCCGTCTTCCACTTCCCCGGCGGCCTGAAGGACTATCTCCAGGCGACGATGGGCAAGGAGTTCACCGTTACCCGCGAGATCTTTGCCGGCAAGACCGAGAAGACCAGCGGCCATGGCTCGATGGAATGGGCGATCACCTGGTATGGCGGCGATCCGCAGGTGCATTCCTATTGCAACACCATCCCGACGCCCGAAGGCGGCACGCATGAGGCCGGCCTGCGCATCGCGCTGACCAAGGGCCTGAAAGCCTATGCCGAGCTGACGCAGAACAAGCGCGCCGCGCAGATCACCACCGACGACGTGATGATCTCGGCCGTCGGCATGCTGTCGGTCTTCATCCGCGAGCCGGAATTCGTCGGCCAGACCAAAGACAAGCTTGCGACCGTCGAGGCCCAGCGTATCGTCGAGAACGCGCTGCGCGATCCCTTCGACCATTACCTTGCCGATAACCCGAACGAGTCGGCCAAGCTGCTCGACTGGGTGATCGAACGCGCCGAGGAGCGCCTGCGCCGCCGCAAGGAAAAGGAAGTCAACCGCAAGACGGCGGTGCGCAAATTGCGCCTGCCCGGCAAGCTCGCCGACTGCTCGCAGAATACCGCCGAGGGTGCCGAGCTCTTCATCGTCGAGGGCGACTCGGCAGGCGGTTCGGCCAAGCAGGCACGTAACCGCGCCAACCAGGCAATCCTGCCGCTGCGCGGCAAGATCCTCAACGTTGCCAGCGCCGGCCGCGAAAAACTCGGCGCCAACCAGCAGCTCGCCGATCTCGTCCAGGCGCTCGGCTGCGGCACGCGGTCGAAATACCGCGACGAAGACCTGCGTTACGAGCGCATCATCGTCATGACCGATGCCGACGTCGACGGCGCCCACATCGCCTCGCTGCTCATCACCTTCTTCTATCAGGAGATGCCGGAGCTGGTGCGTGGCGGCCATCTTTTCCTCGCCGTGCCGCCGCTCTACAAAATCACCCAAGGCTCGAAATCCGCCTATGCCCGCGACGACAATCATCGCGCCGAGCTGATGCAGACGGAGTTCAAGGGCAAGGCCAAGGTCGAGATCAGCCGTTTCAAAGGCCTCGGCGAAATGATGCCCGCTCAGCTCAAGGAAACCACGATGGATCCGTCCAAGCGCACCCTGCTCAAGGTGCTGATCGACGAGATCGATTTCGAAGGCACGCGCGCCGCCGTCGACGATCTGATGGGCACCAAGCCCGAAGCCCGCTTCCGCTTCATCCAGGATCGCGCGGCTTTCGCGGAGAATCTCGATATCTAGCGTATGCCATCGAGCGCGCCGAGCGGTCGGACAGACATGGGTTCGTCGCCACGCATTTTAGCATTCACGATTTCACGGAACTGACGAAGAACCGTAACAACTCCGACAAACAACCGGCGCATGAAGCGGTCGGCGTGTGTCCTCCCGTGAGGAACGCCTGCACCTGTTTGAACCGTTTTCAACCCCTTGCCGGATATTTGTCATGACCAAGCGTTTTCTCGCGGCTGCCGCTTTCGTTCTTCTGTCCAGCACCGTCACCGTCAGCGCCACCGATATCGGCGCCACCTTTGAGACCTCCTGTCCCTTTGGCGATTGCGCCGCCGGCATTTCGCTCTCCTATCTCGGTGAATTCGTCATCCCCACGGGCCATGTGGAAAACGGCGTCGAATTCGGCGGCATTTCCGGGCTCGATTTCGATGCCGCCACCGGCCACTATCTCGCCATCAGCGACGATCGCTCGGAAAGAGGCCCGACCCGCTTCTACGAACTCGACGTCGATCTCGACGCCTCGGGCCTCAAGGGCGTTTCGGTCGCCAAGCAGGTGACGCTGAAGGACAAGAACGGCGAGCCCTTCGCTGCCCGGACCGTCGATCCGGAATCGATCCGCCTCGGCAAGGACGGCATCTACTGGGGCAGCGAAGGCGACGGCAAGGCGCTGCTTCCGCCGTTCGTCCGCGTCGCTTCGCCGGACGGTTCCTTTGTCCGCGAATTCAAGCTGCCGGAGGGCTTTGCGCCGACCGCGGACAAGTCGACCGGCATCCGTGACAACCTCGCCTTCGAGGATCTTGCCATCGCGCCCTCAGGCGATGTTTTCGTCGGTGTCGAAGCGGCGCTCTATCAGGATGGCCCGAACCCTTCGCTGACATCAGGCAGCCTGTCGCGCATCGTCCGTTACGACAGCGCCACAGGCGAGCCGAAGGCCGAGTACGTCTACCCGGTCTCGCCGATCCCGCAGGCCGCCACCAAGGCCGACGGCGGCAATGACAACGGCATGTCGGAGATGCTCGCCCTCGACGATCACCGCCTGCTCGCCGTCGAGCGCAGTTATGCCCAGGGCTTCGGCAACAGCATCAAGATCATGATGATGGATCTGACTGATGCCACCGATGTATCCGCCATCGCGTCCCTCGCCAAGAACGACCAGCGCGTCGTTCCCGTCCGCAAGAGCCAGGTCCTCGATTTGAGGGCGATCGGCCTCGTTCCCGACAATATCGAGGCCATGTCGCTCGGCAAGGCCAAGGACGGCACCGATGTTCTCATTCTCGGCTCCGATAATAATTTTTCGACCAGCCAGAAGACGCAATTCTACGCCTTCAAGATTCTCAGCCTCCCGCAGCAGTAAGACGCCCGGGTCTGAGGGTCGAATAGCGACGCTTTGTATACGCTTTCATGGTGCGGACCTTGAAACCGCCGGGTTGATGTCCCATAACCAGAGTACAAGAAAAAGAAGAGGCGCGCGTGGGTGTGTTTGACCGTCAGAAAAGCAATCATGAACCGCGATGGCTCGGATCGTCGGCGCAGACGCGCACGCCGCTGATTCCCTCCATTTCGGCGGCGCGCTGGCTGCTGGTCCTGGTCGTCGCTGCCGGCGTCTATTTCTTCTACGGCTTCCTCGTGCCGGTGCTCGCAGCCCTCGTCATCGGCTTCGCCAGCTGGCCACTCTACCGCAAGCTTCTTGCCCGCGTCGGCGGTAATACGACGATCGCCGCGACCATCGCCATCATCATGATCATCACTTTCCTGGTCATCCCGATCGGGCTTGCTGTGACCTATACGACGGGCGAAGTACGCACCTGGGTCACCTGGGCAATCCACGCCAACCGCGCCGGCGCCCCGACGCCCGACTGGATCGTCGCATTGCCTTGGGCCGGCGCCTATCTCGATGAGGTCTGGACGAAATATATCGGCAGTCCCGGCGCGCTCGGCGAAGTCATCCAGGCGGTCAGCGGCGCTAATATCGGCAACATTTACCGCGCCGTACTTGCGGCCGGCGGCGGCGCCTTCCACCTGCTGCTGACGCTGCTCTTCATGCTGATCGCGTTGTTCTTCGTCTATCGCGACGGATTCTCCTTCTCCAAGCAGATCGATATGCTCGGCGAGCGCATCCTGCCGAACCGCTGGGAGCGCATTTCCCGCGTCGTGCCGGCGACGATCAGTTCCACCGTCATGGGCATGACGCTGATCGCGATCGGCGAAGGCATCGTGCTCGGCCTTGCCTACTGGATTGCCGGCGTGCCCTCGCCGGTGACGCTCGGCGTTCTGACCGGTGTGATGGCGCTGATACCGGGCGGTGCTCCGCTCTCCTTCTCGCTGGTCTCCATCTATCTGTTGGCGAGCGGCTCGCATGTCGCCGGCATCGGTCTCTTCGTCTGGGGGACGGTCGAACTCTTCATCGTCGACAAGACGCTGCGGCCGAAACTCGTCGGTGGTCCGATCAAGCTGCCCTTCCTGCCGACCTTCTTCGGCCTCGTCGGCGGCGTCAAGACGATGGGTTTTCTCGGCATCTTCATCGGCCCGGTGCTGATGGCGCTGATCGTCGCCATCTGGCGCGAATGGATCCACGAAGCCCGCAATGCCGACAAGAGCGAAAGCGGACCGCAGATCATTATCGACGATCAGGCCCCGCCGCCAGTCCCCGGTTCGCCGAAGGCCATGCCGCGCGTCGCCGAAGGCTGAACATAGCTTCGCAGATGGGTTACGCCAGCCGCTTTTCCATAAACAGGCTGAGCGGATCCGGCAGATAGCTGCCGAAAGGCTCGATTTCCCGATATCCGTATTTGCGGTAGAGCGCGATTGCCTCCGGCTGGTAGATGCCCGTTTCGAGCCGGATCGCCGTCAGCCCCTTTTCCCCGGCGATTGCTTCGAGCGCATTCATCAGGCCACTGGCGATCCTCAGCCCCCTCGCCTCGGGATCGACGAACATGCGCTTGATTTCCGCCGTGCCATCGCCGGCCTCGACAGCGCGCAGCAGCCGACGATCGCATCGCCGTTACGCGCAACCAGGAAGCTCACCGAAGGTTTCTCCAGTAAGGAGAGGTCGACCAGATGGTTGCTTTCTGCCGGATAGAGCGATTGCGCATAGGCATCGGAAAGATCGAGAAGGCGGATGACGCCCTCCTGGCGCGGCGGCTCCAGGGCAATGGTGACGGACATGCTGGCTCCTTCTGCTGGCGCGGGGGCACAATTTCCCCGATATGACGAAGAGTTAATGTCGTTGCCTTCATTCGGTTGGAATTGCTCCCTCTAAGACGATGAAGTGCTCAATAATCAAGGAAGCAGAAGATGCAAGCGTTGCTGATCGCGATGACCATTCTCGGCTGCGACGATTCCATCAGCCAGTGCAATTATGTCGCGACGGTCGATAAACGCTGGGAAACCGTTGCCGCCTGCGATGCCGAGGCCGAACGACGGCTGAAGACTTATGTGAACGTCAACTATCCCTCGGTGATCGCAGTGTGCGAGGCGCCGAAAGCCATCGCCGTCGCCGAGCCGCCGAAGCCGGCGCCCATGCCTGCCGCGGCGCCCGAGGTCGCTGTCGCAGCGCCCGAGGAACCAGCAGGAAGGATCGCCGGTTTTGCTGAAGGCATCGCCGGCGAGGTCCGCGCCCATCTGCCCTCGGGCAGAAGCGTCAGAGACACACTCAGCAAGCCATTGCATTTCGTCTCCGCCAGCTATTCCTGGGTGGCGACGCGGCTAGCTGATTAGGCCGCCGCAAGCGCCGCATAGATGCGGGCCGATTGTCGCTGCTCGATGACACTAAGCTTTTCCACCATGTCGAGCAGTTCGCCGATCGCGCCATGCGCGTCGTGATGGCGGAATTTTTCGAGAAGACGGCCGCAGACATTGCCGAGCACGCTCGCTGGCGCTTTTCTGGCGGCGTCGCGCCACAGCATCGTCGCCTCGACGAAGACGACGCTGATATCCCTGGGCAGGCCGGCGGACTCATAGAGCGCACGCACGGCATGCATGCGCCCGGTTGCCAGGATCGAACGCACGCGGCGCTCGCTGCACGCGGTCAGGTCGACGATCGCGCCGGCGAAGAAATCCACCTTGCCGGCGCAGAGCGTATGCATCAGGAAGGACGGCGTCAGCCGGCCGCTAAGGCGCAGATGCGTCACGAGGTCGGGTATTTCGCGCGGCGCGACGTCGCCGGCGATCGAAACGATGGCAGCCTCGGTCGCCTCGCGGCTGATCCGTTCCAGCCTTTGCAGGCCGATCGCCGCCTGCGCCAGCGGCAGGTTAACCAGCGCATTGCTGACATGCTGGGTGAGCAGCTGGCGGGCATCGGCCGGAAGATCGCTGCGGTCCAGAAGCAGGTTACGGATGTCACAGCAGTCGCCAAGCCGCTCCGCGATGCGTTTCAGCGACGGAGTGGAGATCGCCGCCCCGTCGTTCTCGAGCAGGCAGAGCAGCTCTTCTTCGTCGCCGACCTCGGCAAGGGCGGCGGAAACCGGGCGAGTCACATGCGCCCTCGCCGCGATCAGCATGCGGGTGGCGCCGTTGCCGCGCGCGGCAAGGTCGACGAGATCGGCATCGCTCAAAAGCGGCGAACAGATCACCGCGTGGCAGGCCACCTCGGGCTGGTCCTCGGCAAGCGAAAGGATCAGGCTGCGCGGCGCATCGGGCGACCAGGCGATCGCCTCGGCAAGCGCAAGCCGCACGCGCGGCGACGGATCGTCGAGAAGAAAGGTCATCGCCATCTCGGCCGCCGCCCGTTCGTCGCCGGACATTTCGGACTGCAGATAGGCTCGCCCGAGAGCGCTTGCGGCCCGGGCCCGGTCGCCTGTCTTGGCCGTTTCGACCCAACGAAGAAAAGCTTCTACGATCACACGACGCCCCAGCACTTCAACGCGATTCTTTCGCGCTCTATTCACTGCTGCGACCGTAGCGGCAAAAGGTTTAAGATTGGTTCATCATATTTCTTAAGCCTTTGTATACCTTGCGGTTAGCCTTCAATTGGCGGCAGTTGCGGCCGGACCATCTCGAAAACATCGCTGCCTTCGCTGTAATCCATATAGCCCATGCGGGCGAGAGGTCGGGCGATCGACATGTCGAGGCGGCCGTCCCTGACGATCGCTTCGTCGATGCGGATGCCTATCACTTCGCCGAAGACCAGGACGTTTTCGGACGGCGCGCCCGATAGCGTCTTCGGCTCGATGATTTCGGTCATCTTGCATTCGAGCACCGCGAAAGCCTCGCCGACATAGGGCGCGTCGATCAGTTCGGCCTGCTTCGGCGTCAGGCCGGCGAAATCGAATTCGCTGTCGCCGTAGGCCAGCGCCGCCGAGGAAAGGTTCATCTTCTCGGCGAGATCGCGGCTGACGAAATTGCAGGTGAAGACGCCGGTCTCGGCCGCATTGCGCTGGCTGTGCTTGCTTCCGGCGGAAGAAAACATCACCAGCTTCGGCCGATCGGCAACGGCATTGAAAAAAGAATAAGGCGCGAGATTGATCGAGCCGTCCCTGCCCTTGCTACCGATCCAGCCGATCGGGCGCGGCGACACGATCGCCTTGAAAGGATCATGCGCAAGCCCATGCCGGTTGCTATCGGTGGTATAGAACATCAATCGTCTCCGCCGACCCAGGTCACGGTGTCGCCAAGCTCCGGCCGAGGCCGCTCGATTGCCGGAAATGTCGTCGAGCCGATATGGATGAAGCCCGCCACCCTTTCATCAGGCCGGACGCCAAGCAGCGGATAGGCGCGCTTGTCATAGGCGAACCACTCCGTCAGCCAGTTGGCGACATAACCGTTGGCGTTGGCGGCGAGAATGACATTGAAGCAAAGCGCGCCTGCCGACATCAACTGCTCCCATTCCGGGATCTTGATATGCGGCCCCGCCTTGCTGACGACGGCGACGACCACGGGCGCGCGGGTGAAACGGCTGCGCTCGACCTCGATCATCTCTTCGGAAAGGTCGGGTTTTGAATGAAGTGCCAGCGTCAGAAGCTCCTCGCCGAGACGCACGCGCTGCTCTCCGCGATAGACGATGAAGCGCCAGGGGGCGATCTTGCCGTGATCGGGAACACGCGAGGCAAGACGCAGGATTTCCTCGATCTCGGCCTTCTCGGGGCCTGGTTCGCACATCTGGAAAGCGGGGATGGAGCGGCGCACGGCGAGGTAGTCGATCAGCTTGATATCGGATTTCATGCGGGAGAGGCTCTCATTATTTATGCTGCTGCAAAGGGTGGGTCTTGAATTTGCCACCGCGTTGGTCTTGAAGTGGCCTTTGCGATTTCAGAAGTCAATCGGTTCACGAAACAGATGTTTGGCATTTTGCCTTTTGCACGCATCGGCCTTGCCATTGCCCTGATGGTATTGATGCCCCTCGGCGCCGGCGCTCAAGATGCCTTCAAGGGATTCAAACAGCTTGAATCGACGCCGAAGATGCCGAAGCTCGATGCCTTCATCGCGCCCGGCACGGTGCCCGAAGGGGTCAAGCTGCACGACGTCCCGATGGAGGCCAAGCTGACGGCGGACGGCGCGCCGGTTGAGGAAGGCCTCTCCTGGTACGTCTTCAGCCCGATCGCCGGAGCCGACGGCAAGCTGCCGCTGATCGCCAGCGCCAAGGGCGGACCTGCCGCCTTCCAGCTCGCCCCCGGTGATTATTTCGTCAACGTCTCTTTCGGCCGCGCCGGCGTCACCAAGAAATTGACCGTGCCCGCTGAAGGCGAGGTCGACAAGCAGGTGATGGTGCTCGATGCCGGCGGCCTGCTGCTCAATGCCGTCTCCGGCACCGACGCCCGCATCCGCCCCGACCAGTTGAGCTTCTCGATCTATTCTTCGGAAGTGCGCGACGATGGCGAGCGCGGCCTCGTCATGGCCGATGTCTCGCCGAATACCATCGTCCGCCTCAATGCCGGCACCTATCACATCGTTTCCGAATATGGCAGCGTCAACGCCGTGATCCGCGCCGACATCCAGGTCGAGGCCGGCAAGCTGACCGAGGCGACGATTCAGCATCGCGCCGCGCAGATCACCTTCAAGCTGGTCTCCGATGCCGGCGGCGAGGCGATCGCCGATACGGCATGGTCAATTCTGACCGCGGCCGGCGACAGCGTCGGCGAAAGTGTCAGTGCCTTCCCGACCATGGTCCTCGCCGAAGGCGGATATTCCGCCGTCGCCCGTAACAAGGACAAGATCTACCAGCGCGATTTCACCGTCGTCGCCGGCAGGAACACCGATGTCGAGGTTCTGATGAAGGACCAGCAGCCGCAGCCACCGGTGGATGCTGCCCGCACGGTGCAACAAGTGCCAGTCGGCACGCCGCCCCCGCCAGGCGTCCAGCCGGCCCCGGTGGCGCCACTGCCCTCCTACGAACAGCTCGTGCCGCAGGGCGGCGACGACACCAGCCTCGATTGATTTTAGCTTTACTGGTTTCGTTTGATCAGCTGCGTCTCATGACGACGCAGCACGGCGACACCATCGAGAAGACGGCGTCGTACGTTCACGGTGGCTATATTGCGGTTGCATATCGGATTTCTGACAGCGCCACGCCCGGCGCTGTCAAATCCGGCTTATTTCAGGCCGCCTTGGCTTTTTTTTCTTCGGCCTTGCGACGAATGTCGGGCGGTGTCGCTTCAAGGGCAAGGCTCTCGACGGCAGCGTCAAGCTCCATCGAAACCTGTTCCTGGCTGCCGAGGCGACGGATGTTGACCGTGCGCTCCTCGGCTTCCTTCCTGCCGCAGACGATGATGACAGGAACCTTGGTGACCGAATGCTCGCGGACCTTGTAGTTGATCTTCTCGTTACGGAAGTCGGTCTCGACGTTGAGACCGGCCTCGCGCAGCGCCTCGGCCACTTCAAGCCCGTAGGCATCGGCTTCCGAGGTAATCGTTGCGACCACCACCTGAAGCGGTGATACCCAGAGCGGCATGTGGCCGGCGAAGTTCTCGATCAGGATGCCGAGGAAGCGTTCCATCGAGCCGCAGATGGCGCGGTGGATCATCACCGGCTGCGTCTTTTCGGAGTTGCTGTCGATGTAGAAGGCGCCAAAACGTTCCGGTAGGTTGAAGTCGACCTGCGTCGTGCCGCACTGCCATTCACGGCCGATCGCATCCTTCAGCGTATATTCGAACTTCGGCCCGTAGAAAGCGCCCTCGCCCGGCAGGATGCCGGTTTTGATGTTGTTGGACTGCTGCTGGATCGTCTCCAGCACGCCCATCATCACGTCTTCGGCACGGTCCCAGAGCTCGTCCGAACCGACGCGCTTGTCCGGCCTTGTCGAGAGCTTGATGGTGACTTCGTCGAAGCCGAAATCCTTGTAGACCGAAAGGATCAGATCGTTGATCTTCAGGCATTCGGCGGCCATCTGCTCGTCGGTGCAGAAGATGTGGGCATCGTCCTGCGTGAAGCCGCGCACGCGCATCAGCCCGTGCAACGCGCCCGACGGTTCGTAACGGTGGACATTGCCGAATTCGGCAAGCCGGATCGGCAGCTCGCGGTAGGATTTCAGCCCGTGCTTGAAGATCTGGATATGGCCGGGGCAGTTCATCGGCTTCAGTGCGAAGACGCGGTCGTCGTCGGTGTCGTCGCCGGCGACCGTCACCTTGAACATGTTGTCGCGGTACCAGCCCCAGTGACCGGAGGTCTCCCACAACGACTTGTCGAGCACCTGCGGCGCGTTGACTTCCTGATAATCACCGGCAAGCCGGCGGCGCATATAGGCGACCAGCGTCTGGAATACACGCCAACCCTTGCCGTGCCAGAACACGACGCCCGGCCCCTCTTCCTGGAAATGGAAGAGATCCATCTCGCGGCCGAGGCGGCGGTGATCGCGCTTTTCGGCTTCGGCAAGCATATGCAGATAGTTGTCGAGCTCCGACTGTTCGGCGAAGGCCGTGCCGTAGATGCGGCTCAGCATCGGATTGTTGCTGTCGCCGCGCCAATAGGCGCCGGCCACCTTCAAGAGCTTGAAGGCGTTGCCGATCTGACCGGTCGAGGCCATGTGCGGACCGCGGCAGAGGTCGAACCAGTCACCCTGGTAATAGATCTTGAGATCCTGCCCTTCCGGGATCGCGTCGACGAGTTCGACCTTGTACTGCTCGCCCTTGTCGGCGAAGACCTGTTTCGCCTTTTCGCGCGACCAGACCTGCTTGGTGAAGGCGGCGTTGCGGGCGATGATCTCCTTCATCTTCTTTTCGATCTTCGGCAGATCGTCGAGTGTGAAGGGCTCGTTCTTGGCGAAGTCGTAGTAGAAACCGTTTTCGATGACCGGGCCGATCGTCACCTGGGTGCCGGGCCACAGCTCCTGAACGGCTTCCGCCATGACATGCGCCGCGTCGTGGCGGATGAGTTCCAGCGCGCGGTCGTCATTGCGGGTGATGATCTCAATTCTGCCCGTCGTCACGGGGTCGGAAAGGTCGCGCACGGTGCCGTCGATAGCAACGGCCACTGCCTTCTTGGCGAGCGACTTGGAAATGGATTCAGCGACATCCCGGCCGGTTGCGCCGGCATCGTAGCCGCGCACGGAACCATCGGGAAATGTCAGGGAAATAGCTTGGGACATCGAAATTCTCCTTGTCCAGTCCCGCCAACGAATGCGGGTGGTTGACATGAAAGCGCCTCCGCGGAGCTGAATGCGCAGCCGCCTGATAGCCAGATTTGCTGTCTGAGTAAAGACGAAGCCCGGGCTATATGATCATTTCAGTCAGCCCACGCACGGTGTTCCAGTTGCGCATCGTACCGACGCCGAGCCGCTTGGTGGTCAGCGCCGAAAGCAGCTTGGACTGGCTCGGCTTGCCGGCGAAATCGATCCAGAGATCGCCGCCGACGACGGCGATGCGCTGTCCCTCCGTCATCAGCGGTTTCAGCGCCTCCACCTTCTTGGGGTCGACCGGCAGGCGCATCACCCGGACGATGACCTGGTCACCATTGCCGTCCTTGAAGGGATTGGTGCTGCAAAGCGCCATCCAGGTGCAGTCGCTGCGCACGATGATATCGACATGTTTGCCGAACTTTTCTTCAAACCCCTCCTCGAGGGCTACTTCGAGTTCGTGCGGCCGCATCTCGTCGGCCTCGAAGACGAGATTGCCTGTGGAAACCAGCGTGCGCGGCTCGCGATAACCGAGCTCTTCGGCAAGTGCGCGCAAATCCTGCATGACGACGCGGCGGTCGGGCGCCAGGACAATGCTGTGCAGAAGGGCGATGAAGGTGCTCATGGCTGCCAGAACTCCTCTGCGCCGTCGGGCAAGGTCTTCAGCACTCTGTCGAATGCGGCGGCGTCGACATGTTTTCGCACAGCCATCGCCACGTCTCGGATGGCTGTGTCGGGGGAAAAGTTATGGTCACCGCGCAGTGACTGCACCTCCCGCGTCATCGGCGCACGATCCTCGAAGGACCGTTTGGCCTCGTCGGGATTCCAGTCGGCGACGAAGATCGCACGCAGCACCGGCGGCAGCACATCGGCGAACCGGAGCGCGTCTGCCACATCGAGGCGGCGGCGGAACGTCTGAAAGACCCCTTGGGTCATGATGTAGACCACATTTCGGCTGTCGATCAGCGTATCGGCTCTGATATCATCGAGATAATGGTCAAAGTCTTCCGATGCACGCCTGTATTCGCCGGGCATCGTCACGGCGGTCAGCCTCTCTTGCGTCCGAGGGCGAGATAACGCCACGGCGTCCACCAGCGGAAGCTGTCGCCGAGCATCTCCGGCACCTGGTCGAGGCCGCTGGTGCCGCCCGGGCCGCAGCGGCCGACGCGAAACAGCGTCATCCAGCCGCCGGCCCAAAGGCCGTGGCGGGCGATCGACTCGTAGCCATATTCGGAGCAGGTCGGGATATGGCGGCAGGAATTGCCGATGAAGCCGGACAGCGTCAGCTGGTAGAGGCGGACGAGCCCCATGCCGAGCAGACGGTCGGGGGTCTTGCGGAACGGACCGGCATAGTTGCGGGAGGTGCGTGCGGCCTTTTCGCGCGGCTTTTCGGGTCCGGCGGCGCCGCCGTCATCCTCATCGTCAGCCTGCGGGGCGCAGAATTCGCACATCTCGGTTATGCCTCGACAACTTCCGCCCGTTTCGCCTCGATCTGCCCGATCGCATCGACGACCGCATCGAAGGTCAGCATCGTCGAGGCATGGCGGGCCCTGTAGTCGCGCACCGGCAGCAGATAACGCATGTCTTCGAAGCGTCCCTGAGGCCCGGCCCCGTCCGCCTTCAACATGGCAAGCATGTCCTGGCGCGCCTGGCGCAATTCGCCCGATGTGGCGCCGACGACATGGCGGGCCATGATCGAGGACGAGGCCTGTCCGAGCGCGCAGGCCTTCACCTCATGGGCAAAGCCGGTCACGGTATCCCCGTCCATCTTCAGCCAGATCCGCACCTTCGAGCCGCAGAGCTTGGAATGGGCCTGGGCGCTCGCATCGGCATCATCAAGCGTTCCGGTCAGCGGAATATTGCCGGCGAATTCGAGGATTTTGCTGTTGTAGATGTCATCCATACTGGATTTCCGCTCCAAGATCGCTGCGGATCGGCCTCTGCAGGGGTGTTATTGTCGTCAAAACAAAAAACACACCGTGTCGTCTGAGGATACTTACATATAATGGCCGTCTTCCTATATGTATGTCGTTCGAAGGCCATGAAAATGCAATGGCCTCGTGTAAGTTTGATTGGGAAACCGTGCCGGACGGGCTGAATGTGCCCTGAAAGCCCCGGAGCCTGCCAAAGGTGCATGAATTCCCGCATGGGATGACCAGTGGCGATTCCGACAGATGGGTCCGCGGTGCGGACCAGGAGACCATTGTTCATGGACGCAATCGTAAAAAACTTTCCGCAGACGAACCGCGACTCGGATCGCCCCTCCCAGCAGGAGGCGGAGGAAGCCGTTCGCGTTCTGTTGCGCTGGGCCGGCGACGACCCGACGCGTGAAGGCCTGCTCGAAACGCCGGCCCGCGTCGTCAAATCGTACCGCGAGCTTTTTTCCGGTTACGACATGGCGGCGGAAGACGTGCTCGGCCGCACCTTCGAGGAGGTCGCCGGTTACGACGACATGGTCCTCGTCAAGGATATTCCGTTCTACTCGCATTGCGAACACCACATGGTGCCGATCATCGGCAAGGCCCACGTTGCCTACATGCCGGACGGGCGTGTGCTCGGCCTGTCGAAGATTGCCCGTGTCGTCGAGATCTATGGCCGTCGGTTGCAGACCCAGGAAACGATGACCGCCCAGATCGCCCGGGCAATCGACGATACGCTGAATCCGCGCGGTGTCGCAGTGCTGATCGAGGCCGAACATATGTGCATGGCGATGCGCGGCGTTCAGAAGCAGGGCTCGACCACGTTGACGACGATGTTTACGGGAACGTTCAAGACTGAGCCGGCCGATCAGGCCCGTTTCATGACCATGGTGCGGAGCCGCTGATACCGGCTCCCTCAGGAGGGCCGCGATGAGTCAACTGATCTTCAATCAACCATCCGAGGACAAGTCGGCGCTGGAAGACGCCGGCGATTTCACGCCGCGTTTCGACGACCGTGGCCTGATCACCGCGATCGTCACCGACGCCGGCGATGGCGAGCTGTTGATGGTGGCGCATATGAATGCCCAGGCGCTGGCGCTGACCATCCAGACCGGCACGGCGCATTATTTCAGCCGTTCGCGCGGCAAGCTCTGGAAGAAGGGCGAGACCTCGGGCAATCTCCAGACGGTCAAAGAAATCCGCACAGATTGCGATCAGGACGCTATCTGGCTGAAGGTCGAGGTCGCCGGCCACGACGCCACCTGTCACACCGGCCGCCGCTCCTGTTTCTACCGGACGATCACGCTTCGAGACGGAAAGCCGATGCTTGATATCGTCGACGACGAGCTTCATTTCGATCCGCAGGATGTCTACGGAAAATAGCCAGAATTTCCCGGCATTTGCTCCTTATTGCGCCAGAAACAGCTTCTATATACCATTTGGAAACTGATCGGGCACACTATCGGGAACCAAGTGTTCTGCTGGGAGGGGAGAGCGCCATGCTGAGCTGGAGTCTGCATCGTCAAAGCTCTGAAGGCGAGGGTTCCGGTTCCGATATGTCGACGACGCTCGAGATGCTCCCACCTCCGGCGCCTCAAAAGAAAATCAAGATCGCGCTGGCACTCGGCGGCGGCGCTGCCCGCGGCTGGGCCCATATCGGTGTGCTGCGCGCACTCGACGAGGCAAGGGTCGAGATCGGCATGATTGCCGGCACCTCGATCGGCGCGCTGGTCGGTGGCTGTTATCTCGCCGGCAAACTCGATGAACTCGAAAGCTTCGCGCGCTCGCTGACAATGCGCCGCATCGCAAGTCTCCTTGATCTCACCATCGGCGGCAGTGGCCTGTTCGGCGGCATGCGGCTGACCAAGCGCATGCAGGAACATCTCGAAGGCCTGAACGTCGAGGATCTCGATCGGCCGTTCGTTGCGGTCGCGGCCGAGGTCAATACCGGTCACGAGGTCTGGATCGCCAATGGTTCGCTGATTACGGCGCTGCGCGCCTCCTATGCCCTGCCTGGCATTTTCGAGCCGGTGCGCAGCAATCACCGCACGCTGGTCGACGGCGCACTCGTCAATCCCGTCCCCGTCTCCGTCTGCCGCGCCTACGAGCAGCCGCTCGTCGTCGCCGTCAATCTCAATTACGATCTCTACGGCCGCTCGGCCGTCGTCCGGCACAATGCCAGCCTGTCGGCCCAGGAAGTGCAGAAACAGGAAGAAGCGCCCTATGCGCGCCTCGGCATGACCGGCGTCATGGTGCAGGCCTTCAACATCATCCAGGACAGGATTGCCCGCGCCCGCCTTGCCGGCGACCCGCCTGATATTTCGCTGCAGCCGCGTCTCAGCTATATCGGCCTTTCCGAATTTCACCGGGCTGGCGAGGCGATCGAACGCGGCTACGAGGAAGCCAGAGCCAGGCTCCCCGAGATCAAGCGCATGCAGGAAGTCTACGCCAGCCACCCCTGATGCAGGCCGTCCACAAGCCTGCAGCGGTTTTGCGACAACGACATCGGTCGAGCATGGCCGGCGAAAACCTCAGCCGGCGATATAGGCCTTGATTTCCTCGGCCTCACGCTCGACTTCGGCGATGCGCGATTTCACCACGTCGCCAATCGAAATGATGCCGGCAAGCTTGCCGTTGCTTTCCACCGGCACGTGACGGAAACGGCGGCTGGTCATCAGCTCCATAAGCTCGTTGACGGTCGTCTCCTCATGGCAGCGGTAGACCTTCGCGGTCATGACCTTGGCCAGCGCCTGGTCCAAGCCGTCCTTGCCGTGTTTGGCGATCGCATGCACGAGATCGCGCTCGGTGAACATGCCTGAAATCCGGTTCTCCATGCCGACGACGACGATGGCGCCGATCTTCTTCTTGCTGAGGATGGCGGCCGCCTCGGCGACGGTGGCGTTCGGCCCGGCGGTGACGACGTCCCTGCCCTTCAGGTCGAGGATTGCTTTGACTGAACTGGTCATTCGAACCTCCTATGTCCGTGAAACACTTGTCACAGGCATCCGCGGCGGTTTCTCCCCCCATCGCGGATAGGTAGATCGTGCACTGCCCGGCTCAGGATTGCAACATATCCTTCTCCATTCCGGCGGGTTCCATCACAGGCGGGCGCGGCGCCCGATCGAACAGCGAAAACAGCAGGAAGCCGAAGACGAAGCCGCCGATATGTGCGTCCCAGGCAATCGGCTGGTCGCTATCGCCGACGAGAGGGATGCCGACGGCGATCAGCGCATTGCCGACCAGCCAGAGCAGCATGAAGATGATGACGGTGCGGCTCTTCAGCGCCTCGACGATGGAAAGCCGGGGATTGAGATGCGCCGGTGCCATCGGCCGTCGTTCGGCCGGAAAGGCGAATCGGCAGGCGGCGCCCATCAGCCCGGAGATGACGCCCGACGCGCCGATCAGCAGCGACACGTCCCCCCAGTTCAGGACCGCGTGCAGGGCGGCTGATGCAATGGCGGAAAAGACCCAGAAGAGCACGAAGCGTAGCGTCCCGATGCGGCGCACGACCGGCGCGCCGAAGGCCATCAGCCAGAAAGCGTTGAAGAGGATATGCTGGACGCTGCCGTGCAGCAGCGAATAGGTGACCGGCGTCCAGAACAGCTCCGGTCCCTGCTGCGACAGCGGAATCACATAACGGGCGGGAACGAAGCCGAAGGTGAAGAACAGCCAGTTCAGCGCATCGTCGGACAGCAGGAGCTCCTGCACCGCATAGATGATACCAAGCAGGCAAAGGCTGAAGAGCAGTGCCGGTGGAAGATTAAAGACCGGTTCGCGCGGTGGCCGTGCCGGTGGCTGGACCTCGGGAGGTTCTGGCGCCTTATGCGGCTCGGCCGTCTGCTCATTCATCTGTGTTTTGCCTCGTTGAGGCCACAGCCATACAGGAGCGCCTGTTAAAAAAAAAGCCGCCCGAAGTGCCGGGCGGCGGACCGGGAGCTCAAGGAAAGACTTGGGCCCGGGCAGGTTGTGCTGAACTCCGAAAGTCGAAGCGATGCGGGACAATGTCACGACAGGCACTGCATCTCAACCGAAACCATCTCTTAACCTTAACCGCCGTGATTTGGCATGAAATCCGCAAGGTAGAGTCTGTACGGGCAATGACTGCCCGAAAATGCTCCGGAATGAGACAGGTTGGTGTGAAATGCGTGTGCAAACGACCATCGAAATTTTTGACTACTGGAACCGTATCCGCGGCGCTGCCGATGCGCCGCTGAAATCACAGGTCGAGCCCTCCGCCGTCCCCCACCTGCTCCAGAATCTGTTCATTCTTGAGAGGCGCGACGGCGGAGACATCGGTTTCCGGCTGGCCGGCACCCGCATCTGCGATCTCTTCGGGCGTGATCTGCGCAGCGAACGTTTTTCGTCTCTCTGGGCAAATGGTCAGCACAAGGACATCGAACGCACGGCGATGGGCGTCATGGATCATGCCATGCCGGCCCTGTTCAACGCCACCGGCTATAGCACCGTCGGTCATCAGGCCTCCTTCGAGATTATCATGATGCCGCTGCGTTCGCCGGACGGGGCCTGCGACCGGCTGCTCGGCGCGATCGCGCCGACAGCGGCGGCGAGCTGGCTGGAGATCGTACCGCTCGAATTCCTGGCGCTCGACCGCAGCCGCCTGCTCCCCGGAAAGTTCGCCAATGCAGCACCGGCCGAGCTGCGACCGATCAACAAGATCGTCGCTGGCAAAAGCATCCATTTCGGCCAGGTCATGCGCCGCATGGTGTCGCAGCTGCTGAGCGTGGAGGCGCGCTGAGGGTCCCATTTTAGGACACCGGATATACTCGTTTTCCGCTATGTCGGGACGGCGCGAAACAACCTTCTGTTAATGGATTGCAGGTAAAGATCGGTCTCTGCGATTTTCATGAAGAAGCCCTTTGATGCACTCGTTCCAGCCAGCTCAGACGCAACGACCTGCGCCGCGCCCTGAACAGGGCGTTTTCCAGCGCGTGCCCATCAATATGCAGGGCCGGCTGATGCTTGCGAACTACGAGGAATTCGAATGCATGGTGATCGACATGTCGCCTGGCGACATGTACGTCACCTGCCCCGGCCGGCCGCGCGCCAACGAACGCGTCGTCGCCTATATCGACCATCTCGGCCGTGTCGAAGGTTATGTCCAGACGATCGATGGCCGCGGCTTCACCATGTCGATCAACGCCACCGACCGGAAACGCGAGAAGCTCGCGGCCCAGCTCACCTGGCTTGCCAACAAGCATGAACTCGGCCTGCCGGAAGATCGGCGCCACGACCGCCTGACCCCACGTGACACGAAGACCGAGCTGACGCTCGAGGACGGCACGCGTTATTTCTGCCGCATCATGGACCTTTCGCTGTCGGGCGCTGCCGTCGACGTCGAAATGCGCCCTTCGATCGGAACGGCGGTGCGGCTCGGCAACATGCGCGGTCGCGTCGTACGCCACTTCGTCGAAGGTGTGGCAATCGAATTCCTGTCGATCCAGTCCCGCGAGACGCTGCGCGAATTCCTTTAAAAGCTGCGGAAGATGGCGCTGCCTTTCCGGGGGTTCCGCGGCGGGGCGCAATTTTCGACGGACGTTCATCGAACGCGATTGCCAGGTCCGGCGCACACTCTGTCAGGTCGTGTTGAAAGGCCTGCACGTCACGGCAAGAGATTTGCAAGCGGCAACGAATCTGGCTTTGGAAAGCAGGCGCGAAATCCTGTCGCAAGTCGTTCCACCCAGTCGGCAGATAGTATTATGAGTGGAACAAGCTGCGACACCGATCTGCACTCGGTGAGGTTGCCCAAAATGTGCAGTGATTTTGCGTTCGAAAATGCCTCGCCCTCGCTCGTCATTCGTTCGTCACGGATATGACGGATAAGGCCCGGCTCGATCGCAGGTGGCCCATGTCAGTTCTCTATCCCGAAATCGAAACCTATGATCACGGCTTGCTTGATACGGGCGACGGCAATCTGATCTATTGGGAGGCCTGCGGCAATCCGACGGGCCGCCCGGCACTGGTGCTGCACGGCGGCCCTGGCTCCGGCTGTTCGACCATGGCGAGGTGCTATTTCGATCCCGATGCCTATCGAATCATTCTGTTCGATCAGCGCAATTGCGGCCGCAGCCTGCCGAGCGCTGCCGATCCGCAAACCGATCTCTCCCTCAACACCACCTGGCATCTCGTTGCCGATATCGAACGGCTGCGCGCCGGTCTCGGCATCGACACCTGGCTCCTTTTCGGCAATTCCTGGGGCTCGACGCTGGCGCTCGCCTATGCCGAAACTCATCCGGAGCGGGTCGCGGCGATCGTCATCGCAGGCGTGACCACCACTCGCCTCTCGGAAATCGACTGGCTCTATCGGCGCATGGCGCCGCTCTTTCCGGAAGAATGGCACCGTTTCCGCCAGGCGGCTGCCCCAGCGATTCAGGGAGTAGACGAGGACATGGTGGCCGCCTATCATCGTCTCCTCAACGATCCGGACCCGGAAACGCGCCTCAAGGCGGCGCGCGACTGGCATGGTTGGGAGGCGGCCTCGATTCTGCTCGCCGATCCCCAAGGCCTACTGCGCCGCTGGGCCGACCCCACCTATTTACTGACGCGCGCCCGCATCATCACCCACTACTTCAGCAACGGCGCCTGGCTGGAGGACGCCCAACTTTTGAAGAATGCCACGCGGCTCACCGGCATTCCCGGCATCCTGCTGCAGGGAAGGTTCGACATCGAGGCGCCGCTTGTCACTGCCTGGGAACTCGCCCGCGCCTGGCCGCAAAGCGAGCTCAGCATCCTTCCGCATGCTGCCCATTCCACCGGAAATCCCGATATGAGCGCGGCGATCGTCGCCGCCACCGATCGATTTCGCGATTTTCCTCAAAAATAATTTCCCGTCGGAATCGGCGATCTGAGCGACATTCTGCTTTTGAACCGGTCGAATCGGTCGATTCCGGCTGCGTCGACGGTCGACCGCACGTCGCCGGCCGGCCGCCGGAAGTTATCCGGCTTAACGAAAATCCTTAACATGAGGACGGCAACGCAACCTTTTCGCGGGCGAAAGCCTTGTTGCGTGCATTACAGTTTTAATCGAATTCGAGACAAATCCGCATCGAATTTTACTCGCATTCAAGTTTGTTTTTAGCCAAGTTTTATCGGCATTTGAATCAACTAAGCCTTTAATTCTATTGCGTAATTTTCCGTGAGATAAAAACGTCTGTGCCATTGTCACCTCAACTTACGGGGAGACGGCAATGACAAGCGCGAATATCCTGAAAGGCGGCCTTCTGGCCGGTGCCATTATGACGGCTATGGTGGGCTCGGGACAGGCGATGCCCGCCAGCATGGCCCTGGCAGGCAATGCCAGCCCGCCGATCGGGCATTACGAATTCTGCAAGGCGAATCCGACAGAATGTGTCGAAGTCGGCGGCGATGCCGGACCGGCCATCCTCACCGAGGATCGCTGGAAGGAAATTCTCAAGGTCAACTACACCGTCAATTCGACGATCCAGCCGATGACGGACGAGCAGATCTACGGTGTCGAGGAGCACTGGGCCTATCCGCGCACCGTCGGCGATTGCGAGGATTACGCCCTGCTGAAGCGCAAGATGCTGATCGACGACGGTTTCTCGCCGTCCGATACGCTGATCACCGTCGTGCTGCAGCCGAATGGCGAAGGCCATGCCGTACTGACGGTTCGCACCGATCACGGCGACTTCATCCTCGACAACATGCGCAACAAGGTGCTGCTGTGGTCGGATACAGAATACACCTATTTGAAGCGCCAGTCCGCCGACGATCCGGCCCGCTGGTCAAAGCTTCAAGACGGCCGCGCTGTCGCGGTCGGTAGCGTCAAGTAAGAACAGCCTGCCGGCTAGATCATGATGCCGAAAAGCGTGAGCGGTTTTCGGACGACATCATGCTCAAGAACAGGATTCAGATTTTTCGGCCGAGCGGCCTAAAATCATCCTGTTCTAGTCGGCTGCAGCCTGCGGCCCGGTCAGTCCCCGCATCCCGTCCCGACCGGTGCCCAAGAGCCGTTCCCGCTGTCCCGGGAACGGCTCGCCCTCTTTTAAAGCCTTACCTCACCAGTATCTTAGCGAATTGTTAACCTTGCCGGCTCGATCATGGCGGTGAGATTCATCATCGGCACCGGCGGCTCATGTTCTTCCTGCGGCGGACCGAAACGCGAAGAACCGCCATGAGCCATGCCGCGCACAGCGCACCCGACGAGCAGCCGCTTTTTTCCATGGGATTTCTCCTCCGCACGATGGCGGCGATCGCTGTTCTGGCGGTCCTGACAGTTGCCATCAGCATCGGCGGCCGTTGGTTCGGCCGCCACATCTCGCTTGCCGGCAACACCGACAGCACGGTTGAAATCATGCTGGCCATCGGCCGCGACACCGTGAAATTCCCCGAGAACGCCATCCGCTTTCCTAGCCAGAGGCATGAAGGCGCCGCCGAACGCGTCGATCTCTACCTCGCCTGGCCTGAGATGCAGGGTTACGGCAAGGAAAACCACCTTCGATTCGACGATGTCGCCCAATCCTCCGGGCTGATCTTCCTGCAGGTTACCCAGAGCACCATGTCGCGCGACATGTCCGGGCGGCTGGAACCGATCTATTCGCATCTGATCGAAGGACCGGCCGAGCCCTTCCGCAACCGCCTGACGCTGCATCGTCTTCGCGCCGATGCGGGTTATGGCGACGAGGTACTGCTGACGGCGCCCGTCGAGGGCGGGCCGAATTACGTCGTGCGCTGCATTTTGCCTTCAGCCCCGGACAAGGCGGCGAGCGGAGATTGTCAACGCGATATCAAGGTCGGCAGGGATCTCAGCGTTCTCTACCGCTTTTCGAGCAGCCATCTCGACGACTGGGAACATATTGATGCCGCTATCCGCACCTTTGTGGAAACGCGTCTTGTGAACCGTTCTGCGACAACACCCTAAAATGCTCCCCTGACAGCGAAATAAACGATTCATCATAAACGGATTGGTAACGCCCAACCGGTAATTTTAGAAGACGAGCTGTGCGGCGGGAGGTGTGCGGTTCCTGCCAAAATCTGAAATGCAAAATATCTGAAATGCAAGAGAAGAGTGGAATAGTGTCAAGGTCAGCCTCCTCCGTATCATCGTCCCGATCCGGCAATTTTCTGGCAAAGCTGCTGGCGATCCTTTCGGTGGCCGTCACGATCGTCCTGGTCGATTCGGTAAATGCCGACGCAGAAGCGGCGAATTCGAAATATGCAGGCATCGTCGTCGACGCCAAGACCGGCAACGTTCTCTACAGCGAGAATGCCGACCGGCTGCAATACCCCGCCTCCCTGACCAAGATGATGACCATCTACATGACCTTCGAGGCATTGGAGCAGGGCCGCATTCGCCTCGATACGCCCGTCCCCTTCTCCGCTCATGCGGCAGCCCAGGCGCCCACCAAGCTCGGCGTCCGCGCCGGCGGCACGATCACCGTCGAGCAGGGCATTCTCGGTCTCGTTACCCTGTCGGCCAATGATGCCGCAACCGCGCTCGGCGAAATGCTGGGCGGCGGCAGCGAGGATCGTTTCGCCCAGCTGATGACCGCCAAGGCGCATGCGCTTGGCATGACGCGCACCACCTATCGCAACGCCAACGGCCTGCCGAATACGGCGCAGATGACGACGGCGCGCGATCAGGCTCGCCTCGGCATCGCCCTTCGCCAGCATTTCCCGCAATATTACGGCTATTTCTCCACTCGCGCCTTCAAGTTCGGCAGCCGCACGATCCGCAGCCACAACCGCCTGGTCGGTTCGGTGCGCGGCGTCGACGGGATCAAGACTGGTTACACGCGCGCTGCCGGTTTCAATTTGGTGAGCTCGGTGCAGGTAGACGGCAAGTCGATCGTCGGCGTCGTGCTCGGCGGCGCCTCGACGCCCGCCCGCGATGCCCAGATGCGCAATCTGATCGCCACCTATCTGCCGAAGGCATCGAGCCGCGGCGGGTCGTCGGCGCTGATTGCCCAGGCAGCCCCTGCCCCGGCGATGATCGAGACACCCGCTCCGGTCCAGCCGCAGAAGGTCCAGCAGAAAGTTCAGCCGCAAATGGCCCAACAGCAGATCGCAAAGACGATCACCGCAGCGCAGCCGCCAGTTTCGGCCGCAGCCGCCGATCTCAGCCTGCCGCACAAAGGCCCGCTGCCGGATGCGCGTTATCAGGTCGCCGAGACCGAGGTTGCCTACGCCGAGACCGCTCAGTCGAAATCCGACAATCCGCTGGTAGCCCAGCCGATGCCGGCGCCGACCAAAGTCAAGACGATGACCTTCAAGCAGCAGGCATCGGTCGCCGTGCCGACGCCGGCGCCCGCCTATATGCCGCCGGAACAGGGCGATACCTCGGTCGATGAGGTCACCACCGCCTCGACCACTCCCACTTCTCCCACTTCGACTGGCGCCGCTTCAACCAGCGATGGTCCCAGCGGCTGGGTTGTGCAGGTCGGCGTCTCGCCGAACCGGCAGATGGCCATGGATCTCCTAGAGAGCGCCAAGAGCAAGGGCGGTAGAGCGCTGGCCTCGGCGAAGCCCTTCGCGGTCGCCTACGCCGCTGGTGGTGATCAGCTTTACCGCGCTCGCTTTGGCGGCTTCGACGATCAGCGCGATGCCGTCAACGCCTGCAAGGCCTTGAAGAAGGCCGGCATCAAGTGCTGGGCGGCTGCCCAATGAGCTATTCGATGCTGCCTGCAAAATCGCCGGCGGCATTGGTGACGGCCGGAATCGGTGTTTGCGTTTCCGGCCACCATTCTTGAACTCGATCAGTATTGCGTACGGGGAAAACAATGGCGATTAATGAGAATTTTCCAGGAATGCCTTCAGACCGCCGCATGGCGGCCAAGGGGCGCTCATCTCTGCATCCGCTGCACGAGGCGGCTTTGCGCCTTGCCGAGATTGGCCTGCAACGACCGAAGGCGAAGTCTCCGAAGACCCGGGATCTTATCAATCTGCTGCTGTGCCATGGTGCGCGCGCCTGGCGCTACTCCCAACCCGAAGCCCGCATCCACCTGCATGTGACATCCCCCGGCGGCAGCGCGCCGGTGCAGCTGCGCCTGCGCTGAGCTGCGGAGTGCCGCGTGCCCGAACGGGGCACGCCGTCACCTTCAACCCACGCATAAACCTTTCCGGAAGTCCGCTTCGATTTCCGGGGATTAGAGCAGACCAAGGTCCGTGAGTTCGCGGCGAAGATCAGCGGGCATTTCGGCAATGCCGGCGCCAAGACTTGTCAGGTCGCGCGGTACGTCATCTTCACTGTAATAACGCCAGCCCTGGAAGGGACGTTTCGGCTGCACGGCCGTCTCGATGACCTCCGGGCCGAGCATCAGGCGGCAGCGCGAGATGCCCTCGCCGTCCGTGAAGGTCTCGATGCCGAGCAGCTTCTGCCTGGCCTGCACCTGCCCCTTGATCACCCAGTAGAGCGAGCCGCCGTCAAGCAGTTCCTCCATGCGTTTCGGCGCCATGCGCGTCGTATGCACCGAATGCGGCTCGAGGCCGGCGGCAATGGCGCGCAGTGAGCGTTCCGCCACCCATTCGCGCAGATCGTCGATCGAGTCGGCGCCGACGCAGAGTTTGATGAGATGCAATGCCATGCCGCCGTTGAAATCCTTTTGGCAGCGAGCGTCAAGCACCTCGAGCACAATTTTATTCTTAGACCGGAATCGATCTAAGGATGAAATTATGCAGCAGTTCAAAGTGTTACAAGCGTCCTTTGCGCGTCTGAAAGGACGCATGGTGCTGTAACGTCAAGCGTCCACAAACTCAGCATTCAACGACGTTGACCGCAAGACCTCCGGTCGAGGTCTCCTTGTATTTCTCGCTCATGTCGTGGCCGGTCTGGCGCATCGTCTCGATACAGGCATCGAGCGGCACGAAATGCTGGCCGTCGCCCTTGACGGCAAGCGATGCCGCGGTGACCGCCTTGACCGCGCCGAGCGCGTTGCGCTCGATGCAGGGAACCTGCACCAGGCCCGCGACCGGATCGCAGGTCATGCCGAGATGATGTTCGAGCGCAATCTCGGCAGCGTTTTCGATCTGCTCCGGCGTGCCCCCCATGACGGCGGCAAGGCCAGCGGCGGCCATCGCCGCAGCCGAGCCGACCTCGCCCTGACAGCCGACCTCGGCGCCCGAGATCGAGGCATTGTGCTTGATGATGCCGCCGATGGCAGCGGCCGTCAGCAGGTAGTCGCGGATGCCGTTCTGGTCCCAGTCCTCGTGGAAATGCTCATAGTAGCGGATCGTTGCCGGAATGACGCCGGCCGCCCCGTTGGTCGGCGCCGTGACGACACGCCCGCCGGCTGCATTCTCCTCGTTGACGGCCATCGCATAGACGCTCAGCCAATCGTTGGCGAGCAGCGGGTTGACGCGGTTGCTGCGCCACTCCTCCTCCAGCTTGTCGTGAATCCTGCGGGCGCGGCGCTTGACGTTGAGGCCGCCGGGCATGATGCCATCGACCTTGAGGCCACGCTCGATGCAGGACCGCATCGCCTCCCAGATGCGGTCGAGCCCCTGATCGAGCTCCTCGCGTGAGCGCTGGCTCTCCTCGTTCGCCCGCTTCATCTGCGCGATCGACAGCCCGGAGCGCTCCGCCATTTCGAGCATCTGCTTGGCGGTGGAGAACGGATAGGATACGCGCGTTCCGCCGGCCGCGTTCTTCTTCGCTCGCATCTGTTCCAGCTCGGTGTCGGTGACGACGAAGCCGCCGCCGACCGAATAATAGACGCGCTTGACGAGCAGCCGGCCGTCTCTGTCAAAGGCGGAAAAGACCATGCCGTTTGCATGGCCGGGCAATGGCTGTTTCTTGTCGAAGACCAAGTCGGTTTTCGGCTGGAACTGATACGCGGGATGCCCATCCGGCGTGATGCGGTCGGTGCGCTCCACTGTGTCGACGATGCCGTCCATCCGGTCGGGATCGACGCTGTCGGGCGCCTCGCCCATCAACCCGAGAATGACAGCCCTGCCCGTGCCGTGGCCGATGCCGGTATGGGCGAGCGAGCCGTGCAGGCTGACCTTGATGGCCGTGACCTGTGCGCCCGATGACGGGCGCGGCCATTCGTTCGACAGGATCAGCTCGAGAAAGCGGTTGGCGGCCGACATCGGACCCATCGTGTGTGAACTCGACGGCCCGACACCGATCTTGAAGACATCGAATACCGAGAGAAACATGGGTGCGCCTTCTGAATATGAGGATGCAAGCTTAAGCGAGGTCGGTTTCGAATCCGTGCAGCACACCGACATCGCGTGGAGCCGGTGCGACATTCCGGCCGCACACTGGAGCGCCGCGTGTCCCGTAGGACGCGCTGGCAGTTTGAGTGTGCGCATAATCCCCTCCGAAAATCGAATCCGATTTTGGGGTCATGCGCTAAACCAAGCGGCCCGTCTTACCAATCATTGCTGCATTCAATGAAGCCCAGGCGGAGAAAGAACCGGTTGCCTTATCTTGACAGTCTGCATCGCCTCCCAATGTCCTGCTGACGTCGATGCTAGACGACACCTTGCAGATTGGGAGATTGGACACATGGCGCTCAAACGGATGGACAACGTAGGAATCGTCGTCGAAGACCTCGGAGTGACGATTGATTTCTTTCGCGAGCTCGGCCTCGAGCTGGAAGGGCGGGCCACGATCGAAGGAGAGTGGGCCGGACGTGTCACTGGACTGGGCAATCAGCATGTCGAGATTGCCATGATGCGCACACCGGATGGCCATAGCCGGCTCGAGCTCTCTCGCTTTCTCACGCCGCCTGTCGTCGCAGATCACCGCAACGCCCCGGTCAACGCGCTCGGCTACCTCCGCGTCATGTTCGCCGTTGACGACATCAATGAGACGCTTGATAGGCTGCGCAAGCGCGGCGCGCAGCTCGTAGGCGAAGTCGTGGACTATCAAGACACGTATCGGCTCTGCTACATCCGCGGGCCTGAAGGGCTTCTCATCGGACTGGCCCAAGAACTCTGAGCGCAATACGAAGTCAATGACGACGAGCGGCAACTGCGCTATGCGCGAAGCTTCTCGTTACGATCATCTTGAATGACCGTGCCGTCAGCTCCATCCGGTGGGGTGGACGTCGTCGAGATCTGTCGTTGATCGACCATGTTTGACGTTGCCCCGTTCAGCAGGCGTTTTTCGATCTCCTGCAGGTCGAGGATAGCGCGGTTCATTTGGCCAACTGGAGTTTCGCGCCAAACCAGACGCGAGCGACTATCCTGCCATAGCTGGACCAGCCACCGTCGGCCTGGAACCTCGATCGTCTCGTGGATGAACCATGCCCCGACTGCCGCAACGAAAAGCGTCACCATGATGAGCGCCGGTTCCGGCATCAATGCATCAAAAGTCAGACGCGCCAGGAACATGACGGGCACATGGAAAAGGTAAAGTGAAAAGCTGATCTTTCCGAAAAACCGTACCGGCCCAGCTGCCAGGACACGGGCTGCGATGGGAGGCTGTCGAGCGACGAGCCCGACAATGACGGCCGCGGCCACCGCACTTTGCAGGCTCCAAAATTCCGGGGAAAAGCCGGGCAAGATATGCCGGTAAGTGAAAAACACCGCCAGAGCGAAGAGCGTTAAAATGCCTGTGAGGGCAGATGGAATCCAGCTGTTCCAGTAGGAATGCATCATTCCGGCAAGTGCGCCGAACAGAAAGTAAGGGAGCTTGGAGACGAGCAGGATTCCCGGGCCTGGCAATCCTCCCAGGCCATCCACGACGACGGCCACGGTGAGGCCCACAATTATGCCGCTATAGCGGTGCGGCTGGGCCAAGCAAAGCCACAGGACAGGAAAGAGCAGATAGAACTGGATCTCGGGTGGTATCGACCAGAAAACACCACTCGAGCCGAGAAGAAAGATATGACGTACAAAGTCCGTGCCACTAACGATCGGCTGAATAAAATCCAGATTTTGCATGCTCGACAGCATCGCCACGAGAATGACAGCCGCCAGGTAAACCGGATAGATGCGGGCAAAGCGGCTCACCAGAAAATCCAGCACATTTTCTCTCGTAACCGGCCGTGAGCCGTAGAGATGAGCCATCAGGAAGCCGCTGAGAGCAAAAAATAGACCGACAGCTTCGTCGCCCATCGTCACGAGATGCGGAGCTGTGATCGGAAAGATAAGGCCAATATGGGCTCCAACGACCAGAAGCGCAGCGACACCGCGCAGGCCATCGAGACTCGGGATGTAATCCGGCCGACTCATGGGTCACTTGTGAATTCGGAGTTCAGGTTCAGTCCTGAACAATTGGCCATCACGACTTTACAAGCGGTTAACACGACGCCCTGCTCGCGCACCTCTAGACTGGTGCGGCGCGAGCATGCATCGTCAAGACGGCAAATTGCTTTGGAAAACGGAACCACTTCTCCATGACAGCCACCAACCGCATCGCCCTCTCCAGCGACCACGCCGCCATTCAGCTCCGGCAGGCTATTGCCGGTCATATCGCGGCGCAAGGCTGGATAGCGGTCGATATCGGACCGAAAACGCCGGAGAGCACACACTATCCTCACCACGGCCAAGCGGCGGCGCGTCTTGTCGCCTCCGGCGATTGCCGCTTTGGGCATCATTTTATGCGGTAGCAGCCAAGGCATCATGATGGCGGCGAACAAGGTAAAGGGCATCCGTTGCGGCGTCTGCGCAGACCCGTTCTCAGCCCGCATGATCCGCCAGCACAACGATGCCAATATGCTTTCGATTGGCGTGCGCGTGGTGGGCGAAGGGCTGGCGCTCGATATCGTCGATGCATTCCCGACCGCTCGTTTCGAGGGCGGCCGGCATGCGACGCGGGTGGGGATGATTGAGGCGCGGGAGGGGTAGCGCCGTCCTTTTCTCGTTCTTTGGGTTCCATCCCTAATCCCCAGGCTGACGGATCACCGCATTGCTTCATTTAGGCCCAGAAGATGCCGGTCGGCTATCCGCCAAGCCTTGTCGTTTCCCGACGGCTCGATTATGCCGAACTGCCGCATGGCCAAACTCGCGTAAAGCCGCCGAACTCGGCCATGCAGCATAATCCGACTTGCGGCATAGTGGTCGCGTTCATGCGGAGACCGAATCACTGATGACGACGGCGGATTATATCGCTCTGACTTTCTTTGCCTTTGTCTGGATGGGCTATTCCTGGCTGCTGCACGGCCGCACCTTCTTCGGACGCACCAGCCTGACCCATGCGATGACCGAACGGCGCCGGGAGTGGATCTACAATTCGCTGCGCCGCGACCTGAAGATGATCGACACGCAGATCATGGCCGGCCTGCAGAACGGCACCGCCTTCTTTGCCTCGACCTCGATCTTCGCGATCGGCAGCTGCTTTGCTTTGCTCGGCGCGACGGAGAAGGTCGATGCCGTCTTCGCCGACCTGCCCTTCGTCTTCCATGGCGGCCATGCCGTCTTCGAGATGAAGGTCGGTGGGCTGGCAGCGCTTTTCGGCTACGCCTTCTTCAAATTCGGCTGGTCCTATCGACTGTTCAACTACTGCACAATTCTCTTCGGCTCGATCCCGATGATGCGCGACAGCGAGCGCGACGTCATCGCCGCCGAGCGGGCGGCCGAACGCGTCATCCGCATGAACGTTATTGCCGGCAGCAATTTCAACGAGGGGCTCAGGGCGATCTTCCTGTCGATCGGCTATCTCGGCTGGTTCATCAACCCCTATGTCTTCATGATGACGACGGCGATCGTCATCTTCGTGCTGACACGCCGGCAATTTTTCTCGCAGGCGCGACTGGCGATCATGGATGCCGGTCCGCCATCAAATCTCCACCTTTCTGCTATTGGCCGCGATAGTCCGTCGAGCGGCGGAAATCATTTGCCCGAGGGACTTTGATGATATTGCCGGCAACGAAAGCCGATGCGGCGGTAAAACCGCCGCGCATCGGTCTATTGGATACGGCGCGCGGCGTCGCGCTGATCGCCATGGCGAGCTACCATTTCAGCTGGGACATGGAGTTCATGGGCTATCTCGCGCCGGGCACGGCCGAAACCGGCTGGCTGAAGATCTATGCCCGGGCGATCGCCATGACCTTTCTCTTCATCGTCGGCATCAGCCTGGTGCTCTCGAGCACGCCCGAGATTCGCTGGCCCTCCTACTGGAAGCGCTTCGGCATGATTGCCGCGGCAGCCGCGCTGATCTCGATCGCCACGCGCATCGCGATGCCGAACGAGTGGATCTATTTCGGCATCCTGCATTGTATCGCGGTGCTCACGCTTATCGGCGTCGTTTTTTTGAGGTTGCCGCTCGCCTTCACGCTCATCGCCACGCTCGCGCTCTTTGCCGCCTGGATCACCGATAATTTCGGGCCGCCCGGCCTGCTTCGCTCATCCTTCTTCGATCCCAGATATCTCGCTTGGATCGGCCTTGCCGTTACGCCGGAACGCTCTAACGACTACGTCCCGCTATTTCCCTGGGCAGTGCCCTTCCTCGCTGGATTGAGTATCGCCTCGATCGCCATCAAAACCAGGCTGCCCCAGCGGCTTGCCGCCATTGGCACCGGTTCCTGGTGGCCGGCAAGGCTCGGCCGCCACAGCCTTGCTTTCTATCTCATCCATCAGCCGGTGTTGATCGGCATCGCCTATGGGCTTTCCCTCGTCGTCCCGCCGCAGGCGCCGGATCCGCTCGCGACTTACCTAAGGCAATGCAACGCCTCTTGCGTCATGCAGCAAGACGAAGCGCTTTGCCGTGGCTTCTGCCAGTGCACGCTGGACAAATTGCAGGCCCAAGCCCTGTTCACGCCGTTGCAGGCGGGAAAGATCGATATTCGGAACGACGAGCGGGTCCAGACGATCGCCGCCGAATGCAGCGCCGAGGCACAATAGAGGTTGGCAACCCCGTAGCCGCTTTTCAGGTGGTGACGCCGATTTCGGCGAGGCGGCCGAGGCAGGTCTCTTCGATAGAGTCGAGTTCCGCCAGCGTGTCGTCGATATCCTTGCGCTTCTGGCGCAGGTCGTCGCGCTTCTCGTCGACGCGCTTCATCAGGAGCTTCAGCTGGCCGAGTTCGCCCGGCGGCTCCTTGTAGACCTGTATGATCTCGCGGATTTCTGCGATGGTGAAACCGATGCGCCGGCCACGGAGGATTTCCCCGATGAGGCGCCGGTCGGCCTGCCGGAACAGACGGGTGCGCCCGCGCCGCTCCGGATGGATCAGTCCCTCGTCCTCGTAGAAGCGGAGCGTGCGCGTCGAGACCCCGAATTCGCGCGTCAGTTCCGTTATGCTATAATATTTGTTCACCGGCATGTGTTCCCCGTCGTCGGACAGACGATAATATTGACTTTTACGTAATAGTCAATTTTTGGCCGTTCAGATGCCGAACCACCAGGTAGCGATGCCGAGAAAGGCGAAGAAGCCGGTACAATCGGTCACTGTCGTGACGAAGACGGAAGAGGCGATCGCCGGGTCGGCGCCCATCTTGTCGAGCAGCAGCGGCAGAAGGATGCCGGCAAGAGCGGCTGCCATCAGGTTGATGACCATCGCCGCTGCGATCACCGCACCGAGCTGGTAACTTTGGAACCAGATCCCGGCGATGGCGCCCATGATCGTCGCGAAGACGATGCCGTTCAGGATGCCGACGCCCGCCTCCCTGCGGATGATGCGGCCGGCATTGTAGATGTCGAGATCGCGGGTCGCGAGCGCGCGCACCGTCACCGTCATCGTCTGCGTGCCGGCATTGCCGCCCATCGAGGCGACGATCGGCATCAGCACGGCAAGCGCAATCATCTTCTCGATCGAGCCGTCAAACAGCCCGATGACACTGGCCGACAGCATCGCCGTGCCAAGGTTGATCAAAAGCCACAGGAAGCGCGAACGCACCGTCGAGAGCACATTGTCCGAAAGCTCTTCGTCGCCGACGCCGCCGAGGCGCTTGATGTCCTCGTCCGCCTCCTCGTGGATGACGTCGACGACGTCGTCGATGGTCAACACGCCGACCAGCCGGCCGTTCTCATCAACGACGGCGGCCGAGAGAAGGTCGTACTGCTCGAAGAGCTGGGCAGCCTCCTCCTGATCCATCTCGGCTGGAACCGGATGGTTCGTCTCGCGCATGATCTGCTCGATTTTCGTCTGCCGCTTGGTGCGCAGGATCTGATCGAGATCAACGGCGCCGAGCAGCTTGAAGGTCGGGTCGATGACGAAGATCTGCGAGAAGGAATAGGGCAGATCCTCCTCGTCGCGCATGTAGTCGATCGTCTGTCCCACAGTCCAGAACGGCGGCACGGCGACGAATTCCGTCTGCATGCGGCGCCCGGCCGAACTTTCGGGATAATCGAGCGCCCGGCGCAGCCGCACCCGCTCGGTGAACGGCAGCTGGGCGAGAATTTCTTCCCGGTCTTCCTTATCGAGGTCTTCGAGAATGTAGACGGCGTCGTCCGAATCGAGCTCGCCGATCGCGGCGGCGATCTGGTCGTTCGGCATCTGGTCGACGATCTCGCGGCGGATCGCCTCGTCGACTTCGGTCAGCGCCGTCATGTCGAAATCGTCGCCGAGCAGGCGTACCAGCGCCAGGCGCTGATCCGGCTGGATCGCCTCCAGCAGATCGCCTATTTCGGATTCGTGCAGCCGGGCGACATTCTGGCGCAGGAACAGCGTGTCGCGATCGGCGATTGCGGCGCCGACAAGCGCCAGGAAATCGCCGCGGACATTGCCGTCCTCGTCGTAGATATCGGCTTCCTCGTCATCAGGACGCCTGCGAATGCGGTCTTCCCCATCGGTCGTCGTCATCTGCCGCCCTCGCATCTGGTTCGAATTTCAACGACTGCCGCGCCGCATTCGCAAATGTTGGCCGAAAACACATTATCAACAAGCGGATAAGTGAATCCAGCGCGAGGCTCCCGCGGCCGGAATTCTTGGCCCCTGCTAGCCCAAAGCACCGGTGTCGTAAAGCGGCAAACCGCGCTTCGTAATGACAAGGCCCGCGGCCGGCGATAGTTTCCTCACCCGTCCAAGCAGAGGAAGCCTGCCCCATGCCCATCCGTCCGATTCTGCGCTATCCACATCCGGGCCTGAAGACTGTCTGCGCGCCGGTGACGGCCTTCGATTCCTCGCTCGCCACGCTTGCCGACGATCTGCTGGCGACGATGCGCGCAGCCCCCGGCGTCGGCATCACTGCCGCCCATATCGGTGTCTTCAGCCGTGTCACGGTGCTGGAACTCGACAAGGCCGACGGCGTGCGCCTCTATGTCAATCCTCATATCACCTGGTTTTCGAAGGAGACGGTGAGCCATACCGAAGGCAGCGTATCCATGCCTGGCGCGACCGACGAGGTGACGCGCCCGCGAGCAATCCGCTTCCGCTATCAGGATGCCGAGGGCGCCGTGCACGAGGACGGTGCCGAAGATTTCCTTGCCATCTGCATCCAGCACGAAGTCGACCAGCTCGATGGCATTTTCTGGCTGCAGCGCCTCTCGCGGCTGAAGCGCGACCGTCTCGTGAAGAAATGGGAGAGGGCCGAGAGTTAACAATCACAACTGACAATCACGGCTGACAAATCGCCGTCCGCACCGAACCATTCGCCGCTGCCGGCGTTTCCAGCAAAAGCAAGAAAGGAGCGACTGCAATGGCAAGGATCGGTGACAAAACCCCGATTTCCCGGGAAAAGCCTGAGCTTTCCCGTGAAGAGGATTATCGCGACCTCGAAGAACGCAACCTCGATGACGGCTGGCCCTATGCCGATGACAGCGGCGCCGGCACCGGCGGCCCGGATAATGGCCCTTACGGCGAGACTGCGGCCAATTTCGACAGCGATCCCAACAAGGGCTTCCGGATAGACGGCACGGATGAGGACGGCAACGAGAACCGCCTGAAGGATTCGCTGCGCGCCGATACGATCGAACGCGATGAAAGTGACGAGCTGGAAGCGCGGGTGAACGACAATCTCGAAAACATCCCTGATGTCGATATCGACAGCATCGAGGTTCATGCAGACGGTCACGTCGTCACCCTGGAAGGTTCGGTGGAAACGATCGGCATCGCCCGCAAGGTCGAACTCGCCGCGCTTTCGGTCGACGGTGTCCATCATGTGCGCAACAAACTGCAGCTGACCGGTGTCGACGCGCATATCCCGAACGAGGACTAGCGTCACGCATACGGACAATCGGCGGAAGGCGCCGATGCCTCCCGCCCGCCTGTTACATTACCAAAAGTTAACAATTTCAGATTGTAGCCCGATACGGCTTTTGAGGTACCGTATTTTGCCGTTTTACTTAGGCAGGTTTTGTAACGCGAACGTCAATTTCGTTGATAACACCGTGATTTCATTTGGACAAAAGGTCGCGGCTGCGTCGCCTTTTTATCACAAAATTGCCTGAATTGGGGCGCGAACTCGTGTTTGCCGAGGGTTAGTTTATGTTGTGGAATTCAACAACAGATTGAGGAGATAGACCCATGCGCATCAAATTTACCCTTGCCGCTTCCCTGTTCGCCGTCAGCCTTGCAGGCGCTGCCTTCGCCCAGCCGACCTATTCCGATGACTACACCAACGACAGCGACGGCTTCGCGCCGAGCCCGACGTCGAAACCGGCCCCGGTCCACTACAGCAGCCGCAAGGCCCCGGCCTATTCCAGCGACTATACCAATGACAGCGATGGTTTTGCACCGAGCGCCATGGCAGCCCCTGCCGTCGACAAGACCGCAACGGCCAGCATCACGCCGCTGCCCCCATGCCACAGCATGATCGGCCCGAAGGGCTCCCACACCAAAGGTGCCGACAGCGGCGCCTCCCGCACCGAAGCATGCCGCGCGACGCATTGAACCGATAGAAGACCTGGATCCGATTAAAGAAAGGGATCCGACAAAAGAAAGGGCCGGAAACCGGCCCTTTCTTTTCAATCCATCTTTATGTCGTCTTAGAATGCCAATGGAACGAGCCGGTAACGGGTCGTGGCCATGAAAGCCTCGTAAGCAGGATCCTGCTTGAGCAGACCTTCTTCCGCCAGGAGGCGGAAACATTGTGCGGCCAGGGCCGTCGCATAGATGGCGAAATTCCAAAGGCTCGGATGAGCCAGGAAGAAGCCGATGTGTGTCATCAGATATCCCGCATACATCGGGTGGCGGATAAATTTGTAAGGCCCGCCGATCTTGACGCCGCGATTGGCCGGCACCAGGCCGAAGCTTCGCCGCAATGTCAGCTTTGCCGATATCTGCAAGATGAAACCGAGCGCCATCACCGTCCCGCAGAATGCGAGCGGCGCTAGCGGCTGTGTCGCGGAGGGCGCGGCAAGCAGCGGAAAGATCGTGCCAATGGCGGTAACCGTCCAGTCGAAGAAGCGTAGCGACGCATTTCTCGTCGGCCGGCGGGTCAGGATGAGGAATGCGGCAGCTCCCTCCGAAACGATCAGCAGGCAGTCGATGATCGCGCGATCGTCCTGCATCTGCGGCAGGACCCGCATGACGATCCCAACGAAGAAATAACCGATGAGAACCTTCTCGATAATATCGACAACGAAATACACATCGAGGAACGACCAACTTGCCGCTGCTTTTTTTCTCATTGTCCTCGGACTTCCATATTCACACTGCTGTGATGTCCTATATATATTTCCGCCGCTAATTATCGGTTAAAACGCTGGCTCAGATCTGATGGTGAAGCGATTGCCGAGCCTGACGGTAGAAAGACTCGAACGTCCAAGGGTTCCTCGACAGCGACCTCAACGCCACGCGACCGCCAAAGCTTCCACGAAGCATTGTTCCCCTAGAAACAGCCGAAACCAGCCTTTCTTTCCGATACAAATTGCCCCGGTCGCCGCGATCAGTCAGGTCTCGCCGGTCGTTTCGCCGAAAACCGCTTCGAAGGCGGTGCGCAGCCGGATATCGACATCAGCCACCATCACCGGCAAGCCAAGATCGACGAGGCTGGTCACGCCATAGGCCGATATCCCGCAGGGCACGATGCCGCCGAAATGATCGAGATCGGGATCGACGTTGAGCGACAGTCCGTGGAAGGTCACCCATTTCCGCAGTCTTATGCCGAGGGCGGCGATCTTGTCCTCGGCCATCGTCCCATCGGCCAGCAATGGCTTTTCCGGCCGGCGCACCCAGACGCCGACGCGATCTTCACGTCGCTCACCGCGCACATTCATCATGTCGAGCGTGCGGATGACGACATCTTCAAGGGCGGCAACGAAGGCGCGCACGTCCTGACGCCGCCTCTTCAGATCGAGCATGACATAGGCGACGCGCTGGCCGGGCCCATGATAGGTGTATTCACCGCCACGCCCGGTCGCAAAGACCGGAAAACGGTCCGGCTGGACGAGGTCCCTCTTATTGGCGCTGGTGCCGGCAGTATAGAGCGGCGGATGTTCGACGAGCCAGACGAGCTCATCACCGCCATCTGATATCACCGCCACCTCGCGCTCCATCGTCTCCACCGCCTCCTCATAGGGAATGAGGCCATCGGCGATGCGCCAACGGACCGGCCGCGTGCCGAGTTGGGGAAGCATGGAGAATTCGAGATCGGTGCGAAGCATGGCCATTCCTTGCCGCTCTCCCCGAAATGCCTGTGAAATAGGGGCGGCCGGACAGCTATATGGACCCGTTTCGGGGCCAATTCAAATGCTGTGACCGGTTTTCAAAAAAACTGTCATATCGCCCTTGTGCACCCCAGATGCTTTTGCTACATGCTGCCCCGCCGACGCAAATCGGCACCTACCACGATGCGGTCGTGGCGGAATTGGTAGACGCGCAGCGTTGAGGTCGCTGTGGGGCAACCCGTGGAAGTTCGAGTCTTCTCGACCGCACCATTTCCCTTCAGGGAAACGCTTTCTAAGCGAAGATTTCGTTTTCACCTCGAAGCCATTTGCGATTGCTCGGCTTGATCGCCCGGCCTTCTCATGGTTGATGGCGTCATCCTCGCAAGAATCAGCGGCCATGTCAGCGTCCCATCAAAATCCCCTGCAGGGCATGGCCATCATGTCCGGCGCCATGCTCATCCTGCCGACCATGGATGCGATCGCCAAATATATGGCGACCTTCGAGGCGATGTCGCCGGGTCAGGTGACCTTCTACCGATTCTTCTTCCAGATTGCCTGCACCCTGCCGATTCTTTTCGCCCTTTTCGGGCTGAAGGCGCTCTCGGCCAAACGGCCATGGATGAACCTGCTGCGCGGTGTGCTGCACGGTGCTGCAAGCCTGCTGTTCTTCGTCGCCGTCAAATACATGCCGCTCGCCGATGTCTTCGCCATCTATTTCGTCGAGCCCTTCATGCTGACCGCCCTGTCGGCGCTGTTTCTCGGCGACAAGGTCGGCTGGCGGCGCTGGACAGCGATCGTCGTCGGTTTCGCCGGCGCCATGATCGTCATTCAGCCAAGCTACGAAATTTTCGGCTTGAAGGCGCTGCTGCCGGTCGCCTGCGCCTTTCTGTTCTCGCTCTATCTCTTCCTCAACCGCGCCATCGGCGAGGCCGATTCGCCGCTGACCATGCAGACAATGGCCGGCATCGGCGGAACGGTCTTCATGGCGGCTGCCCTTCTCGTCGGCAGCAGTTCCGGCAATGCCGATTTTACCGTCTCCCTGCCCTCCTCCATGCTCGGCCTTGTCCTGCTTCTCGCCCTCGGCTCGATCTCGGGATATGCGCATATGCTGGTGGTCCGGGCTTTCCGGCTCGCGCCGCTGTCGCTGCTTGCGCCGTTCCAGTACTTCGAGATCATCTCGGCGACCGTTCTCGGTTATGCGCTGTTCAACGATTTCCCGAGCTTTTCCAAATGGATCGGCATCTTCATCATCGTTGCCTCTGGCCTCTTCATCATCTGGCGCGAGCGGCTGCAGGCGCAATCGTTAAAATCTTCCTGACCTCGGGAATGTCGGGTTAACTCCTCTTCTTGAGGGATCGTCAATTCGCCGGCGCTAAAATTGTCTCCGGTTTCATGATGAAGCCTGGAGTTAAAACATGAGCGAATTTCGTCTCGCTTTTCCGGCCTGTGTGGTGGCCGGCAAGCATCGGCTGACGGCCGAAGATATAGTGCTGCTGCGCAAACATGCTTTTCCGGAGGGCATCCGGACATCCGACGATGTCGTGGCGATGTTGGCGCTCAATAATTCCTGCCCTGAAAAATGTGCCGCTTGGAACGCTTTTTTCGTGGAGCAGCTCGCCGGCTTCATCGTTCATTATACCTATCCGCAAGGCTCGCTTGATGAAATCAACGTCGCCTGGATCATGCGCATGTTTACGACCGATAGTGTCGTCAACTCGGCGCTGGAACTCGAGCTCATTCTTCACGTCATGGAGATCTCGGCCGATGTCCCGGGCGAGTTGAGAGCGCTCGCCCTCGATCAGCTCCGCCTGGCGATCACCGACAATATCGGTGGCTACAAGCTGTCGCGTGCCGTCGATCGCCGGGGCATCACCCGCCAGGACATCGATTTCACGATGCGCATCTTTAGAAGCGTCGCCGAAGGCGGCGTTATCCCCGTCTCGTCGGTCGAATATGGTGTGCTCCAGCAGATCGAGCAGGCAACTCTGGCCTGCGCCAATCATCCGCACTGGGCGGGGATCATGGCCGCCGTCAAGCTGCGCGACTATGCCGAGCCGCGGCGCAGCCGCTGGCTGCGCATCGTCGACGAGGAACCCGTCTCGGAAGCCGCTGTCGCTTGACGCTCCGCAAGCCTGATTGTGCGTTCCGGTGTTTTATGCGTAAAACTCCGGAATGCATTTCTGGGTGGAGTCTCGATGTTCAAGAAAATCCTGATCGCGAATCGCGGCGAAATCGCCTGCCGCGTGATCAAGACTGCGCGCCGCATGGGCATTCTGACCGTCGCGGTCTATTCGGATGCGGATCGGGACGCGCTGCATGTCGAGATGGCCGACGAGGCTGTTCATATCGGCCCGGCCGCAGCGTCGGAGAGTTATCTGGCTGCCGAAAAGATCATCGCGGCCTGCAAGGCGACGGGCGCCGAGGCGGTGCATCCCGGTTACGGCTTCCTGTCCGAACGCGCCTCCTTCTGCGCCGAACTGGAAAAACAGGGCATCGTCTTCATCGGCCCGAAGCCGAAGGCCATCATGGCGATGGGCGACAAGATCGAATCGAAGAAATTCGCCAATGCCGCCGGTGTATCCACAGTGCCTGGCCATCTTGGCATCATCGAGGATGCGGCCCATGCGGAGGTGATCGCTGGCGGGATCGGTTATCCCGTCATGATCAAGGCATCGGCTGGTGGCGGCGGCAAGGGCATGCGCATTGCATGGAACCAGGCAGAAGTGCGCGACGGCTTCGAGCGTGCCCGCTCCGAGGCGAAAAGCTCCTTCGGCGACGACCGCGTCTTCATCGAGAAGTTCGTCGTCGAACCCCGCCATATCGAGATCCAGGTGCTGGCCGACGCGCATGGCAATGTCGTCTACCTCGGCGAACGCGAATGCTCGATCCAGCGGCGGAACCAGAAGGTGGCGGAAGAGGCGCCCTCGCCCTTCCTCGATGATGCCACCCGCAAAGCGATGGGCGAGCAATCGGTGGCGCTGGCCAAGGCCGTCGACTACCAGAGCGCCGGCACGGTCGAATTCATCGTCGACCACGACCGCAATTTCTATTTCCTCGAAATGAACACCCGCCTGCAGGTCGAACATCCCGTAACCGAACTCATCACCGGCATCGATCTTGTCGAGCAGATGATCCGGGTCGCAGCGGGAGAGCCCCTTCCCCTCACCCAGGAGGATGTCAGGCTCGACGGCTGGGCGATCGAGAGCCGGCTCTATGCCGAAGATCCCTACCGCAACTTCCTGCCCTCGATCGGCCGCCTGACAAGTTACCGCCCGCCGGCGGAAGGCAGGACCGGCAATGTCGTCCTCCGCAACGATACCGGCGTCTTCGAGGGTGCCGAGATTTCGATGTATTACGATCCGATGATCGCCAAGCTCTGCACCTGGGCGCCGACACGGCTTGAGGCGATCGACGCCATGGGCCGGGCGCTCGACGGCTTCGTCGTCGATGGCATCGAGCACAATGTTCCTTTCCTGTCGGCGCTGATGAAACATCCGCGCTGGCGCGAAGGCCGGCTGTCCACCGGCTTCATCGCCGAGGAATATCCCGATGGTTTTGCGCCGATGAAACCGGACCCGGCGGAAGAAGCCGTGCTTGCGAGCATTGCCCTCTCCGCTTCGCTGATTGAGACGAACCGCCGCGAACGTTTCGCCGATCGCCTGCGCGCCGCATCGGGCGCGTTGCGCGAAGATTGGATGGTCAAGATCGGCGACAAGTACGTCGCGGCACGATTGCTCGATGGTCTCGTCACCATCCCCTTCGATATGGACATCGCGATCGAGGGCGAGAACAACAGCGTTGTCACCGATTGGAGACCGGGCGACCCAGTCTGGAGCGGCAAGGTCGGAGGTCGCGACATTGCCGCGCAGATTCGCCCCGTTCTAAACGGGTTGCGTATCGACTGGCAGGGGCTTTCGGTGATTGCCAAGGCCTTTTCGCCGCGTCATGCCGAACTCGACAGGCTGATGCCGGTAAAGCTGCCGCCCGATACCTCCAAGCTCCTGCTCTGCCCGATGCCCGGCCTCGTCGTCGCCATCGCAGTTGCCGAGGGCCAGGAGGTCAAGGCCGGTGAGACGCTTGCGATCGTCGAAGCGATGAAGATGGAGAACGTGCTGCGCGCCGACCGCGATCTCGTCGTCTCGAAGATCAATGCCGCGGCCGGCGAAAGCCTGGCCGTCGATGCCGTGATCATGGAATTCGCCTGAGAGGAAGAGACCGGGCGAATGGCTGTTTTCGCTTGAGCCGAGTTCGTCGACCTTCGCGTCGGGGCTTGGCCAAGTCAGTGGTCATCGGCAGGCCGGCGCCGGCCAGGAGACCTCCATCTTGTCACCGACCGACTGCCGAAGATCGTCGCCTGATACTTGCGAGGTAAGAGCCAAACCGAGCCGATAATCACCCACAACGACGCCGCTTGAAGACATCAACAGAAGCATCGAGCTGATGCACCAGGGCAAGAGCATCCGCTGCGTGGTCTTGTACTAAACACTGCCATAAAGACTGCGGGCTTGAAGTAAAACTGCCCGCTACCCCAAAAATAACTGGCCGGATCTGCAAAGGGCTTCACCAAGTGTGAAGCCCTTTCGTGTTACCGCTTCGGTGCTTGGCACTCATGCTTTGGCAAAGGGGACCCTATGATCTTTCGGACTGTTATTTCGGCTTGCGCATTTGTGTTACTGCCCGCCATCGCACTTGCGGACCCCACAGGTTCCTACAAGGTCGCCGGCACCAGCGAGGACGGCAGCGAGTATCGGGGCACCGTCAAGGTGCTTCGCAACGGCGAGACTTATATCGTCGACTGGATGATCGGCAAGAACGAGTCGATCGGCACCGGCCTCGGCGCAAAATTCAGTGGCGATCGTTTCGAAATGGGTCCGGCAAGCGACGAGGACACGGCGATCTCCGTCGGTTACGTCTCCAAGGAGAATTTCGGCATCGCCATGTATTTCGAGCAGCCGGACGGCAGCTGGCAGGGTGTCTGGACCTATGGCGGCTCGGAAAAGGTTTCGAGCGAAATCTGGACTCGTGAGTAAACCGCGCGTATCAGGCGTCGGCATTGGATCCGGAAGTTTTTAGGTCCGGATCTAAATCAAAGAATTAGAGCATGATGTCTTGCGAAAACCGCACACTTTTCGGCCTCGTGCTCTGAGTGAGGTAAACAGCCTTTGATCTATGTCGACGCCGATGCCTGCCCGGTAAAGCCGGAAATCCTGAAGGTAGCCGAACGCCACGGCCTCGAAGTTACCTTCGTTGCCAATTCCGGCCTGCGCCCCTCGCGCGATCCGATGATCCGCAACATCATCGTCTCCAACGCCTTCGATGCCGCCGACAACTGGATCGCTGAACGCGCCGGCACGGGCGACGTCGTTGTCACCGCCGATGTGCCGCTCGCCGTGCGCTGCGTCGCGACCGGCGCCTTCGTCAGCGGACCCACAGGGCGCGTCTTCGACGAGACCAATATCGGCATGGCAAGCGCCATGCGCGATCTCGGCGCGCACCTGCGCGAAACCGGCGAGAGCAAGGGCTACAACGCCGCCTTCAGCCCGAAAGACCGCTCACGCTTCCTCGAAACCTTCGATCGCCTCTGCCGCCGCGCCAAAAGCCTTGCCGCGGAGGCTGACGGGCAGCCGTGATGCAGCAACTAAAGGTGCGATAGCGTCCTTTGCACGTCTGAAAGACGCGCGGCGCTGTAAGCGGCAAGAAGCGGCCGGCATGGCAGCTGTGCCGATTCCGATCTTGAACACCGCCGCTTCCTCACGCATATAGGCTTCATCGCAGACGACTGCGGCATCCTCCAGGATGCAACTGTCGCGGGGACGGCCTCGCTCTTCAACAAGGAGAGTCGCATGGCCTGGTTTCTGCTATTTCTCGCCGGTCTTTTCGAATGTGGTTGGGCAATCGGCCTTAAATATACCGGTGGCTTCACCCGGCCGCTGCCGACGGCGCTGACCGTCATATCGATGGTCATCAGCATCGTGCTGCTCGGCCTGGCGGTGAAGCATCTGCCGATCGGCACTGCCTATGCGGTCTGGACCGGCATAGGCACGGTCGGCACCGTATGTCTCGGCATCTGGCTGCTTGGTGATCCGGCAAGTGTCTCCCGCCTTGCCTGCATCACGCTGATCGTCGCCGGCATCGCCGGTCTCAAGCTTACCGCCTGATGTGAGGTTGAGGGGCGTCGCCGACGCCCCTCAGTGTATCGTTCAGGCTGCTTTGCGGTTATCGACGGCAAAAGCGCCGGGACCGGAGAAGAACAGGTAGAGGAAAACGAAGCAGAACAGGATCGCGGCGTCGCCCTGGTTGACGGCCGGGAAGAAGCTGTTCGGGGCATGCGCCATGAAATAGGCGACCGCCATTTCGCCGGCCAGCAGGAAGGCGACAGGCCGCGTCAGCAGGCCGACGAGAATGAGGATACCGCCGATCAGCTCAAGAAGGGCGGCGAAAAGCATCAGCGGCGGCAACGGGCCGGCCATCTGCGCAGCCGGGAAAGCGAAAAGCTTCATCGTGCCGTGTTCGATGAACAGCAGCGCGGTGATGATTCTGAGAGCGGCCAGCCCATAGGGGCGATAGGCAGAAAGACGCTCGAAAGTTGACATTAAACCTCTCCTTTAAAACAATGAGAGTCGAGCGTTAGCCTGTCCTCCGCAGGGATTGAACACACGGATCGCTGACGGCCGTTCACTTTTTCGACAGCTAAACACCTGAGCGGACAGTTTTATTCGTCGGCCAGCCGTCAAAGCGGAATGTTGTCGTGTTTCTTCCACGGATTGGCGAGATCCTTGTTGCGCAGCATCTTTAGACCGCGCGCCAGCCGCCGGCGGGTCGAGTGCGGCATGATCACCTCATCGACATAACCGCGCTCGGCGGCGACGAAGGGCGAGAGGAACCGGTCCTCATACATTTTCGTATGCGCGGCGATCTTTTCGGGATCGGCGATATCCTTGCGGAAGATGATCTCGACAGCACCCCTGGCGCCCATCACGGCGATCTGCGCCGTCGGCCAGGCATAGTTGAGGTCGCCGCGAAGATGCTTTGACGCCATCACGTCATAGGCGCCGCCGAAGGCCTTGCGGGTGATGACGGTGAGCTTCGGCACCGTCGCCTCGGCATAGGCAAAGAGCAGCTTGGCGCCGTGCTTGATGAGGCCGCCATATTCCTGCGCCGTCCCTGGCAGGAAGCCCGGCACGTCGACGAAGGTGACGATCGGAATGTTGAAGCAATCGCAGAAGCGCACGAACCGGGCCGCCTTGCGCGAGGCGTCGCTGTCGAGAACGCCGGCCAGCACCATCGGCTGGTTGGCGACGACACCGACGGTGGAGCCTTCGACGCGGCCGAAGCCGCAGACAATGTTTTTGGCAAAGCTCGCCTGGATCTCGAAGAAATCCCCCTCGTCCGCCACCTTCCGGATCAGTTCCTTGATGTCGTAAGGCTTGTTGGAGCTCGCCGGCACCAGCGTATCGAGCGACATGTCGACCTCCGTCACCGACTGATAGCATTCGATCTCGGGCAGCGGCGCGGTATTCGAAAGCGGCAGGAAATCGATCAGCCGGCGCACCTGCAGCAAGGTTTCGACATCATTGTCGTAGGCGCCGTCGGCAATCGACGAGCGAACCGTATGCACGATAGCGCCCCCGAGTTCTTCCGCCGTCACCGTCTCGTTGGTGACGGTTTTCACCACATCGGGACCGGTAACGAACATGTAGGAGGTGTCCCGCACCATGAAGATGAAATCGGTCATGGCAGGCGAATAGACATCGCCGCCGGCGCAGGGACCCATGATCACCGAGATCTGCGGTACGACGCCGGAGGCGAGCACATTGCGCTGGAATACCTCCGCATAACCGCCGAGAGCCGCCACGCCCTCTTGGATACGGGCGCCGCCCGCATCATAAATACCCACGATCGGCGCGCGGTTCTTCAGCGCCATGTCCTGCACCTTCATGATCTTCTCGGCATGCGCTTCCGATAGCGAGCCGCCGAACACGGTGAAGTCCTTGGCAAAGACGAACACCGTTCGGCCGTTGACCGTGCCCCAGCCGGTGACGACGCCGTCGCCGGCAATACGGCTCTTATCCATGCCGAAATCGGTGGAGCGGTGTTCGACGAACATGTCGAACTCCTCAAACGAGCCTTCGTCGAGGAAGAGGTCGATGCGCTCGCGCGCCGTCAGCTTGCCGCGCTTATGCTGGGCGTCGATACGCGCCTCGCCGCCGCCGAGGCGGGCAATGCCCCGGCGCCGTTCCAGTTCCTCGAGAATTTCCTTCATGCGATCTCCCTCGCCGCTGCGGGCGGCAATCCGGCGGTTAGATTATGCGCTAGAGCAAGATGCCGAAGAGTGTGAGCGGTTTTCGGGCAACATCATGCTCCAATTATTTAGCGCCGCGCCCGCTGAGTGAGAAAACCGAGCGTATCCTTGCCGCGACGTCATCGGCCAGAATCTCGTCGGCAAGCTTGGGATCGGCGGCGATGCTGGTCACGTCGAAGGCACTGACGGCGATGACCGAGCCGTCTTCGACCGAGGCCGCATCGATGCTGATCTTGGCGACGTTGCGGTCCTTCTGGAAGCCGAGGCCCTTCTGGACGGAAACCACGCGGATCGTCAGCACCACCCGCGGCAGCACGGTGTCGCGCACGGTAGCGTTGATCGCCGCGTTGACGCGATCGTTGACGCCGGAAAGCAGCTCGGCCGGCATGTTAGGGCCGGAGAGAACGACGGCGCTGCGCACATCATAGACCGGCGCCGCCGGCTTGGTGGCCGAGAGGCTGCCGCAGGCCGTGAGCGCGACACAGATGAGTGTCGCCCGGCAAAAACACGACCTCAGCCAATTCATTGCAAAATCCCGCACCACCCCGTTGGAGTCGCAGACTTCGTCATAATGCATTGGAAGGCAATATGTTTCAGGCGCTTAGGGCGAAAAAAACATCCGCTGCGGCTTTGAACTCGGCAAAGCGCTTGGCACGCCGCTGCTCGGCTTCCTCGTCGCTGCCCCAATGCTCGATCGTCCAGTCTTCGTCGAGATGGGCCAGCGACCAGGCCTCCTCCACCGTCACCCGGCCCTCGGCCAAGGCGAGCGCCAGGATCGCCGAGCCGGTCAGCGTGGTGACTGTGTGGAGCGCGGCAAGTGCCATCGGGTTATCATATCTCGCGAGTGTGACGGCGAAGGCGGCCGTCGCCTCGCGCGGCTGCTCATGCGGCATCACCCCTTCGACGAGGATGAACCGGGCGCCGAGATCATTCGCCGCCCAGTCGATCACCGGATCCCAGCGCTCGGCTTGGCGCTCGACCAGCAGTTCCGGCTCCTCGGCGCGGTAGCAGATGAGGTCGCTGGCGGAAAAGCGCAGAATATCTTCGAAGATCGCCTGCGCATTGGCGGCAACGCCGTCGAGTGCGGTGTTGACGAGCCGCGTCACCGGCATGCTCATAGGATTGATCTCCTCGCCCTGCGCCTGCCATTCGGCAGCGACAAGCCGCGCCAGCGCCTCGGTCGGCACGGCGAGAACCTGCCGCGCCGGTGTGCGCACCATCTTGCCGTCGAGCGTAATCGCAAAACCGCCCTCGTGCTCGGCAACGGCGACATCGGTATAGAAACGCTTCGGCAGCGGCTTCTTCATCTGGATCTGCGCGCGGCGGATGGGATCGGGATGGCTCAGGCCTTCGGAAAGGTCGTTCAGCAAATCGCGCATGGGCTCACCTCAGGAAAAATGACGCAATATCTCGTTCGGATGGTAGGCGATCGCATCAGCGCCGTTGGCGATCAGCTCATCCACGCTGGCATAGCCCCAGGCAACGCCGATCGCCTTGGCGCCGGCAGCCTTTGCCATCTGCATATCGTAAACCGCATCGCCGATGACAATGGTGTCGGCAGCATTCATGCCGGTTTCATCGCAGCATTCCGTCACCATGGCCGGATGCGGTTTGGAGGGGCAATCGTCGGCGGTGCGTGCGACGATGAAATGCTTGTCGAAACCATGCGTCTCCATCACGAGATTGAGCCCGCGGCGGGATTTACCCGTGACCGCGCCGATCAGCAGGTCGTCGCGCCCGATGATCGCATCGATCATCTCGCCGATGCCGGGAAACAGCGGCTCTTTGTAATCGATATCCTGACGCACGATCGAGAACAGCGATTTGTAATGCGCCGTCATGTCGACGTCTTCCTGCTCAACATGTGGCCTGCCCAGCATGCGGGCAATCGCGATATCGAGGGACAGGCCGATAATGGCCTTGGTGTCTTCAAAGCGCGGTTCCGGCTTGCCGAACTTGTCGAAGGTCCTGCGCATGGTTTCGTGGATCAGACCGGCGCTATCGACCAGTGTGCCGTCGCAATCAAAAAGCGCCAGTTTCATTCGGCGTCCCTTTCGGCACCGGCGAGGTCGAGGCCGAGAAGGTTCCAGGTCTGCACCATATGCGACGGCAGCGGCGCGGTGACGCGCAGGCGCCCGCCGGAGGGGTGCGGGATGTCGATGCGACGTGCGTGCAGATGCAGCTTCTTCTGGACGCCGCCTGGAAAATCCCAATTCGGATCGTCGTCGAAATATTTCGGGTCGCCGATGATCGGATGGCCGATATGCAGCGCGTGCACACGCAGCTGATGGGTACGGCCGGTATAGGGTTCCATCTCCAACCAGGCGAGGTTCTGGGCGGCGGTTTCGAGCACGCGATAGAAGGAAACGGCGTGATCTGCTCCGTCCTCGCCGTGTTTGGCGATCCGCATGCGGTCGCCGTCGATCGTCGGCTCCTTGACAAGCCAGGTCGAGATCTTGTCCTCGTGTTTGCGCGGCACACCCTTGACCAGCGCCCAGTAGGTCTTCTTGGTATCGCGCTCGCGGAAGGCGGCTGTCAGTTTCTGTGCTGCGCCGCGTGTGCGGGCGATGACGAGAACACCCGATGTGTCGCGGTCGAGACGGTGAACGAGCCGCGGCTTCTCGCCCTTCGGGCTGGTCCAGGCTTCGAGCATCTGGTCGATATGCCTGGCCACACCCGAGCCGCCCTGCACCGCAAGACCAGGAGGCTTGTTGAGCACGATTACCTTTTCGTCCTCATGCAGCACCATGCGCGACAGCAGCTCGAAATCCGTCGAATGCTTGAGATCCTTGCCGGCGATCGGTCCGGATTTCAGCTTCGCATCGACGTCGAGCGGCGGCACGCGCACCGTCTGGCCGGGCTGCACGCGCGCATCCGATTTGACACGTCCGCCGTCGACGCGCACCTGGCCGGAGCGCAATAGCTTCTGCAGCGGACCGAAGCCGAGCCCCGGAAAGTGCACCTTGAACCAGCGATCGAGCCGCATGCCCGCTTCGTCAGGTTCAATCTTGATATGTTCTATGCCAGCCATAAGAAATCTTTCGGAAATTGCAGCGCAGGCCGAGCCGGCGTTCTTGCCGCAGCCTTTAGAGCATTTTCACGCAAAACGGAAACCGGAATCGAAATCAGGCCAAAGCGCGCATGGTGGCGAGCCCGGCTATGACGGCCGCCATTGAAAATCCGACGCTCGCAGCAATATAAATACCGCCGGCGACGGTCTCGCCGCGCTCGAACAGCGAGATGGCGTCCAGCGAGAAGGCCGAGAAGGTAGTGAAGCCGCCAAGGAAGCCGGTGATCAGCAGGAGGCGCAATTCCACCGAGGCGTTGAATTTCCGCGCGATCAGTTCTGCGAAGACGCCGATGACGAAGCAGCCGACGACATTGACGGTAAGCGTGCCCCAGGGGAATGCGGGCCCCATCAGTTTCAGCGCCCACCGGCCGACATAATACCTGAGAACGGAACCGATAGCGCCGCCGAAGGCGACAAGGAGAGCCTGGATCATGAGCCGGATTTACCGCGTTGTGAAAGTGATTCCAATCGAGCTCATATGAATTCTTACCATTTTGTAAAATGCCAATGATTTTCTTATGAAGGCACCAAGATCACGCCGATACGGTGACTGGCATGACCCAGCTCCTGTCCGTATCGGCCAATACCGCCGCCATTGCTTTCGAGTCGCTGCGAATCCCGCAGCGTGTCGCGACGAGCACTGCGGCGCGCGACGCACGGCGCGTTGCCGACCGGCAGTTGAAGCCCGAAGGCACTGAGGAAATAGACGAGCCCTCCAGCATCATCCAGTCGACCGAAGTGGCACTCGACCTGATGGCCAAGGGCAACCGCCAGCCGCAGGCCGGCCTGAAACAGGCGCTGCGATCCTACGAAGACTTCTGAGGCGATCGCCTTCCAAACGACAGCCCGCGACTGCGGTTACAGTCGCGGGCTTTTCTGATTTAACGACAGCGCCGCGCGTCTTTTCAGACGCGCAAAGGACGCTGTAGCACTTTGAATGGCCTCTCACTTGCCCTGGGCGGAGAGCACCTGCAGGACCAGATCGACTTTGCCGGCCTTTTCGAAGGTCAGCGTCACAGGCACCGTGTCGCCCTGCTTGAACGGCGTCTTCACCTTCTGGAACATCAGATGCAGGGTGCCGGGCTCAAGCTTGATCGTCTCGCCCGCGGCGATGGCGACACCGTCCTTCAGCTGGCGCATCCGCATGACGTTATCCTTGGTCTCCATCTCGTGGATCTGAACCTCGCCTGATACAGGCGACGTCACGGACAGCAAGCGATCGTCCGTCTTGCCGTTGTTTTTCACTGTGAAAAAGCCGCCGCCGACCGGCTGGCCGGGCAGCATTGCCTTGGCGAACCCGCCGGAGATTTCGAGATCGCCGGCCTTGACCGTTTCGACAACCGGTGTAGCAGCGCCCATGCCCGCCGTCCCGCTCATGTTCATACCGGACATGTCCATGCCGGCCATATCCTCATGGTCGTGACCGTGGTCTTCGCCGGCCATGACCTTCAAAAGCGGTGCCGGGCTTTTCAGCCCATGCGCATCGCCGCCTTCTTTTGCCACCTGGTCCCAGGCCGTGACCATATCGCCGCACATCTGTGTCACCGGAAAGGCGAGCGAGGTGCCGGCCTCGACGCCTGATACTTTCCCCTGGATGACGAAAGTGTCGTAGAAATCGTCGGCGAGATTGCCGTTCTTCCAGCGCACTTCGATCGCGCCCTTGTTCACCCTGTCGCCGTGATTGTCGTAGGTCTTCTGATAGTCGCCCTTGATCACCTCGAGCTCCCAGCCGGCTTTCGGTTGCGGTTTGGCGAAGACGAAGCCTTCCGGCAGCTTGACCCGCACTTCCGTGGTCGCCTTGCCGTCGCAGCCGTGCGGCACCTGCAGCGTGGCGAGAATGGTGCTGTCCTGCGTCGCTTGCTTGTCGAGGAAGCTCACATGGGCCTCGGCGCCGGCAATGGCGGTTGCGGAAAGAAGGGCGGCAAGCCCTAGCGTTTTGCCGAAGGTCTTGCCAAAAGTCTTGATGGTCTTCATCGGATATCTCCTCGCCGGCCGCGGTATTTTCTCGGGCGGACCGGCATGCTGAATCATAGGCGGTGGAGGAAGATCAGACGAGAATGGGAGGCGCGCGCGAATTCGGCCGCCAGACGGCGCTTGCGCCTGAAACGGCCGATGTTTCGATCGGCGCGTTGATCAGCGCAGCGAGTTCGCGCTCGAGCCAAGAGTCCGCATCCGGCGTCGGCAGGATGGTGGAGACCGACAGCCGGCAGGCTTCGCAATTCGGCTTGAAGGCAATGGTCTTGCCGTCGGCATCCTTGACGGTGACGCAGAGCGAGGCGAAGGTGCCGTCGGGCAGCACATAGGCCGCGGCATCGTAGCCTTCGGCAGCGACAGCCTGCGGCGCCTGATGGGCAAGGCCGAGCAAAAGCAGGCTCAATGCGCAAAGCATGCGCAGGAAGAGCGTCGCTTTCAGTCCGGTCTGCCGCATGAGATCCCCTTCAACAGAAGGCCGCGATAGCCGGTTTTAGCACGGAATGCAAAAGCAGATTTGCCTGAGATCAACGCTTGCTGGGAATAAGACGACAAAAATTTGCCCGGTCACGACATTTGGTCTTGCCAAGTGCTGCACCCACCGGATAATTGCGCCAACCTTGTTGGGAGAAGCCGGTGCGTTTTTTGCCGGTGCCGAAGGAGCAACCGCCCCGGAAACTCTCAGGCAAAAGGACCAGCAAGGGGCAGACGGAACTCTGGAGAGAAGCGTTCTCGAAACGCTCGCCGAAGGGATAACAATCTCAGGCACAGGGACAGAGGGGGCTCAGGAGAGAAGTGCGCAACCGCGCCTTCAGATTTGAGCCCGCGCCTTCTGGGGAAGGCGCAAACCCCGGAGGCGTCTTTTGGACGATACTGCTGCCCTGAAGAAAACCCCGCTGCATGCCCTGCATCTTTCGCTTGGCGCCCGCATGGTGCCGTTCGCGGGCTATGACATGCCGGTGCAATATCCCGCCGGCGTGATGAAGGAACATCTTCACACCCGCGCCGAAGCCGGTCTCTTCGATGTCTCCCATATGGGCCAGGTCATCGTGAAGGCGAAATCGGGCAGCTACGAAGATGCGGCGCTAGCGCTCGAAAGCCTGGTGCCGGTCGATATCCTTGGCCTTGCCGAAGGCCGCCAGCGCTACGGCTTCTTCACCGACGATACCGGCTGCATTCTCGACGACCTGATGATCACCCATCTCGACGACCACCTTTTCGTCGTCGTCAATGCCGCCTGCAAGGAAGCTGATGTAGCCCATCTCAAGGCCCATATCGGCGACCAGTGTGATGTCACCGTCCTCGACCGCGCGTTGATCGCGCTTCAGGGACCACGCGCGGTCGAGGTTCTTGCCGAACTCTGGGCCGATGTCGCGGCAATGAAATTCATGGACGTGCGCCACTGCCGCCTGCACGATGTTTCCTGTCTGGTCTCGCGCTCCGGCTATAGCGGCGAGGACGGCTTCGAGATCTCGATTCCATCAGACAAGGCCGAAGATGTCACCATGCGGTTGCTCGAACATCCCGATGTCCAGCCGATCGGCCTCGGCGCCCGCGATTCGCTGCGCCTCGAAGCCGGTCTCTGCCTCTATGGCAACGACATCGATACGACCACCTCGCCGGTCGAGGCAGCGCTGGAATGGGCCATGCAGAAGGCAAGGCGCGGCAACGGTGCGCGCGCCGGCGGCTTCCCGGGCTCCGGCCGCATCCTGTCCGAACTCGAAAACGGCGCCGCGCGCCGCCGCGTCGGCCTGAAGCCGGAAGGCAAGGCGCCGGTGCGCGGCCATGCCAAGCTCTATGCCGATGCTGAGGGCAAGGTCGAAATCGGCGAAGTCACTTCGGGCGGCTTCGGTCCCAGCGTCGAAGGCCCCGTCGCCATGGGATACGTGCCGGTCTCCCACGCTGCGCCAGGCACGCTCGTCTACGCCGAGGTGCGCGGCAAATATCTGCCGATCACCGTCAGCGCCCTGCCCTTCGTCACACCGACCTACAAACGCTAAACCTTTTCCAGAGAGGACGAACAATGCTGAAATTTACCGAAGAACACGAATGGCTGAAGATCGAAGGCGGCGTTGCGACGGTCGGCATCACCAACTATGCCGTCGATCAACTCGGCGACCTGGTTTTCGTCGAGTTGCCGGAAGTCGGCGCGACCTTCTCCAAGAACGGCAATGCCGCAACCGTTGAATCCGTCAAGGCTGCTTCCGACGTCTATTGTCCGCTTGATGGCGAGATCACCGAGGTCAATCCGGCCATCGTTGCAGATCCGTCGCTGGTCAATTCCGATCCTCAGGGCGCCGGCTGGTTTTTCAAGCTGAAGCTTGCAAATGCTGCCGACGCCGATGGCCTGCTCGACGAGGCGGCCTACAAGGAGCTCACTGCGTAATGACGACGCCGACAGAATTCCAGTTCACCGACTATCAGCCCTACGATTTCGCCAATCGCCGTCATATCGGCCCCTCGCCGGCCGAGATGACCGACATGCTGAAGGTGATCGGCTATAACAGCCTCGACGGCCTGATCGACGCGACGTTGCCGCCCTCGATCCGCCAGAAGGAGCCGCTCGTCTGGGGCGCGCCGATGACCGAGCGCGAGGCGCTCGACAAGCTGCGCGAGACCGCCAACAAGAACAAGGTGCTGGTCTCGCTGATCGGCCAGGGTTACTACGGCACCATCACGCCGCCGGTCATCCAGCGCAACATCCTGGAAAACCCCGCCTGGTACACCGCCTATACGCCTTATCAGCCGGAGATCAGCCAGGGCCGCCTGGAAGCGCTGTTGAACTACCAGACGATGATCTGCGACCTGACCGGCCTCGACGTCGCCAACGCCTCGCTGCTCGACGAGGCAACCGCCGCCGCCGAAGGCATGGCGATCGCCGAGCGCGTCGCCAAGTCGAAAGCGAAGGCCTTCTTCGTCGATGCAGACTGCCATCCGCAGACCATCTCCCTCATCCGCACCCGCGCCGAGCCGCTCGGCTGGAGCGTCATCGTCGGCAATCCCTTCACCGATCTCGATCCCGTCGACGTCTTCGGCGCGATCTTCCAGTATCCCGGCACGCACGGTCACGTGCATGATTTCACTGGCCTGATCTCGCGCCTGCACCAGACCGGCGCCATTGCCGTGGTCGCCGCTGATATCCTGGCGCTGACGCTGCTGAAATCGCCCGGCGAAATGGGTGCCGATATCGCCGTCGGCTCCTCGCAGCGCTTCGGTGTCACGGTTGGCTACGGCGGCCCGCATGCAGCCTATATGTCGGTCAAGGATACCATCAAGCGCTCCATGCCCGGCCGCCTCGTCGGCGTTTCCGTCGATGCCCGCGGCAATCGCGCCTATCGCCTGTCGCTGCAGACCCGCGAACAGCATATCCGCCGCGAGAAGGCGACGTCGAACATCTGCACCGCCCAGGTGCTGCTTGCCGTCATGGCCTCGATGTATGCCGTCTTCCACGGCCCGAAGGGCATCAAGGCGATCGCCCAGCAGGTGCACCAGAAGGCCGTGCTGATGGCCAAGGGGCTGGAAAAGCTCGGTTACAAGGTCGAACCCGACACCTTCTTCGACACCATCACCGTCGACGTCGGCCACATGCAGGGTCTGATCATGCGTGCCGCCGTCGCCGAAGGCGTCAATCTGCGCAAGGTCGGCGAAACGAAAATCGGCATGAGCCTCGACGAACGCACCCGGCCGGCGACGCTCGAAGCCGTCTGGCGCGCCTTCGGCGGCAATTTCACCATTGCCGATTTCGAGCCCTCCTATCGCCTGCCGAAGGGCCTGCTCAGAACCAGCGATTACCTCGCCCATCCGATCTTCCACATGAACCGCGCCGAAAGCGAGATGACGCGTTATATCCGCCGGCTTTCCGATCGCGACTTGGCGCTCGACCGCTCGATGATCCCGCTCGGCTCCTGCACGATGAAACTCAACGCGACGGCGGAAATGCTGCCGATCACCTGGCCGGAATTTTCCGACATCCATCCCTTCGTGCCGGCTGATCAGGCACTCGGCTACCGCGAGATGATCGACGACCTGATCGAAAAGCTCTGCGCCGTCACCGGCTACGACGCCTTCTCCATGCAGCCGAATTCCGGCGCGCAGGGCGAATATGCCGGCCTGCTGACCATCCGCAACTATCATATCGCCAATGGCGATAGCCATCGCGACGTCTGCCTGATCCCGACCTCGGCACACGGCACCAACCCGGCCTCGGCCCAGATGGCCGGCATGAAGGTGGTCGTCGTCAAGGTGCGCGAAAACGGCGATATCGATCTTGACGATTTCCGCGCCAAGGCGGAGCAGCACGCCGAGAACCTCGCCTGCTGCATGATCACCTACCCTTCGACGCATGGCGTCTTCGAGGAGACCGTCAAGGAGATCTGCGATCTCGTGCATGAGCATGGCGGCCAGGTCTATCTTGACGGCGCCAACATGAATGCCATGGTCGGCCTGTCCCGCCCCGGTGACATCGGCTCCGACGTTTCGCATCTCAACCTGCACAAGACCTTTTGCATTCCGCATGGCGGCGGCGGACCCGGCATGGGCCCGATCGGCGTCAAGGCGCATCTGGCACCCTATCTGCCCGGCCATCCCGAAACCGACGGGCGTTCGGGTGCGGTTTCAGCCGCCGCCTTCGGCTCGGCCTCGATCCTGCCGATCTCCTGGAGCTATTGCCTGATGATGGGCGGCGAAGGCCTGACGCAGGCAACCAAGGTGGCGATCCTCAACGCCAACTATATCGCCGCCCGGTTGAAGGGCGCCTATGACGTGCTCTACAAATCGGAGACCGGCCGCGTCGCGCATGAATGCATCATCGACACCCGCCCACTGGTCGACAGCGCGGGCGTCACGGTCGACGACGTCGCCAAGCGCCTGATCGACTGCGGCTTTCACGCGCCAACCATGAGCTGGCCGGTCGCCGGCACGCTGATGATCGAGCCGACGGAAAGCGAGACCAAGGCCGAACTCGACCGTTTCTGCGAGGCGATGCTGGCGATCCGCGAGGAAGCCCGCGCCATCGAGGATGGCCGCATGGACAAGGTGAACAACCCGCTGAAGAACGCCCCGCACACGGTGGAAGATCTCGTCGGCGAATGGGATCGTCCTTACAGCCGCGATCAGGCCTGCTTCCCGCCCGGCGCCTTCCGCGTCGACAAATACTGGTCGCCGGTCAACCGCGTCGACAACGTCTATGGCGACCGCAACCTGATCTGCACCTGCCCGCCGGTGGAAAGCTACGCCGAGGCGGCGGAGTAGCAGCCATTCGGCAAGCCCTTCCCACGAGTTGGGAGGGGCTTGCCGCTTCTGGGGCAGAAGGATCAAATTTAACCTTTCTTAGCAAGTCTCTGTTAGCAATTCAGAAAGGCGGCTTCCATCAACATGGATCACCGCTGGTCCCTTGTTTTGCGTGCAGGTTCTCATGCGTCCCTCGGCAGTGCCAGCAATCCTCCTCGCCGCCCTGCTCCTGTCGGGATGCGCTGCCAGTTCTGGCGCCGAAGATGTGCTGGGCAACGTGCCATCGCCGGAAACGACCAATGCCATCGCGCAGCCGAGCGGCCCGATCCCTGCCGCCGCTGTTGGTGATCCTGCGCCGCAGGCAAGCCCGCCACAGCAGGCGTTGAGCTGGGCAGGACAAGTTCCCGAGCCGCAGGCGCTCGTGCCCGCAGACAGGCCGGTCGGGATGCCGCTGCCGACGGAGAAGCCGGTCGCCCTGCTGATGCCGGCCAATCCCGCGGGCGATGCAATGCCCGATGTCGCCGCGAGATCGCCGACACGCGGGCAGATTTACGGCCACCGCTTCCGTGATGCCAAGCCCATCAACTTCGGCTCCACCTCGCCGCGAAAGCTTGCCGTGCACGGCGTCGACGTGTCGCGCTGGCAGGGCGAGATCGACTGGGAGACGCTGCGCAGGCAAGGCGCCAATTTCGTCTACATCAAGGCCACGGACGGCGGCGACCATCTTGATCCGATGTTCAAGAAGAACTGGCGCCGGGCCAAGGAAGCCGGCCTGAAACACGGCGCCTATCATTTCTTTTATTGGTGCCGGACCGCCGGCGAACAGGCCGACTGGTTCATCCGCAACGTGCCCAGGGAAGCAAATGCCCTTCCGCCTGTTATCGACGTCGAATGGAACGGCGAATCGAGCTGCAAGCGGCGCATTTCCCCCGCCCGCGTCCGGGAAAAGATGCAGGTTTTCATGGACAAGCTGGAACGCCATTACGGCCAACGCCCAATCATCTACACGGCGCCGGACTTCTACCGCGATAATTTGAAGGGCCAAATGCTCGACTATCCCTTCTGGCTGCGCTCGGTGGCCGCTCATCCCTCCAATGTGTACCCCGGCCGCAAGTGGCTGTTCTGGCAGTATTCCGGCTCCGGCCTTTCCGAAGGCGTTGACGGCAAGATCGACCTCAACGTGTTCAACGGCAACGAAAACGATTGGCACGACTGGGTGGCGACGCGATAGCGACGCTGTCCATGGCTCTGCGTCCCTCCGATATCCTTCCGTGCCAATCCGGAACAGATGGATGGCAAGACGCGCTCAGCTATGGGTCTTTGCTAACGCAACGCCTTCAGCATTCCCTAAGCCCTTGCATGTAAAAAAATTTCATCCAGTTCTGGGGAAACGGCTGATGAGCATGTTGGGAATTACGAGCACTGCTCTTTCGGGGATGCGAGCACAGACGACGCGTGTCGGCGCAATTGCCAACAACATCGCCAACAGCAGCACGCCGGGCTATGCCAGGCTGAACACCAGCCTCACCTCCGTTGTGCAAGCCGGCGTCCAGGCCGTCATCAACCCGACCGCGTCAAATGTCGATCCGGCCACCGAACTGGCTGATCTGATTGAAGCCGAACAGAGCTATAGGGCAAACGCGGTTGTCTTCGAAACCGGCGCCGACATGTGGGAAATGCTGATGAGCATCAAGCGCGACTGAACACGCCCGATTTCATCGGAGAGTTGCTGGCGGAGAATATTCCGCAGCTCTGAAGTTGTCAGGAATGCGCCGGCTCGCCCTGGCGCTGGGCGGCAAGGGCCGCCAGATCGGCAGGCTTCAGTTCGACGGATTCACCGCAGCCGCAGGCCGAGGTCTGGTTCGGATTGGTGAAGGTAAAGCCGGAGCGCAGCGTCGTCGTCTCGAAACCCATTTCGGTGCCGAGCAGATAAAGGGCTGCCGACGGCTCAACCCAGACTTTGGCGCCGTCGCGCTCGATCAAATCGTCCTTGGCATTGGGCTCAGTCACCAGGTCAATGGTATATTCCATCCCGGCGCAGCCGCCCTTCTTGATGCCGACGCGAATGCCTTTGGCATCCGATCCTGAGTTCTCGACGATCGCCTTGACGCGGGCCGCGGCACCGTCCGTCATGCTCATGATTGCAAAGCCCATCGGCTCATTCTCCTTCCGCAACCGGGGTCAAGATCCGGTGCATCGTGATTCAAATGTAGTCGTCCAAGGTAAACGGATCAATACCGATCCTCTCAGTACCAGCCGACGGCGACCTGCGCCTCTTCGGACATACGATCCGGCGTCCACGGCGGATCGAAGGTCATGGCTACCTCGACGCCGGACACGCCTTCGACGGCGCCGACGGCATTTTCGACCCAGCCGGGCATCTCGCCGGCAACCGGGCACCCGGGTGCGGTCAGCGTCATCATGATCTTCACCATCCGGTCGTCTTCGATGTCGATCTTGTAGATCAGACCCAGCTCGAAGATGTCGGCTGGAATTTCCGGATCGTAGACGGTCTTCAGCGCGCTGATGACGTCGTCGCTCAGCCGCGCCAGTTCATCGGCCGGAATGCTGGAATGCACGATGCCTTCGCGCACGTCGATCTTCTGTTCGCTTTCGTCCAGGCTCATCACGGACACTCCTCAAGCAAAGAACTTGCGCGCATATTCAAGCGCATCGGCCAGGGCATCGACCTCGGCGCGGGTATTGTACATGCCGAAGGATGCACGGCATGTGGAGGTGACGCCGAAGCGTTTCAAGAGCGGCATGGCGCAATGCGTGCCGGCCCTGACCGCAATACCCTGCCGGTCGATCACCATCGAGACGTCATGGGCATGGATACCGGCAAGCTCGAAGGAAAAGATGCTTCCCTTGTCGGGCGCCGTCCCAAAGACACGCAGCGAATTAACGGATTTCAGCCGCTCGATCGCATAGGCGGCAAGATCGGCCTCATGGCGGGCGATCGCCTCGCGGCCAACCTTCTCCATGTAGTCGAGCGCATAACCGAGCCCGATCGCCTGCACGATCGGCGGCGTGCCGGCCTCGAAGCGATGCGGCGGGTCGTTATAAGTGACCATATCCTCGGCGACTTCGAAGATCATCTCCCCGCCGCCCTGGAACGGCCGCATCTCGAAAAGCCGCTCCTTCTTGCCGTAGAGCACGCCGATGCCCGACGGGCCGTAGAGTTTGTGACCGGTCATGACGTACCAGTCGCAATCGATATCCTGCACGTCGACAGGCAGATGCACGGCGCCCTGGCTGCCGTCGATCAGCACCGGGATGCCGCGTTCGTGCGCGATCCGGCAGACTTCCTTGACGGGAACGATGGTGCCGAGCGCATTCGACATATGGGTGATGGCAACGAGCTTGGTGCGCTCCGTCAGGCTCTTCTCGAAATCCTCGATATGGAAGGCACCTTCGTCATCCACAGGGACCCAGACGAGCTTGGCGCCCTGCCGCTCTCTAATGAAGTGCCAGGGCACGATGTTGGAATGGTGCTCCATGATCGTCAGCACGATCTCGTCGTCTTCGCCGATCTTCGGCATGCCCCAGCCATAGGCGACGGTGTTGATCGCTTCCGTCGAATTCTTGGTGAAGACGATGTCGTTGACCGAGGGGGCGTTGAGGAAACGGCGCACCTTCTCGCGCGCTGCTTCATAGGCGTCCGTGGCCGCATTCGAGAGATAGTGCAGGCCGCGATGCACATTGGCGTATTCATGCGAATAGGTATGCGAGATGGCGTCGATCACCACCTGCGGCTTCTGCGCCGATGCGCCGTTGTCGAGATAGACCAGCGGCTTGCCGTGCACCTTCTCCGTCAGGATCGGAAAATCCCGGCGGATGGCTTCGACGTCGTATTGCGTGGCCGGCACTATCTTGTCCATTGATATATCCGATCAGGCGTGCTTTTCGAGCCACGCCGAAATCACGCCTTCCAGCGCCTCGACCAGGTCCTCATCTTCCAGTTCCTCGACGATTTCGGCGACGAAAGCGTTGACGAGCATCGCCCGCGCCTTGTTCTCCGGAATGCCGCGCGCCATCATGTAATAGAGATGGTTGGCGTCGATATCGGTCACCGTCGCGCCGTGGCCGCACTGCACGTCGTCGGCGAAGATTTCGAGTTCGGGCTTGACCGAGAATTCGGCATCGTCGGACATCAGCAGCGTGTTGCAGGCCATCTTGGCATCGGTCTTCTGCGCATCGGGCGCCACTCTGATCATGCCCTGGAACACGCCTTTGGCGCGGTCGAAGACGACATTGCGGATCACTTCGGTCGAGCCGGTATTCGGCACGTCGTGACCGAGCACCATCGTCACGTCGGTATGCGTGTCGCCGCCGAGCAGATTGATGCCGCGCAGCGTCAGATCGGCGCCCTCGCCCGTCACCTTGATGTTGAGCTCCTGGCGCACCAGCTTGCCGCCGGCATTGATGACGAAAAGCCGAAGCTTGGCATCAGCGCCGAGATCGATGCGGATCTGGCCGAGATGCGTATCGTCGGCTCCCTGCTGCTGCAATATGATCCAGGTCAGCTCCGCGCCCTCGCCGACAATGATGTCACTGACGTGAGACAAAAAGGCTGCGTCGTCAGTCACCGCAAGGTGACGTTCGATGACGGTCGCCTTGACGTTGGCGCCGAAGGAAATAGGAAGACGCGTATGCGTCTGCCCGCCCGCATGGATGAACTGGATTTCGAGCGGGTTTTCAAGCTCGGTCTCAGCAGGCACGTCGATGACATAGCCGTCGCGCACGAAGCTGCCATTGATGCGGCCGACCGCGTCGTCGCTGCCGAGCGCATTCAGGCCGTCCGCGGCGGAGCCGTCGAGCAGACGTTCGGAATAGGGCGAAACGCCAAGACCGTCAGCGGCAGCCTTCTGGTTGGAATGGCCCTGAATCATCGCCAGCACCGTGGCATCAGCAATGATCGGCTCCAAAGCGTCCGAGCCGGCATCACCCGCCTGCGACGGGACAGTGCGCAAAAGATTCTTGAGGTCGGTATAGTGCCAGGCCTCGATCCGGCGCGTCGGCAGGCCGGCTTTCTTCAGATCGTCGAGAAGCCGGTCCCGCAGTGCTGTTACCGCACCATTGCCCGGCAGCTCACCGATCTGCTGGTTAAAGGCCTCGATCAGAGCCGCCTCGGCCGCGGTCAGGCGGCTTGTCGTCTGCATGTTCATGGACGTCGTCCTTTCCGCCCGAAACTCAGGCTGCCGCACCGATGATGTCGGCATAGCCGTTGGCTTCCAACTCATGCGCCAGCGTCTTGTCGCCCGACTTGATCACCTGGCCCTTGTAGAGCACATGGACGGTATCCGGCACGATATAGTCGAGCAGACGCTGGTAATGGGTGATGACCACAACGGCGCGGTCCGGTGAACGCAGCGCGTTGACGCCGTCGGCGACGATCTTCAGCGCGTCGATATCGAGGCCGGAATCGGTTTCGTCGAGCACGCAGAGCTTCGGTTCGAGCAGCGCCATCTGCAGAATCTCGGCGCGCTTCTTCTCGCCGCCGGAGAAGCCGACATTCAGCGGCCGCTTCAGCATTTCGGTATTGATCTGCAGCTTGCCGGCAGCATCCTTGACGCGGCGCATGAAATCCGGCGTCGTCAGCTCGTCCTCGCCGCGCGCCTTGCGCTGCTCGTTCATCGCCACCTTGAGGAACTGCATGGTGGCAACGCCCGGGATTTCGACCGGATACTGGAAGGCGAGGAAGATGCCTTTGGCGGCGCGCTCGGAGGGATCAAGCTCAAGAATGCTCTCGCCATTGTAGAGAATGTCGCCCTCGGTGACTTCGTAATCGCTGCGGCCGGAAAGGACGTAGGATAGGGTCGACTTGCCGGAGCCGTTCGGCCCCATGATGGCAGCAACTTCGCCGGCCTTCACCGTCAGGTCCAGACCACGGATGATCTCGGTGCCGTCTTCGGCGATGCGGGCATGGAGATTTCTGATTTCAAGCATCTTTGGTTCCTGGGTTTTCTCTGCGTAGCTCATCAGAGCCTCGCGTAATTTCTAAGGGCGTCGACATGATGCTTGGCGCTATCGCCAAAAACAGATCACAGCGAAACCGCGTCTGCTACATCCTGAAGACATTCAATAAATTCTCCGACAGACAGAATAACCTCCCCTGGTTTTTCCACGCGCTGCCGGAGAAACACGTAAGGCTGCTCCGGCGGGGTTTCTGTCTCGTCTCTTTGCTCCTGGGGCTGTATCTTCGATAATATCTCCCCGCGCATATTTGCTAGGCGAGCAACAACGAACTCCTTGGTCATTTCGGTCATCTCAGCCCTCAGTTGTTGCGCGCTGTGATCCTCGGGACAAGCCCGAGGATGACGGAGACCGTGTTTAACCCACGCTGCCTTCCAGCGAGATGCTGATCAGCTTCTGCGCCTCGACGGCGAATTCCATCGGCAGCTCCTGCAGGACTTCCTTGACGAAGCCGTTGACGATCAGAGCGATCGCCGCCTCGGTCGGGATGCCGCGCTGCAGGCAGTAGAACAGCTGGTCCTCGGAGATCTTCGAGGTCGTCGCTTCGTGCTCGAACTGCGCCGTCGAATTCTTCGCCTCGATATAGGGCACGGTATGGGCGCCGCACTTGTCGCCGATCAGCAGCGAATCGCACTGGGTAAAGTTGCGCGCGTTCGACGCCTTGCGATGAGCAGAGACCTGGCCGCGATAGGTATTGTTGGAAACACCGGCGGCGATACCCTTGGAAACGATGCGGCTCGACGTGTTCTTGCCGAGATGGATCATCTTGGTGCCGCTGTCGATCTGCTGATGGCCGTTGGACACGGCGATCGAATAGAACTCGCCGCGGCTGTCGTCGCCACGCAGGATGCAGGACGGATATTTCCAGGTGATCGCCGAGCCGGTCTCGACCTGCGTCCAGGAAATCTTCGAGCGGTCGCCGCGGCAATCGCCGCGCTTGGTGACGAAATTGTAGATGCCGCCCTTGCCGTTCTTGTCGCCGGGATACCAGTTCTGCACCGTCGAATACTTGATCTCGGCATCGTCGAGCGCAACCAGCTCGACCACCGCGGCATGCAGCTGGTTTTCGTCGCGCTGCGGCGCCGTGCAGCCTTCGAGATAGGAGACGTAGGCACCCTCTTCCGCGATGATCAGCGTGCGCTCGAACTGGCCGGTGCCCTTCTCATTGATGCGGAAATAGGTCGACAGCTCCATCGGGCAACGAACGCCCTTCGGCACGAAGACGAAGGAACCGTCGGTAAAGACCGCCGAATTGAGCGTCGCATAGTAGTTGTCGCTGGTCGGAACGACGGAACCGAGATACTTCTTCACCAGTTCCGGATATTCGCGGATGGCTTCCGAGATCGACATGAAGATAACGCCGGCCTTCTTCAGCTCTGCCTTGAACGTGGTAACGACCGAGACGCTGTCGAAAACGGCGTCGACGGCGATCTTCGGTTTCTCGACGCCGGCAAGGATCTCCTGCTCACGCAGCGGGATGCCGAGCTTTTCATAGACCTTCAACAGCTCCGGATCGACGTCGTCGAGCGACTTTGGACCCGGCGTGCTTTTCGGCGCCGCATAATAATAGATGTCGTTGAAATCGATCTTCGGATAGTTGACTCGCGCCCAAGTCGGCTCTTCCAGCGTCAGCCAGCGCCGATAGGCCTCGAGACGCCATTCCAGCATCCATTCCGGCTCCTGCTTCTTGGCCGAAATGAAGCGGATGATGTCCTCGGACAGGCCTTTCGGCGCCTTGTCCATCTCGATGACGGTCTCGAAACCGTATTTGTACTGATCCACATCGATCAGGCGCACCCGGTCGATTGTTTCCTGCACGGCAGCCATCTCATTCTCCAATCTCGCCGGATACAAGGTCCGGCAGCTTGTAGCGTTTAGGCAATTGTCTTGCCCTTTATGTAAGAGGCCAAAAGGGACTTTTCAGCCCGATTGGCAAGCGGAAATTTGCGTTTCCGCAAGTTTTGGCACGGGGCAAACGGCCTCGCCAGCCGACCTGCGTCGGTTGGCGATCTTCGCGAAAGCCGCAATCGCCCTGTCGATATCCTCTTCCGTTGTCGAAAAGCCAAGCGAGATGCGCAGTGCCCCGAGCTTGGCGTCACGGCCCATCGCCGTCAGCACATGGCTTTCGCCGAGCCGGCCGGATGAGCAGGCCGAGCCTGCCGAAAGGGCAACGCCTTCGAGATCGAAAGCGATCTGTCCGGTCTCGGCCTTCAGCCCCGGCAGAGTGAAGAAGACCGTATTGGCGACTCGCTCGCCGCCCTCGCCGTGGATCATCACATCGGCTGCCGCCTCACGCATGCCGGCTTCCAAGCGCTCGCGTAGCGCACCGATGGCCGCATTGCGCGCCTCGAGTTCGTCGGCCGCGGCTTCTGCCGCTGCGCCGAAGCCGATCAGCGCCAGCGAATTCTGTGTCCCTGAGCGGTGACCCCGCTCCTGCCCGCCACCCTGGATCAGCGGCCTGGGCATCAGCGCCTCACCGCGCGCAATGAGCGCGCCCGCTCCCTTCGGCCCGCCGATCTTGTGCGAGGAAACAATCATGAAATCGGCGCCGATCTTTTCGATGTCAAGCGCGATGCGGCCGGCAGCCTGGACGGCATCGACGACGAAGAGGCCGCCATGGGCGTGGACGATCCTTGCCGCCGCCTCAACCGGCTGGACGATGCCGGTCTCATTGTTGACGAGCATGACGGCGACCATCGGCAGGCCGGCGGCCTTGTCCTGCGCATCGAGCAGGAGGCCGAGCGCATTGAGATCGACGATGCCGGCTTCCGTCACCGGGATCTCCGTCATACTCTCCCTGGCGAAGCGGCCGCCTTCGCGCACCGCCGGATGTTCGATTGCCGAAAAATAGAGATGGCCAAGCCGAAGCGGCGTGCGGCCCATGCGGAAATCCGGCGTCAGCACCAGATTGGCGGCCTCGGTCGCGCCGCTGGTAAAGACCACATTGCCGGCATCTGTGCCGGCAAATGCCGCCACCTTGCGTCGTGCGCCTTCGATGGCGGCACGCGCCGCGCGACCCTCTCCGTGCACACTGTTCGGATTGCCAAACACGTCCATGGCGCGCATGATCGCCGCGCGTGCTGCGGGGTGCAGCGGCGCTGTGGCATTCCAGTCGAGATAAAGGCGTGGCGGCGCCATGATCTTCAGTCCTGCGCTTGACGAGCTTGCTTCAGCGGCCGCGGTTCATTTTTCTTGAAATTTCCGCCGGGCTTGCCTTATGACACGTTCCACGATGCGTGGATCGCCATGCAAGTTTCGAATTGTTCTAAACTGCGTTTTAGAAAAGCTGATAACACTAGTCAAGTCATGTTGTCGTCCAACGCAGCGCGAACGCGAAATAAAACCCGGAGTACCAATGCCCGAAGTTATTTTCAACGGCCCAGCCGGCCGTCTTGAAGGCCGCTACCAGCCCTCCAAGGAAAAAAGCGCGCCCATCGCCCTGATTCTGCATCCGCATCCGCAGTTCGGCGGCACGATGAACAATCAGATCGTCTATCAGCTCTTCTACATGTTCCAGAAGCGCGGGTTCACGACGCTGCGCTTCAACTTCCGGGGCATCGGCCGCAGCCAGGGTGAATTCGACCACGGCGCCGGCGAACTCTCGGATGCCGCCTCGGCGCTCGACTGGGTGCAGAGCCTGCATCCCGATTCCAAGACCTGCTGGGTCGCCGGTTATTCCTTCGGCTCCTGGATCGGCATGCAGTTGTTGATGCGCCGGCCGGAGATCGAAGGCTTCATGTCGATCGCCCCGCAGCCGAACACCTACGACTTCTCCTTCCTGGCGCCCTGCCCGTCTTCCGGCCTGATCATCAACGGTGAGGCCGACAAGGTGGCGCCGGAAAAGGATGTCAATGGCCTTGTGGAGAAACTGAAGACCCAGAAGGGCATCCTCATTACCCATCGCACAGTTGCCAACGCCAACCACTTCTTCAACGGCCAGGTGGAAACGCTGATGGGCGAATGCGAGGACTATCTCGACCGGCGCCTCAACGGCGAACTGGTGCCGGAACCGGCCGCCAAGCGGATCCGCTGACACCACGAAATCCAGGCGTCATCGATGCCGTGACGGCCCGGAACACAACCGGGCCGGATGTGCCAGAACAGATCACCTATCGAGTTGCAATCCATATTGCAGTGCGGTAGGGTCCTCGCGATCCTAACAAAAGCGAGGTCCGCAATGACCAAGTCGTTCGGGGAAGTCCTGGATAAGTATAGGGGTATTGGTCCGGGGTTCGATTTTCTTCGAATAGGGCTCGCCTTTTCCATCGTATTGACCCATTCCTTTTTGTTAACCGAGAACACTGACTTCATCAGGGGGTCGGTATTCTGGTTTACTGAATACGCTCTTGTTCCGATGTTCTTCGCTTTGAGCGGATTTCTGATCGCCGGCAGCGCACAGCGCCTGAGCCTCCGCAATTTCCTGATCAACCGAGGCTTGCGCATCGTCCCGGCCCTTGCGGTCGATATCGTCGTCTGCTCGTTGATTATCGGGCCGATCATTACGGTCGTGTACCACGCCGAATATTTTACCGATCAGCGGTTTTTCAAATACTTCCTGAATATCGTCGGCTGGATCCATTACGAGCTGCCGGGCGTCTTCCAGGATAATCCGAGCCAGCGCGTCAACGGCGCTCTCTGGACGGTTCCCTGGGAAATCTTCTGCTACATCATCATGTCGTTCCTGATGATCACCGCCATCGTCAAGACGCGCTACAAGCTGCTCGCGGTGACGATCGCTTACATCGTCATCGGCCTTATTGTGCAGAAGATGCCCTATCTGTTGCCTGATACAATCAAACCGACCGCTAGCTTCCTGTTCATGAGCCGAGGTTCCCAGCTGATAACGGCCTTCATGATGGGCATCGTCGCCTTTCAGTTCAAAGCGGTCATTCCGCATTCCCGCTGGCTGTTCGCCGCCGCCTGCCTGGTTTGCATCGTTGCTATCCTCACCCTGGACAGCCGGGCGACGGAGTCGGTGATGAACCGGCCCCTGGTCATCACCTCTCTCGTTTACATCACCGTCTTCGTCGGCCTGTCCGAGGTGCCCATCCCGGCCTTTTTCAGGAAAGGCGACTATTCCTACGGCGTCTATCTCTACCACGATCCGTTTTTGCAGATCTGGATCAGCTCGTTCCCGTCGGTTTTCCTCTATCCGAAATATGGTGCGCTGGCACTCTATCTCGTCGGCCTGCCATCGGCTCTCGCCGTTGCAGTGCTGTCCTGGCACTTCATCGAGAAGCCCATTCTTGGCCTTCGCAAGAAGTTCTCGTTCATCGCCCAGGTCAGGGGCGTCGAGGACGGCAATCAGGCTGGGCGCGAATCCCATGTCCGGCCGGTCGCCGTAAAGAGTTAGGGCTTTGCCGGCCGCATATCGGCGGTGAGTTCGAAAGCCGTGTCTAGCCGAGTTCGAATTGCTCGTTCCTGAACTTTGAAATCCCGGCACGGCCGAGAAATCGACCGTCTTCGGCCAGGAGCTTGTATTTGGTCGTGCCGTCGCGCGCCTGCTCCTCGAACCAGCCGCGCAGCCGCTCCTCAGCCTTGTCAAGGCTCCACGGCGCGCTACCGGACAGATAGCGGGTCGTCGCCATCGTCGAATGCAGCTGCTGCACCAGGGCAGCATCGCCTTCGTCCCACATGACGAAGCGCATCCGGGAAGTCTTGAGAATGACCGTCTCCGACATCATGCCTCCACGATGACGCCGCCGCTGACCGGGGCGGCCACCCCCGTCGTGCCGGGAAATGTCAGCGGCAGCCCGTCCAGCGACCGGACGGCGAGATAGGCCCAGGCCTCGGCTTCCATCGCATCGCCGTCGAAGCCTGCCTCCTCGGCGCTCAATACTCTAGAGCCTAGGCCTTCGGCCATGGCCGAGAACTCCGCCATCACGGTGGCGTTCAGACGCCCGCCGCCGCAGACGATATAGATCGCTGGGGTCTCGGGCAGGAAGCCGGCGGATTTGATGATCGAGGCAGCCGCGACATGCGCCAGCGTCCGGGCGCCGTCTTCAAGGCTCGCCTCCTCGGGTCGAAGCGGCGCGAAATCGCCGCGGTCCAGCGAACGGCGAACATTGCCGCGGAAGAACGGGCTTTGCAGATAACGCTCCGCCAGGCTGGCCACGACCTTGCCGCGTCCGCCGATTTCGCCGCGGGGATCATAGGTTCTGCCGGTCTGCATCTCCACCCACTGGTCGATCAGCGTATTGCCCGGCCCGCTGTCGAACGCCGATATCCGTCCGTCGGTGCCGATAAAGGTCAGATTGGAGATGCCGCCGATATTGACGAAGCACACCGCCTGGCCCTGCTGCTGGAATTTTCCCGCAAGTGCGGCGTGATAGGCCGGCACCAGCGGTGCGCCCTGCCCGCCATGAACCATATCGTTGGCGCGCATGTCGTAGACCACCGATATGCCGGTTCTCTTCGCAAGTTCCGGCCCATCGCCGATCTGGATCGTCAATCCCTCGTCAGGCCGGTGAAGCACCGTCTGGCCATGGAAGCCGAGAACATCGACGGCATCGGCAGAAAGCCCGAAACGCTCCATGAATGCCGTAACGGCAATTGCATGCCTCAACGTCAGTTCAAGCTCGATATCGCGGAGCTCAGCCGGTCGCTGGCTTCTCTCACTGAGTGGACGCGACAGTTCCAGCGCCCGTTTGAGATGCCCGCGAAAATCCGCATCATAGGGCATGCCCATGAACGGCCCGCGCTCGATGAAGCCGCGGCCGTCGGTCCTGATCAGCGCGACGTCGATTCCGTCCATCGACGTGCCGCTCATCAGCCCGATCGCGGTCCTGATGACATCCATGAGGCTTGCCTCCCATGCGATTCCCGGATGCACTTTTATAAAAACAGTGCTAAACGCGCCGCGACAGATCAACAACAACGAACTTGCGTCAAGCCCGCATGGGGTGCGGCGCAGATATCAAGAGACGAAGGCCATGTCCGAGTTCAAGTCCGATTTCCTCCGCACGCTGAAAGAGCGCGGCTTCATTCATCAGGTCTCCGATGAAAGCGGCCTCGATAACCTGTTCGCGAAGGAAACCGTGACGGCCTATATCGGCTTCGATCCGACGGCGCCCAGCCTGCATGCCGGCTCGCTGATCCAGATCATGATGCTGCACTGGATGCAGAAGACCGGTCACCGCGCCATCTCGCTGATGGGCGGCGGCACCGGCATGGTCGGCGATCCCTCCTTCAAGGAAGAAGCGCGCCAGCTCATGACCGTCGATACGATCGAAGGCAACATCGCCTCGATCAAGCGCGTCTTCTCCAACTACCTGAACTACGGCGACGGTCCCAAGGACGCGCTGATGATCAACAATGCCGAATGGCTGCGCTCGCTGAACTATCTCGAATTCCTGCGCGACGTCGGCAAGCACTTCTCGGTCAACCGCATGCTGTCCTTCGACAGCGTCAAGACGCGTCTCGACCGCGAACAGTCACTGTCCTTCCTGGAATTCAACTACATGATCCTCCAGGCCTACGACTTCGTCGAGCTTGCCAAGCGCTACGACTGCCGCCTGCAGATGGGCGGTTCGGACCAGTGGGGCAATATCGTCAACGGCATCGATCTCGGTCACCGCATGGGCACACCGCAGCTCTATGCGCTGACATCGCCGCTGCTGACGACATCGTCGGGCGCCAAGATGGGCAAGTCGGCGACGGGCGCTGTCTGGCTGAATGCTGACATGCTCTCGGCTTACGATTTCTGGCAGTACTGGCGCAACACCGAGGATGCCGACGTCTCGCGCTTCCTGAAGCTCTACACCACGCTGCCGATGGATGAAATCGCCCGTCTCTCGGCACTCGGCGGTTCGGAGATCAACGAGGTCAAGAAGATCCTTGCGACCGAGGTAACGGCAATCCTGCACGGTCGCGAGGCCGCTGAACAGGCCGCCGAAACGGCGCGCAAGACTTTCGAGGAAGGCGGCCTCTCGGAAAACCTGCCGTCGGTCGACGTGCCCGCCTCCGAGCTCGACGCCGGCATCGGCCTGCTGTCGCTGATCGTTCGCGCCGGCCTTGCCTCATCGAACGGCGAAGCCCGCCGTCACGTCCAGGGCGGCGCCGTCCGCATCAACGACGAGGCGGTCAGCGACGAGCGCAAGATGATCGGCAGCGGCGAAATCACGACCGACGGCGTCATCAAGCTTTCGCTCGGCAAGAAGAAGCACATCCTGATCCGCCGCGCGGCGTAAGCGGCTTCAATTCCGAACCGATATCAAAGCCGGCGCCTGCGCCGGCTTCTTCTTTGCCTCACTATTCGGGTCGACGAGCAAGATCATTCAGCTCAACGCCGGCATTTCGGGTCATCTCGTCTGGTTTCTTAAGAAGATAGCCGGGTGGATCGACGCTTGAAGCGGGCTTCACCCGCGACCACCAGCTGATCGAGAAGATCGGCGGCGTCATTTCCGCGTCCAGAGGGACCATCAGGACGTGGTCGGAACGGATGACCGCCTCCTGCGATTTCAGCCGTACGCCCTTTTCCGCGGAAAGCGACACGTCGGCAATCGTGACGGCCATCATCGCGGCCGATGCGAAAGAAACTGTCCGGGCGCACTGCATGGCATCCTCCGACATTGCACCGGCCGTTGCTTCCTGGCCGGGACAGTATAGTACATCAGATTTTCCTAAAATAGGCAAAGCATCAATGCCGGATTTTTCAGCCTGGCTTGGAATTGGCTTTGTCGTGGCGGAGCCCACGCATTTCTCTACTGCGAAGCGCCACGACCCGCATAACGAATACTTTGTCGGAACCTTTTCCGCCCGCCGGGATTTGCGACCTGTGGATTGGAGCGCCGGCATGATCAACGACCTCTGGTATAAAAACGCTGTCATCTACTGCCTGTCCGTCGAGACCTTCATGGATGCGAACGGTGACGGCGTGGGTGATTTTCAAGGCCTGATGCGGCGTCTCGACTATCTCTCCGGCCTTGGCGTGACGGCGATCTGGCTCATGCCGTTCCAGGCCTCGCCCGGTCGCGATGATGGTTACGACGTCTCCGACTATTACAATGTTGACCCGCGTTATGGCTCGCTCGGCGATTTCGTCGAATTCACCCACGGCGCCAAGCAGCGCGGTATCCGGGTGCTGATCGATCTGGTGATCAATCATACGTCCAAGGACCATCCCTGGTTCCAGGACGCCAGGAGCGATCCGCGCTCGCGCTATCGCGACTGGTACGTCTGGTCCGAGAAAAAGCCGGCGAATGCCGATCAGGGCATGGTTTTCCCCGGCGTCCAGAAGACGACCTGGACCCATGACGACAAAGCCAAGGCCTATTATTTTCACCGCTTCTACGATCATCAGCCCGATCTCAATACGTCGAACCCCGAGGTGCAGGCGGAAATCCTCAAGATCATCGGCTTCTGGATTCAGCTCGGCGTCTCCGGTTTCAGGATGGATGCCGCTCCCTTCATCATCGCGACGAAAGGCGCCGACGTTACCAAGCCTGTAGAGCAGTTCGACATGCTGAGGAAATTTCGCGAATTCCTGCAGTGGCGCCTGGGCGATTCAATCATTCTGGCGGAGGCCAATATCCTGCCGAAGGACAATTTCGAATATTTCGGCGATGACGGTGACCGCATGCAGATGATGTTCAATTTCCAGGTCAATCAAGCGCTGTTTTATGCCTTCGCCAGCGCCGATACGCGCCCGCTCAAGAAGGCCCTGGACGCCACAAAGCCGCGCCCAGCGACCGCGCAATGGGGCCTCTTCCTCCGCAACCATGATGAACTGGATCTCGGCCGGCTGACGGAAAAACAACGCGGCGCGGTATTTGCAGCCTTCGGAGCTGAAAAGGACATGCAGCTCTACGACAGAGGCATTCGTCGTCGCTTGGCGCCGATGCTCGGTGGCGACCGCCGCAGGATCGAAATGGCCTACAGCCTATTGTTTTCGCTGCCTGGAACGCCTGTCATCCGCTACGGCGACGAAATCGGCATGGGCGATGACCTTTGTCTGCCGGAGCGTAATTGCGCACGCACCCCGATGCAGTGGTCGACCGAACCGGAGGGCGGTTTCACCAAAAGTCAAAAGCCGATCTCGCCGGTCATCAAGGACGGCCCCTACGGTTTCCAGCATGTCAATGTTGCTGCACAGCGGCGCGATCCCAATTCGCTGCTGAATTGGACCGAGCGGATGATCCGGATGCGCAAAGAAGCCCCTGAGATCGGCTGGGGCGATTTTTCGGTGATCGACACCGGCAACGATGGCGTGCTGGCGCTTCGTTATGACTGGCGCGGCAATTCGGTGTTGATCCTGCACAACCTGCACCCGCAGCCGACGGAAGTGACCTTCGATCCCGACATCGGTGAAGACGGACGACAGTTGATCGATATTGCCGATGGCGCGAGCAGCAAGGCAAACGGGAAAGGATTTCATATCGTCGTGCTCGATGCCTACGCTTATCGCTGGTATCGCGTCGGCGGTCTCGACTATCTCCTCAGGCGGAGAGAGATTTAGCTACGTCACGCCACAACCTCTGCCATGACTGCTTCCTTTCACTGGAACTCAAAAATCTGCCGGAAAACACCGGGCGCGATGATCGACAGCGGGTTGATCTGCAGGTTCGGCTGGTCGAACTTGCCTGTCAGCTTGAAGGTGATGCCGATGAGGCCGCGGTCGCTGCCATTGCCGAGGATAACGCCGATCAACGGCAGTTCGGCAAAGAGGCGGTTGAGGCCGTAGGCCGGCATGAAGGTGCCGGTCATGTCCATGTTGCCCTTGCGGTCGCGCACGATGCCCTGGAAGGTTGCGCCGATCTGGTCGCCTCGCAGCACGCCGTTTTCGATGCCGACCATGCCATTGCGCGAAACGACACGGGCAAAGCCGCGCTGGAAGCGCTGCGACGAGGTATCGATATCGCGCTTGACGGCCTCGTTGAGGCTGCGCTGCTCACTTCCAACGGGCGTCGAGACAATCGAGCGCAGCCGTTGTTCGTTGACGATCGCGAAGCGGCGCACATCGAGGGAGCCGTCCCAGCCGCCCTCCGCCCCCAGCCGGATCGCCAGATTGAGCAGGCCGCCCTGCATGTGCTGGTAGAGATCGGCGAAACGCGATACCGCGCCGGCATCGCCGCTGGTGATGTTGATGACGCCGCCGTCCTGCATCTGGCTGACCACCGCCTCGCCGCTATCGGTAACGGCGGAAAAATTGAGCGTCTGCAGCTTGTCGCCCCGCAGTGATATTTGCGCCTGGAAATTGCCGACTTTCTCGTCGTTGAAGCCGATGACGTTTTTCAGCCTGGCGCGCACCAATACGCCGGTGTCGCCGGCATCCCCATCACCATCGTCACCCGAGCCCGATTTCAACCGCTGGATGACTGGCCGCGCATCGGCGCTGTCGCCGGAGACCGAGACGCCGAAATTGCCCTTGCTGCGTTTCACCGACAGGGCGAAATCGTCGAGCGAGGAGAGCTTGACGCTATCGAAATCGGCCGAGATCAGCCCGCCCTTGCCGATGTTCAACGATCCGCTGGCACCGAAACCGTCGCCCTTCAGGCGGAAGTTCATGATCTGGGTATTGTCGGCCGGGCCTGACGTTTCGAACTCGGCCGTGGCGGCGATGCCGCTGCCTTTAGACCAGCCGATCCAAGGCAATTCGAGCAGCGACTTGGTGAGGTCGAGCTGGACGTCCTGCCGGTCGTCGTCGATCCGCGTCAGCACCATCTTCACGCTGCCGGCGACGATGCCGGAAAGGCCGGGTATCAGCTTGTTGCGCTGGTCCTCGGAAAGCGTCGCGGTGATCACCCGCTGCCGCGCCGCTGTATCGGATGCCTCGACCGGTTCGGTAAGATCGATATCGGCCGGGACACCGTCGATCTGGGCCTTGGCGTCGAGCGTGATCCGTTTCGGATTGCCGTTCAGCGTGCCGTCGAGATTGCTGATCATTCGGCCGGAAAACGGCTTGGCAAGATCGACGTCGGTGAGCTTCATTGCCGCTGTCCATTCGGCAGGCGGCGGGTTTTGCGAGGAGAGCAGGCCGAAATGGGCCTTCACATTCGCCTCGATCCGGCCCTTGAGATCGTCGGGCGTAAAGCCGGCGCGCTGCAGCACCCGGATCGGCCTGTAGGTCAGAAGTTCGCCGACGGCATCCGCCGGGCCGGACACCGCGAGATCGATATCGGCCATCAGCGGCTTATCGTAGGTGGCGGGCAAGATGAACGTCCCCTGCCCGAGACCGACGGACCGGCCGGACGGGAAATAGGACGTGCCGTTCTTGATCGCGATCGTCGCAACCGGGCCGCTCAGGTCGAAATGCGCTGACGTGTCGCGGATCGGCGGAATGTCGCCGGCGACATTCATCCGCGCTCCCGCAATGTCGAAGCCGATGCGGATCTGGTTGGCATCGAGTTTCAATCCCTTGCCGCCGGCTGCCTCATCCAGCCTGCCGAAGGGAATGAAGACCGATATGGTGGCGTTGGTGACGGTGCCGCCAAAGAGATTGCCGTGCACCCAGGTGCGCACCTTGGGCGCCATCCAGAACGGCCAGAGCTGCTTGATCGCTGTCGTCTGCAACTGCGCCGACTGGCCGGCGAAGCTGATTTCCGGCGATTTGTCGCCGAGTTTGACGTGCAGGGACCCGTAGAGCGCACCGAGCGGGCTGGAAGCGGTTATGTTGGGAAACTGGAATTCACGGCCGGCGACCATGTAGCGCCCCGTCGCCTGGACGTCGAAGGAGAGCGTCGGCTCGCCGGAGCCGCCGGGGGCTGCCGTGCCGCCGCTGACGAGCAGGTCGATGCCGAAGCCCTTGCCGGCCTGCGACTCGAGCTTGTCGAGATCGATCAGCGCACCATTGATGGGAAGCGTCGTCGCGCCGAACCGGGCGTTCGATCGGGCGATCTCGATCGTCTGCTTGGCGAAATCATAGACGAGATTGATTTGCCCGCCCGACAGCTCCTGCGGATCGCCGTCGGCATAGATCAGGCCGGGATCGATGTCGAGCGTCGCCGCAAGCGCCGGCTGCACGCCATCGCGCCCTCTGGTGGCCGACACCGTGAGGTCGGCAAAGGCGCTGAGCCCCTGCCGTATTGCGCCCTGATCGTTGCGTTTCAGCCCGAAGGGCGTGAGGTCGGCATGCTTCAGCGTCGCAACGACCTTCGACACGTGACCGTCTTCCTTCTCGGCCAGCACATCGAGCTCCGCCACTTCGCCGTTCAGCGCGACTTCGCCGGTCAGTTGCAGCGAGGATGGGCCGGCATGGGCAAAGACGAGATTGTCGATGACCAGCGACAGCGGACCGTTGGCGGTATCGGCAAGCTTGATGTCGATGCCGGAGATGCGCATCGAATTCGTCGAGCCGCGCGTCACGATGCTATCGAACATGTCGAACTGCGAGAAGATTTTCTCCATCGCCGCCGGCACGGCGTCGATGCGCAGATCATCGAGCTTGACGGGATTGCCGGAGGGCAAAAGCGCGGTATCGAGCGCGATATCCTCCGCTTCGATGTCCGTCACTGCGATCCGGCCGCGGAAAAGCTGCAGCGGATCGAGCCCCAGGCGCACCGAACCCGTCGTCGACAGGTGCTGGCCGCTCTCCTGGTCGATCATGTTGACGTTGCGCGCTTCAAGCGCCAGCCGGAAATCCGAGGTGAAGCGGATGACGGTGGAACCGACCTCGGCGCGGTAGCGCGGTCCGGCCACGCCATTCAGCGCCGCCTGCGCCTGCTGCGACAGCGGCTTGTCGAATAGGCCGCTCTCGACGGTGAAAACGATGGCAGCAAGAATAAGCAGGATCAGTCCCAGAAATCCTGAGCTCAGCTTCACCGTGCGGCGCATCGGCGAACGCGGCGGCGGGCAATGAACGATGATCGGATCCTCGGCCTGGGCGGACGGCAAGCGGTCCAGCGCAACGATATCCTTCTTGCGAAACGTGACCTTTTCGCCGCGGATGGCTGACATGCGCCCTTGGGCTCTCCCTTAACTGAAGAATTGAACCCGGCCATGCTGGACGGGTATCCGTCCACTATATAATTCGGGGAGAGTAAGTGTCATCCACAAACCCGGCAAAAGAAAGGTTTTCCCAATGGCGGTTCCCAGCATCGGCGTCTCTGCCCCTGATTTCAACCTTCCCCGCGACGGCGGCGGCCGCGTTTCGCTGGCCGAATTCCACGGCAAACCGCTCGTGCTGTTCTTCTACCCCAAGGACGACACCACGGGCTGCACCGCCGAATCACTGGCTTTCACCGCGTTGGCAGCCGAGTTCGAAGCGGCGGGTGCCGCCGTCATCGGCATGTCGCCCGATTCGGCCGCCTGCCATGACAAGTTCATCAAGAAGCACCGTCTTTCGGTGGCGCTCGCCTCGGACGAGGAAAAGACGACGCTGCAGGCCTATGGCGTCTGGAAGGAAAAGAGCATGTATGGCCGCAACTTCATGGGTGTCGAGCGTACCACTTTCCTGATCCGCCAGGACGGCACGATCGCCACCATCTGGCAGAAGGTGAAGGTGCAGGGCCATGCAGAAACCGTGCTCGAGGCCGTGAGGAACCTGGCGGCGTGACCGGCGATCTCACGATAACCTCGCTGCGCGGCGGCGCCATCGATGCGATCTGTTCGGCCGATCTCGACCGCAAGACGGCACTTGCGCAGGAAAGCGCCACCCGCTGGTTCACCCGCCGGGTGTCGCTGCGCTCGCCGCTCGATGCGGCGCTGCCCGACAGGCCCGGCCGTCCCGAGAAACCGGTGCTGACGCCGCCGACCCAGGTGGAGAAGCGCTCGCTGCATACGCTCAAAGGGCGGATCGCGCTGCTCCACGCCATCGCCCATATCGAACTCAACGCCGTCGATCTGGCGCTCGACATCGTCGCGCGATTCGCGACCGAGCAGGTGCCGAATTCCTTTTTCGACGGCTGGATGCAGGTCGCCTTCGAGGAGGCGAAGCATTTCCGCATGGTGCGCGCCAGGCTCAACGATCTCGGCGCCGATTACGGCGATCTGCCCGCCCATGACGGGCTCTGGCAGGCCGCCCATTCGACCCGCAACGATCTGACGGCAAGGCTCGCCGTCGTGCCGTTGATCCTGGAGGCCCGCGGCCTCGACGTCACGCCGTCGCTGCAGGCGAAGATGCGCCAGACCGGCGATCTCGAAAGTGCCGATGTCCTCGACGTCATCTACAACGACGAGAAAGGCCATGTCGCCGTCGGCGCCAAATGGTTCCGCTTCCTCTGCGCCCGCGAGAAGCGCGACCCTGCAAAAGCCTTCCAGGAGCTGGTGCGGGCGAATTTCCGCGGACCGCTGAAGCCGCCTTTCAACGATCTTGCCCGCGCCGAGGCTGGGCTGACGCCGTCCTTCTACCGCTCGCTCGCATCGATCAGCCACGCTTGAAGTCACTGAAATTTATGATGCGCCGGCGACAATGAAAGCATTCATTAACCATAACGGTGTCTAATTTCCGAAAGAGGCGTAGAGCATCAATCGGGAGAGCCTGCGTGAACAGCGGACATCAGCACCGGGTATTCGGCAGACGGGCGCAGGAACATATCCTCATCCTGGCAAGCGGCGACAAGGTCCGCCATATGACGGTCCGGCCGTGGATGGCTGCGCTGACCCTCTGCTTCGTCGGCGTCTTCTCGATCGGCTATCTCCTGGCCACGTCCTATCTCGTGCTGCGCGACGATCTGATCGGCGCCACCATGGCCCGCCAGGCGCGCATGCAGCACGACTATGAAGACCGCATCGCCGCCCTCCGCGCGCAGGTCGACCGCATCACCTCCCGCCAGCTTCTCGATCAGCAGGTGGTCGAAGACAAAGTCGACAAGCTGATGGAGCAGCAAATGGCGCTCACCTCGCGCCATGGCAAACTCGACAATCTGCTCGACCGGGCCGAAAGCTCCGGCCTGACGGAAAAAGACGGCGCCCTGCCCGCGCCGACTTCCCCGGTTCAGTCTTATGCGCCCGATAGCAAGGACAAGCGTGCATCGCTTAACCGTGGCGGCGTCGAGGCGATCGAGAAACAACTGGCGAGCGGCGCGCCCGCCGATGCGACACCGGACAATTCGACGCTCGCCTATGTGCCGGCCACTGATACGGTCGGCGACCGTGCCGACCGCATCTTCTCCAAGGTGACGCTATCGCTGAAAGATGTCGAACAGGATCAGCGCAGCCGGGTCGAACAGCTGACGAGCGATGCCGGCAATGCCGCCAACGCCATCGAGACCGTGCTGACCCGCTTCAAGATTCCGATGCCCGAGAGCGCTGCCGAGAAAGACGATGACGATGCGGTCGGCGGCCCCTATGTCGAGCCTGAAAGCAACGACGGCTTCAACAATTCGCTGGTTGCGCTCGACGGCGCACTGACCCGGCTCGAGGCAGTGCGCAGCACCGCCGAATCCCTGCCGTTCCGCAATCCCGCTATCGGCAAGGACGTGACCAGCCCCTTCGGAAACCGCCGTGATCCGTTCCTCGGCCGCCTCGCGCTCCATTCCGGCATCGACTTCCGCTTTTCGCCGGGCGAAAGGATCCGCCCGACGGCGCCCGGCAAGGTGATTTCGGCCGGCTGGACCGGCGGCTACGGCAACATGGTCGAGGTCGATCACGGCAACGGCATCTCGACGCGCTACGGGCATATGTCTGAGGTTCTGGTCAAGGTCGGCGACACAGTCGATAGCAACGACGTCATCGGCCTTGCCGGCAGCACCGGCCGCTCGACGGGCACCCACCTGCACTATGAAGTGCGACAGGACGGCAATGCCGTCGATCCAGTATATTTCATGAATGCCGGCCTTAAACTCGCCACCTATATCAAGTAACTCCTGCCCGGTAACCAACGCTTCACTCTGCAATGGGTGCGGCGTCTCTAATTCTTGACTTGCCGGCCATTCGGGGCTATGTCGCGCTGCATTGCGGCATGCAATCCCGCCGACTCGTTCAGAGTTCGGCCGAACCTGAATGGAAACAGTTTTCCCTTTGACGACATTTGCTGACCTTGGCTTGAGCCAAAAAGTGCTATCCGCTGTTACGGATGCGGGCTACACGATTCCCACGCCCATTCAGGCGGGAGCCATCCCGTTTGCGCTCGAGCGCCGCGATATTTGCGGCATCGCGCAGACCGGCACTGGCAAGACGGCATCCTTCGTGCTGCCGATGCTGTCGCTTCTCGAAAAGGGCCGTGCGCGTGCGCGCATGCCCCGCACGCTGATTCTCGAACCGACGCGCGAACTCGCCGCTCAGGTCGCCGAGAATTTCGAGAAATACGGCAAGAACCACCGCCTCAACGTCGCCCTCCTGATCGGTGGCGTTTCCTTCGAAGACCAGGACCGCAAGCTCGAGCGCGGCGCCGATGTGCTGATCTGCACGCCCGGCCGCCTGCTCGACCATTTCGAGCGCGGCAAGCTCCTGATGAGCGGCGTCGAGATCCTCGTCATCGACGAGGCCGACCGCATGCTCGACATGGGTTTCATCCCCGATATCGAACGCATCGCCAAGATGATCCCGTTCACCCGCCAGACGCTGTTCTTCTCGGCAACCATGCCGTCGGAGATCCAGAAGCTCGCGGACCGCTTCCTGCAGAATCCCGAGCGCATCGAGGTCGCAAAGCCGGCTTCCGCCGCAGCGACCGTGACGCAGCGTTTCGTCGCCTCGCACGGCAAGGATTACGAAAAGCGCGCCGTCCTGCGCGAACTCGTCCGCGCCCAGACCGAGCTCAAGAACGCCATCATCTTTTGCAACCGCAAGAAGGATGTCGCCGATCTCTTCCGATCGCTCGAACGCCACGGCTTCTCGGTCGGCGCCCTGCATGGCGACATGGACCAGCGTTCCCGCACGATGACGCTGCAGAGCTTCCGTGACGGCAACCTCCAGCTTCTGGTCGCTTCCGACGTCGCTGCCCGCGGCCTCGATATCCCTGATGTCAGCCACGTCTTCAATTTCGACGTACCGATCCATTCCGAGGATTACGTCCACCGCATCGGCCGCACCGGCCGTGCCGGCCGCTCGGGTGCCGCCTTTACGCTCGTCACCAAGCGCGACACGAAGTTCGTCGATGCCATCGAGAAGCTGATCGGCGAAAAGGTCGAATGGCTGAGCGGTGACCTGACGTCGCTGCCGCCGCCGGCAGAAGACAGCCGGGACAGCGAACGTCCGCGCCGCAACAGCCGCGAGCGTGGCGCCAGAGATGGTGCAGGCCGAGATCGTGCGCCGAGAGAGAATGGCGACAAGGATCGTGGACGCGGACGCGGCAATCGCGCCGCCGCGAGTCATAAATCTGACAACGACATACAGGATAATGGCGTCGACGTGATTGAAGCAGCACCAGTAAAGGCCGACATCGTGAAGAACGAGCGCAAAGCAGAGCAGAAGCCGCAGAACAATGCGCGTAACAGTCGGCCTTACCCGGCAAATGATGACAGCCGCGACCGCCGCCGTCATCGCGATCACGACGACGGCCCGACCCCGGTCGGCTTCGGCGACGATATCCCGGCCTTCATGCTGATCGCCGGCAGCGCCAAGGTCTGAACATCCAATGGGCAGGCCCGGCCTTGATTTTCCGGGCTTCGGCGTCGGCCTGGTAATTCTGCGCGGCGCCAAAATCCTTCTCTACAAGCGCTTGCGCGCACCTGAAGCCGGCTACTGGAATATTGTCGGCGGCAAGGTCGATCACATGGAGCCGGCGGAGCAAGCCGCTCGCCGCGAGGCCGAGGAAGAAACCGGCCTCGTGATCGGCCGTATCGAACGGCTCGGCATGACCGAGCAGATCATGGACGTCGACCGCCAGCACTGGATCTCTCTGCTCTATGTCACCCGCGACATCGAGGGCGAGCCGCAACTCACCGAACCGGACAAGCTTTCGGATTTCGGCTGGTTTCCCCTGACCGATTTGCCCGAGCCGCTGTCGGCCTTCACCAAGGCCGCCATAGCAGCCTTGCCGGCTGCAGCACGGGGCGAATAGCTATTCGGCGCGAAGCGACGCCTCATAGGCAAGCCGCACCCATTTCGCCATCAGATCGGGATCGTCATAGGCCTCGTCGGGGATCGACCAGTAGGGCATTTTTACCGGCTTGCCCTTCTTGCCCTCATAGGTCCATTGCGTGGCTCCGGCGGCGGCAAATTCAGGCGCGCTCGTCTCGTCGGCCTTCAACAGCATTTCGTCGCGCACTTCAAGCGCGATAATCCGTCCGAGATGATAGATGCCTTTACCGCCGAACATGCGCTTGATCGTGACTGGCCCGAGCCCCTGAAACATTTCCTCGATCCCGGCATTGTCCATCCTCTATCCCCTGAAATCTCGATCGCTGCGGAAATCACAACGCGTGATAATCCCGGTTCATATAGATCAGCGCCGGGTGTTTTTCGCTGAAGCGGACAGCCGCGACCTCACCGAAGACGACATTGTGCGTCGGCATTTCCTTAATGTCGGTCACCCGGCAATCGAAGGCGGCGAGCGCATCGAAGAGAACCGGCGCGCCGGTGACGAGTGTGTCGAAATGGGCGCTGGCGAAGCGGTCGTCATTGGTAAGCACAGTGCGCCCGGAGAAAGCGTCGGCAACGGCCTGGTGATGGGCGCCAAGCGTGTTGAGCACGAAGACGCCGCTGCGGAAGAAGATCTCGTTCTTCGGATTGGTGTTGTTGAGGCAAATCAGCACCGAGGCCGGATTGTCGGAGACCGAGCAGGCGGCGGTAATGGTAACGCCGCGGCGCACGCCTTCCATCGCCGTCGTCACGAGCTGTACATGGCCGGCATAACGGCTCATGGCGTCGCGATAAAGGCCAGGGTCGATATGCTGCCTGTTCAACACCTGCTTCTCCGTGCGCGCGCTTTATGCCTGGATTGTCTTGCCATCGCGCCAATATGGCTAGCATCGGTTACCTTTTCTACAATAGGACCGGTGAAAAGCGCCGTGTTGCGCTTGTTTTTCTTTGACGATCGCGGCCTTGCGGATAAAAGGGCATGGACGATGGCTAGGGATGTCCGCCTTTCATGATCAACCTGCGTGGCATAGCAGCTTTTCTGGCGCTGCTGGGAGCGGCGGCTGAAAGCCATGCGGCGGGCGTGACGATCGGCGTCGTCGCTCCTCAGAACGGCCCGCTCGCCCTCCTCGGCGCCCAGATTGCCGCGGGCGCCGGCTTCGAGATCCAGCAGTCGGGAAATACTCTGGTCGCCATCAACGAGACCTGCGAAGACAATAGCGGTGCTGCGGTTGCCGACGCGCTTGTCAGCGCCAAGGTGCAGGTCGCGATCGGCTTTCTCTGCAGCGAAACGCTCGAAGGCGCGCTGCCGAAGCTGAAGGACGCCAGCATTCCCGCGATCACCGTCTCCGTGCGCTCCCGCATCCTGATGGAGGATGCATTGAAGAACGGCTGGCCGCTCTTCCGGGCGGCGCCCGCCGACGGCGCCGAGGCAGCAAAGATCATTGAGGTGATCCTGAAGGACTGGGCCGCCGATCCGATCGCCCTGATCGAGGACGGCACCATTCATGGCCGCGAACTGACGGAATCGGTGCGCAATGCGCTGGAGCAGAACGGCCTGAAGCCGGTCTTTACCGATACCTACCGTCCGGGACAGGAGCAGCAGATTGCCCTGGTCCGCCGCCTGAAACGGGCCGGCGCCACCAGGGTCTTCATCGGCGGCGACCGCAACGACGTCGCCGTCATCGCCCGCGACGCCAAGGCCGAGAACATCCAGCTTTCCATCCTCAGCGGCGATGCCATGCGCGCTGCCGACCAGCCGCTGCCGCTGAATTCAGGCGTGCGCGCCGTCGCCCTGCCCGAATACGCTACCCTGCCGGAAGGCACGGCTGCTGCCGGCGCGCTGCATGCCAAAGGCGTCGAGCCGGAAGGTTATGTCCTGCCGTCGCTGGCCGCCGCCCTCATTGCCGGCCAGGCCGGGCAAGCCGCCGTTGCGGCGGGCAAGCCCCTCCAGGAGACGCTTCTCGGCACGACATTCCAGACGCCGGTCGGCGCTATTGCCTTCACCGGTGCGCATGAACTTTCGCAAAATCCCTACCGCCTGCTCGAATGGCGGGGCAACGGCTTTTTTCCACCTGCGGCGCCGACGCAATGAGCAGCGGCCGCCAGCTTTGAATTCTGGCGCCGCAGTGAAATGGCGCGCCCTATACGGAGTAGTTTTGATGACGCTGCCCATTCGCATTGCCCCCTCGATCCTCGCAGCGGATTTCGCCAGGCTCGGCGAGGAGGTGCGCGACGTGACGGCCGCCGGCGCCGACTGGATCCATCTCGACGTGATGGACGGGCATTTCGTGCCGAACATCTCCTTCGGCCCCGATGTCATCAAGTCGTTGCGCTCCTATACATCAGCCACGTTCGACTGCCACCTGATGATCTCGCAGGTCGACGACTATCTCGAAGCCTTCGCCAAGGCCGGCTGCGACCGCATCACCGTCCATACCGAAGCCGGACCGCATCTGCACCGCTCGCTGCAGACTGTCCGCAACCTCGGCAAGAAGGTCGGCGTGACGATCAATCCGGCGACACCGCTCAGCGCCATCGAGAACGTGCTCGACGATGTCGACCTCATCCTGATCATGTCGGTCAATCCCGGTTTCGGCGGGCAGAAGTTCATTCCGGCGATGGCGAAGAAGATCGCGGCGGCGAAGTCACTGATCGGTGATCGGCCGATCGAACTCGAGGTCGACGGCGGCGTCACGATGGAAACGGCGCCTGATATCGCGCGGGCGGGCGGCAACGTCCTCGTCGCCGGCTCGGCAATTTTCAAGGGCGATACGGTCGAGGATTACCGCCGGACCGTCGCCGATCTGCGTCAGGCAGCCGAAGGGGCACGAGCATGAAGAAGCGTCTCATCATCGGCGGCATAATTGCCGCAGCATTTGCCTGCCTGCCCGGCCTGTCACTTGCCGGCGACATCGCCAATATCCAGCCGATCGGTTTTTCCGCTGACGGCAAGGTTTTCGGATTCCAGGAATTCGGCATCAAGCAGAGCGTCCCCCTACTCCAACACTTATTTCGTCGATACCGAAGACGGCCACTATCTCGAGGGCACACCCTTCCGCACCGAACTGACCGATAAGGACGCCAATCTCTCCAAGGCGCGGCGGCAGAACCTGACGGCGGCGCGCAGCCAGATGGACAAATACGATCTGTTGACCAATCCCGGCCTGATCGCCGCCTTCAATCCACCGACCGAACTCGGCTCGCCTTCGAAGACGATCCGCTACACGACGCTTGCGACCGACGGTCCGCCGAAGGCGCCCTATACGCTCTCGCTCGGCGAGATGCCGGTGCCGACGCCGAAGGATTGCGCCGCGATCGATAAACGCGTCATCGGCTTCAGCCTGCAGATGATCGAAAAGGAAGGCGCTCCGAACCGGCAGGCGGCGCGCCAGGCCACCACGGTTCCGGCCGAGCGCACGTGCTCGGTCGAATACCGGATCGGCGGCGCGGTGGTCTATCAGCCGGAAGGCGGAAACCAGGTTCACATCGCCCTCGTCCTGGCCTTCGATGCGACAAGGAACGGCCGCTGGATCGCCGTTCCTGTTCATCCCTAAGCATGGATCGCCCCCGGATAGATCGTCTAAGAGCTGCATGGCCGCCCTACCCCGATCTGATCGCCGGCGCGTTGCTTTGGGGTATGCAGATGCTCGCCGCCGCCATGCTCGGCCTTTATCTGCGCAACGGCCTGCAGACGGGCCGCCTTGCCGAGGTGACAGCACTTTATTTCGCCGGCGGCCTGTTGGCCTGGCCGTTCGCCCTGCCGGTTGCCCGCTTCCTTGCCTATGGCAGGCCGCCGGAAGCGCGTTTTGCCGCTTTTTTCGTGACGTTGACCGCAGCTACGATCCTGATGACCGCCTTCCTCTTCGCCATGGAATACCGGATCTTCTATTCGCGCTGGCACGCGCCCTTCGGCAGTATCGTCTGGGCCTTCCAGTTCGTCTTCACCAGTATCAGCGCCGTCTACCAGTTCCTGGTGATCGGCCTGCGCCTCTTCCTGCCGCTCGGCCTCGTCTGTCTTGTCGCAAGCAGCTATCATCTTGCCAAACGCATGCGTTGAGATTGCCGCCCGTCTTTGCTACAGGGGCGCTAACAAACCTCTCGAAGTGAAGGCAGCCGCCCATGATCCCGCGTTATTCTCGGCCCGAAATGGTCGCCATCTGGTCTCCCGAAACCAAGTTCCGCATCTGGTTCGAGATCGAGGCGCATGCCTGCGACGCGCTGGCCGAACTCGGCGTCATCCCGAAATCGGCGGCAAAGACGATCTGGGAGAAAGGCGGCGCCGCCACCTTCGATGTCGACCGCATCGATGAGATCGAGGCTGTCACCAAGCATGACGTCATCGCCTTCCTCACCCATCTCGCCGAGATCGTCGGCCCGGATGCGCGCTTCGTCCACCAGGGCATGACCTCGTCCGACGTGCTCGACACCTGCTTCAACGTTCAGCTGGTCCGCGCCACCGACATCCTGCTTGCCGATATCGACCGGCTGCTCGAAGCACTGAAAAACCGCGCCTTCGAACACAAGGACACCGTCACCATCGGCCGTTCGCACGGCATCCATGCCGAGCCCACCACCTTCGGCGCCAAGCTGGCGCTCGCCTATGCCGAATTCGAGCGCTGCCGCCAGCGCCTCGTCGCCGCCCGCGAGGAAGTCGCGACCTGCGCCATATCGGGCGCCGTCGGCACCTTCGCCAATATCGATCCGCGCGTCGAAGAACATGTCGCCGAAGCGCTCGGCTTGAAGGCCGAGCCGGTCTCGACACAGGTCATCCCGCGCGACCGCCACGCGATGTATTTCGCCACGCTCGGCGTCGTCGCCTCGTCGATCGAGCGGCTGGCAACCGAGATCCGCCACCTGCAGCGCACCGAGGTGCTGGAAGCCGAGGAATATTTCTCGCCTGGCCAGAAGGGCTCCTCTGCCATGCCGCACAAGCGCAACCCGGTTCTGACCGAAAACCTGACCGGCCTCGCCCGCATGGTCCGCTCCTACGCCATGCCGGCAATGGAAAACGTCGCCCTCTGGCACGAGCGCGATATCTCCCACTCCTCGGTCGAGCGCATGATCGGCCCCGATGCCACCGTGACGCTGGATTTCGCACTTTCGCGGCTCGCCGGCGTCATCGAAAAGCTGCTGGTCTATCCCGAAAATATGGAAAAGAACCTCAACAAATTCCACGGCCTCGTCCACTCGCAGCGCGTCCTGCTGGCGCTGACCCAGGCCGGCACCTCCCGCGAGGATGCCTATCGCCTCGTGCAGCGCAACGCCATGAAGGTCTGGGAACAGGGCAAGGATTTTCTGGAAGAGCTGCTGGCGGATGCGGAGGTCCGCGCTGCACTGTCGGAAGAGGATATTCGGGAGAAGTTCGACCTCGGCTATCATACCAAGCATGTCAATACGATCTTCCGCCGGGTCTTTGGGACGGCTTGAGGGTCGCGGTCAACGCAGTGACGGCGCCCCTGCTCGGCGCCGTCTTCAACATATCTCGCTGTTGTTATTTATTAGCTGGTTTCTCCTTACCCGCAGCCTCAACATAATTGGGAAAGCGATACAGGCGACGAGGACAGAAGGAAGGCAGTAGGCCAAAACGAACAACAAAAAGACGAGCTCTTTTTCTCCGAAACCAGACAACGACAGAAACACTGCTGCAATCAAAGACAGCGTGCCAATAAAAACAATAAACGCCCAGAAACACGGCCGCGAATTCATTTCGATATATTTAATACGATAGGAAATAAACAATATAAAAATGAAGGGAAGCGAAAAAATAAACTTCGCGATCAAAGTGCCCATGGCCAGATCTCCGAAGAAAAATGGCAGATGACCAACCGTTATTCCAAGCAGATAGGCCTGAAAGAACAGCTCAGTCTGGGGCTCTCTTAGTTCGGAATCGACCATCTCCCCTACGCAATACGAACTCATCGTCTTGGAACTGTATTTAGCGATTCAATTTTTCTCAAGTGGCCGCTGCTTCTGCTTCGACGCCTTGGCAGCCACAGAGCGCTTAGGTGCATCCGCCTTTTTCGGCGGTGCCGCATTCGCTGCCTCCGATGTCCTGCAGGCCTCCGTCTCGCCCCTGCCCTTTGCGGCCTTGGCGACTAGGTGGTTGAGGTGCTTCAGCTCCTCCTCCTCGAGATTCTCGATGCCGATGAAACGGTTCTCGGCATGGCTGGTCAGGATGATTTCGTTGAGCTTGGCCTGGATCGCCCGCGTGTCGCGCGTCTGGGCGTTCTGCAGCACGAAAACCATCAGGAAGGTGATGATCGTCGTGCCGGTATTGATGATCAGCTGCCAGGTTTCCGAATAGTCGAAGAAGGGGCCGAGTGCCGCCCAGATAACGACCACGATCAGTGCCAGGATGAAGATGACGGGTTTGCCCGCCCATTCCGATACCTTTGTTGCGAACTGGGCGAACAGATGCTTCATCGTCACCTCTGCAATCCTCCCTCGAGGCCTCCGGACCATGATGTCGACGACATCACGCTCTCGGCTAAACAAACTCCGAGGCAGGTTCGAGGTTCCCCCAGGGATCCGATATTCCCCCGGGGGTCCGGAATTCGCCGCAGGCAAGGCCGTGGTTATGCGGTCGCTTCCCGCGCAATCAGCTTGCGATAGAGATGCCAGGTCGCATGGCCGAGGATCGGGATGACGAGCGCAAGCCCGGCAAAGACCGGGATCGTGCCGATGACGAGCAGCGCGGCGACGATCAGGCCCCAGAGCAGCACCGGCACCGGATTGAGAATCGTCGCGCGGATCGACGCTGTGACGGCCGCCACCGCCCCGACATCGCGGTCGAGCAGCAGTGGAAAGGTGATGACGGTTATCGCCAGCACGACGAGCGCAAAGACGAAGCCGATGAGATTGCCCCAGATGATCAGCTGCATGCCCTCTGACGTGCCGAAGACCTGGCGGAAGAAATCCGCCATGCTGCGCGGAAAGACCTCGCCGAGCAGGTTGATGTAGAGCGTCTGCGCCGTCACCAGCCAGACGACGAAGAGGCCCAAGAGCATCAGCCCGACCGCCACAATCGACGGCAGCGCCGGCGAATGGCGCACCTCGAGTGCATGCGTCCACGACGCGTCGAGGCCGACCTCGCGCCGGCGGCTGATCTCATAGAGGCCGATCGCCGCGATCGGGCCGATCAGCACGAAACCCGCCATCAGCGGGAAGACCATCGGTAAAAGGTTGGCGCCCGAGGTCCATAGCGTCAGGAAGACGCCGGCGATCGGGTACATCAGGCACAGGAACACATAATGGGACGGTTTCTCCATGAAATCTTCATATCCGCGCTTCAGCGCGTCGAAAACGTCAGCGATACCGATGCGATTGACAACGGGCCGCGCGAAGCTTTCGCTTGCACCCGTCATGACGTGAAATGCCGCCATGGCTTTCTCCTCCTCAGCCGAGACCTGATCGGCGGCGGACAGCATCGGCGGGCAAGCCGACACGAAATCCGCAACCGGCACTGGAGGAATATAGCAACTTTCACGGCCCGTGTCGCTCCCTCCCTTGACATTCCCCTCTTGACATCTTGGACCAGCTTTCTCACATCGGCGGCATCATGAAAGCCTCAGACGCAGATATCCTCATCATCCCCGGTTACACCAATTCCGGCCCGGGCCACTGGCAGAGCCGCTGGGAGGCAAAGCTCAGCACGGCGCGGCGCGTCGAACAGGCCGAATGGACGAAGCCGGTGCGCGAGGACTGGATCGCCCGCATCGCCGAGGAGGTGAACGCCTCGACCCGTCCGGTCGTTCTCGTCGCCCACTCGCTGGGCGTACCCTCGGTGATCCACGCCATCCCGCATTTCCGCAAGCCCGTGGCCGGCGCCTTTCTCGTCGCCCCGCCCGATGTCGCCAATCCCGACATCCGCCCGAAACACCTGATGACATTCGGCCCCTATCCGCGCGACCCGCTGCCCTTCCCGTCGATCACCGTCGCCAGCCGCAACGATCCGTTCGGCAGCTACGATCATGCCGACGATGTCGCCAGCAGCTGGGGCTCCTTCCTCGTCGATGCCGGCGAGGCCGGTCATATCAATGCCGATTCTGGTCACGGCCCATGGCCCGAAGGCACCATGGTCTTTGCCCAGTTCCTCGGCCGGCTCCCTGCCTAATCGAGGAAAAGGCGCCATCCCGCTTGTTGAGCAAGTGCTTTCTAAGTCTTTCTTAATGGAATGACAGCAGACTGCACCGAGGTGAAGTAAGCGAGAATGCCCGTGAAGAAAGCCCATCCAGAGACCGGTGATCCGCACGGCTATGCCGCAGCGGCCGAGACAGGCATCGGCAATGGAGCAGCCGACGATTCCGATCCGGCCGAGCGCGAAAGCCGCTGGAACCATGCGCTCGTTGGCTCCGGCCTTGGCGTATGGGATCACAATTACCGTCTCGACACGAAATATTACTCGCCGACATGGAAAACCATTCGCGGCATGGCGCCCGACGAGCAAGCCGACGGCGATTACGACGCCTGGCTGCAGCTCGTCCATCCCGACGATCGCGATTTCGTCGTCCACGCTATTGACCGACAGAACGCCGGCGATCCCGATTACCAGATCTTCGAATATCGCGAGCGTCACAAGGACGGTCACTGGGTCTGGATCGAGTGTCGCGGCGCCTGCGTCGAATGGGACGAGAACGGCGTGCCGACGCGCATCATCGGCACGGATACGGATATCACCGCCCGCAAGCAGGCCGAGGAGACGCTGTCGCGTTTGTCGCGCCGGCTCGATCTGGCGCTGGAGGTTTCCCGCATCGGCGTCTTCGAGGCCGATATCGAGCATGATAGCGTCGAATGGGACGATCGCCTTATCGCCATTTACGGGCTGCAGGGCGCCTCGCGCCAGATCGCCAGCGACGCCTGGGCGAAAAGCCTGCATCCCGACGATCGCGAGCGCGTGCTTGGCTTATCCGATCGCAGCGTCGAAAGCGGCCGCGATTTCCAGCAGGAATACCGCATCATCCGCGGCGACGGCGTCGAACGTGTCATCCGCGCCCGCTCGGCCTTCTTCATCGATGGCAACGGCCACCGCAAGCTGATTGGCGCCAACTGGGACGTCACCGAGGAAGTCGCGCTCCGCAACGAGCTGCAGCGCGCCAAGGATCTGGCCGAGGCGCGCAACCGCGAGCTCGAAGCCGCCAAGGAGAGCATCGAGCACTTGGCGCTGCACGATTACCTCACCGGCCTTCCGAACCGCCGCTATCTCGACAAGATGCTGGGCGAGCGTTCGGCCGAATGCCAGGCCAAGGGCGCGGCACTGGCGATCCTGCATATCGATCTCGACCGCTTCAAGCAGATCAACGACACGCTCGGCCATCGGGCCGGCGACGCCATGCTGCAGCATGCCGCCAGCGTGCTGAGGAATTCCGTCCGCGCCGCCGATTTTGTCGCTCGCATTGGCGGTGATGAATTCGTCATCCTCTGCGCCGTCGATCCCGCGTCGAAGAAGATCGGCGGCCTTGCCGAACGTCTTATCCGCGAATTGCGCAAACCGGTCAGATATGAGGGGCACGACTGCCGTTTCGGCGCCAGCGTCGGCATCGCCATCGACAGCGGACCGAAGCTCGACGCCAAGCAGATACTGCTCGACGCCGATATCGCCCTCTATCGCGCCAAGGGCCTCGGCCGCAATCGCTTCGAATTCTTCTCGGCCTCGGCCCGCCGCGATATCATTTCCGCCAAGCATCTCGCCGACGAGATCCTGGTCGGCCTCGAATGCAACGAATTCGTGCCCTTCTACCAGCTGCAGTTCGATGCCCGCACGCTGGATGTCACCGGTGTCGAAACGCTTGCCCGCTGGCAGCACCCGGTGCACGGGCTGCTGACGCCCGACCGCTTCCTCGATATCGCCGAGGATCTCGACGTCGTCTCGACTATCGACGCCCTCATCTTGGAGCGCGCCATTGCCGACCGGAAGGCGTGGCTGAAGGACGGGCTACCGATTCCGAAGATATCGGTCAACGTCTCCGCCAGGCGGCTCGCCGATCCCGATCTGGGCAAGAAGCTTCGCGCCTTGAAGATCAAGCCCGGCACATTCTCCTTCGAACTGCTGGAATCGATCTCGCTCGACGATTGCGACGAGGCGGTGGCCGCCAACCTGAAAAAGCTGCGCAAGCTCGGCATCGACATCCAGATCGACGATTTCGGTACTGGCCATGCCTCGATCGTCAGCCTGCTGCGATTGAGCCCGAAGACGCTGAAGATCGACCGCGAGCTGATCCGCATGCTGCCGCAATCGGCCGAGCAGCGCAAACTCGTCGGCTCGATCATCGATATCGGCCGCTCGCTTGATATCCTCGTCATCGCCGAGGGTGTCGAAACGGCGGATCATATCCGGATTCTCGAAGAACTCGACTGTGACACGCTGCAGGGCTACGCGCTCGCCCGGCCGATGCCGGCCATGCAGATCCCCTCCTTCATCCGCGCCGGAAGCTGGCGCCACGGGCAAACCGCCGCTCGCGCGCTGCAGACGCAGCTTCGCCGCGCGCTGCCAGGCAGAGCCGCCAAATAAAAACCTGCATAAGCGGCCCGCCATTTCGCCTTCATTCCACCGTAGAGGAAAAGGCGCTAAACTCCTCTCGCGAATTCATTCGATTCTCTTGGCAGTATTCCGTAAAATCGGAAACCGGGACCGCGAAATCTGGAAACCGGGGCCACGAAATCTGGAAACCGGGGCCACGAAATCTGGAAACCAGGGAAGGAGCGACAGGCGGATTGTGAAACCCTCTCTTTTCCTTTAAGGGGACGCCACGAGATCGATCCACTCGCGCTATCCCAAGAGCGCCAACAATAGAGAATGACCACGATGAACCGTCGCCGCCGTATCTACGAGGGCAAGGCAAAGATTCTGTATGAAGGCCCGGAACCGGGCACTTTGATCCAGTTCTTCAAGGACGATGCCACCGCCTTCAACAAGAAGAAGCACGAAGTCATCGATGGCAAGGGCGTCCTCAACAACCGCATCTGCGAATATATCTTCAGCCATCTGAACAAGATCGGCATCCCTACTCATTTTATCCGCCGGCTCAACATGCGCGAGCAGTTGATCAAGGAAGTAGAGATGATCCCGCTGGAGATCGTCGTGCGCAATGTCGCGGCCGGTTCTCTCGCCAAGCGCCTTGGCATCGACGAAGGCGTCGTGCTGCCGCGCTCGATCATCGAATTCTATTACAAGTCCGACGCGCTCGACGATCCGATGGTCTCCGAAGAGCACATCACCGCCTTCGGCTGGGCAAACCCCGCTGAACTCGATGACATCATGGCGCTTGCCATCCGCGTGAACGACTTCATGACCGGCCTCTTCCTCGGCGTCGGCATCCAGCTCGTCGATTTCAAGATCGAATGCGGCCGCCTCTTCGAAGGCGATATGATGCGCATCATCCTCGCCGACGAAATCTCGCCGGACAGCTGCCGGCTCTGGGATATCGAAACCCACGAGAAGATGGATAAGGATCGCTTCCGCCGCGACCTCGGCGGGCTGCTCGAAGCCTATTCCGAAGTTGCGCGCCGTCTCGGCATCATCAATGAAAACGAGCCTGTGCGCGGCACCGGCCCGGTTCTCGTCAAGTAAGGCAGGAAAGACAAAGTGATCAAGGCTCGTGTCACCGTCACGCTGAAAAACGGCGTTCTCGATCCGCAGGGCAAGGCTATCGAGGGTGCGCTTGGCGCCCTCGGCTTCTCGGGCGTCGGCCATGTAAGACAGGGCAAGGTCTTCGACCTGGAGCTGGAAGGAGCCGACAAGGGCAAGGCCGAGGCCGACCTCAAGGCCATGTGCGAAAAATTGCTCGCCAACACGGTGATCGAGAACTACGCAATCGCGATCGACTGACGATCACAGACCCGTCGTCCGGTGGACTTTGAGGATTTGGCGTCATGATGAAAGCAAAGCTGGAGACGGAAGTCTCCAAGTATATGAGCTATGTTTTACGTCATGCGCCTGATGCCGCGGGTTTGACGCTTGATAGCGAGGGTTGGGTGTCGTTCGATGAGCTCGAAAAGGTGTTGGCGTCGAAATACAATGTTTCCCGCGCCGATATTATCGAGATTGTCGACAACAATCCGAAGAAGCGTTTCACGATCGCCGATGGCAGAATTCGCGCAAACCAAGGTCATAGCGTCGACGTCGATCTCGCATTGAACCAGGTTGAACCGCCCGCCGCTCTTTCTCACGGCACGTCTCTGACGAATTGGCAGTCGATCGAGCGCGAAGGCTTGAAGAAGATGCAGCGGCACCACGTTCATCTGTCGGCGGATGTCGAAACGGCAAAAATGGTCGCAGCCCGCCGTAAGGGTGAACATCTCATCCTGCGTGTGGACGCGGCCCGCATGTTTTCAGAGGGTCATTCTTTCTTTGTCTCCGACAATGGAGTATGGCTCGCCGAAAGCATTCCAGTTCAGTATCTTTCGTTAGACGCAGGGACCCCATGAAATCAGCCGTCGTTCAACTTCCGGGCCTCAACCGTGACCGCGACATGATCGCCGCCCTGACCAAGATCTCCGGCAAGCAGCCGGTGACGATCTGGCAGACGGAAACAGAGATCCCCGACGTCGATCTGATCGTCATCCCCGGCGGCTTCTCTTATGGCGATTACCTGCGTTGCGGCGCGATCGCCGCCCGCATGCCGGTCATGCAGGCGATCATCGACAAGGCTACAAAGGGCGTGAAGGTGCTCGGCGTTTGCAACGGCTTCCAGATCCTCGTCGAGGCCGGCCTGCTGCCCGGCGCGCTGATGCGCAATTCCTCGCTGAAATTCGTCTGCCGTGAGATCAAGCTCGAAGTCGTCAACGCCGAGACGGACTTCACCCGCGCCTACGCGCAGGGCCAGGTCATCCGCTGCCCGGTTGCCCATCACGACGGCAATTATTTCGCCGAGGAAGCGACGCTGGCCGCGATCGAAGGCAATGGCCAGGTGGTGTTCCGTTATGCCGAGGGCACCAATCCGAACGGCTCGATCAACGACATCGCCGCTGTCATGAATGAAAAGGGCAATGTGCTCGGCATGATGCCGCATCCCGAGAACCTGATCGAAGCTGCCCATGGCGGCTCGGACGGCCGTGGCCTCTTCGCCTCGGCGCTCGACGTCATCGCCGCCTGAGCCAGTGCCTTGCCCAAAACACACAGCGGTCGTGGGCAACGGCATGCACCCAAAAATCCTCCGTCCGGATCTGGAGCACGATTGATGCGCCCTCGCCTCGCAAACGCCGCCCTGTTTACCGCTGTCGCAACCATGGTCGCAGCCTGCCAGACGCCGGCGCCGACAGGCCCGAACCGCGCCGCGCTGCCGACCATGGAACGCGTGGCGCTCGGCGCCAATGCCTGCTGGTTCAAATCGGGCGATCCGGCCTTTGCAGCCTATAAGCTCGCGCCGGAGCTCAATTCCTTCTCCGGCCGGCCGCGCATCCTGCTTGTCCACAAGGGCAGCCCGGAGAGCCGGCCGCTGCTCGTCGTGCAGGCCGAGGGAAGCCCGTCGCGCCTGCAGGCCTTCGGTCCGATGATGTCGGAACCGGTCGCCGGCCGCATCACCACCGACCTTAACCGCTGGTCAGGTGGCAACAAGGCCTGCAACTGACCGACCCGGTCAGTTCCGAAAGCACGTTTCAGTCCCAAAAGAACGACTTGCCGACTTCGCGCGCTGCATCTGACTGCGACACCCCGATATCCTTGAGTTCGGTCGCCGTCAGCCCTCTCAGCGCACGCCGGCCTTCCCGCTTCTGATGCCAGAGAAGAACTGCGGCCCAGATCCGGTCCAGGCGCGTCGTCGCCTCGGCAGGCGCGTCGGGGAGGACGATCTGTCTCCTGTCTTCGTAAGAGACAATCGGTACAATCGGCATTTTGATCTCAGGTAAGGCAGACATTCCAGGAATCCTCTCGGCGTGCCATTGGAATTGACTCATACGCTTGACCCATACAATGTGCCAACATATACAATTGTCACCATGACAAATTGGCTTCCTGATATTTCCCGCGGTTCCGGTCCGGTCTATCTCCGGCTTGCCGACAGCATCGAATCCGCCATATCAAGCGGCGCCTTGCCCGCCGGCAGCAAATTGCCGCCGCAGCGCAACCTCGCCTATGATATCGGCGTGACGATCGGCACGATCGGCCGTGCCTATGCGCTGGTACATGAGCGCGGCCTGGTCGCCGGCGAAGTGGGGCGCGGCACCTATGTGCTGAACCGCTCTGAGACGCCGCCCGGAGAGCAAATCGATCCGCTGACCGTCTCGCTCGGCGGCACCCGCATCCAGGATGCGCCGGCCAACAAGATCCGCTTCGACACGACAGCCGCGCCGGATCTCGGCCAGGGCAAGGTCATAGCGGGCATCCTTGCCGAGATCGGCGTGCAGCATCTATCCGAAATCTCTTCCTATTCCCGGAGTTTCCCGCGCAACTGGTTTGAGGCCGGCCGCCTGTGGCTTGCCCGCAGCGGCTGGACGCCGGACGCTGAAAACATCGTGCCGACTCTCGGCGCTCATGCGGCGGCGATATCAGTCGTCGCCGCCGTCTCGGCGCCGGGCGACAAGATCGTCTTCGAGGATCTCACCTATACCCAGGTCAGCCGTAGCGCCCGCCTTCTCGGCCGCCGCACGCTGACGGTCGATTCCGATGAGCTCGGCGTGATCCCCGAGGATTTCGAGCGGCTCTGCCAGCAGCAGCATCCGAAGATCGCCTTCCTGATGCCGACCGTCCACAATCCGACGCTGGCGATCATGCCCTATGACCGGCGCGCTGCAATCGCTATAATCGCCAGGAAGCACGGCGTCTGGCTGATCGAGGACGACCTCTACGGCGGCATGGCCGACGACGACACGCCGCTGCTCGCCTCGATTGCGCCTGATCGCACCTTCCTCGTCAACGGCCTGTCGAAAGCGGTCGCCGCTGGCGTGCGCGGCGGCTGGGTCGCCTGCCCGCCGCATTTTGCCCAGCGCATCAAAGTGACGCACAGGATGATCACCGGCGGCCTGCCCTTCATCCTGGCGGAGACCTGCGCGCGCCTTGTCGAAAGCGGAATGGCGCACGAGATCCGCAAGGCAAGTGTCGAGGAACTCTCCCGGCGGGTCCGGCTCGCCCGCGAACAGTTGCAGGGCTTCGATTTCGAATCGCACCCGCACGCGCCCTTCCTCTGGCTGAAACTGCCGGAGCCCTGGATGTCGGGCACCTTCAAGAATGCCGCCTTCCGCGATGGCGTGCTCGTCGACGACGAGGACGAGTTCAAGGCGGCGCGCGGAGAGAGGCCCTATCATCGCGTTCGCGTCGGTTTCTCCTCGCCGAAGACAGGGCAGGAATTGATCTCGGGACTGATGATCCTGCGCCGGCTGCTGGAAAATGGCGGCTCCGCCTATGATGGCGAAATATGATGTGTTGCAAATACACGTCGTAGTCTAAAAAAACATCGCGCCCAGATCCTGCCGCTTTACCCCTCGAACCGTCATGCTACCTCTTGTCATCCCCTCAGATGAGGGAATCAAAGGACAGCATATGACGATCGACTTCGGAAAAGTCGCTCTGCTATTGTTGGGTATAGCGTCAGTGGCAGTGGTGGCCGGCTCGGCAAGTGCAGGCGAGCAGATATTTGATGAATTACGTTTCGGCGCTTCGGCCTCGGTGCAATCGGGCCACTCCAGGGAAGACGGCGTCTTTCCCGAAATTACCGCTCTCTTCGATCCTTTCGGCTACGACACGGCGGTCGGCTGGCAGCAACAATTGCTGCATCCCCGCGTCCATCTCGGCACCTCGATCGGCACGTCGGGCGAAGCCACTCAGTTCTTCACCGGTTTCACCTGGACGGTCGATTTCAACGAGAAGCTCTTTGCCGAAGCCGGCTTCGGCGGCGTCATCCATACCGGCGATCTCGAGGGCGATGATGACGGCCCGGAACTCGGCTGTCGCGTCCTCTTCCACGAATATCTGGGCGCCGGCTATCGTTTCAACACCCACTGGAATGTCATGGCCCAGTTCGCCCATTCCTCGCATGCCGATCTCTGCAACGGGCCGAACGACGGCATGACGCGCGCCGGCTTGCAGGTCGGCTACAAGTTCTGAGTGGTTGCTCTTTTGGATAAGTCTGCCCGCCCTCTGTTGACGGCGGGCATTTTCCTGTCGCGCGTCGCCGCTACATAAGCTAAAGACAGCGCAAAACGCGCCAGGGATTTTCCGCTCATGACCATTCCAAACACCATCCCGATCACGCCGGAACTCATCGCAAGCCATGGCCTGAAGCCGGACGAGTACCAGCGCATTCTGGATCTGATCGGCCGCGAGCCGACGTTTACCGAGCTCGGCATCTTCTCGGCCATGTGGAACGAGCACTGCTCCTACAAATCCTCGAAGAAATGGTTGCGCACGCTGCCGACCAAGGGGCCGCGCGTCATCCAGGGCCCGGGCGAAAATGCCGGCGTGGTCGACATCGATGACGGCGATTGCGTCGTCTTCAAGATGGAGAGCCACAACCACCCCTCCTATATCGAGCCCTATCAGGGGGCTGCGACCGGCGTCGGTGGCATCCTGCGCGACGTTTTCACCATGGGCGCGCGCCCGATCGCCGCGATGAACGCGCTGCGCTTCGGCGAACCGGATCATCCGAAGACCCGCCACCTCGTCTCCGGCGTCGTCTCCGGCGTCGGCGGCTACGGCAATTCCTTCGGCGTGCCGACGGTCGGCGGCGAGGTCGAATTCGACGCCCGCTACAACGGCAACATCCTCGTCAACGCCTTTGCCGCCGGTATTGCGAAGTCCAACGCCATCTTCCTGTCCGAAGCCAAGGGCGTCGGTCTTCCGGTCGTCTATCTCGGCGCCAAGACCGGCCGTGACGGCGTCGGCGGTGCGACGATGGCGTCGGCCGAATTCGACGAATCGATCGACGAGAAGCGCCCGACCGTTCAGGTCGGCGACCCCTTCACCGAGAAGTGCCTGCTGGAAGCCTGCCTCGAGCTGATGCAGACCGGCGCCGTCATCGCCATCCAGGACATGGGTGCGGCCGGCCTCACCTGCTCGGCCGTCGAGATGGGCGCCAAGGGCGATCTCGGCATCCTGCTCGAACTCGACAAGGTGCCTGTCCGCGAAGAGAGGATGACGGCCTACGAGATGATGCTGTCGGAAAGCCAGGAGCGCATGCTCATGGTGCTGCAGCCGGAGAAGGAAGCGGAAGCCAAGGCGATCTTCGTCAAGTGGGGCCTCGATTTTGCCATCGTCGGCTGGACGACCGACGATCTGCGCTTCCGCGTCATGCACCAGGGCGAGGAAGTCGCCAACCTGCCGATCAAGGATCTGGGCGACCAGGCGCCGGAATATGATCGCCCCTGGCGCGAATCCCGCAAGCATGCCCCCCTGCCCGCCAATCTTGTCGCCGCACCCGAGGATTATGGCCAGGCGTTGCTGCAACTCGTCGGCTCCGCCAACCAGTCGAGCCGCCGTTGGGTCTATGAGCAATACGACACGCTGATCCAGGGCAATTCGCTGCAGCTTCCGGGCGGCGATGCCGGGGTCGTGCGCGTCGACGGCCATCCCTCCAAGGCGCTCGCTTTCTCCTCCGACGTCACCCCGCGTTATGTCGAGGCAGACCCCTTCGAAGGCGGCAAGCAGGCGGTCGCCGAATGCTGGCGCAACATCACCGCGACAGGCGCCGAACCGCTCGCCGCTACCGACAATCTGAACTTCGGCAATCCCGAAAAGCCCGAGATCATGGGCCAGCTCGTCGAGGCCGTGAAGGGCATCGGCGAGGCCTGCCGCGCGCTGGATTTCCCGATCGTGTCAGGCAACGTCTCGCTTTACAACGAGACCAACGGCGTCGCCATTCTGCCGACCCCGACGATCGCAGGCGTCGGCCTGCTGCCGGACTGGCGCAAGATGGCTCGTATCGGCACTGCCAACGACGGCGACAAGGTGATCATGATCGGCGTCGACGGCAGCCATCTCGGCCAGTCCGTCTATGTGAGAGACGTGCTTTCCAGCCGCGAAGGTCCGGCACCGGAGGTGGATCTGTTTGCCGAGCGCCGCAATGGCGATTTCGTTCGCTCCGTCATCCGCAACGGCCAGGCGACCGCTTGCCACGACATCTCCTCGGGTGGCCTTGCCGTGGCGCTCGCCGAAATGGCGATGGCCTCGGGCAAAGGCCTGACGATCGATCTGAGCGAAGGCAGAGGTGCACCACATGCGCTGCTCTTCGGTGAGGATCAGGCGCGCTACATCCTCACCTTGCCTGCCGATGTTGCCGATTTCGTCTGCGTCAATGCAGAAGGTGGCGGCGTTCCTTTCCGCCGCCTCGGCACGGTCGGAGGAACGGCGCTCGTCGTCGGCGATCTCATCTCGCTGCCGATTCAGCAATTGCGCGATGCCCATGAATCATGGTTCCCTGACTTCATGGAAGGCCGCGGCGAACTTGCCGCTGCGGAATGATGCGCAAGGAGTAACGATCATGGCCATGAAACCCGGCGATATCGAAGACATGATCAAGGCTGGGATTCCCGGTGCCAAAGTGACGATCCGCGATCTGGCGGGCGATGGCGATCACTACGCCGCCGAAGTCGTCGCCGAAGCCTTTCGCGGCAAGAGCCGCGTGCAACAGCACCAGATGGTCTACGAGGCGCTGAAGGGCAATATGGGCGGCGTGTTGCATGCGCTGGCGCTGCAGACCTCGGCGCCGGAATAGAGCCGACGCAATCCGGACGGACGATGCCCGGCCCTCAGCCGGCCATTCTCTTTTCGTCGGGATCGGCAAAGACCGAGGCCGGCATCGGCCCGGATGTCAAAAGTGTGAAGTCGAAGGGCGCCTGCAAATCCGGCCCAAGCACATATTGCCGGTGGACGCGCAGCTGGTCCGTGCGGATCTTGCGGTAGTGCTCGCGCGTCAGCATCTGCTTGACGCGGATCAGGATCATCTTCGCCTGAGGCGCATCCGCATGGCCGGAGACGGCGACGACCGGCACCTTGTAGAAATTGATCGAATCCGTCAGGCACTGCACATCGAGCCAGGAAATCTCGGGACAGCGGGCGATCAGCCCGACACGGGCGCGAAGCAGCTTTGCCGATGACATGAGCGCACATTGCAGGATGGCGCTGCCGAGGGTGGCAAACACCACGCGCTTGCCTTTGAATATCTCCGGCTCTCTTTCCAGCAATATGCCGACGACATGGGCGGCGACGCTCGATCCCATGCTGTGCGAGGAAATCACATATTCGTCCACCTCTTCGTCAAGCGCCTTGCGCACGCCAGCGGCCCGGTCTTCCAGCCAGCTGTTGAAATCGGCCCGGTCCATACGGCCGAGCGCCACGGCCATTTTCCAATCGGCAAAGAGATGCAGCGTATGGAAACGCTCGGAAAACGGCAGGAAGGCGAAGATGAAGAAACAAAGCGCCAGCGGCCCGCTCCAGAGCATGTGCCACGACGAAAAGCTAAGAGCATAGGGCAGGATGGCGATCTGCGCCGTCAGCGCGATCGCCAGCGCGGTCAGCAGGAACGGGAAAAGGAAGAACAGGCCGAAGCGCCAGGCATGGCGGAAATAGCCCCGCATCCCGCCTTCGAGCATGATCTCGGCGCAGCTTCGGAAGCCCGCTATGATCTGGCTCAGCGTGTTGCCGGCACGCAGTCTGCGCACCAGTGCATCGTGATCGACCATATGGATCCGGCTCTTCGTCTGCCAGCCGGGGGATCCGGCCCCTGCCTCCGGCGCTGTAGCCTTCTCACCCGTCGTGACCACGAAACTGACCGGATCGCTCCTCCCGTCCGCTGCCCCTGTCTCCACCGAATAGCCCCAAACGGCTGCACTCTGCCTCGCCGAACGCTCGTAGCGCGCCCTGTGAGCAACGCCGTCAAGCGGCTCGAAGCCCGGGAAATGCAGGACGACCCGCTTCTCGATCAGTTTCATTCCGCTCTTCCGGCCGGGCAAATGGCCGGCATGTTGCTGCGATCCGGCTGCTGTGCCGCTGATATCGGCAAAAAAGGCAGCTATGATCTCGAAGCCGTCTTGCTAACCGAACTCTTCCGGAATTCAATAGCATCCATGTCGATTCCACCACGAACGGAGGGGTTTTGTGGCCGACCTAGTCAAAGAATTGATATCGGGCGTCGTCGACAGCGTGCTGAAGGAGATCCTGAAGAAAACCACCGGCCGCGCCACGACGAAGCGCAGGAGGCGTAAGACACGCCCCGCCGCGACGACCACAGCTGCGCGCAAGACGATCTCGGCCAAACCCAAGCCTCCCCGCAAACAAGTCAGCAAGCGCCGCACCGCCGCCGGCCGCAGCCGTCAACGCCGTAGTTGAGGTGCAATGAAAATGTGAGCAGTTTTCGGACGAGTTCTGCGGCGCTATTGGGGGCATGAAGCGACGATGCGCATCGTGAAAATCATTCTCGCGGCCATCGTCGCGATCTGTCTCATCGCCGTTGCCGGCGTATACGCCCTGTCGGAGATGCGTCTCTCCAGGACCTATGACGTCGCAGCGGCCGATTTCACCGTCAAGACGACGCTGTCTGCGGAAGAAGCCGAACGCCGCGCCCGTACGCTGATGTGCGGCGGCTGTCATCACGATGCCGGCAACGTGCTCATCGACGAGCCGGGCGTCGGCCGCATCGTCGCGCCGAACCTGACCCGCTTCGTGCCCATGTACAGCGATGCTGAACTCGTGCGCCTCATCCGCCACGGCATCAAGAAAGACGGCACCGGTGTCTTCATCATGCCGGCAAGCAACTTCGCCAATATCACCGATGACGACATGGCGGCGATCATTGCCTGGCTGCGCAGTCTGAAGCAGCTTCCCGACGCGTTGGTGGGAACGACGCAATGGGGACCGCTCGGGCGAATCGGCCTGGCGCTCGACAAAATCCCCTTCGAAGCCGATCTGGTGCCCGCCGTCATCACCCCTGCCGCCACGCGTCCGGCCGATATCGGCGAATATGCCTTCAGGACCGACTGCAGCCATTGCCACAATCTCGATACGGCAAAGCAGTCGGAAGCGTTCCTGGCACCGGCGCTTAAGCCCCTGGCGCAATCCTATTCGGCTGCCGATTTCAAGACGCTGCTGCGCACCGGCAAGGGTGTCGGCGACCGCGATCTCGGCGTGATGACGCAGGTTTCACAATGGGATTTCAGCCACTTCACCGATGCTGAAATCGAGCAGATTCAGATCTATCTCGCCCACCAACCGTAACGCGACGGCAACAACCCGGCAACGGCCTGCCCGAATTGGTCTTTTTTTGGTTCGGGCGGCTGGAATTCCTGCTGTCGCATGCTATTTAAAGGCAACGATTGAAACGGTGGGCCTTTAACCCGCCTGTTGAAAGGATTAGGTCCCATGAGCGGTATTCACGAATTCATCGACAACGAAATCAAGAGCAACGACGTCGTCCTCTTCATGAAGGGCACGCCGCAGTTTCCGCAGTGTGGTTTCTCCGGCCAGGTCGTGCAAATTCTCGATTACATCGGCGTCGACTACAAGAGCGTCAACGTGCTCGCCGATTCGGAAATCCGCCAGGGCATCAAGGAATACTCCAGCTGGCCGACAATCCCGCAGCTTTACATAAAGGGCGAGTTCGTCGGCGGCTGCGACATCGTCCGGGAAATGTTCCAGGCTGGTGAACTGCAGCAGCACCTCCAGGAAAACGGCATCGCGGTGCGCGCCGCCTCCTGACCGGTCACCGGGCGTCCGCCCGGTTTCCAAATCTGTATCTTGAGTCCGAGGCGCTGCGGCAAGCAGCGCCTTAGCCTGTTTATGGGAATTTCATTGTGACAGATTCATCACAAGCCGTGTCCGCGGGCCGCCTGCCCATGGGCAAGCGAGAATTTATCGCGCTCGCCGCCTTCCTGATGGCCGTCAACTCTCTGGCGATCGACATCATGCTGCCGGCCTTGCAGCAGATCGGCGCCAGCCTCGGCGTCGAGAGCGAAAATCACCGGCAATTCGTCGTCTCCACCTATCTGCTCGGCTTCGGCTGTGCCCAGCTGTTCTACGGGCCGCTCTCTGACCGTTTCGGTCGCCGCACGCCGCTTTTGATCGGTCTCGTCATCTATATCCTGTCCGCCATCAGTATCGTCTTCGTGCCGTCCTTTGCAGGGTTGCTCGCCCTGCGCTTCGTGCAGGGCGTCGGTTCGGCCGCAACCCGCGTCATCACCGTCTCCATCGTTCGCGATATCTATGGCGGCCGGCAGATGGCCGAAGTCATGTCGCTGATCATGATGGTCTTCATGATCGTACCGGTCATTGCGCCCGGCACCGGCCAGATCGTCATGTTCTTCGGCAACTGGCACCTGATCTTCCTCTTCATAGCCACCATGGCGACTGGTATTGCCGTCTGGGCCTATCTCCGCCTGCCGGAAACATTGCATCCCGCCAATGTCCGTCCCTTCACCGCCCGCTCGATCTTCGGCGCCTTCAAGCTGGTGCTGACCAATCGCGTCGCGCTCTGCTACACCATCGCCAGCACCTTCATCTTTGGCGCGCTGTTCGGCTTCATCAATTCGGCCCAGCAGGTCTATGTCGGCATTTACGATCTCGGCGTCTATTTCCCCTTCGCCTTCGCCGGCGTGGCGATCTTCATGTCGCTGTCGTCCTTCTTCAATTCACGCTTTGTCGGCAAGCTCGGCATGCGCCGGCTGTCGCACGGCTCGCTCATCGGCTTCATCGCCATCAACGCCATCTGGCTGATCGTCCAGATGGCCAGCACTGAGCCGATGCCCTTCGCACTGTTCATCTCGTTCTTCGGCCTTGCCATGTTCCAGTTCGGCTGGATCGGGTCAAACTTCAATTCGCTCGCCATGGAGCCGCTCGGCCACGTCGCCGGCACCGCCTCCTCGGTCCTCGGATTCATGAGCACGGTCGGCGGCGCCCTCATCGGCGCCGGCATCGGCCAGGCCTTCGACGGCACCGCGCTGCCGATGGTCGCGGGTTATTTCTTTGTGTCGATCATTGGCCTTGTCTTTGTGCTGATCGCCGAGAAGGGCCGCCTCTTCCAACAGCAGAACCCGGCCGTCTGAACGGCCGGCCTCCCTCGCATTCGGAATCTCAATTACATGACGCCGTCGCATAAACCGCACCAGGAAAACCAGGGCTCCGGCCGCATCGGCATGGGCTTTGGCGAATTCGTCGTCACCATCGCCATCATGACCGCCAGCGTCGCCATGGCAATCGACAGCATGCTGCCGGCTTTGCCCAATATCGGCAATTCTCTCGGCGTCACCAATACCAACGACGCGCAGCTGATCATCGGCGTGTTTTTCTTGGGATTCGGCGTCTCACAGATCTTCTTCGGCAGCCTTTCGGATACGTTCGGCCGCCGCAACATCCTGCTCGGCGGCCTCGCCTGCTATGTTGTCGGAATGTTTGCCGCCGCAGCAACCGGCAGCTTCGAAATGCTGCTCGTCATGCGCTTCATTCAGGGTGTGGGCGGTGCTGCTGTGCGCATAACGACCATGGCCATGGTACGCGACTGCTTCGGTGGCCGCGAAATGGCCCGCGTCATGTCCTATGTGATGATCGTCTTCATGATCGTGCCGATCGTTGCCCCCTCCGTCGGCCAGCTCATCATCCTCTATGCCAACTGGCACTGGATTTTCATCCTGCTCGGCATCATCGCCACCGTCCTGTTCGTCTGGGCTCTCCTGCGGCTGAAGGAATCGCTGCCGCCGGAAGAACGGCTGCCGCTGTCGGTCGGCTCTGTCGTCGATGGCTTCAAGACCGTGCTCACAAACCGCATCACCTGCGGCTATATGATCGGCCTCACCATGTTTACCGGCGTCATCAGCGCTTATGTGATCTCGGTGCAGCAGGTGTTCGGCGAGGTCTATGGCCTTGGCGACTGGCTGCCGATCGCCTTTGCGGCCACCGCCGGCGGCATCGCCGTCGCCAATTTCGCCAACGGCTTCTTCGTGCGCAAATTCGGCATGCGCCGCATCTCGCACGCTGCCCTGCTGATCTTCACGGCGCTGTCGGCCATCGGCTTTTTCCTCGCACTGGCCGGCAAGCCGGATTTCGCCGTCGCCTACGGCATCTTCTCCATCGTATTGATGATGTTTGCCGTGATCGCCACCAATTTCACCGCCATCAGCCTCGAGCCGATGGGCAATCTCGCCGGCACGGCAACCGCCATCACCGGCTTCGTTTCGACGACGGCCGGCGCCATCCTCGGCGGCCTGGTCGGCCAGATGTTCAACGGCACGGTGCAGCCGCTCTTCGGCGGCTTCGCGCTCTTCGGCACGGTGACGATCGCCGCCACCCTCTGGGCGGAAAACGGCAAGCTGTTCACCCACCCCGGCGACAGCCCGCAGATCGATCCGGGTGCTGCCCATTTTTGAATGCGAAGAGTGCTGGACCCGGCGGATTAGTTTGTTGAGAACCTCGCTCCCATTCGGCGTCATCCTCGGCCTTGTGCCGAGGATCTGCTACATATCAAACTGACCGCAGATGCTCGGGACAAGCCCGAGCATGACGAAAGAGGAACTGGCCGACTGTCTCAGCAGTCTGAAGCTCACCGAAACGGCATGGTTCAGACCGTAAAGACCTCACGCCGCAGCACGTCCCAGGAGGCCTTGTCGGGGGTAATCAGCAGCCCGCCATCGAGATGATGCGGCAGGTAGGCCGAGCCGTCGAAGCGCGCCGCATAGGCGCCTGCCTCCTGCGAGATCAACGTGCCGGCAAGGTGATCCCAGGGCATCAGCTTGTTGTACATGAGGTAATGCACATGACCGCCGGCAAAGGTGCGGTATTCGTGGGCGGCGCAGCGGTAATTGGTGAGGAAGCGCACCTTGGCGAGGTTGGCGAGCACCTCGGCGCGCTTTTCCTTCGGCAAGTAGCCAGTCGAGGCCATGCCGACCATGTGCTCCAGTTCGACGGGCGCTGCGACCGACAGCCGCTCGGCACCGCCATCAGGCCGCCGCAGCCAGGCACCGCCGCCCTTTTCCGCCATCACCCAGTCGTCGCCCATCGGATCATAGATGATGCCGGCAATCGTCTCGCCGCCGGAGATGACGGATGCCATGACGCCGAAGGCCGGGATGCCGGCGGCGAAATTGAAGGTGCCGTCGACCGGATCGACGACGATCGCGAGATCGGCATGCTCGAGGCTGCCAAGCAAATCAGGATCGGCCGCGACCGATTCTTCGCCGAGGAACAGCGCGCTCGGCCAGAGTTGGGCAGCTTCCGCCTTGATCATCCGTTCCGCCTGCTCATCGGCCTCGGTGACGAGATCGGTCGCCTCGCTCTTGGCGCGCACGTCGTTCTGGCCGAGCCGGCGAAAGCGCGGCAGAATCTCCGCCTTCGCCGCGCGGCGCAGCAGATCGGCAAGAACGGTCACGTCGACAATCGAAGTCATGTCAAATCCTCACGCTCAGGTCTCTCAGGAGAAGCTTGAATCAGATGCCGACGATCTCGCGCCGGATGAGCTGCCAGCTCTCCCGGTCGGGCGCAGAGATGATGCCACCCGTCGTCTCGCCGGGGCGATAGGGCGTGCCGTCGAATTTCGCCGTATGGCCGCCGGCCTCCTGATGCGCGAGCACGCCGGCCAAGTGGTCCCAGGGCATCAGCTTCGCATGGCCGATGAAATGCATCTTGCCGGAAGTGACCATCCAATATTCGTAGGCCGAGCAGTTGAAGGCGAAGGTCATGCGGATCTTCGCCATGTTGGCGCAGATACGGGCGCGATCCGGTTCGTCCATGTGGCTCCATGACAGGCCACCGACCATCTGGTTCAGGCTAGCAGGCTCGGCGACCTTCAGCTTTGTCGACTGCCCGTCCCGACGTTTCAGAAAGGCGCCTGCCCCCCTGATCGCGGTCACTGTGTCGCCGAGAACTGGATCGTGAATAATGCCGGCGACCGTTTCGCCCCTGACGGTCACCGCCAACATGGTCCCGAAGACAGGAAGCCCGGCGGCGAAATTGAACGTCCCGTCGACAGGGTCGATGACGAAGGCGAGCTCGGCATCGGCAAGGGCCGGCACGACGGACCGGTCGGCGTCATAAGCCTCCTCGCCGACGATGAGTGCTGCGGGAAAGCGCTCTCTCAGCGCCGCGGTGATCCGCTGTTCGGCAAGCAGGTCAGCCTGCGTCACCAGATCGATTGCCGACGTCTTTTCCGAAACATCGGCAGCGTCGAGATTGCGGAAACGCGGCATGATTTCGGCGCGCGCCGCCTCCCTGACGCAATCGCCGAGAAAGAGAATATCCTGATCTGAAATAGTCATGCGAAATCCTGTCCGTCATATAATGAGCAGCCTGCTTAGCTGGCTTTTCATGAAGGATCGGTGACACCAAGGGTGGAAAAGTCGAAGAGTTTCGGGTCGAGCAGATGCGACGGGTTCACATGCGAAAGCGCCCGCAGCATCGTATCCTTGCGGCCCGGCATCCGCCGCTCGATATCGGCGAGCATGTCCTTCATCGCATTGCGCTGCAGCCCGTCCTGCGAACCGCAGAGATCGCAGGGGATGATCGGAAACTGCATGGCGACGGCGAATTTCGCGAGGTCGTCCTCAGCTGCATAGGCCAGCGGCCGCAGCACCATCAGATCGCCCTCGTCGTTCAGAAGCTTCGCCGGCATCGAGGCGAGCCGGCCGCCATGGAAGAAATTCATGAAGAAGGTTTCGAGAATGTCCTCGCGGTGATGACCGAGCACCAGCGCATCGCAACCCTCTTCCCGCGCGACACGATAGAGATTGCCGCGGCGCAGCCGCGAACAGAGCGAACAATAGGTGGCGCCTTCAGGCACCTTCTCCTTCACGATCGAATAGGTATCGCGATACTCGATCCGGTGCTGAACGCCGATCTTGGTGAGATAGTCCGGCAGCACGTGTTTCGGGAAGTTCGGCTGGCCCTGGTCGAGATTGCAGGCGATGAGTTCGACCGGCAACAGCCCGCGCCATTTGAGATCGAGCAGCAGCGCGAGCAGCCCGTAGGAATCCTTGCCGCCGGAAAGGCCGACCAGCCAGCGCTTCTGGCCCTTCAGCATATCGAAATCGTCGAAGGCCTGGCGCACCTGCCGCAGCAGCCGCTTGCGCAGCTTGTTGAAAGAGACGGAACGCGGCGCATCGGCAAACAGCGCATGGCCGCTGGTGTCGGCTTCGCCGGTTTCCAAATCATCGGCGATGTTGGCTGCGATATTCATTGCTTCGTCCTACAGAAATTCCACATTTGCTCTAGCAGAAACCCGCCTGGCAACACAGCGTCAATCGCCGAAAACCGACCAGCCGGTGCGCGCTGCGAGCATTTCCAACGCCGCTGCGCCGAGCTGCGAATTGCCGACCTTGTTCAGCCCCGGCGACCACACCGCGATCGAGGCGATGCCAGGCGCCACCGCGAAGATGCCGCCGCCGACGCCGCTCTTGCCGGGCAGGCCGACATGATAGGCGAAGTCGCCCGAGCCGTCGTAATGACCGCAGGTCAGCATCAGCGCATTGATGCGACGCGCCCGCTTCGGCGAGACCACCGAATGGCCGGTCGTCGGATTGCTGCCGCGCGCCGCCAGGAACAGCCCGGCGCGGGCCAGCTGCTCGCAGCTCATCGACAAGGCGCATTGATGGAAATAAACGCCGAGCACGTGATCGACGGGATGGTCGAGATTGCGGTAAGCGCGCATGAAGTTGGCAAGCGCGAAATTGCGGTATCCCGTCTGCGTTTCCGAGCGCGCCACCTTGTCGTCGATGGTGATCGACTCGTCATCGGCGAGATAGCGCACGAAACGCAGCAGTTCGCCGATTGCCTCGCGCGGCGCATGGCCGGCCATGACGACGTCGCTGACGGCGATGGCGCCGGCATTGATAAATGGGTTGCGGGGGATGCCGCTCTCGTGTTCGAGCTGGACGATAGAGTTGAAAGCCGATCCGGAAGGTTCGCGCCCGACGCGCTTCCACAGCCCCTCGCCGACCTTGCCGAGCGCCAGCGTCAGCATGAAGACCTTCGATATGCTCTGGATCGAGAAGACGGTATCGGCATCGCCGACACGATAGACCCTGCCGTCGACGGTGACGATCGCCATGCCGAACTGCTTCGGGTCGACCTTGGCGAGCTCGGGAATATAGTCCGCGACCTTGCCCTCGCCGATCCGCGGCTGGATATCGGCGTAGATGCTATCGAGGGTCGCCTGCAAATCTGCCATTGCTTCTCTCCAGCTCGCAAAAAAGCCGCTCGAAAGAGCGGCTTTCCGTATATCGACGCATGCTGTTGTCTCGCAATCGGTTTCGACTGCGAGACGAATGCATTAACGCGAATAGAATTCGACGACCAGGTGCGGTTCCATGACGACCGGGAACGGAACGTCGCTGAGTGTCGGAACGCGGCCGAAGGTTGCGACCATCTTATGGTGATCGACTTCGATGTAGTCGGGAACGTCGCGCTCGGCGAGGCTGACGGCTTCCAGAACGATCACCAGCTGCTTCGACTTTTCGCGAACCTCGATGACGTCGCCGGCCTTGCAGCGGTAGGAACCGATGTTGACGCGCACGCCGTTGACCGAGACGTGGCCATGGTTGACGAACTGACGGGCAGCAAAGACCGTCGGAACGAACTTGGCGCGATAGACGATCGCGTCGAGGCGCGATTCCAAGAGGCCGATCAGGTTTTCAGAGGTGTCGCCCTTGCGGCGGTCGGCTTCGGCGAAGATCGCGCGGAACTGCTTTTCGCGCAGGTCACCGTAGTAGCCCTTGAGCTTCTGCTTGGCGCGCAGCTGCACACCGAAGTCCGAAAGCTTGCCCTTGCGGCGCTGGCCGTGCTGGCCCGGGCCGTATTCGCGGCGGTTCACCGGGGACTTCGGACGGCCCCAGATGTTTTCGCCCATACGGCGGTCAATTTTGTACTTGGACGATTCGCGCTTGCTCATCGTATTTCCTTTCAAAGGTTTAAGACGGCTTGTTGCCAAACCGCACGAAGGAAACACGCCCTCCTCTGATCTCTGCCGAGATCCGACAGGATGTTCCGGTTAGCGAACAGAAACGATCCACGGGACATGTCAAATGAAACACCGGACATTGCTGCCCGGTGCTTGCGGCGGTCTTTAGAGGGCCGTCATGAAAATGTCAACAGCGGCAAACCCGGAAAGCGCCACTATTCCGCCGCCAGCGGTTGGTCCCCGCCAGCATCAGGCGCGTTGGCGTCGCCCGGCGCCGTCTGGCAGTCCATGTCCGGGAAAGCGACGATACGCTTGCCGGAAAAATCGGCGTGCACGACGATGATGCCCTGCTCCTCGAAATAGCCGAGCAGGCGCCGCGCGCGACGGGCGGAGTGGGTGCCGTAGGCGCGGGCTATGCGGGCGTCCGACGGGCACGGCTCGCCGCAGACGGCGGCCTTGGCGAGCATCAGGAAGACGCCCTGCAGGTCGTCGGTGACACCTGAAGACAGCGACAGCGCCGTCGCCCAGGCATCGGTCGCAGCTGTCGTTGCGTCGACGCCGGAACGTGAGATCGCCACACGCCGGCGGAAATCCGGCAGCGCGATCGGCGGTCCCGGCACGCGACGCATGCGCAGCCTTACCAGAAAATCCTGGTAGAGCACCGAATCGGTACGGAAGGCGGAGGTGGGATCGTCGAGGATTTCGGCAAGCACGCCAGCCAGGCGCTCCTTCCGCTCCTCGGCGGAGACTTCCGCCTGGCTCGCCCTCGCCTCGGCAGGTACCGCCGATGCCGCCGGCGTCGAGCGCGAGAGTTCGGCCAGAATATCGGTCGTCGGCCGCGGCGCCGGCGGGGCACGGCGCACCAGCGGCCGCTGGAATTCCTCCGGATCGGGCGTGAAGATCAGATCCTCGACATCCTGAGGCGCATCCGGCAGCGGCATCAGCTTCGGGCTGGAAGAGCGCGCCGAGGTCTCCACCGCGCCGATCTGAATCGGCAGCGGCCGGCGCGATAGCGCCGGTCCGAGGGCGACGAAATTGCCGCGCTTCAGGTCGCGGAACATCTCGGCCTGGCGCCGGTCCATGCCGAGCAGGTCGGCAGCGCGCGCCATGTCGATATCGAGAAAGGTGCGGCCCATCAGGAAGTTCGAGGCCTCAGCGGCGACGTTCTTGGCGAGCTTGGCAAGCCGCTGCGTCGCGATCACGCCGGCAAGGCCGCGTTTACGCCCGCGGCACATCAGATTGGTCATCGCGCCGAGCGACATCTTGCGCGCATCTTCCGAGACATCGCCGCCGACCGACGGCGCAAACATCTGCGCCTCGTCGACCACGACGAGAACCGGATACCAGTATTCGCGATCGGCATCGAACATGCCGTTGAGGAAGGCGGCGGCGGCGCGCATCTGGTCTTCGAGATCGAGGCCTTCGAGCGTCAGCACGCAGGAAACGCGATGCTGACGGATGCGGTTGGCGATGCCCGCCAACTCCCCTTCTGTGCGTTCACCATCTACCACGACATGGCCGAACCTGTCGCTGAGGGTGACGAAATCACCCTCTGGATCGATGATGACCTGCTGCACCCATTGCGCCGACTGCTCGAGCAGGCGGCGCAGTAGATGCGACTTGCCCGATCCGGAATTGCCCTGCACGAGCAGACGGGTCGCCAGCAGCTCCTCGATATCGAGCGTCGCCGGGCTGCCGGACGCCAATCCCATATCGATGCCAACCTGCAATGCATATCCTCGCGACGAAGAGACTCACATGAATGAAGCGCCATTCTTCCGAAACGGCATCGCCCCGTCTATCAAAGAATGCGCGGTTTTTCAGGACTGGATTTCGCCAACCCACAGGACAATTCCTGGCTTCATCCGAGAAACTGATCCAGCGCCGTGATCGCGCTTCTTCGCCGAGCTACGCCCTCAAGCCGAATCCCTGCATCAGCCGCCGGGTCGCAAAATCGGGATCGCCCGAGGTGAGCACCGCGAAGTCAACATTGTCGGGATGCACAGCGTCTGCAACCAGCGGCACCAGCGTGCGGGCGCGCCGCGCGATCGCTTCGGCGGGGTCGAGCCAGTCGACCGGCCAGGGCGCAAGCCGCCGGAAAAGATTGGCCATGAAGGGATAATGCGTGCAGGCGAGCACGACGATATCGGTCTTTCGGCCGTCCTTCTCGACGAAACACTGGTCGATTTCGGCAAGCACGGCGTCGTCGGAGACGGCGTCGCCGCGAATATAGGCTTCCGCCATGCGCGCAAGGTTCTCCGAGCCGACGAGCCGCACATGGCATTGCTGGGCGAAGGACTGGATGAGATCGCGGGTATAGGCGCGCTTGACTGTGCCCGGCGTCGCGAGCACCGAGACGAGGCCGGAGCGCGTACGCTCCGCCGCCGGCTTGATCGCCGGCACGGTGCCGACGAAGGTCATCTGGGGAAAAGCGGCGCGGAGATCGGCGCCAACCAGCGTGAAGGCGGTGTTGCAGGCGATGATGCAGACTTCGGGATCGTGCTCTTCGAGCAGCCGGCCGAAAAGCCCGATGATCCGTTCCTTCAGCGCCTGTTCCTCCCAGCCGCCATAGGGAAAGCCGGCATCGTCGGCGACATAGATGAAACCGCGTTCCGGCATCAGCACACGCGCCTCGCGCAAGACGGTGAGCCCGCCGATGCCGGAATCGAAGACGAGGACGGGTTTCAGCTCATGCGTCGGCGCTGTCATCGGGCGGTGTTTCCTTGGCCGCTATGGGGAACCGGCCACCGCGCGGGCTCTTGCGCGAGAAGCGGTCGAGGGAGGAGATGACGCCGCGCAGCACGCTGATTTCCTGCTCCGTGAAAGCCCGGCGGGATAGAACAGCGCGTAGATTGTCGACCATTTTCGGCTTTTTCCCGGCAGGGTGGAAATAACCGCGCACATCGAGCGCCTCCTCCAGCTGGTCGAACAGGCCGAACAGCTGTTCCTTGGTCGAAGGTGTCTGCCCCATCGCCTGGAAGGGCACGGCGCCGAGATCCTCCATGCCTGATTTCATCCATTCATAGGACATCAGCAGCACCGCCTGGGCGATGTTCAGCGAGGCGAAGGCCGGATTGACGGGAAAGGTGACGATCTCGTCGGCAAGCGCCACCTCCTCGTTGGTCAGCCCCCAGCGCTCGCGCCCGAAGAGGATGCCGGTGCCCTCGCCAGCGCGAAACCTCGCCCGGAGCGTCTCGGCGGCGATGACAGGCGAACGCACCGGTTTGTAACCGTCGCGCTCGCGCGCCGTCGTCGCATAGACGAAATTGAGGTCGGCGACCGCCTGCTCCAGCGTATCGTAGACCTTTGTCGCCTCGATGACGTGATCGGCCTTGGAGGCAGTCGCCAAGGCTTTCTCGTTCGGCCAGCCGTCGCGCGGATTGACGAGGCGCAGTTCTGCAAGGCCGAAATTCGCCATGGCACGCGCCACCATGCCGATATTCTCGCCCATCTGCGGCTCGACCAGAATGATGGCCGGCCCTTCGGCCAGAAGTTGACGCTCGCTGTTCGTGCCTGCCATGGTTCTATCCCTGTTTCGAGCGCGCAATAACCTCGCCCGGTGCAAACGGCAAGACGTCAGCCTGCGGATAGAGCCTTTCCAGCGCCGAACCGATCATTTCGAGCCCCAGCCTGGTGCCCTCGCGCGACAGCGGCAGATGCCGTCCTGTCGTCCGCGATGCCTTGCGCTCGATGAAGAAAGCGGTCGAGCCTTGCGCGGCCGCATCTTTCATCAGCGCCAGATCCGTCGCGATCAGCCTCTTCAGTGCGTCGGCCTCGGCCGGCGCTGTGGAACTCTTCGCCAGGATGCGCGACCAATAAGTGCAGGAGAGGAAGATCGCCAGCGTCTGGCGGATCTGGCCCGGCCGCGTCACCACCGACCAGGACGAGCCGAGCGGCTTGGCGGCCACCGTCACGTCGCGGTAGCAGGCATCGATCTTCTGTGACAGGGCGATCAACTCGAAGCCGCTCTTGCCCTCACCGATCGCGTTCAGCAGGTCCTCCAGCGCCTGGAACCAGCGGGCAAGTGCCGCATCGAGCGCACCCCGGGTGCGGGCCGGAAAGACCAGGAAGGCGACTGCCGTTCCGGCCACCGCGCCGATCATGGTCTCCCCGATGCGCAGCTGCAGCAGGTCGAGCGTCAGCACGCCGGTCATGCCATAGACCAGGCAAAGCACGATCGAGATGAAGAAGGTCATCGTCGCGTAGGAAACCTGCAGGAAATAGAAGGCGAGGAAAATGCAGACGGCCGCAACCGGAATGGCGATCGCCAGCTGCCCCGAAATCAGCGTCGCCAGCACAAGGCCGATCGCGATGCCGAACACCGTGCCGAGCGAGCGCGACAGCGCCTTCATCGCCGTGTCGCCGCGCGAATTGGTGTTGGTGAAAACGAGGAAGGAGGAAAGCACCGCCCAGAACCAGCGTTCGCGCGACAGAAGCAGACCGAAGCCCATGGCGAGCGCCGAGGCGAGCGTGATCTGCAGCGCCGACCGCAGCAGCGGATTGGCAAAGGAAAAGTCGATCTTTTCAGACTGCGCAGTGTCCCTGACGGCATCGATGCCGGCAAAGCCGGAGGTCTGCCCCTCGCCGATCGCCTGCGTTAGCTGCTGCCGCGCCTCGCCGAGCCAGAGAAGCGCCCGCACGGTTTCGCCTTGCGGCTCGTCCCTGATGGCTTCCGCCATGGCGCTATAGGCTGCAAGCTCGGCCGCATCCGCCTCGATCACCGCATGGACGAGTGCGAAGGGCGGCTGGCTCTGGAAGCTCAGCACGATCGCACTCTCGGCGGCAAGATGCGCATCGAAGAGCCGGATCGCCAGCTCCGCGGCGGGATCGGCGGTGGCATCGAAAACCCCGCCGGCCGGGCGCGGAATGAAGGTTTCGGCCATCAGCACCACTTCCTTCAACCGGTCTTCCAGCTGGCGCAGCTCCTGCCTGTCGGCTTCGCCGATCTCGGCGTCACCGGCTAGGGCGGCGAGCTTGAAGAGTATCTGGTTGATCCGGCCGCGCACGCTTTCGAGCGAGCGCAGCAGGTCGCGCCGCCAATCATCCGGCAGGAGCACAGCTCTCACCAGGTGCCCGAAGAGCACCGAAACGACGGGGCCGATCGCCACATCAGGCAGTTCGGCAAGAGAAGGCCGGAAATAAGATCCCATGAAATAGGAAGTGAAGGCGAACATGCCGATCGCAAAACCGCGCGGCCCGAACACGCGGCCGGCCGAGGCGAGCGCGATCACCACCAGGAAAACGAGATCGGAGAGAAAACGCCGATCCTCAAGGCCCGCCGCGATGGCGACGACGCCAACGCTTGCGACGCAACCGAAGAGCCGCGTCACCAGTTGGCGCGTATTGCCCTTGTCGCGAACCGCCACCCCGCCCTCGATCGACAGCACGATGCCAAGGCCGAAAGCTGCCGTCGGCAGCGGCAGGATGAACATCTGGATGGCAAGGAGAATCAAGAAGGAGAAAACGATCGTCAACGTTACCCGCGAGGCCATGCGCAGACGCGAGAGCGCCGGATCGTTGGCAAGCAACCAGTCGCGGAACTGAAAACCGGAAAACAAATGCAAAAGCCCCTCATGCCGCCCAGGGATCAACAGATACCGCCGCAGGAGCGGAAATCAAACCGCCCGAGATCGAATCCCAGTGCTTGCGAATGTCGCGCGCCTATTGGCCCTTGGCAATCAGCGCCATTGTCGTCTTGAGGGAATCGCGCGCCTGCGTTTCGATATTCTCGGTGACGATATCGTCGATGACGGGTTTGCTGCCTTCTTCGACCACGAGGAAATGAACAGTCGTATAATCTTTGGCATCGGGCGCATCCGAGCAGGCGGATTTTCGGAAGCGCACCGTCACCTCGGCCACCCCGTTGACCGGCGGTGCCGCGACCATCGTCAGATCCTCCAGCGGGCAGGCATCCTGGCCATTGACGATGACGTCGTAGTCGAAGGGCGAAATGCCGTCGTCGTCGATGGCGGGAAACTGCGCCGCCGCCTGGTATTTCGCGACGAAATCACGGCTGTAGAGATGGTCGAGCCGGCCCGCATCGAAGATGTCGGTCCAGTCGCTGTTGTTGTCGGCCCAGTTGCTCTTGGTCGCCTCCATGATCTCCTTCACGGGAGCAATGATGTCGGCGGCGTGACCGTTGCCGGAAAAAGCGATAAGGCTTGCGATTACAACGGCGATTGTCTTCATGGTCGAATATTCCGGGGGCAGCAGTTGGGCCGGAGACTAGCCGAAATCTGACACTTGGCAATGGCGGCAAAAACGCATTCCGAAACCGGTTGCAGCTTTGCGTTCCCGGTTCACAATGCTATAGCCCTCCTCATCACGTCACCCACCTGGGACCATGTCCCCATCCAAGCTCGAACGAGGCAGATACATGAACAAGATCAAGGTCGCCAATCCCGTCGCCGATCTCGATGGCGATGAAATGACGCGCATCATCTGGCAGCTCATCAAGGATAAGCTGATCCATCCGTACCTTGACCTCGATATCGACTATTTCGACCTCTCGGTCGAAAACCGCGACGCCACCAACGACCAGGTCACCGTCGACGCCGCCAACGCCATCAAGAAGCACGGCGTCGGCATCAAGTGCGCGACGATCACGCCGGACGAAGCCCGCGTCAAGGAATTCAACCTCAAGGAAATGTGGAAGAGCCCGAACGGCACGATCCGCAACATCCTCGGCGGCGTCATCTTCCGCGAGCCGATCATCTGCAAGAACGTGCCGCGCCTGGTTCCCGGCTGGACCAAGCCGATCGTCGTCGGCCGCCACGCGTTCGGCGACCAGTACCGCGCCACCGATTTCAAGTTCCCCGGCAAGGGCAAGCTGACGATCAAGTTCGTCGGCGAAGACGGCACCGTCATCGAGAAGGAAGTCTTCAACGCACCGGGCGCCGGCGTTGCCATGGCCATGTACAACCTCGACGAATCGATCCGCGAATTCGCGCGTGCTTCGATGATGTACGGCCTGATGCGCAAGTGGCCGGTATATCTGTCGACCAAGAACACCATCCTCAAGGCCTATGACGGCCGCTTCAAGGACATCTTCGAGGAAGTCTACGAGAGCGAATTCAAGGATCAGTTCAAGGAAGCCGGCATCACTTACGAACACCGCCTGATCGACGACATGGTCGCCTCGGCGCTCAAGTGGTCGGGCGGTTACGTCTGGGCCTGCAAGAACTATGACGGCGACGTCCAGTCCGACACCGTCGCTCAGGGCTTCGGCTCGCTCGGCCTAATGACCTCGGTTCTGCTGACGCCCGACGGCAAGACGGTCGAAGCCGAAGCCGCTCACGGCACGGTTACCCGCCACTACCGCCAGCACCAGAAGGGCCAGGAAACCTCGACGAACTCGATCGCCTCGATCTTCGCCTGGACCCGTGGCCTGGCGCATCGCGCCAAGCTCGACGACAATGCCGAGCTTGCCCGCTTCGCCGCGACGCTCGAAAAGGTTTGCGTCGACACCGTCGAATCCGGTTTCATGACCAAGGACCTGGCGCTGCTGATCGGCCCCGACCAGCCGTGGCTCTCGACCACTGCCTTCCTCGACAAGATCGACCAGAACCTGCAGAATGCCATGGCGTAAGCCGGCCTTTCCGAGATAACATCGAAGCGGCGGGGATTTCCCCGCCGTTTTCATTTTGGGAGAATGAACCGATGACGGCCATCCTGCGACCGCTCGAATCCTCGGACCGCGCCGCTTGGGAACCCTTGTGGGAGGCCTATCAGCGCTTCTACGAAGTGGTCATCCCGCCCGAAACCACCGATCTCACCTGGGCTCGTTTCCACGATCCTGACGAACCGATGCATGCGCTGGGCGCCTTCGACGAAGACGGCCATCTTGTCGGCATCGTCCATGCCATCTTTCACCGCTCCTGCTGGCTGCCGCAATGGACCTGCTATCTGCAAGATCTCTATGTCGACAACAGCCACCGCGGGCTCGGCACCGGTGCCGCATTGATCGAGGCCGTCGCCGATCTTGCCCGCGCAAACGGTGCAGGCCGACTCTATTGGATGACGCACGAAACGAATGCAACGGCCCGCCGGCTCTACGACAGGATCGCCGAGCGCTCGGGTTTCATCCAGTACCGCAAGACGCTTTAAAGGCCTGGGGTTGCACAAGGGCCCCGCCGCACTATTGATTCCGGGGAACGGCAAGGCCGCAGAATAACGGGAACACGAGGAGGATCTCATGACTGAAGATTTGGTATTCTATACGAACCCGATGTCGCGCGGCCGCATCGCGCGCTGGATGCTGGAGGAGATCGGCCAGCCCTATCGCACCGAACTCCTGACCTTCGGCGAGACCATGAAGGCGCCGGAATATCTCGCGGTCAATCCGATGGGCAAGGTGCCGGCAATCCGCCACGGCGATACCATCGTCACCGAATGCGCGGCGATCTGCGCCTATCTCGCCGAGACCTTCCCCGAAAAGGCCCTGGCGCCGAGGCCGGAGGAGCGCGCCCGCTATTACCGCTGGATGTTCTTTGCCGCCGGTCCGCTCGAATCGGCGGTGACGATGAAGGCGCTCGGCTTCGAAATTCCGAAGGAACGCCTTCGCATGGCCGGCTGCGGCGGTTTCGGCGATGTCATGAACACGCTTGAAATGGCGGTCTCGGGCTCGACCTATGTCGCCGGCGAGCGCTTCACCGCCGCCGACGTCTATGTCGGCGCCCATATCGGCTGGGGCCTTGGTTTCGGCAGCATCGAAAAGCGCCAGGCCTTCGTCGACTATTTCGGCCGCATCAGCGAGCGTGAGGCCTACAAGCGCGCGAATGAGTTGGACAACGAGGCAGGCAAGACGATGCAGGCCGCTTGACCCTGAAACCGGCGCGGCTGCCAGACCGCGCCGGGGATATCCGCCGTCAGACAAGCGGCATGTGAATGTCCGTCAGAAGCTCGGTCGGCGGCACCTCGCGCGGATTGTTGAGATACTCCTCGAACATGACCCTGTCCTTCAGCTGCCGACCGGATTTCGGCAGCCATTCTGCAAAGAGCCATTGATAAGACTTGGGCATATTGGCATAGGGACCCTTGTGGCGCAGCACCGCATAATCGCCGCCGTCGATCGTGCGCCGCTCGAACGGCGCCGCCGCCGGCACGTCGGCAGCGCCGGTGACGCAGGCGATCGAGCGCAGCTTTTCCTCCGGCACGATATCGGGATCGTCGAGATAGATGCCGATCATCCGCATCTCGGGCTTGGCAAGGCCGCGGGCGTAAAGCGTGCCGAACAGCGTCTCGAAGGCTTTGTCGATATGCATGTAGGAACCGGTATGAAGCACACCGATCAGCTCGATCGGTCCGATCTCACGTATGGTAACGTCTAACATGACTTTGGTCTTTCCGTTGGGTGAGGGTTCAAAGGCTGTGTGGCTTCCCCCTTTCCGATAGCGCGCCGGCGGCATGCCGTAGACCGACTTGAAGATACGATTGAAGGATTGGAGATTGGGATAGCCTGATCGCTTCGCAATTTCGCTGACGGCAAGCTCCGTGCGGACGATCTCGCCCGCCGCGTGATGCAGCCTGAGCCGCTTGACGGTGGCCGCCAGCGTCTCACCGTAGATCGCCCGGTAGATCCTGTGCCAGTGATAGCTCGACATGCAGGCGATCTCGGCAAGCCGCTCCATATCCAGTTCCTCGTCGAGGTGGTCGTGAATATAGGCCGAAACCCGTCTCAGACGGTTTTCATAAAGTACCCATGCCGTTTCGCCATTCATGTCGGAACCTCGTGCAAATCGATCGGCTTGAGAGAACCATAGTCCGATTTGACAAATCCTGCGGAAATTGGCTCTGGGCTTTGAATCAGAGAACGAAAAAAGCGGAAGCCGAGCCTCCGCCTTTCGAAAATCACTGGTGAACCGGCAGTTCAGCCGGCAAGTGCCACGGCAACCGCCTCGATCGCTTCGTCGGCCTTCGAGCCGTCGGGGCCGCCGGCCTGCGCCATGTCCGGGCGGCCGCCGCCACCCTTGCCGCCGAGGGCGGCCGAGGCGATGCGGACGAGATCGACGGCGCTGTAGCGCTGCACCAGATCCGGCGTTACCGCGACGACGGCACTTGCCTTGCCGTCGTCGGAAACGCCGATCAGCGTGACGACGCCCGATCCGATGCTGGTCTTGCCGTCATCGGCAAGACCTTTCAAATCCTTGGGATCGACGCCCGAAATCGCCTTGCCGAGGAACTTGATGCCGGCGACTTCGCGCACGGCATCGACCGAGCCGCCCTGCCCGCCACCCATGGCGAGCTTGCGCTTGGCGTCAGCCAGTTCCTTTTCGAGCTTGCGGCGCTCGTCCATCAGCGCTTCGACACGCGACAGCACTTCGCCGGGCTGCACCTTCAGCGAGGCGGCGAGCGCCTTCACGCGTTCGTCCTGTTCGGCCAGATATTCGCGTGCCGACTCGCCGGTGACGGCCTCGATGCGACGGACGCCGGCGCCGACGGCGCTTTCGCCGAGAACGCGGATCAGGCCGATCTGGCCGGTGGCCCCGACATGCGTGCCGCCGCAGAGTTCGATCGAATAGGGCTTGCCGGCCTTGGCGCCGCGCACGCCCTCGCCCATCGCAACGACACGGACCTCGTCGCCGTATTTCTCGCCGAACAGCGCCATCGCGCCTTCGGCGATCGCATCGTCGACGCTCATTAGCCTCGTGGTAACCGGCGAATTCTGCAGCACGATCTCGTTTGCCATGTCCTCGACGATCTTCAGTTCCTCGGCCGACATCGGCTTCGGATGCGAAACGTCGAAACGCAGGCGCTCGGGCGCCACCAGCGAACCCTTCTGCGCCACATGAGTACCGAGCACTTCGCGCAGCGCCTCATGCAGCAGGTGGGTCGCAGAGTGGTTGGCGCGCAGCCGCGACCGGCGGGCATGATCGACCGTCAGCACGACGGCGTCGCCGTCCCTGACCACACCGTCGACGACAGTACCCTGATGCACGAACAGGCCTTCGCCCCTCTTCTGCGTATCTGAAATCTCGATCTTGCCGTGGTCGGACGAGATCACGCCGGTATCACCCATCTGTCCGCCGGATTCGCCGTAGAACGGCGTCTGGTTGACGACGATTTGGACCTTGTCGCCGGCCTTGGCCTCGGTCGAAACCGCGCCTTCTTTGACGATCGCCTGCACGACGCCTTCAGCCGTTTCAGTGTCGTAGCCCAGGAATTCGGTTGCACCGTGTTTTTCCCTAAGCTCGAACCAGACGGTTTCCGTCGCCTTCTCGCCGGAACCGGCCCAATGCGAGCGGGCTTCGGCCTTCTGGCGCTGCATCGCATCGGTGAAGCCGGAAATGTCGACGCCGATCTCACGGGCACGCAGTGCATCCTGTGTCAGATCGAGCGGGAAGCCATAGGTATCGTAGAGCTTGAAGGCGGTCTCACCATCCAGCATGTCGCCCTTGGAAAGATCCGTCGTCGCGTCCGACAGAAGCGACAGGCCGCGTTCCAACGTCTTGCGGAAGCGGTTTTCCTCCAGCTTCAGCGTTTCCGAGATCAACGCCTCGGCGCGCACCAGTTCCGGATAGGCGCGGCCCATCTGCTGCACCAGCGTCGGCAGCAGCTTGTAGACCAGCGGTTCCTTGGCGCCGAGCAGCTGTGCATGGCGCATGGCGCGGCGCATGATGCGGCGCAGTACATAACCACGGCCCTCATTCGACGGAAGCACGCCATCGGCGATCAGGAAGGCCGAGGAACGTAGGTGGTCGGCGATGACGCGGTGGCTGGCGCTGCCTTCCGCCTTGACGCCCATCGTGTCCTCGATGGTGCCGATCAACGTGCGGAAGAGATCGGTGTCGAACACGCTCTGAACGCCCTGCAGAACGGCGGCCATACGCTCCAGGCCCATGCCCGTATCGATCGACGGGCGGGGCAGCGGGTTGCGAACGCCGGGTTCGGTCTGCTCGAACTGCATGAAGACGAGGTTCCAGAACTCCAGGAACCGGTCGCCATCTTCCTCCGGGGAGCCCGGAGGGCCGCCCCAAACATTCTCACCCTGGTCGATGAAGATTTCCGAGCACGGGCCGCAGGGGCCGGTATCGCCCATCTGCCAGAAATTGTCGGATGTCGGGATGCGGATGATCTTGTCGTCGGAAAAGCCGGCGATCTTCTTCCACAGCGTCGCAGCTTCTTCGTCCTCGGAATAGACGGTCACCAGCAGGCGGTTCTTCGGAAGGTCGAAGCCTTCGGTGACGAGCTTCCAGGCAAGCTCGATCGCATTCTCCTTGAAATAGTCGCCGAAGGAGAAGTTGCCGAGCATCTCGAAGAAGGTCAGGTGGCGTGCAGTATAGCCGACATTGTCTAGGTCGTTGTGCTTGCCGCCGGCTCGCACGCATTTCTGCGAAGACGTCGCCGTCGAATAGGGACGCTTTTCGAGGCCGGTGAAGACGTTCTTGAACTGCACCATGCCGGCATTGGTGAACATCAGCGTCGGGTCGTTGCGCGGCACGAGCGGGCTCGACGGAACGATCTCGTGGCCGTTCTTCTTGAAATAGTCGAGGAAGGTCGACCGGATATCGTTCACGCCGCTCATGCTATGCCCTTCAATGCTGCCGGAGGCAGGTAAATACAAATCCATCGGCTTTTAACGTTCGCCTCCGCCACTGTCCAGCAGACAAACAAAGCCGGCCGCATTCTCATCAGGGAATGCGGCCGGCTTTGATGTTTGAAAGAACCGAGCGTGAAAATCACATTTCCGCGGCGGAGTCGCCATCATCCGGGTCCGGTCCGCCATTCTGCAGGAAGCGGTCGGCAATCAGGCCGGCATTCTGACGCAGCGACAGTTCAATCTCGCGGGCGAGATCCGGATTGTCGCGCAGGAAGGTCTTGGCGTTTTCGCGGCCCTGGCCGAGGCGCTGGCTGTTATAGGAGAACCAGGCGCCCGACTTTTCGACGATGCCGGCCTTGACGCCGAGATCGACCAGTTCGCCGGTCTTGGAAACACCCTCGCCGTACATGATGTCGAACTCGACCTGCTTGAAGGGCGGCGCCATCTTGTTCTTGACGACCTTGACGCGGGTCTGGTTGCCGATCACCTCTTCGCGCTCCTTGACCGCGCCGATGCGCCGGATGTCGAGGCGCACGGAGGCATAGAATTTCAGCGCATTGCCGCCCGTCGTCGTTTCCGGCGAACCGAACATGACGCCGATCTTCATGCGGATCTGGTTGATGAAGATCACCATGGTGTTCGACTTCGAGATCGAAGCGGTGAGCTTGCGCAGCGCCTGGCTCATCAGTCGTGCCTGCAGGCCGGGAAGGCTGTCGCCCATCTCGCCTTCGATTTCGGCGCGCGGCGTCAGGGCCGCGACGGAGTCGACGACGAGAACGTCGACCGCGCCGGAGCGCACCAGCGTATCGGTGATTTCGAGCGCCTGCTCGCCGGTATCGGGCTGCGAGATCAGCAGGTTCTGCAGGTCGACGCCAAGCTTGCGGGCATAGACGGGATCGAGCGCATGTTCGGCATCGACGAAGGCGCAGATGCCGCCCTTCTTCTGCGCTTCGGCAATCGTCTGCAGTGCAAGCGTCGTCTTACCGGAGCTTTCCGGTCCGTAGATTTCGATGATGCGGCCCCTCGGCAGGCCACCGACGCCGAGCGCGATATCGAGGCCAAGCGAGCCGGTCGAGATCGTCTCGATCTCGACAACGTTCTCGTTGGAGCCGAGCTTCATGATCGAGCCCTTGCCGAACGACCGCTCTATCTGTGAGAGTGCCGCTTCAAGCGCCTTGCTTTTGTCCACCGATTTGTCCTCTACCAGCCGCAATGAATTCTGAGACATCCCATCCACCTTTAGGTTATTGAAGCCGCTCTAGCAATGTCGAGTTTGTACTCCATTTGTTCCATTCTCGCAATAGGCGATCAAACAGTTGAAAGAAAAAGGTAAAACGACACGTGTTCTGCATTTGTTTTATCGATAAAAAGCAACGGCTTAGGCCAGAAATGCCGACTCGGCCGCGGAAGGGCGCGCTGTATCGATTCGTCCTTCGGGCATCGGGAGAGCGGATCGGATGAAGAAAAAGATTCTTGTTCTCGGCGGCGCCCATATCGACCGGCGCGGCCGCATCTCCGGCGAGACGGCGCCTGGCGCCAGCAATCCCGGCACATGGTTCGAGGAGCCGGGCGGCGGCGGCTTCAATGCGGCGCGCAACCTCTCAAGGCTCGGTTTTCAGGTGACTATGATCTCGCCGCGCGGCGGCGATCCGATGGGCGAGACGGTCGGAGAAGCTGCCGATTTCGCCGGCATCGACGACCGGCCCTTCGTCTTCCTCGACCGCAAGACGCCGAGCTACACGGCGATCATAGAGAAGGACGGCAATCTGGTGATCGCCCTTGCCGACATGGATCTTTACCGCTTCTTCGTGCCGCGGCGTCTCTCCATCCGCTGGGTGCGAGAGGCCTTCGCCGCGCATGATTTCATCCTCTTCGACGCCAACCTGCCGGAAGAGACGGTCGCGGCGATCGTCGCAAAGGCGCATTCGCTAGGCAAGCCCGTTGCGGCAATCGCCATCTCGCCGGCCAAGGTCGTCAGGCTGAAACCCTGCATCAGGAATATCGACTACCTGTTCCTGAATGAGGCTGAAGCCGCCGCCCTTGCCGGTGCACTGCCGGAAGACGCCGCCGGCTGGCCACCTTTGCTGAACGAGATCGGCGTCCGGAACGCCGTCGTTACTCGCGGTCAGCGCGAGCTCGTCGCACTTTGCGAGGGCCGCGCCGTAACACTGCAGCCGCCGATCGCCGACACCGTCGCCGATGTCACGGGTGCCGGCGACAGTCTTGCGGCCGGCACGCTCGCCGCCTTGATATCAGGCCTGCCGCTCGAAGAAGCCGTTCGTCACGGCACCGCAGCCGCCACCCTGACCGTCCAGTCGCGGCATGCCGTCAACGAAAATCTGACGCCCGATCTGCTGAATGAGGCGCTTGCCCTTGTTCCGAAGGTCAGAATTCTGCATTGAAGCGGCCAATTAAATAGTTGAGCATGATGTCGTCCGAAAACCGCTCGCACCTCGACATCATGCTCTGTCGATCACAGGACAAGACCATGACCAAGCCCATCTCCCCTCTTCTGCCGATCGCCTATTCGAAGGAAGTCGCCAGCGCCAAGCAGCGCGGCGCGCCACTGGTGGCACTGGAATCGACGATCATTACCCACGGCATGCCATATCCCGGCAATATCGAGATGGCCCGCAGCGTCGAGGCGATCATCCGCGAACAGGGTGCGGTGCCGGCAACGATCGCCGTCATTCACGGCACGCTGCATATTGGCCTTGAAGCCGGAGAACTGGAGCAACTCGCCAAGGCGACCGAAGTGATGAAGGTGTCGCGCGCCGATCTCGCCTTCGCCATCGCCGAGCGCCGCACCGGCGCCACCACAGTTGCGGCGACGATGATCGCGGCGGCGCGCGCCGGCATCCGCGTCTTTGCCACAGGCGGCATCGGCGGCGTGCATCGCGGCGCCGAGGAAAGCTTCGATATATCAGCAGATCTCGAGGAACTCGCCCGCACCGGCGTCATCGTCGTCTGTGCCGGCGCCAAGGCGATCCTCGACATTCCGAAGACGCTGGAAGTGCTGGAAACCCGCGGCGTGCCTGTCGTCACCTATGAGAGCGAGGAATTCCCCGCCTTCTGGTCGCGCTCCTCGGGCATCCGCAGCCCGCTGTCGCTGAACAGCCCGGCCGCCATCGCCAATTTCCAGACGGTGCGCGAGCAGCTCGGCGTCGACGGCGGCATGCTCGTTGCCAACCCCGTGCCGGAGGCCGACGAGATCGCGCGCGAGGAGATGGATATCTATATCGAGCGGGCGCTTGATAGCGCCGAACGCGACGAAGTGACCGGCAAGGCGGTCACACCCTATCTGCTCTCGACCATTTTCGACCTGACCGACGGCCAGAGCCTCAAGACCAATATTGCGTTGATTGAGAATAATGCGCGGCTTGCGGCTGAGATTGCGGTGGCGCTGGGTGAATGAGCGGTGATGGGGCTGGGGCCAGCATCGCCTTCAAAACGGGCATGCCGTGTAAGCCCCCTCTGCCCTGCCGGGCATCTCCCCCACAAGTGGGGAGACGACAAGCTGCGAGATCTTCGCATCACATCAACGTCTCGCCGAGCTGCAATGAATATTTGCTTGGGGAAGCCGGCGCGCCCAGCCGATCTCCCTCCTTGTGGGGGAGATGCCCGGCAGGGCAGAGGGGGGTGCGGCACGGCACAACGTGCCCTCCGACGCCCACCGCCCCTCACCCGTCCAACGTCTCCTTGACCACAACAGCTAGCTGCTTCAGTGAAAACGGCTTCGGCAAAAATCCGAATTTCGCCTCCGGCGGCAGATTGCGGGCGAAGGCATCTTCGGCATAACCCGAGACGAAGATGAACTTCATGTCGGGATAGGTCTTGCGCAGCTCGCGCAGCAGCGTCGGGCCGTCCATTTCGGGCATGACGACGTCGGAGACGACGATGTCGACCTTGCCGTCGAGTTCTTCCAAGATGGCCAGCGCCTCGACGCCCGAGCCCGCCTCGTGCACGGTATAGCCGCGCGTTTCCAGCATGCGTTTGCCGCCGCGGCGCACCGCCTCCTCGTCTTCGACGAGAAGGATGACGGCCGATCCGGTCAGGTCTTCCGGCTGCTGCGGCGACACCGGCAGCGGCACCACGTCGGCCCCGGCGATGGCGCCGTCGATCGAACCCGCTTCTGCCGCCACTGCCGGCTCCGGGATGTGGCGCGGCAGGAAGACGCGGAAGGTTGTCCCCTTGCCGACTTCGGATTCCGGCTGGATATAGCCCCCCGACTGTTTGACGATGCCGTAGACCATGGCGAGGCCAAGTCCCGTGCCCTTGCCGACATCCTTGGTGGTGAAGAAGGGCTCGAAGATCTTGTCCATGATCTCAGGCGCGATGCCGGTGCCGTTATCGGCGACTTCGACCAGCACCATGTCCTCGGCCGGCATGTAGGAATAGTTGAAAGCCGAGACCTCGGCGGCGGTCAGATTACGGGTGCGGAGTGTCAGCGTGCCGCCGTCGGGCATTGCGTCGCGGGCATTGACGCAGAGATTGATCAGCACCTGCTCGAACTGCGAAAGGTCTGTTTTGACAGGCCAGAGGTCGCGGCCATATTGCACGTCGAGCTTGACATTGGTGCCGGAAAGCAGCCGGTCGACCAGCATGCGCAAGTCGCCGACGACATCGGTGAGGTTCAGCACTGAAGGCCGCATCGTCTGCTTGCGCGAGAAGGCGAGCAGCTGGCGCACCAGCACGGCGGCGCGGTTGGCGTTGCGCTTGATCTCTATCAGGTCTGCAAAGCTGGCATCGGCCGGCCGCGCCTGCAGCAACAGGTGGTCGGCGGAAAGCAGGATCGCCGTCAGCACGTTGTTGAAATCATGCGCGATGCCGCCGGCAAGCGTTCCCACAGCATTCATCTTCTGCGTCTGCGCCATCTGCGCTTCCAGCGCCTTCTGCTCGGTCACCTCGACGGCATAGACGATCGCCGCCTCCTCGGGCGCCTCGTCGCTCTGGTCGATGACGGCATTGACATAGAAGCGGAAATAGCGCGCCTCGTCGGTCGGCGTGCGGGTGTCGAGGGGCGCGATGTCGCCCTGCCGGTCCTTGGCCGCCGCCAGCGCCGCGGCCAGCTGCGGCCGGTCGCTCTCCTGCACGATGGTTTCAAGATGCGGCGCCTTTTCGAGATCATCGCGCGAAACCACGGCGGAGAACATCTTCAGGAACGGCGCATTGGTCCGCAAGATGCGCCCGTTGCCGTCGACCGAGGCGATCGCCATCGGCGTATTGTTGAAGAAGCGCGTGAAGCGCATGGCGGCGGCCGAAGCGGACTGGCCGGCGGCATCGCTCTTTTCACGCGCCAAAACGATCGTCCGGCTTTCGCCGGGCGCGCCGTCGCGCATCGAGGTGACGCTATGGACGATCTGCACCGGCAGGCTCTGGCCGTTGCTCTTGCGCAGGTCGAGATCGAGCGTCACGGTCTTCTTGAGACCCGGTTCGGCCTGCACCGACTGGATCAGCGCCAGTCCCTCGCCCGCCACGACGTCGCCGATCGTCATCGAGCCCGGTACGAATTTGGTGAGGTCAAGGCCCAGCCATTCGGCAAGCGTCGCATTCAGGTAGAAGATCTCACCCTTCCTGCCGGCGGAAAAGAAGCCGGCCGGCGCGTGGTCGAGATAATCGATCGCGTTCTGCAATTCCTTGAAGAAGCGCTCCTGGTCGTCGCGCTCAGTGGTGATGTCGGTGATCTGCCAGATCTGCAGCGGTTTGCCGCCGTTCTCCTCCGGCCGCAGCAGCCGCGCCTTCAGCCGGTACCAATGCGCGCCGGAGCTGTTGCCGCCAGGCCCGACGGCGCGCAGCAGGCGAAATTCCTCCCGGCCTTCCTTGCCCTCGCGCAGGCCGTTGACCAGCCTGTAGAGCGCCTCGTTGGATTCGCGGTGGCGCGACAGCAACGTTTCCAGCGTCTGCACCTCGGTCGCCTTGCGCGCGCCGGTCAGCGCGCCATAGGCGGCATTGGCATAGATGATCCGGCCCTTTTCGTCGGTGATCAGTGTACCATCGGGATGGCTGTTGAGGAAAGCGCGCGCCAGGCTGTCGGATTGGCGCTGCGGCATCACCTCGATGAAGCCGATGACCGAGGATACCAGGAAGAAGATGCCGACCATGGCGAGCACGCCGAGACCGCCAAGCACGACCTCGTTGTCGAGCGATTTTTTGAAGAAAACGAAGGCGCCGGCAGCCGCGATCAGCACGAGCGCCAGCAGAAGAATGCGCAAGACCGTGCCAGAACGCCCCCCACGATCCACAAGCGGTGCGTTATAGTCGTCGGCCTGACGCGGTTTCGTCATATATTCCTCACATAAGCCCTCCTGCTTCGTAGCACGAACACGAAGCAGGAATCAGGCACTCTTTACCTTCTTAGCAATTTGCCGCGTCGGCAAAAACACCGCTAGCCGGCAAGACTGCTTGAATTCACAGGCAACAGCGCCATCTGCCCCGGAAGCCAACGCTGCCACCCGTGCGCAAGGTCGCCGGGTGCCAAGCAGCGGAACACGAAATCGCGTTCTCCCGTGACTGGACAGCACCGGCGGCCCTTGCCTAAGGAACGGAAAAGTCGTCAATATGTGCCGAATGCGAAATGGAGTAAGTGACTATGTTGGATGATGTTGTCGGAGCTTATGGCAGCCGTTTCCTGCTTGCGGCCGGTGGCGTCGGTCTGGCGCTTCTCGTGCTCATCATCGTGCTCTGGGTGATCCGCAGCCGGGCGCCCTCGCCCTTCGTGCGCGGCGGCCGCAATCGCCAGCCGCGCCTGCAGGTGCTGGATGCCGCAGCCGTCGATGCCCGTCGCCGGCTGGTGCTGGTGCGCCGCGACGACGTCGAGCACCTGATCATGATCGGCGGCCCGAGCGATATCGTCATCGAAAGCCGTATCCTGCCGGCAGCGGCCGAACAGCCGGACGGCGCCAGCCGCCCGCAACCCGTCGAGCAGCGGCCGATATCCGTCGCGCCGCCGGAAATGCCACAGGAAACGCCACCGGTTTCGCCACCGCGCCCACCGGTCGCAGCCCGCGTCGAGCCCGCCGCCGAGCCCTCTTTCGCTGCGCCGGCTTCGCCAGAGCCGCGCCCGCGCCCAGAGCCGTCGACCCAACCGCCTGTCCAGCCGGCCGTGGCACCGCCGGTGGTCACGAGCCCTCTTCCGGCAGAGCCGGTGACTGCTCCGCTGTCGGCCGTCGAACGCGACAATCTGCGTGCTGCCCCGCCCCAGCCGCGCCCGCCGGAGCGTCCCGCCGCTCCCCCAGCGGCGCAGCCCGCACCGTTCCACGATACCTCAAGTGCCGCCGAGATCCTCGAAGCCGCCCGTCAGCGCGTGCTGCCGCAGCACCGCATCGAACCCGAGGTCTCCGCCCCGCCTGTCCAGGAGATGCCGGCGGCCGCACGCGCCGCACCTGGTAGCGCCGAAGACGATTCGGCTACGCAGTCGGCAGCAGCGAGCCGTCTTGATTTCCAGCGGGTGCTGGAACAGGAAATGTCGAACAATCTGACGGCTGAACGCATCGTGCCGGCGCCGGCAAACCAGGCGCCCCGGCACGGAGCGCCGCAACCCGGAAACCTGCCGCGCCGCGATCCGGAAATGGCCCCGATCACCGGCGCCGATACCGATCTGCAAAAGGAAGTCGCCCGCATCTTCGGCGAGATGAGCGTCAACCGCGACAAGTGAGCGGAAACGCAGTCCGGCTTCAAGTTGCATAAAAGCCGCAATGCGGCGACTTTCAGTTCCCGATGTGTCAGGGGGCTCCATCTTGTGCTGATAATTTGTTATCGCTTCGGTTGAAGAGCATTGGCGCGTCGAGGTCATACTTTGCCTAAGTAAATACCGGTCTCACTCCAGTTTCACCCGTACTGCCGGACAGCGACACGCTGACGGCGTATGAACACGTTCATCGGGTGGTGGCGAGAGACCGGTCTGGCATTGTTACAATGTGCCATGTGCAGCTCCGCTGTCTCAGCTCTTCAGCCGCCCACAACATCGCCACACCGCGCCCGTAGGGGTTTTCTCAAGCACCATCCTGGTGGACTTCCGAACGGAAGACCAAGACGGTATGTGCAATACACTTCGGGTCCGATGGACCGTTGTTCCCAAGACAGCTCCCCAGCCTTGGATTGCATGCGGCGGATGCGGAGGCCTGAGAGCTTTCCAATCCAGCGGCAAGATCCGGCTCAACGCCAACGGTCGCAAGCTTGACGCTTGGCTTATCTACAAATGCCTGACCTGTGAAAGGACATGGAATCGACCAATCCTCGAGCGCCAGAATGTTCGCGACATCGATCCTGGCGTCCTTGCTGCGCTGCAGTCCAACGATCCGGATTGGATCAGGGCAGAAACCTTCAACCTCGATGCTCTCCGACGCAGATCGAAGCGTGTGGACGAATTTGTCGAATTTGAAATCGCGAAGGAGATGCAGCGCGAAACTGCACATTGGACGAGATTGACAATCGAACTGTTGGTCCCGTTTCCAACGAGCATACGCCTTGACCGCCTGCTGGCGTCCGAGCTGAAGATTTCACGCTCGCGGCTGCAGGCTCTTCACGATGAAGGCATGGTTCGGACAGATCCTGATCGAGCAGACGTCATGCGGCGGCGGATCAGGAATGGCACCCTGGTGTTGATTGACCTCGCCACGGAAGCTGACCGAGAGCAATCGTGGAAGCCTCTGGCGTCGGGAGATCCGCTGTAGTCGTCAAACCCGCCGCCACAAAGGCTCGAATCTCGGGACCTTTGCGGCTTGTTCTCCAACACGCGCGGACAATGGATAAACGAAAAAGCGCCGCGATCCGATCGCGGCGCCTATTCTGCTCTCATGCCTGCATGAAAACTCTCATTCGTCGCGATAGACTTTTTCGCGGCGTTCGTGACGCTCCTGCGCCTCGATCGACAGTGTCGCGATCGGGCGGGCGTCGAGGCGCTTGAGGCCGATCGGTTCGCCGGTTTCCTCGCAATAGCCGTAGGTGCCGTCTTCGATGCGCTGCAGTGCCGCATCGATTTTGGAAATCAGCTTTCGCTGCCGGTCACGGGCGCGAAGTTCGATCGCCCGATCTGTTTCCGACGACGCTCGGTCAGCGAGATCAGGATGGTTTGCGCTTTCCTCGGCCAGATGGTCGAGTGTCTCGCGCGCTTCTCTAAGGATATCATTTCTCCATGCAACCAGCTTGGCCCTGAAATAGGCACGCTGGTTTACGTTCATGAACTCTTCCTCTTCCGAGGGAACGTAATTGCTAAGATCGATCTTCTCACTCAACGCGATTCTCCTGAAGAACATCTCATCTGGCGGGGTGTATATCCCAAGCGCTAGCCGCGATTCAAGCCAAATACGACAGGTAAACAGATTTTTAAATCTGTCACAGTTTTCGGCTAACAGACTATTTTCTCATCATTATTCGGGCCTGCGTTTTTTGCTTCGCCTTCAAAACGCCGTGTTATCGGCCGCGTTTTGGGCAGCTGGAGCAGCGCTGACGGTTGACGCCGGCCGATTGCAACCGCTACTGAAAAGGCCCGCTGGATGTTGGATTTTCCCATGACCGTACCCCTGCCTCCGCCCAACCGCGTCTATCTGCTGCGTCACGCCGAGGCCGCCGGGGCCGAACCCGGGCAGCGCGATTTCGACCGGCCGCTCAACGAAAAGGGCTTCGGCGATGCCGAAATCATCGCCGATAAGACCGCCGACAAGGGCTACCGTCCCGATCTTCTGATCAGTTCTACGGCGCTGCGCTGTCGCGATACCGCCGATGCGGTGTACCGGGCGATGGGCCTTACGCTCGAAGTTCGTTATGTCGACGCGCTCTATAACGCCACGGTCGACAACTATCTCGAGATCATCGATTCGCAGGACGAGGCTGCTGTCATGCTGGTCGGCCACAATCCGACAATGGAGCAGGCGCTGGAGGCGCTGATCGGTCACGAGGCTATGGCAGGCGCGCTTCCCGGCGGCTTCCCGACGGCAGGCCTTGCCGTCGTCGATTACGACGCTTCCGCCGCAGTCTGGCGCCTCACCGATTTCGTGGTCGTCTGAAGACTTTCGCGCCGCTTCTTTCGCGGGCGGCGCGCCCTTCCTATATTGCCGTCAGTCACCAACCGGAATCGCGCCTTGCCGCCACGACTGACATCCTTTGCCGATGACGCCCGCATCGCCTTCGATAATCTCGCCGACCGGGCGAGCGGCCTCGTCAATCCGACCGTGCGCCTCGGCGTTACCGGGCTCTCCCGCTCCGGCAAGACGGTCTTCATCTCCTCATTGGTTCACAATCTGCTGCATGGCGGCCGACTGCCGCTGTTCGAGCCGGTCCAATCCGGCCGCGTCTCGGCGGTGCGGCTGGAACCGCAGCCGGATGATGCCGTGCCGCGCTTCCAGTACGAGGACCATATCCGCGCGCTGGTGAAGGACCGTATCTGGCCGGATTCGACCCGCGCCATCTCCGAGCTGCGCATCACGCTGGATTATCAGAGCGCCAGCGGCTGGAACCGGTTGTTTTCGCCCGGCCGCCTGTCGATCGATATCGTCGATTATCCCGGCGAATGGTTGCTCGACCTGCCGCTGCTCGGCAAGAATTACCGCACCTTCAGCGAGGAAACGTTGGCACTTGCCGAAACCGGCGTCCGCTCCGAGCTGTCGCGCCCATGGCTGGCGCTGACGCGCGCCACTGACATCCATGCCGGCGCCGACGAGATGATCGCCCGCGACCTCGCCGCCGCTTTTGCCGATTATCTCAAAGCCTGCAAGGCCGACGAACGCTCGCTTTCCACCCTGCCGCCTGGCCGCCTGCTCCTGCCCGGCGATCTCGACGGCTCGCCGGCATTGACCTTTGCGCCGCTGGCTCTGCCGCCGGACGGACGTGCCGGCCGCGGTTCGCTCTGGACGATGATGGAGCGGCGCTACGAGGCCTATAAATCCGTCGTCGTCAAACCCTTCTTCCGCGAGCATTTCGCCCGCCTCGACCGCCAGATCGTCCTGGTCGATGCGCTGCAGGCGATGAACCGCGGCCCCGAAGCCGTGCAGGATTTGGAGCGCGCGCTGACCGATGTGCTTGCCTGCTTCCGCCCCGGCACCAATTCGCTGCTCTCCTCCCTGCTCGGGCGGCGCATCGACCGCGTACTGGTTGCCGCCACCAAGGCCGATCATCTCCACCATGAAAGCCACGACCGGCTCGACGCGCTGACCCGCCGCCTGGTGGACCGCGCCATCGACCGCATCGGCATCGCCGGCGCCGGCATCGACGTCATGGCGCTTGCCTCCGTGCGGGCCACCCGCGAGGCGACCGTCAAGCGTGACGGCCATGAACTGCCGGTCATCGTCGGCACGCCGATGGAGGGCGAAGCCATTGCCGGCGAGCGCTTTGACGGCCAGAGAAAGACCGCGATCTTTCCCGGCGACCTGCCGGAGGATCCGGAAAGCCTGTTCGACCTCATCGCCTCGCGTGTAACCGGTGTGCAGCTGCCCGATGTCAATGTCGTCAGGTTCCGCCCGCCGCATCTTGAGGAAACCGGCGGCGGCATCAAGCTGTCGGTGCCGCATATTCGCCTCGACCGTGCCATGCAGTTTCTGTTCGGAGACCGTCTCGCATGAGCAAGCCCCCGTCCGATCCGCCGCGCCGCGCGCCCGCCGCCTTCAGCTATGAGGACGAAGCCACCGAGCGGCGTGACAACGGCCGGCAAGGAGGTGAGCGGCGCAAGCCGGAAAGCTTCTCGGAGCATATCGTCGTGACGCCTGATGAGGACGATCCCTTCCTCAATCCCGACAAGGATCTGAGCGCGGTCCCCGTTGCAGCGCCGCGCAAGCGGCGGACCTCCTTCGGCAAGATCGCCGCCGGCGCCTTCGGCATCCTGCTGTCGCTCGCCATCGGCCTCTGGACCGATAGCCTGATCCGCGATCTCTTCACCCGCGCCGACTGGCTGGGTTATGCGGCCCTTGCCGTGCTGGCGGTCGGCATTCTCGCCGTACTCGCCCTCGCCATCCGCGAAACCATCGGCATGATGCGCCTTACCGCCGTCCAGAAGATCAAGGCCGAAGCCGAGGCGGCGATCATCGAGACGCGGCCGGCCAAGGCGCGCGCCGTCGTCGCCCAGCTGACTGCGCTGCTCTCGGCAGATCCCGAGACATCGAAGGGCCGTGCGACGCTGAAGGCGACCGAGGGCGAGGTCATCGATCCCCCGCATCTGATCGCGCTGGCCGAGCGCGAACTGCTCGCTCCGCTCGACCGCAAAGCCCGCGCCCTGATCGTCAATGCCTCCAAGCGCGTCTCGATCGTCACCGCCGTCAGCCCGCGCGCCGTGGTCGACCTGCTCTACGTGCTCTATGAGGCCGTGCGCCTCATTCGCGCCATGGCCGAGCTTTACGGCGGCCGTCCCGGCACGCTCGGCATGTTCCGCCTGCTGCGCGACGTGCTGGCGCATCTGGCCGTCACCGGCTCGATCGCCGTCGGCGATAACCTGGTGCAGCAGGTGCTCGGCCATGGACTGGCCTCCAAGCTCTCAGCGCGGCTGGGCGAAGGCGTCATCAACGGCCTGATGACCGCCCGCATCGGAATCGCTGCGATGGATCTCTGTCGTCCGCTCGCCTTCCGCGCCCTGAAGCGGCCGGGAATCGGTGATTTCATCGGCGATCTCACCCCGTCCATGTCGCCGCGCGGCAACAATCCTTGAACGAAACAGCGATTCCGCAGCTTTCGACTCCCCTTGCGTAATGCCAGAGAAGTTTCAACAGATTCAATAATGTAGTGACGGGAGTTTAAAATCGATGCCGCACGAAAGCCGTACGCTGCCTCGTATTTCGGCACAATTGAAAGGAAGGATTAACCATTCTTCGGCAAAACTTGCAGCCAGTTCGTGAGTGGTGTTTGCCAAGGAAAATCCATGTATTCGCGCAAGTTTCTCATCGTATGCGGCTTGGCCGCCGCGGCATTGTCTCCCGTCGCAGATGTCGCTCCGGCAGCCACTGCTGCAACCCGTGACAAGGCCTTCTTCGATTCCGTCGCCGGCTCATGGAAGGGCCCCGGCGAAATCGTCGCCGGCAAATATAAGGGCACGAAATTCACCTGCAACCTGATCGGTGAGCCCACAGGCGACAGCAGCGCCGGCATCAAACTCGACGGCACCTGCCGCGTCGGCGTCTTCAAGCAGCCGATGACCGCCGTCATCTCGCAGTCGGGCTCGACCTACAAGGGCAAGTTCCTCGACGGCGCCGCCGGCAAGGGCCTTGACGTCGTCTCCGGCGCCGTCTCCGAGGATACCGTCGTCGTCGGCATCAACCGCGCCAAGCTGAATGGCGCAATGATCGCCCGCGTGCGCGACGACAAGACGATGAACGTCACCGTTTCGGTCAAGGTCGAAAGTCAGATGGTGCCGGTCATCGGCCTGACGCTGACCCGCCAGGTCGACGAGATGGCCGTCGGTTCCATCGAGTAGGCAAATCCCACAGCGGATTTTCCTGAAGCGGCGGGTTTCCGCCGTTTTGCGTTTCAGGTCCCCTTGCTTCAGGCGCTCAGCCACCAGTCGCGACTATCGTCTGCGACCTCGATTCCGGTCACCTCCGCATCCGACAACCACTCACTCACCGCCCTGCCCCTCACGAGCAGACCCGGCGCTATATCGGCAAGCGGCATCAGCACGAAACCGCGATCGGTCATGCGCGGATGCGGCAGTTCCAGCCGCGGCGCGTCCTGGACCACATCGCCATAGGTCAGCACGTCGATATCGAGCGTGCGCGGCCCCCAGCGCTCGATGCGCTCGCGTTTCATTTCGCGTTCGATCGACAGGCAGACATCGAGCAAAGCCTCAGGCGCCAGCCTGGTCTCGACGGCGGCGCAGGCGTTGAAGAAGAAGGATTGGTCCGTCTTGCCCCAGGGCGGCGTGCGATAGAGCCGCGAGACCGCCGTAACCCGACAGTCGTCCCGTCCGTCCAGCCTCTGCAGCGCCGCCGCCATCGCCTTTACGGGATCGCCGATATTGCCGCCGAGACCGAGTGTGGCGGATTGCAGTGCGGCCTCAGGCAAAATGCTCAACGCTCACCTGCACGAAATCGAGCACGCCAGGGACCGGCGCGTTCGGCTTGCGCACCGTGATCTTCGCCCGCCGCACCTGCGGGAATGTCTCGCAGAGCCCCTTGGCGATGTCGAGCGCCAGTGCTTCGATCAGGTAGCGCCGTTTGCCCGTGACGATCTGCTCGATCACGGTGAAGGCGACACCGTAATTGACGGTATCGTTGATCGAATCGCTTTCCAGCGCCTCGCCGGCGACGACATCGAGCTCGGCATCGACGAAGAAGCGCTGACCAAGGAATTCCTCCTCGTCATGCACGCCGTGGCGCGCGAAGAAGGCGCAGTTCTGCAGCGTAATCGTGTAGGTGGTCATGTCGGCCGCTTCCTCTCGAATTCCTGGCGCGCATTGAGCATAGCATCGGCGATATCAAGCGCATCCCTGTTGATTGCGACATTGTGCACGCGGAAAACCGCAGCCCCTTGAAGTCTGAGCAGTGCGCTGGTCGCAGCCGTCGCTGCATCCCTGTCCTGTGCCTCACGCCCCGTCACCGCGCCGAGGAAACGTTTGCGCGACGTACCGGCGAGCAGCGGCAGACCGAAGCGGGAAAGTTCGGAAAACCGCGCCATCAGTTCCAGGTTTTCTTCCGCAGTCTCCTTGGCGAAGCCGAAGCCCGGATCGAGCACGATGCGATCGCTGTTGACGCCTGACGAAGCGGCGATCGCAAGCGACCGCTCGAGGAAATGCACTTGGTCGGCGATCACATCGACAAGTTTTACCCTGTCGCGACCGGTGTGCATGATACAGAGTCCGGCTCCGGTCACCGCGGCTATATCGGCGATATCGGGCTCCTTCTGCAGCCCGAAGACGTCGTTGACGATGTGGGCGCCGGCACTGATTGCCAGCCGCGCCGTCTCGGCGCGATAGGTGTCGATGGAAATCAGCGCCTTGGTACGGCCGCGCAGCGCCTCTATGACGGGCAGCACGCGCGCCTGCTCCTCGGAAGGGCTGACGGTTGCTGCGTTCGGCCGGGTCGATTCACCGCCGATATCGACAATCCCGGCACCCTCGCTCACCGCCCGCAACGCCTGTTCGACTGCTGCATCGACGGTTTCAAAGCGTCCGCCGTCGGAGAAGGAGTCCGGCGTCACGTTGATGATCGCCATGATCATCGAACGACGGCCGAGTTCGATCTCTCGGCCATGGCCGACACGCCACAATCTGCCTTCGAGCCCTGTCACCAGACTTATCCCATTGGAGACGAAAAAAGCGCCATCCGATATTGCGCTTGTGGTGGCTATGCCCCAAGCTCCCGTCGATTTCAACACGGGTTGCGTTCAGAATGCCGCTTGCAGTGCGTTATATGGTCCTTCCTATCGCCTTTTCCATTGCTCTTTCCCTCTGCAGCCCCGTGGCAGCCGAAGTGATCGCATCGAAAAGCTATTCTTATTTCGACATTCGCGGCAAAACCGCGGATGAGCTCGACCGCGAACTCAGCCGGCGCGGGCCGACAGCGAGCGGCTCTTCGGCGCGTCATCCCGGCGCCACGAAGATCCGCTTCGGCGGCGAGGCAACCTACATTCAGGATAACGGGCGCTGCCGCGTCGGCAGCGTCAAGGTCACGGTTCACACCCAGATCATCCTGCCGCGCTGGAGCAGCCGCAAGGGCGCCAGCAAGGAGCTGTCGATGATCTGGGACGCTCTGTCGAGCGATATCAAGCGCCACGAGGAGCGCCATGCCGAGATCGCCCGTGATCAGGCCCGCGCCATGGAGCGCGCCATCCGGGCGCTGCCGCAGCAGCGCAGCTGCGAAGCCATGCAGGAACTCGTCTCCGGCGAATCAGCTCGCGGTATAGAGGAGCACGACCGGCAGCAGGCGCGATTCGACCGGGTCGAGGCGGTCAATTTTCAGAAGCGCATGTTGAGGTTGCTGAACAATCGAATCAATGGTCGAGCCAGCGCAAAATAAGGCTTTTTCAGTCTTGTTGCGAGCGGAAAACCTTAGCTGCACAACGAAACTTGTGCGAAACTTGCACCCTCCCCAGCGATTGAATGGTCATTTTTCATCCTGGCAGACTCAACCGGAACGCATTAATATGAACACATTCGAAAGTTCAGGTACGGCATCTGCACTTTCATCGCTGGGTTCTCCTGGCGCGTTCCGAAGCCGCGGATGTTCCTCCCTCATCCGTAGGTAATGCGCCCGCCTCGCCTCGCTCGCTCTAGCGCGCGAGGCGTCTTTTTTGATATCGAATTTTTCGGCGACGTTTGAAGCGCTGCGCTTCAGGCCTGGCGTTCCGGCACGTGCACCACGAGCCCGTCATAGACGGCCTTCATCCGGATCTGGCAGGACAGCCGCGAGGTCGGGCGTACATCGAAGGCGAAGTCGAGCATGTCCTCTTCCATCGCTTCCGGCTGGCCGACCTTCTCCGTCCACTCCTCGTCGACATAGACATGACAGGTCGCGCAGGCGCAGGCGCCGCCGCATTCGGCCTCGATGCCGGGCACCGAATTGCGCACGGCATTCTCCATCACGGTGGAGCCTTGGTCGACGTCGAGGTCGAAGCGCGTGCCGTCGAAGGCGACGATGGTAAGTTTGGGCATCAGAACTATTTCCGGTCTTCAGGTGGATGGGCGGATTTTCTTCCGACAATTCGACGCGTCAGTCAACATTGGGAAATCCGCGACAGCCTCGCAGATCGGGCCTTCGCCCGCCGTCTTCAAAGCGTCATCAGGGACGTCGCAAAAAGACCCGTGGTTCCGCAATGGAACAACGGGCCTCGTTCGAACGGTACCTCATGCATATCGCCCAAAAATATGCGGCGGTTTTGGCACAGCGACATGCGTCGGTGAAGACCTAGAGATCAGCCGCGGCAGAGCTTCAGGATGAAATTCTCGGCGTCGATAACGGCAGCGCCGAGCGCTGCCGTCGCGCCGGCATCACCGCCGGTTTCCTCGACGGCTTCCGCCGTCTGCGACACGCGGAACGCGCCGACGGAGCTTGCCGCACCTTTCAGCCGGTGCGCGGCTGCGCCAATACGGATGGTTTCGCCGCTTGCAATATCCTGGAGGCAGGCACGGGCCTGGCGCGCAAACATCTGAAGGACTTCGATTTCCAACGTCTTGTCGCCCATCGTCTGCTTAGCGAGATGGACCAGATCGATCGGCCGGACCTTCGAAGGACACGGTCCCTTTGCATTATCCGGCGCCTCGAATACGATGTTCAATGCTGCCATCTGGGCTGCCATTGCCAATTCTCCCGTCTCTATCGTCCGCAGTTGCAACAGTTCTGCGTCCGGAGAGTGGCCATCACGTTAAATTCGGGCACATTCAGGGCGGAAATCTCGCCATATGGTTAACGTCCGTTAAATATCCCTAAATTATTGGTTTTTAAGCGATGCCTCGGATTCAAAGATGTTAACAACGGGTTAACGAGCCGTGAATCTCAAGCCTTCATTAATTGTGTGAGGACCTCAGATGTGTCACTACGATACTGGTGGAGCGGGTTTATGGTACGCGCCTTTGCCGAGCGAGTGGATAATGGTAGTGTTTTGATACCTTCCGTTTGAAAAAGCGGCTATCTACTCTGAAATGACATGCTTATCCGTCCTTCGTTGGGATGGAAGGCTGGAACGGCAAAGTTGTTCCCGGGTGAGGCGGAAGCCAGGGATGCGCGGTTGGGCCGGCTGACAGTAACGAGGCATACCCGAATGGCGAACAACAAATACAACGAGTCAATTGAGGACAAGGCGTTCAAGGCATTGGACGAGGCGCTCCAGATCGACTTTAGCAAGGATAACGTACCGTCTCGCCGCGGCGACGCGCCCCAGGCCCCGGAGGCTAATGTGTCTGATCCATCGAATGCGCGTAATCAGCAGGCTCAGGACGAAGCGCAGCGCCGCAGCCGCCGCGGTGCCGCCGGCGAGCAGACTTCCAGGGGTCCGGCCTTCACGCCCGCCAACGATGCCAGCCGCAATACGCCCGCCTCGATCCTGAAATCCTTTGACGGCGCCTCCAGCCGCTCGGCGGTGCGCACCGCCACCTTGTTTTCCGTGCTTTGGGTCATGGCCGGCCTCGGCCTGATGTCGCTGCTTTATGCTCCGCAGATCTGGCAGATCCGTTCGCTCGCCGACCTCGTCGCCCTGCCCGGCGTCATCGCCGGCCTCGTCGGCATCATCGTTCCCGTGATGATGTTCTACGCCTTCGCCATCATGATCTCCCGCGCCCAGGACATGCGCAACGCCGCCCGTTCCATGGCAGAGGTGGCATTGCGCCTGGCAGAGCCGGAAACCATCGCCTCCGAGCGCATCATGACCGTCGGCCAGGCCGTGCGCCGTGAGGTCTCGGCCATGAACGAGGGCATCGAGCGCACCATCGCGCGTGCCTCCGAGCTGGAAACGCTCGTCCATTCCGAAGTCAATGCGCTTGAACGTTCCTATGCCGACAACGAGTTGCGCGTGCGCGGCCTCGTCCACGAACTCGGCTCCGAGCGTGAGGCGATCGTCAACCATGCCGATCGTATCCGCACCTCGATCGGCAGTGTGCACGACCAGCTGAAGGAAGAGCTGTCGCTGGCGACCGAAGAGATCGCGGTGCGGCTTGCCACATCCGGCGAAGCCTTCGCCTCGCTGATCGATACGCGCGCCGCGACGATCCTGGAAAAATCGGACAGCGCCCTGCAGTCGATGGGCAGCCTGCTCTCTGCCAAGACAGATACCCTGCTGCAGACCCTGAACGCATCGGGTTTTGCGCTCGCCACAGAATTCGACAACCGCCTCGAAGCGCTCTCCGTCAATCTCAACGACCATGGCGAAAGACTGCTCAGCCAGTTCGAAACGCGCGCCTCGACCATGGACAGCAGCACCGAGAAGCTGAATGCGGCGCTGAGCGAGCGCACGCACCAGCTCAACGAGATCCTGATCGCCCGCACCCGCGAGATCAACGAGAGCCTGACGTCAGGCGAACGTACCATCGGCGGCACGCTTGACGACGTGCTGTCGAAGCTGAACAGCGCGCTCGACGAAAAAGGCGCAAGCTTCCGCCAGAGCCTGCAGACCACCGCCGACGACGCCGTCATGGATCTCGACGTGCGCTCCGGCTTCTTCGAGGAGCGGCTGCAGACGACCGTCGCCCAACTGTCGACCGCCTTCGACGAACGCGTCGCCGAGTTCACCAGCGCCTTCGACAAGCGAACCGGCTCGCTCGACACCAAGCTGATGGAAAGCCTCGCTCGTATCAACGAGACGCTGACCGGCGGCTCGGATTCGATCGACGGCATCCTGAATTCCGGCATCGACCGGCTTGGTTCGTCGCTATCAGACCAGTCGCTGGCGCTCGCCACCGCGCTCGCCACCGGCCACGAAGTGCTGGAAAGCACGCTCGGCAGCCGCGCAGATGAAATCACCACGGCACTCACCAGCCGCACCGGTGAACTGACCTCTGCGCTGCAGAGCGCGACTTCTGAAATCGCGCTGACCCTTGCATCAGGCACCTCCGAACTGCAGAACAACCTTCAGACGCGCTCGGCCGAATTCCGCGACACGCTGCGCACCACCACCACTGATCTGACGACTGCCGTTGCCGCTGGCACAGAACAGGTGACCGCTGCCTTCGGCGGTCGCGCCGAGGAGCTCAGCGGCGTGCTTGCTGCGCGTGCGGCCGAAATCAGCGAGGCGCTCGGCACGGCCCACGGCCGCATCGACAGCGTCATGGCAGAGCGCGGCGGCGCACTGGTCGAGGCGCTGACCACCCATCACAGCCGCTTCGAGGAAACGCTGGCAACCCGCTCCGACGCCATCATCAATGCCGTCTCCGGCACCCATGACCGTCTTGCCGAGACGCTCGATGAAAAGTCGATGGCGCTTGCCATCTCTCTGAACGAGAGCCATGCCCGCATCGAGGATACACTTGAGACGCGCTCCGAGGCCTTACTCAACGCCGTGTCTGGCACGCATGATCGTTTGTCGGAAACGCTGGACAGCAAGGCGGCGGCCCTGACGACCTCGCTCGACGAGCGCCATGCCCGCATCGAGGATGCGCTTGGAACACGCGCCGAGGCACTGTTGAACACCGTATCCGGCACGCGCGACCGTCTTGCCGAGACGCTCGACGAGAAGGCGATGGCGCTGGCCATGTCCTTGAACGAGAGCCAGGCCCGTATCGAGGAGACGCTTGAAACCCGTTCAGCCTCTCTGCTGAACGCCGTCTCAGGCACCCATGACCGTCTCTCCGAGACGCTGGACGGCAAGGCGGCAGCTTTTGCCACCTCGCTGAGCGAAGGCCATGCCCGTATCGAGAATACGCTCGAAACCCGCTCCGCGGCCCTGCTGAACGCCGTCTCCGGCACCCATGATCGCCTCTCCGAGACGCTGGACGAAAAGGCGATGGCACTCGCCATCTCGCTCAACGAAACCCAGACGCGGATCGAAGACACGCTGGAAACCCGATCGGCAGCCTTGGTGAATGCGGTCTCCGGCACGCATGACCGTCTGTCCGAGACGCTGGACGAGAAGGCGATGACGCTCGCCATCTCGCTCAACGAGAGCCAGTCGCGGATCGAAGACACGCTGGAAGCACGCTCCGAGGCCTTCCTCAAGGCCGTGTCTGGCACGCACGACCGTCTCTCGGAAACGCTCGACGAAAAGGCGACGGCGATCGCCGCCTCCCTGAACGAGGGCCAGAGCCGCCTGCAGGATACGCTGGAGAGCCGCTCGGAATCCTTCCTGAATGCGGTCTCTGCCACCCACGACCGCCTGTCCGAGACACTTGACGATCGGGCGATGGCGCTTGCCATCTCGCTGAACGAGAGCCAGAGCCGTCTCGAGGAGACGCTGACAACAGGCGCCGATGCGATCACCAATGCGGTTTCCGGCACGCATGTTGGCCTGAACGGTGTACTCGACCAGAAGGCCGCCGCCCTCGCCACTTCGCTGAGCGAAGGCCAGGCCCGCCTCGAGGAAGCCTTGGGGCACCGCACCGCCGCGATCATCGGCGCCGTGACGGCAACCCACGACCGGCTCACCGATACGCTCGACGAAAAGACCATGGCGCTCGCCATTTCGCTCGACGATAACCAGAGCCGCTTCGACAGCGTGCTCGAAGCCCGCAGCAACGCCATCATGGAGGCCGTCTCCGGTGCCGAGGCACGAGTCGCCGGTGCCTTCTCCGACAAGACCGATGCGATCCGCACCGCCTATACCGACAATCAGCAGCGGCTCGAAAATGCGCTTTCCGAGCATAGCGCCGCCCTCTCGGGTGTTCTCGATGCCGGCGGCACCCGCTTCGAGGATCTCGTCGGCGGCTTGACCGGCCGCATTGAAGGCCGTCTGACCGATGCACATACACGGCTCGGCGGCCTCGCCGACGAAGCCGCGGCGCGCATCGAGGGCGGGCTTGCCTCGGCCCATGAGCGCATCCGCACGACGCTCGAAGACCGCGCCAACGCCATAGACCTATCGCTGAACCAGGCCCATGCGCTGATCAGCGATACGCTGGCCGAACAGGCGACCAGCATCGGCACCTCGGTGGCGACGAGCGTCGGCATGCTCGAATTGTCGCTGGAGCACCGTGAAGCCGCAATCCGCCAGGCGATCGATGCCGGCGCCCAGAGATTGGAAGATCGCATGCATGCCGGCGCCGGCCAGATCGCCGGCCGCTTCCAGGAGGCGGCAAGTGCGATTTCGAGCTCCACCCAGGATTTGTCCACCCGTCTCGATCGGTCGGTCGAAAACCTGACGGGCCGTTTTGATGAAACCGGATCGCGTGTGGAAGCCGGTCTTGCGGCGATCGAGACCCGCATCCGCGACGGCGTCGGCGGTGTTGCCGAAAAGGTCGAAGCGGCCAGCGGCCAGCTGTCCGGCGTGCTTGCCGACGGCGTCTCTCGTCTCGGCGCGCTCAGCGACGACGCCACACAGCGCATCTCGGCGACGCTCGAAGGCAGCGCCGCAAACCTCACTCAGGCGATCGACAGCCGCACCGCCAATCTGGCCGAGACGCTGGACAGCCGCACCACCAGCCTGACCGGCGCTATCGATGGCCGAACCGCGAGCCTCGCCGAAACGCTCGACCGCGGCAATGAACGCATCGAGGAACGCCTCTCCACCATGGACCGTGCGTTGACCGTCGGCCTCGATGCCGTCAACCGGACCATCGAAGGCAAGGCCGCTGGTCTCGCCTCGACGCTGCGCAGTGCGGTTGCCGACGCGGCCCAGGGAATGGAAGGCGAAGCGACGAGAACCACCGAACTGCTTGGCAAGACAGGCCAGCAATTCGCCGAGGATCTCAATGTGAAAAGCGACGAATTCACCCGCACCATGGATGAGCGCTCGTCGCAGATCGTCACCCGCGTCGCCGAAGCTCAGAACCGGCTGGCAAGCCAGGCCGCTGCCGTTGCCCAAACCTTCTCGGAAGCCGGCAACGCCATCGTCAACAAAGTCGCCGAGGCTGAGACCATCGTCGGCACGCAAGTCAATGCCATCTCCAAGGTGCTGTCGGATGCCAGCCAGTCTCTGGAGTCACGCGGCAACGCCATCCGCTCGACGCTCACGGGCGCCGGCAGTGAGATTTCCGCAACCATGGCGGATGTCGACCGGGCGCTCGAAGCGCGCAGCAGCGCCATTCGCACCAATCTCGAGGAGCGAGCCCGCGAGATCGATACGACGTTCTCCGAGATCGACCGGGCGCTCGAAGCGCGCGGCAACTCGATCCGCTCGACGCTCGAGGAGCGCACCCGCGACCTCAACTCGATGTTATCAGGCCGTTCGGTCGAATTGACGCGCATCCTCGACGAGACGGCCCGCCCGATCATCGACCGCTACACTGATGCCGGCGAGCAGGCCGCCGCCCGCATCACCGCCGCAGCCAACCTCAGCGCCGACCGTCTGCGCGCCGAAAACGAAGCGCTCGCCAGCGCAGTTGCCGCCCGCACCGAGAATGTCGCCAATGCCGTCAGCGCCATCGAAAACAGCCTGGTCGGCAACGTCAACGGCCTCGTCCAGCGCATGTCGGAAAGCAGCGCGGCGATGGCGATGATGATGAACCGCGCCGCCGAGCAGCTGACCAGCGTCGACGGTCGTCTCGGCGATACCACTACGCGGTTTGCCGACTCCGCCACCAAGGCCGCCGAGATGGTCTCCGCCTCCACCAGGCTTCTCGAAGGCAAGATCGACCGCCTCTCCGACATCTCGGGCCAGACGCTGGCGCAGGTCGGCGGCATCATCGGCCGCTTCGACGAACACTCCAAGGTCCTGACCCAGGCCTCGCAGCTTCTCGGCGCCGCCCAGTCCAACCTCGCCTCGACGCTCGAGGAACGCGAGAGCGCGCTGCAGACACTCTCTGTCGGCCTCGTCCAGCGCTCCGCCGAGATCGAAAAGACCATGCAAGGCCTCGGCGGCATGATCGAGACCGTGTTCGAGCGGGCAGAACAGCGCTCCAGCCAGGTCACCGGCAATTTGCGCCAAGGCGTGCAATCCTCCTTTGCTGACATTGGCCGCATTCTCACCGAAACCGAGAAGCGCGCCCAGGAAGCGGCAGAAACGATGCGCGAGGCGATCACCCGCGCCGGCGACGAGGCCAATACGACGATCGACGGCACTTTCGCCAATGTCGAACGCCGTTCCGGCGATCTCTCCAATCGCATTCGCGGCGGTCTCACCGCCTCGCTGTCGGACGTCGAGCGCATGCTCGGCGAAGCCGGCCGCGCCTCCGACGGTGCCGCCCAGCACATGCGGGAAGCGCTGCGCGAGGCGATCGACGATGCAGTCGGCCGCTTCTCCGGCGCCACCGAAGATATCCGCCGCTCTGCCGCCGACATCCGCAGTGAACTCGACGCGACCCGTGCCGAACTGAAGCGCGGCGCCTTCGATCTTCCCGAGGAAGCCAAGGAAAGCGCCTCGGCCATGCGCCGGGCGGTCGCCGAGCAGATCAAGGCGTTGCAGGATATCTCCCAGCTCGTCGGCCGCTCCAGCCAGCAGCTTGAGATCTCCGAACCTGTCACCCGCACGCTTGCTCAGGCGCAGCCGGCCCCGCGTCCCACCCAGCCGGTCGCAGCCCAGCCGCCGCAGCCGGCAGCGCCGCCGCCGCTTGAAGCGACGGGCCTGCGCGGAACGATTGCACCGTCTGCGCCGGCTGCCGCCCCTCCGCGCGCCGCGCCGCAGCCTGCCCCCGCTCGCCAGGAGCCAGCCCGCCAGGAACCGGCGCGCGCCGAAGGCGGCGGCTGGATCAGCGATCTCCTGCGCGGCGCATCGCGTGACGAGGCCGCCGACGAAGCGCCTGCCCGCGCCCCGGCCCGCCAAGCGGAAACCGCCGCCCCTGCGACGCGCAGCAACAGCGATAGCCGCAATCCGCGGCACGTCGTCGAATCGCTGAACTCGCTCTCGGTCGATATCGCTCGCGCCATCGACCACGACGCCTCGGTCGATCTCTGGCGCCGTTATCAGCGCGGCGAGCGCGACGTCTTCACTCGTCGCCTCTATACGCTGAAGGGCCAGCAGACTTTCGACGAGATCAAGCGCAAATACGACCGCGAACCGGAATTCCGCACCGCCGTCGACCGCTATATCGGTGATTTCGAAAAGCTGCTCGCCGACGTCGCCCGCACCGACCCGAACCGGACGGTGACGCAGTCCTACCTCACCTCGGATACGGGCAAGGTCTACACCATGCTCGCTCATGCCGCAGGCAGGCTCGGCTGAGCCTGACTGGGACCTGCGGTTTGGAAAGCCGCTTGAACACGTGTCAGGCGGCTTTCGTTCTATATTGCGAGCGTGACCAGGCCTCTCTGCAGATATACAAAAGCAAAGCATTCCGAACGAAACCATCCACCGTCCAGTTACGGAAACCTCCCCGAAATGACCAAGGCCCTTCTGATCATCGACGTGCAGAACGCGATCCTCGCCGGCAAAGCCTCGCCTGAGCGGCAGCCTTACGTCGATACCGCACTCGACGAGACCGTTGCGCGCTTGGCAGTGTTGCAAGAAAAAGCTCGGCAGGCGGGCGCGCAGGTCGTGCTCGTTCAGCATGACGGCGACGTTGGCCATCGGTTGGCGGTCGGCACGCCGGGTTGGGCCCTGCGCGACGAGATCGCGCCAAGGCAGGCCGAGGTCGTTGTGCGCAAGAAAAGCGCCGACTCCTTCTTCGAGACCGATCTTGCCGAATGCCTGCACGAGCGATCAATCACTCACCTCGTCGTCGGTGGATGCATGTCGCAATTCTGTGTCGACACGACAGTCAGGCGAGCCGTGTCGCTCGGATATGATGTGACGTTGATTGCCGATGGTCACATGACCGGCGACACAGCGACCTTCACCTTCTCCGAGATCATTGCCCATCACAATGAAACGCTCGATGGTTTCGATGCCGGCAAGGCAACGGTAGAAATCCGCCCCGCCGCCGAGATCGAGTTTTCATAAATTCTCAGACCACATGAGAACCGGGACCGCCTGGCAGCACCGGATTCCGATATCTCACCGATCGGCGGCTATGCTCCAGTTATAAATGCACCGATCGAGACCGATCGCGATCTCAAGCACGAGCACGTCGTGGTCGAAGGCAGCTCCCTTCTTCGGCTGCGACCGGTAAGGCTGCGGAAAATCCGTGCGTCGCGAGATCGAGCAGACCTCCATCCACTTGTCGCCATTGTCGACCTCGATATCCATCGTCACCTCGGAATAGCCCGGCAGCCGGTCGGAAGGTACGATCCGCGTCGGCAGATGGATCAGCGATGCGACCATCCGACGGACCGGCTCTAGGCATGCGGCGTGATAGTCGTTACCGCTATCGGCCGTAAAGGCGCATTGGAATTCAAGCTGCCAGAATTCCTTCAGCCGCATGTGTTTGGTCGGCTGTTCCTGCTCGCGACGATAGGATCTGCCGGCTTGCCAGACGCAGAGCGGCAGCCGTGTCTTGGAGTGATTGCCGAGAATATGCTGCATATAGATGTAGGTCGACGGCGTGGTCTCCGGTCTCAGCACCAGCGCGGTATCGCTGGTGGAGAGCTGCTCCTGGACCCAGATATCGGCTTTCGAATAGGCGCTTGAAACAAGTGACCGCGGCATTAGCGCCGGCGCCTCGACCCTCCTGACATCCCAGGCCGGATTGACGGATCTGAGAAAACTGCGGACTTCTTGTGAGAAGAAGCCGATCATATGATCGCGCAGATGGATCTCGCGCTCCTCCCAATGGACGAGCGAATTGACATGATAAATATTGAGCACGGTGCCTGTCTCCCTGGCAGCCTTGATTGACGTGGTGAGGGGCTTTACGTCCAGCAGCGCGCCGGACGCCGATAGCGCCCGTACGTCACAGCAGGACGCGGAGACCTCGTTCGTCAAAAGCGCGCAAGATCGCAACCTGCGGGCAGGTGCTGATATGACGGGAGATGGGCGCGCGCTTCGTGCTCATGGCGAAATTCTCTACGTGCCCAGCCGGACATTGTCAAACGGCCGCAGCGAGCCGGACGTCGGTCGAAGGACATGGCGAGACAAAAGGGATCATCTGTGGATGACCCTTTTTTGTTGCCCCCGTTCCTTCATTCCGTCACAAACCTTTTTAATCCCCTTGCGTTCAAGCTCATAACCAACCGATAGAGACAGCAACATTGATGACCAAGACGACATCCAGGCTCCTTGCCACCGCGCTCTCCTCTGCTTTCCTGATGGGCGCCGTCACGCTGGCTGAGGCCGGCCAGGCAAGTTTCGTCGTCGATGCGCAGTCCGGCCAGGTCCTCGAAGGTTCGAATCAGGACGATCTGAACTATCCGGCGTCACTGACCAAAATGATGACGCTCTATCTCGCCTTCGAGGCCCTGCATGATGGACGCCTCAACTGGGACCAGAAGCTCACAATGTCGGAAAATGCCGAGAGCAAGGAGCCCTTCAAGCTCGCTGTCGGGGCCGGCCGTAAGGTGACGCTGCGCGAAGCGGTCGAAGGAATTGTGGTGCTGTCCGCCAACGACGCTGCTGTGGCGATCGCCGAGCAGCTTGGCGGCTCCGAACAGGCTTTCGCCAAGGCGATGACCGACAAGGCACGCCAGCTCGGCATGAAGGACACGGTCTTCAAGAATCCGTCGGGCCTTCCCGATCCTGAGCAAGTCACCACGGCGCGTGATATGGCGACACTCGGCGTTTCGCTGATGCGGGACTTTCCCGAGGAGTTCAAGCTCTTCTCGATGCGCGGCTTCCAGTTCCGCGGCATGAAGCTGCGCGGCCACAACAACCTCATGTATCGCTATGACGGCGTCGACGGCATCAAGACCGGCTACACCGACGCATCGGGCTACAATGTCGTGACCTCGGCGTTGAAGGATGGCCGCCGCGTGGTCGGCGTCGTCATGGGCGAAAAGACCGCGAGCATACGCGACGACAAGATGGCAAGCCTGCTGGACAGCGCTCTGTCGTCGTCATCGACCGCCACAGCTTCCACGACACCCGGCAGCCAGCCGGGAACGACGATGACGGATTCGCAACCGACGAAGTAGCCCGAAAGCTTAGCCCGCAAGCTTAGATGGTCTTCAGCGTCCAGCTGACGATTTCGCTGGCGACCGTGGAGAAGGCGCGGTCGAGGCCCTTGACGAAGCCGTCATTGCCGCCGCCGGCCGGCGCCATGGCGCGGAACACCTTCTGGGCGCGCACCGAGCCGTTGCGGTCGTTGAGGATCTTGGCGGAGATCTCGACCACCGCCTGGTTGCCGTTCGAAGCATCGATCTCGAAGGAGCGGATATCGGTAACGACTTGGTAGTCGATCGCCAGCCCCTGCCCCGGCATGCCGACGCCGCCGAGCTTGCCGGAGTTCTCGAAGGCTTCCACCAGTTTCGACTGCACTATGCGCGGCAGCTTGTCGCCCCACTGCGCCTTCGAGAGATATTGGATTTCTGACGGCGAAACACGGATAACGATCTGCTCGCTGTCGAGCGCTCTCAGCGCCGTCGGGCTGGCGATCAAGATCTGGCGGGATTTGGCTGCGGGTCCACCCCCGTCGACGGCGGCGGACAGGTCATAGGTATCGTTCTTGGCCGCGGTGCCGCACCCGGAAAGGATCAGCGCCGTCAGCGGCAGTGCGATCACCGTTCCCCTGATCCAAGAACGGCGTGACGACAGATGCGATGCGACCATATTCGGCTACCCCTGACTTCCCCAGTTTAACGCCGCGTCCGGCCGTCATATTGCTTGACCGTTTCCCCGCCGAAGATCAGGCGTTGCGGATTGCGGTCGAAGTTGGTGATCGTGTCGTTCAGATTGCTCACGGTTCCGCGCATGTCGTTGACGAGAGTCTGCACGTCGCGCAAGCCGCCGCTCGAGAATTTCTGCAGATTGTCGGCGATCGGCCCGATGCGCGAATTCAGGTTGTCCGCCACCTTCTTGAAGGATTCCAGCGTATCGCGCGCCTCAGTGAACAGCGATTGCGTATTGTCGGTGCCGAGCAGCGCATCGACCTTGATGAGAATGCCGTCGATGCGGGTCGAGGCCGAATTCAGCTTGTTGGAAAGCTGCGACACGTCCTGGATCGTCTGGTCGATATCTTTCTGACGCGCGGAAACCGTGTTGGCGACATCGCGGATCGAGGCGACGGCGACGCGCGCATCCTTGGTCGCCTGCGCGATATCGTCGACCGAACCCTTCACCTTCTGGGGATCGATCTGGGCAACGAGCGTATCGACGCGGTCGAGTGTCGCCTGCGCCTGCTTGCCGAAATCGTTGAAGGTGGTGGCCGTCTCGTCGAACTTCTGGATCGCGCCCTTGAGGTCGCCCGAAGCATCGGCGACATTGGCGGTAATCCTCTCGGCATTGGAGACGATGTTGTCGATCTTCTGTGCATCGACCGCCTTGACCAGCTTTTCGACCGCTTGCAGCGTCGAATCGACACGACCGGAGACCGCCTTCACCGTATTGGAGAGTTCACCCACGCTCTGCAGGAAGGAGTCGATATTGCCGGAATTCTTGGCAAGCGCATCCGAGAACGTCTCGGCATTCTTGAAAGTCTCGGTCAGCGGCCCGCGCGAATCTTCGATGAAACCCTGAAGTTCACCAACCGCGTCGTTGGCACGATCGAGGATCTTGTCGGCGGTTGCCAGAAGATTGGTGACGCTTGACTGGTCGGCGACGATGACGGCGCGTTTGCCGTTGTCGATCGCATGCTGGAGGATGCTTTCCTCGCCCTTCCGGCCGCCTGACAGTTCGATATAGGCGGCGCCCGTCAAGCCCTGGATTTCAAGGGCGGCCTTGGTCGAGGGGTAGATCGGCGCATCGGTGCGCACCTGGGTGAAGGCCAGTGAATATTGCGGATCGTCGGCATCGATCGATAAAGTCTGCACCGAGCCGATCTGGATGCCGTTGAAGCGCACCGGCGAGCCGACGCTGAGGCCGTTGGCCGAGCCCGGAATACGCACGATCAGTTCCGTCATCGGGCCGCCGCGGCCATATTCGGCCATCCAGTAGACGAAGCCGAAGGCAGCCGCGATCACCAGCACGGTGAAAAAACCGACAATCGTGTAATTGGCTTTGGTTTCCATCTTATCCGGTCACTTTCCGCTGCTGTCGTGCCGCGCGGCAGTAGCGTTCTGCGGCACGATCGACCGCGCGCGTTTGCCCTTGAAATAGGCCTGCACCCACGGATCGTCATAGGCCAGCATGTCGTCGATCGTGCCTTCCACCATTACTCGCTTCTTTCCGAGCACGGCAATACGGTCGCAGACCGAAAACAGGCTGTCGAGGTCGTGCGTGACCATATACACGGTCAATCCCAGACTATTGCGCAGGCTGGCGATCAGTTCGTCGAATTCGGCCGCGCCGATCGGGTCGAGGCCGGAGGTTGGCTCGTCCAGGAAGACCAGTTCCGGATCGAGTGAGAGCGCGCGCGCAAGGGCTGCGCGCTTGATCATGCCGCCAGACAGTTCGGAGGGATATTTGTCGGCGGCATCGGCTGCAAGCCCGACCATACGGATCTTCAGATGCGCCAGCTCATCCATCAGCGAGGTCGGCAAGTCGAGATATTCGCGCATCGGCACCTGGATGTTTTCCTTGACCGTCAGCGACGAAAACAGTGCTCCCTGCTGGAACAGCACGCCGAGCCGCATGTCGAGCGCGTTGCGCTGCGGCTCGTCGAGTTCGTCGAAATTCTGGCCGAGGATCTTGATCGTGCCGGAGCGGCGCGGCAGCAGCCGGAGCACCGTGCGCATCAGCACCGATTTGCCGGTGCCCGACGCGCCGACGAAGCCGAGGATCTCGCCGCGGTAGATATTGAGGTTCAGATTGTCGAGCACGACCTTGGAGCCGAAGCCGACGGTGACGTCGCGCGCCGACAGCACGATGTCCCTTTCGTCCTTGTCTTCCGTATCGATCGGTTTCTCGTCCACGCGATTCGCCATGCTAGAAGTCGATCGCTGCATAGAACATCGCAAAAAGCCCGTCCATCAGGATGACGACGAAAATCGCCTTCACCACCGAGGCCGTGACATGCTGGCCGAGCGATTCCGCGCTGCCGCCCACCTTCAGCCCCTCGACGGCGGCGACGATGCCGATGACCAGCGCCATGAACGGCGCCTTGATCATGCCCGACAGCACGGTCGACAGCGTCACCGCCTCGTGCAGGCGCGACAGGAAGTTGGCGAAGGTGATGCCGGAATAGCCCCAGGCGACAGCGGCAGCCCCTCCCAGCGAAGCGAAATTTGCCAGCACCGTCAAAAGCGGCAGCGCAATGGTCAGCGCCACCAGCCGCGGGAAGATCAGCACGCCGATCGGGTTCAGCCCCATCACCTTCAGCGCGTCGATCTCCTCGCGCATCTTCATCGAGCCGATTTCGGCGGTGATCGCGCTGCCCGAGCGGCCGGCGATCATGATCGAGGTCAGAAGCACGCCGATTTCGCGCAATTGCAGGATGCCGACGAGATCGACGACAAAAACCTCAGCGCCGAAGTAGCGCAGCTGAAAGGCGCCCTGCTGGGCAATGATCGCCCCGATCAGAAACGACATCAGCAGGATGATCGGGACGGCGCGAACGCCCATATGGTCGATCTGGTTGACGATTGAGGCCGGTGAAACGCCGCTGCCGCGGCCGAATTTCATCTGGGCGCCGCGCACCGCCGAGCCGAGGATATACATGGCGGCAGCGAAATTGTCCCAGATCTCATAGGTCATTTTGCCGATCGGCGCGAAGATGCGCGCAATAAGCGAGACTTTCTCCGTCTGCTCCGGCTCGGGCTTGGCCGGCTCCTCGGAAAACATCTCCAGCATTTCGTCGATATGCGGATTGGTGCCTTCGAAGCGAACCACCCGGCCGCTCGCCTCTTCTTGTTTCTTCAGCCGGCACAGCAGCCAGATGCCGGCGGTGTCAATATCCGAAACGTCCGAGAGGTCTACGGTCAAGTCACCGGTCTTTTTCTGCAGCAGCTTTTCGAAATCGCGCAGCACCAGATGGATGTAGGCGCTGCGCCAATTTCCTTGAAGACGCACACGCTGTCCCGAGCCATCAGCCTGGTCGTCCACATCAAGGGAGGCGGCGTTGCGATTCTCGGCGTTCAAGATACTTGTGTCTTTCAAGGCTTATAGCGACATTGCCGACTCGCGAAGCAGATCGTTCGTCGCCCGGCGCGTCAATATACAGAAGCACCGTGCAATTTCCATGCTCGTAGGAGAGCAATAATGCCGCGCACCCTCGATATCCAGATGAATTCCTTTCCGATTGCCGGGACCTTCACTATCTCGCGCGGGGCAAAGACCGAGGCCGAAGTGATCACCTGCACGCTTGTCGAAAAGGGTGCGCAGGGGCGCGGCGAATGCGTGCCTTACCGCCGCTACGGCGAGACCATGCAGAGCGTTTTCGCCCAGATCGACGCGGCGCGACCGCTGATCGAGGCCGGCATTTCGCGCAGCGACCTGCTATCGGCCATGCCGCCGGGCGCGGCCCGCAACGCCGTCGATTGTGCCCTCTGGGATCTCCAGGCAAAACAGACAGGAGACAGCGTCGCCGCCCGCCTCGGCATTGCCGCTCCGCAGCCGCTCACCACCGCTTACACCATCTCGCTCGGCACGCCGGAGGTGATGGCCGCCCAGGCGCGCGAGCATGCCGGCCGCGCCCTGCTGAAGGTCAAGGTCGGCACCGGCGACGATGAAAGCCGCATCCGCGCCGTCCGCGTCGCCGCGCCCGACGCCGCCATCATTCTCGACGCCAATGAGGGCTGGCCGGAGGCCGTGTTGGAGCGTCATCTCCATATTGCCGCAGAAGCAGGCATCGCCCTCGTCGAGCAGCCGCTGCCGGCTGGCCGCGATGGGCTGCTCGCCGAAATCAACCGCCCGCTCCTCGTCTGCGCCGACGAGAGCGTCCACCATACCGGCGATCTCGCGAGCCTCGCCGACCGCTACGACGCGATCAATATCAAGCTCGACAAGACCGGCGGACTGACGGAGGCGCTGTCGATGAAGGTCGAGGCCGAACGGCTCGGATTCAGCATCATGATCGGCTGCATGGTCGGTACCTCGCTTGCCATGGCGCCCGCCGTTCTGCTCGCCCAAAATGCCGATTTCGTCGATCTCGACGGCCCGTTGCTGCTGGCCCGCGACCGCGAACCCGGCCTGCGCTACGCCGCTTCGCTGGTCTTTCCGCCCGAAAGCACCCTCTGGGGTTGAAGGTAATAGGCTGAGATGACGAGGCAGAGGCCGGAAAACGCGATCAGCGCCATGACGTAATAGCTGACAACGCCGAGCCAGGCGTAGAGATAACCCGACGCCAGGGTCATCAGCGCCATCGCCATGCCGACATAGAAGAAATAGGCGCCCTGCGCTGATGATTCCTGCGTTTCCTGAACCGTCGCCATGATCCGCCGCTGCACGCCGGTATGCACGAAGGCGTAGGTAAAGCCGTGGAAACATTGCAGCAGGAAGAAACCGGCAAAACCGGTATTCATCGGAAACAGGATCCAGCGGCAGACGCTGATGGCGCAGCCGAAGCGGATCAGCGTCCAGGCGTCGAAGCGACGGTTGAGACGCTTCGACAGGAAGAACACCGTCACTTCCGAAGCGACGCCGGCGCTCCAGAGCAGCCCGACCTCAGTGCCGGAGAAGCCGAGCTGATGCCAGTAGATCGAGGAAAAAGCGTTGAGCACCGCATGGCTCGACTGCTGGATGGCGACGCCGATCAAAAGCAGCAGCAGGTGCGGCTCGCGCAGGCCGCTGCCGGTGGCGGCCGGAATGTTGATCGGCTGGCCGCGGCGCCGCGTCGGCCCGATGCGCGGACAGAAGATCGCCATGACAACGGTCATGATAAAGCCGAACACCATGACATCAAGCACCATCCCGCCGCCCCATCGGCTGATCATCTGGCCACCAACCAGCGTCGAGACGATGAAGGCGATCGAGCCCCACACGCGCATCGACCCGTAATCGAGCCCCCAGCGGCGCACACCTGAGATGACGATCGATTCGACGATAGGCACATAGGGCGCGAAGGTGGCGCCCTGCAGCGCATAGATGATCGCCACGGGCCAGAAGGTCGTCGTCCAGAAGAGCGCGATCGCCGTCAGCAGCGACATGCCGCCCGACCAAAGCAGCACGTCGGCGCGCTCCTTCAAGCGGTCGGCGATCATGGCGACGACAGGCGCCACCAGCACGCGAACCACCATCGGTATGGCAAGGATGATGCCGATTTCGTGGTCGCTGAAGCTGTGGGTTGCGAGCCAGACGGGAAAGAACGGCAGGACGATGCCGTTGACGAGCAGCGGCGCGCAATAGGAAAGCGCGCTGAGCAGCCGGAAACGCGGCGGCGCTCCCTCACCCGTCGGGGAATTTTGAGCGGGAATCATAGGTGGACCTGCAGGAAACTGGACGCTGTCCTAACACACCACCCTGGAGGCGACTATTGCGAGAAATAACCGTTCTGAAACGTTTTAGAAAATAAACAAGGCCTGTCGCCAAACGGTAACGGCCAAATACCTACTGTTTTATTTTAAGTGTTTGCGGCGTCCTATACGCGTCTGAAAAGACGCGCGGCGCTGTAAAGCGCAAACGCGGATGCGCCGCCGCCAGAATCAAGCGGCCTGCGGGGCCAGTTCGCCCTCATCATGCATTTCGATGGCGGCAAGCGCCGGCACGCTACTGGCAAGCGCCCGCCAGGTGATCAGTTCGAACGTGCCATCCTCGTGCTCGGCGACCGCCGTGCAGCTTTCCACCCAATCGCCGGTATTGATGTAGCGGATGCCGTCCATGTCCTGGATGATGGCATGGTGGATATGTCCGCAGATCACCCCGTCGGCGCCGTTTTTGCGGGCTTCCTCGGCCACGACGCGCTCGAATTCACCGATGAAATTGACCGCATGTTTGACCTGCAGCTTCGCCCAGGCCGAGAATGACCAGTAGGGCATGCCAAGCCGGCGGCGCACCGCCGCCAGGATGACGTTGATGCGGATCGCCGTGTCATAGGCCCAGTCGCCGAGATAGGCCAGCAGTCGGGCGTTGCGGACGACGATGTCGAACTCGTCGCCGTGCAGGATCAGGTATTTCTTGCCGTCGGCGCCGTCAAGCATCATGCGCTCGACGACTTCGATGCCGCCGAAATGCATGCCCGGGAAGGCGCGCAGGAATTCGTCGTGATTGCCGGGAATATAGACGACGCGCGTGCCCTTGCGCGCCTTGCGCAACAGCTTCTGGACGACATCGTTGCAGACCTGCGGCCAGTACCAGCTGCGCTTCAGGCGCCAACCGTCGACGATGTCGCCGACGAGCACGATCGTATCGGCCTCGTGGTGGCGCAGGAAATCCAGCAGGAAGTCGGCCTTCGCGGCCTTCGAGCCGAGATGGACATCGGAAATGAAGAGCGTGCGGAAATGTCTGGGTTCCATCATGTCTTTCACGAGCTGCCGCTCATGTCCCATCTTTCATCTAGCCTTCCAAAACCAGACTCGTGTTTCAGGAAGATGACAAGCTGGGGAAAAGCCCTGCAACCCGTCCATTCCGCGCGGCCGCCTGGCCGTCGCCGCGCGTGCAGCACGCCCGTCGCCGCCAAGCCCACTGACGAGGTTGCCGTGCGCATTCAGGGCGTTCATGATGACGGCGATTCCATATCCGACAATGCGGGATGGCTGATGCGTCTCTTTCTCGTTCGCCACGGCGAATCCCTCGGCAACATCAACGAACAGGCCTACCGCCAATTCGGCGATCACAATGTGCCGCTGACGCAGTGGGGCCATCGGCAGGCGCTCGAAGCAGGCGGCGTGATCGCCTCCTATCTGCAAGCACTGCCGAGCGCGGGTTTCGGCAAGCTGCATATCTGGTATTCGCCCTTTCTGAGGACGCGGCAGAGCAAGGATGCGCTGCTCGAAGCCCTGCCGGCAAGCTTCATCGGCGATATCAGGGAAGACTATCTGCTGCGCGAACAGGATTTCGGTCTCTTCACCGAAATCTACGACCGCGCCGAACAGAAGCGGAAGTTTCCCGAAGAGTTCGAAAGATGGGCGAGGCTGCGCAGCAACAGCGGCAAGTTCTACGCACGGCCGCCGGATGGCGAAAGCCGGGCGGATGTGGCCCAGCGGGTGCGCCTGTTCCTCCAGACCGTCATGCACGATGCCGAAAATAGCGACCACAACGTCGTGATCGTCGGTCATGGCGTCACCAACCGGGCGGTCGAAATGAATTTCCTGCACCGCCCTGTCGAATGGTTCGAGCACTCCGACAATCCCGGAAACGCCGATATCACCCTGATCGAGGGGACGCGCTCGCAAGGATACGAGTCGATCCTGCTGCATCAGGCCGCCGACCGGCAGCCGGGACAGGAAGGCGAACTGCGCGATGCCTATGGCGCGGACGTGACGATCACGCCGAAGCCCGGCAGGTAGCGACGCCGGACCGAAACGATCGGCATGTCACCGGCCAAGGACATTATGCTACGAGCGCCAGAACATCGTGCCGCCGCGCGTTGAGCAAGCGCGCGACGGAGTGATTCAATGCCTTGATTTCGCCACCCCGTCAGGCGGCGCGCACGGCCGCCACGGGTTTGACGTTCTGGTTCATGCGGAACAGGTTGTTCGGATCGTAGCGCAGCTTGATTTCGGCAAGGCGGTGGTAGTTGGTCCCGTATGCTATTTCGACCCGATCGGTTTCGTCTTCCGGCATGAAGTTGATATAGGCGGTACCGACCGAATGCGGCTTGGTTGCCTCGAAAAGCTCACGCGCCCAGCCGGTGCAGCTTCCGTCCATCCCGGCTTCCCGCCAGCGCGCATGCACATTCATGACGAAATGCGAGCTGCGCTGCGGAAACGCGGTGGCTTCGGTCGGAACACGCCCGGCCGCACCGCCGACATGGCCGATGAAGATCTCGCATTCCGGGCCGGGCAGCTTGCGCACGGCATTGAGCAGGACGTCGATCGCCGGATCCGAAAGCGAGGCGAAATCCTGGCTCTTCCAGTAATTGCGCGCACCTGGCGTGAGCAACGGGTCGAACGCCTGCTGCCAGCCGGCGAACGGCACCGGGCCGACGACGTCGGCAATCGGATTTCCGATCGCACGTAATCTGGCCGTCGCCTTTTCTCCCGCTGCGATGTCTCCGCAATAACACATCGCCAGCACGACGATTTCCTTTCCGTGCCATTCGGCGGGAAGGAACGGCAGCGGCGGCGCCTGGCGCATCACCACCCAGCAGGTCAGTTCGTCAGGTGCCGCCTCCAGCGCCTGCCGGTACTCCTTGAGCACCGTTTCCGCATCGGCGAAGGGATGTACGACCAGCCCGGCGAGAACCTCCGTGGTGAGAGGGTTAAGCTTGAACTCGAACGAGGTCACGACGCCGAAATTGCCGCCGCCGCCGCGTAGCGCCCAGAAGAGGTCGGGTTTTTCCGTCTCGCTCGCCTTGACCAACTCGCCGTCGGCCGTCACCACATCTACCGAAAGCAGATTGTCGATCGTCAGCCCGAATTTGCGGGTCAGCCAGCCGAAGCCACCGCCCAACGTCAACCCGGCGATGCCGGTGGTCGAATTGATGCCCGTCGGCAGCGCCAGCCCGAAGGCCAGCGTTTCCTTGTCGACATCGGCAAGTGTTGCGCCCGGCTCGATCCTGGCGCGCCGCGTCTGCGGATCGACCCGCACCGATTTCATCGCCGACAGGTCGATGACGACGCCACCCTCGCAGACGGCATTGCCGGCGATGCCGTGGCCGCCGCCGCGCACCGAAACGAGCAGATTATTGTCACGCGCAAACCGCACCGCCCGCACGACATCCGCAGCACCTGCGCAGCGCGCGATCAGCCCCGGCCGGCGATCGATCATTGCATTCCAGATCGCCCGCGCCTCGTTGTAATCCACGTCCTTACTGGTCAGAAGACTGCCGCGAAATCCGGCGGCAAAGGCATCGATGGCCACGTCATTGACCATCGTCTGACCCCTTTGCAGGGTCGTCAGGTTCAAATTGTCCATGGTTTCCTCCATGCGACCGGCGCCCCGCACCGTCGCGGCCGGCATTTTGCGCCCGTTGCCGCGGCCAGACAAGCTTCCAGAAGGATTAGCTAACTGAAACGATCGCAATCGAATTGGTCCGACGACCCCTCTGATTCGCGGGCAGAGCGGGTGTGCCATTTGACCCTTTGCGAAAACTTGAGCCACCCCGCATTTCCATACTGTCGCCCGTAGCCGATTGATGTATGGAGGGAGCTCAAAAGACGTGCACGGAGGCGGCGATGGATCACCTGGAAAAATCGAAGACGGAAAAGAACTTGACGAGCGGCGATCTCGACGAGCAGGCGCTTTTCTTCCACCGCTATCCCCGCCCCGGCAAGCTGGAGATCCAGGCGACCAAGCCGCTCGGCAACCAGCGCGACCTGGCGCTCGCCTATTCGCCGGGCGTTGCCGCCCCTTGCCTTGCCATCCGCGACAATCCCGAAATGGCGGCCGAATATACCTCGCGCGCCAATCTCGTCGCCGTCATCTCCAACGGCACCGCCGTGCTCGGCCTCGGCAATATCGGCCCGCTTGCCTCCAAGCCGGTCATGGAGGGCAAGGCCGTGCTCTTCAAGAAATTCGCCGGCATCGACGTCTTCGACATCGAGATCGACGCCGCAGCCGTCGACCAGATGGTTTCGACCATCGCCTCGCTGGAGCCGACTTTCGGCGGCATCAATCTTGAGGACATCAAGGCGCCGGAATGTTTCGAGGTCGAGCGGCGCCTGCGCGAGAAGATGAAAATCCCGGTCTTCCACGACGACCAGCACGGCACGGCGATCATCGTTGCCGCCGCGATCCTGAACGGGCTGGAACTCGCCGGCAAGGACATCGCCGACATCAAGATCGTCGCCTCCGGCGCCGGTGCTGCCGCCCTTGCCTGCCTCAACCTGCTGGTCATTCTCGGGGCGAAGCGCGAAAACATCTGGGTCCACGATCTAGAAGGCCTGGTCTATGAGGGCCGGGTCGAGCTGATGGACGAATGGAAATCCATCTACGCCCAGAAGAGCGATACGCGCACGCTCGCCGAAAACATCGGCGGCGCCGACGTCTTTTTGGGCCTTTCGGCCGCCGGCGTGCTGAAACCCGAGCTGCTGGCGCAGATGGCCGACAAGCCGCTGATCATGGCGCTCGCCAATCCGACGCCGGAGATCATGCCCGATCTCGCCCGTGCCGCCCGCCCCGACGCAATGATCTGCACCGGCCGTTCGGATTTCGCCAACCAGGTCAACAACGTCCTCTGCTTTCCCTATATCTTTCGCGGCGCGCTCGATTGCGGCGCTGAGACGATCAACGAGGAAATGAAGATGGCGGCGGTGCGCGCCATCGCAGCCCTTGCCCGCGAAGAGCCGTCCGATGTCGCCGCCCGCGCCTATTCCGGTGAAACTCCGGTCTTCGGCCCCGACTACCTGATCCCCTCGCCCTTCGATCCGCGCCTGATCCTGCGCATCGCGCCTGCCGTTGCCAAGGCCGCCGAACAGAGCGGCGTCGCGCGCCGCCCGATCCAGGATTTCGACGCCTATCTCGACCAGTTGAACCGCTTCGTCTTCCGCTCCGGCTTCGTCATGAAGCCGATCTTCACCGCGGCCAAGGCTGCAGAGCGCAAGCGTGTCATCTTCTCCGAAGGTGAGGACGAGCGCGTGCTCCGCGCCGCCCAGGTGCTGCTTGAGGAAGGCCTTGCCGAACCGATCCTGATTGGCCGCCCGCAAGTCATTGAGACGCGCCTGAAGCGCTACGGCTTGCGCATTCGGCCGTTGCAGGATTTCGAGGTCATCAACCCGGAAGACGATCCGCGCTTCCGCGAATATGTCGATCTCTATTTCTCCCTCGTCGGCCGCCGCGGCGTCATCCCGGAAGCGGCCCGCACGATCGTACGCACCAACACCACCGTCATCGGCGCGCTGGCGCTGAGGCGCGGCGAGGCCGATGCGCTGATCTGCGGCCTCGAAGGCCGCTACGAGAAGCACCTGCGCGACGTCCGCCAGATCATCGGCAAGCGCAAGAATGTCCGCGATTTCTCCGCACTCAGCCTGATGATTTCGCAGCGCGGCGCCACCTTCTTCACCGACACCTACGTCACCTTCAATCCGACTGCCGAGGAGGTTGCCGAGGCGACGGTGCTGGCGGCCGAGGAAATCCGCCGTTTCGGCCTCACGCCGCGCGCCGCGCTAGTCTCGCATTCCAACTTCGGCTCGCGTGAGTCCGAAAGCGCCACGAAGATGCGCAACGCCCTGCAGCTCGTGCGCGAAGCCGCGCCCGACCTCGAGGTCGACGGCGAGATGCACGGCGAAAGCGCCATCACCGAAGCGCTGCGCAAGCGCGTCATGCCGGACACGACCCTGCACGACGAGGCGAACCTCCTGGTCTTCCCGAACCTCGACGCCGCCAACATCACCCTCGGTGTGGTCAAGTCGATGACCGACGGCCTGCATGTCGGCCCGATCCTGCTCGGCACCGCCCTGCCCGCCCACATTCTCGCCCCCTCGGTCACCTCCCGCGGCGTCGTCAATATGGCGGCACTCGCCGTCGTCGAGGCATCGCAACCGGCTTGAGCCGGCTCAGACTGCCGACAAAGCCGGCAACGCCTCTTTCGTCATGCTCGGGCTTGTCCCGAGCATCTGCAGCCGGTTGATATCGAGCAGATATGAGGCCCGGGGCGTGGGATAGTACGAGCGGCCCCTGAAGCCGCTCCGACACATGTCCTGATGCCCTACCAGGCACTCCGTATCGACAGACGTCCTTTATCCGCGAGCGCATCCGCGCGCTCGTTGCCGGCAATGCCGGAATGGCCTTTGCACCAGGCAATGGTCACCAGGCCATTCTGGGATAGTTGAAGATCGACCGCCTTCCAGAGTTCCGCATTGGCGATCGTTCGCCTTCGCGCATTCCCATTCGGGCTGCTTTTCTTCCAGCCGTTGTTCTTCCAGATATGTCGCCAGCTGTTGCAGCCTTTGATGGCGTAGATGGAATCCGACCAGATGGTCACGGGCTCGCCGCTTGCCTCGCTGTTGATCCAAACCACAGCCTTGAGGACGGCCATCACTTCCATCGAATTATTGGCGGAATCTTCCGCGCCACCGAAGCCGGACGCAATTTCCGCGGCATCGCAATAAACGACGAATGCCCAACCTCCGTGCCCAGGACCGGGTTCATAACAGCCGTCCACGAAGACGTGGAAGCCGTGTTGGGTTTCCGGCAGCCCGACTATCGTTGCGGGAGCTGAGTTCATTGGCAATTCCTGTCATTTTCAGCGTCCGGATATGAGTACGTTTCTCAAGCGCCCCAGGAGATTGGAGTGGGCACTTGGCCTCGTTGATTACCATCGGCAGCTTCTTCATAATCGAACACTGGGTCTTTGGCTGTCCGCTGGATAAAATCCCGAAAATACGCTAGGAATATCTCCAAGCTTATTAAGAGAAACAAGCTAAGAGACAAGGCGCGGCGGATGGACGCCGACAGTGACCGATCGATTCTTTGCTCATTCCGGGGCGACGCCGTGAAACGCCGAAACCTGTCTCTTGCCCTCTTCCTTGTCTTCGCAGCGCCCGCTGCCGGGCAGTCCATTACTATCTGTGAGGATCTGCGTGGCCGCCTCGCCGACCTGCCGCGGTCGATCGGCAATACCAACGGTCCGGAAGCGCGCCAATATGCCAGCGCCATGGCCGAGCAGAACCTCGAGCTGCGCAAGGTCCGCAACGAGCTGCGCGGCAACGGCTGCACCTCGGGCAGCATGGTCGTCATCGGCGGCGAAAATGCCGATTATTGCGCCGAGCTGTCGCAGTCCGAAGCCCGGATGATCGACAACATCCGCTATCTCCAGGACCGCCGTGACGAGCTGCGCAACCAGACCGACGGCAATGAGGACGCGCGCCGCGAGCTGACCGCCGCTCTCGACCGCAATGGCTGCAACAGCGAAAACTTCTATGCCCCGAGCGATCGCAGCGCCGACGACCTCGCCCCGAGCGTCGAAGAACAGGCGATGCGCACCGACACCTTTATTCCGCTCGGCGGCGGTGAAGAGGTCGATCCGCGTTACGGCGTGCCGCGGGCCGAAATGCTCTCGCCGGTCAGCACCATGTGCGTGCGCAGCTGTGACGGCGGCTTCTTTCCGATCAGTTCGAACGCCACATCGGTCGATTTCGGCCGCGACGCACAGACCTGCGCCAAGATGTGCCCGGGCATCGAGACCGAACTGTTCTATCGTGACGTGACGAGCACCGAAGCCTCGAACATGATCTCGGTCGCAACGGGCACGCCCTACAGCGCCATGAAAAATGCCTTTGCCTACAAGAACCGCACGCCCGGGGAAAAGTCCTCCTGCGCCTGCAATCTCACCGCCTATTATGAGGAGATGCGCGGCAAGCAGGTGGTGAGCGAACCACCGCAGCAGAGCTCCATTACCACTATCCGCACCAATCCCCCGGCGAAGGATGCCGCAGCTGCGCCGCAACCATCCGTTCCCGAGCGCCCCTACGATCCGACGCAGAACCGCGTCCGTCAGGTCGGCCCCCAGTTTCTCGCCGGCGATCAGGGCTCGATCGACCTCACCAATCCGGCAACGCCGGGCCCGCAACCACAACAACAGCAGTGATATCAATCAAGCCACCCAAACCGCGCGGCGGTTTTGGGACTACGACATGCGTCTTCGATGCGACGCACTTTATTTAGGGCTCGCTTCGTCCCCATCCATCATGAAAGACGAGTTCCTCAAGCGGCAGCCGCTGCCGCCAGCCTTTGACGGAGAGTTCCGGCTCGTCATAGAGCCGATCGACGAAACCGGCACAGAGCCAGGCGACCACCTCGATATGCTCGGGTATGCCGAGAATGCTCTTCAGGTCGCCTTCATGAAAGATGCTGACCCAGCCGACGCCGACCCCTTCCGCCCGCGCGGCAAGCCAGAGGTTCTGGATGGCGCAGACTGTGGAATAGCTATCCATCCTCGGATTGTGCGTACGCCCCAGCACCACGCTGCCGCCGCGGGTGGGATCGCAGGTCACGCAGATCCCGAGCGGCGCCTCCGTAATGCCTTCGAGCTTAAGCGAACGATATGCCTGCCGCCGTTCGCCTTCGAACATCAGCGCCGCCTCCTCGTTGGCGCTGGCAAAGGCATTCCGGACGCGCGCCCGCACAGTCGGGCTTTTCACCAGAATGAAATTCCACGGCTGCATGAAACCAACCGACGGCGCGTGATGGGCGGCCGTCAACAGACGCTCCACGACATCGTCTGGCAAGGGATCAGGCAGGAACTGGCTGCGAACGTCGCGCCGCGTCATGATCGCATGATAGACGGCCTCGCGTTCGGCCAAGGAAAAACCGGACGCCGCCGAAAGGGCATCCTCATCAAAGGGTCGCATCGTCAAATCCCCAACAACGCAACCGCCCCGCCGTCCGCGCGGATCGGTCTATCTAGCCAGGCCGGTCTTCTGACTGGGCGTCATCCGTCTGCCGCAGCCTTCCCGGCAAGAAGCCAGTGGCGTGATAAGCGGCAAACGTCGGCCTTACAGCGTTGGGCACGTTCCGGCTTTGCACCGGATTCCCGATTCTCCCGCCTTACCGGCGGGCACCTGACGGCGCATCTATTTCAGGAAAGCGCGGCGGCGGCAAGGCGGCCCGCACGCCGCCGACACGCTGCATGGCCTTCGGCGATGTCGATGACGCCGACAGCAGCCAGGCAACCGCGATCAATGCCGTTGCCCAGCGTATCTCCATCCCTCCACCGTCCAGCACGATACGACAGTACCCGCCGGTTCGCTGGGCTTGGCGCCCGCAGGCGCCAGGGTGAAACGACCCGCATGTACCCCAGCACCATTCTACTTTATGATTTATTCACACATCAAATACACACTGCGTTTACGCGTTTTGGGTTGCTATCAGGACATGGGCATGAGGGCTCATGATGTGACCGTCAGCGTCGATGCCCGTATTGATACGCCAGTCCGGAACATGTCCGACTGAGCCGCAATTCTAGGCCGCCGCGGAATGTTCCAATTTTTGAAAACGATGCCTCTGACCGCCAAGCTGGCGGCGATTATCGTTGCCGTGAACCTCTGCGGCATTTCCGCTTTCGCCACCTATACCTGGATGTACGAAACCCGGGCCTTGATCGATGGCGCCAAGGCGAACTGGTCCAAGGATGCCGAGCAATTTGCCTCTCTGGCAGCGGGCGGCGTGAAATGGGGGAAGGCGAACGCCGTTCGAGAGGCTTATTCGCTCTACCGCGACGACCCCTCGCTCGATCTCGTGCAGTTTGCCGCATTCAACGCCGAACCTGCCGCCGTCGATACCTGGGCGCGCGATGGCGTCAGTGGTTTGCCGGCACCAACCGATCTGGCGAAGAGCCTGAGCGCGAAACCGGAAAAGACGACCATCGATGACGGTAGAATATCTGCCGGCGTCGTGACGATCATCGCGCCGCTCCCGCTGGATAAGTCGGGCAAGGCCACCGGTTACGTCGTCACGAACTGGTCCGTCGAAAAAATCGCTTCCGAAGTCAGGCAGAAAGTTCTCATTTCGCTGCTCACGCAGTCCGCGATCACCGCCATAGCCGTCGTTGCCTTCCTTCTCGCCATGCGCAGCCTCGTTGGCCGGCCCATCAGGATCCTCAGTGAGAGAATCAGCGCGTTGCAGAAAGGCGACCTGGCCTCTCCCGTCACCTACAGGGAAAATGGCGACGAGATCGGCTTTCTGGCACGCGCGTTGGAAGTCTTCCGCCACGAGGCGATTGCGAAGGTCGAGAGAGAGCAGGCCGCTGCCGAGCAGAGCGCTTCGCTCGACGCCGAACGGGCGCGCAATGTATTGTTCACCGAAGAAGCCAGCAACACCCAGCGGCTGGTCATGACCTCTCTCGCAAATGCATTGGAAAAGCTTGCCGCCGGCGATTTCTCGATACAATTGGCCGATCTCGGTCCCGAATTCGATAAATTGCGGCAGGATTTTAACAACATGGTCGATGCGGTCGCGGCCGCTCTGACAGAGATAAAGACCGCTTCCGTGGCGGTTGAAACCGGCTCCAGCGAGCTGGCGAACTCCGCGGATCAACTCGCCAGGCGGACCGAGCAACAGGCAGCAGCATTGGAACAGACCGCTGCGGCACTGGATGAGGTGACCACCACGGTCAGAACATCGTCGCAACGGGCTGAAAATGCCGGGCAGTTGGTCGAGGAGACAAAGCGGAGCGCTCATGTCTCGGCGACGGTGGTGCGCGATGCAATCGGCGCGATGGACCGGATTCAAACCTCCTCGAGCCAGATCGGCCGCATTATCGGCGTCATCGACGAAATCGCCTTCCAGACGAACCTGCTGGCGCTGAACGCCGGTGTCGAGGCGGCGCGCGCCGGCGAGGCCGGCAAGGGTTTTGCTGTTGTCGCGCAGGAAGTGCGTGAACTCGCTCAGCGGTCGGCAAATGCCGCAAAGGAAATCAAGAACCTGATCAACGTATCCGGCCAGGAAGTTGCCGCGGGCGTCGGGCTGGTGAACGAAACCGGTGACGCCCTGCTGAAGATCGAGGAGCAGATCAACCGCATCAGCGATAGCATCGCTTCCATCGTCCAATCCTATCGCGAACAGGCGACGGGCCTGCAGGAAATCAACAGCGCAATCAACCAGATGGATCAGACGACACAGCAGAACGCGGCAATGGTCGAGGAAACCAACGCGGCTTGCCACGAACTGCTGTCGCAAGGACGCCTGCTGCAGGACTCGGCCGGCAGGTTCGTGGTCGGTGGGTCTACCGCCAGCCAGCCCAAACCCGTTCAAGCCGCCCGCCAAGCTCGTCCCGAGCCCAGAGCCGTCATGCAGCGTCATGCAGGCAATGCCGCCGTTGCCGCTGCTCCCGGTGCCTGGGAGGAGTTTTGACGTCGCCTGCATCCGATAAGCCTTAGTTCTCAGCAACCTATAATCAGGAAGGAAACGCTTATGAAGAAAATCGTGCCCGCATTTCTTTTGGCCTGCACCGCATTTGCCATGCCCGTGGGCGTATCCATGGCACAGGATGCCAAGCTTGCCCCGATCTCCGACTACGTGACAAGCGATGTAAAGCCCTGGCTTAACGACCCCGCCATCATCGAGGCTATCAAGGCGCAGAACGCTGCCAACGCCAATCTCAATGCTGCTGATGTCGACGCCCTTGACAAGAAGTGGCGTGCCGAAGTCGATGGCTCAGACCACTCGATGATCGATGGTGTGCTCAACAACGCACTGTCGAAATTCCTTCAGGGGAAGAAGGAGGCTTCCGGCGGCAAGATCACGGAAATCTTCGTCATGGATACAAAAGGCCTGAATGTCGGTCAAAGCGACACCACATCGGATTACTGGCAGGGCGACGAGGCCAAGTTCCAGAAGTCCTTCGGAGCCGGCAAGGACGCCGTCTTCGTCGACGAGATCGAAAAGGATGAGTCGACCCAGACACTGCAGTCGCAGGCAAGCGTCACGATATCAGACGACAAGGGAACACCGATCGGCGCCATCACCGTCGGCGTGAACGTCGACGCCCTGTGATCTCAGGAACTGAGTCTTCTGGAACAGTGCGAACGACCGTCGCCCGGAAGCATCTTTAGGGCGACAGGTTTAAACAAAGCTTAGAGCGCGTCGCCTGCACGAGATCGAGTGCGACGCGCTTCTTGCCTCGCCGGGGGGTCTCCCTTCCGCAGAAGCCGTTGCCATCTCGGGGAACGCCGGATTTTCAGGCAGAAAATTCTGCGTGACAACGCGTGGCCGTGACACTACATACCTCTCATGTCGATCACATCAATCTGCGCCTCGCGATTTTATTGGTACCGCTACTCTCAGCGGATGCGGGTCCATGCGTAACTGAATTCGACGCGACGACAACCCGAACAGCCGCTAGTCTACCTGGCGGTTTTTTTGTTCCGCCGGTATGACCAAACAGGAGCCATACCGTGTCTGATACCATTGACGATCTGCGTATCGTCGAAATCACCCCGCTGACCAAACCCGCCGATATCATCGCGGAAATTCCCCGCAATGCTGATGTCAGTAAGACCGTGACCAGTAACCGTGATGCGATCCATAAGATCCTGCAGGGCGAAGACGACCGGCTGATCGTCGTCATCGGCCCCTGCTCCATCCACGATCCCGTTGCCGCCAGGGAATATGCCGAACGGCTGGCGGAACAGCGCCGCCGCTTCGCCGGCGATCTCGAGATCGTCATGCGCGTCTACTTCGAAAAACCCCGCACGACCGTCGGCTGGAAGGGCCTGATGAACGACCCGCATCTCGACGGCAGCTACCGCATCGAGGAAGGGCTGAGGATTGCGAGACGCCTGCTGCTCGATATCAATGCCATGGGCCTTCCGGCCGGCTGCGAATTCCTCGACACCATCACGCCGCAATACATCGCCGATCTCGTCAGTTGGGGCGCGATCGGTGCGCGCACGACCGAAAGCCAGGTCCACCGCCAGCTTGCCTCCGGCCTTTCCTGCCCGATCGGCTTCAAGAACGGCACCGATGGTGGTGTGCGCGTCGCGCTCGACGCCATCCTCGCCGCCTCGCAGCCGCATCACTTCCCGGCAGTGACCAAAGACGGACAGGCAGCAATCGCCTCGACGACAGGCAATGAGGACTGCCACATCATCCTGCGCGGCGGTAAGCGGCCAAACTATGAGACGGCCGATGTCGAATCCGTCACGAGCGAAGCCGTCAAGCTCGGCGTGGCCCCGCGCATCCTCATCGATGCCAGCCATGCCAACAGCGGCAAGGACCCGATGAACCAGCCGCTCGTCGTCAGATCCGTTGCCACCCAGATTGCCTCCGGAAATAGCGACATCAAGGGCATGATGATCGAAAGCAACCTCGTCGCTGGCCGCCAGGACCTCGTTCCCGGCAAGCCGCTGGTTTACGGCCAGTCCATCACCGACGGCTGTATCGACTGGGATATGTCGGTGGCGACGCTGGAAGACCTGGCGCAGTCCGCCCGCGCCCGGCGCAAGGCAGCCGTCGCAGCCTGATAGTCAGCATTAAACGCAGCGGGCAGAAACCCGCCGCCCATTACAGGGCGGTGGGGGCAACCCGGTTATCTCACGGTACGCCGATGGCGACACTGCCGCTGGCTGTGACCGCCAGTTCATGCCCATTCATCCCAACGAGCCACAGCCGCCAAATGCAGGTGTCTGATGATGGAGCGACCAGATGGGCCGACACAGGCGCATATTTCGCGGGCACGTCATTTGTCGTCGGAGCCGGCTTGGTCGGAAAATACCTTCGTGGAGACGGCTATCAACGGTGCTCAATCGATCGTCACCACTACGCCGGTGCTCGGGCCTGTCGTCGCATTCGTGGCGCTGGCCGCAATGCCGCTCGCGATGGGCGCTAAGTTCGCCGCAATTGCCAACAGCGAGGTCGGCTATAACAATTACTATGGCGCTGCTGTTGGTACCGGTAGGCTGATTGGAACCAAGGCCAATATCAGATTTCTCGTCCAATCATCCGCGAAGTCGCCGATCCCCAAGCAGCGTGGGGTTACTAACCCACCGCCCCGCCATCATGGGCGGAGCTCGGGACCGGATCACCGGCACGCGGAATAGGAGTAGATTTAATAGAGCCATGGATGCATTGAATCGGGCTCGTGTTCAGTCGCGACCCTGTAATAGGTACGCATGTCGTCGCGCTCTTTTTCGTAAGTCCACTTCAAGCCCCATCTGCATTCTTCCGTCATGCACTCACGGCTCTTCGATCCGAACATATCGAGTTGAAATGCCTCGCCATTGATTTCGCCGGTAATCGAGCCGGTTTTCCCCTTATCCTTCGATATGAGTTCAAACGCCCCTGCTCGACCATCCAGACAGTAGATCTTCCCGCGGTAGGTTCGCTCGCCGGTCTCAAGCTTCCAGAAATTCGTCTTCACCTGCGATACGCTGTAGCGACCCTTGCATTGCTGCCTTTCGGCCGAGCCGATCTCAATCGTCCCCCCCATCTCCTCACTCTCGTCCCTCGCAGTCACCTTTCCGAGCACCGGAGTACCCGTTGCGAGGTAGCTTCCCTCGACGCCACGGACAAAAAGATATGAACAACCTGCGAGCGTGAAACCCATTGCCACCAAGGGGCCGGCGACCGTGAAACCACGCAGCGTCCACGCGCATCTCAAGACAGCCAGCAAGTCTATACCTCCAGGTTCATCCTCATGTTCGCGGATGCCAAAAGAGCGGGTTGGAGCATTGGGCGTCGTTACCAGCCAGAATAGCGCTGATATTCAGGTCACAATATTTCCCCCACAATTAGGAAGATGAATAAATGCCACAGCTCATCTTGAAATAGAATACCCCGTCCGCTTCGGCAAGTTACACGAAACTAGAGGCAGCTACTGCAATCAAACTTGGGAGCCCCAATCACCCACCCCTCAAAAGCGTGCGCATCAGCAATTCGAAGATGAGGCCGGGCGCGACGTTGTTACTCACACTGTGACGTGAAATCCTGCCGAATAAACTTTTTCGATAGGGGACGCATGCCTGTAAAAACTCTTCCATCTCCACCTTGGTGGAGAGTAACGATTGCGTTGATCGTAGTTCCCTAAATCGCGTCCTTCGCATACGCTGTTTACAGCCCACTGTATCAGGGCCTGCCGGATATGACCGAGCGCGTTATCCGAACAACTCAGGCCGTCGCGCTCATTGGTGCGTATCCGCCAACTGCTGTGTTGGGGATTCCATTGCTATGCTACTTCAGGCGACGTGTAGGGCCGCCCCTTGCAAATTGCGCGATGGTTGGAGCCTTTGTTGCGACCTTCCCCTGGATGTGCCTAGTTGTATTTTTCGGCCCTGACGAGGCTTATGCTGGTGACCACATCACTTACCAAAACGGCATGATGACATGGTGGGGATTGCTAGAGACCGTCAAATCGCTCGCAGTGACAGCTGTATTCGGCTTTGCTGCTGGTGGCCGCAGCTGGCGTTAAAAGACAGCCCGTTTCTGAAACGATTCCAAGCAAAGTGTTCGAGTAGGCGGTCTCTCGATATCATCAAATACCCACCACCCCATCATAAAATGGCGGTGCGTCAGTCTCAATATCTCACCGGAAAATACCTGGCATAGGCGAATTCCTCGCCATCAGGAGACCAGCAGGGCACATTGATCGTGCCCTGCCCGCCGAAAAGCTCGAACAGCGTCTTCAGATTGCCGCCATCCATGTCCATCAGCCGCAGCCGTACGTCGAGATCGCGCGGATGGTCGAACACCGAAGGGTCGTAGGACAGGATCAGCACCTTGTCATTGGCAGGCGATGGATGGGCGAACCAATTGCCCTGATTGTCCGATGTCACCTGCTCGAGCCCGGTGCCATCGGGATGGATGCGCCAGATCTGCATCAGCCCGGTGCGGCTGGAATTGAAGTAGATCCATTGGCCGTCAGCCGACCAGTCCGGCCCGTCATTGCGTCCCTCGCCATGCGTCAGCCGCGTTTCGGCGCCGCCATCGACGGAGATGGTGTAGATATCGAAGAGGTCGTCGCGGATGCCGCAATAGGCAAGCTGGCGCCCGTCCGGCGACCAGCCATGCCAGTAGGATGGCAGGTTCTGCGTGATGAGCCGCGGCGTGCCGCCTTCGATCGGCAGGAGATAGATCGCCGACTTGCCGAATTCGCTCTTGTCGGAGATGACAATTTCAGTCCCATCGGGCGAAATGCCGTGATCATTGTTGCAGTTGACGGCAAAGCCGGTATCGACCGTGACCACGTCGCCGCCATCGAGCGGGAGGCGATAGAGCAGCCCGTCGCCGTTCATGAGCAGGTAGGAACCATCCGGCGAGAAGTTCGGCGCCTCCACCAGCCTGTCCGTCTGCCAGACCTCGCGGGCCCTGCCCGTCCTGACATTGTAGATCTCAACCGAGCTGCGCATGTTTCCTCCCGAAAATCTTGCAACGCCGCGCATCTTTCCAGACGCAGGACGCCGTAACGCTTTGAATTGCTGCCGTCAGCGATCTCGATTGCGTTAGCGATCCCGAAAACGGTTGGTGATCGGATAACGTCGGTCCCGGCCGAAATTCTTTTTGGTGATCTTCACGCCGGGCGCCGATTGCCGGCGCTTGTATTCGGCGAGATAGAGCAGATGCTCGACCCGGTGAACGGTCGCGACATCATGGCCGCCCGCGACGATCTCCTCGACCGCCATCTCCTTCTCGACCAGGCATTCGAGGATATCGTCGAGCACGGGATAGGGCGGCAGCGAATCCTGATCCTTCTGGTCGGGCCGCAGTTCGGCCGACGGCGCCTTGTCGATGATATTCTGCGGGATCACCTCGCCCGACGGCCCCAGCGCATCCGGCGGCACGTTTTCGTTGCGCCAGCGGGAAAGCGCATAGACCTGCATCTTGTAGAGGTCCTTGATCGGGTTGAAGCCGCCGTTCATGTCGCCGTAAAGCGTGGCGTAGCCAACCGACATTTCCGACTTGTTGCCCGTCGTCACCACCATCGAGCCGAACTTGTTCGAGATGGCCATCAGGATGACGCCGCGCGCCCGGCTCTGCAGGTTCTCCTCGGTGATGCCGCTGCCCGTGCCTTCGAAAAGGCTGGCGAGCGCACTGCTGAAACCCGTCACCGGCTGTTCGATCGGCACGATGTCGTAGCGGCAGCCGAGCGCCTTGGCGCAATCGGCCGCATCCTTCAGCGAATCCTCGGAAGTATAGCGATAGGGCAGCATGACGGTGCGCACCCGCTCCTCGCCCAGCGCATCGACGGCGATTGCCGCACAGATCGCCGAGTCGATGCCGCCGGAAAGGCCGAGCACCACGGTTTTGAAGCCGTTCTTGTTGACGTAGTCGCGAAAGCCGAGCAGGCAGGCGCGGTAATCGGCCTCCTCGCTTTCAGGGATATGCGCCATCGGCCCTTCGTCGCAATGCCAGCCGCTTTCGCCGCGCTTCCATGTCGTCACCGCTAGCGCCGTCTCGAACTGGCTCATCTGGAAGGCAAGCGACTTGTCGGAATTGAAGGCGAAGCTCGCCCCGTCGAAGACGAGTTCGTCCTGGCCGCCGAGCTGGGCGGCATAGATCAGCGGCAGTCCGGTCTCGATCACCTGCTTCAGCACCACCTGATGGCGGATATCGACCTTGCCGCGATAATAGGGAGAACCGTTCGGCGACAGCAGGATCGCGGCCCCGCTTTCGGCCAGCGTCTCGCAGACGCCGAGATCGCCCCAGATATCCTCGCAGATCGGAATGCCGATGCGCACGCCGCGGAAATTCACCGGCCCCGGCATGGCGCCCTGGTCGAAGACGCGCTTCTCGTCGAACTCGCCGTAATTCGGCAGGTCGATCTTGTCGCGCACCGCGATCACCTTGCCGGCGTCGAGCACGGCGACCGAATTGTAGCGGCCGGTCTCGTCCTGCCGGGGAAAGCCGATGATGACGCCCGGCCCGCCATCGGCGGTATCGGCCGCGAGAGTCTCGACCGCCTTCCAGCAGGCGCGAATGAAGGCGGGCTTCAGCACCAGATCTTCAGGCGGATAGCCGGAGATGAAAAGCTCCGTCAGGACGAGCAGATGCGCGCCCTCCCGTCCCGCGTCAAAACGCGCCTCGCGCGCCTTGGCGAGATTGCCGGCGACATCGCCGACCGTCGGATTGAGCTGGCCGATGGCGATGCGGAAAATATCAGAAAGGGCGTTTTCCTCTGTCATGTCATTTGTTTAGCCTGCGCCTTTCGCGACCGCAACATGTTGGTGCCAAAAGCGGCGCCCCGCGGTGACGAAATTTTTATGAACGGATTGCGCATGGCGCCACGCGGCATTGATGCGCATTGCAATTTACCTCCGGAGCGGAATACTTGCGCCGGAAGCGACCGCATCGATAACGGGTATCGGAAACAGGCCATGTCTAATCTCTCGGAATTCGTGCACCATCATTTCGACAAACCGGCCGACGAACTCGGCGACGTCGAAAAGCGCGTGCTGGCGAAAGCGCACCAACGCAAGGTCATCTCGACCGACGTCAACGCCGCCTTCTCAGCCGAGGCCTCCTTCGGCGAGCGTATCGCCGACAGCATCGCCCGCATCGGCGGCTCCTGGTCTTTTATCATCGCCTTCTTCGTCTTCCTCACCGCCTGGACGGTGATCAACACCATCATTCTGGTGAGCGGCGCCTTCGACCCTTATCCCTTCGTCTTCCTGAACCTGATCCTGTCGATGCTCGCCGCCATCCAGGCGCCGATCATCATGATGTCGCAGAACCGCCAGGCCGAACGCGACCGCTTCGAGGCCGCCAAGGATTACGAGGTCAATCTCAAGGCCGAGCTCGAAGTGCTCTCTCTGCACCAGAAGATCGACATGCGCGTGCTGACCGAACTGACGGCGCTGCGCGAGGACGTTGCCCGCCTCAGCGCCGAATTCGCTGCCAAGGGCTAAACCGGATTCACCGCATATTGCGGCAGGCCATCTGTTATCTCGTAGAAATCGCCCTTGTCGGCACAGTAGATATGATGGCCGAAGGCCAGGCCGCTCGGCGTGTCGAAGGCGCCTGCCATGACCGAAACTTCCGCCGATCCGTCCGCCTGCCAGAACAGCGCGGAGCCGCAATTGGAGCAGAAGCCGCGCTGCGCCTCTTCGCTCGACCGGTACCAGCGGACCGCCTCAGTGCCATCAACCGAAAGAGCCGCGCGGGCCACGTTGACCGCAGCGTAGTAAAACCCCGTCTGCCGGCGGCATTGCGAGCAGTGACAACCGACGACAGGTCCTGGCTTCGTCGTCGTCGAAAATCGCACGGCGCGGCAAAGGCAGCCGCCTGTATGCCGTTCGGTCATGGTCGCCCTCCCGTTTATGACGGGATGTTGCCGCCGATCGCCCGCGGCGTCAAATCCATTCCGTTCAACGAAATCATCAAAAATCTTGAGGGTCGTCGACCTTGTGCATATTTGGCCGGAGCGATTACCCCTGTTGCTGGTCGACAACACCCGCAGGGCTCTTCGCATCACAGCATTGAATCGACCACCATTGTCGGCGATACTTATGGAGCAATTCATCCGACCCTCGGGAGACTGACATGAGAGCGATCCTGTCCGAACAAAACATCCCCCACAAGGACATTCAGCTTCATGAACATTTCGTTCTCTCGCGCGAGGAAAAGCTCGCGACCTCATAATCGCTTCCCGAAACTCTTCCGCGACGACGCGAATGCCGCAGACCGCAGGCGGCGCTGGTCGCGCATGCGCAAATTCCTCTCCTACTATCGCCCGCATCTGCCTTTGCTGCTGGCGGATCTGCTTTGTGCCATCCTCGTCGCTGGCACGGCGGTTGCCTTGCCGCTCTGCGCCAACATCGTCACGAGCCGTCTTCTCGCTCTGCCCGATGCGCCGCAGGCCTTCGCACAAATCCTTGCGATGGGCGGCATCATGTTGGCCGTTCTGGCGGTCCAGATCGTTGCCATCTTCTTCGTCGACTATCGCGGCCACGTGATGGGCGCCCGCATCGAGGCCATGGTGCGGCAGGAACTCTTCGAGCACTGCCAGAAGCTCTCGTTCAGCTTCTACGACCAGCAGCGCACCGGCCAGTTGATGAGCCGCATCACCAATGACAGCCTGTGGCTGGGCGAGCTCTTTCACCACGGCCCCGAGGATCTTTCCATTGCCGTGCTCAAATATGGTGGCGCCATGCTGGTGCTGTTCTTCATCGATCCGCCATTGGCGGCCCTGATCCTGTTGCTCACCCCGGTGGCGGTGGCCTATGCGCTCTATTTCAACCGGCGGATGAACCGCGCGCTCGAAGCCAGCAAACGGCAGGTCGCCGCCGTCAACGAGCGCGTCGAGGATGCTCTTTCGGGAATTCGCGTCGTCCAGTCCTTTGCCAACGAGGCGCTGGAGAAGGAACGTTTCGCCGAGCAGAACCGGCGCTTCCTGCAAAGCCGCGCCGAGGGCTATCGCAGCGAGGCCTGGTTTTCGGTCGGCACCGAAACTTTCGCCCAGCTCATCACCATAATCGTTATCGTCATCGGTGGCCTGCGCATCCTGACGGCGGAACTGACCGTCTCCGATATGCTGACCTTTCTGCTCTGTGTCGCCGTGCTGGTCGATCCGGTGCAGCGGCTCGCCAATTTCGTGCGCCTCTGGCAGGAGGGCTACACCGGTTTCATCAGGGCCATGGAGATCCTGGAGATCGCCCCCGATATCACGGACCGGCCGGCCGCCCGTCCGATGCCGGCGCCAACGGGCGAGATCCGTTTTTCCGACGTCGCCTTCGGCTACGAGGGCGATGGCCCGCGGGTGCTCGAGCAGCTATCGCTCACCATCGCCCCCGGGGAGTTCGTCGCCCTGGTCGGCCCCTCGGGGGTCGGCAAGAGCACGCTTTGTTCGCTGATACCGCGCTTCTACGATGTCGAGGCTGGCGCGATCCGTATCGATGGCACCGATATCCGCGACGTGACGCTGACTTCGCTCCGCCGCCATGTCGGCGTGGTGCAGCAGGATGTCTACCTCTTTGCCGGCACGGTGGCGGAAAACCTGCGCTACGGCCGGCCGGAGGCCAGCGATGCCGAACTGGAAGCGGCCGCGCGCGCGGCCAATGCGCACGACTTCATCATCGCCCTGCCTCAGGGCTATGACACCGATATCGGCCAGCGCGGCGTCAAGCTCTCGGGCGGTCAGCGACAGCGCCTCACCATTGCCCGTGCCTTCCTCAAGAATCCCCAGATTCTGATCTTCGACGAAGCGACCAGCGCGCTCGACAACGAAAGCGAACGGGCGGTGCAGCAGGCACTGCTCAGCCTGGCAAGCGGGCGAACCACCCTGGTCATCGCTCACCGCCTGTCGACCGTCCGCCACGCCGACCGCATCCTGGTCCTGACGGCTGATGGCATCGTCGAACAGGGCACCCATGACGAGCTGATGGCGCAAGACGGCGTCTACGCCAACCTGCACAGCGTCCAGGCGAGTATATGAGCGTCTGTGTCAGCCCCTCATACGCCTGCCGGCACCGACCAGGGTCGAGCCACGGGTCTCGACCCGTCCTTCGGACCCCCGTAAACGGGCGAAGGGACATGCCGCGCCCGCTTCCCCCAAACTCGACGCTGCGTTTGGTACGTCCCCTCGCCCCGTTTACGGGGAGAGGGCTAGAGGGGCAGCTATCAACAAAAACCCGGCATCGCGCCGGGTTTTTTGTCATTCATTTCAGACTGATCTCAGCCGTTGGCGACCATGCGCTTTTCGTCGCGCCCGCCCTTCATGCGCTCGGCAAGCAGGAAGGCAAGCTCGAGCGCCTGGTCGGCGTTGAGGCGCGGATCGCAATGCGTGTGGTAGCGGTCCTGCAGGTCTTCTGCGGAGACCGCGCGGGCGCCGCCGGTGCACTCGGTCACATCCTTGCCGGTCATCTCGATATGGATGCCGCCCGGATGCGAGCCTTCGGCGCGGTGGATCTGGAAGAAGCTTTCGACTTCCGACAGGATCCGCTCGAAGGGACGGGTCTTGTAGTTGTTGAGCGTGATCGTGTTGCCGTGCATCGGATCGCAGGACCAGACGACCTTGCGGCCCTCGCGCTCGACGGCGCGAATGAGCTTCGGCAGGCTGTCGGCGACCTTCTCATGGCCGAAGCGGCAGATCAACGTCAAGCGTCCGGCCTCGTTGGCAGGATTCAGGATGTCGATCAGTTGCAGCAGGTCGTCGGCCTGCAGCGACGGGCCGCATTTCAGGCCGATCGGGTTCTTGATGCCGCGGCAATATTCGACATGCGCATGGTCCGCCTGGCGCGTGCGGTCGCCGATCCAGATCATGTGGCCGGACGTCGCATACCAGTCGCCCGAGGTGGAATCGACACGGGTCAGCGCTTCTTCGTAGCCGAGCAGCAGCGCCTCGTGGCTGGTGAAGAAATCGGTCTCGCGCAGAGCCGGATGGTTTTCCGAGGTGATGCCGATCGCCTTCATGAAATCCATGGTTTCGCTGATGCGGTCGGCAAGCTTGCGGTAGCGCTCGCCCTGCGGGCTGTCCTTGACGAAGCCGAGCATCCACTGGTGCACGTTTTCGAGGTTGGCGTAACCGCCCATCGCAAAGGCGCGCAGCAAGTTCAGCGTCGCCGCCGACTGGCGATAAGCCATGGCCTGGCGCTCTGGGTTCGGAATGCGCGACTCCTCGGTGAATTCGATGCCGTTGATGATGTCACCGCGATAGGCCGGCAGCGTGACGTCGCCCTGCTTCTCGACATTCGACGAACGCGGCTTGGCGAACTGGCCGGCGATGCGGCCGACCTTCACAACCGGCAGTTGCGCGCCGAAGGTCAGCACGACCGCCATCTGCAGGAAAGCCCGGAAGAAATCGCGAATATTGTCGGCACCGTGCTCGGCGAAGCTCTCGGCACAGTCGCCGCCCTGCAGCAGGAAGCCGTTGCCTTCGGCGACATTGGCGAGATGCTTCTTCAGGCGGCGCGCTTCACCTGCAAAGACAAGTGGCGGATAGCTGGCGAGCGTGGCTTCCGTTGCCGCCAAAGCGGCCGCGTCGGGATAGTCGGGAACCTGCAGGATCGGTTTTTGCCGCCAGCTGCTCGGGGTCCAATTGTCTGCCATCTCACTCACCTGTTCTCACATCCATACCTCAGGATGCTCTCAATATGCGGCGGCTTATAGACCTTTAGATCCGGCTTGCAAAGACCAATCGCCGACAGTTGTCGCCTCACCGCCGCCGCTCGCCGCTGTCTGGTTAAACCCGCATATACCATGTCGATTTCCCCATATTTTAGACTTTCAATGTAGAACCGCAAAGAGTTTCAACATCGGGGACATGGCATGGCGATCCTTCCGCCCGGGTTCATATCGGACCGCTCGGGCAATTTTGGCATCATGACGGCGCTGCTGGTGGTGCCGCTCTTCGGCGCGGCCGGCATGGCCGTGGATTTCGCCCATGCGCTCAGCCTGAGGACACAGCTTTATACCGCCGCCGATGCCGCAGCCGTCGGTTCGATCGCCGAGAAATCCGGCGCGGTCGCAGCCGCCATGACCATGAGCAGCAACGGCACGATCTCGCTCGGCAAAGACGACGCCCGTAGCATTTTCATGTCTCAAATGTCCGGCGAGCTGACCGACGTTCATGTCGATCTCGGCATCGACGTCATCAAGACTGCCAACAAGCTGAACTCGCAGGTTTCCTTCAGCGCGACGGTGCCCACCACCTTCATGCGCATCCTCGGCCGGGACTCGATCACGATCTCTGGCGTTGCGACGGCCGAATATCAAACCGCCGCCTTCATGGATTTCTACATCCTGCTCGATAACACGCCTTCCATGGGCGTCGGCGCAACCGCGACCGATGTTTCCAAGCTGCAGGCCAAAACAGGCTGCGCCTTTGCCTGCCATCAGATGGACCAGAGCACCAACAACTACACTATCGCCAAGAGCCTCGGCGTCGCCATGCGCATCGACGTCGTGCGCCAGGCAACTCAGGCGTTGACCGATACGGCCAAGACCGAACGCGTCAGCAGCGACCAGTTCCGCATGGGCGTCTATACTTTCGGCACCAAGGCCGAAGACGCCAAGCTGACGACGATCTCCAGCCCCACATCCGACCTGACGAAGGTGAAGAACTACACCGACGCCGTCGATCTGATGACCATTCCCTACCAGAACTACAACCAGGACCAACTCACGAGCTTCGATAGCGCCCTGACCCAGATGAATACCATCATCGATCCGGCCGGTGACGGCACGTCGAATATCAGCCCCGAAAAGATCTTGTTCTTCGTTTCCGATGGCGTCGGCGACAGTTACAAGCCGTCGACATGCACCAAGAAGACGACCGGCGGCCGCTGTCAGGAACCGATCGACACCTCCTTCTGCAAGCCGTTGAAGGATCGCGGTGTCAAGATCGCCGTGCTCTACACCACCTACCTGCCATTACCGAGCAACGATTGGTACAACAAATGGATCAGCCCCTTCCAGAACGAGATTCCGACGAAGATGCAGGCATGCGCTTCGCCCGGCCTCTATTTCGAGGTGACGCCGACCCAAGGTATCGCCGATGCGATGAAGGCGCTTTTCCTGAAGGTCATCCGAGCGCCGCGCATCACCAGCTAGCGCATCGGCCCGAAAATCGAAATCGATTTTCGGGCCGATGCGTAGATTCAGAAAGTTAGAGCGTCCTATGTGCGTTCGAAAGGACGCACGGCGCACCTAATGCATGTCGCCGGAAGTGTGCTGCTGTTTCGGGTCAACGACATGCATAAAACAAAGAGCTAAAGCCCGCCGCGGGTCAAAGCCGCTTGCCGTCGCGGATCCGATAGCTCGGCGCATACATGGTCACGAGCTCTTCGGCGGCGGTCGGATGCAGCGCCATGGTACGGTCGAAATCGTCTTTAGTGCAGCCGGCCTTCAGCGTGATGCCGAGCAACTGCGCCATCTCGCCGGCGTCGTGGCCGAGGATATGGGCGCCCACCACCTTGCGGCTCGCCGCATCGACGATCAGCTTCATAATCATCCGCTCGGCCCGGCCGGAAAGCGTTGCCTTCAGCGGCCGGAACTGGGCGCGGTAAACCTCGAGCTCGCCGTAACGTTTGCCCGCATCCTCTTCCGAGAGGCCGACAGTGCCGATCTCCGGCTGCGAGAAGACGGCGGTCGGGATCAGCTCGTAGTCCGGCCGGGTCGGATTGTTCTTGTATTCGGTCTCGATGAAGCACATCGCCTCGTGGATCGCCACTGGCGTCAGCTGTACCCGGTTGGTGACGTCGCCGAGCGCATAGATGTTTTCGACATTGGTGCGGGAATATTCATCGACAATAACGGCGCCGCGTTCGTTGACGGCGACGCCGGCCGCCTCGAGGCCGAGGCCTTCGGTGTTCGGATCGCGCCCGAGCGCCAGCATGACGACGCCGGCCTGCAGCGTGCCGTTGTTCAGCGTCTCCAGAATGAGCCCGTTCTCACCCTTCGAAACCTTCTGCAGCGTGTCGTGGCAGAGGATGCGGATGCCCTTGGCGACCATAGCCTCGTGCAGCCCGCGTCTCAGATCCTCGTCGAAGCGCGACAGGATCTCGGCGCCGCGATAGATCAGCGTCGTCTCGACGCCGAGGCCATGGAAAATATTGGCGAATTCGACGGCAATATAGCCGCCGCCGGCGATGACGATCGATTTCGGCAGCTCTTCGAGATGAAAGGCCTCGTTGGAGGAGATGCAGAGTTCGTGACCGGGAAGGGCTGCATGCGGGTTAGGCCGTCCGCCGGTGGCGATCACGATCGTCTTGGCCGTCACCGTCTGTCCAGTCTTCAGCAGCCGGACCGTATGGGCATCCACGAGCTCTGCGCGCGTTTCCAGGATTTCGGCATTGGCGCCGGCGAGACCTTTCTTGTAGAGGCCTTCCAGACGGGCGATTTCAACATCCTTGGCCGCCACCAGCTTCTTCCAGTCGAAGCTGCTTTGGCCAACCGTCCAGCCGAAGCCCGCTGCATCCTCGAAATGCTCGTGGAACTGCGAGGCATAGACGAAGAGCTTCTTCGGCACGCAGCCGCGGATCACGCAGGTGCCGCCGTAGCGGTATTCTTCGGCAATCGCCACCTTCTTGCCGAGCGAGGCGGCGACACGCGCGCCGCGCACGCCTCCGGAGCCGCCGCCGATGACGAAGAGGTCGTAGTCGTAGGAAGACATGAGGAGCTCCGGAAGGGAATCGTAGGAAGGATGTCCCTGATATAGGGGCGATCATCACGAAAACAAAAGCCCGCTCGTGCGTCATCCCGTTCCCACCGCTGAATCTTCATTGTAAAACGGCTGCCCCAGTCACCGTCTGCGGTTGACCCAGTCACCGTCTGTTTATGGTTGACCCGGTCAGCCGAGGCTGGCAGGCAATCCATGGGATGGAAAAGAATGCCGGAGCAAAGAATGGATCAAACTCTCTTCACCAACCTGTGCAAGGCTGGCAAATTCAAGGAAGCGCTCGGCCTCGCCATTCAGGGCCATGAGGACGAAAAATACACGCCAAGCCGTTTCTCGATCGACAAGAAGACGAGACTGCCGATCTTCTACCGCGGCAACAAGCGCGTGGAGCCGGATGAGGAGGGTGTGTGGCAACTTGCAAAGAACCCGAACGCCTAGGGACTGAGTTCCGGCGCACATCCGATGCCAATTGCATATGCCTAGATCGGGATGATTTTAGGCCCGATCGGCCTGAAATCTGAATCCTGATCTACATCAAAGAAGTAGAGCATGATGTCGTCCGAAAACCGCACACACCTTTCGGCATCATGCTCTAGCGATTGTTGCTGTCAGCGGGTAATGCGGAAATCCGTCGGGATCTTTTCAAGCTGGGCTGCTTCCGTCTCGACGCCCGAAACCGACGCCCCCGAAGGCCCGCGCCTGAAACGCTCGATCATCGTCGAGATGGCGCTGTCGGGTCCTGCGATCACAGCGACGACCGCCCCGTCCTCTTCATTGCGAACCCAGCCGGTCAAACCGAGCCGTACCGCCTCATCGCGTGTCCAATAGCGAAAACCGACACCCTGGACCTTGCCGGATATCCGCACTCGGACAGCCTTGTCATGATCGGACATCTGCAATCACCTGAAACCTCGCCGGCAGCATTTGCCGCATCATAGCAAAAAAGCCCGGACAATGCCGGGCTTTCGCAAATTTGATGGGCAAGCCTTACTGCTGGGCAGCCGGTGCGGGAGCCGGAGCGGCGGGGCTGTCGGTTGCCGGCGGCGGCGCCTTGATGACCTTGGAAAGCTCGGCGTTGCTCTGCTTTTCCAGGTCGCGGGAAATGCCCTGCGCCCAGATGTCGGCAGCCTTCGCCGTCTCGCGCGAAGCGACCGGACCGTCGCGCAGCAGCTTCTTGCCGACGTCGGAATTATAGAAGTCAGCGATCGCCTTCAGCTCATCGACGGTGAAGGTCTTGGCGTAGGTGAGCGCCGCCTCCTTCTCCAGATCGCCGCGGCGCGGCGCCAACGCAAGCGCCTGCGCGTCGACCGTCGACGAAATGATGTCCTGGTAATTCGGCGAATCCTGGATCAGGCCGGCCTTCAGGCGCTCGGCGAGACCGGGCAGGATATTGTCGAATTGGGCAGTGGCGCCAATGGCGTCGATCGCCGCGCGAGACGCCTTCAACTGCTCCTCGGAGACTTCCTGCGCCTTAACGGCGGAGCCGAAGGCAAGCCCGGAAAGAACGACGGTCGCAGCGGCGAGACGGCCAAGACCTGCAATGTTCATCATGAGTATATGCTCCTGTTATCTGTTTGCCTGCAGTGTACGCACACCCGCAGGACCGGCAATGATCGCAAGTGCCGCCATATTGATAAAGAGCCCGTGTTCGACGACGCCGGGTATGGAATTCAGCTCGCTCGAAAGCGCCTCTGCATCAGGAATGCGGCCAAAAGATGCATCGATGATGTGATGGCCGCCATCCGTGGTAAACTCTCCGTCACCCGACTGGCGCAGATTAAGTTCACCCGAGAGACCGAGCCGGGCCGAGACCTTTTCGATCGCGATGCGCGTCGAGACGAGCCCGAACGGATTGACCTCGATCGGCAGCGCGAAGGCGCCGAGCATTTCCACAAGCTTGCTCTCGTCGGCAATGACGATCATCCGCTCGGAGGCGGCTGCGACGATCTTTTCGCGCAGCAGCGCACCGCCGCCGCCCTTGATCAGCCTGAGCCCCGTATCGACCTCGTCGGCGCCATCGATCGTCAGGTCGAGCGCCGGCAGCTCGTCGAGCGACTTCAGCGGCACGCCGAGTTCGACGCAGAGTCGCGCGGTTCGTTCGGACGTCGGGACGCCTTCGACCCTGAAGCCGCCCGCGACCTTCTCCGCCAGCAGGCGAACGAATTCTTCCGCCGTGCTGCCGGTGCCGATTCCGAGACGCATCCCGCTTTCGACATGGGCGAGTGCGGCCTCGGCGGCCTTGATCTTCATTTCGCGGGCATCCATGCGCCGCCAGCTCCTGATATTGCGTTGGATGTGCTGTTTACACGGCTCGCCTGGCAAACGAAAGTCAAAATCATCACGGAAAATGAAAAGCCGAAACAGAGGCCTGCGGCCTTCCCAGCCATCGCCGGACGTTGCTTTCCGCCGCGCGATCGCCTACCTCAGGGACGATCCATCGTTCCCAGGGACGATCCATCGTTCCCCAGGACGATCCATCGTTCCCCAGGACGATCCATCGCTCCTCAAGCCGACCATCGCTCAAAGAGACATGCCCTTGACCCCTGCCCCCGCTCCCCCAGCGCTTGTCGTCTTCGATCTCGACGGCACCCTCCTCGATACCCATGTGGACCTGGTCGAGAGCCTGAACCATACGATCTCGGCCCTTGATCTCGAACCGGTCAGCTACGACGACCTCACCCATCTCGTCGGCCAGGGCGCGCGCGTGATGATAGAGCGCGCCTGCCGGCTGCGCGGCCATCCGCTTGAAGGCGACGCCCTGCCGGCACTGATGGAGCGCTTCATCGCCCATTATGCCGGCAACATGCCCGGCCGCACCGAGCCCTATCCGGGCCTAGTCGCCGCGATGGACCGGCTGAAATCAAAGGGTTACCGCCTCGCCGTCTGCACCAACAAGATGGAGAGCCTGGCGCTCGGCCTGCTCGAAAAGCTCGACCTCACCCAATATTTCGACGCGATATCAGGCGGCGACACCTTCCCCGTGCGCAAGCCCGACGCCCGCCACCTCACCGGCACCATCGAACGCGCCGGTGGCGACATCGCGCGCACGGTGATGATTGGCGACAGCATCAACGACATCGCCGTGGCCAAGAATGCCGGCGTCCCCTCGATTGCCGTGCCGTTCGGTTATTCCGACGTGCCGGTTTCGAGCCTCGATCCGGATGTTATCATCACCCATTTCGATGAGCTGACATCGGAACTGGTGGAAAGGCTGTTACGGGAATACGCCGAGAAGGTTGCCGTCTGAGGCCTAGCCGTTCCTTACTTTCTGCTGGCTTACAGTGTGGCACCCTCTGCCCTGCCGGGCATCTCCCCCACAGGTGGGGAGATTGGATGGGCGCGCCGGCTTCTCCAAACAATCATCGTCGCAACCGGCGAAGCGGAAGACGGGCCGGAGGTCGGGCCGCTTGCCGATCTCCCCCCTTGTGGGGGAGATGCCCGGCAGGGCAGAGGGGGGTGCCACACGGTACGCCCTTTCTACTTTGTTTCTGTGCTCGCGGCCAAAAAACAAAACGAGCGGCCCGAAGACCGCCCGCAAAATTCCATAGAAACTAGCGTCAGATCTGCGCCCCACGCGCCTTCGTCGTCGCGTCGAAGGCCTTGTCGACATAAGCGTCGCGGCCGTAGACGTCGTCGAAATATTCCACCACGCCGTCCTTATTCGGCCAAGCCGTGAAGTAGGAGACGTAGACCGGGATCTTCTGCGGCACGCGCACCGCATGGTTCTGCCCGCTGGCGATCTGCTTGGCGACATCGTCGACCGTCGTGCTGAGCACGGCAGCCGCCATCGCACGCGGATCGGCAAGGCGCACGCAACCGTGGCTCAGCGCCCGCATGTCGCGCTTGAAGAAGCTCTTCGACGGCGTGTCGTGCATGTAGATCGCGTGGCTGTTCGGGAACAGGATCTTGAGTTCGCCGAGCGCATTGTCGCTGCTCGGCGGCTGGCGCACCGAGACGTTATCGGTCGAGCCGTACCAGTCGACGCTTGAAGAGGCGACGGCATGGCCGTTCACCTCGACTTCATAACCGAGTTGGTCGAGATAATTCGGATCCGAGCGCAGCTTCGGCAGCATCTCGTTGATGATGATCGACTGCGGCACGCCCCAGAAAGGGTTGAATTCCACCGTCTCGATCTCGTCGTCGAAGAAATAGGTCTGGTTGTTCTTGCCGCCGACCACCACGCGCATCGACAGCTGTTCCTTGCCGTCATTGTGGTAGTAGACCATGTAGGCGGGCTGGTTGATCATGACGTAGCGGGAACCAAGATCTTCCGGCAGCCAGCGCGCTTGCTCCATGGCGACGACGAGCTTGTCGATCTTCGAGGCATTGGTGTCGCCGCCGGTCATGGCGCGCACGGTCGCCTGGCCGATAACGCCATCGGGCTTCAGCCCGCGCTCCTTCTGGAAGTCCTCGACCAGCGAAACGATCTCAGGCGAATAGTCGCTGCTGCCTGCGTAAGCAGCAAGCGTTGCCGCATGATCGGTCCTCAACGTTTCGGAGCCGTGCTTGCCGATCGCCTTGACGATATTGGCAATCTCGGGCGAGCTGTCGCCAGGCCTCAGCAAATTGTCGAGCGAAACGACGATTCGCTCCTCATTGCCGCCATCGACGGCGCGAAGCTTTGCAAGCTCCGCCCTGAGCGCCAGGAACTGCGGGCTATCAGGCGAGCGACTGGCGATGTAGGCATCGACATCGGGGCTCATGCGGGCAAGCTTCAGCACCGGGGCCAGATTGACCACCTTGCGCTGGAAGTCGTGATAGCCGGAGATCTTGTTCGGATCGATGCGGCCGCGCACCGTATCCTGCACAAAGGCGAGCACTTTGGCGGAGAGTTCGAGTTCGAACTGTGTCAGCGCCCGGTCGCGGAAGGCGGGATCGGGATTGGCCGGGTCGATATCAGGAGCCTGGACGGCGTAATCTTCTGGGTCGAGGCCGACGACGGCCGCATCGGCAAGAACTGACATCGCCGACTTGGCGCGGTCGTTGATCCGGTTGCCCTCGACCCAGACGAGCGGATTGCGGCTGTCGCCGTAATAGGCTTCGAGGGCCTTTGCGACGTCGGCATTGGCGCGCACCTTGGCCTGCGCCAGGAAGCGGCGCTGTACGGCGGGTTCGGCGCTGGAATCGCCGCTGCCCGAAACATCGGCGACTGCGCCGGTGACGACGGGATCGGCGAACTTGCCCGTATCGACGAACTGCAGCGTCTCGGTTTTGTAGGTATAATAACGCGGACCGCTCACCTTCGGCAGCGGCGCCTCAGGGTCGAGCCCGCCGAGCGATCCGCCGATGCCGCCGCGCTGGCCTACACGGCCGGGCGGCATTTGGTCCATGAAGATGGTGCTCTGGGTCCGCTGCCTGTCGCCGCGCAGCATATCCATCAGTGTGTAAGCATGCGCGGGAGCGGCGCCCATCACAGCCACGCCGCAGGAAATTGTCAACGCGGATACCGCGCTTTTAAAAACGAAGGTCATATATATTCCAGTCCCGGTGTCATGCTGTTCTCAGCTCAAATCCCGCGAAACTCAAGCAACGTCCGGCTCATTGATCAGAAACCGGCCTGCGCCGCCAGCGCCGGCGGACTCAATTCTATGTGACGGAGATCCTGCACGGCGCCGCGCAGCAGTTCACACAAAATTATGAAATTATTAGTTAATTTTTTACCGAATTTATCCCGGCAGACCAGTGCAGCGAAAACGCCGCGGCGCATAAAATATCCAAAGTGGCCGAAAAAGCACGCCGCCAGGCCAGGGCAAACATGACTTCCGCTTTCAATATTTTGCACGACGTGCAGTTTTCTTACCGGGCTTTCCAACCTATAAGACCTCATCTTTCGGAAATGCCCGAAAACAGCAGCCAAAGGGAAGGCAAGGCCGATGACCGCAACCCGCACTGAAACCGATACTTTTGGCCCGATCGACGTCGCGGCCGACCGATATTGGGGCGCCCAGGCCGAGCGTTCGCTCGGCAATTTCAAGATTGGCTGGGAAAAGCAGCCGCTGTCGATCGTGCGTGCGCTCGGCATCGTCAAACAGGCAGCCGCCCGCGCCAACGTGTCGCTCGGCCAACTCGATCCTGCCCTCGGCAAAGCGATCGGCGACGCCGCCCAGGAGGTGATCGACGGCAAGCTGAACGACCACTTTCCGCTGGTCGTCTGGCAGACCGGTTCGGGCACACAGTCCAATATGAATGCCAACGAAGTAATCTCCAATCGTGCAATAGAAATGCTTGGCGGCGTCATGGGTTCCAAGAAGCCGGTGCATCCGAACGACCACGTCAATATGAGCCAGTCATCCAACGACACCTATCCGACGGCCATGCACATCGCCTGCGCCGAGCAGATCGCCCATCACCTGCTGCCAGCCCTGAAGCACCTGCATGCCGCCCTCGACATGAAGGTCACCGAGTTCAGCCACATCATCAAGATCGGCCGCACCCACACCCAGGATGCGACGCCGTTGACGCTCGGCCAGGAATTTTCGGGATATGCCGCTCAGGTCGGCTCCGCCATCAAGCGCATCGAAATGACCCTGCCCGACCTCTGCGAACTCGCCCAAGGCGGCACTGCCGTTGGCACCGGCCTCAACGCGCCGGTCGGTTTTGCCGAAAAGGTCGCCGAAGAGATCGCTGCCATCACAGGCATGCCCTTTGTCACCGCGCCGAACAAGTTCGAGGCGCTCGCCTCGCATGACAGCATGGTCTTTTCCCATGGCGCCATCAATGCGGCTGCTGCCGCCCTCTTCAAGATCGCCAACGATATCCGCCTGCTCGGTTCCGGCCCGCGCGCCGGCCTCGGCGAGCTGGCCTTGCCGGAAAACGAGCCCGGCTCCTCGATCATGCCCGGCAAGGTCAATCCGACCCAGTGTGAGGCGCTGACGCAGGTCTGCATCCATATCTTCGGCAACAACGCGGCGCTGACCTTCGCTGACAGCCAGGGCCATTTCGAGCTCAACGTCTACAATCCGATGATGGCCTATAATTTCCTGCAGTCGGTGCAGTTGCTCGCCGACGCCGCCGTCTCCTTCACCGACAATTGCGTGGTCGGCATCGAGGCACGCGAAGAGAATATCAAGGCCGGCCTCGAACGCTCGCTGATGCTGGTGACCGCACTTGCCCCGAAGATCGGCTACGACGCAGCCGCCAAGATCGCCAAGACAGCGCACAAGAACGGCACGACGCTGAAGGAAGAAGCCCTCGCCAGCGGCCTGGTGACGTCGGAAGAATATGACGCGATCGTCCGGCCTGAGACGATGATCGGGCCGAAATAAGAAGGCCGTGGGGCCGTATGCCCCTCATCTTGCTCCCCTCTTCTCCCCATCGGGGAGAAGGTGGCCCGAAGGGTCGGATGTGGGCGCGCACGGCACACCATTCATTTCCCTTCGCGCTCCGCGTCAATCTCTGGACGAATGGCCAATCGGTTCCAATTCCAACCAATAATGCCGGCATCGCCCGGAACCTGAGATCTCGCCGTTATGACGATGCGCACCTCAAACCCTATTCGGCGGGCGTATATGCCGCAACCTTTCTTCTCCTCGGCGCTTTTAGGAACTGCGCGATTTTCTTCTCAACGGCGAAGTAGAAAGCCAATCCAACAAGGACGCAGAATATTGTCGTCGCGATAAGCAATGAGATACGCACGGAAAGCGGCGCGGCCCAGCGCTCGGCGCCGATGAGATAGATTGCAAGCTTCGCGATGCCAATCGTAATCATATGAGTGAGATAGAGGGAATAAGAGGCGTCACCTAATATCTTCAACCGTTTGATCTTCGGGACAAGTGCCGCGCGTTCTGCAATCAAGGCGCCTGAAACAATAAACGCCGAAGGCACACCCCAGGCAAGAAGCCGAATGAAGCCGGTTGGCTTGTCGAGGACAGAAGACGCGACAAGACCCGCGAGCCCCACCACAATCAACGCTGCCGCCAACGTCGGCGATTTGATATCTGCCTTACACATAACGAACGCGATTAGAATGCCGGCTAGAAACTCCAACAGAAGCGGAGAGGCGTACACGATGGAGTAAGGAGTCATTGGCGTGAATAGTCCGATCGTAACACAAGCGATCAGAAAGCCCGCTATCGCCAGGAGACGCGCAGTCTGTCCTTTCAAAAACAGCGCAAGACAAAACGCCGTATAAAAGAACATCTCGAAATTCAGTGTCCAACCCGGAACGAGAACTGGCTGAACAATTCCGGTGCTGTCGTAGTAGGGAATAAACAGCAACGACCGGATAATATCTACAGTATTGAAAGTGAGATGGTCGTAGTTCTTGGGTGAGGCAGTGGCCGCAACCAAAAATAGAATCGTGCAGATCCAGTAAATGGGCAGAACGCGCTGAACACGGTTTTTGATGAATCGCAGGGACGTCGTGGGCCTTGCATCCGATATGGTCCACATGATGAAGCCGCTGATTGTAAAAAACAGATCAACTCCGGCCGCCATGGGAACGAAATCCCAACCAAAAATGAACGCAACATGAAAGAATGTCACGGCGATTGCTGCGATGGCTCGCAGATACTGTATGGAATAAACCATAACCACCTCGCTTGTGTGCACCGCAACATTGCACGAGGGATTTGCAAATTCAATTAAGTTTTTAAGAAAAACCCTGTGCGCTATCAAAGGCGGCAAGGCTTTGCTGCCGAACATGAGGTATATCCGGACACGGCGTAGAGTTGATCCTTGTCGCGCAAACCGGTCTTGCGAGGACGCGATATAGTGCGTCCGAGGGTCAGCAGGGCACGTCCCTTACCGCGACGCCGAAATCGCCCGAACCCGCATCCCGATTGCTTTTGCCCCGCAGCGGATTTAGACCGGTTCCAATCTAGCGACGCCCCACCAGAAAGGTCACTTCGATGGCTGACGATCTCTTCCCCCTCGGCAAGGATGCCACCCCCTATCGCAAGATCAGTGGCGACCATGTCTCGGTCGATACGTTCAAAGGCCAGGAGATCCTGACCGTCGAGCCGGAAGGCATCCGCCTGCTTGCAGAAACCGCCTTTGCCGATATCAACCACCTGCTGCGCCCCGGCCATCTGAAGCAGCTTGCCTCGATCCTCGACGACCCCGAGGCCACGGACAATGACCGTTTCGTCGCCTACGACCTGCTGAAGAACGCCAATATATCAGCTGGCGGCGTGCTGCCCATGTGCCAGGACACCGGCACCGCGATCATCATGGGCAAGAAGGGCCGCAGGGTGTGGACCGAAGGCGAGGATACGGCAGCGCTCGCCCGCGGCGTCATGGATGCCTATGAGAAGAAAAACCTGCGCTACTCGCAGCTCGCGCCGGTCAAAATGTTCGAGGAGAAGAACACGAAGAACAATCTGCCGGCCCAGATCGACATCTACGAGGAAGGCACCGACGCCTATGAATTCCTCTTCGTCGCCAAAGGCGGTGGCTCGGCCAACAAGACCTTTCTCTACCAGGGCACGCCCTCGCTCTTGACGCACGACCGGATGATCGACTTCCTCAAGGAGAAGATCCTGACGTTAGGGACGGCGGCCTGTCCGCCCTATCATCTCGCGATCGTCATCGGCGGCACCTCGGCCGAGATGAACCTGAAAACGGTCAAGCTCGCCTCCACCCGCTATCTCGACGAGCTGCCGACCGAAGGGTCCGAGAGCGGCCATGCCTTCCGTGACATCGAGATGGAGAAGGAAATCCACAAGCTGACGCAGCAGATGGGCGTCGGTGCCCAGTTCGGCGGCAAGTATTTCTGCCATGACGTGCGCGTCATCCGCCTGCCCCGCCACGGCGCCTCGCTGCCGATCGGCCTCGGAGTCTCCTGTTCCGCCGACCGTCAGGCCAAGGGCCGCATCACCCGCGACGGCATCTTCGTCGAGCAGCTCGAAACCGACCCGTCGAAATACATGCCCGAGATCGATGAGGCCAAACTGTCGGAATCGACGGTGCGCATTGATCTCAACCGGCCGATGGCCGAGGTGCTCGCCGAGCTCTCCAGGCATCCCGTCAAGACGCGCCTGTCGCTATCGGGCACCATCATCGTTGCCCGCGACCTCGCTCATGCCAAGATCCGCGAGCGGCTGGAAAAGGGCGAAGGCATGCCGGATTACCTGAAGAACCACCCGGTCTATTATGCCGGTCCCGCCAAGACGCCGGCCGGTTACGCCTCCGGCTCCTTCGGCCCGACGACGGCCGGGCGCATGGACAGCTACGTCGACCAGTTCCAGTCCTTCGGCGGCTCGATGGTAATGCTCGCCAAGGGCAACCGTTCGCGCGCCGTGCGCGAGGCCTGCAAGAAACATGGCGGCTTCTATCTCGGCTCGATCGGCGGCCCCGCCGCCCGTCTTGCCCAGGACTGTATCCGCAAGGTCGAAGTGTTCGAATATCCCGAGCTCGGCATGGAAGCCGTCTGGAAGATTGACGTCGAAGACTTCCCTGCCTTTATCGTCATCGACGACAAGGGCAATGATTTTTTCCAGGAGCTAAATTTGGGGTGAGTGGCGGGCTACGTTGCCGCCTGCTTTACCGAGCCGACGCCTTATCCGACGCGCTTATGTTCTGCGCCGCTGCAATACGAAACGACCAAAACCAACTGTCGACAAGATGAATACGCTCTCCGGCACAGAAGAACTGTAAGTTTTTCAGACGCCGCTCCCGCTCAACGAGTATGCACTGTCTCGATAAAGATACGTTTTTCCGTGGAGAATCATAGGCCTGATCGAAGTATTTCCCCATGCGGCATTTATCGCATGTAATCTTTGGTATATATCGCTTTAATCTTTTCCCAAGAAATTTAAGCTAACAAATAGAATATTGCCTTTGAATATATGAGGAGTTCGCCGGATGAATACGGCTGTCGCGCCCAAGGTGCAAATTCCCGACGTTGCGGGTCAGATCACCTATGCCATGCGCTCCATGGGCGTTGCGCCGATACCGCGCAATTACGAACTCTTCTACGAGGCCTATATCGGCTCTAATCCAGCTCTCACCCGCGAACTCGCGGCCTTCGGCGGCCAGGTGAGCCAGGCCGAACTCGATGCTCTCGGCGCGCAGTACTTCACCCACAGCCCGGCCCGCGTCTTCGACGATGCCCATACGCGCATATCAGGCGAACTCGACGGTCTGCTGCGGATCCTGAGGCAGGAGCAGAGCTCGCTCGAAAGCTATACCAGGCTGCTCGGCGAGACCCACAAGCGCATCACCTCCAAGAGCAATGCCAGCGTCGAACTGATCGAAAACGCCATCGATCTCCTGAGCCAGGCGACCGGTGACACCATGGCGCATGGCGAACGTACCGTTGAGGACGTCGTCCAGCGCTCGCAGGAGATGGATCAAGTCCGCAAGGAACTCGACGAATACAAGCGCATCGCCAACACCGACTCGCTGACGCGGCTTTCCAACCGCCGCGCCTTCGACGACCGCCTCGCCGCCATCTTCGACAATTCGAGCATGCGGCCGGTGACGGCGCTGCTGCTCTGCGACATCGACAATTTCAAGAAGATCAACGACACCTACGGCCATCCGGTCGGCGACAAAGTGCTTGCCACCGTCGCCTCCGTGATCCGCAGCAATGTCCGCCGCGACGTCTTCGTCGCCCGCACCGGCGGCGAGGAATTCGCCCTCATCATCGATGGCAACACGCCCGAGGAAGTCACCGCGATCGCCGAGCGCATTCGTCGCACACTGGAGACGACGCCCTTCAAGAATTCCCGCACGCGGGTGAATTACGGCCCGGTCACCGTCTCGATCGGCATCTGCATGGCCTCCAATGCCGATGATGCCGGCGAACTCTACAGCAAGACCGACATCGCCCTTTACGGCGCCAAGAATGCCGGCCGCAACTGCACCATCCTCTATCAGGATGGCATGCAAAAGGATTTCACCAAGAGCTGGCTGATCTACAAGACGTGACGGCGATCCAGCGCCGCACGCACACTGTCACCGGAAGGTGAGGCGGCGGGATGCTGTCCAGTTCGCGCGGCTTGCTCCCTCTTCTCCCCTCGGGGAGAAGGTGGCCCGCAGGGTCGGATGAGGGGGCCACACGGCATGCCCTTCATTGTTGCCTTCGCTTGCGCTCAGCGCATTCGCGGCTTTGCCGCTCACCCCCTCATCGCCTCGCTATCGCTCCGGCACTTCTCCCCGCTGGGGAGAAGAGACTTGTGGCGGCGCCGTATTCCTCGCTCATCCGTGAGGGAGAAAACGGACGAGTTCGCCGCGACGCCGAGTAAAAAGCCGGCAGCCACCGGCACGCTTTCTACCACATCGTCTTTGCCGCCCGCCCCGGCCATTCCCGGTCGTAGGTTTCCTGGTCGAAATCGCCGGTCGCAGCCTTCAGCATCTGCCCGGGCGTCGGCAGCTTCGCTGGATCGGCGAAGTGCTCGGTATTCCAGAGCTCGGCCCGCATCACGGCGCGCGCGCATTGGAAATAGACCTCGTCGATCGAAATCACGACGACGGTGCGCGGATGTTTGCCGTCCATCTCGAAACTTGAAAGCAGCGCATCATCATCGGAGACGACGCCGCGGCCGTTGATGCGCATCGTCGTGTTCGAGCCGGGGATCAGGAACATCAGCGCCAGTCTTGGATCGCGCACGATGTTGGAGAGCGAATCGACCCGGTTGTTGCCGCGCCAATCCGGCAGATGCAGCGTCTCGTCGTCGGCGACGCGCACCACGCCGCCAAGATCGCCGCGCGGTGAACAATCGAGCCCTTCCGGCCCGACGGTCGCAAGCGCCGCGAACGGCGAGATCTCGATCATCTCACGATAGAGCGGGGTCAATTGCTTCGTCACCTTGGTGACGGAGGCTGGCGACAGGCCGGCGCTATAGATCGTATTGAGCTCTTCGATGCTGCTGATGATTTTCATGAGACGTCCCGCCGCGGCTTGATCTTCGCGACGGACGCTACAATGCCGCGCGCCTTGCCGGAAGCTCAAAAAACGGAATGATCTCCGCATCTTTTTTGATGTTTTCATCAGGCGCTTCACCAGCGTCCCGATCGCCGTCGAGAAACGCCGCGATCGCGGCAAGAACCGGCGCGGCGCCGACGATGCGCCGGTGGCCGAAGCCGTTCGCCCAGAACAGCCGAACGCCCCTTCCCGCCGCGCCATAGCGCTTGGCATGGAGAGGCGACACCTCCTTGTCGTCCTCGGCATGGATGACGAGCACCGGGCGGCCGATCTCGCCCGCCGCTTCGCCGGCGTCGAAGTCTTCAAGCCTCCGTCCGGTGGCGCGGTGGACCTCGTTCTCCAGTGCCGCTTGCGCCGCAGAGCGAAGACCGACCATCCGGCCGAAGTCGGCAAACAGCCAGCCCATCTCGCTCGGCGCACCGATCAGCACCAGGCGCTCACCGCTGACAGGCGCCACGCGAGGCAGCAGCTCCGCTGCCGAGACCATGAGCGCCGCGCCGCCGAAGGAATGACCGATCGTCGCATCGAAGGCGCCGAAGCGCTCCTCTGCCGCCGCGATCGTCTCGACCGCGAGCCCCATATGCAGGAAGCGCCCGCCGGAACGGCCGTGGCCGGGAAAATCGAGTGCCACGACCTCCGCGCCCGTTGCCGCAAGCATCGAGACGAGTTCGGCCATATATGCCGCGCTCGATCCCCAGCCATGGGTCACCAGATAGCGCTGGCGCTTGCCTCTCGCTCCGCCGTTCAGCCGGTAGGCATGCGCTTGGCGCCCGCCGGCAAGCCTGAGGGTGAAGCATTCGGCGCCGGCAAGCCGGGCCGCACCCGCCGCATGCGCTGCCTTCGCCTTTGCTCCCTTCGGCTTTGCCGATGGCGTCCGGCAAAACAGCTGGAACGCCGCTCTGCCTGCAAGATCGGGCGAAATCGCCTGCAGAGCCGAAAACCCGAGGCGGGTGACGTCAAGCGCAAAGTTTGCCATAGTGGGATTCCAAAAGACTGTTCAACACTGAACAATAAAGTACAACGATGAACAAAAATCAATCCCTTCCCTGGGATCATCCGCGTTTTCGCAGCTGGATCGCGGTGGCTCGCGCCTGCCAGCTGATGCAACAATCTCTTGCCCGCTCGCTTGCCGATCTCGACATCAAGCCGCCGCACCTCGATATCCTTGTCAATCTCTATCGTTTCGAGGGCATCTCCCAGCAGGAGCTGGCGCGCAAGCTGCTGGTCGGCCGCTCCAATATGAGCATGCTGCTGCCGCAGATGGAGAAGCGCGGTCTGATCCTCCGCCGCGATGACGAGCGCGACAAGCGCGTGCTGCGCCTCTATTTGACGCCGGACGGTCGAAAGCTGAGTGAAGAAGCCATGGCAATCCAGACCGGCCTCATCGACCGCGTTCTGTCGGACGAGCCGATAGAGCAATGCACGGCGACCGCCGATTCGATGGAGCGGATCATCACCATGCTGCTGAAAGATCTGCGTGACGAGGACTGATGTTCAATGCAGCGTCGGCGCCGCCGCCGTACCGGTCAGCGAGCGATATTCCCAAGCGGCGACGATAATCAGCACGAGCGTCGCCAGAATGCCCATCAGATAAACCTCGATGAAGGGTGCGGCGAAGGCGAGCAGGATCAGAAGGACCAGGCCGGCAAGATGCGATAGCGGCAGCTGGCCGCTGGTCGCGCCCTTGAACCAGAGATTGCCGATCAGGAACAGGCCGGAGCCGCCGAGCACGGCCGCGGCGATACCGAGATTGCCGGTTTCATGCGGATGCGAGAACATGAACTCGACCGCCACTGCATGGACGATAATGCCGGCAAGGATCGGGATATGGCCATAGGTGAAGGCCAGACGCGCCAAGCTGCCCGGCGTCTCTTCATGCTCGATGCGGTGGGCGGCGCGCCCGTGGCCGAAGCGGAAATAGAGCCACCACATGGCGACCGTGCCGACGAAGCCGGTGACGAAGACGACGCTGGTCAGCCCGGAGAACGGCAGCTCCGAAAAGGTTCGGCCGGAAACGAGGATCGCTTCGCCGAGGCAGATGATGACAAAGAGCGCGCAGCGTTCGGCCATATGCGCGCCGGAAACGTCCCAGTCCCGCGCCGTCGAGCGCCCGAGCCCGGGCACGGCAAAGCCCGCGGCCGGCCCGGCATATTCGATCGCCAGCGCAATCACCCAGGCGATCAGCCGGGCTTCATGCTCGAGCAGCCCGCCGGCAATCCAGAAGACCCCGGCAACCACGAGCCAGGTGCTGATGCGGACGAAATTCAGCGTGTTGGGGCGGTCGACGCGCGTCATCGCATAGGTCGTAAACAGCGAGCGCCCGACCTGCATCGCCACATAGGCGCCGGCAAATAGCAACCCCTTGTCGCCGAAGGCCTCGGGGATGGAGGCAGACAGCAGCAGCCCGAGCATCATCAGCGCCACCAGCATGCCGCGCACCGGCATTTTGTCCGGATCGAGCCAGTTCGTCACCCAGGCGGTGAAGATCCACACCCACCAGACGGCGAAGGTCATCAGCGCCGCTTCGGCGGCACCGAGCGGCGTGTAGTGGGCGGCGAGCGCATGCGAGAGCTGCGAGATCGAAAAGACGAAGACCAGGTCGAAGAACAGTTCGAGAAAGGTCACCTTGCTGCCGCTGGCGCTGCCCTTGGCGCGCAGCCAGTTCTTTCCGTTCGTCTTCGCCATATGGCCCCCGATGGCTGGATTATGCGTGGATTGAAAGTGTAGCGGCGCTCAGCGCGGCTTTTCCGCCGTATCGCGGTTCATGCCCTTTTCGCGGAGCTCATCCTCATAGGCGGAAAATAGCTCAGCACCCCGTTCACCGAGTTCGCGCAGATAGTTCCAGGTGTAGATGCCGGTATCGTGCATGTCGTCGAAGCCGATGCGGACCGCGTAATTGCCGGTCGGCATCATCGAGATGATCGCGACATTGCGTTTGCCCGGCACCGTCACCTTCTGTCCTGGCCCGTGGCCCTGCACCTCGGCCGAGGGCGACAGAACGCGCAAGAGCTCAGCCGACAGGTCGAAGCTCTGACCGTCATCGAAGGTTACCACCAGCCGCTGCCTGTCTTTCGAGACGCGAAGTTCGGTCGGCCAGATATCGCTCATCATTTTGTCCTCTTCTCATGCGAGGAGTAGGCGCTGATCTTTTTCGGCGCAAGCTGAAATTGGCATGCTCGCGCGGGCTGTTTCCCTTGACGCGACAATAGCATATGCCCACATTGATGAGAGTACGGAGATACAGGTGAATACCAGAGTTGGAACGGTAGGTAATGCATCGCCGCTGGTGGCAGGTGCGCACCCGATGATCGACCCCTTCGGGCGGGCGGTCACCTATCTCCGTGTCTCCGTCACCGACCGCTGCGATTTCCGCTGCACCTATTGCATGGCGGAAAACATGACCTTCCTGCCTAAGAAGGATCTCTTGACGCTGGAAGAGCTCGACCGGCTCTGTTCCGCCTTCATCGCCAAGGGTGTCAGCAAGATCAGGCTGACCGGCGGCGAGCCGCTGGTGCGCAAGAACATCATGTATCTGGTTCGCCAGCTCGGCCAGAAGATCGGTGCCGGCCTCGACGAATTGACGCTGACCACCAACGGTTCGCAGCTCGCTCGCAATGCGGAGGAGCTCTATGATTGCGGTGTGCGCCGCATCAATGTTTCGCTCGATACGCTCGACCCCGACAAGTTCCGCAAGATCACCCGCTGGGGTGATTTCGCCAAGGTCATGGAAGGCATCGACGCGGCTCAAAAAGCCGGGCTGAAGATCAAGCTCAACGCGGTGGCGCTGAAGGATTTCAACGATGCCGAGATGCCGGAGCTGCTGCGCTTCTCCCATGGCCGCGGCATGGATCTCACTGTCATCGAAACCATGCCGATGGGCGAGATCGAAGAAGACCGCACCGACCAGTACCTACCGCTTTCAAAGCTGCGCGCCGATCTCGAAGAGCAGTTCACGCTTGCGGACATCGATTACCAGACCGGCGGCCCGGCCCGTTACGTCAGGGTCGAAGAAACCGGCGGCCGCCTCGGCTTCATCACCCCGATGACCCATAATTTCTGCGAAAGCTGCAATCGCGTTCGCCTCACCTGCACCGGCACGCTCTACATGTGCCTCGGCCAGAACGACGCCGCCGATCTCCGCGCGAGCCTCCGCGCCACCGAAGACGACGCCCTCCTCCGCGCCGCCATCGACGAGGCCATCACCCGCAAACCCAAAGGCCACGACTTCATCATCGACCGCACGCATAATCGCCCGGCAGTGGCCAGGCATATGAGTGTCACCGGAGGGTGAGAAGCGGTCCCGCAAAGCGGGAGCAATCGATCCAGTGAATCGATTGCAGCGCCGAACGCCCTGAGCAATGCGAAGGGCCGGGATACAGTGCGGCAGACTCCCCCTTCTCCCCAGCGGGGAGAAGATGCCCTTCAGGGCAGATGAGGGGGTGAGCGGCGAAGCCGCGAATGCGCTGAACGCAAGCGAAGGGCAATCAACGCTGTGCCGAGTGGCCCCCTCATCCGACCCTGCGGGCCACCTTCTCCCCGCTGGGGAGAAGAGGGAGCACGCCTCGCCCTTCAGCGCTAACCCAACCCATCACCAAGGCTTACGCGCGCAAATCGCAAACCGGTCCTGCACCATGCGCTCCAGCCCGCGCAGGAACGGCATCTTGCGCGCCTGCGCCCAATGGATGTCGGCGAGTTTGCGGTCGATGACGATATCCGTAAAACCGGCTTGGCGCAGAAGATCGACGACTGCTTCGGCCGGCATCTGGCTGGAGAAATGCACGCGTGAGCGGATCTTCTGGTGCCGCGCCATCATCTCCGGCGACATGTGGCTCGCCGGCAGTTTGCCGGTCACCTTCGTCCAGAGCTTCTGCAGGCCCTTGACCCAGGTTTCCTTACCCATATTGCCGTCGAGGATCAGCACCTTGCCGCCCGGCTTCAATACCGAGAACCATTCCTTGAAGGCTGAAGCCGGGTCGACCAGCGTCCACACGAGATGGCGGTTGGTGATGACGTCGTAGCTGTCCTTGGGCTCCATGGTGTTTTCGGCGTCGCCGGCGACGAAGCGGATATCGGTGCCGCGCTTCTTCGCCTTGGCGCGCGCCTGCGCCAGCATCGCATCCGACCAGTCGAGCCCGGTGACTTTGAAGCCGACATCGTTCATCAGATGCGAGATCACGGCGGTGCCGCAGGCAAGATCGAGCGCTGCCCGTCCCTGCCCCGCGCCAAGATGCTTTCGGATCAGCCGCTGCCAACCCTTCCGCTCGCCTTCAGAAAAGATTTCATGGCCGACGCTCTGGTCGAAGGTTGCCGCCCTCTCCGACCAGAAATCGCGGATTTCGTCGCGGATGGAGTAATTTGTATTCATCGAATTCATCTTGAGAGCCCCGGCATCGGATCCGTTTGGAAATGCTCTAAATAACTTGATTCACAAAGTCATATTTCTTATGCCTGCGGACATTATTCAGACGTCAGGAGAATTTCCAGATGAATTTCGTGAAAATGCTCGCAGTTTCCGCAGCTGCGATTGCCGGCTTGATGCCGCTTTCGGCCTGGGCGCAGTCCTTTACCATCAAGGATGTGGCAGGCCGCGAAGTCAGCTTCGACAAGCCGGTCGAGCATGTGATCCTTGGGGAAGGACGCATGCTCTACGCCGTCGCGCCGATCGAAAAGGAAGATCCCTTCGCCAAGATCGTCGGCTGGCGCAACGATCTCTGGACCACCGACAAGGACGGTTTCAATGCCTATCTCGAGAAGTTCCCCAAGGGCAAGGACCTGCCCTTCCTCGGCAACCTGACGGACGGCACGCTGCAGACCGAGACGGTCGTCAAGCTGCATCCCGATGTGCTGCTGCTGCCGATCGGCAACAAGACGGCGGCCGACGAGGTGAAGCTCGAGGAGATGCTCAGCGGCATCGGCGTGAAGATCGTCTATATCGATTTCCGCGAGCACATTCTCGCCAACACCGAGCCGAGCCTGAAGATCCTCGGCCACATCTTCGGCCATGAGGACCGCGCCGAAGCCGTCGCCAGCTTCTGGAAAGAGCAGATGGCCCGCGTCACCGACAGACTGAAGGCGGCCAATCCGCCAAAGCCGAATGTGTTCATGTACCGCGCCGCCGGCCTCGTGGAATGCTGCGGCACCTTCGGTCCCGATAATTTCGGCCTGATGGTCGATTGGGCTGGCGGCCACAATCTCGGCTCCGATTTCCTGCCGGGCTATACCGGCTCGATCAATGCCGAGCAGGTTGTCGCCTCCAATCCAGATGTCATCGTCGTCACCGGCTCCAACTGGAGCCAGACCAAGAATGCCAAGGATTATGTGAATGTCGGCCCGAATGCCGTCGCCACCTTTGACGACAGCCGCAAGTCGCTGAACACGCTGATGGAAAACCCAGCTTTCACCGGCTCCAGGGCGGTTGCCGGCGGCAATGTCCATGCGATCTGGCACCAGTTCTATACCAGCCCCTATCAGTTCGTCGCCGTTCAGCAGCTGGCCAAGTGGTTTCATCCCAACCTCTTTGCCGATCTCGATCCGGATGCCACCTTCAAGGAATTCCACGAAAAATTTCTGCCGGTCGCCTACCAGCCGGGTTACTGGGTCGACGCCAAGGCGGGTCGGTAATCCGAAATGGCAGAGATCGCCGCACTATCGATCGAAGCCGAAGCTGGGAGGGAGCGCTACCGCGCCCTCGCCCGGCGCAAGCTGCTGATCCTCGCCACCATGACGACAGCACTCTGCCTGTCGTTGCCGTCGATCTCGCCTGGGGCCCGGCCCGCTACACCCTAAGTGAGGTCGTGGCCGCCCTCCTCGACCCCTCCTCCGTTTCGGATCAGGTCCGGGCCGTCGTCTGGGACATCCGCATGCCGGTTGCGGTGATGGCGATCGTCGTCGGCGCCTCGCTCTCCGTCGCCGGCGCACAGATGCAGACGATCCTCGCCAATCCGCTCGCCAGCCCCTTCACGCTTGGCATTTCGGCGGCGGCAAGCTTTGGCGCGGCTCTGGCGATCGTCACCAGCGTTCCGCTTCTGCCGGTGGCCGCCGGTCTGCTCCTGCCGGTCAATGCCTTCATCATGGCGCTGATCGCCACGCTCTTCATCCATTTCGTCTCGCAGGCCCGCGGCGTCTCGGTGCAGACGGTGGTGCTGCTGGGCATTGCCCTCGTTTTCACCTTCAATGCGGCCCTCGCCTTCCTGCAATATCTCGCCTCCGAACAGGCGCTGTCGGCCGTCGTCTTCTGGACGATGGGCAGCCTGACCAAGGCCACGTGGCCGAAGATCTGGGTGACGCTCGCCGTTCTGTTGATCGCCCTGCCGCTCTTTGCTCGCAACGCCTGGGCGCTGACGGCGATCCGGCTTGGCGAGGACAAGGCCGCAAGCTTCGGCGTCAATGTCCGCCGCATCCGGCTGCAGACCATGCTGGTGGTCTCGCTGCTTGCCGCAGTCCCCGTCAGCTTCGTCGGCACCATCGGTTTCGTCGGCCTGGTCGGGCCGCATATATCACGCATGATTCTTGGCGAGGATCAGCGCTTTTTTCTGCCGGGCTCGATTCTGTCGGGCGCGCTATTGATGTCGCTGACCTCGATCGTCTCGAAGTCGATCATCCCCGGCGTCATCTTTCCGATCGGCATCATCACCGCACTGGTCGGCGTGCCCTTCTTCTTCTCGCTCATCCTCTCGAACAGGAGCCGGTCATGGTAGCGCTTCAGTTGCAATCGGTCGGCGCCTATCACGGCCGCAAACTCTTCGTCGAAGACGTGACGACGCCGGTGATGAAATCGGGCGAGGTCGTCGCGGTGATCGGCCCGAATGCCGCCGGCAAGTCGACGCTCTTCAAGCGCATCACCGGTCTGCTCAAAGGGCCGGGCCATGTCGTCGTCGAAGGCTCGAAAACGAAAAACGCCATCAGCTACATGCCGCAGGATACCTCGGCCAACGCGGTGCTGACGGTCTATGAATCCATCCTGCTCGCCCGCAAGCAGGGCCAGTCCTGGGCCGTCAGCGACAGCGACTTGCGCTTCATCGACAAGATCATGAAGGCGCTTGATATGTCAGCCATTGCCTTCCGCGATCTCGGCGCGCTTTCCGGTGGCCAGCGCCAGCTCGTCTCGATCGCCCAGGCGCTGGTGCGCGAACCCGAGATCATGCTGATGGACGAACCCACAAGCGCGCTCGACCTCCACCGCCAGGTCGAGGTCCTCGACTTCATGCGCCGCCAGGCCCGCACCAAGGGCATGATCGTGCTGATCGCCATCCACGACCTCAATCAGGCCCTGCGCTTCGCCGACAAGGTCCTCGTCATCGCCAACGGCCGCATGCACGCCTGCGGCACCCCCCGCGACGTCGTCACCGCCGAGATGCTGCGCAAGATCTACCGGGTCGAGGCCCGGGTGGAAAAATGCTCGCTGGATCACGATCATGTGATTGTGGATGGGACGGCGCATTGAGCCTGGTAACCGTCTGCCTTATCAGCTGATCAATCGCTGTGCGGTAAACTTGTCCGTAACAAGCATGTCGATGACCCCCACGCGGAGCGCGCCTGCAATCGCGTCGGTCTTTTTGGACCCGCCGGCAAGAGCAATGACCCGGTCCACTCGTTCGAGATCCTCAAGTGGAAGCCCTATGACCCGGTCGTCCAGAGGTGTCTTGACCGGCTTGCCGTTCTTATCGAAGAAGCGAAGAGAAATATCGCCGACAGCTCCCGCTTCCGCGAGATCGGAAAGTTCGCGAGACGAAAAGATGTTGCCGGACCGTGCGAGAAGTTCGGACGGTTCGACTGCTCCGATTCCGACTATCGCAAGCGTTATGCTGCCGAACAGGTCAATCGTCTCGCGGACGAACGGGTCGGCCTGCATCAGAAGCTTTGCCTCTCTGGACGAGGTAACGCCCTGCACGGGAAGCAGTTTCGGCTCGGCGCCGGTCAGCCGTGCAAGCCGCGTGGTAAGCTGCGTCGCATGCGTCTGCACTGAAGGATCCCCCATGCCTCCAAGGGTCTGGACGACGTATTTCGCCTGAGCGCTCTTCTGAGGATGAATGTTCTCGACCATCTTGAAAATGGTCTGGCTCCAACTCGAAACGCCGATGATCTCCCCTGGCGCAAGGGTCACCTCCAAGAGATGAGCCGCTGCCTCGCCGATACGGGCCATGATCGCTCCGTCCCGATCTTCCGTGCACTCAACGACGATCGCCTCCGGCAGATCGTATTTCTCGCGAAGCGCGCCCTCGAGCTCGCTGTAGGTGCCGGCGGGAGGGATCACGCTGGTTCGCACGATATCTTCAGCCTCTGCACGCTTGAGCATCCGCGACACCGTCGCCTGCGACAGGCGAAGGTGCTGTGCGATCTCCGCCTGTCGCCGTCCCTCCATATGGTACATCTGGGCGACCCTTGAAATCAGGCGGAGTTCGTTAAGGCGAGTCATCGCTATTCCCAGAGTGAATTTTTATTCACCTTTAGCCTTTGTTTCGCGGACCGTCGAGCGGGCAAGCGCATCATTCCAGGTATCGAGAAGCACCGCGCGATCCACGGGTTGCGGCTCAATGATTTGAGTGTTTCGCGGCAACTCCGCGACGGTCTGGAGATTGCTCCACAAGCCGAGCGAAAGTCCCGCCAGGTAAGCAGCGCCCAAAGCTGACGCCTCGGGTGCTTCGCATTGGATCACCGGATGTTCGATGAGGTTCGAGACACACTGCATCAGAAAGCGGTTCTGGCTCGGTCCGCCATCCACATAGAGCGCGCCAAGCGCGCCGCCGCTCTGTGCCCGCATGGCCGCGATCACGTCATGCACCTGAAAAGCGATGGAGTCTGTGACCGACCGAGCCATTTGCGCACGTGTCGTATTGAAGTTGATCTGGGAGAACAGAGCACGGGCGTCGGACTTCCAATAGGGTGCGCCCAGTCCCACGAATGCCGGCACGAAGCCAGGTCCGCCCGGCTCAGCGCTCGCCGCAAGTTCGACAAGGGCCGCCACATCCGCCAAGCCGAGAATCTCCGCCATCCAGGGAAGACTGGCGGCGCAGACGAGAATATTGCCTTCGAAAGCGAAAGTCGGCTTTCCCTCGATACGCCATGCGACGGTGGTTGTGACGCCGTTGCGTGGGGGAATGAATCGCGGCAGCGTCGTCATGACCGAAGAGCCGGTTCCAAAGGTCACCTTTCCGTCGCCCGGCTTGAATGCTCCATGACCGAACAGGGCTGCGTGGCTGTCTCCGATCGCCGCCATGATCGGAGTGCCATCCGGCACCCCAGGCAATCCTTGCGTTCGGCCGAAATCGGCAGAACTGTCGAGCACCTTGGGTAAGAGCGCGATATCGACGCCGAAGATCTCGCCAAGTTCATCGCTCCATCTCTGCTCCTGGAGATCGAACAACTGGCTCCTGGCGGCATTGGAAGCATCGCAAACATGCCGACGCCCGCCGGTCAGGCAGTGGACGAGCCAACTGTCGACCGTTCCCAGCCGCACCGATCGCCCGGCCGGAATACGGTCGAGCAGCCATCGGAATTTCGAACCCGGAAACATAGGATCCAATGGCAGGCCTGTGAGCGCCTGCACACGGTCAAGGTGGCCTTCGGCAATGAGACGCTCGCAATCCTGTGCCGTACGACGGCACTGCCAGCTTACCACCGGTCCAAGCGCGTCTCCCCTTTTGGCGTCCCAGGCAGTGACAGATTCGCGCTGGTTGGAAATGGCCACCGCCTCGATAGCCACATCGGGACTGGCCTTCAGGCAGGCGTCGATCGCTTCGCGGACCGATGCGTAGAGCCTGCGTGGGTCTTGTTCGACCCAACCAGGCTTCGGATAGGAAATGCCGACAGCAGCCGAACCTCTGCCGACGATTTCTCCGTTTTCGGAAACCAGAACTGCCTTTGAATTGGTCGTACCCTGGTCGATTGCCAGAATTGCCCGCATTCTATCCTCCCCAGATCAGGTGGCGGCCAAGGCGACAAAAAGCGTCCCGGCTAGAGCAATTCCAGGAAAAGTGCCAAGCGGTTTTCCGTCCGGAATTGCATAAGAACAAAAGTCGCGCGATTTTACTTGCGCCTGATCAGCGACTGCGCGGCGTCGGCGATTGCCGACGGCGCCATTCCGAATTCGTCGAGCAGGAACTCTGCCGAACCGGTCGGGGCATACACGCCGGGAACTCCGAGACGTTTCATCGGGACCGGGGCATTGTCGACCACCACTTCGGCTACCGCGGAACCGAGCCCGCCAAAGATCGAATGCTCTTCGGCTGTGACGATCGCTCCGGTTTCCTTCGCCGCGGCGATGATGGCGTCCTCGTCGATCGGACGAACCGTTGCAAGATTGAGCACCCTGGCGTTGATGCCGCGTTCTGCGAGGATCTCGGCAGCCTTCAAGATGCGATGAGTCAAAGTGCCGTTCGCGATAAGGGTGGCGTCGGAACCCTGGCGAAGGAGGTTTGCCTTGCCAAGTTCGAACTTGTGACCCTCCGGAAGCAGATCCGGCACACCCACACGAGACAGACGCAGGAAACAGGGGCCGTTGTAGCCCGCGGCCCACTCAACCGCAGCAGCTGTTTCGATGCGGTCACAAGGGGCGATGACCGGAAGATTGGGCAGAACCCGCAGCCAGGCGAAGTCTTCGATCGAGTGATGGGTCGGGCCGAGTTCGCCATACGCCATTCCGGAAGAAATGCCGACCAGCTTGACGTTGGCATTCGAATACGAAATATCGGCCTTGATCTGCTCCAGCGACCGTCCCGTGAGAAACGGAGCGGCGGCGCACACGAACGGAAGGCGTCCGCCGTTGGCGAGGCCTGCTCCAACCCCCACCATGTTCTGCTCTGCGATGCCGACATTGACGAGGCGCTCTGCATACTTCGCCTTGAAGCCGCCGAGCTTGGAGGAACCCACGGAGTCGTTGCAGACGGCAACGATGGTTTCGTTTTCGGCTGCCAGCCGCTCAAGCGTAGCAGCGAATGCGTCGCGGCAATCGTAGAGCTTGGGTGGGTTTATTGGCGCGTTCATTACAGTGCCTCCGACAATTCTGCCAATGCAATTTCGTATTGTTCCTTGCTCGGTACCTTGTGGTGCCAGTCGACCCGGTCCTGCATGAACGATATTCCATGGCCCTTGTTGGTATGGGCGACGATGCAATGTGGTCTTGACCCACGGTGTTCGAGAGCCGGAACGATTTCGCTCATCTTGTTCCCGTTGATTTCGCTGACTTCCCAATCGAACGCTTCAAGCTTCGGACGAAGCGGGGCGAGATCATTGGTTTCGGCCAATGCAGCGCCCTGCTGAAACCTGTTGTGATCGATGATCAACGTCAAGTTATCGAGCTTGAACTGAGCTGCCGCCATGATCGCTTCCCAGTTTGAGCCCTCCTGCATCTCACCGTCGCCGGTGACGACATAGGTGCGATATTTCGCCCCTGAGAGCTTGGCGGCTATCGCCATTCCTACTGCGACCGGAAGACCGTGGCCGAGCGGCCCGGTATTCGTTTCGACGCCAGGAACCTTGTTGCAATTTGGATGCCCGTTCAGCCTCGAATGCGGCTGCAAGAAGGTGGAAATCTCATCCTCCGGGATAAAGCCGCGTTTCGCCAGCGTTACATACAGCGCGCATGCCGTATGCCCTTTTGAAAGAACGAACCTGTCGCGGTCGGGATGTTTGGGCTGATCCGGCCAGACTTTCAGCACGCGAAAATAGAGAGCCGTCAAAATGTCGATGACCGACATCTCCCCGCCAATATGGCCGGCGCCCGCTTCAAAGACCGCCTGGAGATCGCGCAATCGGATCTGGCGGGCGATGCGCTCAAGTTCTCTCGGATCCACAAATTCCTCCATGCATAAATATTCAATCATCAATATTTTTGCACAACAAGCCGATTAGTCAAGCCCCTTAAGACGTTCCTAAGAGCACACGCCCGAAGAAAGCTTATTGACAGCCGGATAGCAAGTTGTTAATGAATTTTCCAGCAGGCATGAATAATTATTCTACCCTGAGCAAATATCGGATACAAGCCTACGCATAGGGAGGAGCAATGGTGGCGCTCGATATCAATGAACACAGGCTTTCGTCCGGAGCCTGGCTGAGCAAGCTCAAGGGAGCTACCGGCCCACTCGTGGGACTGCTCGCGCTGTGCGTCTTTCTGAGCCTCAGCACAGACACGTTTCTTTCGGTTCGAAACGGCCTCAACATCCTCGACCAGATCACTGTTCTCGGCATCATGGCGGTGGGAATGACCTTCGTCATCCTGATCGGCGGCATCGATCTTTCCGTCGGCTCGGCACTTGCTCTCGCGATGATGGTCATGGGCTGGACCGCCAACGTCGCCGGTCTACCGTTGCCCGTCGGGATCGCCTTTGCGCTGCTCGCCTCGGCGGTATCAGGCCTGATCGTCGGACTTCTGGTGACGCAGTTCAGGGTTCCAGCCTTTATCGCTACTCTTGCGATGATGTCCGCGGCTCGCGGCGTTGCAAACATGATCACGGACGGCCAGCAAATCGTCGGCTTCCCCGACTGGTTCATGATGCTAGCGATCGATCGCCATTTCGGCATCATGACTGCCACGGTATTCCTCATGCTTGCGGTTGTTCTTGCCGCGTGGCTTTTCCTGCACTTCCGGTCCGAAGGTCGCATGCTCTATGCGGTGGGCGGAAACGCCGAAGTCGCACGCCTGGCCGGTATCAACGTTCCGCTCGTGACGATAGCCGTCTATGTCGTCAGTGCCGTCCTTGCGGGGCTCGCAGGCATCGTGCTCGCCGCGCGGCTGGATTCCGTCCAGCCGTCCAGTGGTCTGGGTTATGAACTGGACACCATCGCTGCAGTCGTCATCGGCGGGACGTCGCTCTCCGGCGGCGCGGGCGGCATCGGTGGAACGCTGATCGGCGTCCTTATCATCGGTGTGCTTCGCAACGGTCTCAACCTTCTCAACGTCTCGCCGTTCCTGCAGCAAGTGATCATCGGCATCGTCATCGTGCTCGCGGTCGGCGCGGAGACTATTCGTCGGCGTCGCGCCTGATGAACGGGGTCCGCCGCGTCGGCGGGCTCGGAATTCCGCTCCAAGAATTTGGGTCGGATCAATACCCCGAGGGGGAGGACATACCCGAGGGTTCCATCAAACAACGGAGGAAAATACAATGAAAATAGCGCGCACCATGCTCGCGTCTGCTGCACTGCTCGGCCTCATGCTCGGCCCCGTACACGCGGCGGAATTGAAGAAGCTCGGCCTGGCCGTTGCCAACCTTCAGGCAAACTTCTTCAACCAGATCAAGCAATCGGTCGAAGCCGAAGCCAAGAAGCGCGGCATCGAAGTCATCACGGTCGACGCGAAGGGCGACGGACCGACGCAGGTCAACCAGATCCAGGATCTTCTGACTCAGAAAATCGACGCGCTGATCTATATTCCGGCAGGTGCGGCGGCTGCGACCGTTCCGGTCAAGCTCGCCAAGAGCGCCGGCATCCCGGTCGTAAACGTCGACCGCAATGCCGAGGGAGCACCCGGCGATACATTCCTTGCAACGGATTCCGTCGCGTCTGCCAAGGCCGTGTGCGACTACATTCTGAAGGAAGCCGGCGGCAAGGGGAAGATGGTCATCATCCACGGCCAGAAGGGCACGACGCCGGAAGTCGATCGCTCGAAGGGCTGCGCTGAATCTCTCAAGGCATATCCGGACGTCAAGGTTGTCGCCGAACAGTTCTCCAACATCTGGAGCCAGGATGAAGGCTTCCAGATCATGCAGAATATGCTGCAGGCAAATCCTGACGTTTCCATCGTGTTCGCACAGGCCGACGGCCTCGCCCTTGGCGCCGCCCAGGCGATCAAGGTCGCCAATCCTTCCCAGAAGATCGTGGTTGGCGGCTTTGACGGTGACACCGCAGCTCTCGAAGCGCTAAGCAAGGGCGTCTTCAACGTAACTGCGACCCAGCAGACGCAGAAGATGGGCCGCGACGCGGTTGAAAACGCCGCCAAACTCGTTGCCGGGGAAAAGGTGCCGCCGGTCCAGCTCCTGGATGCCACGCTGACAACCAAGGAAAACGTCGCAGGCTTCATCGCCAACCATCCATAATGAAGTCGAGGTCTTGAGGAGGTGTGCCGTGACTGATCCAGTTCTTTCCCTGAGAGGCATATCCAAATGGTATGGGCCGCTCCAGGTTCTGAAGAATGTCAGCTTGGACGTCTATCCGGGCGAAGTGGTTGCACTTCTCGGTGAAAACGGAGCGGGCAAGTCAACGCTATCGGGCATCATCGCCGGGTCCCGCACGCCGTCCGAAGGATCAATGACATGGCTGGGGCAGCCTTATGCCCCGGCCACCCCAAGGGAAGCGATCGACAAGGGCATTGTCCTGATCCACCAGGAGCTGCAGCTTCTGCCGCAGCTGTCGATCGCGGAAAACGTCTTCATCGGACGCTGGCCGATGAAGAACGGCGTCGTCGACCGCGCTCAGATGGTTCGCCGGGCCCAGGACCAGCTCGCTCGCTTGAACCTTCACATCCCTGCAACGCGGACGGTCGCCGGCCTTTCCACCGCAAATCAGCAACTCATCGAGATTGCCAAGGCGCTGGCTCTCGACGCAAAGCTCCTGATCCTCGATGAGCCGACGGCCGCCCTTGGCGGCGCGGAGACGGAAGCTCTTTTCGAACAGGTTCGGAAGCTTCGCTCAGAAGGCGTCGGCATCGTCTATATTTCCCACCGCATGGAAGAGATCAAGCGAATAACCGACCGGATCGTCGTTCTTCGCGATGGCGAGCGCGTGCAAGAATTCTCAGACAGCGCGACCCCGGTGCGAACGATTGTCGAGAGCATGGTCGGGCGCCCGCTTGACCGCTTGTTCCCTACCCTTCCGGTTCCGACAAATCGCCCGGTACTCCAGGTGTCCGGGCTGAGCTCGCCGGACAACTCGTTCCGTGACGTTACCTTCGAGGTCCGGGCCGGGGAAATTCTGGGCATCGCCGGATTGGTCGGCGCCGGCCGCACCGAACTGGTGCGTGCGATTTCGGGAGCAGATCCAATCAGTGCTGGTTCGATCAAGCTGGAAGGCGAGGAACTCAGGCTGCGCGATCCAGCGGACGCGATCGCCAAGGGTATCGTGATGGTTCCGGAAGACCGCAAGGAGCAGGGCCTGATCGTCGGGCACCGGATCAGCGAGAACATTATCTATGCCAATCTTGACAAACTCGGCGGCGGTTGGATCACGCGGCGCGTCAAGCGCTCCTTTGCAGAAAAAGCAGTTGCCAAGTTCGGCGTAAAGGGCCGTGCTGAACAGTACGCCTCGGACCTGTCCGGCGGCAATCAGCAGAAGGTCGTGATCGCGAAGTGGCTCATGCGCGATCCCAAGGTCGTCGTGCTCGACGAACCGACGAGGGGCATCGACGTCGGCGCCCGAGCGGGCATCTACGACATCATCGTCAATCTTGCCAAACAGGGCGTCGCGGTCATCGTCGTGAGCTCGGACCTCGAAGAGGTTCTCGGAGTCTCCAATCGCATTCTCGTGCTTGCGCAAGGCAAACAGGCGGGGATTCTCAATCGTGACCAGGCTAATGACGTTTCGGTCATGGAGCTAGCGACCATCTAAACAGACAGAGAAAGGAAGAGCGGTGTCCGACATCACTCTGAACGCCCCGAAGCTTTTCGATCTCAGCGGCCAGGTTGCCATCGTTACCGGAGCCGGCAGCGGCATTGGTCAGCGCATTGCCATCGGCCTTGCGCAATGCGGCGCCGACGTGGCGCTGCTCGACCGCCGAACCGACGACGGACTGGTCAAGACGGCTGAACATATTCGCGCCGCCGGCCGCCGCTCAATCCAGATCGCGGCGGATGTCACGAGCAAGTCTTCCCTTGGAGAGGCCGTAGCAAGGACCGAAGCGGATCTCGGCGCGCTGACGCTTGCTGTGAACGCTGCAGGCATCGCTAACGCGAACCCGGCGGAAGAGATGGAGGAGGACCAATATCAGACGTTGATGGATATCAACCTCAAAGGCATCTTTCTTTCCTGCCAGGCCGAGGCCCGCGCCATGCTGAAGAATGGACGCGGCTCCATCGTCAACATCGCCTCCATGTCGGGTGTGATCGTAAACCGGGGGCTGAACCAAGCGCACTATAACGCCTCCAAGGCGGGCGTGATCCATATGTCGAAGTCTATGGCGATGGAATGGGTCGACCGCGGCATTCGCGTCAACACCATCTCCCCCGGATACACGGCAACGCCCATGAACACCCGCCCGGAGATGGTCCACCAGACCAAGCTCTTCGAAGAGCAGACGCCGATGCAGCGCATGGCAAAAGTCGACGAGATGGTCGGTCCGGCGGTGTTCCTGCTGTCGAATGCAGCAAGTTTCGTGACCGGCGTCGATCTTCTCGTCGACGGCGGTTTCTGCTGCTGGTGATGAGAAAGCTCATTGCCGCCGCTGGAAAGTGACCGGTCTCGCTTCCTCCCTGGCTGAGATCGAGGCGCTGAAGGGACTAACGGGTATGACGGCGTGCGATATCGTCGTCTGCCCGCCCTTCGCGCTGATCGAACGGAATGAGGGCTCGGGTCGTCATCGGCGCTCAAGACTGCCTGAATTCGCGACAAGCGGTTGAGATCCAATAATGATCGCACGGTAGGTCGCACCCAGATTTGCTGTTTATCGATGGACAAGGAAAGAGCATGAAACGCTTTGAGCAGAAGACCGTCGTCATTACCGGGGGTAGCCGCGGCATCGGCGCCGCCATCGCTAGACGATTTGCGCGCGAGGGCGCCAATCTCGTCGTCTCGGCCAACGAGGACCTGGTTCACGGCGTCGCCGAACAGATCCGGGCCGAAGGCGGCAAGGCGGTCTCCTTCATCGGCGACGTCACCGACAAGGCGAGCGTCACCGCCCTCTACGATGCCGCCGAGAGGGAATTCGGCTCGGTCGACGTCTCGATCCAGAATGCCGGCGTCATCACCATTGCCCGCGTCGAGGATCTGACCGAAAACGAGTGGGACAAGGTCATGGCCGTCAACACCAAGGGCGTCTTCCTCTGCGCCCAGGAGGCGATATCAAGAATGCGCAAGCACAAGCGCGGCGGCCGCATTATCAACACCGCCTCCGGCCAGGCCCGCGACGGCTTCATCTACACGCCGCATTATGCCGCCTCGAAAATGGGCGTCGTCGGCATCACCCAGAGCCTGGCCAAGGAAGTCGCGACCGAGAAGATCACCGTCAACGCCTTCTGCCCCGGCATTATCGAGACCGACATGTGGGCCTATAACGACCAGGCCTGGGGCAAGCTGCTCGGCAACTACGCCCCCGGCGAACTGATGAAGGAATGGGTCGAGGGCATCCCGATGAAACGGGCCGGCACCGGCGAGGATGTTGCTGGCCTGGTGACCTTCCTCGCCAGCGATGACGCCGCCTATATCATCGGCCAGACGATCAATGTCGACGGCGGCCTGATCATGTCCTGATGCAGGTCGGCTAGAAGTGCGCAGTGGTTTTGGGACAACGACATGCATGGAACAAGCGCGGAAGGCGACACGGTCGTCGCCTCCGGGTGAACAGTGTGTCCATCGGCGTTAGGGCAGCTTTGCATTTTTGCCCGGTCGAGTGACCTTGCCATCCGCCTGTTTTTGGTTCTATCTTCGAAATGTTCTCAGGGCGGGGTGTAATTCCCCACCGGCGGTATCAGGAGCAATCCTGGAGCCCGCGAGCGCTTCCGGCACTACAGCGCCGCGCGTCTTTCAGACGCGTAAAGGACGCTGTAGCACTTTGAATTGCCTGAAGGTCAGCAGATCCGGTGAGATGCCGGAGCCGACGGTATAGTCCGGATGGAAGAGGACAACACGGGCAGTCGCACTCCCTCCCGGAGTCGGCTGACGTTTGTTCGCCCAAGGGAAGAAGGCTCGCTCACGGATTGAGCCGAGCAGACCATGTCAGCCCGCTGACATAACCCTTGAAAGGCCAGACAGCATGACTATCGCAAGAATTGAAGATGCCATATCAGCCATTGCCCGTGGTGAGATGGTCGTCGTCGTCGACGACCAGGACAGGGAAAACGAGGGCGATATCGTGGTCGCCGCCGACGCCGCCATTCCTGAAACAATCGCCTTCATGATGACCCATGCCCGTGGTCTCATCTGCGTCGCCATGGAAGGCGAGCGCCTCGACGCGCTCGATATCCCGCTGATGGTGCCCAACAATACGGAATCGCACAAAACCGCCTTCACGGTCTCGGTCGATTATCTCAAGGGCACAACGACCGGCATCTCGGCAGCCGATCGCGCCGCGACTGTCCGCGCCCTGGTCGACGATCGCACAAAGCCCGCCGATTTCGCCCGCCCCGGCCATATCTTCCCGTTGCGCGCCAACGCACGCGGCGTCCTCGGCCGCCCCGGACACACCGAAGCCGCCGTCGATCTCGCCCGCCTCGCCGGAAAGACCCCGGCCGGCGTCATCTGCGAAGTCGCCAATGACGACGGAACCATGTCGCGCCTCCCCGACCTCACGCTCTTCGCCAAACGTCATAACCTCCTCCTCGTCACCATCGAGGATCTGGTTGCCTATCTCGAACGCCAGGCGGCAAAAGACATACGCGAAGTCGCCTGATCGTAGCCCTCAAGGCGGCACCAACAGCAGAGCGCCTCATTCGGAAGGGGCCTAATGGGCCTCGACGGATGGGACGCGTGCGCCGGGTTATTCTCCGCTGAGGCCATTGCCTTTCGCTTGCGCTCAAGGCGTTCGTCGCGACTGCTCCTCACCCCCCTCATCTGCCCTACGGGCATCTTCTCCCCACCGGGGAGAAGCGGGAGCAAGCCGAACGGCTGTCATTTCCACAACTGGGCTCCCAAGAATGCAAGACATTGCCACGACTCCCCTTCTCCCCAGCGGGGAGAAGATGCCGGCAGGCAGATGAGGGGGTGAGCGGCAAAGCCGCGAATGCGTTGAGCGCAAGCGAATGCAAATGAACGGCCCGATCGTCCGCCTTATGTCCGGCTGATCGAAACGCCGCCATCCGCCAGCATCGCCGTGCCGGTCACGAAGCTCGACATGTCGGAGGCCAGGAAGAGCGCTGCATTGGCGATCTCTTCGGGTTGCGCCATGCGTTTCAGCGCATGCAGTCCCTCCACGAAGGCGAGCAGTTCCGGCGTGGCGTCCGGCGCGTTGGTGATGCTCATCGGCGTGTCTGTGCCGCCGGGCAGCAGTGCGTTGACGCGGACGTTCTGCCTCCCGAGTTCGGCGGCGAGCACCTGCACGAGGCCGATAAGCCCCGCCTTGCCGGCGGCATAAGCGGCCATACCAGGCATGCCGGCGGTGTGGCCGACGAAAGTCGAGGTGAAGATCAGCGATCCCCCGCGCGCTCCCATCGCCGCCGCCTGGTGCTTGGCGCCGAGGAAGGCGGCGGTGAGGTTGGTCTCGATCGTCTCGCGCCATGCCTCCAGCGAAAGCCCTGTCACCGGCCCCATCTCGCCAATGACGCCGGCATTGTTGAAGGCGATATCGAGCCCGCCGAAGCGCGAGACCGCCGTCTCGACAAGCCTTGCCTGCAGCGCCTCGTCCCTGACATCGCCTGATATGGCGACGGCCTGCCCGCCTTCCGCCTCGATTTCGGCAATGACGGCATCAAGCGCATCCTGTCGCCGGCCGGTGACCACGAGCTTGGCGCCTTCCCGCGCAAAGAGTTTCGCCGCCGCGCGGCCGATGCCGGAGCTTGCGCCGGTGATGATGGCGATCTTGCCGTTCAGAAGTGTCATGTCGGTTTCTCCTGGGTTGTTGCGGCACCAGAGATCTCAAACATCAGGCGATGCAGCCACCCGTTTCCCGCGAAGGAAAAGAAAAACCGCTTACGACCGATGATGTCGGTCTGAGCGACAGCCGCCGCGGGTCAGGTTTGAACCTTGATCGCTGCGCTGGAAGTATCGGAATTCACCTTATCAAACGGTGATTTGTCGCGATCTCCACCGACGCGCCTGCGCCGACGTCAGCACCATTGTGCGCCGCACCATCGATTTATGCTGTGTGTGGCATTCATCCGATTCCCTCCATGCATCTTCGCGACTAAAAGGAGCGCACAGGTAACGGGAATCTCTTCATGCCGCGGTCACGCAATACTGAGGGCGCCATCTATATGAGCATGGCGATGGCCGGCTTTTCCGCAAGCGACGCTCTGTCCAAATCGGTGATCGCCTATATGAATGCCGGCGAAATCATGTTCCTGCGCGGCCTCTTCACCAGCCTGCTCGTCTATCTGATCGCCTGGAAAATGGGCGCGCTGCGTTCCTGGCGCATCATGCTGCAGCCGATGATCATCTTCAGGATTATCTGCGAGACGCTCTCCGCCGTCACCTATATCACCGCGCTCGGCATGATGCCGATCGCCAATGCCTCGGCGATCCTGCAGTCGCTGCCGCTGGTCGTCACCTTCGGGGCGGCGCTCTTCTTCGGCGAGCCGGTCGGCTGGCGGCGCTGGTCGGCGATCCTCGTCGGCCTTGTCGGCGTGATGATCATCATCCGCCCCGGCCCTGATGGATTCACCGCCGCCGCCCTCCTCTGCGTCGGCGCTGTGCTGACGACGGCTGGCCGCGATCTCGCCACCCGGAGCATCAGTCCGGAGATTCCCTCGCTGATGATAACCGTCATCACCGCCATATCAGCCTCCTTCTTCGGCGCGCTCCTCATCCCGGTGCTCGGCGGCTGGCAGCCGGTCAGCGCTAACGCCCTTGGGCATCTCGTGCTCGCATCGGTGCTGGTGCTCGTCGGCTACCAGTCGGTCATCGTCGCCATGCGCACCGGCGAAATCTCCTTCGTCGCGCCGTTCCGCTATACCAGCCTGATCTTCTCCTCTCTGCTCGGCTTCGTCTTCTTCGCCGAAGTGCCTGATAGCTGGACGCTCGTCGGGGCTGCGATCGTCATCGCCTCCGGCCTCTATACGTTCTATCGTGAGGCCAAGCGCCGTGTGTCGCCGATCGCGCAGGAATCCGCGCCGCGCGCGCCCGTCTGAAGCAAGATGATGGCTGAGGAAGGATGATGGCTGAATTCTCGTTGGATAAATCTCATATAGCGGGCGTTGTGCTGGCCGGCGGTCGTTCGCAGCGCATGGGCCGCGACAAGGCGGGCGTGATGCTCGGGGCCGAGAGCCTGCTCCGCCATGTGCTGACCCGCCTCTCGCAGCAGGCTTTGCTCGTTGCCGTCAATGCCGATGCCGCCGCCGAGGACCTGCCTGTCGTTCCCGACTATATTCGCGGCAAGGCCGGACCGATGGCCGGCATCCATGCGGCCATGGTCTATGCCGCCAGCCTGCCCTCGATCACCCATGTCGTCACCGTCTCGGTGGATTGCCCGTTCTTCCCGGCCGATCTCGTCGCCCGGCTGGCGGCAGCGGTCGAGCACTCGTCGCAGATCGCCATCGCCGCCTCCGAGGGCCGCAGCCATCCCGTCTTCGGGCTCTGGCCAGTGACGCTGGCCGCCGATCTCGAAGCCTGGATCGCCACTGACGAGAAGCGCCGCGTGCGCGACTTCCTGTTACGGCATGACGTTACGGAAGTGGCGTTTCCGCTGCATCCGACCCGTGCCAGCCTGCTCGATCCCTTCTTCAACATCAACACGCCTGACGATCTCGTCGAGGCGGAACGCTGGCTGGAGGCCCTTCGCGCATGACCGCACCGAAAATCTTCGGCATCGCCGGCTGGAAGAACTCGGGCAAGACGGGTCTCGCCGTCCGGCTGGTGACGGAGTTCACCCGCCGCGGCTACAAGATCTCGACGATCAAGCACGCCCATCATGATTTCGACATCGACAAGGTCGGGGCCGACAGCTACCGCCACCGCCAGGCCGGCGCCCACGAGGTCACCATCGTCTCCGGCACCCGCTACGCCATCATGCACGAGCTGCGCGGCGCGCCTGAACCTCAGTTCGAGGAAATCCTCGCCCGCCTCGACCCCTGCGACCTCGTGCTGATCGAAGGCTACAAGCGTGAGCCGATCCCGAAGATCGAGGCCCGCCGCCTGGAGGCCGCAAATCGTGAACCGCTGGCGCCGAGCGATCCCCATATCTGCGCCATCGCCGCCGACCATGCCGTAACCGATACGGCCCTGCCGGTCTTCGATCTAGACGACACAGGCGCCATCGCCGATTTCATCACTGACATCGTTGGCCTTGGACAGGCGAGGCTTTGAACCACCTGCGTCGCCGCCGCCGGATCTAGGAAGCGGAGCCGTTTCGCGTGCCATCGCCTTGGCGATTTCCTTGGCGAGCTGAGCCTGATTATAGGGCTTTGCCAATCTCGGTAGATCGATATCGGTGCCAGAGGGAAGATCGGCGTAACCTGTCGCCAGCACGATCGGCAACGCCGGATAAATGTCCCGCGCGGCCTGGGCAAGCTGCGCGCCGGTCATACCAGGCATCGAATAGTCAGAGATGACAAGGTCGAAATGCTGACCGCTGCTGATCAGGTCCAGTGCCTGCGAGCCGGAATTTGCGTCGACGACCTCGTGGCCGAGATCTTCAAGCATGTCGACCGAACTCATGGCGATCAAGGCGTCGTCATCGACCAAGAGGATCTTCAGTCTGGATGCGGCTTGCTCAACAGTCACCTCCGACTCGGCCAGCACCTCTGTTCGCCAGGCCGTCGCCGGAAGCCACAATTCCGCAGTCGTTCCCACCCCAAGCTCGCTTGTCAGACGAAGTGCGCCATTGAGCTGAACGGCAAGTCCATGGATCATCGATAAGCCCAGGCCCGTGCCCTTTCCGAGTTCCTTGGTCGAGAAGAACGGATCGACGGCCTTCTTCAGGGTCTCCGCGTCCATGCCGGTGCCGCAGTCGGCCACCGCCAAAACAAGATAGGGGCCCTCGCCGAGATCACCCTTATCGCCGGCAACATTTTCCTCGCGCAGCGAGATGGACAGCGTCCCTCCGTCCGGCATCGCATCGCGGGCATTGACCGCCAGGTTGAGCAGCGCCAATTCGAGCTGGTTCGCATCGACCAGTGCCGGCGGCAGGCTTGTCGGCACATTGATTTCGATGCTGATCGAGGATCCAACCGAGCGCCGCAGCAGGTCTTTCATGCCGGAGACCAGCTCGGTCAGATCGACGGGCTTGACCTGCAGATCCTGCTGTCTGGCAAAAGCCAGCAGCCGTTGCGTCAACGCCGCCCCGCGCCGCGCCCCCTGAAGCGCCCCATCGACCAGACGCGTCGCCTTGGCATCTCCGGCAACATGCTTGCCGAGCAGCTCCAGATTTCCAAGAACGACCATTAGCAGATTGTTGAAATCGTGGGCAACGCCGCCGGTCAACTGGCCGATCGCCTCCATCTTTTGCGATTGGCGAAGCTGCTCCTCGGCCCTTTCACGCTGGGCGACTTCCTCGAGCAGCGTTTGGTGAGCGGCGTTAACTTCTTTGGTCCGTTCCCGCACACGCTCTTCGAGGTTTTCATTGAGCCGTCTTAGATTTTCCTCGATGGTCTTGCGGGCGGTAGTATCGGAGCAGACGCCGACGAGTTTCCTGGCGGAACCATATCTGTCGGAATAGAGCTGCGCATGGACCTCGGTCCAATGCAGCGATCCATCCGGCCAGATCGTCCTGTGCTCGATCGAATAGTCACGTCCAGTATCAATCGTCCGGCGCAGGCGTTCCAGCACAAGATCCCGGTCGTCGGGGTGGATGCTTGCGATGAGGTCGTCGCGTGTGACGTCCTCATCCGGACTGCGGCCGAAAACCGCTTTGCAGGTGGCCGAGGCTGATAAGGCCATCGAGGATAGCTCCAGCTCCCACGCCCCAAGACGACCGGCTGCAAGCGCCGTCTGCAGCCGTCGCTCGCCCTCGGCCAAAGCCTCGAGCTGAGCTCGAGCCTCATATTGGCGCAGGCGCCCTTTTAATGCGGTCCGCGCAATACTGATGAAGGAGGTCGCATGGAACGGCCTTTCCAGGAAGGTGACATTGCCGAGAACCTCGGAAAGCCTCGCAGCGGCCGGATTTCGTTCAGGCCCGCCGCCGCGCGTGGTAAGCACGATGAATGGCAGATCCGACCAGCTTGGCTGGGCGGACACCCAGGCGGCAATCGGCTTCAAATCGCTCCAGCGAACGGCCTCTTCGGTCAGCACGCCAAGTGCGATGTCATCTTTCAGTGAAGAGGCAAAGACATTCAGGTCGGCAGCCGCAATCGATGATAGGCCGGCTTCTTCGATTAGCGATACCGCCACCTGGGCATCGCGTCCGGCGGGAGCATAGATCAATGCTTTCGGCTTTACGGAGTTAGGAATTGCCGCGACCCCCGCCATCAGTCGATAGGAGTGGCTCTGCGCCGGTAACAAATTCGGGAACGCCGCGAAGCACACCTTGGAACCCGACCAGAGGATCCCCGAACGTCAGCCCGGAACTGTTGATACGATACTCTCGGATTGTATCCTCATGCAGCCCAGTTCTCTTCTTGATCACCGAGACCGCTCGCCGCACCTTCCCCGCAGCCTCGAAGTAGCGCAGCAGTATGACTGTGTCCGCAAGATAGGTCACGTCGACAGGCGCCTTCATGTCGCCGACAAGCCCATGCTGTGCAACGGTAAGGAAGGTATTGGCGCCTTGCCTGTTCAAATATTGAAGCAACTCATGCATGTGAAGGATCAGCGAATTTTCATCCGGCATGGATGCTTGATAGCCGTTGATGCTATCGATGATGACGGTCTTGGCATTCGACTCGTCCACGCACTCGCGCACGCGATGCGCGAATTCACCTGGTGACAGTTCAGCGGCGTCGAGCTGTTCAATGTGAATTAGGCCGCTGCTCCTGAGCGTCTCGAGATCGATTCCGAGCGCCTTGAGCCGCGTAAAAAGCAGGCCAAGCTCTTCGTCGAAGATGAAGGCCGCCGCTCTCTCGCCACGCGCAACAGCCGCGACCAAGAATTGGAATGAGAAAGTACTCTTACCGGTACCGGATGGACCGAGGATAAGCGTACTGGAACCTCTCTCCAACCCACCGCCTAATAGGAGGTCCAGTTCCGGAATATTTGAGGATAACTCGTCGCGGACATAACTCGAGCGATGTTCGGCGGCGACGAGACGTGGAAAGACAACGACGCCGCCAGTTTGAATGGTGAAATCGTGGAAACCGCCGCGGAAAGCTTGCCCACGGTATTTCGTGATCCTGAGGCGGCGGCGCTCAGCGCCATAGCTCGGCGCCATCTCCTCAAGATGGATGACTCCGTGAACGACGCTATGCACAGTTTTATCAAGCACGTCGGACGTCAGATCATCGAGCAAAAGGACTGTCGCCCCCTGCCGGGCAAAGTAGTGTTTGAGCGCAAGGATCTGGCGGCGGTAGCGCAGCGAGCTTTGAGCTAGAAGCCTTATCTCCGACAGGCTGTCGAGAACCACGCGACTTGGCTTAATCCGCTCGAAAGCGGCAAAGATCTCCTTTGTCGTCTCTCCGAGTTCTAGGTCTGATGAATAAAGCAGGCTCTGCTGCTGGTCGGCATCCAGCAGGCTTTCCGGAGGCACGACCTCGAAGACCTCGATATTGCCGTCGATCACCATGCCGTGCGATGCGGCACCGGCGCGGAGTTCACTCTCGGTTTCGGAAAGGGTGACGTAGAGCCCCTGCTCGCCAAGCCGCGCACCCTCGATCAGGAACTGCAGCGCAATCGTTGTCTTGCCCGCCCCTGGATTTCCCTCCAGGAGAAACACGTGCCCTGGCGAAAGGCCCCCTGCCAGAATTGTGTCCAAACCGGACACTCCAGTCCGGGCTTTCATGGCAGGTATCGCAGTATTCATTCATTGTTTCCTTCGGTTTATACCGGGAATTAGTGGCGACCGACGGAATGTCAAATAGTCAAGCTCGTATGATCCCGACGTGCTGATCCGGGGCTGGGATCGGCGATCTAACCCCGATATCGAAGCGCATCGACGACGAGGGCGAATGCCGGCGACGTATGTCTGCGGCTCGGATAGTAGAGATGATAGCCGGAAAACGGTGGGCACCAATCTTCGAGGACTCGCACCAGCCGCCCGTCGGCAAGATGTGCCTCGACCAAGTCCTCCGGCATGTAGGCGAGCCCCATGCCTGCCAGTACTGCGTTCAGCCGCAGCGCTATATTGTTGAAAACCAATTGCCCTTCGACGCGAACCCTAAGTTCGCGCTCGTCCTTCTCGAACTCCCAGGCATAAACGCTGCCATAGGTCGGCAGACGCAGATTGATGCAATTGTGATCCGTGAGGTCCTGCGGCGTCATCGGCTTTGGCCTGGTGTCGAAATAGGCCGGAGCGCCGACCACGGCCATGCGCATGTCGGGGCCGACACGCACCGCGATCATGTCTTTCGCCACCTGTTCTCCAAGCCGCACCCCCGCATCGTAACGCTCGGCGACGATGTCAGTCAGACCGTAGTCGACGATGATCTCGACATTGAGATCGGGATAATCGGGCAAGAGCGTTTCCAAGGCGGGCCAGAGGACAGCATCCGCCGCATGCTCGCCGGCATTGATGCGAATCGTGCCTGCCGGTTTCTCCCGCAACGCGCTCAAGGCAGCCAGCTCGCTCTCGATCTCGTCGAGCCGCGGCCCGATGGAGAGGAGCAGGCGTTCGCCGGCCTCCGTCGGCGCGACGCTGCGCGTCGTGCGTGTCAGCAATCGCAGTCCAAGCCGCTCCTCGAGCCCGCGGATGGTGTGGCTGAGTGCCGATTGCGACACACCCAGCTTGCCCGCCGCTTTGGTGAAGCTTTGAGCGCGCGCGACGGCGAGGAAGGCGATGAGGTCATTGACGACGGGGCGCGGCATTTATGAAACTTTCTCATGGGTTCTTGCCGTTTATACCATCTAATCTCGACCAGGCGCACGCGCTAAATACCTTGCTACTCGAGTGGACATGTCCGCCCCGACATCGAAAGGACGACAAAGATGGATATCAAGCGAAGCGGTTCGCAGCCTTCAGCCAAGGGACCAGCCGATTGGTTTACCGGCGGCGTGCGTGTCGACCCGCTGTTTGCGGTGACCAGCCCGGCACGCGCGGCTGGCGCCAGCGTCACCTTCGAGCCCGGAGCCCGCACCGCCTGGCACGCCCATCCGCTCGGCCAGACACTGATCGTCACATCGGGCTTCGGTCGCGTGCAGCGCGAAGGCGGCCCTGTCGAGGAGATCCGCGCCGGCGACGTCGTCTCGTTCGCACCGGGTGAACGCCATTGGCATGGCGCATCGCCGACGACGGGAATGACCCATATCGCCATCCAGGAACAGCTCGACGGCAAGGTCGTCGACTGGATGGAGCATGTCACCGACACGCAATACGAAGGTTAGAAAAGGAAACGTCTATGCAGAAGCGTGAACTCGGAAAGAGCGGACTTCAAGTCTCGGCCATCGGTCTCGGCTGCATGGGGCTGAGTTATGGTTATGGCCCGGCGACGGATATTCAGGAAGCGACAGCACTGATCCGGCGAGCGTTCGAACGCGGCGTGACCTTCTTCGACACGGCCGAGGCCTATGGCCCCTATAAGAACGAAGAGCTTCTGGGAGAGGCGCTCTCCCCCTTCCGTGAGGAGGTGGTGATCGCCACGAAATTCGGTTTCAACTTCGATGCCAATGGCGGCCAAAGCGGCATGAACAGCCGGCCGGAACAGATCCGCGCGGTGGCCGACCAGGCGCTGAAGCGTTTGAAGACCGATGTCATCGATCTCTTCTACCAGCATCGCGTCGACCCCGATGTTCCGATCGAGGATGTCGCCGGCGCGGTCAAGGCACTGATCGCGGAAGGCAAAGTCAAGCATTTCGGCCTCTCGGAAGCAGGCGCCCGGACGATCCGCCGCGCCCATACCGTCCAGCCGGTGGCGGCGTTACAGAGCGAATATTCACCGTGGTGGCGCGAGCCCGAGCAGGAGATCCTGCCGACACTCGAAGAACTTGGCATCGGTTTCGTGCCCTTCAGCCCACTTGGCAAGGGCTTCCTCACGGGCGCGATCAGCGAGACCACCACCTTCGACAGCAAAGACTTCCGCAACATCGTGCCGCGCTTTTCCCAGGAGGCGCGAAAGGCCAACCAGGTGCTCGTCGATCTCCTCGCGGAGATTGCCGCGCGCAAGAAGGCCACCTCCGCCCAGGTCGCTCTCGCATGGCTGCTGGCGCAGAAGCCCTGGATCGTACCGATCCCCGGCACCACCAAACTGCATCGCCTCGAGGAGAATATCCAGGCGGCCGAGGTGGAACTGACGGCCGAGGATCTCCGTAGCATCCAAAGCGCACTCGCCACGATCAAGGTGGAGGGCGATCGTTATCCCGCGCATCTGCAGGCAAGGGTCGACCGCTGAAAGCGGCCGAAAGACCGTCAGAGCGATATCTCATCGAAAGCGAGAAGCGAGCGGCCACAGTCACCTGCGGCCGCTTCTTCATCGATTGCATCATCGTCTCGGTGCCGGCGCATTATCCCGAAAAGCCGGTATCGCCTCCAGCTTGGCGACAATCTCGGCGATATTGGGCCATCGGGTGAGATCGAAGCCGAGGCGACGGGCGCCGATCGACTGCGGGAACAGGAAGATATCGGCAATGCTCGGGCGATCGCCGACGGCGAAGACCCCTTGCCTGCGACCGGCGATCATCGTCTCGACAGCCGCCATTCCCTCGCCCACCCAATGACGATCCCAGGCGATGATGGCATCGGCATCAGCCTGGAACGTGGCGCGAAGATGCAGGCCGATGCGTGGCGGCAACAGCGCATGGATTTCGGCTGTGATCGCAAGCGCGATCGACCGCGCCAGCGCCCTATCTTCCGCTGTATCAGGCAGCAATGGCGGTCTAGGCTGAAGCTCATCGAGATATTCGACGATCGCCAGTGACTGGGTGAGGAGAACGCCGCCATCCGTCAGCAAGGCGGGCACGAGCCCCTGCGGATTGATACTGCGATATCCGGCTTGCCGGCTCTCGGAATCTTCGCCGAGGATGCTGACCGGCAGCGCTTCGGCCGTCAGTCCTTTCAGGGCGAGTGCGATGCGAACTCGAGATGTCGCCGAGGAAATTTCGTTCTGATAGAGTTTCACTGTCTTTCTCCCTGGTGATCTAAAAGAGCAGCTGGAGCGGCGGCTGCTCCGCAGAGGATGAAGCTGCGGATGCCGCCGTCACGAGGCCGGCAAGCGGCGACGGCTCCTGTGAGCTTACATCGTAGATGCAGGGCGCTGCGAAAATCGTCGCCCCCAGAATGCAGATGATCATCAGTCTCATTGGCTCCTCCATTGACGAGGCCCGACCGGCCTCGTCATGTTTCCTTTTGGCGATCGATCCCATCTGTCAGGCAATGCTCAATTCGACATTGATATTGCCGCGGGTTGCTTTCGAATAGGGGCAGGTCCGGTGCGCTTCATCCACAAGCGCCCTTGCCAGATCCGCTTCCATGCCCGGCAGGCTGACCTTGAGGCGAGCCTGTAGGAAATAGTCGCCGTCGGTCACCCCGAGATCGACCTCGGCGTTGACGGCGGCATCAGCAGGAAGCTTGACCTTCAGCTTGCCGGCGGCAATGCCGATCGCGCCGATAAAGCAGGCAGACCAGCCGGCGGCGAAAAGCTGTTCCGGATTGGTGCCGGCACGGTTGCTGCCCGGAGGCGAAAGCTTGATATCAAGCTGGCCGTCATCGCTATGCGACGCGCCGTCGCGCCCGCCTGTCGTGTGGGTCTTGCCGGTATAGAGAACCTTATCGATCTTTGTCATGGAACACTCCTTGTGTTGCGTCGCTGGACGCGACTGGGCGCGGTGCGCGGCCGGGTTGACGGAGTGTTGTTTGACCGACGGATATATCCGCCATGTTTCCGAAATTGCCCGAAATGTCACAAAACGTAGCATCCGATATCGAAGACATCCTTGCATACAACATCTCGAATTTTTGCGGTGACCGCCGACGTCAACGAATGGTGACTTCCGCCGCCAGACCGCCGCCGGCGCGATTATAGAGCCTGAGCGACCCACCGATCTTGGCCGTCAGCTGCTGGGCGATCGCAAGACCGAGACCGGTGCCGCCGGTCTCCCGGTTTCGGGATTGCTCCAGCCGGAAGAATGGCTGCATGGCAGCCTTGAGCATATCGTCGGGGATTCCAGGCCCGCGGTCCATGACAGTGATGATGATATCGTTTTCTGGGTTGCGCTCGACGCCGATCTCGGCGGCGCCGGCAAACTTCAGCGCATTGTCGATGAAGTTCGACAGGATACGGCGAAGAGCATGCGGCTTGGTAAAGGCAGCACCCTGAACCAGGCCGACGACGGTGACGGCCTTTCCAGTATCCTGGTAGTCATAGGCTATGCTGTCGATGAACGAGGCGAGATCGATGCGGGCGCTCTTCTCGCCGTTGCCGTGCGCGCTGCGCGCATAGGCAATGCCGTCCTGGACGAGGCGCTGGATCTCGCCGAGATCATGCACCAGCTTTTCTTTGTCAGGCGAATCCTCTGCCATGTCGGCGCGCAGCCGCATGCGGGTGATCGGCGTCTGCAGGTCATGCGAGATTGCCGCCAGGATCTGGACGCGCTCTTCGAGGTAATGGGCGATCCTCTCCCGCATTGCGTTGAACGCCCTTGCCGCATGCGCGACCTCGGTCGGCCCCGCCTCACTCAAAGCCGGGCCGTCCTTGTTCGGGTCAAGGGCATCGGCGGCGGCGGTAAGCTCGCCGAGCGGCCGGATCGCCTGGCGAACCGCAAACCACGTGCAGAGGATGAGCAGCGCCATCTGGACGACGAAGACATAAGGCAGCCACGCGGCGATCGGCATGACGCCCTTCGGCGTGACGTCGATCGTCAAGGGGCTTCCGTCGCTCAGCGTCAGATGTGCCTGCAGTCGGTTCACATCGCCAGGAATTCGCTCGATCCGGATCGGAAAGCGGTGCCCGATGGCCTCCTCAATCTTTCCTGAGATTTCCGCCCCTTTGCTTGACGTGTCAGGCACGCCGGGAAGGCCGGGTCCGAGCACGAAACGATAGTTGCCGCGGCTCAGCCGGTCGAGCAGATCGCCACGCTCGCCGGGCGGAAGCCGATCGAGAACGGCAATCGATGTTGCCACGTCGTTTTCCAGCGTGCCGAGCATCACCGCCTTGGCCGACATGTACCGCTCCATATAGAGCACACTGAAGGACAGACCGTAGGCAAGCGCCAGCCCGATCAGCAGGATCAGGAAGATCCGCGATCGCAATGTGCGCGGCCACGTCAGACCCGAAAGCGAGGGTATCGCTGCCTTCATTGGCGCGGCTCCGATATTTCGACCGGAACCGAAAACACATAGCCTTCGCTGCGCACCGTCTTGATGTAGGTCGGTTCGCGCGCATCGTCGCCCAGCCGCTGACGAAGGCGGCTGACCAGGAGATCGATCGAGCGATCAAAGAGATCGGCGTCGCGACCCTGTGTCAGGCTGAGAAGCTGGTCGCGATTGAGAACCCGCTGCGGATGATCGATGAAGACGCGAAGCAGACGGTATTCGGCGCCGCTCAGCGCAATCGCCGTCCCTTCCCTGTCGAGGAGATGCCGCGCGACCGTATCGAGCTGCCAAGCACCAAAAGTCAGCAACTGTCCGGCCTCGCTGATCTGCAGGTTGGGCGGCAGCATCCGCGTCCGCCGCAGCACTGCTTTGACGCGGGCAAGAAGCTCACGCGCAGCAAAGGGCTTGGGAAGATAGTCGTCGGCGCCCATTTCCAGCCCGAGGACCCTGTCCATCTCATCGGTGCGAGCCGTTAGCATCAGGATCGGGATCGCCTTGTGCCGGCCGGCGCGAAGCTCGCGGCAGAGCACCAGCCCGTCGTCACCGGGCATCATCACATCGAGCACGATCAGGTCAACGGCATTGGCTTCGAGAAAACTGCGCATCTGCCGCCCGTCCGCGGCAACGCTTGTGCGCAACCCGTTCTTCTCAAGATAGCCCGATACCAGCTCGCGGATTTCGCGATCGTCATCGACGATCAGGATATGATCGACATGATCCATATTTCCCTATTCCCCAACGATAGAGGCGGCCGCGCCGGTCGCTTCGTTCCCGGCCGAAGCGACAGACGCGAGCTACGCATATTCCGCCGGCCGGAGCAACGAGGCTCTGCGACCGGCCCCGCCGATCTCAGAAGCGATCGACGTCTATGACCGCCTGCGCAAAAGCCTGCGGCGCTTCCTGAGGCAGGTTATGGCCGATGCCGCCGCCGATCGTGCGATGCTCGTATTTGCCGGAGAATTTTCCGGCATAAGCGGAAGGCTCGGGATGCGGTGCGCCGTTTGCATCGCCCTCCATGGTGATGGTCGGCACCGAAATGACAGGCGTTGCGGCGAGCGTCGTCTCGTAGGCATCGTACTTGGCCTCACCTTCGACAAGCCCCAGGCGCCAGCGATAATTGTGAATGACGATGGCGACGTGGTCGGGATTGTCGAAGGCAGCGGCCGATCTGTCGAATGTCGCATCGTCGAAGTTCCACTTCGGCGATGCCGTTTGCCAGATAAGTTTTGCGAAATCATGGGTGTTGCTCTCGTATCCCTGACGACCGCGTTCGGTGGCGAAATAGAACTGGTACCACCAGGCAAGTTCGGCCTTCGGTGGAAGCGGCTTCTTGTTGGCCTCCTGGCTGCCGATCAGGTACCCGCTCACCGAAACCATCGCCTTGCAGCGCTCGGGCCAGAGCGCCGCCATGATATTGGCGGTCCGCCCGCCCCAGTCGTAACCGGCAATCACGGCCTTCTCGATATCGAGCGCATCGAGAAGCGCGATCATATCGGCGGCGAGCGCTGACGGCTGGCCGTTGCGAGGTGTGCCGTCGTCCAGGAAGCGCGTCGTCCCGTAACCGCGCAGATAAGGCACAATCACCCTGTAGCCTGCCGAGGCAAGCAGCGGTGCGACATCGACGAAACTGTAGATGTCATAGGGCCAACCATGCAGCAGCAATACGACAGGGCCATTCGCCTTCCCCGCCTCGGCATAGCCGATGTCGAGCACACCTGCCTTGACCTGTTTCAGCGCTTCGAAGGACGTGTTGGTTCCGGCCTTTACATCAGGCAGGGATGCGGCGGGCGCCGACTGGGCGGCGGCCGTGCCGGCCACGCCGAACTCGACCGCCGCAAGGGCGACTGCCGTCATGCCGAAGAAACGGCGGCGGTGATAATTGACTTGCTCTGACATCGGTCTCTCCTGTCGAATGGATCACGGTCGCGAAAAAGCGCTCTACTTGTATCCCCGATATGTCGCAAGCAACCGTTTTTTGAATGCGGATGTAGCTTCCGGCCGCCTGGATACATTCCGATACAATTGCGCTGCTTCAGCAAGTGGTCGCGTTAGCCGCAGCCGTTTCGTCCCCACTGCGGCAGTTTGTATCGCTTTGTATCGCCGCCGCCCTACCCCGACACTTCGGTACATTTTCCCGCAAAGCCGGACACATCGGGGATACTTCACACCGGCCATATCCCCGCCGTTGCTGGTTCAGGCCCCATCGCCGTCCAGAGCCCGATCAATCGGTTTCAAAGGAAACGATGATGACACTTCTGATCATTGCCTATCTCGGAGGCGCGCTGACGATCCTCAGCCCTTGCATCCTCCCCATCCTCCCCTTCGTCTTCGCCCGCGCCGGGCAGCCCTTCGTCAGAAGTACGCTGCCGATGCTGGCGGGCATGGCCACCACCTTCGCGCTGGTCGCCACACTGGCCGCAGTCGGCGGCAGCTGGGCCATTCGCGCCAACGAATATGGCCGCCTTGCCGCCATTGTCCTGCTTGCGCTCTTTGGCGCGAGCTTGCTTTCTCCGCGCATCGCAAGCACGCTTGCCCGGCCAGTCGTCGATCTTGGCAACAATCTTATGAACGCCACCGGCGGCGGGCGCGGCACCCCAACAGTGAAGAGCGCGCTTCTTCTGGGCGTCGCCACCGGCCTCCTGTGGGGCCCCTGCGCCGGTCCGATCCTTGGCCTCGTGCTCACCGGAGCTGCATTGCAGGGCGCCAATCTGCAAACGACCTTGCTGCTGATCGCTTATGCCGCTGGTGCTGCGAGTTCGCTTGCGGTCGCCCTGATTGTCGGCGGCAAGCTCTTTGCCGCCATGAAGCGCTCCCTCGGGTTTGGCGACCGGATTCGCCAGGTACTCGGCGCTGCCGTGCTGGCGGGCGTCGCCGTCATCGCGCTCGGCCTCGATACCAGCCTGCTCGCCCGGCTCTCCTATGCCAGCACCGCATCGCTGGAACAGGCCGTGCTCGACAGGCTGCATACAAAGCCGCTCAGTGGCCCATCTTCCGAGCTGGCGAGCAACGAGGTGATGATCGCCGCAGCTGACGCGAAGAAGCCCTTTCGTAGCGACTTGCCCGTCGAAGGCTCCGCCCCTTCGCTCGACGGCGCGGTCGAATGGCTGAACTCTGAGCCTCTCACCACGGAACAGCTGCGAGGCAAGGTCGTGCTCGTCGACTTCTGGACCTATTCCTGCATCAACTGCATTCGTACCATCCCCTATGTCAGGGCCTGGGCCGAAAAATATGCGGATCAGGGTCTCGTGGTGATCGGCGTCCACGCCCCGGAATTTGCCTTCGAGAAGAAGATCGACAACGTCAAGAAGGCGATCGGCGACTTCCAGATCGGCTATCCCGTTGCGATCGACAATGACTACAGCATTTGGCGCGCCTTCGAAAACAGTTACTGGCCTGCCGCCTACCTGATCGATGCCAAGGGCCAGATCCGCTACCACCATTTCGGCGAAGGCAATTACAACAGGACCGAAAAGGCCATTCAGGACCTTCTGCGCGAAGCCGGCAGCCAAACGACGGCAAGTGCGCCGGTCGTGCCGGACGCCAAGGGCGTGGAAGCAGGTCCTGATCTCGGCAATATCCGCTCCGGCGAAACCTATCTCGGCTACCAACAGGCGGCGAACTTCGCCTCTCCCGAAGGGCTGCAGGCAGACATAGCGCACAACTATTCAATTGCCGACCCCGGCCTCAATGGCTGGGGCCTGTCCGGAACCTGGATCGTCGGCCGGGATCAGGCGACGCTTGATCAGCCGGGCGGCGGCATCACCTATCGCTTCAGCGCCCGCGATCTGCATCTCGTTCTTGGCCCTGGTGCCGGCGACAAGCCGATCCGCTTCCAGGTGAAGATCGACAGCAAGGCGCCAGGACCCGACCACGGCTCCGACATCGATGCCGACGGCAATGGCACCGTGACCGCGACGAGGCTTTATCAACTCGTCCGCCAGTCCGGCACGGTCGCCGCCCGCAACTTCGAGATCCGCTTCCTCGATCCCGGCGTGCAGGCTTACGCCTTCACATTCGGCTGAACCTGAAACGCATCAATATCCCGATCATCAACAATGACCAAAGGAGTGATAGTCATGTACAAACGTCTTCTTTTCACTGCAGCGCTTGCATTTGCCACCACCGCCATCGCGTTCGCAGCAGAGGCTGCCGCGGTCAAGAACATCGTGATCGTCCACGGCGCGCTGGCCGATGGCTCGGGATGGCGCAAGGCGACGAAGATTCTCGAGAAGCGCGGCTTCAACGTCACCATCGTCCAGCAGCCCATCACCTCGCTCGACGACGATGTGGCGGCGACCAAGCGGGTCCTCGACCTTCAGGACGGACCGGTCCTGCTCGTCGGCCACAGCTACGGCGGCATTGTCATCACAGAAGCCGGCAACGATCCCGCCGTCGCGGGCCTGGTCTATGTCGCGGCATTCCAGCCCGACAAGGGCGAAAGCCTGCTCAGCCTCGCCAGCTCGAAGCCCGCGGGCAGCATGGATATAAAGGAAACGAAGGACGGCAAATATCTCTATCTCGATCCGGGCGCCTTCGCCGCGGATTTCGCAGCCGACCTTCCGCAAGCCGAAGCCGATTTCATGGCAAAGTCACAGGTCTTCGCCGCAGAGCAGGCATTCTCCGCCAAGATCACTCAGCCGGCATGGAGGACGAAGAAAAGCTGGTCGATCGTCGCCACCGAGGATCGCTCCATCAACCCCGAGCTGGAACGCGACATGGCAAAACGTGCCGGAAGCGACGTGACTGAAATAAAGGCAAGCCACGCCGTCTTCGCATCGCAGCCGGAAAAGGTCGCCGACGCCATTGAAACGGCCGCCAAGCAAGCTGGCGAGTGACCCGCACATCTGACTTCCGATCACCGATCGGAAGAAGAGACGCAAGGACGGAATGCCCCTCCCCTTAATGGAGAGGGGCAACGATATTTACTGGTTGGCAGCCACCGGCCGAACCAGCGCCGTCACGCGGCGGATGGTGACGCGGCGATTTTCCTGTTCGGGGCCTGACGTGTTGACCTTCAGATATTGCTCGCCATAGCCCTGGGTCGCCAAGTTCTCCGGCGGGATGCCGTAGACGTCGGAGAGGACGTTCGCGACCGATTCCGCCCGCTGGTCGGAGAGGACTAGGTTGCTCTGATCGGTTCCGACGGCATCCGTATGACCCTCAATCAGGAAGGTTTCGCTCGGATCCTTTTTCAGCACCTGGCTGATCGCGTCGGCAACCTTGCGCAGGGTGCGCGCCTGCGTCATCGGGATATCGGCGCTACCGGTCGCGAAGGTGATCGTGTCGAGGTCGATGCGGCGCACCTTGTCGCGAATACGGGCCGAATACTTCACCTCGTCAAGCGAGTAGACACGCTCCACCGGCTCGACGGGCGGCTCGCTCAGGAACTCGTAATAATCCCGGTCCGGGTCACTGCGAGTATCGATGATGTAATCGTTGAGTGGCACGCGCAGCCGCATCGGCGGCAGGTCGGCACCCGGATCCTCGAAATAGTCGCGGTCCGGATCGTCGTAGAGGTCCTGCGAATAATAGAGCACATGCTCGCGCCCGCGGGCGTCGACGCGCGACCGCTGAATGATGTCGCCGTAGCGGTTGCGGATCGTTACGATGCGGTAACCCTCCGGCCGCGTGATCGTCTCGCGGTAGCGGTCGCCCGAAAGCTCCTCGTAGCTCGGCCGCTCGCCGTCGCGCAGGAAGCGCCTGTCGTCGTCGCCGCGCACGATCGTCCTGTTGGCGTACTGGATGATGACGCGGTTGTCGTCATGGCTGTCGCTGACCTGCGCGCCGTCAGGACGGACGAATTGCGGTCGCTCTTCAAGCTTTCTGCCCTTCTCGCTGGTCACCGCTTCGAGCTTGACCGGCGCCGGCGCTTTGGCGCCGGTGGCGGCCTGAGCATCCGCATCCGAGGTCGGCATTTTCACCTCCTGGGTCTCGGCGCGCATCTTGTCGCGGTCGCGGCGCCCTTCCCGGCCCTTGCTGCGGTCGGCATCCTTGTCGCTGTCGAGCACCGCCGCACCGTTTTCGACCGGCAGCACGACGGTCTCGTTGCTCTTGGCCGGATCCGCAGCAATCTTCTTGCGGCGCTCCAGCTCTTCGGGTGAAACCTTTTCCGGCGCCGGAATGGCCTGCTCCACCTGCTGGCCGCCCTTGGCATCGGGCAGTGGCTGCGCAGTGTCAGTCGCGGGCGCAGCCGGCTGTTCGCCGGCGGGCTGTTGACCGGCAGGCTTTGCCGCGGTGCCGTCCTTCGGCTTTTCGGCGGGTGCGGCCTCTGGTACCGCCGCCTTATCTTCGGTCGGCTTGCCTTCGGTCGGCTTGCCTTCGGTTGCCTTATCTTCAGTTGCCTTGCCTTCGGTCGGCTTAGCCGCGGGTACTGCCGTTTCGCCCTTTCCCGGCTTCTTCTCAGCCGGTGCTTCGGCGGCGGGTTTTGCCTCCGGCTTGACTTCGGGTTTGGCCTGCTCCTCGGCCGGCGTCACGGCTTCGGGAGCCGCAGTCTCGGCCTTGCCCTTGCCTTTATCCTTGCCTTGGGCCTTGTCCTGCCCTTTGGCCCGCTTGCCGCCTTCCGGCTTGGCTTCCGGCTGCGCCTGCTCCGTCTCCGGCTGCGCTTCCTTTGCCGCCGGCTGCTGTTCGGGCTGCGGCTGAACCTCCGGCTCGGCCTGCTTCTTCGGCTTTCTCGGCTTCTCCTGCGTTACCGGCTGCTCCTGCTGCGGCGCGGCCTCCGGCTTGGCCTCGGGTTGGGCTTCCTGCTTGGCCTTCCGCTCGGGTTTGCTTTCGGCCTGCGGGGCGGGTTTTTCCTTCGGCGCTTCGGCCTTCGGCGGTTCCGGCTCTGCCTTGGGTTCGGGCGCCGGCGCCTCCTTGCGCTCGGCCTTCGGCTTCTCGGCGGGCGCCTCCTTCGGCTGCTCGGCGGCCGGCGCCTTTTCGGCCGGAGCCTCTTCCTTCTGCTTGCGCTTCTTCTTCAGCAACTCCTCCTCGGAAGGCGCATCCTGTGGCGCATCCTGCGCCACCTCGAAACTGCCTTGCTCGACTTGCCGTACGGACTGAGCCTGAGTCGTGACGTCGCGCGCGGCGGCCATTGCCGATGCCGGCTGCAGCGCCAGCGAGAGGGATAGCAGCGGGAAGGCTGCGCTCGCAAACAAACTTGATTTCTTGCCCATCGGGTTTCCTCGATCCTGTTTGAGCTTCCTGAAGGCCGACAGGCCCTGCTTCCGCCCCTAACGTCGCAATGAGGCGGAACGGCGAAATGGCAATCGCCGAGCCGCCGATTTGTTCCAGTTCTAGGAAGCCGCGGATTAACCTCGCGTGAATGTTGCAGTCTGCCGACGTTCATCTCCCCTGCTATTTGCACCGCCCAATTGCGATGGGATTTGTGTTGCAATTCCATGAAAAAAAGTCTGATTATCGCCGCAAGGCGGTCTCAGCACCGTTGAACTGCGCCGTCAGCCCAACAGAAAAAGGAGCGACGGCTACCAACAGAGAGGATCCTCATGCTTAACCCTACCCGTATCTTCGCGGCAGCCTCGATCGCGGCGATGTCCCTTTTTGCCGGATCGGCCATGGCCGATGGCGAGAAATATGTGATCGGCACCGATTCGACCTATCCGCCCTTCGAATTCGTCGACGCCAGCGGCACGATCCAAGGCTTCGACATCGACATCACCAAGGCGCTGTGCGCTGAGATGAAGGCCGAATGCACCTTCGTCAGCACCGACTGGGATGGCATCATCCCGGCGCTCAACGCCAAGAAGTTCGACATGATCGTCTCCTCCATGTCGATCACGCCGGAGCGTCTGAAGCTCGTCGACTTCTCAAACAAGTACTACAACACCCCGCCGGCCATTGCCGTGCCGAAAGATTCGACGATATCGGACGTCGCCGGCCTCAAGGGCAAGGTGATCGGCGCGCAGACCTCCACGACGCACGCCAACTACGCCGAGAAGCATCTCGCCGACACCGAGCTCAAGCTCTATCCGACTGCTGACGAATACAAGCTCGACGTTGCCAGCGGCCGTGTCGACGCCGTCATCGACGACGTCGTCGTTCTTTCCGAATGGGTCAAGTCCGACGCCGGCGCCTGCTGCAAGATCCTGACGATCCTGCCGGTCGACAAGGAAATCAACGGCAACGGCGCAGGTATTGCCATCCGCAAGGGCGACCCGTTGAAGGAAAAGCTGAACACGGCGATCGCTGCGATCCGCGCCAGCGGTGAATACAAGAAGATCCAGGACAAGTACTTCGACTTCGACGTTTACGGCGAATAAGAAAATCGTTATCTGGCCGATGAAGGTAATGGCGGAAGGCTTGCTCTTCCGCCATTTTTGTTTGACAAAGATGGCAAGATCAAAACGGCAAAAGCCGTGAGGGGAATTCTCGCATGGGCGGATTATTTTCCGCGCTGGGCTCCTTCTGGAGCTGGATTGTGCACATTTTCGATCCGCTGTGCGGACCCGTTGGCATCTTCACTTGGTTGGGTCGGTCGACGATCCTTGCCTGTGGCGATACCGGCTGGGGCGACGAGATCGCGCTTGGCCTGCAGGTCACCGTTTCGGTGGCGATCGTCACCCTGCCGATCGGCCTCGCCATCGGCTTCCTGGTGGCGCTCGGCCAGCAGTCGGAGGAAAAGCCGCTGCGGCTGGCGGCCGGCATCTACACGACGATCTTCCGCGGCCTGCCGGAGCTTCTGACGCTCTTCATCATTTACTATGGCATGCAGATGCTGATCCAGTCTCTGCTGAGCTTCGTCGGTTATTATGGGCCGCCGATCGAGATCAACGCCTTCCTCGCCGGCGTCATCGCGCTTTCGGTCGTCTTCTCCGCCTACTGTTCGGAAGTACTGCTATCGGCCTTCCGCGCCATTCCCAAGGGTCAATATGAGGCAGGCGACGCGCTTGGGCTGCATCGCGGCCGTACGCTACGCCTCATCGTCCTGCCACAACTCGTGCGCATCGCGCTGCCGGGCCTGACGAACCTCTGGATGGTGCTGCTGAAGGACACCTCCTACGTCTCGATCATCAGCCTTGCCGATATCCTGCGCCAGACGAGCGTCGCGGTGCGGGTGACCAAAGAACCCTTCTTTTTCTATGGTCTGGCCTGTTGTCTCTATCTGGTGCTCGCCATCCTCTCCTCCTTTCTGCTCGTCTATGTCGAGCGTTGGGCCAAGCGTTCGGAGATCCGTCGATGAGCTACGCCGAAACGCTGATCCAACCGCAGCCCGCGCCCCGTGCGGTGATGAAGCCGATGACGCCGGCCCGCATGGCCGGCTATATTCTCGTGGCCATCTGGGCTGTGCTCGCAGCACTTCTCGTCATTTCCGTCATCAATGGCTGGGATCCGGAAAAATTCATCCGCTACGGGCCGCGTTACCTCCACGGCCTCGGGGTGACGCTGAGCCTCGTTTTCATTTCCGTCATCTGCGGCGCCATCCTATCGCTGCCGCTTGCCGTGGCGCGCATGTCAAAGAACCGTCTGCTGAATGCGCTGGCCTACGGCTACATCTATTTCTTCCGCGGCACGCCGCTGCTTGCCCAGCTGTTCCTGGTCTATTACGGCCTCGGCGTATTCCGGCCGCAGCTTGAGTCCGTCGGTATCTGGTGGTTCTTCCGCGATGCCTGGTATTGTGGCCTCTTTGCCATGACCATCAATACCGCGGCCTACCAGGCGGAAATCCTGCGCGGCGCCATCGAAAGCGTGTCGCATGGCCAGCACGAGGCGGCCGCCGCTCTCGGCATCCACAAGTTCATCGCCTTCCGCAAGATCATTTTGCCGCAGGCTCTCATCGTCGCACTTCGCCCTTACGGCAACGAGATCATCCTTCTGATCAAGGGCTCGGCGGTCGTCGCCATTATCACGGTGCTCGACTTGATGGGCGAAACCCGCTATGCCTTCTCCCGCACTTTCGACTACCAGACTTATCTCTGGGCGGCGATCTTCTATCTCACCATCGTCGAGGCCTTGCGTCATCTCTGGGCCTGGTTCGAGCGCCGCCTGACCCGGCATCTCAAGCGCTGATGCGTGACGCCGAAAACTGTGTCGCGGCTTTGGGACAACGGCATTCATCAAACAAGAGCCAGTTGGCAGCACTCTCGGAATGCTGCTGCCAAACCATTGATATTAAAAATAAATTGTCCTTTTACGAAGTATCTGTAAAGCTTCCGTTAACCACTCGCATGTTTCCATATCATCTAGCGCTAATAAGCGCGCGAGTGGGAACAAGAAGAAGTGGAATACGATGCACAAGGACATGGAAAAACAACTGAAGGGCTATGGTCTGACGACCGCCCAGATCCTCTATCATCTGCCGGACCACCCAGTGATCCTGCAGACTTATGTCTGGCAGGATTACGACCTCGCCCCCGACTTTCCCGAAATGCGCGGCTTCCTGAAATTCTGGGAAGAGAAGCTGGACGGGCCACTGCATTCGGTGCGCTACATCCACCGCAAGCTGATCTCGCCAACCGAGTGGCGGGCACTGAAGGGCGAGTTCATCCTGCACTGATCGGCTCTGGAGCATAATGCCGAAAAGTATGAACGGTTCAGGCGATATGTTCTGACCGCGTCAGACATGCGCCTCGCCATGGCCGAATTCGCCTTCGTCGCGATCCCGGCGAAGCGCGAAACCGAGAATGCCGAGATAGAAGGCGACGACGATGGCAATGACCGCAAGGCCGGGAACCGGCCCGAGTGCGGCATTGTCGATGACGTAGCTCCATGACTGCGCCTGCAACGCCGGCATGCCTTCCGTCTGCAGTTTCGGCGTCGAGATCTTCAGGCACCAGGCGAGCAACAGGATGAAATACATCCAGCCGTAATTGCGTTTGAGCCGGCGGTGCATCGCCTCTTGATAGCTGAGCAGGAAGCGCGGCTTGCGCAGGCTGCTGGCGACCACCACCGCCCATTCGCTGCCGGCATTGGCATCGGGCGCCAGGATTTGCGCGAAATAGCAGCGCTCGATCTGGCGAATGCGGGCGCGATAGATATCGAAGAAGCGGTAGCGCCGCGCCTCTATCATCAGAAGCAGGGTCACCAGCATCATCCCGAACAGCAGCACCCCGTGATGCGAGGTCGGTGTCGACAGCGACACCGAGAGGAGTGCGGCGACCACGGTGATCGCCCAGTTGGACGTCCGGTCGATGCGGTCGCGCCAGCTCGTCATCCGCCCGAGTTCACCGCGGTAATAATGGCTGAGCGTGTTGGTGATCTCGCCTGGTGTACTAGGCAGCAGGAATGCCCGGCCGGCATCTTCTTCCCTTGCCGATGATATCCTCTCTGGCTCCGTTTTCATGGCCTTTCCTCCCTTGGTCTTCTTTTCGGCTATTCTGCGCCCGCAATCGCGCCATTGCAAAACATCGAAAGCCGTCTTAGACGCATGCCTGAAACAAAAGGACGGCCTGAAACAAAAGGACGACGGACTGCGATGGCAAAGAAGATCGACGAAGAAGCTCTTGGCGAGGCCTATAACCGCGCGCTGGCGCTGGAAAAGGCCGGCGATGTCGATGCCGCCGTTGCAGCCTATCAGGAAGTCCTGGCAATCGATCCCGACGATCACGGCGGTGCGGCCGTGCGCATTGCCGCGATGGGCCGCGGCGAAACGCCGGTCAAAGCGCCCGACGCCTATGTCGAGACCTTGTTCGACCAGCATGCCGAGGTTTTCGAGGACGTGCTGGTCGAGCAGCTCGGCTATCATGTGCCGATGCTGGTGCGCCAGCGCCTGCAGGCGCTGAAGCTTGGACCGTTCAAGCGGCTGCTCGATCTCGGCTGCGGCACGGGCCTCACCGGCGGCGCGCTACGCGACCTCTGCGCCGATATGACCGGCATCGACATATCGGAGAAGATGGTCGAGATCGCCCATGAGAAGGATCTCTACGAGACGCTGTTCGTCGCCGAGGTCGAAGATTTCCTCGACGACAACGACGAGGAAGCCTTCGACATCATCGCCGCCACCGATGTGCTGCCCTATCTCGGCGCGCTCGAACCGCTGTTCTTCGGCGCCGCCGAGAACCTGACGCCGGGCGGCCTATTCATCTTCTCCTCGGAAACCCTGCCCGAGGAAATACTCGCCGGCCGCGCCTATATGGTCGGCCCGCACCAGCGCTTCTCCCATGCCGACGCCTATGTGAGAGAACGCCTGACGGCCACGGGTTTCGAACTCGTCGAAATATCGGATATCAACGTGCGCATGGAAGACGGCCAGCCGACACCCGGCCATCTGGTGATCGCCCGGTATATTGGCTGACGCCGACACCTGATATATTGGCTGACGGAATACTTGCACGATTGGCGAAGTATTTGTTGCAAAATGTGTCGCGACCAGATAGTTAGTCGATCGGTAAAGTTTACCGCAACGATAGGAAAGGTCGCCGCATGTCGCTCGTGCTTTATGGGCATCCGCTCGCCTCCTTCTGCCACAAAGTGCTGATCGCGCTTTATGAAAACGCTACCCCTTTCGACAATCGCATCGTCGATCTTTCCGACGAAGCCTCGCGCGCCGATCTCTTTCGCTTCTGGCCGATCGGCAAGATGCCGCTGCTGCGGGACGAGGCGCGCGACAGCACCATTCCCGAGACATCGATCATCATCGAATATCTCGAGCAATATTATCCCGGCCCCGTTCGCCTGCTGCCGCTGGAGATCGACCGGGCGCTGCAGGTCCGTCTCTGGGACCGCTTCTTCGATCTCTATGTCCAGGCACCGATGCAGACGCTGGTCAGCAATCGTCGGCGCCCCGAGGGCACGGCAGACGAAACCGAAGTGGCCGCCGCCAAGGCGACACTCGCCACCGCCTATGCAATGATTGAAAAGCAGCTCGCCGACAAGCAATGGATATCAGGCGACGGCTTGACCGTGGCCGATTGCGCAGCGGCCCCAGCGCTCTTCTATGCCGAGACGCTGATGCCCTTCACTTCGGAGCAGCCAAACCTTCATGCTTATTACGATCGGCTGCTCGCCCGGCCATCCTTTCGACGGGTGCTGGAAGAGGCACGCCCCTACTTCAAATTCTATCCCTATAAGGAAAGGCTTCCGGCGCGCTTTCGGGATGCGGCCGGATGATCGAAAGCCAGGCGGATCTCGACCGCATGTTCCACGCGCTCTCCGACCGCAGCCGCCGCGGTATGATCGACCGGCTCGGTCGCAGCCCCGCCTCCGTCACCGAACTGGCGGCGCCGCTTGCCGTTGCCCTGCCGACGGTGCTGAAACATCTGCAGGTGTTGGAGGAAAGCGGTCTTGTCCTTTCCGAAAAGGCCGGTCGCGTGCGCACCTACCGCCTGCAGCAGGACGCGCTTGCCACCGTGGAGCGCTGGGTGGAACAGCGAAAGATCCAATGGACCACCACCTTCGACCGCCTCGACCAATTTCTTGCTGATGAACCGGAGACATTTCCCGAATGACGACACCATCCGCCGAACACGCCACTCTCGTCATCGAGCGTCACCTGAAGGCGCCCGTCGCCCGCGTTTTCCGCGCCTGGTCGGCGCCAGAGGCCAAACGCCAATGGTTCGCCTGCCACGGCGAATGGGTGCCGCTGGACTACGAGCTCGATTTCCGCCCCGGTGGCACGGAACGGAACTACGTCGCCGATACTGACGGCCTTCTGCACGCCTATGATGCCCATTACATCGATATCGTGCCCGATGCCCGCATCATCTATGCCTATGAGATGAAGCTTGGGGAAAGCCGCATCTCCGCATCGCTGACAACCGTCGCCTTTGAAGCCGAACCCGGCGGCACGAAAATGGTCTTCATCGAACAGGTGGTCTTCCTCGACGGCTACGCTGACAACGGCGCTCGCCTCCAGGGCACCGAAATCGGCCTCGACAATCTGCAACTCTTCCTCGAGCGCGAGGAAAGCCCGATCCACTGACACATGTCGCCAAATCAAGTTCGGTGCGACGCGTTTCAGGCGATATTGCCAAACTCAAGCGCTGCTAGGTTTTTTTCGGGCGCCGGCGGGGCGAGCGGCAGCCCGCGTTGATGTGTTGAGTGCGGCGGCGGCGCAAACGAGCGCCTTCAGTGCCTGCTCGTTGATCTCATCGCCCTCATGGAAGTCGATGGCGCGCCTGGTATTGCCGTCAAGGCTGGAGTTGAAGAGGCCTGAAGGGTCCTCCAGCGATGCGCCTTTGGCGAAGGTCAGCTTCACCACGCTTTTGTAGGTCTCGCCGGTGCAGATGATGCCGGCGTGCTCCCAGACCGGAACGCCTCTCCACTTCCATTCCTCGATCACGTCGGGCTCGGCCTGCCGGATCAGAGTTCGGACCCGGGCGAGCGTCTCGCCTCGCCAATCACTCAACTCCTCGATTCTCGCGTCGATCAAACGAGAAGGAGAGTCTCCGTCTTTCTCTTCGCTGGTGCCGCTCTTCTTCATGGTTGCCATGGCTTTCTTCATCAATATCGCTCCTCCATCCCTTAAGTGCTGATGACCTATAGCACCGTGCGTCATTTTGGACGCACAAAGGACGCTCTAACGCTTTAAATCGACGCATCCGCTTACATTCGTTCACCGGGCAATTGGCTGGCTTGCTCCACCCAGGCGGCGAGCTGAGCCTCGTCGAGTTGGTCTTCCTCATGGATGTGGAAGTAACGCACTTCCTTTTGCTTCGACTCGCCGGGCGGGATGGGACTGAGCGACGTGCCACGAAAGAAAGCGAGTTTGATGTATTTCGCGAAGCAATGGACACCGAGGAACCAGCCCTGCCCTTCCATGCCATAGAGCGGCGAGTTCCATTTCACGGCCTTATACACCCCCGGCGCCGTGCGCGTGATGAGCGCATCGAGGCGATGCCCGATGTCGCTTTTCCAGCCCGGCATGGCGGCGATGTAGGCTTGCACGGGAGCGTCGCCGTAGCCCTTGGCGATCTGAGGGTTGCCGCCCGAGAGAAGGGTCGGCCCAGCGGTATCCGGCGTGGCAGCTGTCTTCTTCGTAACCTTCGCTGCGGTCTTGGATGTCTTCCCGGACATTGCCTTCACTCTTACCCTCCGCTGCGTCCCGCGCTGCGCCACTTGGTGGCATACGGCAGCGCGAACAAGTAGAGACCAGTGAGCAGGAGCAAGGTCAGCGGCAGCAGCGCCATGATCCCCACCCAGACGGATAATTTCTCCTGCACCATCGCGATGATATTAATTATGACGGCTAGCGTAAAGGCAATGGACAGCCAACGGTGGATCTGCCGAAGCCGGTTATTCCAATTCAACGGAGCCTCCTGCGAAAACGAGACGAAGCGGATGGCGTGATCCGTTTGGGCGCGGCCTCACTCTATCCGCGCCAGGACCTGCTCGAGATTTGCAAAGAACCGCTCCCACCCGCTCCTGGCGCCCCCGTAGGCCTGCCGCTGATCCGGTCGGAAGCCCGACTGCTCCATACGCAGCTGCGTGCCCGCGCTTGTGGGCGTGAGAGTCCAGGTGACGACGCTCGCGAGATCATAGGCAGCCCAGGTGTAAGATAGGGTTTTGTTCGGCTCGACTTCCAGGACCTGGCAATCGACAGAGCCCCAATCCGCGCTCAGCTTGAAACGGTGTTCCACGACCGGCACGAAGTCGTTCTTCATCAGCCAGTCCGCGATCAGATGTGGCTGGGTGAGCGCGCGCCAGATCTTTTCCGGCGGAAAGGGGATTTCTCGTTCGACGACGATGGAACGAGTCTCGGTAGATATTTCGGTCATTGGTCCATCCTTTTCAGTAGATCTTCCAGCTGGTCAAATCGATTTTGCCAAAAGCCGGCCATCTCACTTGTCCAGTCGACCAGCGGCGCCAGCGCACCGAGCTGCGCGCTGTAATGCGTCTGGCGACCTTCGTGACGATCACGCACCAATCCGGCCTGTTTCAGGATTCCGAGATGTTTTGAGACGACCGGTTGCGAGACCCCGGCCCGAGCCGTCAGAGCCCCGACCGTCTTTTCTCCTTCGCGGCACAGCCGTTCGAAAAGACCCCTCCGGGTCGGATCGGCGAGCGTTCTGAACAGCACGTCTTGGGTGTCCGACATCTACAATCCATATCCTGTTGGCTATAGATTAACGTATAGCCATGAAGGTATGAGTGTGTCAAGCTGGACGTGGGGCGAGCTAGGGAAACTATTGTTGCTGATTTTGACGCGTGCCGCAGCCGCATCTCGACAGAGACGGCTGATTCCCTCATACCCATGCGGCTATACATCTTCGCCATTGGTGATGCATGCTCGTACCGACACGCCTCGTCTATGCCGAGGTCATGTAGCGTCGCGAATAGCCTTGGGATCAACCGCCGCTGTCGGTGCCGAGGATCGCGGCAAGCAGTCGGCCCTCCAGCTCGGCAAGGCCAGGATGGCCGTGCCGGCGCGGATGCGGATAGGGAATGGGAAGATCGAGTGCGATCCGCCCCTCGTCGAGCACGACGACCCGGTCGGCGAGATGCACCGCCTCGCTGACATCATGGGTGACGAGCACGGCGGTGAAGCCGAGTTCGCGCCAGACACGGTTGATGAGTTCCTGCATGCTGATCCGCGTCAGCGCATCCAGCGCGCCGAGCGGCTCGTCGAGCGCCAGCACGCCCGGCCGGCTCACCAGCGCCCGCGCCAGTGCCACGCGCTGCCGCTGCCCGCCGGAGAGCCGCGCCGGCCACTCCCCGGTTTTTTCGCCGAGCTGGACTTCGGCAAGCACGGACTCAGCCGCCTTCGCCGCAGCCCGGTTGTCGATGCCGTCTCCGAGCCCGACAACGACATTGTCAGCGACGCTGAGCCAGGGCAGCAGCCGCGGCTCCTGGAAGACGATACGCGCGTTCGGCCTCACCTGCGCGCCATCGGCATCCTCGAAATGCAACGCGCCGGCACTCGGCTCGTCGAGGCCCATCAGGATGCGCAGCAGCGTGCTCTTGCCGCAGCCGCTCTTGCCGATCACGGCGACGAACTGGCCGGCCGGAATAAGCAGATTGATGCCGCGCAGCACGCGGTTGGCCCCAAAACTCTTTTCAAGCCCCGTCAGGCTGATCGCCGCGGGCGCACTACGACCGCCCGCGGGCGCGCTTTCGCGCGTATAAGCGGGCTCGTCGGCGACGGCGTGAAAACGCTCATGCGCGATCGATGTCATGGCGTCTCTCCTATTTCTGATAGACCGGGTTCCAGGCGAGCAGCCGCCTCTCAAGAATCCGGGCGATGACATCGGCAAGCTTGCCGAGCACGGCATAGATGACGAGGGCGAGCACGACGACATCAGTCATCATGAATTCGCGGGCATTGTTGGCCATGTGGCCGATGCCTGAGGATGCTGCGATCGATTCCGATACGATCAGCGTCAGCCACATAATGCCGAGCGCATATCTCAGGCCGACGAAGATCGACGGCAGCGCGCCTGGAAAGATCACCTTGCGGAAGAGCGTCCAGTTGCCCATGCCATAGACCTTGCCCATCTCGATCAGATCGCGATCGACATTGCGCACGCCGTGATAGGTGTTGAGATAAACGGGGAAGAGCACGCCGAGCGAGGTGAGAAACAGCTTCGATTCTTCGCCGATCCCGAACCACAGGATGACGAGCGGGATCATTGCCAGGTGCGGAATGGTGCGCAGCATCTGCAGCGTGGTATCCGTCAGCTGCTCGGAAATACGCGATACGCCATTGGCGATACCGAGCAGGAAGCCGATCGAACCGCCGACGAGAAGGCCGGCAAAGGCGCGGCCGGCGCTCACCAGCACGTCCTTCGGCAACTGGCCGGAAACCGTCGTCGACCAGAAGGCGAGGCCGACATCGGCCGGCGACGGCATGATGCGCGACGAGATCCAGCCGGCCGAGGAGGCAAGCTGCCAGAACGCCACGGTCGCCACCGGCACCAGATAGGGCGTCAGCTTCTCCAGGCCGGGCAGTGGCAGGCGGAACCCCGCCTTCCCGGCCTTTTCGGAAGTGACCGACCGTATAAAGGGAGTATCGAAAGTCGACATGCATTGTCCTCGCGCTTATCGGGAGCAGGATGTCGCAAGCCCTAAGCGGCTTGCGACGGCGTCACGCTCTGCGTCTTCGTTCGAGATCAGGAGCCGGAGACGACTTTCAGATTGCCGCCATGGCTTCCGCCTGCGAAGACTTGCTTGCGGCCGAACTCGTTGTTGAAACCAAGGCGCTGCTGGTTGCGGGTAATGCCGAGCTCGGGGAAAAGCAGTTCGGCGACGCGATAGGCCTCTTCGAGATGCGGATAGCCGGAGCCGATCACCGTATCGATGCCGATCTCCTGATACTCGCGAAGGCGCGCAGCCACCGTCTTCGGCGATCCCACAAGCGCCGTGCCCGCACCGGCACGCACCAGGCCGACACCGGCCCAGAGGTTCGGCGAGACTTCGAGCTTGTCGCGGCGCCCGCCATGAAGGGCGGCCATACGCTTCTGGCCGACCGAGTCGGACTCGTGGACGAAGCGCTCCTGCGCCTCGCGGATCGTATCGTCGTCGAGATGGCGGATCAGCCGCTCGGCGGCCTCCCATGCCTCATCATCGGTTTCGCGCACGATGAAGTGCAGACGAATACCGAAGCTCACCTCGCGGCCGCGTTCGCCGGCGGCTTTGCGCACGTAGGCGATCTTCTCGGCAACCTGTGCCGGCGGCTCGCCCCAGGTCAGGTACTTGTCGACACGGCCGACGGAGAAATCGATGCCGGCATCCGACGAACCGCCGAAATAGAGCGGCGGGCGCGGGTTCTGCACCGAGGGAAAGCCGAGACGCGCATTGGTCGCCTTGATGTATTTGCCGTCGAAGCTTGCCGTTCCCTTTTCCAGCAGTTCCTCAAAGACGGTGAAGAACTCTTCGGCATGGGCGTAGCGCTCGTCATGCTCGAGATGGATGCCATCGCCGGCGAGCTCCGCCGGGCTGCCGCCGACGACGATGTTGAGCAGCAGCCGGCCATTGGAGATACGATCGAGCGTCGTTGCAAGACGCGCGTAATAGGCAGGCGACGCCGTGCCGGGGCGGATTGCCACCAGGAACTGCAGCTTCTCGGTCTTGGCGGCAAGGGCTGCCGCCGTCACGAAGGACTCCTCGCAGGCAACCCCGGTCGGCAGCAGCACGCCGGAATAGCCGAGCCGGTCGACGGCCTGGGCGATCTGCGTAAGGTAACCGATTTCCGGCGCGCGGTTGAGCTCGGAGGAGCCGAGATAGGTGCCGTCGCCCGATGTCGGGATGAACCAGAGGAAATTGATGGGCTCAGATGTGCCTGTTTGGGAGGTGGTGGTCATGGAAGACGGTCCTTTAGCTACGGAATTCGCGGTCGAGATGGCTCTCTGCACGTGACGACGCACAGACCGTCTGCCCGCATGACGCCGCCGCACGGATGCTTGGGAGGATCATGGTGGTGGTAGCGGAGGCTGTAGTAAGGCCGGCTGTCTGACTGTGCGTGAGCATCTGAAATGTCCCTGTCGATCGGATGGCGGCTGGCCGATACTTTTCGGTATCCGCTCCGATCGAGAGGATACTGACATAGACCAGTAATTAGATCGACAATATCAATTTGCTATTGTAATCCGTTTTGGAGAATATTTTTCCGGTTTAACGGCATGGAGGCCCTCTCCATGCCGCCTCGCGGAAATCTTGGCACCGGGCGGAAAATCAGCTCGCCTTGGGACGCCAGACGATATCGCCGGTTGCGAGCTTCTTCGGCAGGATGCCGAGCCCATGGAATTCGTCTGCGAGTGCCTGCTGATAGGCGGCGGCGGCATCGGTGATGGTCGAGACGCTGCCGAGATCGGCGCCCTTACGCGTCAATGTCACGCGCGTCACGTCGGCCGGCACGCCGGTAATTTCGGAAAGCTCCTCGACCGTTTCGTCGAGATTGCTCTGTGCCGACTTCCCGACCTTGGCGAGCTCATCGATCACGTCGACGACCACTTGCCCGTTGGCATCGGTGAAATCGCGATTGGCAAGGAAGAAGCTATAGGAATCGACAATTCCTTCAGCGGTCGTTAGGATACGTGTCTCCGGATCAGCTTCCGCAATCGCCAGATAAGGATCCCAGATCGACCATGCGTCGATGCTGCCATTCTTGAACGCAGCGGCGGCATCCGGCGGCGAAAGATCGAGCTGCTCGACGTCTTCGGGCTTCAGGCCTGCCTTGCGCAAAACCTTGACGGTTACATTATGCGCGCTGGAGCCGCGCTTGAAAGCGACCTTTTTACCCTTGAGGTCTTCAAGCGTCTTGATGGACGAATCCTTGCGCACGAGGATAGCCGAGGCTGCCGGGCTGCCCTTGTAGAGACCGACATAATAGAGCTGCCCGCCGGCCGCTTGGGCAAAGAGCGGCGGCACATCGCCGGTCGCGCCGAAATCGAGAGCGCCGGCGCCCAGCGCTTCGAGAAGCGGCGGGCCGGAGGTGAATTCCGACCAGCTGACGGTAATGCCGTGATCGGCAAGCCGCTTTTCAAGTGCGCTGCGACGCTTGGCGAGCGCCAGCACGCCGTTCTTCTGCCAGCCGATACGGAATTCGGTGGCGGCAGCGCGTGCCGGCCGGACAGCCGGCAGGATTGCCGTGGTCGCAGCGGCTGCGAAAAGCCCGAGCGTTTGTCGACGTGAAATCATGACTTTCCCCTTTTTTGGTGGTGCCGGGCCTGTTTTCGGCTGGTCGACCCTGTCAGTGATGAATGCCATGATGATTAAATCTATAATTTTTATCGCCAACTTTATTTGCAAGATTCCGCCCTTGCTGAAATTTTGCGGCCCGGAAATCGCCCTTGAGCGGAATTTTTTCGCGCGTCCCCCTATACTGCCGACAATCCCGGCTCACTCCCGACCTTCCGCGGCCAGCCGCTCGCGGATGAAGGTGGGCCGCCGGCAAGACGCTTCGCAAGCAGGCTTGCGGGATCGATCATGCGCCAATAGGGCGTAACCGTCGAAACCGGCTCGCCCTTCTCCAGCGCGCCGAAGGACAGCTCGGCGATCACACGCAACTGCCGCTGCACGGTCACCGGACAACAGGCGTCCGCCCCATATTGAGCGGCAAGACGGCGGCGGAGGAGGCCGACTTCGGTGAGGACACTTTCCGGTGCCGATCGAATCTGCTTTGCGACCATCTGCTGCGATGGAATAAGCATCGCCTGCATTCCGTTGCGGCCTTTGCACCGTGGCTTGATCGTCGGAATTCGCTCATGTCACCCCCGGAACATAATGCCTTCCCTCCAATCTAGGCTCGGCCAACGGTAGCCAGCCTCATATGCGTCAATCGCAAGGAAGTCCGTCTTCACGGGCTTTTCTGCTCGCGCCGTTTCGGTTAATCCTCGGGCCTGCACTTGAGGAAAAGGATAGGACATATGGCAAAAGTCGCGTTCATCGGTCTCGGCGTCATGGGTTTCCCCATGGCGGGGCATTTGAAGACGAAAGGCGGCCACGATGTCACCGTCTATAACCGCACGCCGGCAAAAGCCGCCGCCTGGGCCGAGAAATTCTCCGGCAAATCGGCCCCTACTCCGGCCGAGGCCGCCGCTGGCGCCGATTTCGTCTTCGTCTGCGTTGGCAACGATGAAGATCTCCGATCGGTGACATTGGGCGAGAACGGCGCCTTACACGGCATGAAGTCCGGTACGGTGCTGATCGACAACACCACCGCCAGCGCTGAGGTCGCCCGCGAACTTTATGCGGCGGCAAAGGAGAAAGGTGTCGATTTCATCGACGCACCCGTCTCCGGCGGCCAGGCCGGCGCTGAAAACGGCGTCCTGACCGTCATGTGCGGCGGCGACGAGGCCGTCTTCGAACGCGCCAGGCCTGTCATCGAAGCCTATGCCCGCATGGTCGGTCTGATGGGGCCGGCAGGCTCGGGCCAGTTGACCAAGATGGTCAACCAGATCTGCATCGCCGGCCTCGTCCAGGGACTTGCCGAAGCGCTGCATTTCGGCAAGCGCGCCGGCCTCGATATAGAAAAGGTGGTCGAGGTGATCTCCAAGGGTGCAGCCGGCTCCTGGCAGATGGAAAACCGCCACAAGACCATGAACGCAGGCAAATACGACTTCGGCTTCGCGGTCGACTGGATGCGCAAGGATCTCGGCATCGTGCTCACCGAAGCCCGCCGCAACGGCGCCAAACTGCCGGTCACCGCCGTCGTCGACCAGTTCTATGGCGACGTGCAGGCAATGGGCGGCAATCGCTGGGATACATCCTCGCTGCTTGCCCGCCTGGAGAAATGATCGGCCCCTCCTCCGATGCGGCCGAATTGATCGCGCATCTCGAAACGCTGCGCTCGGAGGAGAATATTGCCGGCATGGCGCGCTTCGGCATCGTCACCGATCGCGCCCTCGGTATCTCCAATCCCGATATCAGGGCGGTCGCCAGGGTGGCGAAGAAGGATCACGTCAGGGCAATGCAGCTCTGGAGAAGCGATATTCGCGAAGCCCGCCTGCTTGCCCTCTACACAGCCGAGCCGAAGCGGTTGACGACAGAAGAAGCCCAAAATTGGGCCGATGATTTCAACTCCTGGGAGATCGTCGATTGCGCCGCCGATCTCTTTGTCGAGGCCCGGTTGGACAAGCTCATCTGGGAATTCGCTGCCGACGAGCGCGAATTCGTCCGACGCACAGCCTTCGCCATGATTGCCGGCGGTGCCGTCCACCGGAAAAAGGACCCCGACGCCACCATTCTTGCCTGGTTGCCGCTGATCAAGACTCATTCCGGCGACCCCCGAAACTTCGTGCGCAAAGCGGTGAATTGGGCGCTGCGCAATGTCGGCAAGCGCAATCTGGCCTGCCATGCGCCGGCGCTGGCACTCGCAAGGGCCCTGGCGGAAAGCCCTGATAAAACCGCCCGTTGGATCGGCAAGGATGCCGTCAGGGAACTGGCCGGCGAAAAGCTGCTGACGCGCTTGAGATAAGGCGGATGTCAGCGCCCAAAGCATGTCGCGCAAAACTCAACAGCGGTTTCGCGATAACGACATGCGTAAAATAACGCCCTAAAGCGCGAGAAGCGAATCTGAACGGATGGCAACGCGCTTTAGCTGAAGCCCCTCGCCTCTTCGTCAATGCTGCCTGGATTTTTCGACCAGGAAATCGATCAGCACCCGCACCGCCGGCGGCATGCCCTTGGCCGTCGTAAAAACGATGTAGAACTGGCTCTCCTCCGACTGCCATTCCGGCAGCACCCGCACCAGCTTGCCAGCCTGGAGATCGGCCTCGCAGGCGCTTTCGAGCAGGAGCCCGAAGCCGAGACCGGCCCGGGCCGCGTCGAGGATGGCGGTCATGCTGCGACAGGTGAGCCGCGGCTGATGACGAATCACCTGTTTGGCGTCATTCGGACCGACCAGTTCCCACGTGTGGAACGACACCCATGACGTCATTGCCAGCGTCGGAAGGTCGGCGAGCTCGTCAACACAATTCAAACTGCCTGTACGCTCGACGAGCGAGGGACTTGCGACCAGGATGCGTCGCGCCCGGTCGAGCTTGCGCATCGTCAGGCTCGTCTGCGTCTCCGGCTCGTTGGTCGCTCTCACCTCGAGATCGATCCGTTCGTTGATGAGGTCGGCGCGCCGCTCGGAGCCGATGATCTGCAGCTTGATCTTCGGGTAACGTTCCAGGAATTCAGGCAGGATGCCCCCGACCGAGATGTCGACGAGAGCGAGCGGGCACCCCATCCGCACCACGCCTTGCGGATCGGATTGGGCCTCGGTGACGATCGACTTGGCGCGGTCGGCCTCCTGCAGGACGGTCCGGCATCTTTCGTAAAGAGCTTGGCCGATCTCTGTCACCCGGAAGTGACGCGTCGAGCGTTCTATAAGCCTTGCGCCAAGCCCATCCTCGAGACGGCTGACCCGCCTGCTGAGTTTCGAACGTGGTATTTTGAGATCGCGACTTGCAGACGCGAAACCGCCGCTGGAGACGACAGCGGCGAAATAATAGTAGTCGTTGAGATCGTCCATAAGAACAAGCTATCCGAGAGTGTGAATTAATGCCAGCCCTCAGCAAAGGTTGCATCCTCTCTCCCAAAAAGCTGTAATCACATTGTCGGCATTGGATTTTCTTTTCACGACCCGTTGCGGCAAGCTCGCCGATGCGGACGAAGTCAATCAATCGACAGCCGTCCGCACGGCAATATCTCGGCCGATCCAGCTCGGTTGAAAAATTGAAAACGGGGTGCCTCAATAGCCGAGGCTAACAAAATGCCGACATACGATACAAAACGTACCCGTTCGGCTCACCTGAAAAGACGATCCAGAAAGACTGCCTTGAAGACTGTGCGTCAAAAACGCTGCAAGGACGGTCCGGCAGGGAAGACCGGACCCGTCCCCGTAGCTGATCGGAGGTCACTCGGATCAGAAACTGATTTAAGTGCTCCCGGTCCGAAGACCGGGAGCATATCTACCAAGTGGATTAGAACGAACGCTGCAGACGGAAGTAGCCCGTCGTGGTGTCGTCGCCGTCTTCCGGATCGAGCCACTGAACCGAAGCCTTGGCGTAGAAGTTGTCGACGATCTGGTAATCAACCGTCAGACCAGCCTTCCAAGCATCGCCGAGACCGTCGAAGTTTTCCGGAACTTCCGTGCCACCGCCGAAGTAGTTGCCGTAGTACTGAACGCCCGGGGTGATTTTGAGCTTGTCGGTTGCCTTGATAGCGTATTCGGCAGCGATAGCCCATTCAGCCGAGGAGTAGTACGAGTTCGGGCCGGAAGAGTATACGCCGGCGAGGCCGAGCGTGCCGGGACCGATGTCAACCGTACCCATTGCACGGATAGCGCCGTCTTCGTTGTCGACGTCCCAGCCGCCAGTGACCTGGTAGCTGAACGCACCAGCCTTGCCGCCAACGCCGAAGGCAACGCCGACATTGTTCGGACCATCGTCCGCAGTAAAGACGGTGGTGCCGGGAATGACGCCGGGAGCAAAGGTACCCTGGTAAACGCCGTCTTCCAGTTCATCGACGCTGAGGCCGGCGTAGAAGGTGCCGCTTTCATACTGATAGCGGATCGAGTTGTGCAGCGTTACGACCGAACCGATGTCGTCGGTTTCGCCAGAGAGACCATCGTCCCACCAGCTGTAGAACAGACCGGCGCGGAAGCCCGCGACGTCGAGGTAAGCGGAGTCGAGGATGGCTTCCTGATCGGTGGCATTGTCAGCATTGAACTGCATGACGATGACGCCGGTCAGCGGACCATACTCGGTGTCGCTCTTGGCCGTGAACTGAACCTGACCGCGGGTGACGGCATCCCAATCCGAATCGCCGCCGACATCTTCGCCAACGTTGACCTGGAAACGGATGTAGCCTTCGATCTTGAGGCAGGTTTCGGTGCCCGGGATGTAGAAGTAGCCGGTGCCGTAAGCGTCGCAGACGCGAACATATTCAACCGGTTCCGGCTCAGCAGCAACAATAGCGTCAGCTGCAAGAACCGGCGTCGATGCAGCAAATGCTGCTGCTGATGCAAGCAAAACCATTCTGATGTTCATTTACCAATCCATTCCTTTGTCGATCGGGGCTGGCTTCAGATCGGGTAGTCGATTTGAAGCCGGCCCAGTTTGAACAGCCATCTCGGCGTGCGGATCGATCGAACCGCCAAACCGTCATCACATACAAGGCTCTATCAAGCAATTCTCGATACACGCCAGATGGGTTCTCACGGGCTACTTTCCCCGGCAACGTGATCTTTATACAACAATTTCAAATATTTATACAAAAAACATGCAAAACAGCTCCGCGACGGAAACCCTCCATCGCAAGCCGCACACGCTACACCCCATTGTCAAATTCTCCACCGTCCGACCCCGTCGAACATACTGGTGAAGCACATAAACTCTACCGCCGGCTAACAAGCACAAACAAGGTGGCGGTTTAGAACATAGTGTTCTGAATTCGATACCAATGAGACAAAATTATGACATATCACCCACTGGTTTCATCGACCATAACCCCAGAATCCTTACCAGGCTATTCATTTTTCCAGGAAATTGGTTCGATTTGAGCGTTTTTTCGCTATTTTTGAGGCTTTTTTCAGTCGGGGGACCGCACATCCCAAACTCGGCCTTCCTAACTGGCATTCCCACGTGCGGCCAGGATGTCACAAGTCGCCTCCAACGGGCATATCCGAGGTCGCAGACTCACGCCTGGTATGAGGCCGCGCTGGACTTTGCAGTCTCGCGTGCGGTCACGGCCGCACGCTTGACCTCAATCCTCGTTGGATTTGGCATTATCGAGAATCATGTAGTCGAGCGGCAGCTGCGTCGAATACTTGATCTGCTCCATCGCAAAGGCGGAGGAAACGTCGCGAATCTCGATCTTGGCGATCATCCGCTTATAAAAGGCGTCATAGGCGGCAATATCGGGTACGACGACTCGCAAGAGATAATCGACATCGCCACTCATCCGGTAGAATTCGACCACTTCGGGGAATTCGGCGACCACCTCGGAAAAGCGGCGCAGCCATTCGATCGAATGGGTGGCAGTGCGAATCGACACGAAGACGGTGACCTTGGTATTGACCTTTTCCGGATCGAGGATGGCGACTCGGCGCTTGATGACGCCGTCTTCTTCCATCTTCTGGATGCGCCGCCAGCATGGCGTCGTCGAGAGACCCACTTTCTTGGCAAGATCGGCAACGGCGAGCGTCGAATCTTCTTGCAGAAGACGCAGTATTTTTCGGTCGAGGCGGTCCATGCGCACAACAGTCCTTTCGAATTATTTTCTTTGTATAACTCGATTCCGCGCAACTAAAAGAATTTTGTTTCAGGAAAGCAGCGTTTTCGCCCGTTCCTGCAAGACCGGGAGCAATTCTTTCTCAAACCAGGGATTGCGCTTCAGCCAGCCGCTGTTGCGCCAGCTCGGATGCGGCAGCGGCAGCACGGCCGGCGATCGGTCGGACAGAAGACAGTCACGCCATGCTCGCACCGTCTCGGTCATATTGTCCCGCCTTTCACCGGCCATATGCCAGGCCTGCGCATATTGGCCGATGACCAGCACCAGTTCGATTTGCGGCATGGCTGAGATCACTCTTTGCCGCCAGAACGGCGCGCACTCGCGCCGCGGCGGCAGATCGGCGCCCTTGTCGTCATAGCCAGGAAAGCAGAAGCCCATGGGCACGATGGCGAATCGCCCGCGGTCGTAGAAGCTTGCCCTGTCAACGCCTAGCCATGACCGCAACCGGTCGCCCGAGGCATCGTCGAATGGCAGGCCGCTCTCATGCACCCGAAGTCCCGGCGCCTGCCCGGCGATCAGGATGCGCGCGCTCGACGAGATCACCGCCACCGGCCGCGGCTCGTGCGGCAGCCGGTGTTCGGGGCCTTTCGCCGGTGCGTCACGACAGATCCGGCAGGAGGCGATCTCCCGCCGGAGCGTCTCCAGCATGGCTTCGTCGGTCATGACTTTACTCCCATCCGACGATCTGCGCGATGAAGCGCAAGGCGCCGTCGAAACCAGACCTCTGGCGCGCATGATCGCGCAAGTCGCGCGGCCGCTCGAAAGTTCCGGCCCAGAGGCCCGCCTTCCGAGCTCTCGCCTCGGCCTCCTCTTTGCCATAATCGCCATAGGAAATGGCCATGCCCTCGCGCACCATGGCGGCATTGATGTCGCCGCCTGCCCCGCTCCGGCAGATGACGAGCAGCCTGTCGTAGCGGTCACGCCGGCTGCCCTGACAGAGTGTTCCCGATGCCAGCACCATCTCCTGCAGCGCCGCGCGCGCCGCGCGCCCGCAGGCCCAGGCTTTCCCCGCCCGCTCGCAGCTCTGGTTGAGCTCCGGCGCATCGACGCCTTCGAGGCGCAGACGTTCGTCTCCCAATGTCAGACTGTCGCCGTCGGCAGCATGAAAGGCGCCGGTATGCTCGATTTTTGCTGCATCGTTGAGCTTGGCGGCAATCAGCGCCACGAGCGCCAGCAGAGCAAAAGCGGTCACGCCGTCGCGAATCAGGCGCAGGCCCCTTGTCACGCTTTCGCCTCCTTAAAAAACAAATCCTTGGCAAAGATGGCAAACATCTTCTTAAGAATTGTCGGTTAAGCTCTTATCCACCCTGGGATGAAGTTTCAACGTGCACATGAGTACCGGCGTAAGCACATCGACCGACAAGATCATCGTCGACAGGTCGCGCAGCCACCGCAACAAGGCCGTTTCCAAGGCCGTGCGGCAGACGCGCGAACGTCTTCAGTCCGGTCACGCGTCCAATTCCTCCTTCGATCTTGACGTGCTCAAGATGTATGTGGCGTCGGTGCTGCAGAGCGCGACGATCATGCCGCTCTTCGTCGTCATCATCACCGCGCTTGGCGTCTATTTCACTGAAGATACGCAATTGCTCTTCTGGGCGCTGCTGACGCTCACCTGCCACGCCGGCAATATCCTGCTCGCAAGGCGCGCGCGCCGGCAGGAGATTACCTCCGACAGCGCCCGCAAATGGCGCCGGCTGCTGCTCTCCGGCCAGTTCCTCCTCGGCTGCTGCTGGGCCGTCTTTGCGCTGCAGGGCTGCGACACCTGCGCGCCGTCGAGCTTCATTCTTTATAAGGGCGCGACGTTGCTGATTGCGCTCTCCGTCACGGCGATGTCGAACTTCATGCTGACGCCGGCCGTGCTCGCTGCCTTTTCACCTGCGGTCCTGGCACTCGCCGCCAAGAGCGGCCTGTCACGCGACCTCCTCGAGATCAGCCTGACCGGGGCCTTCACCACCACCCTTGTCTTCTTCAATTATATCAGCGATCGGCTCTTCAAGTCGAACCTCAGGATTCTCTCCTATCAGTCGGAGAAGGACGACCTGATCGCCGAGCTGGAAGTGGCGAAATCGATGTCGGACGAGGCTCGCCGCCGCGCCGAGGAGGCAAACCTCGCCAAGTCGCGCTTCCTTGCCTCCATGTCGCACGAGCTCAGGACCCCACTCAACGCCATCCTCGGCTTTTCGGAGGTGATGTCGGCCGAAGTCATGGGACCGCTCGCCAATCCGACCTACAAGGAATATGCCGGCGATATCCACCGCTCCGGCCAGCATTTGCTCGATCTCATCAACGAGATCCTCGACCTGTCGCGCATCGAGGCTGGCAAATACGAACTGAGCGAGGAGGCGATTTCGCTGCTCGATATCACCGAAGATTGCATCGGCATGGTCCAGCTGCGCGCCCGCGCCAAGAACATTGCCATTTCGGACCAGTTCGAGCGGCAGCTGCCGGCCATCTGGGCGGATGAGAAGTCGATGCGCCAGGTGGTGCTCAACCTTCTCTCCAATGCGGTCAAGTTCACGCCGCAGGGTGGCGAGATCCACGTCAAGGTCGGCTGGACAGCTGGCGGCGGACAGTACATCTCGATCAAGGACAACGGCCCCGGTATTCCGGAAGAAGAGATTCCCGTCGTCCTGTCGGCCTTTGGCCAGGGCTCGATCGCCATCAAGAGCGCCGAACAGGGTACAGGCCTCGGCCTGCCGATCGTCCAGGCGATCCTTGCCAAACATGACGGACAGTTCCTGCTGAAATCGAAGCTGCGCGAAGGCACCGAAGTTATCGCCATCCTGCCTGCCAAGCGCGTGCTCCAGAGCCTGCCGGCCGTCGAGGAGGCTCAGGCCGTCGCGCGCAAACGCAAGAGTTTTGCCTGATTCAGCTAAAGCATGATGCCGAAAACTGTGAGCGGTTTTCGGGCAACATCATGCTCCAATTTTTAGACCTGGATCCGGGTGACTTCAGGCCGATCCAGCGTGAAATCATCCGGATTCAAAGAACAGGTGCTTGCTGAGGACGAAGCCGAGATAGAGGCTGCAGGCGGCGATCATGCAGGTCACCGCGAAGGAGCCGAGATCCTTGGCATGTTTGCCGACGATTGAAATCTCGGGCGAAATCCGGTCGATCACCTCTTCAACGGCGGTATTCATCGCCTCCATCGAAAAGAGCCCGAGAAACAGAAGCACCGCGACGACGATCTCGTCCGCAGTCGCTCCCACCAGCGCCAACGCCGCGATCGAAACGGCGAAGAAACCGAGTTCCTGGCGGAAGGCCGCCTCTTTCAGCACCCGCAGGAAGCCCGCCCAAGAGTAGCTGGCGGCGGCGATGAAATGCCGAAGTCCGGTCTCTTTCGTCACCGCAGGCTTCGTCAAGATGCCCTCTCCTCTTCCCGTTGCATCACAGACAAGGAGAGGCTTTGCCGTCTCCTCTTTGATGAGCGAATACGCAAATACCGAATCCACTTGAGGCGCGCAAGCGAACGCGTACGGATCGACGGCGCCCACCGCGGTCTTAATGCTTATTCGACACACCGGCCTGAGCGAAGGTCGCCATGCCGGAATGACAGGCAGCAGCCGCCTTGACGATACCGGCGGCAAGCGCCGCACCGGTGCCTTCGCCGAGCCGCATGCCGAGCGCCAGAAGCGGCGTCTTGCCGAGCATCTCGATCGAGCGCAAATGTCCGGGCTCGCCGGAGACATGTCCGATCAGGCAATGATCGAGGGCGGATGGATTGGCGGCTTTCAGGATCGCCGCCGCCGCGGTCGCGACATAACCGTCGATCAGCACCGGGATGCGCTCCATGCGGGCGGCAAGAATGGCGCCGGCCATCGCCGCGATCTCACGGCCGCCGAGCCGGCGCATGATCTCGAGCGGATCATCGAGATGGTCACCATGCAGTGCCACCGCCTTTTCCACCGCCGCGATCTTGCGCTCCAGCATCTCGCCTTCCGAACCGGTGCCGGGTCCCACCCAGTCGCGCGCCGAACCGCCGTAGAGCGCATAGTTGATCGCCGCCGCAATCGTCGTATTGCCGATGCCCATCTCGCCGATGCAAAGCAGGTCGGTGCCGCCGGCGATCGCCTCCATGCCGAAGGCCATGGTCGCGGCGCAATCGCGCTCGGAAAGCGCTGCCTCCTCGGTAATGTCGCCGGTAGGATAATCGAGCGCCAGGTCGAAGACTTTCAGCCCGAGATCATAGGCAACACAGATCTGATTGATCGCAGCGCCGCCGGCCGCGAAGTTCTCGACCATCTGTTGCGTCACCGTGGCCGGAAAGGGCGTGATGCCCTGTTTGGTGACACCGTGATTGCCGGCAAATATCGCCACCAGCGGCCGATTGACGGCGGGTGTGCGGCCCGTCCAGGCGGCAAGCCAGAAGGCAATCTCCTCGAGCCGTCCGAGCGCGCCCGGCGGCTTGGTCAGCTGCGCGTCGCGTTCGCGGGCAGCCACCAGCGCGCGGGCATCCGGCCCCGGCAGGTCGCGGAGCAGGATACGGAAATCGTCGAACGGCAGGCCTGAAACGCTCATTTGTGCGGTTTTCCTATGAATCCGGGTATTCTTGTCTTTTCCACGCAAATCAGCTTCCTTGCGGGTGGCAACTCTCTTAAAGCGGGCGGACGAGGCGAACAACTCCAAAAGCGCCGCCGCGACCATAAGCCGAGGCCTCCGGCCGGAACGAAGTAGAATGAAGATCAAGGATCATGCGGTCGATACCGCCCGCGCCGTCGCCTTCCTCAGCCGCATTCCCCTGCCGCAATCGCTGTTCAAAGGCTATGACGGCAGGCTTGGCCGGCTGGTGCGCGCCTTTCCCCTCGCAGGCATCGTCATCGGTTTCGTCCCCGCACTCGCCCTCCTCCTGCTTTTGGGGCTGCGCGCCGATCCGCTGATGGCGGCCCTGATCGCGCTTTCCGTTCAGGTCATCGTCACCGGGGCGCTGCACGAGGACGGCCTGGCCGATGCGGCCGATGGCATTGGAGGCGGCAAGAGCCGCGAGCAGAGCCTCCTCATCATGAAGGACAGCCGGATCGGCACCTATGGCGCGATAGCGCTGATCCTCTCCTTCGCGATCCGCGCAGCCGCGCTTGCCGCTATCGCCGGCCATTCCTCGCCGCTCGCTGCCGCCCTTGCCATTCCCGCCGTCGCGGCCCTCAGTCGCGGCGCCATCGCCTGGCACTGGCAACGGCTGCCGCCGGCAAAGGCCGATGGCGTCGCCGCCTCGACCGGCCAGCCGGACGAGGCGGCGATGCAGTTTGCGCTCGCCTCGGCCGGCCTCGTCGCAGCGCTTCTGATCTGGCCGGCTTTCGGCCTGCGGCCGCTCATCGCAAGCCTGCTCGCCACCGGTATCGCAGGTCTTGCCTTCACCGCTTTCATCCGCCGCAAGCTTGCCGGCCACACCGGCGATACGCTGGGCGCGACGCAGCAGATTTGCGAGATCGCCACTCTTTGCGCCCTTGCCACGGCTCTTTGAAATTCCGATATATCCTTCATGCAAACACCCTGCATTCACCTCTGCTCCCTCGTTTCCGCCACCGGATTTTGCGCCGGATGCGGCCGGACTCTTGAGGAAATCGGCAGTTGGATGAGGTACTCCGACACCGAGCGAAGACGGATCATGGCACTGCTGCCGGCAAGGCTCGGAAGCGCCGCCACGGTGTCGAACCATATGAAATCAAGCCTCGTCGCCGGGCCAGAGCGGCCTTTATGATTCGTTTGACCGTCTTCCTCGTCGTAATCGGCATCGGCCTTGCCGTGCTGATCGTCAACAATGACAGCAGCCGCATCGTCGGCCTGCAGACTGATGACTTCGGCCGTGTCGTCTACCTGCTGCCGATCGCGCTGATGCTATCGGCCGGCATCTGGGCGAGCCGGCGCAGCGTCGGCGAAACGATGCGACATATGATGATCTGGCTGGTCATCATCCTGGCACTCGTGACCGTCTATCTCTATCGCCAGGAAGCGCTCGGCGTCGGCAACAGGCTGCTCGCCGGCCTCGTTCCCGGCCGCGCCGTCGTCGTCACGACAAGCGAGGGCGGCCAGGAGATCATTCTGCACAAGCTGCTGAACGGCCATTTCGAAGCCGATGTTGCGGTCAACGGCCAGACGATCGAGATGCTCGTCGACACCGGCGCCAGCATGGTGGCGCTGTCGCGCGAAGATGCCGAACGGATCGGCATCGATCTCTCCCGCCTCACCTATTCCATGACGGTCATGACCGCCAACGGCCGCGGCCGGGCGGCACCCGTCACCCTCGACCAGGTGGCGATCGGCCCGATCATCCGTAACAATGTCGCAGCCAGCGTCGCCGAAGACGGCCGGCTCGACCAGAGCCTGCTCGGCATGAGCTTCCTGGAAACGCTGGGCTCGCTGCAGATGCGGACCGACGAACTCCGCATGCGCGACTAGTTGCGGCTCCGCCGCTTTACGGCGAGGACCGGATCTGGCAGCTGAACTGGAAGGCATGACACCTCGGCAGAAACAGGCTCCGTTCCCTCGACCACCACAGCAAAGGTAACCTTGATGGGGTCGGCGGCCTCCTGCGACCGACTTTGCTGCGGGGCTAGGCAATGGATGGAGGCGATTGCGAGACATCCAAGCACATTGCTGCTGACCATTGATTGCCCCATGACCGATGACGTCTTGCTGAGCAATCTTTCATGTTGAAATTGCGGCGTTCTTCAGGGCCGGATCAGTTCCGCAGCCGGTAGCCGGTCTTGAATATCCAGCCGAGCGTTCCCAGGCAGATCACCAGGAACACCGTGATCATCGCCAGGCTGATCGCCGGGTTGACGTCGGCGATCCCGTAAAAACTCCAGCGGAAGCCGCTGACGAGATAGAGCACCGGGTTGAGGTGGCTGACCGCCTGCCAGAACGGCGGCAGCATGCTGACGGAATAGAAGCTCCCGCCGAGGAAGGTCAGCGGCGGCACGACCAGCATGGGAATGAGGTTCAGCTGCTCGAAATTACCGGCCCAGATGCCGATCATGAAGCCGAACAGGCTGAAGGTGATCGCCGTCAACAAGAAAAATAGGATCATCATGAAGGGATGCTCGATCCTGACGTCGACGAAGAGATTGGCAGTCAGGAGGATGATGAAGCCGATGATCATGCCCTTGGTCGCCGCAGCCCCGACATAACCGAGCAGGATCTCAGTCATCGCCACCGGCGCCGAAAGCACCTCGTAAATCGTGCCTGTGAATTTCGGGAAATAGATGCCGAAGGAGCCGTTGCTGATGCACTGGCCAAGCAGCGTCAGCATAATCAAGCCGGGCGTGATAAAGGCGCCGTAGGACACGCCCTCCACCTCCTGAATACGTGATCCCACAGCGGCACCGAAGACGATGAAATAGAGCGAGGTTGAGATCACGGGCGAGATGACGCTCTGCAGCAGCGTGCGGCGCGTGCGCGCCATCTCGAAGAAATAGATGGATTTGACGGCCTCGACGTTCATTTGCTCGCTCCCACCAGCGCCACGAAAATGTCCTCGAGCGAGCTTTGCCGCGTCGAGAGATCCTTGAAATGGATATTGTTCTCGCCGAGCCTGGTCAGCAGAGCTGCAATGCTTTCCTGCTCGTCGTCAGTGTCGAAATCATAGGTCAGGCGGTTGCCGTCTGCCTCCAGCGTCAGTCCATTGCCGGCAAAACAATCCGGCAGCCGGTTGAGCGGTTCGGTGAGATCGAGGATGAGCTGCTTGCGGCCGAGCTTGGCCATCAGCGCCGCCTTGTCCTCGACGAGCAGCAATTCGCCGCCATTGATGACGCCGACGCGGTCAGCGATTTCCTCGGCCTCTTCGATATAATGGGTGGTCAGGATAATGGTGACGCCGGAGGCCCGAAGCTCTTCGACGACATGCCACATGTCCTTGCGCAGCGTCACGTCGACGCCGGCGGTCGGCTCGTCGAGGAAAAGAATATCCGGCTCATGGGATAGCGCCTTAGCGATCAGCACCCGCCGCTTCATCCCGCCTGAGAGCTGGCGCAGCATATTGTCCTTCTTCTCCCAGAGCGAGAGCGAGCGCAGCACCTTCTCGATATGGGCAGGATTGGCTTTCTTGCCGTGCAGACCGCGCGAAAAGCTCACCGTATTGAACACCGTTTCGAACTGATCGGTGGTCAGCTCCTGCGGCACCAGCCCGATCATCCCGCGGGTGGCGCGGAAATCCTTCACGACGTCGTGGCCGGCGACCAGCACCCGGCCGCCGCTCGGATTGGCGATGCCGCAGATGATCGAGATCAGCGTCGTCTTGCCCGCGCCGTTCGGCCCGAGCAGCGCCAGAATCTCACCCTTTTCGACGTCGAGATTGATGCCCTTCAGGGCCTCGAACCCATTGGCGTAGGTCTTGGTAAGATTTTGAACGGAAATGATGGGGGCCATGCAGGACTCTTGCGGATTCTCGGAGGTTACTTCGGCCCGCTATATAGTCCCTTTGTAACGCTTTAACATCCTTAAGCCCATGAACACTGCATTCGCGCGCTGCGAACACAGTTAGGCCTGCCGAAGCGGTTGGCCGGCGAAAGAAAGGCTGCGACCGGCTTCAGATGTCATCATCCGGTGATCTTCGTGCCCGATAAGAGAGCCGAGGTCAGCACCGGCATCCGCCCCGCCGCCCACTCCTTTGCGGAGCCGTTTCCGGGTGTTCTCGTTGCGCCCATTTTTGCTGCCTCGGCATGTAGAGAAAGTTATTGTTCAGTCACGAAGTGCTTGGAACCGGCCAGTATCCCCTGTTCAGCCGCGTTCGTCTTAGCCGGCCTTGCGCCGGCTTTCTTTTTTTCGTTCCGCACCTCATCCTTTCCGTGGTCCACCGCGGATGAATGCGACCAGGGGCGCTCCTCACAGCTCGTCGTAATTGAACCAATCAAAATCCGCGATCTTCGCCCGGCCTGACGTATCGAAGGCAAACACGCCGGCGAAAGCGCCGGTGAAGGAGCCGTGTTCGCCGCGTCCGCCCTCGTCTGAGATCACGCCGGCATCGAGGACCGGGCCGATCGGCTGCCAGGCGCCCTTGCCTTCGGTCTGCCAGAAGAATTGCAGGTCGTTCTCCCGGATTTCCATGGCGAGCTGGACACGGCCCTCGGCGGCAATCGCCACGCCGCTTTCTGCGGGAAAGCTCAGCCGTCCGTTCGGGTAGTCGCCGTTGCAGGAGAGGATCGTCACGCAGCGGCCGAGTGTTTCGTGCAGCGTCACGGCGACGGCGTGGAATTTGTGACGGTTGTAGTAATGCGTCAGCCCCGCCACCTGCTGGTAGGTGTCGGGCGAGAATTCGATCACGGTCTCGGCACGGAAACTGTGATGCTCTTGGCGGCGGGCAACCAGCGACTGTTCGAACCAGGAGCCGATGCTTTCGCGCGCAATCAGGCGCAGATGGCCGGGACGATCCGTCAGGTTGAAGATGCGCGCGGGCTCTGGCGTCCGCAGCCATTGGAAATCGGCGGGCAGCGTGCCGCCATCGAAGCTGTATTCGCTGCGCATCGGCTTTTCCACCGGCACCGCGCCAAAGAGGCCCGGCACATCGACATCGGGCACTGAGGTGCCGTTTTCAAGATAGAGCCAGTCATCGTCGCGCCAGACGCATTTCTGTAAGGACGTCTCGCGCCCCAGCGTACAGCGCCGTTTCGGTGGCAGCGGCCGGCCGCAAAGATGGGTGTGATAGGCCTCCCCCTCCGGCGTCTCGACATATTGGCCATGCCCTGCTCGCTGCAGCACTGCGCCCGGATGATCCTTGGAGGTGATGAGATGTATGTTCGGATGCATCTCATAGGGCCCGTCGATATCACGCGACCGCGCCACGGTGACGGCGTGGTCGTAGCCGGTGCCGCCCTCGGCGGTGGTCAGGTAATACCAACCGTTGCGCTTGAAGAGATGCGGTCCTTCGACGAGGCCGAGCGGGCTGCCGGCGAAGATGTTCTTGATCGGACCCTTCAGCGCCTTTGTCGCCGGATCCCATTCCTGCAGCAGGATGCCGTCAAAGGCCGGCGATTTCGGCGAGCCGCCATAGCTTTCGGTGCGGTGGTTCCACTGCATGTTGACGAACCATTTCCGGCCGTCATCGTCGTGGAAGAGCGAGGGATCGAAGCCGGAGGAATTGACATAGACCGGCTCGGACCAATCGGCCTCGATCGTAGGTGCCGTGACGATATAGTTCGGCGCATCCTTGAAGTTGCCGTCGTAGCGTTTGACGTCGGTATAGACCAGCCAGAACTGCCCGTCGGCATAGGACAGGCACGGCGCCCAGATGCCGCAGCTATCCGGATTGCCGCGCATGTCGAGCTGCGATCGCCGCTCCAGCGGCCGGCGCACCAGCGTCCAGTTCACCAGGTCGCGCGAATGGTGGATCTGCACGCCGGGATACCATTCGAAGGTTGAGGTGGCGATGTGATAATCCGCACCGACGCGGCAGATCGACGGATCGGGGTTGAACCCGGGCAGGATGGGGTTGCGGATCATGACAGGGTCTCCTCCGACCAGCGGTGCTTTTTGCTGTACGTACGTCAGATTATAGCAGAAAAAGGCCTGGAAGACTTGCCTCCGGGCCTGAGATGACTAGTCGCGTTCGGCCGACTTGGCCCAGAGGTTAATGTCGGCCTCGCGGGCATAAACGTCGATCTCGGCAAGTTCCTCGACGCTGAAATCGAGATTGTCGAGCGCCTTGACGCAATCGACGATCTGCGACGAGCGGCTGGCGCCGATCAGCGCCGAGGTCACGCGGCCGCCGCGCAACACCCAGGCGATCGCCATCTGCGCCAGCGTCTGGCCGCGCCTTTCGGCGATCTCGTTGAGCTTGCGGATATTGTCGATGATCGAGGGGCGGATGTAGTCGCGCTTGAGAAAGTGGTTCTGCGCCGCGCGGCTGTCTTCGGGAATGCCGCCGAGATATTTCGTTGTCAGCATGCCCTGGGCAAGCGGCGAGAAGACGATCGAGCCCATGCCGATCTCATCCAGCGTATCGAGCAGCCTGTCGTCCTCGACCCAGCGGTTGAGCATCGAATAGCTCGGCTGATGGATCAGGCACGGCGTACCAAGCTCCTTGAGGATTGCGGCGGCTTCTCGCGAGCGCTGCGAATTGTAAGAGGAGATGCCGACATAGAGCGCTCGGCCGGAACGGACGATATGATCGAGCGCGCCGCAGGTCTCTTCCAGCGGCGTTTCCGGGTCGAAGCGGTGCGAATAGAAGATGTCGACATAATCGAGGCCCATCCGCTTCAGGCTCTGGTCGCAGGAGGCGATCAGATACTTGCGGCTGCCCCATTCGCCGTAAGGGCCAGGCCACATGTCATAGCCGGCCTTGGAGGAGATGATCAGCTCGTCGCGAAGCCCGACGAATTCGGTGCGCAGGATTTCGCCGAAGGCAGTTTCGGCACTGCCGGGCGGCGGGCCGTAATTGTTGGCGAGGTCGAAATGGGTGATGCCGAGGTCGAAGGCCGTGCGGCACATATCGATCTTGCGGTCATGCGGCGTGTCGCCGCCGAAATTGTGCCAGAGGCCGAGCGAGACGGCCGGCAGCTTCAGGCCGGAACGGCCCGTGCGGTTATATTTCATTTTCGAATAGCGGTCTGCGGCCGGTTGCCAGCTCATCCGAATGTCTCCTTGATAAAATAGCTATAAGGTTCGTCGTGCGACATTATCGCCCAAGAGATTGCCGACACCCGCCCCTCATCCGGCTGCCGCCACCTTCTCCCCGTAAACGGGGCGAAGGGACAAGCCGCGCCGCCTTCCTCAACCTCGACGCTGCGTTTGGCGCGTCCCCTCTCCCCGTCTTTACGGGGAGAGGGTTAGGGTGAGGGGCAGCCATCGGCGCGAACAGCACAGCCGTGGGACAGGCCCACGGTTGACGAAACTATTGTAGCAAGCGCGCCGATACGCCAAGCCCAAGGCGCGCGTGCTCTCTACTTCAAGAGCGCTTGCGCCTCTTCGATACCAAGCGCGGCCGGCTGCGTGCAGGTCGTGGTCAGGTCGATGAAACGGCCCTCTTCGCCCGATTTCAGGATCGATGTCATGACGTCGACGCCGTGCAGCGTGCGGTCGAGCGAGCAGCGCGCATCGCGGCCCTCGATCAACGACATCGCCATGTCGGCCAAGCCGGCGGTGCGGTAGTTGGCGCGCGATCCGCTCGGGTTTTCTTGGTTGATCTTGCCGAATGGATGCTCCCAGGCATCGAGCGGCTTGATGTCCTTGTCACGGCCGCTTGCCTCAACCACGCCGCCGAAGAAGTTCGGATCCGGAACGTAGAGCGAACCGTCGGTGCCGTAGAGTTCCATATTGGCATGGCGGTGCGACCACACATCCCAGCTTGCCGTCAGCGTCACCGTGGCGCCGTTGACGAATTCGAGCAGCGCCTGGATCGTCGTCGGCGTCTTGACTGGGATGATCTCGCCATTGCGCGGCGCGCTGGTGATCGTGCGGGTGGGCGACGCCATCGAGGTCATGCCGCCCACCCGTTTGACCGGGCCGATCAGGTTGATCAGATTGGCGATGTAATATGGGCCGAGATCGAGGATCGGGCCGCCCCCCGCCAGGAAGAAGAAATCCGGGTTCGGATGCCACATTTCCATGCCGGGGCTCATCACGTAACAGGCGCCCGATGTCACCCGGCCGATGCCGCCGTCGTCGATGAACTTGCGGGCGAGCTGATGGGCGCCGCCGAGGAACGTGTCGGGGGCGCAGCCGACGGCGAGGTTCTTCTGCTTGGCGATGCGACGAAGCTCCTCGCCCTCTTCGAGCGAAAGCACCAACGGCTTTTCGGAATAGACGTGTTTTCCGGCCTCGAGGATCGCCTTCGATACCCGGAAATGCGCATCCGGGATCGTCAGGTTGACGATGACGTCGATCTCGTCATTGACGAGAAGCTCGTCGATCGTCTGCGCTTTGACGCCATATTCCTCGGCCCGCGCCTCGGCCGCCTGCACGTTGATATCGGCGCAGGCGAGCACCTTCAACCCCTTGAAGAGCGGTGCCAGCGAGAAGTAAGTGGTGGAGATGTTGCCGCATCCGATGATGCCGACGCCAAGTTCCTTGGTCATGATGAAGCCTCAGTAGGTCTGGAAGGATGCGATCGAGCGGCTGATGTTGCGATCGATGTCATTCGGGTTATCGTGTTCGACGACGTAGTGCTTGGCCTTGGTGGCGCGCAACGCCGTCATCAGCCTGGCCCACTCGACCTTGCCGTGACCGACATCGGCCCAGCCGCTCTCATCCGTCGCCTCGCCAGCCGGCGCGATGTCCTTGACGTGCACGGCGGTGATGCGGGACCCAAGCTTCTCGATCCAGGCGAAGGGGTCGGCGCCGCCGCGGATAACCCAGGCAATGTCGGCTTCCCAGGAAATATCGGGCGCGCCTTCGAAGATGTGCTCGATCGGCCGCGAGCCGTCCTGCAGCTTGAAGAATTCGAAATCATGATTGTGCCAGCCGAATTCGTAGCCGGCAGCCTTATAAGGCTTGCTGATCTCCTGCAGGCGCTTGCCGAAGGCGACCCAGCCGGCAGCGTCGGACGGGCGTTCTTCGGCCGCCAGATGTGGCGCATAGATCGAATCCATGCCGAGGATCTTGGCAATATCAAGCGACTTCTGAACTTCCTTCTCCAGAAAATCAGGGCTGAAATGGCCGGTCGCCATGACCAGGCCATTCTTGTCGAGATCGGCGCGAAGGCTCTTCAGCCCGGCATCGTCGAGATCGGCATAGATGCCGCCGAAGCCTTCGACTTCGGCATAGCCAGCCTTGCCGAGCTTTTCGAAAATCACAGAATAGGGCTGGAAGTTGCGGGCGCTATAGAGCTGGTAGCTGAGTTTCGTCATCATGTTCTCCTTGGGCCTCGTGCCCATTCTTGCAAGATCAATCCGCCGACTGGCAGGAATACAGGTCGTAGAACCGGAACTCCGGAAGCGCGCCACGATCAAGCGGCCGTGCCGGGGTAAAGGTGATGCGGCGGCTCTCGCCGGCCGCAAGATCGAAGGCGTTGTCGGAATATTTGCCGTCGGTCTCGGTTTCGATCATCACGAAAAGCGCAAGTCCACTAGCGGTGACGTTGATGTCGACGGAACCATTCTCCTCGACATATTCGTGGGTAACTGTCAGGCCCGAGGGCTCCAGCTCCAGCGCCTTGTATGTGCCGTTGACGTAATGCCCCTCGCCGCCCGTACCGTTCGACGCGGTGAAGTGCCAGGCAAGCAGCGTTCCCTCGGGAATATCGGAGACGTCAATGCTCGTGGCAGTGACGGCCGCATCCGGCGAACACACAGCCTGCACGTCCTTCAGGTGCCGGCGTTCGCCCTTTACCGTCAGGATCGAGACTGCAAGATCAACGCTGACATCGGCAAGCGTGTCATTGACCAGCGAGAGGCGGATCGTCTCTCTGTCATCGGAAGGAATGGCAGCGACCGCGACCGGCTGGAAGAAGCGCTTGACGAGGTAGTGCATCGCCTTCCAGCGGCCGCCGTAATCGAGGCTCGACCAGGATGCCACCGGCCAGGTGTCGTTGAGCTGCCAGTAGATCGTACCCATACAATGGGGTTTGAGCGACCGCCAGTATTCCACCGCCGTCTTGATCGCCAGCCCCTGCTGGATCTGGGACAGATAGACGAAGTTCGGAAAATCCTTGGGGAAGCGGAAATAACGGAACATCGTGGCGGCGATGCGCTCGTTGCCGCCGGCATTCTTCTGGTGAAGCTCCATGACGGGGGAAGCGACGTTCATGTCCTTCTCCTCGGCATAGGTCCTGATCACAGGCAGCGAGGTATAGGACTGGAAGCCGAATTCCGAGCAGAAGCGCGGACGCACCGAACGGTAATTGTCGAACGACTTGTTCTCGTGCCAGACCGACCAGTAATGCATGTCGCCGGAACCGTCGGCATGCCAGGCATCGCCGAAATCGAGATAGCCGGACGCCGGGCTCGACGGCCACCAGAGCGCGCCGGGCAGCGCCTTCTTCACGGCCTGCTCGATCGTGCGGTTGAGCCGATCATAGGAGACGAGATAGCGGTCGCGGTCCTTCCTCGATTCCTCGAACCAGGTCAGCGCCCCGACCAGCTCGTTGTCGCCGCACCAGAGCGCGATCGACGGATGCGAGGAAAGCCGGCGCACTTGGTAATCGACCTCGATCGTTACATTGTCGAGGAAGTCCTCGGTCGAGGGGTAGAGGTTGCAGGCGAACATGAAGTCCTGCCAGACCATGAGGCCCAGCTGGTCGCAGAGATCGTAGAAATGATCCTGCTCGTAGAAGCCGCCGCCCCAGACGCGGATCATGTTCATATTGGCGGCTTTGGCCGATTGCAGCAGATCCTCGGTCTTCTCAGGCGAAGACAGCGAAAACAGCGCGTCGGCCGGGATCCAGTTGGCGCCGCGGCAGAAAATCTCGCGGCCGTTGACCTTGAAGGCGAAGCGGCTGCCTGACGCATCCGGCGTGGTGATCAGCTCGACGGTGCGAAGACCGATCTGCTTGGTCACCTCATCGGTCGGCAACTCGACGGAAAGCCTGTAGAGCGCCTGCTCGCCGCTGCCGGAGGGCCACCAGAGGCGTGGATTGTCGATATGGAAGAGGTGGTTGACATGGGTCTCGCCATTGACACCGACATCCAGGCGCACGCGCTCGCCGTCGAGCTCGAAATAGACCTGGGCAATGTCTGGCCCCTTGGAAAACAGCGTCGCCGTCACTTTGAGGTCCACCGAGCCGTCGTTATTATGGGTCTGGCGGGTGACCACATGTTCGATGCGCGCGGTTTCGAGCTTCTTCAGCGCGATCATCCCGTAAAGGCCGAGCGGCGCAATGGCGATATTCCAGTCCCAGCCGAAATGGCATTGCGGCTTGCGCAGCATGTTGCCGTCGGGGATCGGCGAGTTGCCCGTGCTGTAGGGAATGTAGAAGGGCTGCTGCTTCTGTCGCGCAGCGCCGACGGCGATGTTGGAGGCAAAGACGATGCGGATGCTGTTGTCGCCTGATTTCAGCATGCTGGAGACATCGGGCCGGTAGCGGCGGAAGCTGTTATCGGCTTCGAGCGCCAGGAAGCCGTTGACGTGGACGCTGGCGACCGTGTCGAGATAGTCGATATCGAGATACCAGTCGCCCTCGACCTCAGGAAGCGTGAAGCTGCGCTCGACAGCCCATTCACGTTCCGCGACCCACTGCACCTTTTCCTCGTTGCGGCCGAAATAGGGATCGGGGATCAGTCCTGCCCGGTGCAGCGCCGTGTGCACGTCGCCCGGCAGCATGATCGCCGTGCGGATCTCACCGTCGACGGAGGCAAGCTGCCACGAACCGGAAAGGTCGATGTTGGGAGTAGTTGATCGATGCGTCACGATATCGTTTCCGATTTATGATTTTGAAAGAGACGGCGTTTGGTCGTCGTCCGGTAGTTGTCGTTCGTCAGGGCTCCTTCCGGCCGCCTCACTCTCGTCATCCTCGGGCTTGACCCGAGGATCCACACCGCATCCACCAGCAGCCACGGGCATGGATCATCAGGTCAAGCCCGAGGATGACGGAGAGTGGAGTTGGCCCTCTCGCCGAACTCGCCCCGCCCGCAGAACCTTCTAGAGACGCAGCTCGCTTTCGGCGTCGAAGACCGAGGCGACCGTCATGTCGAAGCTGAGCTTAACCTTGGCTCCGACATTGAAGCGGCGTGCGCCGTTGACACGTACCGACATCGTGTGACCGGCATGTTTCAGCCACAGCAGATTGTCCGCGCCCATCGGCTCCTCGATATCGACGGTGGCGTCATGTTCTTCGCCGCCGGTATTCTCGTTGACCTTGATGTGTTCTGGACGAACGCCGAGCACCACCTTGCGGCCGGGCTGTAGCATCTCGCTAGCGTCGTAGGCAGCGAGCGAGAAAATGACGCCGTTGGCTGAAAAGGCAATGCCGCCGCCTGATTTGACCAGCTCGCCGTGCAGGAAATTCATCGACGGCGAGCCGATGAAACCGGCGACGAACAGATTGCGCGGCCTGTTGTAGATCGTCGTCGGATCATCGAGCTGCTGGATGATGCCGCTCTTCATGATGGCGATGCGGTCGGCAAGCGTCAGCGCCTCGATCTGGTCGTGGGTGACATAGATCATCGTGTTCTTCAGCGACTGGTGCAGGCGCTTGATCTCGACGCGCAGCTCCGAGCGGAGCTTGGCGTCGAGATTGGACAGCGGCTCATCGAACAGGAAAACGTCGACATCGCGCACCAGTGCCCGGCCGATCGCCACGCGCTGGCGCTGGCCGCCGGAAAGCTCGGCCGGCTTGCGCTTCAGCAGCGGCTGAATCTGCAGGATTTCGGAGGCACGCGCCACCCGCTTGTCGATCTCTGCCTGCGGCACCTTGGCGACGCGAAGACCGAAGGACAGGTTCTTCTCGACGGTCATCTGCGGATAGAGCGCATAGGACTGGAACACCATGCCGATGCCGCGGTCCTTAGGCTCTTCCCAGGTAACGTTCTTGCCCTTGATGAAGATCTGCCCTTCCGAGGCATCAAGCAGGCCGGCGATGCAATTCAGCAAGGTCGACTTGCCGCAGCCGGACGAGCCGAGCAGCACGAGAAATTCGCCGTCATTGATGTCGAGGTTGAGATCCTTCAGCACGCTCACCGCACCGAAGTTCAGGGACAGATCCTTGATGGAGACGCTTGCATTCATATTCATGAGATCAACCCTTCACTGCGCCGGCGGCGATGCCGCGGACGAAAAGCCGTCCCGACACGAAGTAGACGATGAGCGGCACGAGACCCGTCAGGATCGTTGCCGCCATGTTGACGTTGTATTCCTTCACGCCCTGGACGGAATTGACGATGTTGTTGAGCTGCACGGTCATCGGATAGGTATCCGGCCGGGTGAAGACCACGCCGAACAGGAAGTCGTTCCAGATGCCGGTCACCTGCAGGATCATCGCGACGACGAAGATCGGCAGCGACATCGGCAGCATGATCCGCAGGAAGATCTGCCAGAAGCCCGCCCCGTCGACACGCGCCGCCTTGAACAGTTCCTCCGGCAGCGACACGAAATAATTGCGGAAGAGCAGCGTCAGGATCGGCATACCGAAGATCGAATGCACGATGACGAGGCCGGTCAGTGTGCCGTAGATGCCGATTTCGCGCAGGATGATGACGATCGGATAGATCATGACCTGATAGGGAATGAATGCCCCGATGATGAGGATTGAGAAGAAAAGCTCAGAGCCTCTGAAGCGCCAGTTGGCCAGCGCGTAGCCGTTCACCGAGGCGATCGCGATCGAGATGATGACCGACGGCACCGTGATGCGCACCGAATTCCAGAAACCGCGTGACAGGCCATCGCAGTTGAGGCCGGTGCAGGCCTGCGCCCAGGCTTTCACCCAGGGTTCGAAGGTGACCTCCACCGGCGGCGAAAAGATGTTGCCGAGCCGGATTTCCGGCATGCCCTTCAGCGAAGTCACCACCATCACATAGAGCGGCAGCAGATAGTAAAGCGCTGCGATGATCAACGTGCCGTAGAGCATGATGTTGCGCGCCGACAGTGCCGGGCGTGGCCGGGGGCCGCTGGGGCCTTCGCCGAGTTTTGGTGCAACGGCGTCCATCCCGGCAACAACCGTGTTGAGCGTTTCTATATCAGCCACGTTTGCGCCCTCCGCCGAATTCCAGATAAGCCCATGGAACGATGATGATCGCGACTGTGACGAGCATCATGGTCGAGGCAGCAAAGCCCTGCCCCAAGTTCTGCGCCTGGAACATGTAGTCGTAGACATATTTCGCCGGCACTTCCGAAGAGATGCCCGGCCCGCCCGATGTCTGCGCGACCACGAGGTCGTAGACCTTGACGATGCCGGAGGCGATGATCACGATCGTCGTGATGAAGACCGGCCGCATCATCGGGATGACGATGAAGAGATAGGTCCTCCACATCGGAATGCCGTCCACGCGCGCCGCTTTCCAGATGTCCTCGTCGATCCCACGCAGGCCGGCAAGCATCAGGCACATGACGAGACCCGTTCCCTGCCACAGCGCAGCAATGAGAATGCCGTAGATGACGATTTCAGGCGTATAGAGCGGATTGAAGGTGAAACTCGTCCACCCGATCGAGCGGACCACCGCCTGAATACCGAAATCGGGGTTCAGAATCCATTGCCAGACGAGGCCGGTCACGATGAAGGACAGCGCGAAGGGATAGAGAAAGATGGTGCGAAAGGTGTTTTCGAAGCGGATTTTCTGGTCCATCAGCGCGGCGAGCATGAAACCGATGACCAGGCTGAAGATCAGCGAGAGGATGCCGTAGACAGCCAGATTCTCGATCGCTGTCACCCAGCGGGGTGCCGCCCAGAGGCGCTGGTACTGATCGAATCCGACAAAGCTCAGCCGCGGAAGGAGCTTGGAATTTGTGAAAGAATAAAAGATCGTCCAAAACGTGCCGCCGACAAAGATCACCAGCGCTGTCAGGATCATCGGGATGGACGCAATCTTGGCATTCAGATTGCGCAGCAACTTGTTTGGCCGGCCTGCTCGCGCTTGACCCGTCATAAACACTTCTCCTCAATCGCAACTGCGACAACTAACAGAACGGCAAGGCGCCGCCTGTCGTCTCCACCTCTGAAACCTGCTGAAGATACCAGAGAGACGCCGCCGCCCGCCGGACCATCACCGACCGTCCGGAACGATCCGGCCCCATGGGAGCCGGACCGCAAGGGCAGCGAATCTGCTGATCAGTCAGCAGAAGCGATGATCCCGGCGAAACGCTTCTGAGCGTCTTCCGGCGTCATCGACGGATTGGCGAAGAATTCGGAGAAAAGGTCTTCCTTCTGCTTCTGGCTGTCGGCCGAAAGCAGTTGGTCGGTGCCTTGGATCACGTTGCCCTTGGCCAGGATGTCGAGACCCTTCTTCATGCAGTCGTTAGCGGCAGCGAGATCGACGTCGCCGCGAACCGGCAGCGAACCCTTTTTCAGGTTAAAGGCAACCTGGGTCTTGGGATCGAGCAGGGTCTTGGCAAGCACCGCCTGCGCCTTGGACTTTTCTTCGTCCTTCAGCAGCGGGAAGTAGAAGGCGTCGCCGCCGGTCGAGATGATCTCGTTCACGCCGAGGCCCGGGAGGCAGGTATAGTCGGTACCGGCCTTCTGACCGGCGAGCGCGAACTCACCCTGTGCCCAGTCGCCCATGATCTGGCCGCCGGCCTTGCCTGTGATGACAAGGTTGGTGGCCTGGTTCCAATCCTGGACGTTGCTGCCTTTGGCCATGCGCCGAGCGTCGTCGGCCGCCTTGAACACCTTGGCGATTTCAGGACCGGCGGCAACTTCCGCATCCTTGTCCTTGAAGACCTTGTTGAAGGTATCCTTGCCGGCGACCGCAACCATCAGCACGTCGAAGGCGCCTGTCGCCTGCCACGGCTGACCGCCGACGGCGAGCGGAATGATGCCGGCCTTTTCGAGAGCCGGAGCCGCAGCGACGAACTCATCCCAGTTCTTCGGAACTTCGACGCCGGCCTTCTTGAAGGCGGCGTTCGAAAGCCACAGCCACTGCCAGGAGTGGATGTTGACGGGAGCGCAGTAGATCTTGCCGTCGATGGTGCAGGAATCGAGCAGGCTCGACGGACGAATGATATCCTTCCAGTGCTCGGCGGTCGCCACATCGGTCAGATCGCGCATCAGGCCGGCCTGAACGAGTTCCTCGGCCTGGCGGCCATGGTTGAACTGAGTGGCGCCCATCGGATCGCCGCCGGTGATGCGGCTGATCATGATCGGACGGGCAGTGCCGCCGGAACCGGCGATAGCACCGTCGACCCAGTGGTTGCCGGTGGCGTCGAATGCCTTTGCCAGCTCGGCGACGGCAGCGGATTCACCGCCCGAAGTCCACCAGTGCGTGACTTCGAGATCGGTGGCGTTGGCGGCGCCGAACGGAAGCGCGACCGAGGCGGCAAGCATGGTCGCCAATATACGGATTTTCATGAGTTCTCCTCCCTCACTGAAACGTTGCCGGAAAAACTTAGATCAATCGATTTCTCCACGCAACTGCCCGCAGGCAAATTTTTCCGCGATAACGCGAATTGCTACTTCTGCCTGTTTTCATCAGAAGCACCGCATCCCCTGAAGCGATATTCAGCCGGCCGTCCTCGCACATGCATTTTCAATCTATCTATTTGAATTTCAGTAGTAATTATACGTGATAAAATTAGCCGCGCGATTAAGTCTTTTCGCAATCGCAAAAAAACAGAGCACGAATTGCCGATTCAACCTATGCGTACCATGCTGCAATGCACACAACAAAAAGCACTCGACATTTCTACTGTATCGTTACAGATTGCATTCCTCAGGGAGGTGCGATTTTGGCATGCGGCGGGCTTACGACGCTGGAAAAAGCCTCTATAAGCGTCACCAATTCGCGCAGGACGGCCTAAAGGGATGGAAAACAAGGGAAATTTCGGGAACGCGGCATCGACGCCGGCAGCGCGCGAGCGCCCGACGTTGAAGACGATCGCCTTCATGACCGGCCTTGGCGTGACGACGGTGTCGCGCGCGCTGAAGGATGCGCCGGATATTGGGGCGGAAACCAAGGAGCGCGTGCGCATGGTCGCCCGCCAGCTCGGCTACCAGCCGAACAGGGCAGGTGTGCGCCTGCGCACCGGCAAGACCAACGTCATCGCCCTTGTTCTCAGCATCGACGAGGAGATCATGGGCTTCTCGAGCCAGATGGTCTTCGGCATCTCCGAGGTGCTATCCGGCACGCCCTATCATATCGTCATCACGCCGCATTCCCACAGCAAGGACCCGATGCTGCCGGTGCGCTATATCCTCGATACCGGTTCGGCCGACGGCGTCATCATCTCCCGCATCGAGCCGGACGATCCGCGCGTAAGGCTGCTGAGCGAGCGCGGCATGCCCTTTGCCACGCATGGGCGCACCGATGCGGGTCTCACGCACCCCTTCCACGATTTCGACAACGAGGCCTTCGCCCATCAGGCCGTGGAAAAGCTCGTCAAGCGCGGCCGGCGCCGCATCGCCCTGCTGCAGCCGCCGAGCAAGCTCACCTACTACGCCCACATCCGCATCGGCTTCCAGACCGGCCTGCATGATTACGGCGCCGAGGAAGTGCCGTTGCGCGTCAACACCGACGCACCGCTCGCCGACATCCGCGACATCGTCGAGGTGATGATGCGCTCGGCCAACGCCCCTGACGGCATCGTCTGTTCGGCCGGCAGTGCTGCAATCGCCGTCAATGCCGGCATCGAGGCCGCCGGCAAGGCACTCGGTCGCGATCTCGACATGGTCTCCAAGCAATCGGTTCCGATCCTGAACTGGATCCGCCCCGAGATCATCACCGCCCAGGAAGACGTGCGCCAAGCCGGCCGCGAAATGGCCAAAGCCGTCATCGCCCGCATCGACGGCGTCGAACCGGAACTGCTGCAGAGCGTAAGCCAGCCGACCTGGCCGGAGAGCAGCAGGTAGGCGGTCGGTTGAGGGAACGGATCGTCGGGCCCAAATCTCGACGATCAGCTTTGGATCATCACAGGTCGTCGACGACGAAATTCACCAGTCGCCCCGGGACCAGAACTTCCTTGACCACCGTTTTGCCGTCGAGCAAGGCCATGACGGAAGGTTCGGATCGCGCTGCTGCAAGCAGCGCCTCGCCGAGATCGGCGGCGGCTTCGAAGCGGTGGCGAACCTTGCCGTTGATCTGCACGACATATTCGCGGGTCTCCATCTCGATCATTGCAGGATCGAAGGTGGGCCAGGAAACCCATGTCAGTGTTTCCCCGTGACCAAGCTTGCTCCACAACTCCTCCGCAATGTGAGGCGCAAAGGGTGCGAGCAACAGCACGAATGTCTCCACCACTTCGCGCGGACGCGCTGCTTCCGACGTCAGTGCGTTGGCCAGTTCCATCAGCCGGGAAACCGCGGTATTGAACCGAATTGCTTCGATATCCGCCGTCACGGCCTTCACCGTCTGGTGGCGCAAGCGCAGAAGCTGCGGCCTGGGAGCCACCTCCAGCACCACTGGAGACAATCCGTCGCTCTCGTCGCAGACAATACGCCAGGCACGCTCCAGAAACCGACGCACGCCGATCACGCCAGCGGTCTGCCAGGGTTTTGCCGCGTCCAGAGGTCCCATGAACATCTCGTACAGGCGCAAGGCGTCGGCCCCGAACTGATGGACGACATCGTCGGGATTAACAACGTTCAGCTGCGACTTCGACATCTTCTCGACGGCGCGCTGCACTTCGACCGACCCAGCGAACCATCTACCCTCCTCGCCGACGACGGAAGACGGCTCGTAATACCGGCCTGCCGCGTCGCGGTAGGAATGAGCAAGGATCATGCCTTGGTTGAACAGCCGCTGGAACGGCTCTTCCGTCGAAACGACGCCGATGTCGTAAAGCACCTTGTGCCAGAAGCGGGCATAGAGCAGATGCAGGACCGCGTGTTCGGCGCCGCCGACATAGAGATCGACCGGCATCCAATAGCGCTCGGCTTCGCGCCCGACGGGTTCGCTGGTGTTCTCCGGATCGAGGAATCTGAGATAATACCAGCAGGAGCCCGCCCATTGCGGCATCGTGTTGGTCTCCCGCCGTGCCGGAATGTCGGTGCCCGGCACGATCGTTTCGACCCAGGCCTGCGCACGGGCAAGCGGCGGTTCGCCATCCGGCGTCGGAGCGTAGTCGTCCAGTTCAGGCGGCAGCAGGGGCAGGCATTCCTCGGGCAGCGGCATCACCGAGCCGTCCGCCAGATGCAGCACCGGGATCGGCTCGCCCCAGTAGCGGTGGCGGGAGAACAACCAGTCACGCAGGCGATAGATGACCTTAGGCCAGCCTGCGCCGCTCGCCTGCATCCAAGCGATCATAGCTTTCCTAGCCTCCGGCGAGGCCAGACCATTCAGGAAGCCGGAGTTGACTATCGTCCCCTCGCCCTCATAAGCCGCCTTTTCGATATCGTCCTCGCTGTCGATCACGCGAATAAGCGGCAGCTCGTGCGCATGGGCAAAAGCGTGGTCGCGCGCGTCATGAGCCGGCACCGCCATCAGGGCGCCGGTGCCGTAGCCAGCCAGCACGTAATCGGCCACCCAAACCGGCAGCCGGGCTCCGTTGGCAGGGTTGATCGCATAGGCGCCGGTGAAGACGCCCGTCTTCTCGCGCCCGGCATCGGCCCGCGCCGTCTCTTCCAATCCTTCGGCCTCGGCAATATAGGCGGCCACCGCCTCGCGCATTTCCGGCTCGACGATGGCGGCAACTGCTGGATGCTCCGGCGCGAGCACGATATAGCTTGCTCCGAACAGGGTCTCGGGGCGCGTCGTGAAGACGGTGATGACCTCTTTGCCGTGCTCGAGCGGAAACCGGATTTCGGCGCCCTCGGAGCGTCCGATCCAGTTGCGCTGCATGATTTTCAGGTTTTCGGGCCAGTCGAGGCCGTCCAGTCCCTGCAGCAGCCGATCGGCATAGGCCGTGATGCGCAGCATCCACTGGCGCATCCTGCGCCGAATGACGGGATCGCCGGTCTCGACATAACGCCCGTCCTTGACCTCCTCGTCGGCAAGCACCGCGTTCTGGGCCGGGCACCAGTTGACCGCGACCTCCGCCTGATAGGCGAGGCCCTTCTCTAACAGCTTCAGGAAGATCCACTGCGTTCAGCGCACATAAGCGGGGTCGGTCGTGGCAAACTCACGACTCCAGTCATAGGAGAAGCCCAGCCTCCGCACCTGCCCGCGAAACGTCTCGATATTGCGCTTCGTCGTGATATCGGGATGCACGCCAGTCCGCATCGCGTGGCGCTCCGCCGGCAGGCCGAAACTGTCCCATCCCATCGGATGCAAGACATTGAAGCCGCGCATGCGTTTGTATCGGCACATGATATCAGTGGCCGTATAGCCGAGAGGATGGCCGACATGCAGGCCCGCACCGGACGGATATGGAAACATGTCGAGTGCGTAGAATTTCGGTCTGGCCGGATCGATTTCCGCTCGGAAGATATGGTGGTCCGCCCAATAGGCCTGCCACTTCAGTTCGATCTTTGTGGGATCATAAGGCATGAATTACTCCTGGCGCCGGCCGGCTTTGCGGCGGCGTGTCCTGAAAAATGGAGGCGTTCTTTGGTTCAGGAGCAGCTACAGCTGCCGGTGCTCCGGTGACGTCCGGCAGCCGCGGCTAAGTCGAAGCACGTGCGGAGTTGCAGCAAGCAATCTCATTACCGCCTGCAGAACGGAAAAAGCACAATACGGCTTGGGAAACGATCTGATGTCCATGGATGGTAACTCAGGCAAATAAACGGAAAGCAAACGACAGCGTCGACCCGGCTCCGATCAGGAGGCCGTGGTCATAAGTCGTGTACCGCTTCTGCGGGCGATTGGTGCTTGAGTTGCCATAGTCATAAGCCAAGAGTGCCCGATAAGATCGCTCATGCCAAGAGTGTATTTGCACGAAAAGCTCCGTTCAGATCCGCCAGGTTTCTTACCAGCTGATCGGAGCACCGCCGCGATCTTCGGATGACTGCCTCGCCGCGCCGCGTCACCGCATGGATAGCGCGGTGGACGGATGGCGCCAGCGACTAGATGATCAGGGTGTGCCGCATCGGCTCGAAAAAAGCCCAGATTGCCCGCCATCTCAGAGACAAGCCACGGGGGAATCGACAGGATGCAGCAAAACGGTGTGCCCTATTTTAGCCAGTGGGAAACACCGGGCATGACGTTGCCGGTGCTTGCCCAGGGATCGCAGGCCTTGCTCAGCGATCCGCTCTGGCGCCATTCGGGAGCCGCGACTATCGAGGAATATGCGCGCTGGGCGGTCAATGTCTGCGGCATGGCCTGCCTGAAGATGATCCTTGCCGCCCGCGGCGAGATCCATCCGACACTCGAACTTGCCCGCGCCTGCACTGCCTTTGGCGGTTATGTCGTCAGCGAGATCGATGCCTCGATCAAAGGGCTGATTTACGCGCCCTTCGTCCGCTTCGTCGTCGAGCGCTTCGGGCTTAGCGCGGAGACGGTGACCGGTGTCGAGACATCAGACCTTCCAGAGCTTCTGTCGAAGCAGCCGTTCTTTATCGCATCGGTGAACTCAGGCATCCGCTGGCCGGAGCGAGAACCACCGTCGAAAGGCGGACACTTGGTGCTGGTGACGTCAGCCTCGCAGGAGACGATTCGCTTTCACAACCCGTCCGGCCACGACAAAGCGAGCCAGGCCGATGTGACTCTGCCGCTTGCGGTCTTCGACCGTTTCTTCGCCAATCGCGGCATATCGGTCGACGCCTGACCTATTCAACACCAGATCGTTTCGGAGGCTTTCATGACCCCATCCCCAAACAGGCTGCGCATTGCCGTTCTCTTCGGCGGCCGCTCGGCCGAGCATGAAGTTTCCGTGCTCTCGGCAACCAATGTCATGGGCGCACTCAAGCCCGAGAAATACGATGCTATCCCTATTTTCATCACCCGCGAGGGGCAATGGCTGCTGAGCAGTTTCGAGGACGGCATACTGGCGACGCCTTCATCGGGCACGGAAATCTGCCTGGTGCCGGGTGGGCGCGGCCGCGTGCTGGCAATCCCAGCTCGTGGGGCGCCGCATGACCTACCAAAGGTCGACATCCTGTTTCCTGTTCTCCACGGCCAGCATGGCGAGGACGGATCGGTGCAGGGTGCTGCGGAGGTGGCCCGCGTTCCACTCGCCGGTTGCGGCATCCTCGGCTCCGCCGCAGCGCTCGACAAGGACATCGCCAAACGCCTGCTGAGGGCGGCGGGCCTGCCGGTGGCGCGCGCGGTGACGATCCATGAGGGTGGCGCCCCTTCACTGGCAGCCTTGGAAGGCGAGCTTGGCCTGCCGCTCTTCATCAAGCCTGCGCGCCAGGGATCGTCGGTCGGCGTTGCCAAAGTCCATGCCAGCCAGGAATTCGCGCCCGCCCTTACTGAGGCCTTCCGCCACGATCGCACGCTGCTCGCCGAGGAATTCGTGCGCGGCCGTGAGATCGAATTCAGCGTATTGGAAGATCCAGCAGGAGAACTCTTTGTCTCCCGGCCGGGCGAGATCGTGCTGGCGGAAAGCCACGGTTTCTATAGCTACGATGCCAAATATGTCGACGAGAAAGGTGCGGCGCTGAAAGTGCCGGCCGAACTGCCGCAGGAGATCGAGACCGCCATGCGCGACGTGGCCGCAAGAGCCTTCCGGGCCGTCGGCTGCGACGGCATGGCCCGCATCGACTTCTTCCTGACCGATGACATGCGGTTCCTCGTCAATGAAATCAACACCATCCCCGGCTTTACCGATATCAGCATGTATTCCAAGGCGATGGCCGCAAGCGGCATCACCTACGCCGAAATCATCGACCGACTGGTGGACCACGGCCTGGCGCGCGCCCGCCGGACCGCCTGAGACGGGAGCTCGATCATGAACGGGCTGGTCTTGATTTCGGGATGTTCCGGCGGTGGAAAATCGACACTGCTTGCGGAACTTGCCGCCCGCGGTCATGCCATCGTCGAAGAGCCCGGCCGACGGATCGTCAAACAGGAACTCGAGGGCGGCGGCGCGGCCCTGCCCTGGGTCGACATGGCGGCCTTTACCCGCCGCGCAATCGAGATGGCGATGGCTGACTACACGACGGCGCGTGAGCAGGCCGGCTGGACGTTCTTCGATCGCGGGCTGATCGATGCGGCGGCAGCGCTGCAGCACCTGACTGGAGAACCGGTCCTGGAAAAATTGAGCGCCGCCCACCGCTATCACCCGAGGGTTTTTCTCACGCCGCCGTGGCCCGAAATCTACACGACCGACCCCGAGCGGCGCCATGGCTTCGACGAGGCGGTCGCCGAATATGATCGACTTGCCGCCGTCTATCCGAAGCTCGGCTACGACGTCGTCACGCTGCCGAAAATCGTGGTCGCCGACCGCGCGGATTTCATCCTCGACTGCCTCTCTCGGGAAACGAGGCAGCAGTAGACGACATCGTTATAGTGTTGCTCAGCCGCCCGCCTTCTCAAAAAGGGTTTAGGGCCTGCGAAAAACGCACCACTGGAACGACTGCCGGCCACCGCCGGGTGTCGTGTGTTCCTCCCGCCAGTCACGCTGAAGCGCGAAGGTGGACGAGAATTCGGTCGCAAGCGCCACCGCGTCGTAACGCTGGACCGGCAAGCCGCTGCACCGTTCCGGCCCGTCCGGCGCGAAAGTCGCGATGATCACGACGCTGCCTGGCGCTGTGCCGCTTTCGAGCGCGCGGCGGTAGGCCAGCCGCTGCTCGGGCTCGGTGAGGAAGTGAAAAACGGCGCGGTCGTGCCACACATCGTAGTGGCGGTCGGGTTGCCATGACGTGACGTCGGCAACCACCCAGGCGATGCGGGCGGCTTCATCCCGCAGTCGCGCCTTGGCGACTTCGAGCGCCGGCGCAGCGATGTCGAGGACGGTGAGGTCGGACCACCCGCGCTCGACAAGACGGTCAACAAGGCTCGATGCGCCGCCGCCCACATCGATCAGCGAGGCCGTGGGCGGCAGTTGCAGCTCGTCAAGCGCCCGCAAGGAAGGCCCGGGCATCGGCTGATACCAGCTGACGCTGTCGGCAGATTTCGTGCGGTAGACCTCGTCCCAGTGTTCCCGCTTCTCGCCCGTCATCCGATATCCCCGTCTCTTGTAGAACCCGATATCCTCCAGCACCGAGCGTCTTTCAGACGCGCAAAGGACGCTGTAGTATTTGAATTAAGCAGTAGCTGATCAACATGTAAGAACTGAGACGTCTGCAACCAATCGCAGTGCGCCCAAGATCATGTTCCGCGTTTCAGGAAGCGAGGTGCCGGTAAACGAGATCGGCAGGCTCCGTTCGGGGTGCTCTGGAATCGAGACGCGCGCCCAGCCGCTCCGCAACGGCAACGGATGCCGCGTTGCCGAGAGCGATATAGCTGACGAGCGACGGCAGCTTGAGCGTCGCGAAGGCCCAGTTGCGCAGCGCGAGCGCCGCTTCGGTCGCATAGCCTCTGCCTTCGTATGCCTCATAGACGAACCAGCCCAGTTCCTTTTCGGGAAAGAGTGGTCCGTGATTGATCCCCACCTGACCGACGCATTCGCCGGTTTCGCCAAGCTCGATCGTAAGCGCTCCGTGCCCGAAAAGCTGCCACAGAGCGACGTCGTGACAGAACATTCCCCAAGCCGCGCGCAGATCGAACGGGCCGCCCATTCCGACGGATCGCGGCGAGGCCATGATCTCAGCATAGGCGGCGAAATCGCCGATTTCAGGCATGCGGAGCTTGAGACGCTCGGTTCGAATGGTCACCGTGCCCGCTTCGGACATGTCGTCACCTTCTCTGTCAGCTTGGGTTTGGAGTTTCGGCCGTTGAACGGAATATTCTAGCTTTCAAATGCCGGAACGAATTGCAACGTCCCGCTTGGTGGAGATCCCCGAAAGACAATCCTCTGCACGAGCCGCGTATCGAGGTCGAGATGCTTCAGTTGTCCGTCGCTGCTGAAACCGACACGGCTATATATCTCGGGATTGCCGATCAGGGCGCATCCGCTGGCGCCGCGCTCTTTCAACAATTCGAGACCCCGTGCAATCATCGCCTTGCCGATACCCTGTCGCTGTCTCTCCGGCTTGACCGATATCGGCCCCAGCCCGAACCAGCCGTCATGCGCACCGTTGATCGTCACCGCCGAAAACGCCACATGGCCGAGAATCTCGCCGTCCTCCTCTGCTACCAGCGATATCTCGAGATCGCCCTTCGCGCGAAGTCTTCGGACAATCTTCGCTTCCGTACCGTCGCTGTAGGGCATCGGCTTGAATGCGGTCGAGGTCAGATCATGGATCGCATCAATATCATCAGGCGTTTCGTATCGGATGAGCATATCTGTCAATTCCTCAAGGGCGATAGCTCACAGGTGCTATGCAGGGAAAGTCGAAGACCAGCAAGCCGGGCTCCTCCAGCGGCAGTTGCGCCACGACTTGCCCTTGCCGGTTCAGCACCGCCGTCGGTCCCCAGGCGATGCGCCCATTGCGCTCACCCGTTACGTCGGACGATATCAGCCACAGACCTGTCTCGCGGCATCTTTCGCCGCGAACGGCATTATGCATCTGCTTGAATATTTCCGCCTTTTCCCGTGGCATCATGTTGTTGGAGAGGCATACGATCAGCGACGCGCCAGACGCGGCGGCCTTTGCCGCTGCTTCGGGAAAATTCGTGTCGTAGCAGATGTTGATTCCGAAGCGCAGGGCACCGATCGGAAAGAGCAGGCTCTCCTTTCCTGCCTCGAAAGCCCGTTCGCCGCGCAGCAGGTGGGTTTTCCGGTAGCGGCCGAGGAGGACACCGCGCTCGACGACGATGGCGGTGTTGAACAATCGCCCATCATCGATCTCGATCAGCCCCATCACCAGTACCGGTCCCGACTTCGGCAACCGATCGAGGACCGCCGCGAACTCGGCCGATGCCAGATCGAGGGCAACGCGCCGCGCCGATGCTTCATCGGTCAGGTAGCCCTGGAGAAAACCTTCGGGAAAGACCAGCAGGGCCACGCCATCAGCCTCGGCGAACGCCGCGACCCTAACCGCATAATCCATTGCCGCCTCGACATTCTCCCGAAACTCCGGCGTCTGGGCGGCGGCTATCCGAATGCTCGTCACTTAGACCTCCGGGTTCTCGGCCGCGGCATCTCAGCAAGAGGCCCGGCACTGTGGCCGGGCCTCTTCTTGAAAATCGGGCTGAACCTCAAAAGGTCGAGGCACCGCTGCCCCAGGGGCCGTGGTGGAAGTCCTTACCATCAAGGCGGTCGAAGCCGTGGGCGCCGAAGAAATCGCGCTGTGCCTGGATGAGGTTTGCCGTTCCCCTGCCCTGGCGATAGGCGTCGAAATAGGTCAGCGCCGAGGTCAGTGCAGGAACCGGCAGGCCTGCGGCAATCGCGGCGCCGACGACGCGGCGAAGCGCCGGGATCGATTCCTTGACCATGTCGGAGAAGGCTGGCGTGACGATCAGGTTTGCAGCGTCAGGTGCCTTGGTGAAGGCCGAGGTGATCTCGTCGAGGAACTGCGAGCGGATGATGCAGCCGGCGCGCCAGATCCGGGCAATCGTCGGCATCGGCAGCGACCAGTTGAACTCGCGCGATGCTTCCGCCATCACCGCGAAGCCCTGCGCATAGGCGCCGATCTTAGCGGCGAAAAGCGCCAGTTCCAGATCCTTGTTCAGCGCGGGGCCGTAAGTAATCGGGAAGGACACAGCCTGCGTCCCGAAGATCTTTTCGGCGGCTTCGCGCTGCGACTTCATCGAAGAGAGACTGCGGGCGGCGACGGCGGCTTCGATCGCCGTTGCCGGAATGCCCATGTTCTGCGCCTCGATCGCCGACCACTTGCCGGTGCCCTTCTGGCCGGCCTTGTCGAGGATCATGTCGACCATCGGCCCGCCGGAGACCGGATCGGTGGCGGCAAGCACCTTCTCGGAGATTTCGATCAGGTAGGAGTTCAGCCGGCCTTTGTTCCATTCGCCGAAGATGCCGGAAATTTCGGAGGCGCTCTTGCCGAGGCCGTCGCGCAGGATGCCGTAGATTTCGGCGATCATCTGCATGTCGGCATATTCGATGCCGTTATGGATGGTCTTGACGAAATGGCCGGCGCCGTCATTGCCAAGCCAGGCGACGCAGGGCTCGTCATTGTAGCGGGCGGCAATCGAGGTCAGCACCTTCTCGACGCGCCTCCAGGACTCTTCGGTGCCGCCGACCATGATCGACGGGCCATGGCGCGCACCTTCTTCGCCGCCGGAAACACCCATGCCGATGAAGGTCAGATCGGTATTCTTCAGCCGGTCGAAGCGGGCGACGGTGTCGCGGAAATTGGCGTTGCCGGCATCGATCATAATGTCGCCCTTGGAGAGATGCGGGCGCAGCAGCTCCATCTGCTGGTCGACGGGCTCGCCCGCCTTGATCATGATGATGATCGGACGCGGTGGCCGGATCGCATCGACGAACTCTTCGATGGTCTTGCAGGGAATAATCTGCTTCTTCAGATCGCCGGCGCTTTCGTAGAATTCGTCGGTTTTCTCCGGCGTGCGGTTGAACACCGCGATTTTATTGCCTTTCTCCGCGATGTTGAGCGCCAGGTTGGAGCCCATGACCGCAAGGCCGATCAGTCCGATTTCTGCCTTTTCCACGACAAACCTCCGATGTGTCATTTGGACCGGTGTTGTGGCACTGTCTCGGTCAAACGGCAAGTCTCGCAAGGGTCTAATCGGTTCGCAAAAGCCAATGAAATGAGGCTTGCAATATCCCCGCTTGTCCGACAACCCACCAGCTGCCGCCAATCCGGAAGCCGCAAGTTTTTTGTGCGACCTGCCCGTAAAGCCCTATCTCATGGTATCATCAGTGCCTCGGGAGATATCGCATTGGCATCGGGAAAACGAAAAGAGACGGCTCTCCTGGCGGCCCGCGCCGGCCGCTACCGCGAATATGCGACGCCGCCGGCGCTGCGACGCCATTTCAGCCACCTCTGGTCGCATGCGCGGCATGCCGGACCGCCGGCAATGGTGGCGATCGTACCGGACGGTTATTGCGATCTCCTCTGGATCGACGGCCGGCTGGTTGTCGCCGGTCCCGACAGGACGGCGGCCTTTCCCGTCATTCGGCCGGGCGCGACTGTCATTGGCGCACGTTTTGGCCGCCTGCTCGAAGGGGCCGCGCGCCATGAGGAAGAGCCCGCCCGAGAGGCTGCCGTGATCTTTGCCGCCGCCGACAGCGGCCGCGCGGCATCCGGCCTGCTCGACAGGCTCGGCATGAGCGAAAGGCAGCTGCGTCGCCGCTGCCACCATCATTTCGGCTATGGCGCAAAGACGCTGGAACGGATCCGCCGGCTCCAGCGTTTCCTCGACCTCTGCCGCAGGTCGGAGACGATGCCGCTTGCCCGCCTTGCACTCGAAGCGGGCTTTGCCGACCAGCCCCACATGACGCGCGAGGTCGGCGAGCTCTCGACGCTGACGCCCGCAGTCATTCTCGACCAGCTCAGCTTGCGGCAAAGAGCCGACTGACTGTTTTGTTCAAGACGCTGCCGGCCGGTCTGTTATTCTGACGAAACCAAATGACAGGGACCTGCAGCCGATGACGACAATGCCCGCGAAAATCATCCACCTGTCGATCGAGCGCGACTGGCGCGACGTCTATGATTTCGCCGGCAAACCGGAGAACATGCCGCTCTGGGCTTCCGGCCTTGCGACCGGCCTCGAACCGCACGGCGCCGACTGGATCGCCCACGGCGCTCTTGGCAGCGTCAAGGTGAGCTTCGTGCCTGCCAATGAATTCGGCGTGATCGATCATACAGTGACGATCGAATCCGGCCTCAGGGTCTATAATGCGCTGCGCATCGTGCCGAACGGCGATGGCTGCGAGGTCATGTTCACGCTGCTGCGCCTGCCCGGCATGACCGACGCGCAGTTTTCCGCCGATGCCGCCCATGTCGAGAAGGATCTCGCCATGCTGAAAGCCCTGATGGAGAGATAGATGGCCGAGAAGACAGAAAACCACGATCGCCGTATCGATTACGTCGAATTCAACGTCGCCGACATCGCTGCCGCCAAAGCCTTTTACGGCTCGGCCTTCGGCTGGCGTTTCACCGATTACGGCCCGAACTATTGCGAATTCGACGATGGCCGGCTGAAGGGCGGCTTTACCGATTTCGGACCGGTGCGGACGGGGGGCGGCCCGCTAGTCGTCGTCTATGCCAATGATCTGGAAGAAGTGCTGACCTCAGTCGAAAGAGCCGGCGGCACGATTTGCCGGCCGATCACCGATTTTCCCGGCGGCCGTCGCTTCCACTTCCTCGACCGCGATGGTTACGAGCTCGCCGTCTGGGCGGCGGCTTAGCCAGACTACCCAAGGAACCCGAGTTGGTCAGCTGCCTAAGGCTGCCGACCGGGATCAGGCAGCCTGCGACAGCCGATCGAGATCTTCCATGACGAGCAGGGCGCCGATCACCGTGCCGCCCGCATCGCGCAGCGGCGACATGCGACAGCGCACCTGCCGCGACCCGCCGCTGCCTGCCGAGCGCTCATAGCTATAGTCGATCTGGTCACCGGCAAAACAGGCGTCGAGCTTGTGCTTGGCGCATTCGGCAAACCGCTCCTCGCCGATGAACTCGGAAAGGTGACGGCCGATGAGTTCCATCGGCTTCCTATTGAGATGGACGCTGTTGGCCGGATTGGAATAGAGGTAGCGATAGTCCCTGGTCAGCACCGCCACGCGATCCGGCAGGCTTTCAAGGATTACCGCGTTGAGGAACTGGCCATTGTCGGTATCCGGCACATAGGCCGGCGGCGGCTCGATGCGCACATCCTGCGGCGAAGGCACGCGCCAGTCCGGCCCATGCGCCCCGAAATAGCGGTCGAGCAGATAGGAAAGCACCGACGTGTGCTCCGTAACGCTGGCGCTGTCGTCGGCATCCTGGCTGATCAGATGGCTCACAAACTGCAGTTGCATGTAAACTTCAAGCAGGTTGGCTGCCCGGCAGGCGAGGATTGCCTCGACCAGCGGCTCGACATGACGGTCGAGCGCCGTGACGCGCTGGTCGTCGCCCAGGCGTATGGCTTCCTCGATTTGCACGCAACGCAAAGAAAAAGCTCGAAAAAGCTCCAGCAAGACGCCTCCCACTCTCATTGTCCCAAGAGACGAGTCCGAAACCTCACATGGCTGCATTTCCCAAAAATGCGCCTTTCAGTAGACATTATTCGCGCCTTGGTGGTGACGGGTAACATGAAGTGCCCTCAGTTTCAATCCGAGAGCACCTGCCGCTTTTCACCGCTGATAAATGAGGGTGGACGTTTTTGCAGCATGATGCCGAAAGGGTGAGCGGTTTTCGCGCAACATCACGCTCAAACTATTATTTTAGATCATCCCGTTCTACGGCGCGAGCGTCTGCTTGATCTGCCAGCGGTCGTGATACCAGAGCCACTGGTCCGGATATTCCCGCACCCAGCTTTCCACCTTGTCGTTGAGCAGCTGGGCGGCGGCCGGCAGGTCGAGATTACCCAAGGCGTCGCGCGGCATATCCAGCCGCGGCTCGATTTCCAGCCGGTAGCGATTTCCGGGCAGCCGGATGCAGCGCGCCGGATAGACCTCGCAGTCGAACTGGCGCACCAGCTTCGGCAGCAGCGGATTGGTCTTGACGTCACGTCCGAAGAAGGTGCCCTTCAGCCCCTTGCGGAATTTCTGGTCGACCAGCACGCCCACGCCCTGGCCCGCTTCCAGCTGACGGGCAAGCGCGAAGGATGAGCCGGCATGCGACGGCACCAGCTTGCCCATCCGCGCGCTCCTGAAGTCGAACACCTTCTTGGCGACATAAGGATTGTTCGGCGGCCGAAAGAGCACCGTCACCGTCAACCCGAAGGCAGCACCCGCCACCGGCAGCAGCTCGAAATTGGCGGTATGGCCGGTAAAGACGATGAAGGGTCGCGGATTATCGCGCAGGTCGAGGAAGATCGGGACGCCCGACACCTCCACCCTGCCCGGCTCCGATTTTTCGGGATCATAGTCAAACAGCTGGTCGAGGAAGACGTATTCGGCGGCAAGCCGGCCCATATTGCCCCAGCTGGCGAGTGCGATCTCCTCGATCTCGGCCTCGCTCTTCTCAGGGAAGGCATTGCGCAGATTGGTCAGCATCAGTCTGTGGCGGCTGGTCAGCCGGCCGAGGCGGCGCATCATCCTGTCGGCGAAGCGGATCGCGCCATCGGCCGGAAACAGCTTCAGGAAATTCAGGAAGCCGAACATCACCTGCGCCACCAGCCATTGCTGGAAATTCCTGAGCGCCAGAACGATCCGGGTGATGAACAGTTTCACGCAGTCAATCCATCTTCAGGATGATCTTGCCGAAGATCTGCCGCGATTCCATCCGCTCCAGCGCCCGGTCGATATCGCTGAAGCTGACCTCGGTATCGATGACGGGATGGACGAGCCCGCGGCCCATCTTCTGCATCGCATCCGCCATGTTCTCCATGCGGCAGCCGAAGGAGCCGAAGAGCTTCAGCTGCTGCTGGAACAGCATCATCAGGTTCATCTCTGTGGAAACGCCCGAGGTCGAGCCGCAGGTGACGAGGCGCCCGCCGCGCTTCATGCAGAGCATCGAGCCCGCCCAGGTGTCCTTGCCGACATGTTCGAAGACGACGTCGACGCCCTTCTTCTTGGTGAGTTTGCGCACCACGCCCTCGAAACGGTCGGTGCGGTAGTTGATGACGTGATCGGCGCCAAGCGCCTTGGCCCTCTCGATCTTATCGTCCGAACCGACCGTGGTGATGACGGTGCAGCCGATCTTCTTGGCGAGCTGGATCGCCGCCGTGCCGATGCCGGAGCCGCCGGCATGGACGAGGATCGTCTCACCCGGCTCAAGCTTGGCATTGTCGAACAGCATATGCTCGACCGTGCCGAAGGTGACGGGCGCTAGCGCCGCGCCGATCGCGTCGACGCCGGGAGGGGCCGGCACCAGCAGGCGCGCCGGCAGGTTGACCTTCTCCTGCGCAAAGCCGTCAAGATGGAAGCCGTGCACGCCGGAGACATGTTCGCAGAGATTGTCGCGGCCTTCGCGGCAGGGGCGGCAGAGGCCACAGGTGCGCGCGCCATAAATCGCCACCAGCTGGCCCGGCAGCACATTCGCGACGCCCGGTCCGATCGCTTCGACGACGCCGGAAGCTTCCGCACCGATGACCAGCGGCATCTTGCGCTTGGCAAATGCCATGCCGCGCCAGCCCCAGACGTCGATATGGTTGAGCGCCACCGCCTTGACGCGCAGCGTCACCTCGCCGGCACCTGGGGCATCCGGTTCCGGCAGATCGGTGATCTCAAGCTTGCGGTCGTCGATCAGTTGCAAAGCGCGCATGGCAAAATCCCTCGCCTTGAAGGCGTTCTTCTTGTCATAAAAATTGTCGGGAACCGCTTAAGCCGGTTCGAGCGCCATGACAAGGCTGGCATTCTGCCCGCCGAAGCCGAAGGAATTGGAAAGCACGGCTGAAACCTGAGCTTCCCGCTTCTTGTTCGGCACGACATCGAGAACGATCGAAGGATCGGGGTTGTTGTAGTTGATGGTCGGCGGCAGCGTTCCGGTCAACATCGTCTGCAGCGAGAACACTGCCTCGACGGCGCCCGCCGCCGTCAGCGTGTGGCCGATCATCGACTTGTTCGACGAAACCGGAATGCCGACGATCCGTTCGCCGAAGACGGCGGACATCGCCCCATACTCCATCTTGTCGTTCTCCGGCGTCGAGGTGCCGTGCGCATTGATGTAACCGATGCCGCTCTCGTCGATGCCGGCATCGGCAAGCGCCGCGCGGATCGTCGCGATTGCCGGGCCGCCATCGGGCGAAGACCGGGTGCGGTGGAAGCTGTCGGCCTTGTCGCCGGCGCCCTTCATGATGCCGAGCACTTTGGCGCCGCGGGCGACTGCTGATTCCAGCGATTCCAGCACCAGGGTCGCAGCACCTTCGGCGATGACGAAGCCGTCACGATCCTTGCTGAATGGCTTGGAAGCTTTGGGCGGCGGATCGTTCTGCGTCGAAAGGGCTGAGAGCAGCGAGAAGCGGATCAGAGCTTCGGCACTCAGCGACCCGTCGGTCGCGACCGTCAGCGCGCGATCCGTGCGGCCCTGGCGGATTGCCTCGATGCCGAGCTGGATCGCCGTGACGCCGGAGGCGCAGGCGGTCGACAGCGTCACGGGCAGGCCGCGGGTGCCGAACCGGTCGGCAAGGCGCTCGGAAATAGCGCCGAACAGTGCTGCCTCATGGAAGGCCGGGTCCGGACGCTGGCGCAGCGCCGTCAGGAATCGCTCATAAGCGTCACCCGGATGGTCGGAGCCCGGCGAACGGTCGGCAAGTTCGAAGCGCGCGCTCCACTCCGGCTCGATCGGCGGAGCGGCGAGGAATAGCGGGCCGTTGAAATCGCCGGAAAGGCCGGCATCGGCGAGCGCCTCGATCGTCGTTTCGCGGGCAAAGGCATAGGAGCGCTCGACGGCGTTCGGCACCGGGATGCCGATGAAATCGACGGTGCCGGCGATCCGCGTCGACAGGCCCTCGGTCGGGAAGCGGTTGATCTCGTGGATGCCCGACGTGCCAGACGAAAGCGCTGCCCAGTTGTCGCTGAGGCCCTGACCGAGCGAGGTGATGATGCCCATGCCGGTAACAGCCACGATCGGACGGCCGAGGTGATCTCTATAAACGGAAGCTGTCATATCTCTCACTCCTCACGCATCTGCGGAAAGAACGGCAACGCCCTCGCCGCGCTGGTGTCCGACCGTGGTCACGACGGCGGCGGTGGCGCCTGCCCGCATCGGCGCCTCATGGGCGGCATCGAAGGGCGGAACCTTGACCTTGCCATCGACGGCAAGGGCTGCGAGCGCCAGACCGAGCGTGAACTGCGTCTCGATCGTATGGCCGGTGACCCCGCCGAAGCCGCGGATCGCAACGTCGGGCAATTGATGTTCGAGCACCGCCCGCTCGCGAGCGGCAAGATCGTGCATGCCGGTCGATCCGGAAAAAATCGCCGTGCTCTCAGTGGCAAGCCCTGCAGCCGGTGCCAAAAGCCGCTCCAGCCGAACTTCGAGATTGCCGGAATTGCGGTTGCCGCGGTCGCCCTCGACCGCGTCGATGACGGCATAGATATGGGCGCCGCGGGCTCCAGCGTGTTTGCGCGATTCCAGCACCAGGAAGGCGCCTGCCGAACCGGTGATCATACCGCCGCCGTCGCTCAGCTTGCGCGACCAGAGCGGCACCCAGTCGCCGCGCGCATGAGCGCCGATCGCCTCGGTGAGCAGGATCATGTCAGGCCGCTCGGCCGCGAAGGCGCCTCCAACAAGTGCATGCGAGGATTCGCCTGATTTGATGCGGTAGAAGGCGGTCTCGACGGCGGATATGCCGGCTGCTTCCTCGCCCATGAAGGTGCGCGACGAACCGGTAACCTTGTGCACGATGGAGATATTGCCGGCGAGCAGGTTGGAAAGCTGGGCGAGGAACAGAGTCGGCCTCAGCTCGGTCGTCAGCTTCTCGTTTAGCAGCAATTCGCGGTCATTGCGCTTCAGCGCCTCATCGACGATCAATGTGTCGACATTGATATCGCGCTCGCCGCCGCCGGCCGCCACGATCATATCCATCGTGCCGCAGGCCTCGATATCGTCCTTGAAGCCGGCATCGTCGAGCGCAAGGCCGGCGGCGAAAACGCCGATGCGCTGCCAGTTCTCCATCTGCCGCTGGTCGCCGCGTTTGGCGATCTGCTGTGACCAGTCGATCTCGGGCAGCGGATGCACCGGGTAGGGCTTGAACTTCTCGGTCTCGACGATCGCCTTCGGGCTGCTTGCGGACGAAAGCAGCGCGATATGCGCATCCTTGCCGACGCCCTGACAGGTGACGATGCCGATGCCCGAGATGACGACGTCGTTTGCAGCCTTGCTCATCCAATCACTCCCTGCGCCGCGATCGCTTCGAGAAGCCCGATCTCGCCGGCACGTTTCTTCACGATATCGCCGAGCGGCACCTCGGAAAACGGCATGGTGCGCAGTTTCAATTGCGCATCGCAGACCTTCTTGCCGCCGCTGGTGATCTTAGCCTTGGTGACCGCGAAACCCGAACCGTCATGCTCGAGCACCGCCTCGATGTCGAGCACGGCTTCCGGTTCGACGAAAGTGCGCATCTTGGCGCCGTCGACCGTCATCAGGAAAGGCATGGCGGCAAAATTGGTGACGGCAAGCACCAGCATGCCGGAGGCCTGCGCCATGGTCTCGATCAGGAGCACGCCGGGAACGAGCGGCATGCCGGGAAAATGACCCTCGAAGACGGGGCTCTTGGCCGGCACGACGGATCGCGCCTTAAGCGTGCCCTTCTTCAGGTCCACCGCTTCGACGCGGTCAATCATCTGGAAATATTCCAGCAGCATTCGGATCCTCCGGCCCGACAGGCCAGATCCGCCCGCCGGTGATGCCTAAAGCGCATCTGGTTCGCACTTTAGGTCTTTGTTTTTATGCATGCCGTTGTCCCAAAACCGCTGCGCACTTTTGGGCGGCACGCACTAGTTAGGAACGAAACCGCCCGGCCGCCATATTCACGGCGGCAGGGCGTTCAAAAAAGACGGTTATGTCGCTCAGGCCTTGGCTGCTTTGAGCTCGTCAATCTTGGCGCAGAGGTTCTTCAGCACGAAGTATTCTTCGGTGGAAACCTTGCCTTCGTTGACTTCCTGCGTCCACTTTTCGAGCGGGATCTTGATGCCGAATTCCTTGTCGATCGCAAAGACGATGTCGAGGAAATCGAGGCTATCGATACCGAGGTCGTCGATCGTATGGCTCTCCGGCGTGATCGTCGCGCGGTCGATCTCGCTGGTTTCTGCAATAATGTCGGCAACTTTATCGAATGTAGCGGTCACGCGCTGTACCTCATGAAATGACGATTTAAACCCCCTCATAGGCAAATCCATTTCAAAAGCCAATGCTTTCGTCCCGGCGTCGCGGCAATTTGCCGGCTGGGTGTTGCCTAAACAGCAATGGAATGCCGGCATTTGCCGTCACCCGAACAGGCGTCGAAGCGGAAGGCGAGGCCTCTGTGGAAGGTCCGCCCGCCGGCAGATCGGAGAAGCCGTCCGAATCAAACCCATGGATGGCCCTCGCACCGGGGCAAGCGCGGTTCCCGACAAAACCCACGGGCGGGCATGCTTTGATCTAGATCAAACAGCGATCCCGGCAAAATTGATAATCCTCAAGCGGCGCTGGGGCATGCTGGCGATGCCGGACGCGCCAGTCGTGCCAGCCATACGAGATTTCAAAAGGGATCAGGACATGGATATTGCCCGCAGCGAGCCTTTCGAGACCGGCACTCCCGTCGCTTGCGCTTCCTGCCAGGCGCGGCACGGCGCCGTCTGCGGCGCCCTGTCGAGCGGTCAATTGAGAGAGCTCAACCGCCACTCTCTGCGCCGCAAGATCGGGGCCGGCTGCGAGATCATCGCCCAAGGGTCGGAAAGCTCTTTCTATTCGAACATCGTGCGCGGGGTGGTGAAGCTCTGCAAGGTGATGCAGGACGGGCGCCAGCAGATCGTCGGCCTGCAATTCGCCCCAGATTTCGTCGGCAGACCCTTCATCCGTGAAAGCTCGCTGTCGGCTGAGGCTGCGACCGATGCCGAAATCTGCGTCTTTCCCCGCAACCTGCTCGACCGGATGATATCTGAGACGCCGGACCTGCAGCGCAGTCTGCACGATCAGGCGCTAAAGGAGCTGGACGCCGCGCGCGAATGGATGCTGACCCTCGGCCGGCGCACCGCAGGCGAGAAAGTCGCAAGCCTGCTTTACCTGATCGCCACACACGCCGAACCGCAGACCGCCACGAGCACCGATTTCGACCTGCCGCTGTCCCGCGCCGAGATTGCCGATTTTCTGGGGATAACGATCGAAACCGTCAGCCGCCAGATGACCAGGCTGCGCAAGAGCGGCGTCATTCGAATCGAGAACTTCCGACATATCATCGTGCCCGACATGGATGAGCTGGAGCGAATGATCAGCGCATAGAACGCGGATCCGGGATCAGCGCGCAAAACGGATCAGATGCCGAATTCGGGGTCTGGCGCCGAGCCGAGATCAGCGCGTGATCACGACGCGGGTATTGGCAAGGCCGGCCTGTCGCGCCAGCGAGAAAAACTGGGCGGCGTTATCGGGATGCAGGCGAACGCAGCCATGCGAGGCCGGCGTACCCAGACGCTTCAAATCGAAGGTGGCGTGAACGGCGTAACCGCCGTTGAAGAACACTGCAAACGGCATCGGCGCATTGTCGTATTTGCGCGAGCGATGATCGCGCGACAGCCACTTGGCGCTCCACGAACCGGTTGGCGTGACATAGCCGTTGCGCGCCGTCGAAACCTTCCAGCGATACTTGACGAAGCCGTTCTCGGAAACGGTCATCATCTGGTTGCCGATGCTGACATTGGCGACCAGCGTTGCTGCCTCAGCGGCAACGGGAGAAAACTGCAGCAATAAACTTGCGGCCGCGGCCGCCAAAATCGTCTTCATCATAACCCCTCTTCGAACTCGCGCAGCTTAATTGCGCCCTCACGAAAGAGAGACTACGGCAATACTTATTATATTGCTTTAATCCGAATGGTAATCACAATTATAACGAGCGAAAAAGCGGGAGCTGGCGCCGGAAGACAGCGGCGCCTGCCTCACTGGAGTTTGCGCGCCGCCGAAGGCTTCTTGAGTCCTTGGTAGGCCTTGTTCATCTTCTCGCGGATCGAGGCCATCGTGCCGAGATTATGCCCGCAGGCCGCACACGTGATGATGTCGGTCTCCCGGATCTCGGGCCGCTCGAACTTCATCTTGGTGCTCTTGCACTTCGGGCACGGTAATTCAACCTGAACTGTCATCGCTCTGCTTCCGGTCTGATGGAGATATGAGGCGTTTCGCATAAACGTTTGAGCGGGAGCTGTCTACCGGGGAGCGTGCCGTGTGAGCCCCCTCTGCCCTGCCGGGCATCTCCCCCACAGGTGGGGAGATTGGCTGGACGCACCGGCTTCCCCAAACAACTGGTGTCACAGCAGGGCGAAACCGTAAAGGGGCACGAAGTTCAAGCCACTTGTGATCTCCCCACCTGTGGGGGAGATGCCCGGCAGGGCAGAGGGGGGTACCACGGCACACCCTACATCCCGTATGCACGGCACGACCCTACAGAAAACACAGAAACAGCCCGAACGTAATGCCCGCAAGCACCATGCAACTGGCATAAAACACCGATACGCCGTCCTCGACGTCGCCCGACGTCGCCATGTCGCGGCCGGCGTCGTTGATCATCGGTTCGCGCACGATGACGCCGCCATAGATGCGCGGCCCGGCGAGCTGGACGTTCAGCGCGCCAGCCATGGCCGCCTCCGGCCGGCCGGAATTCGGCGAGCGGTGCAAGGCCCCGTCGCGCATCGCCACGCGGATCGCCTCACGGCCGGCGCTTGTTCCCCGCCGGATCCAGGCGCCGCCGGCAATCAGCAGGATGGAGAGGCGCGCGGCCGGCCAGTTGGCGACGTCGTCGAGCCGGGCGGCAGCCCAGCCGAAGTCGATGTATTTTTCCGACTTATGGCCGATCATCGAATCCGCCGTGTTCAGCATCTTGTAGGCGAAGAGCCCCGGCAGGCCGAAGACGGCATACCAGAGCGCCGGCGCAACGACGCCGTCGGAGAAATTCTCGGCGAGGCTTTCGATCGCCGCGCGGCAGACGGCTGGCTCGTCCAGCGTCTCGGGATCGCGTCCGACGACGCGGGAGACGGCGGCCCGCCCGCCGGCAAGCCCCTCGTCGCGCAGCGCGAGGGCAACGGCCGCGACGTGATCGGCAAGGCTTTTCTGCGCCAGGAAGATCGCCACCAGCCCGGTCTCCAGCAAGATGCCGACAAGGCCGAACAGCGCGAAGAACCGGTTGAACACAAAGCCTGCGGCCACCGTCAAAAGAAGCAGCGCCAGGATGGCGGCGATACCGTTCATTCGGCGTTGCGAGCTCGTGAGGCTTGCTGGGTTGAGCTGCCGGTCGGCATAGGAGATCGCCGCGCCGAAGACGACGACGGGATGCGGCATCCGCGACCACAGCCATTGCGGATCGCCGACGATCCGGTCGAGCAGCAGCGCCAGAAGCAGTACGAGAAGGTTTTCGTCGATCGTCATCGCTCAAATCTCTGAAGGGCTTCGCCAAGCCGCCTGTCTGCCGCCGGATCGGGAGTCAGCCCGAAACGCAGCCAATTCGGCGCATACTCGAACTTGCGGACGAGAATATGATGGCGGCAGAGATGCATGTAAATGTCGCCGGCTCTCGCATCGGCGACAAGGGTGAAGAGTGCCGTTCCTCCAGCCATCCGCACCCCCCCGCCCTTCAGCACCGCATGCTGGCCGGTGCAACGTTCATTGATGCGGCTGCGGATAGCAGAAACGTCCGATCGCAGCAGCGAACCGGCAATCGAAAGGGCCGGTCCGGAGACCGCCCAAGGTCCGAGCCAGTCTTCGAAACGCACGAGAATATCGCCGCGCGCAATCGCAAAGCCGAGCCGGAGGCCGGCAAGTCCAAAGAACTTGCCAAAGGAGCGGAAGATGATGAGATTGGTAAGCTGCGGCGCACGGGATGCAAGACTGAGCGCTGGATCCGTATCACCGAAGGCTTCATCGACGACGAGAAGCCCGCCTGCTGCCTTCATCCTGTCGTGCAGAGCAATCAGTGTTTCGGCCGGCCATACCCGTCCGTCAGGATTGTTCGGATTGACGACGACGGCCAGCCTATGCTCGATCCCGATCGCGGCGAGATTATCGACAGCGTCGACGGTAAAGCCGCCCGAGGTGAAGGCGCGCGCATACTCGCCATAGGTTGGCGACACCACGGCGATCCTATCGTCCGTCACGGCGATCCTGTTGTCCGTCACATCGACTTGCTCATCCGCGACGCCAACCAGCCTGCCCGCCTCGACCAGGCGTGGCAGAAGCTGGATCACCGATTGTGTGCCGGGCACTGGTAGCGGCAGAATCTCGCCGCTGCCGTAGTGGTCGCGCGCCGCGCGCCTTGCCTCATCGACGAGGTGCCTGTCCGGCAGGCGGTGCCAGGCTTGCGCCGGAATGTCAGGCAGCGCGACGGGGCACGGATTGATGCCTGTGGAAAGATCGAGCCAGTCTTCCGGCCTGCCGCCGAAGGCGGCGGCAGCGGCGGTGATGCCGCCGCCATGCGCGATCGGTGCGCTCATGCGGAGGCTCCGGCAAGGTCGATCAGATGCATGTAGGAGCCCGCCACCTGCTCGCGCCGCAGCCCGGCCATGCCGAGATCGGTTCCGAGCGCATCCTGTACCTGAAACAGCCGCTTGCCCTCGCCCTCTGAGACGACGCTGGAATAGTGGAATTCATGGGCCGTCATCATCCGTGCGAAGAAGGCGCCGTCGAGCGGCACAACTCGGCGATAGCCGAGATGGCGCTTTCGCTCCGCATAGCTGGTGACGACGGGCAGCAGGCCGAGCATCTGATGGCGCTTGCTCTCCGCATCGATCAACCCGTCGCCGAGCACCATGTAGCCGCCGCACTCGCCGTAGATCCGGATGTCGCGCGCTGCCGCATCGAGCATGCCGGCGCGGAAATTCTGCGCCTCTGCCAGCCGTCCGGCATGCAGCTCGGGATAACCGCCGGGCAGATAGATCGCATCGGCATCGCCAGCCGGCGCCTCGTCGGCGAGCGGCGAGAAAAAAGAGATCGCAGCACCCCGGCGGCGCCAGCCGAGCAGCATATGCTCGTAGGAAAAGGCAAAGGCGACATCGCGGGCCACGGCGATGCGTGCGCCCAGCGGCGGTAGCCGGTCGATATTGGCGGCCGATGGCCGGTTGAGCCCCTGCTTTGCAATGCGCAGCAGGAATTCGAAATTGCATTCCTCGGAGACCGCATCCGCCGCATGGTCGATGAAAGCGTCGAGCGTAGCATGTTCGCCGGCCTGGACCAGCCCGAGATGCCGCTCCGGCAAAGAAAGCCCTTTGTCGCTGCCGATGACGGCGATGACGGGCATGCGGATAGCCTCCAGCGCCTGTCGCAGCATCGCTTCGTGGCGGCCGCTGCCGACCTTGTTGAGGATGACGCCGGCGACGCGGACATCGGCACGGAAACCGGCAAAACCGGAAACCAGCGGCGCCACCGACTGCGACATGCGCGAGGCGTCGACGACCAACACCACCGAAAGCCCGAGCTGAGCGGCAAGGTCGGCCGCAGTTCCCCTTCCGTCGGCGGCTCCGTCGAAAAGCCCCATCATCGCCTCGATGACGAGGATGCGGTCGCCGGAGCGGTGAAGCGCGGCATTGGCCGAGATCAATTCCCCACGCATCGCCCATGGGTCGAAATTCAGGCAGAGCGTGCCGCTCGCCGCCGCATGGAAGGCGGGATCGATATAGTCGGGGCCGGCTTTGCCGGGCGCGACCGCAATGCCGCGCCGGCGAAGCGCTCGGAGCAACCCGAGCGTTACCATCGTCTTGCCTGCGCCGGAGGAAGGGGCTGCGATCAGGAGGCCGCTCATGCCCGCACCTTGCCGGACCGGCGAAACGGATCGGGCTGCAGCCGCCGTCCAGCGAGTGCGCCGAGCCAGTCGAGCGAGGCCCTCAGCCGCACCACCTCGCCGACGACGACCACCGCCGGCGGCTCCAGCCCGGAGACAGCAACGGCCTCGGTCGCCTCTCCAAGCGTCGTCTCCAGCACCTGCTGCCGGCCAGTGGCGGCATTGCAGACGAAGGCGACGGGTTCTGATGGCGGCCGGCCGGCGGCCATCAGGCGGGCGCTGATCTCGGCGATATGCTTCATCGCCATGTACATGACGATGACGGGTGAGCCACGGCCGATTGCCTCCCAGTTGATCCGGTCAGGCACGATGCCGGAGGAATCATGGCCGGTGAGGAAGGTCACGGCATGGTTGATGTCGCGATGCGTCACCGGGATGCCGGCATAGGCAAGCCCGCCGATGCCGGCGGTGATGCCGGGCACGATGCGGAAAGGAACGTTGTGCTCGACCAGCGTCAGCGCCTCTTCGCCGCCGCGGCCGAAAACGAAGGGATCGCCGCCCTTCAGCCGCAGCACCCGCTTGCCGGCGCGCGCAAGTTCCACAAGCCGCAACGAGATATCGCGCTGTTTCGCCGAAGGCTTGCCGCCGCGTTTACCGGCATATTCCACCAGCGTTTCCGGCCGCGCCAGCGCCAGGCATTCCTGGTTGACCAGCGCATCGTGGACGATGACGTCGGCCTCGGAAAGCCCCTTGGCGGCTAGCAGCGTCAAAAGGCCGGGATCGCCGGGACCGGCGCCGACGAGCCAGACGCTGCCCGGCTCCAGCGCCGGAAGATGGGAGAATGCGGCATCGATCATTCTGCTGATCTAGGCCCCGCAAAGGGCAAGGTCAACGCCGCGCCCATCACCTCACTTGAAGTTGCTGAGATTGATATGACTCACTTTGCGAAGAGGCGGATTCGAATTCTCGAAAAACCCGCACAACAATCTGAATATATTATCATATATCGAAAGCCGGCGCGATGCCGCCGGCTCTCCCATCCGTCAGGCTGCAAGCAGCGTGTTGCGGATGAGGTCGAGGACCTTCTCCGATTCAATACCGGTGCAGACGACCTGGCTCGGCAGCCCATCCCAAGCGCCGTCAGGCGGAAAACGCCGGGCGTCCGGCCTAACGATCGTCTGACCGTCGGCAATGCCGCCGCAGACGACGCGCACCGCACCCGAGATCGACGAGAACAGCTCCGGCACCACGACATAGACGCAGGCGCAACTGTCATGCACCATCATGCCGTCTTCAACCGCGTGCTTATAGAAATCGATGTAGGACTGCGAGAGCGCGTCGAGCTGCTTGACTGCTTTGTCACCTCTGGCCGCCATCTCGCCGAGATAGCTGCGGCTCATCGTGGTGATCGCGGTGACGTCGAGGCCGATGACGGCGACCTTCCAGGGCGCGGTCATGACGATGTCGGCAGCTTCGGGATCACCGTGGATATTGGCCTCGGCGACCGGAGAGACATTGCCCGGCACATAGAAATTGCCGCCCATGATGACGACGTCCTTGGCCAGCGTCGCAATCTCGGGATCTTCCTTCAGCGCCAGCGCCAGGTTGGTCATTCGGCCAACGGCGACGAGTCGCACTTCGCCCGGATGGGCGCGCACCGTGTCAATGATAAAGCGATGCGCCGGGCGCGGATCGAGCGGCAGGTCGATCGTCTCGGGCACGTCGATATCACCGAGGCCGTTCTCGCCATGCACCATGGCCGGCCATGGCCGCTCCGCGCGCGCGGAATCGATGGTGACGCTGGCGCCTTTGGAAACGGGTGCCGGAATATTCCATTCGCGCTTGAGGAAGAGCGCATTGCGCGTCGTCGTCTCGACCGAGGCGTTGCCGAAAACCGTGGTGATGCCGAGAAGGTCGATTTCGGGATGACGATGCAGGAAGAGAAGCGCCATGGCGTCATCGACGCCAGGGTCAGTGTCATAAATGACCTTGTGCATGAGATATCCTCTAGATGTGAACCGTGAAGCAGCCGGACGGCGCCGCGCGTTGCGGCCAGCATAACCTCCATCAGGCTTTCTGCAACCCGCTGCTGGCCACGGCCGCCGTCGCATGCGCCGATTTGAGCTTGGCGACAGCAAGCTCGGCATCCGGCCCCGCAGCCGCCAGCGCAGCTGCCTCGGAGACCCCATGGCAGCCGACGCGGGCAAAGACGATTGCAGAAGGATTCGCCAGTCGCGGCGTCTCCTCCTCCAGCCGCAGCGCGCCGAAAAACACGGCAGGCACGGAAAAACGCGCGGCAACGGCAAGGATCGCCGGCTCCAGCCTTCGGCTCTCGATCGAGGCAATGGCTGTGAGTTCCGCCGCGCTTATGGCGGCTGCGTCGAGCGCCTCGATCGCAAGCGCCAGCATCTCGGCAGGCGGCGTGCCGCGCTCGCAGCCGAGCCCGAGCACGTGGCGCCTCGCCGTATCGAAAGAGAAATCGCTCATGGAAACCGTCAAATAAGCCCTGCCATGTCTTTGCAGCCATTGCAGCTTGGGACGGCAAATGCAACAAGGCCGTCCGAAATCCCTGCCCGGTATACCACCTTGCCCGATATCACCCTCCATCTGCTGCTGCTGCTCTGCGCGGCGGCTTTCTTTGCCATGGGTGGTTCGCTCGGCGCCGCACTCGCCACGATCGTTCCAGGCAGGTGCTGTCACGCCATCATGCCGGTGCTCCTGGTGACGATCGCCATCTACGTCGCCGTCAAGCCGAACCTCAACGACCTCGACACCCACCGCCGCATGACCCCCGTTACCTTCGGCCTGACGCTGGTGCCTGTCATCGGCTTCTACGATGGCGTCTTCGGCCCCGGCACGGGCTCCTTCTTCATGCTAGCCTTCGTCACGCTCGCCGGCTTCGGCATGCCGAAGGCGACGGCCCACACCAAGCTTCTCAATCTCGGCTCGAATTTCGGCGCGCTGATCGTCTTCGCAAGGCTCGGCGCCATACTCTGGAAGATCGGCCTGTTGATGGGTGCTTGCCAGTTCCTCGGCGCGCAGCTGGGCTCGCGGCTAGCCATGCGCATCGGCGCAAAGCTCATCAAGCCGCTGCTCGTGATCGTCTGCATCGCCCTTGCGGTAAAGCTGCTCGCCGACCCGGCAAATCCGCTGCGTGTCTGGCTCGGCGTCTGACACGACCCCTCGACCATCTTCCATTACCTCTGGCGTAATTGATAAGCTGCATCGCCTTCCCGCATGATCGGACTGCCTGGAACTGACGGGCGATCAAAAGGAGATGACCCGATGAACGACGCAAACACCAACGCAGAGCGCTATCTCGCCATCTGGAATGAGACGGATGCCGCTCGCCGTCGCGCTCTCATCGCCGAGAGCTGGAGCAAAGCCGCCACCTATATCGACCCACTGATGCGCGGCGAAGGCCATGAGCAGATCAATTCGCTGGTCGAGGCGGTACAAAGCCGCTTCCCCGGCTTCCGCTTCGCCCTGATCGGGGCGGCCGACGGCTACGGCGACAACCTGCGCTTCTCCTGGGGCCTCGGCCCGGAAAACGGCGATGCGCTGATCAAGGGCACGGATTTCGCCGAACTCGAAGGCGGTAAGCTGAAATCCGTCCGCGGTTTCATAGATTTGCTGCCGGAAGCCGCCTGATGACGCCGACCGCCCGCTCCCTTGGAGACCATCTGCGCGAATGGCGCCAGCGCCGCCGCATGAGCCAGCTCGACCTCGCGCTGGAGGCGGAGATCTCGCAGCGGCATCTGAGCTTCATCGAGAGCGGGCGCTCGACACCGAGCAGCGATATGCTGCTCCATCTTGCCGAACGGCTCGACGTACCCCTTCGCGATCGGAACCCACTGCTGCTCGCGGCGGGTTTCGCTCCTGTTTTTGCCGAACGCGCCCTCGACGATCCCGCACTGGAACCGGCCCGTCGCGCCATCGACATGGTGCTGAAAGGGCACGAGCCCTTCCCAGCAATCGCCGTCGACCGCCATTGGACACTCATCGCGGCCAATGCGGCCATCGCTCCGCTGCTCTCAGCCGTTGCCGACCAGTCTCTGCTCACGCCACCCGTCAACGTACTGCGCCTCAGCCTGCATCCACAAGGATTGGCGCCCCATATCAAAAACCTCTCCGAGTGGCGCGCCCACCTTATCGGCAGGTTGCGCCAACAGTTCTCGGCTTCGGGCGATCCAATGTTGGACAAGCTTTTGAAGGAGTTGCTGTCCTATCCAGCGCCTAAAACTGCTGGCGAGGTCCATACCGACTATGCCGGCATCGCCGTTCCTCTTCAGCTTTCGACCAAGGCCGGCTTGCTTTCCCTGATCTCGACAACGACTGTCTTCGGCACGCCCGTCGAAATCACTTTGTCGGAACTCGCGGTCGAATCCTTCTTCCCGGCGGATGAGGAAACGGCTGCCATCCTGCGCAGTCTCGCGCTCAACTGACCGCCTCAGAACTCCACGCCCGGCTGGCCCTTGATGCCGGAGCGGAAGGGGTGTTTGACGAGCTCCATCTCGGTCACCAAATCGGCGATGTCGATCAATTCTTCCTTGGCGTTGCGCCCCGTCAGCACGACGTGTGTCATGGCCGGCTTCTCGCTCTTCAGGAAGGCGACGACATCGTTGATATCGAGGTAGTCGTAGCGCAGTGCGATATTGATCTCGTCGAGCAGCACCATGGAATTGCGCTCGTCGCGGATCAGCTCCTTGGCCTTTTCCCAGGCAGCCGACGCTGCGGCGACATCGCGGGCGCGGTCCTGGGTTTCCCAGGTGAAGCCCTCGCCCATGGTGTGGAACTGGCAGAGATCGGAGAAATGCTTCTCGATCAGGTCGCGCTCGCCGGTCCACATCGCGCCCTTGATAAACTGCACGACGGCCGACGGCTTGCCGTGGGCGATATGGCGGAAGATCATGCCGAAGGCGGCAGACGACTTGCCCTTGCCCTTGCCGGTGTGAACGATGATCAGGCCCTTGCCATCGGTCTTGGTCGCCATGATCTTGTCGCGCGCGGCCTTCTTCTTCGCCATCTTCTCGGCATGGCGGGCGTCGTCCTTGCCAACTCTGCCTTCTGCGATCTCGCTGTCCGGGGTCTCGTCGCTCATTGGGTCACCTCATTCTGTTGTCTGGCTAGAGCATGATGCCGAAAAGTGTGAGCGGTTTTCGGACGACATCACGCTCTATTTTTTTGATTTAAGTCGAACCGGGCCGAATTGCTGCGCGGCGTCCAGAGACTGCGGTCGATCGCTTCGAGCAGCCGCTTCTTCATCTCGCCAAATGCCGCCGGGTTCTTCTCGATCATGAAATCGCGCACGCCGGGATCGGCGACGAAGGCTTGGTAGACCGCCTCGAAGTGATGCTCGCCGACCGCGCCCGTCGTCGCCGAAAAGGCAAAGAGATAATCGACGGTGGCGGCGATCTCGGCTGCCCCCTTGTAGCCGTGGCGCATGACGCCCGCGATCCATTTCGGGTTGACGACGCGCCCACGCACGACGCGGCCGATCTCCTCTTCCAGCGAACGGATTACCGGCTTTTCCGGTCTGGAATGGTCGTTGTGATAGATCGAAGGGCGCGCGCCGGCGAGCCGCTCGGCGGCGGCGGCCATGCCGCCCTCGAACTGGTAATAGTCGTCGCTGTCGAGCAGGTCGTGCTCGCGATTGTCCTGGTTCTGGATGACAGCCTGCACCGAGCGCAGCCGCTCCTCGAACAGGCCGCGTTCGGCCCTGCCCTCTTCGCCGGCACCATAGGCATAGCTGCCCCAGACAAGATAGGCCTCGGCGAGATCGGCGCGCCGCTCCCAGCCCTTTTCATCGATCAGCGCCTGCAGGCCGGCGCCGTAAGCGCCAGGCTTCGAGCCGAAGACCCGATAGCCCGCCCGGCGCTTTGCCGAGACTTCGTCCAGGCCGGCGGCGCCAAGCCTTGCCGCCTCGCCTCGCATGCGCTCGGCAATGGGATTGTCGGCAGCATCCTCCTCCAGCGCGCCGACGGCGCGGATCGCCTTGTCGAACAGCGCTATCTGCTCGGGAAAGGCATCCCGGAAGAAGCCGGAAATGCGGAGCGTCACGTCAACGCGCGGGCGCCGAAGCATCGCCGGCGGAATGATCTCGTAACCGGTGACACGACGCGAGCTCATGTCCCAGAGCGGCTTGACGCCGATCAGCGCCAGCGCCTGGGCGATATCGTCGCCGCCAGTGCGCATGTTCGACGTGCCCCAAGCCGTCAGCCCGAAGGAGACAGGCCATTCGCCGTGATCCTGCACATAGCGGCGGACAAGCAGTTCGGCCGATTTCTTGCCGAGCTCGTAGGCAGCCGGCGTCGGCACGGCACGGCTGTCGACCGAGTAGAAATTGCGGCCGGTGGGCAAGACGTCGGGCCGCCCTCGCGTCGGCGCGCCGGATGGACCGGGCGCGACAAAGCGGCCGTCGAGGCCCTTGAGCAGAGCTTCGATTTCGGCGGGGCCGCAGGCGAGAATGGAGGGTTTGAGGCGGGTTTCGATTTCGGAGAGCACCACCCGTGTCGCCTTCCAGTCCTCGGGGCATTTGCTCTCGCCGGAAACGAACTTCGCCGCCAGCAGTTCGATGCGCTCGACGGTGTCGCCGTTGGTTCGCCATGGGGTATCGAGGAGGTCAGCGAGGATCTCAGAACGTGGCCCGGTCCAGATGGCGGCCATGTCGGTGTCGAGAGGGTCGAAGGAAGGCCCCTCCCCAACCCCTCCCGACAGGTGTGAGGGGCTTGCTGGGCGCCCCGTCTCAACATCAGCTTTGGCAATACGGGCTGCGGCAAGCGCAGAGGTAAGTCCCTCCCCCTTGTGGGGAGGGGTTGGGGAGGGGTCTTTCAGTTGGGAGAGATCTTTCAGCGCATCCCCAGCGATCGCCCGCTGCAAGCTCGCATCACCGCCCTCGCCAAGCCCGCGCGGCACCCGCGCCAGCGCCACAGTGAGGTCGGTCAGCAGCCGCCCCTCGGGCGACACCCCGAACACATGCAGCCCATCGCGGATCTGCATTTCCTTGAGGTCGCAGAGATAGGCGTCGAGCTTCTTCAGCGCCTCGCCCTCGCTTTCGCCCTTGGCGATACCGGCATCCCGGTCGAGACCGATATCGGTCACGAGATCGAGGATCTGGCGGCTGAGCAGGCGGATGCGGCGGGGATCGCCGCCAGACGCCTCGTAATATTCGTCGACCAGCGCCTCCAGATCCTTCAGCGGCCCATAGCTCTCCGCCCGCGTCAAAGGCGGGGTCAGATGATCGATGATCACAGCAGCATTTCGGCGCTTGGCCTGCGTGCCCTCACCCGGATCGTTGACGATGAAGGGATAAAGGTGCGGCAGCGGTCCAAGAATCGCCTCGGGATAACAGCTTTCAGACAGCGCCAGCGCCTTGCCCGGCAGCCATTCGAGATTGCCGTGCTTGCCCATATGGATGACGGCATGGGCGCCGAATTTGCGGCGCAGGAAAGCGTAGAAGGCGAGATAGCCGTGCGGCGGCACGAGATCCGGCGAATGATAGCTCTGTTTCGGATCGATATTATAGCCGCGTGCCGGCTGTATGCCGACGAGCACCTTACCGAAGCGCGCAAAAGGCAGAGCGAAGACGCCCTCGCGAAAATACGGATCGTCTTGCGGGCTTCCCCAGCGGGCTCTCACCTCATCCTGAATCTTATTGGGAAGAGATTGCAGGAAGCTGTTGTACAGACTCAAGGAAAGCGTTTCGCGGATGATCTTTCCGTCGGAACCGGAATTGGTCGGCCCTTCCATCAGATGGCGGATCAGCAGATCGCCGTCGGCGGGAATCTCGGCGACCGGATATCCCGCCGAGCGCATGGCGCGAAGCACCTCGATGGTGCCGGCCGGCGTATCCAAGCCGACGCCGTTGCCGAGCCGACCATCGCGGTTCGGGTAATTCGCCATGACGAGCGCGATGCGCCGGTCGCCGGCTGATGTCTTCCGCAGCCGCGCCCAATTGGCGGCAAGCTCCGCCGTATAACGCACCCGGCCGGCATCAGCCTGGCTGGCGACGATATTGGTCTCGACCCGCGCGTCGTAGCGGGCCGCCGTCTTGAAGGAGACCGCCCGCGCCAGCACCCGACCATCGACTTCAGGCAGGGCCACGTTCATGCCGAGATCGCGCGCCGACAAGCCCTGCGAGGAAGCCGCCCATGCCTCCCTCGACGAGGCGGACAGGATCGCCTGCAGCACGATCGCCTCATTCGCCTCCAGCACCGTCGGCTGCCGGTCGGCACCCGGTGCCGAGACCGCAAAGCCCGTCGTATTGATGACGACATCAGGTTTCAGCGCCGAAAATACGCTTTCGAGAATGCCTGTCGAAACCGGATCTTTGAGACTATAGGCAAAGACCGGCAGCGGGCGCAGGCCGAGTGTCATCAGCGCTTCGATCAGAGCTTCGATCGGCCCGGTCTCGCCGCTTTGGACGAGGGCGCGGTAGAAGCTGATGGCGACGATGGGTTGGGATCCCGCTTCTATCGCCGAGTTTGGAGTACCCCCCTCTGTCCTGCCGGACATCTCCCCCACAAGGGGGGAGATCGGCAAGTCGCTTGGGCTTCCTGCACAAGAACCGTTTGAAAATGCCGCAACACCTTCGGCGCATGAGATGGAACGAGGCCTCTCATCCCTGATCTCCCCCCCTGTGGCGGAGATGTCCGGCAGGACAGAGGGGGGTGCCACAGCCAAAGACGCCTCCGAAGACGATATAACAACCCGCCGCCACGCCTCAACCCCGATCAACGCCCGCCCCGGCCACCAAATACCCGCCTTCATCAGCGGCACCGCCGGCGCAGGCTTTTCGCCATCCGACAGCATCGCCCCAGCATAATCGAGAAACGCCTGCGTATTGGCATCGCCGCCCTCGATCAGATAGGCCCAGAGCGCGTTGAGATCGTCGAGATGAACATTGGAGAAAGGCACCAGCCCCGCATCCGGCCTGGCATCACCCGGCAGCACCCCAATCAGCGCACCGGCGCGCGCCGCCGCCGCATGCAGCGCTTCCAGCGCATAGTGGAAATAGCTGGCGCCGCCGAGCGCACGCACGATGATCAGCTTTGCATGCCGCGCGGTGCGCTCGACATAGGTGTCGACCGACATCGGGTGCTTGAGGCTCATCAGGCTGGCGAGTCGCAGCGAAGGTGCTGTCCGGCGATCGCGATAGGCGGCGGCGATCGCGGCAAGCTCGCTGTCGGCCGCCGACAGGAACAGGATATCGCCCGGGGACTGCCCGAGGTCGATTGCCTCCTCACCGTCGCTGATCGTTCCTTGTTGAGCCAGAAGCAGATGCATCGGGTTATGCCAGCGCTTCGATCGCCGCCCTCACCGCGCCCTGATCCATTTTGTGCAGGCCGATGACGACGAGCCGCGTGGCGCGCTTTTCGCCAGTTGCCCAGGCGCGGTCGAAATAATGGTCGATGCGGCTGCCAACGGCCTGGAGTTGCAGGCGCATCGGCTTGCCCGAGACATCGACGAAACCCTTGAGGCGCAGCACGTCATGGGCTGAAATAACAGTCTTCAGGGACTCGATGAAGCCAGCGGGATCGGCAACAGGGCCAAGCTCGACAACGAAGCTGTCGAATTCGTCATGGTCGTGCGACGCGCCGTCCTCGTGCTCCAGCTCATGATGTGACTTGCGATTGGCGACATCGTCCTCCGTGCCGATGCCGAGGCCGAGCAGAATGCCGGCCGACACCTCGCCGTTCCTCGCCTCGATCATCACGGGCTTGCGCACCGTGCGGGAAGCGACCTCGTCGCGCACCCTGATAAGGCCGGCAGCATCGATCAGGTCTGTCTTGTTGAGCACGATGAGGTCGGCGCAGGTGAGCTGATCCTCGAACAGTTCCTCGATCGGGCTTTCGTGATCGAGCGATTCATCCTCCGCGCGGCGCGCATCGACCGCATCATGGTCGTCGGCAAAACGGCCGGCGGCGACGGCGGCGCTGTCGACCACCGTAATGACGCCATCGACGGTCACCTGGGTGCGAATGTCGGGCCAGTTGAAGGCGGCGACCAGCGGCTGCGGCAGGGCAAGGCCCGAGGTTTCGATGACGATATGGTCGGGCCGATGTTCGCGTTCCAGCAGCTTGGTCATCGTCGGGATGAAATCGTCGGCGACAGTGCAGCAGATGCAGCCATTGGTGAGTTCGATGATGTCGTCCTCGGTGCAATTCTCCGCACCGCAGCCCTTCAACACATCACCGTCGACGCCGAGATCGCCGAATTCGTTGATGATCAGCGCAATCTTCTTGCCGCCGGCATTGGTGAGCAGGTTGCGGATCAGCGTCGTCTTGCCGGCGCCGAGGAAGCCGGTGATCACGGTTGCGGGAATCTTCTGCTGGTTCATGGACTTAACCCTTCATTTTCAACGGCAGGCCTGCCGCGATTAAATAAACTTCGGCGGCCTTCGCCGCGATCGATTGGTGCAAGCGGCCGACATGATCGCGAAAATCCCGCGCCATGCGATTGTCGGGCACGATGCCGAGACCGACCTCGTTGGAAACGAAAACGAGCCGTGCCTTCGCGGCAGGCAGAAAATCGGCAAGCGCAGCAAATTCCGCCGCCATCTCACGCTCCTCCATCATCAGATTGGTGACCCAGAGCGTCAGGCAGTCGACGAGAACGATGCGCCCCGGGCCATCGATGGCGGTGAGCTTGCCGACAAGATCGACCGGCTCCTCATGCGTCGTCCAGGACGGGCCGCGGTCGGCCTGGTGTCGGGCGATGTGCGCCTGCATCTCCTCGTCCCAAGCGCGGCCGGTGGCTACGTAATGGCGATCGAGGCCGGTCGCGGTGACGAGGGCTTCGGCGAAACGGGATTTGCCGGAACGTGCGCCGCCGAGGATGAAGACGGTGTTGGATGGGGAGGCCGTCATGCGAAAGCGGCCTCCAGAGGAAACGCAACGTTCCACCACGCTCCCTCATTCCTGTGCTCGTCACAGGAATCCAGCCACGGCGCGTCCGCGCCGTGAATGACTCTGTGCTGTCGTGAAATGATTCTTTCGCGCCCAAGGACTTGGGCGCACTGGAATCCTGTGACCAGCACAGGAATGAGGGAGGAGAGGAAAGTGCCTCGCAAATGCACCGAGCCACAGGGCTCAACCCGTCTTTCGGTCCCCCCTCGCGAATGAGAGGAAGCGAGGCGCCCCCGCACATCTCTTCTCCCCAGCGGGGAGAAGGTGCCGGCAGGCGGTTGAGGGGGTGAGCGGCGAAGCCGCGAATGCACTGAGCGCAAGCGAAGGGCAATGATGAAGGGCGTGCCGTGCGGCCCCCTCATCCGACCCTTCGGGCCACCTTCTCCCCGCTGGGGAGAAGAGGAAGCAAATAGCGCCGCACCAGGCCGCGCCGAATTCAATCGTTCAGCCAAGACAACCTCCGTGCTGGCAACGGGCATAGTGCCCAGGTGTGGGCTTCTTGCCCGGCACGTATGGCAGGTCTCCTGGCTCGCGGTTATCGGCCGCGATCGGGGCAGACCGGAAACCGGTCGCCCTGATCGTGCCAGCGGATCATCCTCGCCTTCCCGGCCGCATCAGTGAAAAGGTGGACGATTCGTAGACTTGAGAGGCGTCCGACCCCGGTTGATCACCATGCATTTCCAGTGGCTTTTCCGGCATATCGCCTATCCCGCCCGCTTGCATGATTGCAAGCCGCCGGCCGGAAGGGCTTAGTGCCGGATGGAAGACCCTGACCGCTCTACAGTCGCGGGGTCGGCTGTGATGAAGGCGCCCGGCTTGGGTCCGCCCCGTCACATTCCCTTTTCATCCGGAAGGGCGTAACACCGATCCGGAACCATCCGTTATGTCAGGATGGTCAATCGACCATCCGTTATCGGGATGGTTAGGCAAGCGCAGGGGTGAAGTCAACCGACCTTGGCGGTCGACCAGTTGACGGGCAGCCGGTATGCTTGCTCCAACACGACTTACTCTACCTAAAACATCGTCATTTATCAGAGACTTACGTCACAAATATTTATCCCGCCCGCCGAGTTTTCGCCGCAATTGCGTCGCAAGCGGGCTGCGCGATCATCTCCGCCCTTGACCGGGCCTCTCCTCGCCTAGTTGTCTAGCCATGCTTATGAAATTGGATCGGCGCCGTTTCCGCGCGCTGCGTGTTTTCTTCGATCCGGGACGCCTGCGCGCGCTGACCCGCCGTAGCGAGGTCGGCCTGTCGCTGGCGGGCGCCGTCGTCGGCATCATCTCGGGTCTTGCCGTCACCGGCATGAGCTACGTCTCCAACGAGCTGCATCAGCTGGTCTTCGGCATCGCCGACAGCGAACGGCTGAGCGCGTCCGAGATCGAGAGCAAGATGCTGCTGCTCACCGCCCCCGTCATCGGCGGCGCCCTGCTCGGCCTGTTGCTTCTAGTGCTGGCGAAACGGCGCAAGAAGCCGATGGTCGACCCGATCGAGGCCAATGCGCTGCATGGCGGCCGCCTGTCCCTGACCGACAGCATCATCGTTGCCGTGCAGAACCTGATCTCCAACGGTTTCGGCGCCTCGGTCGGCCTGGAGGCCGGCTATACCCAGCTTGCCGCCGGCCTCGCCTCGAAATTCGGCCTGAAGCTGCAGCTTCGCCGCTCGGACCTGCGCACCCTGGTTGGCTGCGGCGCGGCGGGCGCCATCGCCGCCGCCTTTAACGCACCGCTGACCGGTGCTTTCTACGCTTTCGAGCTGATCATCGGCTCCTATACGATCGTCTCGCTGACGCCTGTCGTCGTCTCCGCCCTTGTCTCGACTCTGATCGCAAGGCTGCTTGCCGGCAGCGATTTCACCATCGATATCGGCAGCTTCGGCTCAGTCGTGCCGGCCGATTATATCCCAGCGCTGCTGCTCGGCATTTTCTGCGCCGGTGTCGGCATCCTGATCATGCAGGGCGTCGCTTTTGTCGAGGAGCTGGCGCGCAAGAGCTCAATCGCCCCACCCTTCCGTCCGGCACTCGGCGGCATCATCGTCGGGCTCTTGGCGATGATCTCGCCGCAGGTGCTCTCGGCCGGCCACGGCGCGCTACATCTCAATCTTTCCCGTGAGGTGGCAATCCCAACGCTGATCGGCCTCTTCCTCTTGAAATCCTTCGCCTCGGCGATCTCGATCGGCTCCGGCTTCAGGGGTGGGCTATTCTTCGCTTCGCTGTTCATGGGCGCCCTGCTCGGCAAGCTCTTTGCCTATTGTGGCCCCTACTTCGCCGATGCGACGCTGACGCCCGTCATCTATGCCGTGGTCGGCATGAGCTCGCTTGCCGTCGCCGTCATCGGCGGGCCGCTGACCATGACGTTCCTGGCGCTCGAAATCACCGGCGATTTTCCGATCACCGCGCTGGTGCTCGCTGCCGTCATCACCTCCTCTCTCGTCGTGCGCTCGACCTTCGGCTACTCCTTCGCCACATGGCGGTTCCATCTGCGCGGCGAAAGCATCCGCAGCGCCCACGACGTCGGCTGGATCCGCAATCTGACGGTCGACAAGCTGATGCGCGCCGACGTCAAGAAGGCGAAGGCGGGCATCACGCTGGAGGAATTCAAGCAGGCCTTCCCGATCGGCTCGACCCAGCGCGTCATCCTCGTCGAGGAGAGCGACAAATATGCGGGCCTGGTGCTGGTGCCGGAGATCTACGCCAACCCGACCGACGCCCAGGACGAGGGCAAGACGCTTGCCGATTTCATCCACTACCGCAACGACTTCCTGCAGCCGCAGATGAATGCCAGACAGGCGGCGGCGATCTTCGACAAGAGCGAAAGCGAAGCGCTCGCCGTCGTCAACAACCTGATCGAACGCAAGGTGATCGGCCAGCTCAGCGAAAGCTATACGCTGCGCCGCTACAGCGAAGAACTCGACCGCCGCCGCCGTGAAGTGTCAGGCGAGATATGAGCCGCTATGAACCGGGGCCGGCGAGCTTGAACACCTCTGCCCGCTTCGAAACGCCGCGCAATTCAAACGAACCCAGATACTCGCAGGCCACAGCGCAGGTGGTCGCGAAGCTCTCCGACATCAGCAGGTCTTGCTCAAGCATGCCGCAGAGCTTTTCAAGCCGCGAGGCCTCGTTGACGGCGCTGCCGATGACCGTGAAATCAAGCCTGCCGCGCGCGCCGATATTTCCATAGAAGACCTCACCGAGATGCAGCACGACATCGACGCCGATGTCAGGACCTCCATCATTCCTCCGCTGACCGTTCAGCACCTTGTTGGCTTCCAGGATATCCCTCGCGGCAGCCAGTGCGGCCATGCACGCCTTTTGCCGGTCTTCGGCATCGGTCGGAAAGATCGCCAACACGCTGTCGCCCATGAACTTGAGGATCTCACCGGAATTCTCCTCGACATGCCGACCGATCAGCTCGAAATGCTCATCCAGAAACCCGGCGATTTCGCCTGGCTGATAGACTTCGGTCAACGCCGTGAAATTCCTGAGATCCGCAAGCAGGATCGCAGCATTGATGGAGCCACCCTTTCCTCTCTGGATCTCGCCTGCGAGGATGCGCGCGCTTGTCTTGGCGCCTGTATAGACGGCGAGGATATCCGCAGCGGTTTTCGAGGCCGCGATGCGGTAGCAAGCCAACCCCAGCGCCGGGAAGAGCTTCGCGACGATCGCCAGTTGATCGTCAGAAAATCCGTCCGGCCTGTCGCTTGTGAGAGACAGACTGACCCCGCGCAGCGCGGCCTCCTTCGGGAACTCCAGCAGGCTGACCAGGTGATCCGTGCCGCCGCCATGCGCGAATTCCGCAAGCTGCGGGTAGTCATCGACACCCTCACCCTTGGCGATGTTCCAGCGACCTGACGTTTCGCCACGGCGCAAAAGAAAATAGATCGGGGTCTTCTCGAAATTCAGCACTCCGGCAGTGCCATATTCGGCATTCTCGATCGTGGTCGCACCGCCGCGCACGAAATTGGCCGAGACGCCGCCATACATGGGATGAATAGACGGCATTGAGATGCTCCCCCGCCAAATCGGAAAGCCATCCTCGATCAGCCGATCGCACAATCCGGCTATCAACTCGCCAATATGCTCGGCTGTGATTCCGTGTTCTATAAGCCACTGAATATGATTGTTAATTTCCGAACCTCCAAATGACCGACACAGTTTATGGTCGGAAATCGGGCAAATGGACGGCGATGACCAACCGAGGCGTTGCCATATCAACCAATAGTCGAGTCAGGCAGATATTTCTAGCCATGGACTCCGGCAACGACAACCGCAGGGCAGACGAAGAGGCGATTACCGTCATTCGACTCCGACGAGAATCAGTGGAGAGTGCCGCAGAAATGAAAGACGGTGCCGTAGCGCCTACGAATATCTCACATCCTGACCGTCATGCCGCCGTTGACCGTCAGCACATCGCCGTTGACGAAGGAAGCGGCGGCGCTTGCGAGAAACAGCGCCGCGCCGGCGATCTCGTCTGGGCGTCCCCAGCGCTGGACCGTGATGCGCTGGCGCACGAAGGGCATCAATTCCTCGTTCGCAGCCATCGCCGCATTCGTCTCGGTAGCAAACCAGCCGGGCGCAATCGCGTTGCTGGTGATGCCGTCCGGGCCGAACTCGACCGCCATGCCGCGCATCAGTCTGGTCAGTCCCTTCTTTGCTGCAGGGGGAACGCGGCGCCGCCACGATTCTCTTCTCCCCATCGGGGAGAAGGTGCCGGCAGGCGGTTGAGGGGGTGAGCGGCGGAGCCGCGAATGCGCTGAGCGAAAGCGAAGGGCAATCAATGACGTAGTGCCGCGTCGCCCCCTCATCCGACCCTTCGGGCCACCTTCTCCCGCTGGGGAGAAGAGGGAGCCAGCCGCGATCCTTGTCATCCCACAGACTAGGAACGATGCGGCAGCCGCCCACGACACACCCAGCCTAGCCAATCAACCCGGCCAGCCAGCGCGGATCGAGATGACGTTCCAATTCTCCGGCGATCTCGTCGAGCGCCTGCTCGACGCTCTCGCGATAATTCCTCCGCTCGCCTGATAGGCCGAAGCTTTGAAGCAGTCGGGCGCGGTAGGCGTCGCTGCCGAAGAGCCCGTGCAGATAGGTGCCCATGATCCGGCCGTCGGCCGACAGTGCCCCATCCGGCGCGCCGTCGATGATAGCCGAAGGCCGATTGCAATCCGGGCCGCGGGTGATGCCGAGATGGATCTGGTAGCCGGCGAGCGGCGCGTCATATTCGGTCGAGCGGGCATGGCTGTTGCGCACGGTCTTTTCCGGCGCCATCTCAGTCTCGATGTCGAGCAGCCCGAGCCCCGGCATCTCGAGCGTCCCGCCCTCGATGCCGAGCGGGTCGCGCACCATGCGGCCGAGCATCTGATAGCCGCCGCAGATGCCGATCACCCGGCCGCCGCGCCTGACATGCGCCTGGAGATCGTGATCCCAGCCATGGGCGCGGAAGTCGGCGAGATCCGATATCGTCGATTTCGAGCCGGGAAGCACAACGAGGCTCGCATCGGCAGGTATCCGCTCGCCTGATCGCACGAAGACCAGCTCGACATCCGGCTCGGTCCTCAGCGGATCGAGATCGTCGAAATTGGCGATACGCGGCAGCACCGGCACGGCGATCTTCAGCGCGCCCGTCCCGCCCCTCGCCAGCCGTTCGAGCACGGCCGAATCTTCGGCCGGCAGGCGCGCAGCCCCCCTCAGCCACGGCACGATGCCGAAACACGGCCAACCGGTAAAACCCTCGATGGCGCGGATGCCGTCGTCAAACAGCGAGACGTCGCCGCGGAACTTGTTGATGATATAGCCTGAAATCATCGCCCGGTCGCTATCATCGAGGATCGCATGCGTGCCGACCAGGGAGGCGATGACACCGCCGCGGTCGATATCGCCGACGAGCACGACAGGCACGCCGGCCCGCGTCGCAAAGCCCATATTGGCGATATCGCCGGGCCTGAGATTGATCTCGGCCGGCGATCCGGCGCCCTCGACGATAACGAGGTCGGCCCCTGCAGCGACTTTTTCGAAACTTTCGAGCACGGCGCCGAGCAACTGAGGCTTCAGCCGCTGGTAATCGCGTCCTTTCGCCTGCCCAAATATCCTGCCCTGCAGGATGATCTGGCTGCCATTTTCCGATTGCGGCTTGAGCAGCACCGGGTTCATGTGCACCGAGGATGGCGCGCGCGCGGCCAACGACTGCAGCCACTGCGCCCGGCCGATCTCGCCCCCATCATCGGCGACCGCCGCATTGTTCGACATGTTCTGTGGCTTGAACGGCCGGACGGTCAGCCCACGATTGGCCGCCAACCGGCAAAGGCCCGCAACCAGCACCGTCTTGCCGACATCGGAGCCGGTCCCCTGCAGCATGATCGCTCTTGCCATGATGGCCTGTATTCGCCTCTCGTTCAGGCGAGGCCTACAATGGGCGGCAACCTCGGGTCAAGCTTGGCTCGGGTCAAGACTTGGCCCGGCGCAAGACTTGGCTCCCACGCAAACGCGAAAACCGCGCATGGCCTTGGCTCTGCGCGGTTTGCCGAAAACTCAGGCGTCTTCGCCCTTACACGGCGAAGCTCGCTTTCTCCGGTACGCACTACCTGAACCGGAGAAGCGGCGGTCATTGCTGCCACGCCCCAACTGATAACGGCACATTCTTACCGGAGAGTTATTGAAGGCTTACGCAAGTGTTAATTTTGATCTTTTTTGACATTCTCGCCAAAATTTCTGCCGAAGATCCGCCGCCGGTCGCGAAGAGCGTGCATTTCGCCGGAGGGCGCCATTTTCGGGATGCCGACATAAATTCTTCGAATTCAATAATTTAGTCACGCAACCATGAGCAGAAGATGGTTGATTTCTGTGAGCGAACGCGTAGGCTTCATCAAGATGCTCCATTGTTGAACATGGCCTGCCCATGAACCGGAAAGCCTGTTGCGGTATCGCCGGCAGGCATTGCTTCGGGTGCCGGAGAGATTTGTCGGTGGATTTCAGAGCCTGCGCGTCCGCCTAAGAAGAATTCGGGAAATGACGATGAAGACGTTTCTGATTCCGGCCGTCTTTGCCGCGGCTCTTTCTACCGTCGCGCCGGCTGAAGCCGCTGAGTGCGGCAGCGTTTCGATCGCCGAAATGAAATGGGCCTCGGCAGGCATCGCGGCGAGCTTCGACAAGATCATCCTGGAAAAGGGATACGGCTGTTCGGTCACCATTGTCGATGGCGACACTCTGCCGACTTTCGCCTCGATGAATGAGAAAGGCACCCCCGACATCGCCTCGGAATACTGGATCAATTCCGTCAGGTCCCTGCTCGATCAGGCCGTCAACAGCGGCCGGTTAGTGGAGGGGGCCGAAATCCTGGCTGACGGCGCCGTCGAGGGTTGGTGGATTCCGAAATTTATCGCCGACGCCCACCCCGACATCCGCTCGGTCGAAGACGCGCTGAAACATCCCGAACTCTTCCCCGCCGAGGACGACCCATCGAAAGGCGCAGTTTACAACTGCCCCGCCGACTGGAGCTGCCAGATATCGACCACAAATCTGTTCAAGGCGCTTGCCGCCGACAAGAAGGGCTTCGAGCTCGTCGAGACCGGCAGTCCCGAACGGCTCGATGCATCGATTGCCCGCGCCTTCGACAACAAGGTCGGCTGGCTCGGTTATTACTGGGCGCCGACCGCCATCCTCGGCAAATACGACATGACGCGCCTGAGCTTCGGCGTCGGCCACAACAAGAGCGAATGGGACCGCTGTACCGCAGTTGCCGGCTGCGCCAGGCCCGAGGTCAACTCCTACCCCGTCTCGCGCGCCTTCACACTGATGACCAGGTCCTTCGCCAGCCGCGCCGGGCCTGTCACGACCTATCTCAAGACCCGCAAATGGGACAATGCGACGATCAATCAGGTGCTCGCCTGGCAGGACGAAAACCGCGAAAGCAATGAGGGTGCCGCGATCTATTTCCTTCGCAATTACGAGAGTCTGTGGACCAAATGGGTGCCAGTCGATGTAGCCGAGAAGGTCAAGGCGAGCTTATAACGGCAAAAACACGATCAAGCATGGACGATTCGATGATTCCCTTTCCTGACCGCGATACCGTTGCGGAAAAGCTCGCCGCACTATCGGAGACCGACAAGTCGTATCTGGCGCGGCTCATGGAAAACGCTGCCCAGGACGACAACCTGCTCGACGGCCTGCGCCGCCATCTCGATCTTGCCGCCGGATCGCGTTTCCTGAACTCGCTGAAGCTCGAAAATCTGGGAATCTGGCTCGGAACCCAGGCGCCGAACCGGTTGCAGATCCGGCTGAAGGAAACCGCCCGCTCCAGCCAGCATCCCGCCTACCAGGCCTTCCGGACCGGTCTCGACCGATCCGGCGGGCTGGAAAAGGCTTATCCCCCGGTCACCCCTTGGAATGATCCGAACTCGGTCATCTGATCCGGCCCCGGCCGATATCTGATCCCGCGGTCAATATCTGATCCGGCAATCCTCGGAAGAAAGCTGAATCGTCATCACTTCTTCGCGGCGCGGTCGACCGAGCGGCCGGCATCCTGCGTGGCGTTCACGGTATTTGCCGTATCCTTTCCTATGCCGCGGATCGTGTTGCCGCAGGAAGAAAGGGCAAGAAGAACCATCAAGGCTGCGGCAATTTTGGCCGTTGTCGTCATCTCGGATATCCTTGTTTGAAATCAACCCCGAACGGCGACAATTGCCGTCCCGCGCCAATAACGCACGACAAACCAAAAGGTTCACTGGCTATGATGCTGCTAGGCGGCGACCGCTTTCGCTCTCTCGGCAAAGGCGCCGCGAATGCTGTCGGCCACCGTCTCGATCGGCCCCGATACCTGCGAGGCGGTCAGCAGGCGGATATCGAAGGCGCCGAGCTCCGGCAGCCCTTCCTGAGGCCCGAGGATCGCCATGTCTTCGTTGACATAGGACAGCGGCAGCGGCGCAATGGCGAGATCGGAAAGCACGGCGGCGCGCTGCGCCATCGTGTGGCCGCTGAGATAGGCGACGCGATAATGCCGTTTGTTGCGTTCGAGCTGGGAGAGCGCCTCCTGGCGCCAGATGCAGCCATCCTCCCAGATCGAGATCGGCAGGGGATCGCGGCGATGCGCCGAACCACACTTGGCGCCGGCCCAGACCAGACGCTCGCGGAACACCACCTCACCGCCCGTCGGGAACGGCCGTGTCGCACAGTTGATCAACGCCAGGTCGAGGCGTTGCTCCTCCATGCGCTTCTTCAGCCCCATGCTCATGTCGATCGTCACGTCGACCATGATGCCGGGATAGCTCTCGGCGAAACTCTTCAGAATACTCGGCAGCAGCCGTTCGCCGATATCTTCCGGCGCGCCGAGCCGCACGACGCCGCTGAGCTCCGGCATAATGAAGCGCGACACCGCTTCGTTCGACAGCGCCAGGATGTTGCGGGCATAGGACAGCAACATCTCGCCATGGCGCGTCAGCGAAACCGAGCGTGCGTCGCGCAGAAACAGTGTCGCACCAAGCTGCTCTTCAAGTTTCTTGATCTGCATCGACACCGCCGACGGTGTGCGGAAGACCGCCTCGGCGGCGGTCGAAAAATTGCCCGTCTCGGCGATGGCAACAAAGGTGCGCAATACATCGTTGTCGAGCAGCGGAATGGGACGGCGAAAGGGAATGCTCATCGTCGCATCTTTCAATTTTTCTGATTTATAACCCCATATCATTTTGTTTGATTGAATGTCAATTGAACCCGATATTTCGCGTGTCGGCAGCAAAATGCAGCCAAGGAGGCCCGACATGTCTCAAACAAGCATCTGGAATATCGTACAGGCCCTTTCCGCATTCAAGGCGCAGAGACGCAGGGATGCCAACCATGAGCATGCGCTCCGCGAGTTAAGGCGCTTTCCGCCACATCTGCTGGCGGATTGCCAGCGCGAAATGGAGTTGACCCTCCCGGAGCGCCGCGCATGCGATGGGACGCGGTAGAGACGCTTCATCGTTTTGAATTCGCTGAGCTGGCCAGATTGATGCCGGTCCACTTGCGACGTCCGCTCGACCTGCACCGTAGCGGCCGACCGACAGCCGAACGGCGATCACAGCCCGCCCAGCAGTTTGAACGCAATGATCCACATCGTGAAAGCGACGAGCGTTTCCAGCACGCGCCAGGATGAGGGTTTCGAGAAGATCGGCCGCAGCCGTGTAGCGCCATATCCGAGCGAAAAGAAGAACAGGAAGGAACCCGTCACCGCCCCTGCCGCAAATGAAGCCTGCTCTCCCGGATATCGTGTCGATATCGTGCCGAGCAGTACCACGGTGTCGAGATAGACGTGCGGGTTGAGCCAGGTGAGTGCGAGGCAGGTCGCCAGTGTCTGCCGGAAGCTCGATGGTTTGGCTTCCGCGGCCGTGAGAGCGGTGGACGACCGCAAGGCGGAATAGAGGCTTCTTGCCCCGTACCAGACCAGAAATACGGCTCCGCCGTAGCGCATGACGGGATCGAGCCAGGGCATCAACCTGGCGATTTGTTGGAGGCTGGTCACGCCAAGCACGATCAGCGCTGCATCCGATACCGCGCATGCGAGGCAGATGGCGAAGACATGTTCGTTGCGCAAGCCCTGGCGGAGGATGAAGGCGTTCTGCGCGCCGATGGCGACAATCAGGCTGAGGCCCATCATCAGGCCGGTTCCATAAATCGAAAAATTCATCGCTTCGGCCAACGCCCCTCATTTCGGTGAGGTTGCGCTATCGCTATTGGGAGAATTAGGCTAATTAATCCACCTTACTCCAATTAAGTAAAACTAATCCATGATCGACTATCCCGCTCTTCACGCAGTTGCAACCATTGTCCAGACAGGCAGCTTCGAAAGAGCCGCGACCGTGCTGAACGTGACGCCTTCGGCCATTTCCCAGCGCGTGAAGCAGCTCGAAGAGCGTCTCGGCGTCGTCCTCATCGTTAGGGGCGCGCCGTGCACGGCGACGGAAAAGGGAGAATGGCTCTGCCGCCATATGGAGAATGTAGGTATGCTCGAAGCCGAACTCTTCGGGCAGCTGCCGGCACTCGTCGATCCCGACGAGCCCCGCCAAAGGGTCACGCTTCAAATCGCGACGAATGCCGACAGCCTCGGGACATGGTTCGTCGAGGCCATGGCGAATTTCACCAGGAGCTCTTCCTATTTGCTGAACGTCGCCGTCGACGATCAGGACCACACCGCCGAATGGCTGCAGCGCGGGCGGGTGATCGCTGCCGTCACCAGCCTGGAAAAGCCGGTCCGCGGATGTCGGCGTTTTGCACTCGGCGTTCTCAGATACCATGCGACGGCAACCCCCGACTTCGTCGCCCGTCACTTTCCGCATGGCGTGACATCAGAGGCAATCCGCAGCGCCCCGGCGCTAACCTTCAATCAGAAGGACAGGTTGCAAAGCAGTTGGATCAGGCGGATGTTCGGACACGATCTCGACCACCCCACCCACTGGCTGCCGTCGCCGCAAAGTTTCGTCGAAGCCAGCCTCTCGGGCATGGGCTGGGGAATGAACCCCACCCAGCTGACCCGCGAGCATCTGTTATCGGGACGGCTGGTGGAGCTGGTTCCCGATACGCCGTTGGACGTCCCACTCTATTGGCAGATAAACCGCTTTGCCGCCGATCGCTTGGCGGAGCTGACGCGGGAGGTCATCAAGGTCGCGAAACGCAATCTCTGACGCTTCACTCATCTCGGCGACCGAGTGCGCTTTTGTCAGACGTAAGCGGTGCGGCTGCCGAACTCGCTGGTCTCTACGCGAATAGCGCTCTCCTATGTTATGGTGATGATCTCCAGTTCCTGGCCGCCTGTCTGCACCATATCCCCAACAGCCTTGCCCATCAGGAGCCGCGCCACCGGGGAGACATAGGAAATGGTCCCGGCCTTCGGATCGGCCTCGTCCTCCCCGACGATGCGATAGGTCTGCACGCGCCCGTCGTCACGGTGGAAAGTCACCGTGCTGCCGAAGGCAACCCTGTCGGTTGACGTCGGGTCAGGCATAAGCTGGGCGGTGCGAAGTCTTGCGGCTAAGTAGCGAAGATCACGCAAGGGATTGGCCGTCTGCCGCCGCCGTTCGTTCACGTCTTCGATGGGGGTCGCAGTATCATAGGCCTCGCGAGCCTGCTGGAACTGCAATTCCAGAGCCTTCAATCCCGCTTCCGTGACGAGGTTCGGATGCGGCGAGATCGGACGATCGGGCAGCAGGGTTTCCGAAGCGGTTTCGAAACTCTCTTCCTTGGTGAAAGCGACGGCCAATCTCGGACTCCGTTTTAGGGCGATGCGGTCTCGTAGCTGATGGGCGATTGCCCAGATCTCTGTTGGAACCATACACCGACTGCAGACGAACCGCCAATCGGGCCCATCGACGGCCGCTTTTCCTGTCACGCCCCCAACTTGGGAGCGTTAGGAACGTCCTGCGCCGCATGGCGTTTATACCACGGTGCGCCGTGGCGCATCGGATACACTCTGATAACCACGGCCGAGGAGGAGCAAATGCCCGGCGAGCAGCGAGAGGGCCAGGACAAAGTCTGGACCAAAACATGCCTTCGCTCCTGACGGATGCCATGCCGCTGACGCCAGGCTGGTGGGATATCGGCGCGCGGATCATGCTGACATTGATTGCCGGCGGCCTCATCGGCCTTGATCGCGAGCGCGGCGGTCATGCGGCAGGTTTCAGAACCACGATCTTGGTGGCGCTTGCCGCCTGCCTGGCGATGATCCAGGCAAACCTTCTTCTGTCGACATACGGAAAGACGCCTGGCTCGTTCACGCAGATGGACGTGCTGCGCTTTCCGCTCGGCGTCCTGACGGGCGTCGGCTTCATCGGCGGCGGAGCGATCCTCAAACGCGGCGACATGCTGACCGGGGTCACGACGGCGGCGACCTTGTGGTTCATGACGGTGGTCGGCCTCTGCTTCGGCGGGGGCCAGATCCTGACCGGCATCGCGGCGACGGCGGTTGGCTTTATCGTCCTGTCGCCCTTGAAGCGTCTGGACGCCTGGCTGCGCTGCGAACAGAAGGCAACGCTTGTCGTCCGCGCCTCAAACGGCAATGTCCCCGAGCTATCGGAAGTTCTGAACCCGCTCAGATGCCATGCAGGCTTCCTGTCACTCCACCGAACCGCCGAGAGCGGCGCCGAGGTGACGTTCGAGCTGCGATGGCTCGCCAGGGACCCCGACGCGTCGGCACGCGCGATCCTGAACGCGCTTTCGAACACGCATGAGGTCGCGGATTTCTCCATGAAGTCGATGACGATATAAGCTTCGCGGTGACACGCCGGCGGCGGTTCCACATCTCTCATTTCGAAACGTGCTGAGGTTTTCCTTTCCTCTTGGTTGAGGCAAATTCCTCGAGCTGTTTCTCGCTCATGGATTCGACCATCTGTTTCGAGGCGCCTTTGAGTTCGCTCTTGGGTGTCTCGCCACGCTTGGCCGAAAGTGCGGCGCCTGCCGCCTTCTGCTGGGCCTTGGACTTGGCTGGCATATCGATCTCCTTTTTGCTCGAACAGAACGGCCGCCGGCGTCAAAGTTTCTTGAGCTCGTCAGGTTTGTGGGCGGCACGCTTTTCCGACGTGTCGCTCTCGACGATATATTGCGGCTCGGTCTTCGATGCCTTCACGCTGTGGCCTTTGATGTTCGTCGGACTGCTCTGCTTTTTGACCGCCCTGCCCTCTGTTTTCCCAGGCTGGTATTCCAGCTGACCTCATCGCCCATCTTCAATTGCTTCGACATGACGGCCGCTTGCAAGGAGGCTGCGGCTTATAAGCCGCAGCCGACCGATTGTCAGTTGATAGTGGCCCACTGGCTTCGGACATCCCTGGCGTTCTTCGACAGGTGGACGTGGGCGTCCACGTGGTCGACCCAATCGAGCGGGATCAAGTGGTGCTTACCATCCCCCGAGTCGGTCTTCGTCAGCTTGATGCGCGTGGGGCCGTCGAGATGATCGACTGTGCCGACATGGGTGCCGTCGGCAGCCCGAACTTCCATATGTTCACGGATCTGATCTGCGGAAATCATCGTTTCCTCCTTTGCATCATTGTCGGATACGAAGCGGCAACGACGTGGAGCGGACTTGGTTCCAAACACGAGCGACCGTGTTCAATCATCAGTCAACTCCCAGTTATCATCCGGGTTGAAGGTCCTGATGCCGGCAGCTATTTTTTCGGTCTGCCGGCCGAGATCGGCTTGGTAGACCGTGCCGTTAGCATTCACTTGGAACGTGTGCACGCCGGTTTCGCCATATCGGATCGGCCAGGCGATCAGTGCGAATCCTGCGATCATGTTGCCGTTGATCACGTAATCGAACTTTCCGCCCGCGATGTTCGGCCCCTGGCTTTCGATAATCCTGTAGCGATAGCCGTAATAGCCCTCGCCGGCCTTCGCTTTATCAAGCGCCGCATTGTCTTCGAGGGCGTTGCCAGCCGGGCTGTCACCCTCGCCCAGATCAGGCGACCAGTAGAGACCGTCAGTTTTGCCGTCGCTGCTGATCAGTTTCTGGGCATATTCCAGGACGCCGTCATCGTCGTGGTCGGCGGAAGAATATTCCTTTTGGGCGTCGACATAGGCCCGCATCGTGTCGATGGTCTGCAATTCGTTCTCGCCGACGCGACGATCGATGATCTCCTCGAACCCGGCATACGTGTCGAAACCCCATTTGCCATCGTCGCCCTTCGCGATCGGAAATGGCAGAGGCCACAGTTTGTCGCCGATCTCGATGATCTTGCGGCCATCGACGTCCTTCACGACGATCTTCTTGCTTGTGCCGTCCCGGATCTGTGCGTAGGTGTCCATCACGCCTTCGTCTGCCTTCGCTTTCGCCGCATCAATTCCCAGCAGCGCCGTAAACTTGTCGAAATCATCAGCCGACAAGGCCGCCTTGAAGGCCTCGACGGCTTGTTCCGGCGTCTCGAATACCGGAGGATCGCTCTGCGAAGCGAAGCCCGAGATGACGGTCGCATCGGATGGCTCTGCCGCAGATGTCGAAACCGGATTGGTGGCGAGAGCCGCAAGAGCGAACACAGAACCCAGAAGCATGTTTCTGACTGACTTGGTCATCACTTTCCTCCTTCTTTCGGTCACCGACGACCGCCGCCGCGGCCACCACCTCCACCACCGCGGCCACCACCACCGCCACCGCGGCCGCCGCCACCGCCGTGCATTACTCTACCGCCGCCGCGATTGCTCCCGGCCATGGCCTGTCTGCCGCGGTTGGACTGCATCTGCGCGCGCCTGCCGCTGTCGACCTGACCGAGGGCTGATGGCTTTCTGGGCCGGTTGTCGACGCGGGACGCTGGCTTCGCCTTTGCGACTGGACGTTTGGCGTTGGCCCCGGACCTTGCCTTTTCGCCAGCTCTGTTCGTCGGCCTCGCGTCGGGCCTGCGGTTCTGCGCGGCCTGCGCTGCCTTCCCGCCTCCAGGAGCCGCTCCCGTATTGCCTGGCTTGTTGCGGGCAGCACTGATCCTGTCCGCATCGATCTTGCTCTTGCGGACATCGTTGACGCTGATTTTGCCTGGCTGGTCGCGGATCGTGTTCGCACGGTCGTTGCCTCTGGCTCCGACCCTGTTGCCGGGATTCGCCTCGATACTGCTCCGGAAGGAACTGCGGTCCATCTTGTTGAATTGAGCGCCGTCGAACCCGATCTTGCTGCGATCGACATTCTTCCAGTCGACGTCGTTGATATTCACTTTGCCATTGATGTTGTTGAGGCAATTGTTGCAGTCGATGTCGACGTTGCCGTTCCAGCGCCCGCCCCATACGCCCCAGCGGTTCCAGTCGACGGCGGCGGCCCATACCGCTCCGGTCACCACGCCCGCAAAAAAGGTGGCGGTCGGATAGTAGTAGTTCGGATACGGCTCGGAATAGTAGCCGATAGGCTCAGCCGCATAGTTCGGTTCATACAGCATCTCCGGCGCATACTGCGGAACGTAGATCTTGTCGGGACTGGCGGAGACGATCACGACGTTGTCGTTCTCCTGGCTGACCTTGATCTTGTCGTCAGTCTTGATGATGCCGTCGGCGACCGCTTTGTCGCGCAGTTGCTGTATGGCGATCAGAACGTCCTTCTGCTGGACGGAGAGCGCCTCTCCGAGCGACTGCGTCCAGTCCAGATCGTCGCTCATCATCGTGACGATCTGGGGATAGTTCAGCAGCGATACGATGCTGCCGTCCCACGTCGTCTTCGGCTTGAGCTCGGGCTGCTTCTTCAAGGTTTCGAGAAACCGGGCTGCTTCCACGACCTGCAGCGGATAGAGCGACGCCGATGTGACGAGCGCGACCAGTTCGTCCGGATAAAGTGCAATCCGCGCCACCAGGATCTCGAGTTCGTCCTCACTCAGCGGCGCCGGTGCATCGTCTTCCGCCGCCGCGGCGGGACTGGAAGCGGTCGGCTCCTGCGCGGCGGCGATCGGCGTCGGATGTGGCGAAAACGGGAAACCTGCAAAGGGCAGGAACAGGCCCGTGGCGAGTAACAATGCGTGAGGTCTAGCCATCTCAAATCCTCCTTGCGGTCAGACATGGTGTGCAGGCTGTCGACTATTGTATCTTCGCTCGTGCCGCATACTCCTCCGAGTGGAGGAGGATTGATAGCTAAACATCGGCCAAGCCGTCTTTTGCTCCAAATTTATAGCAAAGACAGCCCCAGGCGTAGTCGCGGGACTGATCTAGGACGTATGTTACAGTAACACACTTGCAAAAGCGGAGTTCAGCGCGCAAACTAAAATCGACTGCGGGTCGCTTGATCACGAAGTCAATGGCACGCCGAAGAAACACATCCGCGCCAACAGCATCGCCCTAGGCGCCATTCGCACGCCGACCAAGACCAGCGCGTGGCGAACCTCGGAAACTGTGCCGACTTGATGAAGCTCAATTCCGTACACGCATCGGTGCGACGGAGGAGATCGGCCGAACGGCGATGCGGCTTGCGCCTGATTTCACCGACTACATCGTCGCAGCGACGATCTATATCGACGGCGGAATAACGCTGCACCCCGGTTTCGAAACCGGTGCCTAACGTTCCATCTCAGCGCGGTGCCCTGCCGCCCCGTTTGGCACGTCAATGAGAGATGGAGCCGACACACTCCTGCTTCATGCATTTCGCTCATGCCGCATACTCGTCCCAGTGGGAGGGTGTTGACGGCTAAAATATCGGCAGGCTGTAGGTAACCAGAACCTACAGTATCATACGGTCTAGTTTGACTTATCGATGCTGTAATATTTGGTCTTGGCCTTGGATCACTGGGAGGGAACGTCATGGCTGAAAGTGAAAAGTCAAATCCTCAGATGCTTAGCGCGGAAGAATTGCGACAGAAAGCTCTGGAACTGCAGCTGATAGAAATGCAGCGTGATGACAAAGTCAAAGAGCGTGAAGCAAAAAAACACGCGGAGTTCGTCGATGACTTCTTCCGCAAACACGTCGGCGACAAGGAACGTGACATTATCAGGCGCGTCGTCATGAAGGCAGCCGCCGACGGCAAATCCGAAGCCATGGTCTATAGCTTTCCGTCGAGCTTCTGCACGGATAGCGGCCGCGCGATCAATAGTGCCCGGCCAGAGTGGCCGACGACGCTTCAAGGAAAAGCCAAGGAAATTTATGATCTTTTCGTCGAAGTCGCCCGGCCGCACGGCTACAAGCTGAAAGCGATGGTCATCAGTTTTCCGGGCGGCATGCCGGGCGACATCGGCTTCTTCCTGAATTGGGAGGCCCCCGTCGGCTAGGCTGCTGCGCAACTATGCGTTTTGTCAGCCATGGTTTCGGCCGGCGCATCAGAGCCCGAGTCAACCCTTCAGCTGATGCTGCTTGGCAAGACCATCTTCGTCAAAGCCCAATCTGCGCCCAGTCTGGAGCGATCGGAGGCTGCCCCACTGGTAGCCTGAGTTCGCCTCAGCAGATGAATGAATTTCCGGGGGGAGTGGCATGCTTCAAAGTTTTCATATGCCGATATTCAGGGGCCTGGAGGGATTTCGCGCGGACTGGCTGCGAAGCGATATTCCTGCGGGGCTGTCGATTGCAGCTGTCGGCCTGCCGAGTGCGATCGCTTATCCAGCCATCGCCGGCCTCCCCCCGGAAACCGGGATATATGCGAGTATCGTCGCGCCCGTTGCCTACGCTCTGTTCGGGCCGTCGCGCCTATTGGTGGTCGGACCGGACGCCGGGACCATGGCGGTTCTTGCGGCGGTCATAGGAACTGTCATCGCCGCGCAACCTGCCGGCACATCAGCCGATCCGGTTGCGATCGCGTCTGCCCTGGCGCTCGGCGTCGGAGCCTTCTATTTTGCAGCACGGCTGCTGCGGCTGGGCGTCCTCGCAAGCTTTCTTTCCCGCCCGATTCTGGTCGGCTTCTTTGCCGGCGTATCCATCTCCATCCTTGTCGGGCAGATCGGCCGCTTTACCGGGGTGCGTATCGAGTCCGACGGTCTCCTGCCGCCGATTGCCGAGATCATTCGCAAGAGTGCCTTGATCCATTGGCCGACATTACTGTTCGGCCTTGCCATGTTCGCACTGTTGTGGATCGTGAAAGCCACGCGGCTGCCTGTACCGGGACCCGTCGTCGTCGTCGTCGTTTCCGTGATTCTCTCCGCCATCTTCAACTTCGAAGCCGCAGGCATCCGCGTCGTTGGCGATCTCCCCACCGGCTTGCCGTCATTCTCCCTCCATGCATTCTCTCAAATGCCCATGGACAGGATCGTCCTTGGGTCGGCAGCCGTCTTTCTGATCAGTTTTGGCTCGAGTATCGTCGCCGCACGAAGCTTCGGGGCGCGCTCCGGCGAGGAGGTCGACGCCAACCAGGAACTGATCGGGCTGGGCGCGGCGAACATCGCCCCCGGCCTGTTTGGTTCATTTCCCATCGCCGTGTCCGACTCGCGTACAGCGATCAATCTTGCAGTCGGCGGCAGATCGCAGGCAGCCGGTCTCGTTTCCGCCGTGACCCTGATGGCGACGCTGCTGTTCTTGAATGGCGCTCTGCGCATCCTGCCGATCCCTGCCCTGGCGGCGATCCTGGCGGCAGCCGCAATCAGCCTGATCGACGTCAGCGAGTTGAGAAAGATATGGCACATCAGCCGCGCGGAGTTCGTCTTCGCCCTGATCGCCATGTTCGGAGCCATCAGCTTCGGAGTCCTGAACGGCGTCATCGTCGCGATCGCCGCAACCCTGATCTATCTCCTGCGCAAGACGATGTTTCCGAAAGACACGCTTCTCGGCCGCATTGCCGGACGCGACGGCTTCTACGACATGCAGCGCTTTCCGGAGGCCCGGAGCATTTCAGGCATCGCCATATGTCTCGTCCAGGGCAATCTGCTGTTTTACAACGCCGATTATGTCCGGATCCGGTTGCGCACCGTCGCTGACGGCCTACCGGCCGAAACACGCTGGTTCATCCTCGACGCCAGTGCCATTGCGCATATCGACAGCACCGGGGCCGCAGCACTCGATGCCGTGCAGGCAAACCTCTCCGGGCGGGGCATCGTCTTCGGCGTCGCTCACCTGAACGCCGAGGTCACGGAGTTGCTGGGCCGCGCCGGCGTCGTCGACGGCATCGGAGCCGGAAAGTTCTTTGGCGACACGGAGGACGCGCTGCGCGCCGCGCGCCTTGGGGAAGGAAGCGACCGGCCTTTGGCCGGAGGTCATCAGTAAAGGGTCATGGAGGAAGTGATGAACAATCGGCAGGACGACGACACAGAAGTAGACGAAAAGAAAGGCAAGAAGTCCTGGAATTACGACAAGGAAATCGCAAAGCTTCAGGTCGAGCTCGCGCATCTACAGTCCTGGGTGAAAAAATCGGGCGCTCGCATCGTGATCATCTTCGAGGGCCGGGATGCTGCGGGCAAAGGCGGGATGATCAAGCGAATTACCGAGCGCGTCAGTCCACGGGTCTTTCGCGTGGTCGCGCTGCCGGCCCCGACCGATCGCGAAAAGACGCAAATGTACATGCAGCGCTACTTCGCACATATGCCCGCTGCGGGCGAAATCGTCATATTCGATCGCAGTTGGTACAATCGCCCCGGCGTCGACCGGGTGATGGGATTCTGCTCCGAGAAAAAGGCCCGGCGCTTTCTTGAGTTGGCTCCCGGTTTTGAAGCCTCGATCGTCGAAAGCGGCATCACCCTGCTGAAATATTTCCTGACGGTCGGCGAGAAGGAACAGGATCGGCGCTTCAGGCGGCGGATCGAGGATCCGCTGCGGCAGTGGAAGCTCAGCCCAATGGATGTCGAGTCGTACCAACGGTGGTGGGACTACACGGTTGCTTACGACGAGATGATCCGGGCGACGGACCGCCAGCACGCCCCATGGTGGATCGTTCCGTCAGACGACAAGAAGCGCGCGCGCATCAACTGCATCTCGCACATCCTGAAGTCCATTCCGTACGAAACAATGAAGTTCAACGCACCGGACCTTGGGAAACGTCAAAAGCGGCCCGCTGACTACGTCGAAGACAAAAGCATCCGGCATATCGTGCCGGATGTGGTCGCCGAGCAGATGCAATAATCGAAGCCGCGCGGGAACGACACGGCAATTTCAGGAGGAAGGTCCGCCCGGAACAGCATCGGCTGTCCGGCGCGGTGATGTCATCAATCAACAGGAGTGTGTGATGATCCATCCATCGATCCGTGTGCTGTCTATCCCCATTGCCTTGATTCTTCCCTTGGCGGGCATATCCGTTTCGGGAGCGCAGGCGGCCGGGCCGTTCGATCAATTTCCGATCGCCGTAGCCTGCGAATATAAAGGCCTGTACCAGATCTTCTATCTCACGAGATTGGAGGCGGATGGCGTGGCCACCTATGTCAATCCGAGCAAGCTTGCCGGAACGATATCTGTAGGCGGGACCGCCAAAGCCTTGGGCGAACCGATCGGTGGAAGTTGTCTCGGTAAAACACTGGAGCAGCTCAGGGCGTCGGGACAGATCCTCGATCTGAAGCGCTAGATGCGGGTGATTTTAGGCGGGCTCGGCCTAAAGTCTGAGTCCCCATCTAAATCAAAGAAATAGAGCATGATGTCGCCCGAAAACCGCTTCACACTTTTCGACATCATGCTCTAGCAACCTTCGTCCCGTATGTTTGTCCGGCATATGGCGATCAACGGCACGATCCAGCGGGAGGTAGGCTGCATCCCTGCCTACTCGATATTAAAGTTCGGACAGCGGAGCCTGGTGGGAAGTCCAGGTTCGTCGTCGTTCGGAACGACAAAGGAGGGCAAGATGACCGCAGAGATTGAGCGAAAATATCTGGTCGTAAACGATAGCTGGCGGGACCACGCTTCCAAAGGCGCAGCATTCTGCCAGGGCTACCTGCTGGCGAGGAAAAACCGCTTCGTGCGGGTCAGGATCATCGATAAGGCACACGCCGTCTTGACCGTTAAACTCCGGACCGGGCGCCTGCGGCGCGAGGAGTTCGAATATGAGATTCCCTATGCCGACGCCCTCGAAATGATCGCCTTTGCAACGAGCGTGGTGGATAAGACCCGCTATGAGGTGAACCATCGTGGCTGCCTTTGGGAGGTAGACGTCTACAGTGGCGTCCACGACGGATTGGTTGTCGCAGAAATCGAGCTTGCCGACGAAAGCGATCAACCTCCCTGCCCGCCGTGGCTCGGCCCGGAAGTGACCGGAAATGCCGCATTTTCCAATCGTACGCTCGCAATGCTCGTGCAACGCAACGACTACCGCAGCCGGAATGTACCAAGGCTGCGACCTGATGGGCAGCCTTCTCAAAGGAGGGAACAATGAGTGTCTTGGTAACGGGCAGCAGTTCCTCCGTGCCCGGTTGCAAGCAATAAACCTCACGCTAACGCATCGGCAGTCAGCGCTGCAGGTCGTAGCACTGCGCCCTGCGGCTCCCGGTCTGGCAGGTCGGCGAGAAATGGAGGCGATAGCGCCTTTCTTTCATGCATTCGCTGAAGCCATTGGGGTCGGGCGGATCCTTCCACAGATGGGCGAGTTCGCAGTGCTTGCGGACATTGGTGAAGTCTTCTGTTCTCTCGGTGGCGTCAACCGAAACCGCTGAAGCGGCTAGCGCCAAGAATATCGCGGAACTCAAGGCAGCCGACGTCTTCAAGATAAGGTGCCTTCAGAGACCGCCTGAGTCATGCCGATATCCTCTTTGTTTCCCCCGTCCGCGGCCACAGGATGACGGCAAACAGCAGCGCGTAGATCAAGGCTGCTGCGACATAGACGATGCGGGTGGCGAAGGATTCTGCGGCGCTGCCGGGCAGAGGCGAGACCCCGAGGCCGAAGAGAATCAGGAAGGTCGTCAGAGCGCCGGCAAATATCGGTGCGTCCTTCGAGCGGGCCGCCGCGCGCCCTCCTATGAGGAGGACGACGATGAGAACGATGAGGAAGATCGAGAAAAGATTGGGGCGCAGCGATAGCGCCGCATACGCAACGGAGGCGAGCACGCCACCGAAGAGGTTGACGAGCACGAGCCCGATCGCCGCCCGCGCGCTCGCTGCAACGTCGAGCTGCCCGAGCAGCGACGCTACGGATATCGGAATGACCGCCGCAGCGGTCAGATTGTCGCTCGTCAGGCAGATCACGACGGAGCCCAGCAGGATGACCGTGTTGGCCAGTGCCCGACCCAAGGCCGGCGGCCGCTCTTCGATCGGCGCCGCCTCGATCTGTTGGGAGAACGGCTCGGGAAAGACCGCATGGGCAAACCACATCAGAGCCGTGCCCGACAACACCCCGGTGACCAGGATGGACAGGATGGAGTTGGCGAGTTCCTTGTTGAGGATGCCGAGCAGAGGCACGATAATCGCGACGACGAGCACGAGAAAGACGGCCGGCCCTCCCTTTCCCGTCGACTGCCCGGCAAAACACACAAAATAGGTCAACCCCAAGACCAGAAGGAAGGGTGCGGGACGCTCGCCGAGGACGTCGGTCAGAACCATCATCGCGATCCCGGCGACCAGCATGACCATCGCCGCGCCAACCGTCTTCACAAGCGGCATGGGCCGCGAACTACCGAGCAGAAACTGGGCGGCAAAGAGCGGGCCGAGGAAGGGCACGATAGCCCCGGCATAGACTGCCAGCGTGAAGCCGATGGAGACTGCGAACGCGACCCGCAGCCCCTTGCGTTTCTGTTCCTCGATCGCAGGGCTCCTGTCAGCTGACATAGGTCAATACCGACATGATGCGGATCCAGAGTGATCCCCAGGCATTGGTGACCGGGTTGTCGCCGGTGTAGATGACGACCGTCACCTGCGAGCCATAGCGCACGCCGCCGCCCTTGGGCCTCTGCGCCTCGTCGATGGTGAGGCGCACTGGAAACCGCTGTGCCTCCTGGACCCAGCCGGTATCGCTTCTGATCGTCGGCAATCCCGTGTTCGGGTCCGTGCTGCCTTGCGATACGCCAAAGCCCACGCTCTCGACGGTTGCTGGAAACAGTCGACCGGGAAGCGCGTCGAAAAGGATCTCCGCTCTGTTGCCGACGGCGACCTTCTCCAGGCTGTTCTCCTTGAATGCCGCGCTGATCCAGATGGTGCCGGCGTCGATGAAGGTCATCGCAGGCTGGCCGGTTGAGACCACCTTGCCGATGGTCAGCTGAAGATTGGTGACGACGCCGGCCGAAGGCGCGCGGACGATCGTTCGCACCAGATCGAGCCGGGCCTTCTCCAATCCGGCAAGAGCTGCACGCAGTTCCGGATTATCGTTTCCCGCTGGGCCGAGCTGCTCTTTCGCCTTGGCAAGGTCGGCCTGCGCCCCTGAGACGGAAGCTTCCGCCTGCTCATAGGCGGACTTTGCGGTATCGAACCGGGCTCTGGAGAAGACGCCGCGCTTCACGAGTTCGGTGGCCCGCGCATACTGGTCGCGCAGATTGTCTCTGTCCGCCTGCATCTGGACGAGCTTGGCCTGTGCGGCATCGACTGATGCAGTCGATGCCCCGATCGACTGGCCGACGCTTGCAAGCGCAGCTTCCGCCTCGTCGACGGCGAGCTGATAGCGCTCTGAATCGATACGAAAGAGAACCTGGTCGGCCTCGACCCGCGAATTGTCGGCGACGCCCACTTCCACGACCCGGCCGGTGACTTCGGGCGCGATGCCGACGATATAGGCTTGAACCTGGGCCTGCGATGTCGACGGCGTACGCCGCTCCATGAAGATGGAGAGAACGAACAGGGCGAGCGCCAGCAGGAGGACGATGAGTGCTATCCTGCGGAGTGGATTCCGAGGCGTTGCGGGAATGGCAGGCTCGTCCAAGTTTTCGGAAACCACGGCTATATCCTTCGGATGCATCTCGTTTCGTGGAAGCGCAAAGTTCCAGGGCGCAAAATTCAGCGCCGGACATCTGTCGCGATGGTGGTTACCGGGAGAGGGAACGCAAGTAGGTAACCGTAACATACGCCTCTCGATGGCCTGCCGCCGGCCTCGTCGCGTGCGTCAGCGAGCCGGTGGCGGTACCGAAGCGTCGTTGAGTGCGCCCTCTATCTCCTTGGAAAGCTCTGCGATCAGCTCGCGGTATTCGGCGACACGCTCGTCGCGCTTCTGATCGGTTGAGAGGTTCCACTTCTCCAGCGCGGACTGGGCGTCGGCAAAGTCCCTGCAGATTTCCCGAAAGTCCTCACTGCGGGCAGAGAGATCGTCGATCGCGTTGATCCTGGCTGGAAACTGCCGACGGACTGCGGTCACGCCTTCGTCCATGGTTTCACTCCTTAACGGCATCCCGAACGCTGCCACTGCAACGTGTGCCAGATCCCGATCTTCATGGACGACGATCGCTTCGAGGAGTATGTTACCGTAACATACGGTCTGGCAGTGATATGACTCCATGGGGGATTGGGGACAGACATGCAGACGTCGATACCAACAGAGGGGTCTGGGGCGCCCATTTCTTCAAGGCCGGCGCCTCACGCCGACGATATCCGGGAACAACTGGAACGTGTCGTCTCCAGCCCTGAATTTCCAGGCGTCGGTCGCGCCGCCACGTTTCTCCGCTATGTTGTCTCGGAAAGCCTCGAGGGCCGGGGTAACCGGATCAAAGCCTATTCGATCGCGATCGAGGTGTTCGGCCGGGATCCCGGCTTCACCCAGGACGATCCGGTGGTCAGGATCGAGGCCGGACGGCTGCGGCGGTCGCTTGAGCGCTATTATCTCGTCGCCGGGCAGCATGACCCCGTCAGGATCGACATTCCCAAAGGCGGATATGTTCCAACCTTCGCCTGGTCCTGTCCGGCATCAGTCGACATTGGAGACGAAGACGCTGGCGAAACATCGCCTTCTGAGGTCCGCCCCGGACGCTGGTGGCGCGCACGGCGGGTCTTGTGGCCGGGTGCTGCTGCGCTCGCTGCAGTGGCTATTTCGCTCTATTGGATCGGGGCGCGATTTACCGCTCCGTCGCTCGAACGCGCCGCAAACCTATTGCCCGATCGTCCGGCCCTCGTAGTTGCCCCGTTTGCCAATCTTGGCGAAGGGCCAGAGGCGCAGCTCTACACTGCCGGCCTGACCGAGGAACTGATGACCATCCTGCCACGGTTCAAGGAGATCAAGGTCTTCGGTCGCGAGACGTCCAAGTCACTTTCCGCGGATGTGGGCACATCGAAGATCCGGGCCGAATTCGGCGCGCGCTATCTCCTTGCCGGCGGTGTCCGCACGTCGGGAAAGCGCCTTCGTGTGACGGCCAGATTGCTTGATACGTCGGACGGCGAGATCCTCTGGTCGGAGAATTATGACAATGATCTCGCATCGGGGGACCTGTTTGCGATCCAGACGGATGTCGCCAGAAAGGTTGCGACTGCCATCGCCCAACCCTACGGCGTCATGGCACAGGTCGACGCCGCCAGTCCACCGCCTGATGATCTCGGTGCGTATGAGTGCACTCTGCGCTTCTATGCCTATCGCTCGGAGCTCAGCGCCGAAGCGCATGCGCGCGTCCGGGATTGCCTCGAGGCTGCACTGGCGCGCTTTCCGAAATATGCGACCGCCTGGGCGATGCTGTCGATCGTCTATCTCGATGAGGACCGATACAAGTTCAATCCAAGATCAGGCCAGGATACAGCCATACAGCGTGCACTCGACGCCGCCAGCCACGCAACGCAGATCGATCCGAACAATACGCGCGGACTTCAAGCGCAGATGACGGCGCTGTTCTTCGACCGGCAGCTTGCTGAATCACTTCGCGTTGGCGAGCAGGCGCTCGCCACCAACCCCAACGACACCGAACTGATGGGCGAGTTCGGAACCCGGCTTGCAATCGCTGGCCAGTGGCAGCGCGGAGCAGACCTTCTGGACCAGGCCATTGCTCTGAACCCAGGAGGTGGCGGCTTCTACCATGGAACGCGAGCCTTGGCCGCCTACATGCTCCGCGACAACCACACCGCCGTGCTGGAGATCCGACAGGCGAACATGCAAAAGTTCCCTCTCTTCCATGTTGTCGCGGCCATCATCTATGCGGAGGCGGGCATGATGGAGGACGCCCGACGAGAAGGACAGGTGTTCGTCAGCATGCGACCTGACTTCCTGCCGAACGTTGTAACGGAACTCGCAATGCGCAACATGCAGCCTGAAGATCGCGACCGTCTGATCGAAGGACTTCGCAAGGCGGGAATGACCGTGTCCGATCCGAATGCAATGGCGTCGACCGCCGACACCTCGGACCTGCAACCCCGCTGATGCTGCCTCCCCGACCGTAACATACCCGATCATACGGGTAAGGCATCTCATCTTCGCATAGTCTCGCCTCAGTGCCGACTTCGACAGCCGCAGCGCGCGGCGTCGAGGCCTGCTCAAACTTGACGTGGCGACGAGGAACAGCAGTGAGCACAAGATGTCGCGATGGCCGATCTCACCAAGGTCAAGGTGGGCGACAGGCTGAACCACGGAAAATTCGCGGAACCGCCTGAGGTCGTGCAGCTCATCGGGGCGCGGTCCTGTGGGTACGCCGCCGAAGGCGTCCGAGCGCACTGCCGGAGGCCGATCAAAGGAGACATGCAGGCAATAGCGTTTCAGCAACCGGCAGACGCAACAGCTTCATCGAGATCAGGATAGACGATGCCATTACTTTCCAAGATCCGCATGGTTAGACTACTTCTCACGGGGCTCACCCTGGCATCCATTCTCCTTTGTGCCTCCATTGCCGTGGCGCAGAGCACGACGCCGGCCGGCCCGCAGCCTGAAAGTGTCCAGCGCTTTATCGGCATGCTCTCGGATCCGGATGTCCAGCGCTTCCTGCAGCAGCAGTCGGAAGCAGCCAGGGCCGTGACGGAACCGCCCGTCGCAACGCCGAACGCCGACCCTTCATTCTCGGAATTCGCGATGCGGTTCCGTGTCCACGCCTCCGGCCTTCTCGGGGCTATCAAGTTCTTTCCTTCGGAGACGATGCATGGTGCGGCCATACTCGACCAGGACGTCCAGGCGAACGGCGGGACGCGGCCGATCTTTCTGGTCGCGGCCTTCGTTGCCGTCGGGCTGGCCGCGCAATGGCTGTTCTGGTGGATCAGCGCCGGCTGGCGCTCCTGGATGACACGCGCGCCCTTCGCCACAGTTCACCAGAGGGTGATCGCACTGGCCGCGAGGCTTCTTTGGGCGGCATGTTTCGTTCTGTCGTTCGGGCTCGGCAGCATCGGATTCTTCCTCTTGTTCCAATGGCCGCCGATTGTCCGGGAAATCGTCGTCGGTTACCTCTTCGCGATCGTCGTCTTCCGTCTGGCGAGCGCGCTTTTCGACGTACTTCTGGCGCCGCGAGCCGAGGAAGAAGGTCGGTTTCGTGTCGTGCCGATCACGAGGGATGCCGCCGACCATTGGACAAAACGCCTCGGTTACCTCATCGGCTGGTATGCCTTTGGCTGGGTGACGATCCGACTGCTCGGCACGCTCGGTTTTTCCGTCCCGGCCCGACAACTCGTCGCCTATGCCCTCGGCCTCGTGCTCCTCGTCATCGGTATCGAAGCCGTCTGGAGACGTCCGGTTCAATTGGCTGCCGGTCAAGCCGGCCGGATCGGCCTGCGGGCGCGGAACTGGCTCTGGACGGTCTACTTCGTTGCCGTCTGGCTGCTGTGGGTGGTCGGAGCCATGAAGCTGTTCTGGATCGCGGTGGTCTGTGCAGCGCTGCCCGGCGCTATCGCCCTCACCAAGGCGTCGGTCGACAATATCCTGCGGTCTTCCGCGGCCGAAGAGGACGGCCACAAAAGAGGCACCGTCGTGTCGGTGATCGTGGAGCGCGGCATAAGGGCGGCGCTGATCGTCGGAGCGATCGTTCTGCTCGCAGACGCCCTGGGCATCAGGCTGACGCAGATGACAATGCAGGATTCGCCGGCCCTGCGCCTCGTGCGTGGACTCCTGAGCGCCGGGATTATTCTCCTGGTCCTCGACCTCGCCTGGAACGTCGTGAAAGTGCTGATCGATCGCAAGCTAGGCGACACCGAAGCCGTCCTTGAAGTCGGCAGCGAACGGGAGCGGCGGCGCACCCGTCTCAGAACCCTGCTGCCGATCCTTCGCAATTTCCTCATGATCCTCTTCGTCGCCATTGCGATCATGATGGCGCTCTCATCGCTCGGGGTCGAAATCGGACCACTGATCGCAGGTGCCGGCGTGGTCGGCGTCGCGATCGGCTTCGGCGCGCAGACGGTGGTCAAGGACGTCATCAGCGGGATGTTCTACCTGCTCGACGACGCCTTCAGGGTCGGAGAATATATCCAGAGCGGCAGCTACAAGGGCACCGTCGAGTCGTTCAGCTTGCGATCCATCAAGCTCAGGCACCACCGCGGTGCGGTCTACATCGTCCCCTTCAGCGAGCTCGGCGCTGTGCAGAACATGAGCCGCGACTGGGTGATCGAGAAGATGACGATCACCATCACCTACGATTCCGACATCGAGAAGGCCCGCAAGATCATCAAGAAGATCGGCCTGGAGCTCTTCGAGGATCCGGAGTTCAAGCCGACGACGATCGAGCCGCTGAAGATGCAGGGGATCGACAGCCTGGGGGACTCCGGCCTGCTCCTGCGCATGAAAGTCATGACCCTTCCCGGCCAACAGTTCACGCTGAAGCGTCGAGCTCTGCGGATGATCCACGAGGCGTTCAACGAAAACGGCATCAAGCTCGCCGTGCCCACAGTTCAGGTCTCGGGCGGCAAGGACGACGCTGTCGCAGCCGCTGCCCAGCAGACGCTAGCAGCACACAACGCAGCCGCAGCCGCAAACCCGGCCTGAGGGCGGAATCTTCGAGGAAGTGAACACACGAGAGCAATGGGAGTAAATGAAATGAAGATCCTCGTTATCCCTACGCACATGCTTGCGACACTTGCCGTCATCATGACGGTCTGCGCACCCGTCCTCGCTCCCACGACGGCCGAAGCCCGTCGCGGCGTAGCGGCATGCGGCCCGAGAGGCTGCGGTGCTGCGGCCTGCGGACCGCGCGGATGCGCTGCAGTCGGAAGCACCCGTCCTGCCGTTCGGCCGCCCGTCCGGCGCGGCGTCGTGGTCGTCGCCCCTCGCCGCTACTGGCGCCCGGGTACGGCAATCGCCGCAGGTGCTGCCATCGGCTTCGTCGCCGGAGCTGCCGCCGTTTCACTGGCAGGCACGCCGCCGCAGTCCGGTCAATGCTGGTACTACACCTCGCCCGCCAAGACGACGGGCTTCTGGGACGTGTGCCCGCGCTGAGCGATCCGGCGGAAAACTGCCAGCTCGTTTGGTTCTCTTAGTCGCCTGCCCTCCCCTGAGTGGGGAGGACCTCAATTTCCAGGTCACAAATTTTAGAGGGTACGTTCCATGGATTTCACAGTCATCGATGCCGCGCTCGTCGGAAAACTTCTCCTGCTGCTTCTGGTCGGCCTGGGGCCGAAGATTGCCCTGGTGCCGTTTCTGGAGAAGACCCATGCCTTCGATACCGAAACCAAGGCGCGCATCGGCCGCCAGATGGTTTTGGTCGCAACGGTCACAGCCTTGATCCTTTTTGCCACCGGCGCTTTGCTGATGCGGCTTCTCCATATCACGGGCGGTGCCGTCGCCGTCGCCGGCGGTATCATCCTCGCGCTTATCGCGATCAAGATGGCATCAGGACCAACAGAGAAGCCGCATGAGGAAACGGGGCTTCCCGTCGATCCCGAAAAGATCGCCGTCTTTCCGCTTGCGGTCCCTTACCTGCTCAATCCTGTCGGCATCACCGTCGTCATCATCGCCTCCGGCGAAGTCGTCTCGATTGCCAGCGCGATACTCGTCATCGGCCTGATCCTGATCGTCGCTGCGTTGGACTATTTGGTATTTACCAACATCGACGCGCTCGCCAAGCGCATGAAGCCTGCCAGTCTGATCGTCTCGGAGGTCGTCTTCGGCATTCTGCTGACCGCAGTCGCAGTCCAATTGGTCGTCAGCGGGCTTGGCGGTCTTGGCATCATCACCCCAACCGCTGCGCATTAGATGCGGATGATTTGCGGCCGGCGGTCTAAAAAACTGAACCGGGATTTAAATCAAAAAGTGGAGCCGAAAGCCGCTCGGTTTTCGGCACCATGCTCAGCTGCGCATTTGCTGTCCCCCTGCGTGGAAAGCCCGAGGATTAAGGTCGGGAACAGACGACAATGGTGTCGCCACCGACCACCGGGCGCACCGCGATCATTCAATATCTCTGATGTTATCCATAAGTTCTATTCGTTTGAATGATGAGTTTTCAAAGCCCATATTGGGATCATGGACATGGACGAACCTCCCATTAACGACCATAGCCCTGACCCAAGAAAGGAATTGGAAAATGACCACGCTCACCTATCGCGGTGGTGGTAAGTCCCTCACCTCCGGCCAAGGCCGCTTCGATCTGGGACATTATGCCCGTAAGCTGGTGCTCGCTTGGACGCGCTGGCAGACGGCCCGCGAAATCGAAGCCATGCCCTTCGACATTCGCAAGGATATCGGCTGGCCGAGCGCGGACGACAGCAAACACCGGACCATGTAATGAATGCGACATTCCTCCCAAAATAAGGGCGGCGTCTGCACCATGCAACGCCGCCTTTTTCGTGGCCTCACCATCCATTCCTAAGCCATTTTCAACATTGAATTTCAGTCGCCTATGAGCCTGTCTTTTGCCCTGCCCGCAGCCATTCCGGCGGTTTCACCGGCCAAATCGCGGGCGATGTCGCATATTTGCTCTTCCCGGCCGCATTTTTCCATGCCAGTGTCGCTTTCAGGACATCGGCGCGACGCATTCCGCGCAACGAATGTGTCATCGCCCCTCGAGCATGGATTTCGCTATGAACAGGATGCAGATCAAGAAGCGTTCGGTAGTCTTCTTTATGGTACCGCAATTCACCATGCTGCCCTTTTCGGCGGCCGTGGATACCTTGCGCATCGCCAATCGCATGCTCGGCTACCAGGCCTATACCTGGCGGCTGACCTCCGTCGATGGAGAAAAGGTCTATTCTTCCTGCGGCATCGGCGTCGAGGCAAATTCCTCGCTTGCCGAGGAGCGCCGTCATCTCGGCGGCGAAAACCGGCCAGGCATGGTGCTCGTCTGTTCCGGCATCGATGTCGAGCAGTTCAACAACAAGTCGGTCAATGCCTGGCTGCGTGAATGCTACAATCGCGGCGTCGCCGTCGGCAGCCTCTGTACGGGCGCGCATGTGCTTGCCCAGGCCGGTCTCCTGAACGGCAAGCGCTGCGCCATCCACTGGGAAAACCTGCCGGGCTTTTCGGAAGCCTTCCCACAGGCGGAGGTCTATGCCGATCTATACGAGATAGACGGCAATCTCTACACCTGCGCCGGCGGCACCGCCTCTCTGGACATGATGCTCAACCTCGTCGGCGAGGATTTCGGCGAAAGCCTAGTCAACCGCATCTGCGAGCAGCACCTGACCGACCGCGTGCGCAACCCGCACGACCGCCAGCGTCTACCGCTGCGCGCCCGCCTCGGCGTGCAGAACGCCAAGGTACTGTCGATCATCGAACTGATGGAAGGCAATCTCGCCGAGCCGCTGTCGCTGATCGAGATCGCCGACGGCGCCGGCCTCTCGCGCCGCCAGATCGAGCGGCTGTTCCGTCAGGAGATGGGCCGCTCGCCGGCCCGCTACTATCTGGAAATCCGCCTCGACCGTGCGCGCCACCTCCTGGTGCAGTCCTCGATGCCCGTCGTCGAGGTTGCCGTCGCCTGCGGCTTCGTCTCGGCCTCGCATTTCTCCAAGTGTTATCGCGAACTCTACCACCGCTCGCCGCAGCAGGAGCGCGCCGAGCGCAAGATGACCATGGCGACGGCAAGACAGGCGGTCGCCGCGTGAGACATCAAGAAAGGCCGCAACCGCCGCGGCCACTTCGACAAGTAACGATCTAACGGCAGCAAAACCGTCACTTCGGTTGTTGCTGCCCGGGTAGATTGTCGGGCCGAATGACCGGTGTCTTGCCTTCCTCAGGCGCGGGCTTGCTGAAATCGTTGTCTCCGGTCGGGGGCGGCTTCAGTACACCTTGGCAATCGTCCATCTTTTGCGACAGCGAACCATCCTTGGCCGCCTTCCCGGCGTCCTCCGCTGCCGACTGATTGTTTTGATCTGCAGGCGATGCAGTGCAACGTTCCGAGCCGGCCGACGGTTGTTCTTTTGTCTGTCCAATAACGTTTGAACTTGAAAATGCGACCATCGCAAAGATCAATGCAGCTTGGATACGCATTGGCTTTTCCCGCGCCGCTTCAGCCTCTCGCGCCGCCGGTCTGGGAGTGTGCGCCACCTGGCCTGGAGATGTGGGAAAGCGCCGATGCTGCAGCCCCGTCACTGGACGTCACCGCGATGTCTCCAAGCGACAGGATGCCGACGAGGCGCTTGTTCCGATTGACAACCGGCAGGCGACGAATTTGTTGATCGCCGAGGTTCTCAAGCACGTCATCAACATCATCGTCTTCGAAGCAGTATTTCACATCGGCAGTCATCACATCCGCAATCTTGGCATCCGGCCCTTTGCCGCGGGCAACCGCGCGGACGGCAATGTCTCTATCCGTGATCATTCCCACCAGCCGGTCCCGATCGCCAACCGGAACCACACCCGCATCAATGTCTGCCATCATTTGTGCGGCATCCTGGATTGACTGGTCGGGGCGAGCGACCAGAACGTCGCGCGTCATGGCTTCCCTGACTTGCATGATGAATCCTCCGTATTTCGGTTGAATCCGCTAAACTTGCGGCTCAGGCATTTGTTCCACGCCGCCATCGTCAACAGGTTTTCGGAAACAAAGCCCAACGCAACGCCACCGGCACCGCCGACGCATTTCAGCTCGCGTTTCCGGATAGGCGAGCTGAAATGAGGTGCGCGCTATTGCGCCGCCTCCTCCGTCATCTTGACGTCGGAATAGACCTGGTTGCGGCCCCTATGCTTGGCCATGTAGAGGAACTGGTCGGCGGCGTTGAGGTAATTCTCGAAGGTCTCGTAACCGGCGATCTCGGCGATGCCGATCGAGATCGTGACGCCGAGTTCCTCGTCGTCGGCCGTGACTTTCAGTCGCGAAATGTCCGACCGGATCTCGTCGCAGAGCTTGGTCGCGGCAGCGGAATCCATCTGAGGAAAGAGGATGGCGAATTCCTCGCCCCCGAGCCGCGACAGAAGATTGTCGCTGCCCTCGAAGATCGTAAACAGCCTGTTTGCGACAGCCTTCAGCACCTTGTCGCCGATCTCGTGGCCATAGGTGTCGTTCAGCCGTTTGAAATGGTCGATATCGAGAATGGCGACGGAACTCGGCACCTTCAGCCGCAGGCACTCATTCACCAGCTTCGGGCCGTTGTCGTAGAAATAGCGGCGGTTATAGAGACCAGTCAGGTAATCGCAGGCCGCCGCTGCCCGGAGTTGCCGCATCTGCGCCAGAGTTTCGGCGTTGTTGGCGATGCGGCATTGCAGCTCCTCGGCAACGAAGGGCCGGTAGACGAAATCGCTGGCGCCGGCCTTGAGAAAACTCGCCGAAAGCATGCGGTCGTTGGAGGAGGAAACGCCGATGACACGCAGCCTGTCCGAACCGAAGCGATGGCGGATGCGCCGCGTCAGCTCATAGCCGCTCATATCGGGCATATGGTGGTCGGTGACGACGAGTTCGATATCGCTGTAGGCCTCGAGCGCGGCCAGCGCCTCGAGCCCCGAATTTGCCTCGACGACGAGATATTGCTGTGCCTTCAGCAGGTCGACGAGCACCTGGCGCGCCGAGACGACGTCGTCGACGACGAGCACCCGCGTCTTGCGGTTGGAGATCGCCCGCCGGACGGTGGCGACCAGATTGTCGAGCGCGAATTCATTGTCCTTCAGCACGTAATCGATGACATTGCGCTCCATGATCTTGTTGCGCGTGTTGAGATCGAATGTCGCAGTGAAGACGATTGCCGGGATATCGTGCTCGATCGTGCAGTCGAGCGCTTCACCATAGGGCGAATCCGGCAGGTTGAGATCAACGACGGCCATGGTGTAGCCGTGACCGTCGTCGGCAAGTTCCTTTCGAAGAGCTTTCAGCGACGGGCAGGATTTGACGGCAAGGCCGAGCTCCGTCTGGAACCGGTGACAGAGCACGGCGGAAAACATCCGGGAATCTTCAACCAGAAGTATCTTGAGCCCGCCGGAGCGCAGCCCGATGCCATCTCGCTGGAAATCCGCTTGAAAAGCCACAGCCTCTACTCCCCGATGCGTCCCATGGGCTCGACTCGGCCCTTTCCCCGGCGGGGACGATAACCGAGAGGCGTGTGCGAGTGAAGGGGATAAATAACGGCGACATTACCTGTAATTGCAGAAATTCTGCGACTGTCCCGGAGCGTGATATCCGGCCCGCTGGCGATACCGATACTGGAAGAGCCGTCAGGCAACCGCCCGTTCCTTGCGCATCGATTGAATCTGCAGCAGCGTATCGAGGTTTTGGTTGACGCGGCAGTAGAACTCCTCGTCGATGAAGGGACGCAGCATGAAATCATTGCCGCCGGCCTTCAGGAATCGTGCCGAAAGCAGCCGGTTCGAAGAGGAGGAAACGCCGATGATGCGCAGCTCGTGCGAGCCGATATTGGCGCGGATGCGCCGCGTCAGCTCGAAGCCGTCGATGTCGGGCATATTGTAGTCGGTGATGACAAGGCCGATATCGCGATTGCCCTTCAGGATTTCCAGCGCCTTGCCGCCGCTTTCGGCGACGCTGACGCGGAAATTGTAGCGCTTCAGCCGGCTCGACAGCAGGGCGCGCGCAGTCGCACTATCGTCGACGATCAGCACGTGGTGGCGATGATTGGTGAGGAAGCGGCAGATCGATTCCGCCAGCAGGTCGACGGCGAAGATATTGTCTTTGAGGATATAGTCGACGATATCCTTGGCCATCAGCTTGTCACGCATCTTTTCATGGAAGGTGCCGGTGAAGACTATGGTCGGGATTGAGAGATCGACCAGATATTCGAGCGCTTCGCCGTTTTCGGCGCCGGGCAGGTTGATGTTCGAGATCGCCAGCGTGATCGGATCGGAAGACTTGTCGTAGGAAACCTGCAGATCCTCGAAGCTGCGGCAAATCTCGACATCGATGTCGAACAGCTCCTTGAGGCGTTTGCTGATCATCGATGTGAATACGTTGGAATCTTCCGCGACAAGAATACGCGCACCGGCAAACATTTCCCCGGAATATTGCATCCCCGAAATACCTAGAAACGCCATAGTAAACCTTTGATGTAAAATCTGTCCCGGGATCAAGCTGATACATCAATTGATTTGAATAATTATTAATCGGCGCGCCTGGATATAAATGAAGAGGCGGCCCGATGGGGTCGCCTCCGATTTCTTTGCGGATATGATTAAGAAATCGGGCGCGAAGTGCCGCATTCTCGGCATCGAACGGGCTCTCGCCGACAAACGTCGCATCGTAGGTCGATGCGAGGATTTTGATCTTCAGCTTCGTTACTTCCTTGCGTCGTCACGCCGCGACCACGTCGGATTTAGACAACTTCCCGCGCGCCCCTTCGGCTGGCACCGCTTGGCAGAAGCGATTATAAACAAACCATTCACCCCGACCCGCCGACAGGTTCGCCTCATGATCCAATCCGACCCGGTGATCGCATGGCTTCTCGACTCCGACCCGTCGATCCGTTGGCAGGTGATGCGCGACCTGCTCGACGCCACGAAGCGGGAGTGGATGGCCGAGCGGGCCAAAGTCGAGACCGAGGGCTGGGGGGCCAGGCTGCTCTCCTGCCAGGACGAGGACGGGCAGTGGGCAGGCGGCGCTTTCCTGCCCGCCGGTTTCGACCCTCGGGAGTGGAAGGAGCATGGCCAGCCGTGGACCGCCACGACGTTCTCGCTGTCGCAATTGCGGGAGTTCGGTCTCGATCCCGCCTGCGGCTGCGCCAGGCGCACTGTCAAATTGATCAGCGCCAACGCCCGTTGGGAAGAAGGCGGCCAACCCTATTGGGAAGGCGAAGTCGAAGAGTGCATCAACGGCCGCACCGTCGCCGACGGCGCCTATTTCGGGATCGACGTCTCGCCCATCGTCGACAGGCTGGCCGGCGAGCGTCTCGACGACGGCGGCTGGAACTGCGAGCGGATCAATGGCTCTGTCCGCTCGTCTTTCGCCAGCACCATCAATGTGCTGGAAGGCTTGCTGGAATACGAGAGAGCGACCGGTGGCACGCATCGGTCTCGAGAGGCGCGCAGGACGGGCGAGGAGTTTCTGCTGGCCCGCAACCTCTTCCGCCGCCTCGGCACCGGCGAGCCGGCCGACGAACGCTTCCTGCGCCTCCTGCATCCGAACCGCTGGCGCTATGACATTTTGCGCGCGCTCGATTATTTCCGCTCCAGCGCAATCCTGACCGGTACCCACCCCGATCCGCGCCTCGGCGAGGCAATTGACCACCTTCGTTCCAGACGCTTGCAGGACGGCACCTGGCCGCTCGACGACAGCCCTGCAGGTCGGGTGTGGTTCGAGGTCGATGACGGGCAAGGCAAGCCCTCGCGGTGGGTGACGCTCCGGGCGATGCGGGTGCTCAGATGGTGGGATGCCCAGCCCTCAATCAATGCCTGATGGCAGACCCAGCACGCGCAGGAAATGCACCCATGACTGACTGGTGGTCAGTCAAATCCGATCTTGCTGCCACCCTGCCCTGCCGCGCGATCTTATGTGTCCTTACGCGCAGCAGCCGCTCGCTGCCGATTGCGGCCCACAGCAGGCCGCTGCCTTGCTGTTTTCCTCTGCCAGCCAGCGATCGCGCGGCTTGCAGCTTGCCGGCCGCGGCGAAAGCGAAACATGGACAGCGCCGGCGCGAAGAACCGGCATCGCCGCGCAATAAAGCTGCATTGGCCGCACGCCGTCGCTGACTTCGAAGGTCAGCTTCGCCGAACCATCCAGTTGCACGTGATCGGAAACCTTGCGGATGATTGCATGGAACTTGCCGGCCGGCATATGCGTGCGGTCGCCTTCCTCGATATCCCAGAGCTGGATGAAGATTTCCGCCCACGCTTCTGGATTGGCGCCGCAATCCAGGCCTGAGAATTGGCCGGCCTTGACCTCGGTGACATGATAGCCAGGCTTCACCGCCTTGCCGCCATAATAGAAAATCAGCGGAGAACCCTTGGCTCCGGTAAGCACATTGAGCAGCAGGCCGAGATCGATGTCGTTCTCTTGAATTTTGCTGTTGTCGATGACGTTCATTTGCGCTAATCCTCGCTTCAATGGTTCAAGGATTATTGAAATATGGATCAACGTCAAGCCCTCATCGCATTCGGCGCGCTCTCGCAGGAAACCCGCCTTCATATCGTCCGCATGCTCGTGGTTTCGGGTCCCGACGGCATGGCGGCAGGCGCGATCGCTGAGAAGGCGGAGGTCTCTCCCTCTAATATCTCCTTCCATCTGAAAGAGCTGGAGCGGTCGGGGTTGATCGCGCAACAGCGTGAATCCCGGTCGATCATTTACACCGCAAACTACGAGGCACTTGGTGGCTTGGTTCGCTTTCTGATGGAAGATTGCTGTTCCGGGCACCCGGAAATCTGCGCACCCGCCGCGGAGGTCGCGGCCTGCTGCACTCCTAAAATGGAGGAGAAACTGCAATGACCACTGACCGTGTTTATAATGTGCTGTTTCTCTGCACGGGCAATTCTGCCCGCTCGATCCTGGCGGAATCCATTCTGGAGACCGAAGCCAGGGGTCGATTCAAGGCTTATTCGGCCGGTAGCCAGCCGAAGGGTGAGGTCAATCCCTATGCGCTGAAGGAGCTTGCGGCGCAGGGCTATCCAACAACCGGCTTCCGCTCGAAGAGTTGGAACGAGTTCGCCGAGCCGGGCGCTCCAGAGATGGATTTCATCTTTACTGTCTGCGACAGCGCCGCCGGCGAGGCCTGCCCGGTCTGGATCGGTCACCCGATGACCGCTCATTGGGGCGTGGAGGATCCCGCTGCCGTCGACGGCAGCGAAGTCGACAAGGGCCGCGCTTTCGCACAGGCCGCCCGATTCCTCAAGAGCCGGATCAGCGCCTTTTTGAGCCTGCCTCTTTCCTCGATCGACAAGCTCGCCCTGGAATCGCACCTGCGCCAGATCGGCACGATGGAAGGCGCCAGCACTAAACAGCCCAAGGCGAGCTGATGAGTTTCGATTTGAACCAGCACTCCTTGGAAGGGCACGACGACAGACTTCGCGGCGCGCTCGCAGGCGCCGGGCTTCCGGTCGATGACCTCATAGACGCCGGCCGAAGCTTCTATCGGTTTTCGCGTGGCGGCGAGACGGTCGGCTTCGGCGGGCTGGAACTCTATGGCGAGACTGTGCTCCTGCGTTCCATTGTCGTGCTGTCCGATCAGCAAGGCTTTGGCTTCGGCCATGCGATCACCCTTGGCCTGCTCGATCAGGCCCAAAGGAAAGGCGCAACCGCCGCCTATCTGTTGACAGAAACAGCCGCCCCCTTCTTTCAATCGCTCGGCTTTCGTCCGATCGGCCTCGATGAAGCGCCGGCCGAGATCCTGACGACGCGGCAGGCCACAAGCCTGTGCCCGGCATCGGCCGCCCTGATGGTCCGGAGCCTGCTGGCATGAGCGCGCCGGTGTTCCCCCCGTCTCGACGACTGGTCGCCGAAGCGATCGGCACGCTGCTGCTCGTAGCAACCGTCGTCGGCTCGGGCATCATGGCGGACAGCCTGACGGACGATACGGCGCTTGCGCTGCTCGGCAATACGCTGGCAACGGGGGCAATCCTCGTCGTCCTGATCACGATCTTGGGCCCGATTTCCGGGGCTCATTTCAATCCGGTCGTGTCGCTGGTGTTTGCGCTCCGGCGCGAACTGCCTGCCTCCTCCGTTCCCGCCTATATCACCGCGCAGATCGTCGGCGGCATTGCCGGAACCATGCTCGCTCATGCGATGTTTGCCCTTCCCGTGCTGCAGGCCTCGGAAACCCTGCGCACCGGCGGCGCGCAATGGCTCTCTGAAGCGACGGCAACCTTCGGCCTGGTCTTCGTCATCTTAGCCGGTGTGCGCTTTCGCGCCGACGCCGTGGCATGGCTGGTCGGCCTTTATATCACCGCCGCCTATTGGTTCACAGCCTCGACGTCCTTTGCCAATCCCGCCGTCGCGATTGCTCGATCGCTGACGCACACTTTTTCCGGCATCCGCCCGATCGATCTACCGGGCTTTATCGCCGCTGAAGTCCTCGGCGCCTTGCTGGCGCTGATGCTTGCGGGATGGCTGCTGATGGAGGCCCGCGGTCCTGAAACCCTCACCAAGACGGAATCCGCCTCATGACCATAGATGTTACGATCTATCACAACCCCGAATGCGGCACCTCGCGCAACACGCTTGCGATGATCCAGAACGCCGGCATTGAGCCCAACGTTATCGAATATCTGAAAAACCCGCCGTCGCGGGAGCAGCTAATCAAGGTGATTGCGGATGCAGGTTTGAGCGTTCGCGAGGCGATCCGCGAAAAGGGCACGCCCTATGCGGAGCTCGGCCTCGACAACCCTGATCTTACCGACGAGCAACTGCTCGACGCGATGCTGAAAGACCCGATCCTGATCAACCGGCCCTTCGTCATGACGCCGCTCGGCACGCGTCTGTCGCGGCCGTCGGAACTTGTCCTCGAAATCCTGCCAGAAACGCATCAGGGCGCCTTCACCAAGGAAGACGGCGAGAAAGTGCTCGATGTCGGAGGCAAGCGCATTGTCTGATCTGCCTGCCATATCGCCAATGCATCTGCGTCAACCGGATGTGGACGCGCTCAGGCCGGCGTTCTCGACGCACAAGCCGCGCATCCTGATCCTCTATGGCTCGCTGCGAGCGGTGTCCTACAGCCGCTTCCTCGCACAGGAGGCCGCGCGGCTGCTCGAATATTTCGGCTGCGAAGTGCGCATCTTCAACCCGGAAGATCTGCCGCTGCCTGATGCGGCGCCGGCGAGCCACCCAAAAGTTCAGGAACTGCGCGAATGGTCGGCATGGTCTGAAGGCCAGGTGTGGGTCAGCCCCGAACGTCATGGCGCGATGACCGGCATCATGAAAGCGCAGATCGACTGGATTCCACTGTCGGTCGGTTCGATCAGGCCGACGCAAGGCAAGACGCTGGCGGTGATGCAGGTCTCCGGCGGCTCCCAGTCCTTCAATGCGGTAAGCCAGCTCCGCATCCTTGGCCGATGGATGCGGATGATCGCAATTCCCAATCAGTCCTCGGTAGCCAGAGCTTTCCAAGAATTCGACTCTGACGGCCGTATGAAACCCTCGTCCTATTACGATCGCGTCGTCGACGTCTGCGAGGAACTGGTGAAATTCACGCTGCTGACCCGCGATGCCTCGAACTATCTGACCGACCGCTACAGCGAGCGGAAGGAAGAAGTCGAAAAGCTCGAACAGCGCGTGAGCCTCAGATCCCTATGACAATCGTCAGCACCGAACGACTGCCGGTAGCGGCCATCGCCGCGCTCGGGCTGACGCAGATCATCGGATATGGATCGCTCTATTACAGCTTCAGCATCCTCGCCCCCGACATGGCCCGTGATCTGGGCTGGTCATCGGAATGGATCTTCGGCGTGCTCTCTGTGGCCCTTCTGATCGGCGGTCTGGCCGCACCTCTCATGGGCACGTGGATCGATCGCTTCGGCGCAGGCAGGATCATGACGTCGGGCTCGGCGATTGCCGCCGCCGCCCTCGTCGCCTGCGCCTTCGCGCCGGGAAAAATCGCTTTCGTCGTGGCATTGATCGGCATCGAGATCGCCTCGAACCTGGTGCAATATGGCGCAGCCTTCGCCCTGCTGGTGCAGATCAGGCCGCAGGTCGCCCAGCGCAGCATCACGTATCTGACCCTGATCGCCGGCTTTGCCTCAACCATATTCTGGCCGATCACCACGGCGCTACATGCGCATCTCTCATGGCAGAACGTCTATCTGATCTTCGCCGCGCTCAATCTCGTTGCCTGCCTTCCCATTCATGCCTGGCTCTCCCGTGGCGTCAGGCAAACCAGGAGACGGACCGGAGAGGAGGCTGCAAAACGCGTCGAGCCGAGCCTTCCGCCGTCGGTGCGCAGGCCGGCCTTTATCCTGATGGTGACGGGCTTTGCTTTGGAAAGCGTCGTGAACTCGGCACTTCTGGTTCACATGGTGCCTGTGATGTCGGCCCTCGGCCTCGGCGCCATGGCAGTGGTGGTCGGAACGCTCTTCGGCCCGTCACAGGTGCTGAGCCGCCTCATCAACATGGTCTTTGGCGAGAGCTTGTCGCAAGTGATGCTCGCGATCATCTGCGCCATCCTGCTGCCGACAGCCCTTGCCATCCTGATCGCCACCGCACCCTCGGTGCCCGGTGCGCTGGCCTTCGCCGTCGTCTTCGGCCTTGGCTCGGGGCTTAACAGCATTGTCTACGGAACCTTGCCGCTCGCGCTCTTCGGAAGCGATGGCTACGGCCGGCGGCAAGGACAAATCATGTCGGTGCGTCTCGTCGTCTCCTCGATGGCGCCGTTCGCGCTCGCCTTCCTGATGGGCAATCTCGGCGCATCGTGGTCGCTGTCGATCGCTGCATTGCTCGGCACCATCGCCCTTGCCGCATTCTTCGCCATCATGCGGCTGACGCGCCCGGTTGTTGCCCGGCCGGAAACTGTTCCCAATCCCGGAGAAGCTTGAGCGCATTAATCGGGACAGGCGCTACTTGACGACGGCCGAGCCCTTGACGATGTCGATCGTCTCGCCGCCGTCGAGCCCAATACGGTCGCCGTCGGGCGTCGTCATGAAACAGCCGGAAGCACAGAGGTTTTCCGAAGCGCCGGCATCGACCACGACCTCGACGCGCTGGCCGCTCTCGGTGATGACGAGCACGACGGCGGCTGGATCGGTGTTGGTGATGGACGCCGCTTCAGCCGCGGGTGCGGCAAGCAGCGGGACAAGCAGAACGGCGGCAAATCTTGCCATCATGTGCGGTGGCGCTGGCGCGCCCTCCCCTCGAACGATCGGTGCTGCCCCCGGCAGCGATCCCGATAGTGGAGATCATGCACAGATAGCTGTGAATGATGGCTGAATGACCCGTTCAGCCTTTCAGATTGCCGTCCGCCGTCTTGCTGCGCAATTGCCGCACCGGCCGCTCTTCCTCCTCCATGAGCACATCCCCCGATTTTTCCTGCTCGTTGGGTTGATCCCTGCCTGCAACGGGAAGGACGGGAGGAGCGTCCCGATGGATAGTGAGATCGCTCCGCGGCAGCGGGATCTCGATGCCCTCGGCCCTGAAGCGCTGGAGGACCTCGATCCTCAGATTGTTGCGCACCGTCATGCCGTCGCCCATGTCGGCGAGGAAGAAGCGCAGTTCGAAATCCAGCGAATAGGGGCCAAAGCGCAGGAATTCGACATGCGGCTCGGGATTGCGCATGACGAGCGGTATCTTGGCGGTCAGTTCCAGCAAGATATCCATCACCTTCTGCGGATCCGCGTCGTAGCTGACGGAAACGGGAATTTCCGAGCGGCCGATCTTGTTGCGGTGCGTCCAGTTACCGACCAAGCCGTTGATCAGCTCCGAATTCGGCACGATGATCGACTGCTTGCGGAAGGTCTCAATCTCCGTGGCGCGCACCGAAATGCGTTTGACGATGCCTTCAGCCGTGCCGGAAACGACATGGTCGCCGACCTTGAATGGCCGTTCGACGAGCAGGATCAGGCCGGAGACGAAGTTGGAGACGATGTTCTGCAGGCCGAACCCGATACCGACCGAAAGTGCGGAGGCGACGAGCGCGAAGCTCGACAGATCGATGCCGGCCGCCGAAACGCCGATGATCGCCGCGATGCCGACGCCGAGATAGCCGATGCCCGTCTTTACCGAATTGCGCACGCCGAGATCGACATGGCTTCTGGCCATCACATTGCCGTCGAGCCAGCGCTGCAGCCAGCGCGTCAGCAGATAGACACCGGCAAACAAGAGGATTCCCGTGCAGATGCCGAGCAGCGAGATGCTGATGCCGCCGAGCCTGACCTCGGTGAACAACCTGTAGGCAAGAATCTGCAGGTCCTGCACATGGAAGCCCCACATCAGCAGGATCAGCGGGATGCCGACGAGAAGCGCCACCGCATAGATGGCAAGACCGACAAGCAGGCCGGCCTGGTCGATCGCCACCGGCCCGAGCTTGAAACGGCGCGTCAGGAAGCTTGCGAAGAAGGTGTCGCCGAAGCTTTCCTGCCTGGAGATCGCCTTGCCGGAAAGCAGGCCGACATACATGGTGACAACCACCGCGCCGGTAATGATGAGCTGCGTGGCGACGAAGCGCGCGAGCCCGACATAACCGGTGAGCGCGGTGAGGATGAGGCCGGTGCCGACGATCCGCAGGATGATCGCCATGCCGCGCGGCCAATGCCTTCCCGGCGCATCGGGATCGCCGTTCTTCGCCAGCATCGGTTTTCCGAACGAGACCGCGATCAGGATCAGGCCGATGATCAGCGCGGCGATCAGGCTTCTGACCACGGTCAGCACCAGCGGCGAGCCCATCGCCTCGCCGATCGTGCCGAACAGATAATCGAGCGCGTTGACGATCGCCATTGCCAGCAAGCAGTAGCCGATCGAGCGCGCGCCGAGATTGGAAAGCCGAACGAGGCGCCAGCGCGGTTCGTGCGGTGCGAAAATGGCATTGACGAAGCGGCCGACGAAATAGACGAGCCCGATCGCCCCGAACAGCGCGCCGATGACAGGTGCGATGTCGGGCCTGAGCACATTGAAACCGTTGAGGAAGAAGAACGAGGTGACGAGCAGCACCGAGAGCGCCAGCGTGCGGATCAACGTCGACCAGAAGGCGATCGACAGCCGGCCGATATAGGAGGGGTTCTCGACAGCCTCGTCGCGCTGCAGGTAGGAGCCGAATAGCCGGTAGCTGCCGGAGAGAAGGATCAGGGCCGCGGCAAGCGACAGGAAGATCGCGGCAAACATCGGGAAACGCTTGAATTTCCAGACGAAGGTGGCCCAACTGGACAGGGCCTGCGAGAATTCTCTGGCCTCGTGCACGAAGGCGCTGGCGGCATCGTCGAGCACCGAGACCGAAATCTCGGTCCGCCTGAGCAGCGTATCGGCAAACAGCCGCCGCCGCATCTCGGTGATCTCGTTGACGAGCTTCGTCACCGTGATCGACAGGTTTTCGGCATCGCCCGTCAGCGCGTTGATCTGCGCGCGTTCGGCGGCGAGCGCGTTGCGCTCCTGGGTGACGATCTCGGCTTCAGGCGGCTGCCCGTCCTTCGGCGGATCGCCGATCTCGGCAAGCCGGTTCTTGATCTGGTCGAAACGCGGCCTGAGATTGACCGATATGGTGATAACGGCGCGGCTGAGTTCATCGGCCTTGGTCGCAAGCCCGACGAGGGCGTCGTCATTGTCGGCATTCTGCTTGACGCCGTCCTGAAGCGCCGTCAGTTGGACCTTCGCCTTGTCGATCTCCTTTGTCGCCTGGTCGAGCGGGCTATCGGCAAGCGGCGCCTGCGCGGACGCCGGTGCCTGCGGCTCCTGCGCGAAAGCCGCAGCACCGTTGAAATGCGCGCCGGCAACCGCCAGCATCAGCAGAAGAATGGTGCGAAGCAGGATCGGTCTCAGCCGCAAAAGCGCCTCCGGGAAAGGTTGTCATCGGAATAGAATGCCAGCTTGTCTTAGTAAAGAAAGGCGACAGAAAGGCGGAAGCTCCCTGGAAAGACTTAGAAACCGGCGCCGGGCTTGGAGAGATAGTCGCGTTCCCTCGCCGTCGACTCCCGCCCGAGCATGGCATTGCGGTGCGGAAAGCGGCCAAAGGCAGCGATCACGTCGCGGTGGCGGATCGCATAATCGAGATATTCTTCATCGCCAAGCGCGGCGAACAACGCTACCGATCGCTCCTGTTCGCCAAGGTCTTCGGCATGTTCGAAGGGCATGTAGAAAAAGGTGCGGCACGCGGCTTCTACCAACAGATCGGCGCCGGATGCCAGTGCGAGTTTGGCTTCGCGAAGCGCCAACCCGTCGGTCGCAACGGCAAGCGCCGTGCCGCGATAGATATTGCGGGGAAACTGGTCGAGCACGATCACAGCCGCCAGCCGGCTCTCCGCATCCGCCCGCCATTCGGCGCCAACATCCGCTGCAAGGGCCAGATGGGTATCGCGAAAGACCGTGCTGATCTCCGCGTCGAGGTCCGGCGTCGCGCGGAACCACAGCTCCCGGCCGCATCTGACGAACCAGAAATCATAGACTTCGCGTGGCGTACGGATAGTCGTCATGCTTTCTCTCCCCTAGCGTAAAGCTTGTTAATGCGGCGTCTGCAAACTGTTGTAAATATAGGGTAAACGGCGTGGCGTGAGGCCCCCTCATCCGGCTGCCGCCACCTTCTCCCCGAGGGGAGAAGAGACTTGCGGCAGCGCCTCGTTCCCCCTTCTACCCAGCGGGGAGAAGGTGCCGGCAGGCGGATGAGGGGGCTGCAAACTCAGCGCCCGGACGGGGAAAATCCCCTACTTCCCCTCATCCAACGAAAACACCAGCGTCGCCTTGGTTCCGTCGTGGCCGGGGTCATAGGCGAAATCCGATTTCAGGCTGGCGGCCATTGCTGTCAGAATGCGTGTGCCGAGGCCCGTTCCTTTCGCCGGGCTCGACGGATCGAAACCGGCGCCGTCATCCTCGACGATGACGCGTAATGCGCCATCTGTCTGGTCGACCATGACGCGGATCTCGCCCGGCACGCTCTTCGGATAGGCATATTTGAAGGCATTGGTGACGAGCTCGCTCACGATCAGCCCGAGCGTAATCACCTTGTCGGTCGCCAGATTGACCGGCTGCGCGGTAAGTACGATGCGGTGCGGCCGCTTGTCGTCGCGCATCGAGGTTTCGAGTTCGGTGAGCAGGCTGTCCAGATATTCGTCGACCTGCACCGAGCCGACCTGGCGGTTGGTATAGAGCCGGCGGTGCACGCTGGCGATGGCGTTGATGCGCATCTGCGTTTCGTGCAGCGCGTCGATCGCCACTTGGTCGGTGGTCATCGAGGATTGCATGCGGATCAGCGCGCCGACGAGGCCAAGGCTATTGGCGATACGGTGATTGACTTCGGCGAGCAGCATTTCGGCAAGGTCGCGCTGCTGGCGGATCATCTCCTGCGCCTGCGCCGTCTCGCGGCGAAAACGCGTCCGCTCCAGCGCCTGTTCGAGGGCGGCGGCCAGCAGGTCGAAATAGTCGGCCGAGATCCCTTTGAGCATGTAATCGTCGGCGCCGGCCTTCAGCGCCGCGACCGCGATGCTGATATCGTCCGAACCCGTCGCATAGATGACCGGCGGGTGATCCGGCATCGCCGCGATGCTGGGCAAAATATCGAGGCCGGTCTCGCCAGCCAGGACATGATCAAGCACGACGGCGTCGATACCGCCTTCGCCCAGTCTCGCAAGGCCTGCAGCGCCGCTCTCGGCCCACTCGACCGAAAAGCCGCGCCGACGGAGGTTTTTCTGCATCAGTAGAGCAAGCCCCTCGTCGTCGTCGATATAGAGGATGTGGATCAGGGCATCCGCATCGCCGCTAGAATTGTTCATTCCGTCTCCCGGCGTTCTCTCGCAGCGACGACCGCCCGCAAGCGTCCGAGTCGTCCGCATAGCAATGTCGTATTGCATTGGCCGCCTGGGGTAAACAGCGGTTGTCCCTCGCTCTTGTCGCAGGCGGCGCGGAAGGAGGATGTCGGGAATCCGGCATTTTCAGAACATGACCCTAGCTGGCGAGCATCCCTATGGAAGCCGTTGAAGGAGATGGGAAAACGAAAACCTGAAATGAGATGCATCAACGCCAAGCGACCCGTTTGGTTCCGTGGATAAGCTAATTTTTCTGGAATTTCCGATGACCCGATACTTCGGCTCCAGCCTCCGCCGGCAATTGCAGGAAGCGCAGCGATGAGACGACGCCGATCACGCCGACTACGATGAAAGCCCAGCGGAAATCGGCAAGGACGGGATTGCCGGCGCCCCTGAGAGCAGAGGCGATGTTGAGCACGGCCGCCGCCACTGCCACGCCGAGCAGCATCGATACCTGCTGCAGCATGCTCGACAGCGTCGAGGCCGAGCTTCGCTGCGCGGGGCCGATATCGGCGAAGGCGAGTGTGTTCAGCGCGGTGAATTCCATCGACCGTGAGAGACCGGCGAGAAAAAGCAGCGCATGGATGAAAAACGGCGGCGTCGTCGGCGACAGGAAACCGCAGGAGACGATCGAAAGCGCGGCGATCAGCCCGTTAACCCCAAGCACGGTACGAAAGCCGAAGAAGCGCAGCAGCGGCGTCGTCACCGCCTTCATGCTGAAATTGCCGAGGAAATAGACGAGCAGATAGGTGCCGGCGGCAATCGAGCTCAGGCCGAAGCCGAGTTGGAAGAGCAGAGGCAGCAAAAACGGCGTCGCATTGATCGCCATCCGGCAGGCCGTGCCCGCCGACAATGTCGACATCGAGAAGGTCTGGATGCGGAAGGCCGAAAGGTCGAGCAGCGGATTGTCGACGGCGAGGAAATGCCGCGTCGCCATGACCGACAGCACGATGCCCGCCGCCAGCATTGATATCACGGGCAAAAGCCCGCCGTCCCATTTGACCGAGAGTTCGAGGGCGGCGAGCAGGAAGGTCAGCCCCGCAGCGCTCAGCATAAAGCCCACGAGATCCAGCCGGCCGGGATTGGTCTCGCGCTGCTCCGGCACGAAGCGCAGCACCAGCGCCATGCCGACAATGCCGATCGGGATGTTGATCAGGAAGTTCCAGTGCCAGCTGGCATAGGTGGTGACGAAGCCGCCGAGCACCGGGCCGAGCACCGGCGCCGTCAGTGCCGGCCAGGTGATCAGCGCGATCGCCTGGACGAGTTCCGACTTGCGGGCGTTCTTGAGCACGATGATGCGCCCGACCGGCGTCATCAGTGCACTGCCCGCGCCCTGGATGGCGCGCCACAGCACGAATTCCGCAAGGCTGCCGGACAGCCCGCAAAACAGCGAGGCGCCGGTGAAGACGGCGATCGACATCAGAAAGATGCGGCGCGCGCCGAACCGATCGCCGAGCCAGCCGGACAGTGGAATGAAGGCGGCCATCGTCAGCATGTAGACGGTGATGCCGATGCTCATCGACACCGGCTGCACGTTAAAGCTTGCCGCCATCTGCGGCAGCGAGGTGGTGACGATCGTGCCGTCGAGGATCTGCATGAAGAAGGAAACGGCAACGACCAGTGCCACGATCTTCGCCTGGCGGCCGCCTTCGGCCTCTTGCACATTCTCGCTCGTCTCTGCCGTGGTCATCGATCTGCCAATTAAAATTCCGGATGACGCGGCAGGGAAACGGGAAGGAAGCCGATCGGAGATCTGCCGCGCGGGCGAGCGCGGACTTGGTAAGCCGCGCACTGGCTGAATACGCCCGTTGCATCCGGCCGGAAAGGCTAAATCTCGCACTACGCAGGAATATTCCCGATGCGGCTGGATAGCTGACCGCTATCGACCCAAGAAAGGATTCAAGAAAAAGGCCCCACCGAAGCGAGGCCAAGCTTGAACCGCTCCGGGGAAAAGCAGGAGCGGCGTGCAGTCCATATCGTGCGATCGATGTCGCAGCGAGGCCAGATGTCGCTGCATCTGTACGCTCGCCAAAGATTTTTTCGCGATCTGCCGAAAAAAGATCGGCCCCAAAACTATCTGCCCATGTGGCGCTACACCTGTCGCATTGCAGCAACGAATGGCGCTTGCAATGTTTATAAAAATTGGTATCACTAAACATATTGCTAAACATGATGATTGAGGAGTTCATGTGAGCATTCTCTGAAGTGGGTGAACATGCTACGCCGGCGGGGAGCCGGCCCTTGGTTCTGGGAGGAACTTATGCAGAAAACATCGAAAGCCCTTTTCGGGCTGGCCACGGCATTCGTCATGTCGTCGGCATTGCCCAATCTCGCCAAAGCCGATGAACTGACGCTGTGCTGGGCCGCATGGGACCCCGCCAATGCGCTCGTCGAGCTGTCGAAGGATTTCACCGCCAAGACCGGCACGCAGATGAAGTTCGAATTCGTTCCCTGGACGAATTATGCCGATCGCTTCCTCAACGAGCTAAATTCCCACGGCAAGCTCTGCGATCTCATCATCGGCGACAGCCAGTGGATCGGCGGCTCGGCCGAGAATGGCCACTACGTCAAGCTCAACGACTTCTTCGACAAGGAAGGCATCAAGATGGATGACTTCGTGCCGGCGACGGTCGTCGGCTACTCGGAATGGCCGAAAAACACCCCGAACTACTGGGCGCTGCCCGCCATGGGCGACGTCGTCGGCTGGACCTACCGCAAGGACTGGTTCGAGAAGCCGGAACTGCAGAAAGAATTCAAGGAGAAATACGGCCACGATCTCGCAGCGCCGAAGACCTACGACGAGCTGAAGCAGATCGCCGAATTCTTCCAGAAGCGTCAGATCGACGGCAAGACCGTCTACGGCGCCTCGATCTATACCGAGCGCGGCTCCGAAGGCATCACCATGGGCGTGACCAACGTGCTCTACGATTGGGGCTTCCAGTACGAGAACCCGAAGAAGCCCTATGACATGGAAGGTTTCGTCAACTCGGCCGATGCTGTGAAGGGCCTCGAATTCTACAAGTCGCTCTATGATTGCTGCACCCCGCCCGGCAGCTCCAACGTCTACATGGTCGAATCCGCAGACGCCTTCAAATCCGGCCAGGTCGCCATGCAGATGAACTTCGCCTTCACCTGGCCCGGCCTCTACAAGGACGAGAAGGTCGGCGGCAAGAAGATCGGCTTCTTCCCCAATCCGGCTGAAAAGGCCCACTTCGCCCAGCTTGGCGGCCAAGGCATCTCGGTGGTCTCGTACTCCGACAAGCGCGATGCCGCCCTGCAATACATCAAGTGGTTCGCACAGCCGGACGTGCAGGCCAAATGGTGGGAACTCGGCGGCTTTTCCTGCTTGAATTCCGTCGTCAACGCGCCAGGCTTTGCCAAGAGCCAGCCCTATGCCCAGGCCTTCCTGGACTCGATGGCGATCGTCAAGGACTTCTGGGCAGAGCCGAGCTACGCCTCGCTGCTGCAGGCCATGCAGAAGCGCGTTCACAACTACGTGGTCGCCGGCAACGGCACCGCCAAGGAAGCGCTCGACGGTCTGGTGAAAGACTGGAGCGACGTCTTCAAGGACGACGGCAAGATCTGACGCGTGGCATCCCTGATGCGCGCCATCCTCGACAGGATGGCGGCCCGGATCGGCAGACGAGCCGGGCCGCCAGATCTCTCATACCCCAAAAGACCCGTACCCCAAAAAGACCAGGTGAAGACTTGACCATTTCCCATTCCTCCATCGTCGAGAAGGCGGCCGATGCAACCGCGAGGGCAACGCCTTCCTCGGTCGCCCGGCGCGTCCGCGGCCTTTCCGACAGGGCGATCGCCTGGCTATTCATTGCCCCTGCCATCACCCTGCTGCTCGCGATCAACATCTTTCCGCTGCTTTGGGCGGTCTATCTCTCCTTCACTAATTACCGCGCCAATCGGCCGAATGCGCCGGTCGTAGGCGTCGGCTTCGGAAACTACCAGCGCGTTCTCAACGATCCCGATATCTGGCAGGCGATGCAGACCACCGCGCATTTCGTCTTCTGGACGATTGTACTGCAGACGGTGATCGGCTTTAAGCTCGCCTATCTGATCGACCGCAAGTTTCGCGGCCACGCCTTCTGGACGACGATCATTCTGATCCCGATGATGCTGTCGCCCGCCGTCGTCGGCAATTTCTGGCGCTTTCTCTACGAGCCGCAGATCGGCCTCTTCGCCTATGCCGTGTCGCTGGTCACAGGCATTCCGACATCGGATATCCAGATGCTCGGCAACGTTACGCTGGCGCCCTGGGCGATCATCATCGTCGATACCTGGATGTGGACGCCTTATGTGATGCTGATCTGCCTCGCTGGCCTGCGCTCGATCCCCGATTATATCTATGAGGCGGCCGAGGTCGACCGTGCCTCGCCCTGGCGGCAGTTCTGGTCGATCACCGTGCCGATGGCCCTGCCTTTCATCATGCTTGCCGTGCTTTTCCGCGGCATCGAGAATTTCAAGATGTTCGACATGGTGACGCTGCTCACCGGCGGCGGGCCGGGCTCGATTACCGAGGTCGCCTCGATCACGCTGAAACGCGCCGCCTTCGAAAGCTGGGCGACCGGCCGGGCCTCGGCCTTCGCCATCATCCTCTTCGTCGCGGTGTTCGGCCTCGCCAACATCTACGTCAAGGCATTGAACAAGGTGAAGCAACGATGAGCGCCGCCAACTCAGCCCATTCGGTCGTCGAACCGAGCCTGTCCAGCAAGCGCATCGCCGGCACCATCGTCGTCCTCTATGCGCTGATCACCCTCATCCCGCTCGTCTGGATCTTCCTGACCAGCATCAAGTCGCCGCCGGATTCGATCAGCTATCCCCCGAAGATCGTCTTCACGCCGTCGCTGGAAGGTTATTGCAACCTGTTCACCACGCGCACGCGCCAGACGCCTGATTATATCGCCTCGCTGCCGGCGCCGGTCGGCACCTGCGATGAGGTGACGCGCAAGCGCAACATGGTGATCGCCGGCCCATCGAACTTCCTGCCGCGCTTCGTCAATTCGCTGGTGATCGCCTTCGGCTCCACCTTCCTCGCGGTCTTCCTCGGCACCCTCGCCGCCTATGGTTTTTCCCGCTTCAAGATACCGCTCGCCGACGACCTGATGTTCTTCATCCTGTCGACGCGCATGATGCCGCCGATCGCCGTCGCCATCCCGATCTATCTGATGTATCGCGAACTCGGCCTGTCGGACACGGCCTTTGGCATGATCCTGCTTTACACCGCCGTCAATGTCTCGCTCGCCGTCTGGCTGCTCAAGGGCTTCATCGACGAAATCCCGCGCGAATACGAGGAAGCGGCAATGATCGACGGCTATACGAGGCTGCAGGCCTTCCGCAAGGTCGTGCTGCCGCAGGCAACCACAGGCATCGCCGCCACCGCGATCTTCTGCCTGATCTTCGCCTGGAACGAATATGCCTTCGCCGCGCTTCTGACCTCGGGCGAGGCCCAGACCGCGCCGCCCTTCATCCCGACGATCATCGGCGAAGGCGGGCAGGACTGGCCGGCCGTCGCCGCCGGCACGACAATTTTCCTGATCCCGATCCTGGTCTTCACCATTCTATTGCGCAAGCAGCTGCTGCGCGGCATCACCTTCGGAGCCGTCCGCAAATGACCCACCTGATCGAAACACGCACTCCTGCTCGCCCGAAACGGCCGTTCTTTCTGCGACGCGGCCCGATGGAGACCATTGCCACCGTGCTGATCGGACTCGGCTTCCTGATGCTGTTCCAGCCCTTCCTGCTGGTGCTCTACACCTATTCGCTGGTGACACTGCTCGCAGGCACCGTCATGTTCATCATCGTCTCGAAATTCCCGGAGTGAACCATGGCGGACATCCGGATCGAAAATCTCCGCAAGGAATTCGGCAGCTTCGTCGCCGTTCAGGATTCGAGCTTCACCGTCCATGACGGCGAGTTCCTGGCGCTTCTGGGCCCCTCCGGCTGCGGCAAGACGACGACGCTTCGCATGATCGCCGGCCTCGAGCTGCCGTCGAGCGGCAAGATCTATCTCGACGGCGAGGACGTCACCTTCAACCGCGCCAGCGCCCGCGACATCGCCTTCGTCTTTCAGCTCTTCGCGCTCTACCCGCATATGAACGTGCGCAAGAATATCGGCTTCCCGCTGCTGTCGCAGGGCATGCCCAAGCCCGAAATCCGTCAGCGTGTCGAGGAGACCGCGCGTCTGCTGCAGATCGACCATATTCTCAACCGCTCGGTCTCCGGTCTTGCCGGCGGCGACCGGCAGCGCGTGGCGCTCGGCCGCGCCATCGTCCGGCGCCCGAAATGCTTCCTGATGGACGAGCCGCTCGGCACGCTCGACGCCGAATTCCGCGAGATCATGGTTCACGAGCTGCGCGAATTGCACAACCGCATCCACGCGACCACCGTCTACGTCACCCACGACCAGCATGAGGCGATGGCGATGGCCGACAAGATCGCCGTCATGAACCATGGCATCATCGAGCAGTTCGGCACGCAGCAGGAGATTTATGCCAAGCCCGCGACCATGTATGTCGCCGATTTCATCGGCTCGCCGTCGATGAACTTCATGCGCTTCACCTCCGGCCTGAAAAGCGGCGATCGCTCCATCCTGCTCGACGGCGTCGATGTCGCCGTTCCCGAGATCCACCAGGACATGGCCCAAAGCCAGCTGGCGCTCGGCGTGCGGCCGGAGCATATCCGCTTCAGCGACGCCTCGGCGCTACGCGGCGCCGTCTATGGCAGCGAATATCTCGGCACCAATCAGGTCGTGGCTGTGGAAACCCCGGGCGGCATGATCAAGGCCCGCGTTCCCGCCAATCGCAGCTTCCAGATTGGCGAAAGGGTCGGCCTCGAATTCAACCCGGCGAAACTCGCGCTCTTCGACTGCACCTCGGGCCGCGCGGTCCCATCCTCGCTTTATCAGGAGACCCGGCATGGCTGATGTCGTCCTCAGGAACCTCGCCAAGCGCTTTGGCGACACCCAGGCTTTGGCCGACCTCGATCTTTCGATCCGCGACGGCGAGTTCGTCGTGCTGCTCGGTCCGACAGGCGCTGGCAAGACCACGACGCTGCGGTTGATCGCCGGCCTCGAAAAGCCCGATAGCGGCCGCATCGAGATCGGCGGCCGCAATGTCGCCACTGAGGCACCCGCCGAGCGCGACGTCGCCTTCGTGTTCCAGCAATATTCGCTCTATCCGCACATGACGGTTTACGAAAACCTCGCCTTCCCGCTGAAGGCGCCGGTCCGCAAGCTGAGTGCGCAGGAGATCGACCGGCGCGTGCGCGAAGTGGCGCGCATGGTCCGGATCGACCACAAGCTGGAAAACCGCTCAACCAGGCTTTCCGGCGGCGAGATGCAGCGTGTCGCGATCGGCCGGGCGTTGGTGCGCAAGCCGGCGATCTACCTGATGGACGAGCCGCTCTCCTCGCTCGACGCCAAGCTGCGCGCCGAACTGCGCCTGGAGCTGAAACGCATCCAGAAGGAACTCGGCTCGACGCTGCTCTATGTCACCCACGATCAGGTTGAAGCCATGACCATGGCCGACCGCATCGGCATCGTTGCCGAGGGACGGCTGATGCAGGTGGGAACGCCGCGCGAGATCTACGGCAATCCAGCCAACCTGCATGTCGCGGCCCGTCTCGGCCAGCCGCACATCAATCTTCTGCCGGCGGACCTCTTGCCGGGCGGCGGGCCGCCGCCCGGCACGAAGACCGTGGGCGCCCGCACGGAGCATCTCGATATCATTGTCGGCAAGGACGCCAATGCCGAGATCGACTGGATCGAGCATCTCGGTGACCAGAACCATCTGCACATCAGAGTCGGCAATCACAAGCTCGTCACACTTGCAGATCCATATCTGGCGATCGCGCCGGGCGACCGGATCAGCCTGACGCTGCGCGATCCGCTTTATTTCGATGCGGCTGGACAGCGCCTGTCCTGACCGGCAAACAGACTTGATGATGGCATGAAAAACAAACAGACGGGTCTCAATCGATGAAACACTTCTTCAACCGCAGGGAAAGCATCGTCACCGAAGCCTTGGACGGTCTGCTTCTGACGAGCAGCAAGGGTCGTCTTGCCCGCCTCGACAGCTTTCCCGACATCAAGGTGATCCTGCGTGCGGACTGGGACAAGTCGAAGGTGGCGATCATCTCAGGCGGCGGCGCCGGCCATGAGCCCTCCCATGCCGGCTTCGTCGGGAAGGGCATGCTGACGGCTGCCGTATCCGGCGAAATCTTCGCCTCGCCGAGCGTCGATGCCGTGCTGACGGCGATCCGCGCCGTGACCGGCGAAAAGGGCGCCCTGCTGATCGTCAAGAACTACACCGGCGACCGGCTGAATTTCGGCCTTGCCGCCGAAAAAGCGCGCGCCGAGGGCTTCGACGTCGAGATGGTCATCGTCGCCGACGATATCGCCATTCCCGGCATCAACCAGCCGCGCGGCGTCGCCGGCACGCTGTTCGTTCACAAGATATCGGGCTATCACGCCGAAAAGGGAGAGGACCTGAAGACGGTGGCAAGCCATGCCGCGGCAGCCGCCGGTGACATCGTCTCGCTCGGCATGTCGCTCTCCACCTGCAGCGTGCCCGGCCAGGCACATGAGGATCGCCTGGGCGAAAACGAAGGCGAACTCGGCCTCGGCATCCATGGCGAGCCCGGCGTCGAACGCATCACGCTGCAGCCGGTCGTCGATATCGTCTCCACCATGGTGGCACGCCTGTCGCCTGCGCTGCACAAAGGGGCAAATTATGCGCTCCTCATCAACAATCTCGGCGCAGTGCCGCCGCTCGAAATGACCATCATTGCCAAGGCCGTTCTGTCCTCCGCACTTGCCGATCGCATCCGGCTGATCATCGGGCCTTCGCCGATGATGACCGCGCTCAACATGAACGGCTTCTCGCTGTCGCTGATCCGGCTGGACGCCGTGCGCGAGGCCGCGCTGACGGCAGCGGTCGAGCCGCATGCCTGGACGCCGGCCGTCGAACGCCACGAGATCGAGGTCATCGCCGCACCGAGAACATCAGGCGGACTGGACAGCGCCAACGGCACGGCCGGAGAAAATGATCGCAACCGGCGCCTGATCACGGCGCTCTGCGAGCATTTGATCTTGCAGGAAAGCGACCTCAACTGGCTGGACGGCCGCGTCGGCGATGGCGATACCGGCTCGACGGTGGCGACGGGCGCCCGCAGCGTGCTGGCCCGCCTCGACACGCTGCCGCTCGACCGGCCGGCGGCAACGCTTGCCTCGCTCGGCGATATCCTCGGCACCAGCATGGGCGGATCGAGCGGCGTGCTGCTGTCGATCTTCTTCACCGCCGCAGCAAAGGCGATGGCTGACAAGGCCGATATATCAGCCGCTCTTCTTGCCGGGCTCGACAGGATGACGTTCTATGGCGGAGCCGCGGTCGGCGACCGGACGATGGTCGACGCGCTGTCACCTGCCTTGCAGGCGCTTGCATCCGGCGATGTCGTCGCAGCGGCAAAGGCAGCGGCAGCCGGTGCCGAGTCGACGAAGACGATGATGAAGGCGAGAGCCGGACGCGCCTCCTATGTCGGCGAAAGGGATCTGGCGGGCGTTGCAGATCCCGGCGCCGTCGCGGTTGCCGGCGCGTTCGGCGTGGTGGCAAGCCTCGCCTGACCGGAGTAAAGTTTGAGAGCCTGCGGGGGGCGCGGCGACAGGGAGGATGACAGTGCAGGCGGAACCGGTGCTTGTGGCAGGGTTGATCGAGGTATGTCGCGCGACGATCGCGGCAAACAGCGATCACCTCTGTGCGCTCGATCGCGCCATCGGCGATGGCGATCACGGAACCAATATGCGGCGCGGCTGCGAGGCGGTGAGCGCCGAAGGCGAAACCCTGTCCGGCCTGCCCTTGCCCGACGCCATGGAAAAGATCGGCCTGACCCTAGTAATGAATGTCGGCGGTGCGGCCGGGCCGCTCTACGGCACGCTGCTGATGGAGATCGGCCGCGAGCTTCGCAAAAACGACGAGAAGGCCGATTTCTCGCAGGTGCTGAAACAGGCGATCGATGCCGTCGCAAGACGCGGTCGGTCGCATGCCGGCGACAAAACCCTGCTCGACGTGCTCTATCCCGTGCATGCGGCACTCGCCAGCCGCTCGCCGCTCGGCGCAATCGCCCGCAGGGCCGAGCGTTCCGCCAACCGCACCGCTGACATGAAGGCGATGCGCGGGCGCGCCGCCTATCTCGGCGACCGCTCGATCGGTCATGTCGATCCCGGCGCGTCGAGCTGCGCGCTGCTGACCACGGCGATCTGCCGCTATCTCGGGGAGCATCGTCCGCAATGAATGGAAAGACCGCAAATGTGGGCATTGTGATCGTCTCCCACTCGCCGCTGGTGGCACAGGGGATCGCCGATATGGTGCGGCAAATGGTGGGCGACAGCGTGCCGCTCGCCTGGTCGGGCGGCAATGTCCATGGTGAACTCGGCACCGATGCCGGCGGCATCCTGAGGGCAATCGAAGCCGCTTGGTCCGATGCCGGCGTCGCCGTCTTCGTCGATCTCGGCGGCGCCGAAACCAACAGCGAGATGGCGATCGAAATGCTGGGCCTTCCCCGCTCGGCCCTCGTCTCCATCTGCAACGCGCCGCTGGTCGAAGGCGCCGTCATCGCCGCCGCCGAGGCGTCGGGGGGCGCGTCGCTGGCCAAGGTCGTCGCCACAGCCGAGGAACTGTCCCCCTGATGACCAGCGGATTGCGTAGTGAAAAACAGGAGCCCGAGCCATTGCCCGAGCCATTCAAGGTGAATTGCCAGACGGAGGTAGAAGTCAAGCACGGCGTCGGGCTGCATGCCCGCCCCTCCGTTACCTTCACGCGGCTTGCCAAGTCCTTCCCCTGTTCGATCGAGATCGCCGTCAACGGCAGCGACGTCTGGCTGAACGGCAAGAGCATCATCAAGATCATGAGCGCAAAAATCCGAAAAGGATCGATCCTCCGGATCCGCGCCGACGGCATTCTCGCCGAAGAGGCGATCCGCGCGCTGAAGGAACTCATCGAGCGCAACTTCGATGAGGAAAAGAAACATGGCCGCACCGCTTAGGCTGACAGCAAAGAGTGCATCCCCGGGCATCGCATCCGGCCCGGCCTTTCTGGCCGAGCGGCCGGACGCCCCCGCGCCCAGCACGGCCGGCGGATACGGCGCGCTCGAGAAGGCGATCGACATCTCGATCGGCGAACTCGAGCGCCTTGCCGACGGAGCCGATGCCGAAAGCCGGGATATCATCGATTTCCAGATCGAGGTGCTGCGCGATCCGACCATCGCGGAAGCGACCGGCGCGCGCATGGAAGCCGACGAGAACGTCGTCTTTGCCTGGGTCGCCACCCTCGACGCCTATATCGGCGAACTCGAAGCGGCCGACGAAGAGCAGATGCGGGCACGCGCCGTCGATATTCTCGACATCAAGAACCGTGTGCTTGGGGCGCTCGCCGGCACCCCGATCGCCGATTTTCCGCCCGGTTCGATCTTCGTTGGCAAGGATATGGAGCCGAGCCGCTTTCTCGCCCATGACTGGTCGAAAGGCGGCGGCATCGCGCTGTTTTCAGGCAGCACCGCAGGCCATGTCGCCCTGCTCGCCCGGGCCAAATCGGTACCGATGGTGATCGGCACCGGCCGCTTTTCGGCAGCGGACGGAGATCCGGTCAGAGTGGATGGCGATGCCGGCGCGGTCGTCCTCAAGGCCGGCGGCATACTGATCCCATCGCCGATGCCCGCACGAACTTCTGCCGCCGGCGCGCAAACCGAATACGGCGAACTGCGCACGGCGGACGGCGTGCCGATCCTGCTCTCCATCAACATCAACGACCCCGCAGAGATCGACGCGCTCGATCCGGCGACGGCAGGCGTCGGCCTGATGCGCTCTGAATTTTCAGTCGCCTCGATCGCCGAGGCCGCCAATGAGGAACGGCAGCTGGCGATCTATCGCCGCGTGCTGGAACAGGCGGGCGACAGGCCGGTGACCATAAGAATGCTGGATATCGGGGGCGACAAGCCGCTCGCCGGGTTCGAAGACCTGCCTAGTCTCTCGGCCTCTGGCCTGCGCGGCATCCGACTGCTGCTTGCCCGGCCGGAAATCGCCCGCGTGCAGGCCCGCGCCCTGCTGCGCGCCGCCATCTTCGGCAAGCTTTCGGTGATGCTGCCGATGGTGACCTTTCCCGACGAGATCGACAGGATGCGCGAATTGTTCCGCGAGGAAGCCGAAAAGCTCGGCCGCCGATCCCTGCTCCACCGGATGCCGCCGATCGGCATGATGGTGGAGGTGCCGGCCGCAGCGTTGATGCTCGATACTTTCGGGTCAGCAGCATTCTTTTCGTTCGGCACCAATGATCTTACCCAGTATCTCGCCGCCTCCTCTCGCGACGATATCGATGCCGATGCCGGCAAGGCCGCACCCGCAGTGCTCCGGCTGATTGCCCAGGCGGTGAAGCTGACTTCCGGCAAGCCACTCAGCATCTGCGGCGACATGGCCGGCAATCCGCACTATCTGCCCGGGCTGCTCGCCGCCGGCCTCCGGCATTTTTCCGTGGCGCCGGCCCGGCGTCCCGCGATAAGATCGGCGATCATCGGCCTCAACGCCGATGGCACAAGGGCAGCCGGAGAGTAGAATGGCGCGCGAAGACACCGAAGACGCCATTATCGCCTACAAGTCCATTCTGGCGCAGATTATCGACAACAGGCCATCCGGCACGCGCCAGCGCCTGGCGACGGCGCTTGGAAAACATCGCAGCTTCGTCACTCAGATCACCAGCCCGACCTATGCAACGCCGCTGCCGGCGCGCCATCTCGCGACGATCGTCCGCGTCTGCCATTTTAGTGCCACTGAGGAGGAACGTTTCCTCGAAGCCTATCAGGCCGCCCATCCCGGCAAGCTGCCGGACCTCGGCCATTCCGAGAAATTGCGGCACCTTTCGCTGATGGTGCCCGACTTCGGCGACGACAGGAAAAACCGCCTATTGGAAGAGGCGATCTCCGATCTGGTGCAGAAGATCGTCGCGATATCGGGTGCTGAATGACGAGTGCGCTGGTTGACGTAGCGTAATACTTTTGGCCTTGGGAGGGGCTTGATGAAGAAGTTCATGAACACTGCGGAAACCATGGTCGCCGAAAGCGTCGAAGGCTTCGTGCGCGCCCATGAGGCCTTGGTGGTGTTCGGGCCCGAGCGCAGATGCATCCGCCGCCGCCATCTCACCGCTGGCAAGGTGGCGCTTATATCAGGCGGCGGTGCCGGCCATGAGCCGATGCATATCGGCTTCGTCGGCCAAGGCATGCTGGATGCCGCCTGCGTCGGCCATATCTTCACCTCTCCGACACCGAGCCAGATCATCGCCGCGATCGAAGAGGCCGATACCGGCGCCGGCTGCCTGCTCGTCGTCAAGAACTATGACGGCGATCTGATGAATTTCGAAATGGCGATCGAGATGGCCGGCGACCGCCACAACCTCGACATGGTCGTCGTCAGCGACGATATCGAGACATCAAGGTCCGGCGAAGGTAATGGCCGGCGCGGTGTTGCCGGAACGCTGATCGTCGAAAAACTCCTGGGTGCTGCGGCCGAACGCGGCATGTCGCTGACCGAATTGAAGCAGCTTGGCGAGGGATTGAACACACGCATCCGCTCGATGGGTGTCGCGCTGAACGGCGTGACGGTGCCGCAGACCGAGCGCACGACATTTTCGCTGGGGCCCGGCGAGATGGAAATGGGCGTCGGCATCCATGGGGAACCCGGCCATGCCAGGCAGCTCTTCGCCGCCGCCGACGCGATCATCGGCCATCTCTGCGAGACCATCGCCAGCGACATCGCAGTGACGCCGGGCGCGAAAGCACTGCTCTTCGTCAACGGCCTCGGGGGCACGCCGCCGGCCGAACTCTACCTCGCCTATGCCGGCGCCCGCCGCTTCATCGAGGAACGAGGCATCCCGATCGAGCGCTCGCTTGTGGGAACCTATGTCACTTCGCTCGATATGCAGGGACTGTCCGTCACCCTGGCTTTGTTGACCGACGAGGAGATCGCACTCTGGGACGCGCCGGTGGCGACGGCGGCGCTGCGTTGGCCATGACCAGTAAGCCGGGCGGCGCAAGACTCTGCCTCTGCCAGCCGGCAAAAGCGTACCATCGCCCGACGCCGTCACTCGCCCCGCAGAACCATTGTCTCCTCGCCTCTATCGGCCGCGCGCCGCGCCCGGATGGCGGCGGCGATGAAGACGCGCGAGAGGCCGTGATAGAGGGGCTCGCGGGACAGCACGCGCGAGGTGATATAGCCGATCATCGAGACGGCCATGATCGGAATGACGGCCTCATGGTCGCCGGTCATCTCCAGAATGATCACGAAGGCGGTCATCGGCGCCTGCACCACGCCGGCGAAATAGCCGGCCATCCCGAGGATGGCCGCCAACGCGATGCTGGTGCCGAGCAGCGATCCGACCGTGCTGCCGAAACCGGCGCCGACCGCAAGCGAGGGTGCAAAGATCCCGCCCGGAATGCCTGAAATCATCGACAGGAAACTGGCGGCGAGTTTCTCGACAAAGAAAAGCAATGGCAGGGCGTGACCCTCGACGGCGCCCCTCGCCTGCTCGTAACCGGTGCCGAAGGTCGCGCCGCCGGATGCGACGCCGATGATCGCAACGGCAAGACCACAGAGCCCGGCAAGCGCCAGCATGCGCCTCAGCGGCTGCGGCTGCGCCCAGCGCCGGATACGCTGCCCGAAATGCAACGCGAAACCGCTGAAGGCAGCACCCAGCGCGCCGCCGCCGACGCCGCAGACGAGAACCAGTCCCCAATCTCGCGCGACGGTCGGCGCGGCCGAAGCAAAGCCGAAATAATTGTAGCTGCCGGAGAGCCCGAGAGCCGCGAGCCCGGAAAGGATGACGGCCGTCAGCACCAGCCCGTTGGCGCGCGATTCATAGGTGCGGCTCATCTCCTCGATCGCAAAGACGATACCGGCAAGCGGCGTGTTGAACGCCGCCGCGATGCCGGCGGCCGATCCGGCAAGGATCAGCCCACGCGCCTGCGCCACGCCACCGAAGCGGGCGACGGCGAGCATGATCGATGCACCCACCTGCACGGTCGGCCCCTCGCGGCCGATCGAGGCGCCGGAAAACAGCCCAAGCACTGTGAGCACGATCTTGCCGAAGGCGATCCGCAGCGACAGCAGCCGCGTGCGGTCGGCCTCATCCCTCAGGTGCCTGGCGGCGATCGCCTGCGGAATGCCGCTGCCTTGCGAATTGGGAAAGAGGGTTGCCGCAAGATAGGCCGCCACAACGAAGCCGAGCGGCGTCAGCATCAGCGGCAGAACGAATGCCCATTCCCCCGAGGCAGTCAGGCTGCCGAAGGCCTTCTGCGCGAGATCGGCGAGTTTTGCGAAACCGACGCTGATCACCCCGATCGCCAATGCCCCACACCAGAAAACCAGCCTCGGCCGCCAAAGGGAAAACGAGCCCCAGAAAACACGGGAGCGGCGCAGAAGCTTGGATTTCCTGATGAGAGAGGGCAAGGAACGTCTCTATTCCAGTTGCGGCATTACAAGCAAGCGATGATATATACCAGGTTTCATTGCCCACGGATGGCAGCAAGGCGAGCGCAGGCCCGCTATGTCGCCGAAGAATACCTGATTCCTTAGCGCGCGTAAGGGCACCGATGGACGCAGCACTTGCGGCGAGCAGACCCATCGGCGGCGGCTCCCTTGGCGCCACGCTCACGGATTCCAGCCGCCGCTGCCATAGGGACGCGTGATGATTTCAAGCAGATGGCCGTTCGGATCTTCGAAATAGACACCGCGCCCACCGTCGTGGTCATTGGTCTCATCGGGCTTCCGCTGACCGGGGTCAGCCCAGTAGCTCAGGTTCCGCTCGCGAATTCGGTTGAATATCGCCTCGAATTCAGCGTCGCCGACGAGGAAAGCGTAATGTTGGCGAACGATCTGACCTTCCGTTTCCATGTAGTCGAGATTGGCGTCGTTGTCGGTTGTGACCATGTGGAACGGCCCCCAGCGCCGCGGCGCCGGCAACCCTAACATATCGGCCAGGAAATCTGCCGAGGCCTTGCTGTCGTGAGCCGACAGGATGGTATGATTGAAGTGGATGGCCATAGTGGTTTCTCGCAAATGGGGAGCTGCAAACTCGATGGAAGCTTTGCCGGTTAACACCCGCGGCCGCCTCTTGTTCCGAACTTCGACCGCGCCTCTCCGCCTTCAAATCTCTTTCGAAACGAGGTAAACTCCATCGGTGGAGGAGCCGCGACAAATGGCACGAAACACGCTCCCCATGCGCTGGAATTCCGGGGACCACGAGATCGGATGGGTGGCGGCATGAACGAGGCGAACGGCAATTTGCGCGACACTTCAGGCGCCGCGGTGCGGCCGCCGATCGCTTGGGCGCTGACGGTCATCGCCGGGCTCGCGCTTAACTGGCTCTATGCGCTGCCGTTCATGCCGGCGGCCGTGCCGGCTGGCGTGCTCGGCGGCATCGTGTTCCTTGCCGGCCTGGCGCTACTGATCTGGGCGGCAGCAACCTTCCGCCGGGCGGGGACACAGGTCCAGCTCAGCCGGCCGACGACGACGATCGTCGACGAAGGCCCCTATCGCTTCACGCGCAACCCGATCTACATCGGTATGTTCCTCGGCCTCATCAGCCTCGCCGTCGCCTTCGACAGCCTGTGGCTCATCCTCCTGTTGGTGCCGTTCTACCTTGTCATCCGCTACGGCGTGGTCGCTCGCGAGGAGGCCTATCTCGAGCGGAAATTCGGTGACGTTTATCTCGCCTACAAGGCCCGCATCAGGCGGTGGCTGTAGCGAGACGAAGAAGCGTCGACCTGCTGAAACCCGAATGACGGAAACGGGTCGAGACACGACCCTCGCGGCATCATGGCCATCGCCAAAGCAAGCCGGCGAACGCCATGGCCGCTTCGCCGGCCGCTGGGGTCAGTTCGTATTCTGCCCCGCCTCGATGATCAGCCGGGCGATCTCGTCAGGGTGGGAGATCAGCGACAAATGGCTGGCCTTCACCTCTATCGTCTTCGCCCCCATGCGCTTGGCCATGAAGCGTTCGAGATCGGGATTTATCGTCCGATCCTCGGTCGAAACGGCATACCAACTCGGCTTCGAACGCCAGGCCGCCTGTGTCGTCTTGCCGGTCAGCAGCGCCTTTTGAAACGGCTGCTGCACGGCATAGAGAATTTTCGCCTTCGCCTCCGGCAAGTCGCCTGCGAAATCGCGCAAGAAGGCTTCCTCGCTCAGCCGACCTTCGTCGCCGTCGAACACGATGCCGGCCGAAGCCGGCGGCGTCGGAAAGGTCTTGGCGAGAGCGGTATAATCCTCACCTGCATCAGGCGCCCGCGCCGCCACATAGACGAGCGCCGAAACATCAGGGTGCACACCGGCCTCGGTGACCATCATGCCGGAAAACGAATGCCCGACCAGAACCGTCGGCCCATCCTGCCGGTCGAGCACCCGCTTCACGGCAGCGACGGCCTCGGGCAGCGTCGTCAGCGGGTTCTGCACCGCCGTGGCATTGAGCCCAGCCGCCTGCAGGCGCGCGATCACCTCGGTCCAGCACGAGCCGTCGGCAAACAACCCGTGCGCCAGCACGACGTTGCGCGCCTTAACGGGAGCGGATGTCGCGGCCATGCCGCGGGTAGCAAGCAGAGAAGCGGCGGCGCCGGCAACTAGGGCAGCCGAGAAGGTCCGTCTGTTCATCATCATGATCTGGTTCCTTGTGCGTCCGGTGGTTGCTGAAACCGTTGCCGACAGGGTGGCGATAAGAAGGCCCGACATCAAATCTCCAAAGCTCGCGATGGCCGAGCTTTGATCGGGAAAGTATCGGAAATTAGCTCCAAACGCGTCATCTCTTTTTGCTGCAACCAAAAACCAGTTCGCCGCCCCGACACTGGCCGCCGCTCCGGAAGCTGGGGGCGACGGCCGGATAGGCTGTCCAAAAACAGCAGTCGAGTCAATTGCGATTTAATCGGATACGATATATATAAGTCCTAGCATTCAGAACCTAGTAGGATAAACCCATGCCCGCATCTAAAACCGCAAGACAGACTGGCAGTCCCGCGCCCGCCTCCCCGCCAGCGGGCAAGGAAGGCCGAAAACTTTCGAATTTCCTGTGCTTCGCGGTCTATTCGGCAAATCTCGCCTTCGGCCGCGCCTATAAGCCGATCCTGGACGAGCTTGGCCTGACCTATACCCAATATATCACCATGGTGGCTCTCTCCGAAGAGGATGACCAGACCGTCGGCGCATTGGGGGAAAAGATGTTCCTCGAATCCAACACGCTGACCCCCATCCTCAAGAAGCTGGAGTCGAATGGTTATATCACCCGTCACCGCGATCCCGCCGACGAGCGGCAGGTGCGGGTCAGCCTGACGCCGGCGGGGCGCCAACTCGTTGAAACCGATCCCGGCGACGCGCTGATTGGCGCCATCGGTCTCGGCGACGACTTTCCCGTCGTGCAGAAATCGGTGACGACGCTGCGCGACAACCTGCTGCGGTCAACGCAGGGCGAACCGGGGAAATCGTGATCGCGGCATCAGTCGCCTGATCCCGCTTGGCTCTATTGCCGCAGCGGCCGGAACGCCGTCCTAAGCTCGGCAGTGAAAGCCATCGGCTGTTCCCAGGCGGCGAAGTGACCGCCCTTCGGCAGCCGGTTATAGTGGATGAGCTTCGGATAGGCCCTCTCCGCCCAGCTCTGCGGCGCCTGGTAGATCTCATCGGGAAAAGCACTGACCGCCACCGGGATCTTGATGCCCCTGGGGTCGAAGAACCCGCCCGACGGATGGTGCGCATTGTCCCAATAGAGGCGTGCAGAGGAGATTGCTGTGTTCGTCAGCCAGTAAAGCGTGACGTTGTCGAGGATATCGTCCTTCGTCAGCCCCTCGGGCTCTCCGTCGAAAACGCGGGCGATCATCCGGTAACTGCGGATGTCGTGATCTAGCATCCACGAAGCAAGCCCGATCGGCGAGTCGACGATCCCGTAGAGTGTCTGCGGTCGGTTGTTCATCTCGATGGCATAACCCAGCCCATTCTTGTAGAAGTCGTCGAGCTGATCGAAGGCGCGCCTTTCGTCCGGCGAAAGGTCGGCTGGCGGCATGCCGCCGGCGGCAAGAACCTTGGCGATGTCAGCCGGAACCGTGGCCGCCATGTTCGTATGGATGCCGAGCAATCCGGGCGGCTCCTGCACCGCCATCAGTTCGGTGACCGCGTTGCCCCAGTCGCCACCCTGCGCCACGAACTTCGTATAGCCGAGACGTTGCATCAGCGTCACCCAGGCGTGCGCGATGCGTGGCGGGTTCCAGTTCCCCGACCCCGTCGGTTTCCCGGAAAAGCCGTAGCCCGGCAAAGACGGGATCACCACGTCAAATGCGTCCGCTTCGCTCCCGCCATGCGCTGTCGGATCGGTGAGCGGTTCGATGATCTTCAACTGCTCGATGATGGAGCCAGGCCATCCATGTGTGACGATCAGCGGCAGCGCATTTTTATGCTGGGAGCGCACGTGAATGAAGTGAATATCCAGCCCGTCGATCTCGGTGATGAACTGCGGCAGCGCATTGAGCCGCGCCTCCATCTTGCGCCAGTCGTAATCCGTCGCCCAATGCTTCGCGAGTTTCTGGATCGTCGCGAGCTGCACGCCCTGCGTATCATCCGCGACGGTCTCCTTGTCAGGCCAACGGGTGGCCGCGACGCGCCGGCGCAGATCGTCAAGCTGATCCTCGGGGAAATTGACGCTGAAGGGGCTAAGCCCGTCGCCGTTTGCCTGAGCGCTACGCGTCCCGGCAAGCATGCTCATGGCTCCGGCGGCGGCCGTGGCGGCAAGCAGCTCGCGCCGTGTGGGCGTTGATAGGGATGTGGGTGGCATGACGCTCTCCTCTCCGTTTGATCTGTTCGGAAACGGACGAAGATCGACTGACCGACCTCGTTCGCATCAGCAGGTCATTCGCGTCTGTCCGGGGACTATGCTCCCAGGCAATGTCGGGGGTCAACCTACCCGGTCAGGCTATGCCTCGACTGTCTCGATGGACGACTGGTCATTGCAAAGAGCCGTGGTTGCGGGCAGCATCGGCGCGAGATGATGAGGAAAGGAGAATGCATGCCCGACATCGCGATGGGCGTTTTGAGCCGGAACGGAACCGTTCTTCTGGCCAGGCGCAGTTCCGAGCGCAAGGTGCACCCGGATCGCTGGAGCCTCCCGGGCGGCCATATCGAAGAGGGCGAAGACGCTGAGACGGCGATGTGCCGGGAATTGATGGAAGAAATAGGCGTGACGCCGGAGCTCTGGCAGTTTGCAGGACGGTTCACCTCGGAAGACCAGCCCGAAGCATCCGCGACATTCCATGTCTATCACGTCGATAAATGGCAGGGCCAGCCGCGACTTATCGGTGACGAACACACCGAGCTCAGATGGTTCACCGCCATCGCGACAAAAGAAGCCAAATTAGCGCCGCCTCAGCTCACTGAAATTCTCGCAAACCTCGCCGTACGGGAAACAGGCACTCCCGCTTAGGTTTGTTGGCGGTCACCACGTCTCGCCGGTTGAACGGGTCAGCGCGCATGATGCTGGACGTTGGAAAGCGCACCGGCCTCCATAATCTCGGCCGCCTTGGCATAACCGCCGCCCATTCCGTCGAGGAAATGCAGGTGCGAATCCGGGCTACCTGATGGCACGAGACAAGTCATCAGCGCATGCGACTGGCGGTGCAGTCCGAAATTGATCTCGCCGCGCGCCCTTGCCGGAGCGAGGATCGCTTCGACCCTGTCGATCTGTTCGGGCGTGCAGTCCAGCGTCAGGCGCAAACCGTCATCGAATTTGCGGAAATCCGAATTGGCGGTAACCTCCGACCAGCGTTTCGCATCGACACGCTTGCCGCTGCCTTTGGGCATGGCAACATCCCTGGCGATAGCCATATCCACGGGAACCGGATGACACCGGTGCGACTGCGCATCGAAGACGGCAAGCACGCGCTTTGCCAGCGCCGCAAAAACCTCCGGGCTCGTATCGTCATTCGGCTCCACCAGCAGCGACAGGATCTCGCCCCGCTGGCTCGGGAATGGCGTCCAGTCGCAGCTCAGCCCGGTCAGATCCGGCTTCGTCGCGTAGCGTCCCGGCTTGACCAGATACCGGCCGCTCTTGATCTGCTGCTCCGCCCATTTGAGCCCTCCCCCTGCAAACATCGCATAGGTCGCGTTTTCCGAAGCCGCATAGCGCGCAACTCTTACGTCGCGCCCACTATTGCGGATTTCGCGCACGGTGAGCAGCCCGATACGAAGGGTGAGATCGAGATCGCTTCTTGCAAAGCTCGCGACCTGCCGCAACGCCGAGGTCGCGGCCATGATGCCGTGCGGCGGCAAGGCGAATGCCGCCCCGTCTCCACGAAACACGAAGGGGAAATCGAACGAACCCCAGGCATTGCCGAGAGCGGCGATAACAGATGCACCTGCGAAGTTGACATCTTCATAGCGTCCCGACTTGATCGCCGGCGTCGAGTTGACGACGTCGGTGATGCCGATCAGCCAATCCTCGGGCAGCGGCTCATAGGCGGCTGGGTCGAGCACGAGCGAAAACTCGTCATAGGCCTGGTGTGGCTGGGCATGGCTATTGATCATGGCATGTTCTCCAGATCGGCAAGGTTCCGGTGCCTGCTACCTCAGGAAGGGGTCTGCCGGCCGATCGGCAGGCCCTCCCTATCAAATCCTCGGGCGGTGAGGTCCGCCCTTCCCCGCTCAGACAAGCGTGGTTTCGACGTCGATATTGCCGTGTGTCGCCTTGGAATAAGGGCAGATGCCATGGGCCGCCTCGATCAATTGCTGCGCAATGTCGCGATCGATGCCGGAGAGGCTGACATTGAGGCGCGCCCTGAGGAAAAAGGAGCCGTTGTCGGCGTTGAGAGTAATCTCCGCATCGACCTCAGGGCTGGCGGGCAGCGTGATCTTTCTCTGGGCGGCGGCAAGTTCGATGGCGCCGATATAGCAGGCCGACCAGGCGATGCCGAACAGGTTTTCGGCAGCCGGATGCGGTTGCGGCAGCTTGATGTCGATCGTGCCGTCGCTGCTGCGTGCGGAGCCGTTGCGGCCGCCGGAGATGTGGGTTCTGCCGGTAAAGAGAAGCTTCTCGGTCATGGTGATATCCTTCGGTTCGATTTACTACGCATCCGATTAAATCGGATGCGCTCTAATACGCCGCACCAAAACCGATGTCAACACTATTCCGATTTAATCGGATGCGATTTATTTCTCAGGCCAAACTCATCACATCAAGGTAATCCTCAACGGCAGCTGTGCGAGCAGGCCGACCCGCTGCGCAAAGTCACGTCTTGCCTGGGAACAGAGCCCTCTATAGGCTCTGCCGGCAAGCGCGAGGTGGCTCTCATGAAAAAGCCCGGAGAGATGCCATGTCCTCCATAACGGCAGACAATGCGGGACAGTATGGCGACAGCCGGAAGCTCGCCGCGCGGGCTCGACTGCATAGCCAATACACCATCGCCGAGACGGCCTGGTTTCCATGGGTTGCCGCGCAATTGTCCCTGAAGCCAGGCGATCGTGTCCTCGATGTCGGCTGTGGGCCAGCCTTGGTTCTGGGCGGCAACGGCAGGTCTGCTGCCGGCGGACCTTCACCTGACGCTCGCCGACCTTTCAGCCGGTATGGTCGACGAGGCAATGGCGCGTTGCAGCGCACTGCCATTCGGCTCCGTCCGCGGCTTGCCAGGCCGACGCCGCCGCGCTCCCCTTCGAAGATGACGCTTTCGATGCCGTGGTCGCGATGCATATGCTCTATCATCTGCCCGACCCGGCCGCGGGCATCGCGGATATGTCAAGAGTGCTCAGGCCGGGTGGCCTGCTCGCGGTCACAACCAACGGCGCCGGCAATATGCGCGAGATCTACGCGCTGACGACCGTATTCGGCAGTGCCCCATCCGATCCGGCTGCCGAAGCCTTCGGATATGACGCTGCCGAACGATCGATGCGGTCGCAGTTTGGAAACGTGACCACGTCGCAGCATCCGGCAAGCCTGAAGATCACTGAGCCCGAGGATGTATTCCTGGCGCTCACCTCCTACCCGCCGGGCGATGGCGCCCGCGAGCTCCAGCTTACCAAATTCCGTCAAGCCATTGCCGATGCCTTCAGCCAACGCAACGGCGTGCTTGAGGTCCGCAGGGAGACCGCGCTGTTCCTCAGCAGAAAGGCGGCCTGATCCGTATCGCGGTGTCTGCTGCGCCCTTACGACCGCGGCCGGCCGTCGTCGAACAGCGCGGCAAGCCACTGGTAGTATCGTGGCTGCTTCTCCCGCATCTGGTTGCGCGAATAAGGTGGCCGATCGATGTCGCCGAACAGGTAGACGCTGGCCGTGACCGCGAAGAATTCGTGACCATTGCTCATCATGTAGGAATCGCCCGGCCAGACCCGCTTGCCGATATCGAAGAATTGCGCGACATCGGTATTGCCGAATCCGCCCGGAAGCATCCGGTCGTGATAGGCATGCAGAAGTTCATGCAGGATGATCGGCTTGTCGGGCGCAAGACTTTTGACGCGCAGGTCGATGCCGGTCTTGCTGCTGTAGTGGCCGGGCCCCGCTTTTGCGGCGGCGGGGTTGGCCCAGATCCTGATCGTGCGCATGAAGGTGAGGACATCGGGTTTCAGATTGACATGCTCGACGATATCGAGCTGCCGCTTGACCGTCGCGGCCATCTCCCGATCGGGCTCCGCGCCCTTGGCGTTGGTGAGATCGACCTGCCATCCGTGATAGGTGAAAACCAGCGGATCGGCCCCCGCCGTTCCCGTGGCCGCGATCATGAAGATGATGGCGGCGCAGAGCGCCAGGATTTTCGAAATCGGTCTCATGGCCGCTCCTCAACATGTCCCACGCGGACTGTTGCACAGGCAAACTGAAGGCACAATCACATCATGTCGGCCAACCTGCAGTTAACTAACCGCCACTATCCGTTCACGCCTCCACGCCCGAACGCATGCTCTGGAAGAAATCGACAAGCGGCCGCGGCGCCTGGTCGTTGAAGCACATGTCGAGGCCGGCGGCCAATTGTGCGGCCGCATCTTCGCTGCGGGGAAGCATCGCCGCTTCGTAGGAGGCGAGTGCTGCCTCGATATCATCCCGTCAGCAATGATCGCCTGCGCCGGTTCCGCGCCGTCGAGCATCGCCAGATTGGCGCCTTCGCCGGCAAAGGGCGACATCAGATGCGCGGCATCGCCGATCAGCGTGAGGCCTGGCCGGCGCTGCCAGCGGTGGCCGAAAGGCAAGGCATAAAGCGGCCTTGCGATCAACGGCGCCTCGCTTCTGGCGATGAGGTCGACGAGCGAGGGATGCCAATCGTTGAAACGCGCCAGCACGTCCTCGCGCAGGCCAAGATGGGTTGTGCCGAAGCCGCCGTGCAGCCGCTGCTTCGGATGTATCGGTCAGCAATGGCGGGTCGCCGGGAGATCCCGGTGCAACAGCGCTCAGACCTTCTCTTTCTTCCTGATTTTTTCCTTCGGTTCGACTGGCGCATCGGGCGTCGGGGCCAGAAGCTTGCGCAGCGATCCGATCTTGTCCTTCACCAGTGGCCGGAAACGCGTCGCGCGATAGGGCATGTCGGCCGCCCCATAACCTTCCGGCCCGTCGTCATTGCCGCGATGAATTTCCGCGAGCTTCACCCCGATGAAGGTGCCGTCGATATAATGGGTATATTCGCCCACCCAGCGGATCGTATAGATCTCGCCTTTGCGGATGAGCTGGTCGATGCTCACATGCTTGAAGGTATCGTTGATGCAGACGACCTTCTGGCCGACATGGAAATCATAACTCATGGATCAAACTCTCGAAACGGCAATCCGCTTGGCCGATCTATAGCGTGCCCTGCGGCGGGGATGAACCGTTTTCTCGCAGCCAGGCCCCGATTGCTGCGGCACCAGCCGCAGCCATGCCGCACACTTTAAGGCGGCATGCATCAGTCGCAATAGGCCTTGCCGCTCTTGCGGGAGCGAAGATCGAAGTGGAAGTGGTTCCAGTGCTCCGGGTTGCTGCCCGGCCCGAGCACGGTGTTGAAATAGCGGCAGCTGTCGCTGCGCACCGCCTTCAGCAGCCGCCCCTCGCGCAGCGAGAACAGCCCCTTCTTGCGCACGTCGATTTCGTGGCCGTTCTTCAGCACGAACTTGCCGACGTCGATGGCGTTGCCGCGGGCGTGTTCCGACATCGGATTGTATTTCTGCCGGCTGTTGTTCATGCGCCGGCAGGAATAGCCGCCGAGCGGCTGGATCGTCTTGATGCCGCTCCAGTAGCGATAGCGGGCGGACGGTGCCAGCTCGTTCTTCACCCATTTGGCGAAAGCGAGCGTCACCTGGCAGTTCAGCGTCACGGCCGGGCGCACGCCGATATTGCCGGAAAGCCCCTTCAGCGACACCGGATAAGGCACCTGGCAGGCCGGCCCGTTCGAAATCGGCGGCTTGTCGTCGAAGAGCACGCCCATGCGCTTCAGCTCGCGCCGGCAGGCAAGCTCGGAGGACGGCATGACGCTGGGATCGACGGGCGCTGCCGGCTCACTCATCATCGGATTGTTCGGCCGCAGCATCGCGACCTCTTCGCTCTCGTCCTCTTCGGGAACACGGGTCGGCGCCACCACAGGGCTGCCGTCGTTCCAGGCAGGCGCCCGGCTCATCTGTGCCTCGGCCGCCGGCTGCGGCATTGCCTGCTGCGGGGGCTGGCGCATGGGCTGGTTGAGCTGCGTTGGACTATCGGTGCCGATGCCGTCGACAACCGGCTCGGTGGCGTTGCCCTCGGCGATCTGCTGCTGTTGTTCCTGCGCCAGCCCGACAACCGGCTCGGCCCCGAGATCGTCATCCATGTTGACGCCGCCGGACGGGATCGCAAGCACCTGCGTGCCGCCCCAGTTCTGGTTCTGCTGCGCTAAGGCCTCGTCGCTGTCGATCATCGGCAGCTTGCCCCGCCGCGCCTGTGGTGCGGCTTGGGCGGCATGGCCGGTGCCGGCAAGGTTTGGCGTATCGAGATAATCGACCGAGCCCTGGCTATTGCCGACGGGCGCGCTGGAAACCGGATAGGTGGCCTGGCTCTCCACCGGCGCCATGCGCACGGCAGGTGCCATGCGCGCTGCCCCCCGCGACGGCGAGATCGAGCTGACCCTAGTGCCATTGTCGACATTGGCCGGCGGCACCAGTCCGTCGCTGATCGAACAGGTCGTCAGCGCCGCCGAGAGGATAACGGGCAAAAGGGTTCGCCGAGGAAAGGAAACAAACGCCATACTCTTATCGCTTCCGCAGGCTGGCTGGGCAGTGACCGAAAAAACTCACTCCAAATTTAATAAAAAACGGTGAACGAAAGCTTACCCGCGCAATCTGAAGGCGATGAACGCGAAAAGGCCGCTCTCGCGGCCTTTTCAAGGTTGAGTCACGAGGCCCAGCGCAGTTTCGCGCTGCGCGAGATCGGCTACCTGTTCGTGAAATTGATCAGATCGGCCATGGTGAAATGACCCGCCACAGCGCTCGGCAATGTCGGCCGCCACTTCGGCCATTGCGCCAGGAACGAGTGGCGATCCTCGCGGATGAGGCCGGCGAGGACCTCGGCAATGATCGTGCCGCCGACCGGTCCGAGATGCTGGCTATTCCCTGCTATCTCCGCCTCGCGCAGGATGTAGAACCACAGCGGCGCGTTGCCATTGAAGATGCCGGGATGATCGATCAGCAATTTGCCACGCGCCTCCTTCCTCTCGGCATCCTCGCTGTCGAACAGTTGTTCGTCCGACAGCGCCTCCATTTCCATGTGGCGGGCGACTGCTTGGCCGGAAGGCAGTCCGAGGCGCCAGCCGCGCAAAAGGTTCAAGGCGGCGAGCGCCCTGTGGGCCTTGATCGGCTCCTTCTGATGATCCGGCAGGCTGGTCAGCGGATCGACCAGCAGCGTATCGAGCTTGTAGGAGGGCTGCGGCAGAATGGCGCCCGGGGGCGGCGCTCCATCCGGAGCGACCCCGTCGAAGAAGAAGGCCCAATCGATCGACCAGAAGTCGGGAAGCTCACGGAACCCGTTCAAATTCGCCAGCGGCTCCTGCGCCACGTCGGTCAAGGAGAATATCGGAATGCGGTTGAACTTTGCCATTTTTCCATTGAATGGCTGCTCGTCGGGCCTGGCCTTCGTCACGATCCTGTTGAGGGAATAGCTCGGCCTCACCATCGTATGGCCATATCGGTAAGCCGCGACCGAGAATTCGACCGGGATAAAGGCATACCGGCCCTGCGGATTGTAGAAGCGAATGACAGGCTTTTCGCCTCGTCCGACGATGACGCGCTCATAAGTCTCCTGACCGATTATCCTGGGCAGGAAATCATGCAGGACGATCCACTGGTAATGCCAGCGGACCGTCTGCTGACAGAGCTCGAAATCGCTGGTGCCGAGCGTATCCACCACCTTGTTGTGAAATCTGAGGAAGGTGGTGTGGAGCTGCGAGACGATCAGGTTTTCGTCATTGCGCTTGTCGCCGAGCAGCGCGCGGCGGATCGGGGCACTGTTCCTCGGCAGATCGGGGCGGTTGTTTCGCGCCTTGTCGAAATCCTTGTCCGTCCCGAGCAGCATGTGAAGCTCGTCGTCCTCATAAAGGAAAGGCTGGTCCGATGGCCCCGAGCCATAGACCGAATCCAGATCGAGACGCGGCGTGCGGAAGTCCTGCAGGGCATCGGGATCGTTGAAGCGATCGAGCGACGAGGCCGGATCGAAGGTGATATCATGATCGAGAAACTGCCCGAAATAGGTGAAACCGGCAGGGATCGCCGGATTTTCGTCTTCAGGCTCCCTCTCGTTGAGCGCAACATCGACGGGCTCGTGATCCTTGATCTTCTCCGCGAACTCCCCCTGGAACATCGTTTTCGCGAGATCGACGAGCGCCGCTTCGGTAAATGCGGCGGACGGCAGGTTGCGGAACATCCTCCCGAACCTCTGATCGCGAACGCTCGATTGCGCGACGTTATCCATACCTCTCACAGGCGAACCATGCTTGCTCTGAGCCATTTCGGGCCTCCCTCGGTTTGCAAAGCTGGAATGCGATTACGGAAAAACCCTGGAGGTTTCCGGCAGCGGAGTGATTGAGGGCAGCGGCATCGATGCGGACGACTGCAGGCGGCAAAAGGTCGGTTTCATCGATCCCCGATGCAGGGGAACAGGCAGCGGCCATGCCAAAGCCGCCGGAACTGTGGTCTCGGATATTTAGAGAAATTGGAGAATTGTGTTGGCTTCCGTTACGGTAGCTATCGCTAGCTTCGAAATGCCCTCGTCCCTCAAGTACAACCTGAATGAAGCATGTCAGCAGAATAATTGCAACGACATTCGCTTACTGATTGAATATGCTTCTTTTTTACCAAGAACTTCCGCAACGTATAGTTCTCTGAAAAGCTTGGAATTGCCGCCAAGGTCGATCGTCAATAGTCGGGAGCGAGTATAGAGGAGAGCTGCAACGACTATGAATGCTGACAAAGTCCGCCTACCTCTTCTCCGTCATCCTCGGCCTTTGTTGTACGGCCTTGATACATAGCTGACAGATGCTCGGGACAAGCCCGAGCATGACGAAAGAGGAGTAACCGGCTCAACGAAAAAGAGCCGTCGCGACGGCTCTTTTCCTATGCGGTTTATTGAAGTGCGGGCCGTTCGACATCGCCGACAGGCCGTCAGTACGTCTCACGCAGCCCGCGTGTAACGCTGGGCCTGAGGTTCGCCGCCGCGCAGGCGGAAATTCGCGAGTAGCGTTTTCAGCTGGGTGCTTTCGTCGGCAAGCGTGCGGCTTGCCGCCGTCGTTTCCTCGACCATCGCGGCGTTCTGCTGTGTCATCTGGTCCATATGGTTGACGGAGCTATTGATCTCGTTCAGCCCGGTCGACTGCTCGCGCGCCGCCGTGGCGATCGACGCGACGTGATCGTTGACCCGATTGACCAGCGCCTCGATCTCCAGCAGCGCATCACCGGTCGAGCGCACCAGCGCCACGCCGCCCTCGACTTCGGCCGCCGAGCGGCTGATAAGCGCCTTGATCTCCTTGGCTGCATTGGCGGAACGCTGGGCAAGTTCGCGCACTTCCTGGGCGACGACGGCAAAGCCGCGGCCCGCCTCGCCGGCACGGGCGGCCTCGACGCCGGCATTCAGCGCCAGCAGGTTGGTCTGGAAGGCGATTTCGTCGATGACCGAGATGATCTGGCTGATGCGGTTGGAGGATTCCTCGATCCGGCCCATCGCGGTGACCGCATTGCGGACGATCTCGCCGGATTTTCCGGCGCTCGCCTTGGTCTCAGTCACCATCTCGCGCGCCTCGTTCGCGCGCTCGGATGCGGTCTTGACGGTCGCGGTGATCTCGTCGAGCGCTGCCGCCGTCTCTTCGAGTGCGGCCGCCTGCTGTTCCGTACGCTTCGACAGATTGCCGGTCGCCTCGCTGATGTCGGAAGCACTTTCGTTGACGACATGACTCGATTCGGCGATCGCATGGATCACGCCGTTCAGCGCGTCGACGGCGGCGTTGAAATCGCCCCTCAGCTTGGCGTAATCCTCGCCGATATCGCCGATCGCAACCGTCAGGTCGCCGCCCGCAAGCTTCTCCAGCCCGACGCCGAGCGCCTGCATCGCTTGGGTTTGCCGCTCGGAGGCCGAACGCAGACTTGCCTCGTTGCCGCGGCGCTCTTCTTCGATCTGGCGCTGCCTTTCGTCTTCCCGCCCTCGCAGCGCCCTGCGCTCGTCGACGGAATCGCGCAGCACCAGCAGCGCCTTGGCCATCTGGCCGATCTCGTCGCGGCGGTCGCTGCCGGCGATCTCCACAGATGCTTCTTCGGCCGCAATCGCGTTCATTGCCGCCTTCAGCCGCGCGATCGGCACTGTCACGCTGCGCACGATGGCATAGGCGATGGCGATTGTCGCGGCGGCGCCAAGCAGGCAGAGCAGTGCGGCCCAGATCGCGTTCTGGCGATAGAGCGCGGCAAGGTCATCCGCATAGACACCGGTGCCGACGATCCAGCCCCAGGGCTCGAAACCGGCGACATAGGAATATTTCAGCACTGGCTGGTCGGCGCCCGGCTTCGGCCAAAGATAATCGACGAAGCCCTTGCCGTCCTTCTTCACCTTGTTGACAAACTCGACGAACAGGAACTTGCCGGTCGGATCCTTCATCTGGGAGATATCGGTACCATCAAGCTGCGGCTTGATCGGGTGCATCACCATCGTGGGACGCATGTCGTTGATCCAGAAATAACCGTCTGCGCCGTAGCGCATCGCGCCGATCACGTCCTTGGCGGCGGCCTGCGCCTGTTCGCGGGTCATCGTACCCGCCTGCTCCATCTTGTAATATTTGTCGAAGATGCCGAGCGCCGTGGCATCCATTTGCGCCAGCCCCGCCTTCCGCTCCGCTTCCAGCTCGGAATAGGAATAGTTCAGAAAGAAGACCATCGTAGCCGCGAGCACGGCAAGCGTGAATCCGACGAGGCAGTAAAGACGGGTGGAAATCTTGACGTTGCGCATGAGGTTCCCAGCGATTCTTGTAAGTGAGATCAATCCCATTCTGAATTGCCGGAATTACTGGAGCGTAAAGCTTAATTAGAAGATTATTAAATAACGTAAGGTCAGACCAAAGCGGCAGAAATCAACCGTTTGAAATCAAACGAAATTTCAATCCACAACGGCTGCAACATTTTTCCCGTCCGCTACCTTCAGCGCTCCGCCTTGCCATCTTTTACAGCCCACGGCCTTTGCATTAGGGTGCTCCTCAGTGAATCGCCGGCCCATGGCCCGCATCAGATGGAGAACCCTTGATGACCGATGCCGCCAAGCCGAGAGGCGAACTGACGCTCAGGACGCTTGCCATGCCCGGCGATGCCAATCCGGCTGGCGATATCTTCGGCGGCTGGGTCATGGCGCAGATGGACCTTGCCTCAGGCATCCGTGCGGCCGAACGCGCTAAGGGTCGTGTCGTCACCGCCGCGGTCAAGGAGATGGCCTTCGAACTGCCGGTCAAGATCGGCGACACGTTGTCGGTCTATACCGATATCGACCGCGTCGGCCGCACCTCGATCACGCTCTGCGTCGAAGCCTGGGCGCACCGCGCACGTTACGCCAAGATGGAAAAGGTCACAGCTGGCACCTTCATCATGGTGGCGCTCGACGAAGAGGGCAAACCGAAGCAAGTCGCCGAGGAGTGACAGGCCAAGGATCGAAAGCATGGAAACTGTCAGCTCGCCGGAGGTCTTCCTTCACATCAAGGTGGTGATGGGCATGGTCATCAGCCTTTCGCTCGCCAGGGTGCTCACCGGCCTTGCCGGCATCGTCCAGCATCCCGCCAAGGCGAAAGTCTATGCCATCCATCTCGGCTGGGCGCTGTCGATGTTCCTCTTCATCATCCATATCTGGTGGTGGGAATATCGCCTGCAGGCCGTGCCTGCGATCGGCTTTGGCATCTATCTCTTCCTGATCTGCTTCTGCAGCCTGTTTTTCCTGCTTTGCGCCCTGCTCTTCCCCGCCTCGCTCGACGAATATGGCGGTTACGAGGAATATTTCATCTCGCGGCGCAAATGGTTCTTCGGCATCCTCGGCCTCACCTACGCCGTCGATATTCTCGACACGGCGATCAAGGGCCATGAGCGCATCCTCGCGCTCGGCTGGGAATATCCCGCGCGCAACATCATCTACATCATCCTCTGCGCCATCGCCGCCTGGACCCCCAACCGCCGCTTCCACGCCACCTTCGTCATCGCCAACCTGATCTACCAGGTCAGCTTCATCTTCAGGCTTTATGATGTTTTGGGGTGAGTTGCGGTCGGGCGCAGCCCGAGCAATCGATCCAGTGAATCGATTGCAGCAACGAACGCCCTGAGCCCAAGCGAAGGGCCGGGCAGCGGCTTGCTCCTCGGCGACGCACAGCCTCTCCTCCGTCGTTCCTGTGCTGTCACAGGAACGACGGAGGAGAGGCTGTGCCTCGCCAAGTACAGGCGGCCGCCCGACGCTTCGCCTCCCTCAGAGCGTTCGGCCCCGCAATCGATTCACCGCTCCGATCACTCACGCTTCGCGGCGTCGAGCCACCCCTCACGCCTTCAAAAACTGCGAGCCTTTGTCGAATCCCAGCCCCGGGAAGATCTTCCCCGTCAAATCATCGGCGCTGACATCGAACTGCCGGTAGAGCATTGCCGCGGCGAGTTCGCGCACGTCGGCGGTCGGCATCAGGTCGCGGTCGTCGAGCAGCTGGCCGTCACTGAGCCCCGGCCAACGGCCGAGGATGCGCCCGCCGTTGATGGCGCCGCCGGCAAGCAGCGCGCAGCCGCCGGTGCCGTGGTCGGTGCCGGCTGAGCCGTTCTGGCGCACGGTGCGGCCGAATTCGGTCACGGCAAGCACCACGGTCTTCGACCAGATCTCGGGCCCGAGTGTCGCCTTCAGCGTATTGATCGCCTGGGCGAGGTCCTGCACTGGCCGCTTGAACTGGCCGGCCTGGCCGATATGCGTATCCCAGCCTGATATCGAGAAGCTGGCGATGCGATAATCGCCTTTCAGCATGTTACCGGCGAGCGCTGCCACGTCGGCGATCTTTGCGCCGTGCTGGCCCTCCGGCTCGACCACCATCGAGGCGGTGTCGGCCCGCGTCGCCTCGGCAAGCGCTTCGGCGAACGGCGGATCGCCGGCATAGAGCCGGGCCAGGAACTGCATCTCGTCGCGCGCCGGCGTCAGATTGGAATCCGACGCCCAGACGTCGACATTGTTCGGCCCGGAGAGGATCAGTTCCGTCGAGGTGTTGATGTCGATCGCCTTGCGCCCGTCCGAGCGCGGGATGACGGCGAGCGCCCGGTTCAGCCAGCCGGTCTTTTCCTCGGCGACATGCTCGCCGCCGGATTCCAGCATGTCCTGCCCGTCGAAATGGCTGCGCTGGTCGCGGTAGGGCGTCGACACCGCATGCACGAAGGCGAGTTCCCGGTTCTTCCACAGCGGCATCAGCTCGGCCGCCGCCGGATTGAGGCCGAAATGCCCGTCGAGATCGAGAAGCCCGGTCTCGGGCGTCAGCGCCAGGGTCGGCCTGAGCGCCGCGAAACCGGCATCGCCATAGGGCTGCACCAGATCCAGCCCGTCCATCGCGCCGCGCAGCACGATGGTGACGAAACGGTTGTCACCCGGCATTGCCGCGAACGTGACCGGCGTGAAGACGGGGGCAGCGGCAAGACAGCAGGCAGAGGCCAGAAAGCCGCGGCGGGACAGCGAAATCCGGTTCGTGGGCAGCGTCATGGGCGGGCCTCCTAAGCAGGTTCGGAAAAGTGGTCAATGGTTTTCCGGCCAAACCTGCGATAAAACAAAGGAGCTAAGCAGACGAAGCATTGGCTTGCCAACGAAAGTCTGCTTAGCGGCGATTGAATTCGGGCGATGCCAGCACCAGCGTCAGCCCGCTGATCTTGTTCGGCGCCTGCGATACCACGCGGATCGTCTCGTCGCGCGCCGCATCGGCAAGCGTCGATTTCAAGAATTCGCGCGGATCTTCGTCCCGGCCGAACTGTGCTGCGGCCCGCCTCGCCCAGGCCAGCCGCTCGGCGAGCTGGCTGCCGGTGATCCAGGCGGAGAAGCCTTCCTCGAAACCGGCCGGGCTCGGCGGCAGCCAGGTCGGTTGCCCCATGCGCCTGAGTGCGTCCTGCCCCAGCGCCCGCGCCGTCCGGAAGGCTTTGAGGCGCTTCTCCCTCGCCTCGCCGGCGGGGTCCGTCGGCACCGGCGATCCTGCCATGCCAGGCGTGTTCGCCGCCATGTCGCCCTCGTCCGTACCCTGCTGGTTGGCCGCCAGGAAACTGCCGACGATGCCGTTGACCGGTCCCGCATTCAAAGCCCTCAGGCCGGCGACGACATAGTCGAAAGGCTGGCGGGCCTTGGCGCCCTCGTCGCGCCAAGCGGCGGGATGGTCGAGCATCGCAGTGTAGACGGCGGTCAGGTCGCCATCCGTCTTCTTCCAGGCTTCGGCCATATCGGACACCATCCCCTCGTCGGGCTGGTCGGCGATGAAATGCACCGCGAGCTTCCGGCTGATATGCGCCGCCGTCTTCGGATGCAGCGCCAGATCGTCGAGCAGGTCGAGATAATCGTCGCGCGAGCGCCTGCGCCCGCCATAGCTGACGCCCAGCACCTCATGCGCGCCGGGCTCCGATATATTCGGCCGGAAGGCGATGTCCATCTCCTTGCGGTCGATGGTGAGGCCTGTCAGCACCATGGCTGCTGCGGTCACATCCGCCTGGGTATAGCCGCTGCCGGCGCCGAGTGTGTGCAGTTCCAGCAGTTCCCGGCCGAGATTTTCGTTCAGCCCCTTGTTGCGCTTGATGCCGCCGGCTGAATCCGGACCGAGCGAATCCGCCTGGTCGAGATAGATCAGCATGGCCGGATGGGCGGTGGCGCTGCGCAGGAGATCGCCGAACTTGCCTGATATGAATGGCCGGATCGCCTCGGCCTCGTAGAGCGGCACGATGAGGCGCATCGGCAGGCTCTTGTTGGCGCTGGTGGAGAAATGATCGGTCCAGAAGGTCGAAAGCCTCTCATAGAACCCGTACGGCGACAGCACCGCCTGTATCAGCCGCAGGTTCGCATCGTGCTGGAACTGCTGCTGCACTTGCCGCTGCACCCCCTTGCGCATCTCGCGCTGCGTTGCATCGTCGGTTACCGTCTTGGCATCCTGGCGGATCTGCTGCAACTGCGCCTGCAGGCTGAGAATCGCCTGGTGGCGCGTGTCGGGGCCGCCGAGGGGAAAGTCCGGCGTTGCTGCCGCCCCCTTGCGCAGCTGGCCGATGAGCTCGTCCTTGCTGTCCGGCGGCGCCTCGCCCGGCCGGAAGCCATAGCCGAACCGGATCGCCGCCATAGTCGGGAAAGACAGGCTCATGGCAGATCACCTCCTGATCACTGCTAACCAATTCCAGCAAAAGTGCGTCGCGGTTTTGCGTCCGGAATTGCGCAAACAAAAAGTCAGAGCATTTCTTTGACTCGGAGAAAACAGAAATGCGTGAGGTGACAGGCTGCCAGCCGATTGCGACGCCAATCTGTAGGAAATGTGGCGATATCTAGACATGGACAATTTGTAATCTATTGAAAAGGCTAAAGTTTATGCACGAAAGATGAAGGATGCACCAATTGCAATCAGGGCAAAGCCGATCGCATGGTTCCATAGCAGGAGATCAATGCCGGCAGCCCTACCTAGCACACTGCCATTCGCAAGCTCTCAAGACTCGGACCGATCGTCTCATGCGACCGATGGGGATTACCGGCAGCTCGCGCAGCGCCTTGCCTTCCATAATCACCCTGTTGCGATCGGCGTCGCATCTGCAGTTTCGAAGTGCTCAAGAGTTGAAAGGCCGGCAGCCATCGCCGCCGGCCTCCATAGCCACAGGCAGCGCTAGATTCGCATCGCGCCATGCGCTTCCCTAGCCTCCTCCGCGCCGAAGCGGACATCCTTCTTCTCGTAGCCGAAGCCGGCGAGGGCCGCGACGACGAGCGCCACCACGGCTGCGACGATCAAAAGCGCATAGGCATAGTCGCCGTCCCAGCGGGCGGCGAGCCCCGCCTGCAGCGTCGCATTGCCCGACGCCAGCAGGTTGCCGAGCTGATAGGCAAAGCCGGGGAAGGTGCCGCGCACTTCATCCGGCGACAACTCGTTCAGATGCACCGGCACGATGCCCCAGGCGCCCTGGACGAAGAACTGCATCAGGAAAGCGCCGATGGCGAGCAGCACCGGCCCGGGCGCATAGGCCCAGAGCGGCGCGACGGGCACGGCGATCATGGCGGCGATGACGATCGCCCGTCTGCGGCCGATCCGCTGCGACAGCGACCCGAAAAACAGCCCGCCGCAGATCGCCCCGATATTGTAGACGATGGCGATGGCGCCGACCGTATAGCTCGAATAGTTGCGCTGCGTCTCGAGGAAGGTCGGGTAGATATCCTGCGTGCCGTGGCTGAAGAAGTTGAACGCCGTCATCAGCAGCACCGACCAGATGAACAGCGGGATATTTTCGCGCAGCACCGTCAGGAACGGCCGGCGCCCCGTAGCCTGCCGTTTCAGGAAGGCCGGGCTCTCCTCGACATTGCGCCTGATATAGAGCACCAGCAGCGCCGGCAGCGCGCCGACGAAAAACATGCCGCGCCAGCCGATCACAGGAAAGAGCAGGAAGAACACGATCGAGGCGATGAGATAGCCCGAGGGATAGCCCGCCTGCAGAATGCCCGAGACGATGCCGCGGCTCTCCTCCGGCACCGTCTCCATGACAAGCGAAGCGCCCACACCCCACTCGCCGCCCATGGCGATGCCGTAGAGCGCGCGGAAGATGAGGAACATGGTGAGCCCGGTGGAAAAGCCGGTCAGGAATTCGAATATCGAATAGAGCAGCACGTCCGCCATCAGCGTGATGCGCCGTCCGTAACGGTCGGCCGCAAGCCCAAAGACCAGCGCGCCAAGCGCCCGCATGGCAAGCGTCAGGAAGATCGCCACCGAGACGGCGGGAACGTCGGTGTGGAATTCCTCGGCGATATATTTGAGTACGAAGACGAGAATGAAGAAATCGAAGGCGTCAAGCGTCCAGCCGAGATAGCTGGCGATGACGGCATTGCGCTGCTGCGGCGCCAGTCGGCGCAGGCTTTCCAAAGCGGACATTTGATATTCCTCCGTCCGAAAGCGGCGGCGAGGCGGGCAATTCCGGATGCCGTCGGAAGGGGTGCCCGAACCGGGCGGTGATGCTGTTGCGGCTGCGTTTGCAGTCGCAGACAGCGGGCAATAACGTCAGCAATGCTGCCCGTGTTCCATCACGATTGCCGTGATCGGGTGGCACCTCCAGCGCTATATTGGAAGGCGTACACCTTCCAGCACCCTGCCTTTCACGTTGGCGCATGCGGTCCGCTGCCTGCCTTTTCTCCCCAGCGGAGGTCCGAAGGATGGGTCGAGACCCGTGGCTCGACCCCGGTCGGTGCCGGCAGCGATGAGGGGGTGAGCGGCTAAGCCGCGGAATGTACTGAGCGCAAGCGAAGGGCAATCAATGGATCGCGAGAAAGCGAAGAGCAATCAATGACGTAGGACCGTGCCGCCCCTCATCCGACCCTTCGGGCCACCTTCTCCCCGCTGGGGAGAAGAGGGAGCAAGCAGCACGATTCTCGTTTTAGAGGAGGTGGCGCTCCCGCTAATCTATCCGGGCACCCTGCCCCGGCACGCCCACGCCACCGATGCGAACGATCGCGGCCCATTCGGCTCGCCAGCCTCGTAAGCGGCCCTGATGGCGGCATCGACGGCATTTCGCCTCGCCGGGTCCAGACCGGCAACATATTTGCCGAGCGGTCCCTCGCCGGCGGCGATCGGATCCCAATAATCCTCGAAGGAAAGATATTCCATCCGGATCAGCAGCGAGGTCTCCTCGACTTCGGCTAGGCCCTGCGCGATGAAGCTCTCCTTCATTTCCCCCGGCCGCATCATCGGCTGGAAACAATATCTGCGGCGCATCGCCAGCGCGTTCTCGTCGAGCATCGCCACCGTATCCCACATCATCCGCATGCCGGACATGCCGCCATAATGGTCCCAGACGGCGGCCGCGACCACGCCACCCGGGCGCACCACACGACGCATTTCGTATACTGCCTTTCCCGCCTCCGGCACGAAATGCAGCACGAGCAGCGACATCGCCCGGTCGAAGCGGTTATCCTCGAAGGGAAGCGCACAGGCATCGGCCTGCCGGATCGTGACGCGCAGATCGGTGTTGCGTCGCGTTGCGGCCTCGACGAAAACCGGCGAATAGTCGACGGCGGCGATCTCCTGCAGACTTGGCGTTTCCGCCAGCGTAAACGCCAGGCTGCCGGTGCCGCAGCCGACATCAAGCACGCGCTCGCCATCCGAGAGACCAGCGAAATCGATGAGCATCGGCGCCAGCCGCCTGCTCCAGCGCCCCATCAGCCGTTCGTAACCATCTGCACTTTCGACATTGAAACTTGATGGCATTAAAGCCTCCCCCTCAAGGACACAGGTCTTCGATCAAACAATAGCGTTCGCCGGCGACTGTACAAGCGGGATACCATGGGGTGGATCCTCGGCTCGAGGCCAATGATCCCGGGAGGTTGGCTATTGCTGCCTCTTTTCCAACGCGGCTATGAGGCGAGCGCCGGCGATCCGCCTCCATCAAATATCACTGGTCGGCGACATCGATCACGTCGCCGACGCCAGCACCCTGACCGGCGGCCTGCATGGCGTCTATCCCAGCAGCCGGCACTTGCCGCCTTTGGTCAAGGCGTTCATCGAACTGGCCGTTAGACGGCTGAACGCGATAACCGGCAACAGCGACGATTACGTGATCGTCTCCGGTAGCCCTCGCGCCGTCACACCTCCTTCAGCACTACCTTGCCGTCGAGGCTTCCGATCAAGGTCGCGCTCGCCTTGTTGAGGCCCGCGACCTCCACGGCGATGCCGTGCGCCGCGAACCGCTGCACGACCTTGTCGAGCGCGGCTACGGCGGTGATGTCCCAGAAATGCGCCTCGGACACGTCGATCAATACGGCCTTACCGAGTGCATCCTGAACGTCGAAGGCTTCGACGAAGACGTCGGCGGAGGCAAAGAACACCTGGCCGGACACGCGATAGATCAGCCGCCCGGCGGCTTGATCGGGCGCCACGTCGACGCGCAGCAGGCTGGCGACCTTGAAGGTGAAGAACACGCCGCTGAGCAGCACGCCGACCGTTACACCAAGCGCCAGGTTGGCGGTGAAGACGGTGACGAGGACGGTTGCCACCATGACGGCGCTCGACATCCGGGGATGGACGACAACCGCTCTCAGCGACGACCAGTCGAACGTATCGATCGACACCATGACCATGATCGCCACCAGCGCAGCGACGGGAACCTCGGAGACCCACGGCTTCAGGAGCACCATCAGGATCAGCAAAAACGCGCCGGCAAACAACGTGGAGAGCCGGCCGCGCCCGCCATATTTCACGTTGCTCACCGTCTGGCCGATCATGCCGCAGCCGGCGATGCCGCCGAACAGGCTGGCGGCCGCGTTGGCGAGGCCGAGACCGGTGCATTCGCGGTTCTTCGAGCTCGGCGTATCCGTGAGATCGTCGACGACGCTCGCCGTCATCATCGATTCCAGCAGTCCGACCATCGCAATGGCAAGCGCAGGTCCTGTAACGATCCGAAGCGTTTCCAGCGTCAGCGGCACCGCCGGCCAGGCAAAGACGGGCAGCGAATCCGGCAGTTTGCCGAGGTCGGCAACGGTGAGAACGGGGAGCCCGAGCGCCATCGAGGCGACGGTCAGGATCAGGATGCAGATCAGCGGCGACGGGATCGCGGTGGTAGTCCGCGGCGTCAGGTAAATGATAACGAGCCCGGCAATCAGCATGGCATATTCCATCCAGCCGGCGCCGATAATATGTGGCATCTGCGCCGCAAAGATCAGGATGGCGAGTGCATTGACGAAGCCGGTGCGGACGGATTTCGACACGAAGCGCATCAGCACGCCAAGCCGCAGCAGGCCGAACACGATCTGCAGCAGCCCCGCCAGCAGCCCGGCCGCGAAGAGATAGGGCAAGCCGTGAGCATGCACCAGCGGTGCCGCCACCAGCGCCACCGATCCGGCAGCGGCCGAGATCATCGCCGGGCATCCGCCGGTAAACGCAATGACGATGCTGATGACGAAAGAGGCGAACAGGCCGACCTCGGGGTCAACCCCCGCCGCAAAAGAAAAGGCAATCACCTCGGGGATGAGGGCGAAGGTCGCCACCGCTCCGGCAAGCATTTCGCGCATGGGATTGGCGGACCAATCACGACGGATGGAGGAAAGCAGCATAGGAAGGATACTCGCAAAGCATGGCCGGACCCACTCTGTCGAGCGGTCGCGTGATGGCATGCGGGTTTTGCGTTGTCTGGCGGATCGGCGGCCAGAAGAGCCACCCGGGGTCTCACCGGGTCCGTGGTGAATGCCTGCGGTATAGACGGGATCTTTACTGCAGCGCAACATTCAATTGCGAAGGGACGAAAAAGCGCAAGCAGATACGCAACGCCTTGAGATAATCGGAGCGCACGCACCTTGCGCCCAGGCGGATTGCGGAGCCCCTCACTGCCAGAGGAAGTCCGGCCCCGTGCTCTGGGATGTGAGCTTGAGCGTCCCGTCCGGCTGGACGACATAGGTCTCGAACACACGGTAACCGAAATCGCCAAGGAAGGTATTCTTGACCACCGTTCCCGGACGATAGGGCGAACGCAGGACCTTTCCGCCATAGGTGAGGCTGCCGGGAAGAGGCTGCGGATCCCCTGCGCTGGCGCAGCCCGAGAGAGCGAAGAGAGCGAAGAGAACGGCAATGAGCGCGTGTTTCATCCGGACTATCTCCTCGGGTTGGGCACCGGCAGCCTGAATGACGTCGATCTCCTTCTTATCACAACGGCAGCTTGCTGCGGTTCACAAAGCAGCTTTGCTGCTGTCGAAGTTTTTACGTCGCTCCTCCACCCGCGAGAGCGCGCTGGCGATCCGCTCGTCGGTGAAGGGCTTGGAGATCACATCGAGCGCGCCTTCGATACCGTGACCGACATTCTCGGGACTCCCGGTCACGAAGATGACGTCAACCCCATGGCGGTCGATCAGCCGACGCGCCAGCAGGGCGCCGCTCAGCCCATCGGAGAGACTGAGATCGACGAGCGCGACATCGCTTCTTTGAGCGTGGGCGAGAGCCTGCTCCACCGTCGATACCGGTCCGATGGTCTGGTGTCCGGCTTCTTGCGCAATGCGCTCGAGTTCCAGAGCGATAAGATTCTCATCTTCGACGATCATGACTTTCATGAATAAGCCTCCTCATAGACGGGCGGTCAGGCGCACTACCGGTAGCGGTTACAACGCAACCGTGCCCTGAATGTTTCCACCCTGAGAAGAATATGTTGGGCAACCGGCGAGGTATTAATTTGACTTTTGGACGTCAGGCCGGCGCTTCGGCCATGCGGCAGCCACTTGAGGTTCAAGGGCCGTCGTGACCGGCAACATTACTCCGCCCGCGAAAACAACGCCCGGTCGCGGGCGCGAATGGGGTCGGTCCAGTCGCGCTCGAACCAGGGTGTGCCGCCGGGCTGCGGCGGGCGTTTGAGCTCCAGCGGGCGGGCGGCGCCGTCATTTGCTTCGGAGGCGACGCGGAAGATGTAGTGATCGTACATCCTGAGCGCCTCGATCATGTAGCTGGTCGCCACCGTCCGGTCACGGACGAGGACGAGGTTCTCGCCGTTCTCATCATCGGCGGGTTCGGAGAAATTGTAGGAGCCGAGATAGACCCGCGCCGTCGGCTTGTCGAAGTCGAGCACGACGAATTTGTGGTGCATGCGCGTGCCGCGCTGGTTGCCGTCGACACCGGCAAGACCCGAGGGCTCGGTCAGAAACGGCGGCGGCACGTTGCCGGTCAGGGCCGATGCCCGCACCACCCGCCGACGGTTGTCGGGAGTTAGCACGGCCAAGCCCAGATTGCCGGCCCGCACCTCGGCATCGGCAATGCCCATCACATGCATATCGGGGCGCTCCAGGGCGCGCCCCAATGCCGGGCCGATCGCCCCCTTGGTCATCTGGCCGAGAAAGGCGAGCGAGAAGAACACGCTGGACTCTGCGGTATCGATATCGGCGCCGATCTCGTCGAGCCGGCCATTGGCATCGCTGTGCGGGGAGAAAGCGACCTTGGCGTCGACGCCGTCGAGGCCGAGATCAATCCAGCCGGCGGAACTTGGCGAATCGCGGAAATCCTCGGCGCGTTTGGCAGTGAAATAGCTCTCGAAGGCGGTGAAATAATCCTCGATCGCCTTGTCGCTGTGGACGGCGAGGCTGTTGTTCGACTGTACATAGAGCCCGCGCCAGCTGAGATTGGTCGAACCGTAGAGCACGGTCGAGGTGCCGCCGCGGACCGCGATCGATTTCTGATGCTGCAGGTTGGCCATATGCTGGCGCTTGACGTTGGCAGCACCCGCCGAGGCGATCAGCCGCTCCGCCGCCCTCGTCTCCGGCGAATTCGGACGCCCGTGGCCCTCGGTGCGATCGCTGTCGTCGATGATGATCTTGAGCTTGTCCCCCAGCGCCTCCAGCCGGGTGACCACCTCGGGCAGGTTCAGGTCATAGGCGATGGCGCGCACCTCGGCGCCAGACTCGCGCGCTCTATCCAGCAGCGCAAGCGTTTCGGCCCGCGCCTCGAAGCCCATCCAGGCGAGCGCCCGCTGAGCATCGGCATGGGTCGGCACAAAGTCCAGCCCCTGGTCGCCATCCGGCGGCACCAGGGTGATGATCGTCGGCTCATCGGCGGCAAAATTGCGCACGAAGGCCTGCGACGAGACGAAGCCGCGGGTGAAAGCGACGTTGAGCTTGCCGGGAATGGTCTCGCGCATCAGCGCCAGCTCCGCCTCTTGCGCCTCGCCCGAGGTCAGCGCGCCCGCGGCACCCATAAACTTTGGCGTAACGCGATAGGTGAACTTGCCGGGCAGATCGGCATTGAAGGGAAAATGCACCCAGCGGAACTTCTGGATCGGCGCCTCGGTGGTGCGGATGCCGTCTTCGGGAACCGGCTGGCCGGGAAAGCCGATGCGGTTATGTACCGTCTTGAAGAAGTCCGTGCCCGGCTCGCGATACTGGATGGCGAAACCGACGAAATCGATCGGCGGCCGGCCGTTCTTCCAGTCCATGCCGAGCAGCACCATGCCGTCGCAGCGATGGATGGTCAGCGCAAAAAGCGAAGCGGCATTCCTGCCGGTCACACGAAAATCCGTATCCATGCCCGCCTCCCCTGGAAATCGGGCGAAATCTAGCATGGTTCCGTGACAGTAAGGAGATATGTCGGTGAAATTTTGCGCGCAGAAAGTGCATGGCGGCGGCATGCACAAGCGCGTTCTGGGATAGCGCCCGGTCTTCAATCGTTGGCTTCATCTTCGACGACAGGAAAGCCAAGGTGAGCACGCTGTGCCCCACTACTCCGAAAAGAACGCCGAAATAAATCGCGGGCGGATGGCCGTACCCTCCTGTCCCGACGGGACGGAGGATACGGCCGGACCGACCCTACGGTTTCTCGTTTGCGCTCTCGGCCCTGAACGCCGCCTCGCCGGCATCGGACACCTCGACCCATTTCTTGTCGGGCTCGGCATCCGGCACGTAGCTGTCGTGCCAGTTCCACCACTTGTAGGTTGGGGTCTGGGGATAGCCCTCGGGCGAATCCTCCCAGACTTCCTGGCGGCCGAGCGGCGTGATGTCGAGGTAGTTCCAGGTGCCGCCCATCTGTTCGTCGCCGCGGTTGTTGATGAAATAGGTGCGGAAGATGCGCTCGCCGTCGCGGTAGAAGACATTGGTGCCGTGCCACTCGTCGACGCCAAAGTCCTTGTCGAAACTATCGGTGATCGTCACCCACGGCATCGTCCAACCCATCCGCGCCTTCAGCCGCGCAATGTCGGCCTGTGGCGCGCGGGAGGCGAAGACCAGCGTCGTGTCGCGGGCGTTGAGATGGGCGACATGGGCAACCTGATCGGCCACCATCGAGCAGCCGCGGCAGGCATGCTCGGGCCAGCCGAAAACACCGGGCTCGTAGAAGGCGCGGTAGAGGATGAGCTGGTGTCTGCCTTCGAACAGGTCGAGCAGGCTGACCTTGCCCTGAGGCCCTTCGAACGCATAGGCCTTCTCCACCGCCATCCACGGCATGCGCCGGCGCTCGGCGGCCAGCGCGTCGCGGGCGCGGGTCTCAGCCTTTTCCTTCACGAGCAATTGCGCGCGGGCCGCCTCCCAGGCCTGCGGCGACACGACCGGTGGTTTGTGCATGGCTTGTCCGCTTTTGGCATTCTCGGCTGAAGCAGTCATGGCTTTCAATCTCCTCATTGAGGCGATTTCCCAGGCTTGGACGCCCGGTTCATCGCGCATTGGTCTGAGATAGTTTCGCATCGGAAATCGAACAGGGGGAGTAACAAGTGTGACAGTATTCCCTGGAACCGTCGGTCGCAGCCTTGGCGCGCAGGTATCCCGAGTTGCCGTCCGGCGGCTATTCCCTTGTGAGGCAATGCGTGGCGAACTCCGCGATGGCTCCCCCGTCCGCTGTTCCACGCATTTCCGTTCCAGTCTCCGCGACGTCTATTCTGACAACCGCGGGGGGAGCGGGCAAGAACGCCCGGGATAGAATGCTAAGCTCTTCAGCCGACAGCGATGACGTCAGTACCACATCGTTTTCATCATCGCGACGCCACATTGCCTCCTGGAAAAGAATGCTGGGAGCGTTTTTGATGGCCTGAAATGTTCGTATATTTTCAGCGAGAACGATAAGACGGGCTCGCGACTCGGAACGAGTCCCATTGCGAGCAAATTCTTCCTCTATAGGAAGGCGTGTATTCAGCGCGAGCCTGATTTGGGGCCCTTCCGAACATACGATCCATAACCCGCTAGGCCGTGGTCCACCGCGTGCTATCTGGAGTTTATCGGTGGCGGCTACACCAGGCAGAGACGGAAACGTCTCGCCCCGATCAGGTTGTGCAGCTGCGGCGGTTATCAACCCGAACACGGTTTTTGAAAAATGCCCGTTTATGGCGGCAAATGTCAGGAGGGAGACAAATGCAAAAAGCCGTTTCATCGTTCCTCCCTTCCGTCGCCTGAGCGGCTTGACAACGACATCTCTGCGCGAAGTCGCCCATAGGGGGACGGCGCCAGACGAAATTGTTCGAGCCATTATCCCCTCAGGCTATCAACAGAGTTGCCAAAAACAACCGAGTATCGGAAGCTTATTTTTTGGCTAGGCGATGGATTGCGAGATATGACGACGGCCTCATCAAGGGAGTCAGCCAGGCACGGCAGCGCCAGGATCTGCCGCGGCTGCTGGGACCAAATGCATATGCCGATTCCGATCGGCGGCCCCCTCGCCTTTCCCTTCCGCGCCTTCGGCATCACCCGCAGCAAGATGAATCCGGATATCTGCACGATCTGCGAACGCTCCTTCCAATATGTCAAGAAGCAGCGCCAGATCACCGTCGACGCCACCATCCTGTTTGCCGATATCCGGGGCTTCACGGATCTGTCGGAGCGCATCGATGCGGTGCAACTGAGCGGGATCGTCAGCCTATTCCAGGATCGCTGCGCGCAGGCAATCTGGGCGCATGACGGCATCGTCAACAAGCAGATGGGCGACGGCCTGATGGCGATCTTCAATTTCCCGATCGTCAGAAAGGATCACGCCGGCGCTGCGATCCTGGCCGCACAGGAGATCCAGCAAAACTGCGCCGCCGCCCTGAACGGCCTGGCGCTCGAGGCATTGCCCGGCCGCACTCTCGGCGTCGGCGTCGGCATCCATTCCGGCAAGGTCCAGATCGGCGAATTCTCGAGCTTCCGCAGCGATTTCACCGCCATCGGCGGCGTCGTCAATCAGGCCGCAAGGCTGGAATCCCGCGCCGCAGCCGGGGAGATCCTGATCTCGGCCGAAACAGCCGCGAAGGCCGCCGATCTCGCCGCAGGCGCCGAAACCCGCATGCTTGTGCTCAAGGGCATCGAGCAGCCGGTGCAGGCCAGCGTTCTGATCAAGCGCTGAACGACTGCCAACGCTGCAGGCCTTTTCTCACGGCATTGCTTCGTCAACTGACCGGGAGGTGTCGGAAAGCCCATGCCATCCACTTTCGTCGCCAAGGGTGCCAAGGCTTATGAGGCCGGCATGGGGCGCTGGAGCCAGCGGCTGGCAGCACCCTTCCTTGATTTCGCAGGCGTGCCATCTTGTGGTCGCGTCCTTGACGCAGGCTGCGGCACCGGCAGCCTGACACTCTCCCTCTCCGCTTACCCCGAATTGGAAGCCATCGAAGCCATCGATTTCGAGGAAGACTTCGCGGCCACCCTGCGCATGCGCACTGACGATCCCCGGATCAATGCCCAACAAGGCGACGTCTGCGCCCTGCCCTATGAAGACCAGACTTTCGACGCCGTCTATTCCCTGCTGGTGCTGCATTTCGTCTCCGATGCCGACCGGGCCGTGCAGGAAATGCGCCGCGTCTCGAAACCGGGCGCCATCGCTGCCGCTGCCGTCTGGTCTTATGATGGCATGCCGAGCTGGCGCCTGCTCTGGGACACGGTCCGCGCCATCGAGCCCGAAGCCTCAGGCAAGGACATCCCCACGGGAAGGCGGCCGCTGACGGCGGAAGACGAGTTGCGTCAGGTGTTCGAAAACGCGGGCTTCGCCGATGTTGCCGAGACGACGTTGACGATCACGATGCGTTACGCTGGCTTCGACGACTTTTGGCTTCCAAAGGTCTATGGTCAGGGAACCTTCGCGGCCTATTTCGATGCCTTGCCGAGGGCAAGGCGCGATCGTCTGTTGGAAGCGATGCGAGCGGTCTATCTTGGCGGCGGGAGCGAGGATGGCCCTCGCGGATTCGAGAGCGTTGCCTTTGCGGTGCGCGGCACCGCTTAGCACGCCGCCGGAGGCTGTTTCACCGGTGCGTTTCTGAAAACAACATCGCATGGCCGCAGTCCGGTATCTTCTCCCAGGGCCGAAAGGTAACGCTTCCGAAGCCTCGCCTCTTTTGTCAGTACTTCATATTCCGCAATTCGGGAAAATCATAGTAACGCAGCCGTTCGTCGTGGCAGCGATGGTCGTTCTTTTTCAGGTACAATATCATGTCGTCTTGCAAGCCCAGGCCGATATAGGACCAGTTCGGGTTGGCACGTTCCGTCGTGCGCGTGCAATAAGCATAAATCTGCTTTTCCGGATTAAGCAGAACCACGCTTGAAATCTCAGCCTTTACGAAGTTCCCCGGTTTGATGGTTCCACGCAAAGCGTCGACGTATTCGCGTCGAACCGCGTTGGAAGGCGGCCGCTGGGAATCGACAACGGACTGCGGCGCCGGAGTCTGGCAGCCAGACAGTGCCAGCGGGACAGCGCAAACAAGGATTTTGATTTTCATTCAGTTGGATCTCCCTCTATCAAAGTTGTTGGACCGGCTTTCCCGGAGGCTATGGCTGAAAGCAGCAATGTCGCAGCCTGTAGTTCGACGCTCCGCCCTGCGGGCTGCGCACCTCAGCATCAGGATGGTCGCAGGATGCCGCGCCTCAACGACACCAAATGCCTGTCGCGCACCGCTCAACAAAGCCTTGAGCGGCGGCGCGGTCGGAGCCCTCGCCCCTGCGTCAGGTCTTCATGCCGGTCAGTTCAGGAAACGGGTAATAGCGCAGCCGCTTGTCGCGGCAGCGATCGTCATTCACCGTTGCGCCTAATATTTTGCCATCTGTGAAGGAGACGCCGAGGTAGGCCCAGTCTCCCCAGCCGCGCTTGGGCACCAAACGCACGCAGTAAGCATAGATCTTTTTCTCAGGTTCAAGCACCACCACGCTGGAAATGCGGGCCCATACGACTTCTCCTGCTTCGTGCCGATAACTTCTCTTGAACACTATATTGATGAAGTTCTGCCGGACGTCATTCGAGGGAGGACGCTGGGAATCCGCAATGGATTGCGACACCGGGGCGTTGCAGCCGGCCAGTATCAGCAGAGCGGCACAAGCAAGGACTTTCATTCTCATTCAGTTGAATCCCCAAAGAATCGGAACGCGGCGACGCTCCGTATTTCCTACAAACACGGCGGGAATAATATTTGCAATACATGAAAGGAAACATTGTTGGCGCTGCGGACGCGCAGATCTAGCAGCGTCACTCCACCTATACCGCAGGGTTCAAGGCGGAGGCTTCTGCGCCGTCTTCATCATCATTGATCGTAACGCCGGCTTCCAACGCGGCCAGGATGAAGGCCTGCCGCACCGTCTCGGCCGGCATGCGCCCGGCAAGCCAGGCGCGGCAGAAATCGATCGCCCTCTGCTGATGGACGCCGCCATTGACCGGCCAGTCCGAGACGAGTGCATAAAGCGCATCCTGCGGTGAGCGGAGAACCAGGCGTTCGCCGGTATCGAGGTCGATCGAGATCGTTTTTTTCCAGAATGCGGAATGGTCGCTAATGGCAGTTGCACCTGAAGCTGAAGTCACAGGAAACTAACTGCGGAAGACCGATTTCGGTTCCGATACGAGGGTGCGGACGATCGCCGCGCGACATTTCACGAATGCCGTCGAGCTTCGGGTGAAGAAACAACGGGTGGCGAATGGATATTGAAAGCGGGATCGCCCCGGCCAATGCCCACTTTGGCCGGGCCGATTTTGATGGTTGCCGCCCCGGCCGTCAGCCGGGCAGCTTGCAGCCCTTGCTCATTCCAGCGGATTGCATGGCCGAAACCTTACCTTTGGACGCGGCAATTTCGCCTTCCTTGTCTCCCCCGGCGACGCTGCCAATGGGGACGCCGACGAGGAAGACACCAAAAGCATCACCGTTCGCTGCGCTGATCTGCTGCTTGGACAGGTCGTCGAGCTTGGCCTTCTCTTTCTTCTGTTCCACTGCGAGCGCCTCGCAACTGAGGTTCGTATAGGCCGCCATCGGAATATCGACCTGGACGATGGCGTCAGGACGTTTGGCGCAGCCGGCCACTGCCGCGGCGGCCGCGAATGCAATGATGATCTTGTTCATGAATGGTCCCCAATTCCCGCAGCAGCTGTAACATCGCCGCCCGCAATGCGGGAGCCGGCAGAGCCTTCAACCACAGACTTTTTTTATCGGGACACTTCCCGTTTCGGATTGGCATTGCTGACATGCCCCCAATTGATATCCGGAGTTTACATGATAGCCGGCACGCCGACCGCCCGTTAGTTTCCGTGCTTGACCTCCGCGCACGGCCTCTACCTAAAAGCCCGACTGCTGTGCAAAGGAGGCTGCGGTGTCGGTACCCATTGAGGACTACGCGCTCATCGGCGATTGCGAAACCGCCGCACTCGTCTCGAAGAACGGCTCGATCGACTGGCTCTGTTTTCCGCGCTTCGATTCCCCCGCCTGTTTTGCCGCCCTGCTCGGCGCCGAGGATAACGGCTTCTGGTCGCTGTCACCGTCAGGTGAAAATGTCCGCGTCACGCGCCGCTACCGCAACGACACGCTCATTCTCGAAACCGAGTTTCAGACCGAGACCGGCACCGCCGTTCTCATCGACTTCATGCCGCTTCGCGATGGCACGAGCGATCTGATGCGCATCGTCGAGGGCAAGAGCGGCACTGTCGCCTTCGATATGGAGCTCAACCTTCGCTTCGATTACGGCCGAACCGTTCCCTGGGTCACGCATGGCGAGGATGGCGGCATCACCGCCATTGCCGGCCCGGACAGGCTAACCCTGAATTGCGCCGTCCCGCTCGAAGGCCGCGGCCTGAGCACGGTCGGCTCCTTCCAGCTTGCCGCTGGCGAGAGCCAGATCTTCACTCTGACTTGGTCCCCCTCGCATATGCCGCAGCCGGCTCAGCGGCAGGTGGAATATGCGCTGCCGGACACGGAGGAATTCTGGCAATCCTTTGCCGCGACCTGCCCGAAAGTGGGCCGGTGGACGGAACAGGTCAAACGCTCGCTCATCACGCTCAAGGCACTGACCTACATGCCGACGGGTGGCATCGTCGCCGCGGCGACAACCTCCCTGCCGGAAAAGATCGGCGGGCCGCGCAACTGGGACTACCGCTATTGCTGGCTGCGCGACGCGACGCTGACCCTGCTCGCCCTGATGAAACTCGGCTATTACGAGGAAGCCAGTGCCTGGCGCAAGTGGCTGCTGCGCGCGGTCGCCGGCGCGCCGGCGCAGATACAGATCATGTATGGCGTCGCCGGCGAGCGAAACCTGCTGGAATGGCAGGTTCCCTGGCTGAGTGGCTACGAGGGCTCGACACCCGTGCGCATCGGCAATGCCGCTGCCGAACAGGTGCAGCTCGATGTCTACGGCGAGGTGGCCGACGCCATGCTGCAGGCCCGCAAGGGCGGGCTTCCGCCGCATCACCGCGAACGCGAACTGGCGGCGGCCATTCTGCCCTTTCTCGAAAAAATCTGGGTGGAGCCCGATGAAGGCATCTGGGAGGTGCGCGGCCAGCGCCAGCATTTCACCTATTCGAAGGTCATGGCCTGGGTGGCCTTCGACCGCGCCGTCCAGATTGCCGAGGCGGACGGCGAGCCCGAGGCCGCCGCACGTTGGCGCACGCTCGCAGATCACATCCATGCCGAGGTTTGCGAGAAGGCTTTCGATCCCGAACTCGGCTGTTTCGTGCAGGCCTACGGCTCCAAGGCGCTTGATGCCAGCCTGCTGCATCTCGGCATGGTCGGCTTCATCCCGCCTGATGATCCGCGCTATGTCGCGACAGTCGAGGCGATCGAGCGCAAGCTGCTGCGCGATGGCCTGCTGCTGCGCTACGAAACGCAGGAGGTGGACGACGGCCTGCCGCCAGGCGAAGGCGCGTTCCTCGCCTGCAGCTTCTGGCTCGTCGACGCCCTCGGCATGATCGGCCGCCGCGACGATGCGCTGCGCCTGTTCGAGCGGCTGCTTTCTATCTGCAACGATGTCGGGCTTCTGGCGGAAGAATATGATCCCGCCGCCCGCCGCATGCTCGGCAACTTCCCGCAGGCCTTCAGCCATGTCGGGTTGATCAACAGTGCGTTGAACCTCGCGCCCCAGGAGGGGCCGGCGGACCAGCGTTCGGCTTGATGGGGGATCAGCCCGGTTTGTACCGTCGAAAAAGACCCCTCCCCAACCCCTCCCCACAAGGGGGAGGGACTAACCCGGCGGCACTGCCCTCGCTTCTTCCGAAACGCTGAAGATTTGGAAAAGCGGGTGCCGCAAGTTAAGCCCCTCCCCCTTGTGCTAGGGCATATACATATCTCGCAAAGCCCATCCATCGGCGACGGCTCGAAAGTATTTGAGGCCGTTGAAGAAGGTGATTGGGCCCGGCGGCTTGGCCGAGGCGTAGCCGTTCCAGCCGCCGAGCTTGGCGATGATCCAGGCGGCCCAAGCCAGCGAGGCCTTAGAGTGGGGATTGGACTGCAGCTTGGTTGTGCCCTTGAAACGGCTTTCGAGGGCGGCGAGGGTATCGATCTCGGCTGCCGTGAAGGTCAGGCTTGCCGGCTGGTGATCGCCGCCGCTGCGGGCTTGGACGAGCTGGAGGACGATTGCTGCGGCCTTGGCGGCGATGGCGACGAGCTTTTCCAGCCGTGCCGCCAGATGCAACTGGCTGTCCTCGATCTTGAAGCCTTGGTTCTTCATCACCCGAAAGAACTGCTCGATCATCCAGCGCTGCTTGTACCAGGCGACGATCTGCCAGGCATCGGCCGGGCTGCTGAGCCAATGGGTGGTCAGGAGCAGCCAGTGCAAGGGCTCGACACCGTCGGGGGCGGCCGGTTCAACGATCTCGACCCAGCTCAGCCTGACGCCATCGGGCAGGCCGGCCTCGCGCAGGTTTTGCGGCCGCCGGATCGTCGCTTCGCCGAAGCGCAGGCACACCGTCGCCTGCCGCGCCGGACGGTCGGCGCGCTCGCGCAGATCAATCGTCTGAGTATCGCAAAACGCCACCGTTTCGACCGCGCGGCGCAGTTTGGAACCGTCGATGAGCGCATGGTCATGCATGACGCGCGACAAAAGATCGAAGCGCCGATCGGGCAGGCGCGCCCACATGATGAAGAAGTCACCCTCCCGGTCGGCGATCGCCGTGACCCGGGCCGCACGCGAAAGCACCAGTTTGGCCGCCTCTGCCGTCTCCACCCAGCGCCGCGATTCCTTTTCGTTCAACGGCCGCTCGGCATGCGGCGTAAGCTCTTCGCTACCCCGCGTCCAGACCCGGCCGCCCACCAGGCCAAGGCAGCTGCCGGTGTCGGCATCGAGCGCCAGCATCGGATGCAGCAAAAGGCCAAAGCAATTGCCTTTTTTGATCTTGCCCAATTCCCGCCGGCTGTCCGGCGTCGTCGCAAACTTGATCTCGCTGGTGTCCTGCAGCGCCAGCACGTGGCGACCCTCAACCGCAGACCGGGTCTCCTGGCTCCAGCCGGCAATGATCTCTTCCACGCTCACCGCACTGTTGTTGAGAAAACGCCCGAACCGGATCTCCTGCGAATGGTTGCCCTCGGCCAACTGGCGAAGGCAAACCGTCTCGCGCAGCACAATGCGACGGAGCAGCACCGCCCCCCTTTATCGAGACGACGATCTCCAAACCGGCCCAACGAAAAATCATGCCCTACATCCATCGGCGACGCTCCCAAATCAAAACGTCGCCAAAACAATCATACGGCCCGCAGTAAAGGAATCCGACCCCCGCAAACCGAGTCAATCCGTCGCACCGACTTATGTATATGCCCTAGCCCCTTGTGGGGAGGGGGTTGGGGCGGGGTCTTTTGGTGTGGGGCGGGCTCTTTGATATCGCACGTTGAGCCACCACCCCACTATTCAAAAATCCGAACGATTCATTCGTTTCCCTTTTGTACTCTTTCCCTCTTCACTTTCGCCCTGACTCCCTCCATATTCCCGCCATGGCCAGATCTCCGAAGAAATCCCCCGCCCCGAATGGCTTCGAGGAAGCTCCCCAATCGTCTTTTGAGGGAGCCCCGCTCTCAGGCTCGGTTGCCGATTGGGTGAAGCAGCTGGAGGCCGATGCCGAAGCCTCGGGCGTCGAGACCCAGCGCCAGATCGCCTCCAAGGCCGGCAAACATCGCAAGAAGGTGGAAATCGCCGCCAAATCGGCCGAAGGCCGCAAGCCCGAACGGGCGTCCGAGCCGTTGCGAGGCCCTCGCGGAGCGAAGGCGCAAAGCGCCGACAGCGTGAGCGCTTCAAAGAGTGCGCGCGGCACCTCCATGGGCGGCTCGACCGATCCGAAGACGCGCGCGGCCGCCGGCCTCAATCCCGTCTCCGGCATGGATACGACGCTGGAGGAGGCCTCGTCGCTGCAGGCCGGCACCGCCGTCACCGCGACGGTCGAGGCTCTGTCGGCGCTGATCGAGAGCGGCAATCCGCTGCACAAGAACGGCAAGATCTGGACGCCGCACCGCCCTGCCCGCCCCGACAAGTCAGAAGGCGGCATCGCCATCCGCATGCAGTCGGACTACGAGCCGGCCGGCGACCAGCCCACAGCCATCCGCGATCTCGTCGAGGGGCTGCAGAATGGCGACCGCAGCCAGGTGCTGCTCGGCGTCACCGGTTCCGGCAAGACCTTCACCATGGCCAAGGTGATCGAGGCAACTCAGCGCCCGGCGGTCATCCTGGCGCCGAACAAGACGCTGGCCGCCCAGCTCTATTCCGAATTCAAGAATTTCTTCCCCGACAATGCGGTGGAATATTTCGTTTCCTACTACGATTATTACCAGCCGGAAGCCTATGTGCCGCGCTCCGACACCTATATCGAGAAGGAATCCTCGATCAACGAGCAGATCGACCGCATGCGCCATTCGGCGACGCGCTCGCTGCTCGAACGCGACGACTGCATCATCGTCGCCTCGGTCTCCTGCATCTATGGTATCGGCTCCGTTGAGACCTATACGGCGATGACCTTCCAGATGTCGGTCGGCGACCGGCTCGACCAGCGCCAGCTGCTGGCCGACCTCGTCGCCCAGCAATACAAGCGCCGCGATATGGATTTCACCCGCGGCTCCTTCCGGGTGCGCGGCGACACGATCGAGCTCTTCCCAGCCCACTTGGAGGATGCCGCCTGGCGCATCTCGATGTTCGGCGACGAGATCGACGCCATCACCGAATTCGACCCGCTCACCGGCCAGAAGGTCGGCGACCTGAAATCGGTGAAGATCTACGCGAATTCGCACTATGTCACCCCGCGCCCGACGCTGAACGGCGCCATCAAGTCGATCAAGGAGGAGCTCAGGCTTCGCCTCGCCGAGTTGGAAAAAGCCGGCCGCCTGCTGGAGGCCCAGCGCCTGGAGCAGCGCACCCGCTACGATATCGAAATGCTCGAAGCCACCGGCTCCTGCCAGGGCATCGAGAACTATTCGCGTTATCTCACCGGCCGCGACCCCGGCGATCCGCCCCCAACGCTGTTCGAATATATCCCCGACAACGCCCTTGTCTTCATCGACGAGAGCCATGTCACCGTGCCGCAGATCGGCGGCATGTATCGGGGCGACTTCAGGCGCAAGGCGACACTGGCCGAATACGGCTTCCGCCTGCCCTCCTGCATGGACAACCGGCCGCTGCGCTTCGAGGAATGGGACGCCATGCGCCCCGATACCATCGCCGTTTCGGCCACCCCCGGCGCCTGGGAGATGGAACAATCAGGCGGCGTCTTCGCCGAACAGGTGATCCGCCCGACCGGCCTGATCGACCCGCCGGTCGAGGTCCGCTCGGCCCGCAGCCAGGTCGACGACGTGCTCGGCGAGATCCGTGAGACATCGGCCAAGGGCTACCGCACCCTCTGCACCGTGCTGACCAAGCGCATGGCCGAGGACCTGACCGAATATCTGCATGAGCAGGGCGTGCGCGTCCGCTACATGCACTCCGACATCGACACGCTGGAGCGTATCGAGATCCTCCGCGATCTCCGCCTCGGCGCCTTCGACGTGCTCGTCGGCATCAACCTCTTGCGCGAGGGCCTGGACATTCCCGAATGCGGCTTCGTCGCCATCCTCGACGCCGACAAGGAAGGCTTCCTGCGCTCGGAGACATCGCTGATCCAGACCATTGGTCGTGCAGCGCGCAACGTCGACGGCAAGGTCATCCTCTATGCCGACCAGGTCACCGGCTCGATGAAGCGGGCGATGGAGGAAACCGGCCGCCGCCGCGAAAAGCAGATGATCTATAACCAGGAACACGGCATCACCCCGGAATCGGTCAAGGCCAGGATCTCCGACATCCTCGACTCCGTCTACGAACGCGACCACGTCCGCGCCGATATCTCGGGTGTTTCGGGCAAGGGCTTCGCCGATGGCGGCAACCTCGTCGGCAACAACCTGCAGACCCATCTCAACGCGCTCGAAAAGAGCATGCGCGACGCCGCCGCCGACCTCGACTTCGAAAAAGCCGCCCGCCTCCGCGACGAAATCAAACGCCTCAAGGCTGCCGAGCTGGCGGTCATGGACGATCCCATGGCGCGCGAGGAGTCGAAGGCGATGGAAGGAAAAGCCCGCGGCAAGTCCCCTTCTCCCCCGCGGGGAGAAGGTGCCCAAAGGGCGGATGAGGGGGCCACGCCCTCCTACTTCGCCAAACCCTCAATCGACGACATGGGCCCAGGCACCGACACCGCCACCCCTCTCTTCCGCAAGCCGCACCTCGACGACATGGGCCGCGACATTACCGAACCCGCCAAGAAGACCCTCTTCCGCAAAAACGACCTCGACGAAATGACGGTCGGCCGAACCGAAAAGCCGGTCACCGGCGCACTGCCGGAAAAGCCAGATGCCGCCAAAAGCACGAAGCGGTTTTCACCGCTGCTCGAAGGGCAGCCGGAGCGCGACGACGTGCGGCCGGTCGTGCGCGGGAAGACGGGCGTGGGGAGCTATGAGGACCCGGGCGAGCAGAAGCGCAAGGGGCGGACGAAGGGGAAGACTGGGCGGCCGGGGCGATAAAGCAAGGCGCAGAGCCTGGTCGGCTCTCGCGCGCCGATCTCGGCGTGCGCTCCGTCGCCGAGATCCGCCAGGCCGCGCAGAGGAATAGTCTGCGGGCAATGTCGAAGCTCCAGGACGAACGGGTCAACGATCACATGATCGCCTACCGGATCGACGACAACCCGCCGCTGACGCCGGCCATCGTGCTGACGGATGAATTCTGGGCGGTGGTGGATCAGAATTTCCCTGATGGCGCCTTGCTGATCCTGCGCCAGCGCGACGAGGTCGCCGTGATCGACCGAAAAGCGCCCTCCGCGCTGATCACGGCCCGGCAGCTGATCGACATGGCGAAACACCGCGGCGTCGACTTTCTCTCCGACAGGATTTTCGAGCGGCGCGACGGCCGGCTCGTCACTGTGACGGAATGAGCCCATGACGCCTCCGCCCCTGATCCGGAAGACCTCCATGCCCGCTGAAGGAAGGGAACCGCCCATGCTGGACCTGCGCATCGACCCCTTCCCCTCGCCTGCGGAACTGAACGCGCTCTTTTCCGCCGTTTGGGGCAGTCCGCACAACCGCGATTTCACCCCCATCCTCTCCCGCAGCCTCACCCATATCGGCGCCTACCACGACAACCAGCTCATCGGCTTCGTCAACGTCGCATGGGATGGCGGCATGCATGCCTTCATCCTCGATACATCGGTGCATCCTGATATGCGAAGACAAGGCATCGCGACGCGCATGGTCCGCCAAGCGACGAACCTCGCTCGCGAGCGCGGCGCCGAATGGCTGCATGTCGATTTCGAGCCGCATCTGACCGGCCTCTACCGCGCCTGCGGCTTCAGACCCACGGAAGCAGGCCTCATCAAACTCGAGTGACACCTCCCGCGCGGAAAGCCGGACAAGTCGAAGCCAGCAACAACCTGCGATAGTGACGCGGAAGGTCGCGCGGCGCGCCACCGCCGAAGAACCCGCTGAAACACAATTTTCGCGAGAGCATCTCACTCAAAAATGAAAGGTAATACTATTTGGGAGACCCAAGTATCGCCTTGAGTTCTCCAATTAAAAATCGCTTCCCAGTATTTCATCCTTAGCTTTTCATTAAAAAGCAATGAAAAGATACAATTTTGCATTGAAAACTTAATCGGGGATTGGCATAGATCCCCGGGGGTTGTCGTCCGCCGAGCAATAAAACAGTTCTTTCGGGGGATGTCTCATATTGCCGAGTACAACGCATCTTTTGGGGAAAGATATATAATATGGCCTTGAATATTCTGGACACGAACGGCGCCACAGTTACCAAGACCGGCGCTGAGTTCGAAGCTTACGATGTTATCCGCGACTCTGAAGCCAGCCCTTCCGCACCTGTCTCCCTAACTGTTTCCGATTCGTCCGTGGCGGATCTGGCCGACGAGCTGGGCTTGGTATCGGCGAACGTGACGGTATCGAGCGGCAGCAGCACGGTCACGACGGGCGCCGGCAACGATGACATCTCAGGCGGCGAAGGCGCGGACACGCTGAGCGGCGGTGGCGGCGACGATACGATCTACGGCAACGCCGGCAACGACAAGCTGATCGGCGGTGACGGCAACGACAGGATCACTGATGGTGGCTTTGGCTTTGTGCTCGGACCTGATGGCAGCCTCCAGCCAGAAATCGTCGACATTGCCGGCGGCGACGGCGACGATTTGATAACCATAGAGAGATTCGCTCCACTGATATCGGGAACGATCGACGGCGGTGCTGGGATCGATACGTTGCGTGCCTCGGCGCTCCGGGGCCTGACGATCGAGAACGTCGAAGTGCTTGAATTGGCGGACTTTCAGGTTAGCGGTTCGAGCGCACAGTTCGAGAGCTTCGACAAGATCGCCAGATCAACCGATCCGGTCTTTAATTTTGATCCCTCACTGATAGTGACGGATAGCGCGCACCTCGATCTTTTCGACGAACTGGGAGATCTCGGGACCCTTGTCCGTGGCTTCTCCGGCATTGACGTCAAAACCGGCGACGGCGACGACGAGTTTGCGGGTAGCGGCGTCAACGACATTTTCGACGGCAGCGGCGGCAGCGACCTCATCAATGGCAACGACGGCAATGACAAATTGACCGGCGGCGACGGCAACGACACTATCAATGGCGGCGCCGGCATCGACACGGCTGTTTTCGCCGGCAATTTTGCCGAATATTCCTTCGAGATCGACAATGGCAGCCGTGTCGTGACGAGCGCGCTGGAAGGCACGGATAGGCTGACAGACGTCGAATTCGCGCGCTTTGCCGATGGCGTTTACGACTTCGCGACGGAAACCTTCACGCTCAACAGCACCGAGCCGGGTACTCCGCTGAACATCCTGGACACGAACGGTGCCACGATTACCAAGACCGGCGCTGAGTTCGAAGCGTACGACGTCATCCGCGACTCCGAAATCAATCCTCTCGTCGCGGTCAATCTGGTCGTCTCGGATTCCGGGACGGTGGACCTTGCCGACGAACTAGGCTCCGGCTCCGCAAATGTGACGGGCTCAAGCGGTGACAATGCGATCACCACAGGCGCAGGCAACGACACCATTGCAGGCGGTGACGGCGCAGACACGCTGAACGGTGGCGCCGGAAACGATGCGATCCAGGGCGGAAATGGCAATGACACGCTGAATGGCGGCGATGGCAACGACCTGCTCTCGGGCGACATCGGAAATGACATCATCAGAGGCGGCGCGGGTAACGATACGATCTCCGATGGTGAGCTTTTTGGCCTTGCCTCTGAAGTGGTTGATATCGATGCGGGCGACGGTAACGATGCCATAACTCTTGAGACATTCGCTCCTATGAATTCCGGAACGATCGATGGGGGCGCCGGGATCGATACGCTGCAGATAAGCTCACTCCAGGGCCTGACGATCAAGAACGTGGAGATTCTTGAAACGGCCGGATGGTCGGTTGCCGGATCGAGCGCGCAGTTCGAAAGCTTTGACAAGATCGTCTGGTCAACCGATCCGTTCGGCGATTTTCGCGCCTCAGTGGCCCTGACGGACAGCGCCCATCTCGATCTCTCCGACGAACTGGGAGATCTCGGATCTTTCATTGCCGGCAATATCTCCGGCATTGACGTCAAGACCGGCAAGGGCGACGACGAATTCACAGGCACCGACGGCAACGATATTTTCGACGGCAACGGCGGCAACGATATCCTCGATGGCAACGCCGGCAATGACAAATTGACCGGTGGCGCCGGCGACGACACCATCAATGGCGGCGACGGCATCGATACGGCAATCTTCTCCGGCAATTTCGTCAATTATTCCTTCGCACTGAATAATGGCGATCATATCCTGACGAGCGCCGCGGAAGGGACGGATACGCTGACAGACGTCGAATTGGCGCGCTTTGCCGACGGCATCTACGATTTCGCCACGGAAACTTTTACGCCGAATGGTAATGCCGCGCCGACCAATATCCAGCTTTCGAAGACCGCCCTCTCCGAGGATACGCCGATCTGGACCACGGTTGGCCTGCTCAGCGCCAAGGACGCCGATGGCGACGCTCTCACCTATACGCTGCTCGACGGCGCCAACGATCATTTCCGGATAAAGGGCGACCGCATCGTCACCTCGAAGTCGCTGGACTACGAGACGGACAAGTCGCACACCATCAAGGTGGCTGTCTCCGATGGCAAGGTCACGGTCGAAAAGGACATCACGATCAATGTCTTCGACGTCAACGAAGCCCCCGTCAACAAGGCGCCGACCAATCTCGCCTTCTCGCGCGGCTCGGTCTCCGAGAATATCGCGATCGGCAGCTCGGTCGGGCTCCTGTCGGCGGTCGATCCGGAAGGCGGCACGGTGAAATGGCGGCTGACCGATGATGCCGACGGCGTCTTCAAGCTCGTCGGCAACAAGATCCAGACGAAGGCGGCGATCGATTTCGAAAGCACCCATAGCCTGACCTTCACCGCCGAAGCCTACGACGCGGCCGGAAACGTCACCAGCCACGATTTCACGCTCGCCGTGAAGGACGTCTTCGAGCCGTCGTTTGCGCTGTCGCATGAGGCATTGATCTAGCCTCGACAGGATGGCTGCTGGAGGCAAAGATGCGCCACCAACGGCTTTCAACACCAGGTGAGGCTTGCGTCCAGGCTGCTATCGATCGGTCTCCTCGACCGGATGTCGGGCAGCTCCTGATTTCAGGAATTTCGGCGGCCCCTCCGCACCCTCCAAAAATGCCGCTCCACCTCCGCGCCCGATTCCGCTATGATTCACCGCCCATCCGAGGAGAGTTCGCATGCGCCTGCCCACATTCATCCTCGCCCTCGCCCTGTCGGCGCTCCCAGCCTTGCCCGCATCAGCGGCGACCTACAAGACGCCGAAGGCGCTGCTCGAGGCGCTCTACAGCTACGACACCGACAACAGCGACGCCGAGGCGCCCTCGCCCTATTCGATTTTCTTCTCCGACCACCTGAACGAACTCCTCCAGACCGATCTCGACAACACGCCGGAGGGCGATGTCGGCGCGATCGACTTCGATCCCGTCATCGCGGGTCAGGATGGCGCGGCCAGCGACGTCAGGATCGGCCAACCGATCCTGCTGGATGACAAGGCCGAGGTGGAGGTGGAGTTCGAGAACGGCGACGAGGTGACGCTCTTCTATACCCTGGTCCGGGAACACGGCGGCTGGAAGGTCGATGACATCGCCAACCAGAAAGGTGATAATCCCTGGAGCCTGAGCGGGTTGCTGGGGGATGCGCAGTAGGTGGGCGGCCGTTGGGGCCTCGCCCACGACGAGGATGGAGTGGACAATTGCACTGGCTGTAGAATAAAAGCCGCAGGCGCCAAAGAGAGCCCTCATGGTGAGGAGGCCCAGGGGCCGTCTCGAACCACGAGGGCGGGCGTGGAAGCTCCTCCCACCCGCATTCCACAAAGCCCCTATGCAGAATCGAAGGCAACGGCGCCGGTGGCCGCCCCCGTCCTTCGAGGCTTCGCCCTGTGGGCTACGTACAAGGATGAGGGCGGAGCAAAGACGGCGCGAGGAACACTGGAGAGCAGACTCTGCGATCCGCCTCACCATGAACACTGATCGGTGTGCCCGCCGCCCCGACCGCCCCACGAAATCCCTGCCCGGCTATCGAATCCGCCGCTCATCCCGTTTCGGCACGGAATCCCGCTTTGGCACAGCCGTGCAAGAATCCGGTAACCCATAGTCAAGTATCTGAATCTTCGGCATTTCCCGACATCGATGCGGGCATGCCACAATAATCCCGCTTGCTTTTTGCCCGAAATGCTGGCACGAATTGACTTACTCGGGCATTTGCATGCCGGTGACTGGACTGATGTGGTAATCCCTTCCGTTTGGAAGGCGGCGCGGGAATACCCGCCTACGTAGACGTTCTTTCCCCGTACGTGACTTCTCCGACTGACCCTTCGTCCCAATCGATCGGGGCGAAAGCTAAAGCCGTCCGCTTCCTCTCGGGGGCGCGGATACTACACAGACTAAGGGAAAAGGACGATCCCAATGGCCACCAAGGGCACCGTAAAATTCTTCAACCAGGACAAGGGTTTTGGTTTCATCACGCCGGACGGCGGCGCAAAGGACGTTTTCGTCCATATCTCTGCGCTGCAGGCTTCTGGCATCCAGTCGCTGCGCGAAGGCCAGCAGGTTACCTTCGACACCGAGCCGGACCGCATGGGCAAGGGCCCGAAGGCTGTCAACATCTCGGCTTCGTAAGTCAGACTTCCGCTCACGCGGCATGAACGGCGCTCCGCAAGGGGCGCCGTTTCTGTGTGTGTGTGGTGATCGGCGGTCATTTGTCGATCGCACCGGCAAGTGTTATATGCGCGATTTATGGATGCCCGCCCCATACGGCGGTGACCGCGCCGCGCTGCGGCAGAGGGCACCGCAGTGCGGCGCCTGGGAATAAGGAACAATGGAACGTCGATGACGCAGAAGAGGCCGATTATTGCGATCGCCCCGATGATCGACTGGACGGATCGGCATTGCCGCTATTTCCACCGACAGATCAGCCGCGAGGCGCTGCTCTACACCGAGATGGTGGTGGCGGATGCGATCATCCACGGCCCGCGCGACCGGCTGCTCGGTCATGACGCTGCCGAGCATCCGCTGGCACTACAGCTCGGCGGATCGGACCCAGCAAAGCTTGCCGAGGCAGTGAAGATTGCCGAACCCTACTTCTATGACGAGATCAACCTCAATGTTGGCTGCCCCTCCGACCGCGTGCAGTCCGGCACCTTCGGCGCCTGCCTGATGCTGACGCCGGAAACGGTGGCCGAATGCATCGCGGCGATGAAGAGGATTGCAACCGTGCCGGTGACGGTGAAATGCCGGATCGGCGTCGACGAGCAGGAGCCGGAACAGGCGCTGCCCGAGCTGATCACCCGCGTTCTCGATGCCGGCGCCGATGCGATCTGGATCCATGCGCGCAAGGCTTGGCTGAAGGGCCTGAGCCCCAAGGAAAACCGCGAGATCCCGCCGCTCGACTACGAGATCGTCTACCGAATGAAACAGCGCTGGCCCGATGTCTTCATCGGTATCAACGGCGGCATCCGCACGCTCGACGAGGCGGCAAGCCACCTCGAACATATCGACGGCGTCATGCTCGGCCGCGCCGCCTACCAGAATGCCGCGATCCTAGCAGACATCGACCAGCGCTTCTTCGGCGCGCCTGCAAGCGAACCGGACTGGGACGCGTTGCGTGACCGGATGATGGCCTATGCCGAACGTCACATCGCCAGCGGCGGCCGGCTGCAGCACGTGGCGCGCCACATGATCGGCCTCTTCACCGGCCTGCCCGGCGCAAGGCGCTACCGTCAGATCCTGTCGACCGATGCGGCAAAAACCGGCGCCGGGCCGGAGGTGCTGGCGGCAGCCTTTGCGGCGGTGGATTTTTCGGGAACGGAGCAGGAGGCGGTCAGCGCCTGACATAGGTGACGTCTCGTCATGGCGCCGAAGTGCGGCGTCAGGACCGCGCCATCGGCAGCAAGATCTTCTTCTCGATCCGGCCCGCCACCGAAAACACCTGGATCTCCGTATCCCTGCCGATCCTGCTGCCATCCATCAATCGGACGATATCGTCGACGCCGCCGACAGGACTGCCGTCGATGGCGAGGATATAATCGCCCTCCTGCAGGCCGCCCTTTGCCGCCGGCCCGTCCGGCTCGACGCGGCGGATGCGAACGGAGGTCGTTTGTACCGTGCCCGCCGCAAGGGCCACCCGGCGCGGCAGCACGATCGTATCGCCTGCTATGCCGATGAAGGCACGTCTGACCTGGCCATAGCGGAGAATCTCCGAAACCACGAAATTGGCCGTGTTCGATGCCACGGCAAAGGCGATGCTCTGCGCGCCCTGGATGACGGCAGTGTTGACGCCGATGACCTCCCCGCCCGAAGACACCAGCGGCCCGCCCGAGTTGCCGGGATTGAGCGCCGCATCGGTCTGGATCACGTCCTCCATCAGCCGGCCGCTGGCCGCCCGCATCGACCGGCCGAGCGCCGAGACGATGCCGGCGGTAACCGTCCACTCGAAGCCGAGCGGGTTTCCGATCGCGATCGCGATATGGCCCCTGCGCAGGCGCTGGGAATCTCCGAGCTTCGCCCAGGCGCCGGTGCTTGTATTGGCGCGAATGAGGGCGATGTCGGCATCCACATCCCGGCCGAGCACGCGGCCCTCGGTAACGAAGCCATCGGGCGTGGTGATGCGAACGACCTTGGCGTCATCGACGACATGGTTGTTGGTGATGATCAGGCCGTCAGGCGAGACGGCGAAACCCGACCCGTGCCCCTGCCGGCCGGCCGCCCTCTCGATACGGCTGACCGCCGGCCCGACGATGTCGATTGCTGCTGCGATCGATTGCGAATAGGCATCGATCAGCGCCCCATCATTCTGAGGCGCTATGTCCTTATCCATGTAACCCATTATTTGATCCTCAGGCGGCAATAACGGCCGTCCCGCCGCCGGCAAAGCCGTCGCGGTTGCGACGGTCCGCCATGGCGCTGTTGTATGAGGATTAGATGGTTGGGCGATGAACCGCGTTCAAGTGAGCGCCGGCAGCTGCATGCACGGCAGAACGGGAGCCCACCTCCCCGGACAGATATATTGAACTAGCCGGACGGATATATTGAACGAATATCAAAAAAATGGCTCATTACAGACGTTCGCCGTTAAATCAGTCCCTTCGCTACGCCCCTGACGAACTAGCCTGAGACGGCCAACAGCCAAGATACTGTGGATCAAAAGAATGTTTGCAGTGCAAAGCAGCCATGCGAAATGGGCGGGTTCACACCCATCCTCGTGGAAACATACAAACGTTTGTCATATCAATAGAATAGAAAGAGGCATTCGATAAGCACATCAACATATTCGGGTTGATCAGACGCGACCTTCTCGCCCCTAGCCCCCGGCCCAGCGGCGCTCGTGGTTTTGTCAATTCTGCAGGCAACAGCGCAAACTTCTGAGCGCATTAATCCAACCAACCCCACCAACGGAGCCAAAAGATGAGCACGGTTACCACCAAGGACGGCGTCGAGATCTTCTACAAAGATTGGGGGCCGAAGACTGCCCAGCCGATCATGTTCCATCACGGCTGGCCGCTATGCTCCGACGACTGGGACGCCCAGATGCTGTTCTTCCTTGAGAAGGGCTACCGGGTCGTCGCCCATGACCGGCGCGGCCACGGCCGCTCGACCCAGGTGGGCGACGGTCATGATATGGACCATTACGCCGCCGATGCCGCAGCCGTCGTCGAGCATCTCGATCTCAGGAACACCGTCCATGTCGGCCACTCCACCGGCGGTGGCGAAGCGACCCATTATGTCGCCCGCCATGGCCAGCCGCAGGGCCGTGTCGCCAAACTCGTCATCATCGGCGCCGTGCCGCCGATCATGGTGAAGACGGAAGCCAATCCCGGCGGACTGCCGATCGAAGTCTTCGATGGGCTGCGCAAGCAGCTCGCCGACAATCGCGCACAGTTCTATCACGACCTGCCGGCCGGCCCGTTCTACAGCTTCAACCGGCCGGGTGCGAAGGTCCTGGAACCGGTCATCAACAATTGGTGGCGCCAGGGCATGATCGGCGGCGCCAAGGCGCATTACGACGGCATCAAGGCCTTTTCGGAAACCGACTTCACCGAAGACCTGAAGATCATTACCGTGCCGACTTTCGTCATGCACGGCGATGACGACCAGATCGTGCCGATCGCCGACTCCGCCCTGCTCTCGTCCAAGCTCCTGCAGAACGCCACGCTGAAGGTCTACGAGAAATTCCCGCACGGCATGTGCACCACCCATGCCGACATCATAAATCCCGACATCCTCGCCTTCATCAAAGGCTGATCCGCAATGTTGCCGGGCGCCGACGAGGCGCCCGGTTGCTATTATGGCTGTGACTCCAGACGTAGGCACGCCGGCTATGTCGATCGATTGACAGCCAGTGACGCATTTTCCCATGAAACCGTTTTCGCCGATTTGCGTTTAGCGGCCATGAAAAGAGAACGTGAACCCTCATCAAAGGCTTACCGACAGGATCGTTTCGAAAACACCGAGCGAGCCGCCAAGGAAACCATCGAGGCGGAGCAGCGGGCCCGCCGCGAAAAAACGAAGCGGCTGAAAGAGCTGCGCCTGGCGCAACAAAGCGGCCAGGGCCCCGCAACCAAGTAGATCTCACGCTCGCACCATCCGTCCGGCCGACGCCTTGATCGGACTCATCTCGTGCCGCCGCCCGCGCCCGTATCTTCCCGGCGGCCAAAATTGTTTTTGAATTTCGGACCTTCGCCCATCTTGCAGAGCAAAGATCGCGAAATTATCTTTTTTCCACGAAAGCGATTCACGGCATCCAAAAAAGGGATTGCGATGTCAGACAAGCTGTTTAGCACACGTGACGAACCGCTCGCCTCCGAAGATCTGCACGTGTGCAGGCGTGTCCACGAAGCCCTCTGTAGCGGGCTAAAGATCGACAGAACAGGCAAGGAGGCCGACCGTCTTGGTGCCCTCATCATCGAGCTTTACCGCCAGGGTGTGCATGACGAAAGCCAGCTTCGGTTGCTGGCCGGCGGAAGGTGAGCCTGATAGAGCGCCTTCAGGTTCAAAAGAACTTTCACCAATCCCGTTCGCTCGCCAGTGCCTTAGCCATGGACCTGTTGACAGCCCGCACCAGCGCCGTCCGGTGAGGCCAGCAGGCTGTCGGCGTAGGCGGTGAGTTCGAGCGGGCCGACATACATACGCAACGGCCGGCAACGAAGCCGGGGTCTGAAGCCCGCGGGCAGTTGCACGGCTGCAGTGCTGACACAGTGCATGTCGCCAACGACAAACAGCATTGCCCCGTCGTCGGAGGGGCAATGAATTCGGCAAATCCCGAAGGTTCCTCAAAGAGGATTACGGGTTCGTTGTCGTCTCGGTGCTTGTGGCAGAGGTCTCGGTTTCGTCAACACTCTGGGCGGCTTCAGTGGTGTCCGCTGTGCCTTCCATTCCAGTCTCAGAGGTCTCCTCAGTCGCGACCGGGTCTGTCGTCGCGCTCCCGTCGGCCGTCTCGCCGATCGCTGTCTCGGTCTCTGCTGCCGGGGTTTCCGGTGTCGGGGCGGCCGCCGCCAAGGCGTCTCTCATCTGGTCGATCGTCCCGACAGCTGTTCCGACACCGAGCGTCTCCTGTGCCCAGCCCAAAGCCGCCGGCGTGACCGTGCCTGTTTTGGTTGCGGCGGCCAGCGCCGCAGTCAGGGCGGCATCGCCCAATAGCGGATCGTCGGCCGGTGGCGCCACTCCGTTGGTGAGTTCATATTGAGCGTACGCCGTGCTGAAGGCGGCAATCGCGGCCATCCGAGGATCGGCCGTTTTCATGAGAGCGTGGAAGTTGCGCTTCAGCGAATTGAGACCGGCGAGCTCTGCTGCTGGCTTCTTTGCAGGTTTTGTCGCAGGCGCTTTGGCGATGGTCGTCTTTTTGGACGTGCCCTGCGTACTGACGGTCTGCTTAGCCGATTTCGTCTTGGCGGCCTTGCCCGTGCTTCCGGTCCGGCCGCTTTCTGTCTTCCCGCTCGAACTGGCGCCGCCCTTTCCGCCGCCGCTATTGCTGCTGCCGCCTCCATGACCTCCGCCGCTGTTTCCGCCGCCGTGGCCACCGCCGCCACCACCGTTGCCACCACCATTGCCGCCCTTGGCGAAAGCAGGATACAAATCGGTGAAGATGATGTTGAGAGGTGCAATCGCCAAGCTCATCGAGAGACAGAGAACACCGAGAATTCTGGAGAGCCGCATGCTAATCCTTACGACATGCACAGGAGTGCTGTTACATCTCGGTCATTGATGCAGGCCCATCCATAAAGATCTAATTGACTATCTACTTTCAATTTGAACTTGTTGCTGAATTTCTCAAAATGAACCATTCCCCTTCCCCTGCGTTATGCCCTTGATAGATCCGTTTACCCAAGGTGAGTGAAATGAACAGAATCGCCATCATTGCCCTGTCGATAGCGACGGCCTTCTCCGGAATGCCGGCCTCGGCAGGCCCGGCGTTCGTGCCGAGCCCGGTGCAATCGGCGCAGCTGGCGCCTCAAAGCGCCGACGCTCGCATCATGACCGTTGGCTGCAATAACTTCACCAACTGCCCGGGTCAGTTCGGCCATAATCGCATTTGGTATCGCAACCGCCACCACTATCGCGACCGGGACTACTACCGCGACGACCGCTATGGCTGGAATCGGCGCTATAACCACCGGTATCACGACCACGACAACACCGGCGCAATCATCGGCGGTTTGGCGGCCGGCGCGCTCATCGGCGGCATCATCGCTTCCCAGCCGCGCACGAATGCCTATAGTTCGCACGCCGACTATTGCTATAGCCGCTACCGGTCATACCGCGCCTATGACAATACCTACCAGCCGAATTACGGCCCGCGCCGCCAGTGCCAGTAATCCGGCCCATCCATCGGAACAAGCCTCGCATGAAGATGCGGGGCTTTTTGATGCCGATGTGTCCCAAAACAACCTCGCCTGCTTTCCAACGGCCCTCAGCCGTGCTTGTCTTCCGGCTCCAGCCGCGCGGATCGAACCTGCCGAGTCGCCCCGCCGCCTGACAGAGCGCGGGTGATCGATATCTGCAGAGACAGCAAAGCCCGGCACCCGCATCGTCCTGCTTCCCCCTGATCTGGAAAACCTGTCAGGCTTCGAAGCGGCGCTCGCCGCCGGCTGGTCTCCCGATCCGCGCCGCGCCGGCGATGAAGCCTATGTTCACGGTGAGCTTCAGCGGCTGCGCCAGGACAGATCGAGGTTTCTCGACGATCTCATTCCTGATGGCAAGTGGCGCGCCGGATCCGGATCGCCGCCTCTCACCACCCGTCTGTTCTGGATCTGGGACGGCGAATTCTGCGGCAGCATCAGCCTGCGCTTTCAAGCTAGCACCGAAGAGCTGCCGCCCGAGGTGCCGGGCCGTGTGGGCTATTCCCTCGTGCCGTGGAAACAACGCAATGGCCGCGCGACGGCCGCCCTGAGCCTTCTGCTAACCGTTGCGGCGAAGGAAGGCCTCGACCGACTGGTCATCCTCTGCAACGAGCACAATGACGCCTCGCGGCGCGTGATCGAGCGCAATGGCGGCGAATTGTTCATGCGCGGCCCGCATCCCTCCGACAGGCCCGATCAGATCAAACTGTATTTCTGGCTGAAGCCCAGAGCCGCCGGCTGACGTGAAATGCGCGGCGCATTTTCAGACGGACGGAGCACAAGCCTTGCCTGCCTTTGCTTCGTCCGTCCCGTCAGCCTGGAGCGGACTGAGTGCTGGTCGCGGCGGCTTGTCGGGCGCCGGCGCCGGATTCTCTCAATTGGTTACCGCTGGTTTCGGCTTCTTCTCGGTCCATTGCGGCGGCGCGCCGTATTTGGCGGCCACAGTCCCCATCAGTCCGGGCGGCCGGCCGAAGGCGTCGCAGGCGGCGTATTTCGGTTTTCCGCCGAGCCAGGATTTCATCCGCTGCCCTGAGGGCAGCGAGATATCCACTCCATTCGGCTCATTGCCTTTGATCAGCATGCGCGAAAACTCGCTGCTGAATTTCGCAGCCAGGCTATAGGCGTCACCGACTTCGGAAACGCGGGGGCTGTTCTGCAGCGAGTTTGCCCCGCGCGACCAGACGATCGCCGCCCGCTGCACGCCACCGCTATCGACGGCTTCCGCCTCGACCGCCAGTCCGCCGAGGCCGGCCGGCAGCCGCGGCACGGCGACCGGCAGCATGAAACCGGTGCCGACGGTCACGACGGTCGAAACACCAGCCATCGCCTTGTTGGTCGGCACGATGTCGGTGACGACCGAGCGGATTGTCAGGTCCGCCGGCTGACCGGCAGAGACCAGTTGATATTTGTCGCTGAGCGAAATGCAGAGCGCCCGGTCCAGCGCGTTCGCCACCATCACCCGGTCCGCGTCCGATTTAACGCGGATCGCGGCGCTGAAAGCGAAAGTCGTCGGCACGATGCTCACCGTCTTTGCCGGGCCAAGGCGCGCGCCATCGACATAGACGCGCGATTTCGACAGCTTGCCCTTCGGCGCGCCGAGATTGCCGTAGGAAGAAAGCGTGCCGGCCTCTTTCAGCGGCACCGAGCTGCACCCGGCCGCGGCCATGGCGAGCGCCACCGGCAGAGCGAGGGACAAGCCTCTCGACGCCAATTGGAAGGAAAATGGAAATGGATTGCTGCGCACGCTGTCTGGTCTCCGTCGTCGATAGCGCATAACCCCGAAAATCGAGATCGATTTTCGCGGTTATGCGCAGGTTTAAACTCTAGAGCGTCCTTGGCGCGTCCTGTCGGACGCGCGGCGCTCTAGGGTCGGGCGAAAGTGGCGGTCGAGAATTGCCGCAACATTACAGATCACTTCCCTGAGCCTTTACCGATCAGAACCAAGGCGGATGCTGCTCAAGCAGGCCTGCCCTGTGCGAGTTCGATCGTCACCCGCGTCCCGACAGCACTGCTCTCGATGCTGACCTCGCCGCCATGATTTGCGACGATCTGCTTGACGAGGCTGAGGCCGAGACCGGCGCCCTTGCTCTTCGGAGTGACTCGATAGAAGGGCTCGAAAACCAGCTCCCGATGCTCGGCCGGAATGCCCGGCCCTTCGTCGGCGACACTGATCTGCCCCACCCCGGAAACCGAGCCCGACACCGAAACCGTGATCATGCCCCTGTTGACGCAGTGATCGATGGCGTTGCGTACCAGGTTGCTGACCGCCCGCGGCAGAGCCGAAGGGCTGCCGCGGCGTTCAAGGCTCTCCACCTCACTTTGAAAGCAGATCTGGTAGCCGCCGGCAATGGCCAGCGGCGCAAGATCGGCGACCACCATCCGACCGATCTCGACGAGATCGACCGTTTCGTCGAGATCGGCCGCCTGGTGGTTCCGCTCGAAATCGAGCAATTGTTCGGCTGCCTCGGCCAGCCGCGCCACGTCGTCAAGCAGCCGCTGCCGCTCGCGCCCATCGGGCATGCCGTCGATGCGCGTCTGCATGATAGCGATCGGCGTCCGCAGCTCATGTGCCGCATCGATCAGGAAACGCTGGCGTTTCTTAAACTCGATCTCAAGCCGCTCAAGCGTTCCGTTAAAAGCAATCACCAATGGTGCGATTTCCGTGGGGATACCATCCACCGGCAATCGGGCTCCTTGCCGGCGGGGTTCGATTTCCGATGCCTTGCTCGCTATATCCTTCACGCCGGCCAAAGCGCGCGCTACGACGCGGGGGATCGTTAGAAAAACCCCGGGCAAAGCGATGGCCAAAAGTGGTGTGTAAATGAGGTAGGTTTTGCCGAGTATTGCCAGAAATGCGGAGCTTCTGCTGGCGTTTCCGCCGTACATCACTCTGTATTCGCCTTCTGCCGTGTCGACACGGTCGATGGAGGCGACCTCGGTCGTACCGGACGCCCCTCGTATGTCGGCGTCTTTGATGAGGTAGACGTACCGGGCTAGGTCCGCATAGGGCGCCGGTATTACGCCGTAGGAGGCCGTTTCTCCACTGGGTGTGGCGACGAAAAACCAGAGCCTGTTGTTCTCAGCCTTGAACGACCTGAGACGCGGGCTATCCGCGATAGCGATCCTATCCTGCGAGTCACGCGTAAGAGCTTCCTCGAGGGCTGCAGTCAGCTGAACCTGCATTCCTTCATTGGGCGAGAGGATGCTGGTGGCGTAAATGCAAAGACCGATGATCACCGTCGCAACAACAGCCACGAAAACGATACTGAGCTGCCAGCTGAGCGTCCACCAGAGTGAAAGGTTCGACCTGGTAGCTTGGCGCATCACTCCTCCTTCATGAGATAACCGACACCGCGGATATTGTGGATCGCGACGCCGGCGCCGGCATCGATCAGCCGCTTGCGCAGCCGCGAAATATGCGCGTCGAGCGCATTCGACTGGATTTCCTCTTCGTAGTTATAAACCGCCGCCTCCAGTGTCGAGCGCAGTACGGTCTTGTCTTTGCGCCTTGCGAGTGCCGCCAGCACCAGAAGTTCGCGCCGGGGGAGATCGAGCGGCACGGCATCGACGGTGACGCTGAGATGCAGCGGGTCGATCACCATCCGCCCGGCGGTGATCTTGAGTTCGGCCAATTCAGGCGATCGCCGCAGCACGGCCCTGAGCCGCGCCATCAGCTCCTCGACCAGGAACGGCTTTCCGAGATAGTCGTCGGCCCCGAGGTCGAGGCCCTCGATCCGCTCCTTCGGTTCGTTCAGCGCCGTCAGCACGATGATCGGCGTATCCTTCCCCGTCCGCCTGAGCTCGGGAATGAAGCTCAGCCCCTCCCCATCGGGCAGGCGCCGGTCGAGCAGGATCGCATCGTAGAGGTTCTGCCGCGTCAGCTCGACGGCGTCGGCCAGATGCACCGTGTGGTCGGTGACGATCCCATGTTTGCCGAGTGCGGACGACAGCGCCTCGGCCAACTCCCTCTCATCCTCTATCAACAGTATCCGCATCGCCTGTCCATTGTCTCGTTCTCCCCTCTGTCCGCCACAAGGGTTGCGGCAGCATTGCGGAGCTCGCAAGGCAGCCGGTCATGCTGCCGCAATCGTCGAGGTCCAGCACAAGGAATATTCTCGGTAGCTGGAGATCAAGATGATCCGACCTATCCTCCGTTTCCTGACGAGACACGTCCTCTCCGCTTTTATCCTCGCCGTACTGCTCGCAGCCCCGCTCGTCATTCTGCACACGCTTCACGAAAAGACGGCGTTCGAGAACGGCCTGCTGATGGAGGTTCGATGATGCAGCGGCGGACCTCAGGCGATCTTGCTGTCTGCCATGCAATAGGCCGAGAATGCCTGAAGATAAGCCTGCACTCTGGAACGGTTCTCTGCTGCCCCGACGGCCTTGAACACCTCGGCCGGCTCCAGCTTCATGAGAGGAAGCCTGAGGAAAATATTGCACGCAAACCGGTCGGTGACTGTCGCAAGGATAGTGCGAAGGCCTGCCAGCATGTCATCACCGCGATGCGATGCGTGCAGCAGGGCGATCGGTTTATGGACGATCTCATCTCCGGATACGAGCCAGTCGATCGCATTCTTGAGGCCGCCGGGGATGGATCGGACATATTCCGGGCTGGCAATGATCACCCCGTCGCTCTGAGCGATCAAATCGATGAAATCCCGCACCGCCTCCGGTAGATTCTCCCCCTCGAGATCAGGCGAGAATACCGGCAACCGCCCCACGCCGTCGAAGATCGAAATCTCGATCTCGCTTGGCGCAACGGCGCGGACAGCCTGCAGCATGGCGGTATTGGTGGAATTGCGCCGGGCGCTGCCGGATATTGCGAGAATCTTCATGATCCTAACAGGAATCGATTGATCATGGCTGTCAACGCAAAAGGCTAGGTTCGATTGAGTAACGCCAAAAAAGCGACTTTTGCTTGAACTGGCCGAGCCCCGCGTTAGCCTGGGTATTGCTGCCGAATCGGCTGGAATCACCCTCGAGGAAATACATATGACGGCTTTGATCGAGGCGCGGGGCGTCAGCAAACGCTTTCGGCAGCACAAGAGATTTCCGGGCCTGCTGGGCGCGCTGAAGACACTGGTGACCAACCAATATACGGAAGTTCTGGCCGTTTCCGACATTGGTTTCGACATCGCGGCGGGCGAAGCCGTGGGCTATCTCGGCCCCAATGGCGCCGGCAAATCGACGATGATCAAGATGATGACCGGCATCCTGGTGCCGAGCGCCGGCATGCTCTCGGTGCTCGGCCGAACGCCGCATCTGAAGCGCATGGACAATGCCCGCGAGATCGGTGTCGTTTTCGGCCAGCGCAGCCAGCTATGGTGGGACCTGCCGCTGATCGACAGTTTTACCCTGCACCAGCGCATCTACGACATATCAGTCGCGCGTTATGCGGATAATCTCAGGCGCTTCAGCGAGTTGCTCGACTTGACGCCCTTTCTCGACCGCGCGGTGCGCCAGCTCAGCCTCGGCCAGCGCATGCGCGCCGAGATCGTGATGTCACTGCTGCACGATCCCAAGATCCTCTTTCTCGACGAGCCGACCATCGGGCTTGATGTCGTCGCCAAGGATGCCGTGCGGCGTTTTCTCGCCGAGATCAACCGCGAGCGCGGCGTCACCATCATCCTCACCACTCATGACCTGCAGGACATCGAGACCATTTGCCCGCGGCTGATCATGGTCGACCATAGCAGGCTCATCTTCGACGGCGAATTGAAGAGCCTGCGCGCGGCATTGGGCTCGGCCCGGCGGCTGACACTCGAATTTGCCAGTGACCCTGGACCGCTGCCATTGCGCACCGCGGCTCTCGTCAGCGACGAGGGCCGGCGCAAGAACTATCTCATCGAGCGTGAAGACATCTCGCTGGTCGCAGTCTTGTCGGAGGTCGGCAGCGGGCGCGACCTTAAGGACGTGGCGCTGCACGAGCCCGACATCGAAGAGGTCATCCGCACTTTCTACCAGCGCCGCAACGCCGACCGGCATAGCAATGCCAAGGCCCGGGCATCATGAGCGCCTATTTCGCCTTCGCGCGCAGTTCCTTCCATTCGCAGCTCGCCTACCGCAATGAAGTATGGGCCAATATCTTCGGCAAACTCGTACAGGTCTTCGCGCGTGTCGCCATCTGGCAGGCGGCCTATGCCGGCATCGGCGGCATCGTGGTCGAGGGCGTTTCCCTGCAGCAGATGGTCACCTATGCCCTGCTCGGCGGCGCGGTGATGGGCGCCACCCGCCCCGAAAGGATCATCGGCGAGATCGGCAGGTCACTCAAGACCGGCGATATCGCGGTCTGGCTGCTCAAGCCCTTGTCCTTTCCGCTCTATCTCTTCGCCAACGAATGCGGCAGCTTCGGTTATCGCCTGATGACCCAGGTCATTCCGACCGTCGCCTTCACCGCGTTGTTTTACGGCATGCTGCCGCCGGCGAGCCTGTTCGATGGCCTGATGTTCGTCGCCTTCTGGGCGCTGTCCTTTGCGCTGCTGTTCCTGATGTCGGCGCTCTTCGGCCTCATCGCCTTCTGGCTGATGACGAGCTTCTCGCTGGACTGGATCCTGGGCGCTCTGCTGCAATTGTTCTCCGGCCTGCTGGTGCCCTTCTGGTTCTTCCCCGAACCTCTTGCCAGGATTGCCCGCCACCTGCCCTTCGCCTGGGTGGTCTATTACCCCAATGCCGTCTATCTCGGCAGGCTTTCCACGGCCGAAGTCTTGCTCCATCTCGGCCTGGGCCTTGCCTGGGCCGCGTTGTTCCTGGCCGGAGTCCTCTGGCTGTGGCGCCGCGCCTCCACCCGCATCACCGTGCAGGGAGGTTGATCATGCTCATGCACCACCTGCGCGTCCTTCCACTGCTGGTCCGGATGCATGTCCGCTCCAAAATGGAATATCGCGGCGCTTTCTGGCTCGACCGTCTTGCGCAGATCCTTTCCTATGGCAGCGTCTTCGCCACCATCGGCATCCTGCTTGCCCGCTTCGACACCCTCGGCGGCTGGACCTGGCCGGAGCTTGCGCTGCTGTTCAGCTTTCAGCTGCTCGCTTATTCGCTGGGTGCCGCGATGAGCTTCGTGCAATTGCGCGAGCTCGAAGAACTGGTGCGGCTCGGCACTTACGACACGCTGTTGGTCAAGCCTTTCAGCCCTTGGGCCTATCTGGTCTTTTCCGGCCTCAATATCGGCTATGCCGGCCACGTCATCCTCGCAGTGGCGCTGATGGCTTGGGCCGTTCTGTCCGTCGACTTGACCTGGTCGGTCTGGTCCGCGTCATTCTTCATTGCTGCGCTTATCAGCGCGACGCTGCTGACGGGTGCCCTCATCACCATGATCGGCGCCACGGCATTGATTTGGGTGCGGTCCAACCATCTGTTCTCGATCTTCTTCGGCTTCTGGGAATTGACGCGCTACCCGCTCAATATTTTTCCCGGCGGCATCCAGACCATCCTGATCACCGCGGTCCCGTTGGCCCTCACCAGCTCGGTCCCCGTCGGTGCCCTTCTCGGCAAGCCCATCCCGATCCTCGGGGACTGGGCTGGGCCCCTGGCTCTCATGGCCGGCCCGATCTGGGTGTTGATCGCAATCGCTCACTGGCGGTATGCCACCGGCAAATACCAGGGTGCCGGCGGCTGATCGGACCGACTTCCCTCGATATCAGGATGCCTGCGACAACGCTCTCGCGCGGACCTCGAGGAACGCCGCCGTCAACTTGGCGAGTACCGGTGAGGTGCATGTACCATTGGCGCCGCCGATCGGATCGACGATGTGGATCTGCCGGAGATCCTCCATGAATGCGTCCCACAGCGGCGGCCCGCCTTCTTCGAGAAGCTGCGCGCGAATGCTCAGCTCCTCGCTCACAGGCATATGTCGCCGCCCCCACGCACCGATCATGGCGAAGACGGGCACCAGCTGGATCGCCGGCTCCGCCAGGCTGTAGATCGCTTTCTGACTGTGGCTCGGATCGTCCCGCTTGCTGATGAACCCGAGCGAGAGCAGGCGCTTCAGCCTGGCGGCCAGAATGTTGGAGGCGATCCCCTCCTCCGAATGGGTCAGAAGATCGCGGAAATGGCGGCGGTTGCCAAACATGATGTCCCGGATGATGATGAGGCTCCACCGGTCGCCCAACACTTCCATCGTCAGGTTGATCGGGCAACCCGACCGCAGTTCGATATCCACGATATTCTCCTTGAGAACTGGTTGCAATATAGGATCACTTATGCAACAAGGCAACTAGTTTCAATTTGCAATCAGATGGAGGAGAGCAGCATGTCCAAGGTGCGTGTCGCAGCATTTTCCCTTTCCGTGGATGGTTTCGGCGCCGGGCTGGAGCAAAGCATGAACGATCCGCTGGGCAAGCGGGGAACGGAGATGTTCGAATGGTTTTTCCGTACCCGCACCTTCCGCACGATGACCGGAAAGGACGGCGGTTCTGAGGGCGTTGACGAGGATTATGCGGCCCGCGGCATGGCCAATTTCGGCGCCTTCATTCTCGGGCGCAACATGTTCGGCCCCATCCGCGGCAATTGGCCGGATGACGCCTGGAAAGGCTGGTGGGGACCGAACCCGCCCTATCACGCGCCGACCTATATCCTGACGCATTATCCCCGCAAACCGATCGCCATGGAGGACGGCACGACGTTTCACTTCATCACCGGCGGCATCGAAGAAGCGCTTGACAAGGCGAGGGCCGCGGCCGGCGACAAGGATGTGAAAATCGGCGGCGGTGTCAGCACCGTCCGTCAGTATCTGCAGGCCGGTCTGATCGACGAACTGCATTTCGCCATCTCGCCGGTCGTGCTCGGCAAGGGCGAGGCGATGTTTGAAGGCATCGACCTCCCGGCCCTCGGCTTCCGCGTCGCCGAGCATGTCGCGACCGAACACGCCACGCATATCGTGCTGGCCAAATAAACGAGCCCTTCGGGATCTTTCACGCTAAGTGATGCCGCAGGGTGCCTCCGGCAACCATAGGCATACGAGATCGCCATTGTGGAACCAGACGGGCAGTTCCAAAATGTAGGACGAGGCGGGTGTGCCGCCGGGAACGTTATGCCCGGTCCCGGCCGAACCCAAGCCGTTCGAGGTAGGCGCAAAACATGTCGGCCATGCCGTTGGCATAGGCGTCGATCTCGGCAAGGCTCCGCGGAGCCTCCGAGAACTGCTTGCCGACCGTGCCGAGCGTCGTGGTGATCAGCTCGCCGGCAAGCGCCCGGGTCGCCTCCGGCGCAGAAGGCAGTACTTCCTGCATGAACAGTTCGACGATGCGGTCTCCCGATGCCCTCGCCGCCTGCGCCTCCGGTGCATCGCGATAAAGGGGTGCTGCGTCATGGAGCGCCACGCGCATCGCCGCCTCCTCGCACTCCGAGCGGAGGAAGGCATGGACGAGGCGGCGCAGCCGTTCAAGCGGCGGCCTCTGCGCATCGGCAAGGATGCCGCCGAGCATGTCCGTCGTCTGCCGCCATTCGTCGCTCTGCAGCCGGAAGAGAATCGCCGCCTTGTTGGGGAAATATTGGTAGAGCGATCCGATGCTGACGCCGGCCCTTTCGGCCACCCGCGCCGTGGTGAAGCGCTGGGCGCCTTCCCGCGCCAAAACCTGAGCAGCGGCATCCAGGATCGCCGCCACGAGCTCGCTCGATCGGGCCTGCTTGGGCTGTTTTCGTGAGGAAATCCGGGCTCTTGGACGATCGGTCATGGCAGCGCTCCGCAATGCGAATAGCAGATGCGACGAATTACTCGTATTTTTCGTCCTACACAAGAACCTGTCATCAAGGAGATTTTACATGACGACACTGACCACCGCCCCGCTGGCACCCCTGCTCGACGGCCTATTCGAGGAGGCAGCCGCGGCAACGAGCCCTGCAATGTCGGGCCTGTCAGGCGATGAGCGAATGCGCCTGATCGGCAGCAAGACCGAATATCTCGAGCTTTACGGGCGCCTTAGAGATCTTTGGCTTCCCGTCTCCAGGGAGGCCGGCGTGCTGCTCTACATGCTGGCGCGAAGCAGCCGCGCACGAACGATCGTCGAATTCGGCACATCCTTCGGCATATCGACCCTCCATCTCGCCGCCGCGCTGCGCGACAATGGCGGCGGCCGGCTGATCACCAGCGAGTTCGAGCCGTCGAAGCTGGCCCGCGCCCGCGCCAACCTGGCGGCCGGCGGCCTCATCGATCTCGTCGAGATCCGCGAAGGCGATGCCCTTGAGACCCTGAGCACGGATCTCCCGGAAACGATCGACCTGCTGTTCCTCGATGGCGCCAAGGCGCTCTATCGCGATATCCTGGAACTGGTGGAAGACCGCCTGAGGCCTGGCGCTCTCATCGTCGCCGACAATGCCGACCTCTGCCCGGACTATCTCGCCCGCGTACGCTCGCCCGCGGCCGGCTACCTCTCGACACCATTCGAAGAGGATATCGAACTGTCGATGCGGACCTGATGACGCAAGGCCGTTGCCCGGCCGAGCGCGCGTGCCGGCCGGGCAACGGCCTGTTTCATCGGCACACCTTCATCGCTGTACAGCGCCGTAGCGCAGCCCGTCGACCAGCAGGGAAACCATACGCCGAGCATGTTCGGACCCTTGGGCGTAGGCGTGCATGCTGAGGCTTGCGGCCGCATTCAAAAGATCCTCGGCGGCGATATCGGTGCGGACCTCACCGGCGGCAGCGGCGGCGTCGAGAAGCGAGCGAAGGGCGGGCTGCAGCCGCTGCTGGAAGTAGGCGGGCAACGCATCGAAGGCTGGGTTGCCGGAATGCAGGGCCGCCGCAAGCCCGCGCTTGGCCGCGATGAAATCCACGAAACGCTGCATCCATCTGGCCAGCGCCTCGCCCGGCGCATGTTCGGCGGCAAGGATGGGCGCAGCGTCAGCGCAGGCATCGATTTCGCGGCGGAAGACGGCGACGACGAGGTCGGAACGCTCGGGAAAATGCCGGTAAACGGTGCCGATTCCGACACCGGCCTTCTCCGCGATCTCACGCACCGGGGCATCGACGCCGGAGGTCGCAAACACGGTCAATGCAGCCTGAAGCAGCCCGTCGAGATTGCGCTTGGCGTCGGCGCGCACGCGCCTGTTCGCCCTTTCCCCGGGCTTCACGCCGTCCTCCTGCTCCTTTCTCTCGTCGCTCATTATTCACTCGCTTGCAAAACGGAACATTGTTCCGTATAAAAACGGAATACGGTTCCGTTTATGCAAATTAACACAGCGCGACGGTGTTGGCCACATCGTTGCGCACGAAGTCCGCCTCCACAATAAAAGGAACAGACCATGCAATACCGCACGCTTGGAAGAACCGGCATCAAGGTCAGCCCCTATTGCCTCGGCGCCATGATGTTTGGCGCTGCCGGCAATCCCGACCACGAGGATTCGATCCGGATCATCCACAAGGCTCTCGATGCCGGCATCAACTTCATCGACACCGCCGATATCTACAGCCGCGGCGAATCCGAGGAGATCGTCGGCAAGGCACTCAAGGGCCGGCGCGACGACGTCGTGCTTGCCACCAAGGCGCATCTGCCGATGGGCGACGACCCAAACCGGCAGGGCAATTCGCGCCGCTGGTTGACGCGGGCGGTCGAGGATTCGCTCCGCCGCCTGCAGACCGACCATATCGATCTCTACCTGATCCACCGGCCGGCACCCGATACCGACATCGAGGAAACACTCTCGGCCCTCACCGACCTGATACGGGCGGGCAAGGTGCGTGCCGTGGGATCGTCGACCTTCCCCGTCTCGGAAATTATCGAGGCGCAATGGGTTTCCGAGCGCCGCGGGCTGGCACGTTTCCGCGCCGAGCAGCCGCCCTATTCGATCCTCAACCGCAGCATCGAACGCGAGGTTCTGCCCGCCTGCGAACGTTACGGAATGGGCGCGATGGTGTGGAGCCCGCTGGCGATGGGCATGCTCACCGGCAAATACCGAAAGGGCGCGCCGCAGCCCGATAGCGCCCGCGCCAAACGCTTCCCCAGGCAGATGAACGACGAGCGTCGGCTGGACGCGGTCGAACGGCTCATCCCGCTCGCCCAGCAGGCAGGGCTCTCGCTGGCGCACATGGCGATGGCCTTCACCATCGCCCATCCGGCCGTCACCTCGGCGATCATCGGCCCGCGCACGATGGAGCACTTCGACGATCTGCTTGCCGGCGCCGGGGTGAGCTTGACGGACGAAATCCTCGACCGGATCGACGCGATCGTCCCGCCCGGCACCGACACCGGCCCGTTGGAGGCGGCCTATAATCCGCCTGCTGTAACGCAGCCGAACCTGCGCCGCCGCCCGATAACGGAGCGCTTCGCCGCCTGACCGGCAGGGAGTGAGGCCCGGTCCTGCAAAGCAGGAGCGATCGATCCAGTGAATCGATCGCAGGGCCGAACGCCCTGAGCCATGCAAAGGACCAGCAGCGGCGCCTTCCCTACTTCGGGCAGCAAAAAGCGACCTTCACTTAAAGGCGCTTTTCAAAGAACGTGTCCGGGTATGGGTCGTCGTTGAAACGGTCGATCTCACTCCAACCCGTTCCGCGATAAAGCTGTGTTGCCTCGGGCAGCGCGCTATTCGTATCCAGGCGCAGGAGCTTGATGGATAGCTCGCGGGCGATGTTCTCGGCGGCCGTCATAAGGCGCGTTGCGAGCCCAAGGCCACGCGCAGACGGGGCGACCCAGAGCCTTTTGATCTCCGCAACCTTGCCACCATTGCCCTTCAGACCGACACAGCCGATCGGCAGGCCATCTGACATGGCCACCAGGAACGCACCGCGCGGGCGGACCATATCTTTGGCGTCGGGATCGCGAGAAAGCGATACATCGAAACCCTTCTCGAAGCGGCGTGCGAGTTCGCCGTAGTATTCGCGCAGACAATAGCTGGCGTCTTCGTGCCGCGGGTCTTTCTCCTCGAGCACGATCTGCTCACGCCTCAGCGAAGAAGCGACGATATCCATGGCGCGCAGCAGTTCGTCCGGGCGGCGATGGCGCGCCAGAAACAATTTCGCCTGCGCATCGGAAAGCTCCTCATAGGCCTGAAACTCGCAATGGCCGGTTTCGGTCAATCGGGCAACGCGGCGGCGCGCGTCCTGAGGGTTCGGTAGCGTCTCGATGAGACCTTCCTCTTCCAGACTGCGCAGCAGACGGCTCATCAAGCCGGAGTCGAGACCGAGATAATCGCGGATCACCGCAACATCCGTTTGTCCCCGGCCGATCGAATTGAGGACACGGGCAGCGCCCAGCGGACGGCCGCGTCCGAGGAAAGACGTATCGAGAGCGCCGACTTCGGAGGTGACGGCACGGTTGAAGCGTCGGACACGAGAGACAGGATCGTAGGTCATATTGTCTGACTTTAGTCAGATAATTGATCCTGTCAATTCAAAGCACTCCAGGGGACGCGCAAATGAGCCGCGTACCCCGCCATCCTCCTTGCGCGCCACCATCGCCTCGCCTATGGGAACGACAACGTCCGCAAGGCCTTCCCGTGTTCCGTTTTACCCTTCACCTCCTGATCGCCCTCATTCTGACGCTGCTGACGCAGATCGGCGGCATCGCCTATGTCGTGGCGCTGGCCGCCTCCCACGCCTGGGGCTTGCGGCGGTTTCTGGCAAAGCTTGCGATCTTCCTGCTTTGTTATGCCAGCGCCACTATTGCGGCGAGCTTCGCCGCGCCGATCTTCGGGCGAGTTCCCCTTTCCTGCATCGCCGGCGCGACGGACCGTCTCGTGGTCCGCTCCCCGATCTATTGCCTGCTGAACCGCAACTACGTCACCCCAGAAGTGCACGATCTGGCAAAGGCGCTTGCCGTCCACATGGACAGGGAATTCCCCGGAACCGTCACCGTCGCGCTGGATGCGAATTTCCCCTTCGTGAACGGCTTTCCGCTGCTCCCTCATCTGTCGCATGCGGATGGGAAGAAGCTCGACTTCGCCTACTATTACAAGGATGTGGACGGTGCCTTCCTGAATGGCGCCACCCGCTCCCCCATCGGCTATTTCGCCTTTGAGCAACCCGCCCGCGGCGACGAACTGCCATGCGAAGGGCGCAACGACGCTCACCACCCGCTGGAACTTCGATGCGCTGCAGCCTCTGTTTCCGGCCTATCGGATCGAGGAGCAGCGCACATCGGCGGCGATCGGCTGGTTGGCAAACGAAGGTGTGACGCGCTTCGGCCTGCAGAAGATCTTCATCGAGCCGCATCTGAAGAACGCGCTCGGCATCACCGACAGCCATATCCGCTTTCAAGGCTGCCGCGCCGCCCGCCACGACGACCATATTCATATCCAGGTCGAGTAATGGTCTGCCTCTAAGGAGCGTCGCCGTGCGATATAGATCGCCGTCGTCATGTTGCGTTCGACGCGTCCGCTGAAACGAGATGCGGCAATGGCTTCCAGGGCATCGAGCAGCGCGACGCGCTCGGACGGCGGCAGTATGGTCACGTTGGAATAGGTTGCGTAGAGCCGGCGGACGGCTGCCGGATCGAGCGTCAGCGTCCACGAGAGAAATTGCGGCTCGTCGGCAATGAAGCCGGTGGCGGCCAGTTCCCTAACACGCGCGTTAGCGTCCAGCCCGTGAGGCAGTCGCTCCGCATCGCCGCTCGACAGGCTCGACGGATGACTCGCGAACAGATGCACCGTTTCGTCGTGGAAGGCATCCGGCCGGCCCGCATCGCCGAAGACGTTCCACCACAGGGCGACGGCTCCGCCCGGCCGAAGCAGACCATGGATCTTCTCTAGCGAAGCTGTCGGGTCAAGCCAGTGAAACATCGTCGCGGCAGCGACCAGATCGAAGGAGGCCGGCTTGAGATCGACGGCCTCGAAGGCAGCCTCCACGATATCAAGACAGGGATTGTCGATCGAGACGCGAAGGTAATCCGCAAGCCGGCCATCGGGCTCGACGGCAACGAGGCTGCGCGGCCGGTGACCGAGCAGCGCCATCGTCGCCAGCCCCGAACCGGCGCCGATCTCCAATATATCGATGCCGGCCCTGAGACCGGCGCGCTCGCGCAGGGCCGTCCAGGTCGCTTGCGGATAAGCCGGTCGCGCGCGGTGATAATTGGCAGGATCATCGCCAAACGCTTCGCGGCCAAACAGCTGGTCAAGCTTTATCCTTTTCATCGTGGACTCCATTCGGCCGAGGCGCTGTGGCACCCGGCATCTCAAGAATGACCGATTTCGGCAAGGAGCCAATCACGAAATGCCTTGAGCTCGCGTTGGTGGATCGCGCGCGGCGGCGACCAGCATCGTGCGCATCAACACCACGCTTTCCCCCGCACTGCGGATTCGAGGCGAAGCTAGCAGAGTCGAAGGTCAGGCCGCTCTTCGGATCGACAGCCCTGACAGCCTGTGCCGGCTAATGCATCTCGCCCAAAGTGTGCGGCGGTTTTGGGATCGCGATATGCTCTTTGAACTCTTAGCTGGCATTGGCAATTGCAAGACGCACAAGCATACTGCTACCCGGGATGCCCCATTGAAAGTGAGGGTGATCGATGGAGACTGCGGTCAGGAACCTGTTCGCGCGATATCAGCGGTTCTTCAATCGCGCGCTGAATGGTGATGTGGACTTGGATGCGAACGCGTCGTTCTACGCTTCCGCGTTCATCGCAGCCTCGCCCGCCGGGGTCATGGCCGGAAAAAACGACGATCAACTCGGACGGCTCATGGAGCAGGGCTATGAGCGGTATCGAGCGACAGGAACGAAAGAGATGCGGATACGCGATCTCAGGCTCTCCCCGATCGATGAGTGTCATTGCGTGGCTCACGTTGCCTGGACGGGGATCTACGCTCGACGGGATGCGCCGGATATCTCGATAGATTTCGATGTCCATTATCTCGTTCAAAAGCTGAATGGAGAGCCGAAGATATTTGGTTGGGTTTCTGGCGACGAGCAAGCGCTCTTGAAAGAATACGGAATCGTCTGACACAGCGCGTCCGCAATCGCGCAAAAACAAAAAGTTAGACCACCTCCGTGCCACGGAGAAACCAGGAATGATCTAGCCTCCGCGACGACGATACGATCCCTCGCCCGTCAGTGCCCGCCTTCGGTCTTGGCAAGCAGCCTGGCCAGTTCTTCGAGCTCTCCGGCCGAAAGGTGCCGGAGTTCCACCGGCGGGCGATAATGCTCCGCCAAAAGCTCATCCTTGGTGGCTGCGCCCTTGCCGGTCAGTTGTACCAGCTTGACGCGGCGGTCGTGTTCCGGCGTCACGCGTTCGGCAAGGCCCGCTCGCTCCAGCCGATCGACCAGCCACGTCGCAGTCGAGGCGTCGCACCCCCATTGACGGGCGAGCGCGCTGATCGGCTCCCCCTCGTCGTGCAAGGTGAACAGAGCCCTGGAATCGTTTGGCGTCAGCCCCCTCGCCTGAAGGCTTTCCAGCCGCTGTGGCGCCGATTTCATCAAGAGATCGAACATCATCCGCCACGCCGAGGCGGCGGCTTTGGCATGGCGGTTGGAGGCAGAAGGCATCAAATATCCTCGCAACACACTTGAAAAATAGTTTTATTACTCAAATTATCGTATCGATCAAACCTTATTGGCGATTTCCCCCGGAAGGCCCATTGGGCGTCCACCTTGCCAAGGAGCCATGCCATGCGTTCAGCCGTCGCGATCCTCTTCCTGATCGAAACCTGTCTTTATGCCATTGCCTCGCTCACCCATGCCGGGTTCGTCCTCGAAGGCCACGAACACCGGCAGGCGATGATTGCCGAAGCGCTGATAGCAGCTGCCCTCCTTCTCGGCCTGATCTCGCTCGGCCTTGACCGATCGTGGAGCCGAACGGCTGCGATCTCGGCCCAGTCCTTCGCCCTCCTCGGCACTCTCATCGGCGCCTTCACCATCGCCGTCGGCGTCGGCCCGCAAACCACGCTCGATTACATCACCCATGCCGTGATGATCCTGCTCCTCGTCACTGGCCTCGTCTGGCTGGCAAGGAGCCGGAGCGCCTCTTCTCTCGGATAGGGATCGGGCCACGACGCCTATCTCAACGGCAGTTCGAAGCTTCGCTTCAGCGTTTCCATCGGCACGTCGGTCTTGACGCTGAGGATGCTCGGAATGCGCATCAGGTGATCGGCCTGAAAACGCCAATAGCTATGCAGATCGGCGGTGACGATCCGAAGCACAGCGTCGCATTCCCCTGTCGTCAGGTAGCATTCCATTACCTCGGGAAACCGCCTGACGGCTTCGGCGAAGCGGAGTGTGACCTCGGCATCCTGGGTCTTAAACCAGACGCGGGCAAAAACCGTCAGCCCCACCCCGACCTTTGCAGGGTCCAGCACGGCGACGTAGCGATCGATGATCCCAGCCTCTTCCAGCAGCCGGACGCGACGCAGGCACGGTGACGGCGACAGGCCTACCTCCTTCGCCAGATCGACGTTCGAAATACGCCCGTCACGCTGAAGCACGCGCAGGATATGGCGGTCGATCGGGTCCAGGATGACTGGCATTTCATAGCTCCGATTCAAACTGTAGTGGTATGATATGCTAAACTTTTGCAATTTCCCGGATGTTTCGCAAGCTCATTGCGCAGGACTTGGCCTATCGTACCAGCATCGAGATGGAGATGGGTTGATGACCAAGATAGAGAAAATTGTGCTTTCTTATTCGGGCGGACTGGATACCTCGATCATCCTCAAATGGTTCCAGGAGACCTACGGATGCGAGGTGGTGACTTTCACCGCCGATCTCGGCCAGGGCGAGGAGCTCGAGCCGGCGCAAGCCAAGGCGGAGATGGCGGGGGTCAGGGACATCCGCATCGTCGATCTGCGCGAGGAATTCGTCAGCGACTTCGTCTTTCCGATGCTGCGGGCGAACGCGCTCTATGAGGGGCAGTACCTGCTGGGCAGTTCTATCGCACGGCCGCTGATTGCCAAGCACCTGGTCGGCATAGCCCGGGAAGTCGGCGCGGATGCCATTGCCCACGGTGCGACAGGCAAGGGCAATGATCAGCTCCGTTTTGAGCTGGCCGTCAATGCGCTTGACCCATCGATTAAGGTCATTGCTCCCTGGCGCCAATGGAACATCCGCTCCCGCATGCAGCTTCTGGAATATGCCGAGAAGCATCGGATCCCGGTGCCGAGCGATAAGCGCGGCGAGGCGCCGTTCTCGATCGACGCCAACCTGCTGCACACCTCGACCGAAGGCAAGAGTCTCGAAAATCCGGCGGAAGTCGCGCCCGATCATATCTATCAGCGCACGGTCGATCCCGTCGACGCGCCCGATGCCCCCGAGATCATCACCATCGGTTTCGAGAGGGGTGATCCAGTTTCGGTGAACGGCAAGGCCATGACGCCGGCTGCATTGCTGACCGAGCTCAATGGACTGGGCGGCCGGCATGGTGTCGGGCGGCTCGATCTCGTTGAAAACCGCTTCATCGGCATGAAGTCGAGGGGAATTTACGAAACGCCGGGAGGGACAATCCTGCTCACGGCCCATCGCGGCATTGAATCGATCACGCTCGATCGCGCCGCCGCCCATCTGAAGGACGAGATCATGCCCCGCTACGCCGAGCTGATCTACAACGGCTTCTGGTTCGCTCCCGAGCGCGAAATGCTGCAAGCCCTGATCGACCACAGCCAGGCTTTCGTCAGCGGCGAAGTGACGCTCAGGCTCTACAAGGGAAGCGCCTCGGTCATCTCCCGCGTCTCCCCCTGCTCACTCTACTCCGCCGACCTCGTCACCTTTGAAGAAAGCGCCGTGGCCTTCGATCATCACGACGCCGAAGGTTTCATCAGGCTCAACGGATTACGGCTCAGGAGCTGGGCCGCCCGCAACGGCAGATGACGGCCCGATCTTACGTCAGCCGGCGCACTTAACGCTCACGACACTCCAAACGCCTTTCCCCGGCAACTTCGACCGCGGAAACCGACGAAACGAGCCCGTTCGGATCTTGAGGGATAGGTCAATGCCACATTGACGGCATATTCCCTCGCGGCTGTCCGAAGCGGTCAAGGCATCCATGGAGATGCCCCGGATCCAATTTCAAACGATTTTAAAATAGCCGCTCCGAAAGCTAATCGATTTTAATTTTATCGTTAAATTTTTCTTGTTGCAGCGCAAAAGAATTTAGACATTAATTTCTGCGGATGCTCAGTTTATTCGTTGGAGAACTCGCATGACTGTGACATTTCCGCTAACCGAGAAGCGCGACGCCGAGACATTGCTGAAACACCTGACGTCGCACAATCTCAGCGTTCCGGGAAACTGCGTCGTGTCGCTCAAGGCGCACGTTGCCCAGGTCTCATCTTCTCATACGACCGCACTCGGCACCGCCCGTACCGCCTGGTAGGAATTGAACGTCCCGGCATCGCCGTCCACAATAGGATCCAAGTGATCCTGGCTGGATCGCCTATGCGAGATGGATAAAGCCGGCGCGTGTTATCTCGCGGCAGGCAGCCCCATGCCCACGAGCTTCAGGATATCCTCGACCTTGGCGTCGGGGTCGGCACCGGGTTCGACCTGACCGTCGATCATCAGCAAGGCAAGGCCATGCGTCAGCGACCAGAGAAAGAGCGCGGCGTTCGGCACGTCTCCGGGTGTCAGCCGCTTTTCGAGGTCGTCCTTCATCTGCCGATAGACCTCCATCCGCAGGGCGCGTATCGCCTCGTTTCCTTTGGAATAGGCCTGAAAGCCCTCCCCGAACATCAGCCGGTAGAGACCGGGATTGGCACGAGCGAAGGCGACATAGGCGATGCCGCCGGCGAGCAGATGACGCCGAGGACCGGCTAGCGCCGCATCGATGCCTTCGCTCAGCTCGGCAAACCCTTGTTCGGCGAGTGCCGCCGCGATGGCGTCCAAGCTGTTGAAATAATGGTATGCCGCCGGAGCCGAGACGCCGGCGCGGCGGCCGATCTCACGCATGCTCAGCGCCGCCGGGCCTCGCTCCTCCAGCAGCGCCCTCGCCACGGACAGCAGTGTGGGGCGCAAATTGCCATGATGATAGCGGGGCGGTCCGTCGTATGTGGCCATGTCTCGATCTAATCTTTACAGTGTTAAAATCATGCTCTAGTCTTCCCGTAGTGACAAGGTATCCGCCGCGGTTCGGGTGCCGGCAAGCTTCCCGCCGGCGCCAGCAGCAGATTTACAGAGAAAGAGGCCTTCATGCGAGCATCCGAACCAAGCCGCACCGCGATGGGTGCGGCAGCCTATCGAGCAGCACATCAGAGCGCGGATGGCGGCGCCATCTTCTTGGACCCCTATGCCCGCCGCATCCTCGGCGAGGGGGGCTGCGCCGAGGCAGATTTGAAAGCCCAGGACCCCGCCACGCGATCCTTTCGCCTGTTCATGGCGGCGCGAAGCCGATATGCCGAAGACTGCCTTGGCCTCTCCGTCGCAAAGGGCGTCAGGCAAGCCGTCGTCCTCGGCGCCGGGCTCGACACCTTTGCATTGCGCAATCCCCATAACGGCCTGAAAGTCTTCGAAGTCGATCATCCCGCCACGCAGAGCTGGAAGCAGATGCGGCTCAGCGAGATCGGACTGACGCAAAGCCTGCCGACATTCGTTCCTGTCGATTTCGAACATGAGGATTTGAAAACGCGTCTCGTCGATTCCGGCTTCGAGCCCGAGGCACCGTCCTTCTTCATCTGGCTTGGCGTCGTGCCATATCTCACGGAGGCGTCGGTCTTTGCCTTGCTACGCTTCGTCGCCGGCCTGCCGAGCGCATCCATCGTCTTCGACTACAGCGAACCCCTCGAAAACTATTCGCCCGAACGCCGCGCCCGCGCCGCGGAAATGGGCGCGCGCACAGCCGCAGCCGGCGAGCCGTGGCTGACGCACTTCGATCCCGAGGATCTTGCGAACCGATTGCTGAGCCTGGGCTTTACATCCCTGGCAGATATCGGCCCGACCGAAATGGCAAGACGCTTCTTCGGCCTGCCCCGGGATGCGCCGGACCGCGGCGCCGGTCCCCACGTCATATTCGCCGGCACATAGGAAAATCCCCGAGACGTCGAGTTGCGGCAATCGAGCTGACCTCCGCTATTGTAGACGATAGCAATCTTGTTTCCGGTGGGGTCGCGCACGTAGGCGGAATACCAGTTCGGCCCGTAGTGCGGACGTAAACCAGGTGCGCCCTCGTCCGTTCCGCCGTTCGTCATGGCAGCATCGTAAAACGCATCCACCTCGGCGCGGGACTTGGCCATGAATGCGACCATCGAGCCATTTCCGGCGCTCGCCGGTTCCCGTTGAACGGTTCGCAAACCCATAGAACGAAACCGTCACCCTTCCCGCCTTCGGAATAGGCGCTCCATCCGGGAAATTCCCGATGTTTGCTCCAACCGATCGTTGCCAGGGTCGCATCATAAAAACCATTCGATTTGACGGAATCGAGTGCACCGACGGTTGCGTAGACGCTCATGATCTTCCCTTCTGCTGCTCCAAGATCGGAAGAATTCATACCGCAAGCATGCGAACGCAACAAGAACAGCTGGCCGCATTTTCCGCAGAAGGTCAGCGACCAATCGCAACGGACGGTTATTGCCGTGTCTGCAAAAATTCCTATTCTGGGCAGCGCCGCTGGCGACAAAAACCTGAGGCTTCATGGCTATTTGCGACAGGAAATTTGGATCACATCATGACGACTCTGAGCCGCCCGATCTCAGCGATATCCACCGTGGCGACTGGGTGGATCGCCGGCTGCCCATCGCATGGCGGCCATATGCGCGGTTGGCGCGGCTGGATCGCCCGGTCGGAATATGGCTGACGCTCTTCCCGTGCTGGGCCGCCCTTATCCAGGCATCACACGGTCACCCGGATCTCAGGCAATTGGCAATCTTCTCTCTCGGCGCTCTTCTGATGAGAAGCGCTGGGTCACGGTCAACGACATCGCCGATCGGAAGTTTGACGGCCATGTCGAGCGGACTCGCTTTCGACCTCTGGCAAGTGGAGAGATCGTCACGCGACAGGCCTTTATCTTCCTGACCGTTGAACTCGCACTGGCGGCTTCGCTTCTGTTTTTCCTGACGCCCCACACGCGCCTCATCGCGATATGTGTCCTGCCGCTTGTCTTCGTCTATCCACTCTGCAAGCGTTTCACCCACTGGCCCCAGGCCGTCCTGGGCGCGGCGTTCAATTGGGGGATGCTGATGGCATGGGCCGAGGCTGCCGGACATATCCCGGTTGGCGCCGTGCTGATGTGGGCCGGGGCCATCGCCTGGCAGATCGGCTATGATACGATCTATGCCTATGTCGATCTGAAGGACGAGGCCCGCCTTGGCCTGAAATCGACGGCAATCCTGTTCGGCCGGCACGGCCAGTCCTTGATCGGCCTGTTTTATGCCCTGGCGGTCGGCGCGTGGTCACTCGGGGGGCTGGCTGTTGGAAATGTCGCCGCCTTATGCGATCGGAATGCTGGTAATCGCCGTCCACCTCGCCTGGCAGACCCGGCGGATCGATCTTGCCCGTCCGGAGGTGAATTATCGCCTGTTCCTGGCGAATATCTTGACCGGGGTATTGCTCGCCTGCACGGCCTTGCCAGGCACATGGTAAGCAACTCGATGACGTGGCACAGATGACCTATCTCAAACATCCCGTGCTCGCGGCGGCCATAACGCTTGCAGCAATGATGACATCCCTGCATCAGGCGCATGCCGAACAATGCGAGCAGGAAAGCTTCGAAGGGGCAAAATACGTCGTCTGCACACTGGAACCGGGCAAAGCCGACCTGCGATTGTTCTGGAAGAATGCCGATGGCGCGCCATACCGCGCTTTTTCAAGCCTAGCCGAGGCCGTTCGTGCCGAGGGCCGAACCCTAGCCCTGGCCGTCAACGCCGGGATGTACCGGGCCGATTTTTCGCCGATGGGACTTTATGTCGAGAACGGCAGGGAATTGCAGCCCGCCAATACGACAAAGGCCGAAAGCTCCGCCGGTCAGATGCCGAATTTCTACAAGAAGCCGAACGGCGTGTTCTTTCTGGGTGAGGCAGGTGCCGGGATACTCCCGAGCGATGAATTTCTGAAGCGTCGGCCCAAGGTGCGGTTCGCCACGCAATCCGGCCCGATGCTTGTCATCGCCAACAAGCTGAACCCGATCTTCATCGTCGGCTCGACGGAGCGAACCCGCCGCAGCGGTGTCGGCGTCTGCGAGCATGGCACGGTTCGTTTCGCGATCAGCGAAGACGGGGTGAATTTCCACGATTTCGCACGGCTCTTCCGCGACCATCTGAAATGCCCGGATGCCTTGTTTCTCGATGGCGGACGCGGTGTCGGATTTTACAATCCCGAGATGGGCCGCAACGACCGGTCTTGGCACGGCGGCTACGGCCCCATCTTCGGGCTTGTCGAGTAGCGCACCGGGGCAGGTGCCCACGATCTCGTCAGCCGGCCTTTGCATTTGACCGGACGTCGAGATCGACCATGACCCCGTAGTGATCGCTTGGCCATATTCCATCCACCGGCCGATCGAGGACGCATTCGGCCGACTGGATCTCTGCCCGACCCTTAGGATGCGCATCCCACGATCCGACCAGCACGTAGTCAAATCGTCGATGATAGTTTCTCTGTCCGATGATCCGTTCGGCGCCAGCCATGGCATTCGGGTTGACGCCGGTCCAGGTCTTGCCGGTCCCGATACCGGCTATTTCCCAGGCATCGTAATAGCAGACGCTTCTTCCCTCGAGTGACTGTCGCCCGGTCAGGAACCGTATAGATGCGGCATCCGGTTCTGCATTGAGGTCGCCGGCAATCAAGGTCGGCAGGACTTGCCGATGCCTAGCGTCGAGATCGCTGATCGCAACTGCATGACGCTCGCGCGCGACCTCGGCAGCCGGGCGCCAGGCCGCAGTCGTCGCAATGAAGAGCAGGCTACCAACATCCCCAAGATTCACGACAGCGGCAAGGGTCGCCCAGGGCACATCAGGCGCCTGTGGCATTCTTGGATCGAGCACCTCGACAACCCTATGCGGCCAGCGGGTCGCGATCGCCGTGCCGCCATATCTGTCGGAATAAGGCGGCTGGAAAGCCTGCACGTCCTGTTGGTGCGTGATGTGCATCTCGAGCCCGTCGACGATGGTATCGAGGCTCGCCTTCTCGCGCGTTTGAATGACCTCCTGCAATGCCAGAAGATCGGGCTTCAGACGGCGAAGCTCCTGATTGATAATCCGATGCCGCCGGCTGTCGCCCTCGACATTCCAGACATTGAACGTGATCACCCGCACGTGCATGGCTTTGGACCTGCTCACTTGGATGCGAGTCAAAGCAGCGGAGGGCGCATATGTTCCCTCCACTGCATAATTCTTGAGATCCTGATAGCGCCGAACTCGCCCGCATGGTCGACCTTCAGAATGCGACGGATGGTGACATCGGGGTCGCGCCTGCCCGACCTGCTCGACGAATTGATCATGACTACCCTGCCCCGGTTCCCTTGCGGGCAAGGGGCAGGACGGCCGCCGTGGCCGTCAAGGGGTGCGGCGACGGAGAAGGTCCCGGTCTCCTACGCTTTGGGCGCCGGCCTGCTCAGTCTGCCGCGGCAAAATGGGCGATCTGGTCGGCATGCGCCTTTGCGAAAGATGGGCGGGCCGTGGCGCGCGCGACATAATCACGGCAGGCGGGATATTCCGCCAACCCGTCGAACCGGTTGATGAGCCGCAGCACATCGGCCATGAGGATATCGGCGACGGAGAAGGTGCCCGCCAGCCATTCGCGCCCTGCCAGGACCGGCTCCATGTGCTTCAGCCGGTGGTCCTTGAGAAACGAGTCCATGAGCCCATATGCCGGCGCATCACCCGTGATGCCGGAGAAGATCAGTATCGACCAGGGCAGGCTTGCCGCCTCGACGGAATTCAGCGCCGCAAACAGCCATTCCAAAACTTCGGCGCGACCGCGCGGATCGGCGGGCATCAGCGCGTCGCTGCGATTGCCGAGATGGAGCAGGATGGCGCCGCTCTCGAAAATCGAGATGTCGCCATCGGTCAGCCACGGCACCTGGCCGAAGGGCTGGTGCGCGAAATGCTCGGGCTTGCGGTCGCGAAACGGTACGCTCTCGACACGATAAGGCAGGCCGCTCTCTTCCAGCGCCCAACGCACACGCAGGTCACGCACATAACCCCTGGGAGGCTCGGGGACCCAGTCGAAGGTGGTGAGGGTAAGGTCGCCCATCCGGCATCTCCATTTTTTGTTTCACGGAAAAAGGACGGACGAACGACCCGCGTTCCGACATCACCGACACATTCTTTCAGTCAGGTGGTCAGGTCGCCGGCGAGGCCGGCAAGGGCTCATCGATATCTTCCGGAATGAAACCGCCGGTCTGGCGTTTCCACAGGCGCGCGAACAAACCGTCGCGTTCGACCAGCTCGTCCGGCCTGCCCTCTTCCACGATGCGCCCGCGATCGAGCACGACGATCCGGTCCATCCTGGCGATGGTCGACAGGCGATGTGCAATGGCGATCACCGTCTTTCCCTCCATGACGAGGTTCAGCCTTTCCTGGATGGCGGCTTCGGATTCGCTGTCGAGGGCGGAGGTCGCTTCGTCGAGCACCAGGATCGGCGCGTCCTTCAGGAGAACGCGGGCGATAGCCACGCGCTGGCGCTGGCCGCCGGAGAGCTTGATGCCGCGGTCGCCGACGAAGGCGTCGTAGCCCCTGCGGCCTTCCCCGTCGGAAAGATCGGCGATGAAGACATCGGCGCTTGCCATCTTCGCCACCGCTTCGATCTCGTCCTTCGTCGCTTCCGGCCGGCCGTAGCGGATATTATCGCCGACCGAACGGTGCAGCAGCGCGACGTCCTGCGCGATGACCCCAATGGCGCGGCGAAGGCTTGCCTGCGTGATCTCGCGGATGTCCTGCCTATCGATCAGGACCGCACCATCCTCTATGTCGTAAAAACGCAGCAGCAGGCTCACCAGCGTTGTCTTGCCGGCACCCGAGAGGCCGACGAGCCCCACCTTTTCGCCGGGCCGAACCGTCAGCGACAGGTCATCGATGACAGGCTTGCCCGACTTGTAGGCGAAGCGGAGGTTCTCGAAACGGATCTCCCCGCGGCTGACCGTCAGTTCAGTCGCATCCGGCCGGTCGGTGATGGTAGGCGGCGTTGTCATGACCGGCATCGCATCCTTGATCGTCCCGAGCGCGCGGAAGACCTGCTGTCCCATCTGCAGGAATGTGAAGGACCCTGCCGAGAGGCGTTGAAGGATGTAAACCGTTGCGGCGAAATCGCCCACGGTCAGGAATCGGTCAAACAGCCCCCAGAAGCTAATGCCGAGCATGACGAGCCAGAGCACCATGTTGAGGCTGATGACGACGAGTTCGGTTGTCCGGTAGATCCGCTGCTCGTGATGAAGCGTATCGACCCCTGCGGACATGATCTTTCTCAGCGCACCCGCCTCGCTATCTTCTGCGGCGAACTGCTTGACCATCTGGATGTTGCCGTAGATGTCCGTCAGGGCACCGGAGATGAGGCTGTTCTGCTTTGCCGAGCGGCGGGCACGCTCGGTGAAATCAGGAACGACCTTGATCGTAAAGAGCACGTTGAAAGCAACCCAGACGATGACCGGCAGCGCAAGCTGCCAGGAGAGCGCGAGCAGAAGAACAATGGAGCCGATGATCTGAAGCAGGAAGCGGGGTGCCGTCTGGAACGCGATCAGGATCTGTTGCTGAACGGCACTGGCGACCTGGCCGAGCCGGGATGCGACCTGGCCGGCGAAAAGATCATGGAAGAAGGCGAGGTCCTGCCGCTCGACCGCCTTGTGCCCCTGCCATTGAATCGCAACGGGCAGGCTGATGCCGATCGTATGCGAGTTGAGAATATTGGTGATGTAGAAAAGAACCGGCATCACGGGAAAAAGCAGAAAGGCGAGGACTGCCAGCAGCCGGAATTTACTGTCGACGAAGAGCTCCACGCCTTGTGTCGTCACTCCGTCGACAATCACCGAAAGACCCCAGATGATCGTAAGGTTGATGACTTCGATGGCCATCGAGGTCAGCGCCATGGTAATGATGACGCCCCGAAACATCGCGATGAAGTGCAAAAGAACCGCGACAGGTCCCTTGGTGGGCATCGGCCGGTAGGGGATGTCGAGCGGCCGGATCAAGGTTTCGAAGGGACGGTAAATCGCATCTGAAATCGACATGGGCCACTCGGATCAAAATCGGGAGGAGGCGCGGACTCAGCTACGCTGGGTCGCAGAAAACCATCTTCACGCCGCAATCTCAATTAGAAATTTCAAAAAGCCTTACAAGCCTGACGTATCGCGAACGCCGGTTAGGAAGCCAGAGACGCAAGCGGAGCCGGAAAGCGCCAATTGCGGTCATCGCGCGAGTGGGGCAGGATGCCGGACTTGAAGGGGGAACAGGATTGAATCGACGCTCATGCTGACGGGCTCATGTCATTGCGGCAAGGCAAGCTGGACACTCGAAGGTGATCCGGGCTCGATCACCGCCTGCAACTGCACGCTTTGCCGCCGCTACGGCACGCTGTGGGCTTATGACTACGAAGGAGAGCGCATCGCACTCGCCGGTGAGACCGCCTCTTACACCCGCGCCGACAAAGGCGAACCGTCTCTCGAAATCTTGTTCTGCCCATCCTGCGCCTGTGTCTTGAGCTGGCGCGGCCTGCGGCTTGGAAAGGATGGCCGCCGGCGCATCGCCGTCAACATGCGGCTTGCGCCGCCGGATCTCGTTCAGGACCTGCCTATCGATCATTTCGACGGCCTGGACACGTTTGAAGACCTTCCATCCAAGGGGCGCTGCGTGCGCGATCTCTGGTTCTGAGCCGATTGCGAGTATCGACACGCGGCCGGACCCCGCCAGATGCGAGACCCTGCGCAAGGCCACCTTAGCCGCGCCGGGCCGCCTCGATCGCCGCAATGTCGATCTTCCTCATGGTCATCATCGCGTCAAAAGCACGCTTTGCCTGGCCACCGCCTGCCGAAAGGGCTTCTGAGAGCACGCGCGGCGTAATCTGCCAGGACACGCCCCACTTATCCTTGCACCAGCCGCACTCACTTTCCTGACCGCCATTGCCGACGATCGCGTTCCAATAGCGGTCGGTTTCTTCCTGAGTGTCCGTTGCGATCTGAAAGGAGAAGGCTTCGTTGTGTTTGATCGCGGGACCGCCGTTCAGGCCGATGCAGGGAATACCCGCAACGGTGAATTCAACAACCAGGACGTCTCCCTGCTTGCCCTCAGGATAATCTCCCGGTGCACGAATGACAGCACGCACGGCGCTGTCGGGAAAAGTCGAGGCATAGAAGCGGGCGGCGGCCTCAGCGTCTTTGTCGTACCATACGCAGATCGTGTTCTTTGCCATTGCGCGGTCCTTTCGCACTTCGTTTCGCATTTCCCGGTGAAATAAGAAGCAAACCGTCTTTCTCCAGCCCATGGAAGCGATTTCACGCGGACGATTGCGCGGCACTGCTAAATGAGGTCCCGGGGGTGACCGTTGCCACCGTTCAGGTTCAATGCGTGGACTTCGGGACAAGCGGATATGAGGCGATTGCGGAACCGCTGGTAGGATTCCGCAAGTGCATATAGCATCGGCTACATTCAATTTGCCGGAATTCCGCCGACGCGACGCGGCTCTAAAACCTATCCCGCCCGTCGCTACGCGGATCGCCGGCCACGCGATGCGGCTCATAGAGGCCGCTCAGCGCTTTGCGCCGCCACGGCCGGGCAATATCGCCGTGATTGTCGTCGATATCGGCGAGCGATATCGCCGCCGTTCCATCCGCAGGGCATTGCGCGGCCCACCGGCCACCGGGAGCGACAATCCCGGAAGACACCGGATCGGCTAAGCCGGGATGTGCCAGTATGGAGAAACTCACCCAGTACCTGTTGCTCGCCGCATACCCCTGCACTTCGGCGACGAAGGAGGTATCGTTGGCCGGCGTCCCCCCGGTGGACGAAAACAGCACGCAATGAACATCGAGCCGCTCGTATTCGGTGAAAATTTGAGGAAAGTTGCACTCCATGCCAAGCGCACAGCCGAAACGGATGCCGTCGACCTCGAAGGTCACGGGGATCGAACCCGGCGTGTACATGAAGGAGATCTTGGTGTTCGACAGCAGGCGCTCATCGTAACGCGTCACCAGTTCGCCGCGGTCGGAGACGACATACAGGCTGTTGTGCGGCCGGTGCGGCGCCGTCAGCGGATGCACCGAGCCGATGATCGTCCAGAGGCCGAGTTCGCGCGCCAGCTTGCGCGTTGCATCCAGCTCCTCACGCAACACGGCCCATTCGAACCGCCGCCAATCGGAGGGCCCGATCTCCCTCGGCCCGATTTCCGACATGATGCGCTTGTTCGGCGATGATGTCGTCCCTTCGGGAAAGTGGATGAGCCGTGCCCCCGCCTCTCGCGCCCGCCGCATCAGCAGGCGCATCTCCTGTCCGCTCTGGCGAAGCTTGTCGGCATCGCGTGGATCGTCTGCATGGGTGGTCTGGGCCACGGCGAGACGCAAGCGTCTTGCCTCAGGCAGTGCATCGTTCGCCGACCTGGGAAGAACATGCATGCGGGCGGCAGTGTAGGATTCACCCGTCTTGGCGGCGCGCGCACGCACCCGCCGTTTGAAATTTCCATTCTCAGTCATATCAGGGCCTCTCACGTTCCGGACATCGCTCCCCAGCAACAGGCCCGAAACATCAGGACCAAGGTTCACGACCCGAGACGAAAGTCCCTTTGCCTCCGGTTGAAGACCCTGCTGGGGAAGGTCCTGGGAGGTTCGGCGTTAGGCCACGCCGACACAAAGATGCCGAGGCGATCGCGATTCGTCAATTCGGGGAGTGGCCGGGATCGGCTGCCGAGCACCTACCTCAAGCGGGCTGACCTTGATCCACCCGCCACGGCGGATCGAGGCGGTTCGAACCGGCGAAATAAAGAATGATGCGGTTGCCGCCGGGGTCGAACAGCTCGGCCTCGCGCCAGAGCCAGCTCTTGTCCTCCGGTCCGGTGACGAAACGAACACCAGCCTCGCTGAGACTGCCGACCGTCTCGTCCAACTTCTCGCACTCGAAATACACAGTAGTGCCGCCACCGCCGCCTTCGCCCTGATGCAGGGAGAAGGTACTGTCCCCATTCGGGCAGACGAAACGCGCATAGCGAGGACGGGCGTCGACGACGGCCTTGAGACCGAGAGCGCAGTAGAACTTCCAGCCCGCATCGAGGTCAGGCATCGTCACGGTTACTTGGTTCAGGCGCATGATCTATCTCCTCGGCTGAGTTCGCCCAAACGGCGTGGCGGCTTGGCACCACGACATTCATAAAAACAAAGACCTGAAGCCGTCGAGTGATTCAAATTCTAAGCGAGCAGTTTTAGTGTCATCGACACAAAACTCGTGGCAGACTGTGCAAGCTGCACACACGCCGGTGCGCCGATCGAGAAGGCCGAAGCTATGCACAAATTCACCGTATCAATCACCCGAGAGATCGAGGCCGATACCGCCGAGGAGGCCGCCTTGCTCATGTACCAGGAACTATCAACGGAACCGCCCCCCGACCGCTACTGGGTCGTCGACGAGACGAACGCTGCCACAGAGGTGAAGCTGGACCGGGAAAAGGCCGACGAATTCGCCACCATCGATCACACCGCCGACCCCGGCAACTGGTAAGCGCCAGACGACCAGAGGGACCACAGGAAATGCGGTTTTGCGCCGGGAGCGGAATGGGGTAGTTGCAGCTCGCCTTCTCCGGCGCGAATGCTGGATGCAAATAACCGTTCAGCCGGAAACATCGCGAGCCAAGGAAAGACCGTGACCTCACCAATCAAAATAGCCATCGCCGGCGCGAACGGCCGCATGGGGCGCGCCATCTTGCCGCTGCTGGCGGCCGATCCGGCTTTTGCGTTCGTCGGCGGCATCGGCCGTGAGGGCTCCACTGACGCCGGGCTGATCGACCGTTCGACCGCGATTAAGGCGGCCGACGTGATCCTGGATTTCACGACGGGAGGTGCGGCCGCCGAACTTGCCGGCTTGTGCGCTTCGGCCGGCGGACCGGCCCTGGTGATCGGGGCGACGGGTTTCGAGCCGGATGAGTTCCAACGGATCGCAGAGGCCGCCCGCAGAATTCCGATCCTGCGCTCCGGCAACTTCTCCATCGGTGTCAACATGCTGGTCGGTCTCGTCGCCCAGGCCGCCCGCGCCCTTCCCGCACATGGCTGGGATATCGAAATCCTCGAGGCCCATCACAACAGGAAGATCGACGCGCCGTCCGGCACGGCGTTGATGCTCGGCGAAGCCGCCGCCGAGGGCCGTGGAGTTTCCCTTGCATCCGTCGAGCGGCGCGGGCGCGACGGCATCACCGGCGAGCGCCCGCCCGGCGAAATCGGCTTCGCCGTGTTGCGCGCCGGCGGGCTGGTCGGAGAACACAGCGTCCTGTTTGCCGCCGCCGAGGAGGTCGTGACGCTCTCGCATTCGGCTCTCGATCGCGGCATGTTCGCCCGCGGCGCGCTTGCCGCCGCCCGCTGGATCGCAGGGCGCGCGCCCGGCGAATACGCCATGGGGGATGTGCTGGGTCTGGCGTGAATAAGGAAAACAGGCTCACAGCATATCGAGGATTGCCGAGGCGACGACGACTTCGGTTCCAGCCAGGCCGACGGAGCAAAACAAGGTCGTATCGCCAGGCGATCCTCGCCCCGCTGCTTTCCCGGCCATGATATCGGCAAGGTCGGCCATGCGGTGCTCATTGCCGGAGCCGTCCAGGAAAAAGGGCGAAGCATAGGCGCGCGTCTGTTCGGGAGAGTCCGTTGCGATCACGGCTGCGGCATCGGCGATATCCAGGCCGAGTTCGTATCCCTCACGCGTTTTCGGGCCGACGGTGCTGACGTGCACGCCGGGCTTCAAATCCCTGGCATGAATGACGGGCATTCGGCTCGTCGTCGCACAGATGACGATGTCGGCATCATCGACGGCTTCAGAGGCGCTGCCGGCAGGCTCCACTTCAATACCCAACGTGTGCTGCATCTCAGCTGCAAAGGCGGCGCGATTCCTCTCGTCGCGGCTATAGACGCGGGCGCGGTTCAGTTTTCGAACGGCGGCCGCTGCGGCAAGCTGGGTTCGCGCTTGCGCTCCGCTTCCGAGGATCCCGACGATCCTGGCATCAGGCGCGCTGAGATGCCGGATGGCGAGACCGCCGATCGCACCGGTTCTGAGGTTGCCGAGACGCTCTCCGAGAATAATGCCCTTGAGCCTGGCGTCGTCGACCGACCACACCGCGACGATCTGCGAATGCTCCGCCCCGTCGAATGTTTCATAGACCCGGAAGCCCGCGAGCGGTTTGTCGCCGAGGATGCCGCCGACGGTGAAGACGAGATCCCCTCGATCGGGAAACGAGACATGGTGCCGGGGCGGAGAGATCAGTCGATCGCCGGCTCTCGCGAGAAAAGCGGTCTCAAGCGCATCGATCGCGACTACCATCAGCGGGCTGCCGACCAGATCCTCGTCTTTCAGAATTTTCGTCACGGCGAAACCTCCAGCCCATGCCGGCATGCTGCAACCCCAACCCCGCTTGAGGTCAATAGGTCAGACAAATGGATATGGGCTGATATTCGGTGGGAGTTAACCGACCAGCCGGCGGGCCATCATGACGTCGTCGATCTCCCTGCCCTCTTCCAGAACCCCGCCGGGAATCCGGCCGATCTCTGTGAAGCCTTGCCGCTCATAAAAGCGTATTGCCGCCGGGTTCTCCGCGCTGACGAAGAGTTCGAGCTGCAGGATGCCGATATCGCGCGCATGATCGGCCACCGCGCTGAGCAGCTTGCCCGCAAGGCCCGTTCCGCGCAGGCTCCTTCTGACGTAAACCATGATGATCGTCGCGCGATGGGCCATTTTGCTCGATCGTTGCCGAAGCAGGCCCGTTATGCCAACGGGTTCGCCATCCTGAAAGGCGATGAAAACCGGCTCAGTCAAGCGATTGCGCCACTCCTCGAGAGAAAGAGCCGCCCAGTCTTCGTAGCGGCTTGCAAAGAGGGAAGGTTCGGCGCGAAGCGCTTCCAGGCGGATGCGCCGGAAAGCCTCCACTTCGTCGGCCTGGATATGTCTGATCGTCGTGCCGCTTCCATCCATCGGGACCTCCTGCAAGATGAGAGGTACTCTCAATACAGATGGCCGCAGCCGTCAACCGGTGTCAGCAAGTCTCGTCCTTCGGCCTATGCTTAGAGTTATGAGATCGACTAGAAATCCATCATCTCAAGCGCCGATCACTGCACCGGACTACCGAGCCGGCCGCCCTTCCGGACGACCGGTTCATCGCTCGGGCCGACCACCGATTGATCGGTCGGCCTCGCAGCCGGTTCGCCGGTTGGCCCGACCATCGGTTCACGGGCTGGCCCGTCGACCGGTTGGCCAGTGGATCGGACGACCAAGGGATCGACTGGTTGGACGGCGGCAACTGGCTCATCAGTTGGTTCGGCCACCGATTGATCGGTTGGCTTGTCGATCTTGAACCGCACAACTTCGCCGATGGTGAAGACAAGAACTATCCCGACCAACGTGCATGTCAGCGCGTAGAGAAGGAAATATTTCAGTGCATATCCCTCGCTGTTTGGCAGCACCAACTTGACAATGGTGCAAATGATATTTCCGCATTATTGAACGATACTTGCGACGAAGGCAATCATTTTTCAGCAAGAGCTCCAAATTTTGAAAAATGGACAGCACTGAATAAGGTAATTATTATATATAGTTAGCAAGCCTCTCCCCGATGCTCAAATTGTCTTGAGGGTCTGGGCAAGGACGAGGAAGAGCCGCGGGACCCCGGCCCGGATCTCACGGGGAAAGACAGTGTCGCCGATATGGGCTAGATTGCATGCTGCAAGCAGCCTGCTTTTTGAGGGCGGCCCTTCAGGATCGGCGGCGGCAGGGGGATCCGCATGTCGGCAATCGCATCTCTGTTTCAGGAAGCCGCCCGCCTTGCCGCGGTGTTCCGGCAGGCAGCGCCCGCCCGCCATATGCCCACCCATGACTACGCAGCCTCGCTTGCCTGTTTCGACGAGCCGCTGCCGGCGGCCGGTTCCGATATGCTTGATGTCATCAGGCGCCTCTCGGATGGCGCAGAACCTGGGCTGCATGCAACCACAGGGCCGCGCTTTTTCGGCTGGGTCATCGGCGGCTCCCATCCGGTCGGCGTCGCCGCCGATTTCCTCACCAGCGCCTGGGGCCAGAATGCCGGAAACCATGTCGTCGCACCGGCCGCGGCGGCTGTCGAGACCGTCGCGGCGAGATGGCTTCTCGATCTCCTGAAGCTGCCGGCGGAAAGCTCGGTCGGCTTCGTCACGGGAGCGACGGTGGCGAACTTCACCTGCCTTGCCGCCGCACGCGGCGAGGTGCTGCGCCAGGTGGGCTGGGATGCCGATGCAAAGGGCCTGTTCGGTGCGCCTGAGATTACCGTGCTGATCGGCGGCGACGCCCACACCACCGTCTTCTCCGCGCTTCAGTTCCTTGGCCTCGGGCATGATCGCGTGCTGCGCCTGCCCACCGACGTGTTGGGCCGGATCGACCCGACGGCATTCCTGGGGGCGCTCGATTCCGTCGCCGGTCCCTTGATCGCCGTTCTTCAAGCTGGGCAAATCAATACCGGCGCTTTCGACGACTTTGGCAAGATCATCCCGCCGCTAAAGGCGAAAGGCGCCTGGGTGCATGTTGATGGCGCCTTTGGCCTCTGGGCGCAGGCTTCAGCGAAGACCAGCCACCTCAGCCGCGGCATCGAAGCGGCTGACAGCTGGGCGACCGACGGCCACAAGTGGCTGCAGACGCCCTATGATTGCGGCTATGCGATCGTCCGCAACGAGCTCGCCCATCGCCGCGCCATGACGATCGCCGCGAGCTATCTGCCGCTCGCCGGCCAAGGCGAACGCGATCCCTCCCACTATGTGCCCGAGCTTTCGAGAAGGGCGCGCGGTTTTGCCACCTGGGCGATGCTGAAACATCTCGGCCGTGACGGCATCGCCACCCTCATCGACCAGTGCTGCGCCTCAGCGCGGCTGATGGCCGATCTCCTGTCGCAGCAACCGGGCATCGCCATTCTGAACGAAGTGGCGCTGAACCAACTCGTCATCCGCTTCGGAGCGGACCGGCCCTCCGAAGAAGGCGACGCGTTGACCCGAAAGACAATCGAAAAGATCCAGACGGACGGCATCATCTTCGCCGGCGGCGCCAAATGGCGCGGCCGCGACGTGCTCCGCCTCTCCGTCACCAATTTCCAAACGACGTCAGATGAGGCGCAACGCGCCGCAGAAAGCATCATCGCTGCGTTCAAGAGCGTCAGCCAGGGGTGACGCACCAACTCCCTTGGTTCGCCCGGGCGCGGAATTGTGCTATCGCGGGCCTCGCTCACTCCAAGAGAGATCGAAACGTGAAAAACGTCCTGTTCGTCTGCAGTCAGAACAAGCTTCGCAGCCCGACGGCCGAACAGGTCTTCGCGAGCTGGCCTGATGTCGAAGTCTCCTCGGCAGGCACCAACAAGGATGCCGAAAACCCGCTGTCGACAGAACTGATCGAATGGGCTGATATCGTCTTCGTCATGGAGAAGGCACACCGTGCGAAAGTTCAGGGCAAGTACAGGTCAGCTCTCAAGGACAAGCGGTTGATCTGCCTTCATATTCCTGATGACTACGATTTCATGGATCCTTCGCTCGTTCGGCTGTTGAAGGCGAAGGTACCTCGGCATCTCTAGGTTCGACGGTCTCGATCCCGAGTCATCTTGGCGACGTCCTTCCCAATTTCGGCAACGAACCTTCCGTTTACGCTGCCCATTTCTTGACCTTATATTTCTGCCATCAGCGGCAAATGCCGGCAGAAAGGCAGGAACCGAGCGCGATGCCAAAAATGCCCTGAAGAAAGTCATCAGAGCACCTATTGTCGGCCGAGTCGTCCACTTCGACTACCGCAAACCACTGAGGTGGTGCCAACTGCCTTGATCAAACAGCCCGCCCCTTTATCATCGATTTCTCATGCCTCGCGATTAGAGAGAACGTGGGTTCTGATCATGTGAATCGAGATATTCAGCAATTTCACCCCGACGCGTCCCCGCCCATTGCCATGACCAAATACATTTGCAAGTAAATGATCATAAGCTTCCAGTAGAGAGAGCCACAATTCGTCACCACCCACCTCTTGCTTCAGCTCTTCACCTTTCTGAAGTGCCTCCCAATATTCCATGACAAGATAAACGATCTTAGGATCACGCTCTGCCAGTTCAACCAATTGCCGTAACATCGCGGCAGTTCCCTGTTCAAAGCGCGTTTCACCGGACGCTTTGTCGCGATACGGGAGATCGACCACAAGTTCGTCGTCGGGCGCAACCTCATAATGGGCCAATTTTTCTGGTGCGCATTCGGGCGGCACATATATTGCGAAGCAGTTGTCTTGATTGTCGTTGAGCTTGAGAAACGCGTCGCGCATAAAACTTGGCAGTTTCTCCACTTCTTCGGGCGCGATTTCTTGCAGCCGGGCGAACCAGGCTCGGAAGTCTCGACTGTGCCATAAAGCTTTCAATTCGCTCTGCTGTTCATGTGAAAGAGCAGTCACAATCCTTTCCTCCATTTCTCCACGTGGCTCAAACTTGCATTACTCCGCGCCTGGGAAAAGAGCTATGTCGAGGCGCATCACCGCCTTCGCCGGCCGTGAGCGCTCGGAAGTGTAAAGGCCTCGCTTCCGTCCTTGACGCGGACGCGGCAATGGATGCTCAATCCGATGTTCTGTACCGGGCGATTAGCGTTCCCGAATGTCCAGGCAGGCAGCATTGCCTGCCTCCTTTTTCGCCCGTCTTCCCATTGCCATAGGCTGCGGTTATAGCTCCCCGCCCATCCCGATCGAGCAAGGAGGAAAGCCATGAACGCCAATGATGTCGCCGCCCATTGGGAGAGCAATGCCGAGACCTGGACGATCTATAGCCGCGCCGGCTATGACAAATATCGCGACGCGCTGAACACCCCGGCCTTTCTTGACATGCTGCCGCCGGTGGCGGACCTTGCTGGGCTCGACCTTGGTTGCGGCGAAGGTTCCAATACCCGTGCCGTCGCCCGCCTCGGCGCCCGCATGACCGGTCTCGACATCGCCCCGACCTTCATTCGCTATGCCCGCGAGACCGAGACGCAAGCGCCGCTCGGCATCGACTACGTGCTCGGCGACGGCCAGAGCATCGATTTCCCGGAAGCGAGCTTCGACTTCGTCACCGCCTTCATGTCGATGATGGACATGGCCGACCAGCGCCAAGTGCTGAAGGGCATCCACCGCGTCCTGAAGCCGGGCGGCTTCCTGCAGTTTTCGATCCTGCATCCCTGTTTCGTGCCGCCGACGCGCCGCAATATTCGCAATGAAGCCGGCCAGCCTGTCGCGGTTGAGATCGCCGATTATTTCGACGAGCGCGACGGCCGGATTGAGCGCTGGATTTTCTCCTCCATACCGCAAGCGGAACGGGCGACGCTGACGCCGTTTGCCATTCCGCGTTTTCACCGGACGCTGTCGACTTGGGTGTCGATGATCGTCGAAGCGGGACTGACGATCGAAGCTTTCGGCGAGCCCATGGCGTCAGTCGAGGTGGCGCTCGCCGAGCCAATGGTTGCCGATACCCGCATCGCGCCGATCTTCCTCCACGTCAGGGCGCGCAAGGCCTGAAAACCCACTGGTCCGGGAAAGCCCGAAACATCAGCTGCAAAAACTGCCTGCCTCTTTTATAAAAGTTACCCCTTTAAAACCTCTCAGCCAACGATTCTGACAAGAGGTTTTCAAAGAGTGATACTTCGCCTTTTTCGGAAGCGATGCCTGCTCACGTTCCTTACGGCATCATCGTCGCACGGCGACGACCGAACTGGCGCGATATCTGGACAGCTGGACCCGGTTGGATTGGTTGCCGCCGAACAGGTAGACGTACTGCCGGCCCGGGTCGATGTGATCGAACAGGCTCACATGAAAGCGCCGGCCGGTGCGGATCACCACGACATCCCCTCGCCTGGCCGAGCGGACGCCGACCGGTTGGCCGAACGTCCTCCACGACGCTGCCATGTTGGGGTTGGGCGGCGGCTGTCGCGAAGATCGCTTGGCGACAAAGGCTAGAAATGCGCCGCACCACGATACCCGGCGCGGGTTGATGCCGAGGAAGGAGATGGAGCGTTCATGCATGCTTTTGTATCGGGATGCCGTGCCGAGCATGTCCGCCTCACAGGGCACGGCAAGCGCCGTGAGGACGATGACGAGAATAACCTTCATAGTTACCCACCATTGTTTGTATAATGTTGAAAATCCGAAATGTGGCGAAGAATAAAACAGGCGAGGCAACGTAGATGCGAATTATGGCGTGAATTAGAAACAACTGATACTGGCATTTTGGCGGCAGAAATTTGTCCGAAGCGAGGCGCAGGAACGACGCCTGTGAGCCTCACCTTGCGGCAGAAGGCGACGATCGAAAAACCCGCAAACATATGTTTTGCAAGCACGAAAGGCTGGAACTTCACCATCCGAACCAGTTTCATTCCGAGGAGATCGACCGCGCCCGCAAGTACTTGAACGACAAGACCATTCGTCCAGAGTCGACGGTTGGGCATGACCTTGGCTCGTCACCTATATGAGCTATATTTCAGGAGATCATTTGTAATACTTCGACGCGATGGGAAATACATTGCGCCTCGCTCCATTCACCAGCAAAGGCCGGTGGTTGCGCCCTGCCGTTTCGAACATGTACGACCTTGGGATCGTGGATGGGCGGCGCAAGCGTCTCAACCCTACGGTTGCACCGGTTCGGGCTGCCCTGTGACCGGCGCGGAAGCAGCGGCAAGCGCCTTGGTGACTAGGAGTGCGGCTCCGATAACCGGGACAACCATCCAGTACGAAAAGCGGATGCCGAAATGTTCGGCAACGAAACCGAGCAGCGGCGGCCCTGCGAAAAACACGAGAAACGTCGTCTGCGCCAGCGCCGCTACATTAACCGGTGCGGGGCGATCCGCGCGCCGGGCCGCAGCCGAGATGGCAAGCGGATAGACTGAAGAGCAGCCGATACCCGTCAGGCCGAAGCCTGCGAGCGCGACAACAGGATGTGTCGCCGTCGCAACCATGACGAGACCGATGACCGCGATCCCAAGGAGAGTGATTGCGACCGGCCGCGGATTGAAGCGGTCGATGACAGGGTCCATGCCGAGCCGCCCGATGGCGATGAACGAGGAGAAAATGGTCACGCTGAGCCCGCCGACGAAGGGTTCGACCGCAAATACGTCGCGCATGTAGATCGCCGACCAATCGACGCTTGCGCCTTCGGCAAGAAGCGGAGTTGCGGCGACAAGGCAAAGGGGGAGCAGTCCGATCGTCGGAAAAGCGATGATCGGAGTATCTCCGAGGTGAGCGTCCTGCCGCCGCGGCGCATTCTCGATCCCGGAGAAAACGATCGACCCGGCAATCACGACGGTGGCGAGGGTGATGAAGCTATGCAGTTCGATGGAGACGGCAGCCTGCCGCATGCCGGCGGCAACAAGGGCGGTGATGCAGAAGCCGACGCTCCACATGCCGTGAGCCCGGCTCATGATGCGGTACCCAAGCAGCGCCTCGTGGCGATCGGTTTCGATATTGGCGTTGATCTCGAATGCTCCGGTGAAAACGCCGGCAATGAAGAACAATGGCACCGCCAGAAGAGCTGATGGCATCCAGGGGATCAGCGCCAAAAACAGCGACGCACCGAAGACGGTGACGAAGGCCATGGTGCGCGCACCGAACCTCTCGATGAAGCTCACCGAGAACGTCAAGCCGCAGAGAACCCCGGAGGACAGGACGGCGAGCAGAAGGCCAAGCTCCCCTTCGGTCAGGCTGAACTTGAGCTGAAGGTCGGGCAGCCGCGAAACAAACGCCCCCAGGGAAAGGGCCACGGCAAACTGAATGAAGAAAATGCGATGGTGCGGCTTCATCTCGGGGACTCTGCTCCGATTGGGGCGGGATTGAAGCCCAGGCATCCGACGGCATAGCTAAACAGGCGACGAAATGGCGACTGGCTCGGACACCCGCGATCTCAGGATTATCGACCACCATTGCTGACAGCCTCTGTCAGCAATGGTTCAGCCGCCGATAATTTCTAAGTGGTTGGCAGCCGCTCACGACTATGTCCGCTTATTGGCGCCATCAGCGATCATCATTCGGCGCTACCGAGCAGCAATTCTCGCTCCCTGCATCACCGGGACTGCACTGAACAACATCGCTGATCACATCTGCGGAATGGAACGAAGCGCTTGCTTTGGCGGGCTACCCACTCAGTTCATTGAGTGGAAGGTCTCAAAAATCAGCGCCCTCAGCCAGCGATGCACGGGATCTGCGTCCATGCGGGGGTGCCACGCCTGCACGATGTTGAAACCCGACACGGGCACGGGCAGGTCAAAGGTTTCGATATGGCTTATCGCGGCGGACTTGCAATAAGACTTCGGAATCGAGCCGATCAAATCGGATGCCGCCGCAACGGCTATCACCGCGGGAAAGCTTGGCACGATCAGTCTGACATCACGGACATGGCCCAATTCGGCGAGCGCCCTGTCGATCGGACCGGCAAAATCCGCTTGCGTCGAGAAGAGCACGTGGCCCCAGGCAGCATAACGCTCCGCCGTTATCCGATCTGCATCGAAGATCGGGTGTCCTAGCCTTGCGAGACCGACATATCGATCCTCGAAAAGGGTTTGGCAACGCAATTCCCCGCTGTCTCGCGGGAGGACACCGATGTCCAAATCTATGGCTGCGTCCCTCAAAGCCTGAACATCCTTGTCCGATCTCGGCGCAAAGCGAAGCCTTATCCCCGGCGCAGCGCTCGTCACGGCGGCGCTGAGACCCGCGGCGTAGAGAAGCACGAATGCCTCATTGGCACGGATCGTGAAATGGCGGCGCACCTCCCGGATCTCCACGGTCGACGGCGGACTAAGCACGGCTTGCACGGCTTCTTTCAACAAATGTACCTCGGCGCCAATCGCCAGGGCATGGGGCGTCGCAACCATGCCGCGCCCGGCCGGCACAAGGATCGGATCACCCAGCGCAGTCCTCAGCCGTGACAGCGTCCGGCTCATGGCGGACGTGCTGAGGCCAAGCCGACGAGCGGCGGCCGATACGCTTTGCTCGCGCAGCAACGCATCCAGTGCCACCAAGAGGTTGAGATCGAGATCGGACATGGCTGAATTCTATTCAGGTATGGCGCAATACGCAACAGTCAATTGATTTTGTTGCGTCTGGCGCGTGCAATCAGCAAAGCCTAAGTAGTCGACCATCCACCAACATCGAGGAGTTCTCATGTCCCTCACCTATGCCGCACCAGTTTCTCAAGACGGCCTGACGTCGCCTCGACGGTACCTGGCTATTGCCATGTTGCTTCTGACGCTTGTTCTTGTCGTTTTGGACGGAGCCATTGCCAATGTCGCCTTACCTTCGATCGCGGTCTCGCTGCACGCCGAGGCGGGTAGCACCGTATGGGTCGTCTCGGCCTATCAGCTGGCCGTGCTCGTCGCCATTCTTCCATGTGGTGCGCTGGGTGAAATCTACGGCGCGCGGCGGGTCTTCTTGATCGGCGTCGCGCTGTTCACCGCGGCTTCCGCGGCCTGCGCCTTTGCGGGCGACCTTCCCTTGCTGATCCTTGCTCGTTTCGCGCAGGGCTTGGGAGGTGGCGCGATCATGGCGCTTGCCATGATGAACCTGCGCTCGGCCGTGCCGCAACATATGCTCGGTCCGATCATCGGCATCAATGCCATGGTCATCGCCATTTCTTCCGCTGCCGGCCCCGGCATTGCCGGCGCCATTCTTTCCGTCACCACCTGGCCTTGGCTGTTTGCAGTCAATATACCACTCGGCGCCATCGTTCTGCTCGGCGGCGGTCAGCTCGGGCAAATTCAGGGCGCGAAGCGAAAGCTGAACGCGAAGGCGATGCTGGCCAACACGCTGATGTTCATCCTTTTCTTCTGCGGCGCCGACCGGATAGCGATCGCGCCGATAAGCGGTGCTGTCCTCATTACCGCCTCGCTGGCCTGCCTTTTCGCCCTGCTGCGCCTTGAACGGAACAGTGACGCACCAATCGTTCCCACGGACCTGCTGGCGGCACCGGCATTCCGCGTGGCGGTCATCGCCTCGGTATCCTGCTTCTGCGGCCAGATGCTGAGCTATATCGCGCTACCCTTTTACCTTCAACACACGCTGCACATGACGCCGGTTCTGGCCGGTCTATACATGATGCCCTGGCCTGCCGCGACCGCGATCATCGCGCCCATTTCGGGACGTTTGGCAAACCGCGTCAAGACGGCATGGCTTTGCGCCATCGGCGGCGCGCTACTCGCCCTGGGCCTCCTGGTGGTCGGATTCACCCCGCCCGACCCGAGAGGTATCGCGTTTCTCGTCGGCACTGTGATCGCCGGCCTCGGTTTCGGACTGTTCCAAACGCCGAACAATCGAATTCTCCTTCTGTCGGCGCCGAAAGCCAGAAGCGGCGCCGCCGGCGCCATGCAAGGCACCGCGCGGCTTCTCGGCCAAACCCTGGGTGGGATCTGCATGTCGATCATCTTCGCAACATTGCCGTTGTCGAGCGCGCTCGAGTTTGCGATCGTCACTGCAGGCGGCTGCGCGGCAATAGCGAGCCTGGTCAGCCTGAGCCGGGCTCGCTACGAAGTCGCGAGACGGCCTGGAGCGACTTGAACAGGCGGCTCGTGGTCGTCCGGGTGAAAGAGGGCGCTGCCGCACCCTCCGCCACATCAAACTTGTATCAATGGGGAGCGCGACAGGTGGTCGAATTTGCCTGCTCCCCAATGAACAGACCACGCTAGGCCGGCTGAAGGAGGATGTGTCGCTTCCTGCCGACTGACAGCCGGATCACGCCGTCCTGGACGTCGGAGTCGCCAAGCCGCGTTGTCTCGTCTTTCACGCTGCCGCCATTCACCCGCACCCCGCCGCCGACGATCAATCGACGTGCTTCGCTTTTCGACCTGGCGAGCCCGGCAACGACCATAGCGTCGACCAACGGAAAATCACCGCGAAGGCTATCCGGGAGATTGATTGTCGGAAGACCCGTCGGCACCTCGCCTGCTTCGAAGGTGCGCCGGGAGGTTTCGGAAGCTTGCGCTGCCGCATCTGCCCCGTGGCACAGGCTCGTGATCTGGTCGGCAAGGATCTTTTTCCCTTCGTTGATCTCGGAATCCCGAAGCACTTCGAGGCGTGCAATTTCACTTAAGGGCAACTCAGTGAACAGCCTGAGAAAACGACCCACGTCGACATCTGCCGCATTTCTCCAGAATCGCCAGAACTCATAAGGCGACAACCGATCGGCGTTCAGCCAAACCGCGCCCGAAACGCTCTTGCCCATCTTCGCACCCGACGACGTCGTCAGCAGCGGGGCAGTCAATCCAAACAGCGCTCGCCCGCCAATCCGCCGTCCAAATTCGACGCCGCTGACGATATTGCCCCACTGGTCGGAGCCACCCAGTTGAAGCAGGCAGCCGCGGCTTTCCGCGAGGACATGGAAGTCGTAAGCCTGCATGACCATGTAGTTGAATTCCAGCAATGACAGCGATTGCTCTCGTTCCAACCGTTGGCGCACGCTCTCCGATGTGAGCATCCGATTGACTGAAAAATGCGGTCCGATATCGCGCAGGAAATCGAGATAGTTGAGCCCGCCCAACCAGTCGGCATTATTGACCATGACAGCATCGGTCGGGCCGTCCCCGAACGCAAGGAAGCGCTCGAAGACCCTCCGGATGCCGATCAAGTTTTTCATGATCTGCTCTTGGCTGAGAAAAGGACGCGACGTGTCGCGGAAACTCGGATCGCCCAGGCGGCTTGTCGCACCGCCGAGCAAAGCGATGGGTTTGTAACCCGTCTTCTGGAACCACCGCAGCATCATGATCGGAATGAGATGGCCGACATGCAAGCTGTCGGCGGTGAGATCGAAGCCGCTATAGGCCGTGCCGGCTCCTGAACAAAGCCAGCTGTCGAGCGCTTCCAAGTCGGTGCATTGATGCAGGAAGCCGCGCTCGCTCAGAGTGCGAAGAAAGTCGGATCTGGGTCCGGTGGGCTGAGAGGATGGTGTCACGAGGGTCTCCATTTGAGCCGATGAGGCCGGAGACCATCTGTTGACACACGTGCCGCCGACCGTGCGGCGTCTCGAGTGTCAGGAATATGACCTTGCGCCGCTCTATGGGAGCAGCGTGTAATAGAAGCTCGATAGGTTCAGGGTGCAGGTCATGCATCCATATTTACCATGCGACAGCGCAATCACAAGGGGATATGAATTGACGAGGCTGAAGGGATCGCGACGACGCCCTCCCATCCCCGCATCCGCCTCCGCCCCTGGCAAAAAAAATCGCACCCGCATCAATTTGCTTGCCGTTCTGCAATGCGGCATATGTTTGTGCTCATAGGCAAGTCGGATGAACGGGGTACGATGACGTCGACGCATATGGATAAGACGGGGGATGGCGTCGGCCGGAAGGGCTTTGTCGGGCTGGTCATCGGCGCGGTCGGCGTTGTCTATGGCGATATCGGCACCAGCCCGCTCTATGCCTTCCGCGAGGCGCTGAGGCCCTTTGCCGCCGATGGCGTGCATGAGGCAGAGGTCATCGGCCTGATTTCGCTGATGGTCTGGACACTGACGATCATCGTGACCTTCAAATATGTGCTCTTCCTTCTCAGGGCAGACAATGACGGCGAAGGCGGCACGCTTTCACTTCTCGCCCTCCTGATGAAGAAAATGGGACGAAACGTGCCGCTGCTCTTCTTCGCCGGCCTGATCGGCGCCGCCCTCTTCATCGGCGATGCGATGATCACGCCTGCTTTATCGGTCATGTCGGCGCTCGAAGGCCTGAAATTGATCACGCCCGCCTTTGCCGGATACGTCCCGCCTCTGTCGGCGGCGATCATGATCGTTCTCTTTGCCGTCCAATCAAGGGGAACGGCCGCCGTCTCAATGTTTTTCGGGCCGATAACGGTGTTGTGGTTTCTGGCCATGGCGGCGGGCGGCCTGCTCCATATCGGTGACGATTGGCGGATTCTGGGCGCGCTCAATCCGGTGAATGCATTCCTGTTCCTCACTCATGCCGGCCTTGTCGGCCTCATCGTGCTCGGCGCCGTCTTTCTGACGGTGACGGGTGCGGAGGCGCTCTATGCCGATCTCGGGCATTTCGGGCGCCGCCCGATCCAGATGGCATGGTTCGTTCTGGTCTTTCCGGCACTGCTCTTGAACTATCTCGGCCAGGGCGCACTGGTTCTCGCCCATCCGGAAGCCGCCATCAATCCATTCTTTCTGATGTATCCTGACTGGGCCTTGCTGCCGATAGTTCTCCTGGCGACGATGGCGACGATCATCGCCAGCCAGGCTGTGATAACAGGCGCATTTTCGCTGGCCCGCCAAGCCGTTCACCTCGGCTTCCTGCCGAGGCTGAGGATCAAGTTCACCTCTGAGACCAACACCGGCCAGATCTATGTGCCGAGCGTCAATCTTCTCCTTCTGATCGGCGTGCTGATGCTGATCTTTTCCTTCGGCGATTCCGAGTCGCTGGCGACGGCCTACGGTATCTCGGTGACCGGCGCCATGGTGATCACGACGATGCTGGCCTTCCAGTTTCTCCGGGCCGCCTGGGGATACTCCCTTGTCCTTGCCGCAGTCGCACTGCTGCCGCTATTCATCATCGAAGTGGTATTCCTGGCGGCCAATCTGTTGAAAATTCACGATGGCGGCTGGGTTCCGGTCGCCCTTGCCCTGGCAATCATGATCCTGATGTGGACATGGACCCGAGGCCAAGCCTATCTGAAGAGACTGCGGGCCAACAACGAGATCCCGCTCGATTCCTTCATCAGGTCGATCGAGCGAAGGTCGGACCATTCGCCGGTCACCGTTCCGGGAACGGCTGTCTTCCTGACCAGCGTTCCGGACCGGACACCGAATGTTCTGCTCCACAATCTCAAGCACAACCACGTGCTCCACGAACAGAACGTCATCCTGACCGTCTGGACCGAGGACGAACCTTATGTTTCCGATATCAGACGCGTCAAGATCAGCCAGCTCTCGCCGCGCTTTGTGCGCCTCGACATCACCTTTGGCTTCATGGACGACCCCGATGTCACCAGGGCATTGGCTCTCTGCCGCGAGGGCGGCTTCAAGTTCGAGATCATGAGAACCTCCTTTTATCTCGGCCGCCGGAACCTCGTCAGGACGCCGAACACCGGGCTGCCCGGCTGGCAGGAGCGCATATTCATGGCGCTGGAGGGCTTGGCGATCGATCCCTCCGATTATTTCAATCTGCCATCCAACCGCGTCGTCGAACTCGGCGAACAGATCGCCATTTAGGGCAGGACGCCGCGCGGCCTCGTCGTCCGGACCGCGCTTGTGTCAGCCTCGATATCGCAATGCGTTGAAAATGATGTCGAAGGCGCGAGGCGCTGAACTCACGCCTTGGCCGAGATCGCACTCAGCTCCTCGAGATCGAGATCCCGTTCCAGCTCCAGCAGCGTCTCATCGTCGATCTCGCCGGCGCGATGGAGGCGTATGAGTTCCCGACGCCCGATGGCAACCGCTTCGAGAACGACGTCGAAATGCGCATGGAGCGCCGGTATGTATTGCTCGGTTTTCTCGGCGTAGTCGATGATCGACGTGGCGCGGCGCTGGTAGCGCTCCAGCAATTGCGGGTGGATGAGTTTTCCTTCCGCGTCATAGGCCAGGCTCTGGACGATGCCGAACTGCGCCTGCGCCATGGCGGCTTCGGCCTGGCTCATCGTCAGGCGCGCATGTTCCGACTCCGGCTCCACCAGTCGCGCCCAGGCAATCACCCGCCCCAATGTCGTACCCTGGATGAGCACGGTGCCGAGAATGACCGCGAAGGAGGTGGCGAGGATGAAGTCGCGGCCCGGGAACTCCTCGGGCAAGCTCAGCGCCAAAGCGAGCGTCACCACGCCGCGCACGCCCGCCCAACTGAGCACGACAGCGCCGCCGACGCCAAGCGGTTGGGCCCGTGCGAAGCCCAGGGAAGCACAGAACCTGACGACGAAATCGCAGGCAAAGACCCAGGCAAACCGCGCCAGAACGAGTGCGACGAGGATCGCCAGCATCGGTAGCCCCATCGTCGCGATGACGGTGGTAAAGCCGCCGCCGCGTTCGACGACATCGCGAAGCGACAGCCCGATCAGGATGAAGACCGCCGCTTCCATCAGGAAGATCATTACCGTCCAGAACGAGACGCCGCGCACGCGCATTGCGGCTGATAGCACGGTGTGCTGATGCCAGCTCATGATGAGGCCCGCGGTCACGGTGGCGATGACGCCCGAAACATGCAGCTGTTCTCCGGCGAGATAGGCAATCCAGCAAAGCAGCACCGAGGCCGCGATGACGAGATATTCGTCGCCGAGGCGCCGGACAAGCTTGAACCACGCCGTTCCCACCACGATGCCGATGATGGCGCCGCCGAGCGCCAGCACGAGGAAACTGCCGGCCGCCTCCGTCGCGCTGAAGGCTCCGGTTGCGGCAGCGGCAACGGCAAAACGGAAGAGCACCAGGCCGCTCGCATCATTGAGCAGGCTCTCGCCTTCCAGCAGAATCTGAAGCCGCCGCGGCAGCCTGACGCGCTGCAGCACGGCACGCGCCGCAACTGCATCCGGCGGCGCAACGATCGCACCGAGGGCTGCGCAAGCTGCCCAGGGAATCGATGGAAAGATGAGATGGGCGACGACGGCGATGACCGCGCAGGTGAAGAACACCGCGCCGACGGCAAGCGAGGCGATGCCGATCACATGCCGCCGCAACCGCGCCGCCGCAATGGACCAGGCCCCGTCCATCAACAACGGCGGCAGGAAGATGACGAGCACCAGCTCCGGATCGACTGATATCGCCGGCAACCCCGGTACAAAGGCCAGCAAGGCGCCCCCAGTCAGCAGCGCGACGGACGGCGGCAGTCCGAGCCGGTGGGCAACATAGTGCAGCGCGATGATCGCCAGAAACATCGCGATGACGAGCTCGAATAAGTGGGTTGGTTCCATATGCCTCTGCCCTGGCTCAGCAACGAATTTCGGATTCCTTCTGCATAATTCAAATCTGGAGTCGTTTAAAAGAATTGTACAACAATTCAAAGCGTTACCCTGCATTTTCGCGACGAACCCCAGTGCACAGCTTAGAGCAACTCTTCCGTGTGCGAGCATGGGAAGAATACGCCTTCTCGTCAATGCGCGGGACGGAATCTCCGCTTCTGGACCGCAGCCCTACGGCAGACATCTGACGCCGATGATCGCGTTGCCATCGATCATTGCCTGGATTTAATTGGAGTTTGCTGCGCATCCTCCTTAAATCCTGCGTCTTGAGGCAAAGGAAGACAGATGAAAAGGCGGACCCTTGTGCTTGGAAGTGCGGCCACTGTCGCATCATCCGTGGCTGCGGCAATCTGGCCACGGCGGCATATCGCTGTTGCCGCCAGGACATTCGAATGGAGGGGAACCGATTTCGTAAGCGGCGGCACAAAGTCGATCGCCCTGGAAAAGCTGCCCAAGCCGCTCTTCCGCAGCCGTCCGAACTGCATCGTCACCGTCGCCCAGACCCTTGGCCCTTGCCATGTCAACAATATTCCTACCCGTCAGGACGTCTCGGAAGGAAAGACCGGGCTGCCTTTGCGGCTCGCCGTCCGCATCGTCCATGCCGCCGATTGCCGGCCGGTCGAAAATGCGGATATCGAAATCTGGCATACCGATCACCGCGGCATCTATTCCGGCCGTGAGGCTGCGGAGATGTGCACGTTCGGCGATGCCGAGGCAATCAGCGGGCTCGCCTTCCGCGGCCGCCAGCTGACGGATGCCAAGGGGCAGGCAAGCTTTTTGACGGCCTATCCCGGATGGTACAAGGGCCGCACGCCGCATGTTCATTGCCGTATCCTCGTCGACGGCAAGGAGCTTCTCGTCAGCCAGATCTATTTCGACGATGCGCTGAGCGACATCATCTATGGCGAGCATCCTGACTATCTCGGGCGCCCTGCCCGCGATACGCGCAACGACGAGGACGGCATCATCCCGGAGGATGCCGCCGACCACATCTTCGATTTCGAGAAGCTCGACAGCGGCGTGCTGTCCGCCACCATCACCATCGGTCTCTCTGCCTGAGCTCCGCACCCTCGACCACGACTACCTCTTCGGCGGTGGAACCCGACATGCGGAAGGCGTCAAGGTCGGCATGTCGGTCGGGGACTATATGCCCGCATACCATTCATAACCGCGATCCTCCCAGAAACCGCCATTGCCGCCGTAGAGCTGGCCGAGATCGGCGACGGCTTCGATGCCGGTCAGGTATTTTGCCTGCTTGTAGCCGAGCTGACGCTCGACCCGGAGCCTGAGCGGCGCGCCGTGGGCGACTTCGAGATCGCGGCCGTTCATGCTGTGGGCAAGGATCGTTTGAGGGTGGAACGCATCGACGAAATCGATGCTTTCGTAATACCAGCCGCTGCCGTCGAGCGTCTTTTCGTATTCGTCGGCGCAGTGGAAGACGATGTAGCGGGCTTCGGGTTTCAGGCCCGCCGCCTGCAGCAGCGCACCGAGCGGCACGCCGGTCCATTTGCCGATCGCGCTCCAGCCCTCGACGCAATCATGCCTGGTGATCTGCGTGCGGGCCGGCAGGGCTTTCAGCTCCGCCAGCGACAACTGCATCGGCCTGTCGACCAGCCCGCCGACCTCGAGCTTCCAGCTTGAAAACCGCTGGTTCATCCAGTCGATATAGCGGGCATTATCAGGCATGCTCGTGCCGTTGGCGCGGAAGGTCGGCGAGATATCGGCTTCGGTGAACTCGCGGGCGAGCGCGTCGTCGCCGAGCAGGAAGCGCTGCGTCTTCATGCTGAAGCCTTCGGCGATCTTCAGAACCGATTTCGTTCGATCGTTTTCGACGAGGGCATCGCAGCCGGCAAGCCCCAGCGCCGATGCCGTCATGGTTGCGCCGATCAGGAAGCGACGCCTTGTAATGATGCGGCTCATGACTTTCCTCCCTGCCCGATGTCGTAATAGCCTGTGATCATCGAACGCAGATTGTTGAACACGCCCGAGACCAGCACCATCGCCACATGCACGGCGACGAAGGCGACGAGCGAGAAAGCGGTCAGGAAATGCAGCGTGCGGGCCGATTGCCGGCCGCCGAACAGATCAAGCAGCCAGGGCGCGACCGCATTGAAGCCCGGCGACATGGTAAGCCCTGTCCCGATCATCAGTGGCAGCAGCACGAAGATCACGGCGACATAGGCGAGTTTCTGCAGCGTATTATAATGGCGTGCCTCGGCCCCCTTGGGAAAGCGCAACCGAGCGTGACTCGCGATCTCATGGCCGAGATGCGAAGGCTTCAGCTCTTCGGCCGCTGGCAGCAGATCGCGGCGGAAATGCCGGCTGACAAAACCGTAGGCAAGATAGATGAAGCCGTTGATGACAAACAGCCAGGCAAAGAAGAAATGCCAGCGCCGGCCCGATGCCAGATCCTGATAGCTCGGCAAGGTCAGCCAGTTCGGAAAACCGCGCACTGCAGCCTCGCCGTCGACATTCGAAACCCCGAGAACGCCCGTCGTGTCGAAGCTCAATCCACCCACGCGCGTCACCCCCTTCAGCGCATCGCCTTCCTGCTCCGCCTCCATGGAAATGAAGGATGGATCGTCATCAGCGCCGTACTGGCCCCAATAGAGCGCCGGATGAGCATTGAATATCTGCAGGCCGCTGAACAGCAGCACTGTCATGCACAGCACATTCATCCAGTGAGACAGGCGCACCAGCAGGCGATGGCGGTAAAAGAGTGTGCGTCCGCTCGCCATGCCGGCATCGGTCGTGGCCATTATAGTTCCTCCAAATCGACATGAAAGGCCTGACAAAAGAAGACGCGGCCGCCGACGATAAAGTTTCAGCGGCCGCGGCCAAACTTACTTCATCGCGTCGCAGGCCTTCATCATCGTGTCCTTCTTCATCATGTCCTTCTCCATGCCGGCATTGTGCATGCAGTCGGCCTTGGTGCTGCCGGCCGCCATTGCGTCCTTCGACATTGCATCCTTGGACATGGCGTCCTTCGACATCGCATCGGTCTTCATGCTGTCTTTCTTCATGGCATCGCTGCTCTGGGCGCTGGCGGCGCCGGCAAGCGACAGGCCGATGACGAAGCTGCAGGCGGCAAGGCTGGAAAGGATCTTGGTCATGAGGGTCTCCTCGGATCGATTGACATGTCCGCCGGCACCCGCCGACGACTCACAGTCCTGAATTCGATCTCCTTGCGAAGACGGTTACAGCCTCACGCTTATGTGATAGCGCTACAGCGCCGCGCGTTTTTGGAGACGCGCAAAGGACGCTGTACACTTTGAATTGCCGCCGAAAGATTTTGAACCGCCTGTAACCAAAACGTCATCCACCCGAATGATATTGCAGACGACATGACGAGCACCCATTCGGAACAAGCACTGAAGATGCTGATGCTTCTTTCCCTCGATGGGGACGAGATAGCCTATCGGCGTCTGCTCGTGACATTGCGAACCCTGCTCGTCGGTTATTACGGCGGGCGGATCGGCACTTCCGCAAAGTCCGACACGGAAGATCTCGTGCAGGAGACGTTGCTGGCGCTGCATTCGCGCCGGGCGACCTATGACAGGGAGCGGCCGTTCACCGCGTGGTTCTTCTCGATCGCCCGCTACAAGCTGATCGACCACCACCGAAAGCATGGCGGCCGGTACAAGGCGGAAATAGAACTGGACGAAGAGATCGTAGACGACTTCAGGGAGGATGCGATTGCAGCGCGCATGGATGTCGAACGGCTGTTGAACGGCCTGCCGCAGCACCAGCAGGAGTTGATCCGGCAGGTCAAGATCGAGGGGCAGTCGGTGGCCGACACGGCAAGCCGCACCGGACAGTCGGAATCGGCGGTCAAGGTCGGCGTTCACAGGGGCATCAAGGCGCTGGCGGCAAGATTGCGAGGTGGAATGTGAGAGAAACTGAGGACGTGATCGACAGCCTTGTCCGGGATCTGAAGCCGGTGCCGAGACATGCGCTCGAACGCCGCTTCGCGCTCGCCATCCTGCCGGCCTTAGCAGTCTCGCTGCTGCTGATGCTGATCGTCGTCGGCCTTCGCACCGATATGGCGCAGGCTCTGATGCTGCCGGTCTTCTGGATCAAGTCCGCTTACAATGCCCTGCTCGCAATCGCCGCCTTCGCAGCCGTTTACCGCCTGTCCCGGCCGGATGGCTCGGAAGGCCGCTTTTTCGGAATTGCCGCGGCCATCATACTCGCTCTCGCCGCCATGGCAGTCATCCAGCTCGCTTTGTCGCCGGCCGCAAGTTACCCCGTGCTGGTGCTCGGCTCCTCCGCCCTGCATTGCCCGCTGCTGATCTTTGCCTTTGCCATACCGATCCTGATTGCAAATGCCTGGGTTCTCCGTGGCGGCGCGCCGAGCAACCTCGGCATCACAGGCTTCATCGCCGGCATCGCCGCCGGCGCATCCGGCGCCTGGGTCTATTCCTGGTTTTGCACGGAAAACGGCCTGCCCTTCGTCACCCTCTGGTATTCGCTCGGCATCCTCTTGACCGGTGCAATCGGCGCCCTCTTTGGGCCTCGCCTCCTGCGCTGGTAGCACCGGCCGTAGGATTGCTGTGCCGATTGTCCCGTAATGCCGAGTTCGGTCGAAGACGCGCAGCACCGCGACGCTAATCCTTCATCCGGCATGAAACCAGATGCAGCATTCCTGCGTACTACTCTGGGGATGGGTCTTGCGTACCCCCTGAATGGGAAAAGACAGGCGGCGAGGAATGACGGCATGGTCAGGAAAGAAGGCGTAGCCCATATCACCCGGCAAGCCGCGGAACAGGGGCTGGCCAGGCTGATGATGAGGCTGCCTGCGACGCGGGCGACGATCAGAACAGCCGCGGCGAGCCAGCCCCATTTTTACGAATTATGCGGCGCCTACGGCGAAGCCTGCGCCGTCCTCGATCGCATGCGCCGGGATAGATCGGCCGATCCCGCAATCATCACCGAATACGAGATCATCTGCGCGGAAATCGAAGTCGACGTCATCAGGATCCTGCTCGGCGATCAATGAGACTTCGCAAGTGCTGGGCGGACTGCCGCCGCGATGATGCAACGCCATTTGCTGTCGGCAATCCCTATCAGCTCAGCAAGTCATTCACATGGATGGAGACGCTCAGCGTATCCGTGTCAAAATGCAGCGAAGTCCCATCGGAGATCTTGTAGTGGAAGGTGTCGCTCACGTCTCCGCTGAGCCCGGCGAGCTTCGCCGCATCGGCCGTATAGGTGTAATCGCCGTCACTGTCGACATGGATGGTGCCGTATTTGCCGGTCAGCGTCACGCCGTCCTTGTCGACGTATTCGCCCTCGAAGCGGCGAAGCAGCAGGGTTCCATTGGCCGAGCTGTCGTTTTCGAGGAGATTGCCGTAATGGGCGGCGTCCAGATCGGAGGCGATTTTCAGGCTGTCATGGGCTGCGACAAGCGCAGGCGCCGTGTCCGTGTGCGTCACATCGCCGACCGCGAGACTATCGCTGCTCGCAAGCATCGTCGCCTGGGCCTCGTCGAGCGTCGTGTTGTTGCTGACGGGAAAAGTGTTCGCGGCGATGATGGTGGGGGAGATGCTGGAGGGCGTGACATCGCTGGCGATGACATTGTCGTGGAACGAGCCGGATGCTGGCCTGTCGACCTTCAACGCCGCTGAGGACAGGTCATCGAAAACGTTGCCGTAAATATTGATATCTTCGCGAACGTAAGTGGGGGTGCCGACAGCGCTGATCGCCACGCCCCATACGCCGTCATGGATGTAATTGCCCGAGATATCGTAATCCCGCGTGTCGCCCTGGTCACCGAGGCCGATGGCGTAGGACCAGCTGTAGCCGCCATAACCTGAAATATCGTTGTCGTGAATAGCGACGTTGGTGCCGGCTTGTGCGCCGATCCCGAAGCCGCCACCGATAATCGCGTTGTCCTCGACCAGGACATTGACAGGCCGAACGAGCGCGATGACGCCTTTCGGCGTCGCTGCACCCGTCTGGTCGAGGTAATTGCCGCTGATCACGATGTTGCTGCTGTCGTTCATCTGCACGGCATCTGCGGCGGTGCCGTGAGCGTTGGTGACGGTGTTGTTGAGAAAATTGACGCCGTTGATCTTCTCGATCCAGACGCCGTCGCCGTTGACGTCGTTGATCGTGCTGTTTTCGATGGTGATGTTCGAGCCGGTCCTGAACGTGACGGAACCTGACTTGCCCGCCAAACCGGTATGATCGACCTCGACGTTGCGCACGGTCCAGTTCGAAACATATCCGCCATAGATGGCTGCCCCGCCAGTGTCCGATATCTTGATATTCTCGATGACGATGTTCGATGCATAAAGGCTGTGAATACCATCGCCGGGGCTATGGATGACTGGCGCATCGCCGACCCCGTAGCTGCCGATGGTGATCGGGGCACTCACTGTGCCGGAATATTTCAGATCGAGCTGGTCATTGAACACGCTTCCGGCGGCAAGCAGCACGCTGTCGCCCGGCTGCAGCTTCAAGCTTTCCACCGCCGAGAACGACAAAAACGGCGTGTCCTCGCTCGTTCCGCTATTGCCGTTGGAGCCTATCGCCGGATTCACATAATAGATCGTCATATCGCCTTGTTCTCGAATTGCCGCGCAGCCGTCTGGATCGGCTGCGACACGTGGATCGGATGTGGTCGGGGCTAAAGGCCGTGGCCTTCGAGTTGCCTTCACGACGGTCGGCAGACCCTGTGGGCCTGCCTTGGTCCCGAGAACGCCTGGCGGAGGCGGTATCCTAAAAATGACAACTTATACGAAAAAATCTACCAAAAAGCGACCGAAAGGTGAATAAACGGTAATCGTCCTCCTTGGCGACGTATGGTCGCAGGAGTGTAGACGTTCTGTTTCAGGTCAGTCGCCAGCCGGAAAGGTTGAGGCCGCTTGCAGCCCCTTACCCTCACCCGGCGGCAGCCGGATGAGGGACGCTGCGAAGCCATTTGGTGGCGAGAGCAACGCCTCCCCGGAAGGAAGGTCTCCGGGCGTAGCGCCGCTCCCGGCACGCTCACCTCAGCTCAGCAAGCCATCCAGGTGGATGAAGACGGTCAACGTATCCCCGTCGCTATGATGCGAGCTTCCATCGTTGATCCCATAGGTGAAGGATTCGCTTACATGTCCGCTATGGTCAGGGAGTTTCGTTTCATCGAGCGTGTAGGCGTAGTTGCCTTCCCGGTCCACATGGATATCGCCGTATTCCCCGGTCAGCGTCAGGCCGTGCTTGCCGACGGTTTCGTCCCCGAAGCGCCGAAGCACCAGGGTGTCATTGTCCGAGCTGTCGTTTTCGAGGAGATTGCCATGATGGGCAGCGCCCGTATCGGTCAGGATCTTCAAATTGTCATGGACAGCGACAACCGTCGGATCTACGGCCGCCTGTGTCGCCGCGGCAGTCTTGGCAACCGGGCTCGCCAGCGCCGTCTCGACATTGGCGACCGTATGGTTGTTGCTGACGGAGAAGGTGTGCGTGTCGACGATATCAGGCGATATGCTGGTGGCCTTGACGCCGCTCTCGATGGTATTGTTGGAAAAGGAGCCGGATGCGGGCCTGTCGACCTTCAACGCCGCCTGTGAGAGGTCGTCGAAGACATTGTCGTGGACCTTGATATTCGTGCGGTCATAGCTCGGGCTGCCGGCAGCGGAGATGACCACGCCCCGGGCGCCGTCATGGATGTGGTTGCCCTCGATATCGTAGTCTCTCGTATCGCCCTTGTCGCCGAGACCGACGGCAAAGGACCAGCTGTAGCCGTGAAATCCCGATATGTCGTTGTCGTGGATGGCAACATTCTTGCCGGCCTGCGCGCTGATGCCGAAGCCGCCGCCGGTAAGCACATTATCCTCGACCAGGGCATTCACCGGCCTGACGAGCGCGATGACGCCCTTCGGGCTATCGGCATGCGTCTGGTCGAGATGATTGCCCTTAATCAGAATGTTGCTGCTGTCGTTCATCTGCACGGCATCGGCCGTCGCGCCATGGGCGTTGGTGACGGTATTGTTGAGAAGCTTGATGCCTGCGACCTTTTCGATCCAGAAGCCGTCGCCTCTGACGCCCGATATCTTGCTGTCTTCGACCGTGATGTTTTTGCTGCTCCGAAAGGTGACGGCGCCGGCGTTTTCCGACAATCCCGTCTTGGCGATCTCGACGTCGCGGACCGTCCAGTTCGTGACACTGCCGCCATAGATGCCCGCACCTGCTGTATTCGATATCTTCAGGTTCTCGATGACGATGTTCGAGGCATAGAGACTGTGGATGCCGTCGCCGCTGCTGTGGATGACGGGCGCAGCGCCCGTCCCGTAACTGCCGATCTTGATCGGCGCATTCTCGCTGCCGGAATATTTGATATCGAACTGCTCGTTGAACACGCTTCCCTTGGCAAGAAGCACGCTGTCGCCGGGTTTCAGTTTCAAGGATTCCACTTTGGACAAAGTCGCAAAAGCCGAGTTCTGGCCCGTTCCACCGTTGCGGTCGGAACCAGTCGCTGAGTTCACATAGTAGACTGTCATATCGCCATGTTGCCCTGTTCGTCGGATCGCTAATGTCGCCGCCGGGACCGCCCAGGATCGGCCGATCGCATGCGGCGGGGGCAACCGGCCACGGCAAAAAGGCGATAAGATGTTGTCAATGGGGCAATGCGCGCCTCGCGGACCTTATTCCACAGGCAATGGCCTGGTGTGACGAACGTTACAACTTTGGCCGAGAAATCGGCGACTTAGAGATGAATAAATCGCTGCGTGTTTGCGCGGGGTGTACGTCGCCTTCTGTCTGCGCGTCATGTGATTCGTGCCTTCGCTTGCGCTCAGGGGGAGGAGCGCCAGCGACGAACGCCATGAGCGCAAGCGAAGGCGCGCTCCAAGGTGAAACCCTACCCCCTCGCCCTCAAAGCCGAGGTCAGCGGGAACCATGTCGCAGCGATGGGGAGACCTCAGGCCCTACAGCGCCGCGCGTCTTTTCAGACGCGCAAAGGACGCTGTAGCACTTTGAATTGCTGCATAATTTTATCCTTAAATCGATCCCGATTTAAGGAATTATGCAGTAGCCGCTTCGGCCTTGATCTTCGGCTTCAGCAGGATGATGAGAAGCAAGCCGGCGATGATGAGTGCCGCGCCTTCGAGGTGATAGCGCTGCAACTGCTCGCCAAGGATCAGATAGGCGAGCACAGCGATGAAGATGGTCTGAATGTAGAGGAGGACGCCAGCCCGAGCCGCCCCCAGCGTCTCGATGCTACGATTGAAGAGGTAGTACATGACCGCCCCGCCAGGGATCGCAACATAGGCGAGCGCGATAAGCCCGCTGCCGTTGAGCGTCGAGCGTTCGTCTGAGAATAGCTCGGACAGGTAGAAGGGCAGCGCCGTCAGCACCGCCGCACCGAGCAGCAGCACCAGGAGCGCAAGGCGATTCATATCGAATTTCGCGCGGCGGAGCAGGACAGTATAGAGACTGAAACAGAACGCGCCGGCGACGATCCACAGTTCACCCGGGTTGAAGTCGAGCCGCATCAGCGCGTCCGGACTACCCTTGATGATGATGACCACGATTCCGAGAAAGGCCAAGATCGATCCGATCACCTGCCAGCGTCCCATCGGCTCGGCCAGCATCAAGCGGGCAAGGATCATGGTGATGATCGGGATCAGGGCAATGATGATGCCGGCAGTGGTGGCATCGGCATGTTCGAGGCCGACAAAAATCATGCCCTGGCAGATCGCCAGTCCCACGCCGCCAATCGCAAGCAGTTCGAGGGCGCGAGCCCGCACCAGCGCGACCATGTCGGCGAAATGCCGGCGCACGATCGGCATCAGGATCGCGAAGGCGATCAGCACGCGCCAGAAGCAGAGCGCCCAAGGCGGCATCTCCGAAGAAACCCATTTCGCGGCGATATAGACGCCGGCCGACAGCAGCCAACAGAGAATGCCCACGGAATAGCCGGCAGCAAGCGAATTGTCTGCCGCCTGTTCCGTCCCAACCGTGTCGCGATGGACCGCCAAGACATTCATTGCCATGGCCTAGTTATGCCATAGTTTCCGCGGGCTGCACAGATGAGGCGGCGGCGCTCCGCCTGTAGCGGATGTCTCCCTCGGGCCGATCAGGGCGGTCGCCGCGATGACGTGACCCGCCCGGAAGGTTTAGACAACCAGCCTCTATCCCCTCGCCCGCAATGCCGAGGTCAGCGGCAACCTTGTCGCGGCAAGCGCCGGCAACGCTCCGCCGATGATGCCGATGGCAAGCCCCAGCAGCCCAGCGGTGAGCGCGACGTCGGCGGTGACGTCGAGCTGGAAGGCCATCTTGGTGTTGTTGGCGCCCATCGTGCTGGCCTGCCAGCCGTTGAAGGCGAGCCACGAGGCAAGGATGCCGAGGGCGGCCCCCACGACCGAGAGAGCCACGGCCTCGACCCAGGTGGCAGTAAAGGCCGACAGGCGGCCGAAGCCGAGCAGGCGCAGCGTTGAGATTTCGACGGTGCGGTCGGAGACCGAGCTCATCATCGTATTCAGCGCGCCAGCGGTGGCGCCGACCGCCATCAAAAGCGCCAGCGGCCAGCCGAACAGGCGGATGAAGCTCGCGGTGCGCTCGGATTGCGCGGCATAGAGATCGGCCTCGGAGACGGCGGTGAGCGGCGCGCCGGGAATTGCAGAAAGATGCTGTCTCAGCACGTCCAGAGCACCCGCCCCATCGAGGCGCATACGCAGGCTCTGCACCTGTCCCTGCCGGTCGAAGGCCGATTGCACCGCCTCCAGATCCGCCCAGATCTCCGATTCGAAGGCGCTGCCGCCTGACGTGAAATGCCCGACGACCGTCCAGTCGACCGCGCCGAGTCGCACCTTGTCGCCGACGGCGAAGCCGGAGAATTCATCGGCGATGCGGCCGCCGACGACGATTTCGCGCGCGCCCGGCGAAAACAGCCGCCCTTGGGAGAGCGTGGCGCGATCGCGCAAGCCGGGGCCGGCCAGATCCATGCCCCGCAGCGACAGTGTCTGCTCAGCGCCGTCGCTGGCTCTGACGACATCGACGGGAACGACGATCTCGCGCGACAGCGCCAGTTCGCCGGCAGGCGCCAAGCCGGCGGCATCCCGCGCCACGCCGATCTCGCCGATTGCGGCGGTCAGGCTGCGGATCGCTTCGGCCGGCACATCCGAGCCGGTCTCCTGGTTGGTGCCGCCGCCGAGAATGACGGCGATGCCAGGCGAACCCGTGCCTTGGAGGGCTGCCTCAAAGCCCCTGGCCATGGCGAGAAAACCCGCAAGCACCGCCACCACTAGGGCCACCGACAACACCATCGACAGCGAGATCCACAGCCGCCGCGGCAGGCTGCCGAGATTGACTCTGAACATGAGAAAGATCTGCTTGAGCGCTGATGACATTGGACTATCTCGATCTGAAGGCGTTGACGATGGGCAGGCGCATGGCATTGGCGGCGGGCAACAGCCCGGTCAGGAGGCCGAGACCGGCGATGATGGCGACGGATTTCAGCAGCGCGGACGAGGTGAAGGCGAGGCCGAATTCCGGCCCGGCAAACAGCGTCGCGAGCTTGGCGAGAACGAGCCCGCCAGCCCCGCCGACGGCGAAGACGAACAGTGTCTCGCCGAGGATCAGTGCCATAATCCGCCCGCTGGAAAAGCCGAGCACCTTCATGACGCCGATTTCGAAGCTGCGCTCCCTCACGGCAAAGAGCATGGTGTTGACCACAATCATCAGGATGGTCACGAATGCGGCGCCGACGACGAGGCTGACGATCAGGCCGATATCGGCGAACTGCCGCAAGAAAGCCTCGAGGAACTGCCTTTCCGATCGAGTGCGCGTCGGTGCCGCCGAATTGGCAAACAGCGCGTCGATCCTTGCCGCCAGCACGCCGGATGAAACGCCCGGTCGCGGTCGCACGACGAAGCCATCGACTGTATCCTTGCCGCGGGCGCGCGCCGCATTGACGGCATCATAGCGGGCGATCATGAAATAGGTGTCGGTGCTGGCGTCGGCCCCTTCGAAGATGCCGGCGATCTCAAAACTCCAGTTGCGGCTGCCGTCTTCCCTTGTCAGGTGGCTGGTGATCCCGATGCGCTGGCCGACCGACCAGCCCTGCGCCTCCGCCAGCGCCCGGCCGACCAGCACCCGGTCACGGCCCTCTTCCAGCAGTGATATCAGTTGCGGCGTCAGCCCGAGCTCGTCGCCATTGGCTGCGGCGATCAATCGTGGATCGACCGCGCTCGTCATCACGACATTCTTCTCGACACCGACGAAGCCCCGCATGCGCGTCATGTAGGCGGCGGCGGCGACATCGCTATCGGCGGCGATCCGGTTGAGATAGGCAAGCGGCAGCGGCTGTGCCCGCCCCGATCTGTTGAAGACGCCGAGCAGACTGTCGCTGGCGCCGGCCGCCCCCTGGCTGCCGCTGACGAAGCTCGCCGTCAAGCCATAGATCAGGAAAGCGACGCCGACCGAGAACATCAGAAGCGTGGCCCTGAGCGGCTTGCGCCATGCATTGCGGCGCATCAGCTGGAAGAAGGTCATTAGGCCAACCTTTCCTGCTCGACGAATTCGCCTTTGTTGAGATGCAGCGTGCGCCGGGCGAAGGAGGCAGCCTCGGGATCATGCGTGACCATGATGATGGTCTTCTGAAGCTCGCGATTGAGAAAGCCCAGCATATCGAGGATATCGTTTGCAGACTTCCGGTCGAGATCGCCGGTCGGTTCGTCGCAGAGCAAGAGGTCGGGATCGCCGACGATGGCGCGGGCGATGCCGACGCGCTGCTGCTGCCCGCCGGACATGCTGGATGGAAACTGCCGCTGCCGCCCCGAAAGCCCGACCAGATCCATGACGGTCTCGACCCGCGCCCGCCGCTCCTTCCGCTTGAGCGGCTTCAACAGCAGCGGCAGCTCGATATTCTCGCCCGCATTCAGCATCGGCAGCAGATTGTAGAACTGGAAGATAATGCCCATGCTGTGTGCCCGCCAGGCGGCTCTGGCGCCTTCGCCCATCTGTTCGAGATGGCTGCGGCCGACCCTGATCTCCCCTCCGTCGGGGCTATCGATGCCGCCGAGCATGTTCCATGACGGCGACGAAATCGCCGCGTTCTATCGAAAGGTCGAGTCCGGAAAAGATCGGGATCGTTTCCGCGCCGATCTTGAATGCCTTCTTGACGCCGCGAAGCGCGATATAGGGTTCTTGAGTGTCGGTCATCGCTCTGCTCCTTGCTGATTGTCTGTGGTATCCGCGGCCTTACCCACCACAAGGCGGATGCGCGCGGCCATGGCGGGGCGCATGTCTGACGGCGGCGAGGAGAGTGTCAGGCGAAGCGTCACCGTCCCCTTTTCCCGCGAAATCATCGGCGCGATCTTCGATACTTCGACCGCAAAGTGCCGGTCGGGAAAGCCGTCGAGCACCGCCTCGCCACGCAAGCCTGGCCGCATCAACGCGATATTCGCCTCGGCCACATCGGCATCGATGACCATGGTGGTCATGTCGGCAATCGCAAGCAGGCTTTCATTCTCCCGCACGCTGTCCTCGCGCGACAGCACGGTGTCGCCGACGTGCGCGGTCAGCCGCGTGACGGTGCCTGATATCGGCGCCCGGACGGTCAGCGCTTCCACCTGCTCGCGCGCCCTGTCGATATCGAGATCGGCCTTGGCCACGTCCTGCCGTGCCTGCAGGGCGGCATTTTCGGCAGTGTCGAACGCCGTCTTCGCCTCCTCCAGCGTCTGCGCCGACATCGTATCGCGCCCGGCCAGCCGCTCTGTGCGCGTCAGGGAAGACCGCGCCTGCGCCAATTCAATAGTCTTCGCCGTCAGCGCCAGCTCCGCCGATTGCCGGGCGATCTCGGCGCCCTGAAGCGCAAAGCGGGCACCGGCATCATCGAGCCGCACCAGCACCTGGCCCGCGACGATCCTGTCGCCTGCCTCGATCTCGACGGCAACGATCCGACCTTCATATTTGGAGAAGACGGTCGCGATATCGGGTGCCACGACGTAGCCGGAGCCGGTGACTTCCCGGGACGGCAATGCCCTGTCCGATGGGTTATTGGAGGGCAGAGCCCGGATCGGATCGGCGGCGGGCACGTCGGTTCCATCGACCGACATTGCGGCCTCGTCCTTGCCTATGAAACCCGCCAGCACAGTCTCGATGCGCTCCAGCGTATCGGGTCGATAGAAAAGAACCACCGCCAGCGATGCGGTCGCGGCAAGGGCCAGCATTGCTCCGGGGATCACACGCCGCCGGACACGGGGCTCCGGCGGCTCTGTCTTGAAGGGCGCAGGCTCGATCGAAAGTGATCTCAGCTTGGCGGCCAGGTCTCGATCATGTTCTGATGTCGTGTTCATGCCGCCAGAATGACCAACGGCAGCAAAACCGCGACCTCGAACGCGTTTCCGACAGTCCTCGATCGCGATTGTGTACGTGGTGGCGGCAATTGTCGGAGGCGGAGGCTTGCTCGCTTCTTCTCCGGGAGTCCCGTGGGGCGGGTCGAGCCTCCCTGTCGGTGGAGGGTCGGATGAGCGGCCACACAGCACGCCCTTCATTGCCCTTCGCTTACGCTCCGAGCGTTCGCAGTTCCACTGCTCACCCCTTCGCCTGCCAGCGCCTCTCCTGCTGTGAGAAGATATGTGCGGCAGCGACCTCCTATCCATCCCCCGGCGCCGGGCCGGCACGGCACGTCTTTCACAATTGCGGAATTGTACGGCAATGACCATCCAGACGAATGGGATTTCGGCATTCGAAAACGTCGGTACCTACGAGCCAAAGATACAAATATGTATAACGCTTGTTCATCGATCGCGAATTTGGCACCCGCAATGTTCATGCTAGGAAATCCCGCATCAGGTCGCCGGCAGCGCTGCGACAATTGTCATGAAGGAACAGAACCGATGAACCAGGCAGCGAACATCATTTCTCCTTCGGCAGGATCGGTGACCGGCGGCGTGCGTGAGGTACTGCGGCTCGAGGCTTTCGCGATCATGGCGGCCGCGACAACGGCCTATTTCGTCTCCGGCGGCAACCCCTGGTTCTATGCCATTCTGTTCTTCGCGCCGGATCTCAGCTTCGCGGCCTATGTTCTCAATGCCCGGCTGGGAGCGATCGTCTACAATATGGTTCACAGCTACATCTCGGCCATACTGCTCGCCGGCGCGAGCTGGCTGCTGGGCATCGACCTGCTCTGGCAGATCGCCCTCATTCTGGCGGCTCATGCCGGCTTTGACCGAAGCCTGGGGTATGGATTGAAATACGCATCCGCCTTCACCCACACCCATCTGGGCGTTATAGGCAAGCGAACCTGACGAGGACCAAAGCCCGTCGGGCCTGCCCCTCACCGCTCGGCCTTCTTCTCCCGCCAGGCAACCGGCGTCATATCCGTGACGCGGCGGAATTCGCGGTTGAAGTTGGACTTGGTCTGGAAGCCGACCTCGAACATCACTTCGGTCACCGATTTCTGGGTCACTGCAAGCAGCCGGCAGGCCTCGCCGATCCTGTAGTCATTGACATATTGCGAGACGTTCTTGTCCATCGCCCGGTTGATTGCCGCCGAGATCTGGCGGGCGGGAATTCCGGCCTTGCGGGCCAGGCGGTCGAGATTGAGATTGGCGTCGCGATAGAGCCTCTTTGCCTCCATCAGCGCATCAACCATGGCGATCGTCTCTTTATCCTCGGCCGTTTCGGGCTTCAGCGCCGCCTCCGCCGTCTCGGCGGGCGCCCGGCTTCGGCTGGCGGCGGCTGCCGCGATGCCAAGGATGCCGAGGACGGCGAGATTGCTGAGGCTGATCAGCGTCAGCGCATGCTCGCCATGTGCCCATGTGAAATCGAAAAAGACGAAGATATCGACCGAGGCCGACAGGCACAGCGCCGCCGCCGCGAAGATGATGGCCCGATAGGCCGGCACCGCTCCCTCGAAGGGCGCAAGCCGAAGCGCATCCGCGCCCGGCCGCATCAGAAGCAGGATCGCCAGGGCATAACCGACGAAAACAAGCACCAGCGCGAGATCGATCACATCCCGCCAGACCACCATCAACAAGAGGATGACGGCAGCGGGCACGGCATGCAGCGCAATCCACGCCGGCAGCGACCGCCGGCTCGTCCTCACCAGACTGAAAACCCCGGCATAGGCAAGCGGCGGCACCATCGCCGCGGTGACCGGCGCGATCACGCTCACGCTCACCGCCTGCACCCCGTAGCCCCAGCGCAGTCCGGAGAGGACGGATTGCAGCACGGCAAGTAGGATCAGTGCCAGAAACGGCCGATTGGGCTGCGCCTCCTCGTCGCGCCTGAGAACGGTGACGAAGAGGATGAGCAGCAGAAGAGCAACGACGAAGGGAAGCGGAATGAACAGCATGGCCTGACAGGATCGGAGTGGAAAAAAGTTGGCCATCATTGCCGAGATCCTCACCCGGCGCGACCTCCATCATGTTTTAGGACGCTTTTTAGGCAGGGATTTTTTGTGAACGGCATGCCGTGCCACCCTCACCGGCCCTCGGGTCGCCAGCCACAAGTCTCAATCGCCGATCAGGTCGGTATGATTGTCTTCCAGCCAATCCGACAGGCTGTCGAGATCGGCAACATCGCAAGTCCGGGTGATCAGCGCGGGCAGGACCGTCTGCGCCGGGTCTTTCGGAAAGTTGCTCTACGAGGACCTGCTAGCCGAGAGCGCTTTGCGCAGCGCAAATCCGATCGACCAAAGCATCGAGATCGCCCTTTGGCGGCCGGTTCTTGGCCAGGCGCTGCTTGAGATGCATGATCGGCTCCGCCAGAATTTCATCAAGGCTTTCGGCGCAGGTGAAGTCGCCTGCCACGCTTTTGACCTTTGAATTGTCAAAGATCGCCGACCATGCCTTGTCACCGAGCAACGGACCAATCCATTCCGGATTGTACTTGATCAAAGTGTCGGTCGGTACATGGACGATCCTGGCCTCGACGCCTAACAATCTGGCGATCGTCTTTTGAATATCATTCCAAATGTGGGCGCGGTCCGAGGTGATGTGGAAGATCTCGTTCAACGCCGCCTGCTCGCCGAAAAGCCCGACAAAGGGCACTGCGAAGTCAACCGAGCGGGTCAGTGTCCAGGGCGTGTGGCCATCGCCCGCCACGATGGTGGGCTCGCCATCCAGCATGCGTCTCGCCATGACATCGCTGTCGCCCATCATGATGGGCAGACCCGTGCGAACGGTGTGACTGGGACGGACGATGGTCCAGGCGAGCTTCTCGGAATTCTTGAGCAGCGTCTCGCAGGCAATCTTGTCCTGGCTATAGCGCCAGTAGGGGTTGATCGCCGGTGTCTGCTCGGTAATCACATAGTGGCGCGGCGGCTTTTCATAGACCGAGGCCGAAGAGATGAATATGTACTGGCCGCAGTGCCCGGCAAACACATCGACGTCACGCGCGATCTGATCGGGTGTAAAGGCAATGAACTGGCACACGACGTCGTAATTGGCCTTGGCCAAGTCGGCATAGGCCGGTGCCGCCAGGTCGCCGACAATCGCGGTAACCCCCGCAGGCAATGGGTCGCCTCTTAAGCTGCGGTTATAGACGCTGACATGGTGGCCCTGAGCCACAGCGCGCTCGACGCATGGATATGAAATCTGGCCGGTACCGCCAACGAAAAGAATTCTCAAAGCCATATGAAGGACCTCGGTGTCGGATGTGACGGGATATGCGGTCAGTCTTCATAGCGCGAAAGAAATTGGTCGTCTCCCGCAAAAGCACGCGCACCGCGTCACGTCGATTGGCCGACCTGTCCCCACCAACGTTGAGATACGCCGCCGATCGGACGACGTGAGGTTCGGCCGCAACCAGCCATTGCCGATACCGCAAAGATCTCTATCTCAAGCCAATAATGCCCCTTCTGTTTGAGATCGGCACAAGACGGAGGCTTTCTTGAAGGATTATCTGCCCTACGCAGCCGGGGTGCTGGCAGGATTATTGGTCGCCTTCCTCATGTCTAGCCTGTTGGCGCTGACGGAGACACCGCAGCTCATGCTTTTCGCATTGCTGCCGGCCATCGGTGGCGCTCTCGTTGAACGCGTTTGCCGTCGCCGGCCCAACAATTCTTGAAGGGTCCATGGCAAGGCTGAAAGAAATCGTCATTGATTGCGACATTCCCTCGCGCGTCGCCCGGTTCTGGGCGGAGGCGCTCGATGGCTACGAGGTGATGCCATATGACGACGAAGAACTGGCCCGCCTGGCCGCTCTCGGATTGACACCCGAGACTGACCCGACCGTGATGGTCGAAGGTCCCGGAACCCGCCTTTGCTTTCACCTTCGCCACGGGGAACGTCCCGCCCGCAACCGACTTCATCTCGATATTGCCACCCCCGATCGGGCCAGGGAGGTAGAGCGGCTTTTATCCCTCGGAGCGACCTTCGTCCGGGAAGCGGATGGCTACACGGTCTTGAATGATCCCGAAGGCAACAATTTCTGCGTGGCGTCCGAATAGTCCTATCCGGGCCGGAATGTCTGTATCAGACACGATTTAGGAATTCGAGCACGCGGAGCGTGAGCAGCGCGGTTGCATCCGCATCATAGGACGGCAGCGAACTGTCGGCGAAGTAATGCTGATCACCGGGGTACAGGAAAAGCTCCGCGTCCTCGACTTTCTCCACGATCTCGCGGGCGGCATCGATGTCGCCCTCGCCGACGAAAATCGGGTCGTTGTCCATGCCGTGAATCTGCACCGCGACACCGCCCGGCCAGGGCCCGAAGGCCCACTCGCCGCTGATCGGTAGGCAGGAATAAAAGAGCAGAGCTGCGCGGGCGCCGGGCCGTGTCTGCGCCAGCTTCTGCGCCGGCAGCACACCGAAGGAGAACCCGGCATAGACGAGCCCGGCAGGCAATTCGTCGGCGAGGCGCACGCCGCGCTCCCGCATGGCGTCGAATCCGATCTCGCCGATATAGGCGATCCCCGCTTCGATGCTCGGGAAGGTGCGCCCGTCATACAGATCGGGCGCGTGCACGATGTGACCGGCTGCCCTGATATCGTCGGCAAACGAGCGCACACCCGGAGTCAGCCCCTGTGCGTGATGGAACAACAGGATCTCAGCCATGAGGAGCCTCCGGGCGGGACGGTCGGGCGCATCGCCACTCTACAGCGTCGCAGCCTTGCCGGGAAGAGTGCGGATACTTGCGAAGCAACGTCTGCAAACCCGCCGAAAACCGATAACGGGAAATCTCCGTGACGCTCTACCGGACTGATAAGGCTGAAGAAGCTTTCCGAGACCTGTACATCGATTGCCCCATTCATAGTTTCAGGCTTTGCCGAACCACCGCGATGCGGCCTGCGCGGCTTCCTCAATGTCAGGCACAGCCTCACCAGCCCACGCCACAAAGCCGTCGGGGCGCACGAGCAGCGCGCTCAGCCCCATCCGATCCCTCGCATCGCCTGCAACATAGGTGATCCCATTCCAGCGGCCTGCCAGCGCTTGCAGCGGTGCGCCGGCGTCAAAGTCCAAAAGCAGGCCCTTGCCCTCCCTGAGATGATCGCCGAGCTTCGTTCCGTCGGCCAGCTCGGAGTCCGGAGCGCTGCGGCCGACCAGCGGGTGACTGCCGCCGAGATCGTAGCGGAGAGACACACCCCAGACGCGCTCGGCGAAGTATGTCGCGCCGTCGCGCGTGTCGATCAGATCGCGGATGATGGCTTCGAGCGCGCGCGAACTCCGGCTTGGCCGCATCAGCGCGACCTGGGCGCGCGACCAGTCGAGAACCTGGGCTCCAACTGGATGCCGTTCGCAGAAGTAGCTGTCGAGCAGGCCCTCCGGCGCATCGCCGCGGATCGTCGCTGCAAGCTTCCATCCAAGATTCATCGCGTCGCCGAGCCCGAGATTCAGGCCTTGGCCGCCCAAGGGGGAATGGATGTGCGCGGAGTCGCCCGCAAGCAGCACCCTGCCCTTGCGGTAAGCCGTCGCCTGATAGGCGCGATCCGTCCAGGTGGTGGCAAGATCGAGGCCCGTCAGCGTGACATCGGTGCCGGAGATATGCCGCAACACCTGCTGCACATGCTCCGGCGTGATCGGCTGCGTTCGGTGAAACGCGCCGCCATCGAAATCGACCATCGCGATCGTGCCGGGCTTTTGGTAGGTATACATCCCCGTCGGCGTGTAATGGCGGCCCGGGGCGAGTTTCTCCGGATCGGCCATCTCGAGTAGAACGGAATAGCCGGTGAACTCGGGATCGGTGCCAACGAATTCAAAGCCACCTGCCCTGCGCACGGTGCTGCGCCCGCCGTCACAGCCGATGAGCCACCGTCCGCGAAAGCTCTCACCACCGCCGCGAACGGTCACGCCTTCATCCGACTGGTCGAAACCGTCGACACCGAGCCCGCGCCGGATCTCCACGCCCATCGCGCTTGCGCGCGCGGCCAGGATGGATTCAAGGCGCTCCATCTCGACCGCCATGCTGGTGCCGGCCGGACCTGGCAGACGATAGGGCCACTTCGAGGTGTCGATGGTGTCGTGGAAGAACTGAATGCCGGCGAAATGGCCGCCCGGGCGGCGCGGCTGTTGCATCCAATGCGCTGAAGTCGATTGATCTTTTTCGCGCTGCGGCGCCAAGATGTCATCCAGCAACCCGCGACGGTAGAAGGCTTCGATGGTCGGCGCGGAAAGGCCGCGCATGCCGAACGGCAGCCGTTTCAACGGCGAATGCGGGTCCTCGGCCTGCTCCAGCACCAACACCGAGAGGCCGGCCAACCGCAGTTCGCAGGCGAGAAATAGACCGACAGGGCCGGCACCAGCAATCACAACGTCATGAATCATGAGAAAATCGGGCATGAACTACTCCTTTATGGTCGTTCGACCGGAGCAGTTCGTCGTTTCGAGAACCACACGGACGAACAGTGGGACGCTTGAGTAGCGTCCGTGTTCGTCGTGGAGAACTCATGCACGAGGCAAGGAACAGAGCTTTCGTTTCCGAAAGGACTTGGGCCAACCACACCAAATCATGCCTTTTCCGACATCGGCAACATAGCCGCCGGGCGATCGATCGGCAACAGAAGATATGCCTTTCTGAGGAAGGTTGGGGTAGAGCGTCAGTGCACGCTCGCGTGGCACCTAAAAGCGGGGCTCCAAACGTTCGACAGGGTCCTTGGTGAAATCGGAATATCGTATCCAGCGAGGAACGACCTTAAACAACACGGCGCCCTTCTCGACAAACTCTCTCTCGACTGGAACGCTTTCAAGATGCGCCTTCTGGTATTCCTGCACGTCGGAGGCGGAAACCTTCATGGCATCGCCCTCATATTGCACCGTGATGTTCTTGTCCCAGCCGACGACAAGTGCGACGCTTCCCCTATCCGATAGGTTTTCGAACTTGCGTGTCTGTTCGAAGGTATCGAACACGATTTCGAGGTTGTCACGCACCGAAAAGTCAATGACCGCAGCTTCAGGCTTGCCGTCCGCATGCGATGTCGCGATCACAGCCAGGGTGTGCCGGCGCAAGAACTCCAAGATCACTTTCTTGCCCTGAGCGTTATCCATGGCTGAAATCCCCAAGGTGACATAGAGGGGTATCGAGATCATGCGAACTCGATGCATGCTCATATCTGAAGCCTGACACAGCGCCGGAGCGAGTCAAGATGTGACGTCGGCTTCCCCTTCAGCCTGGAGGGGTCGCGTATTCGCAGCCGCTCAGAGCGAACGAGAACCCGGCATAGACCATTTCCGGCAGGTAGTTCGTCGCCGACAATGTCCACCTCGCCCCGGAAACGGTCACCTTCTGCTTGCCGGACGCAATTGATCGCCTCTACATAAGCAGGAAAAGAGGAGGCCGAGCATGCATTCCATCAAACACCCCGGCAAGACCATCGGCGATTTCTGCCGGCCGGATCAAATGGCTCTCGTCGTCTATGACATGCAGATCGGTATCATGCGGCAAATGCCTGACGGCGCCGGCATCACCGCCCGTGTCCTGTCGATTCTGACCGCCGCGCGGGCATCGAACTTTCCCGTCATCTTCATGCGGCACATGTCGATGCCGCTCGCTCTGATGGGCGCCTTCCAGCGCCGTCAGGCCATGGCCTGGCAAAGGATCGACGATCCGGCCGCCATCAAGCCCTGGTTTCTCAGAGGAAGCGAAGGCTTCGAGATCGTGCCTGAACTTCAGCCGCGCTACGACGAGGCGGTGATCGACAAGATTACCTTTTCGGCTTTCGAAGGCACGCCTTTGTCGATCATTCTGCGCGATCTGGGTCTGACCAGCTTCGCCATTTGCGGCGTCGCCACCGAAATCGGCATCGAGCCGACGGTTCGCCACGGTGCCGACCTCGGGCTTGTGCCGCTCGTCATCAGCGACGCCTGCGGCGCCGGGCATGCCGAGGCCGCCGAACGCTCATTCGCCAACATGGCCTTCATGGGAGATGCGCTGATCTGCCAGTCGGCCGATTTCATCGCAGCAGCCCGGCAGAGCTGACGCTCTCCCGACCTGCCGTGTGAGGCTTTGCGGCGAACGCGCGCACCCTTGGATCAGCCCCTGTGTGTGATGAAACAAGAAGACCCCCAGCCATAGGGAGCCTCCGGGGGTGGGACAGTAGGGCACACATTCTGTATCTCTACAGCGCCTCGCCTCACCGGGAAGATGTTAGTCGTGGGCCAGGCCGTCGAGCATTGCAGCTACATGTGGCAGCAGGAACCATTTCCGGTGTCATCGGCCGAACGTTGCAGGCGATTGTCGACACTCTGGCTGTTTCCTTCCGGCGGCAGGTCCATGGCGATGTTGGATGCGAAGAAGCCGTTCGGTTTCAGCGTGAAGCCGGCATATTCCACGGGCATGATCGGAAAATCCTCGGGCTTGCAGACATGGGTATGGCCGAAGGAATGCCAGAACACGATATCGGCATTCTCGATTTCGCGGTTCTGCTTGACGTAACTCGGCAGGCCGTCGCCACCGGCATGCACGTTCGGATAATCGCCGCTCGCATATTTTTCCTTGGCATCGAAGGCCGTGACCCAGATGTGTTTCTTGGCGAAACCGCCGCGCTGGGCAACGGTCGAATCCGGCTGGGCAAGCATGACCGGCGACGGCATGACGACAATCTTGTAGCCCGGCGCCTTGCCGACGCTGTTCTTTATGTTGGTGTTGGAGACTTTCCAGTAACGGCCGGTCTCGCCATTGGCGAGTGCAGGCGAATCGAGTTCGCGTTTCAGCACACGGCTCCTGGTGTCGAAGACATTGCCATAGGGATTATCCTCACCCCGGGGACGCGGCGCGAACTCATGTTCGGTCACGGTATTGTCGCCGCCGTCGACATCCATGTGCAGGCGCGCATTGAAGAAATGCTGGTGGGTCGGACCGCCGAGATTGTCATCGACCATGCCGCCCCATGGATAGGTTTCTCCGGTCGCGACCGCCGCCGTCTGGATGATGCCGGTGAGCTTGGCTTCGAGCTGGATCGCGCCGTCCTGGTAGAGATACCAGTAAAAGCCGTAATCATAATTGCCGACGGTTGCGAAGAAGGAGATGACGAGGCGGCGCGAACGGCGCACTTCGAAAACACCGTTGCGGAATTCGTAATGCTTCCAGAGGATGCCGTAATCCTCCTCATGCATGCAGATGGCATTCTTCATGATGAAAGGCTGGCCGAAATCGTCCGCCGCCGGCACGTCGAAATAGTGAATATGGCCGAGGCAGTCGCAGCCGAGTTCGAGACAATTGGCCAGGCGTCCGAGACCATATTCGCCGGCATCGAAGGCGCTCTTCCAATAGTGGTTCGCTGTCGGATCGGCATAGGGCACGACCATTTCGGTGATACTGGCGCGAAAGACGACGGGTCTCAGCCTGCCCTGATCCCTGATGCCGAGTTCATGCAGAACGAGGCCCTCGCGCGGGGTGAAACCGACACGGAAACTCCAGTTCTGCCATTCGACTTTCCAGCCGTCGACAGTAAAGCTCGGCCCTTGCGGCTGAACGATATACAGCGGCGTGAGATCGGGCCGCGGTTCCGGGAAGGTTTCGCGGCCATAATTGCGCTTCTTCCTCGGAACCGGAATGATCTTCTCATCGTCGACGAGATCGACCACTCGGTTGGTGATCAGATCGACCACCGCCACCACGCCCTCGATCGGATGCGCGTAGCCGTTGTCACGGATATCCTCGCGCCAGTACGACACGGCGCGGACGATGCGCTTTCCCCTCTCGAATTCGCGGCCAAAATAGCCCGAGGAAAAAGGATCGATCTGGATGAGCGGAATATCCTCGTCGGTAATGCCGCGCTTCTTGACGGCAGCGATCCAGCGCGGATCGGATTTGACGGTGCCTTCAACGGTTTCGAACTCGCACAGCATGACCGGCGGCTGGCCATAAGGCAATTCATCGAGAGGCAGCCGGATATAGGAGGACACCGTGCCGGCAGTCAGGTCTACGATGCCCTCGAACGTTTCGCCATTGCTGATATCCAACGCCAGGATGAAGGCGAGGCGCGGCAGCCTGTCGCCCAAGCGATGGGCGGCAAGATCCGCCTTGGTCGGCTCCTCCAGCCGGGTTATCGGAAAGCGGAAGGTGGGTGCGAGTGTCTGCGTATCCTTGAGTATGGCAACGGCAGAAGCGATCTCGTCGAGGCTCAGAGGATCGAGCGGATGGGTGACTGCGACAACGGCGTCCATGGATATACCTCTTTGGTTTTGGGCCTCTTGGTTTCGGAAGAGACGACGCACCATGGCGCGCCGCTAGCTGCGGTGATCAGGATCGACCGGAGCAGATCTGCGTCTCGATCATCATCGTGCCTCGATGAATGCAGAACACTGAGCAGAAGGCGTGCGCCTCAATGGCAACCAGCAATGTTGCGCCGGCAAGGATCGCGACCGCGAGAACGAGAAGGCGATCGACGGGTGCAAGTTCGAAAACGGCACTCATTCGAAGACCTTTCCAAGGGAGGCGTAGAGAGCGGGCTTGGATCTCTTGATCTGGACCGCAAACAGCGCGCCAAGAATGCCCACCAGCACCATGGCATAGGGGAAAGCCTTGACGATCGGGCTTTCACTGCCGGAAAGGAGTGAAAGATTGGAACTGACCAGCACCAGCGAACCAACGAGGCCAAGCAGCGCCAGCGCCGGAGCGATCATCGTGGTCCAGGCGCTATATCCGTTCGGCGTCTTGCGGAAGAACATGACGATCGCGACGGAGACCAGCACCTGCACCAGCAAGATACCGATACCTGCAAGCGCTGCCATCCACGAGAACACGACAGTGTAGGGGTCGGCGCCGAAGATGACGAATAGGGCAAGGACGATGGCCGCGATCAGACTTTGCAGCAGACCCGCAGTATAGGGTGAGCCATGCTTGCCGTGAACCTTGCCGAGCACCTGTGCGGCCAGGCCTTCACGGCCCAGGGCGAAGAAGTAGCGGTTGAGCGTATTGTGGAAGGACAGAATGCAGGCAAACAGGCTGGTGATCAGCAACACATTCATCACCTGGCTCGACCATGCGCCGAGCACGGAATTGGCGGCGGCGAAGTAGAAGCTGTCAAGGCCGGCAGCAGCAGTGGCCTGCACCTTGCTTGGACCGTAGAATTGCACGATTGCCCAGGTGGAGAAGGCATAGAAGAGTGTGATGAGCAGCACCGCGACATAGGTGGCACGGGGAATGGTCTTTTCCGGATTTTCGGCTTCCTCGCCAAAAATGGCCGTAGCTTCGAAGCCGATGAACGAACCGATGACGAAGACCAGCGCCGCACCAAGGCCGGGCGCGAAGACCGACGATGGCATGAAGGAGGAGAAGCTGATGCCTTCCGGTCCGCCACCTGAAAAGACGATCGCAAGATCCAGAACCAGCAATATGGCGATTTCAGCAATCATGCAGACGCCGAGGATCGCGCCTGAGAAGGCGATGTTGCGCTGACCGCAGACCAGCACGACGACCAGTGCTGTGAAAGCCCAAGCCCACCAGGGCAGGACCAAACCGAGGGGCGCTATGGCATTGGCCATGAAGAAACCGAACAGGCCGTAGATGGCGATCTGAACCGCGCTATAGGTGACCAGCGCCATGAAGGCGCCACCCACGCCAGCCGGCTTGCCGATGCCATGGGTGATATAGGTGTAGAAAGCGCCTGCCCCGCCTACATGCCGGCTCATGGCGGTGAAGCCGACCGAGAAGAGCAGGTAAAGCAGGCCGGCGAGCACGAAAGCGCCGGGGACGCCGGCGCCATTGCCAAAAGCAAAGGCAGCCGGCGAAGCGCCGACGACGGCCGTGAGCGGCGCGGCCGCGGCAACGACGAAGAACACGATGTGGGCGAGGCCGACCGAGTTCCTGGCCAGACGACGCTCCGGCGATAATGGTGCGGGCATGCTTGCTTCCAGTGTCATGGAGAACCCCTCTTTGCTTGTTTGTTGCCAAGAAGGTAAGCGCGGCGATCTGGCCCCGAAATTGCAGTTTATGCCAATGAATCGATAATTCGCGCCACGACGGTCACCGGAGACGCTGAAAATGGCAGTTGCATCGCATTTGATCAGCCGCATGCCCACAGTTGCTTCAATTCGAGCCTCCGTCTTGATCCCGCTGGTGCAACAAATCGATAAAAGATCCGGGAAAACCGACCTCCTTCTCGCTTCGCACGGCATTTTGCGCTCGCAATTGGACGATCCCTACGCTGTCCTGCCCATGGCGCGTTATGTCGCGCTGTTCGAGGAGGCCGCGACGATAACCGGCGAACCGGCACTGGGAGCTCGCATGGGCACCGGGTTCAAGCCCGCCGACATCGGCCCCATCGGCATGCTCTTTGCGCTCTCGCCGACCATTCGCAGCGCTTTCGAACGGCTGTCGAAATATGTGAACGCGGTACAAGGCGCGACCAGTTCCGGCGTGTTCGAGGAAAATGGCGATTTTGTCTGGAGCTACCGGATCGTCGATCCAGCGATGTGGCCGCGCCGGCAGGACAGCGAATTCACGATCGCCGCCTCCTGTCAACTCGTCCGCTCGTGCTTCCGCCGTGGCTGGCGGCCGATCGAAATCCAACTCGAGCATCACGCCCCTCGCGACGCCGCTGTGCTGGAACGCATCTGTGGCGCGCCCATCCTGTTTGCCCAATCCGGCAACCGGATCGTCATGAACAGGGCGGAGGCTGATCGTGTGCACCGTGCGGAAGACAAAAGCCTGGTCGAGATCCTGGAGCGGCATATCGGCGATCTGGTCAACGAGCCAGCGGCCGGCGATATCGTCACGGAAAAGGTCCAGGCTCTGATCGGCATCTATCTCGGCCGCAAGCCGGTGACGGTCGCAACCCTTGCCGCCGAACTGAAGATGTCGCCGCGAAGCCTGCAGCGCCGGCTGTCGGAGGAAGGCGTGTCGCTTCGCGATCTCGTTCGCCAGCACCGCCAGACACTTGCCGCCCACTATCTCGGCGACCGACATGCCGCACCGATGTCCGAGATTGCCAGTGTGCTGGGTTATGCAGACAACACGGTGCTATGGCGTGCACTGCGATCCTGGGAAAAGAAGGGGAACGACCCATCTTCGACAGGTTGATCGAAGAAGCATGGCAACGGAGATCGCCCGATAGCTGCCCACGCCAGATCGCGGCATTCTCCAACGCGCCTCATCCTTGTACGTTGCGATCCAAAGGATCGCCTCGAAGGACACGCCGCAGCGCCGCTTCTTGCGCCATTGCATCTAACGCCGGAACACCTGCCTCGTCCTTCGAGGCCCCTTCGGGGCACCTCAGGATGAGGCTCTCTTGAGCGTTGCGCCTGCCCGGTGACGGCGCTCGACGCCCTTTGCCGCCAGGATGTCGTCGACGGCGATTGACGTCAGAAATTCCGACAGTTGCTCGGCAGCGTCTGCGTCGGTTGAATCAGCGCTGATGCCGATGGCGAAGTCGATGTAACTTTGGAGTTCTGCCGGAAATTGACCCATAAGCATGACCTCGGGAGCAGCGGCGAGAATCGACGTCACGGGAACGACGCCCAACTCGGCCTCGCCACGGCCGATGGCCGCCGCTGTCTGCCCTCCTGATATGGCCACCAGCTTGGGCTTCACCTCATCGGCAATTCCCAGGCTTTCCAGCAAACCGGAGAAATAGGCGCCGCTGCTTCCTTCACTGGCGTAGGCGATTGATCTGGCGCTCTTCAACGCATGTTTGAATGCTCCCACCGACCCAATGTCGAGCGGCCGATTGCCTGCCTTGGCCGCTACCCCCATTGCGATCCGGCCGAACGCGACCTCGCTCCCCGCCTTGACTTTTCCCAAGGCGGTCAGATCCTCAACCAGGTTCGGATTGGTGATGACGAGGTCAAAAGCTTCCCCGGCTTCAATCTGCTTCTTGACGACAGGATTGAGCTCCCACTTGACCGCAACCGTGAATCCTGTGGCAGTTTCGAACCGGGATATGAGAGCAAGGACGGCAGGTCGGACCGCAATAGCGCCAAAGAGCCGGATTTCCTGAGTCATGACCGAAATCGATCTTGTCCAACCGACCCTACGGCCCCGTCCCAAAGAACGCCACCCGCGTGAAAATCGTATAGTCCGCCTCCGACACCATCAGCGCCACGAAAACCAGCACCAGCAGCGGCGGCAGCAGGATGGCGTAGACGAGCGCCAGCCGTTCCCAGGCCATGTGCATGAAGACGGCGACGATCAGCCCGGCCTTCAGCATCATGAACACCAGGATCAGCGTCCACCTCAAGTAGCTCTGGACGCCGAGATAATCGACCATGTAGGACCCCGCGCTGAGCACGAAGAGCAGGCCCCAGACGAGGAAATAGAGCCGGAGCGGATGCTGCTGTCCGGTGTGTGCCTGTGCATGCACCGTTTGGACTTGTGCATGCGCCGTTGTCTCGCTCATGACGACCTCACCACAGATAAAAGAATGCGAAGATGAAGACCCAGACCAGGTCGACGAAGTGCCAGTAGAGGCCCATGATCTCGACAGCCTCGTAGCGGCCTTTCCGGCTGGTGAAGAAGCCGCGCCGTTCCACATCGAAATCGCCCCGCCAGACCTTGCGGGCGACGATGATGAGGAAGATGACGCCGATCGTGACATGGGTGCCGTGAAAGCCGGTGATCATGAAGAAAGTAGATCCGAACTGTGCCGCCCCCCACGGGTTTTCCCAGGGGCGCACCCCTTCGGTGATCAGCTTCGTCCATTCGAAGGCCTGCATGCTGACGAAGGTTGCGCCGAGAAGCGCTGTCAGCAGCATGAGGATCGCCGTCGTGCGGCGGTCGCGGCGATAGCCGAAATTGACCGCCATCGCCATGGTGCCGCTGCTCGAGATCAGCACGAAGGTCATGATCGCAATCAGGATCAGCGGCACGTCCTGGCCGCCGATATGGAGCGCAAAGACCTCGCTCGGATTGGGCCATGGAACGGGCGTCGACATGCGGGCGGTCATATAGGCGATCAGGAAACAGCCGAAGACGAAGGTGTCGCTCAAGAGAAAGATCCACATCATCGCCTTGCCCCAGGAGGCGGTCTTGAAGGCGCGCTGATCCGAGCTGAAATCGGCCGCGACACCGCGCAGACCGGCCGGCCTGAGGCCTGGCTCGCCGTGTGTCTCGATAGTCTGTGCCATCTGCAAAGCTCCTAATTCAGAAGGGTGCGGCAGAGATCGACGAAATCATTCGCCCAGCCGGCAAAGAGCGCGAAGAGCAGCAGCCAGACGGCGAGCATGAAATGCGAATAGATGGCGGAAAGATCGACGCTGAGGCGCAGCCTGTCCGGCGTGACGTCGGTTGAAAATGCCCTGACCGTCGTATGCGTGAGCACGGCGAGTCCGCCGAGGATATGCAGGCCGTGCAGGCCGGTCAGCATGTAGAAGAAGCTGTTGGCGGGGTTATCGGCCAGCACATAGCCGGCCGCCGTTAGCTCCCGCCATGCCTGGATCTGCCCGGCGAGAAAGAAGACGGCAAGGCCAAGTCCTGTCATGAGCGCCGGCCGCAGGCTTTCCATGCGGCCCTGCCCCGCCTCTCGTCTCGCCCATTGCAGCGCCGCACTGCTCAAGGCGAGTGCTGCGGTGTTCACCCAGAGCAGCCGGGGGATTGGCATGCCCCACCAATCGGCCGACGCCATACGCATGAAATAGGCGCTGACGGCAAGGCTGAAGACGGCGCCGACGACGCCGAGAAACACGAAGAGGCCGATCTTCACCGCCGGCGGCTGTTGCCGCTCAGTGCCGATATGATCCGGCATCTGCACCGACCCGGTTTCGAGCCAGGGCTTCGAGGTCAACCGCTGCCCGGAAAGCCACCAGATCATGATGGCGGCGATGGCGGCCAGGAAGATCAGCACGACGCTCATGCCGGAACCTCCCGGGTGATGCCGTCGCTTGCCGGCACATTCTGCGGAATGAAATCCTCGGTCGCCCCGGGCACGCTGTAGTCATAGGCCCAGCGGTAGACGACCGGCAGATCCTTGCCCCAGTTGCCGTGGGCGGGCGGCGTCTGCGGCGTCTGCCATTCGAGCGTCGTTGCCCGCCATGGATTGCCGCCGGCCTCCCTGCCCCGGAAAAGGCTCCAGACCAGATTGAACAGGAACACCATCTGCCCAGCCCCTACAACAAGCGCCATGACGGTGATGAAGATATTCAGCGTATGGGCCGAAGGCGGAACGAAGGCCGTTTCTCCCATCTCGAAATAGCGGCGCGGCACCCCGAGCAGGCCGAGATAATGCATCGGGAAGAAGATTGCATAGGTGCCGAGGAAGGTGATCCAGAAGTGGATCTGGCCGAGCACCTCGTCGAGCATGCGTCCCGTCACCTTCGGATACCAGTGATAGATGGCCCCGAAGATGACGAGGATCGGCGCCACCCCCATGACCATGTGGAAATGCGCGACGACGAACATCGTGTCCGACAGCGGCACGTCGACGACGACGTTGCCGAGGAAGAGGCCGGTCAGGCCGCCATTGACGAAGGTGACGATGAAGGCGAGTGCAAAGAGCATGGGCAGCGTCAGGTGGATGTCGCCGCGCCAGAGCGTCAGCACCCAGTTATAGACCTTGATGGCCGTCGGAACGGCGATGATCAGCGTCGTGGTGGCGAAGAAGAAGCCGAAGGCCGGGTTCATGCCGCTGACATACATGTGGTGCGCCCAGACGACGAAGCTCAGCGCACCGATGATGACGATCGCCCAGACCATCATGCGATAGCCAAAGATGTTCTTGCGCGCATGCGTGCTGATCAGATCCGAAACGATGCCGAAGGCGGGTAGAGCAACGATATAGACCTCCGGATGACCGAAGAACCAGAACAGGTGCTGGAAGAGGATCGGGCTGCCGCCGCCATGCTGCAGCTGCGTGCCCATCTCGACGATGGCGGGCATGAAGAAGCTGGTGCCGAGCACGCGGTCGAACAGCATCATGACGCAGGCGACGAAAAGGGCGGGAAAGGCAAGCAGCGCCATGACGGTGGCGGTGAAAATGCCCCAGACGGTAAGCGGCATCCGCATCAGCGTCATGCCGCGCGCCCGCCCCTGCAGCACCGTCACCACATAGTTCAGCCCGCCCATGGTGAAGCCGATGATGAAGACGATCAGAGAGGAGAGCATCAAGAGGATGCCCCAGTCCTTGCCGCCGGGTGTGCCTGACAGAACCGACTGCGGCGGATAAAGCGTCCAGCCGGCCCCTGTCGGGCCGCCGGGGGCGAAGAAGCCGGCAACGAGGATCAGCACCGCAAGCAGATAGATCCAGTAGCTCAGCATGTTCGCATAGGGAAACACCATGTCGCGGGCGCCGACCATCAGCGGAATGAGGTAATTGCCGAAGCCGCCGAGGAAGAGCGCGGTCAGGAGATAGATCACCATGATCATGCCGTGCATGGTGATGAACTGGTAATAGTGATCGGCATCGATGAAGGAGAGAGCGCCGGGAAAGGCGAGCTGAATCCGCATCAACCAGGAGAGCACCAGCGCCACCAGGCCGATCGAGATGGCGGTAATCGAATATTGCACGGCGATGATTTTCGCATCCTGGCTGAACACATATTTCGTCCACCAGCTATGTGGATGATAGAGCTCGACATCCTCGACTTCAGCGGATGGGATGTTGCCGGATGGAATCTCGACCATGATCTCTCTTCCCTTTCCCCGCCGGTTAACCGAACCGGCAAGCGATCTGTGACCGCTACGCCGGTTCAGTTTGCCGGCGGCGGTTCTCCCGATGACGCTGTCAACTGGGTGAATGTCTGCTGCTGCCCGAGCCAAGTCTGGTAGTCCGCATCCTCGTCGACGACGACGGTGCCGCGCATTTGCGGATGGCCGACGCCGCAGAGTTCGGCGCAGAGAATCTCGAAGGTCCCCGTCCGGGTCGGCGTGAACCAGAAATAGGTGATCATGCCGGGGATCATGTCCATCTTGGCGCGGAACTCCGGCACGTAGAAATCATGGAGCACATCGACCGAACGCAGCAAGATGTGCACCGACTTGCCGATCGGCAGATGCAGCTCGCCGCCCTCGATGATGACGTCGTCAAGGCCGCTTGCATCATTCTTGTCGAGGCCAAGCGGATTTTCGGGGGTGACGTCGCGCGTCTCGGCCCGGCCGAGCTTTCCGTCGGCTCCGGGCAGCCGGAAGCTCCACTGCCACTGTTGGCTGACGACCTCGACCGATGCAGCATCTTTGGGCACCGTAATGAACTGGTTCCACACGATCAGGCCGGGCGCCAGCATCGCCGCAACGCCGACCGCCGTTCCCCCTCCCAGCAGCAATTCCAGCCTGCGGTTCTCGGGCTCGTAATGCGCCCGGTTGCCTGGCTTGTGCCGGAAGCGGAAGACGCAATAGGCCATGAACGAAACCACCGCCACGAAGACGATGCCGGTGATCCAGAAGGTGATGACGAGGGTGCTGTCGATATAGGTCCAGTTGGACGCGATCGGCGTCCACCACCACGGGCTCAGCACATGGAACAGCACGGAGCCGACGACAATCAGGACGAGGATCAGCACGACAGCCATGTCCGCTCCTCCTCGAGCAGTGACCCGTGAAACCGCATTCCGCAAAAAGTTCGTCTTTATTATCGCACAGATAGAAAATATCGGCAATTACGCCAATTTAGGCACGCGCCACCGGCCGCGACCCGTCATTTGCAGTAATGCCCGCAGTTGGAATATTGCCCATCATTTTGAATATTGCTTGAGATAGGCGATGAGATCGGTGATCTCCTGGTCGTCCTTCAGGCCGACGAAGGCCATCTTGGTGCCCTTCACCTTCGCTTTAGGATTGTGCAGATAGTCGCGTAGCGTCGCCTCGTCCCAGACGAGACCGCCGTCTCCGGCCGCCTTCATTGCGGCCGAATAGGCAAAATTAGGGTGCGTTCCGGCCTTCCGGCCGAACAGCCCGTTCAGCGACGGGCCAACCTTGTTCGTATCGGAATCGGCGATATGACAGGTCGCGCATTTCTTGAAAACGACAGCACCCGCCGTCGGATCGCCCGCCTGCGCCCCGGCGCTACCGGGGAAAAGGGTAATAGCGGATGCGGCGATCAGCAGAACAACACGGTAATCCATGGCAAACCTCATCCTCCCAAAGGTCGCCACCCACTCGCACCCTCCACAATCATTCGCGTGCGGGTAGTGGTTCTATCCTTAAAGCTTAGTCCTTCGCGGGTGCAAGTCAATCCGTTCCAGTGGGCCACATGGACGCAATCTGATGTCGGCGGATCCGGCGCAGATGATGCAGGTCCCGCGCCACCTCAGCTGCCGCGACTATGCCCCGATCGAAAGCGCCTCGTTCACCGCCAACTCCGCCATGGAAAGCGCTGCCTCGCGGGTCCTCGCGGCGGCGATGAAGCGGCCGTTGTGGCAGAAGCTCGCCCCCTCTATGCAGCAAACCGCCTCCAGTGCGCCATTGGTGAGCCCGGCCCAGGTCGCCGGCAGGTCGGCCCGGAGTTCAAAGCCCTCGTCGCCGCGGCGAATGCCGGTCACGCACCAGTCCTTTTCGCGCGGATGAACGACGAACAGCAGGTGATCGGCGCCAGCCTTGACGATGGCGGGACGGAAGGGCATCCCCCTCGGCAATTCCAGAACACGCCCCTCTCCCGCCGCCTCGATTGCCCGATGCACGATCGCCTCGGCCCGCAATTTTGCGGCACTCTGGGCGATCCTAGCCTCGACGAAACTGCGGGCAATCGCAAGGGCCGCGTGGAAGGCGTGATCGTCGGCTTCAGGGTCCGTCTCGTCGAAAACCGGTTTCAGGGTCTCCAGCAGCGCCGGCAGTGTCAGCCCGGCCAGCGGCCCCGACGGGCTAAGCGCACCGTTGTCGGTCAGATCGATCGGCAGCACGAAGCTGGCGTCGAAAGAGCCATGCATCACTTCCACATGTGCTTCGGGAAGACTGGAGGCTGCCAGATAATCACGGCCATAATGCTTCCAGATCAGGCCGAACGAGCTGTAGGGCTGGCCATCGTCGCGTAGCGGCGCGGCGCGCTGGTGGTGATCGAATATCCCGGCAGCAGGATCATAGGCTCCGCCGACATCATAAATGATCCGGTCTTCGCCCGGCGTGATCCACTCCGGCGCCCGGCTGCGGACGATACGCGCCTGCGGGAAAAGCCGGGTCAGGATGACGCTCGACAGCAATTCGTCGGCATGAAAGCCACCGGAATGGGTGACGAGGAAATCGGGGATCATGGAAGCTATGCGCCTTGTCGTTCGCGGACGATCCGCTTGCCGGTCGGCTTGAGATAACCGTTGCCGCCTGCCATCTCAACCCATACCTTAAATCGGTGTCGATTTAAGAATAAAATGATGCACCAATCCAATGTGTTACAGCGCCCTTTCGCACATCGCCAAAATACCGGTCTCCAGCTCAATTCATCGAAGCCCCTGAAGGGTGCTCAGGATAAGAGGCAGTCCGTGGAAATCCCTCAGCACTTTCACGTTGTCGAGACGGCCGGATGGCTTGTGAACCACCGCATGAACTCCGCCCTTCCCGGTTACCTCATGATCAGCTCCAAGACCGACACCAACGATCTGTCGGATTTGCCTGAAGACGCTTTGGCCGAATTCGGCCCATTGCTCGCAAGGGCTCAGAGTACGCTGAAACGGCAATTGAATGCACAGCGCGTCTATATCGGCCGGTATGGCCACGCGCCCGGTTATCCGATCCATTTCCATGTGATCCCGATATATGACTGGGTGGAGGAGTTGTTCTGGAGGGACGCTCGATATCGTCTGCTCGAGAATTTCGCAGAGGAACCGGGGGAAACCGCAACGGACGGCGCGGAACTGACGCTGTTTGTCTGGCGGGAGTTCTGCGGACGCGCAGAGCCGCCATCGGTCAAAGGGCCATCGGTCTCAGAGGCCATCGAGTTGCTGCGTGAGACAATGCGGTTTCCGGCGCCTCAAGCCTAAGACAACACCGTTCCCGGCTGTCTTGCAACGAGCGCACGGCCGGCTGCCGCGCCGGCATGCAGGCAGATGAGCCCAATCGCCGCGAGAGAATTGATCAACAGAACATCAGCCACGACCGCTGCCGAAAACGCGCCCTCACCGGACCGAAGCACTACTGTTGCGGCAAGCCGCACGCCTTCATAGGCAACGAGGGTCATGGCGATGGCCATTTCCTCGCCGCCATGCAGCTACAACGCATCCAGCGGTATCTTCAGATATCGCCGGCCATTCCCCTCCGGCTCCGGCAATCTCCCGCCTTGGATATTCACCTGCAGCGCGTGCAGCATCAGCTTCGGCTTGGGCAGCGTGCGGTCTCGCGCCTGGCGCAGCGCCACGAAGCCGGGCTCGTCAACACCCGCAATATGAAGATTGGCGCGCTTCTGCGCCGCCACCGTGCTTTCCCAGCGCGGGTGCCGGCCGCCGGGCTGATAGTCGTGGCCGGAAAAGAGCCGGGTCTCCTCGGGCAGCGATAGGATCGCCTGGATCGAGTGCCAGAGGGAGCTAGCACTGCCGCCCGGAAAATCCGTGCGCGCAGTTCCGGAATCCGGCGTGAACACCGTGTCGTGCACGAAGGCGGCGTCACCGATCACATAAGTGATCGAGGCGAGTGTGTGCCCGGGCGAAAACATCACGCGGTTTTTAAGCGTGCCGATCTCGAACGTGTCGCCATCGGCAAACAGCCGGTCCCATTGCGAGCCGTCGGTTTTAAGCGCCGGCCAGTTGTAGATCTCCTTCCAGAGCGTCTGGACGTCGGTGACATGCACGCCGATCGCCGTCGGCGCGCCGGTCTTTCCCTTGATGTAATGTGCGGCGGAGAAATGATCGGCATGCGGATGCGTGTCGAGGATCCACTCGACCGTCAGCCCCTCACTTTCGATATGAGCAAGGATGGCGTCGGCATTGGCCGTTCCGGTCGCCCCCGACATTTCATCGAAATCGAGCACCGGGTCGATGATGGCACAGCGTTTCGTCGCCGGGTCGGAAACGACATATTGCACACTGCAGGTGCGGGGCTCGAAGAAGGCCTTCACATGAGCCGCCTGCCCCGACCGCCTTTCCAGCCAGCGGCGCGCGCCGGCAAGATCGAAGCCGAGGTTTTGACCGAAGGCCTCGATATCCCCGTGCTTCATCCGCCCGTCCAGCACCTCGCCCAGTGCATAGAGCGTCAGCGCCCGCGTACCGCTCTTGCAATGGGCGACGACCGGCCCCTTCGCCTGCGTCACCGCCGTCTGGAAGGCGCGGATATCAGCCTCGGTGATCTCGGCCCCCTTCACTGGCACGAAGCTGTAGGCGAGCCCGACGGCGGCGGCGGAAGCCTTTTCCGCCGTATGGCCTGGCTGCCCCGGCTCCTCGCCATCCGGCCGGGCATTGATGACGGCGGCAAAGCCATCAGCCGCGAAGGCGGCAAAACCTGCGGCGTCGGGCTGCCCCGCTACCGTTATCAACTCATTGACCCTCACGGATGTCATCGAAGCCCCTGCGCCCGCATCATGCAGTATCGCATGTATTACACTACAATCGCACAAGTATATCTCAGAGCGCAAGAATAGCTTCGGCCCGGCCGGTGCGCTGTCAAAACGACAGCGTCACCGCACTTGCCTGATCTCGACATGCATGGCGCTGGCGCTGACGACGATGCCGCCGTCGAGCATGTCCTCCTGTATGTAGCCTCGAGAGGCGACACAGGGCTGGCAGGCCCAGATCGGCCGCCGCGCCGCTGGATCGACCAGCATTGCGAGCGGATGGAGCGGCGGCACGCGTGTCATGCGCTCTCCGATCATTACGATCCAGGTCGTAGTGACGCCTCCGATAACCTCCAAAGCCGCCCGCAAGACGCGGGCGACAGCATCCTCGTGCGGCAGCATCAGCCTCACGCGCATACGATCAGTCCTGGCCCTGCAGGCGGTCCATGACCTGGAGCAAGAGATCGGCGCAGGCCTTCATCGGTTCGTCCTCGGCGCATTTCAGGTCGATCCTGGTGTTGCCGTCCTCGATGCGGAAATGCGCCGCCTTGGAGGGCGGCGGGAGCATCGGGTGATGACCGCGGAAGCCCCTGTCGCCACGGAAGCCGCCGTCATCGCGGAAGCCCATCTCGCCTCTCGGGCCATGCCATTGGCGATCGGGGCCATCGGGACGTTCTCTCGCGTCCGGCCGGTCCATCGTCGGCCCATCCATCGTCGACCCATCATCACCGGAGGCAGATGGAGGCGCTGGCGGCGGCGAAGGCGGTGTGCTGGATTCGGGCACGGCGGGCGGTGTGCCGGCCGATGGCGGGATGGGCGTTTGTTGCGCGAATGCGACGCCGGAGAGCGCGGCGAGGGCAATGCCTGAGAGAAGAAGTCTTTTCATGGGAACGTTCCTGTGTCGGAGATATCAACTGCGTGGGTAAACACCGCAGCGCGGCTTTGGTTCACGCCCGTCAGCCTCTGTGATCGAAATCTCCAAATCGTCTGTGCGGGGGACCTTTCGGCAGACGCAGCGCTTCGGTTCGTCCATCCTCGCGAACAAGGTGGCTCGCATGCAAGAAGCCGTCGTCGAAGCGTCCCTGGACGGTGACGGCCGCGAGCACGACGACGCGCTGATGCCGCCGCAGCCTTCTTTTCCGTGCGGGTGGAAACGCCGCCGCGCGCTCCAACACGCGCATGACCGAGGCGACGCTCGACGATCCCGAATTGCCGCGCGAGTCTTTCGCCTCGCCTCTGCCTTCTTGCTCGCGTATCCTGACGCGCGATTCGCCGTCCGCAAACGAGGGTGGGCATGAACGAAGCATCAAAGGAGAGCGCGATGTCGGACGCCAAGAGCGGCATTTCTGGACTACGGCCGCATATTACAGTCATCGGCGTCGGCGGCGGTGGTGGCAATGCGATCAACAATATGATCGCGGAAAAGCTGGCAGGCGTCGAATTCGTCGCCGCAAACACGGATGCTCAGGTGCTGGCCACCTCCAAGGCGACGCGCCGCATCCAGCTTGGCGCGAATGTGACCGAGGGTCTCGGCGCCGGTTCGCTGCCTGAGGTCGGCCATGCGGCTGCCGAAGAGTCGCTCGATGAGATCATGGATCACCTGGCCGGCTCGCATATGTGCTTCGTCACCGCCGGCATGGGCGGTGGAACGGGCACGGGTGCCGCACCCGTCATCGCCCGCGCTGCGCGTGCCGCCGGCATTCTGACGGTCGGCGTCGTCACCAAGCCGTTTACCTTCGAAGGCAACCGCCGCATGCGGATGGCGGAAATCGGCATCGAGGCGCTTCGCCAGGCGGCCGATACGGTCATCGTCATTCCCAATCAGAACCTCTTCCGCATCGCCGATGCGAAAACGACGTTCGCCGATGCCTTTATGACGGCCGACCGCGTGCTTTATGCCGGCGTCGGCTGCATAACCGATCTGATCGTCAAGGAAGGCCTGATCAACCTCGATTTTGCCGACGTGAAGTCGGTCATGTCAGGCATGGGCCGTGCGATGATGGGCACTGGCGAAGCCTCCGGTGAAAGCCGCGCGATGAAGGCGGCGGAAGCCGCCATTGCCAACCCGCTTCTCGACGATATCTCAATGCGGGGCGCCAGGGGCGTGCTGATCTCGATCTCCGGCGGTTCGGATATGACGCTGTTCGAAGTGGACGAAGCGGCAAGCCGCATTCGCGACGAAGTCCAGGAAGATGCCGATATCGTCGTCGGCGCGATCTTCGACCGCAGCCTCGACGGCAAGTTCCGTGTCTCGGTGGTGGCGACCGGACTGGAAGGCAGCCCGTTGCCCGCATCCGCGCCTCACGCCGCCGAACAGATCCAGACGCGCACGCTGCAGTAAGCGCAGCGGCGCGACATATCCAAGCACGACAGCCTGCCGCGTCTTTTCAGATGCGCAGCGCTGTCGTGCTTCAATGTCATGCGCTCCGGGAAGTCGCCGCGATCACCAGTCGTTGATTCGCGATCACCTGTCGTTGATCGTGGGAAGGTGCGTTTCGACCTCTACGCGGCGCTTATCATCCAGCGGCTCAATGTGCTTCTGCCAGAAGGCCTCGGCCTCCGGCGTGTCATCCTCCCAGTGGCGGATTTTAACGATATTGTCATCGATCTTCGCCAGCCGTTTGCCGCCAAGCCGCAGGTATTCGTCCGCCAGTTCTTTCGATCGGGTCGTCTGCATGTCGTGTTCCTCCATAGGCGAACCGAAAGGCCGATCGTCATTACCGGGTTGGCCGGCAATCGGCATCCCGTTATCGGCGCTTCGGCGCCTCCCAGTTAAACAGTACGGCGGGATCATGGTTCCAAATCATCGGCCGAAACCGGTCCACGCGGCCGGCTGAAGACGTCGGCCGCCATCCTTGTTCCGCACGGCCCGCCGCTCTTGCTGCCGGGGCAGCCGGAGACGCGTGCTTTCCGAAAATCGCGCATTTTCGGCATCATGCGCTAGACGAACAGGACGTCCGAGATATTGTGCACCACGGAAATTTCGTCGATCCCGGTGTTGGTGATGTAGAGATTATCTACCGCTGAGTCATAGACCACGTTGGTGATCAAGTCGTCTCCCGGTATGGCAATGTTGACGTCAACCGTTGTCTTGACCCCGGTTTCGAAGTCGAAGGCCGTGCCGATATGCTCGCTGCTGGAGGAATCGCCGAAGAAGAAGGTGCCGTCGACGGCAAAGCCGTAGCCGAGCCCGCCGGCGGCGAAGGTCTTGGATTCGATCGGGCTCAGCGTTTCGGGATCGATTTTGGAGACCTGCCAGGTGGAATCATTGATGCGGCCGACGACATAAATGCCAGTCGAATCCTGCATCGTATTGACGGCCGTGAATCCACCCCAGTCGAACGTACCCGCCCAATTCTCGCCGATAAGGCCCGGGATTGGATCGCCCCGCTGATCGAGCGATCCGTCTGCGGCATCCCATTTTGCGAGATAGGTCTGATCGGGGAAAGGATCCTCCTGGCCTCTCGCCTCGTTGGTTCGGCCGATGATTTCACCGCCGCGGACAGAAAAATAGGTTCCGCCGATGTCATATTCGCCCTTGTCATAGTCGCCAAAAGAGATGGCGCCGCTGGCATGGTCGGCTTCAAATGCCGCGGCGTTGTCGTAAATGCTCACCATGGGACCATCTGGGAAACCATGGCCGGAACTGACGTAATACTTGCCGGTTAGCGGATCGATCGCGACCCCCTGGAGTTCGTAATGGTCCAAGAAGGGGCGCACCACTTCCGCCTGGGCCTCGACATGATGGGTATTCAACGACTTCCCGTCCGTCACGCCGTCGACGGTCAGAGTAATCACGCCGGCATCTGCGTGACCGGCGCCGTCGGAGACCTTGTAATATTGGAGTTTCTCGGTGACATGCTCGCCATCATCGAGGCCAGCCTTCACGGCCGGATTGAGATCGTAGGTGAAGCTTCCATCGCCTGCGAAATGGAAGATGCCGAATTCACCCGCCACGTCGGTCGTCTGCCCTTGCCCCTGACCGGCAGGAATGCTCGTGCCCTCGACCGAACGCAGGAAGAGCGTGCCCGCCTCTCCCGCGTGATCATTGGCAAGCACGTTGCGGGCCATCTCGCTTCGTTCGCGGAAGGAGAAGGCGTCGTCGACCGCGACAGGCGGGCTCGTGACCCCATGAATGTCGAGCTTGAAATGGCCGAAATCGGTATTGCCGGCGCCGTCGGAAATCTTGTAGCCGATCGTCTCCGTCAGCGTTATTCCGTCAACGAAGCCCACCTCGGCGGCCTCGTTCAGCGTATAGGTGTAGGAGCCATCGGCCTTGATGTGGAACGTGCCGTGTTCGCCCTCGATATCGGTGACCTGCCCGGCCGTCTTGGCAAGAACTCGCTCGCCATCGAAGAAGTTGAGGAACATGTTGCCGGAGCCGCCGGCCAGATCATTATCCAGCAGATTGCCCGAGATCACGTCATTCTCGGAAGCGCTGCTGACATCATCGACCGCTACAGGTTTTATCACTGTCATGGATATCTCCTTCAAGATCCATTCGCCTTGGTCTATCGGGAGGAAAGCAGCTGAGATCGGCTCGGTCAACAAATTTTCTAGCAAAGGTAGTAATTTAGCATTTCACAGCTTTGTCACGTTCGGGGGGCTTCGCCCTGGCTCTAACCTTAGCGACGTCAAAGCTGAAGACAGCCTCCTCTCAAGGCGCCGAAGCTGAAGGCTACCGGCGCTTGTGAGACATGTCGGCGGCCGGTCACCTCCGAGACGGACGCACATAACCCGCTACTGGGTCGGAGCAGACTGGACGGCCGGCGCGTTCGACGGCGCCTCGCCGGGATGGGCAAACAGCAGATATCCGAGCGCCAGGAGAATGGCGACGACGAAAATGACGAGCACGAAAATCATCATCCCGCTGCGTGCGGGTTTACCGGCATCAGGCAAACCAATCACCCCTTCTTGTCGCCTTTGACTCTGACGCCCGGCTTGCCGATGGGCATGACGCGGTCCTTGTCAAAGACGCTAGGCGCCATGCCTTGCTGCTCGCTCGATTCTCGGATCGGCGGCTCACGGCCCGGGTGTCTGTCTGGCGTCCCGGCCATCTTGTCCGACCGCTGCTCTCTGTCTTCCATGATGTCCTCCTATATGCTTGAAACGTTCTCGCCCCGAAATCGCCGATCAACGGTCGTTGATGGTCGGAAGGTGCCCTTCGGTCTCCCTCCGGGCTCGCCTTCGCCATAAATGTTCCGCACGGTCCGCCACACTTACGACCGGGACAGCGGTGAGTTCCCGGATCGGCAACAATTAATAGAAGCGCTGCCGAGGTTCCTTCAAGCAACCGCACTCGCCTCAGCCCACCAACCCCCTGATCTTCGCCGCATCCTCCGCCGTCGCCGGGTTGTACACCACCATGCTGAGATCCGGCCGGCCATCCACCTGGAAGGCGGAATATTCGAAAGCGAGTGGACCAAGGATGGGGTGGCGGATGTGTTTGGCGCCCTCGCCGTGGGTGCGCACGTCGTTATCCCTCCACATCGCCAGGAATTCCGGGCTTTTGCGGCAGAGTTCGTCGACGAGAGGCTCGACCTCGGCCGCAGCACCCGCGCGGGCCGCGTCCACGCGGAAGGCCGCGACCACGAAACGGGCCACACTTTCCCAGTCGTACTGGGCGGCACGCACACGCGGATCGAGGAAGATGAAGCGCAGTACGTTGCGCTCCTCGGGCGGCAGCGCGCCGTAATCGGTCAGAAGCACGGTTGCCGCCCGGTTCCAGGCGACGACGTCCCAAATCGCGGTGCGGATCAACGCCGGGCTCGGGTCCAGCACATCGAGCACGCCCTGCAGCCGCGGCGTCACCCCCTCTTGCCTGCGGTAGCGCACCTCGGGCGGGCGTCCAAGACCGAGCAGAAAAAGATGCTCGCGCTCGACATCAGTCAGCATCAGCGCGCGAGAGATCCGGTCGAGCACATCGGCAGACGCCGCGCCGCCACGGCCCTGCTCCAGCCAAGTGTACCAGGTCGGGCTGATATTGGCGCGGCTCGCCACCTCCTCGCGGCGCAAGCCGGGCGTGCGCCGTCTCTCCTGCGCGAAGCCGAAGGCGGCGGGATCGAGCCGCACGCGACGGTCCTTCAAATAGGTACCGAGCCGGTTATCCGAGGTGACGAACTCGCCCATCCTGTTAGCCTTTATACCATGATAATGTCACTACTTTACCATGATATCGACAGAGCCGATATCTGTCTCCGGCAAAAACTGGAGATATCACATGCGCGTATTCGTCACTGGGGCCACCGGCTGGGTCGGCTCGGCTGTCGTCAATGAATTGATCGCCGCTGGCCATCAGGTGCTCGGCCTCACCCGCTCGGACAAGGGAGCGGATCAACTGGCCGCTGCCGGCGCCGAAGTCCATCACGGCACGCTCGACGATCTGGGAAGTCTGAAAAGCGGTGCGGCTGAGGCAGACGCCGTGATCCATACGGCATTCAACCATGATTTCTCGAAATTCGCAGAGAACTGCGCCGCCGACCGGCGCGCCATCGAGGCACTCGGCGAAGCCCTCCAAGGCTCCGATCATCCGCTGCTGGTCACAGCCGGCCTCGGCTTTGCCCCCGGCCGCGTCGGCACCGAGAAGGATCCGCCTATGCCGACATCTGAGACCTACCCTCGCGCCTCCGAAATCACCGCGGTATCGCTTGTCGCGCGTGGCGTGCGGGCATCCACCGTCCGGCTCCCGCCCTCGGTGCATGGCCATGGGGACCACGGCTTCGTGCCGATCCTCATCGATTTGGCCCGGCAGAAGGGCGTCTCTGCCTATATCGGCGAAGGCCAGAACCGCTGGCCGGCCGTGCACAGGCTCGATGCCGCTCGTGTCTATCGGCTGGCGCTGGAGCGCGGCGCCGCCGGCGGCCCGTTCCTAGCAGTCGCGGAAGAGGGAGTTCCCTTCAGGCAGATCGCCGAGGTCATCGGCCGGCGGCTCGATGTGCCCGCCGTGTCGCTCTCACGGGAAGAAGCGGCCGAGCATTTCGGCTGGTTCGCCATGTTCGCCGGCTTCGACATCCCAACCTCTAGCGAGCACACCCGCGCGCTGCTCGGCTGGCAGCCGCAGGAACCCGGCCTGCTCGCCGACATCGACCATCCGGCCTATTTTTAAGAGAGCCCATCCTTGCTGAGGCGCTCGGGGCCTGGAAGGAAGAGGTGGGCGCCCCCGTCGGAGCGCCTTCCCAAAAACAGCTGCCTAACGCGAGCGGCCCTCGTTCATGTCGGCGGGGTCATAATTGATGTCCCAATCCTTTTCGGGCTTGTTCTTGCCAGGCGGGTTCTTGTTCACCGTCGCATCCTCGGAGCCGGTAATGACGGTCGGCTTGGCGCTGGCGACGCCGCTGCTCTTCCGGTCAGCCCGCGACTTGGCGAACTGGCCGGTGGCATCTTTTTTCGGATTGCCCATGTCAATCGCCCTTCTGCTTCAGCGCGTCGCCGAGATCTCTCGTCTCGGGGTCGCGATTGTTTTCGCCATACGCATCGCGGTCGCGATCCGGATCGTCCTTGGCCTTCATGTAGCCGCGGGGCTTATTTGCCTTCGGCCCTTCCCAGCGGGGTGACTGATCGGTCGTGCCGGGGGCGCCGTCTTTCGGTGTCGTCATGCCCATCGTGGTTCCTCCTTGGTTGGAACAGGGAAAACCGAAAAGACCAGCAAGTGTTCCCGCGGCAATACTTTCGCGCGAAGCGCGCTTTATCGTAGCGAGGCAAGCGTGGCGCAGCAGAAAGCAAGCAAAGTGACCACGGCATTGACCGCGTGCGAATATTCCCATTGGGTGCGAAGGCTTTCCCAATTTTCCGGCTGCACGGTCCAGTTCTCCGTCGCCGCATTCGCCGGCTGGGTGAAGATCATGAAGATGACGAGATTGAGCGCGATCAGCGCGGCTGCCGCAACCGACAACATCATTGCGCTTCCATCAGCCCTGAGGGTCACGGCGTTGCCGATATTGGCCACGAGCGCCAGCGGCAGGAGCAGACCGACGATCCACCATCCGGCATAGGCCTGCTGCGCGATAAAATAGTCCGCCTTCGCCATCCCGATCTTGTTCAGGAGCGCGAAGGCGTGCGCTGCAGGTGCCACGAGCGCCAGGCCCGCTATGATGATGGCCAGGAATCTCATGGCGGATAAACCATCCGAAGGACGAAGGGTTCCAGCAGAAAATATGGAACAGTGTCGTCCGCCATCGGTTGATCAGAGGTCCACCTCAACCATGGAGCCGAAAAATGAGCAAGACCAACGTTCGTGAACTTCGGAAACGCGCCGAACAGCAGGTCAAGAACACCAGCGCCGGGGGCCATCTCGGCGGTACATATTTCGGGCAGCAACCGGACGGAAAAACTGCCTCGTCGACGACCAACGACAGCGCCAAAGCGCGGCCGAATGACGGAAGCAAATAATCGCCGGTGCGTTTCACCTCCCAGGAAAGCCCCCTGCTCCAGCCGCTATTGAATGGAGACGCCGCCGCGCTAGCTTCTGGTCGCGGCCGAGCGGCCGCGGGATACGATCTTCGGGCGAAGGCGGAGGGGCGACGTGGCATCCTATTCGATTGACGATGCGATCCGGGAACTTGCCCCGGCTCTCGGCAAGGCGCCGGCAGGCGCGGTCAGCGGCGAATGGACCGCCACCACGATGCAGGCGGGGCGTTCCTCCCGGACGGGCGGCTACCTCGATGCCGAGGGAAAGCATGTCCCGGAGGATTCCAGGCATCCGCTCGACAGCATCGCGGATGTCGTCGAAAAGCTCGCTGCCTCAGAGGGGCCACGTTTCAACAAGATGGTGATCCGCTGGAAGAAGCCGAAATTTCCGTTCATGCAGGCGAAGATCGCGCTCGAAACCAGTTATGACCAGACGATCGTACCGCGCGGCCCCGACGACCCGATCTACGAGATTGCTGCGGCTGCGCGGCGCGCCTTCTGGCAGAGCCGCGGCACACTGCAGGAGGACTTCGCCGTCGAGCGCGGAACGGCCAATATTCACGCCCAGACAAAATGGTTCGGCCCGCATCGCCGCATCCTCGCCATCCACACGCCGGGAAGACTGACACTTGCCACTGACGGGCTGTCGACCCCCTGGGCCGGCATATCCGAGCCGGAGAACGGCGTCGAATGCGAGCTTTTCATGGAATTCGACGCTGCGAGACTGGATACGGCGGGGATCGAAAACTGGGCGAACCTGTTGATCAACATCGGAGACCTCGTGGCAGACGGTCATCGCGTCGCCCGCGATGTCGAGAAGCACGGCGCCATCCTGTTCTGCCGACTGACCGAGGATTATCTCCCGATGTCCCGCATCATGCTGAGCCGCGACGCAGGCCGGATCGATGGCCTGCCTTTCGGCTCCGTACCGCTGATCCGCGCGACCCCGATCGCCGAAGCCGAAATCGAAGGGCAGGACCTTTCCGACGACTGGGGCGCCACGGCCGCCCGGCACGCTCTCGCCAAACGCGCCATCAGATGATCTCAGCCGGATCGACTCAATCCGGCGCGATCTTTTGCTATTCCTGCATGTCGGGTTCGACGATTCTCGCGAGGTTTCGAAGCGACTCCTGCCAGCCGAGATAACAAGCCTCGGGCGGAATGACGTCAGGCACACCTGCCTGCACGATATCCACCTCAGTGCCGACCGAAACCTTCTTCAGCGTCACGGTGACTTCCATTTCGCCAGGCAGGTTGGGGTCGTCGAACCTATCGGTGTAGCGCAGGCGTTCGCCCGGGACGAGCTCGAGATATTCGCCGCCGAAGGCGTGGCTATTGCCCGTCGTGAAGTTGCGGAAGGACATTCTGAACGTGCCGCCGACAACCGGCTCCGAATGATGCACGGTGCAGAGGAAGCCGTTCGGCGGAAGCCACTTGGCAAGCGCGTCCGCCTCCAGGAATGCGCGATAGACTTTCTCCGGGCTGGTCGCCAGAACGCGGTGCAGGCGTATGGTACTCGGCATGGTCATGATCCTTTTGAATGGACTGAATGGACGAACCTAGGACGGGTGGGGCTTGGCCGATCCGACACCGGATCGAACTTTTCTTCAAGAAAAATTGCTAAAAGCATGTCACGCAAAAGTGTGCAGCCGTTTTGCGATAACGATATGCGTGGAAACAAAGACCTAAAGCGCAAGAGAAAACGCTGAAAGATTGGGACGCGCTTTAGGGCATCGCGGCTCAACCGGGCATGCCTTCGAACTGCGGAAGATCGAGCGGCCTTGCCCAGGCCAGCCGGCGCCGGGTGAACATCTCCACCCCGGCTCGATCAGTTCGGGCCGGTCGAGGCTGCTTAGCGTTACGAAGACGAGGCCGGGAAAGGCCGTTCTGACGAATCAGGAGATTTACCGCCACGCCGAGGCAGTCGTCGCCACGTTCCTGCCGGCATTTCTGATCCAGATAAGCGATGAACACCGCCGAAGATCCGGGCCGCAGAGTCCGACAATGACTGGAATTTTCCACGCGTGCCAACGAGCCGACTGTCACAAAGCTGCCGCTCAATCGTCAGCAAATCGCCCCCTTATCGCCGCACCGTGCCCTCTTAAAGGTTCCATCGTCACGACCTCGCCCTGCCTTTGAGGGCTGAGCGATTGACCGAGGCGGTCCTGCTGCCAACCAAATCATGCACTTGAAGAGGAATGAATATGATCACTCGTTACACATCTGTCGCAACATTGAGCGCGGCAGTCTTCAGTCTGCTTGCTTTCAGCCCGGCATCCGCTGTCGACATGGCCCAGGCGCAACAGCAGCCGGCGCAGGCGCAACCGCAGGGACAGCCCGGCGGCAGCGGTGCGACCGCTCCCGTCAGCGATCAGAAAATCGAGGCCTTCGCCGTTGCCTATCTGCAGGTCGACAAGGTGAGACAGGAATATTCCGCCAAGATCGGCGCGACGAAGGACGAGGCCGCCAAGCAGCAGTTGCAGGAAGAAGCCAAGAAGCAGATGGTCGATACCGTCCAGGCTTCTCCCGATATCTCCGTCGAGGAATACTCGTCGATCCTGACGGCCGCGCAGAGTGACCCGGCTCTGGCCAAGAAGGTTCTGGAAAAGATCGGCACGCCGCCCCCGGGCCAGCAACAACAGCAGCAGGGGCAGCAGCCGCCGCAGCAATAAGGCAACGCAGCGCTTATGTCGCCACGAATAGGCAGCGGACGCCTTACCGTTCGCGCCGGAAGCAGAGCCCGCCATTTGCCGGGCTCTGTTCACCTCGCCACGTCGACGACGGGATCGCTCAATATTCGGACCCGCTCTTGTTGTGCAGGTCGTGCCGTTCGGTTCCCGCCAGCGGCGGATTGAAGATGCTGACGAGAATAAGGTCCTGATCCTTGCCGCCGCGCAGATAATGGCGGTCGTGCTTGTCGAGCACGTAGATATCGCCGGCCCGGATCGGAAAGACGTTGCCGTCCATATCCTCCACTTCGCCCTCGCCCTTGATGCAATAGCAGGCCTCCAGATGATTGCGGTACTGAAGCAGGGCCTCGCTATTGGCGCGAACGACGGTATGGCACACGGTAAAGCCCATGCCGTCGTCTTTGGTCAGCAGGCGGTGGCTCGTGCCGTTGCCCCAGTCGACGAAACGCTCGGTGAGTTCCACCTCCTTCAGATTTCTGACGAACATCGCCGATTCTCCTGACAAATTATTGAAGATGTAGCGATGATTCATTTTCATCGCCCACCACAATTAGCTATTGAAATGGCCGGCGTTTTCAAATGATGATTCCTGCGTCATCTGTTAGGAAATTTTACACATGCAGTTGCCGCCGCTGAATGCCTTGCGCGCTTTCGAAGCCACGGCCCGCCTGATGAGCCTTTCGAAAGCGGGCGACGAGCTGCACGTCACCCATGCGGCGATCAGCCATCAAATCAAGCATCTGGAAAACTGGCTCGGCCGCAAGCTGCTGCAGAAATCGGGCCGCGGCGTTGCGTTGACCGCAGCCGGCAGCGAATATTACCGGGCCATCTCCGGATCGCTGGCGGCGATTGCGCATGCGACCGGCAACATGCGACGCGATCACGACATGCGCGCCATCACCGTCGGCTGCATTCCCTCGATCGCATCGCGCTGGCTCGTCCCTGCCCTGCCCTCGTTCCAGGAAAGCAACCCCGATCTCGACGTCAGGATCGTCTATGCCCGCGCCGAAGAACGCTTCGACGACGAGAGCCTCGACGTGCTCATCACCATGGGCGAGGATCTGAGCGGCGGCAGGGAAAGCCGCCTGCTCTTCTCCCGCCGCAACCAGCCTGTCGCCAGCCGCCACTACATTACCAAACGCAACTGGACGATCGGCGACGTCTCGCTCGGCGGCACCGATCTGCTGCACGACGAATCCATCGACGGCTGGAAGGAATGGTTCCGCAAGGCCGGCCAGAAAGCGCCGGAGCCGCTTCGAGGCCCGATATTCCAGGATTTCAACATGCTTGCGACGGCCGTGATCGCCGGGCATGGTGTGGCGCTCTGCCCAGTCGAGGTGTTCCGCCGGGAGATCGAGCGCGGCGATCTGCTGGTGCTTTCCGACATCGCGACGGCTGAGAACCAGGGCTATTACGTCATATCGAACAGCTGGGCGAAAAAGCCGGTGCGCCGCTTCATCGACTGGTTCATGACAGAGTGCGGATCGGGAGCGTGAGATCCCCTGCCCTCAGTTTGTCGAGAGGGTCGCCGCCGAGACGATGGATGCAAATGGGTCGCGGTAATAAAGACATGGCATAAGCCCATCCGTGTGCGAGTTGGGCAGAGGTTGGGGATTGTTAATCAGAAATACCTAATGTAAATCTTGGCGTGCACAGGTTGTGCGGGATCTGATTTGCTACATTATCTGGTTTTACATGCGACTAGGGAGGGCCTGGACATGCGGAAAATTCATGCGGCCCCCTCGGCGCTCGGACAAACACAGTCAAAAGCTTCGAGCTCGATCGACCGGCTTTTGTTCTTTGACCGCGATTTCAATCCCGTCGAGAATTTGCTGGGCAATGAGCTGCCTGCTTCTGTCAAACCAGCAGTGTCGTTTTGGCAGCATTTTCCAGAATTGGACAAATCGGCGATTACGCTCGCCCTCCGTTCATTGGGCGACAGCGCTCAGCCTTTGCGAATATCGGGTAATCTTGGCACGCCAGCGTCGCACGGACTGACGATCTATCGGATCGGAGATCTGTTTGCCGTAGTTCGGTCCGAGGAATCTGTCGACGATGAACGCGCAACCCTTTTGCACCTGGCCACCCACGATCCACTCACTGGACTGCCGAACCGACGCCAGTTCAGTGAGGACCTCACTATATTGCTACAGGAGACCGCCGGTTCGAACGAGACTTTGTCCCTGATGCAACTCGATCTTGACGATTTCAAACCCGTTAACGACACGCTTGGGCATCCGGCCGGCGACAAGCTTCTTCAGCTCGCTGCAGGCCGCATTCAAGAGTGCCTTACCGAGGACGACAGAGCCTATCGACTGGCGGGTGACGAATTCACCGTCATATCAAGAGGCCCGGGACATCCCGCCAAAGGACACCAGCTAGCAGAAGCTTTGGTTGATGCATTCAAAAAGCCCTTCACGATAGATGGCATCGCGCTATTTGTCGGTGCCAGCATCGGCATATCAGCTGCTCCACCGGACGGTACAAGTCCGGAGCAGCTGATGAAGGCGTCCGACGTCGCACTCTACGCCGCGAAGAAGGACGGGCGCGGTCGCGCGAGACCCTTTGATCCCTCAATGCTTGAGTTGCTGGAACAACGCGAACTGCTGCGCCGCAGCCTTCGCATGGCTCTGGTCCAACAACAATTCTCTGTAGAGTACCAACCCATTGCCGAGGGCGGCAGCATTGTCGGCTTCGAAGCATTGCTCAGATGGCACCACCCTCTCCTTGGAATAATCCCACCAACGGCATTCATTCCGATGGCCGAGGCCGATGGAATGATGCCGGAAATAGGTGCCTGGGTCTTGGAGCAGGCATGTCGCGAGGCAATGAAGTGGCCGCAGAACTATATCGTCGCTGTCAATTTGTCCGCGGCTGAATTCTTGACGAGCGGCCTCACGGATCGGGTGTCCCAGACGCTGGACCTGGTCGGGCTACCGCCCGACCGTCTGGAGCTTGAAATAACCGAAAGCGTGCTCCTTGAGCGGACCGTCAACAATATCGATACGTTGAACACTCTCAACGTGCTGGGCATACGAATCTCGCTTGATGATTTCGGGACCGAATATTCCTCCCTGAGTTATCTGAAGACATTCCCTTTCGACACGATCAAAATCGACAAATACTTTATCACCGATCTGGAAAGCGATCCGAAAAGCCAGACGATCGTCCGCTGTATCGTCAACCTCGCACATGGTCTTGACATGCAGGTGACGGCCGAAGGGGTCGAGACTCCGGCTCAGGCGGAATGGTTGGGCAGTGTGGGCTGCGACAGGCTTCAGGGCTATCTGGTGAGCAGGCCGCTTCCGGTCGAGGCGATCGGCGAGTTCATCAACCGGGCTGAAACATCCGTGAGCCACGTTCTGGTATAAAGAACGAGTGATTTTTGAGGGCATCTGACGCTCCAGACAACTGATGGAGGCTGTATTGGAAGAGGAAGCATCTGGCTTCGATGACCATGCATTGGCGCCGATGGTATCGCTGGAATTGAACGTTGCGACGTTCAAATCTCAGTGGCAGTTTTGCGACAGGATTACCGAATATCTCTCAGACATTCTCGGCCAAGGTCACAGCGATCCCGCTCGATATTCGAATTTTCTTTCCGTCGCAGCCAACGAGCTCGTTGAACTAGCCTTTCGCTCGACGGGTGAGCCGGGAAGGATAAGTTTCAGCCTCTATCGGGGCGCGACGTTCAACCGGCTGAGAATTGCCTTTGCCCGCGAGGACCGCGAGAGTACGAGTATGAAATCAAGTGAACGCCAGTCTCTACCGGGCGCCGGGTCTGACCTGAAGTCCGGCGGGACGATTTTGCTCAGAGATCTGGCAACCATATTCCGCGCCGCTATCCGAATTGAGCAAGACGGCGCCCGCAGGATGCAAATCATCGCGGATTTCCCCTCGGCCGAGGATTTCCGATGACCCTGCTTGCCCGCCCCTTCACCGTTCATTTTGATCCGACAAATCAGGAGCTGTTGTTGTCCGGCAAGATGCGGCCTGAAAGCTCCGACGAGATTGCCGATGCTCTCGAACTCGTGCGGCAAAGTTTGGAAAATTACAGCGGCGTCGTTTATCTCAATGTCAAACGCCTGACGCATATCAACATGACGGCCTTCGCAGCCCTTTCCGAGGTGCTCACGGAAAGCTGCCGGACCATGCCTGAACGGAAGATCGTCATCGTTACGTCGAGCGTGGTGGCATGGTCGACCTCGTTGTTCCAGACCTTGGCGGCAGCACAACCAAACCTGTCGGTTGAAGTCTACGATTCGGCGTTTTATCCCGGCCAGAGCTTTGTCGAGGATGAGAGCTTCATTCCCATTCTGCGCACCCAGACGAAGATGACATGGCAGCACGAACGCGAACTGTTGCCTCGCCACGGTTTGCGCAGCGGTCTTGTCATCGCGGATATCTGTTGCGGAATTGGGGACTTCGCGGCGTTGGTTCAACGAGAATTTAAACCGGCACGACTTGTCGCGTTGGATCACTCCGTGCGCAGCCTCGAGTATGCACGCAGGGTCGCTGCCGACTTCGATCTGCAGGGAATCGAATACACCTATGGTGACGCGTCGCAAATGCTGCTGCGAGACAATCAATTCGACTTTGTCACCTGCCGACATTCACTGCAGATTTTCAACCGTCCCGAGACGCTGCTCAGGGAGCTTTACCGCATCTGTAAACCTGGTGGCCGCGTCTACATCACCAATGAAAAAAATTCGCATTGTCTGGGCGAGCCACATGCTGAATCCATAAAATGGACTTATGAGGAGGTCGCCAAACTGTTCAAGCACTTCGACATGGATGTCGAGATGGGGCCGAAAAGCCGCCATCTTCTTGCTGACGCCGGGTTCGATAGCATCAAGGTCGATTGCTTTATGGTCACGAACCTTGACGGGGATCCCCAAGACTTCGCAGACATCATCGAAGCTTGGGAGAATGTCTATGCTGGCGAGATGGCCGTCCGGCGGGGGGACTCATCAGATTTCATTCGCAGGTTCCGGCAAGGATTCAGAGATCATATCTTTGCTGCTCTTCACCCCAAGGGTTACGCAGGCTGGCCGATCTGGGCCGCTTCCGGCCGAAAGCCGCTGTGATGGACGGGAGATCATCATCGAAGAGACCGGCACGACTGGGCTCATTTCGGGCGAAGTTCATCCTAGTCGTCGGTGGCGCCGTCCTTTTCGACTTGCTGGTCAGCGGCGGCCTAGCGCTTTGGAATGTTCAGAGGCTGTCGCGCGACGCCACCCTCGAAGTCGGACAGGGTCTCGAAGCAGCAAGCCAGGAATACATCCGCACCTATGCCGATTCCACCGCAGCCCAGGTGAGTTTGCTCCTGCGGCAGGTTCATAGCGACGTCAGTACGCTGGCAGGCGTGCTCCAGGCGCAGATCGATGATCCCGCCCGCAATTCGGACGTCGGCGCGGCAATCGCCCGCACATCGCCTGGCAGCGTCAGCCTTGTTTACGATGAGAAGGGAAAATGGTCTCAGAACCTGCCCGGCTCCGCTTCGGTTGTGAGCGTCTGGGGTTACTTGCTCGGACCTGACCATCGGCCGAAACCCGACATTCAGCGCGATCTAGAGACGAGCGCGGTTCTTGACATCGTTGCGCCGAGCCTGCTGCAGCACGGCGCTTCCAAGCTGCAGATGTACTACATCGGACCGAAAGAACGGCCAATCTTCAGGACGGCGCCTTACACCGACCAGGCTCAGACCTTCGATCGCCTTTATTCGGGGCACAACGAAGCCGATTTCTGGGACTTCTTTTTCCCCGGGCTTTACGAGTCCTGGCAGAGCTGGGCCAAGGACGCGAAAACGCGGCCGGTCGCGGACGATATCACGCAGACCGCTCCATATACCGATGCCATTACCGGAAAGCTGATCGTCAGTTTCTTTCATCCATTGTGGACAGCCGACCGGAAGGATGTCGCCGGGACGGCCGGCGCCGATATCACCCTCGACCAGCTCGCGCAGATTGTTGAGAATGTGAAAGTGGCCCAGTCCGGCTTTGGATTTCTCGCAATGTCCGACGGAAACGTTGTGGCGATCAACAGCACAGGAGAAAAAACCCTCGGTCTGCGTTCTGCGAGCGATCCGAGCGGAGCCGGCGCCTTGACCGGCCTGGAGCGCTCCCTGAAGGGAAGCTCCCAGCCTGCGATAGCAAAACTGGCCCTCGACCGCGAACAGGGCATCCAACATTTGTTGTTGCAGCAGGACGGCAACGAGGTCCCCTATATCGCTATCGTCAAGAAACTGCCGGCGACCAATCTCTGGGTCAGTGGCCCGGTTCGGCAAGAGTCGATGTTGCTGGGGGTCGTTGTGCCCGAGCGAGAAATCGATGCCTCGCTCTATGCGGCCCAGGCCAAGATTTCCGAAGCGACGAACCGGATCGTGCTCTACCAAATTCTGGCGATCCTGATGTCCCTGCTGATCGTGACGATCGCGGTCTTTGCGGCCTCGAAACGAATAACCAGCGGAATCAGCGCCCTGGCAGGGGCCGCCAAACGGATTCAGGCGAAGGATTATTCCGTCAGAGTGGCCATCACAAGCAGGGACGAAGTCGGTGAGGCCGGTGAAGCCTTCAATCGCATGGCCGAAGAGATCAGCTATCACACCGAAAATCTCGAGCAGCTCGTCGAAGAGCGAACCGCTCAAATCGAAGATGCAAAGGAAGAGATTTCGACACTGAACGCACAGCTCCAGCGTGAAAATCGACGTCTCGGAACAGAGCTGGCCGTCGCCGAGAGAATCCAGCTCATGGTTCTTCCGCTGCATCAGGAGCTTGAAGAATTTCAGGCCCTCGAGATCGCAGCCTATATGAGACCGGCGGAAGAAGTCGGTGGCGACTATTACGACGTATTGAAGAACGGAAGCCGATTGAAGATTGGCATCGGCGACGTCACCGGACACGGGCTCGAAAGCGGCGTGTTGATGTTGATGGTTCAGTCCGTCGCCCGCGCCCTGCAGGAAGCCGGAAACACCGATGCAGTCAAATTTCTCACGGACCTGAACAGCGCCCTGTTTAAAAATATCGTGAGGACTAAAATCGACAAGCATCTCACCCTGGCGTTTCTTGATTACGACGGAAAAGAGATGATCCTGTCGGGACAACACGAGGAAGTTGTTGTCGTGCGGGCGAACGGCGAAGTCGAGCGCATAGATACGATGGATCTCGGCATACCGATCGGGTTGGAAGCCGACATTTCTGCCTTCATTAAAACCCGTGAAATAGCCTTCGATAAAGGGGACCTCATACTCTTGCATACGGACGGCGTAACAGAAGCCGAAAACGACGCGGGAGAACTATTCGGCATCGAACGTCTGTGCCGCGAAGCACTTCGCTTGAAGGATCAGAGCGCTGAGAAAATCGTTTCCGGAATTGTAACGACACTGATGCTCTTCATTGGATCTCAGAAGATCTACGACGACATCACGCTTCTCGCAGTGCGGCATAGGTGAGACATGACGCCAACGGTATATGGTATCGAATCTCTGGCGGGCATAAGTCTGGATTCAAGCACCCGCCTCACGTTAAGCGACGGACCGCTTCAGCTTGGATGGAAGCACTCAGGAATGACTTCGGACTTTATCGCGGAGGTCATGGCTCTGCGGTATTCCCGTTCAAGAAAAGACTATGTGCAGGCGCATCATGACATCGGATATCTCAGCAATGAGTTGATCGAAAATGCCGTTAAGTTTCGACAGCCTGGGGAGATCCTGATTGAAGCCGGCATATTCGACGGTACTTTTTTAATAAGGGTGAAGAACGCGATCGATGGCGTGACGTCATCTCGCTTTCAGCAACTGCTGCATCGCCTCCAATCGAGGGACCCCGGGGAACTTCTTCTTGAGCAAATCGAAACCAATGCCATATCGGCAGAAAGCGGTTCGGGATTGGGGTTGCTCACCCTTCTGAGCGATTACGATGCAAAAATGGCATGGGCATTCGAAGAGAACTACGACCAGCGTATCATACTGACGACGACTGCAGCTGTGGCGATGCCGCCCTCCTCCAATCTGTGAGCGAAGAATGGAAATCAGCGACGAAAACTTCCGTGTATGGGCTGAGAAAAACGAGGTGTATTTCGATGGCGTATTCCGGCTGGCAGGACCGGACGCCTATGCGCCCATTTACTCATTGGTATCAGGCCTGCTCCATGAGGGGCACAAACAGGTGACGTTCAACCTCACAGGCCTCGAATTCCTCAATTCCTCTGGCATAAATCTCCTGGCCAAGTTGACAATTGAAGCCAGAAAAATGGGCGACCTCCTGCTCATAGTCAAAGGCACCAATCAATATCCTTGGCAAGCGAAGTCCCTCCCGAATCTCAAGAAGCTGCACCCGCTTCTCGATTTGCGCCTGGCGTGATTCTCTTTGGGCGAAAGTGCCCTGCGCCGAGAGGTGTTCGCCGCCGCGCGGGGATGAAAAAGGGATTCGTTAAGTATTCCACGCCATCTAGGACCATAGACGTGACCGACATCGGACCTCGGTCCGATGTGCGGTCGGCGATCACCGTCTAACCTCTCGTATCTGTGCAAGCGGTGCATCTGCACGGCGCTTGATCGGATTTGGAGGAAAACAATGCGGATAGCAACCTTAGCGTCCTTGGCCGTGCTCTCGCTGGCTCTTGCAGCAAGCCCGGCAACGATTGCCGGGATCGACATGACCGCGCTGGCAAAGAGCGGTGGAAACGGTGGCGGCAACAGTGGGGGCAATGGCGGCGGCGGTCACGGCGGCGGCGGCGGAAACAGCGGCAACCATGGCAGCAGCAGCCAGGATAGCGGTTCAACCCATGGCAACTCCAAATCTCAAGGTGTGAAAGGCAAATCCACCGAGGCGGAAAGCAAGTCCAAGTCCGTCAAGGCAGACGAGACCAAAGTCAGCACCAAAGAAAAGAACCTGTCGGCGCAACTTGCGGGCCTGAACTCCTTGAAGCGAAACTACAAGGCGTTGATGCATACGTCCGACCCACGCATGACGGCCATTGCGGCCTATGCCGTGACTTATGCCCAGTATGAACTCGACAATGGAATCGAGCCCGCAGCCGATGACCCTCTGTTGGGGGATCAGGCGCTGGAGGACGCATTGGCTTCAGCGACGAAAACCGGTGAAGTCAGCCCGGCGGTTTTGGACGAAGCCAAAACCATCTTGGGGGTTGGCGAAGCAAACGGGAAGATCGATCAAATCCGCACCTCTCTGGAGAACCCCGCGCCGGCGACATCCGAGGAATAGCCGATAAATCAGTTGCGAGCGGTGTGGAGCCGACAAGTATGGCTCCGCACTAAACTACGAAGAGCATCTCCGTTCTGTTTGAGTATGGAGATGCTCTTTTTTTATCAATTTCAGACGCAGAACCCTTTGCTCGATTGCTCCAAGATGACGGTCGATCACCCGCCGCCTCGAAGTCCCTATGTTGTGATGAGCCTTCGAGCGTGCCGAATTCGTTTCACGTCGGCAGTCAAGTTTGTCGACATCCCGACGGACAACGGTGTCGCCGTATTGAAAACTATCGGTCGTTTACGAACCCGCCTTGATCAGGCAGAGGCCGGTCTGCGGCCCTGCCTTGCACGCGAAAGCCGCGTCACCCCGCGAGCTCGATGATCGCGCAGCCGTAGCCTTCGAGATCGAGCCTGCCGGCAACCGGCTTTTCGTCACCGAGAAGGTCGCGGCCAGCGGGAACGCCGCCGATGGCGGCCGGCTGGTCGGTGTAGTTCTGGATGAACAGCAACCGGCGCTCTTCGTTCATCCGCATGGTCACCTCGACGCCCTCGGGAAGGTCGCCGAGCAGCGGCTCGATGCCGACAGGTGCAAACAGCCGTTCGGCAAGCGCTGCCGTCAGATCCGGGGTGAGATAGGTGCCGACATAGACCACCTGCCCCTTGCCGAGCTTGCGCGACGTCGCCATCGGCTGGCCCTCGGCATAGCGGTTGGACCAGGCCGCGACCACCTCGACATCGCCTGCGATCGCGAGGTTCTCATAAAAATAGCCGGCAGCCAGCTCGCGATTGCCGATCTTGAAGCGGCGTTCGCGCCGATGTGATTCCGCCGGCTTGTTCGGAGGAATGACAAGCCCGCCGGAACGCTCCATCACATCGAAGAGCCCGTTGGCGCCTGGAGCGGCAAGGCGGCCGAAATCCTCGACGCGCACGCCTGTGAGCTGCGACAGCGAGGTGCCGGGCGCGGTCTCGCGGATGACGTGGTTGTCTTCGTTGCGCGTGCCGGTGCGAGCGCCGATGATGACGGTGCCGCCCTGCTCGGCGAAGGATTTCAGCCTTTCGGTCCATTCGTCCTTCCACATCACCCAGTGGGGGACATAGAGCAGCTTCAGCTTGGAAAGATCGTCCTCGGGATGAATGAAGCCACAGGCAATGCCGCGGTCGTAGCAATATTGGTGCAGCAGGATCGCATCGTCCTGCGGGCTCGGCAGGCCGATCGGATAGGTCTTGTGGGCTTCCTGATTATCGAAGTCGGAGCCGGCAATGCCGACATCCATGCGCACATAAGTGCCGAGGATCTTGGGCGACAGGGCGGTCATCTCGGTTGCGAAGCGCTTGGCCTCGTCATAGCGATGGCGGGCGACGTCGTCGTGGTCGATGATGCCCATCCAGTAAATCTCGGCGCCGAAATGCGCGGGACGCCAGCGGAAGAACATCAACCCGTCAGCGCCATGGGCGACCGAGGAAAGTGCCATGCGGCGCAGTTCGCCCGGCTCCGGCGTCAGCGTGCAGAAGCCCGGCTGGCTGCCGAAGCCCGATTGCTGCTCGGGAACGATATAGTTGCCGGAAAAACCGCGGCAGATATCGAGATGCAGCGCCTGGACCTTGGCGTGGTTTCCGAGCCGCTGGAACTCGTCGTAGAGCATCGGGTAGATGTCGTAGCCGATGAAATCGAGATCGGTGGTGAACTGGCCGCGAAAGTCGATATCCCTAAGACCGCCGAGATTGTGAAAGACGAACCAGGAGGATTTGACGGCGCGCAGGATCTCCACCTGGTCGTGCTGAAATCGTGCCGTCGAGAAGGCGAGGAAACGATGATAATCCTGCAGATGGCCGGGGCTCGGGAAGGTCGGGCCGAACTCGATCGGCAGCACCACCTGGTCGAAGCTGTCATAGGCCGTCGCCCAGAAATCACCGCCCCACGCCGTGTTGAGCTTGCTGATCTCGCCGTATTTGCCAGCGAGGAAGGCCTGGAATTCGGTGAGCGTCGCCTTGGAAAAGCTTTCCGGCATGCTGGTGTTCAGCTCGTTGTCGGTCTGCCAGCCGACGACAAAAGGATTGTCGCGATAGTGCTCGGCCATCGCTTTGGTGATGCGCCGGCTGTGTTCGCGAAACACCGGGCTTGCCGTGTCGCAGTGCTGCCGCGAGCCATGGCTCATCGGCCGCCCCTTGCCGTCGACTCGTAGAATCTCTGGATGCGCCACGGTCAGCCAGCGCGGCGGCGTTGCCGTCGGCGTGCACATGATCGTGTCGATGCCGTAGCGCCCGAGCATGGCGATGGCGCGGTCGAACAGGTCGAAATCGAAGATGCCGAGCTTCGGCTCGAGAATATGCCAGGCGAATTCGGCCATTCTGACCACGTTGAAGCCGGCCTTCGCCATGCGCTCGGCATCGCGCTCCCAGTAGCTTTCATCGACGTGCTCGGGATAATGCGGGGCGCCGACGAGGAAGCGGTCGGTCTTGACGGGGTTCCATACGGAAAGGCTTGCGGTCTTGTCGGACACGGTGATGTTTCCTGTTATCTGTCGAGGATCGTCTTGCGGGCGCTGATCGTGCGTCCGCCATCGGGCGAGAAGAGATAGAGTTCGCTGGCGTCGAGCTTCAGCGCCACGTTCTGGTCGGCGGCAAAAGGCGCGACGTAGCTGAGCTGCACCGTGATGTTGCCGGTGCCGCTTTCCGAGGCGATGGTCCTGAGATTGCCGGCATCGATGTAGAGAATGGTTTCGCGCCCGAGATGCTCGACCAGCCGGACCTGGCCGTTGATCGCCCCGCCCTGCGCCCCGTCGGCGACCACCGATATGTTTTCCGGCCTTACACCGAGCGTCAGGCTGGCGCCCTTCGCCAGCACCGTCGCCTCCGCCAGCTCGATCGTCACCGGCATGAGGCCCGGCGCCGAAACCGTAATATAGCGGCCGGAAACCTCGTCAACGGTAACGCCGAGGAAATTCATCCGCGGCGCGCCGAGAAAGCCCGCGACGAAGAGATTGTCTGGGTTGCGGTAGAGTTCGAGCGGCGAGCCGACCTGCTCGATCACACCCTGGTTCAAGACGACGATCCGGCTTGCCATGGTCATGGCCTCCACCTGGTCGTGGGTGACATAAACCATGGTGGCGCCGAGTTCGGCGTGAAGGCTGCTGAGCTCGACACGCATCTGGGTTCTGAGCGCCGCATCGAGGTTCGACAGTGGCTCGTCGAACAGGAAGACATCGGGCGAACGGGTGATTGCCCGGCCGATCGCCACGCGTTGCCGCTGACCGCCGGAAAGCTGCTTCGGCCGCTTTTCCAGCTGATCGGTGATCCTCAGGATCTTGGCGGCGCGCGCCACGGCGGCCTCAATCTCGGCCTTAGGGCGCTTGGCCATGCGCAAACCGAAGCCCATGTTCTCCGCCACCGTCATATGCGGATAGAGCGCGTAGGATTGGAAGACCATGGCGATGCCGCGGTCCCCTGGCTCCTGTTTGCTGACGTCGCGGCCGTTGATCAGGATCTGGCCGGAGGAGATCTCCTCCAGGCCGGCGATCGTTTTCAAAAGCGTCGACTTGCCGCAGCCGGAGGGGCCGACCATGACGATGAACTCGCCCTGCGCTACGGAAAGATCGATGCCGCGCAGCGCATGATAGGCGCCGTAATTCTTGTTGATTTGTCGGAGTTCGAGACTGGTCATGCGTCCTGGCTCTCTGCTGTTGAAATCGGAACTTCCAAGGGCCCGTTGTCGAGATCGCTCATCCCTTCACCGCGCCCATCGTCAGACCGGCGATGAAGTGCCGCTGCATCAGGAAGAACATGATAACGGGCGGCACGGCGACGACGATGGTGCCGGCGGAAATCAGGTTCCAGGCCGAGACCCACTCGCCGCGGAGATTGGCAAGGCCGGCAGTCACAGGCTTGACGGAGTCGCTGACGGTCAGCACCACGGCCCAAAAATAATCGTTCCAGATGAAGGTGAAGATCAGGATGGCGAGTGCGGCCAGCGCCGGCCGCACCAGCGGGATCGCCACATGCCATAACGTCTGGAAGGGAGACGCCCCCTCGGCGCGCGCCGCCTGGAACAGCTCGTCGGGTAGTGCTGCGATGAAATTGCGCATGAACAGCGTGGCAAAGCCCGTCTGGAAGGCCACATGGAAGATGATCAGCGATGCCGTGGTATCGATCAGGTCGAGCCGGACCATCAGGTCGCGCACCGGAATCATCATGATCTGGTGCGGCAGGAAATTGCCGCCGACGAACAGCGCGAAGATCAGCATGTTGCCGGGAAAGCGGTAGCGCGACAGCACATAGCCGGCGAGCGTGGAGAGCACCAGCACGCCGATCACCGAGGGAATGGTGATCGTCAGGCTGTTGAGGAAGTAGCGGGCCATCGGTGTCTGCGTGAAGACATCAGTATAATTGTCGATGACGCCGATCCCGGTCGGCCATCCCCACAGATTGCCGCCCATGACATCCTCGGTCGAGCGGAAGGAGGTGAGGATGATCGCAAACAGTGGGCAGAGCCAGAGCAGCAGGACGATGACGACGGCGAGCACGTAGAGGCGGCGCTGCCAGATGGCGCCATCGGGAATGGGACGAGGATACATCAGCCTCCCCTTTCTTCGGTATGGATGATGCGGCTGAGGTACCAGACGATGAAGGCGGCCATGATCACGAACAGCACGGAGGCGATCGCCGCGCCGTAACCGAAGCGGTAGGAGAAAATCGATTGTTCGAACATCTGGTAGGCGAGAACCGAGGACGAACCGAAAGGACCGCCGTTCGTCATCACCGACACCATGTCGAAGGACCTGAGCGCCCCGACGACGGTAACGGCAATGGCGATGAAGGTAACCTGAGTCAGCTGCGGCAGCACGATGTGCCACAACATGTTCCAGCCCCTCGCCCCATCGACGCGCCCTGCCCCGATCAGCTCTTCGCTCAAATTGTTGAGGCCGGCGAGATAGAGCACCATGCAGAAGGTGATCTGCGGCCAGAGCGCGGCAATCACGATCGCGAAAGTGACGAAATGCTCGTCGGAGAGAACCGCTGGCGCCGTCGCCCCGAACGCCCTGAAGATCAGCGCGAGCAACCCGAACTCCGGCGTATAGACCCAGGTGAAGACCACGCCGACCGTCACCGAGGCGAGCACCAGCGGAATGAAGAACAGCGATTTCAGGAAGCGCATGCCGCGGATTTTCTGGTTGACCAGCAGCGCGATGGCGAGCCCGAGAGGTGGTGCCGCCATGAACATCACCAGCCAGATCAGGTTGTTCTTCAGCGACACGTAGAATTGCGGATCGTTGTAGAGTTCGACGTAATTGCCGAAGCCGATCCAGACCATCGGGCCAAAGCCATCCCAGTCGTGCAGGCTGATCCAGAGACTTCTGACCGCCGACAGCAGGATAACCGTGAAGAACAGCACGATCGCGGGCGCGATGAGCAAAGTCGGGGTAAGCCACCAACGCTGGCGGCGCCATAATGTCAGCATTTCAGGAGCCTCATTTACGACAGAGCAAGCGGTGAAGCTGCCCCTCATCCGGCTGCCGCCACCTTCTCCCCGTAAACGGGGCGAAGGGGATGTGCCGCAACCTCTTCGTCCCTCGCCAACGTCCCGTATGGCACGTCCCCTCTCCCCGTCCTTACGGGGGAGGGTTAGGGTGAGGGGCAAGCGTCAAAATGCCTTCCAGGCTCAGATCTTATAGATCCGCTTGCGCGTGCCTTCGAGGCGCGTGAGGATGGCCTTGCGCCGGTCGGGCTTGGCCATGAACTCCTGGAAGCCGACGAGCCCCGCCTGCGCCATGTCGGGGTCGCTGTCGCGGTCGTAATATTGCGACGTGCCTTGCACCGTCTTCATCGTCTCGACGGCGATATTGACCAGCGGATCCTTGCTCGGCGGCAGATCGCTGCGCGGCGGCACGTTGCCGCCCGGCTCCAGGTAGGCCGCCAGATTCTCCGGCTTGTAGAAATAGGCGAGGAATTCGCGTGCACCCTGCTTGTTCTTGGCCTTGGCGGGAATGTGGATCGAATTGACCGAGAATTCCTCGAAGTGGCCGACCTTGGCATCGAGCACCGGGAAGGTCGCATAGGAGAGCTGCGGCAGATCTTCGGCGGTGAAGGCCGAGCGCAGGAAAGCGCCGAGGTTCATCATCCCGGCCTTCTTCTGCGCCAGGAGCGCCGCGGCCTCCTGCCAGCCGAAAGACGTGTGGTTCTCCGTGAAGAACCCCTTCGAAATCATCGCCTCCCACTGATCGAAAACCGCCGTCAGCGCGGGATCGAGATAGCTCATCTCACCGTTCATCAGCGCCATATGCTTGTCGAGGCCGTTGATGCGCAGGTTCATCTGGTCGAACCAACCGGCCGCCGGCCATAATTCCTTGGTGCCGATCGCGACCGGCGTGATGCCCGCGGCCTTGCACTTGTCGCCATAGGCCATGAACTCTTCGGCCGTCTTCGGCACGGTGAGACCATGCTGCTCGAACACGTCCTTGCGGTAGAACATGCCCCAGAGGGTGCCGCCGGTGGGAAGGCCATATTGCTTGCCCCCGTCGGTGACGGCGCCGGCCGTAGCACCCAGCACGTCCTTGTACTTCTCCTTCTCGAAAAGGTCGGAGATGTCGTCAAACAGGCCGCGCTTGACGAAGGCGCGCATGCGGTTGCCCGAAAACCAGGAGCAGACGTCAGGCGCGCCGGCGACGAGATAGTTGCGAATGGCCGTCTTGTGGGCCTCGTGGTCCATATTGTTGATGACGACGTTGACGCCGGCTTCCTTGCTGAAGCTCGCGGCGATCGCCTTCAGCGCGTCGAGTGCGGCGCCATTGTTTTCGGCAGAGATCATCGTGACCTCCTGGGCCTGCGCGATCGCCGGGATCGGAAAGCTGCCGCTAACCGCTGCGGCGGAAACCAGCCCCGCGCCCTTGAGGAAGCGTCTGCGGGTGGTCGACGGAAATTGCTTCAAAAACGTCATTGAATTCCTCCCAGTTGATCGATCGACATCTCCCGACCGTCGCCTCCTCCATGAAACGACCGACCAGGCATTCAATGCTGCGATCCGCTCCGCGATTCCTGCGATAATCCGCTTGGCTGAGTTGATCCGCGGCCGAACTTATGCATAGATCGAACCGGCCCGCAATAATTAATTTACAAAATTAAGGAATGCATCGTGAAACTGAAAGGCGACCAGACCACGGCAAGAGCCATGAACCGACGCCTCATCCTCAACCTCCTCCGGCGGGAGGGGCCGAGGAGTCGTGCCGACATCGCCACCGTCATCGGCTTGAGCCCGGCCGCCGTCACCTTCGTCGTCGCCGACCTTCTGGAGGAAGGCATCGTCATCGAAGGGAAGACCGTGCCCGGCCTCACCGGCCGCCGGCCGATCCCGGTGGATATCAATTACGAACACGCGCTTGCCGTCGGCTTCAAGCTGATGGTGGATTCGGTAGAGTGCGTGGCAACCGATCTTGCCACCAACCCCGTCGCCGCCATGCGGGTAAGCCTCGACGGCCACCAGCCCGATAGGGTCGCAGACCTGCTGGCGGGCACCGTTCCCGAACTGGTGAAGCTCGCCGGCCGGCCGAACGCGAAGCTCGCCGGCATCGGCATCTCCATGCCGGGCGTCATCAACCACGAACAGACGGCCTGCGTGCGCAGCTACCGATTCAAATGGGACAATGTCCCCCTCGCCTCGCTGGTCGCCAGCCGCGTCCATGTGCCGGTCTGGTTGGAAGACGACACCAATGCCTATGCCATCGCCCAGCAACTCTTCGGGCTCGGCCGCCAGCATCGCAACATGGCCGTTCTCGCCGTCGGCGTCGGCATCAGCTGCGCCCTCGTCATCGACGGCAAGCTCTATCGCGGTGCCAATGGTGCTGCCGGCAAATTCGGCCACACGCTTTACGAGGAGAACGGCCGGCTCTGCGAATGCGGCAAACGCGGCTGTCTGATGGCCTATCACTCCGAAGCCTCGATGCTCCGGCGCTGGCGGGAAGCGACCGGTCGCGAGAAACTCGGTCTACCGGAACTGTCGGCTGCGCTCGCATCAGGCGATACCGTCGCCCTCGCCCTCGTCGCCGATTCCGGCCGCGGCATCGGCACCGCCCTTGCCAATCTCGTCAATATCACCGACCCCGAAGTCATCGTCGCCGGCGGCGAAGCCGTCTCCCTCGGCGATCCTTTCCTGACACCGCTGCGCGAAGCGCTCGCCGCCCGGACTTTCCGGACTGCGCCTCCCCTCCTGCCCGACTGGGAGGACAATTCCTGGGCGCGAGGTGCGGCTGCGCTGGTCACCCAGAAAATATTTGACTTCGAGGCGTCGGGCGGCGTTACCGACATCGCCAGCTTGGCGAGTGTCATGACCGCGGGTTCGTCGTCGGCGGCGTAAAGCCGCGAGAGATCGGCGGGATTGCTTGCCGGGTAAGGCGTGCCGTGCAAAGCCCCCCTTTGGCCTGCCGGCCATCTCCCCCACAGGTGGGGAGATTGGCTGGGCTCACCGGCTTCCCAAACAATGAGCGGCCAGCACGACGAAACTATAGATGGGCAGGAAGTTCAAGCCACTTGTGATCTCCCCACCTGTGGGGGAGATGCCCGGCAGGGCAGAGGGGGCTCCAGGGCACACCCTATCACAAGCAACGTAGGCCAACCGATGCCGGCCCATCTTGGACAGTTATCTCACGCAAAACAACCCAGCCGCGCCGCAGATATACTGGCTTACAAAAATGGGGGTTCGCCGACACATCCCTGGTTCACTGATCGACTTAAATCCCGATACGGCCAACCGGTCGGAAAGGTCAACTCAGGAAGGATGACGACATGAAAATGATCCAGGCTATCGCGCTCGCCCTCGTTCTCGGCGGCGCAGCTGCAGCACACGCAGAACAGCCGCTGCAGCGCACCGATCTCCTCAAGAACGATATCGACGTGCCCGGACACGAGGTCGTGCAGGTGCGCGTCGATTTCGCGCCCGGCGTTCTCGCCCCCAGTCACTCGTATCGCGGCGAGGAGATCGCCTTCGTTATCGCGGGAACGCTGGAATACCAACTCTAAGGCAGGCAGCCGGTTACCCTTAAAGCCGGCCAATCCTTGTTCAATCCCACCGGCGTCGTTCATTCTGCGAAGAATGTCGGCAGCGGCAAGGCGTCGGAATTGGCGACCTACATCGTTCGCAAAGGGGCGCCGCTCGTCGTGCCCGCCAAGTGAGCCGTTCGTGTGCTGCGTGGGAGCCGCCGTTTCACCCTTGCGGCCGCCTTCCATTCACGGCAGCATGCAGGTGTCCCCAGTCATCTGAACCTCTCACATCAGGAGGATTACCATGGCAACGTTGGAGCGGCCGGCCTTTGTCGTCCATTGGAGCGAGATCGAACAGCCTGACAACTCGCATTATGACGATGACGACGAGCTGATGAGCATCGGTGCGCCGTTCGGACGCTTTTTCGGCCTGGCGAAATTGGGCATTCATCACGAGCGCTTGCCGCCTGGCCGGCGCACATCCTTTCCGCATGCCGAGAGCGCCGAGGAAGAATTCGTCTATGTCATCGAAGGCGCACCCGACGTCTGGCTCGATGGCTACCTCTATCGGCTGAGGCCCGGCGACGCTGTCGGATTTCCCGCCGGCACCGGGATCGCCCATAGTTTCCTCAACAACACGCAAGCCGAAGTGCACCTCCTCGTCGTCGGGGAGCGCCATAAGGCCGAAAACCGGATCTTCTATCCACTCCATCCTCACCGCCGACCGCTGCTCGATGATTGGTGGGATGACCATCCCACTCACGCCCTCGGTCCGCACGACGGAATGCCGGACCTGGTGCGGGAAGCAAAGGACAGAGGAAGCAGCGAATAGATCAGCCAGGCCGATAGCCGGCCGCAATGGTGGCCTCGCGCAAAGCGGAGACCAACGGTCGGCTGGAGCTTCGACAGTTATCAACTCACGCCAGCCAACCGCAACAGCTCGTCATTTTCGTGCGCAACGCCTTCCGTCAGCCGGGCGGCGGCAATCGGGGGAAGCCAGGCCAGAATGCCGCTGACTTCCGATCCGGTGAGCGAGGCGTAAGCTTCGACATAGCCCATCGCTCGGTCCGGCATCGCATGGTGCAACAGCACGTATGTTCGGCAGACATCGGCCAGAGGATTGCCACAGGAGGCGTCGAGCCAATCGACGATCATGAACCCCTGCCCCGAGCCGTGAACATTCCAGGGGTGGAAATCGCCATGACACACGCTGTCGCCATCTGGCAGGGATTCGAGTTGCGCCAGAAGCCGATTTCTGGATGAAGAATCCAAGTGCTCGGCCCGGCGGATCCTGGCGAAAAGCCTGGCCATGAGAGACGGCAACCCGTCGCCGGGTTTTTCGTGAATTCTTCGATGCAGTTGCGCCATGTCTTCAAGTGGCGCTCTTCCTGCCGTCGAGACGAATTGGTCGGCAAAACAGTAGCTGGACGCGCGATCCATCAACACGCCCCAGCGCCCATCGAATTCACCGACCGCGTGAACCTTTGGCGCCGGCAGCGCGAGCCTCTCAAGGATCGACAGGTTCGCGGCCTCCCTGAATGACGACGCCTTGGAGGCGGCTCGCCTGTACAGCTTCAGCACCAAGGCGCCATATTCGAAGACTTCGGCCTCTTTACCCGAACCAAGGATCCGACCGATTTCGGTCATTGCAGAACCTCCTCTGAAGCCAGGACAGCTCGCGGAATTGTCGCGTTCACCGTCATCGCAGTCTGTCATGTCGGCGAAAACAGTGTAACGAATGTCGAGGCCCGCACCCGCCGACGGCACAAGATCGGCGCCAATCACACTGATTTTATCGCCGGATTAAAGCGTATCGCGGGGTGCCGATCGCGCAGGCTGACACGATCATCCCCGTCAAGCCAAAACAAAACTCGTCAGTTGGACGTGTCATTCCCTTGTCGCACATCGGCCCGCCGCATATCTTCTCGGCAGCGGCCGCGCTCCGATATCATGGCAGCCATGGCGGAATGCCTCACGATGAAAGGCAATCCGCCGCATCTAAGATTACTCGCTTTCGCAGTATGCCGAGAGCATTGCGATCGCGGCGCTGAGCCGCGCATGATGACGTTCATAGCAACGGATCGGAGCCCAAATGTCCATCGCCGCTTTGCCTGAACCGCCATACTACATGGTCAGTTTTTCCTCTCAACGAACAAAGGTCGACAACGGCTATGGCGAGATGGGTTATGCGATGACGGAACTCGCAAAACAGCAGCCGGGCTATCTAGGCTTCGAAAGCGCACGCGGGGCCGACGGTTTCGGCATACTCATCTCGTATTGGAAGGATGAGGACAGCATTCGAGCCTGGAAATCCGTCGTCGATCACGTTGAGGCGCAAAATCGCGGTCGGTCAGACTGGTATACTCGGTATGAAATCCGTATTGCGCTCGTCGAGCGAGCCTATGGATTCAATATTGAAGAGACATGAGTTGGCTTGTTGAAGGAGTTCTACGACAGCCCAAGAGCAGATTCGATCTCCTCATACTCAGATGCTGAATGACTTCACGGCCGAATTGGCGAAGCGTCTTATTCGCCTGCCGGCACCTCCCCCGCTTAAGAAGAGAACGCGGTAGCGGTCTCGCCCTCCTAAACTTATCCTCTGTAAAGCGACTGACAGGCCTACCGCGCAAACCTGCGGGCGCCGGCGACGCAGAGGATGACGGCAACGGTCACGGCGAGCATGGCTGAGGTCACGGGCTCGTGCAGCAGGGTTGCGGCGAGCGCCAGGCCGAAGAACGGCTGGAGCAGTTGCAGTTGGCCGACGGCGGCGATGCCGCCCTGCGAAAGGCCGCGATACCAGAAGATGAAGCCGATCAGCATGGAAAACAGCGAGACATAGGCAAGGCCGAGCAGCGCCGGCGTTTCGACGCCGGAGAAGGTTGCCGGCCGATGCAAAAGTGCCACCGCGACCGTCACCGGCAGCGACAGCACAAGCGCCCAGGAAATCACTTGCCACCCACCAAGCGTGCGCGAAAGCCTGCCGCCTTCGGCATAGCCGAGGCCGCAGACAATGACAGCCGCCAGCATCAGCAGATCGCCGACCGGCGAGGCCGTCAGGCCTTGTGTCAGTGCAAATCCCGCCACCAGCGCGCTGCCGAGAACCGAAAAGGCCCAAAATGCCGGCTTCGGCCGTTCTCCGCCACGGATCACGCCGAAGATCGCGGTTGCGAGCGGCAGCAGGCCGATGAAGACGATCGAATGGGCTGAAGTGACATGCTGCAGCGCCAAGGCCGTCAGCAGGGGAAAGCCGACAACGACGCCGAGCGCCACGACCGCCAAGGAGAGGATATCACCTCGGCTCGGCCGCTTCTCTCTGAAAGCGATCAGCAGGCCGAGGGCGATGAAGCCGGCGATCGCCGCGCGCGCCACGGTGAGGAAAACCGGATCGAACTGCATCACCGCCACGCGCGTCGCCGGCAGCGATCCGCTGAAGATCACCACCCCGATAAAACCATTGATCCATCCCGATGCCATGCGGTCCATGATGCGCTGCACTCCTTCATTCTCTGACTCTTATCGGCCAACACGGATGGTCATGACAGTGACAGTCTGATACGATTTTGCGAAACTGTAGTGATGCAGAAAGCAATACAGATGAGCGAAGGACGTACACGCGTGGAGATGGTCGCCGCGACGATCAGGCAACGCATCGCCGGGCGCAGCTTGACGCCGGGCGCAAGACTGCCTTCCGTCCGGGGGCTGGCTGCGACGTTGAAGCTGTCAACTTCGACCGTCGTCGATGCCTATGAGCGCTTGGTCGCCGAAGGCGCGATTCTGGCCCGGCCAGGCTCGGGATTCTACGTTGCCAACCAGACAGCACCCTTTGCGCTTGCCGAGGCCGGGCCGAAGCTCGACCGCGCGGTCGATCCGTTTTGGATATCGCGGCAATCGCTGGAGGCCGGCGAAGCCGACCTGAAGCCCGGCTGCGGCTGGCTGCCGTCCTCCTGGCTGCCGGGAGACGGCATGCGCCGCGGGCTCAGAACACTTGCCCGCGCCGACGGGCCGGCGCTTGCCGATTACGGCTCGCCGCTCGGCTTGCCGCAATTGCGCCAGCTGATTTCCCGCCGCATGGGCGAACGGGGAATCGAAGCCTCCCCGGACCAAATCATGCTGGCCGATTCCGGCACGCAGGCAATCGATCTGCTCTGCCGCTTCCTGCTGGAACCCGGCGACACGGTGCTGGTCGACGATCCCTGCTATTTCAATTTCCATGCGCTGCTGCGTGCTCATCGAGCAAAGATCGTCGGCGTGCCCTACACACCGTCTGGTCCCGATATCGAGCTTTTTGCGCAAGTCGTCGCCGATGAGCGTCCGCGGCTCTATATCACCAACTCCGCCATCCACAATCCGACCGGCGCAGCCCTGTCTCCCGTTACGGCTCACCGGGTTCTAAAACTCGCCGACCAGTTCGACTTGACCATCATCGAGGACGATATCTTCGCCGATTTCGAATACACGCCGGCGCCCCGCCTTGCCGCCTTCGACGGGCTCGAGCGGGTCATTCACATCGGCAGTTTCTCAAAGACCCTGTCAGCCTCGGCGCGCTGCGGTTTCGTCGTGGCGAAACCGGAATGGATCGATGGCCTGACAGACCTCAAGATCGCCACCTCCTTCGGCGGCGGCCGGCTAACGGCGGAACTGGTGCTGAACGTCTTGAGCGACGGCAGCTATCGCAAACACATGGAGACGCTGAGACACCGGCTCTCCCGGGCGATGAGCGAGGTCTCGGCCAGGCTGAAGAATCTCGGCATAACGCCCTGGCTGGAGCCTCAGGCCGGAATGTTCCTCTGGTGCCGGCTGCCAGACGGCATCGATGCGGCTGATGTGGCGCGCGCCGCACTGGGAAAGAGGATCGTTCTGGCTCCCGGAAACGCATTCAGCCTGTCGCAATCGGCCACGAATTTCATGCGCTTCAACGTGTCTCAAACGCTCGATCCGCGGGTGTTCGAGGTGCTGGGTGATGCGCTGGCAGGAAGGGGATAATGGAAGGCGAGCCGTCGCGGATCAAGCGCCTTGCCCCGCGAAACGTCTGTGGCGAGGCAACAGCAAGCGCCTTGCTCCCTCTTCTCCCCAGCGGGGAGAAGGTGGCCCGAAGGGTCGGATGAGGGGGCTGCACGGCACACCATTCATTGCCCTTCACTTGCGCTCAGCGCATTCGCTCCTATCGTCGCTCACCCCCTCAACCGCCTGCCGGCACCTTCTCCCCGCTGGGGAGAAGAGATTCGTGGCGACGCCTCGCCCTTCCGGAAAGCGTCTTTTGCGGAAATGGAAGACATGTGCTTTCTTCCCTCGTCCCGCCCGGTAACCCTCAGAACGACCGGTGAACCGCCTTGTCGTTGGCAAGACGGGTCACGCAGCCTTCGAGCTTGGCGAGCAGCAGATCGAAATCGAGCGGCTTCGTCAGATAGTCCGCCGCTCCGCCGCGAAGGCCGGCAAGCGTGTTTTCCCGGTCGGTCAGCGCTGTCAGCAGGATGAAGGGAATATTGGAGAGCTGCGGATGATTGATCTGAATTTCCGCCAGAAGCTGGTGCCCGTCCATCACAGGCATCGAAATATCGCTGATGACGATATCGGGCCATTTCGACAGGATCATTTCCAGCCCTTCGGCGCCGTTCGAGGCCACGAGCGTCTTGTAACCGGCTTCGCTCAATTCTTCGACGAGGAGGTTCCTGATCTCGACTTCGTCTTCTATGCACAGGACTGTAACCATGAGCTCTTCCTTAAGCTGCGACTTGTTGATCCGACAACAGAAACTCTATTGGCAGAAGAATGGTGAATGTTGTGCCCTTGCCGAGTTCGCTCGTCACCTCGACGGTGCCGCCGTGCAGTTCGACGACCTGCTTGACGACGTTGAGGCCGATGCCGGTTCCGGCAATGCCCGTCGCGCTGCGGGCACGGTAATAGGGCTGGAACAGCTTCGGCAGATCCTCGGCATCCATGCCGATGCCGCCGTCGGAGATGGCAATCTCCACCGTCTTCTCGTCGGTCCGGGCGCGAAGATGAATATTAGGCGCGTTCGGCGAATATTTGACGGCGTTCGAAATCAGGTTGGTGAAGACCTGTTCCATCGCGCTGCGGTCGAATGTCAATACATCAGGTATGCGCTCGAGATCGAGATGGAACAGATGCGAGCGGCTGAGCTGGCGCTGCCTGTCGCAACAGGTGACGAGCAGGGCCTTCAGATCGCCTTGGCTGCGCTTCAGTGTGATCTGCCCGGTTTCGAGCCGGCCGCTGGCGAGGATGCTCTCCATCAGGTCGACCATGCGTACGACAGCGCTGCGGATCACGCCGGCTTTTTCGTGAACGTAATCGCCGCTGACGTTGGTGATCGAGCGGCAGAGCCGCTGGGCAGCGGCATCGATGATGGCGAGCGGCGTGCGAAACTCGTGCGAAGCCATGGCGACGAACTGGCGCTGGAGCACATTCACCTGGCGTTCGTGCACCAGCAGGCGATCCAGCTCCTCTCTCTGCCTTTCGATCTCGGCTGTTCGATCGGCCACCATCTCTTCCAGATGGTTGCGGTGGTGGGTGAGCTGCGCCTGGCTGTCCAGCAGGGTCAGCGAGGTCCGATGCAGACCTCGTCCGAGCCAGAACACGACGGTGATCAGCAGCGCCAGGCAGCCGAGCCCCGCCGGCGCGATCTGCCGAAGCAGCATGAATCCGGGCAGGATAGGCGGCCACACGAGATAGCCGATCGTACCGCCGTCATGGGACGACACAGGCGCCTGCGCCCGCTCGTCCTCACCCTTCGAAGGCGCGAAATGCAATCCTTCGAGCCGCGCATAATGGGCGATGCTTTCGGCAGCTTTCCCATCGATGAACTTGACCGAGATGGCGATGAACTCTTGACCCGCCTCGATCTGCATCCGGGCCGAGCTCGGCAGAATGGGACGTGCGCTGGCAATTGCCGGCCTGTTGCCGATCATGATCGTGCGAACCACAGCCAGTTGACCAAGCGCCTCTGTGCCGGGCTTTGCAGCCCGCTCGACGAGAGCGGCGCGCATCTCTCCGGCAAGCGCGGTCATTTCTCGGCCGGCGTCATTACCGAGGCGGGGCGGCATGGCATCCGCGCCGTCGCGGAATGCAAACATCAGGCGATTGGCATCGTCGAAGATATAGGTCCTGTCGTGCCCGAAATACCGGCTCGTCCACCGGCCGACGTTATCGAGCAGCCATTCATGGTTCCGCTGCTTGGCATAAAGGAAGGCATCGTCCCATTTTGTGACGCTTTCCTGCTCCCGGGGAAGGGCCGCGATCTGCTCTTCCAATCCTTGGCCGACGAAGTCGGCCTGCCGGCGCAAAGAGAGATCATCGACCTTCACCGCGGCAAGCCACGCAAATCCGCACAGCAACGCAGCAGCCGCACAGGTGAGCGTCACCAAGACGAATGTAATGTGGGATGTGAGCCCAACCTTCAATACCTGCAACCTTTTGATGGCGCCCGCCGCCGAGAAATTGACACGCAAAGGTTGACGGACCGTGAATTATGCGCTCCCGTGCGGGTCTGCGGCAGGTCTCCGATAGGCATTTCGCAACCGTTGAAGGAGAAGCATATGGATGCAGCAGCATTATCGGATACGCCAGGCATCAGGTTCGAACCGATCGCTCCCGTTCATATTGACAGCTTTCATCACGCGCTCGACGTGGTCGCGCGGGAGAAAAAATACCTGTCCATGCTGGAAGCAACTCCACTGCCGCAGACGCGCGAGTTCGTGATGGGCATGATTGCGAAAGGCAATCCGCAATTCGTTGCCATCGCGCAGCACCAGGTCGTCGGTTGGTGCGACATCAGCCGGCATTTTTTCCCGTCGCACGCCCATCGCGGAAAACTCGGAATGGGGATTCTTCCCGCCTATCGGGGCAAGGGTCTCGGACGACGGCTCATCGAGACGACATTGAGAGCCGCACAGAAAAGCGGTTTTGCCCCGGTCGAACTCGATGTTTATGAAGACAACGCCCGTGCTATCGCTCTCTACGAAAAGATGGGATTTGCCCGCGAAGGCATCGTCCGACGTGCGGCACGTATCGACGGTCGGTTCATCGATGCGATCAGCATGGCGCTTTTGTTCGACGAGCGCGGGGCGGCTGTTATCGCCGAGAATTCTTGAAGGAATCCAGCTGACGAATGCGACGCCATGCATCGGGCTTAGCGAGGGCGATCGCTGGACCGGGTTTTGAGGCAATTCGAGGTATCGCGACATGATTATGCAGGCTCCAGTCGCCCGGCCACTTCCCCTATCGGGCGAAAGCCTCGAATGGATTCTCATGGGTCAGGCGCATCAAGGTCCCGTCGTCTATGCCCCGCCGTTTCAACTCGGGCAGCAAGACCGTGGAAAGATGGGTATACGGTTTGGGTATCCCGCCCATCGGCAACGCCGGATCGAACCAGCCGCGGTCATGGCTCAACAACATGCGATCGCCGCAGCCCGCCTGCAGCGCCCTGATCACCAACTCAGCCACCTCGTTGTCCCCGCCCCGGCCGACATGGTCATACTCGATCCAGGCGCCTCGCTCGGCGACGGCAACGTTATAGGCGAAGTCCTTTTCTTCCTGCGTGTGGATCGAGATGAACCTGTCGGCCCTGTAGCCCTCCGCTTCGATGACATCGAGCTGGTCCATGACGACCCGTCCTCTGATCGTATGACTGCCGATGACGGCGTCTGTCTGGGCCGCGGCGCGCGCTGCTGCCCGCAGTATTTTCGTCTCGAGCGCCGTCATCCCGTCATCGCCGGCGCTGAGCTTGATCCAGCCTGCCTGGAATCCGGTCTCGTCGATCTGCTCCGTCAGCTCGCGAAGCATCCACGCCTCCAGCTCCTTCTCGGAAGCCTGGCGGACCCATTCGGGAATCCAGGGCTCGCGGTAATTGCCGGTGGGCACGACGATCGGAAAATCCGTCGCGAGCGACACGGCAAGATCGATATCCGCGCGGCGCCCGACGCCGCCTGTCGAGCATTCGACCAGTGCCGTCACCCCGAGCTTCTTGATCCGCTCGATTTCGGGAGCCATCAGCCGAACGACGTCTTCGGTCACCGCTTCGGCATAACCGGGCTGGTCCGGCGTCCTGAGGTCGACGAAGACGTGCTCGTGCGGGAGGATCATCCCAAGTTCGGATTTGCTCTTAGGCCCGAGCGTCGTGCGCAGATGTTTCAAAGTCTCTCCCCGCGATCATACCGGCTTTGCGTACAGGCCTCGACCGACACTGCCGCGAAAGTAGATCGTCACGTAACGAAATCAATCGCTCACTCGATTGAAATTCCCACAACTTGACCCTTGGTGTCGACTTCCAACTTGGCTCCCGGATTGCTGACGAACTGAATGTCGCTGGGGAAAGATATGCTGCATCGGCCTCTTCGGCGTCGCATCGGCTACTTCCCCTTCGCCTCCTTGCTCTGCGCCGGCCGGCTGATCGCGCGGACCTTGCCGCTGCCGCCACCGCCGCAGAAGAAGCAGTCTCCGCCGTCGGATTCGAGACCGGAGACGCCGGTTCCCTCGGGCATATCAAGCCGCTCCAGCACCTCCCCCGTTTCGGGGTCGATGCGCCTGACGTCGCTGTCATCGCCCTCCCAGGTACCGTGCCAGAGCTGGCCGTCGACCCAGGTGACGCCTGTCACAACGCGGTTGGATTCGATGGTGCGGAGGATCTTGCCCGTCTCCGGGTCGATCTGATGGATCCGGCGCCCCCGGTGCTGGCCGACCCAGAGCGAGCCTTCGGCCCAGGCAAGGCCGGAATCGCCGCCATTGCCGGGCGCCGGGACGGTGGAAACGATACGTCCGGTCTTCGGGTCGATCTTGTGAATGACGTCCTCGGCGATCTGATAGAGGAACTCGCCGTCGAAGGCCGTTCCGGCATGCGATGCAACTTCGATCGAGCGCACCACTTCGCCGCTTGCGGGATCGAGCGCGTTCAGCCTGTCGCCCGAGGCGAACCAGACGTGCTCACCATCGAAGGTGACGCCGTTGACGCGCTCGGCGCCGGGAAAAGGTCCATATTCACGGATGATGGTCGCAGCCGATTTTTTCATCTCTTCTATCCTGTTCGCCCGTAGGGCCATCTTCATCTGTCAGGCCATATTAGTCGCTTGGCAAAGGTCCCGGGAGTAACAAGATCGTCGGGAAACCGGGCAGTGGCGGGCTCATCCAACGCCTTGCCCGCCCGCGCCCGAAGGATTGCACCTTGCTCTCCCCGGCAAGAGAATCCAGCGCCCGCTGCACGGTGCGCGGGCTGGCGCCGAGCGCGATCGCCAGCGCCGAACTCGACCACGCCTCGCCATCGGCGAGAAAGGCGAGCACCGCCCCATGCTGGCCTTCGACCAGCGGCGCCAGCACGACGGTCTCGCCGGCGCGCCGAGGCGAAAGCGCAAAGCCGCGTTTCGTCGCCGAAACCTCGGCGAGCGCCCGCAACTCGGCGCGCAACCGGCCGATCTCGACGCGCAGCCGGGCACGATGCGATTCATCGGCATGTTTGCCGCGGAAGGCACGCGCGACCAGCGTACCCCTGGCCATATCCCCCGGCCAGGCTTCGGCAAGCGCGCGGGCGAGCGCGAAGAGCACAGGCCGCGTTGCCAGCGACACGGAAAGTTGATCGTCGAGCACGACATGACGGCAGGCATCGACGACGAGCACACCCGAACCTAGCAACTCTTCCACCTCCTCAAGCCGCAGCGGGTTTTCCCGCCAGCGCGAGATCATCCGTGCCACGGGTGCGTTGAGTACGTCGGCGGCATTTTCCACCTCCGCCGTCAATACGGGCATACCGGCCTCGCGCGCCGCCTGCCTTGCCCTATCAAGCGCCGCACGCGCCGCTTTCGTCTGCAGGCGTCTGATCGCGATACCCGCGACCACCAGTTCGTGGGCAGCCCTTGCCGCCGGCGGCAGCGGCGTCGGGTCGAGTGTTTCGAGCGCCCGCTCGGCCTCGTCGAGCCGGCCGATCAGCACCAGCCGGCGAAGCTCGACATTCCTGGCGTGGGCGGCGTTGACCCTGTCGCCATGCGCTTCGAGCACCTTGCGCGCCGCCTCCAGCGCTTTTGGCGGCCAGGTGAGATCGCGCGAGACCAGCGCGATCTCGGCCTCGGCGACCACGCAGCGGGCTCGCGCCACCGCCTCCCGCGGGCCGAAAGCACGCGCCGCACTCTTCAGCAGCGCCTTGGCACGGACGAGATCGCCGAGCTGCGCCATCGCAATGCCGCGCAGCGCCAGCGCCGGCGCATCGTCGCGCAATGCCACCCGCTTCAGCGCGCCGAGCGCGTCTCCCACTGCCAGCGCCCGCGCAGCTGCCGTGATCAGCGAGTCCATTCAAATCCCGTCACACTTGTCACTCCCACCCTTGCCCTGCCCGGCCGTAGCTTTGTCGTCGACCGGCAAGCAACCCGCGCCGGGATGGTACGACGAGAAACAGGCAAAGGAGAAGACCCATGACGATACAACTCGGAACACGGCAGCAGTGGCTGGAAGCGCGGCTCGACCTGCTCCAAGAGGAGAAGGCGCTGACGCGGCAGAGCGACGCGCTGGCGATGAAGCGCCAGCAATTGCCCCGCGTGAGGATTGACAAGGAATACCGCTTCGACACCGAGGCCGGCAACGTTTCGCTGAAGGATCTCTTCGGCGGCCGTTCGCAGCTCCTCGTCTATCATTTCATGTTCGGGCCGGATTATACCGCCGGATGCCCCTCCTGCTCGTCGATCGCCGACGGCTTCAACGGCTTCTTCGTCCATCTCGAAAACGACGACGTCGCCTTCACCGCGATCTCGCGCGCGCCGCTGGCAAAGCTTCTGGCATTCCGGCAGCGCATGGACTGGAGCTTTCCCTGGGCCTCCTCCTCCGGCAGCGACTTCAACAGCGATTTCAGCGTCTGGTTCACCCCCGATCAGCAGCGCCAGGGCGGGATAGAATATAACTACCGCCGCGAGCCGCCCGCTCCCGAACAGTCCGCCTCCGAACCATTGGCCGGCAGGACCGTGCAGGAATGGCAACTGCGCGGCAGCGAGGGACCGGTCGCCCAGATCGCCGCCATGACCGAAACGGATGTCGCGACCTACACCCGCGACCGGCCCGGAGTCAGCGCCTTCGAGCTTGCCGACGGCGCCGTCTACCACAGCTATTCCAGCTATGCCCGCGGCCTGGACGGGTTATGGGGCATGTACCAATGGCTCGACCGCGCCCCCAAGGGCCGCAACGAAACCGGCATCTGGTGGCGCCACCACGACCGGTACGGCAAGGAGTGACGCCGATGCTGCTTTCCGCCCACACTCCAGAGCGAGGCGACGGCAACGTCGCTCTCAACGCCGCCGAATGGCTCTCGCTGGCCGCCGCAGCAGACGGATCAGTTGCTAAGCCGAGCAGCGGCATCGCTAGCCGGGGCGGCCGGATCGCCGCCCACACCGCCGATTGGCTGTCGCTCGCCGCCGCCCCGACATTCGCTGTCATGGCGCTGCTGACAGCCACGACCGGCAGCATCGACATGATCTGCATGACGGCGCCGGATGCCTTCCCGATTGGCGGAATGGTGCCGATGTACCTGCTGATGAGCGGCTTCCACCTGGCGCCCTGGCTACGGCTCGCCGCCGCCGGCTGGCGGGTCTGAGTGGGTGGCGTCGCGCCCTCTTCTCCCCGCTGGAGAGAAGAGGCAGCAAGCCGCACTGCCCCTCCCGTAATATCTCCCTGCCGGCCCTCCCACGTTCACGCCCTCGCCTCGATAAAATCGATCGGCCCGCCAGCAAACTCGTCGTCGAAGACCGCGCAGGAAAGCTTGCCGCCGAAGACGCAGCCGCTGTCGATGTTTGTGCGGTTTCCCGTCGTCATGGGGTTGGACAGTGATGGCGTATGGCCGTGGACGAGGTGCTTGCCCCAATATTCGCCTGGCTCACCGGCCACGAACCGCATCCATAGAAGATCGTCCTCGCTCTGCCGGTCCAGCGGAAATGCCGGATCGACACCGGCATGGACAAAGATACGATGCCGATCGACATGCATGAGCGGACGATCGGCCGCCCATTGAAGATGCTGAGGCAAAACCCTGCCCCCATAGGATATTTCGGTCTCCAGCCCGCCGTTGCCGAGCCACACGGCTCTGCTCTGACCGTCGGCATAGGCTGCGACCATCATATCCTCATGATTGCCTTTCAGGCAGATCCATCTCCACGGCTCAGATGGACCGGCAATGATCCGGTCGAGGACACTTTTGCTGTCAGGCCCACGATCGATATAGTCGCCAAGGAAGACCACTGTCCCTTCAGGCGCATAGGCCTCGATAAGATCGATCATCCTATTCAGGGGATCGATACAGCCGTGGATATCACCTACGGCGAATGTGTAGCGCATGTTTCAACCCTCTCGGCTGCTGCGACGGCCCGCGGCCAAGGACGTGGAGGCGCGCCAGGACATTGTGCCGAGGCTCGCACCGCTCGCCGCCCGCCCATCACCAACGAAAGCCAGTCGCCGTCGCGAAAGCCGACTCAATCTCCGGCATTTATGGCGGTTGGCTCTCCTTCCGCTTGAGGCAATCGCCACAACGCTCAAGCCTGTTCAGTGGGGTAGAGCGTCAGGATATTGACATTGACCCTGCGCGGCTGCGTCACCGCATAGACAATGGCCGCGGCGACGTCCGCGGCCTCCAGTTGCTCCATGTCGCCCAGCCTTTGCTCCACCGCCTCGCGGACACTGGCGCGCATATGAGAGGTAAACTCGGTCCTGACGGCGCCGGGCTCGATGCAGGTGACGCGAATGCCATCCCGGCCAATCTCGCGCCGCAGCGATTCCGCCATAGCGCTCGCCGCATGCTTGGTTCCGGAATAGACCGTCGAGGGATGAATGTACCGGCCGGTGCCGGAGGAGACGATGACGATATGGCCGGTCCCCTGCCGCTGCATCGCCGGCAACGCCGCATGGATCGGATAGAGCAGCCCGAGGAAGTTGACCTCGACCATCTCCCGATACTCGGCGGTGGTCGTGTTCCGGAACGGCGCGGCAACGCCGACGCCGGCGACGCAGAGCAGCATGTCGAGCCTGCCGAAATCGCCGATCGCCCGCTCCACCATCGCCACAGCCTGTGCCTCGTCGGACACGTCGGCCTCGATCGGCAGGACCTCACCGCCGCGCTCGCGGATGCGCTCCGCCAACGCCTCGAGGCGCGGCATGCGGCGGGCGGCGATCACCACACTTGCCCCTTCCTCCACCAGCGCCAGAGCGGTCGCCGCACCTATGCCAGACGAAGCGCCGGCAATGAGGGCGACCCTGCCACTGAGCTTTTTGTCTGTCTGCATACCGGCTCTCCCGTCTTTTGGTTCAGGGTGAAATTATCGGCAATTAGGCTGCGATGATCATAGCAACAATGCTATATAAATCGAACAGACTATGTGGACTTCGAGGCATAATGCGCGGCAGCGACTCCGCGGAGCTCAAGGCGTTCGTGACCATCGTCGCGCAGGCGCGGTTCCGGGGGCAGCAGAGACCGCTCGAAGAAACCGCAATGGATCGTAGGATGACAACCAGACAGGGCACCCGTCAGCGATCGCCGTGACAGTCGCCGAAGATGCCGATCCACGGACGCTTGGCGCATCAATAAAGCCGGGCGTTGCGTACCATCAAGGGCAGCTTGTAGCCCTAAGGCGACCTTGCATTGTGCGGTCGCCACCGGGTATGCGTTCATCCCATGAAAAAATACGGACGAACCTATCACCTGCCGATTTCGCCCGGAGCGACAAGCGACGATAAGGTCATGGCGAAGCTTGACGGGCTGATGATCGCCGATCTTGTCATCACCGAGAAAATGGATGGTGAGAACACGACAATTCATCGGAGTGGGTCTCACGCCCGCAGCCCCGACAGCCGTTACCATTCGTCGCGCGATTGGCTTAAAGCCTTTGCCGCCGGGATCAGCCCGCAACTGGCAGACGGCGAACGCATCGTGGGCGAGAACCTCTATGCCCGGCACTCGATCGGCTATGATGATCTGCCGTCATACTTCCTCGGCTTTGCATGGATTATCGAAGGCGAAGTTCAGTCCTGGGATCTGACTCTGGCTCGGTTCGAAGAACTGAGCATCGTTCCCGTGTCGACTCTGTATCGGGGACCATACAAAGCCGGCCTGTTCGAGGATACTGCGGCCTCGCTGGATAGGACCAGCTAGGAGGGGTTTGTCGTTCGGATCGCTGATGCCTTCCCAGAAACCGAAATGCCAGTTCGCATGGGCAAATATGTGCGGGACAACCACGTTCAAAGTGAAACGCATTGGATGCAGTCGGAACTCATTCCCAATCGCTTGGCGAATCACTGACGGCCGCTCGCCACCCCATCCGCCATTCCTGTGATTGTCACAGGCATGGCGGATGGGGTGGCGCTTCTGCCAAACTTCACACCGGCGCAATGCCGAACCACACCCGCGATCACCCCTCCGTAAAACTGCGGCGGATCGCCTTCCAACTCTCGGCATCCGGCGCCAAGAGCAGCCGGCCCTTGGTCATCGCGGGACGATAGGCTTCACCGCTGAGCAATGCCCCGTAGCCGCCGGCTTCGTGATGGATCAGCACGCCGGCGGCGTGGTCCCAGGGTTTGAGCTCGGCGTTCAGCGAAAAACTCATCGCCCCCGATGCCACCGACCGGTACTCATAGGCCGAGCAGCGCCATGTGGTGGTGCGGGCAAAGTGCAGCATGCTCCGAGCGTAGACCGGCTGCTCCTCGGCGGGAAACATATGCAGCGGCACGAAGCCGTGCATTTCCCCGATCGGCCTCGGCGGCGCGACGCTGAGCCGGGTCTGCGTGCCGTCGCCGGCAATATGCCACGCCCCTCGCCCCTGCCGGGCGGCGAGGAATTCGCCGGTCACGGGATAGTGGATCAGCCCGGCCACGGTCTCTCCGCCGGAGACGATCGCCACGATCATGCCGAACAGTGGCAGGCCGTGGGCGAAATTCCAGGTGCCGTCGACCGGATCGATGATCGCGGCGAGATCGGCGTCGGCAAGCCGCGCCAATACGGCGGGATCGACCGAAACCGCTTCTTCGCCGATGAGCAGTGCCTCGGGAAAGCGCGCCGAAAGCGCCTCGGTGAGCCGTCGCTCGGCGCCGAGATCGGCATCGGTCACCAGATCGTCGGGCGCGGTCTTGGTGCGAATGCCCTCGGCGGTGATGCCGCGGAAGCGGGGCAGGATTTCCGCCTTCGCCGCCCGGCGCATATCCTCCATCACGGCGAAGAATACGTCATCCGACACCTCCCTCATGCGCGGCGTGCCTCGATATAGGCCTTAAGCGCGGCGGGTTGGTCGGTCTGGATGACGCTGATGCCGGCCGCCATCATCCGTCCCCAGATCGCGTCGGGATCGGCAAGCGCCGCACTATCGGTCAAGCCGCAGCAGGAGACCGGATCGAGCGTGTTGACCCAGAGCGAGATTCCGGCGTTACGCAGACGCGCGTGCTGGCCGGCCAGCGTCTCAAGCGCATCGAACTTGGCTTCGCACATGAAGGGGCGCGCCGCGATAACTGCCTTGGCGGTCTCTTCGGCGCTCCCGACCCTGAAGAACGCCTGGCCCATGAACGGAATGCCGTCGATCCCGGGCTGCCTGGCGAGCCAAGCCAGCGCCTCCGGCGTGTCGGCGCGAGCCTTGAGATCGACCTGGTCGGCCATGCCAATCTCTTTGACCTTGGCCGCGACGATGCCCATCATCTCAAGGTCCTTGAGGTCGAGATCGACGAAGATGCGGCCGCGCACGGTTTCGAGCACCTGTTCCAGCGTCGGAACGGTCTGCGTCGTGAACGGCTGGTCCGGCCCGCCATCGGCCATGCGCAGCCGCAGGCTGGTGATCTCGGCGATCGTCATCTCCTCGGGGATGCGATCGATGCCAGCCATGCGCTCTAGCGTGTCGTCGTGCAGGATGAACAGCACGCCATCGGCGCTCTGGCGGATATCCACCTCAACGATGTCATAGCCGCCGGCAATCGCATTCTCGATTGCCGCAAGGCTGTTTTCGGGAGCCTGATGCCAGGCACCGCGATGGGCGACGATGGCGCAGGCGCGCGACGGGTCGGCAATGTGGTCGATGTATTTCATGGGATTTCCTCTAGAACAATTCCAGCAAAAGTGCGCAGCGGCTTTGCGTCCGGAATTGTGTAAAACAAAGAGATAGAACGTTTCCGTGTTTCGGAGAAAAACGGTAATGTTCTAGTTTGCGCCGAATGCGCCTGGTATGGCCCTGCCGCTTTCCGCATCGAAGAGATGCAGGCGGGAGGCAGGGAAATTGAGAGAGAGTTGGCTGTGATCCGGCATCTCGACGCCGAAGGGTGTCGCGATCCTGATGACTGAGCCGCCGAGCGCGGCTGCCAGGATCGCGTGCGAGCCGAGATCCTCGCGAAACCGCAGAGCTGACGTGACCACATGTCCGTTGGCCCCGCCACCGATCAGGATATCCTCTGGCCGGATGCCGAGCTTATAGTCTCCGGTGAGCCGGGCTTGCGCCACCACCTGCCCGTCGGCGAGCCTGAGCACCGTGCCGTCGCCGGTGACCGGCAGGATATTCATCGGCGGCGCGCCGATGAATTTGGCGACGAAGACCGAGGCCGGCTGGTGATAGATCGCCTTCGGCGTGTCGAACTGTTCGATCCGCCCCTTGTTGAGGATGAGGATGCGGTCGGCCAGCGTCATCGCCTCCACCTGATCGTGGGTGACGAAGATGGTGGTGGCGCCGATGCGCCGGTGCAGTTCGGCAAGTTCGACACGCATGTCGTGCCTGAGCTGCGCGTCGAGGTTGGAGAGCGGCTCGTCGAATAGAAGCACGCCGGGCTCGCGTATGATGGCGCGGCCAATCGCGACGCGCTGGCGCTGGCCGCCGGAAAGCTGTACCGGTTTGCGGCCGAGGAAATCCGACAGCCCGAGCATCTTCGCCACCGCCCCGACCCGCTCGATGCGCTCGGCCTTTTGCATACCGGCGACCTTGAGGCTGTAGGCGATGTTGTCGAAGACGCTCATATGCGGATAGAGCGCATAGTTCTGGAACACCATGGCGCAGCCGCGGTGTTTCGGCTCCAGATCCTGCACCTGCCGGCCGCCGATGACGATCGTGCCGCCGCTTACCCGCTCCAGCCCCGCGATCATCTGCAGCAGCGTGGACTTGCCGCAACCGGAGGGACCGAGCACGACGCTGAATTCACCGGCCCTGAGCTCGACATCCATCGGCGGAATGATGACGGTCTCCGCGTCATAGGCCTTGGTGACGCCTGACAGCGTGATGTTGGCGGCAGCAGCGCGAATGGCTATGTCGATGGCGTTCATGGCTATTTCTCCGTGAGAGTAAGGCCCTGGACGAGATAGCGCTGCAGCAGCGCGATCATCGCGAGCGGAAATATGGAAACGATGACGGCGCCGGCCATGATCATCGGAAAGTCGGGAATCTCTCCGTCCGAATCCGGCACGAGCCGCGCCAGCCCGACGACGGCGGTCTGCATGTCTGACGTCGAGGCGGCGACCAGCGGCCAGAGATATTGCGTCCAGCCGCTGAGGAAGGTCAGCACGAAAAGCGCGCCGAAACTGGTACGCGACAAGGGCAGCAGGATATCGAAAAGGAAGCGGATCGGCCCCGCCCCATCCATGCGCGCCGCTTTGAGCAGATCCTTGGGCAAGGTGAGGAAGAACTGGCGGAACAGGAAGGTGCCGGTGCCATGCGCCACAAGCGGCGCGATCAGTCCGAAATGCGTGTTCAGCACGCTCCATTCAAGCTTTACCGGCGCGCCGAAGACTTGGGCGATCAGCCCGTTCAAACCGGTGATATCGAGCAGCGCGTTAACCGGCGAAAACACGTTCGACGCGGCCTGGTAGGTGGTGATGACGCGGATCTCGATTGGCAGCATGATGGTCGCCAGAATCAGCGCGAAGACCACACCCGCCCAGCGAACACGGAAATAGACGATGGCATAGGCCGACAGAAGCGACAGGACGCAGGTCGCGAATGCGTCGCCGAAGGCGACCACCAGACTGTTCAGCATCTGGATCGGGATGTGCGTCTCGGTGAAGATGTGCGCCGCATTGGCGAAAAACTGGTCGCCGGGATACCAGGCGAGCCCGTTGCGCAACATGAATTCATAGGATTGCGAGGCTGTCGTCAGGGTCAGGTACAGCGGCCCGAGGATATAGACGATGCCGACGATGAGGACGAGGCTGGCTGCGATATTGAGGGAACGTGCGTTTTCGATCATGGGGTCACCGCTCGTAGTTGATGCGCCGGCCGAGGAAGAGGAATTGGGCGGCGGTGAGGAGGACGACGAAGACCATCAGGATCGCCGTCTGGGTCGAGGCGCCGGAGAGGTCGTAGCCGCTGAAACCGTCGGTGTAGATTTTGTAGACGAGCAACGTGGTGGCCCCGCCCGGACCACCACGGGTGATCGTATCGATCAGCGCGAAGGCCGAGGTGACACTTTCGGTGAACTCAAGCACCAGCGTCAGGAAGAGCTGCGGCATGATGAGCGGCAGTTGCACGTCGAAAATCCGCCGCCACGGCCCCGCCCCATCCATTGCGGCTGCCTGGTGCATGGTCTTCGGGATCGACTGCAGTCCAGCGAGCAGAATGACGAAATTGAACGGGATGCCGCCCCAGACATGCGCTGCGATCAGCGTGATGAAGGCATCCGTGCCGTCGATGCCGGGCGCCCAGATGCCCGGAAAGGCTGAGTTGAGTGGCGCGAGCACGCCGACGAACGGATTGAAGATGAAAGCGAAGACGACGCCGATCGAAGCGCCGGCAACCCCCTTCGGCCAGACCAGCACATTGCGCGCCGGCAACGACAGGCGGATCTTCCGGTCGGCCGCGACCGCAAGGATCAGCGGGACCACCACCGCGAGTGAGGAGGCGGTGACCATGAAGACGATGGTGCGCCAACAGCCCTCCCAGAACTCCGGATCGGAGAACACCCGGGCGAAATTGTCCCAGCCGACGAACATCGAACCGCCACCGAAGGGGCGTTCGAGGAAGAATGACCAGTAGAAGGCCTGAAAAACAGGCACGTAGAAGAAAAATGCGATCAGCAGCATGAGCGGCGCCACCAGCAAAAGCGGCAGCCAGCGATGGCTGAAGAGAGAAGATTCCGACATCATGGAGAAGCCCTGCATTGGGAGGACCGGCATGGGTGTATGGGTCACATGCCGGACACGGGAGCACGCGCGCCCGTGCGCGGGACGTCCAAACGTCCCGCGCGTGAGATGTCGGGATCACTGCATCTTCACGCCCTTGTAGGTCTGCTCGAAGCGACGCAGCAGCTCGTCGCCACGCCTCTTGGCGTTGTCGAGCGCCACCTGCATGGTCTCCTGGCCGGCAAATGCCTTCTGGGTCTCTTCCATGAACACCTGGCGGAACTGTACGTAGAAGCCTAGACGGATGCCGCGGGTATCCGGCGTGCGCGGCTGGTTCATCGATTCGATGCCGACGGCCGCCGTCGCATATTTCGGCGAGTTCGCCTCGCCGCTCTTGGCGATCGCATCCATCACGTCGTTGGTGACGGGGACGTAGCCGGTGGCCGCGGTCAGAAACATCTGCTGTTCGGGACGGCGCAGGAAGTCGAGGAAGGCCTTGGCACCTTCGATCTCGGCTTTGTCGTGACCTTTCATGATGTAGATCGAGGCGCCGCCGACAAAGGTGTTGTGTCGCTCGTAGCCATCATACATCGGCGCCATGCCGATGCTGAGCTCGTATTTGCCTTCGAACGCCTTCGCCGAGGCGGTATAGGAACCCGAGGAATTCTCCATCATGGCGCATTCGCCGGTGTTGAAGGCGGCGGTGAAGTTGCCGGCCTTGGTATCGGCATTGAGCTTGACGAGGCCTTCCTTGCGCCAGTCGATCAGATTCTGGAGATGCTTGGCGGCGAAGGTCGTGTTGAACACATATTCGGCGTCGAGACCGTCATAGCCGTTATGCTTTGAGGCGATCGGCAGGCCATGGCGGGCGGAAAACTGTTCGAGCACGCGCCATGTATCGCCATCGGTGGTGAAGGGGCAGGCATTACCTGAAGCCTTAAGCTTGCGGGCGGCCTCGATGATCTCTTCCCAGGTCGCAGGCGTCTTGGTGATGCCGGCTTTCTCAAGCTCGGTCTTGTTGGTGTAGAACAGTAACGTCGAGGCATTGTAGGGCTGCGCGAAAAGCGCGCCACCGGAGGTTTCGTAGTAGGCCCGCGCGCCAGCGATATAATTGCCCCACTTGACCTCGGGCAGCTCCGCCTGGACCGGCACGACGGCATCTGACAGCATCAGGTCGAGCGTGCCGGCGTCGAAGAACTGGATGAGGACGGGATGGTTGTTGGCACGGAAGGCGGCGATTGCCTTCTGCATCGACACTTCGTAGCTGCCCTGGCCGACGCAGGTGATGTGATGCTCCGATTGTGCGGCATTGAAAGCGCTGCACTGGTCCTGGATCGCCTTTTCGACGACGCCCGTATTGCCGTACCAGAATTCGATATTAGCGGCCTGCGCCGAACATGCGCCCGCCATCAGCGCGGCCGCAGCCGCCAGAATGGAAATCTTCATCTTGCCCTCACCTGATTTGATTGGCCGGCCTCCAGCGCCGACGCCGTGACAGCACTTTATTACACATCACGTGTAACAATTTGGTGACGGGCGCAAGCCGCTTGTCGCAAAGCAGGGCTGCTGCTATAGCGCATGGACGCAAGTACTGGAGACAACAGCAATAATTACTACACGCCTATAGTAATTATTGACGAAGGAAGTGCTGATATGACCTATTTCCCGGAGCCGCTGATCGCCCAGCACTTCCTTCGCGAAGGCGGGGGCGTCGTCTCCTCGAACGAACGCGATCTGCTGAGGTTGATCTGGCGTCACCCCGGCCTGTCGCGCTCCGAAGTCACCGGCCACACCGACCTCACCCAGCAATCCGTCTACCGGATCATCGACCAGTTGGAGGAACGCGCCATCATTTCCTTCGGTTCGCCGAAACCCGGCGCCGGTCGTGGCCAGCCGAGCCCAACGCTCCGGCTTAACGGTCGCTACGCCTATTCCTGCGGCATCTCGGTCAATACCGACGTGATTGGCATCTGCCTGATGGATATATCTGGCAAGGTGCTGGCCGAAAGCAGCATCATCCTGCGGGAACGTTCGATGGCCCAGTCGCTCGATCTCGTCCTGGAGCAGCTGGTCGAACACCAGAGAGAGAACGACCTCTCCGAGGAGACTTTCTTCGGGATCGGCTTTGCCATCGCCGGTTTCCACGTCAGCGGCACCCGCTACAACGCCCCGCTGCCGCTGCACGAGTGGTCGCTCATCGAACTTGGGCCGCTACTGTCGGAATTTTTCGGCAAGCCGGTCTGGGTGCACAATGGCGGCAAGGCGGGAACGGTCGCCGAATCCATGTTCGGCGCCGGCCGCTATATCAGGCACTTCGCTTATCTGAGCTTCAACTACGGCTTCGGCGGCGGCCTGGTCAGCAACGGCGAGCTGCTGCATAACGGCATCGGCAATGCCGGCGAATTCTCGGGCATGTACGACGCCGAGGAGAATAAGCGCCGGCCGGCTTTGCAATATCTGATCGAAAACCTCACCCGCAATGGCGTCGACGTTCCCTCGATCAGCTACATGCGCAAGCATTTCGACCCGAAATGGCCAGGCGTCGTGGAATGGGTGGACGAGGTGGCGCCTGCCTATAGCCGCCTCATCAACGCGATCTGGGCGATCTTCGATCCGCAAGGGATCGTCTTCGGCGGCCAAATTCCCTCCGCCCTGGCACAGCTTTTGATCGACCGCACCGAGATCTTCGACCGCCCCCGTTACGGCGTGCCACGCCCTCGCCCGAAGCTGATCATCTCCGAGATAGCAAGCGACGCATCGGCTATGGGAGCCGCCATCGCCCCGTTCAAATCGGCCTATTATTGATCCGAGCGACTTCGCCGCCGTCGGCAGAAATCGATTCCCTCTCGGCCTCTTACGGCAACTCTCTCTGCTTCCGCTTGAGGAAATCACGCATTTTCCCTCGAAACGCGAAGCAGGCGATTTTCGGCCGCGCGGTCCTGCGCTATGATCTGATTCTGGCACAGCCCACGCCTCCCCCCTCCGTCGGGAAAGCAGACGTCATGCGGGGCCACCTGAACCGAGCCGACTGTTCGAGCATCTTGCATAAGGAGGGATTGCGAAAACCGCTCGCAATAGGAGGTTTATGAATGAAGATGTCTGCGCCTATCTATCACCTGAAGCGTAAAGCCAGAAAGCTTTCCCGAGCCGAGGACATGCCCTTGCACCAGGCGCTCGACCGCATAGCCCTGGAAGAAGGCTACGGCGGCTGGAGCCTGCTTGCGGCAAAAGCAGCGGCGGAAGCACCCGCCGGCAAGCTGTTTCAGCAATTGCGGCCCGGCGATCTCCTGCTCGTCGGCGCCCGGCCCGGCCACGGCAAGACCCTGATGGGGCTCGAACTCGCCGTCGAGGCGATGAAATCAGGCCGTCCAGGTGTGTTCTTCTCGCTGGAATATACGGAAGAGGATATTGTCGATCGCTTCCGCGCCATCGGTGTCGACCGGGCACGATTCGAGCGTCTGTTCGAATTCGACGGCTCCGATGCTATCAGCTCCGCCTACATCGCCGAGAGACTGGCGGCCGCACCGCGCGGCACGCTCGTCGTCATCGACTATCTACAACTGCTCGACCAGAGGCGGGAGAACCCCGAACTCTCCGTCCAGGTCCGCACTCTGAAGGCTTTCGCCCGCGAGCGCGGCTTGATCGTGGTCTTCATCTCCCAGATCGATCGATCCTACGAGCGATCGCAAAAGCCCCTGCCTGATATCGCCGATATCAGGCTGCCGAACCCGCTCGACTTGAAACTGTTCGACAAGATGTGCTTCTTGAACAACGGCCAGGTGGCATTTCAGGCTGCGCGATAAGGACCTGCCGTGACCCCGTCGCGGGCCCGCGGGACCTTGCCCTGCCACGCCGGTTTTATCATACTGCCCGACATGAGCGGATATCAGAGCCCTGTCGATTTCTACATGCGCCCCGGCCCGATGACATCGGCCGGGTCGCATGCCCCTGCCCTTGCTGCGCTCAAGGGCGTCGAAACCGTTGCTGCGGCCGTGCAAGGCGCGCTGCTGCATGAAGCCTGGGCTCCGCACTACAATCAGCCGCTCACCCCGGCGCGAAGGGCGCAGTCACACACGCGGCCGGCGCGAGAGATACTCGATGCGATCATGGAAATCGATCCCGCCCCGCTCGACATCCCGCGCCCACCGGAGAAGCGCAGCATCGGCGTGTGCCGCCATTTCACCGTCCTCGCCTGCGCGGCACTCAAGGCCCAGAGCGTCCCGGCGCGTGCCCGCTGCGGCTTCGGCATGTATTTCGAGGTCGGTAAGGGCATCGATCACTGGATCGCCGAATATTGGGACGGAGAGCGCTGGATCTCTGCGGACTTCCAGATCGACGATCGTCAGCGCGCCGCCTTGCAGCTCGATTTCGATCCCCTCGACCAGCCGCCGGGCAAATTCCTCAGCGCTGGCGAAACCTGGCAGCGCTGCCGCGCCCGCTCCGCCGACCCCGCCAGTTTCGGCATCTTCGACGAGTCGGGCCTATGGTTCATCGCGATGAATCTCGTGCGCGACTTCGCCGCCCTCAACAATATGGAGATGCTTCCCTGGGACAATTGGGGAGCGATGCCGCAGCCCGAGGAAGAAATATCTCCGGATGGATTGGCGCATTTCGATCGTCTCTCCGCCCTGACGACCGACGTGGACGAACGCTTCGGGGAGCTGCGGGCGCTCTACCAGTACGATGCCGGACTGCGCGTGCCGGCGCAGGTCTTCAATGGCGTGCGCAAGCAACTGGAGGATATCGGCGGCGCGTGATCACGCAATGAGACTATCATCGGTCGGTGCATGACACGTTCGCGCGCTACACCGCCGTAGGCACACTATTCCTGTACTCGTCATAGGGACAATTCCTGTACTCGTCATAGGAACATCGTCTCTTGTCAGATCGGCTTGATTTCACCCCAGACAATCCCGGTGCGGACAATGAAGCTCAACCGATCATCAGTCGAATAAGAGCGCAACAGCTCCGAGAGTTCCGCGTCAAAGCTTGCGATCTGGTCGCCGAGTTTCGAAGGTGCAAACGTATCGCGCGAATGCTGGCAGGAGATGAAATCCGCGACGCTCGGCTCAAAGGGACGCTCTGACACGAACTGTTCGCTGCCGCAGAGGTTGAGATGGCTCTGGTAGCTTCGCATGCCCTCGGACCTCTTGTCGTGATCGAAAGGCTGACCCTTGACCTCCGGCACCCACTTCCGCAGGAAAGAATGCCAATCCGATTGCCATGGAGGTTCGAACGGGTCGTCTCCGGAAATCACGGCCATGACGTGACCTGCTGTGGCGTTTGCCAAAAGATGCGGAAACAGCCTGCCATGATCCATCCAGTGGATGCTTGCCGCTGCGACCGTCAGGTCGAAAGATTCACCGCCGGTCGGGAAGTCCTCGCCGAAACTTTCTACCCACCGGATATTCAGCGCGTTACCGCCCGGCAGCGATCTGCCGAGAGCGATCATCTGCTCCGAGAGATCAACCGCCGTGACTGTTGTAAACGCACCCGCCAGCGGGCGGGAGATTTTTCCAGGCCCGCAACCAATATCCAGGAGATGCTGTGATCGCGGCGCAATTGCCAGAAGCTTTCGAAATACGGCATCGGGGTAAGGTGGCCGATACCGGTAATTTGCGACAACGTCGGTTTCCGAAAAGGAAGAGCCCCTGCGCTGATCCATCAAAAACTCCATGCTCTCGCCGCATAAGCAGAGGCTGCAACACGCGTTTATGTCAATTGGTTTTCATCGATCCAGCCATCCGGTTCCGATTGTCTTCCGGCCCCAAACTGTGCCATGACGCATCAACCCCAGACGCAACAGACCAAGGTGCGGCATCGGCATGAAGAAGATCGGTTTCCTCTCGTTCGGACACTGGACGCCCTCGCCCCAATCGCAGACGCGCTCGGCCGGCGACGCGCTGCTGCAGTCGATCGACCTTGCCGTCGCGGCCGAGGAGCTCGGCGCCGACGGAGCGTATTTTCGCGTGCATCATTTCGCCCGACAGCTGGCCGCACCCTTCCCGCTGCTATCAGCCGTCGGCGCGAGAACCAAGCGGATCGAGATCGGCACCGCCGTCATCGACATGCGCTACGAGAACCCGCTTTATATGGCCGAGGATGCCGGTGCGGCCGACCTCATCGCCGGCGGCCGCCTGCAGCTCGGCATCAGCCGCGGTTCGCCCGAACAGGTGATCGATGGCTGGCGCCATTTCGGTTATGCCCCGCCAGAGGGCCAGAGCGAGGCCGATATGGCCCGCCATCACGCCGAAGTCTTCCTCGAAGTGCTGCGCGGCGAAGGATTTGCCAAACCGAACCCACGGCCGATGTTTCCAAACCCGCCCGGCCTCCTGCGCCTAGAGCCGCATTCCGAGGGCCTGCGCGAGCGGATCTGGTGGGGCGCAAGCTCGAATGCCACCGCCGTTTGGGCAGCCAAGCTCGGCATGAACCTGCAGAGTTCGACGCTGAAGGACGATGAGACGGGCGAACCCTTCCACGTCCAGCAGGCCGACCAGATTCGCGCATACCGCGAGGCCTGGAAAGAAGCCGGCCACACGCGCCAGCCGCGCGTCTCGGTCAGCCGCAGCATCTTCGCACTGGTCGACGACCGCGACCGCGCCTATTTCGGCTATGGCAACGACGGTGAAGACAAGATCGGCTTCATCGACGAGAAGACCCGGGCGATCTTCGGCCGCAGCTACGCCGCAGAGCCCGACGCCCTGATCAAGCAACTCGCCGAAGACCAAGCCATCGCCGAGGCAGACACTCTGCTGCTGACCGTCCCCAACCAGCTCGGCGTCGACTACAACGCCCATGTCATTGAAGCGATCCTCACCCACGTCGCGCCTGCGATGAGTTGGCGCTGACGCCGCGGCACGACAGGCTGTCTTCGCCGGCTACAGCGCCGCGCGTCTTTTCGGACGCGCAAAGGACGCTGTAACACTTTGAATTGCTCCAGCACGCTACGTCTCATGCGCCGTTCGATTTGCCGCGGCCATTTTCCCCATGGCCTGCTGGATAGCCGAGAAGAACAGCGCCGTCGTGATCCCGAACATCATCAGCCCATTGGCTGCCTGCAGCGGCGCAAGCAGCCGGATACGGCCATCTAGCACCACGTCGCCATAACCGAGCGACGTGAAGGTGACGCCCGAAAAATACATGGCAGTTTCGAAGTCCTCGAAGGCACCGAGCACGCGATATAGCAGTGCCCAGAAAGCGACCTGGAGGATATTGCCCAGCATGAGCACGATCATCAGAACCGAGAACTGCACGAAGATCGTCCGCCAGGGCTTTCGGCCAACGGGCTGTGCGCGAGCATGAACAAAATAACGCGCCGCCAGCAATGAAGCCGCTGCCTGCAGCACGAGGCATATCGACATCGCAAGCAGCCCGAGGCCAATGACTGTAATCATAGGGCCGGACCCTCGATCCGGGGTCCGTCCTCGACCGGGCGCTCATGCAGCCATTCCATCAGCAACACGAAGCCGACGGCCAGCAGCACGGGGCCGACAAATATGCCGAGAAGGCCATCGGCTATCATCCCTCCGATGACACCGACCAGGATGACCGGCATTGGCACATCAGATCCACGACCGAGCATCAATGGCTTGAGAAAATTGTCGCTCAGCCCGGCGATGAAAGACCATATGGCGAAGATGATTGCCGGCGTTGTTGCTTCCGTAGCAAAGACATAAGCCATGACAGGCAGCGTCAGCAGCAGCGGCGGTATCTGCACGACTGCCAATAGAAACGTGACGAGCGTCAAGGCACCGGCCGCGGGAAGGCCGATGGCGAAGAAACCAATGCCAACGAGCATCGACTGGATCACCGCCACGCCGACCACGCCGACCGCCACGCTCCGGATCGTTGTGGCGGTCAGATGGATGAGCCGGGCACCCCGCGCCCTGCTGTTGGTGATATGCTCCAGCAGACTGAGGGCAAATGCCGCAGCACCCTTGGCATAGGCGACAAGCACGGCGGCAATCGCGATGGAAAGAACGAAGGACAGGCCGCCAGAGGCCAGGCCGCCGGCGAAGGATGCGAGCCACGCGGCAGGCTTGCTCAGCATCTCTCCGTATTGACGCAGTGCCGAGGGCAGGTTGGCGGCAGCAAGCGACCAGCCCGCCGAGAGCTTCGCTCCGACCACCGGCAGGTCGGCAAGCCGCGTTGGAGGCGGCGGGATCGTGAGGCTGTGGTTCTGCAAGCCGGAAACAAGCCAGTAGATGGAAGACCCAAGCGACGTAATCACGACGAACATCGGCACCAGAACGACGGCAACGCCGACGATCCCGATGAGAGATGCGGACCAGCGATTGCCGATCCGATCGGACAGGCGCAGATGCAAGGGATGAAGCATGACCGCCAGGATCACCGACCAAAGCAGAATGCCGAGGAACGGCACCATGATCCTGGCGCAGACATAGACCAGAAGCGCGACCAGTCCCAATTGAACCGCCACATGGATGATAGACGGTCTCGACGGCGCGAGATCGACATTCGATGCGCTGTACGTCATTTTCCCCTCCCGGTCCGGAATCTCCGCAAATGAGCGAAACCGGACGTTCCCCAATCGGACAACGAAACCTTCCACCCGGTATCGAACCTGCAATTGGTGGTGCGGCGAAGATTTTGCCGACGCCATGAAAGGTCGTCCCCAATGCCCCCATCATACATGACTTTGTGTAAACCGGATACGGTCACTACCGCCGGGCTCTCAAACCCTGGTGTACCTGGCGCGGAACTCGCGGGGACTGCAGCCCTCGTATTCGTGAAAGACACGCGAAAAATAGAACGGGTCATCCAGACCGACCGTGGCGGCGACCGTTTCTATCTTTTCGTCGGTGGTTGCCAGGAGCTGCTTGGCTTGGTCCATCCGCACCCGAAGCTGAAATGCCTTGGGCGGCAGCCCAGTTTCGAGCACGAACCGCCTGCGCAGCGTCGCCGGCGACATGCCGTGCTCGGCGGCGAAGGCTGTAAGGTCCAGCGGTTGCATTGCGCGTTGCCGCAGCGTCTCGACGATTTCGGCCATGTCGGGCCTGTCTCGGCTGATCGGCCGCGCCGCTTGCCTGTCTTGCGGCTGATATGACGATGCGATGCAGCATCAAGGCCGCCGATGCCTGCCCGAGGTTGCTATCGTCGAGCAGGTCGGCATGCAGGATGCCGAATAGCCGCGCCATCTCATCTACGTGAGGTAAGCCCACGACGGGCTGTCGCTCGGTCATGAGCCTCAACCGGACGAAGTCTCGCGTAAACGATCCTTCGAAAAGCGCCCAGCGCTCGTCCCAGCCGCCTTCATCGGGGCCATAGGAATGAACGCGGTTCGGAAACAGCCAGAAGAGGATCGGCCCGGTGAGGCTCAGGTGGCCGCTGGCCGAGGTGTCCAGCCAGCCCTGCCCGCGCTCCACCAGCACGACGGCGAAACTCGGCAATTTCCGGTCCGTCACCGCACGGCGGGCATGCTGCCTGCCACTGCCGGTAACAGCAAGTCCGCCGGCAACGGCAAGCGGCGTCCTATAGATGGCCTCTGGGTCTCTCATGGTGAGCGAAAAGTCCAGCTACGAATTTCCTCTATGTCGGTTGGCGCGCCGGGTCAGGTAATTGATGGTAAGGCAACTCAAGCGACGGAGGAGTGAAATGTCAATTGCTGCGGAGGCCGTGCAGATCCGAAGGCCGGAATTTCCCCTTGCCGCCCATGGCAAAACCTTGCCTGCGGAGCGGACGGGCTGGCTGATGCCGACCGATCCCGCCATCGGCGTCGACGCCATCCGGTGTCGCTACCAGCACGATGGCTATGTCTGGCTAAAAGGCCTTCTGCCGCGGGCCGATGTCATCGATTTCCGCCACTGGGTCTTCGAACGCCTTGCCGAAACCGGACTGGTCGAGCCGGGCAGCGATTTTTCTCTGGGGATCGCGCCTGCCGGTGGCTTCGACAGAAGCCTGGCGGACCGGCGCCTGATGTCGCTCGTCCGCTCCGCCGCCTATGAAGGCTTCTGTGCGCAACCACTGCTCGCCGGCTTTATGGACGATTTCCTGCAGGGCATCTCCTATCTGCACAAGCACAAGATCATGCGCTTCGTCCAGCCGGGATCGCTGACAGCCACGCCCGCCCACTACGATCTCGTCTATCTCCGCGGCGGCACCAGCCGCCTGGTGACGGCCTGGATACCGATCGGCGACACCCCCGCCGAGATGGGCGGCCTGGTCTATCTCGAAGGTTCGCATGCTCTGGGCACCAAGTTGGAAGCCGAATTCAGGGCGGCAAGCGGCGATCTTTCTCCGGAAGAGCAGATCAGTGCCTATAACAGCCACATGAGCGAAGGCGGCTGGGTCTCGAAGGATCTCCCCGACATGGCAGAGCGTTTCGACACCCGCTGGCTCGCCGCCGATTACGAGGCCGGCGACGTGGTGCTCCACTCGCCCTACATGATCCACGCCTCGACCATCAATCAGGACCGCAGCCGGCGGCTGCGCCTCTCCACCGACATAAGATATCAGAATGTCGACGACGAGATCGACGTCCGATGGAACAACCACTGGAGCCTCGGCGACATGCTGTAGCCCGACTTTCCAGTGCCCATCTTTGACCTGCGATCCGGGGCGATGGCTGCTGTAGCAGGTTGATTGGCGAAGGGACGTCTACATAAAGCGAAGCGTGGGGACCTTACTGCCGCGATCGGCGTTGATGTTCCGGGCCTTGAACGATCCCATGATTGCCCGACTTATTGACGTAGCCGAACCGCTCGAGTTGCCTCATGCCGCGTACGAACCTGAACGATATCCTGGTTTTCATGGCCGTCGTCGATGCGGGGAGCTTTATCGCCGGCGGCCAGGCGATGGGCCTGTCCCGTTCCGCGGCAGGCAAGGCGGTCATCCGTCTGGAGGACCGGCTCGGCGCGCGTCTGCTCAACCGCACGACGAGAACGCTGAGCCTGACCGACGAAGGCCGGATGTTCTACGAGCGCGGGCTGCAGATCCTTGCATCGGTCGACGAGGCGGAGGCGAGCGTGGCAGGGCAGAACAGCACGCCGCGAGGTGTTCTCAGGCTCACCGTTCCCGATGCCTTCGGGCGGCTCGTCGTCCTGCCTTTGCTTGAAAAATATCTTCGGGCCTGGGCCGATATCCAGGTTGAAGTGAACTTCACCGATCGCCTGGCCGACATTATCGAGGAAGGCTTCGATCTGGCGATCCGGATCAGCGCAACGACGACGTTGGACACCCGCCTGGTCTCGCGCATCATCGCCAGCTACAAGGCGCGGCTCTGCGCCTCGCCGTCCTACCTTGCCGAGCGCGGCGAGCCGGGCGATATCGACGATATTACGGCCCACGACTGCCTCATCTTCGCCAGCCGCAATCAAAGGCAGGGCTGGCGCTTTCGCGGCGAAGGCGGTCCCTGGGTCAAAGCGCAAGGGCGCAGCCGTCTGAGGCTCGATAGCGTACAGGCGATCCGCGACGCCGCCCTGGCGGGACTGGGGATTGCCCTCCTTCCCGATTTTCTCGTCGCCGACGATCTCGTCGCCGGGCGCCTCCAGCAGGTCCTGCCCAGCCTCGAAACTGCCGACGCAAAGATCGTCGCTCTCTATCCCGACAAGCGCCTGCTGGAGCCGCGTGTCCGCCGCTTCATCGATCTGATGGTCGAGGAGCTTGGAGACCAGGGCCAGGCACGCAACCGCGACGCTAGCTCTGGGTGATAGCCTTGTCGAATCCGCGAAAGCTTTTCAGCGCCAGGGGAAAGAGGGTAGCGGCGAAATAGGCGAAGCCTGTGAGCGAAAGCGCCGCGGCAAGACCGATCATGCTGATCAGCGCGCCACCGACGAGACCGCCAAAGGGGATGAGAACAAAGCAGAGGGCGGCGTTCATCGCGGTAACGCGGCCGGTCAACGGCTTGGGGATGCGCTCGAAGATCACCGCAGACAGGATCGGATTGAGGAAACCCGATGCAAATCCTGCGGCTGCCAGGGTGATGAAGATGAGGGCGAGCGGCGCATCCAGCGCAACAACGAGAAAACGCGGAAATCCGGTCAGCAGGAATGCCACGGTATAGACCATCAGGCGCGGCATCCGCTCGCCGATCGCAGCGGCAATTGCAGCACCAGCGATCGAGGCGCCGGTGAAGGCCGAAAACATCGCCCCCAGCAATTCCGGGCCATGGCCCGACCTCTGTGTCCAGACGGGCAGCAGCACGGCGTGATAAGCCTGGTCCAGTAGGTTGGTGGTCGCCACCATGGTGGCGATGCTGACAAGCACCACATCGCCGCGCAGAAAGCGCCAGCCTTCCCTGAGATCGCTGAAATAGGAGGACATCCCGCCGGGCCGAGCCTCTGGCGCGCCGCGTGTCGGCCCGGGGATGCCGACTCCCACAATCAGCGCAGCGGCGGCGAAGGTGACGGCATTGACGACGAGCGCCTGCCCCGAGCCGATCAGACCAATCAGCGCGCCGGCGCCGGCTGCCCCCGCCGTCGAGGCCAGCCGCTCGATAGCACCGACGACGCCGGTGACCCGTTCGAGCGGCATGGCCGCCAACGTGGCGATTTCGGGAACCATCGCCTGCTTGGCGGCATCGGAAGGGCCGCGCAGCACGCCCATGGCAAAGACGACAGGCAGGAGCAGCGGCATATCAAGCAGGCCAAAGAGATCGAGCAGCGGCACCAGCCCCACCACGGCCACCGAGGCGGTATCGCAGACGACGGCGATGCGCGTCGGGCCGACGCGGTCGATCAGCGGCCCACTGAGCGCCTTGGCGGCGACATAGGGCAGCATTTCCATCATCGCCGTCAGCCCGGTCAGAACCGGGCTGCCCGTCGTGCTCAGCACCAGCCAGGGAATAGCGATGGTCGACAGCCGCGTGCCGGAAAGCGAAAGCGTCTCGGCTGCGGCAAGCGCCAGGAATGGCCCACCCCTTCTCATGGCTCGTCATCCCCCTCGCGGTGCGGAAGCCGGCCCGGATAGGGAAAGGCGTGCAGCATGATCGAGAACGGAACCATATCCTGGGGTGCCAGCTCTCCCAAAGGCGGAGCCACCCGCATCGCTTCGAGAATGATATCGGTCAGCCGCTTGGTCAGGGCTTCGGCCTGTTCCGCCGTCATCGGAATGATGATGTCGCTGGCCGTACTCGCCTTGCGCCATTCTGCCGGCAGCTCGGCATATTCCTCCAGCGCCTGTTGCATCTGGCCGACCTGCAGCGAGAGTGCGGCCTGGTTGAAGGCGAGATCGAGATCCAGCGTTTCGCCCTCAATCTCGCTTGCCGGCACCGAGGTGAGCTCGTGGCTGGCGCGCCACCAGCGATCGCGCCGCGAAGCATGCGGCGCTTCCTCGATGAAGCCGTATTGGGCAAGCTGACGCAGGTGATAGCTGGTGGCGCCGCTGTTCAACCCGAGCCGCACTGCCAGCTGCGTCGCCGTCGCAGGTCCATCGACCCTGAGCATGCCGAGCATGCGCAATCGGACTGGATGCGCCAGCGCCTTCAGCGCGGTCGGATCGGGCACGACGCGGCTGATAGTGCGGGGTGCGGTGACTGATTGAGCAGGCTGCGGGCGCGGTGTTTTCATGCCGCCAGCCTAGTATTACAAACATATTTTTGCAAATCTTTCTTTGCAAAACTGTCTTGGCTGCCGCAGCTCAATCCGTCGGCAGGGCAAAGACAGCGCAAGGGTCGGCGATGCCGCGCAAGGTGTGCTCTCCGAGCGGCGTCAGCGCCGTCGCCGTATTCGCTGCCACCGTGCCCGAGATCAGCACGCTTCGGCCGAGCGGCTTGCAGAGCCCCTCCAGCCGGCTGACCAGATTGACGGCGGGACCGATGGCGGTAAAATCCAGCCGGTCGGCCGCGCCGATATTGCCCCACAGGATCTCGCCGAAATGCAGTGCTGCGCCGAAGGGCAGCGGCGCCAGCCCCTGCGCCTGGCGCAGCTGATCGAGATGGGCCATGCCGGCACGGCTGGCGGCGACCGCCCGAAGTGCGGCCTCGCAGGCCTCGCGATCCGCTCGGCCTGCGTCGCGCTCGCCTGACGTAGCCGTGACCGGAAAGATCGCCAGCACGCCGTCGCCGATGAATTTCAGCACCTCGCCGCCGAAGGCATGCACTGCGCCGGCGACGCGGTCAAACCAGGCGTCCAGTGCTGATATCATCACGTGAGGTTCGGTCACCTCGGAGAGGGCGGTGAAGTCGCGCAGATCGGCGCAAAGAAGGGCGGCGCGGATGGTCTCGCCGGATCCGCGGGCAAGCGCGCCGGCCTGCACTCGCGCGGCGCTACGGCGGCCGAGATAGGCTTCAAGCAGCGCTGCCCGCGCCTCGCGCGCCGCCAAAGCGGCGAGCGGCGCTGCGGCAAAACGCGCGACCTCGCGCAGCAGGCCAGCCTCGGCCGGGCCGAATGCACCTGCCCCTTCCCCGCTGGAAACCCTCGCCCAGCCGAGCAGCGGGCTGTCCGACCGATTATCCTGCGCAGGCCCGATCCGGTCCTCCCATACCGGCCCGAGCCCGGCCAGCCACTCGCGCCCGGCTTCGCTCCGCGGAGCCGCGGCAAAGGCCAAAGCCTCAATGACAGCGCCGGTCTCCGCCCGCCACAGCCAGGTGCGCCGCGCGATGATCGGATGCGGCACCGACAGCGTCAGCGCGCCGCCCAAAAGCTGCAAGCCATCGGCCAGCAGCCGGCGTCCGAGTTCGGCCAGAAACCATTCGGGACTGGGTGAGGCACCGGCCTCGTCAACCAGCCAGGCAAGGGGAGACGGCAGATCCATGGCTTAACATCGCACGCTGACCGGGGCGGCCGCAAGGATGTCCCCCGGGTGAGCGCAGGCAGCCACTCCGAATGTCCATGAGGACGTTCCCATCGACTCAACCTGTGGCCCCCAAAAGGACGACCGCATCCCCTGTCGAAAACCACCGCGGTGGAAAACAAAAAATAAACACTTTAAACTTGCGCGACTTTGATTCCATTATAAGGTCGTTCATCATCGTGTGATTGAGGGGTGCGATGGGTACGACATTCTGGCCGAAAGATCCGCTGGATGGGAACGACATGACGCTGCTGACGTCGATCCTTCGGCGATGGTGCGAAAGATATCAGGTCGAACTGACGGCGGAGGAGAGCAGCCGCAAGGCGAAGGAACTTGTCGAATGGTTCGAATTCGGCGTCAAGGATCCCGTCGAGCTCGAGGAATTGATCGACGACAAGCACTGGCTCGTCAGCAGGATCTGACCGTAGACAAATCGGGAGGACGCTGCCGGTCAGCGTCGACGAACCTATCTCATCAGAAAAGGCCGGGCGAAATCGCTCCGGCCTTCGTCCATTTTCACCTAAGCGAGACCCTTAATCATCATCATCCCGCCAACGCCGATCGCGATCCCAGCGCCGCTCATGGCGCCAGCGCGGACTATCCCAATCCCGGTGACGCCGCTCCCAGCCCCAGCGGGGCGGACCACCGTAGAAAGCTACCGGCGGCGGGCGTCTCCAGTTTGGCCGGCATTCGCCCCAGCGCGTCAGATGCCAGCCGCGACCGCAGGCGTAGTCGACCTTTGTGACATTGCTTTGCACATTGATTGTCCCAAGCGGCATCGCCTCCGCGGTGCCGAACGAGAGGCTGCCGGCAAGCAAGGCAGCCGCGATAGAAAGTGCCTTCATCGAGAACTCCATTTTCAATCCAGCCACCCCGAGCTTATGGCCGCTAAATTGAACTGGAGATGAATTGCGCGTTCATGTTTGACGCGCGCAGAGAGCGTGGTTGGCCCGCGAGGAAACCGCTCAAGTTCTGCCGTAAAAAGCGTCGGGACCCGGATCACGCCCGGCGGCGACCTCGGTCAGCCGCCCCAGGTAATGCGCCCAGCCTTCCGCATGGCCGGCACATTGCTCGGCGCTCGGCAGGCCGCTATGGGTGAGCCGCAGCAGCGTTCCGCCCCCCTGCTCGATCAGGTCGATCTCGACCAGGCTCGACCCTGGCGGCACCACTTCGCTGCCATCCCAGCCAAAGCTATAGGCAAGGCGATGAACCGGAACCACTTCTCGAAACGAGCCGCGCGCAAAGCGGGCGCCGGTGACGTTGACAAGATAGAGCCCGCCAGGCTGCGGCTCGACCTGCGCCTCCGTTCCCATCCAGCGCAGGATCTTTTCCGGGTCGGTCATCAGCGCGAACACCGCGGCCGGCGGCGCCGCGATATGCGCCTCGCGGTGGACGACGAAGGGGTCTTGCATCTCTCTCTCCCGTGGTTGCCACGGCCCTGCCCGCCTCCGGTGGAGACGGCGCATCCTGTCTTGCCGTGCTATTCTGACGTGAATGTCCTCACTGGATGCATGTAGGCGCAAGCGCATCCTCAGCAAGAGGGCTTGCCCGTCGCGATCAACCAACAAGCGAAATCGCCGCTTCGGAGCCCTGATCCTACATTGGCCGCGAAGCATTTCGACCTATTGCCAGCCCGTCGCCTTCCCCCTATTGTTCGCGCCGTTCTCAGGGCGGGGTGCAAGTCCCTACCGGCGGTATGTAATCAGATTGCGAGCCCGCGAGCGCCTTCTCAGGAAGGGTCAGCAGATCAGGTGAGATGCCTGAGCCGACGGTCATAGTCCGGATGAAAGAGAACGTGCGTTCCTGCCGCCCTTGCGGCTGTCGGGGACGTTCGTGATCGCCTTGGGTGATGTGTCTTTTCGCCAAAGGAGATTACCATGGCACCCACCCGCTATGCCTTCATCAAAGCCAGCTGGCACGCCGACATCGTCGACCGCGCCCTTGATGGCTTTCATCAGCTTATTCCGCCCGAGCAGATCGATGTGTTCGATGTTCCCGGCGCATTCGAGATGCCGCTGCTGTCGCGCGATCTTGCGGCAACTGGACGCTATGCCGCTGTCGTTGCCGCCGCCTTCGTCGTCGATGGCGGAATCTACCGCCACGAATTCGTCGCCCAGGCCGTCGTCGATGGGCTGATGCGCGCCGGCATGGATACCGGCGTGCCGGTGCTGTCGGTGTCGCTGACGCCGCATCAGTATCAGGAAACCGAGCATCACAAGCAGATCTACCGCGCACATTTCGTCGAGAAAGGGCGCGAGGCAGCAAAGGCGGCTCTGACGATCGGCAAAACCCGCGCCGCCCTTGCTGCGTAGGAACTTCCTGCACGCCGGCTCGACGAGCCGCAGGACGACAGACGAAGTGGCGGGGGACCGACCCCGCCGCCTCATCGGATCGACATGACCTCACCAACCGCAGGAATGAAAGCGACGCGCCGTGTGTCGCAGCGGAATCCGCTAATACCGGCCAAATCAGACAGAATAATTGATTCGACGACCCCACCGCGCCGTGGTCAACTTGGCCCGTCACGTGTCCGCAATTCTCAAGACATCCAGAACCCAAGGAGCTTAAGATGAGCAATGCACTGCGCAGCGAAACCCCCATCGAGACCCCGAGAACTCAGCCCGTCGACACCAAGCTCGAGGTGGTCGTCATCCCCGTTTCCGACGTCGACCGCGCCAAACGTTTTTACGACGGGCTGGGTTGGCGGCTCGACGCCGACTTCGCCAATGATGCCGATTTCCGGGTGATCCAGTTTACCCCGCCCGGCTCCGGCTGCGCGATCATCTTCGGCAAGAACGTCACCGCCGCAGCCCCCGGCTCAGCCCAGGGGCTTTATCTTATCGTCTCCGACATCGAGGCCGCCCGCCGCGATCTCATCGCCCGCGGCGTCGAGGTGAGCCAAGTGTTCCATGACGCGGCCGGCATCTATGCCGGCAAGGACGAGCCCTATCTGTTCGGGCGGCTGCGGATCGCCGGCCGCGATCCCGATCACCGCAGCTATCGCTCCTTTGCATCTTTCAAGGATCCCGACGGCAACGGCTGGCTGTTCCAGGAGGTCACCACGCGGTTGCCGGGACGCATCGATGCCGACGAGACGAAATTCACGACGTCGACAGACCTTGCGTCAGCGCTGCGCCGCGCGGCGACCGCTCACGGTGAACACGAGAAACGGAACGGCGGCAAACACGACGAGAACTGGCCGGACTGGTACGCCGAATACATGGTCAGCGAACAAGCCGGCAAGCAACTGCCCTTATAGGCAATGGCGGCGACATCCTCTGAGAAGCAACGGCATTTCGGTATGGCGCGCCCATGCCGAAATGCTCTATCGTGTCTTAGCCTAACATTACCGATCTCCTTGCCGGCGTCAGATCGAGTACCGGGATCCGCCAGAAGCCGTCATTGGGACGCGGGAGACATCTGCGACGTTACCCAACCGGAAAATGCGAGCATGGCCGCTGTTGGCGGCCTCGATTGAAGTCGGGTTAGCCAATAGCTCCCCAACGATATGGTGGTAGCAAAAGGTTGTCTGATAGCCCCCGAGGATAGGTGTCTGGAAAACATCGAAGGCGGGGCCAGAGCGATCCCCAGTCCTTGCAGGGCCGCCTCCATCATCGCCAGGGAAGAGTCGAAGACGATGCCTGCGTTTATCTGGGGCGCCGGAGGAACGTTCGCTGCGACAAACCAGGTGCTCCATTCGTCCGCCCTATAGCTCCGCAAAAGCGTCGCCTCGACCAGGTCTGCAGGCCGCCTCAAACGCTCGGCCAATTTGGGCGTGCACAGAGGAGAGAGCGGAGCGTCGAACAGACGCAGCGCTTCTGTGCCATGCCAGGAACCGCTGCCGAAGCGAATGGCAAAGTCCAGTCCCTCGGCCGCCATATCGACGCGATTATTGTTTGTCGAAATGCGCACATCGATGAACGGGTGCTGCCGTTGAAAATCCGAAAGCCTTGGCAACAACCAGCCGACGGCAAACGTCCCGACCACGCCAAGGAACAGCAATTCCCGCACCTGCCCGGCTTCAATCCGGTCCAACGTGATCGCCATCTGATCGAAGGAATTGGTCAAGGTCGGCAAAAGAGCTTCGCCTTCTGCAGTGATTTTCAAGCCTCTTGGGAGGCGCTGAAAAAGCGCAGCCCCCAATCGCCTCTCCAGGCTTTTGACCTGTTGGCTTACAGCGGCCTGGGTAACGCAAAGCTCAATCGCGGCACGGGTAAAGCTGAGATGTCTTGCCGATGCTTCGAAGGCCCTCAAGCCATTTAAAGGGAGGAATTGCCGAACCATCTTAGCCCTAGATTTTCTTGGATCTCCTCCGAGATATCATCGTTTGCTGCCGCAAAACAGTGCCGTTAAATGCCGTCCTCATGCGCCTTTGCGTTGATTGAAAGCTGCCTGCGGAGGATGAAAATGAATCGCAATTGGATAAAAACTCTATCGGCTACGTTGGTCTCGACATGTATTTCCACGAGTGGCTTTGCGGCCGACGAAGTGAAACTGAAAGCCATCTCGGACGCCGCGATAAGACCAATTATGGATAAATACGGCATTCCGGGCATGGCCGTTGCCATCGCCGTTGACGGGCAGAACCACATCTTCAACTACGGCGTCGTGTCGAAGGACACTAACAGGCCCGTCACTCCGGCGACCATGTTCGAACTGGGATCGATCAGCAAAACCTTTACAGTCACCCTCGCCTCCCACGCGGACGTGACCGGCCGACTTTCGCTGTCGGACAAGGCAGGAAAATATCTTCCGTCGATGAACGGAAGACCCTTCGGCAATGTCGAGTTGATGAATTTTGGCACGCACACGGCTGGCGGATTTCCGCTGCAAGTTCCCGATGAAGTCAAAACCGAAAAACAGCTGATGGAGTATTTCGCAAGTTGGAAACCTTCATACGCCGCCGGAACGCACCGAACATACGCCAATCCGAGCATCGGCGTGCTCGGATACATAACGGCGAAAAGCATGGGCAAAGATTTCACAGCTCTTATGGAAGACCAATTGTTTCCTTCTCTCGGGTTGACGAGCACGTATATCAATGTGCCGAAATCGAGAATGGCCGACTATGCCCAAGGCTACAAGCGAAGCGGTGAGCCGGCTCGGATGACACCCGCCACTCTTTCGTCCGAGGCCTATGGAGTGAAATCCACAGCAAGCGACATGATCCGGTTCATCGACGCAAACATGGGACTGGTCAAGTTGGACGGAAAACTCCAGCAGGCGATCACCAATACGCACACTGGATACTTCCATGTCGGCGCGATGACGCAAGACCTTATTTGGGAGCAGTATTCCTATCCCGCGACGTTGACGACCTTAATGGACAACAATTCCAGCGCGATGCTCAAGACTATTCCCGTCAAGCAGCTGAAGCCGGCGATGGAACCGCGCGACGATGTGTGGATCAACAAAACCGGCTCCACGAATGGTTTCGGCGCATATGTGGCGTTCATCCCGAAAGAGCGAGTTGGTATCGTCATTCTGGCCAACAAAAACTATCCCAACGAGGACCGTGTCTCTGCCGCATACCAGATACTGACTGATATAACTACGGCGCGTTAATCCGGGCATCAGCGGTCGAAGATATCCCGCCATTGCTTCTCACCAATCAGGCAGTCAGTGCCCGCCTCAGCGCCGGCGATTTTCTGCACCATCGCCGGCGGGGATAGGTCGCTGATCTCCAGCACCAGCTTGCGGCGCACGGCAACGGCGAAATCCTCGATCTTGCGGACCGGCAGCACGAAGGCGCCGGGGCCGCCGATCACGCAATCCGCATAATATTTGTCGAGCCCGTTGGGCGCATCGGAGGGCCGCAGCATGATGGCAAGGCCGTTGATGACCATGCCGGCTTCAACCGCCTTGTCCCGAGTGGGGGTGACGGGATCGCCGGAATTGTTGGGACCGTCGCCGGAGACATCGATCACCTGTCGCCTGGACTGAAAGGGACTGGAAACGATCATGCTGGCGCCCTGGGCGATCGCGGTAGAGATCGATGTGCGCCGTTGCGTGGCAATCGGCCGGGCTTCGAGTTTGCCGGCAAAAGCGATCGCATCCTCTTCCGTCTCGATCACCTGCCAGTCGATCACGGAATCCTGGACGACATAGCCAGCCCATTCGAAATAGCTGATGGCGATGCGGCCGGTCAGCCCGCCCTTCACCGCGTCGATGAACTCCTTGTGCTTCAGCGCTTCGACATAACCTTCGCGCTGGATGCCGATCTCCTCGAAATCCATCGACCGCGAGGTGTCGACGGCAAGCACGAGGGTCACATCGACCTCGCTTCCCCCCGCCTGGGCGACGAGACGAGGCCGGAAAGACCCATAACCACCGCAAGTGTCGTCAGCATTGGCAATCCAATCCCTGCGCCATCCAAGCCAGCGAACTCTAACACAGCTTGGCCGACGCAGATCGCTCGGCCCCGCGTACGGCTTCAATTTTCGGTGATGGATCGGAAGGCCTTCAATGCAAGGGAAGCCACAAGGGGGTCTTCCATGCTTTCAGCGCCTCGAGAAAGACCTGCAATCGGGAAGGCAGAAAGCGGCGCGTGGGATAGACGGCGTGCACGAAAATTTCCTCGGACGACCAGCCCGGCAGCAGGCGGACGAGTTCACCTTTTCTGATCTGTTCGTCGCAATAGGTCGAAGGCAGCAAGCCGATACCGTGTCCGCGATAGGTGAAGGCGCTTACCGCATCGAAATCCCGGCTCGATACCGGCCCCGACACATGCAGGCGAACCGATTTGCGACCGCTCACCAGATGCCATTCCGCCTCGCCGTTGCGGCCGTTCAAGAGCACGCATTGATGGTCCTTCAGATCTTCGGGCTTCAAGGGAAGCACCCTCCCCTTCAGATAGTCCGGTGCGGCGACCAGATAGCGCACGCTCTTGCCGAGCCGCTGCGCCACGATGGAGGAATCCTTAAGTCCGCCGAAACGGATGCCGAGATCGATGTTCTCCGCGATCAGATCGAGGAACAGGTTGGTGACGAAGAGATCGACCTGGATCTTTGGATAGGTTTTCAGGAAAGCCGAGACGAATTCGTGGAAGACTTCCTGTCCGAAGATGACTGGCACGGAGATTTTCAGCAGACCTTCCGGCTTTCTCTGTGTCTCGGTAAGCGCCTGCTCGGCATCAAGCAGATGGGCGAGCGGTTCGCTGCACCTGTTGTAATAGGCCTGGCCCTGCACGGTCAGGCTCAGTTTGCGGGTCGTCCGCTGCAGCAGCATCACACCGAGCTGCTCTTCCAGCGATGTGACCTTCCGGCTGACGGTCGATACAGGCATGCCGAGGGAATGGGCAGCGCGGCTGAAGCTGCCGTACTGCGCCACCTTCACGAAAACGGCGATATCGTTCAGATCAGCCATGTTCTGATTTTTGCATGGATGCAAAAGAGAATCCAGATATTTCCATCTAATCGCGTAATGGAGTTTTCGCCATATTCACCTTGCGAAAACAAGACAACCGGATGGAGGCGCATTCGCAGCAGCCCCATCTCGAGCGACCCCGCCTTTGCAACCGCAAGGTCCGCGTTGCCCGAACCAGATTATGGAAATCAGCATGACTACGAGAAAAACAGTCATCGTCACCGGCGCCTCCCAGGGTATCGGAGCCGGCCTCGTCAACGCCTTCATCCAGCGCGGCTATAATGTCGTCGCCACCTCGCGCCAGGTCAGCACTTCGAACGCTTTCCAAGCCTCCGACAGGCTGGTGCTCGTCGACGGTGACATCGGCAATGCCGAAACCGCCGCGCGGGTGGCAAGGACCGCAATCGATCGCTTCGGCTCGATCGACGCGCTCGTGAACAATGCTGGCATTTTCTTGGCCAAGCCGTTCGTCGAGTTCACGATGGCCGACTTCCAGAAAATGTCCTCGACCAATCTCGAGGGCTTCATCCATCTGACCCAGCTGGTCGTCCGACAGATGCTCGCGCAGAAAACCGGCGGTAGCGTCGTCAGCATCACCACGCCGTTGACCGATCATCCGATCGCCGGCTTCTCCGCCTCAGTCTCGATGATGACAAAGGGCGGCATCAACGCCATCTCCAAGAACCTGGCGATGGAATATGCGAACGAGGCCATTCGCTTCAATATCGTCGCTCCCGGTGTGGTGGACACGCCCCTGCACAAGGACAATCCGAAGGATTTCCTGAAGACGCTGTCGCCGATGGCAGGCATATCGAACGTCGAGGAGATCGTTGACGCCGTCATCTTCCTCACCGAAGCGCCGCGCGTAACCGGGGAGGTGCTGCACGTCGACGGCGGCGCACATCTGGGCAGATGGTAGACCATGCGAAAGCTAAGGCAGCCGGCGCGGAACGACGGCTGCAGGAACTCGGCATCACGCTTCCCCCGCCGCCGACACCCTTCGGGGCCTATGTCGAAGCGATAAGGACCGGCAACCTGGTCTTCTTCAGCGGGATGCTGCCGGTCGTCGGCCATGAGCCGCGCTATATCGGCCGCGTCGGCGGTGCACTGACGGCCGAGGACGGCAGGAAGGCGGCCGAAACCGCAACGCTGAACGCGCTCGCAGCCGCCAAGGACTATCTCGGCTCGCTGGACAGGGCCGTCAGGATCGTCAAGCTTGGCGTTTATATCGCGACCGAAGGCGATTTCCGCGACCATCCGAAGGTTGCGGACGGAGCATCCGAAATGCTGCTTTCGGTCTTCGGCGAGGAAAAGCTCTCAGGCCGCGTCGTGCTCGGCGTCGCCAGCCTGCCTTTAGGCGTGCCGATCGAACTCGAACTTGTTCTTGAGGTCGAGGGATGAAAACGGCCGGGCGCGTTTCGGCGCGCCCGGTGGAGCGAATCTCGCTCTTCGACGCCGCTGGGGCGCGCTACGCTCACACCGCCACCAACAGCAGCACATAGGCGATCACACTCACCATCAGCCCGCGGAACGCAAAAGTGACGCAGCGGTATTTGTTGCGGGCGATGGTGGAGAGGATGTCGGCGTTTTCGAGGTACTGTTCGAAAAGGTAGCGCTCGTCGCGCCGCAGCGCCGCATCGAAGAACCGGTCGCGATGACCGTGCCAGGCGCCCCAGAACAATGACGTCGAGTTGTTCAAATGGCGCGGCAGTACGACGAGGATCGCCGACAGCATCGAAAAGACCGAAGCTGCGGCAAGCAGGCCGGAGAACAGCATACTGCCGGGCGTGCCGCTCACGTAGCGCGCCAGGCTGAAGACGGCCCTGACATCGCTGGAACTCACCAGGAATGCCAGCATGAAAGTGAAAATATAAGCGGCTTTCTGGTCAGAGATCTTGATCTGATCATAAAATATGTCATTGATTTTCTTGATATGATCGAAATACCCGGCGCCGATGTCACCCGTCGATGGTTCGCTTGGCATAAGTTCAGTTGCACTCTCGAATTCGCTCACCCGAATACTCCATCCCATAAGTGTTTCCCTGATATTACACTTCACACGGAATTCAAGAACACGTGTGCAATATGCTTGACTTTTCTTTTCTACTTGGACAAAGGGGAAGCGGGGGTTGGGGTCATGCTGGGTCGCTGGAAAAACATCTGTCGCGCCGGGGTGGCGCTTGCGCTTGTCGTGCCGGGCTTTTCGCCGGCGGCGGCTGACCCCGTGCAGCGTGCAACACCGGTCGCCGGTTCCGTCATCGCCCGCAAGACCGGCGAGGAGGTCCGCTTCATCGACGTGTCGAACTGGCGCGTCGTCGACATCAATCAAGACCTACTGACCGGCGACGTGCTGCGCACCAACGCCAACGGCCAGCTCGCCATTGTCTTTTCCGATCACACGCAGGTTCGCCTTGGCCGCAATTCCTCGCTGCAGGTCAAGAAGATGGCCGCGAGCGGCGACACGACGCTGGAGCTGCAATCGGGAACGATCTGGGCGCGCGCCGAGCGCGGTGGCCAGGGCCTGACTGTGGAAACGCCGGCGGCCGCAGCCGCCATCCGCGGCACCGACTGGACCATGACGGTCGAGGGCGCCAAGACCTCGATGATCGTGCTCGAAGGCCGCGTCGCGCTCACCAACCCGCAGGGCAGCGTCGAGGTAAATGAGGGCGAGGGAGCGGTCGCCACGATCGGCCAGGCGCCGCGCAAGCTCGTCATCGTCACACCCGACGATCGCGAGCAGATGCTGTTCTACCTGAACCTGCGCGACGGCTTCGGGCTGATGCCGACCTCGCCGCTGCCGGCAGGCCGCATGGCCGACGAGCGCCGCCGGCTGCTGGCTTTGCCGCCGGAACGGCGCACCACTGAGGACTGGCTGGAGCTTGCCGAAGTGCAGAGCGCCTTCGATGGCCGGCAGGTTACGGCCGCCACGCTTCACGAGATTCGCCGCCGCAAGCTGACGACCACCCAGAAGGCCCGCCTCGACCTGATCGATGCCACGATCGCCGGCTCCGAAAAACGCTACGACGAAGCGGCAAGATTGTTTGCGGCAGCACTGCCGCATCTCGACGCCAGCCGCCGGAACATGGCCCAATATGGCGGCTATTTCGCCCGTTCGCTTGCTGATCCCGCCCATGTCGAAAAGCCGCCTTCGGCTGCTGTCGGCCCCTATGGCGCGATCATGCAGGCCTATACCGCCGGCTTTTTGCAAAACCCGCGCACTGCCCTCGATGTGATCAGCCAAGCCGAAAAGCGCTTTCCGAACGATCCCACCCTGCCCGCGATCCGCGCCCAGCTGGCGCAGCTGATCGACGACCGCGCCCAGATGCAGGAGGCGGTGAACCGCGCCCTCTCGCTTGATCCCAACCATCCGATCGCCCTTGCCGCGCGCGCCTCCTACAAAGCGAGCTACGAAAGCGACATCGACGGCGCTTTAGCCGATCTGAACCGCGCCATCGAGCTTGCGCCGGGGGCGTCGGGATCGTTGAACTCGATGGGCCTGCTGCAGAGCGCCCGCGACGCCAATGGCGAGGCCGAGGCCGCCTTCCTGAAGGCAATCGCGCTCGATCCGCAGGATCCCGTGCCGCACGCCAATCTCGCCATCCTCTATCTCGATCAATCGCGCATGAAGGAAGCCAAGCGCGAAATCGATACGGCGCTTGCCGTCGATCCGTCCTTCGACATCGCGCTTCTCGCCCGCGGCCGCTACTATCTGCAGACTGGCGAACGCGACAAGGCGCTGGCGGATCTGCTGGCGGCCAGCACCGCTAATCCGGCGCATTCGCAGTCACAACTGATGCTCGCCGCCGCCCATTACGAAAAGGGTGACCGCATCCCCTCCGCGCAGGCGGTCGACAATGCCGACAGGCTCGACAAGAACGATCCCGTCATCTCCTCCTTCCGAACCGCTGTCGACATCGATGACTACGACGCCGACGGCGCGATCCGCAACGCCCAGGAGTTTCTCCGCCGCTCCAGGGCGCGCGGCGGCGACTACAGCGCGCTCGGCGCCAACCAGGATGCCGGCTCGACGCTGAACAATGCCTTCCGCCTACAGGGCCTGGATGCCTGGGGCCGCTATTATGGCGATGCCGTCTTCAGTCCCTTCGAAGGCAGCGGCTATATCGATCAGTCGATCAAGGGCAGCATCTTCCCCTTCGTCAACGCGACGAGCTTCAGTGATGACAATGTCATCCAGTATCGCAACAATGCATCGAGCTATTCATCCTTTATCCAGGGCTTGCTGCTTGATCCGCACATGCTCTCCGGTCGCTCGCGCTCGGCAACGCTGCTGCGCACACCCTTCATAGAAGGCTCGCTCGGCGGCGGCATCAACAGCGTCGACGGCCATACCAGAGGCATCGGCGAGGCTGAGATCCAGGGCTTCTCCAACGAGACGATCCCTCTCAGCTTCTACGGCAACCTGACATGGGAAGAACTGGCGCTCGACGGGGACTATCGCGACTTCGGTGGCTTCTCGACCGATAACAAGCTCGTCGGCGGCAATGGCTACCTGACGGCAACAGTGACGCCGGACGATCGCGTAGTGGCCTATGTCAACCATGCCAAGAACGATGGGACGCTGAACGCGCTGTCATCAAACACCGGGTTCATGGAACTCCTCTTCCGCGTTCCTCTCCCGTTGCCTCTTTATACAGCGCAAGACACTGACAGCCAAAGCACGAGTGCCGGCATTGGCTGGAGCCACACGTTTGCCTATGAAAACGTGTTGAATGGAGCGCTGCTTTATTCAGGCAGCAAGTCGAAGACGAGCAACGTCCTTGATGTTGATGTGGACCCGCTGTTTATCGGCGCAGGGGTTCCCTTTATCATTCCCTTTACCAACGTCACGCAGGAGGCGGAATCAAAAACCTATATCGGTGCCTTGAGCCATTCCATAGGTGCCGGACCTTTGACATTGCGCTACGGTATCGAAGGCGGCTGGATGGACGTCAGCAGCACCGTCGATACGACACTTCTGGGCTTGACGGCGCCCCTCGAGCACAACGAGAACACCGTCAATATAGGCCGCGCCTATGTCGATGTGCTGCATGAGATCACGCCGGATCTGAAGGGCGAATACGCCTTGTTCGCCACGCGCCTGGAGGGCGACGGCATCGATATCAGCCGGCTGGAGCCGCGCTTCGGCCTCGCCTGGGCACCGGTTCAAAACCACTGGCTGCGTGCCGCCTTCATGCGTCAGAGCTTCGATAGCGGAGTGCCGACGCTTGCACCGATCGGCATATTAGGGCTGCAGGCCAACCAGTTTTCCGCCAATCCGCAGGGCTATACGGATACGGTCGCGCTGCAATGGGATGCCGAGTGGACCGATCGTTTCTTCACCTCGGTCGAATACCAGCACCAGGAATTGCATGATTTCTCGATCGACTTTCCGCTGATCTCGCTTCCGGCAGCCGACAGCCTGCCGCTATCACGCGGCAGCATCGACCGCGCCGCCGTGACCGCCAACGTCGCGCTCGGCCATGGTTTGGGCCTCTCCGCCACCTATGCCTATATGGAATCGGAGAACAAGGATCCGCCGGAGCCGAACTACGGCGGCTCGCTGCCCTACATTCCGAAGAATTCCGGGCAGATCGCCCTGACCTGGGTCAGCGAGGCCAAGGTCAAGGCGACGGTGGCCGCCAATTATGTCGGCGAGCGCGACGGCGACGATCTCGGCACCAAGCTCGACGACTATTGGAGCCTCGACGCCCACCTGATCTGGGAACCGCTGGACAAGCGCATCGCGCTGGAAGCGGCCGCCTATAACCTGCTCGACGAGGATTTCGAGCTCACGCCCGGCGTGCCCGGCTGGGGCCGCGCCTTCAGGGGCACGCTCAAAGTTCGCTTCTGATGCGGGTGCGAGGCAAGCCTCGGCAGGTCAGGTCAGCCAGCCGGCAAGCCGAGAGCCGCCATCTCAGGCTGCTGATACTGGCGCTTGCGACGCTGGTCGCAATCTCACTCTTGTCGCGCCTGCCCGCCTGGTCGCTGCTGGAGCTGAGAAGCTTCGACTATCTCTCGACCGTCGATGATCCCCGTCCGCCACCCGGCGGGCCTGTGATCGTCGCAATCGACGAGCCCTCGCTTGCCGACATCAATGCGCAATGGCCTTGGCCGCGCAGCCTGCATGCCCAGCTTGTCAGGCAGCTACGCACGGCCGGTGCCCGTGTCATCGGCCTCGATATCATCATGGCCGAACCTTCGAACCCCGACAACGACGACGCGATCACGAGGGCTGTCGGCCCGGATGTCGTGCTCGCCGGCGACGAAACGCTGATCGAGACGCCCCAGTCCTCGCAACTGATCCGCGCCACGCCGCTGCCGCAACTGACTGAAGCGGGTGCTGTGACCGGCATCGCCTCCGTCGATCTCAGTGGCGACGGTGCGTTCCGGCGCATTCCAGGTTATGAGGACGGCTTTGCCGCCATGCTGATGAAGGCGTCGGGAGCAGCACCCAAAGCCTTGCCTGCTGGCCGGCTCATCCAATCCTTCGGCGCGGCCCGCAGCTATCCCACAGTCTCCTACTACCAGGCGCTCGACCCTGAGAACCTGCTGCCGCCGGATTATTTCAAGGGCCGCGTCGTGCTCGTCGGTCTCAGCCTGCAGAATGCCCCTGCCATCGACAAGGGCGGCGTCGATGCCTTCGCGACATCTTATACCGTCCACACCGGCACGCTGACCTCCGGCGTCGAGATCCAGGCAACGATCTACGACAATATCCGCCGTGGCCTGTCGATCGCGGAAGCCAGCCTTCCGCTGGTCGCCGTTTGCATCCTGATCTCCGTGCTGCTCGCCGCTGCCACCGTCTGGCGTTCGACTGGATGGCTGACGATCGTCGCCAGCGTCGTGGCCGTATTCGCCTTCGCTGCCGCGAGTTTTGCCGGCATCCGCTTTGCCCATATCTTCGTCCCGCCGCTCGGGCCAGTCGTTGCCTATGTCTCGGTCGCCTTCGGCCAAGCCGCCTTCGATTATGCCGAAGAACGTCGCAACAAGCGCCAGATCATCCGCGCCTTCGCCCAATATATCTCGCCCGATCTGGTCAGGCGCCTGTCGCACGACCCCTCGCAGTTGAAGCTTGGCGGCGAGCGGCGCACGCTCTCCGTGCTGTTTTCCGATGTGCGTGGGTTCACCACCATCGCCGAGACGTTGAAAGATGATCCGGAGCAACTGACCGGCCTGATCAATCGGCTGCTGACGCCGCTCTCCGACGTGGTGATGGATCACGGCGGCACGATCGACAAATATATGGGCGACTGCATCATGGCCTTCTGGAACGCGCCGCTCGACGATCCCGATCATGCACTCCATGCAGTCAGAGCCTCGCTCGCCATGCAGGCGGCGATATCGAGCCTGAACCATGAGCTGGAGCGGGAGGCGGCAGCGCGCGGCGGCAGGCCGCACGTGTTGAAGATGGGTGTCGGCATCAACACCGGCGAATGCATCGTCGGCAATATGGGCTCGACCCGCCGCTTCGACTATTCCTGCCTCGGCGACAGCGTCAATCTCGCCTCCCGCCTCGAAGGCGCCTCGAAGAATTATGGCGTGGCGCTGCTGCTCGGCGAGGAGACTGCAAGACTTGTCGCCGGCACCTATACCGTCGTCGAGCTCGACCGCATCATCGTCAAGGGCCGCACCGTGCCCTCGCCTGTCTATACCGTCGTGCACAAGGCCGACGCCGAAGCCCTTGCCGCCCATCGGGCCTTCACGCAAGCGAAATACGCCGGCACGCTTGCACCATCCGACCCCGCCTTCGACAGGCTGGCCGCCGATATCCCCGAGCTTACCCCCTACTACGCGATCGTCCGCGACGCGCTGGCCGAATCCGGCGAGGAATGACCGGCGACGACGTCTTGTCAGGCCTGATAATGGCGCATGGATGTTCCTTTATGAGCCGCTCGTTTCCAGGCGGCGCGCTTCCAGCGGCGCCTCCTGCCTGTATCCGTCGAAATAGCGGCCGCCATGCAAGGCAAGCTCCCGGTCGGCCAAAGCCAGGAATCGGGCGCCGTCACCCGCAGCCGCCAGACTGAATGCCGCGTCGAATTCGGCCGCCAATTGCGCGTCGAGCTCCCTGATCAGACGGGGCGCCCACTTTCCCCGGCCAGCCCACGCGCCACGTCCGAGAAGCATCAGGTCGGCGAGCTTCTGATAGAGCAGCGCCGCGATGGCAGCGATCTCTTCGGGCGGGCGCGTTCCGCGCAGATCGTCGGCCAGATCGGTGACCTGATAGCGCAGCAAGTCGTAGTCTGCCCCGGCAAGAGGTTTCGGCCCCGCCGCCAGCATCCTTGCCGCCCATGCCTGCATGACGCGGGCGTTGTCGATATCCGGCCCCAGTATGCTGCCCGTGACAACCATGTTGACCATGATGGGATAACCGCTGTCTGCATCCTGATGGAGATAATGCGCCAGCGTCTGCGGATCGTGGACGAAGGCCTCAACCGGGAAGCCGTCCTCAGTGAACGATTCCCGCCAGGCTCTTTTAAGCGACGGGAACACGACGACCAGATCGATATCCGAAAAGGTGGTGCCTTCGCCGCGCATGATGGAGCCGGCGACATAGGCGAATGCGGCCCTGGGATAGCGGCTGGCGATGCAGTGGCGGGCGACGGCCAGCGCCCGCTCCGCAAGAACATGTTTCTGGATATCGTCCACGATCTCGTCCTCGAATACGGGAAACGAGCGGGAACAAAAAACCCGCTCGTTTTTTCCGGCGGGTTGGTTTCAGCAGCAATGAACAGATTTCAGTTCACGCGTCTACCTCCCACCGCGGCGCGGTGGTCGTAGACGTCGTCGAAACAGCAAAAGTCCTGTTCATGGCAGTAACGATACCGCTGGATAGTGACAGCGTCAATGCACCGAAGTCGGACCCCAAGGACGCTTCCCCGGCGCGATGTTTTCCGTCTAAGATGGCGCAAAGACTCGTAAACAGGAAGAGCCCGCCAATGTCCGATCCCGTCACCGTCATCCCGCTTCAGCAACCGGTGCTGCTGCCGGTCGAGGGCAGCGCCGAGCGTTTTCCGGTGCGCCGCGTCTATTGCGTCGGGCGGAACTATGCAGACCATGCGATCGAGATGGGCCATGATCCGAGCCGCGAGCCACCCTTCTTCTTCCAGAAGAATGCCGACAACCTGCTGCCGTCGGGTAAGGCTTTTCCCTATCCGCCGCTGTCATCAGACGTGCATTACGAGGTCGAGTGCGTGCTGGCGCTGAAATCAGGCGGCGCAAATATCGAGGCCGCGGACGCGCTCGACTGCATCTACGGCTATGCCGTCGGTATCGATTTCACCCGCCGCGATCTACAGGGTGAGGCAAAGAAGCTCGGTCGTCCCTGGGAGGTCGGCAAGGCCTTCGAACATTCCGCCCCCGTCTCGTCGATCGTTCCGGCAGGCCGTCTCGGCCACCCCGCTGAAGGTAAGATCTGGCTGGAACAGAACGGCAAGCGCGTGCAGGACGGCGATCTCAACCAGATGATCTGGAAGGTGCCGGAGATCATCGCCGAACTGTCGAAGCTCTTCACTCTCGCACCTGGCGATATCATCATGACCGGCACGCCCGCCGGCGTCGGCGCAGTGGCCAGGGGCGATCGCATCAATTGCGGCATCGACGGCGTCGCCACCCTATCGGTCGAAGTCGTCTGAGGAGAGAGCCATGCCCGTCTATGCGCTTGGCGGATCGACGCCGAAACTGCCCGCTGCCGGCCTCTATTGGATCGCACCGGATGCCAATATCATCGGCCAGATCGAGCTCGGCGAGAATGTCGGCATCTGGTTCGGCGCCGTGTTGCGCGGTGACAACGAGAAGATCACCGTCGGCGAAGGCACCAACATCCAGGAAGGTGTGATGGCCCATACCGACATGGGCTTCCCGCTGACAACAGGCAAAGGCTGCACCATCGGCCACCATGCCATCCTTCACGGCTGCACCATCGGCAACAACACGCTGATCGGCATGGGCGCAACCATCCTGAATGGTGCGAAGATCGGCAACAACTGCCTCGTCGGCGCTAATACGCTGGTGACCGAAGGCAAGGAATTCCCCGACAATTCGCTGATCGTCGGAGCACCCGCCCGGGTCGTGCGAGTGCTGGATGAGCAGGCTGTCGAGAGCATCCGTCGCTCGGCGGAAAACTACGTGGCGAATTGGCAGCGGTTTGCGCGGGATCTAAGGCAGATCGGTTGAATCAGGCAACGCGACCGGTGGCTTGTTCTCTGACGCGGGCAAGGGTTGACGAGAGTGGTATGCCCTATATTTTGCCCCTCGCTTGCGCTCACTGCATTCGCGGCTTTGCCGCTCATCCCCCTCATCCGACCCTTCGGGCCACCTTCTCCCCGCTGGGGAGAAGAGGGAGAGCAAGTCGCTTTCGCTCGTTTCCGCAAACGGCGCAGTCAGGAAGGGCAAGACGCCGCCACGATTCCGCTTCTCCCCGGCGGGGAGAAGATGCCGGCAGGCAGATGAGGGGGATGAGCGGCGAAGCCGCGAATGCACTGAGCGCAAGCGAAAGGGCAAATAACTGGACGTACTCCGGACACGCGAGCCGCTTACCAAATTCCCGGAATCCACCGCCAGCGCACACGCTCCATGTACTCAGCATAGCCTTCGAGCCCCTTGCGCAATTCTGCCTCCTCTCCCAGCGTCCGGCCGAAGAGGACGATGATGAGCAGGCCGGCGGGGATCAGCGCGTAGAGCGATCCAAGCGACAGCGCCATGCCGACGCTGAGCACGATAGCGGTTGCGTATCCGGGATGGCGGATGGCGGCATAGGGTCCGGTATCGATTACCTTGTGGTCGCGGTCGGTCTGGATGCGCACCGTCGGTTCGAAATGCCGGTTGACCGATTGCGCCCAGATCAGGCCGAGATAACCTGATGTCATCAGCAGATAGCCGATGAGGACGACCCAATCTGGCTGCGGCGCCCAGTGGAAACGCCCGTCGTCGAACGCGCCGACCGGAAGAATGGCGACAAAGAGAATGATTGTCAGCGTCGCCACCACCGCGTCCCAGGGCTTGGTGCCTTTCTGATATCGGCTGCGCGCCGCAAACAGCTCCGGATTTGTCCGCCAGATCCAGATGATCGCGACACATGTCAGTGCAAGGAAGAGACCGAGAAAGATCCAGCCACGCGGCCAGTCGAGCGTGCCGGCCGGCCAGAATAGCGCGGCAAACATCACGGCAATGGTGATGGCGAGCGAGCCGAGCGATGGCGCCGTCGCTGCGAATGAGTGATTGGGCCGAGTGTTCTGCTCTGTCATGACCGCTTCCGTTCAACCGGGAACGAGCTGTCTGCATCCCAACGGCTGCCGCTTAAGTCTAACACAACCGCACCGGATTGAGGAGACGGAACGCACCCGATGGCAGCGTAGCGAACGAAAGCCGCGCTTGATCGTAGCGACGCTTTTGCATCCAACATTCGGAGATGTCAGAAAAATTCTGCCGTCGCCGCAATGATGGTTGAAGGCGGATTCGGTAAAGAGCCGCCTACTCGGCAGCTTCGAGAAACTGGCTGTTTCGTGAGGAAGAGGCAAGCGCCTGAACCCTGGCTTCGGCCTTTGCGATCAGTTGATAGAATTCGTCCTGTGCTTCGACATCCAGTTGAATGACGGCATTGACGTCATCAGGCGTATCGCAAACGCAGGCGACCGCAGAAATAGGACAGATGCCGCCGGGGTAACGTCTGCCGGTGCCGGTATAGGCGCGGCGGCCCCAACGCTCGGAATAGACCGTCTCTTCCCGCTCGAGCTGCAGGATCGTTCCCTTGCAGGCGGTCACGATAGCCGCCTTGCCGTAAGCGAACCAGTGGTAGTTCAGCCTCCGGAGAATATATTTGCCGGTGATATCTTCGCCAGCCAGTTCGGCGGGGTTTTCAATCATTCTAATCATGACGGCTTCCTCAACGTTTAAACAATATCCGTCATGTCTTCGCGCGCAGCAAGTCAAAAAACGCAGCTTTTGGAGACACTTAGTCACAAAGTGTTTCCGATTCTTACATTAACCACGCACCGCGCACCCCCTGCGCGCACAATTCTTTGTCGAATTTCTCGTACTCTGCTACCGATTTCGTCATTGTCCGAAATAGCAGTCACGTCGATGTCCCCTTGTGTTTCTCGGCGCGGCCCCGATATGTCTCTCTGACAGGCCCGAAGACGGCGCCGTTTTCATCCGGGAAACGGCTGGCTGTTTCGCCGGTTCGCCATGGAGCATGATGCCGAAAAGCGTAAGCCGTCTTCGGACAACATCATCCTCTAACTATTTAATTTAGAATAGGATTCAGATTTTTGGGCCGACCAAGCCTAAATCATCCTGTTCCAGCAGGAGAGCATCATGGTCGACGCGATCAATCCCATCTCCGCCACCGCCCGGTCCGAAGCTACCAAGGTCGGCACCAGCACCTCGATCGGCTCCGAACCCGACAATGCCTGGGTCGCTGCCCGCCAGTCGCAGATCACGGCCGATCAGCTGGCAGCGAAGAGGGCCGTGGAGAAGGAAGCCGCAAGCGATATCGTCCCGCACGCGGATCTGATCGTCGATCACGAGCAGCATCCGCAAAAGCGGGACGGGCATGCGGCATCGGAAGACGGGGAAGAGGCCGGCGAACAGGCGGAACAGCCGGTGTTGTCAGGCGAAAGCGATCGGATCGGCACCCGCAATTTCGACGACGACACGCCCTTCGGCGAACGCGTCGCCATCATCTGATCGAAACGCAGACCGGAAACCGTCCGCGCGATCAATTCGAGCCCGCAAGCTGGGACTCGATCGCCGCCTTATCGATGACCGACCAGACCTCGACGATCTTGCCGCCGCGAAATTCGTAGATGACGTTCTCGGTGAAGGAAAGGCGCCTGCCGTTTACATCGAGGCCGAGGAATTTTGCCTTCGGCCTGCAATTGAAGCCGAGCCGGCAGGCGATGTATGGCGGATCGCAAAGGAGCATCAGCACCTTGAAATAGAGATCGGGAATCTCATCGAAGTCCCGCTCGAGCATAGCGGCATAACCCGGCAGCCCGAGGCGCCGGCCGTTATGAACTGCATCGTCGCCGACGAACTGCCCGAGATTGGGCCAGTCCTGCCTGTTCAGGCAGGCGATGTAGCCGCGGTATATCTCCGCGAGTTCGGTCTTCGTCACGCGATCGTCCCTGGCTTGTACTCCGGCAAAGATAGCGCCGGGATCTGCGCCGGCCAGCGGCGAACGCGTCGCCTCGATACTCTCAGTTCAAGAGAACTCGCCTGCACGGGGACCAGCAAGCGTCACCCGCCAGCCCGTTCGCGATTGGAAATCCTGAGTGGCCAGAAACGTATAGCCTGTCGTGCGCCAGAGCCGCACGGCGCTAGTCAGATTGTCGAGCACATAATCGCCGCCGTCCGTCCGGGCAATGAGAACGACATGGTTTTGATCCTGCGGTCCAATCACCACGGAAAGCGCCAACCTGTTCGATGGAAAACCAGCTTCGATCAGGTCCTTCATCTTCTGGAGAGCGTAGTCCTCACAATCGCCATGGCCGGCAACCGGCAGAGACCAGACATCCCTATTTCGGGAAGACGGGCTATCTTCCGCGGGAATGATACGTCCATTTACGGCGCGATTGACCTTTTGCAGAAGCGCCATGCCTGCCTGATCGTTCAGCTGTTGCGTCGCCATCCTGCCGCACAGCCACTTGTACTTGGCGCAGGCTGCGGCGAATCCCACGGGTGCGCCGATGCTTCGCGTTGCGGGAAGCGATGATCCCGCAACGGCTTGAAAATGCAGAAGAATGAATAAAAAGCCAGCGAGCGAAAAGAGGCGCTTCATAGCCGATTCCTTTTATTTGTCGTGAGACGATAACATAGGTAGAATAAAAATTTAGTAAAATTTTATACTTGCGAATTTAACTGTATTAAACGATTGAGACAGATTAACCATTATCTATTCTTCGTGTTAATTGATTGTTAGTGTAGGAGTTCTCCCCATTAACATTCGGTTAACCTTCGGAGATGGATTGAAATGATCAGCAGAGCAGCGAAATTCAGCATCGCCGTTGCTTCCCTTCTGGCAAGCAGCAGCTTGGCAACGGCAGCCCCGGCAGTCGTTAATTGCAAGGCCGCAGTTCGCGGTACACTCGAATACAGGCTGTGCATGCCGACCAGTGCAATTCGGTCCGATAGCAGGTTCAATCCGAACGATAACGATCGCGGCAACCAAAACATTGGCAGCGGCAAGAAGACATCCAGCACCGGTTCACTCGCCAGCAATGGGAATGCTGGCGATAATGACAATGGCGATGGCAACGGCAACGGGAACGGGAACGGCGACGATGCCGGCAGCGGCAATGGCGACGGCAGCGGCAATGGCAATGGCGGCGGCAGCGGCAGCGGCAGCGGCAGCGGCAGCGGCAGCGGCAGCGGCAGCGGCAGCGGCAGCGGCAGCGGCAGCGGCAGCGGCAGCGGCGACAATGGCGGAAAGGACGATCACGGCAAGGGCCATGATCATCACGGCGGCGGCAAGGGCGGGAAAGATCACGGGCACGGCAAGGACGGCCGTGGCGACGGTGGGAAAGACAATCACGACGGCAAGGACCGCGATCATCACGGCCACGACGGGGGCGGAAAAGATCACGGGCACGGCAAGGGTGGCAATGACGGCCCGGGCAAGGGTGGCAACGACGATGGTCCCGGCAAGGGCGGCAACGACGGTCCCGGCAAAGGCGGCAATGACGGCCTCGGCAAGGGCGGCAATGACGGCCCCGGCAAGGGCGACAATGACGGCCCCGGCAAGAGCGACAATAACGGCGCCGGCAAGAGCGACAATGGCGGCTCCGGCAAGAGCGACAATGGCGGCTCCGGCAAGAGCGATAACGGCGGCTCCGGCAAGAGCGACAACGGCGGCTCCGGCAAGAGCGACAACGGCGGCTCCGGCAAAAGCGATAATGATAGCTCCGGCAAGAGCGACAATGACAGCTCCGGCAAGAGCGACAATGGCGGCTCCGGCAAGAGCGATAATGGCGGCTCCGGCAAGAGCGATAATGGCGGCTCCGGCAAGAGCGACAACGGCGGCTCCGGCAAGAGCGATAACGGCGGCTCCGGCAAGAGCGATAACGGCGGCTCCGGCAAGAGCGATAACGGCGGCGCCGGCAAGGGCGACAATGGCGGCTCCGGCAAGAGCGATAACGGCGGCTCCGGCAAGAGCGATAACGGCGGCGCCGGCAAGGGCGACAATGGCGGCTCCGGCAAGAGCGACAATGGCGGCTCCGGCAAGAGCGATAACGGCGGCTCCGGCAAGGGCGGCTCTGAATCCAAGCCGGATTAAGCTTATCCGCACAGAAATGCAAAAGGTGAGGCCGTTCTCGCGGCCTCACCTTTTTGAATCATTGATTTGTGTATCGATCGGCAGCAAAGAATGCGAGGAAACCAACGCGTGGATGGTCACCCTCGGGCACGCCGCCTCCCCGCCCTCGCTCATTCCTGTCCCCGAGCTTCAGCTTCGACCCGAGGGATGTCACAGCAATGAGGGTGGAGATGATGGCGCCCCGTCAAAGTCCCGTCGGTGAGTTAGGATAGGGCGCCGACGGATAAAGTGGCCGCTTACGCCGCACAAGCCTTGCACAAACCGCGAATCTCGATCGTCGTCCTCGCTGGTTTGAACTTCTGCCCCCGCACCCAGCCCATCAGCCGGTGGTCGACCTCGTGATCGTGGAACTCCATCACCTGACCGCAGCTTTCGCAGATGGCGAAGGCGACGATGCCGTGGCTGTGGCAGTCGTCGCCCGGATGGGCGCAGGCAACGAAGGAGTTGATGCTTTCGAGCCGGTGCACGACGCCGTATTCGAGCAGCTTCTCCAGCGCCCGGTAGACCTGCAGGGGTGCACGAAAACCGTGGTCGCGCAGCTTGTCGAGGATGGTGTAGGCGCTGAGCGGCCCTTCGGCCTTTTCAAGCACGTCGAAGACCAGCGACTGGTTCTTGGTCAATTGCGGTGTCGTCATGAGCCTTGTCCTTGCATAACCGCGCGGTGGCGCCTGACGGGAAGCAGGCTGAGCATGAAGAGGATCAGCGCCGCGACCACGATCGAGGGGCCGGAAGGTGTGTCGTAGGTGAGCGAGCCGAAGAGCCCGCCGACAACGGCGGCGGCCCCGATCAATGAGGCGAATACCGCCATGATCTCCGGCGTCGCAGAGAAGCGCCGCGCCGCAGCCGCCGGAATGATCAGCAGCGAGGTAATCAGCATGATGCCGACGATCTTCATGGCAATGGCGATGACGACGGCCATCAGCAGCATGAAAAACAGCCGCGCCCGCTCCGGCTTCAGCCCCTCGGCCTCGGCGAGCTCGGCATTGACGGTTGCCGCCAAGAGTGGCCGCCAGAGCCAGGCCATTGCCACGAGCACAAACAGCCCGCCGCCCCAGATCAGCGCGATGTCGGTGGTGGAAACGGCAAGGATATCGCCGAACAGGAAGGCGATGAGATCGATCCGCACCCAGCTCATGAAGGCGACCATGACGAGGCCGATCGCCAGTGTGGCATGCGAGAGAATGCCGAGCAGCGCATCGGCCGACAGCGCCTGGCGTTTCTGCAGGAAGAGCAGCAGCACCGACACGAGCGCGGCAACGGCAAAGACGGCCAGTGTCAGGTTGAGTTCGAAGAGCAGCGACAGTGCGACGCCGAGCAGCGCCGAATGGGCGATTGTATCGCCGAAATAAGCCATACGCCGCCAGATGATGAAGCAGCCGAGCGGCCCTGTCGTCAGCGCTAGGCCGACGCCGGCAAGGATGGCGCGCACGAAGAAATCGTCAAGCATGGCGCTCTCCCTCCGCATGCGTGTGCGGATGGGCGTGGTCATGTTCGGCATGCCCGGGGTCATGGCTATGGTAATGCCCGGGATGACCGTGATGGTGCTCATGACCGGTATGGCCATGTTCATGATGATGACCGTCATCGGGGAAGCAATGATCCGTCACCGTGCCGTCGGCATGCTGCACGCGCCCATCAGGCAGATGCGTATGATCGTGGTGATGGCTGTAGACGGCAAGCGTCTGCGCCGCCCGGCTGCCGAACAGGCGCACATATTCCGGGCTGCGGCTGACGGATTCAGGCGTGCCGCGGCAGCAGACATGGCCGTTGAGACAGATGACGGTGTCGGTCTCGGCCATGACGACGTGGAGATCGTGCGAGATCAAGAGGATGCCGCAGTCGGTGGCGTTACGGATCGACTTGATCAGGTCGTAGAGAGCGATCTCGCCGGAAAAATCGACCCCCTGCACCGGCTCATCGAGCACCAGCAGATCGGGTTTGCGGGCAATAGCGCGCGCCATCAGCGCCCGCTGGAATTCGCCGCCGGAGAGATGCTGCACCTCGGCATCGAGCATATGGGCGATGCCGGCGGATTCGAGTGCCGAAAGAATGTCGCGCTCCGGCAGCGGCCCGGTCAGCGTCATCAGCCGGCGCACCGAAAGCGGCAGCGTCCAGTCGATCGTGAGCTTCTGCGGGACATAACCGACCTTGAGGCCGGCGTTGCGCTCCACCCTGCCCTCGTCGGGTTTCAACACGCCGATCGCTGCCTTGGCGCTGGTCGACTTGCCCGAGCCGTTTGGCCCGATCAGCGTGACGATCTCGCCGCGCGAGACGGAAAAATCGACGCCACGCACCAGCCAGCGGCCATTACGCAGGATGCCGACATTTTCAAGCGAAACCAGCGGTTCGGCCCGGATACCAGCGGGGGTCTTTGCGGGAGAGAGCATCAAATTTTCCGAAAGTGCTGTTGCGTCCTGCTATTGCACACGTTATAGCATAACGCAATTGATGTAATAACATAACAACTGCAATTCAAGCGGAGCATATTGATGAAACGCGCCCTGGGGCCTGCCCTTAAAATCTTGGCCCTCAGAATGCCGGCCCTCGCAATCCCGGTCCTGGCGATCCCCGCCCTTCTCTTCGCCGGCACTATGCGAGCAGCTGACGCGCCTGTCGTCGTCACCTCGATCAAACCGATCCATTCGCTGGTGTCGGCGATCATGCAGGGTGTCGGCGAACCGGAGCTGATCGTCGATGGCGCCGCCTCCCCGCATACCTACAATCTGAAGCCGTCGAATGCTCGCGCTTTGCAGGATGCCAAGGTGATCTTCTGGGTCGGCCCCGGCCTCGAGGCCTTTCTCGAAAAGCCGCTGCAGGCGCTGGGTCGGGATGCCAGCATCGCCGAACTCGATAACGCCCCCGGCCTCGTCAAGCTGCCTTTCCGTGAGGGCGGCGCCTTCGAAGCGCATGATGATGGTGACGAGCATCATGAAGCCGACGCCGCGCATAGCCCCGACGCTGACCACGACGATCACGAGCATGGCACATTCGACACGCATCTCTGGCTCGATCCGATGAACGCCAAGGCGATGGCCAGCGAGATCACCACGACGCTGGTTGCCGCCGATCCCGCCAATGCGCTGACCTATCAGGCAAACGCCAAGGCGCTGGACGACAGGCTGACGGCGCTGGACAAGGAAATCACCGCCACCGTCGCCCCGGTCAAGGGCAAGCCCTTCATCGTCTTCCACGACGCCTACCAGTATTTCGAGCACCGCTATGGCATCCGCGTCGCCGGCTCGATCACCGTCAGCCCGGAAACTATTCCCGGCGCCGAGCGTGTTTCGGAAATCCACCGCAAGGTCGGTGAACTCGGCGCCACCTGCGTCTTTGCCGAACCGCAGTTCGAGCCGCGCCTCGTCAATGTCGTCATCGAAGGCACGCGCGCCAAGTCAGGCGTGCTCGATCCCGAAGCGGCAACACTGAAGGCCGGCCCCGATCTCTACTTCACCCTCATGCGCGGCATCGCCAACAGCATGAAGGATTGTCTCTCCAGCGCATGAACCTTCATGCGCCGCTCCGCGCGTCCTATCGGACACGCGACGCTCCGGAGAGAGCTGAGGCGGAAAAGGCGGACAACCCCGTTCCGCCTTTTTTCGGCGCACCGAACGTAATGATATAACATAAAGACAAACCCTATGAGGTTCTTATGGACAACAGACTTCCCGTCACGGTGCTTTCAGGCTTCCTCGGCGCCGGCAAGACGACGCTGCTCAACCACGTGCTGAGCAATCGCGAGGGCTTACGCGTCGCCGTCATCGTCAACGATATGAGCGAGGTGAATATCGATGCTGCCCTGGTGCGCGACGGCGGCGCCAATCTCTCCCGCACCGAGGAAGAGCTGGTCGAGATGACCAATGGCTGCATCTGCTGCACGCTGCGCGACGATCTGCTGAAAGAGGTGCGCCAGCTCGCCGATCAGGGCCGCTTCGATTACCTCTTGATCGAATCGACCGGCATCGCCGAGCCCTGCCCGTCGCCACCACCTTCGAATTTCGCGACGAGAATGGCCAAAGCCTTTCCGACGTCGCAAGGCTCGACACCATGGTGACCGTCGTCGACGCCGTCAATCTGCTTGCCGATTATGCCTCGGCCGATTTCCTCGCCGACCGCGGAGAAACGGCCGGTGACGGCGACAACAGAAACATCGTCGACCTGCTGGTCGAGCAGATCGAATTCGCCGACGTCGTGGTGCTGAACAAGATCGGCACGGCAAGCGAAAAGGAACGCGACGCCGCCCGCAAGATCATCATCGGCCTCAATCCCGATGCGCGGCTGATCGAGGCGGACTTCGGCCAAGTGGCGTTGCGGGAGGTGCTCGGCACCGGCCGCTTCGACATCGACAGGGCCGAAACCCATCCGCTCTGGTACAAGGAACTGCACGGTTTCAAGGATCATATGCCCGAGACAGAGGAATACGGCATCCGCTCCTTCGTCTACCGCGAAAAACGCCCTTTCCATCCGGCCAAGCTGCAGGCCTTTCTCGACACGGCATGGCCGGGCGTGGTGCGCGCCAAAGGCTTCTTCTGGCTGGCGACCCGCCCGCATCACGTCGGCGAGATCAGCCAGGCGGGCGCGATCGTCCGCACCGGCAAGATGGGCCTCTGGTGGGCCTCCGTACCGTCCGAGCAGTGGCCCGAGGGGCCGACCTTCATGAACGCCATCGGCCCCTATCTCGACCCCGTCTGGGGCGACCGCCGCCAGGAAATCGTCTTCATCGGTGCCGATCCGATGGACCAAGCCTGGATCAGGAAGGAACTCGACGCCTGTCTTATCAGGACAGATGCCTTCGTGCCCGAGCGCTGGCGCGACCTGCCCGATCCTTTCGCCAACTGGAACAGGCAGGCGACATGAAGGCGAAGGCAATCAAACGCACGCTCTGCGTCTGCACCGAATGCGAGCCGCTACCGCCGATCGAAGGGCTTCATCCCGAAACCGTCGAGGCGACAGGCGAACGGCCCGATCGGCAACGACGATCCGGCAGCCTGTTCCGAAGCCTCGCCGAGCGCATCGTTCCCTTCAGGAAGCCCTTCTGACGAGAGATTCGCCTGCCGGCAAACGAAAAGGGCGGTCGAAGCCGCCCTCTTCCCGTTCATCTGCCGATCAGCGACCGGCAATAACGCTGGCGATAATGCCGCTGGTGACGCCGATCAGCAGGTAGTCGTGATCGGCCCTGACCCAGCGATAACCGCGTGGCGGTGGCGCCAGCCGGTAGCGGCGATAGTCGTTGACATCGGAGAACCGTCGACGCTCGCTGGTATTGACGCGGTATCCCTTTTTCCAGTGCGACCGGACGACTACCTTCTTCTGCACGACGACGGGGGGACGGCGATGATCGTCGGCGCTAGCCTGGGAAACAATCATCGGGGAAAGAAGGAAGGAGGCGGAAAGAAGGGCTGCAAAAATCTTTTTCATGTGGGGTTCCTCGTGTTGGACACCGGGGCAAACTAGGGCCGAGAAGATGAACCGAAACTGAAATAGAAATTAAACTTTTGTAATGGAATCCAGTAGCTACATGTCGAAGCTTATACTTTAGATTAGACTTATACACGATGATCTGGCGCGGCAGGCTGGCTTCGTCCTGTGAAGCCTTCGGCTTTTGCTGCTCATAGCCTGGAAGGCGCGGCCGTGGAGGGTTGTCCCGCTGCTGGCGGCGGGCGGCATGCTCTCGATTCGATCTGGTCTCGCCCAAAGGCGCTCGGCGATTTGGCATAACGAGATGCATAAAAAAACTTGAAACGGGCGCATAATCGAGTTTCGAACCGACGCATCCAAGAAACAGGAGAGTTCTGGATATCCCCCGCGAGGGGACGATCAGATCAAGACAACGAAGACCACAATGGAGGAAAACATGCCTGGTATCAGCATGCGCTACATCGTCGACGACGTCGACGCCGCGGTGGAATTCTACACGAGACATCTCGGCTTCTCCGTCGCACTTCGCCCCGCGCCGAGTTTCGCCATCCTGACCAGAGACGGTTTTCGTCTGTTCGTCAGCGGCATGACGGGACCTGGCGGAGCATCTCAAGCAATGCCAGATGGGCGAAAGCCGGAGCCCGGCGGTTGGAATCGCATCCAGATCGAGGTCAAGGACCTGGAAGCAGAAGTCGCCGCGCTGCGTCAGGCCGGCGCGCGTTTCCGCAACGAGATCGTGCAGGGCATAGGCGGCAAGCAGATCCTGGTCGATGATCCGGCCGGAAACCCGATCGAGCTCTTCGAACCACCCAAGCGGTGAATGGCGCGACGCCGGTCATGCGGGTTGCCACGCATTTGCGGTCATCCGCAAACCGACGCAGTATTTCGATCACGGTCTCTCGCCGCGAGGCTGGCTGGAACGCCTTGCCACCAGTGTGCGAGCGTGTAGTTTCGGACTCCCATCAACTCGAAGGCAGGGAAAACATGTCCGATTCCGCCGGCGGGCTCTCCGACTATATCGGGATACTAGCCGTGTTTCTTCTCGTCGCCGCCAATGGCTTCTTCGTTGCCGCCGAATTCGCCCTGGTGTCGGTCAGGCGTAGCCGCGTCGCCGAACTCGCTGCGGCAGGCCGCATGAACGCCTCGGCACTTCAGCGCGCCGTCGATAATCTCGACTCCAATCTTGCAGCCACCCAGCTCGGCATCACCATCTCGTCGCTTGCCCTCGGCTGGGTTGGCGAACCGGCGCTTGCCCACCTGATCGAGCCGCTGCTATCATGGCTGCCTGGGCAATGGGCGACGGCGGGCGCGCATACTGTTGCCGTCGTCATCGCCTTCGTCATCATCACAGCACTTCATATCGTGCTCGGCGAGCTCGCACCGAAGAGCCTGGCGCTTCAACGCAGCGAAGCCACTTCGCTTGCCGTTGTGCGTCCGCTCGGTCTGTTCCTGGTGCTATTCAAGCCGGCGATCTTTGTTCTGAACGGCATGGGCAACCTCGTGCTGCGGGGTGTGGGTCTTCGAGCCGGAACCGGCGAATCGTCGTTCCATTCGCCGCAGGAGCTCAAGCTGTTGGTTGCCGAGAGCCAGGAGGCCGGCCTTCTCAACCAGGTGCAGCAGCAGCTCGTCGAGCGGGTGTTCAACATCGGTGACAGGCCGATCTCCGACATCATGACGCCGCGCCTCGATATCGAATGGTTCGACGCCGACGACAGCGAGGCCGAGATCCTGAAGACCATCCGCGAATGCAGTCACGAACAATTGCTGGTCGCCCGCGGCTCGATCGACGAGCCGATCGGCATGGTGTTGAAGAAGGACCTTCTCGACCAGGTTCTCGACGGCGGCAAGATCCGGCCAATGGAGGTGATCAAGCAGCCGCTGGTGCTGCATGAGGGCACCTCGGTCGTCCGCGTGCTCGACAGTTTCAAGGCCTCACCCGTTCGCCTCGCCATCGTCATCGACGAATATGGCAGCCTCGAAGGCATCGTCACCCAGACCGACCTGCTCGAAGCCATCGCCGGCGACCTGCCGGGATCCAACGAAGAGCCCGACATCGTCGTCAGGGAAGACGGGTCGCTCTTGATCGACGCGATGATGCCGGCCTTCGACGCCTTCGAACGGCTCGGCCTGCGCGATCGTCCGGACGCCGATTTCCATACGCTGGCGGGTTTCGCCCTGCATCAGCTCCAGCACATCCCCGAAGCCGGCGAGACCTTCGTCTTCGACAACTGGCGCTTCGAGGTTCTCGACATGGACGGCATGCGTATCGACAAGATGCTCGCGACGCGCATTTCCGCGGATGGGGTGGAGGCCTAGCCGACCGCCAGCGTCCAGAGCATCCCTGCGGCCGCGCAGGCTAGCAGCGTCGCGATCACGGAGGCCTTGAAACGGAAGATCGCGATAGCGGCGGCGGCAGACAGCGCCATTGCCGCCGGCACGGCCGATTGCAGCTCGGGGATATCGAGCCGCAAGCCGCCAAGGTGGACGATCGCAACCTCGGCAAACAGCGTGTGTAAAGCAAACCAGATAGCGAGGTTGAGGATGACCCCGACCACCGCGGCTGTTATGGCCGACATCGCGCCGGCGAGCGCGATGTTGCCGCGCAGTTTTTCGATGAATGGCGCGCCGAGGAAGATCCAGAGGAAACACGGCACGAAGGTGACCCAGCTCGTCAGGACCGCCGCAAGCGTTGCAGCAAGCATCGGATTCAAGGCTCCCGGATCGCGGTAGGCGCCCATGAAGCCGACGAACTGGACGACCATGATCAACGGCCCCGGCGTCGTCTCGGCCATGCCGAGACCATCCAGCATCTCGCCCGGTTTCAGCCAGCCGAAATGCTGCACGGCTTCCTGCGCGACATAGGCAAGCACGGCATAGGCCCCGCCGAAAGTGACGACCGCCATCTTGCTGAAGAACAGGCCGATCTCGGTAAAGACGTTGTCAGCACCGAAGGTGGCGTAAAGCGCTGCGAGCGGAGCGAGCCAGAGGGCAAGCAGCACGGCCGAGATGCGCAGCGACCATGCAAGATTCGGGCGCGCATGCGCCGGTATGCCCTCGCCAAGCGCCGACTCCGCGTCCGACAGTGTCGGGCCGCTTCCCGCCTTGTGGCCGCCGCCCGTCCGGAAGGCGGCAAGCCCGAACCTGCCGCCGAGGAAGCCGGCAATGCCGGCGGCGAGCACGATCAGCGGGAACGGGACATGGAGAAAGAAGATGGCGATGAAGGCCGCGGCCGCGATACCGACCATGACGCGATTTTTGAGCGCCCGGCCGCCGATGCGGATCACGGCCTGCACGACGACGGCGAGCACCGCTGCCTTCAGCCCAAAGAACAGGCCGGCGACGATGCCGACGTTGCCGTAAGCCGCGTAGATATAGCTGAGACAAAGGATCGACAGGAACCCAGGCAGTACGAACAGCAGGCCGGCGACGAGACCGCCCACTGTCCGATGCATCAGCCAGCCGATATAGATGGCGAGCTGCTGCGCCTCGGGTCCGGGAAGCAGCATGCAATAGTTCAGCGCATGCAGAAAACGGTGCTCACCGAGCCATCGCTTCTCGTCGACGATGATCCGGTGCATGACGGCGATCTGGCCGGCGGGGCCGCCAAAACTCAGGGCGGCGACGCGCAGCCACACCCTGAAGGCCTCGCCAAACGAGACGCCGTGATGATGCTCCTCTCCCGCGTCGTCCTCCGCCATTTTGCCGCCGGGCGCACTATCCGTCATCTCAACCATCTCATACCCTCTTCTTTGGCGCCGGCCAATTGTGGGTTTCCTCGGTCGCATCGCGGCACCAGCGGAAAAAAGCGTCGTAGAGAAGCATCCCGGCCTCGAGTTGCTCCAGATCGTCGGAATACATCCTGGAGAGGCCGAGCGATGCCGCAAGCAGTCCCGCCGCCTCAGGGGCGAGGTCGAGCCTTGCGGTATCCGCCGCCCTGACGATACGCGCCAGGCGCAGAAGCGGTTCCGAAGCCAGCCCGAACTCCTCGATCATGACGTCAAAAGTGCAGAATTCGCCGCGATGGCTCCAGAACACATCCTCGATATCGAAGGGCGTCGCCGCGAAACGCTCGCCGACGGCCAAAACCTCGGGCGCCGGCACGAACAGGAACACGGCATTCGGATCTATGAAGCGCCGGATCAGCCAGGGACAGGCGATGCGATCGATCTTCGGCCGCGCCCGCGTCACCCAGACGGTGCGCCCCTCAGCGTCGCGTTGCGGCAGCTTTTCCTCTGGCACGGCCGGTCCGCCCACGATCCACGCCTCGAAGCCACCTTCGAGGCTTTCCGCGTCGATCCCGACATGGCGGAGATAGGCGGCAACACCATGACTGAGCTTGCCGCCTCTCTGGCAGACCGCGACGACGGCTTCGGCATTGACGCCGCCAACCCAGGACACGACATCGGCATAGGCGCGCCGGATCGAGCCCGGCACCAGGCGTGGATCGAGCGCGAAGTCCTCCTCCGTGCGCACGTCGATAATGACGGGAGCCCCAGGCGTCCCGATGAGGCGGCTGAGCTTTTCAGGTGAGATTTCTAGAAATGACGGCATGACGCGTCCCTCCGTTGATCGGTTTTACTGGACGCGATTCTTCAGCATGACGCCTCGTGGGGTGATCGCGACCCCATGTCTGAACCATGCGCAAACAGACCCCATCGTGTCAAGCGCATTGCGCCATGGCGGCTTGCCGTCCGCGGCAGCGGCCTGCCATCCACCACGGCACCCGATCAGCCGGCAGGTCTTCCACCCGGTCTTTGCCGGTCGCCTCCAGGCGAGCCGGCGGGCAGATGAGAGGTGAGTGGCAAAGCCGCGAATGCACGAAGTGCCAGTGAAGAGCGCGAATGAAGGTACGAAAACCCAATCAGTACAAGCGCTTCGGCCCAGAACGGAACAAAAAGCCCGCTTCGGCATTCTTCTCTGACCGAAAGAGGAGAAAGTACCATGACGTACGACCCCAATAATGCCAACGACCCGAACCGCCCGCTGAACTCAAATTTGGATCTGCGCACCACGCCGAGCGCGCGCAGCAGTAATACGTGGATTGTCTGGGTCGCTGCATTGGCCGTGATCGCTGTCGCTGCATTCGCCTATTCGCAGTGGGGCACCCCCGGCACATCGCCGGACACGACAGCCTCCACGACCCAATCCGAGCCGGCGCCGGCCAAGCCGATCGCTCCGACCAATAACAGCGCAACGCCCGCACCGGCACCAGCAACGCCCGCACCGGCACCAGCACCGGCCACTCCGCCGCCGGCTGCCCCGGCACAGCAGTAATCGCTGCCCGGCCAGCAGAAGCCGGCCCAGTGCCGGCTTCTTTTCTGCCGCGAGCGCTTGAAGATATTTAAGCAAACCCTATTTACGGGATGCTGAATCTGTCTCTGACCGCTGACCACGGAGGTACTGGCAGCCGTTATCGAGACTGATCGAGGAAGGTCGGTGCGAATTTCGCCCGGCCTTTTTTTCTTGACCTCGTCATCCATACCAACAGCCGTACTGGCAACGCCTGATCGGGATTATCTGGGAATCCTGTTATAGAAAGACTGCGGATCGTACACGCACTCGTAGTCGAGGAGGCAAAGCTTGCCATTGGCATCCCTCACCCTTGCGGTGTCATACTTGTCGCCGAGATTGCACCTGGCCGGCGGATAGCGGAAGCTGCGACCGCCAAAGCCCATCCGCACAAAAATTGCCTTGTCCTTGCGGATGATCTGCGCAAGCTCTTCGCAACTGTGATCCCTGGCATTGACCTCCGCCGCCTCGACGGCAAGAGCGACGGACGGAAACAGCAGTGCGACGGCCAGAACAACGCTTTTCATGGAAACTCCTGAATGTGATAGAGCGAAGTTAAGGCATCGCACCCGATGCCGCCAGTCCGCAAACCTTCCGAATTATACATCTGAGCAGCCCTGCCCCTTTGCCTCCCGGCACGCTCGATAACGGCGTGTGTCGAAACAGAAATTGTCGGATGAGCGACCAACCGCGCGGGCTCTTTGAGACAGCGAATCCAGGTGGACGGGACACTCCTTCGCTACTCCACAAGGATGTTGCCGCATCCCCGATCCATCAAGATGTTTGGTCTATGCTGCCGGCCATGAAACCGACGTTTGGGCGTAGACACCTTGCATTGCCAGAGCCGGAGCGGACAAGGACCGTTCCAGCACAGAAGGTCGATGCGCCACCCGCCAGAAGCTTCGATTGGCCGAAAACCACGCGTTACGCCAAAAACGCGACCTTGGCCCTGCTGATCGCGATCAAACTTGTGGTTGTGATTGTTTACGTCATCAGACTAAACGCCTCGCATTCCTTCCAGGAATACGCACCGCCCATAGCAATGATGGCGGTACTGTCGTTTTTCATCGTCGCCGCTCTCTGGCTCGCCGGCATGAAACTGAGCGGCAGCGATTGACGTGACCTCGGTTGGCGCCGTCTGAAGTTGACCGCCGCCCGCACTTCCCGCTCGCTCCCTCTCACAACGGAAGCGTCCAGAGCATGATGCCGAAAAGTGTGAGCAGTTTTCGGACGACATCCTGCTTTAACTCTTTAATCTAGAAAAGGATTCGGATTTCAGGCCGACCCGGCCTAAAATCATCCCGTTCTAGGGAAAGTTATAAGGCGACGCGGGGTCGAAGACGCAGGAATAATCAAGGATGCATTGCTTTCCCTCGCCATCGCGCAAACTGGTCGTGGTGCGCTTGTCACCCATACTGCACTGGGCGGGCGGATAACGGAAACTGCGGCCGCCGAAACCCATGCGAACAAAGACCTTTTTGTTCTGGCGAATGATCTGAGCAAGCTCGCTGCAACTATGCTCGCTCGCTTTGACGTTCATGACGCCTGCGCCAAAGGCCGGTAACGGCAGAGACAAGGCAACGACTAGAATGACGCTTCTCATGGGACCCTCCCAGTGTGTGAGGGAAACTAGCGCGCACAGATCACTGCGACCAGTCATTTGGGCAAGGCTAGCAATGTCGCCCGCTTCCAGCAGGCCGGAAAATCCGGCCTGATTTCAATACATCTATCTTTTCAAGAGATTTGGTGGGTGATGTAGGGCTCGAACCTACGACCCGCTGATTAAGAGTCAGCTGCTCTACCAACTGAGCTAATCACCCGTTCGCGCTTGGCTGCGCGGTGTGACGGGGCGTATAAACAGGATCGGCAGGCTTGTCCAGCGCATAGGCGAAATTTCTTTGGTTAATCGCGAAGATTTTTCGGCATGGCTGAAATACAGCGCAGAAGCCCGAAAATCGGAATCGATTTTTGGGAAGGATTATGCGCCGATTCAAAGTGATAGAGCGTCCTCAGCGCCAGTGAAATCAAAGGTCGAGCGTGCCGCTGGCCAGCCGTACCGCCTGGCCGCCGATCCGCGCGTTGGAGATCGCTCCCGCGTCGACATCGATATGCAGGTGGATGAAGGACGGCCGGCCCATTTCGACCCCCTGCTCGATCATGATCGGGTGATGCCCGTCCGTCAGCCGGTCGAAATGGTGGATCGCGCCGGAGAGTGCGGCCGCCGCCGAGCCGGTGGCCGGGTCTTCGGCGATACCCATGCCGCTTGCGAACATGCGCGCATGGAACTTCGCCACGTGGTTGACGCCGCCGCGGCAATAGACATAGGCCGAGGCAAGCGCGCCATCGACGAAGGGCACAATCTTTTCCCAGAGTTGCGGATCGAATTCCACTCGCTGCGTGGCTCCGACGTCGTGCACCGGAATGAGCAGGAAGGGAACGCCGGCGCTCCAGACCGACGGGACGTGATTTTCGAAGCTGATCTCGGTCACCTTCAGCGACAGCGCATCGGCTATCCCGAGCTTGTCGAGCGGCATGCTGGCGGGCTGCGATTTCCGCGGCAGGTCGAATTCGGCAAAGCTCGCCTCACCCTCTCTCAGCCGCACCGCGCAACGCACCGGCCCGACATTTTCCTCGAGCACCGTGACGAGATCGCGCGTCGCAGCACCGTGCACCCGTTCAGCCAGCGCCACCGCCGTGCCGACCGTCGGATGGCCGGCAAAGGGCAGCTCGCGCCCAGGCGTGAATATCCTCAGACGCGCCGCATAGGCGGGGTTGGTCGAAGGCTGCACGAAGACTGTCTCCGAGAGATTGATCTCCCGGGTGATTGCCTGCATCGCCTCGTCGCTGAGATTGTCTCCGTCGAAGATCACCGCCAGCGGGTTGCCCGCAAGCTTTCGATCGGTGAACACGTCATAGACGCTGTAGCTTCGCGCCACATCGGCCTCCTTGAATCGTCATCGCGCCGCCAACCTGCCCGACCGGGCGAACGAGTGCAAGGCGCTAAAACGCGTCACGTCAACCGGAATCACATGACGCGCTTTCGATCTTTAGGTGATGCATGTCGTTATCCCGAAACGCTACATGGCTTTGGGGGGATACATCAACTCCGCTCGGCCTTGCCGAAATACCAGTCGATCACGGGCAGCATGGCGATATTATAGGGGTGCGCCGAGTGATCGGCCGAGCGGATCGCCGCTGCACCCGCGATCTCCTTGTCCTCGGCGACGAGCATGTGACTCTCGATCCGTTCGACCATCTCGTCCGCCGTCATATCGAAGCGGAAGAGCCGCAACAGCGTCACCGTCCGGTTGGAATGGCTGGCGAAGAGCCCCTGCCCCGCCACCGAACGGCTAAGATCCAATCCGGTTTCTTCATGGACCTCGCGGCGCATGTTTGCCTCGATGTCGCAGCGCCCGTCGACGATATCCTCCGGTTCCAGCGAGCCGGCGGCGAAATAGACCTGGCCGGGATTGGCTGTATGGGCGCCCATACGGATCGCCACAAGCGCACCGTCCGAGGTTTCCAGCACCGGATAGGCGAAGATGTGAATGCCGCCCTGACGCTGCGGCTGCCGGCGCCACCACATGAAGGCGGAAAAGGGAATGACGTGGCCCTCGCCCGCAATCCCGTTTTCATTGAGCGAGAGCCGCTGCTGAAACACCATGCGCCCATCGAACAGCGCCGGATTGGCGGCCGTCTCCCTGGCCCAGTTCTCCCGGATCGCCGCTTGTTCGGCGACCGCGAAGGGATGGGGACTGGGCAGGATGCGCAGATCCACGCCGGCGATCGGGAAGACCGTGGCTTCCGGGGGCCAGCCGGCGAAATCGGAAAAATCGGTATTCGGAAAATTCATGTTCAAATACGTTTTCATGGGAGATCTAGTGTCATGACGACAGGGCAGTGATCGGACGCCTTCGGCCTGTCCCAGCCGGTGCGCGGATAACGCTCCACCTCCTGCCCCGGCGGGAAGATGGTGCGGTAGGGCTGGCCGCTGCGGATGATTTCGGGCAGGCGGCCGGCATTATGGGCGGCAAGTGCTGGCGAAAGCCAGAGATAGTCGAGTTGGCAAAGCCACTGCTCCTGTGGCCCGCGAGCGTGATAGAGCGTCCAGCGGTCGAGAGGTTCCCGGCGGCGCACCACATTTTCGGCAAAGCCGTCGCTACTGAAAACGTCGAGCGCGCTTTCGGACTCGTTGTGATGTCCGAAGCGATAGCCCGTGCCCCGGCGGCCGATGACGTCGACACGCTCCTGATAGTCATTCATGTCTCCGCAGATGGCGAAGCTCTTCGTGCCGGCTTGCTCCGCACCGAAGCGATCCTCGATGATGCGGCGCACGGCGCGCGCCTCGGCGCGGCGGATCGGCATGGTCGATTGCCGCCCGTCCAGCCCGTCGCGCGGATTGCCCATCGACTTGAAATGCACGACGTAGAGCGAAAACGGCCGGCCGCCGATCAGAAGATCGAGCTCCAGGCAATCGCGTTTGAAGATCTTGTCGTCGATACGGTTGGTGAGCGCCACGTCCTCGTCGAAGAGATCAAAGTCGCGATAGGTCGTCATCGCATGGCTTCTGATATCCCTGAGCTCGATCTTCTGGCCGTCGCGCGTTTCCTCACGCATCAAGACGGCAACATCGATGCCGCGGCTGTCATTGCCCTCGACCAGGTATTTTTGGCGGTAGCCGTTTCCGACCATGCGGAAGAGATAGCCGTATTCGAAGGCCTGAAGGGCAGCCATGTTGTCGATTTCCTGCAGGCAGAGGATATCGGCGTCAGCATCGGCGATCGCGAGCGCCGTCATCTGCCGGGTATCGTCGGCGGCGGCAATCACCCGGGCCTGCTCGAGCTGTTGATAGACGCCCTCGCTCGACACCTGGAAAAGCTTGATGACGCGATCCTGGCGTAACTGGTTGCGGAAGCCGGTAAAATCGAAACGGGTCAGCAGATTTTCGACATTGAAGGTGGCCAGGCGAAGCGACATGGGAAGGATCCGGTTGCGGGGAGTAACTTAACCAGCAGAAGCCGCAGGAAAAGATGGCGGAGCCAAGAAATATGCGGACAACCACCCCGCTTACAGCCCCGAAGGCGATTGCCTGTGACTTAGGCTGCTGACATAGTTCTCCGCAGAGGGCAATCATCATTCCGGCGCGGGGCATTTCATGAAGCGGGTTCTTGCATCGTTTGCGGTTCTGACGTCCCTCGCCGGCGCGGCCCTTGCCGACACCTACGGCGCCATCGCCTACTCGCCCTCGACGAGCGCCACCGGCTGGTCCTATGCTTATGACACTCGCGGCGACGCAGAAACCGTTGCCCGACGCAATTGCGACAGCAGCGCCAACGATTGTCGCATCGCTATCTGGTTCCGAAACGGCTGCGGCGCGGTAGCCGTCGGCCGTCGCAGCGGCTGGGGCTCCGGCTGGGGTTATGATGGCCGCGAGGCCCAGCGCCAGGCGATCGGCAGCTGCAACCGGCAAACCGGCGGCTGCCGCGTCATCCGCTGGCAATGTTCCGGCAGCGAATGATTTTGGCGGGGCACGGCGTCTCAAAGCCGCCACGCCGCGCGTACCGATAGCCTGAGGCTGTCACCCGTCCGGACGGGAAAACGGGCATAGGCCCGCAGCACCTGATTGTCGGTGAGGACGAGCTTCAGCGCATAACGCTCGCCCTCGAAGAGCACGGACTCGACCATCGCCGCGATCCCCTCGCCGGCGGTATTCTCGCCGGAGACCATAACATCTTCCGGCCGGACGAGGACATCGACCCTGTCGCCGTTGGCTGCCCTGGTAACAGTGCCAGCAAACATCGGCTCCAGCGCCTGCCAATCCAGCGCCCTGTTGTCACCAGCAGCACGCGGCAGCGACACGATCGCGCCTCGCCCGATCAGCCCGCCGACGATGCGTCCTTCCGGCCGCGCGTAGATCTCGACGGGAGCCGCCACCTGCAGCAGCCCCCCTTCCGACATGACGGCGACGTCGGTCGCGAGCGCCATTGCCTCGCTCTGGTCGTGGGTGACGTAGATCATCGTTGCGCCCGAGCGCTGGTGGAACTCGCGAAAAGTCTCCTCCATCTCCTGTTTCAGATGCCGGTCGAGATTGGCGAGCGGCTCGTCGAGCAGCACCACGTCGGGTGATGTCACCAGGCAGCGGGCGAGCGCGACGCGCTGGCGCTGGCCGCCGGAGAGATCGGCTGGAGGCCGTTCGGCATAGTCGGCAAGCCGCACGATGCCGAGCGCGTCGCGCACCTTCGTTCGGTAGGCCTCGCCCGAAATGCCGCGCACCTTGAGGGGATAGCCGACATTGTCGGCGACACTCATATGCGGCCAAAGCGCATAAGACTGGAAGACCATCGCCATGTTGCGCTTTTCCGGCGGCAGCGACTGCGCGGCATCGGCAAGCAATCGCTCGCCGAGATGGATGGAGCCGTCGCTCGGCGTCTCGAAACCGGCGATCATGCGCAGTACCGTCGTCTTGCCGCAGCCGGAAGGCCCGAGCAGCGCCAGGAAGCCGCCCTCGCGCACCTCGAGCGAAAAACCGCTGACGGCGGCCCGACCTGTACCAAAATCCTTGCCGAGCTGGTTGAGGGTCAGCCTCGCCATGGGACCACTCCTTTCGGCAGCCGTTTCGCCAAAAGTTCGAGCAGCAACATCAGCACGATGACCATGAGGACGACGAGCACCGAAAGCGCCGAGGCAAGGTCGGAGCTGCCGCTGTCGTCGAGATTATAGATGGCGACGCCGAGTGTCTGCGTGCCGGCCGACCAGAGCAGCGCCGAGATCGTCAGCTCGTTGCAGGCGATCAGGAAGACGAGGATGACCGATGCGCCGGCGGCGGGCGCAATCAGCGGCACGATGATATCGAAAAGCCGGCGGAAGAAGCCGGCCCCGGAAAGCCGCGCCGCCTCTTCCAGCGCCGGATCGAGCTGGTGGAAGGCGCTGACCACCGGCTTCAGGCTGACGGCAAAGAAGGAGGAGAAATAGGCGATCAGGATGATCCAGATCGTGCCGTAGAGCGAGACGTGCAGGATTGGAATCGGTGCTGCGAACACCAGGATGAAGCAGACCGCGATGACGATACCGGGCAATGAATAGGGTATCTCGATCAGGCTCGAGACGATGCGGGAAGCCAGATCCCTGCGTCGTGCCAGCGCATAGGCCGCAAGCATCGTCACCACGAGGAGACAAAGCGCGGTCGCGCCGGCAAGTGACAGCGAGTTGATGAAGGCGGTGCGCGTCACCGCCTGCCGAAACAGGATCTCCTCAAAAGCATGCAGCGACATGGTTTTAAAGGTGAGCGGCACGCCATAGGCCGGCACCAGCGCGCCGGCGACAAGCGCGAAGAAGGGTGCTGCCAGCATGAAGAACAGGATCGCCCATACGAGCGGTGTGAAAACAAGGCGCCAGGCGCCGAGTTCGAAGGCCGCACTCGCCCCGGATAACCCGATGACGCGGTAGTCGCGGTCGCGCAGCGCCCGGTCCTGGATCATCAACCCGACGACCGAGATGCTGGCGATGATTGCCGAGAGCACGGCGACGTCGCCGAAGGTACGGCTGGTGAAGGCGGAAAACTTGGTGAAGATCAACGTCGGCAGCGTGAAGATCGAGGCCGGAATGCCCAGAATGGCGGGAATGCCGAAATTGCCGGTGCAGGAGACGAAGGAGATCGCCGCACCCGCGATGATGCCGGGCAGCGACAGGGGCAGAATGATGTCGCGGAAAACCCGCAGGCTGGAAGCGCCGGAAAGCCGCGCGGCTTCGACCCCGTCGCGCGGCAGCGTCATCAGCCCGGCTCGGAGCGCCAGATAGACCAGCGGCGCATGCTGCACGCCATTAAGCAGCGCGATGCCGCCCACCGAATAGAGCGGCTGCGGCGAGCCGAGCGGCGGAGCGATGTGCAGCGCCTTCAACAGCGGGCTGGAGGGGCCTGACATCTGCACCCAGGCCAGCGCCGTCACCTGCGGCGGGATCATCATCGGCAGCACGAAGAAGAAGCTGAGCAGCCCCTTGCCGCGGATATCGGTCAGCGTCAGCAGGAAAGCAAAGAGGCAGCCGATGACAAGCGAGATGATCGTGCCCAAAATGGCAGTGACGATCGTGTAATAGGTTGCGGACCAGAGCGAGGCTTCGCTCAGAACCGTCATCACGCCGCCATTGGCGAAAGCCGCGATCCCGACCATGGCAAGACGGGCGAGCGGCAGCACGCTGAGCATCAGGACGATGATGACGACAAAAGGAAACAGCCAGGCGGGCTGGCTGTTTCCGGTTTTGATGTATCCGTGCATGAAAGGATCAGTTCGAGCGGTAGATGCCCGAGAAGGTCTTGAGATCCTCATCGGTATTCTTCAACGCTTCGGGCGCCTTGATCGGCAGGATCTTGATGGTGTCTCGCGCCGGAAAGCCTTCCGGCAGCTTCATGCCGTTGCGGGCCGGGATGTAGCCGAGCTTCAGGAAGCCTTCCTGGCCCTTTTCGGAGAGCACGTAATCGACGAACGTCTTGGCGGCATCGGCGTTCTTGGTGCTGGCAAGGATGCCGACCGGCTCGGTGACGGCCGAAACGCCTTCGCTCGGGAAGACGAACTCGACCGGAGCGCCCTTGGCCTTCTCGCGGATCGGCAGGTAATCGACGACCATGCCGTAAGCCTTCTCACCCGAGGCGACGGACTTCAGCACGGCGCCGTTGCCGCCGGCCGCGATTGCGCCGTTTTCCGCGAGCGACTTGTAGAAGTCCCAGCCAAGGCCGGGAACGGCGGCGAGCGTCTGGGCGTGGATGAGGGCCGCACCCGAGGCAAGCGGGCTCGGCATGGTGACGAGGCCCTTGGCTTCCGGCTTGGTCAAGTCCTTCCAGCTCGCCGGCTTCATCGCGGCCGAGGTATTGTAGATGATGCCTGTCGTGATCAGCTTGGTCGAGTAGTAGTAACCGTCGGCGTCGTAGAGGGCGGCGTCGTACCCTGCGGCTTCCGGCGACTTGTAGGCCATGAGCTTTCCATCTTGCTTGAGGCGCTCCAGCGTCACCACGTCGGCAATCAGCAGAACATCGGCAACCGGGTTGCCGGCCTGGATCTCGGCCTGCAGCTTGGCCATGATCTTCGGCGTGCCGTCGCGAACCCAGTCGACCTTGATATCGGGATTGGCAGCCATGAAGCCGTCGACCGTCGCCTGTGCGTCTTCGTTCGGCTGGCTGGTATAGAGAACGAGGTTTGCGGCGGACGCCGGAATGGCAAACAGGCTCGCGGCGAGAAGCGCTGCGGCGGAAACGATGGTTTTCATGGGGAAGATCCTCGATTTCGATACCCCTCCCTTATTAGGGGTCGTTGACAGACATGTGACAGCGCGCCGCAGCCGACGCGGCCCATTCCCACAACCTTCCTTGGTGGTTCGCCTGCCCTGCCGACAATACAGTTGATCGCCCCCTCGATTTCTGGAATCGCCTATGGACGCGGCCCGATCCGGGCCGATTCGAGGGGATGGCAAGAATGAGACGGACACCCTGGCGCGCGCGCCTGCGCTACCAGTTCGACAAGAGCATGGCCGCCGGCCCGATCGCCCTGATCGGCTGGCTGGCGGTGATATCGCTGGTTGTCATCATCGCTGCAGGTCTGCTGCTTGCGCTGACCGGTATTGCGCCCGACGGCGGCGAGCATATGAGCTTCGTCGAGGGTGCCTGGGAATCGCTGATGCGCACTATGGACGCCGGCACGATGGGCGGTGATATCGGCTGGCCCTTCCGCGGCGTCTCCCTTGTCGTCACCATATCGGGCATCTTCGTCTTCTCGGCCCTGATCGGCGTGCTGAGTTCCGGCATCGAGGAAAAGCTGGATGACCTGCGCAAGGGCCGCTCGCAGGTGCTCGAAAACGACCATACGATCATCTTCAACTGGTCGCCCTCAATCTTCGACGTCATCTCCGAACTCGTCATTGCCAACACCAGCCGGCGCCGCCCGCGCATTGTCATCATGGCCGCCAAGGACAAGGTGGAGATGGAGGACGAGCTTGCCGACAAGATCGAAAATCTCAGGAACACCCGTATCATCTGCCGCAGCGGCGATCCGACTGATCTTTACGACATCAGCATCGTCAATCCGCACACCTCGCGCTCGATCATCGTGCTGTCGCCGGAAGGCGACCATGCCGATTCCGAAGTCATCAAGACGGTGCTCGCCCTCGTCAACGATCCCGGCCGCCGCAAGTAGCCCTACCAGATCGCCGCCGAAATCCGCGACACCAGGAATGCCGAGGTGGCGCGCATCGTCGGCGGCAAGGAATTGCAACTGGTGCTTGCCGACGACCTGATCTCGCGCATTGTCGCCCATTCCAGCCGCCAGTCGGGCCTGTCAGGCGTCTATTCCGAACTGCTCGATTTCGAAGGCTGTGAGATCTATACGCTCGAGCAGCCCGAACTCTCCGGTAAAAGCTTCGGCGCCGCGGTGATGATGTACGAGACCTCGACGCCGATCGGCTTCTGCGACAACGAGGGCGCGGTCCATCTCAACCCGCCGGCAAACCGCAACTTCCTGCCCGGCGAGCGCGCCATCATCATCGCCGAAGACGATGCCGCGATCAAAAGCGCCGCCGCCGAGATGCGTGTCGACAAGGAGGCGATCCGGGCTCCAGTGACACGCGAGGCAAAGGCGGAGCGCACGCTGATGCTCGGCTGGAACCGCCGCGGCCCGATCATCGCCCGCGAGCTGTCGCGTTATGTCGCCCCGGGTTCGCAACTCACCATCGCCGCCGATACGCCCGATATCGAGGAGGAGGTTCGTGGCCTGACGTTTGCAAGCGACAACATGGCGGTCACCTGCCGCGTCACCGACACCAGCAGCCGCGCCGAACTCGACGACCTCGATATTCCCGGCTACGACCACGTGCTTGTGCTTGGCTACTCCGACCACATGGCCGCACAACCCGCCGACACCCGCACGCTCGTCACCCTTTTGCAGCTACGCCGGATCGCCGAGAAGACCGGCCGCCACATCGGCATCGTCAGCGAGATGATCGACGTGCGCAACCGTGAGCTTGCCGCCGTAACCCGCGCCGACGATTTCGTCGTCAGCAACAAGCTCGTCAGCCTGATGCTGGCGCAGGCCTCCGAGAACGGCCAGATGGCGGCGATCTTCGACGAACTGCTCGACGAGGACGGCTCGGAAATCTACATGCGCCCGGTCACCGACTACGTTTCGATCGACAAGCCGCTGACCTTCTATACGATCTGCCTTGCGGCGCTACGCCGCGGCGAGGTCGCGATCGGCTATCAACGGCAGCGGCAGGGAGAAGCCGACGCCCGCAATCTTTCCGGCGTCGTCGTCAATCCCGGGAAATCGGATCTTCTGGCCTTTGCCGAGGCCGATCGCCTGATCATCCTCGCCCGCCAGTGAACCCGCGTGTGAGAGTTCACGCAGGCGTGAACGCGCGGCAATTTGCCATTGCCGTGCTTTGCGCTACGTCACTCACATTTCGATGAGGGAGGAATTTCAATGGAATATCGTCTGCTCGGCCGTTCCGGCCTGAAGATCTCGACTTTGACCATGGGCACGATGACCTTCGGTGGCGTCGGCTGGGCAAAGACCGTCGGCGACCTCGGCGTCGCCGAGGCGCGCAAGATGATCGACATATGCATCGATGCCGGCATCAACCTGATCGACACTGCCAATGCCTATTCATCGGGCGAATGCGAAAACATCATCGGCGATGTGCTCGGCGGCAAGCGACCGCAGGGCGTGTTGCTCGCCACCAAGGCCCGCTTCAGCATGGGCGACGGCCCGAACGACCAGGGCCTGTCGCGCTACCACCTGATCCGCGAATGCGAGGCGAGCCTCAAGCGCCTGAAAACCGATGTCATCGACCTTTACCAAGTGCATGAATGGGACGGCCAGACGCCGCTGGAAGAGACGATGGAAGCGCTCGACACCCTGATCAGGCAGGGCAAGGTGCGTTACGTCGGTTGCTCGAATTATTCCGGCTGGCACATCATGAAGGCGCTCGGCATCGCCAACGAGCACCGGTACCAGCGCTTCGTCAGCCAGCAGATCCACTATACGCTGGAGGCGCGCGACGCCGAATACGAGCTGCTGCCGATCTCGATCGATCAGGGACTCGGCGTGCTGGTCTGGAGCCCGCTCGCCGGCGGCCTGCTCTCCGGCAAGCATCGCCGCAACCAGGCAGCGCCCGAAGGCACGCGCCAGTTCGCCGGCTGGACCGAACCGCCGATCCGCGACGAGAACCGGCTCTGGAATATCGTCGAGACGTTGGTCGCGATCGGCGAAGAGCGCGGCGTTTCGGCGGCACAGGTGGCGCTCGCCTGGCTGATCGGCCGCAAGGCCGTGACCTCGGTCATCATCGGCGGCCGCACCGAAGCCCAGTTCCGCGACAACATCGCCGCTGCCGAGCTGAAACTCACGGACGACGAACGCAAGCGCCTCGACGCGGTCAGCTTGCCGCCGGTGATCTATCCCTATTGGCATCAGCTGAACACGGTTAGCGACAGGCTTGGTGAAGCCGACCTGGAGCTTTTCGGCCCGCATCTCCAGTAATAGGCGATAGCGGATCCGGCGTTGCACGGCGGAAGACAAAGCATGTCGCGCAAAAGTATGCAGCGGTTTTGCGACCGCGACATGCTCAATCAAAGACCTAAAGTGTGGCAGGCGAATCTGAAAGATCGCGCCATACTTTAGCCGTCACAAAAGATGCGCTTTCGCCGTGTTATCGTAAGACCCCGCCACTCCCGCGAGGTTCTCCATGCTGAAGAATTACAACGTCCTGAAGGGTACGGCGAGCGCACTCGCTCTTGACGACGACAACGATCCGCACATCGAGATCCGCATTGAGGCGAACGGCGTCAGCTACCGCATCGCGCTCAACGTCCGCTCCAAGGAATCGCCACACGACTTGCTCTACGCCAATATCGTCGATTTCAAGCACCCGGCGCTGACCGAGGCGCTCGAAGCCCTGCCGATGGGCCTGACCGACATCCGCAAGGACCGTCCGGAGCTTGCCATCGACTATGTCCGCGGCGGGCTGATCGAGCGCGAGGACATGAATGTCGCGCCCTTTCAGCTCACCGGCCCGAAGAACGACCTGCGTGACTTCATCGAGCCGATCGTCCAGGAGGGCATTGTCGATTCCGACGTACACTTCTACGCCTTCGGCGAGGCCTGGGGGCCTGAGAACAACAAGCCGGACCAATATTTCGACTTCGAACCGGGCAACGGCATCCACGACATCCACATGAACCAGGGCGACGGCGGCAGCTTCAAGGCCACCAACGGGCCGAACCAGGATGGCGCCCTGCTCGTCCATTTCAACGATACCGACGAATGGGCGGCGATCTTCCTCTGCTTCCAGTCGCAGAACTGGAACACCGATGCGATGACCGGTCATCCGCTTTCCGACAGCCGCGGCGGCCAGGGCCGCGGCGAAGGCACACGCCGGCCGCAGCCGATCGTCGCCTCGTCGCTGCGCATCGTCGCCGCGCTGATCAACCCGGTGAACGGCGAAGGCGGCACCGAGGCCGAAACGGTAACGATCATCAACCGCTCCGACATGGAGGCATCGCTCGACGGCTGGAAGCTGGAGGACGAAAACGGCAGGAGCCAGACGCTGTCGGGATCGCTTAGCGCCGGCGAGTTGCGCACCATAGCGCTCGATGCCGCAGCCGGCGGCCCGCAGCTTGCCAACAGGGGCGGCGACATCATCCTGCGCAATGCCGACGGCGCCGTGGCCGACCGGGTCGGCTACGGCAAGAGCGAGACGGCGAACGAAGGTTGGACGACGATCTTCTGATCGGCGCCCTGGCTGCCTGGTTTGCAAAACGGGGAGCCTATGGAGCTGTATGGCTTGTGCCACATGTTGCTCTTCGCCTGCGCTCAGTGCATTCGCGGCTCTCTGCCGCTCACCCCCTCAACCGGCTGCCGCCACCTTCTCCCCGCTGGGGAGAAGAGATTCGCGGCAACGCCTCGCCTCCTCGAAAGCGTTCGTTATGGAAGCGAAAGCTTACGGCTTGCTTCCTCTTCTCCCCAGCGGAGAAGGGGGCCCGAAGGGTCGGAAGGGGGCCGCACGGCACGCCCTCTCCTCAACCTCTCACGTCAGCCGCCGATTTCGGCCGAGATCAGCGCGCTCAGGCGGCCGATGCCGTCTTCGATCATCTGCTCGTTGGCGCAGGAGAAGCTGACTCGGAAGGTGTTGGCGCCTGAACCATCGGCGAAGAACGCCTTGCCGGGCACGAAGGCGACCTTGGCGGTTTCGAGTGATTTCGCCAGCAGCTTGGCGCCGTCCATGCCCTCGGGCAGCGTGATCCAGATGAACATGCCGCCCTCCGGCTTCGTCCAACTGGTGCCTTCCGGCATGTATTTGTCAAGTGCGGCCAGCATGCAGTCGCGGCGCTTGCTGTAGGCGGCCTTGATCTTGGCGACCTGCGCATCGAAGCCGCGCTCGGCGACATCTGATATCGTCATCTGGTTGATCGTCGAAGAATGCAGGTCGGCCGCCTGCTTCATCAGCACCAGCTTGCGGATGACGGGCGCGTTTGCGACGATGAAGCCGACGCGAAGACCGGGTGCCAGCGTCTTCGAGAAGCTGCCGCAATAGATCGTGCGCGTATCGTTGATATGGCCCTTCTCGGCGATCTCGAGCGCCAGGATCGGCGGGATCGGATCGCCGTCGTAACGCAGCGACTGGTAGGCCGCATCCTCGATGAGGGCGATGTCGAGATCTTCTGCCAGTGCCAAGACCTTTTTGCGGCCGTCGAGATCGACGGTCTCGCCGGTCGGGTTGGAGAAGTCGGCGGAAAGATAGGCGAACTTCACCTTGCCGCCGGCAGCGGAAGCGGCCGCGCGGTAGGACTCGGGCGTCCGATTACCGTTCGGCGTCAGCTGGTCGTAGGCTGGTTCATAGGCGTTGAAGGCCTGCAGCGCGCCGAGATAGGTCGGCCATGTCACGAGTGCGGTGTCATCAGGCGACAGGAAGAGCTTGCCGAGATAATCGAGACCCTGCTGCGAACCGGACACGATGAAGACATTGTCGAGCTCGCAAGGGATGCCGAGAGCCGCCATCTGCCCGACCAGCCATTCGCGCAGCGGCTTGTAGCCCTCGCTGACCGAATATTGCAGCGCCGAATTGACGGCGGCGCCGTCGAAGATATCGGCATAGGCCTGCTTGAATTCCCGATCCGGAAACAGCGCCGGATCAGGAATGCCGCCGGCAAAGGAGATGATGTCGGGCCGGTCGAGAAGCTTTAAGAGCTCGCGGATTTCGGATGCGCGCATGCGCGACGAGCGCGACGCAAACATGGTGTCCCAGTTCAGCATGGAGTTTCCTCGTATTTTCTATACCGCCGACAAATCATGCCGCGGAAATTATGTCAATAATACTGACCTATTTTCTTGTCACGGTGACAAGTGTAGACGCCATCCGATATCAAGGCGCTCGATCCAGAATTTGCTGCTCGATGTCAGCCCCATCAAGCGATTATTCCGCTGATCAAAGCCGAAACCGGCCGATTCAGACCTTTCCAAGACCAGCCCGGCGGCAGTAGTGTCGCCGCCACTATTCAATGTACTATCAAGGTGCCAGCAATGACCGCGACGACCCCTCCTGAAATCAAAATCGAACTCCACAAGTCTCCCGTCTCCGACGCCGACCGCATAAAGGCACTGGCGACGCCCGGCTTCGGCAAGGTCTTCACGGATCATATGGTCCTGGCACGATGGACTGCCGACAAGGGCTGGCATGATGCGAAGGTTACGCCGAGGCGTCCTCTGGAGCTCGATCCTGCAAGCGCCGTGCTGCACTATGCTCAGGAAATTTTTGAAGGCATGAAAGCCTACAAGGCAGATGATGGCCGGATCCTGCTCTTTCGGCCTGAAGAGAACGCCCGCCGCTTCATGCAGTCGGCAAACCGCATGGCGATGCCTCCCGTGCCGGAAGAACTCTTCCTGAAGGCGGTCGAAGAACTGGTCCGCGTCGACAAGGCCTGGATTCCGTCCGGCGACGCCAGCCTGTACATTCGCCCCTTCATGTTCGCCAACGAGGCGTTTCTCGGCGTTCGTCCGGCTCAGGAATATATCTTCTGCATCATCGCCTCTCCGGTCGGCGCCTACTTCAAGGGCGGCGCGAAGGCCGTCTCCCTTTGGGTCGAGACCGAATACACCCGTGCAGCCAGCGGCGGCACGGGTGCGGCAAAATGCGGCGGAAACTACGCAGCCAGCCTCGTGGCGCAAGCCGAGGCGTCGAAGAAGGGTTGCGATCAGGTCGTCTTCCTGGACGCCGCAGAGCACCGCTGGGTCGAAGAACTCGGCGGCATGAACATCTTCTTCGTGATGAACGATGGATCAGTAGTGACCCCGCCCCTTGGCGGCACGATTCTGCCGGGCATCACCCGGGCCTCCGTGATCGTACTCGCCGAAGAAAGGGGCTTGCGCGTCGAGCAGCGCCCCTACTCGTTCGCGGAATGGCAAGACGACGCTGCCAGTGGCAGGCTCGCCGAAGCCTTCGCTTGCGGCACTGCCGCGGTCCTGGCGGGCATCGGCCTGGTTCGACATGCCGGCGGCGAATTTCCAGTCGGAGACGGACACACCGGCAAGTTGACCAGCGAACTGCGCCAGCAGCTCGTCAGTCTGCAGAAGGGCGTAACGAACGATGAGCACGGCTGGACGCGCCTCATCCCGGCCTGAAATCCGGACGTTCCACACCAACGGCGGCGTCAGCACCGACATGGTGGACGCCGCTTTCCGCCTCGCCCGGAAAAGCCGTCGGGCTGGCGATCTATTCCGCCCTCGTCGGAGTTCGTTTCGATCTGCACGATACATTACGTATGTTCTTCGAGCCGACAGCCATTAAGCAATCCGCGGATCGCTTTCGAAACGGACGCCGCCCGGTTTTTTGGGGCCAAGTCAGCCGGGAAAAACCATCGTCAACTTCCCATTTGGCGACAGAAATAGTACCGACGCCAAAACGGTTCGCCATTGACCGATGCCAAGTGATTTCTTACTATCTATTAATCGATAGAGGAAAGGCAAGAATGGCAACCGCAACCCTCTCTACAAAATTCCAGATCTCCATTCCCAAGGAAGTGCGCGAACAACAACACTGGTCGGCGGGACAGGAATTCGTGTTCATTCCCAAAGGCAAAGGCGTATTGCTAATGCCGGTCCCGACGCTTGCCGATCTTCGCGGCATCGCCGAAGGTGCAGACAAGACAAACTACCGCGACCGGAACGACCGTTTCTGATGCGCGTGATCGACAGCTCCGCATGGATAGAATGGCTGACGAAAAGTGCTGCTGGAATCCAGCTGCAGGCCGAAATCCCGGAACGCGATCAATGCATCGTTCCGACGATCGTGCAGCTCGAGCTTTCCAAATGGCTGGCACGCGAAAAGGACGAGGAAGCCGTCGACAGCTTCATCGCTTATACCGCAACATGCATGGTTGTTTCTCTCGACACGACGCTTGCTCGCCGTGCTGCCGAAATATCGGCAGCCCATAAACTCGCCACCGCCGATGCGATCATTTATGCAACCTCGGAGCGCCACGATGCCGATATCCTGACCTGCGATGCCCATTTCAAGGATCTCGAACGCGTCATCTATATCGATAAAAAAGACTGATCCGCATGTGACCCAAGCCCTCGACGGCTGGGCACAACGGTTCTATCACAAACCGGGAAATGATAATCTGGCATCTGGAATGGCTGAAAACCGGCATGTGCAGGCGGCACCGAATCCAATGGCGAAAATGACGATCTCGCTTCCGGATAATCTGGCGGAATACGTCGAAAACCGTGTCGCAAGCGGCAGATACAGCAGTGCTGACGCATTCCTGACAGAGCTCATTCTGAAGGACCAGCTCCATCACAAGCTTGACGACGACGAACTGCGCAACATCCTGAGACAGGCTGAGGAAAGCGGCCCGAGCGATCGACGCATTCCCGACATCCTGTCGGAAACGAAGGCGAAGCTGCGTGACAATAGCCTATAGGCTGACCCGAAAGGCGGACGCGGTGCTATCAGGCATCGACGAATATGCTTGCCTCAACTTCGGCGAGGCGCAGGCAGACGCCTATCTTCTCGACTGGGACAGGATTTTCGTGCTTCTTTCCCATGCTCCCTCCATGGGAGAAGAGTGCGACGAACTCGGCGTCGGCCTTCGCCGCCTCCTCCACATGCGCCACGTCGCCTTCTACCGGGTGACATCGGCAGGGATGGTCGTCATTGACATCATCGACGCGGACCGGCTTCCCGAAAGACATCTTCAATCCAACCAACGCCCGCGATCGGCCGAACAGCATGCCTCTTGAGCGCACCTTTTACTTCTATGAGGAAAATGCCGAGACCTACGCCAACCGGGCGCGCGGCCTGCCAAAGCAGCAGCTCGATGCCTTTCTCGCTGGGCTTGCGCCGGGTGCGGCCATCCTCGAACTCGGCTGCGGCGGCGGGCAGGACAGCGCCTACATGCTGGCGCACGGTTTCGACGTGACGCCGACGGATGGCTCGGCCGAGCTTGCAAGAAAGGCCGAAGTGCTGATCGGCAGGCCGATCAGGGTCATGTTGTTCCAAGAGCTCGACGCCGATAGCGCCTTCGACGGAGTCTGGGCACAGGCAAGCCTTCTCCACGTCCCGAGGCCCGAGCTGCCCGCCGTCTTCGCCCGCATCCGGCGTGCCCTGAGGACTGGCGGCATCATTCACGCGACATTCAAGGCAGGCGATGCGGAAGGCCATGACGGCTTCGGTCGTTATTACAACTACCCCTCAGCCGAATGGCTGTCGGAGCTTTTGACGAAGGGCGGCTGGCGGAATATCGCCATCAGCGAAAGCGACGGCGGCGGCTATGACGGCAAGCCGACCCGCTGGCTCGTGGTGGGCGCGCAACGATAAAGGCCAGAGCTTCCGCCCTATGTTCGGCACGCAGTTCTTGGCGCCGTCGCGATTTCAGGTGAAAACGCCGCTCCCCCTCCGTCAATAGAGAACAAACCCTTCTCCTTGAGTGTGTTGGCTCCCAGTCGTTTCGTGTCGGCTGAGACATCGAGAAACTCGCGCACGATCGTCGGATTTTTCTTCTTCAGCGGGAACCGAAAACCATCAAGGGGGTTCGATCACAATCTGACGAAGCCGGCTATAGCTGAACATGCCGCAGGTATCTCAAAAGCGGACGAGGATTGGACGGGGAGATACCAAAGATCTCTTGTTGACCACCTGTCTCCCAGGATGGATTGCCCGTTCGCTCGCCAGAAGCGGAATTCACCGAATGAGCCAATTGGCAGACATGAAGAACGCCGAACTTCTCAAACTCTCGGGGATCGGCCCTCGGTCCGTTGAGCAGATACGGTCGGCTGTTAGAAAATTCAAGCGCAACCGAACACACATCTCGGCGGCGCATTCTAAGGAATGATCGACGCTGCGGATTGGAGTAAGGAATGAATGAGAAAGCTCGACTGGAAAGCGACATCGCAGCCCTGAGGCCATGGTTTCACAATCTGCGAATTAACGGCGTTCAAACCGCGCCGGATCATTTCCTCGGTGACTATCCGTCCTTCAAATGGGCACACTTTCAGCAGGTTGTGCCTGAAGATCTCAACGGATGCAGCGTTCTGGACATCGGCTGCAACGCCGGGTTCTACTCGCTTGAAATGAAAAGGAGAAATGCCGGGCGGGTCGTCGGAATCGATTCCGACCCGCATTATCTCAGGCAAGCTGAGTTCGCAGCCAGAGAGACAGGTGAGGATATCGAGTTCAAGCTGATGTCGGTGTACGAGGTGGAAAAACTCAGGGAGAGATTTGACCTGGTCCTTTTCATGGGTGTCCTTTATCACCTGCGGCATCCGCTACTGGCACTCGACCTTCTGCATGAGCATGTTGTCGGCGGAAAGATGCTGTTTCAATGCATGCAGCGGGGTGAAGAGGAAGTCGCGGCACTCGAGGAAAATTACGACTTCTCCGACGCGACAATATTTGAGCAGCGCGGCTTTCCGAAGCTTTATTTCGTGGAAGAACGTTACGCCGGCGACCCCACCAATTGGTTCATTCCGAACAAGGCGGCGGTCGAAGCGATGCTGAGAAGCACTGGCTTTGTCATTCGTGCAAATCCGGAACGGGAAGTTTATCTGGTGGAACATGGGACGCGCCATCCCATGGCGGAACCGCCTCCGGCACTTTGCTGAAGAAATTCAGGTCCAAACCGCTTCTGCAGTCAAATATCGATCAATTGGGGCAGGCGGTCCAGGTAACGTTTGATGGTGCGTTCAATGCGCGCTGTCTCGGCGCAGTCGACGCTGCCCCTAGCCTGCGACCACAGTCCTATCTGAAAACCGAGATAACAAGCCTCAAAAAACCTGAGTACATCGTCGCGCAAGTCGCAATCCGCTTGCCGAGCGACGAGATCGGCAAGACGTTCGCGCTCCTTGCTCGACAGTTCGAACTCCACGCAAGCACCCACGACGTCCCAGGCGATGTCCTGGCACCCAATCAGATCATGGGCCGCATTGTGGTCGAGCGCATCCGTTTTTATGATCCGCCCGGTGGTGCTCGTCAGCCATTCCCATGGGTGAAGCCGGTTGTCCGTATCGACCCGTCGCAATCGTCCGGCTAGCCGCTCGGGCATGCCTATTGCGCGCCTCAATATTTCTGCTGTGTTCGATCCTGCCGCTTCCGCGATATTGAAAATTGCCATTTCGCAAAGTTTCTGGATCGACGCGCCGCCGTTTCGTGCCGGGAGGTGACGGGCCCGAAAACCAAGATAACGTCCGAGGTGATCCACCATGTGGCGCCTGCCTACACCGCTATTGTCGAGGGGCGTTCCATCTATCCATTCTTCGATGATGAATCCGTAACAGGTGCCGACAATCCTCGGAATAAAGCCGGCTTCGCTCAGCAAAGAGCCTCTGCGCGCCTTGTCCACGTCGCTCCCGCAAAGCCCGGCAAACTTGACGTGCCAGGCTTCTCCTTCGGCTTCCATCAGGAACTTGCGTTTTTCCATCTGCATGTGGCTCGGCGGCCAATGCGAAGGATCGCGATACCGAACGCCGCGCCATGCGCCACCGGACAGATCCCGCCACGACGATCTCGCAACGCTAACGACATCGGCCGCCCATGTGTGCAGCCGATGTTTTGGGTCTTGGGCCTTCAGAGTAAGATCATCGAAGCTGACGACATGGCGTGGTCGGTCTCGCCAACGGGTCAGATGCGTCTTGCTCGCATGCGGACCCGGCTCACCGGCGTGACTTGGGAAAAAGTGAAGCCGACCGGACGCCACGCCATTTGCCTGCAACCAGTCCCCGACACAGCCGAACGAACTCCCCGATAGCCCCGGCCCCTCATCGACGATAGCAAAATCGGTATCGGGATGGGCAAGGATGCGCTTGGAAAAATCGGGCGTAGCATTTACCTGCCGCTCGAACGGGTGGCCCGTCGGCCGCAGCGAATAGGCAGGCTCGGCACCCAAGGCTGCGGAAACCATGGCCGCCAGTCCGGTCCCGATGCTCCGTATCCCGATGACGACCGTCTGAGGCGTTAGTTTCGAGATCGAAGCCGCTTCGATATAGCTCTCGGGATACAAAGCATAAAAGGCGTAGCCCTCTGCCCGCTTCATCCGTACCGGATCGGTGCTGTCTAAAGATTCGAGTTTGGCTGTCCAATCTTTTGGAAAGGACAAAATCCCGGCAAATCCGTCTCGCCACGACTGCATGACCTCCCGCGCCTGCATGAGCAAAAGTTTCGCGCCGGCGTCCTGAAGCTCGGACACATCGTCGGCGCCTTTTTTCCCGAATTCTAGATCGGCCAGTGCCTGGACCAATTCTCCGGTCAGGATGAACGCCTGGACTAGAGTTTCGTGGCGCTGACGGCTTGGCTGCATTTCGATACACGCCATCATCAATCCTCTGATCGATGCGCGCACCGCTGCTGCGCTCTCGATGTGCTCGACATCGCCATAGACCAGCATCCGGTCCTCCTCTTTGCCACGTTGCCTGCCCGAACTGGCTGGATGATCGTTAGTCGCAATTGAAAAAATCGGAAGAACTGGGAACCGTTGCGGCTCCCGCTTGTTAGCTTTGTAGATGCCTCAGAAAGCAGCCCCTGGAGGGAACCATGCGTTCGAAATCCATTCGCGTTGGATTGGTGGGAGTTGGCAATTGCGCCTCGTCATTGGTTCAAGGACTTACATACTATGATAACGCCCGGGAAAACGAGCCGGTTCCAGGCCTCATGCATACTGATCTCGGCGGCTATCATGTGCACGATATTGAGATATCCTGCGCCTTCGATGTTGCCGCTTCAAAGGTAGGGCGAGATGTCGCGGAAGCGATCTACGCCGAGCCGAACAACACTCACCGTTTTGCAGATGTCACTCCGATTGGCGTGGAGGTAAGGCGCGGCAGGACGATGGATGGGATAGGGAAGTATCTTCGGGATCGGATCGAGGAATCGACCGAGCCTTCAGCGAACGTGGCGGAAATCCTCAGGCAAAGCCAGACGGAAGTGCTAATTTCCTATCTTCCCGTTGGCTCGGAAGAGGCAACGAAGTGGTACGCCGAACAGGCGCTGGCGGCAGGTTGCGCCTTTATCAATTGCATTCCGGTATTCATAGCCTCCAAACCGGAATGGCAGCAGAAGTTCGCTGCCCGAAAGCTGCCGATCATCGGCGACGATATCAAGAGCCAGGTGGGGGCAACGATCGTCCACAGAATGCTCGTGAATCTCTTCCGCGAACGGGGCGTCCGTGTGGACCGCACCTATCAGCTCAATTTCGGCGGAAACACCGATTTTCTCAATATGCTGGAACGCGAGCGGCTGGAATCGAAGAAGATCTCCAAGACCCAGTCGGTCACCAGCCAATTGGATATTCCGCTTCCAGCAGACGATGTACATGTCGGACCGAGCGACCATGTCCCTTGGCTCACCGATCGGAAATGGGCTTATATCAGGCTTGAAGGCACCACTTTCGGCGGCGTGCCGCTCAACGCAGAGCTCAAGCTTGAGGTGTGGGACTCCCCCAATTCCGCTGGCGTGGTCATCGATGCGATACGCTGCGCGAAATTGGCCCTCGACCGAGGCGTTGGCGGAGCCCTGACAGGGCCGTCGAGCTATTTCATGAAATCGCCGCCGCAGCAGTTCACTGATTACGAGGCCCGCCGGCGAACGCAGGATTTCATCGATGACCTGGAGGATGTTTTGCGCGGGGCCGCGGAATGACGGTAACGTTCTTCCTGGTCCGCCACGCCGCCCACGACAATGTCGGGAATTTCCTGGCCGGCTGTACGGCCGGGATTTCGCTTGGCGAAGCCGGCCGCTCGCAAGTTCAGGGTCTCGGGCAGAGGCTGCGCCGCGAGGACATCACTGAGATCTACACCAGCCCGCGCGAACGTACACGGGAGACGGCAGAAGGTATCGCATCGGCCTGTGGTCTGTCTCTACCGCAAACAGACAATGCTTTGGACGAGGTGAATTTCGGCGACTGGTCCGGAAAGACGTTCGAAGTCCTTAATGACGATCCTCTGTGGCGGCGGTGGAATACCACACGTAGCCTCACCCGCACGCCAGGAGGCGAGACGATGCTGGACGTTCAAACTCGGATCTTCGGCCTAATGGAGACTTTGGCCAGCGGCGGTGACAAAAACCGAATAGCTCTGGTCTCTCATGCCGATGTCATCAAGGCGGGTGTGAGTCACGTCCTGGGATTGCCGATCGATGCTTGGCCCAGATTTGATATTGCGCCCGCCTCCGTCACGACAGTTGTGATCGGTGACTGGGGTGCAAAAGTGATGACGCTCAACGAAGTGACCTTATAACCCGTTCGTTAAATCCTGCCCGGGGAAGTCAAATGATCGAAGCTGCAATGATCTGGAACGAGCCGAACAACAAATCGCACTGGGATCCGGAAATCGATCCTGAATGGAGCCTATTTGCGCAAATGGCAATCCTCGCCGCCGATGCCATCGGAGCCAAGAATCCGGAACTGACGAAGGTACTCGGCGGGATATCTCCAATCGACCCCCTCTTCATCAGCCGCATGAAAAATTACGGCGTGCTCGATCACCTCGATGCCGTCGCGCTGCATGGATTCCCGCTCGACTGGAACCTCTGGCAGATCCATGAGTGGCCGGAGAAGATCAACGAAATTCGCGCTGTCACCGATCTGCCGATCTGGGTCAGCGAAGTGGGTGTCTCGACATTCGGCGCCGAGGAAGTGCAGTTGTGGGGTTTGCAACGAACTGCCGAGTTGCTCAAGGGTAAAGTCGAGCGCTTGCAATGGTACAGCCTCTACGACCTCCCCCGATCATGGGAGGCAACCACCCGTCATCGCGAAGCCGAAGGCTCCTCCTATTACCGGCACTACTATATGGGCATTCTGCGTGAAGACGGAACGCCCAAACCGGCGCTTGAGGAGTTTGCCAAACACACGCCGGATTTCGGGCTGGTGCAATGGTTCCACTTCGAAGACCCGCGGCTGGATGAAGCCGCCGCCTGGATGAAGCGCTTGGGAGTAAAATCTGTGCGCACCGGGCTTTCCTGGGCGGACCGATTCCGGCCCAATGCCCTCGACTGGTTCGACCGGCAGATGCGTGCCCTCGAAGACTTCGACGTAACGGCGACATTCTGCTTCACGCCCGAGCATAGAGGTATCGCGCCGCACCATACGAGTCCGCCTCTGGTGCCCGAAGAATTTGCCGGGTTCTGCGAGGAAATGGTTGAGCGCTACGCACCGCGCCAGGAAAGCGGACATATGTCACGCGTTGCCAAGTCAGCTGCCCGATTGCTGGGCCTCGAATCACGTGCGTCCCTCGGAGCCGGCTAAACCCAGGCTCCGGGCTATCCTGCCGATCGGCCCTCGGGAATAAGCCACCCCCTGATAGCATGCCAAGGCCGCACGAGCCCACAGGATGTAAAGTCTGGGGCTGCGTAGGAAACGGGCGATTGAAAAGACCCGGTGACTCCAAAAGCTGATCCAGTAGCGCATGATGTAGACCGCCTTGCGCTGCGAAGACAGACTATGGCTGCCGGCACGGACACGTTTGCGCGGGCGCATACCCTTACGTGGCCAGGTCAAACGGAATGAGAGGCCCTCGCGACGCTGACGGAATCCCGCAGCTTGGGTCGCTACAACAAAATCGGCGTCGACGTGAGACAGTGCGATCCTCTTGTCATCTATCCCCGCAAAGATCGCATCCAGAAGGGCCTTTGAGCGGACGATAACCACATTCGTCCCGCGTCCATCCGAGGAATAGGGCTCCTTCCAGGCATCCCCGAAAGCGATATCGGCCGTTTCCGCAACGACGTCGTCGCAGAAATTGCAGGCGGAATTCTGAAAAAAGCCCGCCCCCCAGTCCCCATCGGCCAGATGCCACCAGTCTTGGGCACGCGTATCTCCGTTTTCGAGTGTCAGTTGCGTCCGATACCAATTCGCAGGTCGATCCGGGGACTTTATCCTGTAGTCGAGCCGTTTAACCTTTCCGATATCCTCACCCATCTGCCACGCGAAGCTTTCAGCCATGCGCGCGCTTTTCATATGGCCGCAAAACAGCCCAAGCGTGAAGGCAATGCGCTCCTTCAATATTGGGTCATCGGCACAGGCTAGTCGCACCGCCTTGATGAAACAGGGAATACCAACCACGGCATACCGGCCGGGCGCCTCGCGAATGGACTGAAGCACTCCGGAAAGTTCGACTGGATAATATCGAGATTTGGCGCCGGCCTGAAGTTCCTGCAGATTGCGTGACAGCAAATAATGAAACAGGCGCCCTTCCAACAGCGGATCATCGCTCTCCTTGACGTGAGCCACACCGTCAACCAGCCCCAGGCGCAGCAGCTCCGCCGCCACCCAGGTGACCATGCCCCCGGAACTGCCCTTCGAACGGTATTCCCCTTCCTCGACATGGCCGACAAAAGCAGCCTCGAAACGACCCAGTAGAGGGTCTTGGTTTTTCGCGCGGGGAAAATATTCGGCCGCCAATTCGTCCTCGTCGCGAGCCATTGGCGAAAACGGGCAAATTCGGGCAAACTCTTCATCACCGCCCTGCAACCAAGTCCGTGGGGCTGTGGGCTTCATCTGCCCGTATCGGTCGAGTCCCATGCGCACATCAGGCCGTGCTGACTTTGCGACGCAGGAGCCGCAGCCGATGCAGAGGCCGGAGGCCGCAATATCCCCGGGGCCGATGCCCGCAGTGAGATGATCCTGCTGCTGGGAGCTATTGCAAGGCATGGCTGAGATAGGCGGTGGATCTATGACGCAAGGAAGTTATTTGTTGCGAGATAGCCGCGGGAAGTGGGTTATCAAGAATAACATCTAGATGCGATGGAATCATATCCTCGGTGAGGACATGATGCTCGGCGCGGACAAGCTGCATCAGATCGCGAATCTTGTTGGAGCGATAATCGGAGAGGACGCATGCAAACGGCTTTTCGTTGACAAGCGAAAACACGCACCCATGAAAGAAGTTCGTCACGACAGCCTTAGCGTCGGATATGAACCTGGCGAAGTCCTCCGGCCCGGCATCGATCCATTGCTCGTCGGCCCAATCGTTCCGATAGCCGATGCTGACGAGCGGGTAGCCCCGATCTCCTGCCCACCGGCGCACCGCATTTTGGAACCAGGTTGGAAAACTGTGCCCGTAAACGGCTATATAAGATGCCGCATCCCCGTCATCTCTGCTCGCAGTCTTCATCTGCGGAAATTGCAGACACGGGTCGAGAACGAGTTCTGGCTCCCGTCCCAACGTCTCGCGGATGATCCGCTCCGAATGGAGATCCCGGACTGAAATATGAGAAAACTTTCGCAACTTTTCCGCCCAACCCTCCAGCCGCTCCGACGATGCCAGACTTCCAAATGTCGCGGCATAGGAGATAGTGCGCCCGCATCGCAGGCCCTCACCATAAAACACTGGATACCCGCCATACCAGGGATGGCGAAGGTTCCACACCTCGTCGCTGCCGACGACGACGAGCGAAAACTCGTCCATTGCGGCCGGATTCTCCAAGGGAAAAGGCGATGAAAGAGGTAAGGTGGCAAAGGAGTGAAAGAATTTCCGGATCTTCGCTTTATAGAGCGGGTGGTCTTCCTTCGGCGTTGCAACAGGAAGCAGCGGTTGCAGCGCGCATTGCCATTCGGCGCGGTTCACGCGATCGGACATGTGTTCCAGGAGAACGGCTTCGACTCCCATGGACGCGAGGCCTTCGGCCAGACAGCGTGCCTGCCAATAGGAGCCGTAGTTTATGCAGCGATGAAAGGTAAGAATCCCGACCTTAAGCATTTGGTCCCTGAAGCATATCGAATACCCTCCGATAACCGTTCAGTTCCAGTTCCGTTCCCAACAAACCGAAGCTCGCCTCTTGGTCCGCGACGAGAAGTTCTCCTGAGAGCGCCAATTCGCATCGAACCGGAACCTGTCGCGGCGTGACGTGACCAGCCGGTGCGCGATTGCCGCCTGTTCGGGAGCCGTTTCTTCTGCATGTCGCGATGAAGTAGATAACCCCCAGCTCAGCCGGGGGTTGTCAGCAGTCTGGAGGCCGGAGCTTTCACTCCGACTTTCTCATTTTATGTCACAGGACCGCTTAGTTGACCGACTTGTCGACCAGCTTGTTCTTACCGATCCAGGGCATCATGCCGCGCAGCTTGGCGCCGACTTCCTCGATCTGGTGGCTGTCGTTCAGGCGGCGGATGCCCTTGAAGCGCGAGCCGCCGGCGCGGTATTCCTGCATCCAATCGGACGTGAACTTGCCGGTCTGGATGTCCTTGAGGACACGCTTCATCTCGGCCTTGGTCTCGGCGGTGATGATGCGCGGACCGGAGACATATTCGCCCCATTCGGCCGTGTTGGAGATCGAGTAGTTCATGTTGGCGATGCCGCCTTCATAGATCAGGTCGACGATGAGCTTCACTTCGTGCAGGCACTCGAAATAGGCCATCTCAGGCGCGTAACCGGCTTCAACCAGCGTTTCGAAACCAGCGCGGATGAGCTCGACCAGACCGCCGCAGAGAACGACCTGTTCGCCGAACAGGTCGGTTTCGCACTCTTCGCGGAAGTTGGTTTCGATGATGCCGGAACGGCCGCCGCCGACACCGCAGGCGTAGGAGAGCGCCAGTTCAAGCGCATTGCCGGACGCGTTCTGGTGAACGGCAACGAGGCAGGGAACGCCGCCGCCCTTCTGGTATTCGCCGCGAACCGTATGGCCCGGGCCCTTCGGTGCGATCATGACGACGTCGACCGAAGCCTTCGGCTCGATGAGGCCGAAATGAACGTTGAGGCCGTGAGCGAAGGCGATGGCTGCACCGTCACGGATGTTGCCGGCGATGTCAGCCTTATAGATGTCGGCCTGCAGTTCGTCCGGGGTGGCCATCATCATCAGGTCTGCCCAGGCGGCAGCTTCGGCAACCGTCATGACCTTGAAGCCGTCGGCTTCGGCCTTCTTGACGGTCGGCGAACCGGCCTTCAGCGCGATGACGACGTTCTGGGCGCCGCTGTCCTTGAGGTTCAGCGCATGGGCACGGCCCTGCGAACCGTAGCCGATGATGGCGACCTTCTTGGCCTTGATGAGGTTGAGATCGGCATCACGATCGTAATAGACGCGCATTTGAAGTTCCTTCCCTTTGCTTGTCTTGTTGACTGTCATTAAAGCGGAATCAGCCGAGAACCGGCATCTCCGCCAGAACCTTGTCCGTGCCATAGAGCCTGAGGAAGGCGGTCACCGCCCTCTCCGCCTGGCGCGCGGTATCCTTGAGGCCCGGTTCGCCGAGCAGCATGCGCACATGCAGGTCGGAAACAACAAGGCCGTAAAGCGTGTGATAAGCCTCGTCGGCATCGGAAAAACGCAGGAGCCCCGCCCGCTTCCCGGCATCGATCAGCGCCATGGCGCGCCGGTCGATCTGGCGGCGGCCGCGCTCGAGCAGCAGCTTGCCGAGTTTCGAGCCGTCGCGGTTCGACTGGCCGATCGCCAGCCGGTTCAGCGCCAGCGAGACGTCGCCGGCGAGCACTTCCAGCAAGTCACGCGCAAAAATGACGACATGGTCGTGCAGGCTCGCCGCCGTCAGCCGCTCGCCGTTGCGCTCGAAGGTGCGCACCTTGCTCGCCTGGTAGGCGATCATCGCAGACAGCAGCCCGTCGCGATCACCGAACCATTTATAGAGGCTTTCCTTCGAACAATTGGCGGCGCGCGCCACACCCGAAGTCGTCAGCGCCTTCTCGCCGCCATCGACGAGCAACTGCAACGCCTGCTCCAGAACGGCGTTCTGGCGCGGCGAAAATTCGCTCGGCTCTGCGGTATCGACGGACACGATCATGGCTCCCATATACGTACCGTACAGTACGGTTCGTGAGGTTTATGCGATAAACCGATCAGCTCGTCAAGAAGTCCTGATTGATTTTTTAATAGGGGAAACCGCGATGAAACACCAGAATTGGATAGGCGCGAATCCTCGGCGATCGCATAATGTCGCGCTATACCATTTGCCCGGAGGCTTCGATGTCACGCCTGTCTGCAGCTCTTCTCCTACTCGGAGCAATTCTCCTTGGCGGCTCAGGCGCTTTCGCGCAGTCCAACAGCGACGTCTATAACCGCATCGAGGAACTGCACGGCGATGCCGCGGGCTTCGACCGGCCGCTGCGCCAGCTTGTCAAGGCGATGCGCTCAGGCGACGCCGAGACCATCGCCGGCCTTGCCGAATACCCGCTGACGATCAAGGCCAACGGCGAGACCTACGATGTCGAGAACGCTGAGGATTTCATCGACAATTTCGACGATCTCGTGACGCCGGGAACGCGCCGCGCCGTCGGGCGCCAGCAATACGAGGATCTCTTCGTCAATAGCGACGGCGTCATGCTGGCCGGTGGCGCCGTCTGGATGGGCGCGGTCTGTGAGGACAACAGCTGCGAGGCGAGCCATTGGGCGATCATCGCGATCAACAATTAAAATCCGGCGATGAGGAAAAGCCGATGAAATACCAAATAGCCGCCGCGGTCATGATTGCAGCTCTTGTCGTCGCAGCCAATGCGCGGGCCGCCGAGACCCGCTGCGGCTGGATCGAGAATCCGACGCCCGCCAACTGGTGGCTGGAGGACGCGGAGAACACCTGGACGATCATGACCCAGGGCGACGATGCCGGCGAGGTCGAAGGCATGGAGCTGATCCCCGACATCTCCGAACATGATTATGTCAGAACCAACGGTACTTACGGCTACGCCTGCGCCTGCGTGAGTGTGGAAACGGATGGCAAGGACCGCATCACGCGCATCCTCTCCTTCCGCCAGCTAAAGCTCGCCAAATGCCGTGCCGACAGGGCCCTGAAATTCCCCGGCTAACCAGCGCCTCACCCGAAAGCCGGATACGGTTTTCGGGTATGCGCCGTTTCAAAGTGACGGAACGTCTTGGGGTCCTGCCGCCGCGCGCGGCCTCTATTCCGCCGCCATGACGTCGCGGGCGCCGTCGACATCGCGAGCTGGCGAGGCGCCGTAGAGGCGGCTGTATTCACGGCTGAACTGCGACGGGCTTTGATATCCGACGCGGTGGCCGGCCGTGCCCGCATCGAGGCGCTCCACGAGCATCAGCCGGCGTGCCTCGTGCAGGCGAAGCTGCTTCTGATACTGCACCGGCGTCATCGCCGTGACCGATTTAAAGTGATGATGGAAGGACGACACGCTCATGCTGACGCGGTCGGCAAGGTCTTCGATGCGCAGTGGCCGCGCGAAATTCTCCTTCAGCCATGCGACGGCGCGCGCGACCCTGTTGCTGTGGCTGTCTGCAGTGGCAATATTGATCAGCCGCGCGCCATCCGGCCCGGTCAGCACCCGGTAGAGGATTTCCTGCTCGATCAGCGGCGCCATGGCAGGAATGTCGCCTGGACGATCGAGCAAGCGCAGCAAGCGGACGGCAGCATCCAGGAGCTCCGGTGGAGCGACGTTCACCGCCATCCCGCGCTGTCCGTCAGTATCGGCGGCTGGGCGCGGAATATCGATCCGGCTGAGCAATTCCAGCAGTTTTTCCGAGTCGATTGCCAACCCCAGGCAGACATGCGGAACCTCAGGGCTTGCCTCCGTGACGCGCCAGGCGACCGGCAGGTCGAGCGAGGTCAGCAGATAGTCGCCAGTCCCGTAGCTGATAAGTTCCGTGCCGAGGCGCAAGCTCTTGGCGCCCTGCAGGACAAAGGCAAAACAGGGCCGGTAGCTGCTGTGCAGCGGATCGCTGGGCTTGGACCGACGGCTGATGTGAAGATTGCCGATATCAGTCGCAAACTCGCCGTCACCAGCCGCGAAGCGCATCGCGATATCGACAATTTCCTGATAGGGGCTGAAGGGCAAAGTCATGCGGCAACTCTTTCTGTCAATTGTCTGACGCCGGCGATACCGCTCTTATCTAGAGTGCCTTGGCCATTTCACAAACAGGCCGGCGCCTCACTTTTGCAGGATCGTGCAAAAAGCTGAGAGGATCGCTCTAACTCTCTGCCGCCGTTCCGGGCAATAGTCCACCATCTCTTTCAACCCCCACCACAATCGAAAAGGATGGTTCCCATGCCTATTGCAAGAGGCTACGCCGCGACCGACGCTTCCAAGCCGCTGACCCCTTTCACCTTCGAACGCCGCAACCCGAACCCCGACGACGTCGTTATCGACATCAAGTTTGCCGGCATCTGCCACTCGGACATCCACACTGTCCGCAACGAATGGAAGAACGCCGTCTATCCGATCGTGCCGGGCCATGAGATCGCCGGCATCGTCTCGGCCGTCGGTTCCGATGTGACCAAATTCAAGGTCGGCGATCGCGTCGGCGTCGGCTGCTTCGTCGATTCCTGCATCGGCTGCGCCGAGCGCGACCTTGATCGGGAACAGTATATGCCGGGGCTCGCCGGCACCTACAATGACTTCGAAGCCGACCGGAAGACACGCACCCAGGGCGGCTATTCCGACTCGATCGTCGTTCGGGAAGGCTATGTCATGTCCATTCCGGACAATCTGCCCCTCGATGCCTCCGCGCCGCTGCTCTGCGCCGGCATCACGCTCTACTCGCCGCTGCGCCACTGGAATGCCGGCCCCGGCAAGAAGGTTGCGATCGTCGGCATGGGCGGCCTCGGCCACATGGGCGTCAAGCTCGGCGCCGCCATGGGCGCCGATATCACCGTTCTCTCCCAGAGCCTTTCCAAGAAGGAAGATGGGCTGAAGCTCGGCGCCAAGGAATATTACGCCACCAACGACCCGGAAACATTCACGAAGCTCGCCGGGACTTTCGACTTGATCATCTGCACCGTCAGCGCCGAGATCGACTGGAATGCCTATCTCGGCCTGCTGAAGGTGGATGGTTCCTTCGTGGTGGTCGGCGCCCCGGAAAACCCGATCCCCGTGCATGCCTTCTCGATCATCCCCGGCCGCAAGAGCATATCAGGCTCGATGATCGGTTCGATCAAGGAAACCCAGGAAATGCTCGACTTCTGCGGCGAGCACAACATCGTCTCCGAGATCGAGAAGATCAACATCCAGCAGGTCAACGAAGCCTATGAACGCGTCCTGAAAAGCGACGTCCGCTACCGCTTCGTCATCGACATCGCCTCGCTGGCGGCTTGAAGAATGGGCGGCGACTCCTTCGGGAGCCGCCGCCGGACAGGCGACTAGATCGGCCTCCAGCGAAGCCAAAACCTACGGCCAGGCGACTGGATCCAGATGGCGATGAGGTGCGCCGCCAATAATGACAACGGCAAGAGGAACACGGCCAAGGAAAGAGCGTCTCGGCTGCATTCGCCACCCCACGAGGTATTTCCGAGCCCGAGATAATTGCGCAGAGCAAAACAATCACCCACTCCGAACGTTGCGAGCAAGATCAGTAGCGGTACGTGCGCGAGGTAGAGCGGGTAGGAAATTTCACCCATCCAGGTGGCGAAGCGTCCGAGCCGCGCGTTTCTTGCCAGCCCCAAGCCGAACCAGATGATCATGGGGTGAGCGATAAATATCAGAAGCAGATAGTATTTCCTCTCGGTGAGGATGAACCCCGAATAAAGCGCCGTGAGCGCGGCCACCAGAATCAAACTGGCCGAGGCGGCAAGCCTGATGCGGAAGCCTCGTCGCCAAAGATGACTGATAAGTACGCCGCCGTAAAAAGATACCAGCACCCGTGGAAAGCCTCCGAGAATATCGCCCCAGACGGAGCCCGGCGGGTACCGAAAGTGCCATAAAGCAAGGACGAATGCTGGCGCTGACAGCGCGACGATGAAAACAGCCACTCGGAGACGCGCCGCAGTAACAAGAAAGACCACGTTGGCCACGACTTCAAAAAACAACGACCATGCCGGTCCGTTCAAGGGCAGAATGCCGAGGACGGTGTCAGACGGCGCCGGAAGCATGAGCAGGCTGGTAACGGAGGAAACGGCAAAAGTGTTGATGCTCCAGTTTTCGAGATGGCCAATCAATGGGAAAACCGAAACAGCGCCCAGCAATGTGCAGGCGAAGTAGACGGGATACAGTCGGGCAATGCGGTGATTGATGAAGTCTCGGCGGCCGCCCGCCTGTAGCAGGCTCTCGCTGTATCTTTCCGCCAAAACGAAGCCGCTTAACATGAAGAAAAGATCGACAGCGGCATAAGCAACGGGAAACGCGTTGCTGGAATGATAAACGAGTACAAGTATTGCAGATGCCCCACGCAACAGATCGAGCATCCAGAAACGATGCTTTCCCTCAGCTGCTACGTCACTTGTCATGCAAAAATCTCACGCTCTATTCCAAGCCCGCGAGCTACCATTATTCGATGCGAAGACATTTGGCGAGGGAATAACCGTGCATCAACGCTCACTATACACCGCCGAACCACCTCCAGATCAGGGCTGTACTCAAATGGGGACACCCCGCAGACGCAGCAAATATTCGGCACCGTTAAACGGATCGGGGCCGGAGCGCTCACGCAAGCGCGGCTGGCCGGCAACCGGGGCGTAGTGATCGAAAGAGGTTTCCATGGTTCCGGCCCCGCTTGTCAGGCCCGGCAATTGCTGCTGAACGCTTTGGATCACCTGAGACGCCACGGTGCCCTCGAGCCGGGCGACGCCATCGGCGATCGCCGAATCCATCATCGCCGCTGCCGATTTCGCAAGCAAAGTGAGCACACCGCTCAAGCTCTCCGCGGGCGCTTCGAGATGAAAGCGGTCGATCGGTTCGCATAGGACGGTTTGCGCGGCCGACAGTGCATCTGCCAGCACCCAAGGCGTGAGTTGCCGGAAATCGGCGGCGGTGCTTACAGGCGAGCTGTGCCGAGCTGCCGTCATCGCCACGTGGCAATCAATAACCTGCCAGCCGAAAATCCCCTGCTTCAGGGTTTCGAACACGGTCTCCTCGACCGCTCGATAGAAGGCTACAGGCATCTGGCCGACATCCACTTCGAGCGCGAAGCTGTTGCCCGCCCCGGGAGGGCGCGGCTCGACGCGCAGGCCGACGGTTGCCAGGAAGGGATTGGGCTCCTTGAAGAGGACCTGCAGGCTTTGCCCGGTTCCTGCAAGCCTTTCCACTAAGATGACGGTGCTTTCCTCGAACCCAGCCTCGAGACCGAAATCCGTCAGCAGGGTCGATTGGACGACCTCCTTCTGCACCTCGCCATAGAGCGATACGAAGATTTCGTCGGCATCATCGTTCCGGCGCAGATTGATCAACGGGTCCTGCTCCGCCATCTGGTTCAGCGCCAGCCAGAGGGCCGCCTTGTCGGAGGGCCGCCGGGCAAGGACGCGGGTTTCGAGGCTGGGCGGGGCAAACTGCGGCCGCCCACCCGCGAGCAGGTCGCCGCCCACTGCATCCCCGATACGGGCGCCGGCAAGGCCGCTGATGCGCGCGATCTGCCCGGCGCGGAAGCTTGCGGCGCCATGAACCCGGCCAGCCTCGAAAACCTCGATCGCGGTCACTCTTTCCGGGCCTTTGGGCAAATCCAGATGTTGCCGGAGCCGGACCGTGCCCGACGTCAGATACATATAGGCCAGCTTTTCACCACCCCAACCGCGTTCGATCTTGAAGATTTTTCCGGCAATCGGCCCGTCCGGATCGAGGCGCCGGCCGGGCAATATCGTCGCGATGGCCGATGTCAGGGCCGGCACGCCGACGCCAGTCGTTGCCGCACCTGCGAAGACAGGATGCACCAGACCGCTCGCGACCTGATCGGCCAGGCAGCGTCCAAGCCTATCCGCCGTCAGGCGATCGGGCGCCAAGACGTAGTCGTCCAGCAGCGCCTCGTCATTCTCCGCGAGTGCTTCGCAGAGCGGCGTGAAAAGCGGTTCGCATCCGGGGGCCAACGCCTCCACTCTGGCAAGCCTGCTGCCGGCATCGATGACGGAAGACATGGCGATGGGGCGAACGAGCAATTGGCTGGCAAGAGCCTTCAGCACGTCCTCATATTGGGCGCCGAGACGATCGACCTTGTTGACGAAGAAGATGAAGGGAACGCCAAGCCGCCGCAACGCCCGCACCAGCACCCGCGTCTGGGCCTGCACGCCTTCGACCGCCGAAACGACGACGACCGCGGCATCCAGCAACCCGAGCACCCGCTCGACCTCGGCGATGAAATCCGGGTGACCGGGCGTGTCGATGAGATTGACAATCCTGTCGCCGACCGTGAACGACACCGCCGCGGTCCTGATCGTGATGCCGCGTTGCCGTTCGAGCTCGAGAGTGTCCGTCTGTGTATTGCCGATATCAACGCTGCCGAGCTTGTCGATGACGCCGGCGTCAAAAAGCAGTCTTTCGGTAAGGCTAGTCTTGCCTGCATCCACGTGGGCGAGGATGCCCAGATTCAAAGTGCGCATGAACCACCAACTTCTCAGAATTTCGAATGTGATTTTCGTGAGAAGTGAATCGGCGCATTGGAACCTCTACCTGGTGATGGCGACGGCTGGATGCAGAACCCCCGGTGTTCTTCGGAGGCGCGGGCGGAATGGTAGAGGCGTGTCGGGAGATATGTCAAGCTTGGGCGTATGACGTTCACGCGTGGCTGGTTTCCTGGACCGGCGTGCCGTGGCCGCCCCCCTCTTGACTGCGCGCAAACGGCTTCCCAAACAATCAGCGATTCAGCTCGGCTTTACATTCAAGATGCAGGAAGGTCATGCCACTTGTGATCTCCCCACCTGTGGGGGGTTCGAAGGACGGGTCGAGCCACGCGTCTCGACCCCAGGCCTGGCAGGACAGAGGGGGGTGCCCCCGCGGCATGCCCTCTCCTGCTGTCCCCAACATGACCCGAAAGAGAGTTTACCCCTCCTCCCGCATCGTCTCCCGCTGTGTAATCAGCCGCGCGCTGTGCTGGCCGCTCAGATAGATCCACAGCCAGCTCCAGGCGACGGAGAAGCGCGAGCGAGTGCCGATCAGGAAGTAGATATGAGCAAGTCCCCAGATCCACCAGGCGATCCAGCCCTTCAGCTTGATCCGGCCGAAATCGATAATCGCCGCACTCTTGCCGATCGTCGCCAGGCTGCCCTGATGCCAATAGCGGAAAGGCGCCGGCGCCGGTTTGCCGGACAGGCGGGCGCGGATCACCTTGGCGACGTAACCGCCCTGCTGCTTGGCGGCAGGCGCAATGCCCGGCACCGGCTTGCCGTCCTCGCGCATGACCGATGCGGTATCGCCGACGACGAAGACATCGGGCAGGCCCGGCGCGCTCAGATCCTTTTCGACGATGACGCGCCCTGCCCGGTCGGCCGGCACGCCAAGCCATTGCGCCGCCGGCGAGGCGGTGACGCCGGCTGCCCAGACGATCGTCCGGCTGGCAACGAAGGTCTCGCCGATCTTCACGCCGTGGGCGTTGCACTCGGTCACCGGCTTGCCGAGATGGATCTCGACCCCGAGTTTTTCCAGCGCCTTCTGCGCATAGGCCGAAAGCTCCTCGGCGAAGGTCGGCAGCACCCGCGGGCCGGCCTCGACCAGCACGACGCGGGTCTTGCGCGTGTCGATGTTGCGGAACTCCTTGGGCAACGTGAAATGCGCGAGCTCGGCAATGATGCCGGCCAACTCGACGCCGGTCGGCCCGGCCCCGACGATGGTGAAGGTCAGCAGCGCGTCGCGTGCAGCGGGATCGCTCTCCATCTCCGCTCGCTCGAAGGCGAGCAGCACGCGCCGGCGGATCGTCGTCGCATCCTCCAGCGTCTTCAGGCCGGGCGCCACCGGCTCCCATTCGTCATGGCCGAAATAGGCATGCGTCGCCCCGGTCGCCAGCACCAGCGTATCGTAACCAAGAGTCATGCCGTTGCGTAAGGAAACCGTCTTCGCACCGCTGTCCACGTCGGTGACCTCTCCGAGCAGCACCGTCACGTCAGGCCGGTCGGCATAGAGGCGGCGGATCGGCCAGGCGATCTCCGAGGTGGAGAGAATGGTGGTCGCCACCTGATAGAGCAGCGGCTGGAAGAGATGGTGATTGCGCCGGTCGACCAGCGTAATCTTGACGCCGGCACTCTTCAACCCGTTGACGAGCTGCAACCCGCCGAAACCACCGCCGACAACGACGACATGATGATCGCTCATGACCTACCCCTTTGCGCCATTTTCGCTCAAAGCCAATGTGGCCTTCGCCGCGATGGTTGCAACTGCCGTTTCGGCATGCCTGCCCTGCGCCGCCGATAGTCGACGGCGCAGGGTTTATTGGCTTCGCCTGCAGTCCGACCTCGCTTTTTGCAGAATGCTGTAAACGTGTTGTGCATTGTCGATCCCCAAAAGCTGAGGTTCATTGGCAAGGGCCGGCGTCCAGCCGCTCATCCGTCGGTTGGACCGGACGCCGAACTTGATCGTACCCCTGCCGCGGGTGCCCTCTTCAAAGCTGATCGAGGGCAGAAGTTCATGCCCGCTGGTGTATAAATTCCGAAAGAACCCGCTTCTGCGAATGATGACGCGTCTGTCGGTTACCATGTATTCCGTCCTCGCCCGCGCGGCAGCATCGACGAAAAAACGTCCCGCGATGATGTAGAGGCCCATCAGCGCAAACAGACTAAGCCACAATTTCGTAGAAACCGGCCCGTCCCCAATGACGGCGGCAAATGCGAGAACATTCGCAAAACCGCCCCAGAGAAGCGAAAACGGAATGAGGAGGCGATCTCGTGATGTCAGGAAAAATCCCTGTGCGGGACGCCCTGACCAGAGAAGCTTTTCCCCCCGCATGAAATCACGATTGATATTGCCATTGCCCATATGATTGCAGCTCTTAAAAACACCGGCTCACCGTGCATAACCCACGGGTATCGCCGTTCCATGCTTCAACTCTTCCATCGAGATCGATGCCGAAACGTCGAAGAGTTCGAGTTTGCGGACAATCTGCTTGTAGATCACGTCGTAATGCTCGACGCGCGGCAGCACGATCTTCAGGATGTAATCATGGTTGCCGGTCAGGCGGTGCGCTTCGACGATTTCGGGGATGTCGCCGATGATCCGGCGGAAGGTCTCCGTCCATTCATCGGAATGGTGCGCCGTCTTGACCAGTGCGAAGAGCGTCGTCGGCACGCCCATCTTTTCCCGATCGAGCACGACGATGCGCCGGGCGATATGGCCACTCTCCTCCAGCCGCTGGATGCGCCGGGAGCAGGCCGAAACCGAAAGCGCCACACGCTCGGCAAGATCGGTCACGGATATGCCTGCATCCTTCTGCAGCATGTCGAGAATGCGCCTATCGCGATCGTCAAGCATGTGTCTAAACTGAACCTCTCGCCGAATTTTTGCATAAACTCGTAAATCCACGCAAAATAATATCACATATTTCACAGAGATGACAAACAACGCAAACACGTCGCGCCGGAATCGCGGCATCATTCCCGACAGTTGAGAAGCATGGGAGCTTGTAGAAATGGAAATGATCGGACTGATCGGTGGCATGAGTTTCGAAAGTTCGGCGGTCTATTACCGCCTCGTCAACGAGATGGTGCGCGACCGCAAGGGTGGCCTCGCCTCGGCTGAACTCATCCTGCATTCGGTCAATTTCGAAGAGATCGTCGCGCTCCAGAAGGCCGGCGACTGGGATATGGCCGCCTCGCGCCTCGGCGATGTGGCGCTGCGCCTGCAGATCGCCGGTGCCCGTTGCATCCTCATCTGCACCAACACCATGCACCTGATCGCCGACAAGGTCGCAGACAAGATCTCCGTGCCGCTGATCCACATCATCGACGAGACGGCAAAATCGCTGCATGCGAGCGGCTGTAAGCGCCCGCTGCTGCTTGCCACCCGCTACACGATGGAGCACGGCTTCTACGGTGACCGGATGAAGGGCCTCGGCCTCGACATCATGGTGCCCGATGCCGGCGACCGCACCACCGTGCACGATATTATCTTCAACGAACTCTGCGCCGGCAAGGTGCTCGACAGTTCGCGTCAAAAACTGTTCGATGTCATCGCTCGCGCCGTTGATAACGGCGCCGACAGCATCATCCTCGGCTGCACCGAGATCTGCCTGATCCTCGACCCCGACCATTTGCCGCTGCCGGGCTTCGACACCACAGCGATCCATGCGCGGGCGGCTGTCGATTTCGCGCTGGGAATGGACGAGACAACAGAAGAGGAAGCCGCCTGATATCGTCAAATTAGTTGACTCAGTCCAATAAATGTCAGACAAGATCTTCGTCTGGAGATCTTTGCCGGGCCGCTGACAAAGTCGGTCAACTGCTCTTTCGTCATGCTCGGGCTTGTCCCGAGCATCTGCAGCCGGTGCAGCAGATCCTCGGCACAAGGCCGAGGATGACGCCGAGTGAAGAGCACACGGTTCGTCAGCAGTCTGACCAGGATCTCCATTTGGAGATCATCATGTCTAGCCTATCGCTCATCGAAACCGCTCGCGATTTCAACCGGTTCTATACGAACTTCCTCGGCCTCTTGAACAAGGCCTATCTCGACACCCCCTTCACGCTGACCGATGCCCGCATCCTCTTCGAGCTCGGCTCGCATGATGGCGTCAGCGCCGCCGCACTTGTCCGCGACCTGCAGCTCGACCCGGCCTATCTCAGCCGCATTCTCAAGCGTTTCCGCGCCGAGGGGTTGATCGAGACCAGCCCCGATCCGGCCGATCTTCGCAGCCAGGTCATCATTGTCACCGACCAGGGACGCGAGACGTTCGAGGAACTCGGCCGGCGCTCCAATGCGCAGATCGCCGCCCGTTTCGACCGCCTGGCGAGCGGCGAGCCGGAGGCGGCCGTCTCCGCCATGTGCACGATTCGCGCCCTGCTCGACCCGGCGGCAAAACCTGCGCCGGCAATCATCCGCGCTCACCGGTCCGGCGATATCGGCTGGATCGTCCAGAGCCAGGGCCGCTTCTATGCCGAGGAATATGGCTGGGATCTGCGCTTCGAGGCGCTGGTCGCCGAGGTCGCCGGCAAATTCCTCGCCAATTTCGATCCGGTCAAAGAATATTGCTGGATCGCCGAGCGCGGCGGCGTCAATGTCGGCTCGGTGCTCATCACCAATGGCGGCGACGGCGTCGCCAAGCTCCGCCTGCTCTATGTCGACAAATCAGCCCGCGGCCTCGGTCTCGGCAAGCTGCTGGTCGATGAATGCATCCGCTTCTCAAAACAGAAGGGCTACCGCGAGCTTTCGCTCTGGACCAACGATATGCTGGAGACCGCCCGCGCCATCTACGTCAAGGCGGGATTCCGCCTTGTCTCCGAGGAGAGACATCGCATGTTCGGCCCCGAAGCGAACGGCCAGACCTGGGTGCTCGATCTCTGAATTTGCTGCGTCGCAGAAATTTCACTTGATTTGGAAACGTTCATTCCCTAATTAGGCGCTATGACCGTTGCCAATCTCACACCAGAAGCAAAGACCCGCAGCCGTGGCCGTCCGCGCGAGTTCGATATGGAAGCAGCACTGGATGCGGCGCTCCGCGTCTTTTCCGAACGCGGCTATCACGCCGCCTCCATCAGCGAGTTGACCGAAGCAATGGGCCTTGCTTCGGGGAGCATCTACAAGGCATTCAAGGATAAGCGCGGCATCTTTCTGGCTTCTTTCGCCCATTATCGAAAACTCGGCCGACGGCGCCTGGAAGCGATGATCGCGTCTGCGAAGACCGGTCGCGAGAAGGTCTTCCAGATGGTGATGTATTATGCCGAGGTCTCCTATGGCGAGGCCGGCCGCAAAGGCTGTCTCGTCGTCGGCGGCGCCAACGACTTCGCCCTGCTTGACGAGGAAGCCGCTGCCCACGTCGTGACTGCCTTTACCGCGGACGAAAAGCTGATGGCCGATCTCATCCGCATCGGCCAGGCAGACGGCAGCATTCCGAAGACGGCAGACCCCGATGCCGCCGCCCTCGCCTTCCTCTGCTTTACCAAGGGCCTGCGCGTCATCGGCAAAACAGGACGCAGCAGGGAAGAGATGCTGTCCGCGGCCGAGGCCGCGATGAAGCTCGTGACCTGAACAGTCCACATCGTGGACGAGAGAAATACCGGTATTCGGTCAAGGATCGGGTGGCCGCAGCCAGCATTTTTGCATTCAATCCTTTCAATCTTTGAATACCGGAGTTTCTGATGAGCATTTCAGCCACCACGCCGGATAGGGCCATTCCCAGGGCGCTATCCCCTTGGCTAACCTTCCTTTTCGCCGCCGCCTGCGGGCTGGTGGCCGCCAATCTCTATTACGGCCAGCCGCTGGCCGGCCCGATCAGTGCCGATCTCGGCTTCACGCCTGCCGCCACCGGCCTGATCGTCACGTTAACGCAGATCGGCTACGGCCTCGGCCTGCTGCTGATCGTGCCGCTCGGCGATCTCACCGAAAACCGCCGTCTGGTGTTGATGCTGATCGCCGTCTCCGCTGTCGCGCTCATCGGCGCGGCGCTGTCGTCGACGCCCGCGGCCTTCCTCGTCGCTTCGCTCTCTATCGGTCTTTCATCTGTCGCAGTTCAGGTCCTGGTTCCTTTCGCTGCCAACATGGCGCCGGATGCCACGCGCGGCCAAGTCGTCGGCAATGTCATGAGCGGCCTGCTCTGCGGCATCATGCTCGCCCGCCCCTTCGCAAGCTTCGTCGCCGAGGCCTCCTCCTGGCACGTGGTCTACTACGTCACCGCAGCGCTCATGCTCGTGCTCGCCGTCGTCTTGCGCATCAACCTGCCGGTTCGCGTGCCGAAGACGAAACTGCGTTATGGCGAGTTGCTCGCTTCTATGGGCCATCTGGCGCTCACCTCGCGCGTGCTGCAGCGCCGGGCGCTCTATCAGGCCGGCATGTTCGGTGCCTTCAGCCTGTTCTGGACGACGACGCCGCTGCTGCTTGCAAGCCCGGCCTTCGGCCTGACGCAGAACGGCATTGCCCTCTTCGCCCTCGCAGGTGCTGCCGGCGCCGTCGCCTCGCCGATCGCCGGCAGGCTTGCCGACCGCGGCATGACAAAGATCGCCTCGACGCTCGCCATGCTGCTCGGCATGGCCGCCTTCCTGATCAGCCATTTCGCCGGCGATGGCTCGCTTGGCGCTTTGCTGCTCCTGTCGGCAGCAGCGATCCTTCTCGATTTCGGCGTAACGACCAATCTCGTCTGCGGCCAGCGCGCCATCTATGCGCTGAACCCGGAACACCGCAGCCGGCTCAACGGCTTGTTCATGGCGACCTTCTTTGCCGGCGGCGCCCTGGGCTCAGCACTCGGCGGCTGGGCCTATGCGACCGGCGGCTGGACGATGACGGCCTGGATCGGCTTCTGCTTCCCGGCGCTGGCCTTCCTGCTGTTCCTGACGGAAGGACGCGGCGAGTAAGAAGCCGGCCTATTTGTCGACGGAATCGAACTGAGAACGGGCGGCGCGAACGGCATCATGGTTCGCTTCCGCCCAGTTCAACAGTTGCGCCAGCGTCTGGTACAGCGAGCGGCCGAGTTCGGTCATCGAATATTCCACACTCGGCGGCTTGGTCGGGAAAACCTCGCGGTGGATGTAACCGTCTCTCTGCAGGTCGCGCAGCGTCTGCGTCAGCATGCGTTGCGAAATATCGGGTATCATCCGCCGCAACTCGCCGAATCGATAAGGCCGATCCGCCAGCACATCGAGCAGCAGAGTCGACCATTTGCCGCCGATCTGCTGCATCATGTCCCTGACCGGGCAATTGCCGAAATCAAGACCGGCAAGATCGATCTCGCGCCGCGTCCCCGGCATCCTGTTCTTCAGACTGAGGACTGCGCCACTCATCTGCTGGTTCCCTTTTAGTAACGTACAGCCGAAAAACTGCCTCCTTTACACCGCGAAGTCAATTCCTATTCTAGTGTTACTCTCTTTTTGAGACCACCTCTGAAACATAGAAGGAACCCGACGTATGAGCGAAACCATCCTGGTCACCGGCGCCGCCGGACAGCTCGGCCAGCGTGTCATCCATCACCTCATCGAGACCTACAAGGTCGCTCCAGGCAACATCGTCGCGGCAACGCGCCAGCCGGAAAAGCTTTCCGATCTGGAAAACAAGGGCGTCGTTATCCGCAAGGCCGATTTCGACGATGCGGCAAGCCTGGAGACGGCTTTCGCCGGCGTCGATCGACTGTTGATTATCAGCACCGATGCGCTCGACACCCCCGGCAAGCGTCTCGCCCAGCACAAGGGTGCCGTCGCGGCAGCAGTCAAATCAGGCGTCAAGCACATCGCCTATACCTCGATGCCGGCGCCGGACAATTCGCTCGTCACCTTCGCGCCCGATCATCTGGGCAGCGAAAACGCCATCAAGGCAAGCGGTGTCGCCCATACGATCATCCGCGACGCCTGGTATCACGACAATTACCTGCACGGCATGCCGCACAACCTGCAGGGCGGCAAATGGTACAGCGCCACGGGCGACGGCAAGATCTCGACCATCTCGCGTGACGACTGCGCCCTGGCGATCGCCGCGGCCCTTGCCTCCGGCACATCCGAGAGCGCCACCTATACGGTGACCGGCACGCAGTCGCTGGACAGCCGGCAGATCGCCGCCATCGTTTCCGACGTCGCCGGCAAGCCGCTCGAAGTGATCGACGTCAATGACGAACAGCTCGGCCAGGGCATGCGCGGCGCCGGCCTCCCCGGTTTTGTCGCCGACATGCTGGTTTCTGCCGACGCCAACACCCGCGCCGGCAAGTTCGACATCGTCACCGAAGACTTCACCAAGCTGACCGGCAAACAGCCGCAGCCGCTGAAAGATTTCTTCGTGGAACACAAGGCGGCGCTGACGGCCGCTGGAGTTGGCGGGCACTGAGGGATTTACGGGCAGTGGCTTGCGTTGCCCCCCTCTGCCCTGCCGGGCATCTACAAGGGGGGAGATTGGATGGGAGTGACGGCTTCCCCAGACAGCTACCGCACGTCTGCTCCGATACGGTAGAGAGGGAGCAATGATCCAGTCTCCTGCTGATCTCCCTCCTTGTGGGGGAGATGCCCGGCAGGGCAGAGGGGGGTGGCCAGCAATCGAGTCCTCAAACCGCCTGCCCGCAGGCCCGGCAGAAGCGGCGCACCGTTTCCGCCATCCCGTATTCCAACGCATCGGCGGTCAGCCCATGGCCGATCGAGACCTCGGCAAGAGCGGGAATGCGCCTGACCAGCGCCGGCAGGTTTTCGACCGTCAGATCGTGACCAGCATTGACGGCAAGGCCGATTGTGAGGGCTGCATCCGCCGTCCGTCCAAGCGCTTCCAGGATCGGGGCCGCCCGCTCCGGTGCATCGAAGCAGCCGCCGTAGGGGCCGGTATAGAGTTCGATCCGATCGGCGCCGACCGCCTTGGCGATCTCAACCGCCTGTGCGTCCCCGTCACCGTCGGCAAACAACGACACCCGGCATCCCATCGTCTTCAGCCGCGCGACGGCATCGGTCAGGAACGCCCGATGCTTGCGGAAATCCCAGCCGTGATCGGAGGTCGCCTGCGCGGGATCGTCAGGCACCAGCGTCACCTGCTCGGGTGCCGCGCCTGCGCAGAGTTCGAAAAATTCCTCTGTGGGATAACCCTCGATATTGAACTCGGCCTTGGGGAATTCGTCGTCGATCAGGTTGCGGATGACAGGCAGGTCGGAGAAGCGGATGTGCCGCTGGTCGGGGCGCGGATGCACCGTCAGGCCACTGGCGCCGGACGCGAGTGCGATGCGCCCGAGCGCTTCGACGCTTGGCCAGGGCAGATCGCGCCGGTTGCGCAGCATGGCGACGGCGTTTAGGTTCACGGAGAGCTTGGCGGGCATGGCGAGATCCATCGGTCACGGAAATGGGAGACCTGCTTTTAAGCCAAGTGCTCCGCGATGGCCAACGAGATTCACAAATGGATGCGATGCCGATCGCTGATGGGCACCGAAATTACGCTGAGCATTTGCCGCACGCTTACCGCAGACAGTAAATCCCGTCATCTTTGAAGAGGACCGCGGGATCCCGCAGTGCAGCACATGTTTTTGTGCAACACACCCAAGAACCCGGCAAAATATGCCGGTAAAGTTGCTATCCCATTTAAAAGAGATTATTTTTAGCACTTATAAAAAAGATTGTTCACGCATAACGTGGACATCGTATCGCGTAGAGTACGCCGCGTACTGCTTCTTTCCCACTGAGAAGAACGCCTAGAGGAAACCCCACTCGCCGCGCACGGGAAGCAACTGGCAAAACCGCATGAGGTGCAACAACATGCCCCAGGAGGGTTCATGCCAGACGGTTCCAAACGCCTGTTTGCCACCGCCGGTATCGCTTCGGAGGCCCGGTCGAAATACCGGTTCCTGCCTTCGGCCGCGCTACCGCCGGATCTACCGGACGGTCCGGTGCCCATTGCCGACATGGCAAACGCATTCGGCGTCACGCACAGGACACTGCATTTTTATGAAGAGAAAGGGTTGATTTCAGCCAATCGCATCGGCCTGATGCGGGTCTATGGCCAGGACGACGTGATGCGCATGGCCGTCATTACAGTCTGCCGCGAAACCGGCATGCCGATCGCCGTCATCCAGGAACTGATGGACGAACTCCGCAACGCCGATTCGCAGGAAACGGCCGAAGCGATGTTCCGCGAGGCCCTGCAGGTGCGCAAGCGCGAGCTGACGGCCGAGATGTCGACGCTGCACCGCCAGCTCCAGCAGGTCGGTGACCTCCTTGATTTCGACGGCAGCATCGAGGATCCGCCGCTGAACGACAATCAGGACAGTGCCAGCCTGACCGCACAGGAGCGGCGTTGCCTGGAACTGATGGCGGAGGGTTATTCCACCCAGCGCATCGCCCGGGCGCTCGACCTGAAGCATGACGAAACCCGTGACCTGGAGGCCGGAATCATCCTGAAATTCCGCGCCAACAACCGCTTCCAGGCCATCGCCAAGGCAGTTCTGCTCGGCATCGTGCAGGCCTGAATCACGCCCCCGACGGCCGCCACCATCTCCTCTTTCTTCTGTCCGATCAGCAGATGCGATCTGGTCGCGCGTGCGCCCGGGTTCACGAGTGTGAACGGGATCATCGATTTGATCGGGATCGCCGGAGTGATAGGGTCAGCGGACTATCGTCAGCGTCTCCGCCGCGCGCGTGATCGCAGTGTAAAGCCAGCGTTCCCGTGTATCGCGAAACGCCCAGCTCTCGTCGAAGAGCACGACATCATTCCATTGCGAACCCTGTGCCTTGTGAACGGTCAGCGCGTAGCCGTAGTCGAACTCGTCATAGCGCTTTCGGGTGTTCCAGGGGATCTCGCCCTCGACGTCCTCGAAGGCCTGTTTCAGCAGCTTGATCTTGGCGGCTCCCCGATCCATGTCATCGTCTTCGGGGCGGACCAGCAGATTGATGCCGGGCTTCGTCGTTTCCTTGGATGAGGTCATCACCTGCCAGAGCGAGCCGTTGAGCAGGCCCTTGGCCGGATCGTTCCGCAGGCAGACGAGCTTGTCGCCGGTCTGGGGATAATCGGCATTGAAGCCTTTCAGTTCGCGCAGGCGCTGATTGTAGCGCCGTCGTGTCCTGTTGGTACCGACGAGCACCTGGTCGGCATCGAGGACCAGCTGCTGAGTCACCTCATTTTTCGAAATCACCTTGGCCGTACCGTAATCGCCGTACATCACTTCATTGCCTTCGCGCACCTGCATGGCGAGCTTGATGATCGGATTGTCGCGCGCCTGCCGGTGGATATCGGTGAGCAGGTAGTCCGGCTCCTGATTGGTAAAGTAGCCGCCGCCTGTGACCGGCGGCAGCTGGCCGGGATCGCCGAGCACCAGGATTGGCGTGCCGAAGCTCATCAGATCCTTGCCGAGCGCCTCGTCGACCATCGAGCATTCGTCGACGATGATCAGCGCCGCCTTGGCGACCGGGCTTTGCCGGTTGATCGAAAACATCGGCGCGATCGAGGTCTTGCCTGTTTCCTCGTCTTCCACCGCCTCCTCGCCGCGCGGCCGGTAGATCAGCGAATGGATCGTCCGGGCGTTCGAGGCGCCGCGCGAGCGCAGCACCTGCGCCGCCTTGCCGGTGAAGGCGGCAAACAGCACGTCTCCATCGACATTTTCGGCAAAATGCTTGGCAAGCGTCGTCTTTCCCGTGCCGGCATAGCCGAACAGGCGAAAGAGCGGCGAGCGCCCTTCCTTCAGCCATTTCGAAACAGCCTTCAGGGCTTCATCTTGTTGCGGCGCAAATTGCATGACCGCAGGACTTGGCAGGATTCGCGAGCTTTAGGCAAGGCGGAAAACGGCAAATCGCCCGGCCGGACGATCATCAGTTCCACTGCCGGTCCGCGCCACTGGCGCACATCGACGGGTCCTGCCCCATAGCCTCGGTGAGAAAATTCAGAACCGTCTTGACGCGCAGCGGCATGTTGCGCCGCGAGGGATAGACGACGGTAACCGGCAGCCGGCTCGGCTGGAAATCCCTCATTACGGGGACCAGCCGGCCGGCAGCGATATCGGGCATAGCGATGATGTGCGAAAGTACCGCAAGACCCGCTCCAGCAAGGGCTGCCCGGTGAATGGCGACGGCATTGCAGGCGGTCAGCCGCGGTGAGATCCGGACCGATATGTCTTCCGAACCGTTCGAGAAGGACCAGCTATTGGCCTCACCTGCCCTGTTGTAGCACAGGCATTCATGGTCCTTGATCTCCTTCGGTGCGCGGGGAGCCGCCCTGCGCGCGAGATAAGCGGGAGATGCAACGAGGAAGGCGGTCGTCCAGCCGATCCGCCGGCAGACGAGGCTGCTGTCGGCGACCTGGCCCAAGCGCACTTCGAGATCCAGGCGCTCCTCGATCATATCCGAGCCCTGCTCCCTGAAGATGAGTTCGAGGGAGAGCTTTGGATGGGCGGCGAGAAGATCGCCGAGCCGCTCGCTGAGATAGAGGCCGAGTGGTGCTGGAACGCTGAGCCTGACCTTTCCCGAGGCCATGGCGCCGTCCGATCCGGCCGCATCGCCAAGCTCCTCAATCGCTTCGAGAATCCGCAGCGCCATCGGCAACATCCGCTCCCCCTCTGCCGTCAGTGACAGGCCGCTCGTCGTGCGATGCAGGAGGCGGGTGGCGAAATGGCCTTCGAGGGCTGCGACCTGTCGCGAGACCGCCGGCTGCGTCACGTCGAGATCGTGCGCCGCCGCCGAGAACGACCCCGTCTCCACGACGCGCTGAAAGGTCCGCAATGCCGAAACGATATCCATCCCCTGCCCCTCATACTTTTGCGCATAGGCTTTATGCAGCCAGACTAAGCGAGAATGGCTTTACAGTCCAGCAATTAAGGATATCCTCTATCCATAAGGATATTTAATATCCTTAATTAGAGGAGAAGTTACATGACCCAGCGACTGAACTACGCCCAGCAGTCCCCCGAGCTTTTCAAGAAATTCATGGAATTCAGCATGGCGCTGAAGGGCAGCGTGATCGACGAGAAGCTGCAGGCCCTCGTCGAGATCCGCGCTTCGCAGATCAATGGATGCGGCTTTTGCCTCGACATGCATGTGAAGCAGGCCAAGATCCTCGGCGAGACCGAACTCAGGCTTTATCACATCGCCATCTGGCGGGAATCGACCCTATTCATCCCCCGCGAGCGCGCAGCCCTTGCCTGGACCGAAGCCCTGACGAAGCTGCCCGAAGGCGGCGTTCCCGACGAAATTTACGAACGGGTGCGCGGCCAGCTTTCCGAGAAAGAAATCTCGGACCTGACCTTTGTCGTCATGGCCATCAACGCCTGGAACCGCGTCAATGTCGGCTTCAAGACCGTACCCGGCGCGGCCGACAAGGCTTACGGCCTCGATAAGGCTGGCCTGAACTAACCCAGGCAATTTATTGAGAAGATTCACCTTTACGCTGCCGCGCCGCGGCAGCGAACGGAGATCTGTTATGAAAATCGTTGTCATCGGCGGAACCGGCCTCATCGGTTCAAAGACTGTCGAACGCCTGCGCAAGCGCGGCCACGAAGTGATCGCAGCCTCACCGAACTCCGGCGTCAACACGATCACCGGAGAAGGACTGGCGGAGGCGCTCTCAGGCGCCGAAGTCGTGCTCGACCTCGCCAATTCGCCGTCCTTCGAGGACAAGGCCGTGCTCGAATTCTTCGAGACCTCGGGCCACAATCTTCTCGCCGCCGAAAAACTCGCCGGCGTCAAGCATCATATCGCTCTCTCCGTCGTCGGCACCGAGCGTCTGCAGCAAAGCGGCTATTTCCGCGGCAAACTCGCCCAGGAAAAACTGATCAAGGCATCGGGAATTCCCTACACCATCGTCCATTCGACGCAGTTCATGGAATTCCTTGCCGGCATCGTGCAATCGGGCACGGTCGGCCAGACTGTCCGCCTGTCGCCCGCCTACATTCAGCCGATCGTTTCCGACGACGTCGCCGACGTCATGGCGGATGTGGCTCTGGCATCGCCCGCTAATGCGACGATCGAGATATCAGGTCCGGAACGGGCGCGCCTCAGCGAACTCGTCGCCCGGTATTTGAAGGCCATGAAGGACCCGCGCACCGTCGAGGCCGATGCCGAGGCGAAATATTTCGGCGCGAGACTCAACGACCAGTCGCTCGTTTCCGACAACGACCCGCGGCTCGGCTCGATCACCGTCGAGCAGTGGTTTGCGAAGTCCGCCCAGCCGAAGTGATCCGACTTGCCCTGAGGACGCGGCCACGCGGCTGCGCCCGGCTCAACCCTATCAACCGTGGAGATTCCAATGATCAGATCACATTTCCTCGCCGCCGCTCTTGCTTGCCTGGCGTTCACCGGCGCTGCCGCCGAGGACGGTAACAAGGCTGCCAAGGTCACGCTCGTCTATGAGCACGAACTTCCGAACGTACCGGGTAAAAGCATCAAGGGTGTGTTGGTCGAATATGGCCCGGGCGGCTTCTCCGAAGGCCACACCCATCCCGATACGGCCTTCATCTACGCCACCGTGCTCGAAGGCTCGATCCGCAGCCAGGTCAATGATGGGCCGGTCAAGGTCTACCAGGCCGGAGAGAGCTTCTCCGAAATGCCGGGCGACCGCCATGGTGTCAGCGCCAACGGCAGCGACACCAAGCCCGCCCGCCTGCTCGCCGTCTTCGTCGTCGACACCAGCCAGAAAGAGCTGACCTACCCGCTGAAGAACTGACGATCCGTCTTGCAGCGCCGCGCCTCTTACCAGACGCGCAAAGAAGGCTGTAACACTTTCAATCCCCGCATCGAGTTTCCGAAAATTGATTCCGATTTTCGGGCCGATGCGCTGGTCATTCGCGCCGGCCGATGCTTGCGCGGGCGGCCGACATACTGAATCATGTGCCGCCCGCCATCCCGGAGACTGAGAGATGATTCACGACGTGCTCTTCGGCAAGCCTTTGATATCCCTGATAACAGTCGGCTTTGCCGGTATCGCCGTCTGGTACTTCCTTTCCCGCCAACGGCCGACGACGCGGCTGGTGGTGCAGATCCTCTTCTTTGCGGTGATGACGCTGATCCTTGTCGTCAGCGGCATCGAACCCCACCGGTTTCAAGGATATGAGTCCGAGGATCCGCAGGCTTTGCTCGTCATTGTTGCCAAATCGCTCTGGTGGATCCATCTGGCATGGGCCGTCATCGGTTTCATCAGGCTGTATCTGGTGCTGGAGGGCAATCCGCGGGAGGCCCGCCTGCTCCAGGATCTCGTCATCGGCGTCGTCTATATCGGTATGGCTCTGTCGGTTCTGGCCTTCGTCTTTGGCGTGCCGATCGGAACCCTCGTTGCCACCTCGGGCGTGGTCGCCATCATTCTCGGTCTGGCGCTTCAGAATACGCTCGCCGACGTCTTCTCCGGCATCGCCCTGACACTCGGCCGGCCATATGTCATCGGCGACTGGATCCTTCTCAGCGACGGCACGGAGGGACGCGTCGTCGAAAGCAATTGGCGCGCCACACACATCCTGACCGGTGCCAACAATGTCGTCGTTCTGCCGAACAGTTTTTTGGCGAAGCTCGGACTGACCAACATCAGCCGGCCCGACGAAACCCATCTGCTGACTCTCACCGTCCGCGTTGCACCGACGCGCATGCCCGAAGCGATCCAGCGCGTTATGGAAGCGGCGTTGGCAAGCTGCAATTCGATCTTGCGCGAGCCGCCGCCGGTGGTCGCGCTCAAGGGACTTGATGCCGCTGCGCTGGAAATCGATCTCTATTTCAGGGTGACGAGCCCGAACCGGCGCGCCATTGCGCGAAGCGAGGTGCTCGATCTCGTTTACCGCCATTGCAAATCCGCCAGCCTGCTCCTCGCCGCTCCGGCCAGCGCCGCGATCGTCACGACCGGCCTCCCGACGGAAGAGGACGCGCGCCCACCCCGCGTGACACCACGCGAACTGATCGAGGCCATTCCGGTCTTTACGACACTGACATCGGATGAAAAGGCAAAACTCGCCGATATCACGGCTGTCCGACAGTTCCGCAAGGGTGACGTCATCGTGCGCGAGGGCGAAATGCTGCCCTCACTGATGATGGTGCGCGCCGGCATCATCGCGGCGAGGAACGCAGGCGAGGAACGCGGACGGCTCGCGCCGGGCGACTTTTTTGGCGAGACCGGACTGCTCGCCGGCATGCAGGAAGTGTGCACACTGGAGGCTCTAACCCCCGTTACCGCCTATGAGATCAACCAGGAGGCCTTCGCGCCGCTACTAAGCGAACGTCCGGCGCTGGCGGAAGAAATCGCCGACCACCTCGCCAGCCGCGCCGAGCGATTCCGCAATAGCACCTCCTTGCCCCCGGAACATGCCCGCAGGGCCCATGCCATCCTGAAAGCCATCAGGACTATCTTCAAGGCATAGAGACCAGTACCCCGCTCAGCCGGCGCGCTTGAGCACCCATTCGAACGTGCTCCGCCAAATGTCGGCCGGCACTTCCTCGGACAAGGTGCCGACCAGATCGGAAAGCCGCACGCGCCTCAGAGTATCGCGCCAGGCTTCGTCGGCTTCCCACATGATGCGGGCGACCGCGCAGGGCTTGCTGTCGCAATAACTGGCCGGCCGGCAGGGATTGTTTTCCCGGATGTTCGTGCAGGTGAAGCTGCGCGCCTTCCCCTCGACCGCCTCAACGATCTCAAGAAAATTGATCTCCGACGGAGCCTGGGCAAGCCGGTAGCCGCCGCTCGGCCCGAGCGTGGTCTCGACCAGCGACGCCTGCGAAAGGCTCTGCAGCGCCTTGGAGAGATATTCCTTCGGCAGGCCATGAAGCTCAGCGAGCGCCTTGGTCGAAAGATACCTGCCCTCTGGCAGGCCCGCGAGAATGGCGCAGCAGTGAAGCGCCCACTCGACCTGGCTTTTCAGGATCATTCAGCAACTCGTGTGATGGCTGGTTCTGCCAATGGAATTAAGGACATATCATATCCGAAAACCGGCCCGATGTAAATGACCTGCAAAAGCAGCGTCTTGCTCCTTGAACGATGACACTCGACGAGATCATCAGCGCCGAATACATCTCGTCGCGGTCATCAGGTAAGGCGGTCCGGAACGGCAAGCGTTGCGATCACGTCGAATTCGCCGCGGTCGAGGCCAAAATCGGCAAATGTCGCCTCGATGCTGGGACGCACCAGGTTCGACAGCCGGAAGGCCCGCCCAGGATCGCCATCGGCTCCGTCTCGAGCGCCCGACGGGACATGCGCGGGTGAAACGGGCTTCGGCCTACCTCGCCCGCCGTGAAAACATTTGCTGCGCCTGGAATAAAACCACCGCGCCTCGTGTCTCATCTCAGGTATCGCAAGATTGCGTGCCCAATCTGAGGAGAGACATCATGAAACCCGTGAAATTCCTGTCCGTCGTGGCTGCCGCCGCCTTTGCCGCGACTGCTGCTTTCGCCGCCCCTCCTGTCAAGACCGTCGAATCCGAAAAGGGCAAGGTGCTTGCCGGCGAAAACGGCATGACGCTCTACACCTTCAAGAAGGACGTGAAGGGCGTTTCCAATTGCAACGGCGATTGCGCCAAGAACTGGCCTCCGCTGATGGCGGCTTCCGATGCCAAGGCCGATGGTGCATATTCGATCATCGAGCGCAAGGATGGCAAGAAGCAATGGGCCAAGGACGGCATGCCGCTCTATTTCTGGGTCAAGGACAAGAAGATGGGCGACATCACCGGCGATGGCGTCGGCGGCAACTGGGATCTCGCCAAGCCTTGATCGCCAAGATCCCGATCACAAGCGAGTTGCTGGCGTGAAAACACCCGCACCCGAAACCTTTGAGGGCCAGATCCTGGCCCTCCTGCCCTCGCTCAGGCGCTATTCGCGCAGCCTGACGCGCTCGGATGCCGATGGCGAGGACCTGCTCCAGGATTGCGTCGAGAAGGTTCTCACGCGCCGCGGCCAGTGGCGCGGCCTCAACCTGCGCGGCTGGGTCCTGACCATCATGACTAATCTCTATCGCAACGGCCGGCGCGGCAAGGCGCGCGACAGCCTCGTCGAACTCGACGCCGCAGTTGAGTTGGCCGCGCCTGAAGTGTCGGCCGATCCGCAGGAGCGCGCGCGGCTGGACGATGCGCTGAACAGCCTTTCGGAGGAACACCGCGCCGTGCTGATGCTCGTGGTCATTGAGGGATACACGTATGGCGAGGTCGCAGACGCGCTCGATATCCCCATCGGCACCGTCATGTCTCGCCTGTCGCGCGCCCGCCAGCGTGTCGCCGAGCGGCTGAAAGCCGACAATATCATTACGCTCCGGAGACCGAAATGAACGAGACCAATCCGAGCGTCACCGAAGCCGACCTCCACGCCTATGCCGACGGCCAGCTGCCGGAAACGGCACGCCCCCGCATCGAGGCTTTCCTGGCCGACAATCCCGACGAGGCGGCGATGGTCGCCGAATGGCAGGCGCAGAATACAGGCATCCGATCGCTGTTTGCAGGCTATGAAAAAACAAAGGAAACCGACGCTCTCCTTGTTTCGCCGCCGCGCGGCATCTCTTCCGGGCGGAAACGCGCCGCGATCGCCGCAGCCGCCCTCCTCGTCTTCGCGCTCGGCGCCGTCAGCGGTCACTATGGTCCGGCCCTTCTGGAAAAACCGGAGTTGCAGCTTGCCGCCTCCGAAACCCTGCCGAAACAGGCTGAGACCGCCTTCATGGTCTATGCCACCGAGGTTCGCCACCCCGTCGAAGTCTTCGCCAACGAGGAGGCCCATCTCGCCACTTGGCTCGGCAAACGCCTGGCGATAGAGAATCTCAAGATCCCGAATTTGCAGTCGCTCGGCTTCAAGCTGGTCGGCGGCCGCTTGTTGCCGGTCGATGGCAGGCCGGGCGCCATGTTCATGTATGAAAACCAAGCCGGCGAGCGACTGACCGTCCTGGTCGGCCGCAACACGGAAAATCGCACGACCAGTTTCCGCTTCGCCTCATCCGACAATCTCGAGACCTTCTACTGGATCGACGGCGAACTCGGCTACGCCGTCACCGGCGAAATCTCCCGCGAGACGCTGCGGGAGGTAGCTGAGGAGTGCTACCGACAATTCCCGTCGTGAGGATCAGCGCGAGGGATCGTTGCTGAGCTCGATCGGCCGGCCGTGCGGCGTCGCTTCTGCCGCCCGCTGCCAGCTCTGCTGCAGGGCCAGGATCGTTTCCGTATCGGCGATGCCGTTGTCGACGATGAGTTTGGAGAGTGCCGCCACCCAGCAATCAAAATAGTCGCTGCCATCTTCGGCCCGGCCAGGCTTGTGCAATTGCGCGGAAAGCACCTCAGCCCATTCGCTCCAGCTGAACAGGCCGTTTGCATGCAGGTGCACGGTCATGGCAAAAGCTTCGGCAGCCCATGGCTCGGGAAAAACCGGCTCGCCCTCCGGCGACCTCGGCAGCCCGGGTGATTGCGAGAGCGGCGATATCTCATGCCGGCTCAAGATAGCTCTCCCAGGCATCGATCGATACCGTCAGTGATGGATCGGCACCCTCGCCCCAGAGCTCGCCGCCGCTGAAGACCACCGTGTAAAGCCATTGCGGGTTCTCGCCTTTGCCATGGGCATTATCGTCGGGAAAGACGAAAGAGCCTTGCACCGCCTCGACCATTCCGGTCCTGGCGCGTGCATAACGCGGCAGGCGCGTATGTGTGACCGGATTGAAATTCTTGGTCTTCACCGTCTCACCGACCACGAAGAGCGGCGCGGTCTCGACAGGACGATCGCAAGGGCCGCCTTTTGCCAGAACGCCGGGCACCATGTCCGCCTTCAGCACGCGTTTTGGAACCGCCCCCGCCTGCTGCGCATGGCCGGACAGCAATTCCGCGCGCGTCGCAAAGCCGTGCCGTTCGAGCAGCTTGTCGATGCCGCGGATCCAGATCTCGTAGTAGCTGGCAGCGAGATAATCAGCCGGCGGAATATTCTCCCGCGCATGCCGGCTTTCATCGATCGTCCATGCGCCGAACGCGCCGCAGGAAAGCGTGATGCCGAGCGCCCGCTTTTCCCATTCGGCATGGAAATAAGGCTCGTCCTGTTCGGGCGCGACAGGACCAAAGCTCATCTGCCCGCCGAGATCGTGCGGTCCGTTCATGTGGCGCTCTCCGGCTGGCGGACCACGGCCGCGCCGATCATCGCATCGCGGCTCACGAGATCCGCAAGCGTCTGCTCGTCCATTCCGTCGGTCCCTCCGGGCCGTTCGGGAATGACGAGGTAACGCAGCTCCGCCGTCGAATCCCACACGCGGATCTTCTTGTCCTCCGGCAGCGTCAGCCCAAATTCGGCCAGCACGCCACGCGGATCGATGACGGCGCGCGAGCGATAGGCCGGCGCCTTGTACCAGACCGGCGGCAGGCCAAGCACCGACCAGGGATAACAGGAGCAGAGCGTGCAGACGACGAGATTATGGGTCTCGGCCGTGTTGAAGACGGCGCGCATATGCTCGCCCTGTCGGCCGGCATAACCAAGGCTGGCGATGGCCGCCGTCGCATCGCGCTTCAGCCAGTCGGCGAAATCGGCATCGCTCCAGGCCCTGGCGACGACATGGGCGCCGTTTCTCGGTCCCACCTTTGTCTCGTAGGTCTCGACGATCGCATCGATTGCCGCCGGATCGATCAGCCCCTTCTCCGTCAGCAGCGTTTCCAGCGTCTTCACCCGCGCCTGCATGTCGGAATAATGGTTGTCATGATCGTGCCCGTGGGCGTGCTCATCTCCGTGAGCATGGTCGTCGTCATGGTCGTGCAAGGCGAAGCCCTCCCGAAACTGCCCGCTACTTCTATCATACACCACACGCCCGCCAAGCCCTCCTATGCCACTCACGCTTTTCCGCTAATCTCCTGCCATGAACATTCTGATTCTCGGCGCCACCGGCTTCATAGGCTCCGTCGTCGCGGCCCGGCTCGTTGCCGACGGCCACGCCGTGACTGGCCTCGGCCGCAATCCCACGCGTGCACGCCTGAAACAGCCAGCGATCGACTGGCGACGCGCAGATCTCTCGCGCATGACGAAAGCGACGGATTGGGACGAGATCCTCAAGGACCAGCATGTCGTCGTCAATTGCGCCGGCGCCCTGCAGGACGGCCTGTCGGATGATCTGTCGGGCACGCAGGCAGAGGCGATGCTGGCGCTCTATTCCGCCGCAAAAGGCTCATCGCGCCCGTTGATCGTGCAGATATCGGCAAAGACGGCGGGAGCCGCGAGCGATCTTCCCTTCCTCGCCACCAAGCGGCGAGCCGACGAGGCGCTGGCGGCAAGCGGTCTGCCTCACCTCATCCTGCGCCCTGCCCTCGTTCTCGGCCGCAATGCCCACGGCGGTTCGGCGCTGCTGCGGGCGCTTGCCGCCTTTCCCCTGGTGCTGCCACTGGTTCATGCCGAAAGTCCGGTCGAAACACTCTCTGTGGACGATGTGGCGGAAGCCGTGTCGCGGGCGGTCTCCGGCGGCATCTCCGGCGATGTCGATCTTGCCGCCAACGAAGTTCTGACGCTCGCCGATCTCGTCAGCCTTCACCGCCAGTGGCTCGGCCTGCCGCCCGCCCGCGTGTTTGCTCTTCCCGGCTGGCTTGCCGGCCCGGTGACGTGGCTTGCCGATCTATCAGGATTGCTCGGCTGGCGTTCGCCGCTGCGCTCGACGGCGATGACTGTCATAACCGAAGGCGTGCGGAGCTCGAAAAAAGGGGGCGGCCTTGCCTTGACACCCGCGGCAGCAACGCTCGCGGCCAATCCCTCCGGCGTACAGGATCTCTGGTTTGCCAGGCTCTATCTTCTGAAGCCGCTCGTCATATCGGGCCTGTCCGCTTTCTGGCTGCTCTCAGGTTTGATCCCGCTGCTGGCGTTGGAGAATACGTCCGCGCATTTCCTGCCGTTCATGCCTGAGCCCGCAGCAACGGCGCTGACGCTTGCAACCTGCCTGATCGACATCGCTCTCGGCGCTGCCGTCCTCCTTCGCCCGCTGGCGAACCGTGCCCTTCTCGGGATGCTGGCCGTGTCGTTCGCCTATCTTGCCGGCGCCAGCCTGCTCGAACCCGCCCTCTGGCTCGATCCGCTCGGTCCACTCGTCAAGGTGCTGCCGTCGATGCTGCTGACACTCATCGCACTTGCCACCCTGGATGAACGCTGATGCTTGAGGAATGGCTGCTGCTTGCCCATGTCGTCGGCGCAACCATGCTCTTCGGCACCGGCGCCGGCATCGCCTTCTTCATGGCGATGGCGCACCGGACACGCGATCCCAAGCTGATCGCCCATGTTGCGGCAACGGTGGTGGTCGCCGACACCCTCTTCACCGCCACCGCAGCCATTCTCCAGCCGGTGACCGGCTATCTGCTGGCCCGGTCGATCGGCTGGGAGCTGTCGGAGGGCTGGCTTGCGCTGTCGGTGCTGCTTTATGTGGTGACCGGCCTGTTCTGGCTGCCCGTCGTCTGGATCCAGATCCGGCTGCGCGATCTTGCCCGCGCCGCAGCAGCGGCGGGAAAAGCCCTGCCGCCGGCCTATTTCAGCCTCTACCGCATCTGGTTTGCTTTCGGCTTTCCGGCCTTCTCAGCCATCATCGGCATTCTCTGGCTGATGCTGACAAAGCCGTCGATCGCTCTATTTTAGCATCGGCCAGAGGCTTAGCACCAACAGCACTGCCATGCTGATATTGAACCATTTCAGTCGCACGGGATCCGAAAGCCATTCCCTGAGCGCCGAGCCGAAGCCGGCCCAGGTCGACACGCTGGGCACATTGACTGCCGCGAAAGCGAGACCGACGATCAGCACGCTCGCGAGGTAGAGTTGCGGATTGGTATAGGTCGCCATCGCGGTGACCGCCATCACCCAGGCTTTCGGATTGACCCACTGGAAGGCCGCCGCCGCGACGAACGACATCGGCTCGACGCCAGTGCTGCCTTCGCTGAGCGAGCGCGAGGTAGCGATCTTCCAGGCGATCCAGACGAGATAGGCGCCGCCTGCAAACTTCAGCGCCGTATAGACTACGGGCACCGTGTGTAGCAGCGCGCCGAGCCCGAAGCCGACGCCGATGAGCAGCGAAAAGAACCCGACGCCGATGCCAAACATATGCGGGATCGTCCTGCGGAAACCGAAATTCACGCCCGATGCGAAGAGCATCATATTGTTCGGCCCCGGCGTGATCGAGGTCGTGAAGGCGAAGAGAACGAGGGCGAGAAATGTATCCAGCGGCATGCGACCTCCCGAAGCCAGCTTTCCTGCGGCCTGTTTATTTAGGTCAGCATAACTGTCCTAAACCATCGATGCCATTACATCATTGTCATGGTGACAGGATTACTTGAAAGATGGCGACACGGCCCAATCTCCTGTCAAAGGGACAGAAAACCATGCAGGACGACCCGATTCCATCGATCACATTCCCGAACGGCACCGAGGTGCCGGCGCTCGGCCAGGGCACCTGGGCCATGGGCGAGGATGCCGGCCATGCCAAGGCCGAGATCGAAAGCCTCAAGGCCGGCATCGATCTCGGCATGACGCTGATCGACACCGCCGAAATGTACGGCGACGGTGGCGCCGAGGAGATCGTCGGCCAGGCGATCAGGGGCCGGCGCGACGAGGTCTTCATCGTCAGCAAGGTCTATCCCTGGAATGCCAGCCTGCATGGTACGATCGAGGCCTGCGAGCGCAGTCTAGAACGGCTGGGCACCGATCGCATCGATCTCTATCTGCTGCACTGGCGCGGCAATTATCCGCTCACAGAGACCGTCGCGGCCTTCGAAACGTTGAAGGCATCGGGCAAGATCGGTGCCTGGGGCGTCTCCAATTTCGACACCGACGACATGGAGGAACTGCTTGGAGTGCCCAATGGCGCCAACGTCGCCGCCAACCAGGTGCTCTATAACCTTTCCCGCCGCGGCATCGAATTCGATTTGCTGCCCTGGTGCCAGAGCCGCGGCATTCCCATCATGGCCTATTCGCCGATCGACCAGGGAAGCATCCTGCACCATCCCAAGCTGATCCACATCGCCAAGGCCTATCAGGCAACGCCCGCCCAACTGGCCCTCGCCTTCCTGCTGGAACGCGACGGCGTCATCGTCATTCCAAAGACGGCAAATGCCGAACGCGCAGCGGAAAACCGCGACTGCGTCTCGCTTGATATCACCGACGACGACTGGGATGCCCTCGACGCCGCCTTTCCGCCGCCCGCACGAAAAAAGCCGCTGGAGATGCTCTGACCTCCAGCGGCTTTAAACACCGTTGCAGTGCCGGGTTCACATGCCCTGCACGCCGCGGTTCATCGCCGCAATGCCGGTACGGCACACCTCGATGAGGCCAAGCGGCTTCATGATCGCCACGAACTGATCGATCTTCGACGATTTGCCGGTGATCTCCAGAATGAAGTGACCGACCGTCGCATCCACCACCTTGGCATGGAAGGCATCGGCAAGGCGCAGCGTCTCGGCGCGCATCTCGCCCTCGCCGATCACCTTGACCAGCGCCACTTCGCGCTCGATCGGCCGATCCTGGCCGAGTTCGCGGGCACGCACCGTCAGGTCGACCACGCGATGCACCGGCACGATTCGCTCGAGCTGCGCCTTGATTTGCTCCAGCACCTGCGGCGTGCCGCGTGTGACCACCGTGATGCGGGAAAGATGCGCCTGATGCTCGGTCTCGGAGACGGTCAGGCTCTCGATATTGTAGCCGCGGCCGGAGAACAGGCCGATAACCCGGGCAAGAACGCCCGGTTCGTTGTCGACGAGAACCGAAAGCGTGTGGCTTTCGACGGCCGCCGTTTCCGGCGAGATGAAATAGGCGGAGCCCGTGGGCTGTAGGTGTGCGTTCATGGCGATGTTTCCTCTTTTAGACGAGCGCGCGGCCCTTGGCATCGATCGCATTGGCGACCGCTTCGTCGGTGGCTTCGTCCGGCAACAGCATTTCGTTATGAGCCTTGCCCGAGGGGATCATCGGGAAGCAGTTGGCGAGATTGGCGACGCGGCAATCGAAAATGACCGGCTTCCTGACCTCAATCATCTCCAGAATGGTGTCGTCGAGATTTTCCGGCTTTTCGCAGCGCAGGCCGACGGCGCCATAGGCTTCCGCCAGCTTGACGAAATCGGGCATCGCCTCCGTGTAGGAGTTGGAAAGACGATTGCCATGCAGCAGCTGCTGCCACTGGCGCACCATGCCCATATATTGGTTGTTCATGATGAAGATCTTGATCGGCGCATCGTGCTGGATCGCCGCCGACATTTCCTGGATGCACATCTGGATCGAGGCGTCACCGGCAATGTCGATGACGAGGCTGTCGGGATGGGCGATCTGCACGCCGAGTGCTGCCGGCAGGCCGTAGCCCATCGTGCCGAGGCCGCCCGAAGTCATCCAGCGGTTCGGCTGCTCGAAACCGAAGAACTGTGCCGCCCACATCTGGTGCTGGCCGACCTCGGTGGTGATGTAGGTATCGCGGTCCTTGGTGTGGGCGAAGAGCCGCTCCAGCGCATATTGCGGCATGATGACATCATTGCTCTTCGTATAGGCGAAGGAGTTGCGTGCCCGCCAGCGGGCGATATCGGTCCACCAGTCGTCCAGGCGACCCTTTTCCGGCTTCTTCGGCAGCGCCCGCCACAGGCGGACCATGTCTTCGAGGACATGGCCGACATCGCCGCGGATGCCGATATCGACGCGGACGTTCTTGTTGATCGAGGATGGATCGATATCGATATGGATCTTCTTCGAGGTCGGCGAAAAGGCATTGAGACGGCCGGTGATGCGGTCGTCGAAACGCGCGCCGATGCAGACCATGACGTCGCAATCGTGCATCGCCATGTTGGCCTCGTAGGAGCCGTGCATGCCTAGCATCTTCAGCCAGTTCTTGCCCGAAGCGGGATAGGCGCCGAGGCCCATCAGCGTCGAGGTGATCGGGAAATCGGTGAGTTCGACCAGCTCACGCAGCAGCTTGGAAGCCTCGGGGCCGGAATTGACGACGCCGCCGCCGGAATAGATGACGGGACGGCGCGCATTCGCCATCAGCTCGATTGCCGCATGGATCTGGTTGAGGTCGCCCTGGATCTTCGGCTGGTAGCTCTTCTGGATCGTGTAGTCGGCGGGAGGCGTGTAGGTGCCGGTCGCAAACTGCACGTCCTTCGGAATATCGACGACGACAGGGCCCGGACGGCCGGATTGGGCAATGCGGAAGGCCTCGTGAATGACGGCGGCAAGCTCGTTGACGTCCTTGACCAGCCAGTTGTGCTTGGTGCAGGGGCGGGTAATGCCGACCGTGTCGCATTCCTGGAAGGCGTCGGAGCCGATCAGCGAGGTCGGAACCTGGCCGGTCAGGCAGACGAGCGGGATCGAATCCATCAGCGCGTCCTGAAGCGGCGTGACCGCATTGGTAGCGCCTGGGCCAGAGGTGACCAGCATGACGCCGACTTTGCCGGTGGAGCGGGCGTAGCCTTCGGCTGCATGGCCGGCGCCCTGCTCGTGTCGGACGAGGATGTGCTTGACGTCTTCCTGCTGGAAGATCTCGTCGTAGATCGGCAGGACCGCGCCGCCGGGATAGCCGAAAATATGTTCGACGCCGTTGTCCTTCAGCGCCTTGAGAACGATCTCCGCCCCCGTCATCCGATTGCCTGCCGCCTGATTGTCCGTGCTCATCTATCTGTTCCGTTTGATGCTGGGATTGCGTTTGTGGCCGGAAGCCCGAATTTCGGGCATAAAAAAAGGCCCCTGAGGAGCCTGTCATCTAGCGCATGGGTGGCTATCGCCGGATGGTTACACCATCCTGCCCATGCGCTTTCCCACCACGATAAGAGCCGTTGCGATTTTCATGGTCGGAAGTGATAGACAGAAAATTTCGCAGCGTCAACGCATGCCGCAATAAAAAACTGCCCCCCGCCTGCATCCCCGAAAATCGATAGGATGAAGGATTTGTTAAAGGATCGACTTTATTCTTTTACGCTACCGCAGGGAGTAGCCCTTTGCTCAACAACGACTTGCGCATGTCTGGCAAGGCAGGCGAGCACGATCGCCGCGATGGCCATACGCCGGGAAATCGCTTTCTCGGCCGCGTCGTCGCATGCAGCGGTTCGCGGGCGACGATTGCCGCCGTCGCCGAACAAGGCGGCACCGATCTGACCGAACTCTGGTCCGTGGGGCGGCTGATTTCGATCAGTGTCGGCCGCAACCGCGTCGTCGCACTCGTCTATCAGATGAACACCGGCAGCCATGCCTGGGGCGAAGGCGAAGACAATATTTTCAAGATCGAAACCGAGCTGCTCGGCGAAGTCCGTGTCGACGAGGACGGGCGCGAGGAATTCTCGACCGGCATCTCGCGTTATCCTTATCTCGGCGCCATCGCCCACCGCATCCGATCCGCCGACCTGATGCGCATCTACGATGCCGGCGAAGGTACGACCGCCGTCATTGGCAAGCTGACGCAGGACGAAGGCATCGATGCGGCGATCCACATCCCCACGATGCTCTCCAAGCATTTCGCCGTCGTCGGCTCGACCGGCGTCGGCAAGTCGACGGCCGTGTCGCTGCTCCTGCACAAGGCGATCGCGGCGGATCCGAAGCTGCGCGTCCTGATCCTCGATCCGCATAACGAATTTGCCGCCGCCTTTCCCGAGCACGCCGTCACCATCGATACCGATACGCTCGACCTGCCCTTCTGGCTGATGCGGCTGGAGGAATTTGCCGAGGTCGTGTTTCGCGGCCGCCCGCCGGTGCCTGAAGAGCTCGACATGCTGCGCGATATCATGCCGGAGGCCAAGCGTGCGTTCCGCGGCAGCGACAACTCGCTGGTGCGCCGCACGACGGAAAAGAGCTCGATCACTGCCGACACGCCGGTTCCCTACCGCATGGCCGATCTGCTGGCGCTGATCGACGAGCGCATCGGCCGCCTGGAAGGCCGCTCGGAAAAGCCCTTCCTGCGGTCGCTGAAGATGCGTCTCATCGCTGCGATCAACGATCCGCGGTATCACTTCATGTTCTCCAACAACACGATCAGCGACACGATCACCGAAACCATCGCGCAGATCTTCCGCATCCCCGGCGAGAACCGGCCGATCTGCACTTTCCAGCTTGCCGGCATCCCCTCCGAGGTCGTCAATTCTGTCGCCTCCGTACTCTGCCGCATGGCCTTCGAGGTGGCGCTGTGGAGCGACGGCGCGATCCACATGCTCGTCGTCTGCGAGGAAGCGCACCGCTATATCCCCTCCGATCCAAGCCTCGGCTTCGTGCCGACCCGCCAGGCGATCGCCCGCATCGCCAAGGAAGGCCGCAAATACGGCGTCTCGCTCGGCATCATCACCCAGCGGCCGGGCGAGCTCGATCAGACGATCCTGTCGCAATGTTCGACGCTCTTTGCCATGCGCCTTGCCAACGACCGAGACCAGGAAATCATCCGCTCGGCCATTCCGAATTCGTCGATCTCGACGACGAGCTTCATCTCCTCGATCGGCAACGGCGAAGCGATCGCCTTCGGCGAGGCGATCAGCGTGCCGATGCGCATGCGCTTTTCCCGCGTCGACGAAAAGCTCCTGCCGAAGGCGAGCAGCGCCAACAGCAAGAACAGCGAGGAAGATCCGGATACGGTCGATCTGCGCAAGATCGTCACCCGCATGCGGGCCGTGACCGTCGGACCCGACATTTCGAATTTCCAGCAGAGCTATGCCGCGTCCGCGGCAGACTTCGACGACGCTGATCCAACCGACGAGGATCTCGACGCGAAGCAATACACGCCTCCTGTCTCTTCCGCCGCGCCGCCCGCCTCCGCGCCGCCCGCCTCCGCACCGCTCGAATCCTACCGCCGCGAACTGCTGCCGCAAACGCCGCGGCTGGACCCCGCCACGTCACCCGCGATCGATCCCAGGCTAGACGCGCTCCGCCGTGAGATGCGCCGCGATGAGCCGGTCTTTGCCCGGCCGGCACCGCCGGCGGATCAGCCCGCAGTCTCCCGCCGGGAGCCCGGCACATCGCTGCGCGAAAGCATTCTGAAAAAACCGCTGAGCAGTCTCTACAACAAGGATTGAGGTTTCAGCTCGCTCTCCAGGGCGATCAGTGGCTCGACGGCCTCGAGCACCCGTTGCCGGTCCATCGGCCCGAGCGGCAACAGAGGGCGTGGGAGCTCTGCCCCGGTGAGTGAAAGAAGGTCGACCAGCGTGTAGACCACACGAAGGCTTCCGAACGCCTTGAACGTTTGCCAGAGCGGCTCGAGAAGAGCATCGAGCCGACGCGCTTCGCCGCCCTCGCCCGCAATCGCGGCCCTGGTCAGGGCAAGGGCGACGCGCGGAAGCACTCCGCCGATAACGCTGTACCAGGCGTCGGCACCTGAAAGCAGCGCTTCGGCAGCGCCCCAGTCGCCGCTGTAGCCGATCGCAAGCTTAGTCTTCTCACGCAGTGTCGCCAGTTCGCCTTCGAAATCGCCGTCAACTGGCAGAGGCATCTTCACCGCCCTGATCGTCTCGATGTCAGACAGGCGCTGCAGAAGGTCTCGGCTGAAGGTGAAGTGGGTCGTCCCGGGATTATTGTAGATGCAAAGCGGCAGCTTCGCCACCTCGGTGACCGCAAGGAAATGCTCGTAGGCTTCGTCGTGAGTAAGCGGCGTGTAGGACACCGGCGCAAGCAGAAGCGCATCTGCACCAGCGGCCTCGGCATCCCTCGCAAGGCTCCGGGCGTGGTCTGTCCTCAAAGCACCGACACCGACGACGAGGGGAACACGACCGCGAACGCACTCGACCGCGGCCTCGACGGCTCGCCGTCGCTCCTCGCATGTGAGAAAGGCGTAGATCCCGGTGCTGCCGAGAAGGCCTATCGAAGCGACGCCTGTATCGCACAGTTGTTCCAGCAGTCGGCAGAGAGCTTCGGTGTCGACCCGGCCATCCCTATCGGCGGGCGTTGGCGGAAAAGCCGAAAGGCCATGAAACGGAGAGGCGACAGACATGATGCGATCCTGAAATCCGGTCAATGTGAGAACAGCAGGCGCGATCCGGCGCCCGCGAAGAAGACGGCGAGGCTGCCTTCGATCCACCGCCGCGCACGGGCGTAACCGCGCACCATCGGCGCCGTCGAGAAGAGCACGGCATAGCCGGCAAATATCGAGATCCCGAGCAGCACGCACCCACCGAAAGCCGTGACGGCCATCTCCGGCGAAGCGCCGGGCTTCAGGCCGAGCGACATGATCGCCACCCAGGCCAGAACCGCCTTCGGATTGCCGAGATGCATCAGAACGCCGCGACGATAGAGTGTGCCGAGTTGCGCGGCGGGTCGAACGACCTCGCTTGCCGGTCTATCAGGGACGGCGGCCGAGCGGGCCGCCCTCCAGGCGAGCCAGAGAAGGTACAACCCGCCTCCGATCTTGAGAAGCAACAGGGCATGAGCATAGCGGACCAGAAGTGTCGAGATGCCGGTGACCGCGACCAGCCCCCAGCATGTCGACATCGTTATAACCCCGGCGGCAAGGGCGAGCGCGGGTCGACGCCCTTGCCGCATCGCCATATTCATGATGGCCATGTTGCTTGGTCCGGGACTGCCCGCAGCGATTGCGTAGGCAATGTAGACGACGAGAAGATCCTGCATTTGCGTTATTTTCCAGAAGTTTGCGCTCGCGCACGGCACCACGCCGAAGACGAAAAATACGCCCTCGGGAAGTCGCCAATCCGCTTCCTTTTCTTTTAAAATTGGTCCACCATGAAGCTCCATTTTGAATAATTTTTATGGACCATTTTGAAATGTCCAAACGGCGCAGCACCATCGAAATCCCATCGCTCAACGCGATCGATCGAATGGCCAATGTCAGCCGTCAGCTTGCCCAGGCCTTGCGGAATGCAATCGCCTGCGGTGAGCTGAGGCCAGGCGAACGCCTTCCTTCGACGCGGAGTCTTGCGGCTTCGCTGAAGATCGCGCGCGGCACTGTCGTCGAGGTGTTCGATCAGCTGACCGCCGAAGGCTATCTCGAAGCGCGGGTCGGATCCGGAACTCGTATTGCCGCTCATCTGATGGACGCAACGCCGGCGCTCCCGCCCGCGCCGGCAGTGCCATCAATCGCGGATGCTGTCGACTTGCCTTCCCAGGCTGCCCGGCTGATCGCCATCGCCCGTGCGCTCACCCCGCACCCGCCCGTTCCCTTTGCCATCGCCGTCCCGGCTTGCGGTATTGCGCCCGACGACAACTGGCGCCGTCTCGGCAACCGCGTGCGCGCGTCGCGACAGGCCGCACCCTCGGGTTATCACGATCCTATGGGCTTGCTCGAACTCAGGCTTGCCATTGCCGACCACGTCCGGCGCGCGCGGGCCGTTCATTGCGAGCCGGAACAGGTCATCGTCACGTCAGGCACCCAGCAAGGCCTCTATATGGCGGGCCGGGTCCTTCTCTCGCGCGACGATCCGGTATGGGCCGAGGACCCGGCCTATCCCGGCTTGACGGCAGTGCTCGACGATCTCGGCGTACGGATGCACCGCCTGCCGGTCGATGCACAGGGAATGAACGTGGAACGCGGCCTCGAACTATGTCCGCAGGCCCGCGCCGCATTCGTCACCCCTTCGCACCAATATCCGATCGGGATGCCGCTCAGCATGGCGCGGCGCAATGCCTTGATCGCCTGGGCCGATCAAAATCGCGCCTGGATCGTCGAGGACGACTACGACAGTGAGCTGCGTTATGCCGGACACCCATTTCCCTCGATGCAGGGATTGCGTCCGTCACGCGTCATCTATCTCGGCACCTTCAGCAAGGTGCTCTTTCCTTCCCTGCGCCTCGGCTACGTCATCGCCCCTTCTCCGCTCGCAGAAGCCTTTGCCGGCGCCCGAGCTATTCTCGACCGGCATTCGCCGACCGGCGAACAGCACGTTCTGGCGGCTTATATGCGGGAAGGCTATTTCGAAGCGCATATCCGGCGCATCCGCGGCCTCTATGCCGAACGCCGCGCTGTTCTGCTCTCGGCGCTCGATCGGGCCTTGCCTGAGGGGTGCCGCGTCCAGGAGAGCGACCAGGGCATGCATATTCTTCTGTGGCTGCCCGAGGAGGTCGACGACGTGCAACTCGCAGCCCGCGCCCTGTCTTCCGGCCTCGCCGTGCGTGCGATCTCCCCGATGTATGCCACGCGGCCGGCGCGCCCCGGCCTGATGCTGGGCTTCGGCGGATTTCTGCCGGAACAGCTGCAGGCGGCGATTGGCGGACTCGTCAATCTGCTGAGCCAGCAGATGTCTCAAGCAGGAGGCCCGCAACAAACTGAAACCTAAACTGTCAGCCGCTCCCAGCTATCGTCCATTTGGTTGCGAAACCATGTCATCTGCCGCTTGGCATATTGCCGCGTCGCCGCAGCCCCCTTCTCCAGCACCTCCTCGCGCGTCATCTCGCCCCTGACCATCGCCGCAATCTGCGACACGCCGATTGCTTTCATCACAGGCGCATCGGCCGGCAGGCCGAGCGCGAGCAGCGCCCTCACCTCTTCTTCTGCGCCTTGCTGCAGCATCTTCTCGAAACGCTTGTTGATGCGCTGATGCAGCACTGCCCTGTCCGGCAGCACGACGATCTTGCGGGCCTCAGCCGCGTCGATGACCTCCGGCCCCGACCGCCCCTGGAAATCGGCGATCGACCGTCCTGTCGCCTTCATCACTTCGAGCGCCCGGACGATGCGCTGCCCGTCCTGTCGGTTGAGGCTTGCCGCCATAGCGGGATCGGCTTCGGCGAGCTCCGCATACAGCCCGTCCGGTCCCTCCTGCAACAGCCGCGTCCTGAGTTCGTCCCGCAGCGCCTCGGGTATCTCGGGCATATCGGAGAGGCCGCCGGTTAGTGCCTTGAAATAAAGCCCGGTGCCGCCGACGAAGACCGGCAGCCGCCCCGTGGTCCTCAGCACCGGCAGCAGTGCTGCGACATCGCGCAGCCAGGCGCCTGTGGAATAGGTCGCACCTGCCGGCACGTGGCCGTACAGATGATGCGGCACACCCTGCATCTCCTCCTCCGACGGCCGCGCGGTCAGCACCTGCAGCGTGTCGTAGACCTGCATGCTGTCGGCGTTGACAACCGCGCCGTCATGGCGCCTGGCCAATTCGACGGCGAGCGCGGACTTGCCGCTGGCGGTCGGCCCGGTTATCAGGATCGCGTTCACTGAGCTCAGAAGGTTTTCCATCATGGCCCTCGTTGCCACGCTTGTTGCCAATCCGTCAAATCCCGTGCTGACACCCGAAATCGCCGAGCAGGCGGCCAAGGCCGTGAACGCTTCCGGTCTCTACTGGCTGGCCGACGGCATCGCCTGCGATATCGCGCTGCGTGACGGCACGGACATGCAAGCGGCCGAGGCCAATATCCTTGCCGTCATATCAAGCGCGCCCATCGACCTCGTCATCCAGGAGCAGGAGACCCGCCGCAAGAAGCTGCTGATCGCCGACATGGATTCGACGATGATCGGCCAGGAATGCATCGACGAACTCGCCGCCGAAGTCGGTCTGAAGGAGAAGGTCGCGATCATTACCGCCCGCGCCATGAACGGCGAGATCGCCTTCGAGCCTGCCCTGCGTGAGCGTGTCGCTCTGCTGAAGGGCCTGCCGATATCCGTCGTCGACGAGGTGATCGCCAAGCGCATCACGCTCACCCCGGGCGGCCCGGAACTGATCGCCACCATGAAGTCGAAAGGCCTTTACACCGCGCTTGTCTCCGGCGGTTTCACCGTTTTCACCAGCCGCATCGCCGCCACCCTCGGTTTCGACGAGAACCGCGCCAACACGCTGCTCGAAGACGGCGGCATTCTCTCCGGCTTCGTCGCCGAACCGATCTTCGGCAAGCAGGCGAAAGTCGATGCGCTGAATGAGATTTCGGCCCGCCTCGGCATTTCGCCGGAAGAAGCGATCGCCGTCGGCGACGGCGCCAACGATCTCGGCATGCTGCAACTGGCCGGCTCCGGCGTTGCCCTCCACGCCAAGCCCACCGTCGCTGCTCAAGCGCGGATTCAAATCAACCACGGCGACCTGACCGCCCTGCTCTACATCCAGGGCTACCGGAAGACCGAATTTGTTTTCCCGATAGCCTCTTGATGTTTTACAAATTTGTACGTACAATTTTATTGGATATGACATGCCGCGGTTTCAATGGAACGACGAGAAAAACCGAATCAACAAGGCCAAGCATGGCGTCTCCTTCGAGACGGCGTGCTTGATCTGGGATGATCCGCAGTATCTTCTCATTCCAGACGCGGCCCATGACGGCGAACAAAGATGGCTGGCGATCGGCGCCGTGGGTTTTGTGACTGTACTGGTCGCCGTCCATGTCATCTTCGGTGCCGAGGATGAAGAGACCGTTCGAGTGATCAGCGCTCGAAAGGCGACATCTCACGAAAGAAGACGATATGAGCAATCGACCTTTGACTGACGCGCAGCTCGCCGAACTTCGGGCACTGGAGAAGCTTCCCGACGAGGATATCGACACCGGCGACATTCCTGAGATCACCGATGAACAGTGGCGCCTAGCTCGCAAGGGCGATTTGTACCGGCCGCTGAAGCAATCGGTTACCATCCGTCTGGATGCCGATATCCTAGACTGGTTCAAGAGCCATGCGGGCGGCCGTGGCTACCAGACGGACATCAACGCCGCGTTGCGCACTCACGTCGCTAAGGATCAAAAAAGGAGCGGCTGACCGCTCCTTTTTTCCTTACTCCATCGGCACCGCCACGAACCGCAGATCGCCATTCGCCGATGCGATCATCAGCTGGGCATTGCGGCGGCCTTCCTGTTTCAGCGCATGCACCTTGGCGGCGACCGCATCCGGTGACTTCATGAACTCCTGCGCCACCTCGACGATCACATCGCCGGGCTTCAGCCCCTTTTCGGCGGAAGCGGAGCCGGGCGTCACCTCTGTCACGACGACGCCGTCGACGCTCTCGGCGATGCCGAAGGCCTTGCGCGTCTCGGCGCTCAACAGCGACAGCGACAGCCCGAGCACGTTCTTCGGCGTTGCCGCATCCGGCGACACCTGGCGCTTATGCTGGTCGGGCGCACCCGGCGCTGGTTGGGCCTGATCGCCGGTGTCAGGTTGGTCCATGTCGTTGTTCTCACCGGGATCCGGGGTGATCACGCCGTTATCCTGCGAGCCGTCGGGCGCTGAATCGTCGGATGTCGCCGCCTGATCGCTGTCCTCGAGCCGGCCGAGTTTCACTTTGACGGTCTGCTCCTTCCCGTCGCGCAGCACCACCACGTCGACTTCCTTGCCGACCGTGCTTTCCGCCACGACACGCGGCAGATCGCGCATTTCGCTGACAGTCTTGCCGTCGAATTTCAAAATGACGTCACCCGCCTTGATCGAGCCGTCGTCGACGGGGCCACCCTTGATGACGCCGGCGACCAGCGCGCCCTTTGCTGTGTCGAGCCCCAGGCTGTCGGCGATATCGTCGGTCACCGGCTGGATACGCACGCCGAGCCAGCCGCGCCGCGTCTCGCCATATTCGCGTAGCTGGTCGACGACGCCGGAAGCAAGCTCCGATGGCACCGAGAAGCCGATGCCGATCGAGCCGCCGCTCGGCGAAATGATCGCCGTATTGATGCCGATCACTTCACCCTTCATGTTGAAAAGCGGACCGCCGGAATTGCCCTTGTTGATCGCCGCATCCGTCTGGATGAAGTTGTCATAGGGACCGGCATTGATGTTGCGGCCACGCCCGGAAATGATGCCGACCGTCACCGAACCGCCGAAGCCGAACGGATTGCCGATCGCCATCACCCAGTCGCCGATACGCATCGTGCTGGAATCGCCGAATTTCACCGATTTCAACGGCGTCTTCGGCTCGACCTTCAGCACCGAAAGATCGGTCTTCGTATCGGTGCCGATCAGCTTCGCCTTGAGCTTCGTACCATTGGCGAAATTGATCTCGATATCGTCGGCACCCTCGATCACGTGATTGTTGGTGACGATATAGCCGGCTGGATCGATGACAAAGCCTGAGCCAAGCGAACTGACATTGTGGTTGCCGCCCTTGTTGCCCTGCTGCTTATTGAAGAAATCGTTGAAGAATTCCTGGAAAGGTGAGCCGTCGGGCGCGCGCGGCGCCGGGCCTGCACCCTCGTCGTCCTTCACATTTTGCGAGGTCGAGATGTTGACCACGGCATCGAGCAGCCCCTCTGCGAGGTCGGCGACCGAAGCCGGACCGCTGTTGGGCACGACGGCCTGGATCGGGGCGGCCTGCTGCGGTGCGGGAGCAGCCGCGGCCGGCGGTGTGGGTGTAGGAGCGGTCGTTTCAGGAGCAGCCGGAGCGGGTGTCGTAACCCCGGGTGTGGTCGTCTGAGGTGCGGTTTGGGCGTACGCGACCCCGTTCATGCCGGCATGCGCAAGAATTGCAGCGCTGGCCATAAGCGCGAGCGTTCGTCTGAAGGGCGAGCGAATCGTGGGGGCCATCAAGCTTCCTCATAGGGGGTACATGCGCACATTGAGCACCAGCATAAGGCGGAATGATGGAGGGCGAAATCACCTTTTCGCGAAATCCCCGTGCAATGTGACGTGGCCTCGCAAAAGCCAAATTATCTCGACCATTCCACGAAAAAAGGGCCGGCACTCGGGCCAGCCCTTCCATGATCGTCGGGATGCGAATGACATCCCTTGCCGTTAGTTCGCCGGCTGGGTGGGAGCTGCGGGAGCAGCCGCGCCGGGAGTTACCGCAGCCGGTGCGGCAGGATTTGCCGGCGGCTGCAAACTGCCGGCGGCATTGTCGAAATAGCGGAAGAATTCCGAATTCGGCGACAGCACCAGCGTCGTGTCCTGCGACGAGAGGGCAGAGGAATAAGCCGCCATCGAGCGATAGAACTCGAAGAAGGCTGGATCCTTGCTGAAGACTTCGGCGAAGACGCGGTTGCGGTCCGCATCGCCCTGGCCTCGAAGGATTTCCGCATCGCGCTGCGCGCCTGCGGTGAGCTCGACGACCTGACGGTCGGCGATGGCCCGGCGCCGCTGGCCTTCCTCATTGCCCTCCGCACGGATACGCTCCGCCTCGGCGAGGCGTTCCGAACGCATGGCATTATAGGTGTTCGGCGCGACCTCCGGCGAAAGGTCGGTGCGGCGGATGCGAACGTCGTCTATATGCAGCCCGAGATTTTCGGCATCGGTGCGCAGATCGTCGCGAATCTCCAGCATCATCGCGACACGCTCTTCCGAGAGCGCCGCATTGTAGTCACGCAGACCGTAGACGCGGCGAAGCGATGAATCGAGCTGCGCTCTCAACCGCGCTTCCGCGGCTTCGCGATCGCCCGATACCGTTTCGCGGAAGCGGCGAACATCCGAGATGTTATAGATCACGAAGGCATCGACATCGAAGGTCTGGCCGTCCTGGACCTGAACGCGGATATTGTCGAGATCGAGCCGCAGCGCCTGCTTTTCGACCAGCTGAACCCGGTCGGCGTCCATGAAGCCGAAGGGCAGCTTGAAGTAAATGCCAGGCTCGGTCTTGACCGTCTGGATCTGGCCGAAACGGACGACGATGGCCTGCTCGCGCGCATTCACCACGAAGATGGACGAATAGAGCCCGACCAGCACGATGGCAAGGATGAGGAAAACGATGGGAAGTCTGTTCGATGTCATGACTCAACCTCCCTGCTGCGCCGGCTTGCCGAGCTCATTGAGCGGCAGATAGGGCAGGACACCCTGCTTCTCGTCGATGATGACCTTCCTGGAATTCTTCAGCACCTGCTCCATCGTTTCGAGGTACAACCGCTTGCGGGTCACGTCGGGCGCCTTGGAATATTCGTCGTTGATCGCAGTGAAACGCTGCGCTTCACCTTCCGCCTCCTTCACGACACGGTCCTTGTAGGCGGCGGCATCTTCACGGATTCGCGCCGCATCGCCTCGCGCCTGGCCGAGCTTCTGGTTCGTGTAGCGGTTGGCCTCTTCGATCGTGCTGTCACGGTCACGGCCGGCACGCTGCACTTCTTCGAAGGCATCGGCGACTTCGCGCGGCGGCGCCACGTTCTGGATCGTCACTCCGGTTACGGTCACGCCTGCGCCATAGCGGTTCATCGTGTCCTGCAGGATATTGAGCACATCCACTTCGATCGGCTGGCGATTGCTGCGGAAGGCGTCCTGCGCCGGACGCCGGCCGACGATTTCACGCATGGCACTGTCGGAAACCTGCTGCAGGGTCTCTGCCGGATTTTCGACATTGAAGAGATAGGCCTTCGGGTCACTCACCGTGTAAAAGACGGCGAACTGCACGTTAATGACGCTCTTGTCGCTGGACAGCATCAGGCCATTCGAAGACGATGCCGAAGTCGCCCCGATGTTCAGCTGCTGCACGGTCACCTTGACCGTCTCCACGGTTTCCATCGGCCACAGGTGGAAATGCAGGCCCGGCATCGAAATCTCTTCCTTCGGCTTGCCGAACCGCAGCTCGACGCCGCGTTCGTCCGGCTGCACGACGTAGATGCACTGGATCAGCCAAAAGACGGCGACGATCGCCGCGACGATCACCGCCACGCCGCCGTTGAAGCCGCCGGGAATGATGTTGCGCAGTTGGTCCTGGCCGCGCCGGATGATATCTTCCAGATCGGGCGGTCCGCCCTTGCCGCCACCGCGCGGCCGGTTCGGCCCCTGTCCCCATGGTCCCTGATTATTACCGCCGCCGCCGCCCCAAGGGCCGCCGCCGCCATTCTGATTGCTCCAGGGCATCAAAACCTCGTTGTTCGTTAAGTCTCCACGCATCCGAAACCGTGGGGGCTGACCGGCGGACGCGTTGGTGACCGTTATAGGTATCGCCGCATCGGCTTTCAACGCAGCGTGAGAAACTTGGTCAATTTAATTGGAAAATAGTTCATTTTCAGGCCTGCCGGCGTTCGTAGACGACGAAACGCGTGGGATAGCTGTCCTTTTCGCTGGCCGGAACCGCGATCGCCTCCCCTGCCTGCCAGATGTCGGGATCGATCGCGGGAAACGACGCGTCTCCGTCAAGATTGGCCTCGACATGCGTGATGCACATCCGGTCGGCAAGACCGATCGCCTGGGCATAAACCTGCCCACCGCCGAGAATGCAGATCTCGTCGACGCCGGTTTCGAGCGCCAGCCTTTCGGCCGCCTTTATCGCCTCGGGCAGCGAATGTGTCATGCTGACATCAGCATGGTCTATCGCCGCCTGCCGCGAGATGACGACGTTCGGCCGTCCCGGCAGCGGCTTGCCGATCGAATCGTAGGTCTTGCGGCCCATCACCACAGGCTTGCCCAATGTCAGCGCCTTGAAGCGCTTGAGATCGCTGGAAAGCCGCCACGGCATGTCGCCATCGCGGCCGATAATGCCGTTCCGGGCGACGGCGGCGATAATGGTCCTGCGGATGTCAGCCATGAAATATCCCGGATCAGACGGCGATCGGCGCCTTGATGCTGGCATCGGCCTCGTAGCCGATCAGCTCGAAATCGTCGAAGTTGAAACCGAAAATATCCTTCACATCAGCATTGATGCGCATGAACGGCAGCGGTTTCGGCCGGCGCGCCAGCTGCAGCTTCGCCTGGTCGAAATGGTTGTGATAGAGATGGGCGTCGCCGAGCGTGTGGACGAAATCGCCGGACCTCAGCCCGGTCACCTGAGCCACCATCATCGTCAGCAGCGCATAGGAGGCGATGTTGAAGGGCACGCCGAGGAAGATATCGGCCGAGCGCTGGTAGAGTTGGCAGGAAAGCTTGCCGTCAGCCACATAGAACTGGAACAGGCAATGGCAGGGCGGTAGCGCCATTTCGTCCACTTCGGCCGGATTCCAGGCCGAAACGATGTGGCGGCGCGAATTCGGATTGTTGACAATGCCTTTGATCAGATTGGCGATCTGGTCGATATGGCCGCCGCCGGGCGCTGGCCAGGAGCGCCACTGGGCGCCGTAAACCGGCCCGAGATCGCCGTTTTCGTCGGCCCATTCGTCCCAGATCGAAACGCCGTTCTCCTTGAGATAGCGGATGTTCGTCTCGCCCTTCAGGAACCAGAGAAGCTCGTGGATGATCGAGCGCAGATGCAGCTTCTTCGTGGTGAGGACGGGGAAGCCCTCTTCGAGGTCGAAGCGCATCTGATAGCCGAAGACCGAGCGTGTGCCGGTGCCGGTGCGGTCGCCCCGGTCGGAGCCCTTTTCCATCACATGATTCAAGAGATCGAGATATTGCTTCATGTCGCGCTGATTCCGTTTCGGCTAATTTAAGCCTTCGGAACCGGGAAACCAATCTCCGGCGGGCATTTTCCCAAAGTTTCTGATGGATCGCATAACGCTTTTATGACGTTTGCCCTTTCCATGGGCTGAGGAAACCACTATATGACCCCTGCCGGCTTTCGGGCCGGCTATGGCGATAAATGAGCGGTGTAATAAACCTATTGGACCCGGGGGCGGTACCCGGCGCCTCCACCAAAAACCGGCGGTCTTAAAGGCCGGCTTTTGATGGGGGCGAAACAGGATCGACAAGGGTGTAAAGATCGTCTTTTTGCTCGGCATTGTACCGCCGTTATCGGGCTAAAATTGTAGTTGCAAACGACAACTATGCGGAAGCTCGTCTCGCTGCTTAATCGCGGTGTGACACTTCAATCAAAGTCCTAGTGGTTCGCACCTCTAGGCGGGGTCCGAAGGCACCTGGCAACAGAAGCCTTCACCTTCTCCCTGCCGCCGAAATCATGTATGCTGCTTAAAAACGTGACTCGGCTCCGGTCTTTCCCAAGGCGCCCGGACGTGGCATACAACCTTGTGAAAAGACTCCGAACCGACGAAAGACAGGAAAAGCATGGGGCAGGATCATATCCGCTACGACATTCTGGCACAGGATGCACTTCGCGGCGTCATCCGCAAGGTTTTGGCGGAAGTTGCAGCCACGGGCCGCCTGCCCGGTGATCACCACTTTTTCATCACCTTCCTCACTGGCGCGACCGGCGTGCGCATCTCCCAGCATCTGAAGTCGAAATACCCCGAGCAGATGACCATCGTCATCCAGCACCAGTTCTGGGATATGAAGATCACTGAGACGCATTTCGAGATCGGCCTTTCCTTCTCGGACGTTCCGGAAAAACTGGTCATCCCATTCAATGCGATCCGCGGTTTCTACGATCCCTCCGTCAACTTCGAGCTCGAATTCGACGTGCCTCTCGCCGATGGCGAGGAATTGCCGTCCGGCGAAATCACCGCCTATCCGGTGGATGCGGCCGGAAAGCCCGACGACGTCGCGGGCGCAAAACCCGCCGACGGCGAGGAGAAAAAACCGGGCTCCGTCGTCTCACTCGACTCCTTCCGCAAGAAGCAGTGATTTGAAAGGGAGGCTCTGCCTCCCTTTTTCATAGGAATCGAGGGCCATGAGTGCCGAAATCGTCAACCTGCGCCAGTTCCGCAAGAAGCAGGCCCGCTCCGAAAAGGAGAGGCAGGCCGAGCAGAACCGCATCTCCTTCGGCCGAACCAAGGCCGAGAAACAACTGACCCGCAGCTTGAACGACAAGGCCGACAAGGCCCATCGCGACGGCCGGATCGAAACCGATGACGACGGCGCATGACGGCTTCACGCAAAGCTTTAAGAGCCGGAATGGATTCTGCGATCAGCCACTTGAGCGATCGCCTTGAATCGATCTCTAAACCCCAACCAAGATCTGAAACAGCCCGTCGTGATCCGTAAGCATTCGGCGACACTGCACGGCCATCGCACCAGCTTCTCGCTCGAAGATGAATTCTGGGCCGAACTGAAGACGATCGCCGCAAGCCGTTCGATCCCGCTCGCTGCCCTGATTTCCGAAATCGACGACCACCGCCCTACGGACAGCAACCTCTCCTCGGCGCTGCGGCTGCATGTGCTCTCGTGGCTGAAGGCCGCAATTCAGGCAAGGTGACGCGCAACGTGGCCGCGCGTCATTGAGGGTGTCGTTGCAAAGCTCAGTCCGTGATCGCCGACAGGATGGGACCTCCGTTCGGCGCCTGCACCAGGATGGCGGTTTTCAGCCCTGATTCAGGCAGAGGAAGGGGAAAGGAAGCCTTCGATCCATTCCATATTCCCAAGCGATCGAGACGACGCACGACATGGGTATGCGGCAGGGTGTTGCCCTCATTCTCGCCACGCGCCACCGGAACGGATTCGATGCGCGGATCATAACGAACGAGCCAGACGTCGGCCGCGTTCGCGACATTGGAGGTTCCGCCAATCTCGATGCGATCATGATCAAGTGCGAGGCTCGGCCCTTTGGGCGGTCGCGCCTGGGATAGTAGCGCCTCGACGTCGGAAAGACGGTTGCCGACTGTGGTTGTCGTGCCGTTCACCACCATTTGCGGCGTGAAGGGACCAGCTTGCCGCAGCGCCGGCTCGTAATCGACCTGCCGTTGCGTATATTCCGGTTTCCCGTAGGTGTCCTTCCACCCGAGATAATCCCAATAGGTCACCGAAAAGCTCAGCGCCAGCACGTCCGGGCGGCTGCTGATCTTGATGAGATTGGCGTTGGCCGGTGGGCAAGACGAGCAGCCCTGACTGGTGAACAGCTCGACAACCGTCGGTGATCGATCGGCGGCAAATACCGGCATCGTGGTCGTGACGGCAGCAAGAGTTGATGCGATCGTTGCAGTGATCTTTCCCCGCTGGTTCATGTTGGCGCTCCCTTTTCAAACGGCTTCGATGTTGGAACCACCCAACCCGATATGTTTGATTTCGCTGTGAGGGGGCGGTTTGTTACGCCGTCACGTCAACGTGATCGTCGTAACGGCCGATCAACCGGCCGCGCCGGAGAGAACAAGGCAACTCGCCGAGAAAAGAGCAGCCGTGGCTATGACACGCTTTATTGCGCCTGAACGCCGGGCACCTGATCGAAATTGAGCTGGCCGGGCTGCGACTGCTCGCCCCGACGCGCTGCCTCGGCTGCGGCCCTTGCCTGCGCATCCGCCTTCTCCTTCGCTTCAGCCGCAACACGTGCGGCCGCCTCCTGCGCCAATGCACGCAGCCGCTCTTCCTCCGCCTGCCGTTGTTGCTCGATCTCGGCCGCCTTGATGCGCTCGGCGTCGTTGAACCGATAGAGCGCCACCTCGCGACGCAGCCGCTGTTTTTCGAGCACGATCGCCTGCAGCCGCTCGACCCGCCGGCGCTCGCGCTCGAAGGCGCGCAGCGACAGGTAGCTGGTGATATCGGTCACATCCATCGTCTTGCCGGGCGACGGCAGCATGCCGGAAAAATTCAGCTTGAGCGCCGGCTCGGCGCCGGAAAGCGCTTCGGTTCCCGGATTGAACCCGACACCTAGCGTCGCGCTGACCCGCTTTTCCGGCAGCGCGATCTGCGCATCGGCGGTGATGCGGGCGAGATCGTTGGCGACGGTGACATTCTGCACCCTCAGCGTCCCGTCGGTGATGTTGAAGGGAACGCCGAGCGGCGGCAGCTTCGCCTCGCCGTTGCTGAGCAGTGTTTCGATGATCGGATGCACCTTGCCGGCATTGATCTGCTCCTGCATCGTATCGGTCGCGGCAAGCAGCGGCGGAAGGATGGCAAGGTTCAGCCCGCGTATGCTGGTATCGCCGAGCCTCAGTTCGCCGGAACCATTGAGCGAGCTGGCGATCTCGCCGATCGTCTTGCCCGAGGCCTCCATCGACAGCGACAATCCGAACTTGCCGTTGGCGATCGGCGCGCCGTCGCGCAGCCAGACGACGCCGGAAAGATCGGAATCGGCAAGCGCAAGCTTCGTCTGCAGGAAGCCGGTGCCGTTGGCATTGGTGAAGAACAGATTGCCGGAAAGCTTTCCGCCGTCCCAGTTGCCGGCCATGTCGTTGAGCTGCAGCTCGTCGCCCTTGTAGGCGACGTTGCTGGTGAAGTCCGACACCGCCGTTTCCGGCAGGCCCGGCCAGAACTGCTTGGCCGTCAGCTTTACGTTGACGTCGAGATCCTTGAAGACGGGCAGCCCCAGCGGCGCCGTCGTCAGCTGTCCGTTGGCGGGATCGACGATCTGGCCGAATACCGCCTCGCCGAGCCAGCCGGCATCGGCCTTTGAGAGCGTCAGGCCGCCGCTCGCTGTCGTCTTCGCAGCCTTCCGGTCGAGGGTCAGCGCACCTGAAAATTCGTTGTCGGCCGCATGCCCCTTAAGATCCGAAAGGACGATCTTGTCGCTATCGACGGCTGCATTGACTTGCAGGCCGAGCGGCAGCCCGGATCCGGTCTGCGGCAGGGCGATGCCGTTCATGATGAGATAGGGGTCGATATCGGCGCTGTCGAGCGACAGCGCGATCTGGCCGTTCATGAAGCTCTCCGGCCGGACATCGACCTTGCCATTGGCCATGAACGAGGTCCGGTCGGTCGCAAAGCTCAGCGCCGCATCGGCAGGATCGTTGCCCGATGCCTTCACCTTGAGCGTCAGGCGGCCATTGGCCCCGACATCGACCGGCAGCGGGTCGAGCCCGGCCTGACCGAACAGGATGGACGGCACGGCGTTTTCGAGCGTCGCCTCGAGGCTCGTCGTGCCGTTGCCGGTCAACGCCAGGAGGTCGGACATGCGGTAGTCGAGATTGACGCGGCTGCCGTTCGCCACGCCGGCAAGCGTCACGGCCAGCGCGTTGCCCTCATCGCCGCCGAGCGTCAGCGCGCCGCGCAGGGCCGTATTGCCGTACCAGCCGGCATTGCGCACCAGCCGATCGAGCACCGGGTGATGCGGCAGGTGCTCGCGCAGCATGGTGAAGAACCCGCCGGGATCGGCCGATTTGAAAGTGATCTCACCGGCGCCCTTGTAGTCGAGCAGCGAGCCTTCTGCCCTGCCGGTCGCCGTCAGCTCGGCACCTGCGATATTCTTGATCGACAGCCGGTCGACGGCAAGCGCCCCATCGGCGATCGTAAAGGTGGTCTCGACATTCTCGGCGTCGACGCCGAAGGCCGTGAACTTATCGGCCTTGAGTTGGGCGGCGATCTTGTGGTCGAGCACGTTATCGCCGGCATCCGGGCCGGTCATGAGCCCGCTCAGCGCCTGCAGCGCGTCGAGATCGAGCGTATCGCCGTTCAGCGCCACCGACAACGTCGGCGTCTGGCCGGAGATCGCCTGGCGCTCCAGCCGACCCTTCAGCGTCGCCGGTCCGACGGCGATCTCGAGATTTTCGAAACGCTGCAATTCGTGCGTCAGGCTGACATTGGCGGAAAAGCCAGCCTGCCGCAATTGCCGGATGGCCGGATCGACCGAGCCGGCAAGCCAGGAGGCAAGTCCCGTCGGCTGGCTGGAGGCCACCACGATCTGGCCATTGAACGAAGGTTCGCCCTCAAGCAGGAGCTTGCCCTTGCCTTCCACCTGCGTGCGCCCCGGCAGCATGCCGGTGGCGCTGTCGATCATCCAGCCGGTGCCGGCCGGTTCGAGCTCCAGCTGCACGTCGCGCAGCGTCGTATCGCCGGCGACGATCGCCGGCAGTTTGACGCTCGCCTTGCCCGGCACCTGCGGGATCGGCACTTGCCGGACGATATCGATCAGCGAATTCAGCCGTTGGCGCGCCGAGACAGCGGGATCCCGTGTCGTCTTGCCCGCCGCGCCCTGATTGCCGATGCGGTTGACGTCGATCTGCTGCCCATCAGCGGTCAACAGGAATTCCGGCGCATTGCCGGTATCGAGCGTCGCCTCGCCGGTTATAACATAGGGATCGTCCGTCGGGCCGATCTCCATCCGGTATTCGGGAATGCGGATGCGTTCATTGGTGAGCTCGAAGCGGCCCTTGACGCGCGGCGGCTGCTCTTTTTTGTTGGCGGGCTTGGCGCTGTTGCGGATTTCGATCGCGGCCGAAAGCTGGCCCTGATAGTTCGGCTTGCTGTCGACGAGCTTCAATTCGCCGTCCAGATCGACGCTGACAGGGTGCTTGTCCGGCGAAAGCCTGGTGCGCATGCGCAGCACGCCCTTCTCGTCCGGTTGACTGCTCGAGATCGAGAAGCCGCCGTGTTCGCCGTCGAGCGCAGCGTCGCCCTCGATGCGCCAGGGACCGGCCAGCGACTTTGCCGACATTTCCGCATTGAGGCCGGTGATGCGACGCAAGCGGCCCGACTGGTCGTCGATGAATTCGACCTCGCCGCCGCTGACATGCACGTTTTCGAGTACGACGGTCCTTGCCGGTATTTCCGCGCGGCTGCCGCGCATCCAGTCGAGCGTGCCGTCCTTGAGCAATCTCAAGCGCACCTTCGGATTGACGATACGCATGTCGAAGATCAGCGCTTCACCCGACAGGAAAGGTGCGAGCTCCGCATCCATCGAGAACTGCTCGACCTTGACGATCGGCGTGCCGTCAGCCTCCTGGCCAACGCGCACGTCATGCAGCGTCACTGATGGAAATGGCAGCAGGCGCGCATCCACCGTGCCGTAGACGGTGACTTTCTTGCCGATAATGCGGCTTGCCTGATCCTCGAAATTCTTGCGGAAATCCGTCCAGTCGATGAACAGCGGCGCAAGCAGCGCCACAAACAGCGCTACGACGATCACTCCCCCCAGAAAGACGAGGAACCGGCCTACCAATGCAAAGCGTCTCCATTCGGGATTCTGTTGCCGACACTAGAGCATGATGCCGAAAAGTGTGAGCGGTTTTCGGACGACATCATGCTCTAACTCTTTATTTGAGAACAGGATTCAGATTTCAGGTTGAGCCGGCCCAACATCATCCTGTTCTAGCGCTATTCATGCCGGGGGCAAGGCCCAACTTCATGAGACCATTCCGTTTTCAGCCATGATGGAAAATCTTGCCGGGATTGAAGATATCGTCCGGGTCGAGCGCCTGTTTCACCTGTCGCATCAGATCCACAGCGCCGCCAAGCTCCTGTTCCAGAAACGCCATCTTGCCTTGCCCGATCCCGTGTTCGCCGGTGCATGTCCCGTCCAGGTCGAGCGCCCGCTGGTTGAGTCGCTGCACGAAGCTCTCAGCCATGGCGATGTCTTCGACGCTTCTGTCGTCGAACAACAGCAGCACATGGAAGTTCCCGTCGCCGGCATGACCGACGATCGGCCCCAGCAGCCCGTGCTCCTCGATATCCGCCTGCGTTTCGGACACACAATCGGCGAGCCTCGATATCGGAACACAGACATCGGTCGAAAGTGCGGCAAGCCCGGGCGCCAGCGCCCTTGCGGCCCAATAGGCATCGTGACGCGCCTTCCAGAGCTTTGTCCGCTCCTCGGCATTGGCGGTCCACAGGAATTCGCTGCCGCCGCATTCGGCCGCGATCTCGGCAAAAGCTGCCGATTGCAGCGGCACCGTCTCGTCGGTGCCGTGGAATTCGAGGAAAAGTGTCGGGCTTTCGGCATAGGAAAGCCCGGAGTAAGCATTGCAGGCCCGCATCTGCACCGTGTCGAGGAGCTCGATGCGCGCCACCGGAATGCCCATCTGGATCGTCATGATGACGGCATCGCAAGCGGCCTTGATGCTCGGAAAGGCACAGGCCCCTCCGGCGATCTTCTGCGGGATCGCCTGCAGGCGCAACGTCACCGAGGTCAGGATTCCGAGCGTGCCCTCGGCGCCGACGAAGAGCCGCGTCAGATCGTAGCCCGCCGAGGATTTGCGTGCGCGCCGGGCCGTGCGGATCTCTTCACCATTGGCGGTGACGGCGGTGACGGCAAGCACATTGTCCTTCATCGTTCCGTAGCGCACGGCATTGGTGCCGGACGCCCGCGTCGAGGCCATGCCGCCGATCGAGGCGTTGGCGCCGGGATCGATCGGGAAGAACAGACCGGTATCGCGCAGGTGGATGTTCAGCGCTTCGCGTGTCACACCCGGCTCGACGGTACAGTCGAGATCTTCGGGATTGACCTCGAGCACCCGGTTCATGCGGCTGAAATCGATCGAAATACCGCCATGGGCGGCATTGATCTGCCCCTCCAGCGAGGTGCCGGTGCCGAATCCGATGACCGGCACCTTGTGGGTCGCACAAGCCCTGACCGCCGCCTTCACATCCTCGGCGCTCTCTGCGAAGAGCACGCCGTCCGGCAGCTGCGGTGGGATATAGGTGGTCGTATGGGCATGTTGTTCGCGGAAGGACTGGCCGGTCTGGAAGCGCTCGCCGAAGCTCTGCTTGAGAATGCTAAGCACGGCGGCGATACCCGCCTCGTTGCGTGTGCCGGCCTTTGCGTCCTTCAGCGCCATCCCTTTGATCTCCCTGCTATTCCGCGGAAACCAGATCGTGTTCCGCAGGTTAGGCTGGGTATGCGGCAAGTCAAAGCGGCTGTCCAGTTAAGATTGGCAGAAGAATTCATTCCCCTTTTGTTGTAGGCGGCTTGTTATAGCCAAATCCGCCGCCCCCGGCGCCTCAGACGATCGGCGGATTGAGCCGCGCAAAACCCTCCTGCCGCCGATAGGGGAAATAGGGATAGGGCGCCGTCACCGCGCTGACGGCGTCGAGCCTTTCGATCTGCTCCTTCGACAGGCTCCAGCCGACCGCGTCGAGGTTCTGCCGCAGTTGCTCTTCGTTTCTGGCGCCGATGATGACGCTCGACACCGTCGGCCGGCTGAGCAGCCAGTTGATAGCGATTTGCGGCACCGTCCGGCCGGTCTCGCCCGCGATGGCGTCGAGCACGTCGACGATGTCGAACAGCTTTTCGTCGTCGACCGGCGGGCCGTATTGCGCCGTCTCGTGCAGACGGCTTGCCGCAGGCAGCGGCCGGCCGCGGCGGATCTTGCCGGTCAGCCGTCCCCAGGCAAGCGGGCTCCAGACCAGCGCTCCAACACCCTGGTTGGCGCCAAGCGGCATCAGCTCCCATTCGTAATCGCGCCCGGCCAGCGAATAATAGACCTGGTGGGCGACATAACGCGGATAGCCGTGGCGCTCGGCGGCGGCAAGCGACTTCATCAGTTCCCAGCCGGCAAAATTCGAAGCGCCGACATAGCGGATCTTGCCTGCGGCGACGAGCCCATCGAGCGTCGACAGCACCTCCTCGACCGGCGTCGAGGCATCGAAAGCATGTAGCTGCAGAAGGTCGATATAGTCGGTCCCGAGCCGGCGCAGTGCATCCTCGGTGGCGCGGATCAGCCGCGCCCGCGATGTTCCCCAGTCCTGCGGCCCCTCGCCCATCGGCAGCGCCGTCTTCGTCGAGATCAGCACGGCGTCGCGCCGGCCGCGGATCGCCTGGCCGAGCACCTCTTCGGAAGCGCCGGCCGAATAGACGTCGGCTGTGTCGAAAAGATTGACGCCGGCTTCGAGGCAGATGTCGACGAGCCGCCGCGCTTCCTCGGCACCGGTATTGCCCCAGGCGCCGAATAGTGGGCCGCTGCCGCCGAATGTGCCCGCGCCGAAGCTTAAGACCGATACTCTGAGGCCGGATGCGCCGAGATTTCTGTAGTCCATGGACCTGTCTCCTGTCTTTCCTATGAGATAGACCTTGGCGGTTCGATGATATAGATTGCCCGCCAGCAAAACATTTGTGACTTGAATTCATCATGAGCCGTCAGGACATCAATCGCTCCGGCGAAATGGAAGTTTTCGTCAGTGTCGTCGAGCGCGGTGGATTTTCGGCCGCCGCCACGGCCCGGCGCATGACGCCGTCGGCCGTCAGCAAACTCGTCGCCCGGCTAGAGACACGCCTCGGCGCCCGCCTCGTCAACCGCTCCACGCGAAGGCTGCAACTGACGCCGGAAGGCTGCGCCTTCTACGAGCGCAGCATCGCCATCCTTGCCGATATCACCGAGGCCGAGCATCAGGCCTCGACCGGCGAACAGGCCTCAGGCCGCATCCGCATCAACACTAGCGGCTCCTTCGGCAACCATCTGCTGGCGCCGCTCGTACCTGCCTTCATGGCGCATCATCCGGCCGTGACGCTGGATATTTCCCATACCGACAGGATAGTTGACCTGATGGAAGAGCGCGCCGATGTCGCGATCCGCGCCGGCCCCTTGAAGAATTCCAGCCTGATCGCCCGCAAGCTTGGCGTCACCGGCAAGATCATCGTCGCGTCGCCGGATTATCTCTCGCGTCACGGCAAACCACACACGACCGCCGATCTCCGCCGTCATTGCCGTATCGGCTTTTCCTATGCCCGCGCCATCGAGGGCTGGCCGCTGCGCGAGGACGGCGAAACGGTGATGATCCCGATCACACCGGGCGTGCAGGTGGGAGACGGCGAAGCCATGCGCCACCTCGCTTTGTCAGGTGCCGGCCTTGCCCGCCTTGCCGCCTTCACCGTGCGCGCCGATATCGATGCCGGGCGCCTGGTGCCGGTGCTTGAGGAGGCCAATCCCGGCGATCTCGAAGAGTTCTACGCCCTCTATATGGGCCAGGGTGGCCCGCTGCCGGCGCGTGTACGCGCGCTGCTCGATTTTCTCGTCAGCCATGTGCATTTCTAGTGCATCTCGTTCAAAACCGTTCAGTGGCTTTGGAGGACGATCTGCATGAAAACAACGACTTGAAGCGGCCGCATGAATCAGTTTCGCATGCCAAGACGCCAAGAAGCCAGATTTCGCAATTGACCGCGGCCGTGCCACCCACCTATACCGGACCCGCGCCGGGCGGCTCCTGCAGCCGGCCTCTCTTCGTCATGCCGGAGCTTCCCCTACCTTCAGCTTCAGGGCTTGGCACGGCCAGGAAAGATACGGGGATCATGTCATTCAGCGACGCGAGCCGCCTGCTGCGGGATGCCGGCCTGCCGAAATGGGCGCTGCTGCTCGCGCTTTCCACGGCTCTCGTCGTCTTGCTCGAGCTCTTCGCCCTGCCGGCCTCGCTGCTGATAGGGCCGATGGTCGCTGCAATCGCGCTGGCGCTAACCGTCGGCAAGGGAAAGCTTCGCGTGCCCTTCTGGCCGTTGCAATTCGGCCAGGTCCTCGTCGGCCTGATGATGGCGCGCACCATCACGCCCGATATTCTCGGCACCATGGCGAAAGACGCGCCGCTCTTTCTGTTGTTCATCTTCTCGGTCATCGCCATTGCCACCGGCCTCGGCTGGCTGCTGACGCGCTGGCAGGTGCTGCCGGGAACGACCGCGGTCTGGGGCTCCTCGCCGGGCGGCGCCTCCGCCATGGTCATCATGTCGGAAGCTTATGGCGCCGATGCCCGTCTCGTCGCCTTCATGCAGTATCTGCGCGTTGTCTTCGTCGCCGTCGGCGCCTCGGTGATCTCGCGTCTGTGGGTGGCAGCCGACGGCGCCGAGCCGCCGCCGCTTGTCCTCTTTCCCGAGATTGACCGGCCGGCCTTTGCAGCGACCATGGCTTTTGCGGCCTTTTGTGCCTATGGCGTTTGGCGCCTGCGCCTCCAGGGCGGCACGATCATCGTGCCGCTCTTTCTCGGCGCCCTGCTGCAGGGGATGGGCCTGCTGAAGATCGAGCTGCCGATGTGGCTGCTCGCCATCTCCTACGCACTGGTCGGCTGGAGCATCGGCCTGCGCTTCACCCGCTCGATCCTCAAGCACGTGGCGCGCGCCCTGCCGAGGGTATCGGCCTGCATCGTGCTGCTGATGGCGCTCTGCGGCTGCATGGCTGTGGGGCTTCACGTCTTCGCCGGCATAGATCCGCTGACCGCCTATCTCGCCACCAGCCCCGGCGGCGCCGATTCCGTCGCCATCATCGCCGCCTCCAGCGACGTCGACGTGCCCTTCGTGATGGCGATGCAGACCGGCCGTTTCCTGGTGATCCTGATGATCGGCCCGATGCTCGCCCGTTTCATCGCACGCCGTTCCGGCCTTGCGGAAAGCCCCGCCTAGAGCGGGATTGTTTTAGTCGGAATCGGAACAGGGATTCCCTTTCTGGTGCAAATCAGATTCACCATTCTGGCCGGTGCAGGAGGCCGGTCTGGATGGCGAAACCTTTTTCGGATGATCTTCGGGAACGCGTTGTTGGCGCAGTAACGCGCGAGGGCCTGTCGTGTCGAGCGGCGGCAAAGCGCTTCGGCATTGGCATCAGCACCGCGATCGACTGGGTCCGGCGCTTGCGTGAGACGGGCAGCGCGGCTCCCGGCCAGATGGGCGGGCACAAGCCACGGGCGATCTCAGGTAAACATCGGGTCTGGTTGATCGATCGCTGCCACATGCAGGCGTTCACCTTGCGCGGGTTGGTGGCGGAACTCGGAGAGCGCGGCCTGAAAGTGGATTACAGCGCCGTCCGGACCTTCGTGCATGAGGAAGGGCTGAGTTATAAAAAAAGACGTTGGTCGCCAGCGAGCGCGAGCGGCCCGATGTTGCCGCCCGGCGGGCGCGCTGGCTGAAGCATCGCCATCGCATCGATCCATCTCGCCTTGTCTTTATCGACGAAACCTGGACGAAGACGAATATGACGCCGCTCAGGGGCTGGGCGCCGCGCGGCGAACGGCTGTTGGGCCATGCGCCCTTCGGCCACTGGAATACCATGACTTTTGTCGCAGCCCTCAGGGCCGACCGCGTCAGCGCACCGTGGATCATCGACGGCCCGATCAATGGCGAACGCTTTCGCATCTATGTCGAGAGGGTGCTGGTACCGGAGCTCAAACCCGGCGACATCGTCGTCATGGATAATCTCGGCTCGCACAAGGCCGGCGCTATCCGTGCCGCCATCCGCAAGGCCGGCGCCAGATTGTTCTTCCTGCCGCAGTATTCCCCCGATCTCAATCCGATCGAAAAACTCTTCGCCAAGATCAAGCACGAGCTGCGCAAGGCGCAGGCTCGAACCCGACAGGCCATCGACGACGCGCTGGCAGCCACCCTTCAAACCGTCTCGCCGAAAGAGTGCCAAAACTACTTCAAGGAAGCCGGATATGAACGGACATAAAACAATCCCGCTCTAGTGCCCTGCTTGGGGTGGAATGCGAGTGCTGCCCACTGGCCAGGCGTCATGCCGTAGGCCTTTTTGAAATGGCGGTTGAGATGGCTTTGGTCGGCAAAGCCTGTCGCCGCCGCCACATCGGAAATCCCCTCGCCCGCGCCGATCATCGCCCGGGCTCGCTGCAGCCGCCGCATCAGCAGGTAGCGATGCGGACTGGTGGCAAAGGCCGCCCGGAAATGCCGCGACAGCGCAAAACGGTCGAGACCCGTTACCGCCTCAAGCTCGCCGGAATTCACTGCCCGGGTCGCGTGCGCGCCTCGAGATAATCCCGTGCCGCCCGCGCCTGCCGCCAGGCGACGGGGCCCAGCGGCCGCGACGGCAGGCGCGCATGCCGGGACAGGCCGCCTGCCACCTGCGATACGAAATCGTCGACGAAAAGCGCGTCCAGTTCGCGGTCGAGTTCGCCGAGAGCCGCCAGCAGTACACCCGCCAGCGCCGGATCGCCGATCACGGGTTCGCCGACGAATGGCAGGCCGACCCCATCCGCCTCCAGGCATTCAAGCAGCAGCGACGGCTCCAGATAGAGCATGCGGTATTGCAGCCCATCTTCCGTCCCCGCCCCGCCATCGTGCTCTTCGTCGGGATGCAGCACGATCACCTGCCCCGGCAGACTGAAGCGCCGCTCGCCGCGATAGCGGAAGGTCTGAACCCCCTTCAGCGTCACGCCGAGTGCATAGGTGTCGTGCCGATGCGGCTCGAAGGCATTGCCTGAGAACTGCGCCTCGATGCGTTCGATGCCGGGAAAGGCCGGCGCAGCCAGGATGGCGTTGCCGGAGGGGCCCGCGCACAAACGTTCAAGACCTTCGAAGACCTGTGGATGTAAATCCTGGTTCAACGCGCTCGATACTCCGTAAGCCGTAGATAGGTGAAAGACCGTCCGATGTTTGATACCAAAATTGCCGTCGTCCTGCGAAACAATCTTGCCGGCTGGCAGAAGCTGAACGTCACCGCCTTCCTGATGACAGGCATCGCCGGCCGGCATCCCGAGATTATCGGCGCAGCCTATAGGGACCGCGCCGGCAACCTCTACAATCCGCTATCGATCCAGCCGATCATCGTGCTCTCCGCCGACGAGGCGACCGTATCAGCCATTCATCGCCGCGCGCTGGAGCGCGATATCACCAGCTCGCTCTTTATCGAGGAAATGTTTGCAACCGGCCACGACGCAGCCAACCGCGCCGTCTTCGCAGAATTTGCGCCCGAAGACGCCAAGGTGGTCGGCATCGCCTTGCGCGCCGAAAAGAAGATCGTCGACAAAATCACCAAGGGTGCGACGATGCAGCACTGACGAGAAAGGCCGGGAGTGACCCGGCCTTTCTGCAAATGCATATGAGCCGAAATCAGCCCTGCGTGATCGGCGCGATCTGGATCTCGACGCGGCGGTTCTGTGCGCGGCCGGCCTCGTTCGCATTGGAGGCGACCGGCTGGGACGGGCCGTAACCGACAGCGGAGACGCGGCGCTGGTCGATGCCCTGGCCGCCGAGATAATCGGCAACCGACAACGCGCGGCGCTGCGACAGGTCTTGATTATGCTGCAGGCTGCCGGTCGAATCCGTATGGCCGTTGACGTCGATCAGCGTGCGGTTGAACTTGCGCAGCACGATCGCCACCGAATTCAGCGTCGGATAGAAGCCCGGCTTTACCGCATCCTGATCGACGTCGAAGGTGATGTTCGAGGGCATGTTGAGGATGATGTTGTCGCCGTTACGAGTCACCGAAATGCCAGTGCCTTCGAGTTGGGCGCGAAGCTCTGATTCCTGCTGGTCCATGTAATTGCCGATCGCACCGCCGGCGAGAGCGCCGACGCCTGCGCCGATCAGCGCCGCATTGCGCTTGCCGTGGCCGCCGCCGCCGACGGCCACGCCGACGAGCGCGCCCCCGAGGGCGCCAAGCGCGGCGCCGCCGGCCGTATTGGAAACCTTCTGTTCACCGGTATAGGGATCGGTCGTCGTGCAGGCGCTGAGATAGCTTGTGGCAATAGCTAGAAGTATGAATTTTTTGATCATTGACAGGACGGTCTCCGTTCGACTGATGCGAGCAAATGGCAAGGATTGCGGCAAGAAAATGAAGATGTTCTCCTGATACGGCAAATTCGGACGTCGAAACACCGCCATGTTGCCGGAATGCGCTGATTATCACCAATTTTGGTGGATGCCGTCCCTGCGCCTGCACGCGAATTTGTGAAAACTCCGCGGCGGAAAGCACTTCCTACCTGCGGAGTTCGATGTCACGCGTTTATGATCAAGAGAGTCTGGCCTCAGAAATTCTGGAACAACTGCCGCACGGTATCGTAAGTTGCGTTGGCGATGTTCAGTGATTGCAGGCCGAGTTGCTGCTGCGTCTGCAGCGCCCGCAGCCTGCTCGACTCCTCCTCCATGTCGGCATCGACGAGCCGGCCAATGCCGCCGGTGATGTTGTCATGCAGTTTCGTCGCGAAGTCGTTCTGCAGATTGATGCGTTTTTCCAGCGCGCCAAAAGCCGAACCGACCGTCGTCAGCTGCGTCAGCGCTGCATCGACGACGCTGATCATTTCGCTGACCTGTCCTTTCGTCGTGCCGGCCGAGAGCGAAATCACCACCTGCCCGGTGGTGGTGCCGTTCTTGCTCTGCATCAGCACATAGTCCTGCGAGGCGCCGAGCTCGGTGGCGAAGTAGGCCGATGTCAACACGCCGTATTCGCCCGAACCGGTGGCGCGATCGTCGATCAAGTAGCGGGTGTCCTTGGAGGTCGTGGTCCCACTCGGCGTCGTGTCGATATGGTAGCTCAACATGCCGACCGAGATCGTGCCATCGGCGTTGCGGATGAAGGAGGCCGGGATCTGGCGCGGCTGCGTCGGCGTCGCATCGTTGGTAAGGACCACCCAGTTGTCGCTATTGAAGGTCGCCGATTCCGAAACGCTGCGCAACTGCTCCTGCAGCTGTTTGATCTCGTCGTTGATCTTGTTCTTGTCGATGCCGTCCTCGGTCGCGGCAACCAGCTTGGCCTTGATTTCGGAGACGACGTCGATGACATTCTGAACGCCGGTATAGGCCGTTCCCATCGTCGCCGCCGCCATACCGAGTGCATCCTGGATCGCCGAAACCGCCTTGTTGTCGGTTCGAGCAGTGGTAGCGATCGACCAGTAGACGGAATTGTCTCTGGCCTCTGCGACACGCATGCCGGTGGTGATGTGGTTTTGCGTGACCGCCATGTTACGGTTGATATCGCGCAGCACATGAAGCGCCGCATCCACCGAGACGCGCTGATAAATACTCACGAAACGAAACTCCAAAAACACAACAAGACGCAAACTGCACAAGAAATGAACCGTCCGCACGGACTCTCATGTCCGGGGTCGCTGGAATTCCAGCGCGTTGCGGCCTCCAAGAAACGAAGAAGACCATTGGTTGCTGGTAACAATCATTGCCGTTTATGCTTAATAAACGACTAAACTTCAGAAGTAATTTAGCTTATTTCACAAGGTTTCATACACCAAGAGAAACGCCGCCGGATTGCGGCGTCGCGCGTCTTCTGAGACCCGCAAAGGACGCTGTAGCACTTCGAATTGCCGCGTAACTTTGTCCTTAAATCGATTAGGATTCAAGGAACTATGCAGCAGGTCCGGCAGCATTCGAAATCGGATGAAAGCCTTATTCGGCGGCCTGTAGATGCTCGTCGTCGGGCGCAGCGCGCGGCCGCGTGGCGACCGACATCTCTTCGTGCAGGCGCGCCTCCTCATGGGCGTGCGGCTTGGCGAAGCGGGCAAGCAGCAGATAGGCGACCGGCGTGATGAACAACGTCACCAGCGTCGCGAAACCAAGACCGCCGACGATCACCCAGCCGAGCGCAATACGCGCTTCGGCACCGGCGCCATGGGCAAAGACCAGTGGCACGCCGCCGAGGATGGTGGCGATCATCGTCATCATCACAGGGCGAAGGCGTAGCGCGCAGGCCTTCTCGATCGAGGACCGCACATCTTCGCCCCGGTCGCGCAGCTGATTGGCAAATTCGACGATCAGGATGCCGTTCTTCGCCATGACGCCGACCAGGAGCACCAGGCCGATCTGGCTGTAGATGTTGAGGCTGGAGCCGGTGATAACAAGCGCAAAGACGGCGCAGGCAAGACCAAGCGGCACCGTCGACATGATGATCAGCGAGGACAGCACGCTTTCGAACTGCGCCGCCAGTACCAGAAAGATGATGACGATGGCAAAACCGAAGGTGAGCGCCATGCCGCTCGAATTCTCTTCCAGCGTCGCGGCTTCGGCGAGCGGCAACAAACGCGAGCCCGCCGGCAGTAGCGGCGCGGCAAGTTCAGTGACCTGCTTGACCGCATCGCCGAGCGACATGCCGTTCTTGAGGCCGGCGGTGATTGCCACCGAGGCCAGCTGCTGCTCGCGGTTGAGCTGCGGCGCGACCGAGCCTTCCTTCATCGTGGCGATGACCGACATCGGCACGATCTTGCCGTCGCCGGTCTTCAGGAACACGTTCTCAAGGTCGGTCGGATCGTCGATCGGCCGCGTCGTCGAGGTCAGAAGCACGGGATAGGATTCGCCGTCGACGAAGACGTCGACCACCGAGCGCCCTTCGAGCAGTGACTGGATCGCCGTCGAGAGCCCGGTTATGTCGATGCCGAGATCGGACGCGCGCTCGCGATCGATCGCCACCGATACCTGCGCTTGGCTGGGCTCGTTGGTCAAGCGCGGCGTATCATACTGCCCAGTGGCCTCCAGGGCCTGCACCAGCTTGGCGGCCGCCGCCGTCAACGCCTCGTGATCATTGCCGATCAGCGCCATCTGCAGACCACTGCCGGCCCCGCGGATGCGCAAGCTGTTGGAGGAGATGGCATTGCCGCGCAGCGCCGGCACCCTGGAGGCTGCCTGGTTGATATCGCCGACGATCTCCGTCTGTGTCCTGTCACGTTCTCCCCAGGGGGCGAGGGTCAGCACCATGAAGCCGCTGTTCAGCGACCCGCCCTGCCCCGAGATCGAGAAGACGTTGCGGATGTCACCGCTGTCGACCAGCGGCTGCAGATATTCCTCGACGAGCTGCATCTTGTCGCGGGTATATTCGAGGCTCGATCCCTGCGGCGTCGTCAGCCGCATCATCACCATCGAGCGGTCCTCTTCGGGCGTCAACTCGCTCTTGACCGTCGAGAAGGCGACGAGTGCCGCGCCGGCAAAGATCACCGAGAAGAGGATGACGACGAAGGGCGCGTTGAGACAGGCGTGCAGGGCCCATTTGTAGAGACTGGCAAGCGCGCCGCCGAAGCGACCGAGCGCGCCGTGATCTTCGAGCATCGGCTTCGTCAGCATGCGCGAGGCAAGCATGGGACACAGCGTCAGCGCCACGATCGACGACAGCCCGACCGAGAAGGCGAGCACGAAGCCGAATTCGCGGAACAGGCCGCCGACCTGTCCCGGTAGGAAGGAGAGCGGAATGAAGACGGCCGCCAACGTCGCCGTCGTGGCGATCACCGCGAAGAACACCTCGCGCGTGCCGAGCACCGCGGCCGCGCGCGGCCCCATGCCTTCGGCGCGCCGGCGCACGATATTTTCGAGCACGACGATCGCGTCATCGACGACGAGGCCGGTCGCCAGCACGATCGCGAGCAGCGTCAGGATGTTGATCGAGAAGCCGACCATGTAGATCGCCGCCAGCGTGCCGATCAGCGCCACCGGCATGCTGACCGCCGGGATCAGCGTCGCCCGCCAATCGCGCAGGAAGAGATAGATGACGGCAGTGACGATGACGGCGGCGAGCACCAGCGCCAGCACCACCTCGTGGATCGCACCTTGGATGAAGACGGCGTCATCGCTGGTGATGGCGATCGTCGTGCCCTCGGGCAGCGTCTTCGACAGTTGGTCGACGGCCGCCTTGATGCCGGTCGAGATGTTCAGTGTATTCGACTGCGCCTGGCGGATGATGCCGAGGCCGATGCCCAGCTTGCCGTTGGAGCGCAGCGCCGTTTCGCCGTCGCGCGGCCCGAGCATCACCGTCGCGACGTCGCCGAGCCTGACGCGGTCCTGCAGGATGACGTTGGAAAAATCCGCCGGCGTCTGCAGGTTGGCGGTCGCGCGCACCACGATATCCTGCGTATTGCTCTTCAGCGAGCCGGCCGGTACGTCGAGTGCCGCATTATCGAGCGCCTTCGTCAGGTCGCCGATGGTCAGCCCGCGACTGGCGAGAGCCCCCTGGTCGACGTCGACGCGGAACACCTTCTCCTGGTCGCCATATTCCTCGACGTCGGCAACCCCGTCGACGGAGGCGAGGCGATCGATCACCTCGTTTTCGACCAGTTGGGTCAGGTCGTCCATGTTGAGCTTGGTGGAGGTGACGGCGAGGCGCATGATCGCCGAGGAATCCGAATCCGCCTTGACGATCTGCGGCGCATCCGCTTCGTCGGGCAGGTTCTGGGTAATGCGGCCGATCGCGTCGCGCACGTCGTTGGCGGCGACCGAGAGATCGATCGCATCCGAGAATTCCAACGTCACCCGGCTCTGACCGAAGGACGAGGTCGACGAAATCGATTTCAGGCCGCTGACGCGCGCGACCGCCCCCTCGATCACCTTGGTCAGCTCCTGGTCGATCGTCTGCGGCGATGCGCCGTCGAAGGTGGTGCGCACGGTGACGACGGGACGGTCGACATCGGGCAGTTCGCGCACTTCGACGCCGACATAGGCGGCAAGGCCGGCAACGACCATCAGCGTGTTGAACACCAGCGCCAGGATCGGCCGGCGAACGAAAAGCGCGGTGAAGCCCTGTTTGCCCGAGCCTCTGTCCTGATGAATCTCGGTCACGCTCATCGGGCGACGACCCCCGCATTCGCGGCGACGTCGGCGTTGACACGCACCGCCCCACCCTCACGCACGCGCTGCAGGCCCTGTGTGACGATCACGTCGCCGTCCTTGAGGTCGGCTTTGACGAGTACGAAATCCGGGTTGCGCTGCACGATGCTGACCCGCACCTTGCGTGACTTGTCGTCGTTGACCTGCCAGACGAAGGAGCCCTGCGAGTCCCACTGCACGGAGACCGGATCGACCGCCGGATATTTGTCGCCGGCAAATTTCATGCTGACGTTGAAGGACATGCCGGCGCGCAGTTCATCCGAACTATTGTCGATCTTGGCGCGCAGGCGAAGCGTGCGGCTTGCCGCGTCGATGCGGTTATCGACGGCTTCGACCACGCCCGAAAACACCTGTCCCGGCCGTGCGACCGACATCGCCTCGACCGGCTGGCCGACCGATACTGTATTGGCGAAGCGCTCCGGCACCCAGTAATCGACGAGGATTTCCGAACGGTCGTCGAGCGTGACGATCGGGATACTCGTCGTGACGTTGTCGCCGATATTGACCGGTACGATGCCGACGATGCCGTCGATCGGCGCGGTGATATTACGCCGTGCGAGATTGAGCTCGGCGGCCTGCAGTTGCAACCGAGCACCCTGCTCGGCGATCTCGGAATCGAAGACGTCCATGCGCGACACGCTGGACTTGATGTTGTGATAGAGATTGGATTTCTCGACGGCGGCCTTGACCGCCACATCGGCCTGGCCGCGGGTGATCACCTGCTCCTCGCTGTCGAGCTTGGCGAGCACCTGCCCGGCCTTGACCCTATCGCCCGACTTGATGAGGATTTCGCGGATCGTGCCCGATGCCTGCGGCGTGACCGCGACCGAGCGGATCGCGTCACCCGTGCCGATGGCGTTCAGCCGGTCGTTGACGACGCCCTGGACGACAGCCTGCGTGGCGACGAGAATGGCGCTGTTGCGCCCGCCGCCACCTCGGCGGTTCTGTCCCTGCCCTTGCCCGTCGCCACGCTGCTGCCCTTGCGCCCGGGCAGGAGCGTCGGCATCCGCTGTCTCTTCAGCCTTCGGCGCGATCTTGGAAACGATGCTGTCTGGAATACCTGCATCGCGCATCATATCGCCGGCGCCGGGCACAAAGAAAACCCACGCGGCAAAGCCGGCAACAATGGCGATGATCGACAGTATGAACTGCTTCCAAAAGGCCATTCACGTCTCCGGAGGGACTCGAGGTTGGACCAGGGTCGGTCGAAAGAGGCGTTGGGGATCAAGATTCCCCTCTGATGCGACAATATCGCGCGTTTGCAGCTTACCGGCAAGCATAAGCAGGCGGCATTACCGATTTGTAATATCAGCAAAGAATGGAAATAACCCGGCCGCTCACTTTTGCTTGAACGGACACTCGCCCATGTCCTTGACACCGCCGATTATCGGCCGAGATACCGTACAAATCCCTGGCGATGCGGGTTGGACGTCTATCGGCGCATCGACCACCGCAGGCCCATCACGGCCGCAATGCCCAGTATCGGCCACACCGCCCAGAACTGCCCCGTCCAAGTGAAGAGGTTGATACCGGCAATGCCGAGCGCCAGGATTGCCAGCGAGGTGATCCTGCGATTGAACAGGATCTGATCGCGGTTCCAGGCAAGCGCCGCGACGACGGCGAGCGCAAGCACCGGAAAACGCCCCCAGAAGACGCCCTGCCATGACAGCAGATTGATGCCGATCAGGACAGCGGCGATGACGGCGAGCACGCCGTACAGCCTGCGTCCGCGCGGTATCGGCCTTGCCTCGGCCGTATCAGCCGCCATAACCGCCGCCGGCTGCGGCTGCGGCTGCGGACGCGCGGAGCCGGATCGTTGAGCGGGCGGCGTCTCGTCCTTGGCGTCGCCGATCTTCACCGCGTAGCTCGGCACGCCTTCATCGACGTTCTTCACCATCAACGGTCCGAGAAACTCGAAACCAACAGTCACCTTGTTGCGGACCTGGTCGTAAACGGAACTTGATATGACGATGCCGCCGGCCGCAGCCGACGCCTGCAGCCGCGCCGCTATATTGACCCCGTCGCCATAGATGTCGTCGCCTTCGACGATCACGTCGCCGAGATTGATGCCGATGCGGAAGAGCATGCGCCCGTCGGCCGGGCGGCGGGCGTTGAAGCCAGCGAGTTCGTTCTGAGTGTCGACGGCCGCGCGCACCGCTTCGACCACGCTCGGGAAATCGGCGATCAGTCCATCGCCCCAGGTATTGATGACGCGGCCGCCATGGCTTTCGATCAGGCGCCCCATCGCCTCCCGGCAGCGCTTCAGGCTCGCAAGCGTCCCCTCCTCATCAGCCCCCATCAGCCGCGTATAGTCCTGCACGTCAGCACAGAAGATCGTCGTCAGCTTGCGCCGCGTGTCACTCATGGTCTCTCGTCTCCGCGCTATCCGCCCTCGGGAAAGATTGCTGCAAAGGCTAAAATGGTCGATTGGAGATCATGGGCTATTGCAGCGGCGGTAAGTTACTAAGCCTTTGTCTTCGTTGCCACCGATAATTGTTGATCGTCGACCCGCATTTTCCCGGACATGAGAGGCGGCGTGGACGATTCAGCTTTCTTCATTCGCCCAGTCATTGACCTTCAAACGCTCCGAAACACACGGAAAAGCCTTGTCGCGCGTGACGAGGGTTGCGGCAGTTGCAACTGAATGAGCGGCAATCATCATATCGAGGGGCGACAGGGTCATGCTTTTGGCTTCGCAGGCAGTGCGCAGGTCGCCATAAGCTCGCGTGATGTCGTGATCCCAAGGAACAACGTCGACCCGGTGCAGGAAATGCTTGATCCGTTCTGACAGCGCCTTCAGATAGCCTCGCTTTGCAAGACCGTAACGGCTCCAGATCTATCTAAGTCCGGCAATTCAAGAAAAACGCCAGGTTACTGAATGATCTTGCGCGGGCTCGCCGTGTGTTCTCTCGCGACGCTGTTGGAATCATCGATTTCCTGAAGCAGGACCTCGTAGCCCCAGAGATCGGCAAGATGCTGCAAGACCAGTTTCATGTCGGCTTCCTGAAGATAGCAGCCATTCATGACGATGTGCTGCAGCAACAGGCGGCGGTCGCCGGCGAGGTCGACATCGACGATATCGATGGCCGGATCGGTCCAGCCGATATCGTATTCGCGGGAGAGCTGGCGGCGGATGCGCAGGTATCCGCGCTCATTATGGATCGCCGAAACCAGCACCCCCTCGGTCTGTTCGGGATCGTCGTAGAGATGGAACAGCCGCAGCTGCCGGATCAGGTTCGGGCTGAGGAACTGGCTGATAAAGCTTTCGTCCCGGTAATTGGCCCAGATGTCGCGCAGGACCGCCATCGCATCGCCTCTTCCGGCGATATCGGGGAACCATGCGCGGTCCTCTTCCGTCGGCGTCGTGACGATCCGCTCGATATCCTGCATCATCGCAAAGCCAAGCGCATAGGGATTGAAGCCCGAGAACCGACGGTCGTCATAGCTCGGCTGGAACACGACGTTGGCATGCGACTTCAGGAATTCGAGGAAGTTTCCGTCGCTAATCTGCCCCCGCCCGTGAAGCCGGTTCATGATCTGGTAGTGGACGAAGGTGGCGGTTCCCTCGTTCATTACCTTGGTCTGCCGCTGGGGGTGAAAATATTGTGCGACGTGGCGGACGATGCGAAGGATTTCACGCTGCCACGGCTGCAACCGCGGCGCTGATTTTTCGAGAAAATAAAGGATGTTGTCCTGCGGAAGACCGAGGGCGGCGCGGCGCTTTTCCAGGCCGCTGTCGCCCGCCTTCCGAGCCTTGCCGACAGGGACAGTGCGCCACAGATCGTTGAACATCTGCTCCTCGTGGGCGCGGCGCTCCTGCTGTCGCTTCTCCTCCTGGCGAAGATCGATCGTGGTCTTGCCCGCGTATCGATGCACCCCGTGCGACATCAGCGCATGGGCTGCATCCAGCGTGCGCTCGACGGCCATCTCGCCGTAACGCTCCTCGCAGCGGGTGATATAACCCTTGGCGAAATCGAGGTAATCGAGGATACCCTCGGCATCGGTCCATAGCTTGAAGAGATAATTGTTCTTGAAGAAATGGTTGTGGCCGAAGGCCGCATGCGCGGTGACGAGCGTCTGCATCGTCGCCGTGTTTTCCTCCATCAGGTAGGAGATGCAGGGAGAGCTGTTGATGACGATCTCATAGGCGAGGTCGCGCATCCCGCGGCGGTAGAAGGTTTCGTGATGCGCGAAGTGTTTGCCGAAGGACCAATGGCGGTAGAAGAGCGGCATGCCGGTCGACGAATAGGCATCGAGCATCTGCTCCGAGGTAATGACTTCAATCTGGTTCGGATAGACGTCGAGGCCAAGTTCGCCGAGCGCGATCTCCTCGCAGGCGTCGTGAATGCGTTGAAGTGTTGAAAAGTCCCAGTCGGCCCCCTCGAACAACAGCCGTTCTCGTGGCCTCATCGTCATGGTCATGGCGTCACCTTCGACTGTGCGTCACGTTTCTGGAAGAGATCATGGAAAACAGGGAAAATTTCGTTTCGCCGGCAGACCTTGCGCATCGAAAGCGGCTGCAGCTCGGAACGGATCCCGTCATAGAGCATCCAAAGCGGTGAGCGTGATATCGAGGAGTCACCGCCTTCTTCGCCGACCTCGATATAGGCGAAATACTGGCACAGCGGCAAAATCTCGCGCAGCAGCTGTCCGCTCAGGTTCCCGTCGGAATGGGCGTTGTCGCCGTCCGATGCCTGGGCGCCATAGATATTCCATTCCGCCGGATCGAAACGCGCCGCGATGATCGCCCGCATTGCCGCTAGCGCACTGGAGACCAGCGTGCCGCCGGTTGCCGGACCATAGAAGAAGGTTTCCTCGTCGACTTCCTCGGCCTTGTCGGTATGGCGGATGAAGACGATCTCGACTTTCTTGTAGCGTTTCGACAGGAAAAGGTAGAGCAGCAGGTAGAACCGCTTCGCCAGGTCCTTCATGTGTTCCGACATGGAGCCGGAGACGTCCATCAAGCAGAACATCACGGCCTTTGCCACAGGCTTCGGCTCGTTTTCGAAGCGGCGATACCGCACGTCGAGCGGATCGATATAGGGAATGCGCCGGCTTTTTTCCGTCAGAGATTTGAGTTTTGCCTCAAGCGCCAGCCGGCTCTCGTCGTCCTCGCATTCCTCGATCTGCCGCTGCAGGGCTTCGATTTCTTCGCGGCGCGGACGGTGAAGCGCGACACGGCGCATCATCGCGAGCCTGGTCGTGCGACCGACGGCAATGTTGGACGGCGATCCCGACACGGAATAGCCGGCACGGAAGGGAGTTTCCTCCTCGGTTTCGGCCAGACGCCGCTTGGCAAGATCGGGCAGTTCCAGATCGTCCAGGAACACATCGAGGAATTCCTCGCGCGTCAGCACAAAGCGGAAGCCGTCCTCGCCGTCACCTTCGCCCGCATCCTTGGGTTTTCCGCCCCTGCTCCCCGGCGGGCGCGGAAGAATGTCGCCTTCGACAAAGGCCCTGTTTCCAGGCAGGATGTGGTCGCGAATGCCGCCATCGCCCCTTCTCAAGTTCGGCTCGGCCATTCCATCGATCGGCAGGCTGATTTCCCCGCCGTCGAGCACATCGCGAATGTTCCGGTTTTGCAGAGAACGCTTTACCGCCTGCTGCACGGCGCCCTTCATGCGCCGAAGAAACCGTTGCCGATTTTCCAGACTTTTACCGCGCGGATTTAGCCGACGGTCGACAATGTGCATATTGGCTCCACATTAACTTGCCTGTTTGACGCGCATGTACCATTCGACGAGGCGCCGAACCTGCCTCTCCGTGTAGCCCCGCGCAGCCATGCGCGAGACAAACTCGCTGTGTTTCTTTTCTGTTTCCGAATCCTTCTTCGAACCGAAGGATATGACGGGCAAAAGATCCTCGACCTGCGAGAACATTCGTTTCTCGATGACTTCCCGGATCTTCTCGTAGCTCGTCCATGACGGATTCTTTCCGCCGTTGGCTGCCCGTGATCTCAAGCAGAACTTGACGATTTCGTTGCGGAAATCCTTCGGATTGGCAATTCCCGCCGGCTTTTCGATTTTCGTCAGTTCCTGGTTGAGGAGCTCGCGGTCGAGAAGCTGGCCGGTATCGGGATCCTTGAAATCCACATCTTCGATCCAGGCATCGGCATAATCAACGTAGCGATCGAACAGGTTCTGTCCGTAATCCGCATAGGACTCAAGATAGGCCTTCTGAATCTCATTGCCAATAAACTCTGCGTAACGCGGCGCAAGATCGGCCTTGATGAATTCCAGATAGCGCTTCTCGACATCGTCGGAAAACTGCTCGCGTCGGATCGACTGCTCCAGCACATACATCAGATGAACCGGATCGGCGCCGATATCCGTGGTGTCGTGATTGAAGGTGGAGGCGAGCACCTTGAAGGCGAAGCGGGTCGATATGCCGTCCATGCCCTCGTCGATGCCAGCGGCATCCCGATATTCCTGGACACTGCGGGCGCGCGGATCCGTTTCCTTCAGGCTCTCGCCGTCATAGGTGCGCATCTTCGAGAAGTATGTCGAATTCTCATGCTTGCGCAGACGCGAAAGCACGGAGAAGCGGGCCAGCATTTCGAGCGTCGCGGGGGCGCACGGCGCATCGGCGAGTTCCGATCCCTCGATCAGCTTCTCGTAGATCTTCTGCTCTTCCGTGACGCGCAGGCAATAGGGCACCTTGATCACGCAAATACGGTCGATGAAGGCCTCGTTGTTCTTGTTGGCCTTGAAGGTTTGCCATTCCGCTTCGTTCGAATGCGCAAGGACGATGCCGGAGAAGGGTATGGCGCCGATATTCTCGGAGCCGATATAGTTTCCCTCCTGCGTCGCCGTCAGCAGCGGATGCAGCATCTTGATCGGCGCCTTGAACATCTCGACGAATTCGAGCACGCCCTGATTGGCGCGGTTGAGCCCGCCCGAATAGCTGTAGGCATCGGGATCGTTCTGGGAATAGGTCTCCAGCTTGCGGATATCGACCTTGCCGACCAGCGACGAGATATCTTGATTGTTCTCGTCTCCAGGCTCGGTCTTGGCGATGGCGATCTGGCGCAACCGCGAAGGCTGTACTCTGACGACGCGGAAGCGGGAAATATCGCCTCCGAAATCGTCGAGCCGTTTCAGGCACCACGGACTCATCAGTCCGCTCAGGCGCCGCAGGGGAATGCCGTATTGCTCCTGGAGGAGCGATCCCATCGTGTCCGGGTCGAACAGGTTGAGAGGACTTTCGAAAACGGGGCTGATCTCGTCACCCGCCTTCAGAACGTAGATCGGATGAACCTCCATCAGCAGCTTCAGCCGCTCCGCCAGCGATGACTTGCCGCCGCCGACCGGGCCGAGCAGATAAAGGATCTGCTTGCGCTCCTCGAGCCCCTGCGCCGCGTGCCGGAAAAAGGAAACGATGCGTTCGATTGTCTCTTCCATGCCGTGGAAACCAGCAAAGGCCGGATAGATCCGCATGGTCCGGTTCATGAAGATCCGGCCGAGGCGCGCGTCCTTGGCGGTATCGACCATCTGCGGCTCGCCTATCGCGGCGAGCAGGCGCTCGGTCGCATTGGCATAGGCAAGCGGTTCCTTTTTGCAAAGGTCGAGATATTCCGCGATCGACATATCGGTTTCGCGACGCGCATCATAACTGCGGGTGAACGCATCAAATACGGATTCGCTCAGCATGGGCCCTCCATTCAAGGTTAATGCCACAGGCTTCAGGTGTCCCTATAACCATCGAGATGGCCATGACGTTCCTGAGAATCAATAGTTTCTTCGGCTATTCCACGCTCACCGGCCATTTCTAGCAATGCACAAAATTGTGCATCCACCGGTTCTTTAATTACTGTACGAAACTGTCGATCAGTATAGTTGAGAAAGCCCCCATGGCGGTATCAGCACATTTCACGACGTGACAGAAAGATGAAAAAGGTGTGCAATGTCGCCCGTGATTCGAGATCACGAAAGTCAGCGATTGGCAGGCGGCGAACCTGCTTCGATCGGTGAATATCGATGCGCGACGGATCGTATGTCATCGAAATTTGGGGATATTCTTAGGGAATCAGGCGCATGACTATCATGCGCCTGATTTGCGATCATGTCTCCACAGGCCTCTCAGCCGTTGAACGCATTCTCGAGCACAGCGACGTCGATCTTGACCATGCCGAGCATCACTTCGGTCACGCGCCTCGCCCGCTCAGGGTCGCTGTCGGCGATCATCTCCGATAGCACGCGCGGCACGATTTGCCAGGAAAGGCCCCAGCGGTCCTTCAGCCAACCGCAGGCCTCCGGCGTACCGCCATTGGCGAGGAATGCCTCCCATATTCGATCGATCTCGGCCTGACCTTCGACGAGGATCGCAATCGAGAAGGAATGGTTGAAGCTATCGAGCGGGCCGGCCTTCATGGCCAGGAAGAACTGGTCGGCGAGCGTGAACTCGATCAGCTCGACGCTGCCGGGAGGCCCGCTCGGCGTTTCCGCCTGAAGTATGGTGGTGCGGCCGATCCTGGAGTCCGGGATAACAGACACGTAGAATTCGACGGCTTCGCGCGCTTCCTCGGCGAACCAGAGATTTGAAACGACCTTCGGCATGACGGCCTCCTTGTTGACGGGTGTTGATCCGGACTGCTGTCCGATGCCTCAAGGACGCCTTACTGGCGCCGGTTCCGACACGCCGTGATCGGAATTTTAGCCCTGCCCGCCCGCATCTTGACCGCAGCCGGGCTCGGCGGCGGCCTTGCCGCCTGTAACATGCCGCCTGGATAGCGCCGGCTCGGGAATGAAAGCAGAACATCTTTTCTGGTCTTTCCTTCCCGAATCACTACATTACGCGCCATGAGCAATAGTTTCGACGAAATGCCCTTCTTCGACGAAGAGCCGGGCGAGATGGCGCGCAAGCCGCAGCCGCCTGCCGCACCCGCCGAAAGGGCGCCCGCCACCGGTGGCGGCATCGCCGCACGCGCCATGGCGGCCCGCGACGGCGGCAAGCGGCCGGATTACCTCACCGGGCTGAACCCCGAGCAGACCGAAGCCGTCGAAACGCTGGAAGGCCCCGTCCTCGTGCTCGCCGGCGCCGGCACTGGCAAGACGCGGGTGCTCACCACCCGCATTGCCCATATCCTCAATACCGGCCGCGCCTTTCCCTCGCAGATCCTCGCCGTCACCTTCACCAACAAGGCCGCCCGCGAGATGAAGGAGCGCATCGCGCTGCTCGTCGGCGGCGCCGTCGAAGGCATGCCCTGGCTCGGCACCTTCCATTCGATCGGCGTCAAACTTCTGCGCCGCCACGGCGAGCTCGTCGGCCTGCGCTCCGATTTTACCATTCTCGATACCGACGACGTCGTTCGCCTGATCAAGCAGTTGATCCAGGCCGAGGGTCTCGACGACAAGCGCTGGCCGGCCAAGCAGTTCGCCGGCATGATCGACACGTGGAAGAACAAGGGGCTCGGCCCGGCCGATATCCCCGAGGGCGACGCTCGCGCCTTTGCCAATGGCCGCGGCCGCGATCTCTATTTCGCCTATCAGGCGCGCCTGACGACGCTGAACGCCTGCGATTTCGGCGACCTGCTGATGCATCCGATCGCGATCTTCCGCAAGAACCCGGACCTCTTGAGGGAATATCACGGCCGCTTCCGCTATATCCTCGTCGACGAGTACCAGGACACCAACACCGCCCAATACATGTGGCTCAGGCTTCTCGCCCAGCGATCCAAAGGCGAGCCGCAGAACGTCTGCTGCGTCGGCGACGATGACCAGTCGATCTATGGCTGGCGCGGCGCGGAGGTCGACAATATCCTGCGCTTTGAAAAGGATTTCCCCGGCGCCAAGGTCATCAAGCTCGAGCGCAACTATCGCTCGACTGAACATATCCTTGGCGCCGCCGCCCATCTGATCGCCCATAATGAGGGTCGTCTCGGCAAGACGCTGTTCACCGACCGCTCCGATCCGGACGACGTCAAGGTGCAGGTCCACGCTTCCTGGGATTCGGAGGAGGAAGCCCGCGCCATCGGCGAGGAGATCGAGCAGCTCCAGCGCGGCAAGCATCTCTTGAACGACATGGCGATCCTCGTGCGCGCCTCGTTCCAGATGCGCGAATTCGAAGACCGCTTCGTCACCCTCGGCCTCAACTACCGCGTCATCGGTGGCCCGCGCTTCTACGAGCGCCTCGAGATCCGCGACGCCTTGGCCTATTTCCGCCTCGTTGCGCAAGCCTCCGACGACCTCGCCTTCGAACGCATCGTCAACACCCCGAAGCGGGGCCTCGGCGATACGACGGTGCGCGCGCTGCACGACTATGCGCGTGCCCGCGATATCCCGATGCTTGCGGCGGCCGCCGACATCATCGAGACCGACGAGCTGAAGCCGAAGGCGCGAAAGGCGCTCTTCGACGTGATTCAATCTTTCCGCCGATGGCAGGAACTGCTTGAAAACACATCGCATACCGAGCTGGCCGAGCAGATCCTCGAAGAGTCCGGCTATACCGACATGTGGAAGAACGACAAGAGCGCCGAAGCGCCGGGCCGCCTTGAGAACCTCAAGGAACTGATCCGCTCGATGGAAAGCTTCGAATCGATGCGCGGCTTCCTCGAACACGTCTCGCTGGTGATGGATGCCGAGACCAACGAGAACCTTGATGCCGTCTCGATCATGACGCTGCACTCAGCCAAGGGTTTGGAATTCGACACCGTCTTCCTGCCCGGCTGGGAGGAAGGCCTCTTCCCGCACCAGCGCTCGCTGGACGAGAGCGGCCGCGCCGGCCTGGAGGAGGAACGCCGCCTCGCCTATGTCGGCATCACCCGCGCCAAGCATCGCTGCCACATCTGGTTCGTCTCCAACCGCCGCATCCATGGCCTCTGGCAATCGACCCTGCCCTCACGCTTCCTCGACGAACTGCCGGAAACCCATGTCGAGGTCGCTCAAATGGAACAGAGCTACGGCGGGTACGGCCGCGGTGGCTACGGCCAGTCCCGCTTCGACAAGGCCGAACCCTTCGCCAATTCCTATTCCACGCCCGGCTGGAAACGCGCCCAGGCCAACAAGACCGACGCCACACGCGACAATTGGGGCACCCGCTCCGGCCACGCCGTCGAACGCATCGGCTACGGCGAGAGCGGCCCGAAGGGGCGCACGATCGAAGGCGAGCTGGTTGCCAAATCGACCTCGTCGGAACCGTCGAGATTCACCCTCGGCGACCGCGTGTTCCACCTGAAATTCGGCAACGGCAACATCACCGGCATCGAAGGCAACAAGCTGACGATCGAGTTCGACCGGGCCGGACAGAAGCGGGTCTTGGACGGGTTCGTCGAGCGCGTGTGATCTCACCTCGGCACGACGCGAGAACGTTTACCCGAGCATCCGCATCCTTCCGATCCCAAGAATATCGTTGATCAGCGCAATGCCGATTCCGGTGGCGATGATTCCCAATCCGATCAGGAAGAGCCGGCGAGACCGATCATATTTGACGGCAAAGAGAGAGTCGCGCGCCAGCAGATCGGCAAAGACCTTCACCTGGATGGCGATGCCGATCGTCAAGAACAGCATCGGCGGAATATCGATGCGACTCCAGTCGTTGGGGTTGGAAACCCAGACACTGATGAAATTGAGCGAGAAACCGAGGATGATCCCGGCCGCTGTCAGCGACCCGTTGCGAAATGTCGCATCGATCTTTTCGTCGGGATCCGGCTCGGACATGGCTTCGCTTCCCGCTGCTGAGGTAAGAAAGGCAGAAATCATGATCCAGAGCAAGCTCGACCTGACATCGCCCTCACAGGAAGCAGACGAAATGTCGCAGCCGCGCAAACCCCGGCACTCCGCCCATGGCTCCTCCGCACGCTTCATTACGACAATTTCAGGCAAACACGGACATGGATTTAATCGCCTCCAGACGAAGCAATCGCTAAAAAAGCCAATAATTCCAATGAAACAACTTTGGTAACCGAAAGGTTAACGTGCGTCGCCCCGCGCCGTCAATCGCACTTCTACCCTGTCAAAACGTCGCTTTGACGCCTTGCGCAAATCAGCTTAGCCCAAAGGCTGCCCACCCATGAAAGGCGGGCTTCACGACGAACTTTTCGAAGGAGGTTCAAGTGACCAGTGTTTCATCTCTCGGCAGCACAATGACCCAGTACCAGTCTCCGCTTTCCAGTCTGGACAAGAATGGCGACGGCGTCATATCGGCGGACGAGTTGGCCGCCGCCTCGCAGTCCCCGACATCGGCCATGGCGTCGACCGACGGCGACGACAGCGGCACCGATATCGTCAACAAGATCACCGCCGACATTCTGTCGCTGATGCTGTCCATGCAGAAGACCGACAGCAGCGACGATCAGGCCGACGGCAGCGATCAGAGCGACGACAATTCCAAGGGCGTCTTCGCCGCGATGGATACGAATGGCGACGGCAAGTTGACCGAATCCGAATTTCTTGCCGCCGAACCGAACAGCATCAAGACTTCGGGCGACAGCGATCCGCTCCTCACCAAAGTGCTGAGCGACATGCAGACGGCCCTTCAGGCCTACCGCAATACCTACGGCGCTTCCGCCGCAGCAGGCGATTCCGCAACCGAAGACGTGGCGGCGGTCTAGCTGGCTGAAATCCGGGCTCTGCCGGGGGAGCCTCGATCCATCGATGCCGCACAAAAGTGTCCACGCAGGCAGATCGATTTGGCGGCACTTGCCACCGTCGTCGGCCGTGTCTGCGATCCGGAAATCATGCACGTGCCTTGCCGCTCCGTTCCATTTCACCACGAGAACCGCCACCAGCTATCGCAATGATTGCATTAGAGCATTCTGCTTTGACGACTTACTGCCGCCAGCGCCAGAATTAACACTTGCGCGTTCGCGCCTGGAAATCCACTAGTTGATCCATTCGGTGTGCTTAACGTCCTACACTGCAATAAGCGAAGGGATTGAGCCTTGATGAAAGCGCTGCTGCTCGTCGACATTCAAAACGGCTTCTGTCCAGGCGGCAATCTGCCGGTGCCTGACGGCGACAAGGTGGTTCCCGTCGCAAACAGACTGATCGACAGCGGCAAATACGACCTGATCGTCGCCTCGCAGGACTGGCATCCGCCGGGCCACGGCAGCTTTGCCTCCGCCCATCCGGGTGCCGCCGCCTTCGAGATGGGCGAACTGTCGGGCAAGCCGCAGATGATGTGGCCTGACCACTGCATTCAGGGTACGCTTGATGCCGAACTGCATCCCGAACTCAAATCCGAAGAGATCGACCTGATCCAGCAGAAGGGCGAGAATCCTGATATCGACAGCTATTCGGCCTTCCGCGACAATGGCCGCGATGCCTCGACCGGCCTTTCCGATTTCCTCGAGGATCAGGGCGTCACCGACCTCGACGTCTGCGGACTGGCGACCGACTATTGCGTCAAGTTCTCCGCGCTCGACGCGCTGGAGATGATGCCTGGTATCCACGTGCGCTTCATCGAGGACGCAAGCCGCGGCATCACGCCCGAAGGCGTCGCCGCCGCCATCGAAGAGATGCGGGCGCATGGCATCGCGATCATCGACAGCGTCAAGGCCTTGGCCGGCTAATTGAGCTCGGATACCGCCGGAAAAAAACCGCGTCGAATGTCGGATCGGTGCAAGTCAATCCGTCCTCGGCTCTGAACACACCAACAATGGGAGTTGAGAGATGAGAAAGCTAGTTGCTGCAGCCTTCGTCAGTTTGGACGGTGTCATGCAGGCGCCGGGCGGGCCGCGGGAGGATCCGACCGGCGGCTTCACGCAGGGCGGCTGGACCGTCAATTATTGGGACGAGCCGATGGGCCAGTTCATGGGCGGGATCTTTACCGATCCCTTCGAACTGCTGCTTGGCCGCAAGACCTACGAAATCTTCGCCGCGCACTGGCCCTTCGTCGGGAAAGACGATCCAATCGGCAAGGTCTTCAACGCCGTGACCAAATATGTCGCGACCACTTCCACCGAGCCGCTCACCTGGGCAAATTCCGTCGCCCTTCGTGGCGAAGCCGCCGCCGAAATCGCCCGGTTGAAACGAGAGGACGGTCCCGTCCTCCTGACACAGGGCAGCAGCGGCCTGTTGCAGACCCTATTGGCGCATGACCTGATCGACGAATTCCGGCTCCTGACTTTTCCGCTCGTCCTCGGCCAGGGCAAACGCCTGTTCGGTCAAGGCGCCAAGCCGCAGGCGCTGAAGCTCACTGCCAACACGATATCGACGACGGGCGTCATCATGAGCGTCTACGAGCGCGCCGGCGCAATCAAGACAGGCACATTCGAGCTGGCGCAGCCCTCGGAGGCCGAGATCGAACGCCGGGAGCGGATGAAGCGTGAAGGCTGAACGCGCCTTTGCGATTGCGGGGCCGCGGGCACTGTCGCGTCCCGTCTATAGGCTCGTGCCCTTGTTCGTCTATTCGCGCTCCAATCGCGGCGCCACTCCCGAAGGTGTTGCCGCCGTAATCGACGAAATGCGGACGCAAGTCACAATGATCAAATGCGTGGACGTGTGTAAATAAGCTGCCGGCCGGTAGCTTATTTCAGGACGTAGACGTCGAACGTCTCATCGCTTCCGACAACCGTGCCGAAACGCTTGACGAGGCTTGTCGCGCTCTGGAAAGCAGAAATATCTTCCGGCGTCAGAGACAACCGCCAAACGTAGCTTTCACGCAGGGAAACGGGCGCAGTAATCTGATCAAGTCGCTGTGAAAGAAGGATGACAACAGGGACATGCTCACTCTGCTGCAATCGGTGTGCCGTTTGCAGAATATCGGCAAGGCTGAGCGAAAGCCGCGCATTCCGGGTATATCGTACGATGGCGCCGAACCGCTCCTCCCGCAGAAGATAGGTGCGGTTGCGGACGTAATAGGGCAAGGCTTCCACCAGATAGTCGGGATCCGCCATGATGATCGCATCCTTGAGATCGGGGCGCGATTGAATGAACGCACCGAGATCCTTGCTTCGGCTCAGGGGTATTTCGGCTATGAAGGCCTGGTGGACCTTCTCGACGCCGGACACGACCTGTAGCGCCAGCAATATCAGGAAGCACAGGCGCCCGAACTTTACGATGCCGCCAACAGCCTCGATGCCTGCAACGCCCGCCCCGTCGCGCTGAGACTCTATGGCAGTGATCGCGATCATGAAAACCAGCCAGAGCGCCTGATGTCTGTATCCGCCGGGATAGACAAGCGTAAAAAGCAGCGAAAGCCCCAAGAGAACCAGTCCCGCTGCGATCATCGCCGGCCATCGGTTCGCCAGCGCCAACAGGCTGCCGTAGATGAGCGCGGACATCAACGCTGCGAAAATCTGGGCGGCCAACGGATACGCAACGACCAGTTCAAGGACGCTGTTGGGATAGAACGCCATAAAATGGGAACTGGTCAGGGCAAAAGCGCGAAGGACAAGCAAAGCGAAATTCTCGCCGCTGAGATCGTTCTGCCCCGTATCGTTGAAGGTCGGATAGACTGTTACGAAACATAAAACAATTCCAACCGCGGCAATGGCAGCGGCGGTCGCAAAGGCCCGATATGCCGTCAGAGGCGGCCTTGGCCGGGCCAGAATTAAATCGAAAAACCAGTAGGCGAGGAAGCCGCCGACGAGGACGACCGAATGGACGTTCGTATTTGCCAGCAGGGCAAACAACAGGCCGAGCAATATCCCGTTGCGTGCTCCTTTCTCCCAACTGAGGACGATAAGGAAAATCACCAGCATGCTGATGCCGTAATTTCGCGACATCGCGGCATAATCGAAAATCGAAAAGCTGCCGAACAGCGACAGAAGCATGATGGAAAGCGGCAGTTTCAGCCTGAAAACAAGGAGATAGGCCGCGGTCGCTGCAATCGTCAGTGCGACGATCTTCAGGACGACAGGTGAGCCGACCACGGCATGGGCGGCGCGCAGCAGAATATACCAGACAGCAGGATGACCCTCACCATGCATCCGGCGAAGCATATCGATAAAGTTATCCCCTTGAAGCGCGAGTGACAACGCACGAACCTCGTCACGCCAGGGCGTTTCGGACCAGCAGAGCGCAGACGCCAGCGCAAGCCAGACCATAAAGATCAACGCCTTGCCGAGCTTGGCAGATCGAGGTTCATCGATAACAGAGACAATCACGGCCATAACACGCAACCCGGTGAACGAAAGCGACACGACCATATCGGCGCAGAAATAAATTGGCGTTAAGTGAAGGCCTCTTTTGGTTTCAGGGCGCTGAAACATGTCGCGCGAAACTGTGCAGCGGTTTAAGCGCGACAAGCGAATTTGAAGATCGCGACGCGCTTTAGAATTTTTCCTCCCTCTCAAGCAGATGGATATCCTCGGCTACGTCGTCCATTCTCTGCAATAATGCGGCCTGGGCATCTCGTAGCCCTCGATTGTAAAAGTACGGCCCGATCTCCTCGGCGAAGAAGTCAAGCAGGAATTCAGCCGGCAATGCACCGATGGGATCGAGTTCCCGGCCGAAATAAGCGCGGATGCGCGAAACGATCTCAGCCTTTTCTTCCTTGGAAAATTCGATCTTTTTCATGATTTCCTCGTTGCCGAATGCGATCGGGACTTTGATGGTTCAGCAAAATCGATTGGTCAATCAAGGAAATTCAATTGCCGTCGCAAGCCGTAGACCATAAGGGAAAACTTGAATTCCAACTGGACAAGATCGCATGAATCGCGCCGACTTTGTTGAAGGTTTGCGGGGCGGCTCCGCCGTTGCGTTGGCATCGGCGCCCTTTGGCGCTCTCTTCGGAGCGCTGGCGGTCGAAAATGGCATGTCGCTTTCCGAAGCCGCCTTCATGAGTGCCACCGTCTATGCCGGCGCCAGCCAGATGGTCGGCATCGAACTCTTCGGTCACAATGTCCACGCCTGGCTGATCGTACTGTCGATCCTCGCCGTGAATTTCCGCCACGTGCTCTACTCGGCGGCGCTGGCGCGCTACATCGGCCATTTCACGCCGGTGCAGAAATTCTTTACTTTTTTTCTCCTCGTCGATCCGCAATTCGCCGAAGCAGTCAAGCGCGCCGAGGCCGGCCGGCAACTCACCTTCGCCTGGTATTTCGGCTTCGCCATCATCATCTACATTCCGTGGGTGCTGATCAGCATCGCCGGCGGCATGCTCGGCGGCTTCATCGGCGATCCCAAGGCCATCGGCCTCGACATCCTGTTGCCGGCTTATTTCCTCGGCATCGTCCTCGGTTTCCGCAAGCGAGACAATTTCCTGGCCGTGGCGCTCGTCAGCGCGGTGGCATCCGTGTTCGCCTACCGCTACGTCGGCTCGCCCTGGCATGTCAGCCTCGGTGCCGCCGTTGGCATCGTGCTTGCCGCCCTGTTGCCGCTGCCGCCGCAACCGCAAGATCTCGAAGCCGACGCCCTTCAATCCGAAGTGCACGAGGTCTGAGCCATGGAATTCGATCTTCACATGGCGCTCGTTATCCTCGCCGCAGCCGCCGCCACCTTCGCCACCCGCATCGGCGGCTATATCCTCATCACCCGAATGAAAAGTATCCCCCCGCGCATGGAGGCGGCGCTGAATGCCGTTCCGGCGGCCGTGCTGACGACGCTCGTCGCACCCGCCTTCTTCATCGGCGGCTGGGAATCGAAGCTGGCGCTGATCGCCGCCCTATTCATCGGCTTGCGCTTCACCCATACATGGATGCTGGTCGCCGCCTGGATCGTCGTGATGACCTGGCGCCACACGATCGGCGCCTGAGCACCGGCCCGAAGCCGGCGCAGAAACTCAAGGCATTACAGCGTCGCCGACGCCGTAATGCCGTTCTCTCAATATTCCAGCGGCAGCGTCGCGTTTTCGAGCCACGCCCTGACATCGTGATCGTGGATGAGCGGCATCAGCGCCTCGCATGTGCGGCGATGATAGTCGTTGAACCAGTGCAGTTCGTCATGGGTCAGAAGCTCGGGAATGACAAGGCTGCGGTCGATCGGGCAGAAAGTCAGCGTTTCGAATCCGAGCATCGGCGCGTCGCCGCCCTCGATCTCCTCGGCCCCGCGCACATAGATCAGGTTCTCGATGCGGATGCCGAAACTGCCGGGCCGATAATAACCCGGTTCGTTCGAAAGGATCATGCCGGGCAGCAGTTCCTGCGTCGAAAGCCTGGAGATGCGCTGCGGCCCCTCGTGCACCGAGAGATAGGAGCCGACGCCGTGGCCTGTGCCGTGAGCGAAATCGGCGCCGGCCCGCCACAGCGCGATGCGCGCCAGCGGATCGAGGTCGCAGCCGCGCGTGCCCTTCGGGAAACGTGCCGTGCTGATCTCTATCATCCCCTTCAGCACCAGCGTGAAGAAGCGCCGATGCTCTTCCGATACCGTACCTATGCCGACGGTGCGGGTGATGTCTGTCGTGCCGTTGATATATTGCGCACCCGAATCGATCAGGAAGAGTTCGCCGGCCTCGATCAACCGGTTGGTCTCGGTCGTCACGCGGTAATGCATGATCGCCGCATGTTCGCCGGCGCCCGAAATCGTGTCGAAGGAAATGTCCTTCAGAGGGTTCTGCATGCTCTGGCCGACGCGGGCACGCGCCGCTTCGAGATGCTCGGCAGCAGCGATCTCGCTCACCGTGCCAGGCTTCGTCTGCGACAGCCAACAGAGGAATTCCACCATCGCCGCCCCGTCCTGCAGATGTGCGGCGGCCGAGCCGTTGATCTCGACGTCGTTCTTCACCGCGCGCGGCAGCTTGGCGGGATCGGCGCCCTCCACCACTTCGCCGCCCGCCTTACGGATGATCTCCGCCAGCGCATAGGCGGCGATATCAGGGTCGATCAGCACGCGGCCGCCATCTCGCGAAACGGCGGCAAGCCTCTCCTCCAACGCCGACGGCGGCAATTGTGTGCAGATCTGCGCGAGATAGGCCTCCGGCTCGATGCCGGTCTTGCGCTTGTCGAGGAAGAGCTCTGCCCGGCCGTCGGCATGAATGATGGCGCGCGCCAGCGGATGCGGCGTGTGCGGCACGTCGGCGCCGCGGATATTGAAGGCCCAGGCAACCGAAGAGGGATCGGCGATCAGCACCGCCGCAAGGTTCTTCTTCGAAAGATCGGTGGCGATCGTCGCGATTTTGTCCCTGGCCAGCATGCCGGCCTGCGCGAGGTTCTGGATGCTGACCGCGCCGAGCGGCTCGGTTGGCCGGTCGCTCCAAAGCCTGTCGAGCGGATTGTGCGGCAGGAAGACCAGCGTGCCGCCAATCTGCGAAAGCGCCTCTTCCAGACGGCGCACCTCTGCACCCGCATGCAGCCATGGGTCGATGCCTAGCCGCAGGCCCTTGCCGCCGTTTGCGGCAAGCCAGAGGTGCGGCGGTTCGTTGACGAGGTCGCCGCCCGAAAAGACCGAACCGTCGACCTGTTCGGCAAGCTGAGTCACATAGCGCCCGTCGACGAAGACGATCGCCTGCGTGCGCAGGATGAGCGCAATACCGGCCGAACCGGTAAAGCCCGTCAGCCATGCCAAGCGCTCCGAACATGCGGGAACATATTCGCCGTTGAACTCGTCGGCGCGCGGCACGAGAAAGGCGTCGATGCCGAGCGAATCGAAACCGGCGCGCAGCGCCGATACGCGATCCCTGCCGAATTGCGGCGTGGAAGTGACTTCGAAAGACTGGAACATGCTGGAAACCCGAATGATTGAGACGAATCCGGTTAATGGGATGCCGGCCATGTTAGCGAAATTTCAACTGATGGGGAGAAAAAGCGACCAAGCGAGTCGAAAGCCCTGGGACCGCTCAACATTTTGACGGAACTGTGACGCCAAAAGTTAATTTGGCACGCTTTATGCATTGGCCGCATGGCTCCCATGAGCGAGACCCTCTGCCTCCGCATTTCAGAATAGCTATATAGGCGTCATCGAACGGTTCGCGATGAACCTATAACAAAGGAATTCTTGAAATGACCGCCTCTCTCTCGCGCTTCGCATATAGCAGCCCGGTGCAGGCTGGCGAACGCCAGACCGTGCGTCACGTGATCGGCGCCCGCCGCCCGCAAAACGAGGACAGCCTCAAGCTGCTCGGCGCCGGCCAGCGGGCCACGCGCCACAAGGGCGCCCCCAGCTACGCGTTCTAAGCCTGAAAGCCAGTCCGTCTCCTCCCTCCCGGACCGGCCTATTGGAATGCAGTAGAGCCCGCTTGAGCCCTCCTCCCCTTGAGCTCGCGGGCATTGACCGGATAGACCGGTCGAAGGCGGTGCCATCGGCACCGCCTTTTTCTTATCTTCAACAAGGCTTGGGAGGTACGCTATCCTGTGGAATGATCGGTCGCAGCTTGCTCTCTCTTCTCCCCTCGGAGAGGGGGTGGCCCGAAGGGTCGGACGAGGAGGCCACGCGGCAGGCCATTCATTGCCCTTCGCTGCGCTCTGCGCATTCGCGGCTTCGCCGCTCACCCCTCATCGCCTCGCTATCGCTCCGGCACTTCTTCCCGCTGGGGAGAAGAGGGACACCGCATTCGCCTCCCCAACCCTCGCCTTCATCAAGGCCGATCGAGGTGGATGGTCACCCAGCCGTTGCGCCAGATGGTTCTGACGTGGCGAAGCCGCGCGCCATTATAGGCGGCAATCACCTTCCAGCGTTGTCCGGCAAGGATGCCGGAGAGAATGACCGATCCGCCAGGCGCAAGATGCGTCGCAAGCTTCGGTGCCATGCGGATCAGCGGCCGCGCGAGAATATTGGCGATGATGAGATCGAAGGGACCGTGCTCGGAAAAGGCCGTCGAGTGGAAGCCCGGCGCTGTCCTGGTGACGATGCCCGAGGCGATGCCGTTGCGGCGCACGTTCTCGGCCGCCACCTTCGTCGCGATCGGATCGATGTCGGTCGCCAGCACCGGTATGTTCCTGAGCTTGCGCACCGCAATCGCCAGTACACCGCTGCCGGTGCCGAGATCGAGCGCGTTGCGGACCGAACGCGAGCGCACCACGGCATCGATCACCTCGAGGCAGCCCGCCGTCGTGCCATGATGGCCGGTGCCGAAGGCCTGGCCGGCATCGATCTCGATGGCGATGTCGCCGGGGCGGATCTTGTCGCGGTCATGCGAGCCATGCACCAGGAAGCGCCCTGCCCGGACGGGCTTCAGCCCCTCTAGCGATTTCACCACCCAGTCGATCTCGGGGATGACTTCCCGCTCCAGCCGGGCATCGGGAAAAGAGGCCTTCAATGCGTCCTTGACGCGGGAATGCACCTCAGCCTCGTCCTCGGCCATCATGTAGATCGAGGCTTCCCAGATATCCTTCTTCTCGTCGATCTCGGTGGTGCCGATGGCAAAGTCTTCTTCACCGAAGACCGCGCTCAGAAGGTCGAGGATCTCCTCGGCCTTGCTTTCGGTCGTCGTCACGTAAAGGCGGATTTCACTCACGATAGGCGGTCTTTCCCGTTTCCGTTGCCCGCCGCAGGTCGAGCCAACGCCCCATCACGCTGAAGCTGTCAGCCCTTGCTGGCGAGATTCTCCAGCTTCTTTACCGCCGTGTCCGGGTTTTCGCCATAGGCGATCGTTCCGGAAAACCGCCCGACCGAATCGAGAAGGAAGACCGAGGCAGTGTGATCCATTGTGTAGTCGCCGTTCGGATCCTTCTCGTCGACCGGTACTTTCTTGGCGTAGACGCGGAAACCCTTGATGACGTCGGCGATCTTGTCAGGCGCGCCTGAAATGCCGATGATGCGCTTGGAAACATTGGAGACGTATTCGTTCATGATCTCAGGCGTATCGCGCTCCGGATCGACGGTCACGAAATAGGCCTGTAGCTTGTCGCCCTTCGGATCCACCTTCTCCATCCATCCGTTCAACTCGAAAAGTGTCGTCGGGCAGACTTCCGGGCAATGGGTAAAGCCGAAGAACAGCGCCGTCGGCTTACCGCGCAACGCCTGCTCGGTGATCGGCTGCCCGCTTTGGGAGACCAGAGTGAAGGGCACGCCGAAGGGCGGTTCGGCCACCATGTCCCTCGACTTCGTCAGGTTGAGCGTGTAGGCACCAAGAAACCCGGCAAGTATCAGGACACCGACCCAGACGGCGATGCGGAATGTCTTCATTGGCATGATCCTCGATCCGGGCGGAGAACGCGCGGCCCGCCCTTGCCCCGCGTGATTATAGCCTCGACCGGACGCGCGCAATTCAAGAATATGTTTTCTGACCGGTGATTAATTGTCTCACCGATAGAAACTGCAACGGCAACGAAATCCGACGTCAGGAATCTGCGCGGATCAAAAATGGCATGTTTGTGAATAGCTTGCCTTTAGAGCGACGGATAATCGGAAAATACATATCGTTAGGAAAGACTTAAGCCGTCACATCTATATTTAACAGCGGTTCTGCATCGCCTCTCCCGCCGGGGACAACTGGGAAGAATTCTGACCATGAACAACAACGCCATCAAGCAGTCGGGCGCTTATCTCGAAATCGTTTCGTTCCACCTAGGCGATCAGGAATTCTGCATCGACATCATGGCTATCCGCGAAATTCGCGGCTGGGCGCCGGTGACGCCGATGCCGCACACCCCGCCCTACGTGCTGGGCCTCATCAATCTGCGCGGTGCCGTGATCCCTGTCATCGACATGGCCTGCCGCCTCGGCATGAAGATGACCGAGCCCTCCGAGCGCTCGGCGATCATCGTCACCGACATCGCCGGCAAGCTGGTCGGCCTGCTGGTCGAGCAGGTTTCCGACATGATGACCATCAAGAGTGAAGACCTGCAGCCGCCGCCGGAAATCATCCCGGAAGCCCAGCGCGCCTTCTGCCGCGGCATCGTCGCTCTCGAAAAGACCATGGTTTGCTTCTTGAACCTCGACACGGTTATTGCCGACGAGCTGACACAGGCCGCATAAGAACAACCGCTCCTCGATCGGAAGGCCGCCTGCAGCCGATCGCTGCGGGCGGTTTTTTTGTATTTAACGGACCGGCAGCGCAAGGTGCCGCAAGCAGACGGACACGCCGTCACCTTCCAATTGCTCGGACGGAGACTACCTCCCCCTCCGACAAAGTGCCCGGTCAGGAGCCTTCCATGCGTGTCAGCACCTACAAGATAAACATCGACGACGAACGGGTCGACGACCTGCAACGGCGCCTGCGCTCGACGCGATGGCCGACAGCACTCGACGCCGACAGCTGGGAAGACGGAACAAGTCTCGCTTTTCTCAAGGAGCTCCTCGCCTATTGGAAAGACCGTTTCGACTGGCGCGCGCAGGAGACGCGCCTCAACACGCTTCCGCAGTTCATTGCCGAGATCGATGACCTGTCGATTCATTTCGTCCACCAGAGAGGAAACGGGCCCTCGCCACTGCCACTCATCCTCACGCACGGCTGGCCGGGCTCCTTCTTCGAAATGGAGGGGATTATCCCAATGCTGGCGGATCCTGCAGCACATGGCGCCGACCCTGCTGATGCATTCGATGTCGTCGTGCCGTCCCTTCCGGGCTACGGCTTCTCGCAGGCGCCAGGCTCAGCCGGGATCGGCCCCTATGAAATATCGGGACTGTGGCTGAAACTGATGCAGGGTTTGGGATACGAGACCTTCTGCCTGCAAGGCGGCGATATCGGCGCGGCCGTTTCGAGCTGGCTCGCCTACCGGTTTCCACAGAATACGACAGCGCTGCACCTGAACTATATTCCGGGGAGCTACCGGCCGCCGCTGGGCGCGGGACAGGCACCGATTTCGACGGAGGAACAGGCCTTTCTCGAACGCGCCGCGCAATGGGCCGATAGCGAAGGCGCTTACGCCCACATGCAAGGAACGAAGCCGCAGACGCTTGCCTATGCGCTGACGGATTCGCCCATTGGCCTCGCTGCCTGGATCAGCGAAAAATTTCAGGCGTGGAGCGACGGCAATATCAGGACGACGTTCTCTCTCGACGCCCTCTTGATCGAGATTTCGATCTATTGGTTCAGCGGCACCCTGGATTCGTCGCTTAGGCTCTACAAGGAAAGCCGAAAGCGGCCGATGCATTTCAAGGCGAACGAACGCGTCCTGCCGCCACTCGGCGTGGCGCATTTCGCAAGGGAATTGCCCCAGCCGCCACGCTCTTGGGTCGAACGCGTCTATGACGTCAGGCGATGGACCGAAATGCCGAAGGGAGGCCATTTTGCCGCCATGGAGCGGCCCGAGCTTCTGGCCGAAGATATCCGCGCTTATTTCCGCCCATTCAGGACGCGCTGATCACTGCGGCTTCCCATTCTTCCAGACAACGTTCTGCCCATAGAGCGGAATGGTCGAGATCGACATCTTCGCCGAACCGTCGGTCAGTTCGCGCGAATGGGCGAGATAGATCAGCGTGTCGTTCGTCTTGTCGTAGATACGGTTGACGACCAGTGTCTTCCAGATCAGCGACATGCCTTGGCGGAACACCTCGCTGCCATCCTTGGACAGGTCGATATTGCCGATCTCGATCGGCCCGGTCTGCCGGCAGGCAATGGAATTGTTCGACGGGTCCTCGAACCAGTTGCCGTTCTTGAACCGGTCGATCAGGCTGCGGTCGAAATAGGTGACGTGGCAGGTGATGCCCTTGACCTCGGGGTCGGAGACCGCCTCGACGATGATGTCGTTGCCGATCCAGTCGACCCCGACCTTGCCGACGACTTCGGCCGAGGCAGTACCTGCGGAAACGGCGGCGAAAGAGAAGGCGGCGAGGAGAAGATTGCGCAGTCTGGACATGGCGGCTCCCTGAATAACCGCATTCTAGATAAGCATGCACCCATGCTTTGCAAGAAATGGAGCTCGCGGAAGGGATCAGCCTTTCCGGCAGGTGCAGGGCTCGTAGGCCCGCGCCGTCAGCCGGCCGGGCCGCATGCCGATCAGCGCCGGTATCGCGTGAACGGCATTGGCCTTTACCGCTTTCGCCATCTCGATCGCCGCCGCCGCGCAGACCGCGGCATCCTCGGCGGCGTTGTGGTGCACGAAACGCAGGCCGAGATGCTCGGCGATCAGGTTCAGCCGGTGCGAGACGAAATGCGGCCAGATTCGCTGCGCCATCTTCAGGCTGCAGAGATAGGTAAGATCCGGATAGGATTGCCGGTAGAGATCGAGGCTCGCCCGCCAGACGCTGAAATCGAAGGCGGCATTGTGCGCGATCATCGTCGCGCCGCGAAAATCTTCCTCGAACTCGTCCATCACCTCGGGAAACTCGGGCGCATCTTCGACATGCTCCGGCCGGATGCCATGGATTGCGATGTTCATCCCGGAGAAGCGCATGTCCCGCGGTCGGATCAGCCGCTCCTCGACGCGCATCACTCTGTCGTCCTCGATCCAGGCAAGGCCGACGGAACAGGCGCTGCCGCGCTGTTCGTTCGCCGTCTCGAAGTCAATTGCGATGGTCTTCAATGCAGCAACCCGAATCGTTTCTTCGGGAACAGGAATACCGCCCCGCTTGCGGCCGTGCAAATTCGACACGACGCAAGGTTGACTTTTTAGCCCACATACCGAAACTTGCTGCCATGATCGTTTCCCTTACCATGGCAGCGCTTATTCATCACACCACGACCCTCGAAGGGTACGCGGGAGCGATGGCGCGTTAGCAGCGATCCGATCATCCCGAAAACCCTGCCGAGGCGAGCAGGGTTTCGGAAACCGGCTCTCCTCGTAAAACCGATGGAGAGCATGAATGTCCGAAAACGAAGAGAATGAACCTCGCGGCCGAGCGCGCCTGCCAGATGGCGTCCTCGTGCGCGCCGTCCGCCTGTCCGATGCGGAGGAGATCACCGATCTCCTAAATCTGCCGGGCTACCGGGCCGGCACCTTGCGGCCGCCATACCAGCGGGTCGAAGAAGTTCGCAAACACATGGAAAATCCGTCGCCGGGCGGCTCAACCTCGTCATCACCCTGGATGGCAAGATCGTTGGCAATGGTGGCCTCAACCGCCTCTCCGGCCGTAGGCAGCACGTCGCCAGCATCGGCATGGGCGTGCATGACGATTTCACCGGCCGCGGCTTCGGGCGGATCCTGCTCGGCGCGATGATCGACGCTGCCGACGACTGGCTCGATATCAAACGGCTTGAACTGACCGTCTACACCGACAACGACGTCGCCATCGGCCTCTATCGGAAATTCGGCTTCGAGCAGGAAGGCCTGTTGAAGGCCTTCGGCTTTCGATCCGGCGAGTATGTCGACGCCTATACGATGGCGCGGCTCAGGCTATGAGCAAACGGGTTGGCGGCTTGCCGTCAGCCCCTCAGCCGCTGATCAGCGCCAGCCATTCATCCTCGTCCATCGTCTGCACGCCGAGTTCGCGCGCCTTGTCGAGCTTGGAGCCGGCGCCGGGGCCGGCGACGACGATGTCGGTCTTCTTCGAGACCGATCCCGCCACCTTGGCGCCGAGGCTTTCGGCCCTCGCCTTTGCCTCGTCGCGGGTAAACTTTTCCAGCGAGCCGGTGAAAACCACCGTCTTGCCGGCAACCGGACTGCCTGCCGTCTTCGGTTGCTCGGCCTCCTCGGGCGTCACTTCCTCAAGCAGTCGGGTGATCACCTCGACGTTGCGCGGCTCCTTGTAGAATTCGACGATGGCGCGCGCGACCACCTCGCCGATGCCCTCGATGGCGTTGAGATCGTTCCAGGCGTCGCCGGAAAGTGTCTCGGCCTCCCGCATCGCCGTCTCGAATGCCCCATAGGTGCCGTAGGAACGCGCCAGCAGCTTCGCCGTGGTCTCGCCGACATGACGGATGCCGAGCGCGTAGATAAAGCGATGGAGCGCTATGCTGCGCCGCTCGTTGATCGCGCCATAGAGCTTGCCGACGCTGACCTTGCCGAAGCCGTCGATATTCTCGAGCTTGGTCAATGAATCCCGCTGCCGTTCCTCCAGCGTAAAGATATCGGGCGCGGTGCGGATCTGCAGCGACGGATCCTCGTTTTCAAAGAAGAAGTCGATCTGCTTCGAACCGAGCCCTTCGATATCGAAGGCGTTGCGCGAAACGAAGTGCTTCAGGTGCTCCATCGCCTGCGCCCTGCAGATGAAACCACCGGTGCAGCGGGTGACCGAATCGAGCTTGCCGGTCTTCTCATGTCTTTCACGCACCGCATGCGAACCGCAGACCGGGCAGGTCTTCGGAAATTCATAGGGCTTGGCCTCGGCCGGGCGTTTCTCCATGACGACGTCGAGTACCTGCGGAATGACGTCGCCGGCGCGCTGCACGATGACGGTATCGCCGATGCGGATATCGTGCTCGTCGTCGCGGATGCGTTCACCGCTATTGCCGATGCCCTGGATGTAATCCGCGTTGTGCAGCGTCGCATTGGTGACGACCACGCCGCCGACGGTGATCGGCGTCAAACGCGCCACCGGGGTCAACGCGCCAGTGCGGCCAACCTGGATGTCGATGTTCTCGACGATCGTGAAAGCCTGTTCGGCAGGAAACTTGTGCGCCGTCGCCCAGCGCGGGCTCCGCGAGCGGAAGCCAAGACGGGCCTGCAGTTCGAGACTGTCGACCTTGTAAACGACGCCATCGATGTCGTAGTCGAGATCCGGGCGCTTGAGCCCGATCTCGTCATAATGCGTCAGGATGTCGGCGACCGAGTTCAACCGTTTCATCAGCGGATTGACCGGAAAACCCCAGTCCTTGAAGGTCTGCACCATACCGAACTGTGTATCGGCGGGCATCTCCGACATCTCGCCCCAGGCATAAGCGAAGAATTTCAGCTTGCGGCTCGCCGTCACCTTGGCGTCGAGCTGGCGTAGCGACCCGGCCGCGGTGTTGCGCGGATTGACATAGGTCTGCTTGCCCTCCGCCTCCATCTGCCGGTTCAGTGCCAGGAAGTCGCTCTTGGCCATATAGACTTCGCCGCGGATCTCCACGACGGCGGGCACGCCTTTCGGCAGCTCGTTGGGGATTTCGGCGATGGTCCGGATGTTGGCAGTGACGTTCTCGCCCGTCGTGCCGTCGCCGCGCGTCGCGGCCGTCACCAGCCTGCCGTTCTCGTAACGGATCGACATCGACAGGCCGTCGATCTTCGGTTCCGCAGTAAAGGCGATCGACTGGTCCGGCAGCCGGCCGAGAAAGCGATAGACGCCGGCGACGAAATCCTGCACGTCCTCCTGCGAGAAGGTGTTGTCGAGCGACAGCATCGGCCGCGCATGAACAACAGGCGCGAAGGTGACGGAGGGCGCTGCACCGACATGCCGCGACGGGCTGTCCTCACGAATCAGCTCGGGAAACCGCATTTCCAGCGCATCGTTGCGGCGCTTCAGCGCGTCGTAATCGGCATCCGAAATCTCCGGCCGGTCCTTGCCGTGGTAGAGAGCATCGTGATGCGCGATCTCCTTTGCCAGCCGTTCGAGCTCGGCGGCAGCCTCTTCGATCGTCAACGTGTCGACGGTGGAACCTTCGGTGGACATGGAATATTACTCCAGAGAATCTGGCCAGAAAATCTGGATTGTTTTTAGAGCAAAATTGCCGGATGAAAAGAGAGGCTGGATATCCTGCATCGGGAAGATTGGTTTCCTGCGCCTACTCCCAATCCCTGGCATTGCGCAGCCGGATGCCGCTGACATGCAGGCTGGTGTCCCAGAGGTTCTTCAACGGCCGCAGGCTATCGACGACCCGAAGCTCCACCCTGCGCGGCGCAAACTCCTGGTCGAGCCGCGAGATGGCGGTCCTCTCTATGGGAATGATGCGTCTGCGCGCCACCCACATGCCCGCATCATCCAGACCCTCGAAGCCCTCGGGCGGCATCTCATAACGGTGGATCGTCTCCGCTTCGAGCCTTTCCAGCCACCGGCGCTCGATGAAAGCCGCAGCGCGCCAATCGCCGAGCCAGTGCCGCCGTTCAGTCTCGGGCGTATCGGCTGACGCCCAGAGCAGGATGCGGGGACAATCGCGCGGAAAGAGATATAGGAAATCATCATCGGCATCGATTGCCCAGACGAGCGGACCGTTCAGCCATTCTCGGCCGGGCGCGCGGTCTGACGGGACGCGAACCGGGCGTGGCTCGAACGCCGCGATACCGGCATCGTCGCTGAAATGGAAAAGCCGCATGGCATGAGCTCGTCGCCGATCGGGAAGCTTCAGCGCATATCGTGCTGCGGAGTGATTGTCATCCCGCCGGCCCAACCGGAAAGAGCATCGGAAGAAAAATCAGCCGTTGCCGGCCAGCAGCCGCTTCGCCGCCGCCCTCGCCTCTTCGGTGACCGAAGCCCCGGCCAGCATACGGGCGATCTCCTCGGTGCGGTCCTTCTGCGCCATCGTCGCGACGCGCGTCGCAATCTTTTCAGAGCCGTCGGCCGACGGTCCTTTGGAAATCAACAGATGCGTCGCCGCCCGCGCCGCGACTTGCGGCGCATGCGTGACCGACAGCACCTGCACACGCTCCGACAGCCGCTTCAGCCGCTGGCCGATCGCATCGGCCACCGCACCGCCGACGCCGGTATCGATTTCGTCGAAGACCAGCGTCGGGGCCGATCCACGATCGGCGAGCGCCACTTTCAGCGCCAGCAGGAAACGCGAGAGTTCGCCGCCCGAAGCGACCTTCATGATCGAGCCTGGTCGCGTACCCGGATTGGTCTGGACATGGAACTCGACGACGTCGATGCCTTCGGCGAGCGCCTCCCCCGCATCCGTGCTGATCTCGACCATGAAACGGGCCCGTTCGAGCTTCAGCGCCGGCAGCTCGGCCATGACGGCCCCAGCCAGCGCGGTGCCGGCATGATGGCGCTTGTCGGAGAGCGAGCGCGCCGCCGCATCGTAATTTTCCCGCGCCAGGCCGACCTCGGCTTCGAGCCGCGCAAGCCTCTCCTCGCCCGCGTCGAGATCGGCAAGATCGGCGATCATGCGCACGGCAAGCGCCGGCAGTTCGGTGACGGGCACGGAATATTTGCGCGAGGCGGCCCGCAGCGCGAAAAGCCGCTCCTCCACCCGCTCCAGCTCTCTCGGATCGTATTCGGTCTTGCGCAGCGCCGCCTCGACTTCCATCTGCGCGTTGGAAAGCTGGTCGAGCGCGGCATCGAGCAGCGTCACGGTGTCTTCGAGCAGTCCCGGCGCCTCATGGCTCTTGCGCTCCAGCCGGCGCACCAGCGAGGCAATATGGGGCACCGGCGAGGCATTGCCGTTCAGGAATTCGGACGCCTCGGCGATATCGCCGGCAATTCGCTCGGCTTTCATCATCTTCTGCCGGCGATCGGCGAGCTCTTCCTCCTCGCCATCCTGCGGCTGGAGCTTCTCGAGTTCCGCGACGGACGAGCGCAGATAGTCGGCTTCGCGCGCCGCGCTTTCCACTTTCTCGCGGTGCTTCTTCAGCGTCCGCTCGCTATCGCGCCACAGGCGATAGAGCCGGGAGATCTCTGAAACCTCGTCGGTGAGGCCGGCGAAGGCATCGAGCAGCGTGCGGTGAGCGTTGGTGTCGACTAAGGCGCGATCGTCGTGCTGGCCGTGGATTTCGACGAGCATCTGACCGGCCTGGCGCATCAGTTGCACGCTGACCGGCTGGTCGTTGACATAGGCCTTGGTGCGCCCATCCGCCGATTGCTGGCGGCGGAAGATCAAGTCGCCCTCGTCATCGATGCCGTTTTCGCGCAGCAGTGTGCGGGCGCCGTGTTCCATGCCGACGTCGAACACCGCCGTCACCTGGCCCTTGTCCTCGCCATGGCGCACCAAATCGCCGTCGCCGCGCCCACCAAGCGCCAGCGACAAGCTGTCGAGCAGGATGGATTTGCCCGCCCCGGTCTCGCCCGTCAGCACGGAGAGGCCGGTCTCGAAGGCAAGATCCAGCCGCTCGATCAGGACGATATCGCGGATCGAAAGCTGGATCAGCATTGGCCTCAGGAACCGAGAAGAAGTTTCTTGCCCGCTGCCGCGATCCACGAGCCCTTGTTTTCACGCGGCTCGGCACCGCCGCTCTGCAGCAGCTTATAGGAATCAGCATACCACTGGCTGTCGGGATAATTGTGACCGAGAACGGCAGCGGCTGTCTGCGCCTCGTCGACGATGCCCATGGCGTAATAAGCTTCGACGAGGCGCGCTAAGGCCTCTTCGATCTGGTTCGTATTCGGATATTTCTCGACGACGATGCGGAAGCGCGAGATCGCGGCGAGGTATTCCTTCCGCTCCATGTAGTAGCGGCCGATCTGCATTTCCTTGCCGGCGAGCTGGTCGCGCGCGAAGCGGATCTTGGCCTGTGCGTCGTCGACATATTCGGAGTTCGGATAATTGTCGATGACGGCCTGCATCGCCTCGATCGTCTTGGCCGAGGCGCGCTGGTCCTGCGTCACGTCGACGATCTGCTTGGAATAGGTGAGACCGATAAGATACTGCACATAGGCAGCATCCTGGGACTTCGGATATTGCGACATGTAGCGATTGCCGGAAGCAAGCGCATCGTCCAAACGGCCCTGGCGATATTTGACGAAGGTGCTCATCACAAGCGCCTTGCGCGCCCATTCGGAGAACGGGTTTTCGCGGTCGATCGCGTCGAACTTGCGCGCCGCTTCCGCCATGTTGCCGGCCTTCATATTGGCAAGACCCTGGGTGTAGAGCACGTCAGGCGGATCGGTTTCGAGGCCGAGCTTGGTGATGTCGATATCGGGATCCGACTGGCAACCGGAGATCGAGGCGCCTGCGCTGAGCACCAGAAGCGATGCGAACAAAGCGCGCGCTGTCTTCATCATACCTTCAGATCCTGCATAACCCATTCGAAAGAACCCCACTGCTGCCGCTCTCTCCACGGCAGCCACGCCTCGCTGGCGTTTCTAGCCACAAATGTGCATCAAGAGCAACGCAATGATAAGGCATTAACGCATTTTTGTGGCAGCGGCCGAAGAATGACCGCCTTTTCAACTTCTTCCCGACCTGTGGCAGCCAAGCATCGGTTATCGCCGCAGACGCGGTCGGACATAAAAAAACCGCCTCCGGGAAAGAGGCGGCCTGGTCTTGAGAATATGCTGGAGGTCATGCCGACCAGGGAGCGAATTCCGAAGCGCTGACTGCGATCAGCTCGCGGGCAGCGACACGCTGGCGCGGCGTCGACGTCTCTACGACCTCATAGGCGGAGGGATCGGCGAGCAGCGCCTTCAGCGCATTGGCATTCATCTTGTGACCACCGCGATACGAGCGGTAGCAGCCGATGAACTGGGCACCGGCAAGCGACAGATCGCCGACGGCATCGAGCGTCTTATGGCGGACGAATTCGTCCTTGGCGTAACGCAGCCCTTCGACGTTGATGACGGTGTTGTCGTCCGAGATGACGACGGAATTTTCGAGTGAGGAGCCGAGCGCGTGGCCCGACGCCCAGAGGCGTTCGACATCGCGCATGAAGCCGAAGGTGCGGGCGCGGGAAAGTTCCGTCTTGAAGACGGCGGCTGTCATGTCGCCGGCCCACTTCTGCCGGCCGATCAGCGGGCAGTCGAAATCGATCTCGACTTCGAAGCGCGTACCATCATAGGGACGGAATTCACTCCAGGAGCCGCCATGCTCGATTCGCACCGGCTTGGTGATACGGATATAACGGCGCTTGACGCCAAGCGAGACGAGACCGACCTGCTCAATCGCCTCGACGAAGGGCAGCGAGCTGCCATCCATGATCGGCATTTCGGAGCCCGGCACCTCGATCACCACATTGTCGAGGCCGAGCGCATAGACGGCGGCCATGACATGCTCGATCGTCGCGACCGAATGGGCGGGTGAGAAGCCGAGCACGGTGCAGAGGTCGGTATTGCCGACCTGCGAGGAAACAGCCTTGAGTTCGGTAATGTCGCCATTGTCATGCAGGCGCTGGAAAACGACGCCGGTGTCCGATTCCGCCGGGTTCAGAGTGATCGAGACTTCAGCGCCCGAATGCACTCCGATGCCCGAAAGCGTCACGGGACGCGATACCGTCGTTTGAAAACCCAGCAAGCCAATTGCCATAAATTCTGCCTTTATTCTTCCGCACCGGCGGCATGTCCGATCGGCGCGGTCATCGTTTATTCTGCAGCCGGAGCCTGTCGAAAGGTCTCATGGGGCAGTTTCGTTGCACCATACTTACGTGCGCCGGCGCTCCAATCCAAATCACTGTTTCTTTCGCTTTGTTACGAAGTCACGCAATTGAAATCGTTTGCGAATCACCGGCAGAAAAATAGCAATGCCCGGGACCTTGATCCCGGGCATAAACGGTGCCGATTACGGCCTCAGTTCGACTGGCGACGCAGGAATGCCGGGATTTCCAGCTGGTCGTCTTCCTGCATCATCCGGGCCTGCGGAACCGCGCGGCCCTGGTCGTCGAGGTTGCCGCGACGCGGTGCGTAGAGGCTTGCCTCCGGCGACAGCGGACGGCGCTGTTGCGAAGCGGCGGGCGGCGCGGCGGTCATATCGGCGGCAACGGCGTCGTCGTCGCGGCGGCCAAGCGAATTGGTGATTCGCTTGAGCAGGCCCATCGGACCGCGCTCCTCCGCCGCATGCGCGGAGGCCGGCTGGGTGCGGTGGTCGAGTTCGGCCTGGACGACCGGCGGGAAATCCTCGACCTTCGGCATGCGCATCGGTTCGGGCGTCTGGCGGATGATCGGCTCCTGCCGAACCGGCTGCTGCTGGACCGGCTGGCTTATCACCGGCTGGCTCATGACGGGCGCCGGAGCCTGCTGCTGCACCGGTGCCGGACGCATTGCCGGAGCTTCCGGTGCCGGCGCAAAGATCTTGCTCTGCGGACGGAAGGTCTCCTGCTGTGCCGCCGGCTGCTGCAGCGGTGCGGCAGCACGCGGGGCCGGAATTTCGAGCTCGCGTTCCATCTCGGCTTCGCGGATGGTCTGCGCAATCGGATCCATGGCCTTCGGTGCCTGCATCACGGGGGCAGGCTGAACTGCGGCCGCTGCCGGAGCAACAGCCGCGGAGGGACGGATAGCGGGCCTTGCTGCCGGTTGGAGGTTCCGCTCGGCGGCTTCGTTCATCGCCCGGTCGATGCCGGTTGCGACGACCGAGACGCGGATGATGCCTTCGAGCGATTCGTCGAAGGTGGCGCCGAGGATGATGTTGGCGTCAGGATCGACTTCCTCGCGGATGCGGGTCGCGGCTTCGTCAACTTCGAAGAGGGTGAGGTCGCGACCACCGGTAATGGAGATCAGCAGGCCCTGGGCGCCCTTCATCGAGGTTTCGTCGAGCAGCGGGTTGGCGATCGCAGCCTCTGCGGCCTGCAGCGCGCGGCCGGAGCCGGAAGCTTCGCCGGTGCCCATCATCGCGCGGCCCATCTCGCGCATCACCGAGCGGACGTCGGCGAAGTCGAGGTTGATGAGACCTTCCTTGACCATCAGGTCGGTGATGCAGGCAACACCCGAATAGAGAACCTGGTCAGCCATGGCGAAGGCATCGGCGAAGGTCGTCTTGTCGTTGGCAATGCGGAAGAGGTTCTGGTTCGGAATGACGATCAGCGTATCGACAGACTTCTGCAGCTCCTGGATGCCCATCTCTGCCAGGCGCATGCGCCGCCCGCCTTCGAAATGGAACGGCTTGGTGACGACGCCGACCGTCAGGATGCCCTTATTGCGAGCCGCCTGTGCGACAACGGGAGCAGCGCCAGTGCCGGTGCCGCCGCCCATGCCGGCGGTGACGAAGCACATATGCGTGCCGTTCAGGTGATCGACGATTTCGTCGATGCACTCCTCGGCAGCCGCGCGGCCGACTTCCGGCTGCGAGCCGGCACCGAGGCCTTCGGTAACGTTGACGCCGAGCTGGATGATGCGCTCGGCCTTCGTCATCGTCAGCGCCTGCGCATCCGTGTTGGCGACGACGAAGTCGACGCCCTGGAGGCCTGCGGTGATCATGTTGTTGACGGCATTGCCGCCACCGCCGCCAACGCCGAACACGGTGATGCGCGGCTTCAGCTCTGTGATGTCAGGCTTTTGCAGCTTGATGGTCATGGTACCTGTTCCTTCTCTCTCTGGCCGCATCGCCACGCCGGCCAATTACGCAATTTCAGAAACTTTCCTTCAGCCACTGGCCCATGCGGGCTATGCGGCTGTTATTTCCCCCAAGCGACATGAGCAGACCGCTCTGTGACGCATGTGTCTCCATGTCCGCGACCTGCGGATAAATCATCAGGCCGACGGCCGTCGAAAAAGCCGGCCCCTTGGCCGCCGTCGGCAACCCCGAAACGCCCATCGGACGACCAATGCGGACGTTGCGGGCAAGGATGCGCCGCGCCACGTCCGCAAGGCCGGTCAGTTGGCTCGCCCCGCCGGTCAGCACGACACGCTTGCCGACGATCGGGCTGAAGCCGGAGCGCTGGATACGGTCGCGGATCAGTTCCATCGTCTCCTCGATTCGGGCCGATACGATGCGCGAAACCAAGGCTCGCGGCACCTGTGACGGCTGGTCGCGATCATCCTCGCCGATCGGCGGGATCGAGATCAGCTCGCGCTCGTCGGAGGAATTCGAAAGGGCCGAGGCATGCACGACCTTCAGGCGCTCCGCATCCTCGATGCGGGTCGAAAGGCCGCGCGCCAGGTCGGTGGTGACGTGATGGCCGCCGAGGCCGACAGCATCCGTATGAACGAGCTTGCCCTCGGCAAAGACCGAGATCGTCGTCGTGCCGCCGCCCATGTCGATCGCTGCACAGCCGAGCTCGACCTCGTCGTCGACGAGAGCCGCAAGACCCGATGCATAGGGCGTCGCGACGATGCCCTCGACCGACAGATGTGCGCGGTTGACGCTAAGCTCGAGGTTCTTCAGCGCCGAGCGCTCCGCCGTCACGACATGCATGTCGACGCCGAGCGCATCGCCATACATCGCCAGCGGATCGCGGATGCCGCGCTCGCCGTCGAGCGAGAAGCCGGTCGCCAGCGAATGCAGCACCGAACGGTCCTGGCGCAGCGACTGCTGGCAAGCGGCCGACAGCACCTTCTTCAGATCGTTGAGCTCGACTTCCTGGCCGCCGAGATCGATCGTCGCAGTGTAGATGTCGCTGCCGAGGCGGCCAGCCGTCAGGTTGACGATCAGGCTTTCGACGGTCAGCCCCGCCATGCGCTCCGCCGCGTCGACCGCAAGGCGAATGACGCCTTCCAGCGCGTCGAGATCGGCGATGACGCCGGTCTTGATGCCACGGGAGCGCTGATGGCCGATGCCGATAATCTCGATATTGTGCGTGCGGCCCGGCAGGATCTGGCTTTCCTCGCGCGGCGTCAGCCGGCCGATCATGCAGACGACCTTGGTCGAGCCGATGTCGAGCACCGAAACGACATGCGACCGCTTCGACGAAAGCGGCTTCAGGCGCGGCAATCCGAAATGGGATGAACCGAACAAGCTCATATATTCTGCCCCGCCTTCTTCAATTCTTTCGTACGCTCCGTCACTGCCGTCTGCCTGCGGATCGCCGCCTCCGGCGTCAGCTGGATCGCGGTTCTGTCGGCCAGCCGGAGATCGACTGCGGCAATGTCCCGCTCCAGCAGCTGGTGCTCATTGTCGAACTTCGAAAGCGTCGCCAGTGCCTGATCGATACCGTCTTCCGGCAGCTTGACGACGACGCCGTTATCCATGTGCAGGTCCCAGCGACGGCCGGATATCCAGACATAGGCCTTCACGCGGGCCTTCACGTCGGGCCACTTCGAGAAGGCTTCGTCGAGCGAAGCCGCCGCCGTTTCGGCATCGCGGCCGACGACGAGCGGCAGCGCCGAAAACTTGTTGTCGCGCAGCGGCGCAATGACGCTGCCGTTCTTCTCGATCAGGGAAAGCTCCTGCCCGTGCTGCCAAATCGCATAGGCCTGGCGCTCCTTGAGCTTCACCTCGATCGTCTTCGGATAAATCTTGCGGACCTCGACATTTTCGACCCAGGGAAGATGGGCGATCTTCCTGCGGGCGGCATCGACGTCGAGGGCGACCAGCGAGGTTGTGCCGTCAAGGCCAATCAGCTGCAGGATCTCGATTTCGGAGGTCTCCGAATTGCCGGAGACCTTGACATCCTCGATGGCAAAACCCGCGGCCGTCGTCGTCGCCTGCGCGACGGCTTCCGTGTGACCGCCGAGCGACATGCCGTAAAGCCCCGTCGCAGCCAGAAAAGCGAGCGCCGAGACCGTGCCCGTATGAACAGGAATGTAGATGCGGCCGCTGCAGAGGCTGATCAGGAAGCGCGTGACCCGGCGCAATGGTCGCGGCAGCACGAACCGCTCTTCGGCTTCCATGATCGGAAGCACGGCATGATGGCTGGGGCGCCCTATCCTCTTGACCGTCAACGCAAACAAGACGCGTCCTCCACCATCCACCGGAGAAACTGACCAAAGGAATAGCCGGCATGACCGGCCATTTCGGGCACGAGCGAGGTTGGAGTCATCCCTGGCTGGGTATTGACCTCCAGCCAGATGATTTCGCCGTCTTCGGAGAAACGATCGTCGTAACGAAAGTCGGACCGACTGACGCCGCGACAACCGATTGCCTGATGCGCCCTTAGGGACAATGTTTGTATTTTTTGGTAAATATTCGGTGAAATTTTCGCGGGGATGACGTGTTTTGAACCGCCCGCCGCATACTTGGAGTCGTAATCATAAAAATTGTGTCCCTGCGGCACCACTTCCGTGACACCGAGCGCAGCTTCACCCATGACGCCGCAGGTGAGTTCGCGACCGTAAACATAGCGCTCGACGATCACTTCCTCGCCGTAACGCCACTCGGGCGAACTGACGATCTGCGGCGGATGCGCCTGATCTTCGGTGACGATGACGACGCCGAAGCTCGACCCCTCGCGGAGGGGTTTCACCACATAGGGCGGCTTCATCGGATGTGTCGAGGGAAAGGCGAAACGGTTGACCACCTGCGATTCGGCGACCGGAATGCCGGCGGCGCCGGCAACGAGCTTCGCCTTGTCCTTGTCCATCGCCAGCGCTGAGGCAAGCACGCCCGAATGCGTATAGGGGATTTCGAGATATTCGAGGATGCCCTGAATGGTGCCGTCTTCGCCGAACGGGCCGTGGAGCGCATTGAAGACGACATCGGGCTTCAGCGCGGCAAGTTTCTCGGAAACGTCGCGCGCCACGTCGATGCGCGTTACGTCGAAACCCTCCGCTTCAAGAGCTTCTGCGCAAGCCTTTCCCGAGGAAAGGCTGACGGGCCTTTCCGAGGAAAATCCGCCCATCAGGACAGCGACATGCTTGCGACTCATCAACACCCCCAAAAAATAACTTCCATTCTCGAAATCGACGCTTGCGCGAAGCTGTCTGCGCCGTTTCAGGCCTTTGTCCGACCTGGGTGCATTAGAGCATCATTATGGTTAATGAAGTGTTTACTTTCGTTAACTCCGTCTTGCCGCGCCCTTGATTTTTTAACCTTCGCTTCTTCGGGAGTGTCGGAGCGAAGATGCCCGCCGACCCGCGAAAACAGAAAAGCCCGCGCAGAAAAACCGCGCGGGCTCAATGGGATAGATCATGTCTTGCAGTCAGTCGGCATCGTCGAGGATTTTCCACACGAGTCCGCCGAGCGCCCCACCCGCAAGCGGCGCAATCCAGAACAGCCAGAGCTGCTGCAGCGCCCAGCCACCGACGAAAAGCGCCTGGCCGGTGGAACGCGCCGGATTGACCGAGGTATTCGTCACGGGGATAGAAACGAGATGGATCAGCGTCAGCCCGAGGCCGATCGCAAGCGGCGCGAAGCCCGCAGGCACCCGGCTGCTGGTCGACCCCAGGATGATGATCAGGAAGAACATGGTGAGCAACACTTCGATCAGCAGCGCCGAAAGCAGTGAATAACCACCCGGAGAATGATCGCCATATCCGTTGGCGGCAAAGCCGCCGAGCTCGAACCCCGCCTTGCCGCTGGCGACGAGATAAAGCAGCGCCGCCGCAGCGATGGCGCCGACAATCTGCACGACGACATAGGGAACGAGACGCGCCGCCGGAAACCGTCCGGCAACCGTAAGGCCAAGCGAGACGGCAGGATTGAAATGACCGCCCGAAATGCCGCCCACGGCATAGGCCATGGTGAGCACGGTCAGACCGAACGCAAAGGCCACGCCGACAAAACCGATTCCAAGCTCGGGATAGGCGGCCGCCAGCACGGCGCTGCCGCATCCGCCGAAGACCAGCCAGAACGTGCCGAGAAATTCGGCAACTAGACTCTTTTGCATGCGCGCCTCCTTAACTCCAACCAAGAGTTTAGATGAATCCGTTACAATTTGATTCCGGTCAAGCTCGCGGACATTGCTGTGGCAAGCTTCACGCAAGGATCGAGAAACGTGTTCGACATGCGATACCTACGGCGTCAGGAGACGTTTTCTCAGATCTGAAATTGCGCTAAGACCCGCCAGCCTCCCAGGGCGCTCCATAGAAATATTGATTGGAATGAAAATGACAGACGCGATCTCCGCATCGCCGACTCCCGCCTCGAACAGCGCGCAAGTCAATTCTCCGGCTCGCGTCCTCATCGCCAGCCTTGTCGGCACTACCATCGAATTCTTCGACTTCTACGTCTACGCGACGGCAGCCGTCCTCGTCTTCCCGCATCTCTTCTTCCCGGCAAGCGATTCGAACGCCGCAACGCTGCAGTCGCTCGTCACCTTCTCGATCGCCTTCTTCGCCCGCCCCATCGGCGCCGTCATTTTCGGTCATTTCGGCGACCGCATCGGCCGCAAGGCGACGCTCGTCGCCGCGCTGATGACGATGGGGCTTTCGACGGTCCTGATCGGCATGCTACCGGGCTATGATGCGATCGGCATCGCAGCACCCTTGTTGCTGGCGCTTTGCCGGTTCGGTCAGGGCCTCGGCCTCGGCGGCGAATGGGGCGGCGCCGTTCTGCTTGCCACCGAAAACGCTCCTCCCGGCAAGCGCAGCTGGTACGCCATGTTCCCGCAGCTCGGCGCGCCGATCGGCTTCATCCTCTCCTCCGGCTTCTTCCTCATCCTGGCGGAAACGATGAGCAACGAGGATTTCCTCGACTACGGATGGCGCATTCCCTTCATCGCTAGCCTCGCCCTCGTCGCCGTCGGCCTCTATGTCCGCCTCAAGATCGCCGAGACGCCGGAATTCCGCAAAGCCGTCGAAAAGCACGAGCGCGTCGCCGTGCCGATCGAGGTGGTCTTCCGCGGTCATCTGCGCAGCCTGATCCTCGGCACCTTCATTGCAGTCGCGACCTTCGTACTGTTCTACCTGATGACAGTCTTCACGCTCTCCTGGGGCACGACACCCTTGGAAAAGGGCGGGCTCGGTTATACGAGAGAGCAGTTCCTGGTCGTCCAGCTTGTCGGTGTCGTCTTCTTCGGCCTGACGATCCCACTCTCCGGCTGGCTCTCCGACCTCTACTCGCGCCGCCTCATCCTGACGCTGACGACGATTGCCATCGTGATCTTCGGCTTCTTCTACGCGACGCTATTGACCAGCGGTCTGACCGGCGCTTTCCTGTGCTCGATCATCGGCCTCGCCTTGATGGGCTTCACCTATGGTCCGATCGGCGCTGCCCTTGCCGCTCCCTTCCCGACCATGGTGCGCTATACCGGCGCCTCGATGACCTTCAACCTCGGCGGCATCTTCGGCGCTTCGCTCGCCCCTTATATCGCCACCTGGCTCGCCACCCATTACAGCCTGGACTATGTCGGCTACTACCTCGCCGCCTCGGCGGTGATCTCGCTGGTCTGCATCCGGCTGTCGGGCCGCGAGGAAGTCTGAGCCATCTGCCGTGCAAGCAAAAAAAGCCGCGGCACTCGTCGCGGCTTCAGACGGCTATCCAGCGTGCTTTGTGCGTTTATAGCCTGGCAATCGCGAGGAAGATCATACGGCGGATCTCTGCGTGGCTGGCATCATCGGTCGGCTTCACCCTCGTCGACAGGCATTATTTTCTGCATGTTGCTCCGTGCCGGGGAGCGGCTACCGCAACATTCCTTGAGGCTTTTCCCTGAACCGCAAGGACATGGATCTTTGCTCCTGCGCTGCAGGCGACCGATCAGGGGGAGAATAACTGCGGTCGGCAAGAATGCGGCGACAAGAGTAAACAACTTGGCTGAAATGCCGGGAACGACGCGGCGATGGCCGGAGTTGAAACCGCTCCAGGCCCGCTCAGCGACATATTCAGCGTCCAGCTTGGGCAATATCTTGAAGAGAGCCGCCCGGTTCGCGCCGGCCTTTTCAAGGAATTCGGTGGATACCGGTCCTGGCGCCACACATGTCACGGTAACGCCAAAACGGCGCACTTCCTGATGGAGCGCGTCCGAAAAAGAGCGCACAAAACCCTTGCTTGCGTAATACAATGCCATGTACGGCCCGGGAACGAGACCCGCTACGGAGCCGAGATTGATCACGCCGCCACGTCCGCGCGCCAGCATTCCAGGCAGGAAGCGAAGGGTCATGTCGGTCAGGGCGCGTATATTGACATCGATAATCCCCATCTGATCTTTGACAGGGAGTAACGTTGCTGCGCCTCGCAGACCATACCCGGCACTGTTGACCAGGACGCCGCAGACCAAATCGTTGGCAACTAGAAAAGCCTCAAGACGCCCCGACGCATCGGCTGCGAAGAGATCCAGCTCCAGCGTAAACGCCTCACCGCCGGCCTGCCGTACGTCGGCCGCCGCAGCGGCGAGGCCTTCCGGCGAACGCGCGACGAGCACGACGACATTGTGTTCGCGTGCCGCAACCTTTGCGATCGCTCGTCCGATGCCGCGGGAACCGCCAACCACGACGACAGTCAACCGGGGCTCACTGTGCGGTGTCACTTCGATGTTCCTACTACCGTCACGATGGTAGGGGCTCCGATCTGGGCGAGGCTTTTTACTTCGTCGGCGACCTCGCCGTTCAAGATCCTTTCGAACCGTTCCAATGCTCGTGCGACATTCGCTCCATCCATGACCCTGTGGTCGTAGTGGATGCGGACAGCAACCGATCCATGCTCGCCGATCGGGCCGTAGTTGAAAAGTGTGGTCAACGGGCTGAGAGGGTTGAGAGACTCTGCTCCGAGACCCGAATAGACAGACAGTTGGAAGGTGCCAAAATAACGCGCTCGCTTCCGTCCTATATTGAGTCCGAGCCACATGAGCAGCCACCTCACAGGGGCAGGTGCGCGAGCGAGCTTCAGGGAGCGCCGAAACTCCTTGATCTCCAGAACCGGAAGTGACCTCGCTGAACGGATCAGCGTCTCCAGCTCGGTGATTGAGCGTTGCTCGGGACCTTTGATGGTGCTCAGCAGAACGACCCGCTCTCCGTCATGCTCGCGCTCATGGGCAATGGAGGCCACGCTGGCCGGATATTCATAGAGCTGTGGCCACGGAAACTTGATATAAGCACGCCGCAATTCAGGAATTTCTTGAGAGAGCAGGGCGTATCCCTTCAAAAAAAGCACTGTCCAGGACGGCCGGGCATCCGCTCCGTCTCTTGCATCCAGGAGGGGCCGAAGGTTCATTTGCCGCTGGACCGTCACACGCGGCACCCCAATCGAGAATCTCATCAGATCTCCGACAAGGCGTCGCGATGCCGAGAGCTTGATCGTTCGGCCTCTCATCTTGCCACCTCTAATAAAGATAAGGGATGATGCGCTTGGTCTTCGCCATATACGCTTGATATTGCGGGCCGAAAACTTCCAGCATCATACGTTCTTCCTTGTCCACCCTTAGGAAGAATAGAACGGCGAAGCCGATCAGGCCTGCCATGCCTGCCACCCAGTTGGGCAGCAGAAACGCTTGTGAAAGCCCCATCAGAAGAAACGACGTGTACATCGGATGGCGGACAAGGGCGTACGGTCCAGCGCATATCAATTCGTGCTGCTGGCGGATCTCCAGTGTAATCGACCAGTTTCGTCCTAATTGCTTGTGGGTCCTTCGAAAGACCCACATCGCGGCGCAGAACAGTATTGCCCCGATCACGACGGCCCACAAATGGGCGGTATGGTCGGCTGCCTCAGGCATGCCGGTCGCCACGTAAAATCCCGGCACGATCGCAAGTCCGGCGAGGGCTGCTGCAAGCCCGACCGCCTCTGAACCGGTACGGCGATTACTGACGACCGGCACTCGCTTTGCGCGACGCTCAAATGGGTATCGAATGATGCACCATGCAACAATTCCGAGAACCCAGACGACCTCGCCGACGACGGCTGCTGATAAGTTCAAATCAAGTCACCAGAACCTTTCCATGATCTGCTTCTTGGAGACCCGGTAATCAACCTGTATTCATCTCCCGAAGGTTTGTAATGAATTGTTGCGGCCTTAGCCAAATGCTGGGCGCCTTATAACCCATGTGCCGTGCGATATCCGCCACAAAGGCATTGCAGTTGTATATCGATGCCTCCCAGAGACGAGAGGTTGCCTGCAGTTTGCGTATATACGCAACTGTGTCGTTATATTCATTGTCACTCAGCATCACACGCCAGCTTGCTGATCTGTACTGCTCTTCCAGGTCACCGTCCGTCGCTCCGGTCGTGGCCGGAACCGGTATGAAGTGGCCTATTACATACTGCGCGGCATCGGGAGAAGCTGGGGCAAGCCCTGCAACTTCGGGATTGATCATATTTCCGTTTTTATCCGCCTGCCCAAAAACGACATACGTGTGGCCGTAGGTCAGCGCATAGCGTGAGCGGAATTCGATGAAATGCCGATTTGATTTGTTTTCAGCCGTATTGGTTGGAGCTACGCCTCTGCCGTTGGATGTATAATGCGGTAAAGGCCTTTTGTCTTCTGTCTGGCATGACGATGCCACGAACGCCAACATAACAACTAGCGACACACCGCCTCTTCCAAGCGCCATCACTAAGCTCCATATGCAGGCCCTGACGAATGCGAGCCCGAAGTCAGCAATAAAATGCCACTCTTGCGCTGTGAGTTACGAAGGAGCGCAGCTTGGCGGTTTATGTAAGAAGAGGAAGGGTCTATGTGACCCTTCCTAAGAATCAGACGCGATATGCTACTTGTAGACTGCTTCTGCCGGCGGTGGGGCTTTCCCCTTGCCTTTGCCAATCGACCCGCAAGCACTCAGATTGGCCACCGCAAACATCGCAAGGATTACGATTAGAATTCTGCTCATCAAGAAGTCCTCTCCTCATCATGGCATAGCCTTCTAAGCTACACCTTAAAGTTTAGCGACACTCAGTACCCTGGATAGGGCAGACATGATGCAACATGCAACGAATCTACATTAGCAGATACATAATGCTATGGCCAACCCCACGATTTCAAATGGTAAACACCATCAGATGACAACTACGCGCGTGCCTACGCGTGCACGGGAGTAGAGGTCGACGATGTTTGCGTTCGTCAAGCGAATACACCCATTCGAAACAGCACGGCCTATCGACCAGGGGGCATTCGTTCCGTGCAACCGGAACAGGGTATCTTGTCCGCCTTGATAGAGGTAGAGGGCCGCTGCACCGAGAGGATTGAGCGGTCCTCCCGGTACCCCATCGGCATATTTGGCCAGGCGGGGCTTGCGCTGAATCATGTCATTGGTGGGCTTCCACGAAGGCCACTCTGCCTTATAGCCGATGGTGGCCTCGCCCTTGAAACTCAGTCCTTCCTCTCCGACGGCAACGCCATAGCGAGTCGCCAGTCCGTCTGCCTCTACGAAGTAAAGGTAGCGGCTCGCCGTATCGACGACGATAGTTCCGGGCGGTTCACTCCCCGTATAGGCGACCTCCTGTCGTCGATAGCGGGGATCGGAATCCGGATCCCTCGCGAATCGGTAGCCCAGTGGCGGCCCATCGCCCGAAGTACATCCAAAAAGCATTAGAGCCAGGCTCCCCAGCACGAGCCCACGGCGTGTAATATGCTGTTTGTCCATTTCCACCTGCCAAGTAACTCCCTCGATCCCGTTCATTCCAAATTAGCCCGTTCATTCCAAATTAGATTGCGACATCGTTTGATAAAGACACTCAACTCTGTGGAGGATGAGTTCGCAACACTGGCAACATCTGAAGCTGCGCAATACCATGCCCCTCTATTTATCCGTCAAACCCCTTGCATCAACAATCGCGCCGATCGAATATTAGCATATCAACAAGGACGGAGACGATGAAGCTTTGCCTGGAAGGAAAAATCGCGATCGTTACGGGTGGGGCTTCCGGTATTGGTGCCGCCGTTTCCCGTCAACTCGCTGACGAGGGTGCGGAGGTTGTTGTCGCCGATATCAATGCTGACGCGGCACACACGATTGCCGCCGCGATCAGATCAGAGGGAGGCCGCGCCCATGAATTTGTCGTCGATGTCAGTGACAGTGGCGGTGTGCAGAGACTTGTCGATTTTACCGTCGAGACATGTGGCGGCTTGGATCTGGCGGTCAATAATGCGGGAATCGATGGGGTGCGCGCAGCGGTCGCAGACTATCCGCTCGATAATTGGCATAAGGTGATGAACGTCAATCTGAACAGCGTTTTCTATTGCATGAAGTCCGAAATTGGCGCGATGCTCAAGCTGGGCGGCGGCGCAATCGTGAATATGTCTTCCACTCTCGGGACCGTTGGATTACCCACCGCGGCGGCATACACCGCAGCGAAGCACGGGGTCGTTGGACTGACGAAAGTCGCTGCGATGGAGTATGCCAGATTGGGTATCCGCATAAATGCCGTCGGTCCCGGCTGGATCGAAACGCCACTTTTGTCAGCGCATCTTGAGGCGGCGAGCACGCGACGCATGGCAGCACTGCAACCGATGGGCAGGCGTGGAAAACCGGAAGAGGTCGCAACTCTTGTGTGTTTCCTCCTGTCCGAGCAGGCCAGTTTCATCACTGGGGTGCACTATTTGGTGGACGGGGCCTATACCGCTCACTGAAGGGGCTGTGCTGCTGAGTGAGGGACCGGTGTTCTGCCCCAGAAAGCACGATGCGTAGATTCAAAGTGTTAGAGCGTCCTTGGTGCGTCCGAAAGGACGCACGGCGCTCCAACGTGGCGGCTTTTTATTGATGCCGTGGGCACTTCCGGTTAACCGGAACACTCACGGCAAAACGGGGAACAGATCATGCGATGCCTCATTACCGGCGCGGCCGGCTTTGTCGGTGGGCCTCTCGTCGAAAGACTGGATGGAGAGCGGATATGCGAGCTTGCGGTAACGACGCGATCTGCAGCCGCCAGCTTCCCGACATCTGTGCGGCATTTCCCCATCGAGATAACAAGCGAAACCGATTGGACAGCGGTTCTCGAGGGTATCGATGTCATCGTCCATCTCGCCGCTCGTGTTCACATCATGAACGACCGCGCAGCCGATCCGCTTGCGGAATTTCGTCGGATCAACACCACCGCTACGTTGAACCTCGCCGAGCAGGCCGCCCGCGCGGGCGCAAAAAGGTTCGTCTTCATCAGCAGCATCAAGGTCAATGGCGAGGAAAACGTTCGACCCTTCCGGCACGACGATACGCCAATGCCGATCGATCCCTATAGCATTTCAAAGTTGGAAACTGAAATCGGGCTGCATGAAATTGCCGCCCGAACAGGCATGGAAGTCGTGATCATTCGCCCGCCGCTCGTCTATGGACGCGGTGCGAGGGGCAATTTCGCCCTGCTCGTCGGACTTGTCAGGAAGAAGATACCGCTCCCCTTCGCGTCGCTGAAGAACCGCCGGACATTGGTCGCGCTTCCAAATCTCGTCGATCTGATCATCACCGGGATGAAGCATCCCGGCGCAGTCGGCCAGACCTTTCTCGCGGGTGATGGAGTAGATCTTTCGACTCCCGGGCTTATCGAAGGGATTGCCGCAGGATTGGGCGTCAAACCGATGCTGCTCCCCTTCCCCCCCGCCTTGTTGCAGATGGGCGCGAGGATCACCGGAAAGGCCGCCGTCTACCAGCGTCTTTGCGGTTCCCTGCGGGTCGATATATCCCATGCCCGCGACGTGCTTGGCTGGTCGCCCGTCGTCACGCCGCGCGAGGGCCTGAAGCTTGCGGTGACGTAACCGTTACTCGCTCGTCACACCGTGGAACGGACGCACCTCGCGGCCGGGCATGAAGACGCCGAGGCGTTTGATTTCCCATTCGAGCTTGATGCCGTCTTTTTCAAAGACTTCGCGACGCACCTGTTCGCCGAGATATTCGAGGTCGTAGCCGGTTGCCTGCCCCATGTTGATCATGAAGTTGCAGTGAAGCGACGACATCTGCGCTCCGCCGATGACGAGGCCGCGGCAGCCTGCCTCATCGATCAGTTTCCAGGCCGAATGGCCGGCCGGGTTCTTGAAGGTCGAGCCGCCGGTCTTTTCGCGCACCGGCTGCACCGTCTCGCGGTGGTTGCGCACGGCGTCCATCTCGGCGCGGATCTGCGCGCGCTCTTCCGGATAGCCCTCGAACAGCACGGAGGTGAAGATCAGATCTGTCGATGCGGTCGAATGCCGGTAGGAGTAGCCCATCTCGGCATTGGAAAGCACATGCTTGTCGCCCTTACGGTCGACCGCATGGACTTCGATCAGCCGCTCGCGCGTCTCGACGCCATTGGCCCCGGCATTCATGCGCGCCGCGCCGCCGACGCCGCCGGGAATGCCGTAGAGGAAATGGAAGCCGCCGATGCCGTTGTCCATCGCCATCGCCGCCACGTGTTTATCAGGGCAGATGGCGCCGGCGAGAATCCGGTTTTCGCCGGCAAGCTCGACGAAGCCGAACCCCTTGGCCGACAGGCGCAGCACGACGCCGGGAATGCCGCCGTCGCGTACCAGGATGTTGGAGCCGACGCCGACCACCGTCAGCGGCACCTCTTCTGGCAATATCTTCAGGAAGGCGACGAGATCGTCGATGTCATGCGGCTGGAACATCAGCTCGGCCAGGCCGCCAGCCCTGAACCAGGTGACACGGTCCATAGGGGCATCCGGCGTAATACGGCCGCGGATATCCTTTACACCGTCTCCGAGAGACGCGAGAAGCTTTTCCCCATTCACCTGTTTCATACGGACTTTCCCGATAGGCCTTCCAGTTGCTTGGGCAGCGCCGCCGCCCAGGATGTGATGCTCCCAGCCCCCAACAGAACCACGAAATCGCCAGGCTTTGCAACCTCCGCGACCATCTGCGGCAGAAGCTCCGCCGAGCTTAGAAAGCGGGCGTCGCGATGGCCGCCGGATTTGATGCGCGATACCAGCGACACGGAATCGATACCCTCGATCGGATCCTCGCCCGCCGCATAGACGGGTGCCAGGAAGATGCTGTCGGCATCGTTGAAGCAGGCGGCGAATTCCTCGAACAGGCTCGCAAGACGGCTAAAGCGATGCGGTTGGTGGACGGCGATGACACGCCCCTTGCAGGATTCCCGGGCGGCGCGCAGCACTGCCTTGATCTCGACGGGATGGTGGCCGTAATCGTCGAATATCTGCACCCCGTTCCACTCACCGGTCAGCGTGAAGCGGCGCTTGACGCCGCCGAAGGAGGCAAGCCCCTTGGCGATATCGGCGCTCGATATGCCGAGCCGGTTGGCAACGGCGATCGCCGCCGTCGCGTTGGAGATATTATGGCGCCCCGGCATCGGCATGACCAGCCCCTTGAGCTCGATAACCTGGCCGGTGCGGCGGCGACGGATTTGGACGTCAAAGATCGAGCGCGTGCCGTCGATGCGCACATTCATGAAACGCACGTCGGCCTGCGGGTTTTCGCCATAGGTGATGATCTTGCGATCCTCGATGCGGCCGACCAGCGACTGCACCTCGGGATGGTCGAGGCACATGACGCCGAAGCCGTAGAACGGCACATTCTCGACGAACTGCCGGAAGGCGGCGCGCACGGCGTCGAAATTGCCGTAATGGTCGAGATGTTCCGGGTCGATATTGGTAATGACGGCGACATCGGCCGGAAGCTTCAGGAAGGTGCCGTCCGATTCATCGGCCTCGACCACCATCCACTCGCCCTCGCCCATGCGGGCATTGGTGCCGTAGGCATTGATGATGCCGCCATTGATGACGGTCGGGTCAAGTCCGCCGGCTTCGAGCAGCGCGGCAACCAGCGACGTGGTCGTCGTCTTGCCATGCGTGCCGCCGATGGCGATCGCATTGCGGAAGCGCATCAACTCGGCCAGCATCTCGGCGCGGCGCACCACCGGCAGCAGCTTTTCGCGCGCGGCGATGAGTTCCGGATTGCTCTTCTTGATCGCCGTCGAGACGACGACGACTTCGGCCTCACCCAGGTTTTCGGCTCGGTGACCGACAAACACTTCGATGCCCTTGTCGCGCAGGCGCTGGACATTGGCGCTGTCAGCCTGATCCGATCCCTGCACCTTGTGGCCGAGATTGTGCAGCACCTCGGCAATGCCGCTCATGCCGATGCCACCGATGCCGATGAAATGGACGAGGCCGATCGTCTTCGGCAGTTTCATGCGCGTGTCCTCTTGAATTCTGCAATTGTCCGTCTGGCGGCAATAGCCTCAACCATGTCGGCAAGCAAGTTCGCTGCATCGGGTTTCCCGGCGCGTTTCGCCGCCGCCGCCATGTGCAAAAGCTTTTCCGGATCGTTCATGACAGCCGTCAGGATCGCTGCGATCTTCTCCGGCGAAAGCTCCGACTGGGCGATCACCTTTGCCCCGCCGGTCGCAGCAAGTGCCGCCGCATTCGCCGCCTGATCGTGATCGAGAGCGTGCGGGTAAGGCACGAGCACGGCAGGCCGGCCGATGACGGAGATTTCCGAAACCGTCGAGGCGCCCGAACGGCAGATGACGAGATGCGCCCTCGCCAGCCTCTCGGCCATGTCGGTAAAGAAGGGGGCGATATCGGCTCCCATCTCCAGCTTGGTGACGCAGCCGCTGACCATTTCCATATCCTCGGGACGCACCTGCTGGGTGATGCGCAGGCGCACGCGAAGCGCCTCGTCGAGCAGGCTGATCGCCGTCGGCAGCGCCTTGGAGAAATATTGCGCACCCTGGCTGCCGCCGAAGACGACGAGGTTGAAGGCCTCGCGGGGATGCGACGGCGTGTACGGCACCTCGGCCGCAGCGATGATCGCCGGGCGGACCGGATTGCCCGTCGTCACCGTCTTGTCTGGAAAGGCAGCGCCTCCCTCCGGCAGGAACCCGCCGGCGATGGCCTGCACGCGGGTTGCCAGGGCCTTGTTGGCGCGCCCCATCACCGCATTCTGCTCGTGGATCATCGAGGGCACGCCGAGCCGGGTGGCGGCAAGCAGCGGCGGCACGGTGGGATAACCACCGAAACCAACGACGATGATCGGCCGCAACCGCTGGATCAGTTTCTTCGCCGCCCGCATGCCGCTCCAGAGCGTCCATAGCGAGCGGGCGACAGCAACCGGGTTCTTCGAGCCGATCGTCGCCGACGGTACGACATGGATTTCCTCGGCCGGGAACTTGCCGGCATAGCGCTCAGCCCGGCTGTCCGTGACGAGATGCACCGAATAGCCGCGCTCCTTCAGCTTGAAGGCCAGCGCCTCCGCAGGGAACACATGGCCGCCGGTTCCCCCGGCGGCAAGCAGCACGATGCCTTTGCTCATAGTCTTCTACTCCGCCGGCATGCCGTGCGGGACGCGGAAGAGGCTCCGGTCCTGCGCCCGTTTTTCCGGTCGATGGCGCGTCAGCGCCAGAATGAAGCCGGCGGTGACGCAGATCGCGACCATAGACGAGCCGCCGTAGGAAATCAGCGGCAGCGTCATGCCCTTCGCCGGCAGCAATTCGAGATTGACGCCGATATTGATGATCGACTGAATGCCCATCTGCAGCACCAGGCCGGCGACGGCGAAACGGTTGAAGTCGTTGCGCTCGCGATAGGCATGTGACAGGCCGCGCAGCACCAGCACGGTAAACAGCGCAACGAGCGCCATGCAGAAGACGATGCCGAATTCCTCGGCCGCGACCGAGAAGATGAAGTCGGTATGCGCATCCGGGATGATGCGCTTGACGATCCCCTCGCCCGGTCCTTGGCCGAACCAGCTGCCGCGGATGATCGCCTCGCGCGCGGTGTCGATCTGGAACGTGTCGCCTTCGCCGGTCATGAATTTGTCTATGCGCAACGCAACGTGCGGGAAGACGTAGTAGGCGCTGAGCAGGCCGCCGGCGCCGCCGATACCGAGCAGCATGATCCAGATCCATGGCATGCCGGCCATGAAGAACATCCCGCCCCAGACGGCCGTGGTCAGGATGGTCTGGCCGAGGTCCGGCTGCGCGATGAGAAGGGCTGCGACGATGCCGAACAGAATGATGGCAAAGAGATTGCCGGGGATCTCCGGCTGGCGCGCATGTTCGGCAAACAGCCAGGCGCAGACCACGACGAAGGCGGGCTTCATGAATTCCGATGGCTGGATGGAAAGGCCGGCGATCCAGATCCAGCGCCTGCCACCCTTGACCTCCTGCCCGACGAAGAGCACCAGCACCATCATCGCGACCGAGACGATCAGGATCAGGATCGCGGTTCGCCGCACCTGGCGCGGCGTGAGAAACGACAGCCCGAGCATGACGCCGATCGAGGGGATCATGAAGGCCGCATGGCGCTTGACGAAGTGAAAAGGCTCGAGCCCGATGCGTTCGGCGACCGCAGGAGATGCCGCAAACGACAGCATGAATCCGATGCCCATCAGGAAGATGAACATTGCCAGGAAGAAGCGGTCGATGGTCCAGAACCAATCGGCCAGAGGCCCACGTTCCGCGCGGCTTACCATGTCATTTCTCTCCTGTTGCCGGACCGATCAGCATCGCAATCCCGTCAAGCGCCGCCACGTGGCCGACGAAGGCTTCGCCCCTGACTTCGAAATTCTTATATTGGTCGAAGCTTGCGCAAGCCGGGGATAACATCACGGCCGAAGCGGCGCTCTCGTCGCGATCGGCATCGGCGGCCGCATGCGCGACGGCGCGCTCCAGCGTGTCCGATATTTCGTAAGGAACAGCCTCGCCGAGCGTCGCGGCGAATTCCGCCGCCGCCTCGCCGATCAGATAGGCCTTGGCAATGCGCGGAAAATAGGGAGCGAGCGTCGTGATGCCGCCAGCCTTCGGCAGGCCGCCGGCGATCCAGTAGATGCGATCATAGCTCGAAAGGGCCGGCGCCGCAGCATCCGCATTGGTCGCCTTGGAATCATTGACGAAAACCACGCGGCCACGCTGCCCGACCGGCTGCATGCGGTGCTTGAGGCCGGGGAACGAGGCAAGGCCGGCGCGGATGTCTTCGGCGGAAACTCCGACGGCGAGGCAGGCAGCGACGGCTGCGGCGGCGTTCTGCGCATTGTGGCTGCCGCGTAGCGTCTGGATGCCGTCGAGATCGACGAAAGGCAGCATCGCGCCGCCGGCAGCCTGGATGAGCTTGGTGCCCTCGGCATAGATGCCGTCGGCCACGACGTTGCGGCGCGAGATGCGGATCACCTTGACGCCCGCCCGCTCGACGCGGTCGGCAATCAGCGCCGAATGGCTGTCGTCGATGCCGACGATTGCGACATCGCTGCCGGCGACCAGCCGTTCCTTGATATCGGCATAATGCTGCATGGTGCCGTGACGGTCGAGATGATCGGGCGTCAGGTTGAGCAGGATGCCGGCAGACGGGTCCAGCGTCGGCGCCAGATCGATCTGATAGGAGGAGCATTCGACGACATAATAGCGCTCGGCCTTCGGCGGATCGAGCGTCAGCACCGCCGTGCCGATATTGCCGCCGAGCTGCGTGTCGTAGCCTGATGATTTCAGGATATGGGCAATCAGCGCCGTCGTCGTCGACTTGCCGTTGGTGCCTGTTATGGCGATGAAAGGGCAATCCGGCGCATGGGCGCGGCGCTCGCGCACGAAGAGCTCGACGTCGCCGACGATATCGACGCCGGCCGCGCGGGCAAGATCGACAGTCCAGTGCGGCTTCGGATGGGTGAGCGGCACGCCGGGCGACAGCACGAACAGCGCCTGCTGGCTCCAGTCGATACTGTGCAGGTCCTCCGTCCTGATGCCTTCAGCCACGGCCTTGCCAACGCTGTCGGGATTGTCGTCCCAGGCGGTCACATCGGCACCGCCGGATATCAGCGCCCGGGCGGTGGCAAAGCCGGAGCCGCCGAGCCCGAAGAGCGCGACCTTCCTATCCTTGAGCGTCGTGACCGGGATCATCGCTGCCTCACCGGAGCTTCAGCGTCGAAAGGCCGAGCATTGCAAGGCCGACGGCGACGATCCAGAAGCGGATCACCACCTGGCTCTCGGTCCAGCCCTTCTTTTCGAAGTGATGATGGATCGGCGCCATCAAGAAGACACGCCGGCCGGTCATCTTGAAGAAGCCGACCTGGATGATGACCGACAGCGTCTCGATGACGAAGAGGCCGCCGATGATCGCCATGACGATCTCGTGCTTGGTGGCGACGGCGACGGTGCCGATCGTGCCGCCGAGTGCCAGCGATCCAGTGTCGCCCATGAAAATGGCGGCCGGCGGCGCGTTGAACCAGAGGAAGCCGAGGCCGGCGCCGATGACGGCGCCGAGCACGACGGCGAGCTCGCCGGTGCCGGGCACGAAATTGATCTGCAGGTAGTTCGCAAACACCACGTTGCCGGCGAGATAGGCGATGACGCCGAAGGAGGCGGCGGCGATCATCACAGGCACGATGGCAAGCCCGTCGAGACCGTCGGTCAGATTGACGGCATTGCCGGCGCCGACAATGACGAAGCCGCCGAAGACGACGAACATGATGCCGATATTGATCATGAAGTCCTTGAAGAAAGGAAAGGCGATCGAGGAGCCGAAGGTCGAGCCGGCAATCCCCGAGGCAAGAGCGGTGCGCATCATGAAATAGACGGCGATGCCGGCGATGACGAATTCGATGCCGAGACGCGCCTTGCCCGAAAAGCCCATATGGCTCTGCTTCGTGACCTTAAGGTAATCGTCGTAGAAGCCGATCGCGCCGAAGCCCAGCGTCACCAGCAGCGTGGCGACGACATAGACGTTGGAAAGATCGGCCCAGAGCAGCGATGCGCCGATGATGCCGGCGAGGATCATCAGCCCGCCCATGGTCGGCGTGCCGGCCTTCTTGAAATGCGTCTGCGGCCCGTCGGCGCGGATCGGCTGGCCCTTGCCTTGGCGGATGCGCAGCGAATTGATGATCGTCGGCCCGAACAGGAAGACGATCAGCGCTGAGGTGAAGAGAGCGGCCCCCGTGCGGAAGGTAATATATCTGAACAGATTCAGAAATTTGAAATATTCCGACAGTTCGACAAGCCAGATCAGCATTCAGGGCCCCTTGTTTACCCGATCAAAATTCGCGTTGCGTGTCGGCAAATGGCGGGAACTTGTCAAGGAGCGCGGCGACGATCTTGCCGAAACCGATGCCCAGAGACGATTTCACCATCAACACGTCGCCCGGCGCGACCGAGTTCAATACATAGTCCGTCAATTCGCTCGTGTTCTCGCGATATTCGACATGGACGCTTTCCGGCAACGATTCCTTGAGCGTTGCCATCTCGGCTCCGGCCAGCCAGACATGTTCGATACCGGCGGCCAGCAGCGGCACCGCAAGGTCGGTATGGACCTTCTGCGCATAGTCGCCCATCTCAAGCATGTCGCCGAGCACGGCGATACGGCGTCCGCGGCCGGTCGGCTCGGAGGCCGCCAGCAGCGCGATCGCCGCGCGCATCGAGGCCGGATTGGCATTGTAGCTCTCGTCGATCAGCGTGAAGCTGCCGCTGCCGATCGAAAGTCGGTGGCGCTTGCCCCTGCCCTTTTCCGGCTTCAGCGTCGCGAGCGCTTCGATCGCCTTCTGCATATCGGCGCCGACGATCCTGACGACGCCGAGCGCTGCGAGCGCATTCTCGGCGATATGGCGGCCCGGCGCGCCGAGCGCAACTTCCAGCGTCTGGCCGCCAATCGTCAGCCACAGCGTCGAATTCTCGTCGGAGCCATTGAATTCTGCGAGCCGGAATTCGGCCTTGGCATGCTGGCCGAAGGAATGGATATGCTCGATGCCGTGTGATTGCGCCGTGCGGTCGAGGAAATTGAACTGGTCGTTGTCGCGGTTGAGCACGACATGACCACCGGGTTCGAGCCCCTCGAAGATCTCGGCCTTGGCGGCGGCGATTTCCTTGATATTTTTGAAATTGCCGAGATGCGCCGGCGCGATCGTCGTGATGATGGCGACATCGGGACGAATCATCGCCACCAGCGGCCGGATCTCGCCGGGATGGTTCATTCCGACTTCGAAGACGCCGTAATCCGCATCCTCAGGCATGCGTGCCAGCGTCAGCGGCACGCCCCAATGATTATTGAAGGAGGCGACGGAGGCGTGCACCTTGCCGGAGGGCGACAGCACATGCCGCAGCATTTCCTTGGTGGTCGTCTTTCCCACAGATCCCGTCACCGCGATGATCTGGGCCTTTGAGCGCTCGCGCGAGGCAAGGCCAAGCCGGCCGAGTGCCGCGAGCACGTCTTCCACGACGATCATCGGCACCGTCAGCCGACCCATGGCGGGAAGCCGCGCCTCGCTGACGACGAGAAGGGAGGCACCGTTCGCCATCGCCATCGATGCGTAGTCGTGACCGTCGACACGGTCGCCCTTGATCGCGAAGAAGGCTTCGCCTAGCGAAATCGAACGGCTGTCGATGGAGATGCCGGTGATTCCTTCGGGCGGAGTGCCGAAGGGGCGCCCCGCCATCGCTGCGATCATGTCTTCGGTCGTCCAGAGCCAGCTCAAGATTTCAGGTCCTCCAAGGCCTTGCGCACCTCCGCATGATCGGAAAACGGCAGGGTGACGTCGCCGATCGTCTGCCCTTCCTCATGCCCCTTTCCGGCGACGATCAGCGTATCCCCGGATCTCAGCATGCCCGCAGCCTCGCGGATCGCCGCGGCGCGATCGGCAATTTCCGAGGCGCAGCTTGCTGCCGCCATGATCTCCGCCCGGATCGAGGCCGGCTCCTCCGAACGCGGATTATCGTCGGTGACGATGACGACGTCGGCAAGTCGGCAGGCGATTTCGCCCATGATCGGCCGCTTGCCGCGGTCACGGTCGCCGCCGCAGCCGAAGACGACGATGACGCGGCCGGTGGTGAAGGGTCTGACCGAGCCCAGCACGTTTTCCAGCGCGTCCGGCTTGTGGGCGTAATCGACATAGGCGAGCGCCCCGTCTTTTGTATGGCCGACAAGTTCGAGACGGCCGGACGCGCCGACGAGCTTCTCGAGCGCGGCCATCGCAACCTTCGCCTCAACGCCGGTCGACATGGCAAGCCCCGCCGCGACCAGTGCGTTGGCGACCTGGAAGTCGCCGGCCAGCGGAATGTCCACCTCGAAGATCTCGCCGCCGATATGGATCTCGGCCGTCTGCTTGTGGCGGAAGTGCTCGACCCGCTTCAACGAGAGGTAGTCACCCTTTCGCCCGACGGTACGAACATCGTGACCGGCATCGGTCGCGGCCTTGATCGCCTGCGCCGACCACGGATCGTCAGCGAAGATCACCGCCGGCGATCCCTTCGGCAACAGCGTATCGAAAAGCCGCATCTTGGCGGCCATATAGGCCTCGATCGTCGGATGATAATCCATGTGGTCCCGGCCGAGATTGGTGAAGGCGGCTGCCGCAAGCTTCACGCCGTCGAGCCGGCACTGGTCGAGGCCGTGGCTGGAGGCCTCCATAGCGGCATGCGTCACGCCCTCTCCGGCAAGTTCCGCCAACAGCTCATGCAGCGACACAGGATCGGGCGTCGTCAGCGAGCCATATTCGTTGCGCGTCGGCGAGACGATGCCCGTCGTGCCGATCATCGCGGCCGCGTGGCCGGCATGCGCCCAGATCTGCCGGGTGAAAGAAGCGACGGAGGTTTTGCCCGCGGTGCCGGTGACGGCGACCATGGTATCGGGCTGCCTGCCATGGAAACGCGCGGCGGCGATGGAAAGGAAACGCCGCGGCTCCTTGACTGCAAGCACCGGGATCGCAGCAGCGACGGCTTGGGAGGCGATCGCGACGGCAGCGCCGCGGCCGGCGGCATCCGCGATGAAGCCTGCGCCGTCCGCCTTGGTGCCGGCGACCGCGACGAAAGCATTGCCCGGCGCCACCTTGCGGCTGTCCGAAGACAGGCCTGAAATATCAAGCAAACCTGCCGGGCCTTCGAGCTGTGCTTCAAGTTCCGGAAACTGATCTCCGGCCAGGTCTCGCAATTTCATCGCACGCACTTTTCTCTCTTGAATCCGGTTCACCCCTCGCGAATCGGCGTCGATATTCATTCACACTCAATAAGACACCAGCAAGGCCGATCCGCCCTCCCCGAATTTCGGCTCGATGCCGAGAATGGGGGCCGCGCGGCTGATGATCTCGCGGGCGATCGGACCGGCAGTACCGGCCGAGATCGTTCCGCCATAGGCCTTCTCACCGGTCTTCGGCTCGTCGCAGAAGGTGATCACCGCATATTTGGGATCGTTGATCGGGAATGCGGCGATGAAGGAATTGAAATTCAGGGTCGCCGAATAACGCCCGTTCACCACCTTGTCAGCCGTGCCGGTCTTGCTGCCGACGGAAAAGCCCGGCACGCGGGCGACGCGCCCGGATCCCTTGTAGCCGTTGAAGTCAAGGAGATAGCGAATCTCGTCGCTGGTCGACTTCTTGATCACCTGCGTGGCGATCTGATCGGCCTGCTCGCGCGTGCGCGGCAGGAATGTCGGCTCGATCAGCTTGCCGCCGTTGACGAGAGCGGCAGCCGCCACCCCTGTCTGCAGCGCCGTCGTCGAGACGCCATGGCCGAAGGAAATCGTGATCGAATTGATCTTCTTCCAAACGCGCGGCTGGCTCGGCATCTTCACTTCGGGCAGCTCGGTCTGCATCTTCGTCAAGAGGCCGAACTTGGTCAGATAGTCCTTCTGCGCATCGATGCCGACGATGTCGATGACGCGCGCCGTGCCGATATTCGACGAATATTGGAAAATCTCGGGAACAGTCAGCCAGCGGCGCTGCCCGTGAAAATCGTGGATGGTGAAACCGCCGATATAGATCGATTTGCTGGCATCGAAACTATCGGTCATCTTCACCTTGCCGCTGTCGAGCGCCATGGCCAGCGAAAAGGTCTTGAAGGTCGAACCCATTTCGAAAGTGCCGTTGGTCATCCGGTTGAGCCAACCCTCCTTGGCGCCTTCCTGCGGATCGTTCGGATCGAAATCCGGCGCCGATGCCATCGCCAGCACTTCTCCCGTATGCACGTCGATGACCGCAGCACCCGCGCCCTTGGACTGAAAGTTGTTGACGGCGTTGACGACCGCGTCCCGCACGATGTTCTGCACGCGCAGGTCGATCGATAGCCGCACCGGCTCGAGCGGCTGGTCGCTGGTCATGCCGACGGAGGCGAGATCCGCAAGCCCCTGGTCGTCGATAAATTTCTCCATGCCGGCGACACCGCGGTTGTCGATGTTGACGTAACCGAGGATATGCGCGGCGGTCGAGCCGCCCGGATAGAAGCGGCGCTTCTCCGGCCGGAAGCCGATCCCGGGAATGCCGAGCGCCAGGATCTGGCTCTGCTGCTTCGGCGTCAGCTGCCGGCGCAGCCAGGCGAAATGCGAGGTCTTGACCGAGAGTTTCTTGTAGGTGTCCTTGACGTCGAGCTCGGGCAGCACCGTCGCGAGCTTCTCGACCGCCTCGTCGGCGTCGACGATCTTGTTCGGTTCGGCAAACAGCGAGACGGTACGGATGTCCGTCGCCAGCACCTCGCCGTTGCGGTCGAGAATGTCGGGGCGCGAGGCCATCAGCCGGTCGGGCGGCAGGATGCTGGAGACGACCTCCTGGTCCTTCATTGCATATTCGACGAGACGGCCGCCGATGACCGCGTAGACACCCATGAAGCCAAGGATCAGCAGGCCGACGCGGCTTTTTGCCTGCCCTGATTTCTTCTTGCGCGATCCCTCGATCGCCAAGCCGGCGGGGGAAGGACCACCGAAGCGGTTATAGACGCCGGCGGAGAAATGCGCCTGGCTCTTCAAAACCATGATGCGGGAAAGAAACGACATTATTCCTCCACCGATCCGGTTTCGATCTGATCTGCATCCTCTGCCTCACCGCGCGGCGAAGGCGTTGGAATGGGTTGTGCCTTGGCGATGGCTTGCGCGCCCTTGGCGGTGTCTGGCGCGCCCTTGGCACTGGCCACGGTCGCGCCTTTGGCGCTGGCCTCGGTCTTGGCGCTGGCCTCGGTCGCGCTTTTGGCGCTGACCTTGGCCTCCGTCACATCAGGCACGGGAACCTCGGATTTCAGCATCGGCAATTCCTTGGCATGCACCAGCGCCGTCGATTCCGTCGGCTGCAGCTTCAATTCGTCATTATAGGCTCTGACCAGTCGCTCCAGCCGGTTCGGCTGCGATTGCAGCGCCCAGTCGGCCTTGAGAAGGTCGATCGTGTCCTTCTCGAGCTTGATCTCGGCTTCGAGGCGGTGAACCTCCTCGAGCTTCAATTCGGCGCGGTGCTTGATCGTGTAGGTTACGGCGGCAGTGGCCGTCATGACGCCGATGAGCACGAGATCAAACGTTTTCAGCATATCAACCACCAAGCTTTCCGAGGCTGGCAAGATTGGGAAACCCGAAGAGCGACATATCCGCGGCTTCGGCGGCAGCGTCGGTCCTCAGGCCAGCGCGAAGCTTGGCGGAGCGGGCACGCGGATTGATCTCCGCCTCCGCCTCGCTTGCCGAAACCATCGGCTTGCCGATGACCGCAAAGGTTGCGGCCCGCTCATGTGCGACCGGCAGGTGCCGCGAACCCGACGCCTTGCCGGCGCGGTCGGAGAAGAATTTCTTGACGATGCGGTCTTCGAGCGAATGAAAGGTGACGACGACGAGCCGCCCGCCGGGTTTCAGTGCCGCCTCCGCCGCAAACAGCGCCTGCGCCAACTCGCCGAGCTCGTCATTGACGAAGATGCGCAATGCCTGGAAGACGCGCGTTGCCGGATGGATCTTGTCCTTCATCTTGCGCGGCGTGACGAGCTCGACGAGACCGGCGAGATCGCGTGTCGTTTCGAACGGCTTTTCGGCGCGGCGCTTCTCGATCGCATGGGCGATGCGCGGCGCCTGGCTTTCCTCACCGAGAAAATGGAAGATGCGGATGAGATCGGCGACCTTGGCACGGTTGACGACATCGGCGGCCGAAACGCCTTCGGCCGACATCCGCATGTCGAGCGGACCGTTTTTCTGGAAGGAGAAGCCGCGCTCGGCCTCGTCGATCTGCATGGAAGAGACGCCGATATCGAGCACGACGCCGTCGAGCCCGCGCGGCGGCGCGTAATCGCCAAGATGCGAGAATTGCGAATGAACGAGCCTGAGCCGACCGCCATGGGCAGCGACCATCGCTTGGCCCGCCGCAATTGCCGTCGGATCGCGGTCGAGCGCGATCACGTCGGCGCCGGTCGCCAGGATGGCCGAGCTATAGCCGCCCGCACCAAATGTGCCGTCGAGGATGAGTTTGCGGGGCGCGGGCGCCAGCGCCGCAAGGACTTCGACGAGAAGAACCGGAATGTGGCGAACCGGTCCGCCACCGGCATCAGTTGAACCTCCGCCAGGATTCGCCACCATTCCGTTCCCTCGTTCTTTCAGGAACGCTTGCCCGCCAGCTTGCGCTCCCCTCGTGCTTGCGCCTGTGCAGCCACAAAAGCCTGCGGCTGCCAGAGCTGAAAATGATCCGCCCGACCGACGAAGGTCACTTCGTCCGAGATGCCAGTGAAGCCCCGAATGAAATCCGTGACCATCAGCCGCCCCTCGGCGTCGAGCTTCATGAAGACCCCGCCTCCATGAATGAGAAGCGACATCTCGTTCGCATCCGGCGAAAACGGATCCTCCGCAGCAATCTGCCGTTCGAATCTTTCGAGAAGATCCGGACCGCCGACGCTGATCGCCGGAAACACAAAGTCCTGAAAGCAGTAGAGCTCCTGGACGTTGCGCTGCGCCAGCACGGAACGGAAAGCCGAAGGCACGGAAACCCTGCCCTTGGCGTCGATCCTGTTGGTCGCGTTCGAAAGGAAGCGGCTCATCACACGAAACATCCGTTCCCGCAGGGATCCGGACCAAAAAACGCCCGAAACTCCCGATATCAGGCACAGCTTCGCAAGCCGGATGAGCAAAAACCCTTCCGACGCTTCCGGAGAGGAAGACGCCTTTGCTTTGCGATGAATGGGCAGATGATTGCCCTGGTGCAGTGCGCATTTGGGATAGCATGGGACCATATGGGCGTCAATGGGATACGCCCATTTTGCAACGGACGCATGATCAAAAATTTATAAGCCGTTAAGTTTAACAAAGGGTTAGCAGCTTACCCTACAAATGACACGCATTGGTAAAGCCACAAGCAAAATCCATCCTATGGATGCATAAACATTCGCTTGAAACAGTCGGTTTCAGCGACTTACGCGGAAATCCGGCTGCCGCGCCGTTAAGATGGTAATCGCCAGTTGGCCTGTAAGCCGGGTTCTGTATGGCTCCGGCGTGAACCGGAACGTGGCAGCCATTCCTCTGGGACAGCGTTCGCACGCTGCCTCACGCAACCCACCCGGATGACTGGCCTGGAAACCGGCCGGAAGGCCTTTCGGCCTGCCACGTCATCCCTATTCGGTCTTGCTCCCGGTGGGGTTTACCGTGCCATTTCCGTTGCCGGAGATGCGGTGGGCTCTTACCCCACCCTTTCACCCTTACCTGTCATGACAGGCGGTTTGCTTTCTGTGGCACTTTCCCTGAGGTCGCCCTCGCCGGACGTTATCCGGCACCGTGTTTCCGTGGAGCCCGGACTTTCCTCACCCTACCGCCTTTCGGCATTGGTAAAGCGCGGCTGCCCAGCCAACTGGCACGGCTCCCATAAACGAGAGGGATCGCAATTGCTATCGAAATAAACGATATCGCTCAGAGCAATTCCAGCAACACTGCGCATCGGTTTTGCGTTCGGAATTGCGGAACAACAAAAAAGAGAGCACCCCCGTGGTTCGGAGAAAAACGGAAATGCTCTAGCGAAATTGCGGTGTGAAATCCGTGGAATAGCCCTGTACGCCGATTCCGCCTGACAAAAGCAGCTCGGCCCCAAGCCGGCCGATTTCGTCCGAGCTCTTGGCCGACGTTCCGGCACAGCCCGTGAGCACCGCGATTTCTGGCGATGAGGTGTAGCCAATCATCGGGTAGCCGCTTTCCGTATGCGACACGACGCAGGCCGCCGTCGAAATCGAGAGCGGCACGATATCGGGCACGAGACCTTCAACGATGCGTTTGAGATGCGCGCGCACCGTATCGCGGCCCTCGGTCTTGAACCAGGCGCGCATATCGGCGTTGTCGCTGAGTGCCATATCGTCAGGATCGCCGCCGATCTTCAAGTAGAATTTGCCGTCGGGATACCGGATCGGCGGCAGCAGGTAGATTTCGATGCCGGGCGCCCGGAGAATGAGCGACGGCATCGCGGCCAGGCGCGCAGCATCGGCCTCGCTTACCTCGAAAAGCGTCACGGTCCGGGCATAAACCGTCATGGCAAGGGGCCGCGGCAACAGATTCTCCGCAATGGAAAATCCGCCCGCTGCCAGCAGCACTTTTTCACCGCGGCAGGTCCGGCCGCCTGATGTTTCGACGACAGCCACGCCGCCCTCGCTGCGGATCGAAACGACATAGTCACGAATGACGGTGGCGCCTGCCTTTTCGGCGAGCAGCGACTGCGCCTTGACCAGGCTGCGCGGACTGATGTGGCCCGCCCCCTTCGCCTCGAAGACGCCGGCGCCACCATCAGGAAAGGCGAAAAAGGGAAAAGCGGCCTTCAGGCCGGCCCCATCGAGAAGGCGAGTCTCGACACCGAGCGAGATGGCGGCCTGTCGGGTTCTCTCGAGATAATCGCTCTGCGTCGGCGCGACGACGGCACAGCCGACCTCGCGATAGAAGTCGATGCCGCTGTCGCGAGCGATCTCGCCATAACGGCCGATCGAACGGTTGGCGAGCAGCGCCCAATTGCGGTCGGGATCGATGGTACGGGTGATGCGCCCCTCGTCGTAATGGCTGGCGAAGACGCCCTGATGCGCCTTGCGGTCATCAGGCTCGTCCGGACCGATCACTGCGACACCGTCCACTTGCCGCGCCAGATGCCGCGCCGCCGCTGCCCCCATGAGCCCGCGGCCGACGACGATATATTTGAAATCGACTGCCATGCTTTTCGTCTCTACGACGCCGCCTGTCTTTTCAGACCCGCAAAGGACGCTGCATCATCTTGAATTGCTGCGAAGACCGGCGTCAGTTCGCCGCCGAAATCCTGATCGCCGAGCCGTCCTTCCGCCAGAAGTACCGCTCCCAGCCGCCCGAGTTCGTCGGAGGACTTGGCCGCGACGAAATTGCCCCCAGTCAGCACAGCGACGCGTGGCGACTGCGTAAATCCGGCATAGGGATAACCGGTCGGCGTGAAATTGGCCACGCAGGGCGCCGAAGTCACGCGGCAGCCGGCAAGCTCCGGCATCAGCTGCAAGGCAATACGCGAGAGATGATCGCGCTCGGCAGCACTGCCGTCGGAACGGAACCACGCGCCGGCATCCTCCAACCTCTCGAAGCAAAGCGGCTCGGTGTCGCCACCGAGTTTCAGATAGGTCTTGCCGTCGGGATAACGCACCGGCGGCAGGATATAGATGTGATCCTCTTCCCGGTCACCGAGCACGATCGTCGACGGCATATCGCCGAAAATCGCCATCTCGCGCTCGCCGATTTCGTAGAAAGCGACGGTGCGCGCCATAACCCTGGTATCGACGGGACGCGGCAGCAGGGCATGGAAATTGCCGAAACCGCCGGCGGCGACCAGCACACGTTCGGCGCTGTAACTTCTGCCGCCGGCCGTCACCTCGACATGGGAACCGGCGTCGTGCACGGATGTCGCGGTTGCCTCGATAAGCGAGACACCACCCTGTTCGGCAAGCTTGATCTGCGCCCGCACCAGCGCCCGCGGATTGATGTGGCCGGCGCGCTTACGCTCGAAATATCCGCTGAAATCAGGGTCAAAGGCAAGATAGGGAAAACGTTGGGGAAGCTCCGGCGGTGTGATGGTCTCGATATCGCTGCCGAGCGACCGGCTGACGGCCAGTGCCCGGTTGATATAGTCCTGCTCGTCCGTCGGGGTCGGACCGGCAAAGAGGCAACCGACCTCCGAATGGAAGGAAATGCCGCTCCTTGCCTCGATCTCGCCGTAGCGGTCGAGCGCGCGGGCGGCGAAGGTTCCCCAGGCAAGATTGCCGTCGAAAGTGCGGGTGATGCGCGCTTCGTCGTAGTGGCTGGCGAAGACGCCGTGATGGGCCTTGCGCTGGTCCGGCTCATGCGGGCCGATCAGCGCGATGCCGTCGGCCATCGAGGAGAGATGCCGTGCGGCGGCGGCACCCATCATGCCGCATCCGATGATGATGAACCTGAAATCGACTGCCATATCCCACCTCGTTTCAAGGCGGGATATCACGGCAAGCGTGCTGATTCATATCCGTAAAAATGCCGCAAGGGAATTTCGTCCCGACGCGACTGGCTATGCTCAGTCGAGCATCGCTAGGACCTTGCCGCAATAGGTCTTCGACACCGGGTTCATGCGCGTGGCGGCATGACCGGCATTGTATTTTAGGATGGTGTTGCAGGTCTCGCCACCACCGAGATCATGGGCGGCAGCCAGATATTTCATGCCATACTTGATGTTGGTTTCCGGGTCGAACAAGCCCTTGGCGCTGCCAGAATAGCCCATCATGCGGGCAGTGGCAGGCTTTATCTGCATGAGGCCGATCTCACCGTGGCTGCCGCGCGCATTCGGATTGAAATTGCTTTCGATGCGGATGACCGCGGTCGCAAGCGCAACCGGTACATTATATTGGTTCGCATATTTGCTGATCAGTGCGGAATAGAAATTGCCGGAAACATCGGCGACGGGATAGCCGCTCTGGCGCTCGACCGTCTTCAGCGGGCGTTCCGCCGTCTTGAGCGGACGCTTCGCGGGCTTGACCGAACGCTCCGCTTTTTTCAACGGACGCTCTGTCTTCTTCGAAGGACGCTCGACTTTCTTCACCGGCGCATCGGCTCGCACACCCCAACCATTCGCAAAGGCAAAGCTATTTCCCGCCAGCACCATGCCAACGCATGTTGCAGCAACAACAATCAGTTTTCTCATGTAGTCTTGAACACTCCGACCCAAAGAATTTCCGGACGGCGCGCCTCGCTGTCATAATGAATACCAGATCAAGGATGGATCTGGATTCGCGGTAATTCTTATCGTTTCATATAGCGCCCGTGGTTTAACTTGAAAACAACCCCCGGCACCGCTTAGCGGCGTTCTTAGACCATCGTAATGCGGAGATAATAGGGAAATGATGTGGCGAGGCGGTTTTCTCGCCGGTCGCCAAAAAACCGTCCTGATATCCGGCTCTTCCGGTCAGGAATAATGCGGCAACGCCGACAGCAACCGGTGCAGCGTGTCGATCGTCGAGAAATCGGCAATGCCATCCACCCGTTCGGGCCGGAAATGGCGCTGGAAAGCTTCCACGTCGCCTGCCGTTTTTTCGGAGAATTCACCCGTGATTTCAGTGCTGTAACCATAAAGAGACAGCATCGATTGCAGCGCTTCCACAGGTTGGCCGGTATCGCCGCGCTGGAAGAAGCGCCCACCGGTGATCGTTGCCGGCTCGACCCAGTGGCCGATGCCTGCCCGGTGGAGCTCGGCCCAGGGGAATTTCTCACCCGGATCGACCTTGCGGATCGGGGCGACATCGGAATGCCCGAGCACCCGTTCCGGCACGATCGACCAACGTTTGACACAGTCGCGACACAATTCGATCACCGCGGCGATCTGCTCTTTCGGATAATCAGGGAGCCCGCCGGGATGGCCGGCATTGGCGATCTCGATGCCGATCGACAGCGAATTGATATCGGTCTCGCCGTGCCAACTGCTTTTTCCCGCATGCCAGGCACGTTGCATTTCCGGCACGAGCTGCACCACCTCGCCGTTCTCATGCACGAAATAATGGCTGGAAACCTGGCTCTCGGCGCGACAGAGCCAGTCGAGCGCACCATCTGCCGTCGGCATGCCGGTATAGTGCAGCAGGATCATGTCGGGACGGCGCCCATCCGCCCGTTCGCCATGGTTCGGCGAAGGCTGCACGCGGGCGCTTCTGCAGTCGGCCTCGAAAGAGGTCATGCGGCGCGGCGTTCCTTCTCGATCGCCTCATAGGCCGCGTTCAGCGCCGCCATGCGCTCATTGGCGATCACATGGAATTCCTTCGGCACGCCACGCGAGATCAGCCGATCGGGATGATGTTCGCTGACGAGGCCGTAGTAACGGCGGCGGATGGACGGGAAATCATCCGAAGGCGAGACGCCGAGCACCTTGTAGGGATCGCCGCCGGACGAGACGTGGCGGGCGGCAATCTGCTCGAAGCGGGTCTCGCTCATCTGGAAGATCTCACCGATATGGCGCAGAAAATTCAGTTCCTTCTCGTGGATCAGCCCGTCGGCCTTGGCGATGTGGAAGAGGCCGTCGAGCACGTCTTCCAGCACCGTGCAATTGGCCGCACAGGTGACGCACAGCGTGGAGAGTCGTTCGGCATAGGCTTCGTAGCCGGCAACGTCTTGGCGCGCGAGGTTATAAAGCCTGGCGACGTTCTTTGCCTGATCCTGCGGGAATTCGAAGATTTCGCGAAAGGCTTCGACCTCCTTCTCGCTGACGATGCCGTCGGCCTTGGCCATCTTGGCCGACAGCGCGATGATCGCCACGGAGAAAGCCACCTTACGCCGGGTCTCGGGATCGCCTTCGAAAACCGTGCGGATAGCCTCGACCACCGCAGACAGCGCATTGCCTGCAGTATTGCCAATGGCATTCAACAGTTTTTCCCAGAAGGACATCGAAAATCTCACACACTTGTCAACTTATAGGCAAACAGCTTGACCAAAGAATCGCAGCCTTTGCAAGGCGACTATTGGTCGTAGGGCCGAACACAGTTTTCACGATTTGGTAATTGTCGCACCGCAGCAAACGTTTCATCGCGCCCGCTTCATCTCGTATCAGGCGACTGACCGGCAGTCGCCGGATCGCCCGGCACGTGGGCTCCGGTGCGCGCGACGGAAATTTCCACAACAGTTCTCGGCGAGCAGATCGGGCTTGAAACGATTATATCGCACTTCCAGTCGCCTTTGCAGTCCAACGCGGCAGAAAGGCGCGTTTTTCGTAAATTCTTTACTTTACAGGCCCCTTTCCCTGCCGCATCCATGCGCTAGGTAACGCCGCCGCACCGAAACGCCATAGGAGGGAATCATGGCCAAGCAGAAAGTCGCAATGCTGACCGCCGGAGGCCTGGCGCCCTGTCTCTCTTCCGCTGTCGGTGGCCTCATCGAACGCTACAGCGACGTCGCGCCCGATCTCGATATTGTCGCTTACAAGTCGGGCTACCAGGGTGTGCTCATCGGCGACAGCCTCGAGATCACCCGCGAGATGCGCGAAAAAGCGCCGCTGCTGCACCGCTACGGCGGCTCGCCGATCGGCAATAGCCGCGTCAAGCTCACCAATGCCGCCGACTGCGTCAAGCGCGGCCTGGTCAAGGAAGGCGAGAACCCGCTGCGGGTCGCCGCCGAACGCCTTGCCAATGACGGCATCACCATTCTCCACACGATCGGCGGCGACGACACGAACACCACGGCCGCCGACCTTGCGGCCTACCTCGCCGCCAACGGCTACGATCTGACCGTCGTCGGCCTGCCGAAGACTGTCGACAATGACGTCGTACCGATCCGCCGGTCGCTCGGCGCCTGGACGGCCGCCGAAGTTGGCGCGCATTTCTTCGACAATGTCGGCAACGAGCAGACGGCCGCGCCGCGCACTCTCGTCATCCACGAGGTGATGGGCCGCCATTCTGGCTGGCTGACGGCCGCCACCGCTCGCGCCTATCTCCAGCGCACCAGCGGCAACCAGTATGTCGATGGCCTGATGATGAACGCACATCTGAAGAGCATCGACGCCGTCTACCTTCCTGAGATGGCCTTCGACCTCGACGCTGAGGCCGCCCGTCTGAAGGAGAGCATGGACCGCAACGGCCACGCTACCGTCTTCGTCTCGGAAGGCGCCTGCCTCGACGCCATCGTCGCCGAGCGCGAAGCCGCCGGCGAGACCGTCAAGCGCGACGCCTTTGGCCATGTGAAGATCGACACGATCAATGTCGGCGCCTGGTTCCAGAAGCAGTTCGCCAATCTCTTGAACGCCGAGCGTTCCCTCGTGCAGAAATCGGGCTATTTCGCTCGCTCCGCGCCTGCCAACGGCGACGACCTCAGGCTGATCCAGAGCATGGTCGATCTCGCCGTCGAAAGCGCTCTCAATAAAATCTCCGGCGTCACCGGCCACGACGAAGGCCAGAACGGTAAATTGCGCACTATAGAATTCCCGCGCATCAAGGGCGGCAAGACTTTTGATCTTTCGACGGGATGGTTTGCCGAAGTCATGGACAATATAGGCCAGAAATACAAAGAAGCGTGATTGACGGATGGTTAATATGATGTCTTTGCTTATTCCCGAGGAATAGGAGGAGACACCATGTCACTTGAAGCTTGGCTCGCTTTTGCGGCTGCATCCGCCATCATGCTGGCCATACCGGGACCGACGATACTGCTCGTCGTTTCCTATGCGCTCGGTCATGGACGCAGGACGGCGTTTGCGACGGTGAGCGGCGTGGCGCTTGGTGACTTCACGGCGATGACGGCTTCTCTCTTCGGTCTCGGCGCCGTTCTGGCCGCCTCCGCGCCCCTCTTCACCGTCTTGAAGTGGATCGGCGGCGCCTACCTGATCTGGCTGGGAATCAAGCTCTGGCGGGCTCCCATCATCGGCGAACCGGTTGCCGACAACGACAATCTGCCGGAGGAGAAGTCGCTCAAGATCTTCTTCCACGCCTATGTCGTCACCGCCCTCAATCCGAAGAGCATCATCTTCTTCGTCGCCTTCGTGCCGCAGTTCCTCAATCCGGCCCTGCCCTTTGTCGGGCAGATGGCGATCATGGAAGCGACCTTCCTTGTACTGGCGATCCTCAACGCCTCCACCTACGCTTTTCTCGCCCATACCGCGCGCGGATTGATTCGCAAGGCGAGCATCCAGCGCGCCGTAAACCGCACCGGAGGCACTCTGCTGATCGCTGCAGGTGCCGTAACGGCCGGATATCGCCGTATTGCAGCCTAGAAATATTCCGTGGTTGCCGGAATGTCACGAATAGGTTAATGGGGTCACCAGGGCTTAAGGTTTTTGGTAACTTTTATACGCTGCCGGGGCGGCGCGATTTCACGAAAGTGGCGGAATGGTAGCGATCGGATTATGCGGCCTGAAACGCAGTCTTGTCGTTTCCACGATACTCTGCGGCATGATGACGGGATGTGCGAGCGTCGAATACACGTCCCAGACCGAACTGACCGCTGTCCAGACCGTCGTGCCGATGCCGAAACCCGGCGAAGATGCAACACTCGCCGCGATCCCGACAGCCGAAGGTGCAGCCGTGGCCGACGCCACCATTCCCCAGGCATCACCCTCCTCCCTGACCGCAACGGCGATGCCGGCCGTGACAGCTTCTCAGCCTGGCGATCTTACAATGCCGCCGGCAGCCTATGCGCAGATCCCGCTGACGCCCGAGATGACGGCGATCCAGTCCGTCGTGCCGACGCCGCGTCCGGGAACGCCGGCACAGCCGACGACGCAGCTTGCCTTTGCCGCCACACCGCAGAACAGCGCGCTTGCAGCACTGGCCGCAGTCGACACCACGCCGCGCGCCAGCATGGACTACGGTTTCGACGAATCCGGGCCGATCGATCCGCCGACGGCGCCACCGATGTTCAGCGATGACGACAAAGACGATGCGCCGACGGTCGAGAAGAGCTTCGTCACCAAGCTCATTGCCAAATATTCGAAGCTCTACGAAATTCCCGAGACGCTGCTCCACCGCATCGTCCATCGCGAGAGCCGCTATAATCCGAAGGCCTACAACAAGCGCGGCTATTTCGGCCTCATGCAGATCAAGTACAACACCGCCAAGTCCATGGGTTATGACGGTGCCCCGGGTGGCCTCTTTGATGCCGAGACCAACATCAAATATGCCGCGAAATATCTGCGCGGCGCCTGGCTCGTCTCCGACAATAAGGAAGACGATGCCGTCCGCCTGTATGCGCGCGGCTATTATTACGACGCCAAGCGCAAGGGCATGACCGACATCGCCCAAGGAAATTATTGAAATCTGGAGATAACGGCTGAAGCCCTTGCCTATGGCAGTGGCTGAGCTTGTCGTTGCGATCCGGCCTGCTGCTGCGGCGCCCCCGATTGCGGCAGGGCCGCCAGGATCGCCTTCAGCAGCACCTGCGGCTGATAGTTGAGCCGGCTCGGCGTCAGGCCAAGTCTGACGACCACCAGATTGGCGGAGGGGACGATCGCCATGCTCTGCCCGTCATGTCCCGTCAGCCAGAACGTATCCTCCGGCAGCCCGGCCTCAGCGCTCGAGTTGTCGCCGGGGCCAGCCAGCCAGGCCTGACCTTGCGTATACCGCCCGTTCGAAGCCGCCGTCGGAGTGCGCATGGCGCCGACGAAACCCTCCGGCAACAGCCGCTGGCCATTCCAGACGCCGTCCTGGAGCAGGAACTGCCCGAAGCGCGCCCAGTCATGCGCCGTCGCATAGAGATAGGAGCTTCCGGCAAAGGTGCCGCGCGCATCGAGCTCGAACACGGCGCTCGTCATGCCGAGCGGCGAAAACAACGCATCGTGCGGATAAGAAAAGGCCGCCTGAGTATTGCCGACCCTGTCCATCCAGATGCGCGACAGCAGCACGGCCGTGCCACTCGAATAGCGGAAGCGTTGACCGGGTGCGGCCTCCATCGGCGCATTGGCCGGCAGCGATACCATGTCGGGATTGAGGTAGAGCATGCGCGTCACATCGGCGACGTCGCCATAGTCCTCATTGAAGGCAAGGCCGCTCTCCATGCCAAGCAGGTCGGAAACCTTGATCCTGGCGCGCGCATCGTTCTTCCACTGCGCCAGCAGCTTATCATCGTCGAAGGAGATCTTGCCCCCGAGCATCAGCCGGCCGAGGATCGTCGCATTCACCGTCTTCGTCATCGACCAGCCGATCAGCGGCGTCTTCGCCGAGAAGCCGGGGCCATAGGCCTCAGTGACGATGCGGCCATCGCGCACCACCACGATCGCCCGCATTGCCGGGCCGGCAACTCCGGTATCGGCAAGCAGCGCGGCGATCTTTCCGTCCTGCCGATCGCCGGTGCCCTCACCCTCCGGCCATAATGCATCGTTCGCCTGCACCTTGGCCGGCGGATCGAAGGGCACCGCATTCGCCGCCGCCTCGAAATTGCCGTCCGGCACGCTCGTGCAGCCGAAAGCGCCGCGATAGAGCGCATAACTCGGCGCAAACAGCCCCATGAAGCGCGCCGTCACACGGTCGTTGTCGCGGTCGACGCTGACGCGCACCAGCCGCAGCAACGGATTTCCGGGCGCCTGGACATCGTCATGGAGCACATCCTCAGCCTCTCGGCCAGCAATGAAGACGTTGGAACAGACGATCTTGGCGGCATAACCGTCGCCGACGCGCAGCAATTCCGGCGGCCGGATGAAGAGCCAGGCGGCAGCAGCGATGACGACGAGAACGAGAAGGAGAGCGAGCGCCTTCAGGATACGCAGGACAAATCGCATGGCATTCCTCCCTGCCGGGAGAGAAGCAGGAATCGCACGCGCCGGAAAGGGGCCGGAACGAAGAAGGCTCGTCATTGCGATCACTTTCCCAGGAGTGCGGGCAATCGATTTTCGCGAGAGCAAACGATCGCTCTCCCAAGGAGGTCGAAGTCTCCGAAGAACGGTGCCCCACAGCCCGCGTCATCAAACTGTAGCAGAGGCGCGTTACACGCCCTGAACGCTAAAAAGGTGACAGACTCATGTCAGAATTTGCACCGGATGCCGGCTTCCGCAAGAACCGGAAACTCAAGGACGCCCTTCTCCGCCACAAGGCTTTTTCGAAGGATGGCTTTTCCGAGCGTCTCTTCGGCCTTCTCTTTTCCGGCCTCGTCTATCCGCAGATCTGGGAGGATCCGGATCTCGACATGCAGGCGATGGAGCTGAAGCCCAATCATCGCATCGTCACCATCGGTTCTGGCGGCTGCAACATGCTCGCCTATCTCTCCGAGGCGCCGGCCTCAATCGACGTCGTCGATCTCAACCCGCATCACATCGCCCTGAACCGCCTGAAGCTTGCCGCCTTCAAACACCTTCCCGGCCATGCCGATCTCGTCCGCTTCCTGGCGATGCCGAACGAGAAGTCGAACAGCCGCGCCTACGACCAGCATCTCGCCGCCCGCCTCGATGAGGCGACCCGCAGCTACTGGAACGGCCGCAAATTCGGCCGCCGCCGTGTCACCGTCTTCGACCGCAACATCTACGAAACCGGTCTGCTCGGCCGCTTCATCGGCGCGGCCCATCTTCTTGCCCGCCTGCATGGCGTCAAGCTGCGCGAGATGACCAAGACCCGCTCGATCCGCGAGCAGCGCCAGTTCTTCGACGAGCAGATCGCGCCGCTCTTCGAAAAGCCGGTCGTGCGCTGGATCACCGGTCGCAAGAGCTCGCTCTTCGGCCTCGGCATTCCGCCGCAGCAATATGACGAGCTCGCAAGCCTTGCGGCCGATCATTCGATCGCGCCGGTTTTGAAGCACCGCCTGGAAAAGCTCGCCTGTCATTTCCCGATGAGCGACAACTATTTCGCCTGGCAGGCCTTCGGCCGCCGCTACGGCACCGAAGCGGAAGGCCCGCTGCCGACCTATCTGAAGTCGGAGCACTATGAGGTGATCCGTGCCAACGTCGACCGCGTCAACGTCCACCACGCAAGCTTTACCGAGCTTCTCGCTCGCGAGCCGGCCGCCTCGCGCGACCGCTACATCCTGCTCGACGCACAGGACTGGATGACCGACGAGCAACTGAACGACGTCTGGATTGAAATCACCCGCACGGCGCGCGAAGGCGCCCGCGTGATCTTCCGCACCGCCGCAGAAAAAAGCATTATCGAAGGCCGCCTGGCGCCTGTGATCCGCGACCAGTGGGATTACTTCGAGGAGAAGTCGCGTGAACTGACCGCGCTCGATCGTTCGGCAATCTACGGCGGCTTCCACATTTACGGGAAGAAGGCGTGAGCAAGGTCGGCACTGAGGCGGCGGGAAAGAGCAATGAACATGCCAGCCTGATGGATGGCATGTACCGCTACCAGCGGCATATCTACGACCTGACCCGCAAATATTACCTTCTCGGCCGCGACAGCACGATCCGCCATCTCGACGTGCCCGAAGGCGGCACTCTGCTTGAAGTCGGCTGCGGCACCGGGCGCAACATGGCCTTCGCCCACAGGCATTTCCCGACCGCCAAACTGTTCGGCCTCGACATTTCACAGGAAATGCTGATTTCGGCGCGCAGGACCTTCGCCACCAAGGCGACGATCCCGGAATTCCGCATCGCCGATGCCACGGCGTTCACACCGCGCGAATTCGGCGTCAGCGGCTTCGACCGCATCCTCATTTCCTATGCCTTGTCGATGATCCCGGACTGGGAGCGCGCCGTCGATGCATCGATCGCCGCGCTCAATCCCGGCGGCCAGCTGCACATCGTCGATTTCGGCCAGCAAGAAGGTTTGCCGGGCTGGTTCCGGCGCATGCTGCAGTCCTGGCTTGCGAAATTCCACGTCACCCCGCGCGCCGATCTGCGTGAGGTTCTGGAAGCGCAAGCCCATGAAAACAACGCGATATTGTTGTTCGATACCGTCGGCGGCGGTTATGCCTGGCGGGCTGCCATTATCAGCAAGCGCTTATAATTCGCTTGAAACTAACCGATTTTTTACGTTGATATGGTGAAAAGAGGATTATTCCTCTGCTGGGCTCGTCATCTTCGAAGGTCAGGCTGTGGGGCAAAGAGATCATTCGAGTTACGACAGGACGCCCATGCGCCGGTTTTTGTTTTGCGTTTTGCCCCTGGCCATCCTGCTGGCCGGCTGCAGCTCTTCCGGTCATGACTATCTCGAAACGGCGTCGATCAAACCGAAGACACGCTTCAAGGATACCGATCCGCAGGATTTCGGGGCGAAGCATCCGCAGGAGAACGCGATCCACGGCATCGACATCTCCAAATGGCAGGGCGATATCGACTGGGGCACGGTGAAGAATTCCGGAGTGGCCTTTGCCTTCATCAAGGCGACGGAAGGCAAGGACAGGGTCGATCCGCGCTTCGACGAATACTGGCGCGAGGCCCGCGCCGCCGGCATCCCGCACGCTCCCTATCATTTCTATTATTTCTGCTCCTCCGCCGACGAGCAGGCCGACTGGTTCATCCGCAATGTGCCGAAGGAGGCCATGCGCCTGCCGCCGGTGCTTGACGTCGAATGGAACGCCGAATCGAAGACTTGCCGCTACCGCCCCGACGCTGAAACGGTGCGTGCCGCAATGCAGCGTTTCATGGATCGGCTGGAGGCCTATTACGGCAAGCGCCCGATCATCTATACCTCGGTGGATTTCCATCGCGACAATCTCGCCGGCTACTTCCAGGATTATCATTTCTGGGTCCGTTCAGTCGCAAAACATCCCGAGGTGACCTACTCCGACCGCCGCTGGGCCTTCTGGCAATATACCTCGACCGGCGTTATTCCCGGCATCAATGGTCCCACAGATATCAATGTCTTCGCCGGCAGCGCAAAGAACTGGAACAATTGGGTCGCGGCCGTTTCCAAGGATAGAAATTCTTAGTAACGTCTTGCGATGTTTCTTGCTTCCGTCACATTCGTCTGTGAAAGCGACGGCAATCTGTTTGATATAAGGACCGCATCCATGCACCGCTCGCTCGCAAGCCGCTCTGCACTCGCTCTTCTGTTTGCCCTCGCCCTCGCAGGCGGCGCGGCCGCCCAGCAGGCGCCAGACGCAGCCCCGGCAGCGCCCTGCGGCGACGATCTGTCAGCCTTCCTCGATGGCGTCAAGAAAGATGCGGTCGCAGCCGGCGCAAGTGCGGCAGCCGCCGACGAGGCCTTCGCCGGCGCCGAGATCGACCCCAAGGTCCTGAGCCGTGATCGCGCTCAGGGCGTCTTCAAGCAGACCTTCCTCGAATTCTCCCAGCGCACCGTCAGCCAGGCCCGCCTCGACATCGGCCGCCAGAAGATGAAGCAATATGCCGACGTCTTTGCCCGCGCCGAGCAGGAGTTCGGCGTCCCGCCGGGCGTCATCACCGCCTTCTGGGCGATGGAAACCGATTTCGGCGCCGTCCAGGGCGATTTCAACACCCGCAACGCCCTGGTGACGCTGTCGCATGACTGCCGCCGCCCGGAACTCTTCCGCCCGCAACTGATCGCCCTTGTCGAGATGGTTCAGCACGGCGACCTCGACCCCGCCACCAATACCGGCGCCTGGGCCGGCGAGATCGGCCAGGTGCAGATGCTGCCGCGCGACATCGTTGCCTATGGCATGGATGGCGACGGTGATGGTCATATCCGCCTGAAGCAAAGCAGCCCGGATGCCATCCTGACGGCGGCGAAATTCATCCAGCATCTCGGCTTCGAGCGCGGCCAGCCCTGGCTGCAGGAAGTGACTCTGCCCGATAATCTGCCCTGGGAAAAATCCGGCCTCGGCGGCACGATGAAAGCGGGAGAGTGGTTCGCGCTCGGTGTCAAGCCGCGTGACGGCAATACCGCATTCGGCAACCTCGAAGGCGACCTCGTTCTGCCGCAGGGCCGCATGGGGCCGGCCTTCATCGCCTATCCCAATTTCAAGATCTATCTCGAATGGAACAAGTCGTTCATCTACACGACCTCGGCTGCCTATTTCGGGACGCGCCTTTCGGGCGCCGAGCCCTATCTCAAGGGCGTGCCGGAACAGGGGCTCGCCAGCGACCAGATGAAGGCGCTGCAGACCAAGCTGCAGTCGCTTGGCCATGATGTCGGCGAGATCGACGGCATCCTCGGCTCCGGCACGCGTGTCGCGATCCAGAAGGAACAGCAGCGCCTCGGCATGCCCGCCGATGGCTGGGCGACGCCTGCCCTTCTCAACGCTCTCTGATCTCCGCTGACTTTTTACCGCCGCCCGCTTCGCAAGAAACGGGTGGCGCGATCCGCTGCTTGCGCTAAAGGATCAAGTCGAAATCCGGTGCCGGCTTTCGGCAAGACGAGCGGCTCACGGTGGAGGAAGCGACGTGGACAGCAGGATGAATGCTTGGACCTGGGGCCTGCTGGTCCTGCTCGGCCTGATCTGGGGCGGCTCCTTCTTCTTTGCCCGCATCGCCGTCCAGCATGTGCCGCCGCTGACCCTCGTCTTCTTCAGGCTGCTGCTCGCGGCGCTGGCGCTGCATATCTATATCGCCGGCCGTTTCGACTTCTATGCGATCCTCAAGGCCCGCTGGCGCGAATTCCTGATCCTCGGGCTCATCAACAATGCCCTGCCGCACGCGCTGATCTTCTTCGGCCAGACCCGCATCGGCGCCGGTCTTGCGGCGATCCTGAATGCAACGACACCGATCTGGACCGTGCTGATCGCCAACTACTTCACCTCAGACGAGAAGCTGTCGCCGGCAAAGATCGCCGGCTGCCTCGTTGGCCTGATCGGAACGATCGTGCTGATCGGACCCGGCATGTCGGCCGGCGGTGAAGCCCAGCTCTGGGCACTGCTTCTTCCCGTGCTTGCCGCCATCTCCTATGGCTTCGCCGCCACTTACGGCAAACGCTTCAAGGATGTTCCTGCCCCTGTCACCGCAGCCGGCCAGTTGACCGCCTCCTCGCTGATTGCGCTGCCGCTGTCGCTGCTGACCGGTCGTCCCTGGGCGCTTGCCGCACCGCCGCTGGATGCGCTCCTGGCCATCCTGGCGCTGGCGCTACTGTCGACGGCCTTCGGCTACATCCTCTATTTCCGGATCATGGCGACCGCCGGCGCCACCAACGCCTCGCTCGTCACGCTGCTGGTGCCGCCGAGCGCCATTCTTCTCGGCGTGCTTTTCCTCGGCGAAAGGCTCGCACTTGGCGAATTGGCCGGCATGGCGCTGATCGGTTTCGGCCTCATCATTCTCGATGGCCGCGCCTATCGCCTGCTGGCGAAAGCTGTTTGACACCGGTTGCGAATTTCGTATGTTTTCAACCGGTTGCCGATCCGCCATGTTTTAGACGCATAGGTAAATCCACAATCGCCTGATTTAACGGCATGTTAAATTGTGTGAACAAAAAACTGTTGAAAATTATCTATTTATTTCAAAGGTTTGCAAGAGCACCATTCGACTTATCCACCGAACCGTTCTGCAGCGCAGCATAAGATCTGCTTCCCAACCGACATATTTCAGACATATTATCGGCCGGTTAACGCGAGGAGACAGACATGGGACTCACGCAATCCTTGAATGTTCTGTTGGTCAGTGCTGCGTTTGCTTTCGTCTTGTCCATGCTCTTCATCTGAAGCCGGCCGGCGAAGGTGTGACGACTGATAGTGCCTGAACTCCTGAATAGCTGATCAATCCGCCAACGAAAAAGCGCATGTCCCGCCCGACATGCGCTTTTCACTTCTACAGCGCCGCGCGTCTTTCAGACGCGCAAAGATCAGGCGGCTGCGCCCGCACTTTTTGCCGCCGGGCGGGAGAGGCCGAGATTGTCGAGCACGGCGGAAACCAGCGGCGCGCGGTTCATCGTATAGAGATGGAAATCATGGATGCCACGCCGGACGAGATCCTCGATCTGTTCGGCGGCGACCTCGGCGGCGACCTTCGCCCGCTCCTCGGGCTTGTCGTCGAATCCTGCAAAGCGTTCGTCGAGGAAGGCGGGGATGATTGTGCCGCAGGCCCCGGCGAAGCGTTTCAGCTGCGTCAGGTTCTGGATCGGCATGATGCCGGGCACAACGGGGATCGAGATGCCGGCGCCGCGCACCCGTTCCAGGTAGCGCTCGAAATTGTCGTTGTCGAAGAAGAATTGCGTCAGTGCCCGGTCGGCGCCATTGTCGGCCTTGCGCTTCAGCATGTCGATATCGGCCGCCGTATCGCGGCTCTCCGGGTGTTTTTCCGGATAGGCGGAGACCGAAATCTCGAAATCGCCAATTTCCTTGAGGCCGGCCACCAGCTCCGCGGCATTGGCATAACCGCCTGGATGCGGCTGGTAGGGCGCGCCGGCGCCGCCTGGCGCATCGCCGCGCAGCGCCACGAAATGCGTCACGCCGGCTTTGCGGAAGGTGTCGACCACCTGGTGCGTCTCTTCCTTCGTCGCACCGACGCAAGTGAGATGCGAAGCAGTGGCAAGCGGCGTCTGCGACAGGAACCGCGTGACGGTGGAAAGTGTCGGCGCTTTGGTGGTGCCGCCGGCGCCATAGGTCACCGACACGAAATCCGGGTCCCAGTCCTGCAACTGGCCGACGGCGTGCCAGAGCTGGCCTTCCATCTCCTCCGATTTGGGCGGAAAGAATTCGAAAGAGACTCTAATGTCGTTGCGGCCGCGTGCTTCGTTTTTCAAAGCCATGTCATACCCTCCCGGCAAATGTAGGTTCAGCGCCCTCGCTCGTCTGCGAAGCCATCAGGCGCCTCGGATCGCGCGCGAGCCAGACGGTGACCGTCAAGCCTTGCCCGCTTTGCTGACCCGGATGAAGATCGACGGCCTGCTCGACGTCGAGCCCGGCCTTGCGCAGCCAGTCGGACATCGCCTGGTGCGAAAAGCCGAGACGGACATGCGCATGCTCGTCGCGGAGATATTCGAGCGTGTGCGGCGCCAGGTCGATGACCACGAGCCGACCGCCCGGCCGGAGCATGCGCGCCGCTTCCGCGATCGCAATTTCCGGCTGATCGAAGAAATGCAGCACCTGATGGATCGTCACCAAGTCGAAATCCTGTCCCTCGAACGGCAGGTTCAGGATATCGGCGTGGCGCACGGTGGCCTTGGTGATGCGGGACTTGTCGAGATTGGCGCGCGCCACGCTCAGCATGTCACGGCTGGCATCGACGCCGATCGCCCGGCGGTAGAGGCCGGACAGAAGCTCGAGGATGCGGCCGGTGCCGGTGCCGAGATCAAGCAGAGAATCGATCGGCTGGTTACCGAGCAGCCGGATGACGGCAGCGTCGACCTCCTCATCAGCCGCATGCAGGCGGCGAAGCTCGTCCCATTCGGCCGCGTTGCGGCTGAAATAGGCCTGCGCCCGCTCGGCGCGCTGACGCTTGACTTGCGACAGCCGCTCGCCATCGCGAAGGATGGTCGGATCGTTCTCGGAGACATGCTTGAGCAGGGCCCGCACCAGCATGGCCGCCTTGCCATCCTGCTTCAGACGGAAATAGGCCCAAGCGCCCTCCTGATATCGTTCGATCAGTTCGGCTTCGCCGAGCAGCTTCAGATGGCGGGAGATGCGCGGCTGGGACTGGCCGAGAATTTCGGTAAGATCGGTAACCGTCAGGTCGCCGCCGTCAAGAAGCGCCAGAAGACGCAGGCGCGTGGGCTCGCCGGCCGCCTTCAAGACGTCCACCAGCGCATCCAGTCCAAGCTTCAACGGTTCGCTCATCTCTAATCCAATCAAGACATAAAGATATCTTTATGTGATTTGAAAAGCAGTGGCAAGCAGCAATTCGCTCTCTCCACGAAATTGCCTGCTCAGATTGCGACAGAGCCCGACATGAAAAAGCCCCAGCGAATGAACTGAACCCCGAGGTTGGATGTCCAACTTTCGGGGGCCAGTTCAGAACCGGGTCTCACAAACGAAAAATGGGTGAAATCAGCGTGTCAGACGCTTATGGGCCTGGCTGCCCGGGTTGAGGGCGTCGGGGCCGAGACGACGAACCTTGTCCTGTTCATAATCCTCGAAGTTGCCTTCGAACCATTCGACATGGCCGTCGCCTTCGAAAGCCAGAATATGCGTCGCCAGCCGGTCGAGGAACATGCGATCATGGCTGATGATGATGGCGCAGCCGGCGAAGTTTTCCAGCGCGTTTTCAAGGGCACCCAGCGTTTCCGTATCGAGGTCGTTGGTCGGTTCGTCGAGCAGCAGAACGTTGCCGCCGGCCTTCAGCATCTTGGCAAGGTGAACGCGGTTGCGCTGACCACCGGAGAGATTGCCGACCTTCTGCTGCTGATCGCCGCCCTTGAAGTTGAAGGCGCCGCAATAGGCGCGGGAGTTCATGTCGAACTTGCCGAGCTTGATGATTTCGGCGCCGCCGGAAATTTCCTCCCATACCGTCTTGTCGGCCGCAAGGGTGTCACGGCTCTGGTCGACATAACCGAGATGCACGGTTTCGCCGATGCGGATCGAACCCCCATCCGGCTTTTCCTGGCCGGTGATCATCCTGAATAGCGTCGTCTTGCCGGCGCCATTCGGGCCGATGATACCGACGATGCCGCCGGGCGGCAGCTTGATCGACAGGTCGTTGATCAGCGTGCGGCCCTCGAAGCCCTTGGTGACGCCCTCCATCTCGATGACCACCTGGCCGAGGCGCTCGCTGACCGGGATGATGATCTGCGCGTCGCCGGGACGCTGCTTCTCGGCGGCATCCACCAACTGCTCGTAGGACTTGATACGGGCCTTGGACTTGGCCTGACGGGCCTTCGGGCTGGAAGCGATCCATTCCTGTTCGCGGCTGATCGCCTTCTGGCGCGATGCGTCTTCGCGGCTTTCCTGCAGCATGCGCTTGGCTTTCGCCTGCAGGTAGGCCGAATAGTTGCCCTCGTAAGGAATGCCACGGCCGCGGTCGAGTTCGAGGATCCATCCGGTGACGTTGTCCAGGAAGTAGCGATCGTGGGTAATCATCATCACGGCGCCCGGATAGTCGCGTAGATGTTTTTCGAGCCAGGCGATGGTTTCGGCGTCCAGGTGGTTGGTCGGTTCGTCGAGCAGCAGCAGGTCCGGCTGCGAAAGCAGTAGGCGGCAGAGCGCGACACGGCGTCGCTCACCACCCGAAAGGCTGGTGACATCGGCGTCGCGCGGCGGGCAGCGCAGCGCTTCCATCGCCATTTCGACCTGGCTTTCCAGATCCCAGAGGTTCTGGCTATCGATGACGTCCTGAAGCTTGGCGCCCTCTTCCGCCGTCTCATCGGAATAGTTCATCATCAATTCATTGTAGCGATCGAGGACAGCCGTCTTCGAGGCAACGCCTTCCATGACGTTCTCGAACACCGTCTTGTTTGCATCGAGATGCGGCTCCTGCTCCAGATAGCCGACGGTCGCACCTTCGGCTAGCCAGGCTTCGCCGGTATACTCCTTGTCTTGGCCTGCGATGATGCGCAGCACGGTGGATTTACCCGCGCCGTTCGGACCAAGGATACCGATCTTGGCATCCGGGTAGAACGAAAGGTGGATATTCTCCAGGATCTTCTTGTTGCCATAGGCCTTGTTAAGGCCGGACATATGATAGATGAACTGACGTGCCATGCTGCGCTGCTCCGGGCGGGAAACTTCGATTGTGCCGCTATGTAGGCGAAACAGCGCCTGCGGGCAACGCCGAAACCCGGTTTACTCAGGATTTCCGGTCAAAAGCCCGCAGCGTCGACGACGCCCTCGTCGCAGCCGAACGACGTTTTTCCCGCACCCTGGATCAGATCGGCAAGCCCGGCACTTTTCGCCGATGCCGCCCCGGCGGCTTCCGAAAGCCCGATCGTCAGCTCGCTGATCATCCTGATATTGCCGGCCCGCCGGCAGCTCATCTTGACGCGGTCGCCGGCACCCGGCCCAAAACTCTTGTCGAAAGCCGCCTTGATCGCGTCGGCCTTGACCGGCTTGCCGATATTGGCAGCGAAGAGATCGCGCACGGCCGACGCGTTCAGTGCGCCCACCAGATGCACACCGACACCGAAATAGTCGTCGGCGCTCATCTTCGTGCAGGTGCCATGCTTCACCCATTCATGCCGTTCCAGGCCGGATTCCGTGCCGGGCATCGCCTTTGCCAGCGCCGTCTTCGTCTCGGCCGCAAGCGTGACCTCCGGCAGCTTGTTCCAGTCGCCATCCTTGTCGGCGGTCTTCTGCTCGGCGCTCACCCCGCAATAATCCTCCCGCATCGGCCAAAGCCCGTGCAACGAGAAGTTCGTCGCGTCGGGGCGCTCGCCGGTCTGGCTTGCGCATTCGGCCTTCTTCTGGTTCGTCTGGCAAAAGGCCGGCTGCCAGCTCGCCGCCAGAATGAAGCGGGTGCGCCCGCCAGCCTCCTGCGCCACGGCGGCGCTGGCAACAACCATCGACAAGGCAATCGTCAAGGTACGCAACTGCATGCTGCTCATTTCAACCCCCAAAAAAGAACAATACAGGAACAAATAAGCACGAAGATCGAAAGGCCGCAACCCTGAATCGCAACAGGGCCGCAATTTATTGTCGGATAATCAAGCACCCATGTTGCAATTACCCAGCGATCTGGTCTGTTGCCGCCGGGAGGATCCATATGTTTGCTGAAACGCAAAGGCTGGCCGTGCCTGGGGCGTCGCTGGCCTATCACCATGCCAAGGCCGAAGCTGCAGCTCGTGGCATCCTGTTGATATCGCACGGCTTGGCCGAACATTCGAAACGATACCGCTCCTTTGCCGAGGCGATGGCGGCGCGCGGCTATCACGTCTATACCCATGATCACCGAGGCCACGGCGAGACGACGGCACCCGATGCGCCGATCGGTCGCTTTGCCTGGCGGGGTGGGGTCGAAAAGGTGGCCGGCGACGTCATCGCTATGCGCGGCTATGCGGCCTCCCGCCATCCCGGCCTGCCTGTGATCCTCTTCGGCCATTCGATGGGCGGCCTCATCGCCCTCAACGCTGCCGTCACGGCTCCGGCCGACTTCGACGCCGTCGCGATCTGGAATTCGAATTTCGCCGTCGGCCTTGCCGGCCGCGCCGCCCAGGCGATCCTGCTTGCCGAGCGCATGCTGAAGGGCTCCGACGTGCCGAGCGGCCTGCTGCCGAAGCTTACCTTCGGCACCTGGGGCAAATCCATTCCCGGCCGCCGCACCGAGTTCGACTGGCTGTCGCGTCTTCCCGATGAAGTCGACAAGTATGTCACCGATCCGCTCTGCGGCTTCGACGCCTCAGTCTCTCTCTGGCTCGATCTCTTCGAGCTGACCTTCCGCGCGCCGCAGAAAATCCACCTCGACCGGCTGCCGCGGGACATGCCGATCCATCTCGTCGGAGGCGGGGAGGATCCTGCGACGGAGCGTGGAAAAGCCCTGCTCTGGCTGTCAAACCATTTGAAAGGGCAAGGCTTCTCCCGTATCAGCACTGAGATATATCAGGACATGCGTCACGAAACACTAAATGAGATCGGCGCGGATGCGGCGATCGCAGCCTTCGCGGACTGGTGCGACAGGGCCGTCGCAGGATCCTGAGCGACCAATATCCTGACAGGGATTTCATCATGAACAGCACCTCCGCCCGCCCTGTTTCGTCCGCCTCCGACGTGACGATGGGGCTTGCGCTGATGTTTATCTCGGTGATGTTATCGCCGATCATCGATATCTTCGCCAAGCTTGCCATCCTCACCGTCCCGTCCGCCGAAATCACCGCCGCCCGCTTCGCCGTGCAAGCGCTCTGCATGCTGCCAATCGTCGTGTGGCGGCGCAGCTTCGCCGATTTTTCCTGGCGCCAGAGCCTGTTCCACGCGATCCGCGGCGCGATCATCACGATCTCGATGATCTCCTTTGTCACTACGCTGAAATACATGGCAGTCGCTGACGCAATAGCGATCTTCTTCGTCGAACCGATCATGTTGACGATCCTCGGCGGTATCTTCCTGAAGGAGATGATCGGTTGGCGGCGTTACACGGCCTGCGGCGTCGGCTTCTTCGGAGCGATGCTGATCATCCAGCCGAGTTTCGAAGAGGTCGGCTACATCGCTCTTCTGCCTGTCGTCAGCGCCTTCTGTATTGCGATCTTCGTGCTGATGACCCGCGTGCTCTCGCATAGGGAAGATCCCTGGTCGATGCAGTTCCAGATGGGCATCTGGGGCCTGCTCTTCTGCATCATCCTGCTTTATCTCAGCCGGGGAACCGGCTCCGACATCTTCGATCCGGTCATGCCGGAAGGCCGCGCCTGGTTCTATCTCGCCGGCGTCGGCGCCATGGCCGCGATATCGGGCATCCTTGGCGTCTATGCTTATCGCGCAGCACCGGCTTCAACGCTTGCGCCGCTGCAATATTTCGAGATCGTCTCGGCAACGATCTTCGCCTGGCTGGTCTTCGGCGACTTCCCGAACGCGCTCAAATGGCTCGGCATCATAATTATCATGGCGTCTGGCTTCTATATCCTCTGGCGCGAGCGGCGCTTTGCATCGAAACCGGTATCCGATACATCAGAGGCGACGTGGACGCCGTAAATCTAGAATGAGAGTACAATTCCGAAAACCGCTCACACTTTTCGGCACTATGCTCTGAACCTGCCGGAGGAACATGACGGAGACCGTGACGAAAAAACCGCCGCTTGCCGGCATCCGGGTGATCGAGCTTGCCCGCGTGCTCGCCGGCCCCTGGGCGGGACAGATGCTCGCCGATCTCGGCGCCGACGTCATCAAGGTCGAAAATCCAGACGGCGGCGACGATACGCGCCAATGGGGGCCACCTTTCGTCGAGGGCGCCGACGGCAACAACCTCTCGGCCGCCTATTACCACGCCGCCAATCGCGGCAAGCGCTCCGTCACCGCCGACCTGAAGAGCGCCGAAGGCCAGGATCTCGTCCGCCGCCTCGTCTCCACCGCCGATGTGGTGATCGAGAATTTCAAAGTCGGCGGCCTCGTCAAATACGGGCTCGATTATGACAGCCTGCGCAAGGCGAACCCGAAGCTCGTCTATTGTTCGATCACCGGCTTCGGCCAGAACGGCCCTTACGCCAGCTTCGCCGGCTACGACTACATCGTCCAGGGCATGTCCGGCTTCATGTCGATCACCGGTGAGCCGGACGGCCAGCCAATGAAGGCAGGTGTTGCCATCGCCGATATCTTCACCGGCATCTATGCCGTCTCGGCGATCGAAGCCGCCCTGATCCACGCCCTGAAGTCAGGCGAAGGCCAGTTGGTCGACATGGCCCTGCTCGATGTGCAATCGGCCGTGCTCGCCAACCAGAACATGAATTACCTGGTTTCCGGCGAGGCACCGACCCGCCTCGGCAACGCCCATCCCAATATCTCGCCCTATGAGGTCGTGCCGACGGCTGACGGGTATCTCATTCTCGCAGTTGGAAATGACGGCCAATTCCGCCGCCTCTGCAGCGTCCTCGGCCTGGAGACCATCGCCGGTGACGAGCGTTTTGCCACCAACAAGGCGCGCGTCGGCAATCGCGGCGAAGTGCACCGCCTCATCTCCACCGAGACGCTGAAATGGCAGAAGGCGGATCTGCTGAAGGCCTGTGAAGCGAACGCGGTTCCATCAGGCGCAATCAACACGATCGAGGAAATGTTCGCCCATCCGCAGGTGCGGGCCCGCGGCCTGCGCATCAACCTTGAGGATGGCGTCGGCACCGTGATCCCCGGTGTCAGGACGCCCGTGGTGCTGTCGGAGACGCCGCTGCATTATATCAGGCCGAGCCCGCGTCTCGGCGAACACCAGGCAGAAATTCTGGCGGAACTCGCCGAGCGCGAGAGAAAGGCGTCGTCATGAGGAAGGCATCGTCATGAAGAAGACGGGCGGGGAACTGATCGTCGAGGCGCTGAAGGCGAACGGTGTCAAACGTCTCTCCTGCGTGCCCGGCGAGAGCTTCCTCGCCGTGCTCGACGCGTTGCGCGACAGCGATATCGACGTCCTCGTCTGCCGCCAGGAGGGCGGAGCGGCGATGATGGCGGATTGCTGGGGCAGGCTGACCGGCGAACCCGGCATCTGCATGGTGACCCGCGGCCCCGGCGCCACCAACGCCTCCGCCGGCCTGCATATATCAAGGCAGGACTCGATCCCGATGATCCTGTTCATCGGCCAGGTGCAGCGGGAAGCACGCGAGCGCGAGGCCTTTCAGGAGGTCGAATTCCGCCGCGCCTTTACCGAATTCGCCAAATGGGTGGGCGAGATCGACGATGCCGCCCGCATTCCCGAGTTCGTCACCCGCGCCTTTGCGGTCGCAACGTCCGGCCGGCCCGGCCCTGTCGTGCTGACGCTGCCGGAGGACATGCTGCGCGATGAGGTCGAAGCACCCCGCGCCAGGCATTATGCCAATGTTGAGGCCCATCCCGGCCGCCGCCAGATCGACGATTTCTGCGTAAGATTGCTGAAGGCCGAGCGTCCGATGGTCATCCTTGGCGGCACACGTTGGGATGCCGATGCGGTCGCCGATTTTCAGAGCTTCGCCGAGCGTTTCCACCTGCCTGTCGGCTGCTCCTTCCGCCGGCAGATGCTGTTCGATCATCTCCATCCCTGCTACGCCGGCGATGTCGGCATCGGCATCAATCCGGCATTGGCAAAGGAGATCAAGGAGAGCGACCTGCTGATCCTGCTTGGCAGCCGCATGTCCGAAATGCCGTCCTCGTCCTATACGCTGATCGATATCCCCTACCCCCAGCAATCGCTGGTGCATATCTATCCCGACCCTTCCGAGCTCGGCCGCATCTACCGTCCGGATCTTGCCATTTGCGCCGCACCTGCCGATTTCGTCGCCGCACTCGCCGATCTGGAAGCGCCGGCCAAACCACATTGGACCGAGCGCACCGCGCGCCTGCACCAGGCCTATCTCGCCTGGTCGAAGCCGCCCTTGAGTGGACCGGGCGCCGTCCATATGGGGCCGATCATGGAATGGCTGGGGGCCAATACCGGACCGCAGACGATCTTCACCAACGGTGCGGGCAACTACGCCACCTGGGTGCACCGCTTCCATCGTTTTCGCCGCTTCAACACTCAGGCCGCCCCCACCTCCGGGTCAATGGGTTACGGCCTGCCGGCGGCGGTGGCCGCCAAGCGGCTGTTTCCCGAGCGCGAGGTTATCTGCTTTGCCGGCGACGGCTGCTTCCTGATGCACGGCCAGGAATTCGCCACCGCCATCCGCTATGGCCTGCCGATCATCGCAGTCGTCGTCAACAATGGCATCTACGGCACGATCCGCATGCATCAGGAGCGCGAGTATCCCGGCCGCGTCAGCAGCACCGACCTGACCAATCCCGACTTCGCGGCCCTTGCCCGCGCCTATGGCGGCCACGGCGAGACGGTGGAAATCACGGCGGATTTCGCCCCGGCCTTCGAGCGAGCACGCGCCAGCGGCAAGCCGGCAATCATCGAGGTCAAGCTCGATCCCGAAGCGATCACGCCGACACGCACGCTTTCCGAAATCGCGCAAACAAAAAGCCGGTGAGCACGCGCCGCGCTCACCGGCTTCCGGCGATCGAAATGGTGCGACTTAGAGCGGGATTGTTTTAGTCGGAATCGGAACAGGGATTCCCTTTCTGGTGCAAATCAGATTCACCATTCTGGCCGGTGCAGGAGGCCGGTCTGGATGGCGAAACCTTTTTCGGATGATCTTCGGGAACGCGTTGTTGGCGCAGTAACGCGCGAGGGCCTGTCGTGTCGAGCGGCGGCAAAGCGCTTCGGCATTGGCATCAGCACCGCGATCGACTGGGTCCGGCGCTTGCGTGAGACGGGCAGCGCGGCTCCCGGCCAGATGGGCGGGCACAAGCCACGGGCGATCTCAGGTAAACATCGGGTCTGGTTGATCGATCGCTGCCACATGCAGGCGTTCACCTTGCGCGGGTTGGTGGCGGAACTCGGAGAGCGCGGCCTGAAAGTGGATTACAGCGCCGTCCGGACCTTCGTGCATGAGGAAGGGCTGAGTTATAAAAAAAGACGTTGGTCGCCAGCGAGCGCGAGCGGCCCGATGTTGCCGCCCGGCGGGCGCGCTGGCTGAAGCATCGCCATCGCATCGATCCATCTCGCCTTGTCTTTATCGACGAAACCTGGACGAAGACGAATATGACGCCGCTCAGGGGCTGGGCGCCGCGCGGCGAACGGCTGTTGGGCCATGCGCCCTTCGGCCACTGGAATACCATGACTTTTGTCGCAGCCCTCAGGGCCGACCGCGTCAGCGCACCGTGGATCATCGACGGCCCGATCAATGGCGAACGCTTTCGCATCTATGTCGAGAGGGTGCTGGTACCGGAGCTCAAACCCGGCGACATCGTCGTCATGGATAATCTCGGCTCGCACAAGGCCGGCGCTATCCGTGCCGCCATCCGCAAGGCCGGCGCCAGATTGTTCTTCCTGCCGCAGTATTCCCCCGATCTCAATCCGATCGAAAAACTCTTCGCCAAGATCAAGCACGAGCTGCGCAAGGCGCAGGCTCGAACCCGACAGGCCATCGACGACGCGCTGGCAGCCACCCTTCAAACCGTCTCGCCGAAAGAGTGCCAAAACTACTTCAAGGAAGCCGGATATGAACGGACATAAAACAATCCCGCTCTAGAGCGGTTCAGCTTTTCATAGAAGCGCAGAGCCGCTCTAACCTTTTGCTTTTGCGCAATTCCGGACGGAAAACCGCTTTGCACTTTTCCTGGAGTTGCTTTAGTCGAGTGCTGCCGTAATGATGAACTCGACCTTGTATTTCGGCGCAGCGAGCTTGGCTTCGCTGGTGGCGCGGGCCGGCGGATTGGCCGGATCGATCCAGCCTTCCCAGACGGCGTTCATCTCGGCGAAATCGGCGATATCGGACAGGTAGATGATCGTCTGCAGGATCTTCGACTTGCTGCTGCCTGATGCAGCCAGCAGGCGGTCGACTTCGGCAAGGGAGGACTTGCACTGATCGGTGACGCTTTCGCCCTCGCCGACCTGGCCTGCGAGATAGACCGTGTTGCCGTGAATGACGGCGCCGCTCATGCGCGAGCCGACGTCGATACGCTTGATGCTCATTATAGTCTCCTGAGTGAATGGCAGGTGGCGGCGCTGAGGTTCAACGCCGGAAAATCGGCCCCCGGAACGGGCTCAACTACGGATATGGTGGGTCTTCTGGTAAATCGCCGTCGAGCGTGCGCCAGAGCGGCAATAGCCGAGCATTGGCCGCGGGAATTCATCGAGCGCGTCGACCATGCCCTGTACGGCTTCCTCGGTCACGCCCATCGGTCCAACCGGCACATGGGCGATCTCGAGGCCGAGCTCCCTGGCGCGCGCCTCAATGACGGAGAACGACGTCTGGTCGGGACTTTCGTGGTCGGGACGGTGGCAGACGATCGATTTGAACCCCAGCGCCTTGATCTCGTCGAGCTCCTCCAGCGTGATCTGGCCTGAAACCGAATATTCATCGTCGATCTGGCGAATATCCATCGTCTTGTCTCCTCAAAAATCGTGGGTTGAAGGTCTACGACGGAGGTCTGCCAGCGTCAACAACACTTCTCTCATAGGAAAGCAAAGGTCAGCGCATAGCTGCGGCTCTCGCCTGGCGCCAGCATGTGGAACTCGCCGGCTGCCTGAAGCTCGTCGCGCGATATCCAGCGATGCGAAACCGGCTCGATGCCGATGATATCGGCGGGCGCCTTCTGGTTCCGCCAGACCTGCAGATGGGGCAGCGTGTCGGCGCGGAAGCGCACGAGCAGCGTCCTGCCGCCGATTGCGGCGATCGGTCCGAGGCGGACCTCCGCAAAACCCTCCTCCGCAGCCGGCGCCGCGACGCAGAAGATGCCACCCGGCTCCTCCCCGAATGCCCAGGGGAAACCGCCATTCTCCAGCATCCGGCCTTCAAGCCGTGTGCCCTCGTCCAGCCATTTACCGCCAGTGTTCATGTGATACATCAGGAACGTCGGCACCGTCCGATCGCTCGTATTGACGACCAGATCCTCGAGCCGCACCTCGCCGGTCGCCCCATCGATCCGCCACAGCCGCTCGATGCGCTGCGACAATCCCTCGATGGTGGTGATGTCGATATCGGCGCGGCATTCGGCATCGCCGTTTTCGAATTTCGTCCACAGCACCTTTGCAGCATGGCCGGCGGCCGATCCGTGCAGCGGGTAGACCTTGCCATCATCCCGGCCCGGGATCGGCTGGCGGTGGCGGATATGATCCGGCCCGCAGGTGAAGAGAAAGCCCTCGAGCGAGTGATCGATTCGCGTATCACCGTCGTCGGGAATGGCGCGTTTCGGCGCGATGTCGACGCCGTCGACGATACATCCGCCGATATCCAGCACCGATGTTTCGTCCAGCATCAGGCGCGGCCCGCTTGCGGCGGCAAATTCGATCATCACAGTCTCCTCGGGGAATTGTCGCTTTTAGAGCCCGTGCGTCCTTTCGGACGCACAAAGGACGCTAACACTTTGAATCGACGCATCCTGCTTTCCGAAAATCCAATCCGATTTTCGGAAAGCAGGATGCGCTAGCGTTAGGTTTCGCGTCGCCATTCGTCAATCGGCGTCGTCTCCATCTTGTGCTTTTGCAGCAATCGTGGATTTTGCGGAACTGCCACAAGGACGCAAACGTTTATGAGTAAAAGGAAATCTTAGTGATTTTCATATTTTGTTCAGTACGCTTTCATAAATTCCATACTAGCGTCAAAATTCGCAGGTGTGTGTCTGCCAGTCACTGTTCGAGGTATGAGACGTGAATCGCTTTTTGAAGTCGGCCTTCTGCTTCGCGGCCGTCCTGGCTGCCCTTGCGGCTACAGCGCCGGAGGCAGGCGCACAGCAGTTCCGTGATCGCCGCCAGAGCGATATCGTGCTTGTGACGCCAAGCGGCGAAATCCTCGATTATGTTCCAGCTGGCTATATCTACGCCCGCGACCGTAGCGGCAATCGCGTGCTGATCGACGACTATGGCAATGTCGTCGCCACCGAGATGCGCGCCCGCGGCTACTATCCGCCGCGGCCCGGCCCGCGGGAAGTCTATAACGACCAGTACGGCAACGATCCCTATTATCCCGACAACAATCCCGATGGCGATACACGTTATTCCGAGCGCGGCGCCGTCACCGGCGGTATTCCGCGCGATGCGGCGATCGAACGTCAGCCGCTCGGCGACGAGCCCTATCCCGATGACAACAGCATCGGCAATCCGCAGCCTGGCGGCGACTATGCCTCGATCGACCCCGACCAGCAGATCCCGCCCGCCGATCAGCCCAGGGCCGCGCCTGATGAGCCCGTCATCACGCTGAAGAACAAGTCGAAGCCCGAGATCGTCGCATTGCAGGTCTTCCTCGATCGCGCCGGCATCTCTCCGGGCGTCATCGACGGCCATATGGGCTCGAACGTCACCAAGGGCATCTATGCCTATGACCAGATGACCGGCTCGAAGCTCGATCCGAACGACACCGACGCCATTCTGGAAGAGCTGCGCATGAACGGCGGCCTGCCCGTCGTCAGCTACACGATCACGCCGGCCGATGCCGCCGGTCCCTTCGTCGCTGAGATCCCGGAAGATTATTCGCACAAGGCGCTGCTGCCGTCGCTCGCCTACACCTCGACGACCGAAATGCTGGCCGAACGCTTCCACATGGATGAGGCCTTTCTCAAAGAGATGAACCCCGGCGCCGATTTCACAGTTGCAGGCACCATCATCAAGGTCGTCAATCCGGGCGAGCCGAAGAGCGGCGAAGTTGCCCGCATCATCGCCGACAAGGGCCGCAAGCAGGTCTTCGCCTACGACGGCGCCGGCAATCTCCTCGCCGCCTATCCGGCATCGATCGGCTCCACCGACACCCCTTCTCCGTCGGGCTTGGTAAATGTCGAGCGCGTCGCCCTCAATCCCGGTTATACCTATAATCCGAAGATCAATTTCCAGCAGGGTGCCAACGACAAGATCCTCAACATCCCGCCCGGTCCGAACGGCCCCGTCGGCACCGTCTGGATGGCGCTTTCCAAGCCGACATACGGCATTCACGGCACGCCCGAACCCTCGAAGATCGGCCGCACCCAGAGCCACGGTTGTATCCGTCTGACCAACTGGGATGCGACAGAGCTTGCCAAAATGGTCAAGCCGGGAGTGACGGTCGAATTCGTCGATTGAAATCATTCTCGCGATAGAAACGACAAGGCCGCCGGATCGCTCCGACGGCCTTGTCGTTTCATTCAGGAGATATTCAGGCGGCGGAGCGGACCATCGGGCTCGTCACGCGGGCGGATGCCGTCAGCCTCACCGGCAACTTGCGCATCATTTCCTCGGCAAAACAGGTGGCGTTTTCCCGTGCTTTGTCGAGATTGCTGACACGCATCGGATCGATCGTGTGCAGCGTGCCGCCACAGTCGAAGATGTCGCGGAAGGCGGAGCGTTCGATGATAGCCGTATCCAGCACCGGCACATGCCGCTCGCTGAGCAGCGACTTGACGACTTGCAGCGCCCGCGTCGTCACCATCGAATTGACGCGGGTGAGCACCACCGAATGGCCGATCTTGATGCCGGCCTTCTCATCCAGGTACTGCAGCAGTTCGAGCACCTGCGCGCCGCCCCGCGCATCCATCGCACAGCCCTGGATCGGGATCAGCACGTGATCGGAAAGGCCGACGGCGGTGGCAAGCAACGGATTGCGCGCACCGGGCAGATCGACGATGAAATAGTCGGTATTGTGCTTGTTCTCGCTGATATGCACCGGCAGCGACGCAGTCGTGACGAAATCGATCACCGAAAGATTGGCCACATGACCTGATATTTCGTGCCAGCGCGAAATCCAGTGCTGCGGGTCGGCGTCGAGAATGGTGACGCGATAGCCTTTGCGGGCAAGCTCGGTCGCGAGCAGCAGAACAGCGGTCGTCTTGCCGGCGCCGCCCTTGGTATTTGCGAATGTGATGACAGGCATGTTCGGTCCTCGGAAGGGATGGTGCGAGCCGGAATCGCTCTTTTACGCACCATCGGAGCATTGTGCGGCTAATGCATCCTTTCTAATCATGGTTAACGAATTCGAAACACGCGCGGCGAAATTGCAGCCGGTATTTTTCACATCCCTAAAAATAGGGATGCCACCGTAACGAAAAAAGCCTGGAAAACCGAGGCTTTCCAGGCCAGTCTGTTGGTCCGCTCTTATCTTGTCAGAAGCAATCCTTGAAAAGGGCCTTGGTATTTTCCAGCGTCATTGCAACCGGGTTGCCGCCCGCGCTCGGATCTTCGATCGCCATGGCCGACAATTCGTCGATGCGGTCGGCAGCGATTCCCATCGCCGACAGCGTCTCCGGCACGCCGAGTTCCGAGCGGAGCTTCAGCACATAGTCGTAGAACCCGTCGAAACCGCCCGAAATGCCGAGATAGGCGGCGGCTCGGCCGATCTTCTCCTCGATCGGCTTGCGGTTGAAGCGCAGCACCGCCGGCATCACCACCGCATTGGTCATGCCGTGATGGGTGTTGTAGACGGCGCCGATCGGGTGCGATAGCGCGTGGATGGCGCCGAGCCCCTTCTGGAAGGCGACCGCTCCCATGGCGGCAGCGGCCATCATGTTGGCGCGGGCTTCCAGATCGGTGCCTTCCCGATAGGCGCGCGGCAGGAACTCCTTGACGAGACGCAGGCCTTCGAGCGCGATGCCAGCCGACATCGGGTGATAGAAGGGCGAGGAATAGGCCTCCAGACAATGGGCGAAGGCATCCATGCCGGTGCCGGCCGTGATGATCTTCGGCATGCCGACCGTCAGTTCCGGATCGGAAATGACGACGCCGGGCAGGAACTTCGGATGGAAGATGATCTTCTTCACATGGGTTTCGGAATTGGTAATGACGCTGGCGCGCCCAACTTCGGAACCGGTGCCTGCCGTTGTCGGCACCGCAACGATCGGGGCGATGCCCTCAAGGCTCGCACGCGTCCACCAGTCGCCGATATCCTCGAAGTCCCATACTGGCCGCGTCTGGCCGGCCATGAAGGCGACGCACTTGCCGAGATCGAGGCCGGAGCCGCCGCCGAAGGCAACGACGCCGTCATGGCCGCCGTCCTTGAAAGCCCTGACGCCGGCTTCGAGGTTCTTCTCGTTCGGGTTCGGATCGACATCGGCAAAGATCGCCCGGCCGAGACCGGCATCTTCGAGGATATCGAGCGCAGTCTTGGTGATCGCCATCGAGGCAAGGCCCCGGTCTGTGACGAGCAGCGGCTTCTTGATGCCGAGGCTCTTGCAGGCGTCGGCCAGTTCCGCGATGCGGCCCCGGCCGAGCTTGACCGATGTCGGATAGCTCCAGTTTGCGGTGATGTTGCTGCTCATGCTGTGACTTTCTTCAGATGGAAGGATTTCGGGCGCGTCAGATTGTGGAAGCCGATGATCGACAACGAGCCGCCGCGGCCGGTCTCCTTGACGCCGGTCCAGCAAAGCGCCGGATCGAGATAATCTGCGCGGTTCATGAAAACGGTGCCGGTTTCGATCTCGCGCCCAAGCCGCCCTGCCCGCTCGACATCTTGGGTCCAGAGCGAGGCCGTCAGCCCGTACTGGCTGTCGTTCATCAAAGCGAGTGCCTCCTCGTCGCTCTTCACCTTCATGATGCCGACTGCCGGACCGAAAGTCTCTTCGCGCATGAAGGCCATGGAGTGGTCGACATCGACGAGGATCTGCGGGGCGAGATAAGCGCCGCCGTCGTCCTGGGGGAAAAGCTTGGGATCGACAAGAGTTTTGGCGCCCTTGGAAACAGCATCGGCGATCTGCTCGCGCACCACCTTGGCGAAGCGCTTGTGCGCCATCGGCCCGAGCGATGTCTCGAGATCGAGCGGATTGCCGAGTTTGTAGTTCGACACCCAGGCGACCGATTTCTCGACGAAGGCATCGTAGAGCGATTCATGCACATAGATACGCTCGATGCCGCAGCAGCATTGGCCGGAGTTGTAGGTCGCGCCGTCCATCAGCGTGTCGACGGCCGCCTCGAGATCGGCGTCCTCCATGACATAACCAGGATCCTTGCCGCCGAGCTCGAGGCCGAGGCCGGTGAAGGTGCCGGCAGCCGCCCGCTCCATTGACCGCCCACCTTCGACCGATCCGGTGAAGTTGACGAAATTGAAGCTGCCGGCGGCAATCAGCGCAGACGTCGTTTCATGATCGAGGAAGACGTTCTGGAACACATCCTCAGGAACGCCGGCCTCGATGAAGGCCTGCACCAGTCGCTCACCGACCAGCAGCGTCTGCGAGGCATGTTTAAGCACCACGGTATTGCCGGCCATCAGCGCCGGCGCAATCGTGTTGATCGCCGTCATATAGGGATAGTTCCACGGCGCGACGACGAAGACGACGCCATGCGCCTCGCGCTCGATGCGGCGCTCGAAACGCTCGCTCTCCTCGACGACGACAGGCGCCAGCGCATCCGCCGCGATCGAAGCGACATAGTTGGAGCGCTCGTTGAAGCCCTTATATTCGCCGCCATACTTAACCGGCCGGCCCATCTGCCAGGCAAGCTCCGGCACGACGACGTCGGCCATCTCGTTCAACCGCGCGGCACCCTTCAGCACCAGTTGCACACGCTCTTCGAGCGGCCGTTTCGCCCAGGCTTTCTGCGCTTTGCGGGCGCGCGCCACCACATCCTTGGCGGCATCGAGAGAAAGGGCTGCGCGCTCGGCATAGACCGACCCGTCAACCGGTGAAATGCATTGGATCATTGCCATGATCTGTTTCCTGTCCTCGTACTTTCAAAATTTGCGTGAAGCCGTGGCCCCTCATCCGCCTGCCGGCACCTTCTCCCCGTAAACGGGGCGAAGGGGACATACCGCACCGGTATTCCCCAACATTGACGCTGCGTTTGGCACGTCCCCTCTCCCCGTTTTTACGGGGAGAGGGTTAGGGTGAGGGGCAAGCAAACCCGCAAATGCCTATTAAGCTCTTTCGAAACCGCGCGCCACTTCCCAGTCGGTGATGCGGCGGTCGTATTCTTCCTGCTCCCATTCGGCAGCACGGGTGTAATGATCGATCACGTCGTCGCCGAAGGCTTTACGCAGCATAGCCGATTCCGTCATTTCAGTCGTGGCCGCGCGCAGGGTGCGTGGGATTTCGCGAACGCCCTTGCCGCCATAGGCGTCGCCGACGAAAGGGGCTTCGAGTTCGAGCTTGTTTTCGATCCCGTCAATGCCGGCGGCAAGCAGCGCGGCGAAGGCGAGATAAGGATTGAGATCGGAGCCGCCGACGCGGCACTCGATGCGGATACCCTTGGTCTCCTCGCCGCAGAGCCGGTACCCAGCGGTACGGTTGTCCTTGCTCCAGATCGCCTTGGTCGGCGCAAATGTGCCGGCCATGAAGCGTTTGTAGGAGTTGATGTAGGGCGCCAGGAAATAGGTGATCTCGCTCGCATGGGCGAGAAGGCCGGCAACGTAATTGTGCATCAGCGGCGACATGCCGTATTTGCCGGTATGGTCGAAGAATAGCGGCTTTTCCTCCAGGCTCCAAAGCGACTGGTGGATATGGGAGGAACTGCCGGCGGCATTGTAATTCCACTTGGCCAGGAATGTGATGGCCTTGCCCTTCGACCAGGCGATCTCCTTGCAGCCGTTCTTGATGATCGCGTGCCGGTCTGCCATGGCGAGCGCATCGGCGTAGCGCACGTTGATCTCCTCCTGGCCGGCCGATGCCTCACCCTTGGAGTTCTCAACCGGAATGCCGGCGCCCTGCAGCCCGGTGCGGATCGCCCGCATCACCTCTTCTTCCTTGGTGGTCTGGAAGATGTGGTAGTCCTCGTTGTAGGCGCTGACGAGCTTGAGGTTGCGGTAGCCGGAAGCCTGCGCCGCTTCGTAGCTCTGGTCGAACAGGAAGAATTCGAGCTCGGAGGCCATGTAGGCCTTCATGCCCATATCCTCGAGCCGTTTCACCTGCTTCTTCAGGATCGCGCGCGGCGAGTGGGCGACCTCCTCGTGCGTATGGTGGTCAAGCATATCGCAGAGCACCAACGCGGTGCCTTCGAGCCAGGGAATACGACGCAGCGTCGCAAGATCTGGCTTCATCGTGTAGTCGCCGTAGCCCTTCTCCCAACTCGTCGCCTTGTAGCCGGACACGGTCTCCATCTCCATGTCGGTGGCGATCAGGTAGTTGCAGCTGTGTGTTTCTTTCCAGGCGCTCTCGACGAAATATTCCGCCTGAAAACGCTTGCCCATCAGCCGGCCCTGCATATCCACCTGGCAGGCCAGAACCGTGTCGATGCGCCCTTCGGCAACATCTTTCCTGAGATCGTCTATCGTGTAGCTGCTCATTATTGACCCGCCTGAAAGAGAAATGGGAAAATCGAAAATCGGGGCAACGAAACGGCATGCCATCGCCGGAATTGGCCGGCCGGATGCCTTTTCGTTGGACCGGTGATGGGGCCGCAGAGTGCGGCCCCGCCATTTGAGAGGGAAGCTTGTTTCTCAGGCTTCGCCGACCGCCGCTTCAGCCGCGGCGATTTCAGCCTGACGCTTCGCGATATCGTCGCCGATCGGCGGGCCCTTGAAGCGGCGGTTTTCAAATGCGAACCAGACGATGCCTGTCAGCACGAGGAAGCCGACGGTAATCTCCAGCGCCCAGTCGTTCGGCGGCTGGATGCCGATATAAAAGATCAGGATCATCGAAATAATAGCAAGAACCGCGATCACCTTATACAGCCCGATCCCCATATCCCACGGCCCCATCGTCGGCCATTTCGCCGTTCCAATCGAAACAAGGCCGAGCGCAATCGGCACTGCGAAGGACAGGAACAGGAAGATGACCGTGCACGACACGACGATCGAATAGGCCGGCGTGCCGGCAATGGTGATTGCCGAGGTGAACCAAACGAAGAGGACCGAAAGGATCGAGCCCGTCCAGATGGCGGCGACCGGCGTGCGGAAATTTGGGCTGACCTTGGCGAGGGCCGACGATGCCGGAAGGCCCTTGTCGCGCGAGAAGGCGAAGATCATGCGCGAAACCGAGGTGACGGTCGCAAGCCCGCAGAGGAACTGCGAGACGAAGATCAGGAAGTAGAGAATGCTCTTGATCGTTGGGTTCGTCTGAGCGTCCATCGCCCAGAAGAACACGTTCCAGCCCTGCTTTGCCGCATCGTCCATGTTCGGGATCATCAGCACGAAGGCGCACAACATGATGTAACCGAATAGCGCCGACCAGAGTACCGCCGAAACCATGCCACGCGGTACGGAGACGGCGGCCTTGACGGTCTCTTCCGAGGTATGCGCCGAGGCATCGTAGCCGGTGATGGTGTAGATCGGCAGCAGCAGGCCGAGCAGGAATGCCATGCCGGTCGAGACGGTGCCCGGCCAAACCAGCGATGCGCCTTCGGTGCCGGTATAATTAGCGAAGGTGAACAGGCGCGAAATATCCCAGCTAGGAGCAGCCGCCAGGCAGACGATCGTCAGCAGCAGCGCCGTCGCGAAGATCAGATACCCCGAAAAATCGGTGAGCTTGGCGGTGAGACCAATGCCAAAATGGTTGATGCCGGCCTGCAGAGCCGTGATGATCGCCACGAAGACGACTCGGTGAAGAAGCGTGTCCTCGATGCCGAACTGCGGACCGAAAGCGCCGAAAAAGAAGTAGAAAGTGCCGACATTGATGGCGCCAAGCACGGTGACGAGACCGAGCAGGTTGAGCCAGGCCGACAGCCAGCCGGTGAAGCGATTCCCGAGGATCGAACCCCAGTGATAAAGCCCGCCGGCCGTCGGATAAGCGGAGCCGATCTGTGCGAGGCCGAGGGCGAAGATGAAGGATATTAAGCAGCCGAGAGGCCAGCCGATACCGATCGCAGCACCACCGGCGCCCGAAGTCGCCTGCCCGAGCGAATTGATGCCGCCGGAAAGGATGCAAATGATCGAAAACGAGATTGCGAAATTCGAGAACGAACTCATGCGTCGTTCGAGTTCCTGGGCATAACCCATGGAATGCAGGATGTGTACATCCTGCTTCTTGTCCAGTTCGGTATAGTCCGACATGACTTCCCCCTGTTCACGACCGGGCCGCGGAATTGCGGCCGGTTCAGTGCCAATTGTCCGCGGCATTTGCGCCATCCGGACGTCCGCAGTTAAACTGCTCCCTCGGGTCTTCTTTTTATCTCAGGCTTCCAGGCTTTGCTGGAGCAGACCTGTCAGATAGTCGGCCATGACCCCTTGACCGATATCGTCTGCGATGAGGTCGTTGCGGACCTCGATCATCACATTGCGCAAGCCGTTCGAAAGCCCGTGCAGGATCAGCGTGTGAGTGACGCCGTCCTCAGGCCCGTAAGGCTCGTTGCGTTCCGTTCTGTAAAGCGGCGCCTCGGCCGCAGCCTCCAGCATGCGGTCGGCCAGCCGGCTGTCCTCATCGTGCAATATGCCGAGTTCGACGGCGCGTTCGTGGCCGTGATAGACCGGCGTGAAGCTGTGCATTGTCACGATGATGCTGTCTTGCCCCCTCGCCCGACGATCGCGGATCAGCCCGCGAATGGCGTCGTGGAAAGGCACATAGAGCGCGTCGGTGCGCGCAAGCCGTTCTTCGGGGTTCAAATTCTTATTGCCGGGAATGGCGTAGATCTCGCTGGTATCTGGCATGGCGCCGGGTGAACTGGGCGGCCGGTTACAGTCGTAGATAAGCCGGGAGAACCGCTGGTAAACGAGCGTCACGTCGAGCGCTTGCGATATGTTGCGGGCGACGGCAAGCGCGCCCGGGTCCCAGGCGATGTGACTGGAGAGCGCTTCGCTGGGCAGGCCGAGATCGCCGAAAAGGGCTGGAAGGGCATTCGAGGCGTGCTCGCAAATCAGAAGCACCGGGCTCCGGCCGTGGATGCGTTCGATCCCGACGCAGTCACCGTCCGCTTCACTGAGGATTTTCGGCCGGGCCAGCACCAAAGGCGCCACTCCTTTTCCCTTAACAAATTCTTGATGAAGAAAAGAATTCTTCAGGTTTCGGCCGGTGTCAAGCATCTGCTGAAAATTTCTTTTCATGACAGTAGTTGACATGGATTGTGACAGCGTTGTTAACTTTGAGTGGGAAAGTGGCGCCAGACCATCCCGGGGAGCATAGTTACGTGACAGTTGCGTCGAAGACGGTTTCGGACGTCATACACTCGCATTTGGGGGTGTTGACGCGTGCCGAGAAGCAGCTGGCCGAAAGCCTGCTCGACAATTATCCGGTCTCCGGCCTCGGCAGCATTACCACGATCGCCGAGAACGCCGGCGTCTCGACGCCAACCGTCGTGCGTATGGTGCAGAAACTCGGCTTCAAGGGCTATCCGGACTTTCAGGCGCATCTGCATCAGGAAGTCGAGGCGACGATCTCGAACCCGATCGCCAAGCACGACCGCTGGGCGCAGAATGCCCCGGGCACCCATATTCTCAACCGTTTCGCCGATGCTATCATGGGCAATCTGCGCCAGACGCTGACCGATCTCGACACCGCGACTTTCGACAGCGTCGCCGCGCTGCTTTCCGACCGCAAGCGTGGCCTCTATTTCGTCGGTGGCCGCATCACCGGCGCGCTTGCAGAGTATTTCTTCACCCACATGCAGGTGATCCGGCCGGCAACGACGCTGCTATCTTCGAATTCCAGCAGCTGGCCGCAATATGCCCTCAACATGAATGCGGGCGACATCCTGATTATCTTCGACATCCGCCGCTACGAGCAGGAGATGGTGAGCCTCGCCACCGCCGCCCGCAAGCGCGGCGCCGAAATCGTCGTCTTCACCGACCAGTGGGGCTCGCCGGCCGCCAAGCTCGCCAGGCATGCCTTCCGCGTCCGGATCGAGGCGCCGTCGGCCTGGGATTCCTCCGTCGTCACCCTTTTCATCGTCGAAGCGCTGATCGAGGCCGTTCAGAATTCGACCTGGGACGAGACGAAGGAACGCATGAAGACACTGGAAGGCCTGTTCGAGCAGACCAGGCTTTTCCGCAAACCGGGTTAGGAGGACAAGACTAAAACAGAAGAAAAACAATGACGGATTTTGGCGAAGGCAGACGGCGTTGTCGCAAATAAAACATTTGCTGCAACCTCCGCTATTCGCAGCAGAATTAACGTCATCCAACTGTCACACAAGCTTCATGTAATCTCATTAACAGCATCGCCAGACACTGAAAACCCGAAGGAGAACAACAGTGATCTCTAACATTTCTCGACTACTGTCGCTTTCTACTGCGATGATCGTGGCTTCGACCGCGATTGCCGCTGCCGAGCCGAGCGCTGAACTTATCGCCGCCGCCAAGAAGGAAGGCACCCTGACGACGATCGCTCTTCCGCACGACTGGTGCGGCTACGGCGAGGTCATTGCCGGCTTCAAGGCCAAGTATGGCCTCGAGGTCAACGAGCTCAACCCGGATGCGGGTTCGGGCGACGAAGTCGAAGCCATCAAGGCCAACAAGGGCAACACCGGCCCGCAGGCTCCTGACGTCATCGACGTCGGCCTCTCTTTCGGCCCGTCCGCCAAGAAAGACGGCCTGATCCAGCCTTACAAGGTCTCCACCTGGGACTCCATCCCGGATACCGCCAAGGATGCCGACGGCTACTGGTACGGCGATTATTATGGCGTCCTCTCGTTCCTCGTGAACAAGGATCTCGTCAAGGAATCGCCGGCCGATTGGGCCGATCTGAAGAAGAGCGACTACGCAAACAGCGTCGCCCTCGCAGGCGATCCGCGCGCCGCCAACCAGGCTGTCCAGGGCGTTTATGCCGCTGGTCTTTCCGCATCCGGCGGTGACGCGGCCAAGGCAGGCGAAGAGGGCCTGAAGTTCTTCGCCGAATTGAACAAGAGCGGTAATTTCGTGCCGGTCGTCGGCAAGGCGGCTCCGTTCGCCCAGGGCTCGACGCCGATCATCATTGCCTGGGATTACAACGCCCTCTCCTGGGGCGAAAGCCTGAAGGGCAATCCTCCCTTCGAGGTCGTCGTTCCGAAGACCGGCGTCGTTGCCGGCGTCTACGTCCAGGCTATCTCCGCCTTCGCTCCGCACCCGAACGCTGCGAAGCTCTGGATGGAATACCTCTATTCCGACGAAGGTCAGCTCGGCTGGCTGAAGGGCTATTGCCACCCGATCCGCTTCAACGATCTTGCCAAGAACAACAAGATCCCGAAGGAACTGCTCGACAAGCTGCCGCCGGCTGCATCCTATGAAAAGGCTGTCTTCCCGACGCTCGAACAACAGTCTGCCGGCAAGGAAGCGATCACCAAGAATTGGGATTCCGTCGTCGGCGCCGCCGTCAAGTAACCTCTGATCCTGCCTCCCCGCCGCAAGGCGGGGAGGTTTCTCACTCCGACGCCCCAGGATGAGCTTTTCCATGAGCACCGTTTCAACGCCTATGGTGCGCAGCGCCCCCTTGATCAACAGAGATCGCGTGATCGACTGGCTCGGCATTGCACCCTTCATCATTTTCTCGCTGCTGTTCCTGATCATCCCCACGCTTTATCTTGTGGCGGGCGCATTCCTGGCGCCCGAGGGCGATTTGACGCTGAAGAATATCGGTGATCTCTTTACCCCATCCATCATGAGCGCCTACTCGATCAGCATCCGTGTGTCGGTGGCGTCGGCTCTGGGCGGTGCGCTGATCGGCTTCTTCCTCGCCTGGGCCGTCGTGCTCGGCGGCCTGCCCGCCTCCGTCCGCTCGACGCTCCTGACCTTCTCCGGCGTCGCCTCGAATTTTGCCGGCGTGCCGCTCGCCTTCGCCTTTCTCGCAACGCTCGGCCGCACCGGGCTTGTGACGATTTTCCTGCGCGAATGGTTCGGCTTCAATCTCTACGGCACCGGCTTCAATCTGCTGTCCTTCTTCGGCCTCACCATCACCTACATGTATTTCCAGATCCCGCTGATGGTGCTGATTCTGACGCCCGCCCTCGACGGCATGAAGAAGGAATGGCGCGAAGCCTCACAGATCCTTGGCGCCACCAACCGCCAGTACTGGACGATGGTCGCGCTGCCGATCCTCTGGCCGAGCCTGCTGGGCACGACGCTGCTGCTCTTCGCCAACGCTTTCGGCGCCATTGCCACCGCTTTCGCGCTGACCGGCAGCTCGCTGAACATCGTGCCGATCCTGCTCTATGCGCAGATCCGCGGCGATGTTCTGCACAATGCCAATCTCGGTTACGCCATCGCGCTCGGCATGATCGTCATCACCGGCGTCTCCAACGTCCTTTATCTCATGCTGCGCATGCGCGCAGAACGGTGGCAGAAATGAAAGCTCAGCGTTTCGGAGCCTGGATCGCCGTCATTCTAGGTGCATCCTATTTCGTCATTCCGTTGATCGGCACAATCGAGTTTTCATTGCGCATGCGTCGCGGCGAATACAGCCTCGATGCCTACAAGTCGGTATTCTCCGACATTCAGTTCCGGGAGACCTTCGGCTATTCCATGCTGATGGCGTTGCTCACCATCGTCTTCGGCATGCTGCTCGTCGTGCCGACAGCCTATTGGGTGCGGCTGCGGCTGCCGCAGATGCGTCCGGTCGTCGAATTCATCACCCTGCTGCCGCTTGTCATTCCAGCGATCGTCATTGTCTTCGGATACCTCAGGATGTATAATTCGTCGTCCTACCTGCCGCTGACGGGTTCGACGACCGGCACCAATGTCCTGCTGGTCTTCTCCTATATCACCCTGTCTCTGCCTTATATGTACCGCGCCGTCGATACCGCCATGCGCGCCATCGACGTCCGCACGCTGACGGAAGCGGCCGAAAGCCTCGGCGCCCGATGGACGACCATCATGTTCAAATGCATTTTCCCGAACGTCATGAGCGGCGTGCTCTCAGGCGCTTTCATCACGCTCGCGATCGTCATGGGCGAATTCACCTTTGCCGCACTTCTGAACCGTCCGGCCTTCGGTCCCTACCTGCAGCTCGTCGGCGCCAACAAGGCCTATGAGCCTTCGGCGCTTGCCGTCATCGCCTTCTCGATCACCTGGCTCAGCATGGGCCTGCTCAACATCGTTTCCCGCGTCGGCAAAGCCCGCCCGGCAAAGGCTTAAGGTATCTGGCTCATGTCTTTTCTCACGCTGACCAACATTCAGAAATCCTTCGGCCCGGTTCAGGTCGTCAAGAACTTCAACATGACGATCGAGAAGGGTGAGTTCGTCTCCTTCCTCGGACCGTCGGGCTGCGGCAAGACGACCGTTCTGCGCATGATCGCCGGCTTCGAAACGCCAACCGGCGGCACGCTGACCATCAACGGCAAGGACCAAAGCGCGCTGAAGCCGAACCAGCGCAATATCGGCATGGTGTTCCAGGCCTACGCGCTCTTCCCCAACATGACGGTACACGACAATGTCGCCTTCGGTCTCAAGGTCGCCGGCGCCCCAAAACCTGAAATCGACGCCCGCGTCAAGGAAATGCTCGGCCTGATCAAGCTCGATCACCTGGCCGACCGCTTCCCCTATCAACTGTCGGGCGGCCAGCAGCAGCGAGTAGCCCTTGCCCGTGCGCTTGCCGTCAAGCCGCAGGTGCTGCTGCTCGACGAGCCGCTCTCCGCACTCGACGCCAAGATCCGCGTGTCGCTGCGCGAGGAAATCCGCCAGATCCAGCAGCAGCTCGGCATCACCACGGTCTTCGTCACCCATGATCAGGAAGAAGCCCTGTCGATTTCCGACCGCATCGTCGTCATGAATGCCGGCAAGGCCGACCAGATCGGTTCGCCTTTCGAGATCTACAATACGCCGGCAACGCGTTTCGTCGCCTCCTTCGTCGGCACGCTGAACCTCATCGAGGCCAAGGTCGTCGATCCCGATACCAACCGCATCCAGATCGGCGATCAGGGTATAACGCTGAAGCAATCGGTCGCTGCCCACAAGGCCGGAGAAACCATCTCGCTGGCGCTACGCCCGGAAGCGGGCTCGCTCTCCGACAGCGTCAAGAGCGACACGGCGCTGACCGGCCAGGTCGTTTCGGCCCACTTCTTGGGGTCGGTCATCCGCACCCGCATGAATGTCGGCGGCAACGTCATCTCCTTCGACATGTTCAACAGCCCGGGCACTACCCCGCCGCAGGCCGGCGAAACGGTAACGCTGCGCTTCATGGCAGCCGACCTGCTCATCATCCGCGACTGATTTCGCCAATCCCACTCATGCAAAAGGCGCCGCAAAACGGCGCCTTTTGTTGTCGGAAATTTGGATCGTTCAGCGGATCGCCTGGTCGTCGACGTCAAAGCGATGGACATGCGCCTGGTCCGGTGTCGCATAGACGATCTCGTCCGGCTCGTACTGGTGCTCGCCAAACAGGCGTGCCGTCAACAGGCCGCACTGGTCGGATTCCAGATAGATGATCGTGTCGGCGCCGAGATGCTCGACATGCACGACCTTCGCAGCCCAAGTCCCCTGCTCGCGCGACAGCGTCATATGTTCGGGACGAACGCCGATCGTCTTGGCACTGTGATCGCCGACTTTCTCGGCCGCGATGAAATTCATCTGCGGCGAGCCGATGAAGCCGGCGACGAAGACATTGGCCGGTCGTTTGTAGAGTTCCATCGGCGAACCGATCTGCTCGATCGCCCCGGCATTCAAAACGACGATCTTGTCGGCAAGCGTCATCGCCTCGACCTGGTCGTGGGTGACATAGATCATCGTCGCCTTCAGGCTGCGGTGCAGTCGGGCGATCTCGAGGCGGGTCTGGACGCGCAACGCCGCATCGAGGTTCGACAGCGGCTCATCGAACAGGAAGAGTTCCGGTTCGCGCACGATGGCACGGCCGATCGCCACACGCTGGCGCTGGCCGCCGGAGAGCTCGGCCGGCCGGCGCGCCAGATAGGGTTCCAGCGAAAGCATGCCGGACGCCTTGCTGACACGCTTGTCGATCTCGTCCTTGCCGGTGCCGGCCTGCTTGAGGCCAAGCCCCATATTGTCCTTGACCGTCAGATGCGGATAGAGCGCATAGGACTGGAACACCATGGCGATTCCACGCTTGGCCGGCGGCGTCAGCGTCTCGTCGCGGCCATTGATGACGACGGCGCCCGACGTGACGTCTTCGAGGCCAGCAATGCTGCGCAACAGCGTCGATTTCCCGCAGCCCGAGGGCCCGACGAAGATGACGAATTCGCCGTCCTCGACCTCAAGGTCGATGCCTTTCAGCACCTCATGCGTGCCATAGGTCTTGCGGATGGATTTGAGTTGAAGCGATCCCACTATCTTTCCCTTACAATCTGACCGGCTGGCCGGTACGCACGCTCTCGTCGGCGGCAAGGCAGATGCGCAGCGATGCCACCGCGTCGGCCATATGGCGGTCGAGGTCCATATCCTCGCGGATCGCCCTCAGCATGAAAGCCTGCTCCAGGTTACAGAGTTCCTGATGGCCGGGCTCGCCTTCCATCGTCATGTCCTGGTCGGGCCGGATGAACTTGCCGTCCGGGCCGGTCTCGGCCGTGTGCAGACGGATCACCGAAGTCTTGGTGTGCGTGTCGATATCGTCGGACTTGGCGTTCGGATCCATGACGATCGACACGGCGCCTTTTGGCGACATCACATCTTTCACGAAGAAGGCGGTTTCCGAGATCATCGGGCCCCAGCCGGCCTCGTACCAGCCGACGGAACCATCCTCGAACAGCACCTGCAAGTGACCGTAATTATACATGTTGGCGGCGATCTCTTCCGACATGCGCAGCCCCATGCCGCGCACCTCGACAGCCCTCGCGTCGGTGATCTGGCTCATGACGTCGACATAATGCACACCGCAATCGACGATCGGCGAGGTCGTGCGCATCAGCGACTTGTGCGTCTCCCATGTCGGGCCGTTGGACTGCTGGTTGAGATTCATGCGGAAGACGTAAGGCGGGCCGAGCTTGCGCGCCTCCTCGATCAGCTTCATCCAGGAAGGATGATGGCGAAGGATATAACCGACCACCAACTTGCGCCTGGCTGTCCTGGCAGCCGCCACGACGCGCTCGGCATCGGCGACCGTGGTTGCCAGCGGCTTTTCCACGAAGACGTCGCAGCCGGCCTCGAAGGCGGCGACCGCGTAATCAGCATGGCTGTCGGAATAGGTATTGATCGAGCAGAGCTCCGGTTTCAGCTCGGCGAGCGCCGTCATGAAATCGGGATGGATCGGGTACTGCTCGAGCTCCGGCGCAAGCTGCGACGGCGTCGAGCGGTTGACGAGACCGACGATCTCAAAGCCCGGATTGTTGTGATAGGCGAGCGCGTGGCTGCGGCCCATGTTGCCGAGGCCGGCAACGAGGACGCGGATCGGCTTTTCGGATTGGCTCACTTGACGGCTCCTGACGTGATGCCGCGGATCAGTTGCCGCGAGAAGATGACGTAGAGGACGAGGATCGGCAGGATCGCCAGCGACAGCGCCGCCAGCACCGCGTTCCAGTTGGTGACGAACTGGCCGATGAAGATCTGCGAGCCTAGCGTCACCGTCTTGGTAGCCTCGGAGGGTGCGAGGATCAGCGGGAACCAGAGATCGTTCCAGATCGGGATCATGGTGAAGACGGCGACCGTCGCCATGGCCGGGCGCACGAGCGGCAGCACCAGGCGGAAGAAGATCGCATATTCGGAAAGCCCGTCGATACGCCCGGCATTCTTCAGGTCGTCCGAAACCGTGCGCATGAATTCCGACAGGATGAAGATCGCCAGCGGTATGCCCTGCGCGGTATAGACGAGGATCAGCGCCGTCAGCGTATTGACGAGGCCGGCCGCCACCATGCCCTGCAGGATCGCCACCGTGCCGAGACGGATCGGGATCATGATGCCGATCGCCATGTAGAGCCCGAGCAGCATGTTGCCGCGGAAGCGATACTCAGAGAGCGCAAAGGCCGCCATGGCGCCGAACAGCAGCACCAGCAGGATCGAAACGATCGTGACGATGAAGCTGTTCTGGAAATAGATGGCGAAATCGCCCTGCCCGAGCACCGTCTGATAGCCGACGAGGCTGAAGGTCGACGGCGTCGGGATCATCAGCGGCTCGCGGAAGATCGAGGCACGATCCTTGAACGAGTTGACGATGGTCAGGAAGACCGGAAACAGCGCGACCAGCGTATAGGCGCTGAGCGCCAGATGCACGAGGCCGGTGCGGATTGGAGATGTGCGTGCCTTGGACATGCCCGCTCCTCAGAACTGGTAGCGACGCATGCGCCGCTGGATGACGAAGAGATAAAGCGAGACGCCGGCGAGAATGATCAGGAACATCACCGTGGCGATCGTCGCACCCATCGAGCGGTCGCCGAGCTGAAGCTGGAAACCGAAAAAGGTACGGTAAAGCAGCGTGCCGAGAATGTCGGTCGACATATCAGGCCCGGCAAGCGCCCCCTGCACGGTATAGATCAGGTCGAAGGCATTGAAATTGCCGACGAAGGTCAGGATCGAGATGATGCCGATCGCCGGCAGGATGAGCGGCAGCTTGATTTTCCAGAACTGGGCCCAACCGGTAATGCCGTCGCATTCGGCCGCCTCGATCACCTCTTCGGGGATGCTGAGCAATGCGGCATAGATCAGCATCATCGGAATGCCGATATATTGCCAGTTCGAGATCAGCGACACGGCAATCAGCGCAGGACCGGATTGCCCGAGCCAGGGTGCGAAGGCCCACTTCATGCCGACAAGGCTCATCAGCCAGGGAGCTACACCCCAGATCGGCGAAAGGATGAGCTTCCAGATGAAGCCGACGATGACGAACGACAAGAGCGTCGGCAGGAACATTGCCGTGCGGTAGAAGGCGACGCCGCGCAGCTTCGGCACAGAAAGCAGGGCGGCAAGCGCCACGCCGATCGGGTTCTGCACGCACATGTGGATGGCAAAGAAGATCAGGTTGTTGACCAGCGCATTCCAGAAATCGCGCGCCCAGCGCGCGTCGCCGAACAGCACCTTGAAATTCGCCAGTCCGACGAAGGCCGGCTGCCCATCGACCGTATTGTAGAGCGAAAGCCTGAGCGTTTCGATGAGCGGCAGCACCATGACGGCGGAATAGACGATCAAGGCCGGCAACATGAAGACGAAGATGTGCCAGCGCACCGGGCGCCTGATCGGGACGATATCGACCGCGTTGTCGGTTTCGCTCATGGCTTTTGCCTGTTCTTGTCGACTGGCCGCAAGGCGCAGCACAGGTGGAAACGGTTGCGCCTCACCCTAACTCTCTGCCACCTGGAAAGAGAGGAAACGCCCCTGCTGAGAAACGATATCGGGCTGGGAGGTCGCTGCGAGGTCTCCTTCTCCCCGCCAGCGGGGAGAAGGTGGCCGGCAGGCCGGATGAGGGGCTGCAAACGCCGCCCCTGATCACATCACTTGGCCGGCTTGTACCAGCTGTCGAGGCCCTTCTGGAGCTTTTCGGCAGCAACCGCAGGCGTATCCGTGCCGTTGATCACGTTGGCCGATTCGACCCAGGTCTCATTTTCAAGGTTCGGGGTGCCGCGTGACAAGATCTGGTAGGTCGAGCGCACCGTCGACTTGTACGGGCCGCGCCAGGAAACGAATTCCTGAGCGAGCGGATCGGACATCTTGACCGCGGTGGAGTTCAGGCTGAAGAAGCCCGGCAGCGAGTTGGCGTAGATATCGGCAAACTCCGGCGAAGCGACCCAGCTGAGGAACTTCTTGGCTTCTTCGGCATGGGTGCTCTTGGCATTCAGGGCGACACCGATATCCGGGTGGTCGGAGATGTAGCCCGTGTCACCTGCCTTCGGAACCGGTGGCGGGAAAGCACCCATCTTGAACTGAGCCTGGCTGTTGAACAGCGCGATTTCCCATGAACCAGCCGGATAGATCGCGGCCCGGCCGAGCGTGAACAGGTTCTGGCTATCGGAGTAGGTCTGGGCTTCGAAGCCGTCGCCGAGATAGGGCTTCCACTTGGCAAGCTCTTCAAAGGGCTTGACCCATTCGGGATCCGTCAGCTTCTGCTTTCCTTCGATCAGAGCCTTGCGCCCCTCCTCGCCCTTCCAGTAGTTGGGGCCGATGTTCTGGTAGCCCATGGTGGCGGCTTCCCAGAGATCCTTCGTACCCATGGCGAGCGGGATGTAGGTGCCGTCGGCCTTGATCTTGTCAAGCGCTGCGTAGAATTCGTCCTGGGTCTTCGGCACCGAGATGCCGAGCTTGTCGAAGGCATCCTTGTTGTAGATGAAGCCGTGGATGACCGAAGCCATCGGCACGCAGAAGGTCGACTTGCCGTCGTCGGTGCTCCAAGCGGCCTTGGCGACCGGCGAGAAGTTCTCCATGCCAGGCAGGCTGGTGATGTCAACGAGCTGCTTCTTGTTGAAGAGTTCGAGCGAGGCATCGAACGGACGGCAGGTGACGATATCGCCTGCGGAGCCGGCATCGAGCTTGGCGTTCAGCGAGGCGTTGTATTCGGTCGGCGCGGTCGGCGAGAAGACGACCTTGATGCCCGGGTTCTTCGCTTCGAAGGCCGGGATTATCTTCTCCTGCCAGATCTGCAGGTCGTCGTTACGCCAGCTTTCGACCGTCAGCGTGACGTCGGCGGCGTGGACGAGACCCACTGAAGTCAGCAGACTGGAGGCAAGCAGCAGGCTTTTCAGAGCAGTGTTTTTCATTTCCCTCTCCTGTTTTAAGCGCCGCTAGGCGCTGTTTTCGATCTGGAACAAGCAATTGGTGTGTCTGAGGCAACACCCAACGCCCCTTGGAGGACCGTCAGCAATGCCGGTCCCGAAAGCTCGACGGACACGAAGGCGGACGCCTGCGGCCGAACTGCGCGCCTTCCCGGCTACACCGGGAGCGGCGAAATGATGGGGAAAGCCAATGGATGCCTGAGCTTCGCCACCAGCTTGACGGGCCGGCAGGTCGTTCTCTTGATCCATCCTCGAAGCGGTTCCGGCTCGGCTTAACTGCCGATTTTCGTGGGCCTCGAAGTGCTGTTCCCTTGTTACCGAATTAAGGCCAAAAAAATACCAATTGTCCAGCCGAATTTAACCTTTTGGCCAGATAAAATCGATCTAAAAATTTTATGAAGCAAAATCAACACGATAAAAAGATGAATTTTCTCCCATCATTCCCACTTGGTAAATGGTATTTTTTTGGTATTGTATTGAAGACCGTGGGGAACGGCATATTCGGAGGCCCGATGACGGAGCTTGCAATCGGCATAGACGGCGGCGGAACGAGCTGCCGGGCCGCAGTCGCGGACAGGAACGGCAATGTCATCGGCCGCGGCAGATCCGGCCCTGCCAACATCCTGTCGGATTTGGAAAACTCCCTTCTCAATATCGTCGAATCCGCCCGGCAGGCGCTCGGCGATGCCGGGCTTGCCGATGAAACCCTTTCCGCCGTCGCAGCCGTCGTCGGCGTCGCCGGCGCCAATGTCGGCGATTACGGCAGGCGAATCGAAAAGGCCCTGCCGTTTGCCGAAGGCCGCGTTGTCACCGATGCGCTGATCGCCCTGCAGGGCGCGCTCGGCGATGCCGACGGCATCGTCGGCGCCTTCGGCACCGGCTCGGTTTATAATGCCCGTAGGGACGGCCGGCTGAACGGCATCGGCGGCTGGGGTTTCGTTGTCGGCGACCAGGCAAGCGGTGCCCGTCTGGGCCGCGATCTCCTGGAACGATCGCTGCTCGCCCATGACGGGGTGCGCCCGGCATCGCCGATCACCGACGCGACTTTGGCCGAATACGGCAACGATCCCGAGCGCATCGCCGAATTCGCCCATTCGGCAAGACCGAAGGATTTTGCCCGTTACGCCCCCACCGTCTTCGAACATGCGGCTAAGGGCGATGCCGTGGCAGTCGCCATCGTCACGGAGGCGGCAACGGCGATCGGCGAAAGTCTCGAAGCACTGCTCTGGCCCGAATGCCCGTCGATCTGCCTGCTCGGCGGTCTTGCCGAAGCTTATGAGCCGTGGCTTTCTGAACGTTACAAGCCTTTGCTTGCCAGACCGAAGGGCGATGCCCTGCAGGGCGCAGTGGAGCTTGCGGTCAAGCTCATGAACGACGGCCAGAGGGGTGCGGCATGACCGATGACCTCGCCACCCTCCTTTCTCTGGAGCGCCTGCAGGCAGCCGGCAAGGGGCCGCTCTACGTCAAGCTGCGCCGCACGCTCGAAGCAGCCGTGCGCACCGGCACGCTTGGTCACGGCGATGCGCTGCCGCCGGAACGCGACATCGCCGAATTCGCCGCCGTCAGTCGCGTCACTGTGCGCAAGGCGATAGACGAACTCGTCGCCGACGGCCTCTTGGTGCGCCGTCACGGTTCGGGCACCTTCGTCGCCAAGCCGGTCTCCAAGGTCGAGCAGCGCCTGTCGCAGCTTACCTCCTTTACCGAGGATATGGCGCGCCGCGGCATGTCCTCGCGCTCCGAATGGCTGCATAAGGGCATCCACACCCCCTCGCCCGACGAGATGATGATCCTTGGCCTCGGTACCGACGTCAAGGTTTCGCGTCTCTCCCGTCTGCGCATCGCCGACGACCAGCCGCTGGCGATCGAGAATGCCAGCGTCTCCGGCGAGTTCCTTCCCGATCCCGCAGCCGTCACCAATTCGCTCTATGCCGAGCTCGAACGCCTCCAGGTCCGCCCGGTGCGCGCCGTGCAGCGTATCTCGGCAACCAATATGAAGGAGGCCGACGCCCAGCTTCTCGGCGTCTCCGTCGGCGCGGCCGGCCTGTCGATCGAGCGTATCTCCTACCTGGGCTCTGGCCGCGCCGTCGAATTCACCCGCTCGCTCTATCGCGGCGATGCCTATGATTTTGTCGCGGAACTGACGATAGCAGTGACGTAAGCCCTACCAGAAGCGGGCGATCCAGAGCTGATTTCCGACAAGATCATCGAAGATCGCATCGGCGGAGATAAGCGGTATCCCATTCTGCATGGCGGTCGCGGCAAGAAACCGGTCGAACGGATCGCGATGTGTCCAGCCCATCATGGCTGCGGTCAGACAGATTTCCGGTGTCAATGCCGCGGCAATGCCACCCTGTTCATGCCGCAGTTCCGGCAACCGGCCAATGAAAGGCTCCATCTCCGGCCATTTGCCGAGATGAACCTTCTGCCCGATTTCAAATAGCGATATTGGGCTGACGAAAATCGTCTCCGCTTTTTCGATCAGAGCAATTGCCTTGGCCTTCCCAAGGCGCAAGCTCGTCCTGATCCATGCGCTCAAAAAAGTCGGGGCCATTTCCAACAACTTGTCCCTTGAGCAGCCCGATCTTGAAGGAAGACTGCACAATCGGAATGATCTTCACGACAGGCTTGCGTCCCTTGGCGATCACCACTTCCTTACCGGAAAGGGCAGCGTCGATCAATTTCGACAGATTGGTCTTTGCAGCATGGATGGTAACTTGCATCGTCGCCTCATTAGCTAACTTGGCTAAGCATGCCACCGCATCGTCAATTGCGCTATCAAATTCAAATAGCCTGAATGCGGGTAATTATCAGCTGCATCAAAATCATAAAAGCCGGAAGGCGACCCCCTTCCGGCTTTTCATTTATTGAACCAATCTCTGAGGACGCCGCCATAGAATAGGATGATTTTAGGCCGGGTCGGCCTAAAATCTGAATCCTGTTCTACATTATATAGTTAGAGCATGATGTCGTCCGAAAACCGCTCACACTTTTCGGCATCATGCTCTAAGCGACCGCGAAGACTCGGCAATCAGGCCGCGTCCTCGATCTGCTCGTCCGCCTTTCGCGGCACATAGTTCAGCACCGGTCCGAGCCAGCGCTCGACTTCCGAAATCTGCATGCCCTTGCGGGCCGCATAGTCTTCCACCTGATCGCGCTCCACCTTGGCGACGCCGAAATAATAAGAGTCGGGATGGCCGATATAGAGGCCGGAGACCGAGGAGCCGGGCCACATCGCATAGCTTTCCGTCAGCTTCACGCCGGCTGCTTTTTCGGCGTCTAGCAGTTTGAACAGCGTTGCCTTTTCGGTGTGGTCGGGCTGAGCAGGATAACCGGGCGCCGGGCGAATGCCGGCATAGGCTTCGGTGATGAGATCCTCCTTGCTGAGCGTCTCGTCCTTGGCATAGCCCCAGTATTCGCGTCGCACCTGCTCGTGCATGCGCTCGGCAAAAGCTTCGGCGAAGCGGTCGGCCAGCGCCTTGACGAGGATCGACGAATAATCGTCGTTCGCCCGCTCGAAACGCTCGGCGATGGCGATTTCCTCGATCCCCGCCGTCACCACGAAGCCGCCGACATAATCCTGAACACCGCTTGTGACAGGTGCCACGAAGTCGGAGAGCGCCACGTTCGGCCGCCCGTCCCGCTTCGAAAGCTGCTGGCGCAGCGTATAGAAGGTCTCAAGCTCGTGTTTGCGGCTCTCGTCCGTAAACAGTCGGATATCGTCGCCAACGGCGCCGGCCGGCCAGAAGCCGATAACGGCGCGCGGGCGGAACCACTTCTCGTCGATGATCTTCTTGAGCATGGCCTGCGCATCGACCCAGAGCGCGCGCGCTGCCTCACCCTGCTTCTCGTCGTCGAGAATGGCGGGGTAGCGGCCGCGCAGCTCCCAGGTCTGGAAGAACGGCGTCCAGTCGATGTATTTGGCAAGCTCGGCCAGATCGTAATCCTCGAACACCCGCGTGCCGAAGAACTGCGGCTTCACCGGCTGGTAGGCAGACCAGTCGATCTTGTGGGCATTCTCACGAGCCCGTGGCAACGGCAGGCGCACCTTCTCGGCCTCGCTGCGCGCATGGGCGGCCGCCACCTTGGCATATTCAGTGCGGATATCGTCGACATAGCTCTGGCGCGTTTCCGGCGACAGCAGTGCGGAGACGACGCCGACGGCGCGGCTCGCATCGGTGACGTAGACCGTCTGCCCCTTGTTGTAGCCGGGATGTATCTTCACGGCCGTATGAACGCGGCTGGTCGTCGCCCCGCCGATCAAAAGCGGGATTTCAAAGCCCTGGCGTTCCATCTCGGCGGCGACATGCACCATTTCGTCGAGTGACGGCGTGATCAAGCCGGAGAGGCCGATGACATCGACCTTCTCTGCAATGGCCGTTTCGAGGATCTTCGTCGCCGGCACCATAACGCCGAGATCGACGATCTCGTAGTTGTTGCAGGCAAGCACGACGCCGACGATGTTCTTGCCGATATCGTGCACGTCGCCCTTGACCGTCGCCATCAGGATCTTGCCGGCCGACCGGCGTTCCTCGCCGCCATTGAGACGCTTTTCCTCTTCCATGTAAGGCAGCAGCACGGCCACCGCCTGCTTCATCACGCGCGCCGACTTGACCACCTGCGGCAGGAACATCTTGCCCGAGCCGAACAGGTCACCGACGACGTTCATGCCGGCCATCAGCGGCCCTTCGATGACGTGCAGCGGCCGCGCGGCCTGCTGGCGCGCCTCCTCGGTATCGGCCTCGATATATTCGGTGATGCCGTTGACCAGCGCATGCTCGAGACGCTTCTCGACGCTCCATTCGCGCCAGGAAAGATCCTGGATGCGGCCTTCGCGTGCCGCGCCGCCACGGAATTTCTCCGCCACTTCGAGCAGCCGCTCGGTGCCGTCGGGACGGCGGTTCAGCACCACGTCCTCGCAGGCCTCGCGCAGCTCGGGATCGATGTTGTCGTAGACGGCAAGCTGGCCGGCATTGACGATGCCCATGTCCATACCCGCCTGGATGGCGTGGTAGAGGAACACGGCGTGCATCGCCTCGCGCACCGGCTCGTTGCCGCGGAACGAGAAGGAAAGGTTGGAGACACCGCCCGAAATATGCACCAGCGGCATGCGCTCGCGGATCGTCCGCGTCGCCTCGATGAAGTCGACGCCGTAATTATTATGCTCTTCGATGCCGGTGGCGACAGCGAAGATGTTCGGGTCGAAGATGATGTCCTCGGGCGGGTAGCCGATCTTTTCGGTCAGCAGCTTGTAGGCGCGCGTGCAGATATCCACCTTGCGCTGGTAGCTGTCCGCCTGCCCCGTCTCATCGAAGGCCATGACGACAACGGCAGCGCCGTAATTGTGCAGCAGCCGCGCCTGGGTGAGGAAATTCTCCTCGCCTTCCTTCAGCGAGATCGAATTGACGATCGGCTTGCCCTGGACGCGCTTCAGGCCGGATTCGATGATCGAGAATTTCGACGAGTCGATCATGACTGGCACACGGGCGATGTCAGGCTCGGCGGCGATCAGGTTGAGGAACTCGACCATCGCCTTTTCGGAATCGATCAGGCCTTCGTCCATGTTGATGTCGATCACCTGGGCGCCGTTCTCGACCTGATCGCGGGCGACGTCGAGCGCTGCAGTGAAATCGCCGTTGGTGATCAGCTTGCGGAAGCGGGCCGAGCCGGTGACGTTGGTGCGCTCGCCGACATTGACGAAGGGGATGTCCTTGGTCAGTTCGAAAGGTTCGAGGCCCGACAGCGACATGAAGGGGCGATGCTCCGGAATCGGCCGCGGCTTGTATTTCGCAACGGTCTCGGCGATCGCCTTGATATGCTCCGGCGTCGAGCCGCAGCAGCCGCCGACGATGTTGACGAGGCCCTCGCGGGCGAAGCCGTCGATCTGCGCCGCCATCAGCTCCGGCGTTTCGTCATACTGGCCGAATTCGTTTGGCAGGCCGGCATTCGGATAGGCGCAGATGAAGGTGTCGGCAACACCCGAAAGCTCTTGCAAATGCGGGCGCATCGCATTGGCGCCGAGCGCGCAGTTGAGGCCGATCGTGAAGGGATTGGCGTGACGCACCGAGTTCCAGAAGGCCGACGGCGTCTGGCCGGACAGCGTGCGGCCGGAAAGATCGGTGATCGTGCCCGAGATCATCACCGGCAGGCGCACGCCCTTGGCCTCGAAGCGCTCCTCGCAGGCGAAGATCGCAGCCTTGGCGTTCAGCGTGTCGAAGATCGTCTCGATCAGGATGATATCGGCGCCGCCGTCGATCAGACCGTCGATCTGCTCGCCATAGGCGGAACGCAGATCGTCGAAGGTGACGGCGCGGAAACCGGGATTGTTGACATCGGGCGAGATCGAGGCGGTGCGGTTGGTCGGCCCGATGGCGCCGGCAACGAAACGGCGGCGGCCATCCTCGCGCTCGGCGCGCTGTGCCGCCCGGCGCACGATCTCGGCACCTTCCTTGTTGAGGTCGTAGACGGCACCTTCCATCTCGTAATCGGCCTGCGCGATGCGGGTCGAAGAGAAGGTGTTGGTCTCGAGAATATCGGCGCCGGCCTTGGCGTATCTGTAATGGATCTCTTCGATCGCGTCCGGCTGGGTCAGGATCAGAAGGTCGTTATTGCCCTTCTGGTGACAGGCGCAGCCGATGAAGCGCGTCCCGCGAAACTGGTCTTCGTCATAGCCGAGACCCTGGATCTGCGTGCCCATGGCGCCGTCGAGAACAAGGATGCGCTCGCTCGCGGCTTGTCTCAAAGCTGCGAAAACTTCACTGCCGTCACGTTTGCCCGTTTCCGGACCAAAGAGATTATCAAACACGGGAAGGCTCCTTGACGTCGTAAGACCAGACAGTCCAAATCACATAAAGATATCTTTATGTCAATATATGCCTGTCAATTTCGTGCTTTGTAAGCCTACAGCGCCGCGCGTCTTTTCAGACGCGCAAAGGACGTTGTAATAGTTTTGAATCGACGCATCGTGCCTCCGAAGAACGATCCCGCTTTGCGGGCCAATGCGATAGCCGGATGACAGACTCGTCCGACCCCTATATAGGCGTTTACAACGCTTTGTGCACGAAATCGGAGGAGTATCATGGCACCCGCAATCGGCAACGCCGTCCTTGGGAACTGGGCGAGCCGCGCCCATCACCGCAGCTGGCTGCTGACCCAAGCGAACGGTCTCTTCGATTTCTTCCAGCACAATTCGGTCAATCCCAAGGGCGGCTTTTACGATCTCGACGACGAAGGTAGGCCTCTCGACGCCGAGGGCCAGGTTCGCGGCATCCATATCGCTGCGCGCGCGGTGCATTGCTTCTCGATCGGCGCGCTGCTCGGCCGCCCCGGAGCCTCCGACGTCGTCGACCACGGCATGGACTATATCTGGAACCATCATCGAGACCGGAAAAACGGCGGCTATTTCTGGTCGCTCAACAATGACGGTCCCGTCGATTCCAACAAGCAGGGCTATGGCCATGCTTTCGTGCTGCTCGCCGCCTCAGCGGCAAAGACCATCGGCCATCCGCTTGCCGACGGCATGCTCGCCGATATCACCAAGATCCTCAACACGAAGTTCTGGGAAGCGAAGCACGGCGCCATCGCCGAGGAATTCACCGCCGACTGGCAGCCGCTCGACGGCGGCGCCTATCGCGGCCAGAACTCCAACATGCACCTGACCGAAGCACTGATGGCCGCCTTCGAAGCCACCGGCGACAGGGAATACCTGACCAAGGCCGAAAGCATCGCCGATCTCGTCATCCGCCGCGCCGCCGGTTCGGTGGACTGGCGCGTTGCCGAGCATTTCGACGCCGAATGGAACCTCGACAAGACTTACTATCATCCGAACGAAATGTTCCGCCCGGCAGGCACGACGCCCGGCCACTGGCTGGAATGGGCCCGCCTCATCCTGCAGCTCTGGGCGCTCGGCGGCAAACGGATCGAATGGATGCCGGATGCGGCCAAGGCGCTGTTCGCCCAATCCATGGCGCTCGGTTGGGACAACGACAAGGGCGGCTTCTTCTATACGCTCGATTGGGACGACAAGCCCGCCAAGCGCAACAAGCTCTGGTGGCCAGCCTGCGAAGGTGCGGCTGCCGCACATTTCCTCAACGAGCACCTGCCGAGCGATTTCCATGAGGAGAGCTACCGCAAGATCTGGAACGTGATCGAGCGCGCCTTCATCGATCACAAGAACGGCGGCTGGCACGAGGAGCTGACGGAAGATCTCGTTCCCGCCCACTCGCTGTTCCCCGGCAAAGGCGATATCTATCACGCCCTGCAGGCCTGCCTCATTCCGCTTTTCCCGGCAACGGGCAGCCTGACAAAGGGCATCGCCGAGGCCGGCGGGAAGCTCTGAGGTCGGGGATCAGTAACCCGGCGCCGGCAGTTCGGCGTTCGGGTTCCGCTGGAACCATCCGACGTCACTGCTGATACGGTCGAGTTCCTCCTGCACGTCGCGCTGATCGCGGCGGATGTCGTGCATGTCGTCTTCCAGATCCTCGATCCGCCGGCGAAGTTCCGTGCGGTCGCCATCCTTGGCATCCCGCAGCTTGTCGGAAAGATCGTCGATATCAGTCTCCTTCGAACTATAATCGTTCTGCATCGAGCTAAGGCGTGATTGCAGCTCGTGCTGCTTGCTGCCGAGGCCGAAGCCGCGCAGGAAACCGGGCGCGGTCTCCTTAGGGCAGACATTGGCGTAGCCGCTGCCCGCCTGGCCGCGCGCAAGCCCGCTGAGTGGCGTGCAGTAGCGCACCAGCCCCGTCTGATATCCCTGAAACCAGATCGTCTGATCGGGCACGATCTTGATCCGCTCGCAGGATTTCGCATGTGCGGCGAAGCGCTGTTGCGGCTCGTAGCCTGCCGCCCCGTCGCTCTCGCCGATCACCCGCCAGTCGGCGGCGACGCATTCCTCCTTGGACAGCGTATTGCAGGAGACAAGGAAAAGGCCGAGGCCGATGGTGGCGGCAAGCGCAAGAAACAAACCGATCACGGCGTCCCGGGTAGGATGAAGGAGGGCGATGCCGCATCCTAGCCGCAGGACAAGCCCGAGTCACCGGAGCGGCGACGCGAATCTGCAGTTTTCATGGCTTTTTTCTGTCAAAATTACGGCGGGACAGGCCGCATCAAAGCGTCGGGGCGAGCCGCAGCGTATCCAGATCCTTGGCGAGCATCAGCGCCAGCGCCTCGACCGCGAGATTGTGGTCGTCACGCTGCGGCAGTCCTGAGACGGTGACCGCGCCGATGCAGCCGGTACCCTTGACGTTAATCGGGAAACTGCCGCCATGCGGCGCATAGTCGGCGCCGGAAAGCCCGTTATCCTCGACCGTCTTGCCATCCTTCTGCAGCTTCAGGCCGCAGGCATAGCTGCTGCGGAAATAACGCAGTACCATGTTGCGCTTGCGCCGGACCCAGTTGACGTTATCAGGCGTTACACCCGGCAGTGCCGCATAGAAGACCGGCATCGAATGCAGGGTCACGTCGATCGCGATGCCGAGGCCGCGCTCGGTGGCGAGTTCCTGCAGGAGTTTGCCGAGCTGCCATGCCGTCGTCAGGTCGAAGGCATCGAAGCTCAGCACTTTTTCCTGCTCCGCGATCCGGCTGAGATCGTCCTCGATTATCATGGGTAAAGCGCTCCTCTGCCGCGATGATCCGTAGCCGACCATTCTCGCGAGGAGCAAAAAAGTAAAGCAAAAACTTGGACCTATCCCTGGAGCAATTCCAGCAAAACTGCGCAAACGGAAATGCTCTGTCTCAAAGCTTCGGCGTCAGCATCTCGAAACGGTCGCGGATGGTGGCACAGGTATCGCCGCCGAGCCGCGCAATCGCATCGACCGCAGCCGGATGGACATGCAGCCTTTCCGGATCGACGACCCCGTCGCGGTAATGCGCATAGACGATCTCGCCCATGACGATCTGCCGTGAGCGGCCGAGCTCCAGCGTCACATGCCGCCGGCATTCGAAAGCGGCGGGCGCCTCGGCGATGAAGGGCGAGGCGACCTTCTCGCCCGGCATCGCCGTCAGGCCGGCTTCCTTCAGCTCGTCGACGCCGCGCGGATATTTGGCGCCGCAGACATGCATCGCCTCGGCGATGGCCAAGGAGACGATATTGACCGTGAACACCTCGGTCATGCGGATATTATGGCCGGTGTCCTTGAACGACATGTCGGCATTGTTCTCGACCCCGATCGCAAGGATCGGCGGATCGGCCGAAAGGCAGTTGAAGAAACTGAAGGGTGCGGCGTTGATCCGGCCATTCTCGTCGACCGTCGTCACCAGCGCGATAGGCCGCGGGATGATCGTGCCGATCATCAGCTTGTAGCGTTGGCGCTCGGTGAGCTGCTTGAAATCGAAAGAGACGGACATCGGTTCAGCCGACCTTGAGGACCGGCGAGAAACCGCTCATCGCCCCGGCAAAAGGTTTCGGCAGCGGCGAGGCATAGGAGCCGCGCTTGCTGGTGGAAAGTCCGAGCGATACCAGCGCCTCGGCCTGCTTGACGGCGGCGGCAACGCCATCGACGACAGGCACGCCGTAGATTTCCTGCAGCTCTCGCGCCAGATCGGTCATGCCGGCGCAGCCGAGCACGATCGCCTCGGCGCCGTCTTCCAAAAGCGCCCGCTCGATCTCGGCCCTGAGTTTGCCGATCGCACCCGAGGCCGGATCTTCCAGCTCCAGCACCGGGATGTCGGAGGCGCGCACCTTGGCGCGGTCGCCCATGCCGTAGCGGCGCACCAGATTGTCGATCAGCACCCGCGACCGCTCCAGCGTCGTCACCACGGTGAAGCGCTGCGCCAGAAAGCCCGCCGTCACCACCGCAGATTCGCAGAGCCCGAGGATCGGCACATCGGCGAAGGTTCGCGCCGCTTCGAGCCCGGTATCGTCGAAGCAAGCGATAACGGCCGCGTCATAACCCGCCGCCTGTCGCTCCTTGAGTTCGGAGAGCAGACCGGGGATCGCTAAGGCTCCGTCGTAATGTCCCTCGATGGAAACCGGCCCCATGCGCGAGGTGGCGGCGATGATCTCCGTACCGGATGCCGCCACCGCACGCGCGGCGGTCGCGGCCTTGTCGGTCATGGAGGCCGTGGTGTTCGGATTGACGATGAGGATGCGCATGTCAGTTTATCTTTGCCTGCCGCCGGCTGAGCATCGTCATGATGCCGAGCGCAAGGAGAATGATTGTGAAGGAAAACAGCGTCGTCACCGTGCCGAGCGCATAGAGCACCGGCGTCGTGACGTTGGTCGTCATGCCATAGATTTCGAGCGGCAGCGTGTTGTAGGTGCCTGATGTCATCAGCGTGCGGGCGAATTCGTCATAGGAGAGCGTGAAGCCGAACAGGCCGACGCCGATCAGGCTGGGGGCGATCATAGGCAGCACGACATGGCAGAACGTCTGCCAGGAGCTGGCGCCAAGGTCACGCGCCGCCTCTTCATAAGCCGGCGAGAAGCGGTTGAAGACGGCAAACATGATCAGCACGCCGAAAGGCAGCGTCCAGGTCAGATGGGCGCCGAAGGCCGACGAATACCAGGCAGGCTTGAGGCCACCCTCCTGGAAGACGACGCCGATGCCGAGCGAGATGATGATCGACGGCACGACGAGGCTTGCGACCGTGGCATAAAACAGCGCCGTCGAACCGGGGAAACGGCGCCGGAAGGCAAGGCCGGCGAGCAGCGAGACGACGACCGTCACCGCCATCACCATCAGCCCGAGGGTGAAGGAGCGGCGGAAGGAGGCGCCGAAATCGCCGACCGCCTGCTTCTCGAATAGGTTGAAGAACCAATGGGTGGAAACGCCGTTCATCGGGAAGGTCAGGCCGCCATCCGGCCCCTGGAAGGAGAGGATCAGGATCGCCGAAAGCGGGCCGTAGAGGAACAGCACGAAGATGACGAAGAAGAGCGCCAGCAGGTAGAATTCCAGGCCGCGTTTTTCGTGGCTCATCTCAAAGCTCCTTGCGGATGTCGACAACACGCAGGATGGCCGCGACCATCAACAGCACGACGGCGAGCAGCACCACGGCGTTGGCGGCAGCGGCCGGATATTGCAGCAGCGACATCTGGTTTTTCATCATCAGCGCTACCGAGGCGCTTTGGCCGCCGGACATCACCTGCACCGTCGAAAAATCAGCCATGACGAGCGTGACGACGAAGATCGTGCCGATCGCCATGCCGGGCTTGGCGAGCGGGATGACGACATTCCATAACACCTGCCAGCCGGAGGCGCCGGCATCGCGCGCCGCCTCGAATAGCGACCGGTCGATGCGCATCAGCGTGTTGAAGATCGGCGTCACCATGAACAGCGTATAGAGATGCACCATGGCGAGCACGACGGCGAAATCGGAATAGAGCAGCCATTCAATCGGCTTGGGGATGATGCCCATCTCGATCAGCGTCGAATTGACGAGGCCGTTGCGCCCGAGCACCGGGATCCACGAGATCATGCGGATGATATTCGACGTCATGAACGGCACGGTGCAGACGAGGAAGAGGATCATCTGCGTCGAGGTCTTGCGGATGTGGAAGGCCAGGAAATAGGCGACCCAGAAGCCGATGACGAGCGTCAGCGACCAGACGATCGCCGTGAATTTCAGCGTGTTGAGATAGGTCTTCCACGTCACCCACGAACCGAGCGTCTCGGTGTAGTTCATCGTCAGGAAATCGGGATAGAGGCCGGCAAAGTCGTAGTCCCAGAAGCTGACGACGGCGATCATGGCGATCGGCAGCAGGAAGAAGAAGCCGAGAATGACGAACAGCGGCGTCGCCTGGAGATAGGATATCGCCGATGGAGAAAGCCTCAGCCCACGCCCGCCGCGCGCGCCCTGCCCATCCTCCTCCGTTTCCGCTGCGATGGTCGCCATGATCCGGTTCTCCGTTCTGATTTGGAACGAAGGTGCGTGCCGCCCCCTCATCCGCCTGCCGGCACCTTCTCCCCGCTGGGGAGAAGAGATTCGCGGCAGCGCCTAGGCCACCGCGAACCTTGATTTTGTCTCACGACGTGGCCACGGACTCCCTCTTCTCCCCAGCGAGGAGAAGGTGGCCCGAAGGGCCGGACGAGGGGCGGCGCGAAGCGACGTCTTGAGCATCGCGAAAGACAGTAGCTCTCCGCCCTCTCGACCTGCCTTAGGCCGCGATGAACTCGTTCCAGCGGCGGACCATGTAGCGGTCCTCGTCCATGACGGAGTTCCAGCAGGCCACGGCGCCCATGCGAGCCTCGAAGGAGCCGCCGTCGCGAACGGCGCCGGCCTTCTCCATCACCTTGCCTTCAGGCGACAGGATATCGCCCTGCGCCGGCTTGCCTTCGATCCAGTAGCCCCATTCGTCGGCCGACATGAATTGCTTGGCGGTATCCATGCAGGCGGAGTAATAGCCCTGGCGGTTGAGGTAGCCGCCGACCCAGCCCGATGTGTACCAGTTGATGTATTCATAGGCGGCATCGAGCTCGGCGCCCTTGAGATGCGAGGCAAGGCCGAGACCGCCGCCCCAGGCGCGGTAACCTTCCTTGAGCGGCTGGAAAGTGCAGGCGATGCCCTTGGAGCGGACGGCGGCGACAGCCGGCGACCACATCGACTGGATGACGACTTCGCCCGAGGCCATCAGGTTGACGCTTTCGTCGAACGACTTCCAGAAGGCGCGGAACTGGCCGTCGCCCTTGGTCTTGATCAGGAACTCGATCGTCTTGTCGATCTCTTCCTTCGTCATGTTGCCCTTGTCGGCATATTTGATCTTGCCCGAGGCTTCCATGATCATCGCCGCATCCATGATGCCGATCGACGGGATGTTGAGGATCGCGGTCTTGCCCTTGAAGGCCGGATCGAGAATATCGGCCCAGCTGGTGATCGGACGGCCGGTGAGGTCGGGGCGGATGCCGAGCGTGTCGGCATTGTAGATGGTCGGAACCATCGTCATCCACTGTGTCGGCTCCTTGGCGAACTTCTTGGAACCCTGCGCCTCGACGAAGCCGACCGTGTGCGGCGCCGTGCCCTGGGCAATGACGCTGTCTGCCTTCAGCTTGCCATTGATGAACAGCGGTACGATCTTGTCGTAATATTTCAGCTTCTTGACATCCATCGGCTGCATGACGCCGGTCGGGAACACTTTCTTGGCGATCCAGTATTCGATGTCGGCAATATCGTAACTGTCGGGCTGGGTGACGGCACGCTGGGCGGCGGCGTCGGAATCGGTTGCCGTCATTTCCAGCGTGATGCCGAGATCGGCCTTGCACTTCTCGGCGATGGCATTGATGTTGGAAACGCCGGTGCCGAACTGGCGAAGCGTGATGTTCGTCTTCGCCCAGATGGTGGGAAAGCCGGTAATCGCGCCGGAGCCGGCGATGGCGCCGACGGCGGCAGCACCCGTCTTCAGCAGCGTGCGGCGGGAAAGACCCTTCTCCGCCTTGGTCGATGTCGTTTCAGTCGTCATGTCAGTTCCCCTTTTCTTGATATGGAAGGTTCATGGTTCTTGATGGTGATGGTTTATGCAGAAGGTCGGCCGAGAAGCACGGCATCTTCGGGCGCCCAGCTGAGCGAAACGGTGTCGCCGACGGCAACCGGCCGGGCGAAATATTCAGCGTCGTCAGCGATGACGGTGAAGTCGTCGCTGCCGGCGCCGAGAACGGTGATCTTCACGGAAGAGCCGCGATATTCGATGTTGGAGACGATGCCATCGAAGCCGAGTGTCCATTCGCTCGCCACCTGCAGCCGCACGCGGTCGGTGCGGATGCCGATATCGACCGGCTCGCCGACCTCCCTGCCCGTCCCGCGCACGGAAAAGCTCTGACCTTCCGGTACGGTCATGACGAGCACGCCGTTCTCGCTCGAGGTCACCCGGCCGGACAGCACGTTGTGATCGCCCATAAACCGCGCGACGAAGGCCGTCGCCGGCCGCTCGAAGACCTCGCGCGGTGCCGCCGCTTGCTCGATCCGGCCGTCATTCATGATGACGATGACGTCGGCGAGCGCCATCGCCTCTTCCTGGCTGTGGGTGACGTGCACGAAGGTGATGCCGAGCGTCTTCTGCAGTTTCTTGAGTTCGGCACGCATGCGGATCTTCAGGAACGGATCGAGCGCCGACAGTGGCTCGTCGAGCAGCAGCGCTTCCGGATCGGTGATCAGCGCGCGCGCCAGCGCCACGCGCTGCTGCTGGCCGCCGGAAAGCTGGGCCGGACGCCGGTTGGCATAACCCTCCATCTGCATCAGCTTCAGCATCTCGAGCGCCTTGGCCCGGCGCTCTTGCTTGTCGACGCCCTTCATCTTGAGGCTGAAGGCGACGTTGTCGATCAAATCGAGATGCGGGAAGAGCGCGTAGGACTGGAACATCATCGCCGTGCCGCGCCTGGCCGGCGGAAAATCGGTGACGACGACATTGCCGAGCCTGATGTCGCCCGACGAGATGCTCTCATGGCCGGCGATCATGCGCAGCGTCGAGGTCTTGCCGCAGCCCGACGGACCGAGGAAGCAGCAATAGGAGCCGGCCGGAATCTTCAGGCTGATCGCATGGACCGCCGTCGTCGCGCCGTAGGCCTTCGAAACGGATACTATATCGATCTCTGCCGCTTTCGACATCTGCGTTCCCCTGTTCGGAAAAGACGATGCATCTGCCGTGCCAGACTCCGTGTCTTGAGGTAAGCTATTGCAACACAATGACTTTATCAAAAGCGCCATTGAGAGAGCAAATTATAGGCGCAGCGCTATCTGCACATGATTTAGGCTATCGTGCGCAATTTGTGCAAAATATCGTATACAATCTGACCACCAATTCCGGGACAAAATCTGTTTAACTTTTGCTGCGAACATGGCTATGCTTTGCCGACCATCGGGAAATAAATTTCATGAAATCCGCCGCCAAGGCTCAGCAGGCCGAAGACTCCGCCGAAACAGGCGCGCAACAGATCCGCGATGCCATTCGCGAAGCGATCGTCGAGCGCAGGCTCTCGCCCGGCACCAAGCTTTCGGAAGGCGACGTCGGCAATCTCTTCAATGTTAGCCGCACGCTTGCCCGCGCCGCCCTGCAGGCGCTGTCCTATGAAGGTCTTGTCAGCGTCGAGAAGAACCGCGGCGCCTTCGTCGCCTATCCCTCGCCGGAAGAGGCTCGTCAGATCTTTTCCGCCCGCCGGCTGGTCGAACCCGGCATTTTGCGCGAGGCAGCGGCGCGGATCACGCCTGATGACATTACCCATCTGCGACAGCTTCTGCTGGAAGAAGGCCGCCTGATGAGCGAGCGTGGCCAGACGGCGCGCCGCGCCGAAATCAAGGCATCGGGCGATTTTCATCTGATGCTGGCGGCCTTATCGGGAAACTCAATCATGCAGCGCTTCATGGAAGAGCTTGTCGCCCGCTCGTCTCTGGTGATTGCGCTCTACGGGCAGTCGACCGCATCGAGCTGCGGCCATTCCGAACACGGTGACATCATCTCGGCGATCGAAGCCGACGAACTCGACCGCGCCTGCCAGCTGATGCTGCATCACATCGCCCATATCGAGGCCGATCTCGACCTGCGCGAACGCAAGAGCCTGGGCCTCAAGGAAGCCTTCGAACTCTGAACATGCAAAAGACGCGGGACGCGGATGCTTCACCGCGCCCGCTTCAAATGGCTTTCGAAACGCTACCAAGGCGTCTTCTTCGGCAACATCTCAAAGGCAGCGAAGATATCCTCGGCGCTCATCGGCTCGCTCGAGCGCAGCTTAACGGTTCCGTCGCGTCCGATCAGGATCAGCCCGAACTCGCCGGACGGCGGCCCCTGCAGCCGCTCGCGAATATCGTCGGCATCGAGTTCCCAGTCATCGTCAAACAGCGCAAACGCGCCGCCGCCGGCGATGCTGAACACCTCGACGTCTTCCTCGATCAGGCGCATATGCGCCTTGCGCAGCCATTCGTCCTGGATAAGCGCGCGGTCATCTTGCGCATCGGCAAAGATGATCAGCACCCGTTTCCTGTCGCGAAACTGCTCGAGCGATTGCGGAAGCTCAGGCTCACGCCTGGGTGTACCGATGATTTCATGAACAATAGATTTTAGCATGGTGCTTCATTCCTCGCCCGTCACCACTGCATAATTCTTAAATCGGCATCGATCTAGGGATGGATTATGCAGCAATTCCACGTGCTACAGCGCCCTTTGCGACTCTCGGAAAGGGCGCTGTAGTGGCGGGCTATGCCTGCCGAATTAAACGGCTGGGAATAAGCGAGGTTCCGCCAAAAAGCGAAAAAGGATCGCAGCCATGGCCGCGGTCCTCACTCTATCAGTCGCGGCCCTGGTCTTCCGACGCGTGGGCCGAAACGGCGACGATATCCGCAGCCCCGGTGACGTGAAGGCGCTTGCGCACCAAAACGCCCATGACACGCGCCGCCGTCGAGAATGTCATCTGGTCGAGCGGGCCTTCGCCTTCCCACGGCTTGGTCAGCCGTTCGGTGACGGCGCCGACGATGTTCATCGGCACGATGTCGGTGCATTCGCGCATGGCTTCGAAAACGAAGCTGATGGGCATGACCCGTCCTTCGTAGGTCACGATCGGTTCGGTCAATTCACTGTCCCATTCCTCGAAGGCATAGAGCGCTTCGCGAAACAGCTGCTGGAGGTCGAACGGCGCATGGCCGTCATGAAGTGGCGGCAGTGCATTGATCATGTCTGTCTCCTCTTGATGGATTGAAGCCAAAGTCCTCCGGTATCGGTCGCGCCAAACGCGGGGAACGGAACGTTTTGCTGCCCCTGCGAACCGAATAACACGATTGATTCTATAGGGTAACGCGCTGGGGTAAAGCCCATTTATCCCAGCGCATGGAAGCAAATTCCATAACGCCATGATATTCTTGCATGTTTTAGTGGAAATTTTCTTGGCGTGCGCCATTCGTCAAATATTTTTGCCTCCCGCCTGAGATCGGTCCGGAATGGGACAAAGGGCAGAGATCGCTGGAAATCACGGAACTTTTGGCATTGTAATCTGTTTTGTTCCCGCATCCGCCAAACCGACTGGGGTTACCACCAATGACGCAAATACGTGAACCGGAGCGCCGGAGCAGAATCCTGCGCGGCCGTCCCTACAGCCTTGATGAATTCGCCTCCAAATACGGCCTCCGAAACGACCAGGCTGAGAGCCTGTTCACCCGTTTCGGGCCCTCCTCGATCGAGCTCGACCTGCTGATGGCAGCCAAGCGCCGGCCACCGGTCCTGCAGGACAGAATTGCCGAATAACGCTTTTGATGAATGGAATGGATCGATGAGCGACAGACGCCACGAATGGATCAGCAAGAGAGCTTACGCGATCTGGGAAGAACAGGGCCGGCCCGATGGCCGCGACGACGAGCATTGGCGCCAGGCCGTTTCCGAACGCGATGCGCTGGAACGCACGCAAGCCTCTGTCGATGGTCGCGAGGTGCTGGTGAAGTTTCGTCCGAAACCGCAGCGGCCAGAAGTGCCGCGTCAGGACTGGGTCAATCCTTCGACAAAGGTCGGCTAGGCCTTCCCTGTCTCCGGCTCAGCCCAGGCTGAGCCGGAGGCGCGCCTGAAAATCTCCCTGCCACCACATCGGGAAACTCGCTCCCCACTTATTGGGGTTGCCCGTCTCGATCGCCTACGGAATGAAGCGCTCGTGATATTGCCGCAGACTTTCTCGGCATGATCGGCAAAGCCGATATCGAGATGTGTCTTGAAGACCAGATTCACACGCTTTTCAGTCATTCCATTCCACACATCGGTGATGATATCCGAAATTCTGCCAGCGCTACAAAGGCGCGGCGGAATGTAACCGTTTCCACAAGCACCATTGCTCCTGCCGCAAACGCTCCGTCAACCATTTTGGAACAAATCGATGAAATAATGCGGATTTCTTAACCGTAGATCCAGAACGCTACGTCCCTCCTTTCGCCGCGAAATCGAATCACGACATGAATGACGACGTCTTCATCGGCAATTTGGTAGATGGCGGTGGGATTTTCCTGGCGACTGGCATCATCGCCCTGTCTAAATTGCGGAGAAAAGCCTGGGCCCTCGGGAAGGCGATCGTCAGAAAGCGTTGCTTTCCTGGCAGAGCGCCCGGTGGACCTCGGTCCAGAACAGCGCCAGCGGCGTGTCGCCGTTGCGTTCGGCAACGAGGGCGCGGATCAGCGCTTCGGAGCCTGCCATGTCCTGCCAGCTGGATTTCAGGCCCTTGGCGGCCTGTTGGCATTCGGCAATCGCGAATGGTCTCTTGCTGTCCATATGAGGTCTCCTCATGACAGGCGCTAGCAGATGGGGGCCAAACTGTCATTCCCCGCATATGTGGGGATGCCTTGTATTTATGACGGTCCTCACGGTAGGATTGAGGGAATTGGGGCAGTGGAAATGATTGAGAATACCTACAGCGAAAAGTTCGAGTCCGCTTTCGAACAGATCAAGGCCGCGGCCAATGTGGATGCCGCCATCCGCATTCTCCAGGCGGAATATGGCCTCGATTTCGTAACCTACCATCTCGCCCAGACGATCGCGGCCAAGATCGATTCGCCCTTCGTACGCACCACCTATCCGGATGCCTGGGTCTCCCGCTACCTCCTAAACAGCTATGTGAAGGTCGATCCCATCGTCAAACAGGGCTTCGAACGCCAGCTGCCCTTCGATTGGAGTGAGGTCGAGCCGACGCCCGAGGCCTATGCCATGCTGGTCGACGCCCAGAAGCACGGCATCGGCGGCAACGGCTACTCCATTCCCGTCGCCGACAAAGCGCAACGTCGTGCGCTCTTGTCGCTGAATGCCCGCATACCGGCCGAGGAATGGGCCGAGCTCGTCCGCCGCTGCCGCAATGAATGGATCGAGATCGCCCACCTGATCCACCGCAAGGCCGTCTACGAGCTGCATGGCGAAAACGATCCGGTGCCGGCATTGTCGCCGCGTGAGATCGAATGTCTGCACTGGACGGCGCTGGGCAAGGATTACAAGGATATTTCGGTCATCCTTGGCATATCCGAGCACACCACCCGCGATTATCTGAAGACCGCCCGCTTCAAGCTCGGCTGCGCCACGATCTCGGCCGCCGCCTCGCGGGCCGTGCAGCTACGCATCATCAATCCCTGATCCCCTCATCTGAGGGGGCCCATCTGAGGGAATTTCCGATCCGGCCAGCCTGAACCATTCTGCTTTCCACGAACTTGAAAACGCTGGAGGGCAAAATGTTCGTTATCGTTCAGGCACATGAGTATCAGAAATACGCTGCCGTACTCGACCAGATGTTTCGCCTGCGCAAGAAGGTCTTCGCCGATACGCTCGGCTGGGACGTTCCCGTCATCGGCCCCTACGAACGCGACAGCTACGATTCGATCGCCCCCGCCTATCTCGTCTGGTGCAACGACAGCCGCACCCGGCTCTATGGCGGCATGCGTCTGATGCCGACGACAGGCCCGACCCTTCTCTACGACGTCTTCCGCGAGACGTTTCCCGATGCCGCCAATCTTATCGCCCCCGGCATCTGGGAAGGCACGCGCATGTGCATCGACGAGGAGGCGATCGCCAAGGATTTCTCCAATGTCGACGCCGGCCGCGCCTTCTCAATGATGCTGCTCGCGCTTTGCGAATGCGCGCTCGATCACGGCATCCATACGATGATTTCCAACTACGAACCTTACCTCAAGCGCGTCTACAAGCGCGCCGGCGCCGAAGTGGAAGAACTCGGCCGTGCAGACGGCTACGGCAAATATCCCGTCTGCTGTGGCGCCTTCGAAGTATCGGACCGGGTGCTGCGCAAGATGCGCGCCGCCCTCGGCCTCACCCTACCCCTTTATGTCAGGCACGTGCCGGCCCGCTCGGTCGTGACCCAATTCCTGGAGATGGCAGCATGAACCGCCTCGCTGAAACCGCCACACAGACCGCAATGCAGAAGGATATCGGCGCGCTGGAGCGCCATGTTCTTGCATCCCGCGAGATCGCCACGCAGATAGGGGATCCCTTCCTCTCCTATCTCCTCTCGATGGCGCTGTTCACGATCTACGAGAAGAAGGCCCATCATGAGAACGAGGCGCTGAGGAGCAGCTTCAGCTGAGGGTGTGGTCCCCTCCGCCCTGCCTGAAGACGAGCATGTCTCCCGGCGCCTCGCGCGCAGCCGCAGAAACAGTCCCCGTTTTGCGGCTGCGCGGCGTGCTTACGCCATCAGGGCATCGATCGTTGAAATCAGCGTGTCGTGCATGTAGGGCTTCGGCAGGAAGGCGGTATTCGCGGGCAGCGCCATCGGATCGAGCCGCACCATGCCCGAGGTGATGATGATGCCGATATTCGGACGCATCGCCCTCACCCGATTGGCAAGCTGGAGACCGTCCATCGAACCGGCCATATTGACGTCGGTGAAGAGGATATCGACATCCTGCCTGCCCTTCAGCACCACCAGAGCCTCGTCGGCATTCGCCGCCTCCAGCGCCACATGGCCGACCTCCTCCAGCACATCGAGGATATTGAACCGGATCAGCGGCTCGTCCTCCACGATGAGCACAACTGCGCTGTTCAAAGCCACCATCTGCGATCGCCCTCTTCATGCGGAATGTGACTTGAATAAGTGTCGCCCGGTCGAGAAGGTTCCAGTGGCTGCCCACGAAATATGCATCGTCCACAGATGCTTGCGCTCCCCGCTTGTGGCTCCCCCGGATTTGCGTTAGAGCGGAAACCGTGCTGCGGGAACCATTGCCCCGGCACCCAAGCGCCGCACACGGCGCCAAGGGCCTGTAGCTCAATGGTTAGAGCCGGCGGCTCATAACCGCTTGGTTGGGGGTTCGAGTCCCTCCGGGCCCACCATTCCTCTTGTATCAATCCAGCCGGTGTAGCCGGGCGCAAATCCCGGAATTTTGATACCAGGTTTCGGAATTTTCCGTTTCAAAAAAGCATTCGAATGTCTTGTCCTGAGCCGCACAAACCGCCCTTCGCCGGGCGTACTCATTTCTGGTGAAGATCTGGGTGCGTCGATCCCGGCACGCTCGTTCGCAAGGAATGCTGCGGAAACCCACAGGTCTTCTCAAACTTTCCCCGATGGTCGAAAGGATTGTCGGATGCACGCCATCCGCTTCCAGACGTCACCTCCGAGTTCGGTGACCGATTCCACAGATGCATTAGGCCTTCGGCGTCCGGTCCGGTAATCGCGAAGTCAATATATTTAAGTTTGTCGATCAACTTCGTCACATCGGGATGGTCAAATGAATGTATCTCGAGCTTATGGGCAAATTTGTTCCGGATCTCAGCTATTAGCTTCAAGGCTTTGCGGGCGCCTGATCCGACTATGCCCAACGCAAAAGCGATATCCACTCTTGCAGTGAAAGTGTTGAGCGGCCCATACCGCATCGGGTCGAATAGACGATCAATAATCTCTGGATCAGAATGCCGCCCAGGGAAATAGCGTTCAATTGCCGAACGCAAGAGCTCCTCGACGACGGTTACGTGAACAATAGCAATCGAGCGGTCCGCCTCGCGGCGAGCCTGTCTCATCGCTTCGCCTTGAGAGACGACTGCATCGTAGGCTGCCTCTCCTCCCCAGGCCACGATCATTGCGTTTCTTACTTTGGCTTGAAGTGCTTCAGACCAAGCCCTTTGCTCTTCAATCGACCAGATTGGCGGCTGAGGCTGCTCACTTTCTTCACCACGCGCTAAACGTTCTGCGTGCTTTAGGAGTGCTGCCTGCAGGCGTGCTATCTCATCGTCCATTTCGACGAGCCGTGCGGCTGTAACCTTTGTCATTGAAGCAACCCGAGCGACTTAGCTGCGGCCTTTGTGATCGTGCACAGCGGCGCGTTCAATTTCGCCATCAACGTCACACTAGTACGAATGAACTGCAGTGCCTCCGGATTCAATAGTTTATTTGTCAACGTACTTTTCCAAAGCATTCTGGTCGATACCGTAAGCGCAGGGGTCAGCATGAGCGATGATCTGCGCGAGGCCGCCAGCAAGTTCCTGTCCGTAAGGTCCAATCGGCCGCTGCCTCACTGCTCCATACTGATAACGCGACGGCCAAAACCCCGATATCCCGCTAACGCGTAATTACCCTCAAAGATCAACTCTTTCGCGTTGTACCAACTCCGCTGGAAGTGTAATAGGTCAATTCGACGGGCGTAATTTAGCATCCACTGATATCTGCAGAATTTCCCTGTCGCAGGTTGTTCTCCCCATAAACTCAAGTTCTCTACTGGTTGGAAGGACTTGCGACAGGCCTTCTGCCTTGTTTTCCAAAGCCCTGTTCGTTGCCGCTTGCTGTTCTTTTGCCGTGGAACCCAAGGGGTTCAATGCGACCTAACCCCGTGCGCGCCGGATATGGCATCCGAGCCTGACGGCGCCTTCTGCCAATGCAAGCTGCTGGCGCCGATGGCGGATGTCCTCGAGCAGAGTGCCTATTCGGCCGCCTTATCTCTTGCGAAAGGCTACTACCTCGGCGAATTCGTCGCCGGCCGGGCTTGACCTTCGCTCTGGATTGATGGCCGCACCCATGAGCCTCCTACTGCTCCAGATCGGCAATCGACCGGGTGAATGGGACTCCTTCGACAGGCTGCGGCTCCCCATATCGTCGTTGTCCAATCAAACGACATCTGTAGGCGTGGCCGAGGCAACCTTGATCCGCATCTTTCGGCACGGCGTGTCAGAAGGGAGAGCGGAGCCGCCGGCTGCAGGCAGTTGGCCGCAATCGCCCAACTGCAATCTCCGCTCGCTCGGTCTATGGAAGGCCAGCATGGATTGGGCCATAGGGGCGATATGGCGCAAAACATCGGCTGCCGCCATGACAGCATCTGATGAAGGGGTGGTGGGCACCGGGCACGCGAAAGGCGCTTTATAGATCCTCGCGGATAGAAAAAACGTAGTTGTAAGGCGTTCCGGAAGAGCCCTTCTGGACCTCGTCGATCGACAGGGAACGAAATTTTCGATCTTTCAGGCAATAGGCAGAATATCCGAACGGCTTAAGATAATCGATCACACTGGCGACGGCGTTGGGTCGATGCCGGTCTTCCGCTTCGATGAGCAGGTTTGGGTGATCCCGGTGCAATATAGCCTCCGCGCCTTCGAGCACTTTTAGTTCGTGCCCTTCAACGTCGATCTTAATGAAGCCTACAGTGTCGAACTCATAGCTATCCAAGCGCCGGGTTGGAACGGAAATTTCTTCGACACTTTGCGTCGATAGCGTATTCTGCTCCTCAATCGTGGCGCAGCCATCCATGAGCTGATCACTGGGGATCCGCATCGTTGCAACGCCAGCGCTGTCGGACAGTGCGACCTGCTCGACCCGAACCGACGAACCAAGCGCAGCCTTCAGAAAAGCGACCATGTTAGGCTGGGGTTCGAAGGCGACGACATCGCGCGCATACTTGGACAGGAACCAAGAATAGACACCGTAGTTCGCACCTATATCGATTGCAGTCTGGCCCCGACGGCATAATCTATCGAGGATCCGAAGCTCGGGCTCACCATGGCGCCATTCTCGTGAAGCGCGCGTCCATAGCCTGAACCGAGGTGGAGCAATATTGGCGATATGAAGCATGTAGGCTCCCGGTAACTCGAACGCATGCGCTATCCGCTCGTCGAGCGGCGTGACCCATTTTTCCATCTTCGGTGAATTGGCAACCAGTGGCTAGATCATCGATAGTTGATGCCTTGCGCGGCCATTTCGCCACGCCTAGTTCTTTAGGTGAAGCCGACTTAGCCGTGGATCCCTTCTGTAGGCGTTGCCATGCAACCATGATCGCGGCAGCGAGCGCTGACGAAGGGGGTTTCAGCCAATAACAAAATCTTGATCGACAACGATAGTGATCAGGACGTCCCATGGCCCTACTTGCCAGGATTATACGGACACTTTGGACAGTGAGGGGTGAGGAAATGCTTCAAACTCGCAAACTATTGGAGGCCATGACCGCCGTCTTCGTCATTGCCATGTCGGCATCGGCCTGCAGCACGAGCCCAAACGACTCGATGCAAACGGGCTCGATCGGCTATACCGCTCATAGCGCTGACTTTGCCCTTCGGCCCGCCTGCCGCGATGGATTCGGCAATGATCGCCCATGCAGCTACTAGCGCCGGGAAATTAGAAGTCTGATTGAATCACACGGCTTCGTCCGGCGGCATCATGCCCGATCGGCGCAGATTTCTAATAGCTACAAGAACGTCCATCGCTCGGCCTGAACCCACCCCCACAGGCCGGATTAAGCGGCTGGCTCTCATAGTAACCGCCGCCGATCGACGACGTCTGGTCGAGGCTTCCGGACGAAGTGCAAGCCGAAATGATCGTGGCAAGAATGATCAGCGTTCCGGTCGCGATAAATGCGAAAAATCGGTTCATCTGAGCTTCTCCTTCGGAAGGGGCATAGTTTTACCCCAAGCGGGCAATCTACCACGCCAGGGCGGATACAGACGAGGATTTATAGCGCCCGACGCTCTCGGCGGCCCCTTCTAACGCCAATGTGATCACCTTTTAGGCCAGCCCCGCCCGAGCCATGCACCGTCACATAACTGTCATGCAAAATTGCACATTGTTATGGCAGCCTGGGCAAAATATATGCTGCCGGCTAACAAAAAAAAGAATGAGTAAACTGCCATGAGTGCCATACAGAAACTTTTCAACCGCAATCTCCTCACCCGTTTCGTCGCCGGTCTCGGTGCTGTTCCCCAGCGTATTCGGAACGCCCGCGAAGAGCGCAAGCCCGCCATCCATCCATCTTTCATGGACGATTTCGGCGCCTAGTCGGACGATTGGCGATCAGCTGACCCGCGTCCCGCGATAGCGATCTCACATGTCACCCCAAATGACATCAGATGTTGAAGCCGTCTGCGGCTCCTGATCAGTCCGCGGCGGAAAATTCCTTCCGGAACCAAATCCGGTCAACGGGCCGGCCTCCCGCATGCCCGCTGACCCTGCCGAATTTGACATATCCGAGCCTCGGATAGAAGTCCGGGGCCTGGGTCGAGAGCGTGTCGACGCAGGCCATGAGGGCGGCGCGGCGGCGGCCCTCTTCTTCCGCCGCCGCCATCAGCTTCCTGCCGATGCCGCTCAGGCACAGCGATTTTGCGACCCACAGATTGCCGATGAAAAGAACCGAGATGGAAACAGCCGCGTTATCCCGCCGGCAAGCTCTCCACTCTCCCGCCAGACGATGGCGAAGGCCCCCCGTCTGATCTCAGCGCTCTCGTTGAAGGCACTTATGCCGTCGGAAATCGCGGTGGCGATCTCGGCCGGGACGGGATCGAACGTTTCGAACAGTGCCTCCTCGTCGTCGATGGTCGCCATATGATAGCGAGCCGTCGGTTCCGGTCCAGCCGTTTCGGCTCGGCGGACGTCCTTGGGGCTTAGGCTCCAACGCGGGCATCTCACACATTTTTCTCTCGCTGCGCATGCGCCTGTCTTTTCCGCCGCAATAGCTTCACAATCAACCGACAGAAAGCTGTTCAGGGAAACAACAACCAAGGAATGAAAACATGGCGCCGAACTATACCAGAACTGTCCTGATGACCGCCCTTCTGGCGCTGCCGCCCGCCGCCGCAGCGCCCGCATTCGCGCAGGAGGCAAAACCGCGCGAGCCGGTAATTTCGGTGACCGGCGACGGCGAATCGTCCATCGCTCCCGATACGGCCGTCGTCAATCTCGCCGTCGTCAAACAGGCGAAAACCGCCCGCGAAGCGCTCGATGAGAACAACAAGGCGATGAACGACGTGCTTGCCGCGCTGAAGAGCGGCGGCATCGCCGAGCGCGACCTGCAGACCTCGGGCTTTTCCATCCAGCCGCAATACAACTATCCGCAGCCGGTCGACGGCCAACAGCAGCAGCCGCAGCTGATCGGCTACCAGACCATCAATTCGATCACCATCCGCCTGCGCGACCTCGCCAAGCTCGGCGCGGTGATCGACCAGTCCGTCAGCCTCGGCATCAACCAGGGCGGCGATATCCAGTTTACCAACGACAAGCCGGACGCCGTCATCGACGAGGCACGCAAGGATGCTGTCGCCAGTGCCGTCAAGAAGGCGAAGACGCTGAGTGAAGCCGCCGGCGTCAAGCTCGGCCGCATTCTCGAGATCAACGAGAATATGCCGCGCGCGATGCCGCAGCCGGTCTATCGCGCCACGATGATGAAGGAAGCCTCCGACGCTGCCGTTCCCGTCCAGGGCGGCGAGAACAACTACAATGTCAGCGTCACCGTGACCTTCGCCATCGAGCAGTAAAATGAAAGGGCCGCGCATCTTTTCAGATGCGCGGCCACCGAACTGCTGACAGTGTCTACCGACTTCCTGCGGATTGAGACACAAACAGAGTTCAGTGTCGCGACATCTTGGCTCTGGAAATCGGCGAGACCAGCCTCTCATCCGGCTGCCGCCACCTTCTCCCCGCTCGCGGGGCGAAGGGACCCCGCCGCGACCTATCCGTTCCCCACCAGCCCCTCGCAGGGCACGTCCCCTCTCCCCGTTTTACGGGGAGAGGGTTAGGGTGAGGGGCAGCCCTTGGCGCGAACCAGACGGGCGTGGACAGGGCCGAGGATGACGCCGGGGAAAGAGCGAGGTTGTCATAAAACTGAACGCCGCGCGTCTTTCCAGACGCGCGGCGCTGTAAAAAGGACTTTCACAAAAAGAAAACCGCCCTTGCCGATCCGGGGAGACTGGCAAAGGCGGTTGTGGCCGCTGCATCGGGGAGACGAGGCGGCATTCTACTTTGATATCAGCGGCGCAGAGCGGGGCAGCCGCGGACATTGGCGAAGCTCATCTCATCGGGGCCGCGACGCGTCCAACCCTGGACGATCACCCGGCGTGGCGTGATGTCGACGACCCGGGCGCGACGAAAGCCGTAATCCCGGGCGAGGTTTTCGGCGAGCTGCGGATTGCAGCCGCGCGACGGGCGGCCGTAGCCCGGAGGTGGACGATCAAAACCCGGCGGCGGACGGCGGTAATCCTGCGGCGGACCACGGTCCGGCTCGCCGATAATGATATTCAACTGGGCGGCGGCCGGGGCCACCGTGCCGGCCAGGGTGCCGGCTGTCAGCATGACGGCAAGACCCGCCTTTGCCAGAAACTGCATCATCAAAAACCTTTTCGTTTGAAAGTCGGGCGGTCGAGCCGCCCTCCCCATTGGTCCGCATTACGCCGAAGCGTCATTTGGGAATCAGTCATACAGGTGAGAGAAGAGACGGCTGAAAGTGTCAGCGTCAAGGCAGAAACGGACCGGAAGCGCCGCAGCGGCGCCTCCGGCCGTTGTCCTCAGCGCCGGATCAGCGGGCAGCCGCGGACATTCGCGAAGATGATCCTGTCCCAGCCGCGCCGGTCGCGCCCGGCTACGACAACGACCCGGGGCGACATGCGGGTGATATGGGCTCTGCGCAGACCGAAATCACGCGCCTTGTTCACCGCATGGATCGGCGAGCAGCCGCGGATCGGACGATGATATTGCGCCTCGACGACGAAGTTCGTCTGGGGCCCGGCGGCCGCCGCTGTCGAAACCGTGGCCGGCATGGAGCAGAGGGCGAGCAATGCGGCCAGCGAGGCCTTGGCCAGGAAATGCGTCATGGAGTGTCTCCGTCGGTTTGATAGGCTCTCCCTTCAGGGATTGTCTCGACAGTAAACGCTGCAAACTGAACGGTGTTCGAACCACCCATTCAGTTTTCATTCACAAGGATTAACTCTCTCACGGGCTGAGATGCAGGACGATTTCGCGCCGGTGCGGGCGGTCGCGATGTTCGAAAAGATAAAGGCCCTGCCATGTGCCGAGCATCAGCCGCCCTTCCGCAACGGGAATGCCCGTCGAGACCTGGGTCAGCGCCGCCTTGATATGCGCCGGCATGTCGTCTGGCCCCTCGGCCCTATGCACGACCCAGCCAAGGCAGGGCTGCCTGGGGCATCAGAGCTTGAGCAGCGTCTCGAAGCCGCCATAGATCATCCGCTTGCCGTCAAACGGCATCTGCCACTGGTCGCCCTTGAGCCTCGGATCGGCCATCACCTTGATATCGTCGCGCTCCTGGCGCGAGCCGTAGACGATCCAGGAAAACACCACCACCTCATCCTCCTTCGCCTGCACGGCGCGGGGAAAGGAGGTCAGCTCGCCATAGGGCACGTCGTCGCCGAGACATTCGACATATTCGAGCGCGCCATATTCCTTCCAGATCGAGCCGGCGAAGGTCGAGAATTCCTTGTAGGCCTCGATATTCGCCTTCGGAACCGCCACGATGAAACCATCGACATAGGACATCTCGCTCCTCCTTTGCGTGTCTGCGCCCGGTTATCACGGAAGAGATAGGAGACTTGCCAAGCGGGTCCAGTTCGCTGCCGAGCGGTTAGCCGCGCCCTTGTCAGCCTCCTGGCATTCAGGGCCCGTTGACCAGCTTGAGGATGAGCTGCTGGATATTGCCGCCGTCACCCATTTCGATCTTGTCGAAGTCACGGCCGCGCTGGCGCTGTCTCTGGGAGATCTCGCCGAGCCGCCGGGTCAGCTCGATCCTGATCTTCTTGCAATCGGGATCGTCGGCAATGGTGAGGCCGACGCTCGTCGTCTCGATCTCATTGACCATCTCCTTGATGGTCTCGCCATGCACCCGCTCATGCGCCTGCACGCCTGATATGAAGGCCTCCCAGCTGCTCTTCACGGCGGCTGGCAGCGCAGCAGATGGTTTCGGCAGCGTATAGGTGATGATGAGCTTCGGCCGGTTGGTCACGATAACGCAGGCATTTCCCTGCGCTTCGTATTTCCTGGTCCAGGTCAGCTTGAATGTCGTATGCGCGATTGCCCGGCCGAAGCCGCCCGCCTCCGGCCCACGCTCGCCGATCGATGCATAGAGCCCGGCCCCCGACGTGCCTGATATCGAATAGGGCCGCACCTCTTCGACCGCCTGCCACTCGGCCAGCGCCACGGCCGGCACGGAGATGAAAAACGCCGCAAGCACATAGGATAGAAAATTTGTCGTCACGGACGGCTCCGCCGAATGTTGTTTGGGGAGAACCTAACGGGAGCACTCGCCGCTTTCAACGCGTCATGCATCCGCTAGCCCTGCAACGTCTTGACCTTGGTGAGATCCGGGAAGAGCCGCATCCACAGGAGCACGACGACAATCGTACCGAGCCCGCCGACAACGCCGGTGGCGACCGGCCCGAGGGCTGCCGCCATCATGCCGGATTCGAATTCGCCGAGCTGGTTGGAGGTACCGATGAACAGCGAGTTGACGGCACTGACTCGGCCGCGCATCTCGTCCGGCGTCAGCAGCTGCACCAGCGAGCTGCGCACGACGACGCTTACCGTGTCGGACGCGCCGACGACGAACAGCGCTACGACGGAAAGTGCAATATTGGTCGAAAGCGAGAAGACGATGGTGGCGACGCCGAACACGGCGACGGCGGCAAGCATCTTGCGCCCGACATTGCTTTCGAGCGGCCGGCGCGCAAGCACGATCGACATCACGAGCGCGCCGATCGCCGGCGCGGCGCGCAAAAGGCCGAGCCCCCAGGGGCCGGCTTGCAGGATATCGCGGGCAAACATTGGCAGCAGCGCGGTCGCGCCGCCCAGCAGCACCGCGAAGAGATCGAGCGAAATCGTGCCGAGCATCACCGGCCGGCTGCGGATGAAGGAGACGCCGGCAAAGACCGAAGCGAGCGTCACCGGCTCGCGCCTAGCAGGGCTCCATTGCATCCGGATGGAGATGACGTTGAAACTCGCAACGGCAAAAAGCAGCGCGGCAATTGCAAAGGGCGCGACGGGATGGAGGCCGTAAAGCAGGCCGCCGAGCGAGGGGCCGATGATCAGCGCCGTCTGCATCATCGAGGTCGAGGTTGCAACCGCCTTCTGCAGCATTGAGGCCGGCACGATGTTCGGCAACAGCGCCGCCATGGTCGGGCGCTCGAAGGCAACGACGGCGCCGAGCACCGTGACGGCGGCGAGGATGCCGGCCGGCGTCAGCCATTGCTGCCAGGTAGCGATCGCCAGCACCAGCGCCGTCACCGCCTCGATCAATTGGCAGACAAGCCCGATGCGCCGCCGGTCCAACCGGTCGGCGACATGGCCGACGACGAAGGTCAGCACCACCATCGGCAGGAACTGGCAGAGGCCGACGAGGCCGAGCGCAAAGGCGCTGTGCGTCTGGTCGTAGATCATCCATCCCATGGCGATGCCAATGGACTGGAAGGAGAGCGAGGAAAAAACGCGGGAGGCAGCGAAATTCAGATAGCCGGGGTGGCGAAGAACGCTCCCCGGTCCTTGGGATATATCCATTGCGATGTCACCGGCCGGCTACGGTCGCGCCAGCCTTTATAAGGAGTTTTTAAGAGGTCGGAGCGGTGTTCTGCCCGAATGGGCGATTTGTCAATCGCAAGGCGCAGCCGCCGCCGGTTTGTACTGGTCTCACCTCGTCAGCATATCAATTATCAATGATCGCTTATATCGGATATCGATTTCCGATATGACAGCCGCATGCCCTAATCTCCTCTTGTCATAAACAAAGAGGCTCTCGATGACCTTTGATACAACCGCAAGCGCACTGACTGCAGGTCAGCATGCAACGCTTGAAACCTTCTACGGCGCATTCACCCGCAAGAACCCCGATCTTCTCGACGAAGCCGTCACATCGGGCTGGCAGGATATTCCGCTCGCCCCCGGCCAGGGTCCCGGCCCAGCTGGGCTGAAGCCGATCATCCTCGGCTTCATCGAATCCCTGCCGGATGTGGAGATCGTTGTCGACGAAGTGATCGGTTTCAACGATCGCGCCGGCGTTCGCGCCCGTATTGTCGGCACCCAGCGCGGCGCGCTCTTCGGCATTCCGGCCACGAACCGCCGGATCGAGATCGCGCTCCATGAATTCCACCGCTTCGAAGGCGACAGGATCTCCCATACCTGGCACCTCGAGGACTGGTTCGGCATGCTGCACCAACTCGGCGCTTGGCTGCCGAAGGCGGTGTCCCTGCATCCGGAGAGCGCGTGATGAAGGCCGCCCGTATCTATGCCCACGGTGTAATCGACGATATCCGGATCGAGGATGTGCCGGAGCCGGTACCCGGCCTCGACGAGGTGCTCATCCGCGTCGAGGCAGCCGCCCTCAATCCAATGGATAACAAGCTGCTTGCCGGATATCTGAAGGACTTCTTCCCCCTCGCCTTCCCCTATACGCTCGGAACCGATCTCGCTGGAACGGTGGTGGCAACAGGTCCGCTCGTCGCCACCGTCAGGCCAGGTGTAAGAGTGATCGCGCGCACAGACCCAACGAGCGGCGGCGCCTTCGCCGAACTGGCGGCCGTGCCCGCCCGACTGGTTGTTCCAATTCCGCGCGATCTGCCGTTCTTAAACTTTGCCGGCCTGCCGACGGCTGCGGCCAGCGCCTGGCAGGCGCTGTTCGAGGCCGGAGCCATCCAGCCCGGCCAATCGGTGCTCATCCATGCCGGCGCTGGTGGCGTCGGCAGCTTCGCCGTTCAGCTCGCAAAGCGTGCCGGCGCGCATGTGACGGCGACAGCCTCTGCGGCCAATCTCGATCTCGTCCGCTCGCTCGGTGCCGACCAGGTGATCGACTATCGCAACCAGGATTTTACTGCCGTCGCTGGGGCCGTCGACCTGGTGATCGACACGGTCGGCGGCGAAACGCTGGAGCGCTCGCTCGGCGTCATCCGCCCCGGCGGCAAGCTCATCGGCCTTTCCGCACCGTTCGACACCGAAGGGCCGAAGGCGCGCGGCATCGATGCGCAGTTTCTCTTTCATGAGAGCGATGCCGGCCGCCTGGCCGCAGTGGCAGCACTCGCCGCAGATCGTCGTCTCCAAAGCGTCATCGGCCAGGAGTTCGCCCTTGCGGACACGGTCGAGGCTTTGCGGTACCTTTCGAAGGGCGGCGCCCGCGGCAAGACCGTGGTGAGACCCTAGAACAGGATGATTTTAGGCCTGTTCGGCCTAAAGTCTGAATCTGTTCTCAATGAAAGAGTTAGAGCATGATGTCGTCCGAAAACCGCTCACACTTTTCGGCATCATGCTCTAAACGAGGCGGCTGATGCCAAAAGCGGGATCAGCGCAATTCCTCGGATTGATCCTGCTTCGCGGCCGCGACGGAGCGGATCAGTTCGCGGAACCACTGCTGCCCGACATGGGAATCGTTGCGGCGATGCCATGACAGCGCAAAGGAGACCGGCAGCAGTTCGATCGGCGGCTTGTGGATCGACAGCCGGGCGCGGCTGTCCGAGACCTCGACGACGCCGCGCATCAGCGTGGCGACGAGATCGGTCTCGGCGACGATCGCCGGCGCCGCATACATTTGCGGCAACGTCAGGCCGAGCCTGCGGCGCAGACCGAATTCCGAAAGCTTCCGGTCGACATGGCCATAACGATCGCCTTCCGGTGATACGAGCAGGTGGTCGAGAGCGACGAAGGTTTCGAGATCAAGACCTCTTGCCGCGGGATGATCGGCGCGGACGATCGAAACGAAGCTCTCCTCGAAAAGCAGCCGGGAAAGGATGCGTGGCGACGAGGAGACCGGCACGCCGACCGCCGCATCCACCTCGCCGGCGTCGAGCATCTCCACCGCCCTTTCCCGGGCAACGAAACCCTTGACGTCGACGCTGATTTTTGGCGCGGCCTGCCTGATCGCCGCCAGCAGTTTCGGCAGAAGCACGAAGGCTGGATGTTCGGAAAGACCGAGCCGGAACGAAGCCGATGACGACCGCGGATCGAAGACGCCACTGAAAGCCAGCGCCTCTTGCGCATGCCGCAGAGATTTTCCGATCGGCTCGGCCAGATCGAGCGCCCGCGGTGTCGGCTCCAATCCGCTCGGGCTGCGCACGAAGAGCTCATCCTGAAAAAGCTGCCGTAACCTGGCAAGTGCTGCACTCATTGCCGGCTGGGTGCGGCCGATGCGGGCGCCAGCCCGGGTGACGCTGCGCTCCGCCATGATCGCGTCGAAGGCGACGAGGAGGTTGAGATCGACCGCTTGAAGACTATTCATGATGTGGATGATGCCCGTCAACTACTATAGACTGGCAGCATGTTGAAAACCCTCTTTATGTGCAAGAGCCGTTGACGTTTAGCGCGGCTCCCTGGAGATGCTGAGATAGCCGGGATCGAATTCGGCGATCTCCTGCAGGCGTTCCCAGTCGACGATGGTAATCGTTCGGTACTCCCAGGTGAACACGCCCTCGCGCCTTAGGGCCTGCAATGTCTTGTTCAGGTGGACGACGGAGACGCCGAGCACGTCGGCCATCTCGATCTGCGTCAAAGGAAACTGGAAGCTTGGGCCGCGCGTCCGCTTCACCACCTGCAGCCGCACGAAGAGCTCGCAGACGAGATGGGCGATATGGGCGCGCTTGGAGCGCCGGCCCATGGCGACGATCCACTCGCGGTGGATGGCGCCATCGACCAGCGTGTCGAGCCAGAGCAGCCGGGTCAGATGCGGCATGCTTTCGGTGATCGCCCTGAGGTCGGCGTGATCGGCGAAAGCGACGCGACAGGACGACATCGCAACGACGCCATGATCCATCTTCTTGATTGGGAAAGCGTGCAGATCGACAAAATCGCCAGCGACGTGCAGCGCGGTGATCTGACGACTGCCATCGGCCATCACCCTGTAGCGGGCCGCAAAACCATCGAGCAGCAGCGTGCTGTAGGTCGGACGGCTTCCTTCGGAGACGAGATCCTCTCCGGCAAGGAAGTGCCTCTCCTTGACGATGATCGCTCTGAGATGACTTTCCTCCTCAGCCGACAACACATCGCGACTTGCAAGGTTCAGCAGCAGCGGCTCGATCACGGGCTTGTCTGCCGATGTAGGAAAAGTCTCCCGATCATTTCGATGCGACCCATATTTTCTTTAAGAATCAATGCCTAACCTCGGAACAATTGTCTTCTCTGTGATTTCTCCCTGTGACGCGCAGGAAGAAACATGGCTCGCTACTATTTCGATCTACACAACGGCGAAGGTCCCACGCGCGACGAGCACGGCACCGAGCTCAAATCTCGCGAAGACATTCCGAAAGAAGTGACCCGCATCCTGCTGGATGTGGCCCGTGACGAACTGCCGGCGGGCGATCGCATGACCATCGCCGTCACCGTTCGCGACGAAAGCGGCGAGCCGGTCACGGTTGCCAGTCTCGTCTTCAGCAATGAATGGCTCGACGTCTTACGATAGCGGCGGCCGTTCAAAGGTTGCCGCCGATTACACATACGCACCAATCCGACTCGGTCGATTAGCGCGACGCTAAGTCCCGCCTTCACCGCGGGCAATTAAATTTGACATAGTTTCCGAATGCTTTGGTCTGGATCGAGGGGGATCACAGCCCAGCAAACCGATCACGGCTACTTCGGAATTTCTTCGAGAATCAGTCGTATTTCCGCAAGCGGCGTACGGCTTTCATCGAAGAGTTCCACCGACATCATGTTCAGAGGTGCAGCAGGCAGGCCTTCGGCGGCCATCTCAGCCAACACGCGCCGTGCCTCCGCTTTCGCGGCTTCGATGGATTCAAAATCATAGGCCGTCTCGGTCGTCCCGGCGCCATCACGATCGAAAAGTTGAAAGTAGAATTTCGGCACGACGCACCCCGCTAAATGAGCCTAACGGGCTGGCAGCACACAAGTTCCGCCGAAACGGGTTTCCGTGTCATGCGTATCGTCAGAAGGCGCCGGCTTCCGGAGAGGCCATCTCCTCGATGCCATCGACACGGTCGGGATAGAAGGCGAGATGGTCCTTGATGCTGCTGACCGCGGCATTCGGCGCCTCATAGGTCCAGACGGCATTCTTCGAGCGCTCGCCGCCCGGAATGATGCTGTAATAGGAGGCGTCGCCCTTATAAGGGCAATGGCTGCTGTGGTCGGTGCGTTGAAGCAGCGACATGTCCACATCCCTGCGCGGAATATACTGCACCGGCGGATAGGAGGCCTCGCGCAGCGTCAGCGCATTGCGGGTATCGGCAATCGTCTTGCCACCGAGCATGACGACGACACGGGAGGGATTGTGCTCGACGGTGATCGGATGATCCGGCCCCGGAATCTTGATCGACTTATCTGACATCGGGTTCGTCTCCAGAAGCTATCGATCGCATAGAGATAGGGCGGGCATGCGGCCGGCCCAAGGCCCCGAACGCAGCTATCCCTGAAACGCTGCGTCCTTAGAATTCGAAACGCGGCGATACCGGACTTAGCATCGCCGTTTTCGGCGTCGCCGGCCAGTGCCGTGCAAGCGCATCCGCAACTGTTTCGACCAGCCTGGCGATGTCATCGCCGGTCGAGGCGTGCAGGGCCTCGGCAACGATCAGCACCGAGCGCGTGGTCTCCCGCACCGCCGAAAACCCACTCTGCCGGTTCGTCCAGCGCCGCGCATGCGCGTTCTCCCCGCCATCTGCGAAGATCACTTCGTTCGGCTCCGGATGTTCGCTCTCGCCGGCGAAGGTGAGATAGGTCTCGTCACCTTTGGCTCGCCGGACTTCGAGATCGCCAACGATCTTTTCAGTGTCGAAGACGGCGATCGGAATGGCAAAGGCGAGCGAAATCGCATTGCAGAGATCGATGAGCGGATGCAGGCGCGGCGGCGCATGTTCGTGGCGGAAGCGACGCAGCAGCGCCTCGGAAGCGCAGCGGTATTGCGTCGGCTTCAGCCCCATACGGGAAAAGCCGCGCCGCCAGGCCTGGATTTCGGGGAATTCGCCTTCCTGCGCTCGCGTCAGCCGGGCCTCGGCGATCGCGTTGAAGTCTGCGATCGCCGCCTCGACATCGGCATTCGCATGGATCCCTCCCACATGCAGCACACCGGCGCGGAGCTCCGGAAAGGCCTGCCATATGGCATCGGAATGGCTGAACTGCATCACCTATCTCCCCTGGCAAGCTTCATTCTACGGCTCCCGGCAAAGGCAAGCCCGAGCACGGCCGCAAGCACACAGGCAATGCCGGCGATCTGGTTGAGCCCGACCGGCTCGCCAAGAATGATGAACGCAAACATGACGGCGGAAATCGGCGCCAGCGCGGTGAAGAGCGCGGCCTCCGTGCCACTCACCCTTTCTGCCCCCGCATACCACAGCAGAAATCCGCCGACGGTCGGCACCAGCGCATAATATACGACGGCGGCGACAGCGCTTGCGGAAATACCATGTGCGAAAGGCACTTCGAACATGGCCGGGATGGCGGCGACGATAAAACCGATGCCGGCCATCAGCGTCGACTGCGCAAGCGGCGCTATCTCCGTCTTCAATCTTTTGTTCAGCAGGATGAATAGCCCTTCGCAGACGACGGCCAGGAAGATCAGCGCATTGCCGGCCAATGATCCGCCTGCCGCATCCGGCGTGGAGGCGATCGACAGCACGCCTGATGTCGCAAGCGACACCGCGAGAAGCAGGGCGCGCTGCGGGCGTTCGCGAAGCAGCAGGATGGAGATTGCGGCCGAAACCACTGGCAGCGTGCCGATGATGACGCCGGCATCGGCCGCCGAGGTCAGGCTGAGGCCGGAGATCAGCAGTGTCGTATAACCGACGCTGCCCGCCCCGGCCTGGATGATGAGGATGAGCCGGTCATGTCGGGAAAACCTCGGCAGCCGCGCGCCGGTCGCCCACATCAGCAGGAGTAAGACCGGAAAGGCGATGGCAAAGCGCAACGCGGTGGCGCTGAACGGCGGCAGACCCGACGCGATCAGCTTGCTGGCGATCACCGTGCTTCCGACAGTCAGCATCGCCAGCGCCAGATAGACATAACCTTGAACCTGCCTCGACATTCAGCGCCTCCTGTTGGATGCGCCGAGAAAACAGCAGGATTAGATCAGGGTCTTGAACGAAATTGCAGGTGCAAAGTAGGCGCTCAGAGAAAGGCGCCGGCATAGAGGCGCGGCGACAGGCCGTATTTGCGCACGAAGACGCGCGTCATGTGGCTCTGATCGGCAAAGCCGCTGGCAAAGGCCGCTTCCGCGAGCGGCATGCCCTGAGCGATCAGCCGGCGAGCGATGTGGATGCGGGCCTGGACGAGATAGGCATGCGGCGTCAATCCGGTCGCCTTGGCAAAACCGCGCAGCACCTGGAAACGGCTGAGCCCGCTTTCCCTGGAGAGATCGGCGAGGGAGACGGCGGCAAGCGGATCGTCATCGATCAGATCTCGGGCCGCACGGATCGACGCCGGCACCGGTGGTCGCTCTTCGGCATCACAGCGCTCCCGCATGACATCGGCGACGAGTTGCAGAATCAGTTCCTCGCGAAGCAGCCGATCCGCCGCTCGGCCGCGGGTCACCGCGTCAAACAGCGTCTCGAAACGGGCGGCGATCGCCGCATTGCGGATGACCGGATGCGGGATTTCCGATCGCCTCCCCCCGCCTTCGCTGATCTCTTGCGACAGGCCGCCGACGATGCCGCGATCGAAATAGAGGATGCGCCACGACCGCACCTCGCCGATCGGGGCGCCATCATGCACCTCGTTCGGATTGACCGTGATGATGTCGCCGGCCTCAGCCTCCACCATGCCGCGGCCGCTAAGCGACGACTGCGCCCCGGCGGAAATCAGGCCGATGCCGAACTGCTTATGCGTATGCCGCGGAAAGCTGTGATGCGTTTCCGCCTCCACCGCTTCGACGCCTGATAGCGCCGAGCGCAACATCCTGAACTGGTTTTTCGCCATCATCTGTCCGCAGGTTCGATCGCCGGCCACTCTGCCAGCCGCCGTGAGATGACGCAATCATGGGGCCAGACTGGCTGCCTAGAAGAATTCGTCGAGCAGCTGATAATAATCAAGTCTCGCCAGATCCGTGGCCGGCATGCCGTAGCGATCGAGGAAGGGCTGCACCAGCGCCTCGCCGAAATTATAGGCGACGCTGCGGCAGGCGAGTGCAATATCCTGATAGCGGTCAGCGACGCCGAGACGACTGCAGTCGATATAGCCGGAGAACCCGTCTTCCGAAGCGATGAAATTCGGCAGGCAGGCATCACCATGGGTAACGACGAGATCCTCGCGGTCCGGCCTCCCGCTTTGGAGTTCGGCAAACAGAGCTTCGGCACTCTTTCCAAGCCGCGTCTCATCGAAATCGGTCTCGTCGACTATGCCGGCCTGCATCCGTGCTTTCGCCGCCGCGATACGCGTCTCCAGCCGATGGTCGAAGGAGCAGGATGCGATCGGCAGGCGATGCAGGTCAAGAAGTGCTGCAGCCAGTAGCTCGACCCGCGCAAGCCGCGTCAGCACAGATGCACTGGCGAGGTCACTCCCGGACAGCGCGCTGATCAGCAACCGGTTGTGCACACCGTCGCTGTCCTCTTCGATGATATCGGGACATGGCAGACCGCAAGCCTTGAGCCAGCGAAGCCTGGCTGCCTCGTCGGCGAGTTCGCCGAAATCGCCAGCCTCTTCGACCTTCAGATAAAGCTTCGACAACCCGAGAGCTTCCAGCCGGAAGACGCGCGCGGCGGAACGGCCGAGCGCATCGCGTTCGAACCGGTAACCGGCCAGACGGGCATCAAGCGCGCCCGCTGATGGTGGTTGATCCTCTTGGAAAATCGACATGATATCTAGGCCATTGATGCTGGCGCATTGTCCCGACAAGGCGGGGACCGCAAGCGGCGCGATCGGTCAGCACACATTGGCAGACTGAGCGAGCCTTCTTCGACCTCAATGAACGGTTTCGGTGGGCGCGGCTTCGAGAAGGATTTCGAAAGCCTCTTCCAGAGCAGCCACCAAAATATCGGTCAGCTCATCGCCTTTGTTTTCCAGGAACACCGCACTCACGGCTTCGTCCTGTCGCTCAAAAAAACGCTCGATCTCATTCGACATATCATTGTCCTCTTCTTCACCGGAATCATCACGGCCATGGGGAGAGGCTAGGTGCGGTTCCTTGCGCGTGGCTTGTTCCCGAATGATAGGCAATCCAGGATTGCTAGGACTATTCACGAATTTCATATTTCGCATACTGACTGCGGGGGATCAATCCGCCAACTTCGTGGGCAAACGACACGACTTTCGTCGCGTCCTCATTCACCTCGCAGCGGAAACGAACCTGGTACCAGCCCTTGACTGTGCCAAAGGCGGCATCTCTCACATCAAGGATGGTACCGGTTCGCAATCCAAAACTAGGCAATGCGGATGGGAAATAACGCGGCGAACCGTGAACGAGTTGGCCCTGAAGCTCGGTGGCGCAAAGCGTGGCCACTCGCTCTTTGCGCGGAAGACCGCTGACCGCAGTTTGCGCAAACAAACTGCCATCTTCCGTCCGTGAAAACAGAGTTTTTGCCTTGGGCAGATCATCTTTAGCTATCACTTTCGGTTTCTCAGCGGTCTGCTGCTCCGGCGGCTTGGCCCGCTCGATACTTGTATTGGCTTCGCCAGAGACGCCTGTCGGCGGCCCATTACGCTCTGGGGAAACCTCAGTCGTCGCGACCTCAGGAAGCTTCACATCGTCCGGCACCGGCTTTGAAGGAGGCTCCTCAGTTTTTGGTTTTTCTGCAGCAGCCTTTGTCGGCATCTGCGCCGGTTCGGCATCGTGCCGCGGCGGAGTTGTTGCGGGTTTGGTTTCGCCCTGAGGAGAGTTTCCCGCCAACGACTTTTCGGGGCCGCTATTTCTGTCGCCAAACTCGATGACAGGGCTCAGAGTCGGCATAGGCTTCGGCTTGGCTTGCTCGGGAGTCTTGCCGGCCGGTGGTGGCGGTGGTGGAGGCGGCGGAGGCGGAGGTGGTTCCTTCTTGGCCTCTTCCGGCGGCTTCGGCTCCGGTGGTTTTTCCTTGGGCTCCGGTTTCTTGTCCTCCGGCGGCGGAACGAGCTCCACCTTCACGCTCTCGTCTTCAACAGGCTTCGGCTCGATCGTCGGCAGCCCGAAAATCAGAAGAGCAAGGATAGGAATATGCGCAACAACGGACGCGACGACGCCCCAGCGGATTTCAGGCCGCTGCTTTCCCGTTTCGTGCTGCGTTTCCGCCGGTTCTACGTCTTCTTCTGTCACAGCAGCGATGTGGCCTCTAAAGCCGGCAGCATCAAGCCACAAAAGAAAAAAACCGCGTGATCGAGCAGCGATGAGGGCTATTGGTCGGCCGCTCCATCGTCGGCCACCAGATTGTGCTCCTGCCATTCATCTTGCGGAATGGCATCGCCGACGAGGAAGGCGAAGGACACGACCTTGCCGGAGACGGTATCAAGCTCACATTTGAATTTGATGTTGTACCACTTCCGTTTGCTACGGAAGGCGCCGCCATTCACCTCGACATTGTTGCCGCTGACCTGCTCCGCCGCCATCGCATAGGGCGCAAGCGCATCCGGCGCCATGGCCGGCTGCGCCCGGCGCACCTGCTCCAGCGCCTCGAGATCACAGAGCTGCAGATTGCGCTCGCCGCCGGCAAGGCCACGCAGTGCCTCGCGGGCGCGGCGACTGCGCGGATCGGCAAGGACCTTGTCGGAAAACAGCTGCCTTGCCTCGACGAATTCCGCCGGCTTTGGCGTCGGCGGAGTAATCGGTGCCACAGTAGGCATTGCCGCAGCAGGCGGATTATTCGAAATGGGCGCAGCCGCCTCGGCTTCAGGCTCTGCGGCCTCAGGCTTGGCCTGTTCCGGCGAAGGCGCCTTGGTTGGCTCGGGCATGTTCAGCGATTCCATAGCCTGCGGGACGATCTCCACTGAGAGGCCGTCATCCGGCGATGGCAGCGGCGGCTCGGCCTTCGGCAACAGCAGCAGCAGGAGCAGGATCGCGATGGCATGCAGCGCGAACGACGCCGCAGCGCCCCGCTGGATCCCGTCATCCCATTTGCCCGCCGCCAGTTCCATCGGTCAGGAAGCGGCTGTCGGACGATCGATGACGATCATGAAACTGAGGAGCGCTTTCATCATGAGCTTGCCGAAAAGTCGGGCCGGAGCCTGCCGCGGAAATTGAAGCACGCCGCAACACTGCCAGCGCAGCGAGTGCTCCGCAACATCTAAGATCGACGATCGCCGGCCCTAGAGCCTTTCCGGGTTAGATTGAAGCATTCTGCCGGAGCAGGTTTTCGTCAGGGCAGAGGCGATTGGCGACGAGCATACCCCAAGGTACGTCCGAGCCGATCGCCTCTGATCCTGGCGGAAAGATGCCCGGCCCTTCGGGTTGGCTGAAACGGGCCGGCTGATCGACCGGCCGGCTTGGCCGTAGAGCTTGGCTACGACGCGCGCCGGCCGGTCGATCATCCGACTCCGTTTGAGCCAACAGAATGCTGCAATCTAACCCGGAAAGGCTCTAGCTACCCGAGCGAGCCGATGAGATCCCGGTAGGCGGCCTCCGGGAACGCCTTCAGCGTCTCCGTGCGGACATTGCCGCCCATCGCCAGCGAGAGGGTAAAATGCGCCATGACTGCGTCATCGGGCGCCTCGCAGACGGCGACCATGTCGTGCCCGCCCATCGTCAGAAAGAACTGGTTGAAGGAGCCGCCGACGCCGGCGAGCAACTTCTTCGCCGCATCGAGCCGTTTTGCCGAGTCGCGGACATTGCGGATGCCCTGATCCGTCCAATTGATCAAAAGAATGTAAGTGGTCATGTCGCACCTCCCAGAGCATGCGCCGAAAAGTGTCAGCCGTTTTCGGACGACGTCATGCTCTATTTCTTTGATGTGGATCCGAATTCAGATTTCAGGCCTGTCGGGGCTGAAACTATCCGGATCTAGCGGAGGATTCGTTCACACAGGCACACGTCAGCCCTCGCTCGCGGGTTGCGATCGATGCCTTCCCCCGTGGCCGGATTATAGGCTTGTCAGCCTGGAGGGACAAGAAAGATGCCGGGATCATTGGTATTAATCACAAAAGGAAAAGCCGGGCGCGAAGCCCGGCTTTTCCAATCAGAACGACGTGGCCGAAGCCTTAGCTGTCGAGGAAACTTCTCAGCTTTCTGGAGCGGCTCGGGTGCTTCAGCTTGCGCAGCGCCTTCGCCTCGATCTGTCGGATACGTTCGCGAGTGACCGAGAACTGCTGACCGACTTCTTCGAGCGTATGGTCGGTGTTCATGCCGATGCCGAAGCGCATGCGCAGAACACGTTCTTCGCGCGGCGTCAGCGAGGCCAGAACGCGGGTGGTCGTCTCGCGCAGGTTCGCCTGGATGGCGGCGTCGATCGGCAGCAGCGCGTTCTTGTCCTCGATGAAATCGCCGAGATGCGAATCCTCTTCGTCACCGACAGGGGTTTCGAGCGAGATCGGCTCCTTGGCGATCTTCAGGACCTTGCGGACCTTTTCGAGCGGCATGGCCAGCTTTTCGGCCAGCTCTTCCGGCGTCGGCTCGCGGCCGATTTCGTGCAGCATCTGGCGCGACGTGCGGACGATCTTGTTGATCGTCTCGATCATGTGCACCGGAATGCGGATCGTGCGGGCCTGGTCGGCGATCGAACGGGTGATCGCCTGACGGATCCACCATGTCGCATAGGTCGAGAACTTGTAACCGCGGCGGTATTCGAACTTGTCGACCGCTTTCATCAGGCCGATATTGCCTTCCTGAATGAGGTCGAGGAACTGCAGGCCGCGGTTCGTGTATTTCTTGGCGATGGAGATGACCAGGCGAAGGTTCGCTTCGACCATTTCCTTCTTGGCGATACGCGCTTCGCGCTCGCCCTTCTGCACCATATGGACGATCCGGCGGAATTCCGAGATCGAGATACCGGTCTCGGTCGCCAGATTCTGGATTTCCTGGCGAATGTCGCGGATCGTCGTGTTTTCGCCCCTGGCGAATTCCTTCCAGCCGCGGGCGGCCAGATTGCCGATCGACTTCATCCAATTCGGATCGAGCTCGGCGCCCTGGTACTGTTCCAGGAAGGAGTCACGCTTGACGCCATAGGATTCGGCCAGACGCAGCAGGCGGCCCTCGTTGGAAACGAGGCGCTTGTTGATGTCGTAGAGCTGCTCGACCAGGGCGTCGATGCGGTTCTGGTTCAAGGACAGAGACTTGACGGCCTTGATGAGCTCATCCTTGAGCTCCTTGTAACGGCGCTCCTGGGCAGTGGACAGCGTGCCGGAAGCCGACAGCCGCTGCTCGACCTGCTGGTCCTGCAGCTTGCGCAGCTTCTTGTAAGTCTCGGCGATCGTATCGAGCGTCTCCATCACCTGCGGGCGAAGCTCGGCCTCCATCGCCGCCAGCGAAAGGTTGGATTCGTCCTCGTCCTCTTCCTCCTCTTCGGGAGGCAGGCCTTCGCCGCCGACATCGGTGATGTCGTCGTCACCGGAGCGGGCGCGACGGGTCTTTTCCTTCTCTTCTGCGAGCTTGCGATCGGCCTCGATCTTCTCCGGGCTCTGGAACTGCGGCGCAGCCTTGGCTTCAGGGCCGGAATAGGTCGTTTCGAGATCGATGATCTCGCGCAGCAACGTCGTGCCTTCGTTGAGCTCGTCGCGCCAGATGATCAGTGCCTGGAAGGTCAGCGGGCTCTCACAGAGGCCCGCGATCATCGTTTCGCGGCCGGCCTCGATACGCTTGGCGATCGCGATTTCGCCCTCGCGGGACAGAAGCTCCACCGAGCCCATCTCGCGCAGGTACATGCGAACCGGATCGTCGGTACGATCGGTCGGTTCTTTCTTCTTGGCGGTCGCCAGCGCCGTGCCGCTCGAAGGCGCGAGTTCGCCGCCTTCGCTCTCCTCCTCGCCGCCGGCGTCGTCGTCATCGCTGCCGCCGGAAGCACCGGCTTCCTCGGCTTCCTCGTCTTCGATGACGTTGATGCCCATGTCGGACAGCATCGACATCGTATCTTCGATCTGCTCGGACGTCACTTCTTCGGACGGCAGGACCGCGTTGAGCTCGTCCATGGTCACATAGCCGCGCTTCTTGGCGGCTTTGATCATCTTCTTGACCGCGTCGTCGGAAAGATCGAGAAGAGGGCCGTCGCTTGCGCCGTCGCGTTCGACTTCCGCGTCTTCGTTCTCTTTGACCTTGGTTGCCATTTATATCGTCGCCTTCCTGACGCTATCCAATCTCGCTACGGTGAACGGGCTGTCTCAGGGCCTGACGCGCCGCACGCGCCGCCCTCGAATCACCTTTGCCCACCTAACGGGATGACATTTAAAGCCTGATTAACCACGATTACCGGCACCGGACAGCAAAGCTTTCTTGCTTTTGGATTTCCGGCCATGGTTGCGCGATCCGCCTTGACCCAGTTCACCATTCAACAAGTCGAACGGTGATTCCCACATTTTTTGTTCTCGTCAAGCTTTTCCAGAAAAAAAGCCCACAAAAATACGGAAAAAGCCTTATCCACAGGCTTTGAACCGCGGCAGCGATTGCGAACCCTTATTTAAGATGCTGCGAACAAAAGACAAGGGCAGCAAGAATTTTGCCCGCCGCGCGGTCTTATACGCAGGATTTTCTGCCGGTTTTGCTGTTGTGCCGGCGGCAAAAACCGTTCGACCCCTCACATCCAGTCCATGACAACCTTGCCGGAGTTGCCCGACCGCATCGCCTCGAAGCCGTCGCGAAAATCGTCGATGCCGATCCGGTGGGTGATGATGGGCGCAAGGTCGAGGCCGCCCTGGACGAAGGCGATCATCTTGTACCAGGTCTCGAACATCTCACGACCGTAGATGCCCTTGAGATTGAGCATCTTGAAGATCACCTTGTTCCAGTCGATCTCGAAGCCCGCCGGCGCGATGCCGAGAATGGCGATCTTGCCGCCATTGTTCATCTTGTCGATCATGTCGCGGAAGGCAGGTGCGGCCCCCGACATTTCGAGCCCGACGTCGAATCCCTCCGTCATGCCGATCGCCTTCATCACGTCGGCGAGGTTTTCCTTCGATGCGTCGACGACATGGTCGATGCCGAGCTTGCGCGCCAACTCCAGCCGGTGGGGATTGATATCGGTGATGACGACCTTGCGGGCGCCGGATCGCTTGGCGACGAGCGCGCCCATGATGCCGATCGGCCCGGCGCCGGTGACGAGCACGTCCTCGCCGACGAGATCGAAGGAAAGCGCGGTGTGCACGGCATTGCCGAACGGATCGAAGATCGCGGCGATCTCGTCGGAAATATCATCCGGGATCGGCACGACATTGCTTTCGGGAATGCAGACGAATTCGCCGAAGGAGCCCGGGCGGTTGACGCCGACGCCGAGCGTGTTGCGGCAGAGATGCCCCCTGCCCGCCCGGCAGTTGCGGCACTTGCCGCAGACGATATGCCCCTCGCCGGAGACCCGCTCGCCGACATGATAGCGGGTGACCGCCGAGCCGATCTCGGCGATCTCGCCGGAGAATTCATGGCCGACCACCATCGGCACGGGAATGGTCTTCTGCGCCCACTGGTCCCAGTTCCAGATATGGACGTCGGTGCCGCAGATCGCCGATTTCTTCACCCGGATCAGCACATCGTTCGGCCCGACCTCAGGCACAGGCACATTCTCCATCCAAAGCCCGACCTCCGGTTTCGCTTTGACCAGCGCCTTCATCATGTTCGACATCGACAATATCCGCCCTTGTTCTGGTGCTCGACTTCGCTACTCCCTCTTCTCCCCGTCGGGGAGAAGGTGCCGTAGGGCGGATGAGGGGGCGGCACGGCACGCCATATAAACCTTACGTTGTTCCTCGCTTGCCGCTCGAAACGTCGCTTCGCTCCGCCCCCTCATCTGTCCTGACGGACATCTTCTCCCCGCTGGGGAGAAGGGGAAAGCCTTTCTCAAATCACACCCAGTTCCCGCCCTGCCTCGGCAAAGGCCGCGATTGCCCGCTCCACATCCGCCCGCGAATGCGCCGCCGACATTTGCGTGCGGATGCGGGCGTGGCCTTTCGGCACGACGGGGAAGGAGAAGCCGATCACATAGATCCCCTTCTTCAGCATCAGGCTTGCCATATCCTGGGCGAGCTTGGCATCACCCAGCATGACGGGGATAATCGGATGGCCTTCGCCGGCAAGCGTGAAGCCGAGCTTGGTCATTTCGGTGCGGAACAGATCGGCATTGTCGGAAAGGCGCTTGCGCAAGGCATCGCCATTTTCGATAAGGTCGAAAACCTTGAGCGAGGCGGCGGCGATGACGGGCGCCAGCGTGTTAGAGAACAGATAGGGCCGCGAGCGCTGCCGCAGCCACTCCACAACTTCGGCCTTGGCAGAGGTATAGCCGCCCGAGGCGCCGCCGAGCGCCTTGCCCAGCGTGCCGGTGATAATGTCGATCCGGCCTTCGACGCCGCAATGTTCGGCAGAGCCGCGACCGTTCTTGCCGACGAAACCGACGGCATGGCTGTCATCGACCATGACCATCGCACCGTATTTCTCGGCGAGATCGCAGACACCGCCCAAATTGGCGATGATTCCGTCCATCGAGAAGACGCCGTCGGTGGCAACCAGCTTGAAGCGGCTGCCTTCGGCCTTTTTCAGTTCCTCTTCGAGTGCCGCCACGTCGTTGTTGGCGTAGCGGAAGCGCTTGGCCTTCGAAAGCCTGACGCCGTCGATGATCGAGGCGTGGTTCAGCGCGTCCGAGATGATTGCGTCCTCTTCCGACAGCAGCGTTTCGAAGAGACCGCCATTGGCGTCGAAACAGGAGGAATAGAGGATCGTGTCTTCCATGCCGAGGAAGGAGGAGATGCGCGCCTCGAGCTGCTTATGCTCTTCCTGCGTACCGCAGATGAAACGCACCGAGGCCATGCCGTAGCCGTATCGGTCGAGCGCTTGCTTGCCGGCCTCGGCCAGTTCCTCGTTGTCGGCAAGGCCGAGATAGTTGTTGGCGCAGAAATTCAGCACCCGCTCGCCGGTGGAAATCGCGATCTCGCCCGCCTGCTTGGAGCTGATGACGCGCTCGGATTTGTAGAGGCCGGCATCCTTCAGCGCCGAGATCTCGTTGCTGAGATGGGAGAGAAATTGCGAGGTCATGGACGGCCTTTCCCGGAGATTTCCGTTTGCCCGCCGGGTTAGCATATTGCCGCCCGTTTGTCTTCTCAGCGCTGAACCGCAATCAGCAGGAACATCGGCCGGTCCAGCTCCTCGGCCCAGTCTGGATTGTCTTGGAGCTCATCTTCGCTCGGGCTCCACTCCTCGACATGGCGAATGGCAAAACCGGCCGCGATCAAGGTGTTGAGCGTGGTGCCGAGCTTGCGATGCTGCTTGACGACACCCTTGGCGAGCCAGTCGGTGGTGCGCGGACCTTCGACGGAATAGCGGTCGAGCGGCCAGATGCGCCGCCCTTCGGCATCGGTTGCCCAGGCGGGATTGGTCGGCGCCATGAAGATCGGATGCTCGATGGTGAAGACGAATTGCGATCCCGGCAAAAGCGCGCGATAGACCGTCGCGGCGAGACCGGCGAAATCCTCGATATAATGCAGCGCCAGCGAGCTATAGGCGAAATCGAAGGAGGCTTGAGCAAGTCTGAGACGCTCGAGATCGGCGATCTCGTAGGTGATCGCTGCGTCAGCCGTATCGGCCCTCGCTCTGGCGATCATCTTTTCCGAGATGTCGAGCGCAAGCACGCTTGCAGCACCCTGGCTCACGGCAAAACGCGAAAACCAGCCGAAGCCGCAGCCGAGATCGACAACACGCTTGCCGGAAAGATCGGGCATCAACGCGCGCACCGCCGGCCACTCCGATGCTCCGTCGAGCCCGTGCAAGGATCGTCTCATGCCGCTGTATCCGGCGAAGAATTCCGGTCGGTCGTAGATATTCTGGGCCATCGGCACTCCTCCCTTAAGAGCAGGAATACCATGCCCCCTCGTCCGATCTCAAGGATCAGACGGGTCCGCTCAGCCGTTGTCCTGCGCCAGGATGATCTCGAGGAAGGCATCGCCGTAACGTTCGAGCTTCGCCTGCCCGACGCCTGATATGGCGAGCAACTCCTTGCGGCTGCGAGGTCGCTCCGTGGCGAAGGCGATCAGCGTCGTATCGGGGAAGACGACATAGGGCGGCACGCCGAGCGATTTGGCGATCGCCATGCGCTCGGCCCTGAGCGCCTCGAAAAGACCGCCGTCTGCGCCTGACAGTCCCGATTTGCGTTCGCTGCGCTCTGCCTTCTTCGTGCGCCGTTCCGAGGCCGGGCGGTCCTTGCGGAAGAACACCTGCCGCTCGTGCTTGAAGACGGCGCGCGCCTCCGGCTCCAGCTTCAGCGCCCCGAAAGCCTCGTGGTCGACGCGGATCAGCCCCATGGCGAGCAACTGGCGGAAGACCGACTGCCAGGCGCGCGCCGGAATATCCTTGCCGGCGCCGAAGACCGGCATCTCGGCATGGCCGAAACGTTCGGTCTTTTCGTTGACGTTGCCGAGCAGGACATCGACGACATGGCCAGCGCCGAAACGCTCGCCGGTGCGGTAGACGGCCGCCAGCGCCTTGATCGCCGCCTCCGTGCCCTCCCAGGTCTCGACCGGCTTCAGGCAGGTGTCGCAATTGCCGCATTGTCCGGCATGCGCTTCGCCGAAATGGGCAAGAATTGCCTGACGGCGGCAGGAGGCGGTCTCGCAGATCGCCAGCAATGCGTTGAGCTTGGCGCGTTCGACCCGCTTGATCTCCGCGGCGGCGCTGCCCTCGTCGATCATCCGGCCGCGCTGGATGACGTCGGCCATGCCATAGGCCATCCAGACTTCGGACGGCAGGCCGTCGCGGCCGGCGCGGCCTGTCTCCTGATAATAGGCTTCGACCGAGCCCGGCAGGTCGAGATGGGCGACATAACGCACGTTCGGTTTGTCGATGCCCATGCCGAAGGCGACGGTGGCGACCAGGCAAAGATTCTCTTCCTTCAAGAAGGCATCCTGATTGGCGTCACGAACCGCCCTGTCCATGCCGGCATGATAGGCACGGGCGCGAATGCCCTGGCCGTTCAGCCATTCCGCCGTATCCTCGACCTTGGCGCGCGACAAGCAATAGACGATGCCGCTGTCGCCCTTGTGGCCGGACAGGAACCTCAGCAGTTGCTGGCGCGGCTGGTCGCGCTCGACGATCTCGTAGGCAATGTTCGGTCGGTCGAAGCTGGTGGTGAAGATTTCGGCAGCATCGAGCCCCAGCCGCTCGATGATGTCGTCGCGCGTATGCGGATCGGCCGTCGCCGTCAGCGCCACTCTGGGAACACCGGGATATTGCTCGCCAAGCCGGCCGAGAGCGCGATATTCCGGCCGGAAATCATGACCCCATTGCGAGACGCAATGGGCCTCGTCGATGGCAAACAGCGCGATCTTCTCGTTGGCGATCAGCTCGCGGAAACCATCGGTCAGAATGCGCTCGGGCGTCACATAGAGAAGGTCGAGCTGGCCTGCCGAAAGCGCGCGGCGAACCTCGACGAACTCCTCGCGCGACAGCGACGAATTGAGCGCGGCCGCCCGGATGCCGAGCTGCTTCATCGCCTCCACCTGATCGCGCATCAGCGCAATTAGCGGCGAAACGACGATACCGACGCCGTCGCGGCAGAGCGCCGGGATCTGGAAGCACAGCGATTTGCCGGCACCCGTGGGAAAGAGCACGACCGCATCGCCGCCGGAAACCACATGCTCGACGACTTGCTGCTGCTTGCCGCGGAAGGAGGAATAGCCGTAGACCTGCTTGAGGATATCGAGCGGCGAGCGGCCGGAAGAAAACAGCGCGCCGGAAGCGGAAAAGTCCGGTTCGTTTCGTTCGGTCAGCGACATCAGTGGTTCGCCGCCCCTTTGACGCGGCCGGAAAGCACGCCGAAGCCATCGATGATGGCCTCCTGGTTCTCTAGGCGCACCCCTTCGAAATGCACTTCCTGCTGCGCGCGCATCAGCTGAACGATCGCCTCGCCGTCGCCGGCTTCGGTCGCCAGCGCGATTTCGCGCTCGAGCTCGATCTTCTGCCGGCGCAACGCCTTCGCCCGCTTGTGGGAGGCCAGCGCCTGGCGGTATCCCTCACGCGCATCCTCCATCGCCGCCTCCTCGGTCGCGATCCACAGCCGGGCATTGCGCACCTGCTGGTCGAGGCTCTTGATGAGCGGGCCGAAGCCTTCGAATTCCAGCCTTTCGGTCAGATATTCGCGTGTCAGATGCGGGCCGGCGACAGCCGCGGCCGCCCCCAGCATCGCCGACCAGAGCCGCTGCAGCTCGCGGCTGTCATATTCGATCGCGGCGATCTCGTCATAATCGTCGATCATCAGCGAGGGGTGATTGACGACGGTCAGCGCCAGCACGCTTTCCCGCAGTGCCGTATTGTTCTGGTGGCCACGCACCGGGCCTGAACGGGCGAGCCTTTCGGAAATGACGCTCGGGCTTTTTGGCCCGGCCTTGCCCGCATTGTCGCGGCCCGTCCGGTAATTGCCATTGCCGTTGAAGCCGCCGCGGCGATCGCCATTATTGCGGTTCTGGAACTGCGGCTGGAAGAAGACGTTCAGCCGATCGCGAATATCCTGCTGGTAGTGACGGCGGACGTTCTCGTCGGCGATGACAGCGACCAATTGCTTCAGCCGCGCCTCGAGCTCGGCGCGCGCCTCGGGCGTGTCGAACTTGCCGGTATTGATCTCCCGGCTCCAAAGCATCTCGGAGAGCGGCTTTGCCTGGCTCATCACCTTGTCGAAAGGCGCACGCCCATCATCGCGCACCAGATCGTCGGGATCCTTGCCGTCGGGCAGAAGCGCAAAGCGAACGGAACGGCCGGGCTTCAGATGCGGCAATGCCAGTTCGGCGGCGCGGTTGGCAGCGCGGATGCCGGCGCCGTCGCCGTCGAAGCAGAGCACCGGCTGCGGCACCATCTTCCAGAGCAGCTCGAGCTGGTTTTCGGTGAGCGCCGTGCCGAGCGGCGCGACAGCATTCTCTATGCCCGCCTGATAGAGCGCGATTACATCCATATAGCCTTCGACGGCGATGATTGTGCCGGTCGCATCGTCGTCCTGACCGTCGCTGCGGCCCGGTCCCTGGATCGCGCGCCGCGCGCGGGCGAAATTGTAAAGGACATTGCCCTTGTGGAAGAGCTCCGTCTCGTTGGAGTTCAGATATTTCGCCGGCGCATCGGCCGACATGGCGCGGCCGCCGAAAGCGATCACCTTTTCCCGCGACGAAAGGATCGGGAACATGATGCGGTCGCGGAAACGATCGTAGGAAACCGGCACGTTTTCATGGACGACCAGGCCGCAGGCCTCGATCTGCTCCTTGGAGACACCCTTGCCGGCGAGGAATTCCTTGAGCGCATTGCGACTGTCAGGCGCAAAGCCGAGACGGAAGGTCTCGATGGTGCGCCCCGTCAATCCGCGGTCGCGCAGATAGGCGCGCGCCCTCGCCCCGTTCGCCGTCTGCAGCTGATCCTGGAAAAATTGTGTCGCCATTTCCATGACGTCGATCAGCGAGCCGCGCTCCTTCTCGCGCTTCTCCATCACAGGGTCGGCAAGCGGCATCGGCACGCCGGCCATATCGGCGATCTGCTGCACCGCCTCGGGAAAGCTCAGGCCCTCCAGCTCGGTCAGGAAGCGGAAATGGTCTCCGGTGACGCCGCAGCCGAAGCAGTGGTAGCGGCCCTTTCGGTCCTCGCAATGGAAGCTCGGCGATTTCTCGCCATGGAACGGGCAGCAGGCCCAGTAATCGCCGCGCGACACGTTGGTCTTGCGCTTGTCCCAGCTGACGCGGCGCGAAATCACGTTCGAAATCGGAACGCGATCGCGGATATCATCGAGAAAGGTGTTGGAAAAGCGCATTTATACCTCTTGGCCAACCTCCATATAAGCTGCTTTTCCGCTCCATGCCACGAAACTTGTCATGAAAACCCGCTATTCACAGGCTATGTGGCGGTCATCGTCGGTTCCGATTATCCAATCAACAACACGTTATCGCCCCCTGCGACAGGGTGCGACATTATTGTCCCTTCAGAGCCAGAATTCCGTCGTCAGAAAAGCTTCGGCAAGAGCGGCGGCATCCAACAGAGGTGAGAAAAAATATTTTTGAAACAATGGATTACCCCTTCAGATGATTGCGCCTCATCATTCTGCTCGCCACTTCCCGACAGTCCGCCTCGACGCCTCTTAAACCACCGTTTCCGGCAATTATTATTTTTTTGTAATTTGAATATGCCGCTGCACCGCAATAGGTTCGATCTCAACAAAGCGATCCCCGAGCGAAGCACCATCCCTACCCCCGGCGCCGCTTCGCAAGGGTGCCTTTGCAAATACCCTCCGGCTTGGGCTTCGGCCCTGCGTGCCGGCGGACGCAAAGAGCAAGAAGGCAGGAGCGCCCCCAGCTCCTGCCTTCTTAAATTTTGTGCTCTCTTGCGACGACTCTCCTTTTGAAATTAACCGCTTATTGACAAAACCGTTGACAGGCGGCGCTCGCATGAAAGATGGATGCGCCGAACTCCCTGGACCTCTCCAAATGGCTTTTACCGCGGACAATCTTGCAGCAGACGACCGCTTTCTCGCGGCCATCCTTCATTGCGCCGATCAGATGCTCGCCATCTATCGCGAGAGCCCGCGCATCGCCTCGATCTTCGCCGCGCAGCAGCGCTGGCTGATGGCCCATGCCGGCTTCGCGCTTCATTACGGTTATTCCGACGACGGGAAGAGCGGCGGCCTCTATTCCGGCCGCTTCATCGATTTTGCAGTCAGGAACGATATTGCCAGCCGCAACACGGCCGCGGCCTTCATGCAGGAAATGCTGGCCTATCGCTTCCTGCGACCGGTTCCCGGTCCCGATAAGCGCACACGCTACCTCGAGCCCACCGAAATCGCCGAGCAGCATTTCGCCCGATGGCTCGTCGCCCATATGATGATCCTCGACGGTCTCGACGGTGGTGAGCGCGCCAATAAGATCGCCGCCGAGCCCTCGGCGATGATGGCAGCGATCCAGCCGCTGATCGCAAGGGCGATCATCGGGAGTGAGGCGGTCCGCAATCCGGGCGCCACCTTCAACCTCTTCAACTGGGCGAATTCCGGCGGGCTGGTGATGGACTACCTGATCTCGCGCCTTCCCGAATTTCCAAGGACGGCCGACCGCGTCGTACTCGGCCCTCTGTCGCTCAGGGAAATCCGCGAACAGTTCATGATCTCCAACACCCACCTGAAGCGCCTTCTGATGCAGGCGGCGACCATGGAGAGCATTGGCTGGACCGAACCCTCCCGCAAGGGCGACTTCTGGCTGTCGGCCCACTTCATCCGCGAATATTGGAATTATCAGGCAGCGAAATTCGCCATCATCGATGCCGCCGCCGAAGCGGTGCTCGGGCCTGCGGTCCGTGACGAACCGCAGGCAAGACGCGCCATCTGAGGCTTATCCGTTCAACAGTTCCTTGACCGTCGCCGACGCCTTGGCGAAATCCATCTGGCCGGCATAACGCTCCTTCAGCGCCGCCATCACCTTGCCCATGTCCTTGGCGCCCGCGGCACCCGTCTCGGCGATGATCGCCGACACGTTGGCGCGCACTTCACTGTCCGAAAGTTGCTTCGGCATGAAATCCTGGATGACGGTGATTTCCGCGCGCTCCTTGGCGGCAAGCTCCGGCCGGGAATTCTCCTCGTAGATCTTGGCCGATTCGTCGCGCTGCTTCACCATCTTGGCGAGAATCTGCAGGATCTCGTCGTCGCTCGCCTGCTCCTTGCCGATGCCGCGATTGGCGATATCCCGGTCCTTGACCGCGGCCTGAATCAGCCGGACGGTGGAAAGCCGCTCCGCATTCTTGGCCTTCATCGCCTCTTTCAGCTGGGTGGCGAGTTGATCGCGCAGCATGGTCTTCACTCCTGTTTTGATGCCGCTTCATAAACCAGGCTGATGCGGGGGATCAAATAAATTGCGCGGTCGGCGCGATAAAGCGCAGGAAAACGGCGGCAATCTCGGCTACAAAGATTGACGCTAAGCGATTGCGTGGCTATTTACCGCCACCTGCACCAAAATTCGTGATCAGGCCTGAAGCGCGCGGCATTGCCGCGTCCACACGCCTGCGAGATCAAAAGGCGGCGAGCCGCGGCAACGCGCCCGCCTGCCGGAAATGGGATGAAGATGACCGCGACAGCACCCTGGACAATCGAAAAGCCGACCGCCCTGCTCGTTCTTGCCGACGGCACGGTCATCGAAGGCAAGGGCATCGGCGCCACCGGCAAGGTGCCGGCCGAAGTGGTTTTCAACACCGCGCTGACAGGCTACGAGGAGATCCTGACGGACCCTTCCTATCTCGGCCAGATCGTCACCTTCACCTTCCCGCATATCGGCAATATCGGCACCAATGATGAAGACATCGAGGATCTGACTCCTGCCGCCCGCCATGGCGCCGTCGGCGTCATCTTCAAGGCCGACATCACGGACCCCTCGAACTACCGCGCCGCCAAGCACCTCGACCAATGGCTGAAGGCCCGCGGCGTCATCGGTCTCTGCGGCATCGACACGCGCGCGCTGACCGCTTGGATCCGCGAGAACGGCGCTCCGAACGCGGTGATCGCCCACGACCCGAACGGCGTCTTCGACATCGAGACGCTGAAGGCCGAAGCCAAAGCCTGGAGCGGCCTCGAAGGTCTCGACCTTGCCAAGATCGCCTCGTCCGGCCAGTCCTCGCAATGGGTCGAAACGCCGTGGGTGTGGAATGAAGGTTACGGTGAACTCAAGGCGACGGACGCGAAATACCACGTCGTCTGCCTGGATTACGGCGTCAAGCGCAACATCCTACGCCTGTTTGCCGGCCTCGGCTGCAAAGTGACGGTCGTGCCGGCCGCAACGAGCGCCGAAGATGTGCTCGCCATGCAGCCGGACGGCATCTTCCTGTCGAACGGCCCGGGCGATCCGGCGGCAACCGGCGAATATGCCGTGCCCGTGATCAAGACGCTTGTTAAGACCGATATCCCGGTCTTCGGCATCTGCCTCGGCCACCAGATGCTGGGGCTCGCACTCGGCGCGAAGACCGAGAAAATGCATCAGGGCCATCATGGCGCCAACCATCCCGTCAAGGACCATACCACAGGAAAGGTCGAGATCGTCTCGATGAACCACGGCTTCGCGGTAGACTCGAAGTCGCTGCCCGATGGCGTTGAAGAGACTCATATTTCACTTTTCGACGGCACCAATTGCGGCCTGCGCGTCCTCGGCAAGCAGGTCTTCTCGGTCCAGCACCACCCGGAAGCCTCTCCCGGCCCGCAGGACAGCCACTATCTCTTCCGCCGCTTCATCAACATGGTGCGCGAGAAGAAGGGCGAACCGGCGCTCGCCGAACGCTGATTTCAAGCAACACCGATTTCCGATGGGCCCGCTTACAGCGCCGCGCGTCTTTTCAGCGCAAAGGACGCTGTAACACTTTGAATTGCTACATAATTCCTTAAATCGATTCCGATTTGAGGAATTATGCAGCGGCCGGGCCTTTTTCTTTATCCGCCTCTTGACATCAGCTTAACTTGAGGAATTACAGATCTGCCTGCAGACATCTGATGCAGGAGAAAACTGGATGAACGGAGCTTTCTTTCGAGTAGACAAGTTCATCGTGCCGGCGGCGGCGCGAGAAGAATTTCTCGTCAGAGTGATGATGACCCACAAGCTGCTGGAAGCGCAGGACGGTTTCATCGATCACAGGGTGCTGGAGCAGGTCGCCGGTCCGGGCGAATTCAATTTCGTCACGATTGCCGAATGGGAAAATACAGAGGTCGTCGAACGCGCGCGGGCCGCCGTCGCTGCGGCTCACAAGGCCGCCAATTTCGATCCGCAGGAAATGTTTGCGTGTCTCGGCATTCGTGCAGATATCGCAGGCTACAAGCCTGTCGCGGCCTGACCGCAGAGGCGGCCGGCTCAGGCGTGGGCCAGTTCCGCCTCCCGGCGAAGAAGAAGGTAGAAGCGCGCGCAGAGCATGACGGCGGCGGCCGCCAGTCCGACGAGGAAGCCGAACCAGATGCCGATGCCACCGAAACCCAGCGGGAAGGCAAAGGCCCAGGCGAGGAAGAAGCCGATCGGCCAGTAGGCGATCAACGCCATGACCATCGGCACGCGTGCGTCCTTGAGGCCGCGCAGCAATCCATTGGCAATCACCTGCAGCCCGTCGACGAGCTGGAAAAGTCCGGCAACGACGATCAGCGGCCCGGCATAGGCAAGCACCCTAGGCGCTTCGGGCGAGTTGACGTCGAGGAACCAGCTGCCGAGGAATTGTGGCATGGTGGCAAAGAGCACGCTGCCGACCGCCGAAATGGCGCAGGCGAGGATGAGCACCGTGATCGAACCGCGCACCAGCCCTTGATAATCGCCCTGCCCATGCGCGACGCCGACGCGCACCGTCGCCGCTTGGCTGAGGCCGAGCGGGATCATGAAGGCGATCGAGGCCCATTGCAGGGCAATGCCGTGGGCGGCGAGCTCGATGGTGCCGATATAGCCCATCAAGAGCGAAGCCACCGTGAACAGGCTGACTTCGGCGAGGATGGTGACGCTGATCGGGAAACCGAGCCGGATGACCTCCAGCAGCGCATGCCAGTCGGGCTTCCAGAACCGCACGAAGATCTCGTAGCGGCGCGTCTCTTCCCGCCGCTGCACGAAAGCCAGGATGAACAGGAAGCCGGCTGTCTGCACGGCGACCGAAACGATCGCCGCACCTTCGAGCCCCATCGCCGGAAAGCCGAAATGGCCGAGCACGAGCATATAGGCGAAAATCGCATTCATCACCAGCGTGGCGATGGTGACGTTGAGGATGATGCCCGCCTTGCCGATGGCGCTGACCAGCGCGCGCATGACATTGAAAAGCAGTGCCGGCAGCACGCCGAACTGGCCGATCATGATGTAGCCGTGAGCGAGCTTGGCCACCTCGGGCTTCTGCTGTGCGAAAAGGAGGATCTGCTCCGAATTGAAGAAGGCCGGCTGCATGATCACCCAGTATGCGATCACCACCCACAGACCCATGCGCAGCGACCGGCGCACCGAGACGAGGTCGCCGCGGCCATAGGCCTGTGCCACCATTGGAATGACGGCGATGGCAAAGCCCGAGCCGAAGATCAGGATCGTGAACAGGAACTGCGCCGCAAGCACCATTGCCGCCAGATGCTCGGCGCCGAGGCGGCCGACGATCATCACGTCGGTGGTGTTGATGCCGAGCTGGGCAAGCTGCGCGCCGATCAGCGGAACGCCGAGCGCCAGCGTGGCGCGGAAATGTGCGCCCCAACGATTATCGGTTGTCGGCGCAAGCCTGCGCGCGTCGATCGGCGTGTCCATGACACCAGTCCTGTGATTGAAATATGCGTCGCCGCAACTTGCGGCGAAATACCATCCGGGCTTAGATCAAAGCCCTGCAAAGAACTACCCCAAATGAGGCAGATGATGAAAAATTCATCATCGCATCACCATTTCTGATCGGTCAGCCCGTGGCTTCCAGCGCCTCGGCCGGCTCCCTCACCCGAACCCTTGTGAGGAATACCCCGGCGGCCAGAAGGATGAGCACGGCGGCCGTGAGATACGGCGCGCCGGCAAAAGTGACAGGCGCCTCGGGCCGCGTGAAGTAGGAAAACATCTGCGTGAAGATCAGTGGCCCGACAATGGTGGTGATGCTGCTGAGACTGGTCAGCGCGCCCTGCAGCTCGCCCTGCGCCGACGGCGGCACCATGCCGGCGGCGATGCTGCGCAGCGGCGGGTCGGCGACGTTTTCGATGACGGTCGCGACGATGACAACGTAAACCACCCAGCCCTCCCAGGCGAAGGCATAGCCGGTCAATCCTGCAGCTGAAAAGCAGATGCCGAGAAGAGCGGTCTTCCACTCGCCGAGCACCGGCACGATCCGCGGCAGAACCAGCCCCATGACGGTCGCGGCGCCGATGCCGTAAATGCCGAGCGACAGGCCGATCTGTCCCTCGCTCCAACCGTAGCGATAGGTTGAGACGAACGACCAGACCGAGGGATAGACGGCATGCGCCAGGAAGAATAGGAACATGACGAGGCTGACCCAGCCGATGCCGGGATAATGGCGCATCTGGCGCAACGCGCCGAGCGGATTGGCGCGTTTCCATTCGAACCGGCGGCGGTTCTTCGCCTCCAGCGTTTCGGGCAAAAGGAAGCAGGCGGCGATGAAATTGACAAGCGACAGCGCAGCCGCGCCGAGGAATGGCACACGGGGGCCGAATTCGCCGAGGACACCGCCAACGACGGGGCCGATGGTGAAGCCGACGCCGAAGGCGATGCCGATCAGCCCGAAATTCTTCGCCCGGTTCTCCTCCGTGCTGATGTCGGCGATATAGGCCGAGCAGGTGGCGAAGCTGCCGCCGCTGATGCCGGCAAGCACGCGGCCGACGAACAGCATCCAGAAGCTGGTGGCGATGCCGCAGATGAAATTGTCGATCGCGAAGGTCAGCACCGAAAGCAAAAGGATCGGCCGGCGGCCGAAACGGTCGGACAGGTTTCCGAGCAGCGGCGCGAACAGGAATTGCATGCCGGCATAGACGAGCATCAGCCACCCGCCGTCGATCGCCGCATCGCTGACGCTGCCGCCGGTCAGTTGCTCCAGATAGGCGGGCAGCACCGGCATGATGATGGCGATGCCGATAATGTCGAGGAAAAGGATGATGAAGACCAGGAAAAGGCCGCGGCGAACAAATTTCGGGTCAAGCATGAGGCATCTCTACAGCGGTTGGTCCTGAAAAGACGATCTCGTCGCCGAGAAAGTGACATAGCTCAGAAAAGAAACCGAAACAATCCGTGAACATTTCAAAGCTTTTGATAATGCTGTACGGGAATTTATGAGAGATCTCAACCGGAGGGCGCGCGCTGCCGTTCCAGCTTCAGAAAATCGAGAGCCGCCCAGCGGATCGTCGGGCAACGCGTTCTCTTGCAATCGCCGCGACGGCATCCAGATCACAAGAGAGACCGGTCATTGTGCATTCCCCCGCACAGCCTGTTTGATACTCTCCGATTATCGCCCGAATGCGAAAGCGGTAGAACGGCAGCATCGATGACGACGCCCGGCGCGGATATGCGATCGCGCCGCGGCGCAGAAGATGGAGAAGACAATGCAGACCTATCGTTTGGGAAAGACCGGACCCGATGTCTCGGCCATCAGCCTCGGCTGCATGGGTATGTCGGGCATGTACGGCCCGTCCGATCGCGCAGAAAGCATCGCGACGATCCATGCCGCCCTCGATGCCGGCATCAACCTGCTCGACACCGGCGATTTCTACGGCATGGGCCATAACGAAATGCTAATCGGCGAGGCATTGAAGGGCCGCAGGCGCGAAAACGCCGTCATCAGCGTCAAGTTCGGCGGCTTGCGCGATCCCGTCGGCTGCTGGAACGGCATTGACGCCCGCCCGGTCGCGGTGAAGAACTTCCTCAGCTATACGCTGCAGCGCCTCGGCGTCGACTATATCGACATCTATCGTCCTGCCCGCCTCGATCCGAACGTGCCGATCGAAGACACGGTCGGTGCCATCGCCGACATGGTCAAGGCGGGTTATGTCAGGCATATCGGCTTGTCGGAAGTCGGCGCCGATACCATCCGTCGCGCCGCCGCTGTCGCCCCGATCGTCGACCTGCAGATCGAATATTCGCTGATCTCGCGCGGCATTGAGGAGAAGATCCTGCCGACGACACGCGAACTCGGCATCTCGATCACCGCTTACGGCGTGCTCTCGCGCGGCCTGATCAGCGGCCACTGGCAAAAGGGCCACGGTGGGACGGCCGGCGATTTCCGCGCCTACAGCCCGCGCTTCCAGGAAGGCAATATCGAGCAGAACCTCGCTCTGGTGGAGAAGCTGCGTGAGATTGCCGAGGCAAAGAGCGTGTCTGTCGCCCAGATCGCCATCGCCTGGGTTGCCGCCAAGGGCAAGGATATCGTCCCGATCATCGGCGCTCGCCGCCGCGATCGATTGACGGAGGCGCTCGGCTCACGCGCCGTCGATCTTTCACCGCAAGATTTCGCCATCATCGAACGCGCCGTGCCGAAAGATGCGGCCGCGGGTGGGCGTTATCCCGAACACATGCTGCAGCATATGGACAGCGAGAAATAAGGACGGATCGGGAGGGCCGCGATGAGTGTTGTGCCATGCGCCCTTCCTCTCCACTCCTAAATCGGCCCGGAGAACGTATCGCAGGCCGACAACTGGCCGCTGTCGAAGCCACGCTTGAACCATCTGACGCGCTGCTCCGAGGTGCCGTGGTTGAAGCTTTCCGGGACGACGTAACCCTGTGACCGCTTCTGCAGCGTATCGTCGCCGATCTGCTGGGCGGCGTTCAGCGCCTCCTCCAAGTCGCCGGACTCCAGCAGGCCCTTCTGCTGGGTATATTTGCCCCAGATGCCGGCGAAGCAGTCGGCCTGCAGCTCGACGCGCACGGACATCTTGTTGGCCTCGGCCTCGCTCATGCGCTGGCGGGCCTGGTTGAACTTCGGCAGGATGCCGAGCAAGTTCTGCACGTGATGGCCGACCTCGTGGGCAACGACATAGGCCTCGGCAAAATCGCCCGACGCGCCGAACCGGTCGGAAAGCTCCCGGAAGAACTCGGTGTCGAGATAGACCTTGTGGTCGCTCGGGCAGTAGAACGGACCTGTTGCCGCCGATGCCGAGCCGCAGGCCGAAGCCGTCGAGCCCGAGAACAGCACGAGGCGTGGCTCCTCGTAATTCTGGCCCTGCGCCTGGAAAATGCCCTGCCAGGTATCTTCGGTCTCGGCAAGAACGGTGCGCATGAAGGCGGTCATCTCGTCATTGGCAGGCGTGCGCGTGCCGCCGGACTGGCTCTGCTCGTAGCCGGGACCGCTCGTCGTGCCGCCGGTATCGAGCACCTGCATCAGGTCGATACCCATCGCCTTGAAGATAAAATAGATGACGACGAGGAAGATGATCGTGCCGATGCTGAGGCCACCGCCGGCCCGGCGAACGCCACCGCCGGAGGGGAAATTAAAGCCGCCGCCGCGGCCGAAACCGCCGCCGGTCGGATCGCCGCGGCGATCCTCGATATTGTCGGACTGACGCCGGCCTCTCCATTCCATCTTCGCTCTCCCCGGCAATGCCCCTGCTTGCACTCAAGCAATCTATATATCCGTCGGCGGCCGGAATTCCAGCGACTTCATTCGCACCGAAAACAAACGTCTCGGCGGCCTCACTTGTTCGTTGAGCGTGGTTGCGGTGGTCCTTTCTGTCCGGCGCCTTTGTGGGCGATGCCTGGCCACTTTCCCTCCTCTTGGCGCGCCAACTCCTTATCCACTGTCTCCCGCGAGCCTTCTGCCGGTTCTTTGTCTTTAGGATCTACCATCACAGTCTCCAGTTTTTTCTCAGCCGCGAACTTTTACGGGCATGATATTGTTCCCGTAAATCAGCGGGCAGACCCGCATGATTGAACATTTCACCCACGGACGCACCACTGGATCTCTTCCTGTGACAGGATCATGGTTGAGCCGCCGAATCCAGACGGATCGGACTTGAGGAAGCGCCCGACGCCCTCACCAATCCGGCGGGTGACGGCGAAATCCAGGTGCTGGTCGTGTCTGACGAGAAGTAGCCCTTCGCGCCGTGTTGGATTCGTGTCGATTCCGCGATTTATGGGGTTCCGTTTGCAAATACATTTGCCTATAAGCCGCTTCTAGCCTGAAAAGACCCAGCATGCGCGACCCGACCCGGTGATCTCCCACCCTGGCCGGCTTTCTGCGCAGCCAGAAAACGGAAGCACTCATGCCGAAGCGCCAAGATATCAAATCGATCCTCATCATCGGCGCGGGACCGATCGTCATCGGCCAGGCTTGCGAGTTCGACTATTCCGGCACCCAGGCCTGCAAGGCGCTGAAGGAGGAAGGCTACCGCGTCATCCTCGTCAACTCCAACCCGGCGACGATCATGACCGATCCGGGTCTTGCCGACGCCACCTATGTCGAGCCGATCACCCCCGAAGTCGTCGCCAAGATCATCGCCAAGGAGCGCCCGGATGCGCTGCTGCCGACCATGGGCGGCCAGACGGCGCTGAACACCGCGCTTTCGCTGAAGCGCATGGGCGTGCTCGACCGCTACAATGTCGAGATGATCGGCGCCAAGCCCGCCGCCATCGACATGGCCGAGGACCGCGCGCTGTTCCGCGAGGCGATGGCCCGTATCGGGCTGGAAACCCCGCGCTCCATGCTGGCGAACGCCACCGACATCAAGGACCTCGACCGCAAGACGCACGAGGCCGAACGCGTCAAGCTGCGTGAAAGCCTTTCCGGCCCCGCCCTCGACACGGCGCTGGACGAGCTGGAAAACCAGTGGAACCTCGGCGAAAGCGACCGCAAACAGCGTTACATGAGCCATGCCATGGCGATTGCTGCCCAGGCGATCGACCATGTCGGCCTGCCCGCCATCATCCGCCCCTCCTTCACGCTCGGCGGCACCGGCGGCGGCATCGCCTACAATCGCTCGGAATTCTTCGAGATTGTCGGCGGTGGTCTCGATGCCTCGCCGACCACCGAAGTGCTGGTCGAGGAATCGGTGCTCGGCTGGAAGGAATATGAAATGGAGGTCGTCCGCGACAAGGCGGACAACTGCATCATCATCTGCTCGATCGAAAACATCGACCCGATGGGCGTCCACACCGGCGATTCGATCACCGTCGCCCCGGCGCTGACGCTGACCGACAAGGAATACCAGATCATGCGCAACGCCTCGATCGCGGTGCTGCGCGAGATCGGGGTCGAGACCGGCGGCTCGAACGTCCAGTTCGCCGTCAATCCGAAGGACGGCCGCCTCGTCGTCATCGAAATGAACCCGCGCGTCTCGCGCTCGTCGGCGCTCGCCTCCAAGGCCACAGGCTTCCCGATCGCCAAGATCGCCGCCAAGCTCGCGATCGGCTATACGCTCGACGAACTGGAAAACGACATCACCGGTGGCGCAACGCCTGCCTCCTTCGAACCGTCGATCGACTACGTCGTCACCAAGATCCCACGTTTCGCCTTCGAGAAATTCCCCGGCGCCTCGCCGGTGCTGACGACCGCGATGAAGTCGGTCGGCGAAGTCATGGCAATCGGCCGCACCTTCGCCGAATCGCTGCAGAAGGCGCTGCGTGGCTTGGAAACCGGCCTGACCGGCCTCGACGAAATCGAGATCCCCGGCTATGAAGAGGGCGAATCCAGCCAGAACGCCATCCGCGCTGCAATCGGCACACCGACGCCCGATCGGCTCCGCATGGTCGCCCAGGCGCTGCGCCAGGGCATGAGCGAAGCCGAAGTCCACGAAGGCTGCAAGATCGACCCCTGGTTCATCGCCGAGCTGAAGGCGATCGTCGAGATGGAGGCCCGTATTCGCGAGCAGGGCCTGCCGCAGGATGCCGCCAACCTGCGCATGCTGAAGGCCATGGGCTTTTCCGACGCGCGCCTGGCGACGCTGACCGGCAAGCGCCCGAAGGAAGTCGCCGAATTCCGCAACAGCCTGAACGTCCGCCCCGTCTTCAAGCGCATCGACACCTGTGCGGCCGAATTCGCCTCGCCGACGGCCTACATGTATTCGACCTACGAGACGCCCTTCGTCGGCGCCGCCCGCTCGGAGGCCGAGATTTCCGACCGCAAGAAAGTCGTCATCCTCGGCGGCGGCCCGAACCGCATCGGTCAGGGCATCGAGTTCGATTATTGCTGCTGCCATGCCGCCTTCGCGTTGAAGGATGCGGGTTATGAAGCGATCATGATCAACTGCAACCCGGAAACCGTCTCGACCGACTACGACACGTCGGACCGCCTCTATTTCGAGCCGCTAACGGCCGAAGACGTGATCGAGATCCTGCGGGCAGAACAGGAAAAGGGTGAGGTCGTCGGCGTCATCGTCCAGTTCGGCGGCCAGACGCCGCTGAAGCTTGCCGAGGCGCTGGAAAAGAACGGCATCCCGATCCTCGGTACCGCGCCCGACATGATCGACCTTGCCGAGGACCGCGACCGCTTCCAGAAGCTGCTGATGAAGCTCGACCTCAACCAGCCGAACAACGGCATCGCCTATTCGGTCGAGCAGGCCCGCATGGTCGCCACCGAAATCGGCTTCCCGCTGGTCGTGCGTCCCTCTTACGTGCTCGGCGGCCGCGCCATGCAGATCCTGCATTCGGAAGGCCAGCTGCAGAGCTACCTGCTCGATACCGTGCCTGAACTGGTACCTGAGGATATCAAGCAGCGCTATCCCAACGACAAGACCGGCCAGATCAACACCCTGCTCGGCAAGAACCCGCTGCTCTTCGACAGCTATCTCAGCAACGCCATCGAAGTCGATGTCGACTGCCTCTCAGACGGCACCGACGTCTATGTCGCCGGCATCATGGAGCACATCGAGGAAGCCGGCATCCATTCCGGCGACAGCGCCTGCTCGCTGCCGCCGCGCTCGCTGTCGGTCGAACTGCTCGACGAACTCGAACGCCAAGCCAAGGCTATGGCCAAGGCGCTCAATGTCGGCGGCCTGATGAACGTCCAGTTCGCCATCAAGGACGGCACCGTCTACGTTCTCGAAGTCAATCCGCGCGCCTCGCGCACCGTGCCCTTCGTCGCCAAGACCATCGGCGCGCCGATCGCCAAGATCGCCGCCCGCGTCATGGCCGGCGAGAAACTCGACGCCACCTTCGCCGCCTATGGTGAAAAGCCCGATCCGCGCAAGCTGAAGCACATTGCCGTCAAGGAAGCCGTCTTCCCCTTCGCCCGCTTCCCCGGCGTCGACACGCTGCTCGGCCCGGAAATGCGCTCGACCGGCGAAGTCATCGGCCTCGATACCGATTTTGCGCTGGCCTTCGCCAAGTCGCAGCTTGGCGCCGGCGTCGAGCTCCCGCGTGACGGCACGGTCTTCGTCTCCGTGCGCGACGCCGACAAGCCGCGCGTTCTCCCGGCGATTCGCATCCTCGTCGAACAGGGATTCAAGGTGCTGGCGACCGGCGGCACCGCCCGCTTCCTCGCCGAAAACGGCATCACCGCCACCAAGATCAACAAGGTGCTGGAAGGCCGTCCGCACATCGAGGACGCGATCCGCAACCGCCAGGTCCAGCTCGTCATCAACACGACCGATGGCAACAAGGCGATCTCGGACTCCAAGTCGTTGCGCCGTGCGACGCTGATGCAGAAGGTGCCTTATTACACGACGATGGCAGGCGCCGAGGCCGCCGCCCAAGCGATCAAGGCGCTGAAGGCCGGCAATCTGGAAGTGCGGCCGCTGCAAAGCTACTTCGCCTGAGATCGGTCCACAGGCGGGCGCAGCGCGCGCGCCTGCTCCTGTCCCGAATTCGAATGAGAAACAAGGCGCGGCCTTCGCGCTTCGTCCGATGTACATCTTTCGCGATCATGTTAGCATTCCCGCAAACAGGGGGCGAGCATGAGCAAGAATATCGTCATCCTCTTCGATGGCACGTCGAATGAGATTGCGGCGGACCGCACCAATATCCTCAGGCTTTTCGGCGTTCTGAAACGTTCGTCGACGCAAATCGTCTACTACGATCCCGGTGTCGGCACATTTGGCGCGGCCAATGCCTGGTCCAGGGCCTATCGCAAGAGCATCGAAGTCTGGGGCCTGGCGACCGGGTGGGGTCTCGACCAGAACGTCAAGGAAGCCTACCGCTTCATCGTCGACAATTATGAGCACGCGCCACGCGGCAGCGGTGAGGATAGCGACCGCATCCATATCTTCGGCTTCAGCCGCGGCGCCTATGGCGCCCGGGTTCTCGCCGGCTTCATTCATGCGCTGGGCATCGTCAGCCGGCACCATGTCAATCTCATCGATTATGCCTACAGGACCTACAAGGGCATCTCCGACAACGAAGCGAAGGCCGGCGGCTTCGCCGGCGCGACCGACGATGATGCTCCATCGGCCTTTTCCAGCATGCGGCTCTATGAAAGGACGCTGAAGACCTACCGGCCGAAGATCAAGCTGCTCGGGCTTTTCGATACCGTAGCCTCGGTGATCGAGATGGGCAAATGGCTGCCGCAGCTAAGGACCCTGCCCTTCACCAGGAAGAATCCGAGCGTCGAATGGGTGCGCCATGCCATGGCGATCGACGAGCGGCGGACGATGTTCAACCTGATCCCCTGGACGCCGGGGCAGGAATATTGGGGCGGGCCATTCCGGCCGAAGGAGCCGGTGCCGCAGAACGTCAAGGAAGTCTGGTTTGCCGGCGTCCACGGCGACGTCGGCGGCGGCTACCCGGAAAAGGAAAGCGGCATCATCAAGATCCCGCTCGAATGGATGATCAGTGAAACCAAGCAGACCGGCCTCGACTATATCGACCAGACGGTCAAGGCAGTCGTGCTCGGGAACAACAGCAGGCCGATCCAGAACTACGTGGCCCCGAACGCGCAAGCCAATCCGCACCATTCGATGACCGCCGGATGGCGGCTTCTCGAATATATTCCCCGCCGCGTGCCCGAAACCTCCTGGCGCAAGCGCGGCAACAGGGAAGGGATCTACCTGCCGCTCCAGGATCGCCGTTTCATTCCTGACGGTGCGGTCATCCACCAGTCGGTGATCGATCGCGGAAATCTGTCCCCGAACCTGCCGCGGCAGGGAAGCTTCACGATAGAGCCATGGTCGGACCGCCCACCGGCCAAGGATGGGCCGGACCATCCGCCTCCTGCACAATTTTGAGGCGCATCACCTGATGTTGGGGCGGGCCGCGTTTCTTTCATGCGAATTTTCTGGAAATCGGCCTTGGCGATCTGCTATAAGCGTCCGACTAAGATTGTGGCACGGTTCCGAAGCTCCCCTTCGGGACCTGTTTTCTTTTGTGTTCGCCGCTGATTGTGCGGATACAAGGATTGAAGGACAGAAAAATGGTTGAAAAGGTACCGATGACACAGGGCGGTTTCGTCAAGCTGCAGGAAGAGCTGCGCTGGCGCCAGCAGGAGGAGCGCCCGCGAATCATCGAGGCGATCGCCGAAGCCCGTGCCCATGGCGACCTTTCCGAAAACGCCGAATACCACGCCGCCAAGGAAGCCCAGAGCCACAATGAAGGCCGCATCAGCGAGCTGGAAGACCTGACGGCGCGCGCCGAGGTCATCGACCTCACCAAGATGTCGGGCGACAAGATCAAGTTCGGCGCCAAGGTGAAGCTCGTCGACGAGGACACCGAGGAAGAAAAGACCTACCAGATCGTTGGCGACCAGGAAGCCGACGTCAAGGCTGGCCGCATCTCCATCTCTTCGCCGATCGCCCGAGCGCTGATCGGCAAGGAAGTCGGCGATTCCATCGAGGTCAACGCGCCGGGTGGCTCCAAGGCCTACGAGATCCTTCAGGTTTCCTGGGGCTGATCGCCCGCCAGCCGCGAGACCCCTCCCTTGCCGGATATTCGTGACGTCGAGATCATCGCGCCTAATTTCAAGCGCCGGCTCTCCGGCGTCACGTCGACCATCGTCCAGCTCATCCCGTGCCAGATCCGGCTCGGCATCAAGATCGCGACACTCGGTCCCGGCCTGCCGGAGGACCTGCCGAAACTTAAATGGCGGCAGCTCCTCGGCCTCTGGCGCCCGCCTGCGCGCCGGCGCCGGCGTATCTGGCACGCTCGCCGCAACAACGAGATGGCCGTCGGCATCCTGCTTCGCCATCTCACGCGCATGCCGCTGAAGCTTCTCTTCACCTCGGCGGCGCAACGCCGCCACACCGCCTATACGAAATGGCTGATCCGCCGCATGGACGCTGTCATCGCGACCAGTGACCGTTCCGGCTCGTTCCTCGAGGTGCCGCACACGGTCATCCAGCACGGCGTTGACCTTGCGCTGTTCCATCCGCCGGAAACCGCAGAGGACGGCATCGCCGCCACCGGCCTGCCCGGCCGCCATCTGGTCGGCTGTTTCGGCCGCGTGCGCCATCAGAAAGGCACTGATCTTTTCGTCAGGGCGATGATCGAACTGCTGCCGCAGCACCCACAATGGACGGCCGTCGTCTCCGGCCGCGTGACCGCGGAGCACGCGGCATTCGCAGACAGTCTCAAGGCGGATGTCGCCGCCGCCGGGCTGAGCGACCGCATCCTCTTTCTCGGCGAAGTGCCTGACATCAAGGTCTGGTATCGCCGCCTGACGCTTTACGTCGCCCCTTCTCGCAACGAAGGCTTCGGCCTGACGCCGCTCGAAGCCATGGCTTCGCGCACCGCGGTGGTGGCATCGGATGCGGGCGCCTATGCCGAACTCATCGTCACGGGCGAGACAGGCTCGGTCGTCGCCGCCGGCGATGGCGAAGCGCTGACGCGGGCAATCGCGCCCTACATCGCAGAACCCGCTCTGGCGATCGCGCATGGCGAGAATGCGCTGCGGCATGTCAGGGCGAATTTCGCGCTGGAGAAGGAAGCGAGCGCGATCGGCGCCGTTTACAACAGCCTTCTCGGCGACAATCGCAGCTGAGGCGGAAAAGAGGACGGCCCGTCGGATAACGGGCCGTTGCAAGAATTCTAGGACTGCGAACAGTCCGGCTGGTTATTCGGCCGGCTGCAACCCGGCAGCCGAAGTATCCTCTCCGGTCTGGCCACCCAGCGCCGCAGCAAGCTGCGCCGTATCCAGCTCGTTTTCCCAACGCGCCACGACGATCGTTGCAACCGCATTGCCGACGAGGTTGGTCAGCGCCCGGCATTCCGACATGAAGCGGTCGATGCCGAGGATGAGCGCCATGCCGGCGACCGGCACGGAGGGCACGACGGAGAGCGTCGCGGCAAGCGTGATGAAGCCGGCGCCGGTGATGCCTGCGGCACCCTTGGAGCTCAGCATCGCCACCAAGAGCAGCAGGATCTGGTCACCCCAGGAGAGATGGATGCCGGTTGCCTGGGCGATGAACAGCGCCGCCAGCGTCATGTAGATGTTGGTGCCGTCAAGATTGAAGGAATAGCCTGTCGGGATGACGAGACCGACGACCGAGCGCTTGCAGCCGGCCTTTTCCATCTTGTTCATCAGTCCCGGAAGGGCGGCCTCCGAAGACGACGTGCCGAGGACCAGTAGCAGTTCTTCCTTGATGTAGCGCAGCAGCGCCACGATCGAGAAGCCATTGTAGCGGGCAACAGCGCCGAGAACGACGAGGACGAAGAGCAGCGAGGTGAGGTAGAAGGTGCCGATCAGCATGGCGAGGTTGGCGATCGACCCGACGCCGTACTTGCCGATGGTGAATGCCATGGCGCCGAACGCACCGATCGGGGCAGCCTTCATCAGGATGGCGACAAGCTTGAACACGGGCGCAGTCAGGGCATTGAGGAAGTTGACGACCGGTTCGCTCTTTTCGCCGACCATCGCGAGCGCGATACCAAAGAGCACCGAGAAGAACAGCACCTGCAGAATGTCGCCATCGGCAAAGGCGCCGACGATCGTCGTCGGGATGATGTTGGTCAGGAAACCGACGACGCTCTGCTCATGCGCCTTTGCGGCGTAGCTGGCGACCGCCGCCGGGTCCAGCGAGGCCGGATCGATGTTCATGCCGGCCCCGGGCTGGACGACATTGGCGACGATCATGCCGATGATAAGCGCCGCCGTCGAGAAGGTCAGGAAGTAGAGCATCGCCTTGCCTGCGACGCGGCCGACCTTCTGCAGGTCGCTCATGCCGGCAATGCCGGTCGCGACCGTCAGGAAGATGACCGGGGCGATGATCATCTTGACGAGCTTGATGAAGGCATCACCAAGCGGCTTCAACTGGGTACCGAATTCGGGATAGAAATGGCCGAGCAGGATACCCGCGGCGATAGCCGCGAGAACCTGAACGTAAAGATGGCTATAAAAGGGCTTTTTGCCCTTGCTGCCTGCAACTGCATCGATTGGTGCTGCGATCATGATATCCTCCTAATGGCTCGTCCGGAACGAACTCCGGCCTCCCGAGCCGTTCGCTTCAAGTCCAACAGCTCAGCCGTTGTTGGCATTCCTTTCGCAATCGGCGTGCCAGTTTTACGCCACCAGACAAACAATTGATTTCGTTACAAAAAAATTTATCAAACTACGGATAACTAATTAAGAAATGCGGAAATCCGCACAAATGCGTTTGCGTTTCGTGCAGAAAAATGCACAAATCTGCCATGTCCGTGTCGCCGAAATTGTGGCCTTCTCTACCCTTGCATCACCGCATCCGCCGGACATGGTGGGCCTATGCTGTGCTCGCCCTTGTCGCCGTCGTGGCCAGCCTGTGGGTAAGCGGCGAGATCGGCCGCCATCGGGCGGAGGCTGCCCTCGAGGAACAGGCCCGCATGGATGCGAGGCTGAATGCGGCTTTGCTGCGCACGGTTCTCGAAAAATACCGAGCGCTTCCCTTCGTGCTGTCGCAGGACGTGGCTCTCGCCGCGGCTCTAGCGGGAAACGATGCCGGCACATTCGAGCGGCTCAGTCAGAAGCTGGAAATGCTGACGGCGGGCACGAAGGCCGCCGTCATCTATGTCATCGACAAGGACGGCATGGCGGTTTCGGCCAGCAACTGGCGCGAACCGACGAGCTTCGTCGGTAATGACTATCGTTTCCGCGAGTATTTTCAGGGGGCGGCCGAAAGAGGACAGGCCGAGCACTTCGCGCTCGGCACGGTCAGCAAGAAGCCGGGTCTCTATATCTCCCAGCGGATTTCGGGCAGCAATGGCCTGCTGGGCGTCGTTGTGGTCAAGGTCGAATTCGACGACGTCGAGGCGGATTGGAACGCCTCGGGCACCCCGTCCTACGTCGTTGACGAGCGCGGCATTGTCCTCATCACCAGCATCCCGTCATGGCGATTCATGACGATCGGCCGGATCGCCGAAGACCGGCTGACGGCGATCCGCGAAAGCCTTCAATTCGGCGCTGCGCCGCTTCAGCCTCTACCGCTCGACATGGTCCGAAATCTCGGCGACGGGCTCGATATCGTCGAGATCGTCATGCCGGGCGATGCAGGGAAAACCAGGTTTCTCGATGTCGCAACGTCGGTGCCGGCGACCGGATGGCATTTGCAGCATCTGGTGGCGCTGGGGTCATCCGTCGATGCGGGGATTCGCGAAGCCCGCATGCTGGCATTGCTGATACTCCTGCCGCTGCTGGCCGGAGCAGCCTTCCTGTTGCGCCGCCGCCATATGATCACCCTGCGGATCTCCAGCGAACAGCAGGCGCGGGAGGAACTGGAACGGCGGGTAGTCGAGCGGACGCTGGATCTCAGCCAGGCTCGGGACCGGCTGCAGGCTGAAATCATCGGCCACAAGAGCACGGAACAGAAGCTGCAGGCAGTGCAACAGGATCTGGTGCAGGCCAACCGGCTGGCCATCCTGGGTCAGGTGGCCGCCGGCGTCGCCCATGAAATCAACCAGCCGGTCGCGACCATCCGCGCCTATGCCGATAACGCCCGCACCTTCCTCGATCGCGGCCAGACGGCGCCTGCCGGCGAAAATCTCGAAAATATTGCGGCGCTGACGGAACGCATAGGTTCGATCACCGATGAATTGAAGACCTTTGCGCGCAAGGGCCGCGGCAGCGCCGAACCAACCGGATTGAAGGACGTCATCGAGGGCGCCGTGATGCTGTTGCGCAGCCGGTTTGCCGGCCGCATGGATACGCTCGACATCGACCTGCCGCCCGCCGAACTGCAGGTGATGGGAAACCGGATCCGTCTCGAGCAGGTGCTGATCAATCTGCTTCAGAATGCCCTGGAGGCGGTAGCGCCGAAGGCCGGAGAGGGTCGCGTCGAGGTCAGAACATACACCGATGCAGGGATGGTAACGGTCACGGTCGACGACAACGGTCCCGGCATCCCGCCTGATATTCGGAAGGGCTTGTTCACGCCGTTCAATACCTCGAAGGAAAGCGGTCTCGGCCTCGGCCTGGTGATCTCCAAGGATATCGTCGGCGACTATGGCGGCCGGATGGAGGTTTTAAGCGGCAATAGCGGAACCCGGTTCATCGTTCAGCTGAGGAAGGCTTGAGATCATGGAAACGCCGACCCCTGTTGCGCTGATCGACGACGACGAGGACCTGCGCCGCGCCACCGCGCAGACGCTCGAACTCGCAGGATTTTCCGTTTCCGCCTATGATGGCGCGAAAGCCGCGCTGGCGGATCTGTCGGCGGACTTTGCTGGCCCCGTCGTCACCGATATCCGCATGCCGGAGATCGACGGACTGCAACTCTTCGCCACGCTCCAGAGCGTCGATGCCGACCTGCCGGTAATCCTGATGACCGGCCACGGTGATATTCCCATGGCCGTTCAGGCGATCCAGGACGGCGCCTATGATTTCATCGCCAAGCCCTTCGCAGCCGATCGGCTCGTCCAGAGCGTGCGTCGCGCAAGCGAGAAGCGGCGGCTTGTTCTGGAAAACCGCATGCTGCGGAAAGCAGCCGAAGATGCGCAGGAGAATTTGCCGCTGATCGGCCAGACGCCTGTCATGGAAAATCTTAGAAACATCCTTCGCCACATCGCCGATACCGATGTGGACGTGCTTGTCGCAGGCGAAACGGGCAGCGGCAAGGAAGTGGTAGCCCAGATCCTGCATCAGTGGAGCCACCGCCGGAAGGGCAATTTCGTGGCGCTGAATTGTGGCGCCCTGCCCGAAACCGTCATCGAAAGCGAACTGTTCGGCCACGAGGCCGGCGCCTTTACCGGCGCCCAGAAGCGCCGCACGGGCCGCATCGAACATGCGAGCGGCGGCACGCTGTTCCTCGACGAGATCGAAAGCATGCCGGCCGCCACCCAGGTCAAGATGCTGAGGGTGCTGGAGATGCGCGAGATCACGCCGCTCGGCACCAATGAGGTGCGTCCGGTCGATCTTCGCGTCGTCGCGGCCGCCAAGATCGACCTCGGGGATCCTTCGGTGCGCGGCGATTTTCGCGAGGATCTCTATTACAGGCTGAACGTCGTGACGATCTCCATTCCGCCGCTGAGAGAACGCCGCGACGACATTCCGCTGCTGTTTTCCCACTTCGCCGCTCGCGCCGCGGAGCGTTTCCGTCGCGATGTCCCGCCGCTTTCCCCGGATGTGCGGCAGCATCTCGCCTCGCACACATGGCCGGGGAATGTCCGCGAACTCTCGCATTATGCCGAACGCGTCGTGCTTGGCGTGGAAGGCGGTGGAACGGCAGCGGTCCCTCCGCAGCCGACGGATGCGACGCTTCCCGAACGGCTGGAGCGCTACGAGGCGGAGATCATTCGCGACGCGCTGTCGGCCAATGACGGCGACGTCCGCCGCACCATCGAGGCGCTCGGCATTCCGAGAAAGACGTTTTACGACAAACTCCAGCGCCACGGCATCAACCGGGGCGGCTATATCTCGCGCAAGTAGTTGTCGATGATGTTTGATCTGCCGAGTGGCGTTAGACTTCCACCAGTCCCAGCTTCTTCACCTGCCGGATCGTCAGCATGGTGCGCACGGTATCGACATGTTCGTTCGCCGTCAGCACCTCGATGACAAAATCCTGAAAGCGGGTGAGGTTCTCCGCCACGCAATGCAGCAGGAAATCGCTGTCGCCGGAGACCATCCAGGCCTGGCGCACCAGCGGCCATTCGGCGGTGGCGGCGGCAAACGCCTTGAGATTGCCTTCCGACTGATGCTTGAGGCCCACCATGCAAAAAGCGACGAGGTCGAATCCGAGCTTCGGGCTATTCAGCATCGCGTGATAGCTCTCGATGATGCCGGCTTCCTCGAGCTTGCGCACCCGGCGCAGGCACGGCGGCGCCGAGATGCCGACGCGATCGGCAAGCTCCACATTGGTCATGCGGCCGTCGGCCTGCAGCTCCCGGAGTATCTTTATATCGATGACGTCGAGTTCCGCACGACCCACATCATTGCCTTTCTTTAATTCTCCGCGGCGAGCTTCTATATAAAGCCGCGGAATACGCAAGAAAGTTTCACGCCGATGACGGATTCTTGCACATCTGGGCGATTTGCCTTGTTGGTAACGCAAGGCTGCCCTTGAATAAAAGCATTGGACGTTCATAAATGGCGCAGGACCGCGAAACGGCCGCAATCGCTCATTAGCCGCCGCCCTCCTGCCAGTCGAAAGGAAATGACATGCCCGCCCGCCATACCAAGGTGCTCATCATCGGTTCCGGACCCGCAGGCTATACCGCCGCGGTCTATGCCGCGCGCGCCATGCTGAAACCGGTTTTGATCGCCGGTCTCGAACAGGGCGGCCAGCTGATGATCACCACTGATGTCGAAAACTATCCGGGCTTTGCTGATCCGATCCAAGGTCCCTGGTTGATGGAACAGATGCTGCAGCAGGCAAAACATGTCGGCGCCGAGATCGTCAACGACCTCGTGACCGAAGTCGACATGAACCAGCGTCCTTTCGTCGCCCGCACCGACAGCGGCCAGGTCTGGACCGCCGATACGCTGATCATTGCCACCGGCGCCAAGGCCAAATGGCTCGGCATCGAGAGCGAGCAGCATTTCCAGGGCTTTGGCGTTTCGGCCTGCGCCACCTGCGACGGTTTCTTCTATCGCAACAAGGATGTGATTGTGGTTGGCGGCGGCAACAGCGCCGTCGAGGAGGCGCTCTATCTCTCCAACATCGCCAAGTCGGTGACATTAGTGCACCGCCGCGACTTCTTCCGAGCCGAGAAGATTCTGCAGGAACGCCTGTTCTCCAAGGACAATGTCAAGGTGCTGTGGAATACCGAAGTGGGCGAGATTACCGGCACGCCGGCCAAGCCGCCGATGCCGCAATCCGTATCCGGCGCGCGCCTGCGCGATGTCAGAACCGGCACGATCACCGAAGTGGCGATCGATGGCGTCTTCGTCGCGATCGGCCATGCGCCGGCAACCGAGCTCTTCAAAGACAAGCTGAAGCTGAAGGACAATGGTTATCTCTGGACTGCGCCGGATTCGACCGCGACCAGCCTGGAGGGGGTCTATGCAGCAGGCGACGTGACGGATGACACATTCCGCCAGGCGATCACTGCCGCCGGCTTGGGGTGCATGGCTGCACTTGAAGCCGAGCGATACTTGACGGGCAACATGCCCGTCGCCGTGGCCGCGGAGTAAGATCGGCATGAGGGGTGGGGGAATGCCATTGGATTGGGACAAGCTGCGTATTTTTCACGCAGCTGCCGAGGCGGGTTCGTTCACGCATGCGGCGGATAAACTGCATCTGTCCCAATCCGCCATCAGCCGCCAGGTCAGCGCCCTGGAGCAGGATGTCGGCACCAAGCTGTTTCACCGCCATGCACGCGGCTTGATTCTGACGGAACAGGGCGAGTTGCTTTACCGCACCGCCCATGACGTGCTGCTGAAGCTCGAAACCGTGAAGATGCAGCTCACCGAGACGACCGAGACGCCATCCGGCAAGCTGCGCGTCACGACGACGGTCGGCCTCGGCCAGGGCTGGCTGACCGACAAGATCCAGGAATTCCTGCAGCTTTATCCCGATGTGCAGATCCAGCTGATCCTCGACAACGAGGAAGTGGATGTGAACATGCGTCATGCCGACTGCGCCATCCGCCTGCGCCAGCCGCAGCAATCCGACCTCATCCAGCGCAAACTCTTCACCGTGCACATGCACGTCTATGCGGCCCCGTCCTACATCAATCGTCATGGCGAGCCGCAAAAGGTCGAGGATCTCGACAGTCACCGCATCATCACCTTCGGCGAGCCGGCGCCAAGCTACCTGCTCGACGTCAACTGGCTTGAGGTCGCCGGTCGCTCGTCCGACAACAAGCGTATTCCGCATCTGCAGATCAACAGCCAGACCTCGATCAAACGCGCTGCCCTGCTCGGCATTGGCGTCGCCTGCCTGCCGGATTACATCGTCGGCCGCGACCCAGGCCTGATTCAACTGGCGATCAACGCCGACGTCCCTTCCTTCGACACGTATTTCTGCTATCCCGACGAGATCAAGAACGCCGCCAAGCTGAAGGCCTTCCGCGATTTCATCGTCAGCAAGGCCAGAAACTGGAACTTTTAAGCTTGGTTTTATTGAAGAATTGCCGACTATGCAGAACACGCATGACTGGCATGCACAAATGAGGGTTGCCGTTTGCCCATTAAACCACCATATCGCACATAGCTGATGCACATGGTGGCTTTTCCTCCCAGTTCCACCGCATTAGCTGTTCCCCTCTGGAGGTTTTTGACCTTCACACTTATAAGGGCCCTGGTTTTCCAGTGGCCCTCTTTTTTTGCCTTTCTTCCTCAACGAAATGCCGCACCGCAAAAAATTTGTGCGGCGCATAGCAGACATGCACAAAAAAGCATTGAAACCTGCTCAAGGAAGCACCATATCGACCTCAGCTGATGCACCTTGTGGTTTCTCTCCCAGTACCACCGCATTAGCTGTTCCCCTCTGGAGGTTTTTTGACCTTCACAATTATAAGGGCCCTGGTTTTCCAGTGGCCCTCTTTTTTTGCCCAAAATTTGCTCATTCAATAAAACTCAACGCCTCACGCCTCCGTGATTTGCATATCGAAGTCAGACGATTGATATATCGGTCAGAAACGATTTATAATTCGGCGAACCACGATGGATAAAGACGAAATTATCAAGGCGCTCGCCCATCCGACCCGGATGGACATTCTGAACTGGCTGAAAAATCCCGAGGAGCATTTCCCCTCGCAGGAGCATCCTTTTGAAATGGGCGTCTGCGCCAGCCAGTTCGAGCGCTGCGGCCTGTCGCAGTCGACGGTCTCGGCCCATCTCGGCACGCTGCATCGCGCCGGCCTCGTCACCACCAAACGCGTCGGCCAGTGGATCTTTTACAAGCGCAACGAAGAAACCATCGCCGCCTTCCTCAAGCAGCTGACGCAGGACCTCTAGAATGCCTCTCGCCCTCCTCGTTCTTGCCTTGAGCTCGTTTGCGATAGGCACCACCGAATTCGTCATCATGGGTCTGTTGCCGGAGGTTGCCGCCGATCTCTCGGTCAGCATCCCGCAGGCCGGATGGCTGGTGACCGGTTATGCCCTTGCGGTCGCGATCGGGGCACCTGTGATGGCGATTTCGACCGCGAAGCTGAAGCGCCGCACCGCCCTGATTGCGCTGATGGCCTTCTTCATCGCCGGCAACCTGCTTTGCGCACTGGCGAGCGACTATTGGGTGCTGATGATCGCCCGTGTCGTGACGGCACTTTGCCACGGCGCCTTCTTCGGCATCGGCTCGGTGGTCGCCGCCGGCCTCGTTGCCGAAGACCGAAAGGCCCGCGCCGTCGCGCTGATGTTTACCGGCCTGACGCTTGCCAATGTTCTCGGCGTGCCGCTCGGCACCGCGATCGGCCAAGCCTATGGCTGGCGCGCCACCTTTGTCATCGTCACTGTCATCGGCATCGTCACCATATCAGGCCTGATCGTCATCCTGCCCAAGGATAGGCAGCAAGAAAACGGCAGCATTCTGCGTGAGATCGCAGCCCTGCGGAATGGCCGCCTGTGGCTGGCGCTCTCCACCACCGTTTTCTTCGCCGCCTCTATGTTCGCCCTCTTCACCTATATCGCGCCGCTGCTACGCGACATCACCGGCGTGTCGCCGGAAGGCGTCACCTGGACGCTGTTCCTGATCGGCCTTGGGCTGACCATCGGCAACCTCGTCGGCGGCAAGCTTGCCGATTGGCGGCTCGGCGCAACGCTTGCCGGCGTCTTCGCCGCGATCGCCATCACTTCGATCGCCTTCAGCTATACGAGCCGCTTCTTCATCCCGGCCGAAATCACCCTCTTCCTTTGGGCGATGGCAAGCTTTGCCGCCGTGCCGGCGCTTCAGGTCGGCGTCGTCGGCTACGGCAAGGATGCGCCGAATCTCGTCTCCACGATCAACATCGGCGCCTTCAACACCGGAAATGCGCTCGGCGCCTGGGTGGGCGGCCTCGTCATCGACGCCGGCTTCGATCTCACCCGCGTTCCGCTCGCCGCAGCCTTGATGGCCCTGATCGGCCTCGGCGCGACGGCGCTCACCTATCTCTCCGCCAGGGGCCGGGCCGCCCTCGCCCCTGCCGAGTGATCCTCCCGCAAAAGAAAGGACCATCATGGCCAAGCTTTTCGAACCCGCGAAAGTCGGCGACATATCAGTCAAGAACCGCGTCGTCATGGCGCCGCTCACCCGCAACCGCTCGCCGGGCGCAGTTCCTAACGACCTCAACGTCGAATACTACCGCCAGCGCGCCACAGCAGGCCTGATCATCACCGAAGCAACCGCGATCACCCATCAGGGCCAGGGATATGCCAACGTGCCTGGTCTCTACAGCAAAGAGGCTCTCGACGGCTGGAAGCGCGTCACCGACGCCGTTCACGCAGCCGGTGGCAAGATCGTCGTCCAGATGTGGCATGTCGGCCGCATCTCGCACACGACGCTGCAGCCGAACGATGGCAAGCCAGTTTCCGCGACCAATCGCATTGCCAAAGCCAAAACCTACCTGGTCAATGCCGACGGCACCGGCAGCTTTGCCGACACCTCCGAGCCGCGCGCGCTCGATACCGCCGAAATCCCCGGCATCATCGAGGATTACCGCAAGGCTGCCCGTGCGGCGATCGACGCCGGCTTCGACGGTGTCGAGATCCACGGCGCCAACGGCTACCTGCTCGACCACTTCATCCGCGACGGTATCAATGACCGTACTGATGCATATGGCGGCTCGATCGAAAACCGCACCCGCCTGACCTTCGAAGTCGTCGACGCCGTGGTGAAGGAAATCGGCGCGGGCCGCACGGCGATCCGGATCTCGCCGGTGACGCCGTCAGGCGAAAGCTACGATTCCAATCCGCAGGCGACCTTCACCCATGTCGTCGAAGGCCTGGCCAAATACGATCTCGCTTATATCCATGTCATCGAAGGTCAGACCGGCGGCGACCGCGACTACAAGCAGGGCGACAATCCCTCCTTCGATTACAAGGCGCTGCGCCAGACTTATGAAGAGGCCGGCGGCAAGGCCGACTGGATGGTCAACAATGGCTACGATCGCGATCTGGCGATCGACGCCGTCGAAAGCGGCCGCGCCGATCTCGTCGCCTTCGGTAAGCCCTTCATCGCCAATCCCGATCTCGTCGAGCGCCTGGAACACAATCTGCCGCTCAACACGCCCGACCAGTCGACCTTCTACGGCGGCACCGGCAAGGGCTATATCGACTATCCCATCCTCGAAAAGGTCGCTTGAAGCTTTCACACGCGAACGCGAATCCCGCCGAAAGGCGGGATTTCCATTTTCGACGGGTTTTTGTAGGGTGCCGCCATGTTCGCTCCCTATCTTGACCGCTGGTCGCTAATATCAGACGGCGAGCCCATCATCACCCATTCAAGCCGCCTGCTCCCGGTCCTCTGGCGGGATAAGCCCGCCATGCTGAAAGTCGCGGCAGATATCGACGAACGATACGGCGCTCTTCTGATGCAGTGGTGGGACGGTGACGGCGCAGCCTATGTCTACGCCCATGAGGGCGACGCCGTGCTGCTGGAACGGGCGACGGGAAAACGCTCGCTGCTTGCCATGGCAATGAACGGCGAGGACGATGAGGCAAGCCGCATCCTCTGCGGCACGGCGGCACGGCTGCATGCGCCGCGCGAAAAACCACCTCCCGATCCCATCCCTCTCACCCGCTGGTTTCGGGATCTGGAACCGGCAGCGGGCAAGCATGGCGGCACGTTTGCCGATTGCTCGGCGATCGCCAACGTCCTCCTTGCCGATCAGCGTGATGTCACCATCCTCCACGGCGACATCCATCACGGCAACATTCTCGATTTCGAGGCGCGCGGCTGGCTGGCGATCGATCCGAAGCGGCTGTACGGCGAGCGCGGCTTCGATTTCGCCAATATCTTCGCCAACGAAGAACTGCCAACGATCACCGATCCTGCCCGTTTCCGCCGCCAGCTCGACATCGTCTCAACGGACGCGAAGCTGGAACCGAAGCGGCTGCTCCAATGGATCGCCGCCTATTCCGGCCTTTCCGCCGCCTGGTTCCTCGGTGATCCGAATATTCAGCAGGCAGAAACCGCCCTGACGGTCGCCCGGATCGCGCTGGCCGAACTCGAGAGCTAACCCGCGTTCTGCGACGGCTGCCCGATAAGGTCTGCCGCGGCTTGATGGTGCGAATCGGGCAGGCAGCCAAGTGCCACGAGCGAAGTCCTGACCGCTTCGTCGATCGGCGTCTGCGGCTCCTTGCCGAGTTCGGCCACAAGCCTGGTGTTCCGCATCCGCACCGGCAGCTTCCAGAGATAACGCATCTCCTTGATCTCCCGCATCACCGGAACGAAGGGCGCCGCCAGCGGCACGATCCACCAGGGAAAGCCGCCGATCTTTGCTTTGCCGCCGGCGACGCGCTTGATTGCTTCGGCCATCTGCATGCCGTCCGCATCCCAAAAGCCCTCCATGTGATAGACGGAGAAAGGCGGCAGCCGATCGGCCCGCTCGATGAGCTGGGCGATGGTTTCCGCCATGTCTGGCAGGTAGGCCCATTGATGACCGATGCCTCGCCGACCCGGGTTCCTGATCGTGGCGACGGGCTTGCCTGGGGTCACGAGACCGGACGAAAACCAGCTGTTGGCCGTCGTGCCTGGACCGAAGAAATCCCCTGCCCTGACGATGATGGCGCCGGCGCCGGACTGCGAGGCCGCCTTCAGCCGCTCCTCCATTTCGACGCGGATCGCCCCCTTCTTCGTCGTCGGATGCTGCGGGCTTTCTTCCGTCGGCGTCGGCAGGGCATCGGGACCAAAATTATAGATGTTGCCCGGCAGCACGATTCGCGCGCCGACGGCGCGAGCAGCGGCGATGGTATTGTCGAGCATCGGCAGCACCAGCGTTTCCCAGTCGCGGTAGCCGGGTGGGTTGACGGCATGGACGATAAGGCCGACGCCTTCAGCCGCCTTCAGGACGTCGCCGGCATTCATCGCATCGCCCTGCATCCAGTCGAAGGCTGGCTCGTTCCTCGACACCTTGGCGGCATCACGATTGAGCGCCCGGATGCGCCAGCCGCGCGCAAGCAGCCTGCGGGCAACCGCGCCGCCGATACCGCCGGTGGCGCCGAGAACGAGGGCCGTCGTTTTCATTTCGCTATTCATGACAATCATCTCCTTCGATTGGATGAGAGGATCATGCCATCAGAGCGAGATAAACGAAATTGACGAAAGAAGTGCATCTGCTATACGAAAATACATGAACTCCGAACCGAGCTGGGATTTCTACCGCAGTTTCCTGACCGTGCTCCAACAGGGATCGTTGTCGGCCGCCGCCCGCGAACTGGGGCTGACCCAGCCGACCATAGGCCGCCATGTCGACGCACTGGAACTAGCGATCGGCGCCGAACTCTTCACCCGCTCGCCGAATGGGCTGCTGCCAACCGACGCCGCACTGGCGCTGAGGCCTTGCGCCGAGACGCTGGCGGCAACCACGGCCGCCCTTTTACGCACCGCATCCGGCCAGCGCGAGCGCGTGGCTGGAACGGTCAGGATCAGCGCCAGTGAGGTCATCGCCGTCGAAGTGCTGCCCGGAATTCTCGGACCGCTGCAGGAAACCTATCCCGAATTGCAGATCGAGCTCTCGGCATCCGATACGATCGAGGACCTGGTGAACCGCGAGGCCGATATCGCCGTGCGCATGGCCGAGCCGCAGCAGACTGCACTCGTCGTGCGCCGCATCGGCGATATCCCGCTCGGCTTTCACGCCCATCGCCGCTATCTCGAACGATACGGCATTCCGCAAACCTTGGCTGACCTCGCAAACCACCGCCTCATCGGCTTCGACCGGCAGACGGCCTATGTCCGTATGGTGATGAAACGCTATGCGGTGCCTGGCATCGAATTCTCCTTCCGCTCCGACAACAACCTCGCCCAGCTTTCGGCGATCCGTGCCGGCGTTGGCATCGGCATCTGCCAGACAGGACTCGCGCGCGAAAATCCCGACTTGGTTCACATCCTGCCTGATGCCTTCAGCCTACCGCTCGGCACGTGGGTGGCGATGCATGAGAGCCTGAAGTCTTCGCCGCGCTGCCGCGCTACCTTTGACGTATTGGTCAAGGGGCTTCAGGACTATCTCCGATATTCGACCAGCGCATAATCGCAAAAATCAGAATCGATTTTCGCAAAGAATCATGCGCAAATTTCGAAGCAATAGAACCTCCTTAACGCGTCTTATCGGACGCGCACCCCGGCGGGATGCAAATGACAAAGCACCATGCGGTTGAACTCGTGCCCTGCGATCCGCGATGGCCGCAAGCCTTTCAGCGTATCCGCGGCAAGCTTCTAACCTTGCTGCCGCAGGCGCTCGCCATCGATCACATCGGCAGCACGTCCATACCGGGCATGATGGCCAAGCCGCTTATCGACCTCGACATCGTTCTTCCCGACCTCGAGCATATCGAGGACGCCACACGCGTGCTTCTGGCCGAAGGCTATGAGCCGCGCGGCAACCGCTATGACGACGATGTCTGGGCGTTTTTATCGAGAGGTTCGGTGCCGGCAGAACGGGTCTACCTTTGCCCTTCCGGCAACGGCACGCATCGAAACAGACTGGCTTTCCGGGATTATCTCATCGCGCATCCGCAAGCGGCGGCCGATTATGCCGCGCTCAAACGCAGCCTGGCAGTCGAATTCAGGATGGACGGCGACCGCTATACTGCGCATAAGCGCGAATTCGTCGATACGATCGTCGCGCGGGCATTGACGGGCGATGGTTAGCTTCAGATGCCTTGCGAGGCTTCGGCTGTACGGTCCTTCCACAAGCCGTCCACCACCTCGGTTTCCGGCCGATCGCCGCCCTCGGCATATTCCTCATGCCATTTGCCGTTCTCGTCCTGCCAACTGATCTCGGCGGAATCGCCGCCGACCTGCTGTTCGGCCGCGACGATGCGTGCAGCTTCGAGCGCCTCGGCATGGGTCGGGAATGCCTCGGAATAGACACCTCCCAGCCTGTAGGCCCAGCCGCCGTCATGCGGCACGACTTCGTAGACCACCTTGATCATGCATTCGTCTCCTCATCTTCTTGTTGCGCATTCGCATGCTTCCGGACAGGATCCGGATCATCGCGGCCGCTTGACGAGAATTCGAGGACGCCGCGATCTGCTTTCCGGCCCCGATGACATTCAGTATTCCATTAAACGCCGAAGACTGCAAATGGCACTCGACCGCGGCTTTCTTGATAGGCGAAATCAGGGACTTAAATAAAATGTATGAATCTGAACAGGAGCAGAGGCTTGGGGATCGCGTCACGCCTTAAAGAGGAAAAGTTTCTGGTCGCCGCACTTGTCGTTGCAGCGATCGCCTATCTCTTGGAACACGCAGTGATCGAGATGGGGCGCGGCGTCGCGCTGATTGCCGCCGCTGCCCTGGTCGGCACCATCGTGCTCGCCTCGATCCGCGTTGCCCATCATGCCGAGCTGCTCGCCGTCAAGGTCGGCGATCCCTACGGCACGATGATCCTGACGCTCTCGGCCGTTGCCGTCGAAGTCATCATCCTCGCCATCATGATGAGTGGCGAAAGCTCGCCGACGCTGGTGCGCGACACGATCTATTCGGCCCTGATGCTCGATATCAACGGCATTCTCGGCTTGGCCGCTCTGCTCGGCGGCCTCAAGCACGGCGAACAGCCCTATAACGACAATTCCGGCAAGACCTACGGCGTGATGATCCTCACCGCGATGGGCATCTCGATGATTGTGCCGGAATTCGTGCCCAGCGACAAATGGCACTATTATTCCGCCTTCACCATCGCCGCGATGATCGCGCTTTACGGCCTCTTCCTGCGCATGCAGGTTGGCCAGCACAGCTATTTCTTCAGCTACAGTTACCCGCGCTCCGAACGAAAGAAGGAAAGTCCCGACGAGCATGGCGCCGACGAGTCGGCCGCGATCTCGATCGCCACCATTCTCGTCGGCGTCGTCATTATCGGCCTGCTGGCGGAGTTCATGGCGGCCTTCATGACCGAAGGCCTGCGCGATAGCGGCGCGCCGATCGCCGTGACCGCCGTGGTCGTCGCAGCGATTTCGGCCGCACCCGAGATCCTGACCGCATTAAGGGCGGCACTCAGGAACCGCATGCAGGCGACGGTCAACATCGCCATGGGCGCCTCGCTGTCGACGGTCATCTTGACCGTGCCCGTGATGGAAGCGATCGCGCTCTATACCGGCCAGCCCTTCATCATGGCGATGACCCCGGTGCAGACGGTGATGGTGGCGGTCACGCTGATTGCCGCCGCGATCAACCTCAACGACGGCGAGACCAACGCTATCGAGGGCATGACGCATTTCATCCTCTTCGCCACCTTCGTCATGCTGACGGCGCTGGGGCTCTGAAGGCTCCCGCCCCCGCGGGGGAAGGGCAAGAACAGGCTGTTTAGGCGGGCTGTTGGGCAAAGAGCAGGCGTTCGCGGGCTGCGAACCATTCCTCGGCGTAATCGTCGTTCTTGTATTCCTCGAAATACGGCCCGCCATCGGTGAAATGGACGTTCTTGGCGTCTTCGCGGTAGTTGTATTCATTGACGAGGTAATTCCACGTCACCGGCAATTCGCCGATGAGCTCTTCATTCTCCAGCCATTTGAACTGATGCAGTTGCAGCCCGGTCGCGGTATTGACGTAGTCGGGCGTCAGTGCGCGGCATTCGTCATTGTTGAAGAGGATGAAGCTCGACCAGTTCTTCTTTTCGTACTTGGTCTGTGCCTGCCCGAGGAACTTGGTGTCGATCTTCGGCTGGTAATCATGTTTGACGCACATGACGGCGTAACGCTCGTCGCGCAATGCCCAAAGCTCGGCGATATCGGCACGCATCAGCATGTCGCAATCCATGAAGATGCTCCAGCCCTCGTAACCGCTCAGATAGGGCGTCAGGAAACGCGAGAAGGAGAACTCCGTGGATTGCAGCGCGTTGCGCTGGCGGGTGAAAATCCCGCCAAGATTGGAGAGCGCAATGGGCGAGAACTCGACCGGGATCGACGACTTCTCGATGATGCTCTGCACGAGAACGTGGTAGGCAACCACTTCCTTGGGATCGAATCCCACGAAAATTCGGACGTTCTGTTGTTCCATTGTCCACCTCGATCGCCAGTATAGAGAGATGAATTGATTGGTATCGGAAACAGCGTTTTTGGCCACCCACGCCTGTAAGCAAAGGCCTGCGACAGTCATCCCTTCGACTTATCGAGAAAACGCTGCTTGCGGGTTTTCGGTTTGAACCGCCGAAAGAAATTGTCGACGGCGCGGATGAATTTGGTGACGGACATCAGCCTGTCGATCTGGCTGTTCGTATTGTCGAGCCGCTCCGACAAGACCTCGGCCGCAGTCATCGCGATCTCGACCGGCGGCACCTCAGGAAACCGTTTGGCGAGCGCCGAATAGGGGCTGGCATCGACGCCGCCCACCATGGAGATCGACCCCATGCGCGCAAAGAGACGCAGGAAGATCTGCTCGAACGTCCAATCGTGCACGTCGAACACCTTCCACTTCTCGCTCCGCTTCGCCGAAAAGCCGGCAAGCAGGATATTGCCCGGCAGCTGCAGATCGGCGAGCCACAGCGCTACCGCAAAGCCGCTCGTCGCGATCTTGCCGATCGGATAGAGATCGGCGAGCATTTGTGTCAGATCAAGGTGACGGGCCTCAGCGCCTTCGAAGCAGCTCTTTTCGCTGAGATTTTCCTCGACGGAGACCCGGATGTTGACGACGCCGAGGAAATCGTCGCCGCCAAAGAAGCGCAAGACATCCGCCGCTTCGCGCCGATGGACGATATGGGCGCCCATTACGTCGCTGCGGGCAACCAGCATGGAATGGCCGACGAAGGGTTCGTCGAGCACCTTATAGACCTTGTTGAAGAAGACGTAGAGCACCGTCTCAGGCAATTCGCCCCGCAGCCGTTCGAGATCGACCGCCTCGCTGTTTGCGACCAGCACGACATGGGAATAGCCCGACAACAGCGCCTTCCACGCTTCCGGCGTCAAGAAATTGAAGCCTCCGTCCGGAGCGGTCGTAGCCTTGTTATCGCTAGGGATTGCTTCCATATCGGCTCACATGCACTTTCCAAGGACGACGCGGTCCGCCCGACTAGCTGTTGCTGAAATAGGCGCGCATCCGGGCAAGCCGCGTCAGCCCGCCGATCTGCTTTCCCACATGCGAGAGGAAGCCCGCCACTCGGTCCGTCATCGACGGTTGCCTGCAGAAAGACGCCCAGGGTGTGTTGCGAAGATCTTCGGCATAACGATTGGCCATCCGCCGGTGCACCCAGGGCACGGTGGCCTGCCACGGCTTTTTCCGGCCGGTGAAATGAAAGATGGCCGGCCGATCGACGAAAGGCAGCAGGCCCGTCTGTGTATTCCAGCGCGGATCGAGCACCAGCCAGTCGCGGTCGAACGTGACGTTCAACGCATCCTGGTCATTGTTCTCGAACAGATGCGACCGCTCCTCGAAGATTTCCCGGGTCCTGGCGAAAAGCCCCCTCGCCCGGCAGACGGACCAGTCGAACAGCAGTACGCCGGCATTGAAGTAGCGGCCGCCATGGCCCATGCCGATCTTGCGCTGCCGCGCCCCGGCCTTCTCGGGAAAGGCCATGACATAGTCGTCGACCGCAGCAAGCGCCTTGCCCCGCAGATCCATCGCGAAGAGATCGTCGACCGGCGCAACCGTAAGCACATCGGCATCGAGATAGAGCAGCCGCTCGACATGATCGGGAATGTACAGATCCATGTAGAGCCGCGCCAGCGTCGCCCCCGACCAGCGACCCCGCGCTTGCAGCGCCGTATCCGGCGTATTGTAGGGCAGCACCCTGATCCCCATGTCGTGCAGCCGCGCGAAATTTCCGACCTCGGCGATCTCGTTCGACTTGAGGTCGATGCCGAGAAGCAGGAACTCAACAGTGGAACCTGAGAGATTGCGCTTGACCGAAAGCAGGGTGCAGCAGGCGGCCGGCAGCATGTTGACATCCGAACAGACGATCACGGCACTCTGCTGCAAAATCCCAGCCCCCCCGAAGCGGCAATTTAAACTTGATGCCGGATATCTAGTTGGTTTGATGCCAACCCGCAACCGCAGATCACCCGCCGGACCGTCGCTCTGCGTCACGTTTTGAATCGGATTTCAACGACTTGCAAGGCAAAGCGGATTCAGATGAGGAGCATATTGAATCGGAACGTGAACTTAGAGCCGCAGCGCCAATGGATGATCGACGAGCAGCCGGTCCACTGTCGCAAGCTGCAGCCCCTCGACCTTGCATTGCGCAAGCAGCAAGCGATCGAAGGGATCGCGCGTCTCCGGCTCGGGGTTGGCGGCGGTGATGACGTGCGCGATATCGATGGGCAGGATCGTCAGCCCGGTCTCCCCGAGATAAACGGGAATGGTCTCGAGCGGCAATCCGGGCTGCAATTTTCCAAGCCTTGTCTTGATGGCAATTTCCCAGAGGCTGGCGACGCTGACGAAACCGATGGCGGCACCGTCCGAAAGCACCTGCTCGGCACGCGGAAAACGCTCCGCCAGTTTCTTCTGGGCAACTGCAATCACCATGTGCGTGTCAAGCAGCAGACGCATGATCACGGCAGCGGCTTGAGAAGAAAATCTTCCGGCAAAGGATCGTCGAAGTCGTCGGCGATATACATCTCCGTGCGCGTGATACCCTTGGAACGAAGATAGGCTTCGCCGGCCTCCAGGTTCAAACCGCCGCGTTTTTGATGCGGCACGAGATCGAACACCGGCCGGCCGTTGCGTGTCACGACAATGGTTTCACCTTCCTCAACCTCACGGGCGAGTTCGGTCAGGCGGTTCTTCGCATCGCGGATCGAGACGGTTTTCATGATGGCAAATGTAGCTACATGCGGCTACATCGTCAATGTCAGAGCAATTGAAAAAGGCCGGCCGTCACCGGCAGGCCCTCAATCGGCGTTACAGTAAGCCGCTTACTTGCAAGCGCCGCAGAAGCGCTGGATGCGGCGGCAGGCTTCCTCGAGCAGCTCTTCCGAAGTCGCGTAGGAGATGCGGAAGTTCGGGCCAAGACCGAAGGCCGAACCGTGAACGACGGCAACACCTTCCGTTTCCAGAAGCTCGGAAACGAAATCCTCGTCCGTCTCGATGACCTTGCCCGACGGCGCCGTCTTGCCGATCAGGCCGGCGCAGGACGGATAGACATAGAAGGCGCCTTCCGGCACCGGGCAGACAATGCCCTTGGCCTGGTTCAGCATCGAAACGACGAGATCGCGACGGCCTTCGAAGATCTTCTTGTTTTCAGGGATGAAGTCCTGCGTGCCGTTCAGCGCTTCGACAGCCGCCCACTGGGCGATCGACGTCGCACCCGAGGTCTGCTGCCCCTGGATCATGTCCATGGCCTTGATGAGCTGGATCGGACCGGCCGCATAGCCGATGCGCCAGCCGGTCATCGCATAGGCCTTGGAGACGCCGTTCATCGTCAGCGTGCGGTCGTAAAGCTTCGGCTCGACTTCCACAGGCGTGACGAACTTGAAGTCGCCATAGGTCAGGTGCTCGTACATGTCGTCGGTCAGCACCCAGACCTGCGGATGCTTCATCAGCACATCCGTCAGCGCCTTCAGCTCGTCCTGCGTATAGGCCGCCCCCGTCGGGTTGGACGGCGAGTTGAAGATGAACCACTTGGTCTTCGGCGTGATCGCCTTTTCGAGATCGGCCGCCTGGAGCTTGAAGTTATGCTCCTGGGTGGCCGAAACGAAAACCGGCGTGCCGCCGCACAGCGCCACCATCTCAGGATAAGAAACCCAGTAAGGCGCCGGGATGACGACTTCGTCGCCGGGATTCAGCGTTGCCATGAAGGCGTTGAAAAGGATCTGCTTGCCGCCGGTGCCGACGATCGTCTGCTCCCAGGAATAGTCGAGGCCGTTCTCGCGCTTGAACTTGGCGGCGATCGCCTTGCGCAGCTCGGGAATGCCGGAGACCGGCGTGTACTTCGTTTCGCCGCGGTTGATCGCGTCGATGGCGGCCGTCTTGATATTATCGGGCGTATCGAAATCCGGCTCACCTGCGCCGAGACCAATGACGTCACGTCCTTTTGCTTTCAGCTCGCGCGCTTTCTGGGAGACGGCGATGGTGGCTGAAGGCTTCACACGGGAAAGAGCATCGGCAAGGAAAGCCATGATAACGGTCCTAATGGTTGAAACGGGCAGAAAGCCGGGACCGGAGTTCTGCGGTTAGCTCTATGTCCAATGTATGACGGCATTTCAAGCGGAAAGGCGTCATGGTGGCATGATTCTTATTGATCGGTTCGCCGCACCGCCCGTCCAGCACGCCGCCCCCTTCGGAGAGGCCTATGTCACGTGGTTGAAACACCATGCGGAGATCTTGAATCAATCTCTGAGGTCGTCCGGATTTATCCCCTGAAATCAGTGGCATCGTCGAATTCGGCCATTGCCATGAATAAGCCGCAACAAATGCCGCACCACGCCGCAATTCCGTCGCGAGCGCGCCGAGATCGAAGCCGCATCATCCGGCATCCGAAATTGGTTATTGAGGGTATGCCAATGTTTCTGGAAGATGAGTTTGCCATCAGGCGCATGCGCATGCGTCGGATCTCCATTTCATGTCTCGTTGCCATCACCGCTTTTGCCGCCTGCATCACCGCGATGCTGGGGCTTGCCTCCGCCGCTCGCGCCGATGCACAGCCGGCATCCGGCCAACTCGCGGCTCTTGTCCGGCCGAACGACGTTAACAGCGGCTCGCTGCTCTTTCCGTCGAAGGAGCCGGGCTTCTATGTCGAAGCGCCGCGGCTGAAGACCGATGTCGCCATCGATGTCTCCGGCCCGATCGCCAGGGTAAAGGTGACGCAGCGCTTTCAAAATCCGAGCCAGGGCTGGGTCGAGGGCACCTACGTTTTCCCGTTGCCGGATAATTCCGCCGTCGACGCGCTGAAAATGCAGATCGGCGAACGTTTTATCGAAGGCCAGATCAAGCCGCGCCAGGAAGCCCGTGAGATCTACGAGCAGGCCAAGGCCGAGGGCAAGAAGACGGCGTTGCTCGAACAGCAGCGGCCGAACATCTTCACCAACCAGGTCGCCAATATCGGTCCCGGCGAAACCATCGTCGTCCAGATCGAATACCAGCAGACGATCCACCAGTCGGGCGGCGAGTTCTCGCTGCGCTTCCCGATGGTCGTCGCCCCGCGTTACAATCCGGCACCGATCGTCCAGACCGTCGAGTTCAACAACGGCGCCGGTTTTGCCACGCCGCGCGACCCCGTGGAAAACCGGGACAAGATCGAAGCCTCCGTGCTTGATCCGCGTGAGAACGCCAAGATCAATCCAGTCGCGCTGACAGTCAACCTGAAAGCCGGCTTCGCGCTTGGCGACGTCAAATCCTCGTTCCACGCGGTCGATATCAGCCAGGACGGCGACCAGGCGAGGACGATCAGCCTGAAGGCGGACACCGTTCCCGCCGATAAGGATTTTGAGCTCACCTGGAAGGCCGCTCCCGGCAAGATGCCGAGTGCCGGTCTCTTCCGCGAAGTGATTGATGGTAAGACCTATCTGCTCGCCTTCGTCACCCCACCCACGGCCCCGGATACGGCAGCGCCGCCGGCAAAACGCGAGGTGGTCTTCGTCATCGACAATTCCGGCTCGATGTCCGGCCCGTCGATCGAGCAGGCAAGGCAGAGCCTGGCGCTTGCCATTGCCAAGCTGAACCCAGACGACCGCTTCAACGTCATCCGTTTCGACGATACGATGACCGATTATTTCAAGGGTCTCGTCGCAGCCACCCCTGACAATCGCGAAAAGGCGATCGCCTATGTCAGAGGCCTGACCGCTGACGGCGGCACGGAAATGCTGCCTGCCTTGCAGGCTGCGCTGCGCAACCAGGGACCGGTCGCAAGCGGAGCGTTGCGCCAGGTCATATTCCTGACGGATGGTGCGATCGGCAACGAACAGCAGCTTTTTGAGGAAATCACCGCGAATCGAGCCGATGCCCGCGTCTTCACCGTCGGCATCGGCTCGGCACCGAACACCTATTTCATGACCAAGGCCGCCGAAGTCGGCCGCGGCACCTTCACGGCGATCGGCTCGACCGATCAGGTGGCAAGCCGCATGGGCGAGCTTTTCGCTAAGCTGCAGAACCCAACCATGACCGATATCACCGCCACCTTCGAAGGCATCGAGGCCGAGGATATCACGCCGAACCCGATGCCGGACCTCTACAGCGGCGAGCCGGTCGTGCTGACCGCGCAGCTGCCTCACGATCAGCCCGCCGGCAAGCTGCAGATCATCGGCAAGACAGGCGACCAGCCGTGGCGCGTCGAAATGGATATCGCCAATGCCGCCAACGGCAACGGCATTTCCAAGCTCTGGGCGCGGCGCAAGATCGACGATTTCGAGGCGCGCGCCTATGAACGTCAGGATCCGGCCGCGCTCGACAAGGATATCGAGACCGTGGCGCTCACCCATCATCTCGTCTCTCGCGTCACCAGCCTGGTTGCCGTCGACGTCACTCCGTCTCGTCCGGTCGACCAGCCACTCGGCTCAACCAAGCTGCCGCTCAACCTGCCGGAAGGTTGGGACTTTGATAAGGTCCTCGGCGAAACCCCTGCTCCTCTTGGCGGCACGGAGCGCCATGGCTCGGCTACGCCGACAGGAAACCCCGGATCGGTGCAGGCTGCGGCCGAAACACGGGAGCTCGCCGCGTCGCCTGAGATCGCAAACATGATGGCCGCAGCCCCGACCGCCAAGGCGGCCACCATGATCGCGCAAAAAAGCACGACCGTGAACCTGCCGCAGACGGCGACGCGCGCCGACGAGCAGATCATCCGCGGTCTGACCATGCTGCTCGTGGCGCTGACGGCGGCAAGCGGGCTTGCCGTGTGGCGGCGACGCCTCAAGGGCATTATTGCGGTCGGGGTCAAGCGAAATGGTCTCTAGGCTCTCCGCAAGCCAGAATGAGGAAGCGGCCGAATTCGAGCCGCTTCCGACCTATCTGGAACTCGCCATGGCCGCCGCCACGGCCTATGATCGGCCGAAAATGCGCCAGAAGAAGGGTGGTTTCTTCCTCTGGCGCCTTTCCTCGATCGAAAAAGCAATTGCCTTTGCCATCGCCGGCCTTGCCCTCTATGGTCTGGCGCTGATCGGCGACGGCTTCCTGCTGAAGGCGAAGGCAGAGCTTTCCCAGGTTCTGCTGAAACGCGCCTTCGCTGCCGAATTGCGGGGCGAAGAAACAAAACCCTGGCCCTGGGCGGATTTTACCACCGAGGCCAAGGTGCGCGCCCCGCGCCTCGGCAAGGAGGCGATCGTGCTCTCCGGCGCCTCCGGCGAGGCTCTCGCCTTCGGTCCGGCCTGGCTCGCCAACACGCCCCAACCGGGCGAGGAAGGCACCTCCGTCATCGCCGCCCATCGCGACACGCACTTCCGCTGGCTGCAGTATATAAGGCCCGGCGATATGATCGAGGTCACTCGCCGCGACGGCAAACTATTGACCTTCAAGGCCGGCGAGGGCCGCATCGCCCCGTGGGATGCCAACGGCATCGATCCCTCCTCCGATGGCCGCCGCCTGGTGCTGACCACCTGCTGGCCCTTCAATGCCACCGAACAGGGGCCGCTGCGCTACATCCTTGAGGCAGAATTGGTCGATGACCAGGCGACGGGATCGGTTCAACCGGTAAACACAAAGCCGTTACTGCAGGTCGAATGAGGGTTGAAGCCCTCCCCTGCCCACTCCACGTTCAGCCTGGAGAGACCGCAGGGAAGCAAGATGAAGAGAATATCCGCCCTCCATTTCGCCACAGCACTGGTCCTGTTCGGCACCGTATCGGCGGATGCAGCCGACACCATCAAGACTCAGGATCTCGTGGTGCGGGTCGACAAGCTCGCCGACGACCTCGAACATCCCTGGGCGGTCGAGGTCTTGCCCGACGGGGCCTATCTCGTGACCGAGCGGCCTGGCCGCATGCGCATCGTCCGCGACGGCAAGATTTCAGACCCGATCGGCGGCGTGCCCAAGGTCAGCGCCCGTGGCCAGGGAGGCCTGATGGACGTGGCGCTCGCTCCGGACTTTGCGACATCCAGAAAACTCTATTTCACCGCCGCCATCGCCAACAGCCAGGGCTCCGGCACCGAGGCCTTCAGCGCCACGCTTTCAACTGACGAAAAGACGCTCCATGCCGTGACGCCTGTTTTCACCATGCGGCGCTTCACGCCAGGCAACATCCAGTACGGTTCGCGCATCGCGATTGCCCGCGACGGTTCGCTGTTCATCAGCGTCGGCGACCGTGGCGACCGCGACCGCTCGCAAGACTGGCAAGACGATGCCGGCTCGATCATCCACATCAATGCCGACGGTAGCATCCCTGCCGATAATCCGTTCAAAGACGGCGGCAAGGCGCTGCCGGAAATCTGGTCGAAAGGCCACCGCAACCCGCAGGGCATCACCTTCGACGCCAAGGATGGCAAGCTCTATACCGCAGAGCACGGCGCGCGCGGCGGCGACGAGATCAACCAGCCCGAGGCCGGCAAGAATTACGGCTGGCCGATCATCACCTATGGCCGCGACTATTCGGGCGCCGAAATCGGCGAAGGCACCGCCAAGGAAGGGCTGGAACAGCCGCTGCATTATTGGGATCCTTCAATTGCGCCCGGCGCGCTCGCCGTCTATCGCGGCGCCATGTTCCCGGAATGGGACGGCAATTTCCTCGTCGCGGCGCTGAAGTTCCAGCTGCTCTCGCGCATGCAGCGTGACGATAGCGGCGCCTTTGTTGCCGAAGAGCGCCTGTTCGAGGGCGAATACGGCCGCATCCGCGACGTTGTCATCGCACCCGACGGTGCGCTGCTGATGGTGACGGACGAGGATAACGGCGCGCTGCTCAGGGTCTCAAGAGCGCAAGCCCGTAACGGCTGAGCGATCACAACGCGCCGCGCAGCTCCTTGCGGATGACGAACTTCAGCCCGGACCAGATCTCGTCGACGGCGCAGACCTTGACGTCGACCAGACCGGTTGGGAGCAGAACCGCCCGCACTACGTCCTCCGTGATGTCAGTCGGCACGCGTGAACTCTTCTTCGGCCAGGATATCCAGACCATGCCGTCCCGCCTCAAGACACGGAAAAGCGCTGGCGCAACAGCCTCCAGCGCCGGCCGTTCGGTCGTAAACAGATGCACATAGTCAAACGCACGCTGAGGCGTCTCGGGAAGCACGCGGACGACCGAAGCAAAACCGTCGAAGCCATAGATGTCACCGATCGTTTCCGGAATGCCGAGAAGAGCGGCGGTCTGCCCGTGTGCAAGGCCGAGTTTCCTGACAAGCGGCGTGCCGGAATAACCTGCCGTACTAGGCGCCGCCGCATCGCCGGCCGGCTTCCGTTCCTCGTGTCGCATGCATTCATCTCCGTCAACCGACACGAAGTCTTCACCCTTGCCGAAAGGAAACGCAACTGCTAACCGCTTGGGCACATCTCCCTTCCCCATTGAGGACGACATGACGCGCGTTCAGGCGAACCTCCTCCTATTGCTTGCAGCCGCCATCTGGGGCGGCGGCTTCGTCGCGCAGTCGACGGCGATGAAGGCGATCGGCCCCTTCTGGTTCATCGGCCTGCGCTTTGCCGTCGCCACCCTGGCCGTGCTGCCTTTTGTCCTTTTCGAAGCGCGCAAGGCAACGGAGAAGACAAGCGCGCGCCATGCCAAGCTCTACATCCTGATCGGCCTTGCCCTTTTCGGCGGTGCAGCCACGCAGCAGGTCGGACTGCAGACGACGACGGTGACGAATTCCAGCTTCATCACCGGCCTCTACGTCGTTTTCGTGCCGCTGATCGCCGTGTTCTTCCTGCGCCGTGCTCCGCATTGGATCATCTGGCCGGGCGCGCTGATGGCGATCACCGGCATCTACCTTCTGTCCGGCGGCCATCTCTCGGCGATGGCGCCTGGCGATCTGCTGACCGTCGTCTGCGCCGTCTTCTGGGCGATCCAGATCACCCTTGCCGGCACGACCGTTTCGGAGACCGGAAGGCCGCTCGCGCTCTCCGCCGTGCAATTCGCCGTCACCGCGATCTGTGCGCTGGCCGTTGCCGCAGCCGTCGAACCGGTCAGCCTTTCGGCGATACAGGCCGCGGCGCCGGAGATCCTTTATGTCGGTATCTTCTCCTCCGGCGTGGCTTTCGTGCTGCAGGTGATCGGCCAGCGCTACACGACGCCCTCGCAGGCAGCGATCTTTCTTTCTTCCGAAGCGCTCTTCGGTGCCTCACTTGCAGCCCTGCTGCTCGGCGAAACGATGCCGGCAACAGGTTATGCAGGTTGCGCGCTAATGTTTATCGCTATGCTTGTGGTCGAGCTCGTGCCCGGGTTCACCCGGCGGCGCCTGCCAGCCGCGTGATCACCCGTCCAGATATGGGCGAGTCACCCATCGGAAAAAAAATTATTCGATGCGGGAGACGCGCTGGCGTTGCATTTTTGGGAAAATCTGCTCGGAACTTATATTGCAGACGATATAAAACGTTAATCATTCCCTGTCGACGAAGGAAATTTTGCGTTTTTGCGCAAATTGGAGATCTACAGGGGTGTGCCCGGAACGACACGTTAAAAAACTTTTGCTTGCCAAAATCCTTTAAACGCAGCACTCTCAGCGCGTTCGGGCATTTTGCGAGCATGGGAAGTCCTTAAGTATTTGCGCGCCGGGAACGCTAATATTCCGGTCAGCCGGTTCCGAAAATGGCGGGAGAAACTCCTGCCTGGAACAGGCCGAGGTAGAGGGGACCTTTTTCTCAAATTTCAAGAATTGCCTGCCAACACCTCCCGCAAGGGGGCAATGCTATGATGCTGCCCGTGTGGATGGCGGGCAGAGAGAAAAGGACCTGACGCATGGCAGAGACTGGCACTGTAAAATTCTTCAATACCGACAAAGGCTTCGGCTTCATCAAGCCGGACCGGGGCGGCGCCGATATCTTCGTTCACATTTCTGCCGTTCAGGCCTCTGGCCTGGCCGGTCTGACGGAAAACCAGAAGGTAAGCTTCGACACGGAGCCGGATCGCCGCGGCAAGGGCCCGAAGGCCGTCAATCTGCAGATTGCGAGCTGAACCCTTAACAAGGCTGGCGAGTTCGAGTTGAAGCCCGGCAGCAATGCCGGGTTTTGTCGTTCAGCCTTCGTTCAGCTACGAATCTGTACGACTGTGACCATCGAGAAAGGGACCGGCTTTCGGTTCCCGGGATTAGGATTTACACTTATGAACAGGCTCGCCAAGACCCTTCTGCTGACGGCAACCGCTGCTGCACTCACGCTTTCCGCCATTGGTGAAGCGTCGGCCGGTGACCGCCACTGGCGCCACGATAATCATCACGGCAACAACGATGCGTGGGTCGGCGGCGCCGTTGGGCTGGCCACCGGCCTGATCGTCGGCTCTGCCATCGCCAATGCTAATAACGGTCCGGGTTACGAAGAGCGCCGCTACATCGATCCGGCCTATGAGCCTGATTACTACGAGCCCGCTCCGGTCTATCGCGCCCCGCGTCGTGTTTATGTCGAGCAACCGCAATATGTCGAGCAGCCGCGATACTATGCGCCGGTTCGCACGGCGGTAGAACCCTGGTCGCCGCAATGGGAGCGCTACTGCTCTTACCGCTACCGCTCCTTTGATCCGCGCAGTGGCACCTATATCGGCGATGACGGCCGCAGCCACTTCTGCACCGCCGGCTGATTGCACGGCAATCCTTGCTACAAAGCGCCGCTTCTCAGCGGCGCTTTTGTTTTTTGCCTCGTCAGCCGGCTTTCTTTTCCCAAGGCATCGGTCCTGCCTCGGCATCCGGCTCAAAATCGGTCGAGACGCTGACGGCGCGCCATTCACGATCGGCCTCGATACGCGCCGCATCCGCTTTCTCGACATTGCGCACGGCATCGCTGCCGAGCAGCAGCCGGAACGGCGGCTCGTCCAGACCGGCAATGTGGATGACGACCGCAGCCGCTTTGGCGGGATCGCCGGGTTGGCGGCCGTTATACGCACGCTGGAAGCGCGCCGTAGCACCGACCGTCTCCGCATAGTCCTGCCGCCCTTCGGCAAGCACCGTCGAGGAGCCGGCGAAATCGGTCCTGAAGCCGCCGGGCTCGATCACCGTCACCTTGATCCCGAATGGCGCGACCTCCTTCGCCAGCACCTCGGAAAAGCCCTCAACACCGAATTTCGCCGCCGAATAGGCGCCGCGCCCGGCAGGTCCGATCCGGCCGCCGACGGATGAGAACTGGATGATGTGCCCCGCTCCCTGTCCGCGCATCAGGGCGATGACTGCCTTGGTCATGATGATCGTGCCGAACAGGTTGGTCTCGATCTGGGCGCGAAAATCGGCAAGGCTGGTATCCTCGATCGAGCCCACATTGCCGTAGCCGGCATTGTTGACAAGCATGTCGATGCGCCCGAACCGCTTCACACCCGCCTCGATTGCCGCCGCTGCCGCTACCTCGTCGGTCACGTCAAGCGCCAGCGTCAGCACCTGATCGCCATACTGCTCGGAAAGATCGGCAAGCTGGCCGGGATCGCGCGCCGTCGCCACCAGATTGTCGCCGGAGGCCAGAACCGCCTCCGCCAGCGCCCGGCCGAGACCGCGCGAACTCCCTGTTATCAACCAGACTCTGGACATCGGAAACCCTCCTTCTTTGGTTCCCGGCTGATGTATGGTCTGCTGTATCCGATCGAAAGAAGGTACCCAGACGATCTATACACACCTTGAGGTAACTGACGTGAGCAGCGACATCTTCGATTTCTGCAGCAGCATGACGGACGAGCAGGATGCTCGGGCCCGCGAACTGATCGAGCGGGCGGCGGCGAAATGGCCGCTGCGCATCCTGCATGTGCTCTCCGATGCCGGCGCACCCCTGCGCTTCTCGCGCCTCATGGAGAGGGTCGAGGGCATCAGCCAGAAAGTGCTGACGCAGACGCTGCGCACCCTCGAAAGAGATGGCCTCATCATCCGCACACTCTATCCCGAAGTGCCGCCGCGCGTCGAATATGAGTTGACGCCGCTCGGACGCGACCTTCTCATGCAAGTCGCCGCGCTCTGGCGCTGGATCGTCGAACACCTGGACGATTTCGATGCACGCAAAGCCGTGAAGCTGACGGCGGCCCGTGCCTGAAGCGCGTCGCCATCTTTCAAACCGCTGCACAGTTTTGCGCGACATGTTTAGGCCGGAATGCGGACCGTTGCCCTCAGTCCACCGAGCGGGCTGTCGCCGAGCGTGACGTTGCCGCCATGGCTGCGGGCGATGTCGCGAGCAATCGCAAGGCCGAGGCCGGTGCCCGACGCATCGAGATTGCGCGCCGTATCCAGCCGGAAGAATGGCTTGAACACGTCCTCGCGATTCTTTTCCGGAATGCCCGGCCCGTCATCGTCGAAGATGACGGTCAGCCATTTGGCATTGTGCTTGGCCTCGATGTCGAGCCTATCCGCGTAGCGACGCGCGTTCGAAGCCAGGTTGGTGACGAGACGCATGAAGGCGTTCGGCCGGACGGATATGTCGTCATCGCCTTCGATGGAATAGCTGAATTTTTTACCATGCAGGGCGAAATCGGATTCCAGCTTCGCAAAGATCTCGCTGAGTTTGAGTTCGCCGACATCCTCTTCGACCTCGCCGCGCGCAAAGGCCATATAGGCTTCCAGCATGGTCTGCATGTCGTTGACGTCGTCATTCAAACCATGCAGGTCGGGATTGTCGCCGGCGAGCGCCAATTGCAGCTTGAAGCGGGTGAGGATGGTGCGCAGATCATGGCTGACACCGGAGAGCATCGCGGTGCGCTGCTCGATCTGCCGTTCGATTCGCTCGCGCATCAGGATGAAGGCAAGACCGGCACGCCTGACCTCGTCGGCGCCGCGCGGATAGAAATCATCAGGCTTCTGCCCCTTGCCGAAACTTTCAGCCGCTCGCGCCAAGGTGAGGATCGGCCGGATCTGCCCGCGCAGGAAGAGGATCGAGATGCCGATCAGCACCAGTGAGGTGCCGACCATCCAGACGATGAAGATATGGGTGTTCGACGCATAGGTCTGGCTGCGCTTGGTCAGCACCCGCAGGATCTTGTTGTCGAGTTTGATGCGGATCTCGACGAGGTTCGAGTTGCCGACCGTGTCGATCCAGAAGGGCCGGTGAATCTCGTCGGTGATCTCGTCGCTGAGGATGCCGTCGAGGATCGAGAAGAACGGCTTGACGCGCGGTGGCGGCAGGTCGCCGTCCGGCTCGATCGAGATCTGCAGGCTGAGCTGGTCGCGGGCGATACGGATGATCTCGCTATAATCCGAATTTTGCGGATAGGTCTCGATGATCTCGATGATCGCGGCGATGTCACGGGTGACGGCAAGCGACAGCCGCTCCGTCACCATTTGCCAATGGCGCTCCATGAAGACGGCGGCGACGACGGATTGCAAGAGCACCATCGGAATGATGATGATCAGCAACGAGCGCGCGTAAAGTCCGGTCGGCAGCCGGCGGCGCAGCCAGCGGACGACCCAGCGCCAGCCCGGCGCAGAAGTGCGGTCTTCCCGCCGCAAGCTGTCGATCGTCACCATCAGCGCCGGTCCCGAACCTTGAGTTAGTCGATGCTCAGCCTGTATCCGATACCGCGCACGGTCTGCAGCCAGACGGGATTGGCGGGATCATCCTCGATCTTACGCCGCAGCCGGTTGATCTGCACGTCGATCGTCCGTTCGCCGACTTCGGTGTCGTTGCCGATCAGTTCATGGCGGGGGATCGTGTCGCCGGCACGCCGTGCAAAGAGCAGCATGATCTCCTGCTCGCGGTCGGTGAGCCGGATCACCTCGCTGGCTTTCTTCAGCTCCTTGCGGGTCAAGGAGAAAGTGTAAGGCCCAAACATAACCTGTTCGATCTTCAGCCCCTCGCCGTTGGCGTTGCGGCGCAGGATATTGTTGATGCGCAGCACCAGCTCGCGCGGATCGAAGGGTTTGGAGAGATAGTCGTCGGCGCCGGCTTCGAGGCCTTCGATGCGGTTGCCCGATTCCGCCAGCGCCGTCAGCATGATGATCGGGACGTTCTTGATGGCGCGAAGCCCGCGGGTGACAACGATTCCGGATTCGCCGGGCATCATCACGTCCATGATGATGAGGTCGAAATCCAGACCGGTGAGCTTGCGCTGCGCCTCGGCGCCGTCGGCGGCGACAGTAACGCGGAAGCCGTTCTCGGCGAGATAACGATTGAGCAGCGCGCGGATGCGGGAGTCGTCATCGACCACCAGCAAATGCGCCGCATCGTCGGAAATACCTGTCTTGACTGCCATTCAATCCGCCCTTTGTCTATCCCGCATTCCGCTGAGGAAAGCTTTTACGCCCTCCCGCACCTCCGCAGAAGCCCCTTCGAATGCCCGCTCAATGCGGCGCGATTGCGGCTCAGCAAGGGCAAGCGCCAGCTCTCGTCCCGATTTCGTCGGATAAAGCTTGCGCTGCCGCCGATCCTCAGGGCCGGCCACTTGGCGAATATAGCCTGAATCGATCAGCTGTTTCAGCACCCTTGCGAGGCTCTGCTTGGTGATCTTTAAGGTATCGAGAAGATCGGCAACCGTCATGCCGGGGTTGCGGTTGACGAAATGCACGACGCGATGGTGCGCCCGGCCGAAGCCGCTCTTTTCGAGGATGGCGTCAGGATCGGAAACGAAATCGCGATAGGCGAAGAAGAACAGCTCGATGATCTCGAAATCGATAATCCCCGTATCTTCCATCGGCGTGGCCAGCGGCTCTGGCTTGCTTGCTTTCGGGCCGGTCTGTCGTGGCACTCGGCACTTCCTTCTCTCTGTCATCTTTACTGAGATAAATTTGCGTCGCTGCTAACTTTCCTGAACTCTGCGCGAGCGCCGCACGGTCTCGCATTCTCCTGGAAACCAAGGCCCGTCCGGCACTCCGACGCAATAGGCGATTTCCCCTTGCGTCTGTGGATAAAACGTAATGGTGACAACAATCAACAGGCATGGCGCTCAAGCACCGGAGGAGTTTAGGGAGGGCTTCAGTTCCTTTCGACCAGCTGGACGGCGAAATCTAGTTCAACGGCGAGTTCGTCGCCTGGGAAAGACGCTAAGATCCACGTACTGATCCGCCTCTATATCGCCGAATATCGCCGTCCCGATCCGAAGACTCGGCGATCTCCCAATCGCCCAGCTACGCCGATCTGCGCATCAGATTTCATTAGATTTGGGAGGAAAAGGTTATAAAAATCAACCATACTGGCGGGAAGGTAGGCGGAGAACCTGCGAAAAGCGAGGCGACCTGATGGCCGCCCCGTTTGCACTTCGCTGAGTGCGTCACTGATAGACGTAGACGATCCGGCGGGTCCCCGGATCCACCAGCACGGGCCGGTCGTTGATCCTGGTGTATCGATACTCGTAGTCCGGGATCGTCTGGAAGGTGACATCGTCAGGCACCTCAGCGCCGACGACGACATCGCCGCCGAGCTGCACCGTCTGGCCCGGATTGGTTTCGATATAAGTGCGGACCGTCTCCGGCGGGGTGATGGTCTCGACCGCTCCGACGGGGCCGAGCAACTCGTCGCCAGGTGCCGGCTGTGGCTCGGCCGGCACGACACTCGCGGTCGACTCATAAGTCACGCTAGGTACGCCGATCTCGGCACGGTGCTGCTCGACGATGACAGGACTGCCGCCTTGATCGACCTGCAGATAATCGGCATAGACCCAACCGCGCATGCCGTTGACGTCGACACGGCACCAGCGGCTGCCTTCGATGCAGCCGTCGAGGACCGCTGTCGAGCCGCGGGTAGCAAGGCCGACTGCCGGATATTGCGGACCCGGACCGGCGCGGACGTTGAGATCGTTGACCGTCGTCGCTATAATCTCAGCCTGCGCGACACCGCCGCTCGCCAGGAGCACGGCTCCAGCCAACAGAATGTTTCTCTTCAAGGTCATGTGAGCGTCTCCTTGGTTTCGATGGGCTGACAACGCGTGGGGTTCCACGATGTTCCCATGCGCTCCGCCGAGCGAAATGCGGCTTATGGGGGATTTCATCCAAGTGCTTCGAAGAATTGAACAAACTTCAATTTTTCCGCTCTATTACAATGGCGGAGAGGGGCGTAAATTCTTGTTGCAGTCCGTCGTTTTGCCGTGAGGCGGACCGCAATCGCGGAAGATTCCGGCTGCCCTTGCCACGGTTTCGGACTATACCCCACGCAGTAGAGACACCAAGCGAGGCACTTATGGGCATGCTCCAGGCCGGCATCATTCCGGTGACACCCTTCCAGCAGAATTGCACGATCTTCTTCGATCCCGATACCAAGGAAGGCGTCGTCGTCGATCCCGGCGGCGACGTGCCGCTCATTCTGCAGGCGATTGCCCAGAACGGCCTGACCATCAAGGAAATCTGGCTGACGCACGGCCATCTCGACCATGCCGGCGGTGCCCGCGAACTGAAGGAAGCTCTCGGCATCGACGTGGTCGGCCCGCATCAGGACGACCTGCCGCTGCTGCAGCGGATCGAGACCCAGGCCGCGAAATACGGCATATCAGGATTGCGTAACGTCGTGCCCGACCGGTGGCTGAAGGATGGCGACAAGATCTCTTTCGGCGCCCATGAATTCGAGGTCTATCACACACCCGGCCATGCCCCCGGCCACGTCATCTATTTCAACCGTGCGCAGAATTTCGCCCATCTCGGCGATGTCCTCTTCAACGGCTCGATCGGTCGCACCGACCTGCCCGGCGGCGATCATCAGCAGCTTCTCGATTCGATCCGCGACAAGGTATTGCCGCTCGGCGATGAGGTCGGATTCATTTGCGGCCACGGCCCGGGCAGCCGCATCGGCGACGAGCGGCGAAGCAATCCATTTCTGCAGGAAATCAGATCTCGTGGAGGATCCGATGCCGGCGCATCGGGCGACGCCCCGAACAACTAGAGCATGATGCCGAAAAGTGTGCGCGGTTTTCGGACGACATCATGCTCTATTTCTTTGATTTAGATCTGGGTGATTTTAGGCCGATCAGGCCTAAAATCACCCTGATCTAATGCATGTCGACAAATGCGCAGCGGTTTTGGGATAACGACTTGCATAAAGACTTAAAGCGGATCGCCTGAATCCGATTCGACGCGAGCGCTTTAAGTGTGAGCTCGCGCTCACATTATCTTTCGGCCGTTTGGCACCGGCTGTTCGACCGCAGCAAGTACGATCGCGCCGTTCTCGTCTTCGAATCCCAGCGTCAGCACTTCCGAGCGGAACGGCCCGATCTGGCGCGGCGGGAAATTGACGACGCCGAGCACTTGCCGGCCCAGCAGGCTTTCCGGCGTATAATGCACGGTGATCTGTGCCGAGGATTTTTTAACGCCGATCTCCGGGCCGAAATCGATCACCAGCTTGATTGCCGGCTTGCGCGCTTCCGGAAAGGGACTGGCCTCGATGATCGTGCCGACACGAATGTCGACCCGCTCGAAATCGGCGTAGTTGATCTCTTCTGCCATATGGTCTCCGTCAGCCGGCCAGTTCCTCGGCCCGCTTGCGCGCCGCCGCAAGGGCTGCGTCGAACAGAGGCTGCATGCCATTCTCGGCCATCAGCACGGCGAGCGCCGCCGCCGTTGTGCCGCCGGGAGAAGTCACGTTCTCTCGCAGCCGCGAAGCGTCGTCGGGGGACTGGTGCATGAGTTCACCAGCCCCCGCGACTGTTTCCCGCGCGAGACGCATGGCGAGGTCCGCCTGCAGACCGAGTTTGCGGCCTGCCTCCGCCATACATTCGACGAGATAGAATACGTAGGCCGGACCGCTGCCCGAAAGCGCCGTCACGGCATCGATATCGGCTTCCGCCGGCACCCATTCGACCGGGCCCGAGACGCGCAGAAGAGAATGGACGCGTTTGCGCTGCTGATCGCTGACCCCTGAATTGGCAAAGGCGCCGGTGATGCCGCGCCCGACCATGGCCGGCGTGTTCGGCATGGCGCGCACCATGGCGGCCTTGCCGAGATGTCTCTCGAGGAAACCGAGCGTCTTGCCGGCTGCGACCGAGACGACGACCGTGCCCGACCCGACCGCACTTTTCACCGCGGGTAGCACAGTTTCCATCACCTGCGGCTTGACCGCCAGGAACAGCACGCTTGCCTTCAAATCCATGGGAAGCGCAGTCAGATGGGTCGCGCCGGCCTCGTTGATCGCCGCCAGCATCGCCGGCGACGGGCCAGGATCGACGACAATGACGGCCGAGCCCGGAACGCCGCTTTTCAGCCAGCCGGACAGCATCGCCCCACCCATGTTTCCGGCGCCGATCAGGACGACGGGATGTGTCGAGGAGAAAGGAGTCGTTGGCATCTTATGCCTCGCCGACCGTTTCAAACAGCACGGCTTCCATCGCCTTCGTCGCTTCCATGCCGGACCATACGACGAACTGGAATGCCTGGAAATAGGCTTCGCAGGTGTCGAGCGCACTGGAAAGCAGCACCTCCACCTGGCGATTGGTAGGCTCGGCACCGCCGGCAAGCAGCAGCGATTGGCGGAAAATGACCACATCTTCCTGACGCCAGAGGTCGAAATGACCCATCAGCACCTGCCCGTTGATCGCCGAGAGCAGCTTGACAACCTCGTTGACCCTGATGTCGGGAACTTTGATATCGAAGGCGCAGCCAAGATGCAGCGCCTCGAACTCCTCCATCCAGGAGAAGGAGATGTGATAGTCCGTCCAGCGGCCCTCAACCGTCATCGCGATCTCGTCCTCGCCCGACCGTTCGAACGACCAGTCGTTGTTGGAGGCAACGTACTCGATCATATCGACCGGGTTCGACTGACGCTCGACTTCCAATTCCATCAGGTTCATGCAGCACCTTCTTGACCGGAACGAATGCGACCTAACTTCGTGTACGAACACAAGAAAGACACACGCAAAATACCGGACCCACCACTCGGATGATCGTTGAACCGCTGCCAGACTTAACGCAGATAACCTGCCCGGAGCTTACCAAGTCGCTTCGAATCATCATTTAAAATCAGTGTATAGCGCCCCTTGCCCCCTGCCAGCCCCCCGAACGGAAAATAGGACCGGCCACTGTGGAAAGGCTCTTCGAAATTCAATTCAGAAGGGAGAATAAGCGACTCTGCGAATTGGCTTTTTTGGCAGTGTCCACAGGTGGAAAACTCACCTGGTTTTTTTACGGAAGATGCGGCGTGTGGCACGAAGGCAACGCCGCATCTGTGTCGTATCGGGACTTAAGCGCCCTCGCCGGCAAGTTTCGCCTCGAGCACGGCGATGCGGGCGGCAAGCGCCTCGTTCTCGTCGCGTGCCTTGATCGCCATCTCGCGCACGGCCTCGAACTCCTCGCGCTTGACGATGTCCATGCTGTTCAGCCAACGCTCGGCCTGGGCGTTGAAGGCGGTTTCGATCTCCTTGCGGACGCCCTGGGCGGCACCGGCCGCATCGGTCATCAGCTTGGCGAATTCGTCCATGATGCGGTTCGTTCCGGTCGTCATGGCGTTTTTCTCCCTTCGCATGAGGTGAATTCAGCCCGTCAGGGCCTCGAGGATTGAGGTAGGGCTTCGCCACCGACGATGCAAGCGCTTTGCACGGGATAAGCTTGCCGGCACCGGCCAGGAACGAGCCATCACGAACAATGGACTTGACCGTCCGGGATCGCAGCGGCATGTTCCGCGCAACTCAACAGGTGGAAAACCTTGCCGATAGCAGCCGATCTCCTTGCCATCATGCCTTTCCCGGATATCGATCCGATCGCCTTTTCGATCGGTCCGCTGGCGATTCACTGGTACGGTCTCGCCTACGTCGCCGGCATCCTGCTCGGCTGGGCCTATGCGCGCCGCATCGCCGCCAATGACAGTCTCTGGCCCGGCAACGTCTCGCCGATATCAAAGACGCAGCTCGACGATTTCATCGTCTGGGCAGCGCTTGGCGTCGTCCTCGGCGGTCGTCTCGGCTATATTTTCTTCTATGATCTCCCCGCCGTCCTGCGCAGTCCGGTCCGGGCGCTCGAGATCTGGAATGGTGGCATGTCCTTCCATGGCGGCCTGACCGGCACGACGATTGCCATGATCCTCTTTGCGCGCCGCAATGCCATACCGATCTGGAGCCTGTTCGACATCGTCGCCACTGTCGTTCCCTTCGGTCTGTTTTTCGGCCGCATCGCCAATTTCATCAATGGCGAGCTGTGGGGCCGGTTGACCGACGTGCCCTGGGCCGTGGTCTTTCCGACCGGCGGTCCCTTCGCCCGCCACCCAAGCCAGCTTTATGAAGCCGGCCTCGAAGGCATTGTTCTGCTCGTGGTGCTAGCCGCCTTGCTCTACGGTATGCGCGCGCTGAAAAGCCCCGGCTTCATCACAGGCGTCTTCGTCTGCGGCTATGCGCTGTCACGCATCTTCGTCGAATTCTTCCGCGAGCCCGACGCCCAACTCGGCTACCTCCTGGGCACGAACTGGCTGACCATGGGTATGGTGCTCTCCTCCCCGATGATCCTGCTCGGCCTCTGGGCGATGCTGCGGGCCCGCCGCCAGGCTGCACTGCAGCTTTGAAAACGGCAGGACGCGCGACATGACCACCGCTCTAGGCAAAAAGATCAAGGCAATCATCCAGGCCAACGGCCCGATCAGCGTCACCGATTATTTCTCACTGTGCCTCGCCGATCCCGAACACGGCTATTACCGGACGCGCGAGCCCTTCGGCCGTTCCGGCGATTTCGTCACCGCGCCAGAGGTCAGCCAGATCTTCGGCGAGATGATCGGCGTTTTCATCGTCCATGCCTGGCAGCGCCACGGCGCACCGACGGATGTGCGCCTCGTCGAGATCGGCCCCGGCCGCGGCACGATGATGGCTGACATGCTCCGCGTCATCTCCCGCATCGCCCCGCCACTCCTGGACGCTATGAGCGTGCATCTCGTCGAAACCAGCGAGCGCCTGCGTGACGTCCAGAGCCAGACACTCGAGCCTTACGGCGAGAAAATCGCCTGGCATAATGGCTTCGACGAAGTGCCGCCCGGCTTCACGCTGATTGCCGCCAACGAACTCTTCGACGCCATCCCGATCCGCCAGTTCGTCCGCATGCCGACGGGTTTCCGCGAGCGCATGGTCGGCATCGACGCCGATGGCGAGCTGACCTTTGCCGCCGGCGTCGCCGGTCTCGATCCCGCGCTTCTTCCCGAACCGGTGCAGAACGTTCCGGTCGGCACCCTCTTTGAAATCTCGCCGGCCCGCCAGGCGGTGATGATCGCAATCTGCGAGCGGCTGCGCGTCTTCGGCGGCACGGCGCTTACGGTCGATTACGGCCATCTCGTCACCGGCTTCGGCGATACGCTGCAGGCCGTGCGCATGCATGAATTCGACCCGCCGCTCGCCCATCCCGGTGAAGCCGATCTGACAAGTCATGTCGATTTCCAGCAGCTCGCCGAAACGGCGCTTGCGGCCGGCGTCCATCTGAACGGCGCCCTGCATCAAGGTGATTTTCTAAGTGGCCTCGGCATTCTCGAACGTGCGGCGGCCCTCGGTCGGGATCGCGAGCCGCAAACCCAGCAGGTCATCCAGGCGGCAGTCGAAAGGCTTGCCGGCGCCGGTGAAGGCCGGATGGGCGAACTCTTCAAGGTGATGGCGGTCTCCCATCCCGCCATCGATCTCATGCCCTTTCGTCCGGTGGATTGACAGGGCGCACGCGGCTGGTTCAACATCGGCCCGAAACAAGAACTTGAAGCGCGCCGCATATGCGATGCGCTTGGGATCATAACAAACCCCTCGAAAACCCCGGAATCACAGATGCAGGACGCGGCCTCTCCCGCACCGATCGAAAGCGCGCTGCTGAACGAAGCGGCGGGCAGCACTATACGGCACGGTTATTTCACGCGGGCCGGCGGCGTTTCCGAAGGGCTGTATCGCGGCCTCAATGTCGGCCTCGGCTCCAGCGACGAACGCGACAAGGTCCTCGAAAACCGCCGTCGCGTCGCCGCCTGGTTCGGCCTGCCGGTCGAGCGGCTGGCAACCGTGCATCAGGTCCATTCTCCCGATGTCGTGATGGTCGGTGCCGATTATGACGGCGCCCGCCCTGACGCCGATGCGATGGTAACGCGCACCCCGGGAATCGCGCTTGGCGTGCTCGCCGCCGATTGCGGGCCGATCCTCTTTGCCGATCCCGATAACCGCGTCATCGGCGCAGCCCATGCCGGCTGGAAGGGCGCGCTGACGGGCGTGATCGAAAATACCATCGCCGCCATGGAGGCGGTCGGTGCGGACCGCGCTCGCATCGTCGCCTGCCTCGGCCCCTCGATCAGCCAGGCAAGTTATGAGGTCGGTCCAGAGTTCGTCGAGCGTTTCGTCGCCGAAAACCCGGAGGACGTAAGCTTTTTTGTGCCTTCCGCAACGCCCGGCCATGCCATGTTCAACCTGCCGGCGTTGACCGTCGACCGGCTGACGAAAGCCGGCGTGCGTGCCGAAAGCCTCGGCCTCTGCACCTATCCGGATAGCGAGCGCTTCTTTTCCTACCGCAGGACGACCCATCGCAGGGAGCCGGATTACGGCCGCCAGATTTCCGCGATATCAATCAGGGAGACTTGAGCAGAATGGCACTGCATTTCGAAAAGGCCGAATTCGCAAGCCGGCTTGCGCGCCTCACCGAGAAGATGAAGGAAGAAAAGCTCGACGCCTTGCTGCTCTTCGCCCAGGAAAGCATGTACTGGCTGACCGGCTACGACACCTTCGGCTACTGCTTCTTCCAGACGCTGGTCGTCAAGAGCGACGGCACCATGGCGCTGATGACCCGCTCGGCCGATCTTCGCCAGGCGAGGCATACCTCGATCCTCGATGACATCCATATCTGGGTCGACCGGGTCAATGCCGATCCGACGCTCGACCTGAAGAACCTGCTGGTCGAGATGGATCTGCTTGGCGCCCGCATCGGTGTCGAATATGATACGCACGGCATGACCGGCCGCGTCGCCCGTCTGCTCGACGCGCAATTGACCATCTTCGGCCAGATCGTCGATGCTTCCTATCTCGTCAGCCGCCTGCGCCTGATCAAGAGCCCGACGGAGGTCGCCTATGTCGAGCGCGCCGCCGTTCTCGCCGACGATGCGCTCGATGCGGCGATCCGGCTGACGAAACCCGGCGCCGATGAGGCCGATATCCTTGCTGCCATGCAGGGCGCGGTCTTTTCCGGCGGCGGCGACTACCCCGCCAACGAGTTCATCATCGGCTCCGGCGCCGACGCGCTGCTCTGCCGCTACAAGGCCGGCCGCCGCAAGCTCGACGCCAGCGACCAGCTGACGCTCGAATGGGCCGGCGCCTATGCGCATTACCACGCCGCCATGATGCGAACGATCGTCATCGGCGCGCCGACGCACCGCCACCGCGAGCTCTACAACGCCTGCCGCGAAACCATCGAGGCGATCGAGACCGTGCTGAAGCCCGGCCAGACCTTTGGTGATGTCTTCGACATGCATGCCAAGATCATCGACGAGCGCGGTCTGGCCCGCCACCGGCTGAATGCCTGCGGTTATTCGCTCGGCGCCCGCTTCTCGCCCTCCTGGATGGAGCATCAGATGTTCCATGTCGGCAATCCGCAGCCGATCGAGCCGAACATGTCGCTCTTCGTGCACATGATCATCGCCGATTCCGATACGGGCACGGCGATGACGCTCGGCCAGACTTATCTGACGACAACGGATGCGCCGCGCGCGCTGTCTCGCCATCCGCTCGATTTCATCGGCCTCTGACCGGTGAGAATCCGGAATTGACAGACGACCGTCCCCACCCGCATAAATTCGGGTGGGGCTGATTGCGATTGTGGGAAGGACGGATCAAGGGATGACGCGAGCTGCGATTGTGCCCACGCTCCTAGTCGTCATGGCTCTGCTGACCGCCTGCAATACCACCGATGCGCTGACCCCACAGGTCGATATCGGCGACTTCTCAGGGGCAGCACCTTCGAGTCCGGTGACGCAGAGCGAGGCCGAGCGTTTGGCGGGTAGCCGCCAGCCGACTTTCGCGGGAAATCGGCAGCCGGGCGGCTACCATCCAGCCTACGATCAGTCGCAGCAGGCCTATCGACCCGGCACTGGCGCGCCACCGACGACGATGCAGGAGCAGGCAAACGCCCTATCGAGGAGCGGCTCCTCACCGGCCGCCTCCACCCCGATCGAGGGACAATCGCTGCCACCGCCGGCGGCCAGTGGTAGGCTCCCCGCACAGTCGGCTGAACCGGCGGAGACGCAACAGCCGCAACAGACCGCCGCCCTCAGCCCCGCCCCCTCCTCCGCCCGGGGCAAAACCGTGCGCTTCCTGCCGATCATCGGCGCGCCGGTGCAGGCCGTGACCCCGCTCTCGCGCCAGCTCGGCGCCGATGCGCGCGCGCATGGCCTTTCCATCAAAAGTTCCAACGACGCGAGCAGCGATTACATCCTCAAAGGCTATCTCTCCGCCTTCAGCGATGATGGCAAGGTCACCGTGGTCTATGTCTGGGATATTCTCGACAGCGGCGGGGGTCGCCTGCACCGCATCCAGGGGCAAGAAAGCGTGCCGACGGCTGCGACCGATCCCTGGGCGGGCGTTCCGGCCTCGGTGATGCAGCAGATCGGCTCAAAAACGATCGCGGAATTCTCCTCCTGGCGGCAGACTCAGGGTGGTTAGTCACAAACTTTTTGCAAATATGGAAGCCTGTGGCGCCTTTGCCCTTGCATTCACGGGGAAGCTGACTAAAAAGCGCGGCTATCAGCGCATAACAGGCGGACCAAAATGAAGGTTTTCGCAGGCAATTCGAACCGGCAACTCGCCGAAGCGATCTGCAACTATCTCAATGTTCCCTTGGGGAAAGCCAGTGTTCGAAGGTTTGCCGATCAGGAAATCTTCGTGGAGATCCAGGAAAATGTGCGCGGTGAGGATGTTTTCCTCGTGCAACCGACCGCCTTTCCCGCCAACGATCATCTGATGGAACTGCTGATCATGATCGACGCCATGCGTCGTTCTTCAGCCCGCCGCATCACCGCCGTCCTACCCTATTTCGGCTATGCCCGTCAGGACCGCCGGGCTTCCGGGCGCACGCCGATCTCCGCCAAGCTGGTCGCAAACCTCATTACAGAGGCCGGCGCTGACCGCGTCATGACGCTCGATCTCCATGCCGGGCAGATCCAGGGTTTCTTCGATATACCCACCGACAACCTCTTTGCCATGCCCGTGCTGACCCGCGACATCAAGAGCCACTATGACCTCAGCAACGTCGTGGTCGTCTCGCCCGACGTCGGCGGTGTGGTTCGCGCCCGCGCGCTCGCGAAGCGCCTGGACTGTCTTCTGGCCATCGTCGACAAGCGCCGCGATCGGCCGGGTGACTCCGAAGTCATGAACATCATCGGCGACATTGCCGGCAAGGACTGCCTGCTGATCGACGATATCGTCGATTCCGGTGGCACGCTCTGCAACGCGGCCGACGCGATGCTGGCCAAGGGCGCGTCCAGCGTCACCGCCTATATCACCCACGGCGTTCTCTCCGGCGGCGCGGTCACTCGCGTCACCTCCTCGAAGCTGCGCGAACTCGTCATCACGGATTCGATCCAGCCGACCACGGCCGTGCTTTCGGCACACAATATCCGCGTCGTAACGACAGCGCCGCTGATCGGCGAAGCCATCAGCCGAACGGCCCAGGAAGAGTCCGTCTCCAGCCTGTTTGACTGAAAACATCAGGCATCCGACGAACTTCCGGATTTTGCTGATTGTCAGCGACTATCTAGTTTTCGCCGCGAACTCGCATCATCTGCCGAAAGGCGCGCCGCTTTAGTGCAGGTATTGCATTGACGATGCGCATTGTGCTGCGCATGAAAGCGAGCTGAACTGTGCCGACAATCGGCCGATGGGCCAGATCGCCGGCATTCATCTGCTTTTTCGATTCTTGGACTGCTTCGGTACTGTAGCGAAGCATCTCGACTTCGTAGGCATGTATAGCTTCGACGAGCGGCTTTCGTCCCCGGTCCGCTTCGACCAGCATGCGTCCAAGCAGAGCGGCATCGCGAAGCGCTGTATTGGCGCCCGCGCCTCGTCCGGGTGTCATCGTGTGGACGGCGTCACCGAGCAGCGTGACATTCGAACTCGCCCAAGGCGTCAGCGGGACTGAGGTCCTGACCTTGACATCGTGGATCGTCGAGGGCTCCGTCATATGGATGAGAGCACGTAAGTGCGGATGCCAGTCTTGAGCGAGCTCCAAGCCCAGCTCTCTCAATTGTTCTCCGTTCAGGCCGGACGGATCCCGCGGGCAATTCTGCCGAGCGCCCCAGATACCCCAGCCGATGCTGTCCTCGTCGAGTGCTTCGACGAAATCCGGCCAACGCGCAGCAAACCCGGGGTCACTTCGGCTATCGGCGAACTCGAGCGAGTGAATGATTGCGCCGAAACCCATCGGCGCCATAATCAGCGACATGCCTTTGAACATTTTGTCCGACAGCAGAGCTTTCGTCTCGGCCGACATAGGAATTTTGCCCCCGAGCGACACGATCCCAGTGTCTTCCAGGCGCGCATCCGGCAAGCGTTGCTTGCATACGGTGGAACTCGTGCCGTCAGCACCCACCAGGACATTTCCCGTCGCGAGGCTTCCATCCTGAAAGCACGCGGTGACGGACCCGTCCGCGTTGCTTGTGTAACCTTGAAGCGCCTTCCCAAAGAACACGTCGTCTTCAAGTCCCCTGAGCAGAACCCGCCTCAGCGTCTTTCGAACCACGTTCTTTTCACCGTCGAGAGCGTTCGGGTCTGCAGCATCGACGTCGAAGCTCAGTACCTCGCTCAGCTGTTCCGTGAGTATGTTGAAATAGCGCGGCGACCTGGCGCAGGTGGCGACATAGAGGTCGTATAGTTCGCCGGGGATACAGGCTTTCAGCGCTCGGCTTCCAGCCGGGCTGATGCCGACGCGATAGCCACCGGTGTCGGCGTTCGGCGCAAGGTCGCGCTCATACACCGCTATGCAAACTCCAGCCTGCTTAAGCAGATGGGCGAGTGCCAGACCGCCGGTCCCGGCGCCGATAATCAAAACTTTCATGGTGCTAGTCCGGGTCAAGGTTGAGGTCGATCGAGAACTTCGCGGCGATCTGCCTCAGCCACTCATCTGTCCAGGTGATGCGCTCGGCGCTGAGGTCCTCGACAACGCCGTTGACCCAAGACAATTCGGTTGCGTGAAGCGCCCGGAGATAGTCCATCTCCAGAAGGAAGAGCCTTGGTACGGCCTGCGCCTCCTGCAGGACTTCGTCGATCCGGCGAAGTTCTGACTCGATGGCTTTTGCTCTGCGCTCAAGCTGGCTCGCCACATCGCTCGGCATGAGAAGAGGAAGAAATGATATGGCTGCGGGGAATTCCGGATATTCCCGTGTCACGGTCGACAACATCTCGCGCATCCATTCCAGCGCGATGTCGCGGCCCTTCTCGGTTATCTCGTACACGGTCCGCTCGGGACGCTTGTCATCCCGGACTGTTTTCTGCGGAGTGATCAAACCCTCGCGTTCGAGCCGCTGGATCGTTTGATAGAGGCTCGCCCTCTGCGTGACATTGATCACCTCGTCCTTGCCGCGCTCCTTGATGAGCCGCTGCATCCGGTAAGGGTGCAGCGGCTCCTCCATGAGCATTCCAAGAACAGCGAGCGCGGTTGGAGAGCGTTTGATTAACGTCATAGTCATAATATTACTAGTTAATTTACGACTAGTCAATGCAATGATGATTGCCGGAGCCCCGGCTTGACGTCAGTTCGACCCAATGGCGTGGCGACGGGTCTCTTGCGACAAAAATCCTCTATCGACGGTCAGCGGCCGAGGGCCGCCTTCTGCGGCTGGTCGACGAGATTGTCGATGAACCAATTCGGATAGACCGGCGCCGGCTCAGTCGCCGCATCGAGCGCTGAAAGGTCGCCTTCATCAAGCACCAGTTCTGCCGCACCGAGATTGTCGGCCAGTTGATGCGGTTTCGAGGCGCCGAGCAACACGCTTGAGACCCTCTTTTTCGTAAGCAGCCAGGCGATCGCCACCTGGGCTACGCTCGCCCCGTTCGCGGCGGCGATCACCCGCATGCGCTCGACCAGCGCGAAGCCCCGTTCCTTGTCAAAGGGCAGGATATCGAAACCGGAATAGCGGTTGTCGGGATCGCCGAGCGTTTCGCGGGTGTACTTGCCGGAAAGAAAGCCGGAGGCGAGCGGGCTCCAGACGGTCAGCCCGAGGCCGTAACGCTGCATCATCGGAAGAATGTCGCGCTCGACGTCGCGGCCAAGCAGCGAATAATACATCTGTCCATGCGTGAAGGGCGCCAGCCCCTTCGCCTTCTGGATTTCAAGCGCCGCCGCCACCTTCCAGGCCGACCAGTTGGAAAAGCCGATATAACGCACCTTGCCGGAGCGCACCACGGCATCGAGCGCCGCGAGCGTCTCTTCGAGCGGCGTGAACGGATCCTCCTTGTGGACGATATAGACGTCGATCCAGTCCGTTCTGAGCCGTTTCAGGCTTTCCTCGACCGACCAGAGGATGTGGCGGCGGGAGAGCCCGGCCTGGCCGAGAGGCGTACCGGTGCGGAAGCCGACCTTGGTGGCAATAACCACCTCGCTGCGCCGCGCCATCAGCACCTGTCCGAGGATCGTTTCCGACTGGCCGGATGCGTAGGCGTCTGCCGTATCGAAGAAGTTGATGCCGGCATCAAGTGCCTGTCCGACAAGCACATCGGCAACATCGGCATCGGTCTTGTAGATCGCGCCTAAGCTGCGGTCGCCCGATGTGAAGGTCATCGCGCCGAAGGCAAGCCTGGAAACGGCAAGGCCGGTCCGGCCGAGTGTCGTATATTGCATGTCATCCTCCATCCATTGGATTGTCGTGATCGGATGGAAAGATAATGCCTCAAAACATTATTGCGAAAAATCCGCCGAATCGATAAGGCTTATGAAGTTCAACTTCATAATAGACCGATGGCGCCCGACCCCTTCAACGGTTTGACGGAATTCCTGGCCGTCGCCGACGCCAGGAGCTTCACCGCTGCCGCCGCATCGCTCGGCGTCACGCCGACTGCCGTCAGCCAGACGATCCGCGCGCTCGAGGTGAAGCTCGGCGTGCCGCTCTTCGTCCGCACCACGCGGCGCGTCGCGCTCACCGAAGCCGGTGCCGCGCTCTTCCAGCGCGTCCGTCCGGCTGCCGCCGATATATCAGATGCGTTCGACATGTTGGGTGGCTTCCGCGACCGCCCGCTCGGGCACCTGCGCCTCACCGTGCCGCGCATGGCTGTGCCGCTGATCGTGACGCCGCTGCTGCCGCAATTTCGCAACGCCTATCCCGATATCTCCGTCGAGATCTCGGTCGATGATGCGGCAATCGATATCACCGAACGCGGTTTCGACGCCGGCATCCGCATCGGCGAGGCGATCGAAAAGGACATGATCGTCATGCGACTGACATCTGACATCATCTGGACGGTCGTCGGCTCGCCCGGCTATTTCGCCCGATATGGTCGGCCGGTGACGCCGGAGGACCTCACCCGCCATCAGGCGATCCGCTACCGCTATCCGACATCGGGCGTCATCTATCGCTGGGAATTCGAGCGAGACGGCCACGACTTCTCCGTCGATGCGCCGGGCAGCCTGATGGTCAACGACTTCCTGCTGCTGCTCGAGCTCGCCGAGGCCGGGCTCGGTCTTGCCTATTTGCCGGATATTTCCGTCGGCGAGGCCGTGACATCAGGGCGGCTCGAACGCGTGCTCGATCCCTTCTTGCCGACCACGCCCGGTCTCTTTGCCTATTTCCCCGCCCGCTCGCAGACGCAGCTGAAGTTGCGCGCTTTCCTCGACATGGCAACGGCGCTGCTGCGCCGCAAAGGGTGATACCCTAGCCGGCGCATCTGCTCTTCGGTCGAAAGACCCTGGGATACGCTATTGCGGCTGGACCGTTTCCTGGTCCGCTTCCTTGACCACTTGGCCGTTAACGGTGATCGCGCCGTCGCGGCCGATGCTGATGTCCCAGCGCGAACGGCCATCTGCATCGGTCTTGGCGAAGCCCTTCACCATCATCATGCCGAAGGAGACTTGGTTGAGGTCGGGATCCGTCTTGGCAAGCTCCTGAACCGCGGCAATCGTCTTGTCGAGATCGCGGGCAAGGATCGTCGCCTCCATCGAATAGTCCTTCTGGGTATCGACCCGTCCCTCGATCTTGCCCGTCATGTCGACGTCGTAGACATCGGACTTGGCGCTGACCTTCGGAAACTCGATGGTGAGCCGGCCATCGCGGAAGAGCTTTTTCGCCATCTCGTCGCCGCTTTGCTCTGGCGGCTTGGCATTGAAATCCATCGCCATGAGCGCGTCGCCGAAGGTGGCGAAATCCAGATTCGGAATGGCGAGCTGCAGATCGAAATTGGTCGGCACGAAGGGCGAATAACTTGCCGGCATTGCCGGACTGTCGAGGCTGATGTCCTTCGCATCGATGCCGAAGCCGAAACGCATGGCGTCGCTCGGCCCATCCATAACCAGGTTGTAACCGAATGCCTTGACGCCGCCATTGCCCATCTGGTTGCTGACCGTCAGATTATTGACCCCGATCGTCTCACTGAACGAGGCAAGAATCGGAAAGGCTTGCTTCAGCATTCCCTTTATCTTGTCGCTGTTTTCCGGGCTTAATTCTTTCTCCTCGAGATGGTCGAGAATGAAAAGGAAGATCTCGCGGATTTGCTTGGCCGGCAGACCGTTCACCTTGGCATCGAAATCGATCGAGTCGGCACGGATTTCAACAGGCGGCATTTGCAGGCCGGAAACCTGCTCGACGAAAGTCGACATGGAGCCGCCGCCCGCAAAATCGATACGCCCATTGCCGCCTGCGCTGTCCGTCGAGGTCAGCTTTTGGTCCATCCCGGCAAAGCTGGCATGGACTTCCTCGGTGTCGGACTTGCTGGCGACTTTGATGTCCTTGGCGGTGAAGGTGCCGGAGCGCAGGTAGCTGATCGCCGGGTCGAAGACGCCGGTATAGACAAGCGAAGCGATGGAGTAGGAGAAATCCGTCGGCTTCTGGTCTGGGCCTTTGAAATGGCCGGAGACATTGAGGTTGTTGTCACCCTCAACGTTCCAGAGCCCGCTATCGAGCGGCGTAGCGAACATCGAGAACGGCGTCAGCCCGCTGATCGCAAATGTCGCTGGATCGGCCTTGGCAAGCAGCTTCGCCAGATCGTAGATGATCTCGTAGCGTGTGCCCGCCGGATTGACGGTGACCATGCCGCTCTTCGCCAGATCCTCGGGAAGCAGCTTCGTCAGATTGTCCTTGACCGCATTGGCGCCATCCTGATTGATCTCGACGCCCTGGGCCGTGGTGACAAGGCAAAGTGCCAGCAAGCTCGTTGCCGTGACAAGTTTGAGACGCATAGTCCGATTTCTCCTCAGCCCCTTTTTGAATGCGGCCATCCAAAGATGCGAAGCGCGCCGATGTCAACCTCAGCTGTGGAAGAGAATAGCGATTTTGCCGTTCGTACGGCCGCGTATTTCGGACGGGCGAGAACATCGCCTCCTCGTGTGCGGCACTCGGCTCACCGTGACGATCGGTTTGCCGAAGCGTGTGGAAAACAGCCAAATCCGCAACTTGCGTTTCCGATCGACTTATAATATAGGCCACCGGTCCGTGTAGACACCCTTGGAGGCAACGCGGATGAGGTCGGGTCATACCGCCTCCGGTTCGTCGGAACAAGGCTTTTGCCCGCCGCCGAACTCTCCAAATAACCTCGAAAGGAATAGCCATGAGCCAGGAAACTTACGAGCTCAAGGCCGAGGCGCGCGAACGGGTTGGTAAGGGGTCCGCCCGTGAACTTCGCCGCAACGGTTTGATTCCCGCTGTTATCTATGGTGACAAGCAGGCCCCCATTTCCATCGCTCTCAACACCAATGAGGTGACGAAGCGAATTCACGCCGGTGCTTTCATGACCACCGTGGCGACGATCGACGTCGACGGCAAGAAACACAAGGTTCTGCCGAAGGACTACCAACTCGATCCGGTCCGTGACTTCACCATGCATGTCGATTTCCTGCGCGTCTCCGGCAACACCCAGGTGACCGTCGAAATCCCGGTTCACTTCATCAACGAAGAGAAGTCCCCGGGCCTCAAGGTCGGCGGCGTTCTGAACATCGTTCGCCATGAAGTCGAAGTTCATTGCCCGGCCGATGCGATCCCTGAGTTCTTCAACATTGATCTCAGCGGCAAGAAGATCGGCGACAGCGTCCATATCGCGGAAGTCACTCTGCCGAAGGGCGTCACCCCGGTCATCGACCGCGACTTCACGATCGCGACGATTATCGCTCCGGCTGCCGGCATCGACGAGAGCGCCGCGGAAGGCGAAGCCGAAGCCTGATCGCTTCGATCAATTTGTAAAGCATATGGCCCGCTTTCCCCAGTGAACTGGCCCCCGAAGGTTGTCGTCCAACTTTCGGAGGCCAATTCACAGGGAAAGCGGGCTTTTCATTGCCCCGTAAGGCCCCGTTTCAGCAACATTTAACAAATTCGTGAAAGCATGTTCCGTCAGCTGCGAAGAAGCCCGCCTTAATGCGCGACGGCAAATGTGGCGGCCTGGGGGAGTAGACGGAAACATGAACAATTCCGTTGAGAACAGATTTTTTGCGATAGTTTGCGGAGCGCTGCTTGTTTTTGTCGCTCCCCTCTTTGTTCTCTTCCTTTTTCTTTCCTCAGAACGGGCCGACAAGGAAATACGTGATCACATCTCCGTTCTTCTCGTCGCGAATGCCCAGGCGCTTGCCAAACCGCTGTGGGACCTCGATGAGGAGAGCGTTACCCAGATCAGCGCGACAGTCGTTTCCCAAGGCGCCATCGTCAAGGTCGAAGTGCGTGACCAGTCAGGCCAGCTCGATGTCAGCCAGTCTACCATTCCACGCTCCTTCGACGGAAAGCTGGTGCAGGTGTCGCGCGCCATCATCTACAACACTGTCGACGGTCCGAAGAACCTCGGCAGCATCAGCGTCTATTATCCCGCACTCGGCCTGTTTTCCGGCCTGAAACAGGAAGAGGTCGTCTTCATCTCGATCTTCATCTTCGCGGTGCTGACCGTTTTCGGCACGGCGCTGATCGGCAACCGTTTCTTCGTCATCCAGCCGCTGATGCGGCTGACGGCGGCGATCGAGGCCACCCGCCAGCTGGGCTCCCGCCATCATGTCGACTGGCAGTCGAACGACGAGATGGGACGGCTTGCCCATAGCTTTAACGAGATGCAGACCAAGCTCGAAAGCGAGGAAAAGGAGCTGAAGCTCGCCCACCGCCGCGCCACCGACATCTACAATCTGACGCCCGCTATGCTCTTCTCACTCGATGAGGAAGACCGCATCACCGCCGTCAGTGATTATTGGCTGCTTGCCACAGGTTATGACCGCGCCGCCGTCATCGGCCGCAACTTCGCCGATCTCGTCACTTCCGCCACCCGTGACAAATTCGTCAAGCGCCGCCGGGCCGAAAGCGGCATGACCGTCACCGTCAAGTTTGTCTGCCTGGACGGTCGCACCATGGACGTCCTGATCATGGAATCAGAGGCGGGAGCCGGCGCTCACGACCGCCTCTCGCTATCGGTCATGACCGATGTCACCGAACTCAAGGCCTCCGAGGACCGCAACCACCGCCAGGCAATCACCGATCACCTGACCGGGCTTCTTAATCGCCAGGGCTTCGAGGCCGCCCTCGACAACAAGATCGCCGCCGCCGACGCCGCCGGCCAGGAGCTCGCCTGTCTCTTCGTCGATCTCGACCGCTTCAAGTGGATCAACGACAATATGGGCCATGCCGCCGGCGACATGGCGCTGGTCGAGCTCGTCGAGCGCCTGAAAACCCATCTTGCCCCCTGCGACGAGGCAGCCCGTCTCGGCGGCGACGAATTTGCCATCTTGCTGCCGGCAAAGGACGCCGAAAAACGCGCCAAGGCAATGTGCGAGCAGATTGCCACGCTCTTCGAAACGCCATTCGCCCCGGACATGCATCTGAGCGCTTCCGTCGGCATCGCCATCTATCCGCATCATGCCGCAACCGCGGCCGAACTGCTGCAGAAATCCGACATGGCGATGTATGCCAAGAAACGCGACGGCAAAAACGGCGCGCAGCTCTTCGACAATGCCATGCTCGACCGTGCCCGCCGCCGCGCCGAGATCGAAGCCAATATCGAAGCCGGCCTCGTCGACAACTGGTTCGAGGCCTTCCTGCAGCCGATCGTCAACCTGAACGGTCGCGGCATATCAGGTTTCGAGGCGCTAATGCGCCTCAACCATCCACAGAAGGGCTTGATGCCGCCGGCCGAGATCATCAGTGTCGCCGAGGAGACGGCAAAAATTGTCCGCGTCGGCAACGTCATCATGGAAAAGGCGGTCGCCAACCTCGCGGAGATCTCCCGCATCCCCGGTATGCAGGATACCTATCTCGCCATCAACTTCTCGCCGCTGCAGTTCGAGCCGGCGCTGCCGGCCCGTCTTGCCGCCATCGTCGGTCGCCACGGCATCCGTCCCGAGCGCATCGTCGTCGAGATCACCGAGGCTGTGCTGATGCACGACAACCCTGAGATCCGCATGATCGTCACCGAGCTTCGTCGCTTCGGCTGCCGTATCGCGCTTGACGATTTCGGCACCGGCTATTCGTCGCTGAGCTACCTGAACCGCTTCCCTGTCGACATCATCAAGATCGACCAGTCTTTCACCCGCGCGATCAACGATGACGATGACGACGTGCGCCAGAAGAGCCGCATGCTGATCGAAGGCATCACCACGCTCTCCCACAAGATGGACTGCACCGTTATTGCCGAAGGCATCGAGACCGAAGAGGAGTGCCGCACGCTCCACCAGATGGGGCTTGACTATGGCCAGGGCTACCTCTTCCACCGTCCGCAGCACGCCGCCACGCTGATCGAGGAACTGATGGCCTCGCAATCGGCCATCGCACGCGCCTCGTAAACGAAGAACGAAGGAGATGATGCCGATGAAAAAGCTCCTGCTTCTCGCATGCCTGGCGCTGCCATGCACCGCCCATGCTCAAACGGTGACCTTCGCGACCGAGGATTATGCCCCCTTCAACTACCGCGAAGGCAAGGAGATCAAAGGCGCGACCGTCGAGCAGGTCGAAAAGATAATGGCCGCGATCGGCGTCGACTACACGATCGAAATCATGCCCTGGGCGCGCGCTTTCAGCCTTGCCCGCACGGCTCCGATGACCTGTGTCTTCGCGACCGCCCACAACGGCGCGCGTGACCCGTTGTTTAAATGGGTCGAGCCGCTGCTCGTCGACCGTAACATCCTGATCACCCGCAAGGGTTCTGATGTCACCGCCAGCAATCTGGACGAGGCGAAGAAATACACGGTCGGCACTCAGCGCGAGGATTACACCGAGACGATCCTGAAGGAGAAGGGCTTTACCAAGCTCGATGTCGCCAGCGACTTCAACGCGACGCTGCGCAAACTGCTTGGCGGGCGCATCGACATGATGCCGATCTCCGAACTCTATTTCGAAAAGCTGCAGGCCGAGCAGCCGGTGGAGATGGTGACGGTGCTCTCCTCCCAGCCGATGGGCATCGCCTGCGAGAAGAACTTTCCGGCCGATCTGCTCGCCAGGATGCAGACTGCCCTCGACAAGCTGATCGCCGATGGCGACCAAAAGCAGATCTTCCTGAAATACGGCATGAACCTGTCGGACTGACCCTGTCTGAGTGACCTTGGCCGACAGACCGCTGCCCTTTCCGCTTGACTTTGCTTTCATTTCGCGGTGGTGAACGGCGGGAAGTTCTAGCAAGGAAAAGCAGACCATGCTGATCATCGCGGGTCTCGGCAATCCCGGCGGCAAATACGCCGGCAACCGCCACAATATCGGCTTCATGGCCGTCGACGCCATTCATCGGCGCCACAGCTTTTCGCCCTGGTCGAAGAAGTTCAGGGCCGAGATCGCCGAGGGCGAGCTCGGCGGCGAGAAGGTGCTGCTGATCAAGCCGCAGACCTTCATGAATCTTTCCGGCGAGTCCGTCGGCGAAGCGATGCGTTTCTACAAGCTCCAGCCGGCCGATCTCGTGGCGATCTACGACGAGCTCGACCTTCCCCAGGGCAAGGCGCGGCTGAAGACCGGTGGTGGCCACAACGGCCACAACGGCATCAAGTCGCTCGACGCCCATTGCGGCAAGGAGTACCGGCGGCTGCGCCTCGGCATCGGCCATCCCGGCGTCAAGGAGATGGTTCAGAGCCACGTGCTCGGCGATTTCACCAAGGCCGACAAGGCCTGGGTGGAGCCGCTTCTGGACACGCTCGCCGACAATGCCGACATGCTGGTGCGAAACGAGGATTCGCAGTTGATGAACAAGATCGCGCTGGCGCTCGGCGGCAAGGCCGAGGAGGAGAAGCCAGCGCAGGAAAAAAAGGACGCCGAGAAGAAGCCGGCCGGCCAGTCGCATATCCATCAGGCTCGCGGCCACAATCAGCCGAAGCTGCCGGTGACCGGCCCGATGGCCGACATGCTGAAAAAGATGTTCGGCAACAAGGGCGATTGAGATTGATGCCGGATGGAGACGTCATCATCCGCCCTGCTGTCCGCGGCGATCTTCCCGGTCTCCTGGCCCTCTACCACCAATTGAACCCCGCCGACCCGGTTCTTGACGAGGCCAGTGCGGAGGAACGCATTTCCGCCATCCTCGCCCAGCCCGGCATGACCGTCTTCATCGGTGTTGCGGGTAACGTCGTCATCGCCACCGTCACGCTCGTCGTCGCGCCGAACCTGACGCGGAGCGGCGCCCCCTATGCGCTCGTCGAAAACGTCGTCACCCATGCCGATCATCGCAAGCGCGGTTATGCCCGCGCCGTCATCGCCCATGCGGTTGCAGACGCCTGGAGCGCCGGCTGCTACAAGGTGATGCTGCTCACCGGCTCCAAAAATCCGGCAACATTGCGCTTCTATGAGAATTGCTGCTTCGTGCAGGAGAAGACCGGCTATCAGATTCGCCGGCTTTGACCCCGTTTTAGAGGCGGCCCTCAGGCAGCACCTATTCTTCCGGTTCGGTGGTGAACATCAGCGGAAAGCCCATGCCCTTGGCAAGGTCGATGCCTTCCTTGGCCTTGGTCTCGGCGATATCTCTGGCGCAGACCACGACCACGCAGGAACCGAGCTTGTGCGCCGTCATCATCACCCGGTAGCCGGTCTCCTCGCTCATGCGGAATACCGCCTTAAGGACCATGATGACGAACTCGCGCGGGGTATAGTCATCATTGACGAGGATGACCTTGTAGAGCTTCGGCTTGTCCAGCTTCGGCTTCACCTTGGTCTTCGGTTTCACGGCAATGTCACTGTCACTCATCGGAAAAATCCACCCGTTGATGACATGGGATCAGGAATCTTCAAAACCACCTAATCATTGTCGATGACGAATTTTCGACAGCCGGCCGGCCGGCTCCCCGCCCCAAACAGGCAAGAGCTTGTCGCCGGCTTCGACACCGATGGGGCCACTGCGTCTATACGAACAGCGACCGGCATTCTGATGAAATCAGCAATACGTCGAAATCTCCATCGGTATTCAAGAATAGGCCAGCACCGATCCGTCGGCAAGTGAGGTACGCTAAAAGCTCTCTAAGACTTGACCACATTGCTCCTTTATCTCATAGGCACCAGCAAGGAATTCAAGAACAGCAGGTTTCAGCCATGGGCTTCAAATGCGGTATCGTCGGGCTGCCGAATGTCGGCAAATCGACCCTCTTCAACGCGCTCACCAAGACGGCCGCCGCACAGGCGGCGAATTATCCCTTCTGTACCATCGAGCCGAACACCGGCGAAGTCGCCGTTCCCGATCCGCGCATGCGCAAGCTTGCCGACGTCGCCAAGTCGAAGGAATTGATCCCGACCCGCATCTCCTTCGTCGATATCGCCGGCCTGGTGCGCGGCGCCTCGAAGGGTGAAGGCCTCGGCAACCAGTTTCTCGCCAATATCCGCGAGGTCGATGCTATCGTGCATGTGCTGCGCTGCTTCGAAGACAGCGACATCACCCATGTCGAGGGCCGCATCAACCCGGTCGCCGATGCTGAGACGATCGAGACCGAGCTGATGCTTGCCGATCTCGAGAGCCTGGAGCGCCGCACCGAGCAGACCCGCAAGCGCGCCACCGGCAAGGACAAGGATTCGGTGGCGATGCTGCCGATCATGGAAGCCTCGCTGAAGCTGCTCAACGAAGGCAAGCCGGTTCGCACGCTGCTGTCGACGCTCGACGCGGAAGAAATCGTCATCCTCAAGAGCCTCAATCTTCTGACTTCGCATCCCGTGCTCTACGTCTGCAACGTCGCCGAAGGCGATGCCTCGACCGGCAACGAATTCACCGAGGCCGTCGCGGTGATGGCAAAGGAGCAGGGTGCCGAAACCGTCACGATCTCGGCGGCGATCGAGTCTGAGGTCGCCCAGCTTCCCGAGGAGGAGGCCAAGGAATTCCTCTCCGCCCTCGACCTCGACGAGGCGGGCCTAGACCGGCTGATCCGCGCCGGCTACAAGCTGCTCCACCTCATCACCTATTTCACCGTCGGCCCGAAGGAAACACGCGCCTGGACGATCGAGCGCGGCACCAAGGCGCCGCAGGCCGCCGGCGTCATCCATTCGGATTTCGAACGCGGCTTCATCCGCGCCAACACCATCGCCTATGACGACTACATCAAATATAACGGTGAAGTCGGCGCCAAGGATGCCGGCAAAGCTCGCGACGAAGGCAAGGAATATGTCGTCCAGGACGGCGACGTCATCCACTTCCGCTTCAACACCTGAACGGATACTGCCGCTATCCCGATCGATTCATTTCGCCCAAATCGCTCAGCGGTTTGGGCGAAATCGTAAGATTTACGGAGTTGCCTCTAAGACGGCCGGCGGCAGTCTTTGCGAAATGGCGGCCGGCAGCGCCCGCAGCACGATGCGGCGCAGCGGCATCCAGCCCGTTCCGATAACGAGCACGATCACCCCGACGACGATCAGCGTGGTGAAGATATAGGTATCAACCGTCGCACTTCCCTGCCGGAAAATGCCGTAAATCGCAAAGCCGAGCGACAGCAGTCCAGACGTGACGAAGGCCCGCCGGTCGATGACAAGGCCGATCAGCATCAGCACCGCAACGCTGATAACGATGATCGGCGTCTTGATCGAAACCGTCTGGGCAACATCCAGCAAATTGCCGTCGAACGAAATCAGCAGGCGGACGCTGAAGAGCAGCGCCGGTGCAGCACCCAGATGAAGCCAGAAGGCGATATCGGAGCGAGTCGTCCGGCGCATCCGATCGCCAAGGTCGAAATACAGCGCCGTTGCGAACAGCCCGAGAGCGCAAACGAGGCAGACCATCGCGAGCAAGACGGGATGGTTGGCGAAGAATTGCGGATCCCCGCTCGCCCATTGCATGAGCCGCAAAAGCAGGGTGAGGACGAATGCAAGGGCCGACATGATGCAGAGCGCCAACGCCAACGGCACACGATAGCGGACATAATAGGCGCCGAGAATGATAGGGAAGCCGGCAACGAACTGCGTCGCCTCCGCCCCGTTGAAAGCGGGTGTTATCGGCTTGAAGAAGAAGGACATCAGCAGGAATGTCCAGCAGAACAGCGCGATCGTCAGGCTGACTGCCGGCAGAGCAAGCCGCTGCCGGCGCACCAGGATCTCCGAAAGCACAATGATCGCAGGCAGCACGGCATAAAGTGCGGCAAGCCCCCAGAGGCCGCCGAGCGCCACGACGACACCGATCGTGATCAGCACATCGTGAAAGCCGCGCACGAAACGCGGTGTCTCGGTATCCGACCAAGCCTGCTCTTCCTGCGCTGCGATTACCGGCCGCGCCTCTATGACGGTGACGCCGCGCTCGGCCAGAAACGGCAAAAGCCGCCCGCCTGCCTCCGGCGAAATCAGCCCCTGGTGTGCAGCTTCGTCGAGTATCGATCTCAGTTCCGTCATACCCGTTTATCTCCCCGGAATCATTGAGCCCGCGCGGATGCTATTGTAAGCATTGTGGGCTGCATATGGCGGGAGGAACGAATGTCGGCAGAAAAACTTTCCTTCGAGGATTTCCGGCCCGGCCGCCGCTTCGCGCTTGGCCCGAAGCTGGTCGTCGCCGAAGAAATCGTTGAGTTTGCAAGGGAATTCGATCCGCAGCCGATGCATCTCGACGAGGCTGCCGGTCGCGCCAGCATTCTCGGCGGGCTTGCCGCCTCTGGCTGGCATACCTCTTCGATGTTCATGCGCATGATGGCCGACAGCTATCTCCTGAACGCGCTCGCCGAGGGCGCGCCTGGTATCGATTTGATGGAATGGCGCAAGCCTGTCCTTGCCGGCGACACGCTGTCGGGCCATTCGACTGTGCTCGAATCCCGGCCGATGCGCTCGCGGCCCGGCATGGGCATCGTCAAGTTCCGCCATGAGGTGGAAAACCAACGAGGCCAACTCGTCCTGGTCTCAGAAAATTCGGTCATGCTCCGCATGCGCCCGGAGACATCAGCATGAAAATGTCCGACCTCTATACCGTCGGCGAGAAGGCCGAGATCGGCAGCTATACCTTCACCGAGGAAAGCATCATCCGCTTTGCCAAGCGCTTCGATCCACAGCGTTTTCATATCGACAGGCAGGCGGCAAGGGAAAGCCTCTTCGGCGACCTCTGCGCCTCCGGCTGGCACACGACGGCCGCCTGGATGCAGACTTTCATCGGCTTTTGGGAGAGGCAGAGCACAGCACTCGCGGAAAAGGGCCTGACAGCACCGAAGCTCGGCCCATCACCGGGTTTTCAGAAGCTGCAATGGCTGCGGCCGGTGTTCGTCGACGATAACGTGTCCTATTCCGTCGCCTTGCTCTCCAGCCGGGCGCTCGCTTCACGGCCGGGCCGGCACGTCAACACGATCCTCTGCGAAGGCGTTAATCAAAACGGCGATCCCGTTATCCGCTTCGAAAGCGGCGTCCTCGAATTCGACTGACGCCGCCCGCAATGGATGTGGTTCGGAGCATGGTGCCGAAAAGTGTGAGCGGTTTTCGGACGACATCATGCTCTATTTCTTTGATCTAATGCCCGGAGAATTCGACCAGCGTGTGCACGATTACGCCGAGTTCTTCCAGCTTCCTGCGGCCGCCGAGATCCGGCAGGTCGATGACGAAGCAGGCCCCGACCACTTCCGCGCCCATCTGGCGCAGCAGCTTCGTTGCGCCGACTGCCGTGCCGCCGGTGGCGATCAGGTCGTCAACCAGGATCACCTTCTCGCCGGGCTGCACCGCATCGCGATGCATCTCCATCTCGTCGACGCCATATTCCAGGCTGTAGGCGATGCGCACGGTCTCGTGCGGCAGTTTGCCCTTCTTGCGGATCGGCACGAAGCCCGAGGAAAGCTGGTGGGCCACCGCACCGCCCAGAATGAAGCCGCGCGCCTCCATGCCGGCGATCTTGTCGATTTTCGTGCCCGCATAGGGCTGCACCAGTTCGTCAACCGCCCTGCGGAAAGTGCGTGGATTGCCGAGCAGCGTGGTGATGTCACGGAAAATGATGCCGGGCTTGGGATAGTCCAAAATGGAGCGGATGCTGGCTGCGAGCTCCGAAGTCGTATTGTCCATGGAAAGTCCATATTCTGCGAGGGCATGAAACTGGCCGCACCCTATCAATTGCCAGGGGCGGAACCAACAGAAAAGGCGGCCGAGGCCGCCTTTTGAATGTCGATCGGGAACCGCTCAATGTTCCTTGTTGGCGTAGATCGAGCGCTTCGTCAGGTAGATCAGCACCGTGAAGATCAAGAGGAAGATCATCACCATGAAGCCCGTACGCTTGCGCTCCTCAAGATGCGGCTCGGCGGCCCACATCAGGAAGGCGGAGACGTCCTTCGAATACTGGTCGACCGTCGCCGGCGCGCCATCGTCATAGGTCACCTGGCCGTCGGAGAGCGGCTTCGGCATGGCAAGGACAGCCGCGGCATGGAAATAGGGATTATAATGTCCGCCCTGCGGCACCTGGAAACCGGCCGGCGGCTCTTCATAGCCGGTCAGCAGCGAATGGATGTAATCCGGACCACCTTCCTGATACTGCGTGAAGATGTCGAAGACGAATTGCGGGAAGCCGCGCTCGACTTCGCGAGCCTTCGCAATCAGCGAAAAGTCGGGCGGAGCCGCACCGTTGTTGGAAGCAGCAGCGGCCTCCGCGTTCGGGAAAGGCGCCGGGAAGTGATCGGAGGGGACCGCTTTGCGGGTAAACATCTCGCCGGCAGCGTTCGGGCCGTCCTGAACCTCGTAATTCGCTGCGAAAGCCTTCACCTGCGCCTCGGAATAACCGAGCTCGTCGAGCATGCGGAAGGGCACGAGGTTCATCGAATGACAGGCGGAACAGACTTCGGTGTAGACCTTGAGGCCGCGCTGAAGCTGACCCTTGTCGTAGTGGCCGAACGGACCGGCGAAAGTCCATTCCTCCTCCTTCGGCTCCTTCAGCGGATAGTGCGGCGTCGCACTTTCCTCGTGATGGGCGGGAGCCGCGCCGTTTGCGGGCGTCGCCTCCTGGGCAAAGGCGGCGCTGCTGAGAACGGTAGCGACAGCGAGCGGCAGAATGCTTGCAACAAGCTTTTTCATATTCCTATTCCTTCGCTCGCTTACGCTTTGGCCGCCGCACTGGCTGCAGCTGTTTTGTTGCGCTTTTCGAGCACCGCTTCGGTGATCGAGTTCGGGATGCGGCGCGGCGTTTCCACCAGGCCGAGAACTGGCATCGCGACCAGGAAGAAAGCGAAGTAGAGGAGTGTGCAGAACTGCGAGATCATGACATAGCCACCTTCCGCCGGCTGCGAACCGAGCCAGCCGAGGATGATCGCATTGATCACGAACAGCCAGTAGAACAGCTTGTACCAGGGGCGGTAGACGGCCGAACGGACCTTCGACGTATCGAGCCAGGGCAGGAAGAACAGCACGATGATCGCGCCGAACATCACCAGCACGCCGCCAAGCTTGGAGTCGATCGGACCGACGTTGAAGGTGATCGAACGCAGCATCGCGTAGAACGGCAGGAAGTACCATTCCGGAACGATATGGGCCGGCGTCTTCAACGGGTCGGCCGGGATGTAGTTGTCGGCGTGGCCGAGGAAGTTCGGCAGGTAGAAGACGAAATAGGCATAGACCAACAGGAAGATTGAGACGCCGAGAGCATCCTTCATCGTCGCATAAGGCGTGAAGCGCACCGTGTCCGTCTTCGTCTTGACCTCGACGCCCGTCGGGTTCGTCTGGCCGACGACGTGCAGTGCCCAGATGTGCAGGATGACGACGCCGGCGATCATAAACGGCAGCAGGTAGTGCAGCGAGAAGAAGCGGTTCAGCGTCGGATTTTCGACCGCGAAACCGCCGAGCAGGAACTGCTGCACCCATTCGCCAATCAGCGGGAAGGCCGAGAAGAAGCCGGTGATGACGGTGGCGCCCCAGAAGGACATCTGGCCCCAGGGCAGAACGTAGCCCATGAAGCCGGTCGCCATCATCAAGAGGTAGATGACCACGCCGAGGATCCAGAGGATTTCGCGCGGCGCCTTGTAGGAGCCGTAATAGAGGCCGCGGGCAATGTGCAGGTACACCGCGACGAAGAAGAAGGATGCGCCGTTGGCATGCATATAGCGCAGCAGCCAGCCGTGGTTGACGTCGCGCATGATCTTTTCAACGGAGTTGAAGGCGACCGACGATTCGGCAGCGTAATGCATGGCGAGCGTGACGCCCGTCAGGATCTGCACCACCAGCATGATGGCGAGCATGGCGCCGAAGGTGTAGGCGTAATTCAGGTTACGCGGAACCGGATAGGCGACGAAGCTGTCATAGACCATGCGCGGCAGTGGAAGGCGCGCATCGACCCATTTCTCGAGGCCGGTTGATGGCTCGTAGCTGGAATGGCCACTCATTAATCAGTCTCCCCTCAACCGATCTTGATCTTGGTATCGGACAAAAATGAAAAGGTCGGAATCGCCAGGTTCTGCGGCGCCGGGCCTTTGCGGATGCGGCCGGCCGTGTCGTAGACCGAGCCATGGCAGGGACAGAACCAACCATTATATTCACCGGCCTGGCCGAGCGGCACGCAGCCGAGATGCGTGCAGGTGCCGATCATGACGATCCAGTTTTCCTTGCCCTTGCCGCCCGAACGGTCAACACCCGTTGCCTGAGCGTCGACAGGAAGGTTTGCATTGCGCGCGATCGGGTCCTTCAGATCGCCAAGCTGGACGGCGTTTGCCGCTTCCACTTCCTCAGGCGTGCGATTGCGGATGAAGATCGGCTTGCCGCGCCATTTGACCGTCAGTGACATGCCAGGCTCAAGGCTGGCAACGTCGACTTCGATGGAGGCGAGAGCGAGCGTCGAAGCGTCAGGACGCATCTGATCGATGAATGGCCAAGCGACTGCAACGGCGCCGACGGCGCCTGCCATACCAGTGGTGAGATAAAGGAAATCACGGCGAGTGGGTTCGCCCATGCCCTCGCTTGTCGTTTCGTGTTCGCTCACGGCTAACATCCTCTGCGCAATTTTCGCGGAATTCCGCCCTGCCCCCTCTACCGGCGAATCTCTCTGGACACAATTCGGCCATAGATTCCCCGGCAATCCGGCGCGTTCTATGCTTGATCGCAAATTATGTCCAGCCTTGGCAAGGGGATGAGGGCACAATGTCGCGGGAAATTTCGGAGGAATTTTTTAAGGCAAACACGCGCTTGCCATTATGTTGCATTGCAACAAAAACGGCCTCGTGATAGGCGCAGTCGCAGCCACGCCAGCGAGCCGGACCGGAGCGGATGAGAGACACGATTTTTTGCGTATTCAGCGTCCTCACGACCCTCGTTCTCGCCATCGTCTCTCTGCGATACGTTGCCGATTTCTATCTGCTGTCGTTCTTTTACAGCTTCCAGGTCCATCTGGCGGTGGCCGGTGTGGTGGCCTCCGTCGCAGCCCTTCTCGTCAAGCGGCATTGGTATGCGCTGCTGACCTTCGCGGTATCGGTGGTCCTTGCCGTCCACGGCGTCGTGATGATGCGCGAGTTCATCGAACCATCAGTCGAGGAGAGCCGCCCGGCCCTGTTCAGGCTGATGTCCTTCAATATCGAGAACGATAATTTCGCAAACGGCCCTGACATCGCCGACATGGTCATCGCCTCGGGCGCCGATGTCGTCAACATCCTGGAGGCCGAACCGGTGCTGTCTGAACTGCCGCGGTTGTTGAAGGCCTATCCCTATTACATCGGATGCGGCGTCGGCATGGAGCAATGCGATACGCTGGTCTTGTCGAAACGTCCGCTGATCGAACCCCACATCCGCAATCTCGGCCTGCTCTGGCGCAATCGGCTGACGATCTCGACGATCGATTTCGACGGCCAGAAGGTCAATTTCCTCGCCGCGCACCTGACAAAACCTTATTACGATGAGTTCCACGGCCTCGAAATCTGGGATCTCGCGGAGATCATCCCTTCCCTTTCGGGACCGCTCGTCCTTTCCGGTGATTTCAATACGTCGATTCTGGCGCCAGACGTGCAGTATCTCATGCGCACCCAAAGCTTGGGCACGGTATCGCTGGAGCCCGCGACATGGCCGATCCGGGCCGGCGCCTTCGGTATTCCGATCGATCACGTCTTTACCCGGGCGCCGCTGCGGCTGAAATCGGTGCGCCGCATCGAGAACGGCTTCGGATCAAATCATTTTGGCCTCATGGCGGAATTTGTCATCGATCCTTGAGCCCGTGTCCTCATCCGTAGCGAGGAAGCCGCCGGACTGGCGCGCCCAAAGTTCGGCATAGAGCCCGCCGTGGCGAAGCAGTTCGTCATGACTGCCTTCCTCGATAATCCGGCCGAGATCGACGACGATGAGCCGGTCGAGCGCGGCGATCGTCGACAGCCGATGGGCGATCGCAAGCACCGTCTTGCCTTCCATGATCCGATGGAGATTGGACTGGATCGCTTCCTCCACTTCCGAATCGAGCGCCGACGTCGCTTCGTCGAGAACGAGGATTGGGGCGTCCTTCAGCATGACGCGGGCAATGGCGATGCGCTGCCGCTGCCCGCCTGACAGTTTGACGCCGCGTTCGCCGACATGCGCATCGAAACCTCTATGGCCCTGCTGATCCTGCAGGCGGGCGATGAAGTCGATGGCTTCGGCGCGCCTCGCCGCCTCCACCAGCCCGTCCTCGCCGGCATCCGGCCGTCCGAACAGGATATTGTCGCGCACCGAACGATGCAGCAACGAGGTGTCCTGGCTGACGACGCCGATCTGCATCCTGAGCGATTCCTGCGTCACGGCTGCAATATCCTGGCCGTCGATCAGAATGCGGCCGTCCTGAATATCGTAGAGGCGCAGCAGCAGGTTCATCAGCGTTGATTTCCCCGCGCCCGAACGACCGACGATCCCGACCTTCTCGCCGGGCCGGATGGTCAGGGAGAAATTCTCGACGACCGGCTGATGACCCTTGCCGTAGCGGAAGGAAACATTGTCGAAGCGGATACCCGGGTGCCGGACCACCAGGTTTTTCGCATCAAGCCGATCGACGAGCCCTAGAGGCTGGGAGATCAGTTCGGCGGCGTTCTGGATGGTGCCTAGATTGCGCATGATGCCGTTGAACTGCGTCATCAGCCGTCCGAGCAGGAAATTCAACCTCAGCACCAGTGCCAGAGAGAATGCCACCGCGCCCGAACTGACCAGGCCGCGCAGCCAGAGATCGACGCTCAGCCCGGCCATCGTCACGATCATCAGGCCGGAGAGCAGCGCCATGGAGGCCCTGACGCCGGTGATGAACCGCGTGAAGCGCAGCACCGTATCCTGAAAGATATCGAAGCCCTGCCGCATATAGCGGTCGCTCTCCTCATCGCGCGCGAACAGCTTTAGCGTCTGCATGTTGCTGTAGGAGTCGACCATCCTGCCGTTCAGCATCGATCCGGCTTCCGCCGTTTCGCGGGAATGATGGCGGATGCGCGGAACGAAGTGGCGCGCAAGCAGGCTGAAGGCGCCAAGCCAGAACAGCACGACGGCGGCAAGGGAAAAGTCCAGCCGGGCGACGAGCACGAGCGTCGTTACGGCATAAATGCCGACGAACCAGACGCTTTCCATCAGCGAGGTGACGAGATCGCCGGTCGCTTGCCCCGCCGACCAGACCTTGGTGACGATGCGCCCGGAGAAATCGCTCTGGAAGAACGACAATGACTGCCTGGAGACGTAGAGATAGGATTGCCAGCGAGCGAGATTGTAGAAGCCCGGTGTGATTACCTGCTGGTCGACGAGTGCGATCAGGAAGGCGACGACGAAGCGTACGAGCCCGATAAGGGCGAGCATGCCGAACAATTCGCCGCCATGGGCGGCGAGAAGACCGTTCCAGCCGGCACCCGGCGTGATGCTCCCGAGGATATCGACCAAGCGTCCGACGAACCAGAATAGTGCAGCCTCGATTGCCGCCGATGTCCCACCGAGAACGAGCATGGCGATAAACGGCATCCTCGCCTGGCTGATATAGAACCAGATGAATCCGAGCGTCGAGCGCGGCGGTTGGAGATTGGCGCGTGGGCGGAACGGGTCGATCCAGGTTTCGAACCGGCGGAGGATGGGCTTCAGCAACATAGAAGCGATATAGGCGGATTAGCCGACCCGGCAAAGGGAATGAAAAGCGGACAGAATGTTATATTTTGGTAATTATCGATAACATCGGCGGCATCGGCATTGACTGCCCCTCAACCGGTCACAATCTGACGTTACAATCGCGCTTCACCGGAGACAACGTCCATGGAAACGAAAATGCTCGATGCGCATATTCCGCTTCCGCTTGCAGAAAGGCTGGATGCCCTGGCCATCGACCTGGCGCTGCCGCGCGATGAAATCGTCACCGAGGCCATCACCGCCTGGATCGACCAGGAGGAGCGCCGCCGCATCACAGCGTTGCGCACGATCGCCGCCGCCAACAACATCGTCCTCATCGAACATCACCGCGCGATTGATTGGGCCGACAGCCTTTGAACGTCTAAGAAGCAAACGCGGTCAGGTCTTCAGCAACCGTCCAGCAAGCTCATAGCCACCCTAAGAATTCAAGAGGCCCTCCCCACTTCCGTGGAGAGGGCCTCATTGCATCTTATTGCGCCGCTACTTCCGCTTCCTCGGCATGATCGGAGAGGAAGCCGCCGGACTGGCGGTTCCAGAGGTCGGCATAGATGCCGCCTCCCGCGATCAGTTCGCTGTGCGAACCGGCCTCGATGATCCGGCCCTTGTCGAGCACGATCAGCCGGTCCATCTCCGTCAGCGTCGAAAGCCGGTGGGCGATCGCGATCACCGTCTTGCCCTCCATCAGGGCGAAGAGGTTTTCCTGGATCGCCGCCTCAACTTCCGAATCAAGCGCCGAGGTCGCCTCGTCGAGCACCAGGATCGGCGCGTCCTTGAGGAAGACGCGGGCGATCGCGATGCGCTGCCGCTGGCCGCCGGAGAGCTTGACGCCGCGTTCGCCGACCTGCGCGTCCAGCCCTTCGCGGCCCTGCAAGTCGACGAGACCTTCGATGAACTCCCAGGCATTCGCGCGTTTGGCGGCCTCGATCACCTCGGCGTCCGTTGCATCGGGGCGACCGTAGGCGATGTTGTCGCGGATCGAGCGATGCAGCAGCGAGGTGTCCTGCGTCACCACGCCGATCAGCGAGCGCAGGCTTTCCTGCGAAACGCCGGCGATGTCCTGCCCGTCGATGGTGATGCGGCCGGCCTCCAAATCATAGAAGCGCAGCAGCAGGTTCATCAGTGTCGTCTTGCCGGCGCCGGAGCGGCCGACCAGCCCGACCTTCTCGCCCGCCTTGATGTCGAGCGAAAGATTGTCGATGACGCCCTTGCTCTTGCCGTAGTGAAAGCGGATCCGGTCGTAGTGGATCGCACCCTTCTTCGCCGTCAGGGTGGGTGCGCCCGGCTTGTCGACGATGTCGTGCTGTTTGCTCATCATCTCCATGCCGTCATAGACCGTGCCGATATTCTCAAACAGTGCCGAGACTTCCCACATGATCCATTGCGACATGCCGTTGACACGCATGGCAAGACCGATGGCGATGGCGATGGCGCCGACCGAGATCGCTCCATTCAGCCAGAACCAGATCGATAGGCCCGAGATGACGAAGAGCGCGATGCAGTTGTTCATGTAGACGCTGATATGGAAGAGCGTCACCTTGCGCATCTGCTTGTGCACGGTCTGCAGGAACTCGTCCATGCCCTGCTTGGCGTAAACCTCCTCGCGCCCCGCATGCGAAAACAGCTTGACGGTCGCGATATTGGTATAGCTGTCGACCACGCGTCCCGTCATCATCGAGCGCGCATCCGCCTGCGCCGCCGCGATCTTGCGAAGCCGCGGCACGAAATAGGCGACGATGCTAATATAGACCGCCAGCCAGACGAGGATCGGGATCATCAGCCGCCAGTCGGCCGCTGCGATGACGACGATCATCGTCAGGAAGTAGGTGACGACATAGACGAAGACGTCGAGGATCTTCATCACCGTTTCGCGCACCGCAAGCGACGTCTGCATCACCTTGGTCGCGACGCGTCCGGCAAACTCATTGGCAAAGAACGACATGCTGTGGCGCAGCAGGAAGCGGTGCATCTGCCAGCGTGCGATCATCGGATAATTGCCGAGCATCATCTGATGCATGATGAGAGAATCGAGCCCGGCAGTCAGCGGCAGGCCGACCAGCACCAGCGCCGCCATCCAGAAAAGCTTGTGACCTTCTCTCTCCAGGAAGGTGGCGCGGTCAGCATTGGTCAGCCAGTCGACGATGTCACCGAGGAACTGGAAGAGCGCCACTTCGCCGATCGCGATCAGTGCGGTCAGCACGGCCATCAGGCCGAGCCAGGGCGCGGCCGGCTTGCTGTAGTGCCAGCAGAAGGCAAAAAGGCCTTTCGGCGGGACGACGGGGTCCTCGCTTGGAAAGGGATTGAGTCGCTGTTCGAACCAGCCAAACATGAAATTGCTCCGAAACGTCAGCGTTCCGGCTCCCGGCTTCGCGCCATCCCAGCGCTACGCAAGCACACATGGGAACCGAACGTTCAAGGGGCGAGGCTGAGACAGCCGCACAATGGATCAGAAAGGAAATTCAGGGAAGCAAGCCGCACTATCGGCGGAAAATCGCACCGCTTGGCATCACGGCCGGGAGGCGCACATACAGCAAAATATTCATTCTGGCGCTCCTTGCTGGCGATTGAAGATATGCACCGATAACGCGAAAACGACGAATTTTCCAGCCCTATTCTGCCAGAGAAATCATCTTTTCGGGCCCAAACGCGTCATGTTGCTTCGAAATCACAGTTGCATTAGGCCTTTGGCGGTGAAAGCGGAAAGATGGCGCATCATGACTTCACTCAGACTGGCACTCTATCAGCCGGATATTCCGGGCAATACCGGCACGATCCTGCGCCTTGCCGCCTGCCTTGGTTTCGCGGTCGATCTGATCGAGCCCGCCGGCTTCGACATTTCCGACCGCAACCTGAAACGGGCCGGCATGGATTATATCGCCGCTGCCGCCCTCACCCGCCATGTCGGCTGGGACCGCTTCGAGGCGTGGCGTCTGATCACCGGCCGCCGCCTGATCCTCGCCTCGACCAAGGCGGCGGATCGCTATACCGATCTTGCCTACCGCACGGACGATATCCTGCTTTTCGGTCGCGAAAGCGCCGGCGTGCCGGATCAGGTGCATGAGAGGGCCGATGCGCGCGTCCTGATCCCGATGGTCGAAGGCCAGCGCTCGATCAACGTCGCAGTCTCGGCCGCGATGATCGTCGGCGAGGCGATGCGCCAGACTGTCTGGGCTTGAACCACATCAGACTGGCGGAGAATAATCCGGCGCAATCGTAAATCAGCTCCGCATTGTCGGAAATTGACATTGCCAAGCCGTCAAACCGGTTTATATTTATTAGCCGAACAATAAAAACTGCTCCCCGACCTCTAAGATTCCAACGGCTTGGAAAGTTTTATTTAGAAAAACCACGCTCTCAGGACGTGAAAGAAGAATAAAACAACAAAATGGACTCTACAATTATCATGATCAACCTGTTCGGCGCCGTGGCTCTGCTGCTGTTCGGCCTCGCGCAGGTAAAGGATGGCGTATCCAGAGCCTTCGGCGCGCGCCTGAGAACAGGTCTGGCGACCGGCACGCGCGGCAGCCTTCGTTCTTTCCTGTCAGGCCTCGTCGCAACCATCGCGCTGCAGAGCTCGACGGCAACGGCACTGATGACGGCCTCCTTCGTCGAGCGTGACCTGATCAAGCCGCGCATGGCGCAGATCGTCCTGCTCGGCGCTAATGTCGGTACCGCGATCACCGCCTGGATCGTGGCAACGGGCATCGAATGGCTCTCTCCTCTCCTGATTCTTGGCGGCATCGTGCTTTGCCGCGGCCGTTCAAGCGCCAGCCAGGGTGGTGGCACAGCGCTGATCGGCATCGGCCTGATGCTGCTGTCGCTGCACCTGCTTGGCCTTGCGACGGAACCGATGCGCGCCTCTCCCGCCCTTGCCGCTTTCATCGGCCTGCTGGACGGCGCCCTGCCCGTGGCGATGATCGTCTCGGCAGCACTTGCCTTCGCATCTTCGTCGAGCCTTGCGGTGGTGGTGCTCATCCTGTCACTCGCCTCGGCCGGCGTGGTTTCCGCAGAACTCGTCATCGTGCTCGTGCTCGGCGCCAATCTCGGCGGCGCAATACCGCCTGTCGTCGCGACATTGTCCGGCCCGGTTTCGGCGCGGCGCGTCACCCTCGGCAATCTCGCCGTCCGCACGCTCGGCTGCCTTATCGCCCTGCCGCTGGCAGGATATGGCGCGGAACTCATTCAAATGCTGCCCTTCGGCCCTGCCAAGCTGCCGGTCGATGCCCATCTTGCCTTCAACCTTCTGCTGGCGGCGCTGGCCTGGCCATTCTCCCGGCCGCTCGCTGCCCTGATGGCCCGGCTGGTGCCGGATCAAGCCGAGCCCGACAGCGCTCCGAAATATCTGGATGCCCAGGAGCTTTCGACGCCGGTCGTGGCGCTGGCCAGCGCTACCCGCGAAGTGCTCGGCGTCGGCGACCTGATCGAGCGCATGCTGATCCGGGTGTCCGAAGCCTTCGAACACGGTGATCCCTCCAAACTTGCCGAGATTCCCGCCCTCGAAGAGCGCGTCGACCGGCTGCAGCAGGCGGTGAAGGTCTATCTCTCGAAGCTCGGCCGCGAGGGTCTCAGCGACGAGAACGCCCGCCGCTCGATCGTCGTCATCGATTATGCGATCAACCTCGAACATATGGGCGACATCATCGAGAAGGGCCTAGCGGAGCAGGTGGCGAAGAAGATCTCCCTTGGCCTGAAATTTTCCGAGGACGGTTATCAGGAACTGCGCAAGCTGTTCGACCTGACGATCGACAATCTGCGGGTCGCCCAGACGATCTTCGTCACCCGCGATTTCAATCTCGCGCGTCAGATGATGGAGGTAAAAGTAGAGGTGCGCCGCATGGAAAAGCAGTCTGCCGAGCGCCATCTCGAACGTCTGCGTGACGGCCGCACCGACAGCCTGCAGACGAGTTCGCTCCATCTCGACATGTTGCGCGACCTGAAGCGCATCAACGCCCACATCGTCTCGGTGGCGCATCCGATCATGGATGAAAGCGGCCTGCTGATCGAAAGCCGCGTGCGGGCGACCGCAAAGTGACGGTCAGTCGGCCGAAGGCAGGCGGCGCATGGTGAATTCGATCTGGTCGCCGTCGAGCTGACGCCAACTCTCCACCTCGGTCCAATAGGCGGCTTTCGGATATTCGTCGAACCATTCGCGCGCCTTGGCGCGTGCGTCCATGAGGCCGAGGCAATATGTCTCACGCACGAAATGGTCTTTCTCGCGCGGAGGATTTTCCGCACGATGTCTCGCTATCCTGCGCTTCAGGCCGTCGAAGGACGGAGGCCCTGGAACTTTTTTCATCAAACTTACCTCCTTGGAAAAGGTAATATCGAAATTCTTGATTTGCGAGTCGAATCTTGGAAGCGCACGGACGGTGATTGGCCACGCTTGGCGAGATGCAGCACCAACTGCTAATTATGGCGTGCAATCAAGAATGAGCGAGTCGCCTCCGAAGGAGATGTCGATCGCCGGAGGCGCAAATGGAACGACCTGAACTGCCGATCGGCTTGCCCGGCGACATCGAAGACAAGAAGGCCGCTGCCCGCAATTGGTTCGAGGGATTGCGCGATACGATCTGCGCCTCCTTCGAGGCCATCGAGGATGAGCTGGAGGGGCCGCTTTCCGACCAGCAGCCTGGCCGCTTCGTCGCCAAGGACTGGTCACGCGAAAACGGCGCCGGCGGCGGTGGCCGAATGTCGATGATGGAAGGCCGCGTCTTCGAGAAGGTCGGCGTCCACACCTCCACAGTCCACGGCGAGTTCTCTCCGGATTTCCGTGGCCAGATACCTGGCGCCAAGGACGATCCGCGTTTCTGGGCCTCGGGCATTTCCCTGATCGCTCATCCCGTCAACCCAAACGTTCCGGCGGTGCATATGAACACCCGCATGGTGGTCACATCAAGCCACTGGTTCGGCGGCGGAGCCGACCTGACGCCGGTGCTGTCGCGCCGCCGCACGCAGGAGGATGAGGATAGCCAGCTTTTCCACAAGGCCATGGAGATCGCCTGCCGCAATCATGCCGTCGCCGATTACGATGCCTACAAGGCCTGGTGCGACGAATATTTCTTCCTGAAACACCGCAACGAGGCCCGCGGCATCGGCGGCATCTTCTACGACTGGCTGCATTCGAGCGAGGAAGCCGGCGGCTGGGATGCCGATTTCGCCTTCACGCGCGATGTCGGCCGGGCCTTCTCCATGGTCTATCCAAAGATCGTCCGCTCCAATTTCAATAAATTGTGGACGGAGGCCGACCGCGACGAACAATTGATCCGCCGGGGCCGCTACGTCGAATTCAATCTGCTGTATGATCGCGGCACGATCTTCGGCCTGAAGACCGGCGGCAACGTTGAATCCATTCTCTCATCGTTGCCCCCCGTCGTCCGCTGGCCATGAAACTGTGAGATCTCGTCGATAAATTCGAGTTGATAGACCTTCACGAAAACTCAGTGCGTCCTAACTTTATGTGTATGTGCGTAACAATCGAGGAGGATTGTCATGACGATACAAGGTGGCTCGCCTGCGTCCACGGATGTCCAGGAAACATCCCGCGCGATCGACACGCCTGAGTTTTTAACGCGCATCGCGGAGAAACTGCGGGCCAAGAGCGGCTCGGATCTGCCGCTGTCCTGCTTCGTCGAGCAGGTCAAGCTGCAACTGGCCAGCGGAAAGTCGCCGGAACAGCTGCAGAATGAAGCAGCGGCCGCCAACAGCAACATGCCCCGCCATCTCTTGGATACCTACAAAGCCTGGGCGATGCCCGACTGACTTTGCCTTTGCTGGCCGGCATGTCGATGCCGGCCGGAACCTTCCCTCCCCCCGCACATTCATAAATCGCGTACGCGACCGTCATTGTGTTTCGAACAGAGGAGAAGATCATGCGACTTTTCGAATGCGGCACTCTCGTTCCGGGCTGCGCCTGGCATACACGGGCGGATAGCGACGCCGAGGTGGTCCGCCGTGCCGTCGAGCACCTGAAAAATGCTCACGGCGAAACCACGATCCGCGAAAACATGGTGGATAATATCAAGGCTCGCGTCCGCGACGAGGTGAACGCAGCCTGATTATTGCACGCGCTCCTGCAGCCGGGCGAGCAGCGCCGCCCGGTCGGAAACGAAATTTTCCTCCACCCACTGGTTTTCCAGACCGGCAAGCAGCTCGCCGACACGCGGACCGGACGCGATTCCCGCCGAAATCACATCGCCGCCGTTCAGCGGAAACTGCGGTTTCTTCCAGTGCATTGCCTTGTCCAGCAGCTTGATGAGCCGCGCCGACCGCGCCATCTCGTCGAAATCACCTTCGGCCTTGCCGCGCGCAACCGCAAGCGCCAGCTTCAGCCGCGTCGTGATGCCGTCGGCGCCGTTGCGGTAAAGCAGCCGTTCGAAGGCGGCCGGCGACATATCGTCGTTAACAGGCGCTGCCGTTGCCCAGGCCTTGAGGGTGGCCGCCTCCGCATTCGAGAGCTTGAGCCGGGCTGCAAGCAGCTCCATGCGCTCAGCATCCGGCGGCACGATCGCTGCAAGGCGCAGCAGTGGATCGGGCGTCCAGCCGAGCGCCTTTTCGGTGGTAATCAGCGAAGGGATTGCATCGATCCCCCATCGTTCCGACTCCGGCAGGATTTCCGTCAGCACCGCCACCTGCCGCATCCAAAGCAGCGCCCGGCCGGGATCGCCGGCGCCAAGCAGCTTTCTGAGTTCAGACCAGACGCGCTCTGCCGAAAGCGTCTTCAATTTCGAACGTGCGAGGGAACATGCCTTCAGCCCTTCGGCATCCGGCCGTCCGGAACCGTAATAGGCAAAGAAGCGGAAGAAACGCAGGATCCGCAGATGGTCCTCGGCAATTCGCCTTGCAGGATCGCCGATGAAGCGGATGTTTCGCGTCTCAATGTCGGCAAGTCCGCCAACGAGATCCACCACCTCGCCCTCGGCATCGGCATAAAGCGCGTTGATCGTCAGATCCCGCCGTTCGGCATCTGCCTTCCAGTCAGTGCTGAAGGCAACCTTGGCATGCCGCCCGTCGGTCTCGACATCGGTGCGAAGCGTCGTCACCTCGAAAGGTTTGCCGTCGATGACGAGCGTCACCGTGCCGTGCTCCAGGCCGGTTGGGACTGCCTTGATGCCAGCCGCCGCCGCCCGCTCCATCACCGCCTCCGGTCTGAGTGTCGTAGCGATGTCGACATCATTGACCGGCAGGCCCATCAGGCTGTTGCGCACCGCACCGCCAACCACCCGCCCTTCCCCGCCATCGGCGTTGAGAAGCACTAGGATCCGACCGAGGGCCGGATCGCGGAACCATGCTTGGTCGGCAAGGCCGGTCATGCATAAAGCCTTTCGTAAAGCGTACGGACGATGCCGGCGGTGATGCCCCAGATCATTCTGGTTTCATAAGGCATGCGGTAGAAATGCCGGTCGATGCCGTCGATGACACGTCTGTCGCGGGTGTGATTGGCAGGATCCATCAGGAAGGAAAGCGGCACCTCGAACACGTCGTCCACCTCGGTCGGGTTCAGCGTCAGCGCAAAGCCCGGCGTGACGACGCCGAGCACCGGCGTGATGCGGAAGCCCGTCGAGGCAAGGTAATTCGGCAGTCGTCCGACGGTTTCGACGAAAGAACCGGCCAGGCCGATCTCCTCCTCCGTCTCACGGATCGCTGCCATTTCGGGCGAGATATCGGCGGGGTCGATCGAGCCGCCGGGAAAGGCGATCTGCCCGGAATGCTTGCGCAGCGTCGTCGTGCGCTTGGTGAAGATCACATAAGCTTCCTCGCCGTCATCGACGACGGGCACGAGCACGGCGGCGTCGCGCAGCTTGAAGGTCTCGACCTCGGCCACGATATCGGGATTGAGGATGTGGTCCCCGTGATCGCGCCAGGCATGGTCGACCGGCCCGCCATTCTGGTTGAGCGCGCGGCGGCGGAATTCGGCTGCGGAAAACAGCGGGTAGCGGTGGGTGATCGCATCATTCATCGGCAAAGCGCATCCAGTTCGTCGGCCGGCATAATCGGGAAGACTTCGCCGGCGGAGCGTATCGCAAACATCGTCTGCCCCTCCACCTTGAAAGTCTCGCCGAGCGCGACCAGTTCATACATCACGGCACGCGACACCAGCGCCTCCAGTCGCCCGCGCACATGCAGATAGGGTTTCAATTCGGCATTCTCGCCCGCAATGGCAAAGCGCAGCCGATGCTCTCCTCCCGCCTCCACGACATCGCCGACATTGGTACGAAAAGTCAGCACCTGTTGGCCTTGCCCCTCCGTCACGCTCATCTCCACGGCGATGAAAGGCGCGTCGACGACCCTTATACCAACCTTTTCCACAGGAGTTACGAGATAGGTCTTCTGGTCGTCGTCTTTCCTCAAAACCGTCGAGAACAGCCGCACCAGCGCCGGTCTGCCGATCGGCGTGCCCATGTAGAACCAGGTGCCGTCCGCCCGGATTTCCATGTCGATATCGCCGCAGAAAGGCGGATTCCATCGTTCGACTGGCGGTAATCCTCGTTTTTTGCCGGCATTTTCCTCAGAGGCGCGCGAAATCAGTGCGGCAAGTCCCGCCGCATCCGCCTGTCCGCTGATTTCTTCGGCTGCCATTCTTCCGTCCCGGTTTGTCCTTAACGAAGTAAAGTCACGAGATAGTCATTCGTAACGAACTTGTCAGCCCGTCACATCTCCATAACTCTATCGGGTATGAGGCACATGTATAAGTCCGCCGATTCGCTGCCGAATGATTTCAGCCGTTGGAGATGCCCGTGGGTATGATGAAGACCGAAGCCAGCCTCGATGAAAAGGCGATCGTCGCCGCCGCCGAAAAGGCGCTCTCCGATATCGCCGCCATCCGCGGGGAAGTCTCGAAGGTGATCTTCGGTCAGGAAAGCGTCGTCGAGAACACCATTCTCGCCGTGCTGTCCGGCGGTCATGCCCTGCTCGTCGGCGTTCCCGGCCTTGCCAAGACCAGACTGGTGACGACGCTCGGCGAGGTGCTCGGCCTTGCCGCCAACCGCATCCAGTTCACGCCCGATCTGATGCCCTCGGATATTCTCGGCTCCGAGGTGATGGACCAGGACGACAGTGGACGCCGCTCATTCCGTTTCGTCAAGGGTCCGGTCTTCGCCCAGCTCCTGATGGCCGACGAGATCAACCGCGCCTCACCGCGTACCCAGTCGGCCCTTCTGCAATCCATGCAGGAATATCACATCACGATCGCCGGCCAGCGCTATGACCTCCCGGCGCCCTTCCATGTGCTTGCCACCCAGAACCCGCTCGAGCAGGAAGGCACCTATCCTCTGCCCGAAGCCCAGCTCGACCGCTTCCTGCTGCAAGTCGACGTCAACTACCCCGAACTTGCCGCCGAGCGCCAGATCCTGCTCGAGACGACGGGCTTGGGCGAAACCCGGCCGGAAGCCATCATCGATGCGCAGCGGCTGATCGAAATCCAGACCCTGGTGCGGCAGATGCCGGTGAGCGGCACGGTTGTCGATGCCATCCTGGCACTGGTACGCTCCGCCCGCCCAGGACAGGGCAATGCCTCGACCGACAAGAACGTCGCCTGGGGTCCAGGCCCGCGCGCCGGCCAGGCGATGATGCTTTGCGCGCGTGCCCGCGCGCTCTACGAAGGCCGTCTCGCACCGTCTCTGGACGATATCTTCGCGCTCGCCGAACCCATTCTCCAGCATCGCATGGCGCTGACTTTCGCCGCCCGCGCCGAAGGCATGTCGGTGCGCGATGTCATCGCCGGACTGGTCAAGCAGGCAAAGGGATAAGGAAGCCGGACGCGTGGCATCTATCGGACAGATCGTCAATCCGACACCCGGCAGCGATGCCCTTTCCCGCGCCAGGCAGCGGGCCGCGTTGGTGCCGGACTGCCTGGTGGAAGCCAAGCGCATCGCCAACACTGTGATCGCCGGCTGGCATGGTCGCCGCAAGCGCGGCATCGGCGAGAATTTCTGGCAGTTTCGCCCTTATGCCGAAGGCGAGAGCCTGTCCCGCATCGACTGGCGCCGTTCCGCCCGCGACGACCATACCTACGTGCGCGAGCGCGAGTGGGAGGCCGCGCACACGATCTGGCTCTGGTGCGACATGTCGCCCTCGATGATGTACAAGTCGAGCTATGGCAGCGTCTCTAAGGAAAGCCGTGCGCTGGTCATCATGCTGGCGCTTGCCGAAATCCTCGCCCGCTCCGGCGAACGCATCGGCTGCCCCGGCATCATGGAACCCGCTTCCGCCCGCAACGCCGCAGAACGCCTCGCAGCCGCGCTCATGCACACACCGCTGACCGGCGGCCTGCCGGAAACGGCGATGATCCGCGGCTGGAGCGACCTCGTCCTCATCGGCGATTTCCTCGACGATGCGCCGGCAATCATGGAACGGCTCGGCCCGCTTGCCCGCCGCGGCCTGCGCGGCCACGTGGTCGAGATATCAGATCCCGCCGAAGAGATATTCCCCTATAGCGGCCGCACCGAATTCACAGATCCGGAGAGCGGCGCCAAGCTTATCTCCGGCCGCGCCGAACATATCCGCGAGGCCTATCGCACCGCCTATCTCGCCCGCAGGGACAGCCTCGGCCAGTCGCTGCGCCATCTCGGCTGGACCTTCGCGAGCCACCGCACCGATCACCTTGCGTCGGAGGCGCTGGTCGCGGTGCACGTGTATCTGTCCGGCATGCCGGCCAAGGCTACGCATGGAGGGCAGCTATGAACGCCCTTCCCTTCGCTTTCGCCTATCCCGCCATTCTAGGCGCGCTCCTTGCCTTGCCCGTCATCTGGTGGCTGCTGCGGCTGACGCCGCCACGTCCGAAGACCGAAGTCTTCCCGCCGCTGAAGATCCTCGCCTCCGTGCTGAAGCGCGAGGAGACGCCGGCGCAAAGCCCGTGGTGGCTGACGCTGCTGCGCATGCTGCTCGCCGCCGCCATCATCCTTGCGATCGCCGATCCGGTTTTCAATCCGCGCACCAGTTCGCTCGCATCAGGTGGCCCGCTCGTCCTCTTCGTCGACAACAGCTGGGCGGCGGCACCGGACTGGGAGCGCCGCATCCAGACCGCCGACGCATTGATAGACGATGCCGAATCCGCCGGCACGCCTGTGTCGATCGCCTTCACCGCCGATCCGACCAACGACGCCGTGCCCGGCACCGCCGCTGCCGCCCGCGACAAGCTGCGCGCCGCCGAGCCACGACCGCTTGTGCCGGACCGCGAACGCGCCTTCCAGGCGCTGCGCGCCGCGATGAATGGCATCAAGCCTGGTACCCTCGCCTTCCTGACCGACGGCGCCGCCGCCAAGCCAGACGACCCGACGGTGCGCAGGCTCGCCGAACTCCAGCCCGCCGATCTGCGCCTGATCGAAGGCGATGCCGCGCGGACAGTGGCGATCACCGCCGCCAACAATGCGGCAGACGCCATGACCGTAAAGGTCACTCGGCTCAATACCTCGCATGCCGCATCCGTGGCGTTGAACGCCGTCGATACCCAGGGCCGCTCGATCGCCAACGGTAGGGTGGACTTCCGCCCCGGCCAGAGCGTCGCGACGAGTTCGATCACCGCACCCTTCGAGATGCGCAACGATTTCGCACGCGTCAGCGTCGACAACGGTGCCACCGCAGGCGCCGTCCACCTTCTCGACGATGCATTCAAGCGCCGTCGCGTCGTCTTGCTGTCGGGCGAAGGAGGGGATGAGTTCCAGCCGCTGCTCTCGCCGCTCTATTATATCCAGCGAGCGCTGCAGCCCTACGCGGATCTGATCCAACCCGCCGATTCCGATCTTTCGGTCGCAATACCAAAACTTCTCGCCAGCAATCCCTCCATCATCATCATGGCCGATATCGGCCGGCTGCCGGAGGAGACCTACGAGCCTCTGACGCGCTGGATATCGAATGGCGGCATGCTCCTGCGTTTTGCCGGCCCGCGCATGGCGGCAGCCCCTGCGGACGATCCGCTGATCCCCGTCATCCTGCGCCAGGGAGAACGGGCGCTGGGCGGCACTTTGTCCTGGAGCGAGCCGCAGTCACTTGCCGAATTTCCAAGTTTCGGACCTTTCGCCCGAATAGCGCGTCCTGCCGATGTCGTCGTCAAGCGGCAGGTGCTTGCCGAACCGACACCCGATCTTGCCGAACGCACCTGGGCGAACCTGGCTGACGGCACGCCGCTCGTGACGATGAAGCAGCTCGCATCCGGCCAGATCGTCCTGTTTCACGTCACCGCGGAAGCAACCTGGTCCAATCTGCCGATCTCAGGCACTTTCGTCGACATGCTGCGTCACCTCCTGCAGATATCGCGCTCGGGCGGCGTGACTTCGGAAGCGCGCGGCAATGCGCGTGTCTCCGAAACCCTGCCGCCATTCCGTATGCTGACGGCCAAGGGCACGCTCGTCTCCGAGACGGGTTCGGCGCGGCCGCTCATCCCGCAAGCCGGAGCCGAACCGACGGCGAATTTCGACAACCCGCCCGGGCTCTACGGTTCGGAGGACGGTTTCACCTCCCTGAACGTGCTGCCCGAGAACGCCGAACTGACGCCGCTCGACACAACAGGGACCAATGCCGTGCGCGAAGGCCTGATCGGCGGCGAAAGCTGGTCGGCAAAACCCGCACTCTTTCTCGCAGCCTTTCTGCTGCTCTTGGCCGATAGCCTGATCGTTCTGTTCATGAATGGCGCATTCTCGCGATTGCGCCCGGCTGTCCGCACCACAGCGATGATCGCGGTCGCCGTCGGCGCCGGCTTTCTCATCCAACCCGGCACGCTTCACGCCGACGACTCCCGGCCCGGCGACGACCTCATCTTGCAGAGGCTTGATAATACACACCTCGCCTATGTCGTTACCGGCGAACAGGAGGTAGACAATATATCCGAGCGCGGTCTCGAGGGACTGACCCAGTTCCTGACTTTTCGCACGACGCTGGAGCCGGCACCGCCCGTGGGCATCGACCTCACCAAAGACGAGCTCTCCTTCTATCCGATCATCTATTGGCCGGTTTCGGCGACTGCGCCGATGCCGTCGACGGCAGCGATCAGCCGTATCGACGCCTATATGCGCAATGGCGGCACTGTGCTTTTCGATACGCGCGATCAGATCAGCGCATTGGACAATGGCGGCAATGTCAGCGCCAACGGAGAGAGGCTGCAGACAATCCTCGCCAATCTCGATATTCCGGCGCTCGAACCGGTACCATCAGACCATGTGCTGACGAAGTCCTTCTATCTCCTGTCGAGCTTTCCCGGTCGTTATACCGGCAGCCCGCTTTGGATCGAGTCCCGGCAGGGCGGTCAGGGGCCGAGCGAAAAATCGGCGGCGACAGCCGACGGCGTTTCGCCGATCCTGATCACCGGCAATGATTTCGCCGGCGCTTGGGCGATCGACGACAATGGCGTACCGATGCTGCCAACCGTGCCGTCGGATGAAACGCAGCGCGAATATGCCTACCGTTCCGGTGTCAACATCATGATGTATATGCTGACCGGCAACTACAAGACCGACCAGGTCCATGTTCCCGACCTCCTCGAACGGTTAGGACAATGAGATGACGTTCGACTTTTCGCCCTTCCTGCCTTGGCCTGTTTTGGCCGCATTGGCTGCCGTCAGCACGATCGTCGCCGTCTTCGCGATCTGGCGCGGCATCCGCGGCGCCTGGATCAGAACGCTGGCAGCACTCGCCATGTTGACCGCGCTTGCCAATCCTGTGCTCCTGCAGGAAGACAGGGATCAGTTGTCGACGATCGTCCCCGTTCTTGTCGATCGAAGCCAGAGCCAGCAGACGCCCGATCGCGTCAAGATGACCGACGATGCGCTTGCTGCCCTCAAAGGACAGCTCGCCCGCTTCCCCCAGATAGAGCCCCGCTTCGTCGATGTCGAAGGCGACGTCAATTCCGACGTGCCGTCCACGCGCCTGTTCGACGCGCTGTCGGCCAACATTGCCGATGTCCCGCCCGCCCGTATCGGCGGCGCCATCATGCTGACCGACGGTGAAGTCCATGATGTTCCGGCCGCCAATCAGGCGCTCGGTTTCGACGCGCCGATCCATGGTCTCGTAACCGGCAAGGCCAACGAATTCGATCGCCGCATCGAAGTCATCAAGGGGCCGCGCTTCGGCATCGTCAACGAAGAGCAGCAGGTAATCTTGCGCGTCTTCGACGACGGTCCGAGCCCCGGCGGCACGGCCGATGTCACGGTGAAGCTGAATGGTGACGAGATCGCCACCCTGCAGGCGACACCCGGGCAGGATACGCCCTTCTCCTTCAAGGTGCCGGGTGGCGGCAGCAATGTGCTCGAATTCTCGGTCGCAGCCCTTCCCGGCGAAGTCACCACCGCCAACAACCGTGCCGTCCACGTCATCGACGGCATCCGCCAGAATCTCCGCGTCCTGCTCGTTTCCGGCGAGCCGCATGCCGGCGAGCGCGCCTGGCGCAACCTGCTGAAATCCGATGCGTCGGTCGATCTCGTCCACTTCACCATCCTGCGTCCGCCGGAAAAACAGGACGGAACGCCGATCAACGAGCTGTCGCTGATCGCCTTCCCGACGCGTGAGCTCTTCGTCGACAAGATCAAGGATTTCGACCTGATCATCTTTGATCGCTACCAACACCGCGGCGTGCTGCCGCTGCTCTATTACGATTACATCACGCAATATGTCGACAACGGCGGCGCGCTGCTGATCGCCGCCGGTCCCGAGCACGCTGGCCCCGATTCCATTGCACTGACGCCACTTTCCTCGGTCCTGCCGGCAACGCCGACTGGAGAGATGATCGAAAAGGCCTTCTATCCCCGCCTCTCCGAGGAAGGCCGCAAACATCCCGTCACGCGCGGCCTTGACGGGTCGGGCGAGGACCCGCCGCATTGGGGCCGCTGGTTCCGCAGCGTCGATGTCGACCGGCCGCAGGGCGAGACGATCATGCTCGGCGCCGACAATCACCCGCTGCTGGTTCTGAACCGGGCTGGTCAGGGCCGCGTCGCCATGCTGCTTTCCGATCAGGGCTGGCTCTGGGCGCGCGGCTTCGAAGGCGGCGGTCCGAACGTTTCGCTCTATCGCCGTATCGCCCATTGGCTGATGAAGGAGCCGGCGCTCGAGGAAGAAGCGCTGACGGCGCGCGCCTCCGGCCGGACCCTTGAGATCACGCGCCAGACGATCGGCGACAATCCCGGCAACGCCACCGTGCGTTATCCTTCCGGCAAGACCGAAACTCTGCCGCTTACCCAGTCCGAACCGGGCCTCTACAAGGCCGAGAAGAGGATGGACGAAATCGGTCTCTTCGAAATTCGCAACGGCAATCTGTCGACGCTTGTCCATATCGGCGCCGTCGATGCACCGGAATTCAAGGCGATGATCTCGACGACCGATTTGCTGAAACCGGTCGCCGACAGAAGCAAGGGTCTCGTCGCCCGCGTCTCCAATGCAAATGGCGCGATCTCGGTGCCGCCGATCCTGCCGGTGCGCGGCCAGGTGCGCGTCTCCGACAACGATCGCATGATGATCCGCATGACCAGCGAGACCGTCTTGAAGGGCATCAACACGCTGCCGCTCTTTGCCGGTTTCGCCGGCGTCGGCATCCTGCTGCTCGCCTTCGGCGCCATGTGGTGGCGCGAAGGGCGGTAATCTCATGCCGGAATTCGAGCTCACCGCCGCGCCCTCGACAGAAGAGCTCGCGGCAATCACCGACGCGCTCTCGGCGTTCAACAACAGCGATGTCGGCCCCTCGGATCGCCGGCCGCTTGCGGTCCTCATCCGCGATACCGACGGCAAGGTGACGGGCGGTCTTTCCGGTTTTACCGCCTGGGGCTGGCTTTTCACCCAGATGCTCTACATTCCCGACACACTGCGCGGCACCGGTATATCAGGCAATATCCTCGCAAAGGCGGAAGAAGAGGCGAGAGCCCGGGGGTGCCGCGGCGCTTGGATCGACACGTTCAACCCGCGGGCTCTGCGCGCCTACCTCAGCCAGGGTTATGAGGTCTTCGGGGAGCTTGAGGATTTCCCGGAAGGCCGCACGCGCAGCTTCCTCCGGAAAAGTCTCTAGAGCGTATCCGGATTTAGTTGAATCGGAAGGGATTCCGTTTTTGTGTGTTTTGTGATTCAAGATGCTGGCTGGAGTGGAGGCCAGCATCGAATGACGCGACCTCTTTCCAATGATCTTCGTGAGCGTGTTGTTGCTGCAATCGAAGCCGGTGAGAGCTGCCGGTCGGTTGCGGCGCGGTTCGGTATTGCCGTGTCTTCAGCGGTAAAGTGGTCGCAGCGTTATCGTTCGAGCGGATCTGTCGCGCCTGGGAAGATGGGCGGCCACCGCAAGCGGGTTCTGGAGCCGCATCGGGCGTTTATCGTGGAGCGGATCAACCAGACGCCGCATGTGTCACTGCACAGGTTGAAGGAAGAGCTGGCCGCGCGAGGGGTGAAGGTATCCCACGATACGGTATGGCAGTTCCTGCGGCGTGAGGGATTGCGGTTCAAAAAAAACACTGTTCGCCCTTGAGCAGGCGCGCGCTGACGTCGCGCGACGGCGACAGCGCTGGCGATCCTGGCAGGCTGGCCTCGATCCAAGACGGCTGGTCTTCATCGATGAAACCTGGATCAAGACCAACATGGCGCCGCTTCGAGGGTGGGGGCCGAAGGGCAAACGCCTGCGCAGCTTCGCGCCGCACGGACATTGGCGCACCCTGACTTTCCTCGGCGCGTTGCGCTGCGATCGGCTTACCGCACCCTGTGTCTTCGATGGACCGATCAACGGTGAGTGCTTTCGCGCCTATGTCGAGCAGCAACTCGTACCGGTGCTCAAACCCGGCGACATCGTCGTGATGGATAATCTCGGCTCCCACAAGTCGGCCGCCATCCGTCAGATGATCCGCAACGCTGGTGCTCGGCTCTGGTACTTGCCGCCATACTCCCCCGACCTCAATCCGATCGAACAGGCTTTCGCCAAAATCAAGCACTGGATGCGCCTGGCTCAGAAGCGAACCATCGATGACACCTGGCGCCACATCGGACACCTCGTCACAACCATCGAGCCCAGCGAATGCAGCAACTACTTCGACAATGCCGGATACGCTTCCGTCAAAACCTGAAACGCTCTAGAGCACTTTCCGTTTTTCGTCGAACCACGAAAGTGCTCTATCTCTTTGTTTTCACGCAATTCTGGACGCTGTGCACTTTTGCTGGAATTGCTCTGGCGCATCGGCCCGAAAGCCGGAATCGATTTTCGGAAAGCACGATGCGTAGAGTCAAAGTGTTAGAGCGTCCTTTGTGCGTCCGAAAAGGACGCGTAGCGCTCTAAATCATTCACGCCAAGCGATCGTGCCCTTCAGCCGCGCCTGCACGCCGTCGGCAATCGGAACGACAAGCACACGACCGGGATCGACCGGGCCTGGAAAAGAAAGCGCATTGTAGGCGACCTTCTCGAAACCGAGCGGGCCGTAATAGGGCGGGTCGCCGACGAGGATGACGGCTTCCGAGCCCTTGCGCCTTGCCGCCTCCACCGCGATCCGCACCAGTTCCCGGCCGATGCCCTTGTTCTTGTGGGAGGGGCGGACGGCGAGCGGGCCAAGCAGATGGCCCTTCACCGTGCCGGCCAGTACCGGCGTCATACGCACGGAGGCGATCGTCTCACCGTTATCGGTGCAGATGAAGGAGAGCGACAGATCATGCGGCCCCTGCTCACGGATGCGCGCGGCAGCGCGCGTGAAGCGGCCCGGACCGAAGGCTTCTTCGTTGATGTGTTCGATGGCGGCGTCATGAGACGCGTCTTCAGTGAGGTAGACGAGATCGTGCTTGTACATGATGACAGAAACCGGATGGACAGATTGATGGGTCTCGAACACGCCTAGGGCGTTCGGGAGCATCAGCGTCGTCGCGGGTTTCTGGAAATGAACATCAGGCAGGGGTCCGAAAATCGTGAAAACGCCGATAGCAGGAAAAATTTCCGCCGTCCAACGCAAAATGCGCGACGTGACGCACTGTTCAATCTTTGTCGCCTGTAAAGCCCTGGCATCTGCGATATCTTCCGTTCCAACACGCAATGAAGGGAATGAAGACCATGGGAATGCTGGTGGATGGCGTCTGGCATGACGTCTGGTACGACACGAAGGAGAGCAAGGGCCATTTCAAGCGGCAGCCCTCGCAGTTCCGCAACTGGGTGACATCGGACGGTGAGGCCGGCCCTTCGGGCAGTGGTGGCTTCAAGGCCGAGGCCGGGCGTTACCATCTCTATGTCTCGCTCGCCTGCCCCTGGGCGCACCGCACGCTGATCTTCCGCAAGCTGAAGAAGCTCGAAGAGCTGATCTCGGTCTCCGTCGTCGATCCGCTGATGCTCGAGAACGGCTGGGAGTTCAAGGTCGGCGGCGGTGCCACCGGCGACCACCTCTTCGACGCCACCACGCTCTGGCAGATCTATGTCAGGGCCGATCCGCGCTATTCCGGCCGCGTCACCGTTCCCGTGCTCTGGGACAAGAAGACCGGCACGATCGTCAACAACGAATCCGCCGAGATCATCCGCATGTTCAATGGCGCCTTCGACGGGCTGACCGGCTCGACAGCCGATTTTTATCCCGAGGACCTTCGCTCCGACATCGATGCGCTGAACGCTATCGTCTACGACACCGTCAACAACGGCGTCTACAAGGCGGGCTTTGCCACCACCCAGCAAGCCTATGAAGAAAACGTCGGCAAGCTGTTCGAAACGCTCGACATGCTCGACGAGCGCCTTGGCAAGGGCCGCTACCTCTTCGGCAACCGCCAGACCGAGGCTGACTGGCGCCTGTTCACCACGTTGGTGCGCTTCGACGCTGTCTATGTCGGCCATTTCAAGTGCAACATCCGCCGCATCGCCGACTACCGCAACCTGCCGGGCTATCTGCGAGACCTGTATCAAACCGCAGGCGTTGCCGAGACGGTGAACCTCAACCACATCAAGCAGCACTATTATCGCAGCCACAAAACGATCAATCCGACCGGCATCGTTCCCGTCGGCCCGGCGCTCGATCTCGACAGTCCGCACGGCCGCACTACAACGCCGCGCGCCTTTTTAGACGTGCAAAGGACGCTGTAGCACTTTGAATTGCTGCAAATTTTATCCCTAAATCGATTCCGATTTAAGAAATTATGCAGTCGCTTGCCGCCGCCTGAGGTTCACCAGCGGTGGTCGGACTCCCGCTCGCCGCGAAGCTCCGCGAGACGGCGATACGTCGCCTTGGTCGTGCCCTCGGGCAAGCTGTCGAGGGAAAAGAAGCCGCTGTCGGATATCTCCCAGTCCGGCGGCCGCGGAGCCGTCTGCTCGACGGTCGCCCGGTAGAAGACGACATGGTCGCGCCTTGTGGTCGTGGTATTGAAATAGACCTGGATCAGCTGCGGCTTGCCGATGATCCTGAGGTTGCCCTCCTCGCGCAATTCCTTGGCAAGCGCTTCCTCGACCGTCTCGTTGCGCTCCAGCCCGCCGCCTGGCATATGCCAGCCGCCGACATAGCTGTGGCGCACGAGAAAGATGCGCCCGTCCGCATCGAAACAAGCGGCCCGCACGCCCACGGTCATGCTGCGGACGAAACTGAAATAGACATGCAGCAGGCGCAATGCCAGCCTCATGTGAAGGGGCCGGTTCTCTTTATCCACTATCACTCCGTTTCAGCTCTTCATCGCGCCCGATGTGTTTGATTTGTCAATAAGCTGGTCTATGTCTCGTAACATGTTCAAGCTCGCGCATATCTCCGACGTCCACCTCGGGCCGCTGCCCAGTCTTTCCGTTCAAGAGCTGTTTTCAAAACGCATAACAGGCTTTGTGAACTGGCATCGAAATCGACGCAAGCACCTTTTCGGCAGCACGTTGGATCTGCTGCTCGACGACATTCGCGCCCACCAGGCCGATCACCTGGCCGTCACCGGCGACCTCGTCAATCTGGCGAGCGGCATTGAGATTCGCGCCGCGGCTGCATGGCTGCGCGCGTTCGGCGATCCCGCGAACACGTCAGTCGTTCCCGGCAATCATGACGCCTATGTACCAGGCGCCTATGAGAAGTCGATGCGCGCCTGGTATGATTATGTCCGCGGCGATCTGGCTCCGCCGCAGTGGCAGGACGACCGCCATATCTTCCCCTATCTGCGTGTTCGCGGCAAAGTCGCGATTGTCGGCTGCTCGACGGCGGTCGCCACTCCTCCCTTCGCCGCCTCCGGCTTTTTCGGCGCGCGACAGGCCCGCGATACTGTCAACATGTTGCGCGCGGCTGGGGAAGCCGGGCTCTTCCGCGTTGTCATGATCCATCATCCGCCAATCCGCGGCGCCACGGCCTTCTACAAACGGATGATCGGCATCCGCCGCTTCGCCGCCGTGATTTCGACGGGCGGCGCCGAACTCGTGCTACACGGTCATACGCACCTGAACACGCTGCATTGGCTGCGCGGCCAGGTGCAGCCGGTGCCGGTCGTCGGCATTGCCTCAGCCTCGCAGGGACCGGGTAGCGTCAAGCCGCCCGCCGCCTACAACCTCTTCTCCATCGACGGCTCTCCCGGCGCCTGGGAGCTCAGCGGCGAGCGCTTCAGCCTCAACAGGGCCGGCGACGCGGTGATGCCGGAAAGTGCCGATATTTTCGCGCCTTAGCGTCACTTCTGAACGCTTTTTATGCAGCACTTGAATCGATCTGCGAGGACATCGGGCCACCGTCGCAACATTTGCCATGGAGGTTGCTTACCCTCTTGGTATTTTTAGTGGTAAGCGTACAATCCGAGCAACTGCATTGCCTGAGAATGGAGCGCGCCGATGACTTCTTCTTTCCGTTACCTGTCCAGACTTTCGCTCGCCGCCGGCTTTGCCTTCGGCATCGCCACGGCCGCTTTTGCGGCCGGCGACAGCAACGATGACACCAATCCGCCGCCGAAGACCCAGACGACCAAGACCTGCACCGGCGGCAAGGTCTGGGACAAGGCCAAGAAAGAATGTGTCAACCCGAAGAAGAGCAGCTTCAATGACGACGATCTCTATCAGTTCGCCCGCGAGTTTGCATATGCCGGGCAGTATGACAACGCAATCACGGTGCTCAATCTCGCTCGCAACCAGAACGACCCGCGCGTCCTGAACTATCTCGGTTACGCCAATCGCAAGGCCGGCCGCATGGAGCTCGGCATGTCCTACTACCGCAAGGCGCTGCAGGCGGATGAGAATTATATCCTCGCCCGCTCCTATATGGGCATGGCGCTGGTGGAACAGGGAGACATCCAGGGCGCCCGCGTCCAGCTTGTCGAAATCCGTGATCGCGGCGGCGAAGGCACCTGGGCCTATCGCTCCCTGCTGCAAAGCTTGAACGGCTACAAGACATATTGACGCAAGCTTTGCGGGCCACAATACGAAAATCTCTCGGGAAAGAGGGATGAAGACGACCGGATGCTTGCGAAGTGCAGGAGACTTGTTTCATAAAGCTCATGCATCGACAGCGTCGATAAAGTCGGTTTCGCGCCCGACGGCGAACCCTTCGTCCGCGAGACCATTGTGAATGCTTCTTGGATAGACAATGCGTCAGCCCGCAACGACCATCGATCTCCGGCGTGATCTCGTCGGCCTCCTACCCCGCCTTCGCCGCTTCGCGATCACGCTCGCGGGTGAGGTTGCCGTGGCCGATGAACTCGTTCAGGCCGTCTGTCAGCGCGCCATTTCCAAAGGTCATCAATGGAGCGGCGAAGGCCGGCTGGAAAGCTGGATTTACACGCTTGCCCGCCAGCAATGGACTGACGACATCCGCAAGCGCAAGCCGAAGGCTTCCGTCCGCGGCAACGTCACCGATATTCGCGAGGCCGCGCGCGAACGCTCGGCTGCGGTCGATCCCGACACCATCCATCACATGATTTCCGATATGCCGGATGGCGTTTCCAGCATGTTCCTGCTCGTCGACGTCGAAGGCCACAGCTATCAGCAGGCGGCCGACATCATGGGCATTCCGTTGACAAACGTCGTCTCTCAGCTCGCCACCGCGAGGCTGCATTTCGCCGGGCTCGCCGGCACTCACCCGATCCACAGGTACTGAATTTGCTCGATTTTAGGAAATTGCCGCTCGAAGCCCAGCTCACCGCCCTTCTCGACGGCGAAGTCTCGCCCGAACAGCGGCACGAATTGGAACAGCGTCTGGCAAGTGACGAGAATGCGCGCCGGCTGCATGAGAAGCTGCGTCACGGCGCCGATTTTGGCCGCCGCCGCCTCGACGATATCCTCAAGGAGCCGGTGCCGCTCGCCCTCGTCCGCTCCATCAAGAGCACGCAGCCGCCAAAAACGCCGATCGCCCAGCGCGCCACGCGTCCGCAGGTGAAACTGGCGCCGAGCGGCCCGCAGGCGCTGGCCGCCGCTCTCATCCTCTTCGTCGTCGGTTGCGGCATCGGCTATTTCGTCGGCGCAGCCCCCGATGCCGACGAGATCGCCACCATGGCCACCACCACCAATACGGCACCGACCAATACCAACGACTGGCTGGGCGACGTCACCGCCTATCAGCGCCTGCTGATCCGCCAGCCCCGCCATCTCGTCGAAGTGCCTGCCTCGCAGGCCGAGGAAATCTCCAGCTGGCTGACGACCGCGATCGGCGTGCCCTTCCGTGTGCCTGATCTCAGCGCCGAAGCCTGGACCTTCCAGGGCGCGCGCGTCATCCTCGGCGACAGCCGCCCTGTCGGGCAGCTCGTTTATTCCAACGCCGACGGCGACGTTATCTCCATCTGTTTCCGCAAGGACGCGCAGCCGCCCGAGACCGACGACTTCAAGGAAACGATCAAGGACGAGATCGGCCTCGTGACCTGGCACAATGCCGGCACCTCGTATGTGCTTGCCGGCCCCTCCGCCGAGGCAACCCTCGGACACCTCGCCATGGAGATCGCCACCGCGATCTGATTGCCTCGGCCTCGAGCCGGTGCTGCTGGCGCTCTGCCAACGGGGCCAGCGCCATGCCGAGGCGCGCAACGAAGCCGGCGATATCGCCGACTGCATCGTCAGGCCGCGCCGCGCGACGGCGCAGCGCATCTTTTCAGACGCGGATAGGACGCTGTAACACTTTGAATTGCTGCGGTCGCGGCCTGAGTCCTTTTAAGATCAGGCCTTGCCGGCCTTCACGTCGAGCACGCGGTTGGCGGCCGAGACGATCGCTTCCAGCGATGCCGCGACGATGTTGGTATTGATGCCGGCGCCGAAGAGTTTGCCGCCGGGATAGGAGGTCTCGACATAGGAGATCGCCGCCGCGTTCGAGCCATGCTGGAGCGAATGCTCGGAATAGTCCTCGACCGACATCTCAATGCCGAGATAATGCGACAGCGCATTGATGAAGCCGTCGATCGGACCGTTACCGCGCCCTTCGATGCGCTTGATCTCCCCATTGTCGTTAATCTCGGCTGCGACGATCCGCTGACCTTTGTGCTCGGTGTCGGGATAGGTGTGATGGTCGACGAAGCGCAGGCGCCCTTCCGGCTGCGTCACGTAGCGCTCGATGAAGCGGTCGTAGATGCGCCGGGACGGAAGCTCCTTGCCCTCTACGTCGGTGATGCGCTGGATATCCTCGCGGTATTCCACCTGCAGGTTACGCGGCAGGTTCAGCCCGTAATCCTGCTGCAGGATATAGGCGATGCCGCCCTTGCCGGACTGAGAGTTGATGCGGATGATCGCCTCGTAGGAACGACCGACATCGCGCGGATCGATCGGCAGGTACGGGACCTCCCACACGGGATGATTGGCGACCTGTGCTGCCTTCATACCCTTGTTGATCGCATCCTGATGCGAGCCGGAGAAGGCCGTATAGACCAGTTCGCCGACGTAGGGATGACGCTCGCCGATCGCCATCTGGTTCGAATATTCGAACACTTCCTTGATGCGCTCGATATTCGAGCAGTCGATCTCGGGATCGACGCCTTGCGTGAACATATTCAGCGCCATCGTCACCATGTCGACATTGCCGGTGCGCTCGCCATTGCCGAACAGCGTGCCTTCGACGCGGTCGGCACCTGCCAGCAGAGCCAATTCGGCAGCGGCAATGCCGGTGCCGCGGTCGTTATGCGGATGCAGCGAAACGATCAGGTTCTCGCGATTGTCGAGGTTGCGACACATCCATTCGATCTGGTCGGCATAGACGTTCGGCGTCGCCATCTCGACGGTAGATGGCAGGTTGATGATCAGCTTGTTATCGGGCGTCGGCTTGACGACCTCGATGACGGCGTTGCAGATCTCCAGCGCCACATCGAGTTCCGTGCCGGTAAAGCTCTCCGGCGAATATTCGAAACGGTAACCGCCGCCGGCCTTCGCGGCCATATCGGTGATCATCTTGGCCGCATCGACGGCGATCTGCTTGATGCCCTGCACATCCTTGGCGAAGACGACGCGGCGCTGCAACTCGCTGGTGGAGTTGTAGAAGTGCACGATCGGCCGATTTGCGCCTTCCAGTGCTTCGAAGGTGCGGGTAATGAGTTCCGGGCGGCACTGCACCAATACCTGCAGGGAGACGTCGTCGGGCACATTGCCCTCCTCCACACACCAGCGGGCGAAGTCGAAATCGGTCTGCGAGGCCGAGGGGAAACCGATCTCGATTTCCTTGAAGCCCATCTCGATCAGCAAATGGAACATCCGCGCCTTGCGATCGTGTCCCATCGGGTCGACGAGCGCCTGGTTGCCGTCGCGCAGGTCGACCGAGCACCAGACCGGTGCCTTGGTAATGGTCTTCGTCGGCCATGTGCGGTCAGGAATGTTCACCTGCGGATAGGCCCGGTATTTCACCGCGGCGTCAGGCATGCCTTTTGCGGAGCTCGTTCCGCTCTTGGAGGCCATCTTATTTTCGGAGGATTGCGTCTTTGCGTCCATCGTATCGTCTCCTCGTCCCGGCATTTGCCCGCTCTTAGCCGATCAGGTCGGGCTTGGCGATAAACAAATGCGGACCTCGTCGGTCGTTAGGTCAATTTTGAAAATGAGTCGCGAGGAGCGATGGCCGGGCGGGCTTTCGGCCGCCGGGCGCTCCTCAAAGGACCCGGCAACCGCGTGTAAGGCCGAGGAGAAGAAGCGAGGTCAGGGCGCGCGAGACGTCACGCAGGGCGATGCGGCCGCGTACAATCGTCTCAGAAATTCTGGCGCCAGTGGTCTTCATGACCGCGCTTATAACCTCGGGCAGTAAGACTGGCAAGTCCTTGCCCGGCTTTTGGTCGCCGCCAACGATCGACGAACTGTCCTTATTGCCGGCGGAGCTGCTTGAAAGCGCCAGGATCCGGCATTTGGGGAGCACAACGACCTTCCGTTACCTCGACTGAGCTCGGTCTTTCCAAATCTTCACCAGCCGCGACAGCGCCAGCATCAGCCCACCCGCGATCAGGCCCCAGAAGGCGCCGGAAATGCCGCCGAAGGAAACCCCGGATGCGGTGACGAGGAAGGTGATTGCCGCCGCCTCACGGGAGGCTGGCGCCTGGAAGGCCGACATCGCCGAGGACGAGAAGGCGCCGACCAGCGCCAGCCCCGCTACCGCCTCGATCAGGATCGAAGGCGCCAGCGCGACGAAGGCCGTCACCGCGCCGGCAAGCAGCCCGAGGATGATATAACCGACGCCGGCGATCAGCGACGCCCAATAGCGCCGCTTCGGGTCGGCATGGGCATCCTGTCCGGCGCACATCGCCGCGGTGATGGCCGCCAGATTGACCGCGTGGCCGCCGAACGGCGCCGACAGCAGCGAGAAGAAGCCGGTGACGGCAAAGAGCGGACCGGGCTTCGGATCGTAGTGGTTGACCTTCAGCACCGCGATACCCGGAATGTTCTGTGAAGCCATGGTGACGATGAAGAGCGGCAGCGCGATCGAGATGAGGCCGGCCAAATTGAACACCGGCCGGACGATTTCCGCCGTTGGCACGAGTGATTGTTCCAGCGAGCCGAGCGCACCGTCGGGGATATCGACGCCGAAGGCGAGCACCAGCGCGAAGGCTGCGAGTGCTGCCGGCACCGCCCAAAGCCGCTTGAAGACGCCGACGACGATCCATGCGACGGCTATCGGCAGGCCGAACAGCGGATTGAAGCCGATCGCCTTCACCGGTGCGAAGCACAGGCCGATGAGCACGCCGGCGAGCATCGCATTGGCGAGTGGTGTCGGAATCGCGGCAACCGCTCGCCCGAGCGGCTTGAACAGTCCCGCAACGATAATCAGTACAGCGCAGATCAGGAATGCCCCGACCGCCGCATTGAAGCCGCCGTCGATCGCCCCGGTGCTTGCCAGCAGTGCGGCACCCGGTGTCGACCAGGCGATGCTGACCGGCAATCGGGTCACGGCACTCAACACGATCGCGCAGATGCCCATCGAAATCGACAATGCCATGAGCCCCGAAGCCGCCTGTACGTCCGTGGCGCCGACCGCCTGTAACCCGTGCAGCACGACGGCGAAGGAGCTGGCAGAACCGACGAAGGCAGTCAGCAGCCCCATGAACAGGGCCTGGACGGAAAAATCTTTGAGCATGGCAGGACTCGCGGGCTGCGGGAATGGCGCATGGAGCATGATGGTTGCCGCAGGCGCAAGTCCGGACTCTGTGCTTTCCGTTCAGACCTTGTCGATAGGAGACCATCTCCGTTCAAGCCTTATCCGAAAACAAAGCGCCCTCGCCTGCCATCGGCAGGCAAGGGCGGGTTCTCGGCAGCTTTGGCTGAGAAAGCTCAGATATCGGCCTGCGACGTGACGATCCGCGAAACGAGGCCATACTCCTTCGCCTCTTCGGCCGAAAGCCAGTAGTCGCGATCCGTATCCTTGGCGATTTTGTCGAGCGGCTGGCCGGTGGCCTCTGCCATGATCCTGTTCAGGCGCTCGTTCATCTTGATGATTTCGCGCGCCTGGATTTCGATGTCGGATGCCATGCCGCGCGTACCGCCGGAGGGCTGATGCAGCAGGAAGCGCGTGTTCGGCAGGCACAGGCGCCGCTCCTTCGGAGTGGCGACATAGATCAGCGCGCCGGCGGAGGCGACCCAACCGGTGCCGATCATCCAGACCTTCGGCTTGATGAACTTGATCATGTCATGGATGGAATCGCCGGATTCGACGTGACCGCCGGGCGAATTGACATAGATGCGAATGTCCTCGTCGCTGGCCGCGGCCAGTGCCACGAGCTGCGAGCAGACCTTCTGCGCCAATTCCTGATTGATCGGCCCGTAGATGAAGATCGAACGCGACTTGAAAAGATTCGCCTCCGTTTCCTTGCCGAGCGGCAGTTCCTTCGTCTTGTCGTCCTGGTCTTCGTCGTTCATTCGAACCTCTTGGAGATGAATTCGGCTTCCCCGCACATAGTGCGACTCAATGCCTAAAACAATGTGGGAAAAACACAAGGCACCGAAGCGATGGAGATATCCTTAAGAAGCCGCGCGCCGTTCTGCAAGCCTTACTGAAATGTAACGGTGAAAGGCTTTGAAAAGCCTGAATCGGTTCCTACCTCAACCTCACGCAGCGATAGCTGCACCGAAAAACCATGGAGCGCTGTACGCGTCCGGTCGGATACGAGAGTGCTCCGGACCAACAGGAGGCAGAACATGTCACCCGAAGAACGCCAATTGCTGACCGCCCTCTTCGACCGTGTGCGCACCGCAGCGGCCCAGCCGCGCGACCGCGACGCTGAGGCCCTGATCGAACAGGCGACACGCGAACAGCCCTCCGCCACCTACTATCTGGCCCAGGCCGTCATCGTTCAGGAAAAGGGGCTGGAGGCGGCGGCCAACCACATCAAGGAACTCGAAGAGCGTGTCCGCCAGCTGGAAGCCGGCGAGAGTGAACACCACCAGGCCGAGCGGGGCGGCGGCTTCCTGAGCTCGATCTTCGGCAACACCCAGACGCAGCAACCGGCACCCGTCCCCTCCAATCCCGGTCCCTGGGGTCAGCAGTCCCGCGCCGATGACGATTCACGCGGCTATGACCGCGATGGCCGCCATCCGCAGCAGCAACAGCCGACCGGCCCCTGGAGCCAGCAGGTCTCGGCGCCGTCGGCCGGCGGCAGCTTCCTGCGCGGTGCGCTCGGCACGGCAGCCGGCGTTGCCGGCGGCATGCTGCTTGCCAATTCGCTGAGCGGGATCTTCGGCAATCACATGTCCTCACTTGGTTGGGGCTCGCCCTTCGGCGCCAACCCCTTTGGCAATGCCAGCGCGCCCACAGAGGAAACCGTCATCAACAATTATTACGGCAATGACGACACCCGCCAGGCGTCCGACAATGCGGCCGATAATAACGACAACGACAATCTGCAGCAGGCCGATTATGACGACGGCGACGACTACACCGACGATTCGTCCAGTGACGACGTTACGGATGTGTGAGGTTTGGCGGTTGGAGACGGGCAGCGGTTGCCGCACCGTATCCCGGCCCTTCGCTTAAGCTCAAGGCGTTCGCCGCTGCAATCGATTCGCTGGATCGATTGCTCGGGCTTTGCCCGACCGCGGCTCACCCACGGCCGCGGTAGGTGGCGACGCCCTGTTCCGGCAGCCACACGCCCTCCGGCGGTGTGCCCGTCTGCCAGAAGACGTCGATCGGAATGCCGCCGCGCGGATACCAGTAGGCACCTATCCTCAGCCACCTCGGATCGAGCAACTCGACGATGCGCTTGGCGATGTAGATCGAGCAATCCTCGTGGAAAGCGCCGTGATTGCGGAAGGAATGCAGGAAGAGCTTCAGCGACTTCGATTCCACCAGCCATTCGCCTGGAATGTAGTCGATGACGATATGGGCGAAATCCGGCTGCCCGGTCATCGGGCAGAGCGAGGTGAATTCCGGCGCGGTGAAGCGCACGACATAATCGGTGCCGGCATGGTTGGACGGCACTTTCTCAAGCACTGCCTCTTCCGGCGATCTTGCGGTTTCGGTTTGCTGACCCAGCATCGACAGGCTGGAAACATCGGTATTCGGCATCATGCCTCCTTGACGACTTTGACGCGGATGCCGTGAGCCTTCTCGCCCTCCGGCTCCACATGAATTGCGATAGTGGCGCCCTCGTGCACCGCCCTGATGGCATCCTCAAGGCGGTCGCATATATCATGCGCCTGCCGAACGGACATCGCTCCTGGCACCACCATGTGAAAATCGATGAAGGTGACTTTACCCGCACGTCGCGTTTTCAGGTCGTGCACGCCGATTGAGCCTTCGGCGTGGGTAGCGATCGCTTGTTTGATCGCCTCCTCCTCCTGCGGCTCGACCGCCTGGTCCATCAGGCCGCCGATCGATTGCGAGATCACCTTCCACCCCTGATAGAGGATATTGACGGCAACAAGGATGGCGAGTATCGGGTCGAAGATCGCATAGCCCGTCGCCAGCGCCAGCAGCAGGCCGACGAGCACGCCGACAGAGGTCACCACATCGGACATGATGTGCTGCCCATCCGCCGCGAGCGCCGCCGAGCGGTGCTGGCGCCCCGTCCGGATCAACAGCCGCGCCCAGATCGCATTGATGACGCCGGCCGCGAAATTAATCGCAAGGCCGAGTACCGGCGCATCGAGCATGCGCGGTTCGGCGAGGAAACCGATCGCTTCGTTGACGATCAGCAGGGCGGCGACGATGATCAGCGCGCCCTCGGTGACGGCAGACAGATATTCCGCTTTGTGATGGCCGAAGGGATGGTCGTGATCGGCCGGCTTCTGCGCGTAGCGGATGACGAAGAAGGCGATGAAGGCGGCGGCGACATTGACCGACGATTCGAGCCCGTCCGATAGCAGCGCCACCGACCCGGTGACCCACCACGCCACCATCTTCAGACCCATGACGCCGAGCGACAGCGGAATCCCCCACATCGCCAGCTTCCGAACCGTAAGATCGCCGTCGTCACTCATATCGTCCCCCTGCGGTTGCGAATGAATTGCAGCTTTTAAGCCGTTGAAACGCAAAACCGCCCACGCGAATGTCGCGCAGGCGGTTCAGTCTAGGGTGATATGGGCGATGACGGAGGATTTGTCAAAGGGGAATGACACGCCGTTCACAAGCGTTGCCGGCCTTACAGCGCCGCGCATCCTTTCGGACGCGTAAAAGACGCCGTAACACTTTGAATTACTGCATAATTTTATCCTCAAATCGATTCCGCTTTACGGGGCTATGCAGTAGCCGGAAAGCAGCGCTCGTCGAACGATCCCCTTTGCTTGGTACTGCGCCGGCTCAAGGAGCCGGGTCGGAAAGGACAGGCTGCGGCCAGCGCAAAAGAGCAGCCTGTCCTGCAGACGTCAGGGCGTAAACACCCTTTTCTATCCGCTCGAACCATCCGTAGACGTTGTCGCGCAGGATCGGGCCGGCATTGGGCACAAGCGCCTTCATATCTCGCGGCCGCTTGAGCCCTCCATCGAGTGCTGAGGCGCAGAGCAACGCCTGCTGGCGATAGGCGGTCATGATCGGCGCCCGCGAGCCGCCACCGACGGCGGGGTCGCCACGGCGGCGCTGATGCTCCCTGACAAGGCGCGAGCGCCGCTTCGGATTGGTGCGCGGCATAGGCGAGACAGAGCTGACGATGACGCTGACCTCGCCGCCATCGGAGACGCCAAGCATGCCGATACCAAGTCGCCGGCAGAGGTCGCGGTATCGTTTGTCGGCCTCCCGCCCTCGGCCTTTGGCAGAAACGCGGGCCGCGACCCAGACTTCATCACTCATCGCCGCGCGGTCAACCGCCTGGAGAAGCAATTCGAGATTGAAGGAGAGTTTCAGTTCGCAGACCACCACGACCGGCGGCTCGGCGCCGCTCAAGCCGACGAGATCGCATCCGCCGACCTCGCCCTTCACGACATAACCAGCCGCCTCCAGGAAAGCTTTGACCGGCAGGTAGAGCGACGTCTCCATGGTAAAAACGGCGCCTCAGGCGGCGTTGAGATCGGCAATCTCGCCATATCGTGCAAGCAATCGCGGCGACGACATGTCGCCGGTTTCTTCATCGACGATCACGGCATAGGCCGCCACGCCGACGAAACGCTCAGCCATCGCCGAGGCGATCTTTTCCGCACTGACGGAGTTCGATGCCTGGCGCATTTCGCCGGCCACGAGATTGCCGCGGTTCTTGCGGTAAGGGAGAACGATGAACTTTTCAGCATTGGCCACGGCGACAGGTTCCGATTGATCGTTCCTGAAATGTTCTGATTTGCCGGAAGAAGTCAAGTCGCGGCCCGGCGGCCTGACGCCTGGCCCTTCCCATAGTAGGAAGGGCCAGGCGAAATTGCCGTCACGCAGCCTTCGTCTTCACCCTGCGCGCCAGATGCGCCACGACATTTTCGATCATCCGCATTCCCGCATCGCCACCGAGCGTCATGATCGACTCCGGATGGAACTGCACTGCGGCGATCGGTTCCTTGGCGTGTTCGATACCCATGATCGTGCCGTCGTCGCTTTCCGCCGTGATGATGAACTCGCGCGGCAGCGTCGAGGGATCGGCGAAGATCGAGTGGTAGCGGCCGACCGTCACCTCCTTGGCAAGGCCGGAGAAGACGATGCCAGGCTCCAGCACGCGGATGCGCGAGGGCTTGCCGTGCATCGGCAGCGCCAGATGGCGCAGTTCCCCGCCATAGGCTTCGGCGAGCGCCTGCAGGCCGAGGCAGACGCCGAAGATTGGCAGGTTGCGCGCCCGCGCCTTCTTGATCGTCGCCTTGCAATCGAAATCCTTGGGCGTTCCAGGTCCTGGCGACAGCACGACGAGGTCCGGGTTCAGCCGGTCGAAGATTTCCTCCGGAACGGGCGTGCGCACGGTCGAAACCGTCGCCCCCGTCTGGCGGAAATAATTGGCGAGTGTGTGGACGAAGCTGTCTTCGTGATCGACGAGCAGGATGCTGACGCCCTTGCCGACGCTCGCGACGTCGCGCTGGATCCTGCCGGAATTGCCGGTCTTGGCGTCTCGGATGGCGGAAAGCATGGCGGAGGCCTTCAGTTCTGTTTCGGCTTCTTCTTCCTCAGGAATGGAATCGTTGAGCAGCGTCGCACCGGCGCGCACCTCGGCGATACCATCCTTGATGCGCACGGTGCGCAGCGTCAGGCCGGTGTTCATGTCGCCGTTGAAGCCGACCATGCCGATCGCCCCGCCATACCAGGCACGCGGGCTCTTTTCATGGCTCTCGATGAAGCGCATCGCCCAGAGCTTCGGGGCGCCGGTGACAGTGACCGCCCAGGCGTGGCTGAGGAAACCGTCGAAGGCGTCCATGTCGTCGCGCAGCCGCCCTTCGATATGGTCGACCGTGTGGATGAGGCGCGAGTACATCTCGATCTGCCGGCGGCCGATGACCTTGACCGAACCCGGCTCGCAGACGCGGCTTTTGTCGTTGCGGTCGACATCAGAGCACATGGTAAGCTCGGACTCGTCCTTCTTCGAATTCAGGAGCTTCAGAATCTGCTCGCTGTCGGCGATCGGATCGTCGCCGCGCTTGATCGTGCCCGAAATCGGACAGGTTTCGATGCGACGGCCGGAAACGCGCACGAACATTTCAGGTGAGGCGCCGACCAGATATTCCTGATGGCCGAGATTGATAAAAAAGGAATAGGGCGACGGATTGATCGCCTTCAGCCGCTTGGAAATGTCGGACGGCCTGCTGTCGCAGCGCTCCATGAATTTCTGCCCGGGCACGACTTCGAAGAGGTCGCCCTTGCGGAAACTTTCCTTCGCCTTGGTGACGAGCTCGGCATATTCGCCCGGCCGGTGATCGCTCTTCGGCGGAATGGCATCCGTGTGTTTGAAGGGCTCCGCCGCGATATCTTGGGCCTTGCCCTCGGTCGACACGCCGCCTTTTTCGAAGTCGTAACGGTCGACCCAGGCCTTGGCGGCGTAGTTGTCCACGACAAGGATCTCGTCCGGCAGATAGAGCACCATGTCGCGCTGGTCTGAGGGCCGCGTCAGCTTCAGATCGATCGCATCGAACTGGAAGGCGATGTCGTATCCGAAGGCGCCGTAGAGCCCGAGGCTCGCATCCGCCTGCGAATAGAACAGGTCGGTGACGGCGCGCAGCACGGTGAAGACCGTCGGCATCTTCGAGCGCTCTTCCTCGGTAAACACCCGGTCCGGCGTCTTGACGGTCAGGTCGAGGCGACGGGCGGAGGACACGCCGAGCACGATGTCGGACACCGTCTTCAGCCGCTCGGTCACGAAGCCGAGGATCACTTCGCCGCGTTCATTATAGGCTTCGATCCAGACGTCACGCCCGAAGGAGGAGATGCCGAGCGGCGGATCGACGACGGCAGTATCCCAGCGCGTATAGCGGCCCGGATATTCGTAGTTCGACGAAAACACCGCACCGCGGCGCTCGTCGAGCTTGTCGACATAGGAAGAGACCGCATCGCCGTAGGGGATCGCCCGCCGCTGCCGCGTGACGGATATGCCGCCCTTGGTCTCGTAGATTTCCGCACCATCATCCCGCAGGATCGTTACCATTGTTCCACTCCGTTATCGGGGCCCGGACGACAGGCGGCCATAAAACAAAAAAAGCCGCCTCGAAGTTTCGGGCGGCTCACTCGTCGTCTTTGAACACGATTGGTCGAGGCCGCCTTAGCGAACCCACCACCAAACTGCAATGTTCAAGGACTTGATCATGGAGAAAATTGTTAGCCTGAGATCAGCCATTGCGCAAGAGGCGAATGCGGGAATGAAAAGGGCGACCCGAAAGCCGCCCATCCCCAGCCCTGGAAGCGTGATCGCGATCAGAAGGTCTTGGTCAGCGACACCTTGAACGTACGACCCGGCTCCGAATACCACTCCCGCGGCTGGGACGCCGTCGCCGAGCTCAGGTTGACATCGCGCACGGCGAGCGCGTTGAAATATTCCTGGTCGAAGATGTTGTAGACGCCTGCCTGCACGCGCAGGCCCGGCATTTGGTCCGGCGTCCACCAGCCGGTCAGGTCGACGATTGCGTAGCCGGGCGCATCGAAGGTTGTGTCGGCGGTGTTGGTGACGGGTGTCTTGAGATGGTCGGTGAGCATGCCGGCCGAAAGCGTAGAAGAAAGATCGAAGCCGAAAGTCTCATTGCTCCAACCGCCGCCGACGATCGCCTTGAATGGCGCCACCGAGCGCAGGCGCTGGGCGGTATCCTCGTTCTTGCCATAGGCATAGACAAGTGACGCATGCAGATTGATGCCGTTGTTGAACGTCTTGACGGCGCTGGCTTCAATACCGGAGATCGTGGCCGCTGACACATTCGCGTAGTTGAACGTCGTGAAGCCGGTCGCATCGATGCTCGTCACCGTCTCGATAAAGTTCTGGTAGCGGGTGTGGAAAGCCGCGACCCGACCAGTAAAATCGCCCGTGTCAAAATTGGCGCCGATTTCGACGCCGCGGCCGATTTCGGGTTCAAGATCGGGATTGCCGAGCTGGGCGTAGCGGCCCGTCGGGTTGTAGAAGCGGCTGTAGAGTTCGTCCACGGTAGGTGCGCGGAAGCCGACTGCCAGCTGCATGTAGAGCTGCACGTCAGGCGTCAGGTCGTATGTCGCAAGAATCTTCGGTGACAGGCCGGCTTCCGTTCGGTCGTTCAGGTCCCCGAAACGGGTAAGCCCGGTATTGCTTGCGAAACTCCCGCCGGTTGAGGGATTGTAGTTGAACCAGTCAAAGCGGAAGCCGGGTGTCAGCGCGAAGCCGGTATTGCCGATTTCGATCTTGTCTTCGAAGCTCAACCCAAGGTTCTGACTGTCGACATCGGGCACTTCCGCCTGGTTGTTCAGCGAGGGGCAGGTCGTCGGTGTGGGGCAAAGTGCCCAGCCATACTGGCTCCAGCTGGAAACGCCGACATCGAGGCCAACGCGAACGGAGTGGCTGAGACCGGAATATTCGAAATCCTTCGTCGCCGTGCCGCTGAAGCCCCAGGTTTCGTTTTCGATCTCGTTGTTACGGCCATAAGCCACATTCGCTGCCGTACGGCCCTTGCTGCCGGATTCCTTCTTCAAATCCAGCCAATAGAGCGTGGCTCGCGCACTGCTGAAGAATGCGTCGGAAGACTGGGCCTCATAATCATAATCGAGCGATACGCGATCGCGGTCACGCAGTTCGCGACCGTCGTAGTTGCCGATCATATAGGTGCGTCCGGTGCCTTGCTGTTCACGCAGGTCGGTCTGCAGGTCGCGACGGAAACGCTCGGCCGTCAGGCCGATGCGGTGCCCGCCTTCCATCTCCTGACGCAGTTTGAAGAGCAGATTGTGTTGATCGAAATCAGCCGGATCTGCCTCGGTGCGGAAACGACCGTAGCTGTCATTGTCGCCCATGTTGTCGCGTTCATGGCCCTTGCGGTAACCGCCCTGAAACAAGATCGACGTGCCGCCGATCTTCTTGGCTGCGGCGGCCGAACCGGAAATGCTGCGGTCTTCACTGTCATAGGTCGACTTGACGATCGCGCCCCAGTCGCGGCCTTCAGGGATAAGATCCTCCGGCTCCAGCGTATTGAGGACGATGGCGCCGCCGAGCATACCGGAACCGCCCTTGCTCGAATCTGCCCCGCGCACGATATCGAGCGAGGACAGCGAATCGAAATCGAAGGTGTCGCCGCCGCCGTTGGCGTTGCTGAGGGCGAAAGCACCCTGGCGCGCGCTGTTCGAAATATAAGGGATCGGAATGCCGTCAATGGTAGTCAGGATGCGCGCGCCGGAAAGGCCGCGCAGGTTGAAGCCTGCGTCACCACGCGAATAATTTACGCCTGCATCGACGCTGCGGCCGATATCGTCAAAATTGGTGACCTGCTTTTCTGCCATCTGCTTGGCGGTGATCTCGGTCGCCAGCGGCGTGTCGGCGACGCTGCCCGGCGCCACGCGTTTGCCCTTGACGACGATCTTCTCCAGGACGGTGCTGTCATCCGTCGCGGCTTGCGGCGTGGCTGCCGGAGCGCTTTGCGCAAAAGACTGCGAAACAGGAAGAACAACTGTGGCTGCCGTGCAGACCAATAGAACCGAGCGCCAATGCCGGACGATCATAACCTACCCTCTAATGATGATTACCGGGCTGGCTGGTCGTGGCGTGTCGCACGCTCGAGGGGCTGGCTAGGCTTTTGCGGATGAAGGCGGAGCAGAATTCCGCCTTCTTTTCGCGCTTAAAAAACATGATTAATATTGTCAACATAAGTTGACCGCCTTATGTTGAATATATCAATCACGTTTTAGCGATCTTCAAGGACGTTGCACAATTGCAACGAAAAACGCCCTCATGCGTTGTCTTCGGCCACGGACACGAGGAATCGGACGCGTTGAGAAAACTTTCGATATTAGCGATCCTTTTCGCCGCTAGCGCCTTTCTTGCCGGCGCCCGCCTGCCCCCGCAAGGCCCGATGCCCGAACCTCGGCCAGATGCCGGACAGGCGACCAACCCCACTTCCCCGTCCTCGGAAAAGGCGGAACCGCCCGCGCCCGAAGAGGTCCCGGCCCCTCAGCCGAAACCCGATCTAGAGGATCCGGAGGCACCGGTGCCGAGCCAGCCGCCAGCGCAGGCCGCACCGTCAAAGCCTGGGCCGACAGAGCAGATGCAAGGTCCGCCACGACCGCCCGGCAGCCCTGAAGAAGGTAAGCCGCCCGGCGAGCAGACACTGGAAGAGCAACACCTGACGATCGAGCCCGAAAGCGATGCCGAGCATGCCGAATGCACGGCTGCGCTTCAGGCCCTGGGTGTGGTCTTCAAGGAAGCGCCGCGCATCGACGACGGCAATGGCTGCGGCATCGACAAGCCGATCATCGTCTCCGAAGCCCTGCCCGGCATCAAGCTGAAGCCGGAGGCGACGATCCGCTGTCCGGCAGCGCTTGCCCTTGCCCGCTGGATGAAAGACAGCGTCATCCCGGCGGCCTCCGCCGCCCTGCCGGAGCAGGGCCGCATCACCACCGTCAACCAGGCAACGGCCTATATGTGCCGCCTGCGCAACGGCGCTGGAACCGGCAAGATCTCCGAACATGCCCGCGGCAACGCCATCGACATTGCGAGCTTCCATTTCGAAAAGGGCGAGGATGTTGCCGTCCGCTCCCGCCGCGAGGATCCGACGCTGACCGGCGCCTTCCAGCGCACCGTCAGCGCCGCCGGCTGCCTCTATTTCACCACCGTCCTCGACCCCGAAAGCGACGCCGCCCATGAGACGCATTTCCATCTCGACGTGATCGAGAGGAAGGGTGGCTATCGCTATTGCCACTAATCATCCCGGTAGGCCGTCGCCGGATCAGAACAGACCTTCGATATAACCCTGATCGTTCAGGAAAATCCGCTCCGCCGACGGCGATTTCGGCAGGCCGGGCATTGTCATGATCTCGCCGGTGATGGCGACAACGAAGCCCGCTCCCGCGGAAAGCCGCACCTCCCGCACGGTGACGATGTGGCCTTCCGGCGCGCCACGCAGGTTTGGATCGGTGGAGAAGGAATATTGCGTCTTCGCCATGCAGATCGGCAGCTTGCCGTAGCCCTGTTCCTCCCATGTCTGCAACTGGTCGCGCACCGCCTTGTCGGCCGTCACCTCGCCCGCATGGTAGATCTTCGAGGCGACGATCTCGATCTTTTCGAACAGCGAAAGATCATCGCCGTAAAGCGGCTGGAATTTCGCCTGCCCGGATTCTGCCAGTTCCACCACCTTGTGCGCCAGGTCCTCGATGCCGGCCGAACCCAGCGCCCAGTGACGGCAGAGGATTGCCTCGGCGCCAAGTCTCGAGACAAATTCCTTGACTGCCGCGATCTCAGCCTCGGTATCCGAGACGAAATGGTTGATCGCCACGACGACGGGCACGCCGAACCGGCGCACATTGGCGACGTGCCGGCCAAGATTGGCGCAGCCCTTTTTCAGCGCCACGACATCCTCGGAGCCGAGATCTTCCTTCTTCACCCCGCCATTCATTTTCAGCGCCCGGACGGTCGCGACGATGACCGCCGCATCCGGCTTCAGCCCTGCCTTGCGGCACTTGATGTCGAAGAATTTCTCAGCCCCGAGATCGGCACCGAAGCCCGCTTCCGTCACCACATAATCGCCGAGCTTCAGCGCCGTCTTGGTCGCAGTCACCGAGTTGCAGCCATGGGCGATGTTGGCGAAGGGGCCGCCATGCACGAAGGCCGGATTGTTCTCCAGCGTCTGCACCAGGTTCGGCTGCATCGCATCTTTCAAGAGCACCGCCATGGCGCCGTCGGCCTTCAGGTCGCGCGCATGCACCGGTGTCCGGTCGAAACGATAGCCGATGATGATGTCGCCGAGCCGCCGCTCCAGATCCTTGAGATCGGTGGCAAGGCAGAGGATCGCCATCACCTCGGAGGCGACTGTGATGTCGAACCCACCCTGGCGCGGGAAGCCGTTGGCGACGCCGCCGAGCGAGGAGACCATGCTTCTGAGTGCCCGGTCGTTCATGTCCATCACCCGCCGCCAGGTGATGCGGCGGATGTCGATATTCTCTTCGTTGCCCCAGTAGATGTGATTGTCGATCATCGCCGCCAGCAGATTGTGTGCCGAGGTGATCGCATGGAAGTCGCCGGTGAAATGCAGGTTGATGTCTTCCATCGGCACGACCTGCGCGTAACCGCCGCCGGCCGCCCCGCCCTTGACGCCGAAGCAGGGGCCGAGAGAGGCCTCGCGGATGCAGACGACGGCTTTCTTGCCGATCCGGTTCAGGCCGTCGCCGAGCCCGACGGTGGTCGTCGTCTTGCCCTCGCCCGCCGGTGTCGGATTGATTGCGGTGACGAGGATCAGCTTGCCGTCCTTCTTGCCCGCTTGGGCGGCGATGAACTCGGCGCTGACCTTTGCCTTGTCGTGACCATAGGGAACGAGCTGCTCGACCGGAATGCCGAGTTTCGCCCCGATCTCGAAGATCGGCTTTTTGGCCGCGGCGCGCGCGATTTCGATATCGGATTTGATGGATGGCATGGATGTTCCCCCGTCCGACATCCGCGGGCGCGGAGCCGTTGTTTTTCTCTTGATCGAGATAGCGAAATATCGGCGGGGTGTGAATAGTGCTGCGCCTTGCGTCAGTTAAGGATTAGCGGGCGGCACGGGCGCCTTCGGAGCTTGACCAAGCGGCAGCCGGACGCGAAACGCTGAGCTGTGCCTGTTCCGCATTCCGATTTCAATTTAGCGAAGCAGCAGCAGGAGCGATCTCTGCTTCAGCTTTTCTGGGGCATCGAAGACTTTGCTTGGCATCAGGTCCACACAAGCGATAGCCGGGTTCGTCACCATAAGGGATGATACCATTGATGAGGCCAAGCTCGAGCGCCTGAGAACGAGGCATGGTTTTTTGCTCGATCGATGTCACAAGCATCATCGTCTCGAATGTCGCGGAACTGACACCCATCTCGTCGAAATAGGCGAAGAATTTTGGATATTCAGCCGTCGTGGGTCTGGCGAGGCCGATATCGGAATATCCGACAAGCCGCGGCGTTCCGCTGATCAAGACCAGAGCACAGGTCGAAAGGCAGTATGCGCCGCCGGCAGAGACCTCGCCCTTGGTCGGGCCGCTTTTTGCCATGCTCGCCTTGCAACGCGGATCCAGCGTCGGGCAGTTCGGCAACCGCGTTCTGCCAATCGAGGTCTCCAGGCCAGCAGCCCGGATCATACGCCCCATCGCGAAAGCCGCATCCATGTCCCCGCCATTAGACTGAAGGACGACCGGCAGCTTTCTTTCGCCAAGCGTTTTCAAGATTGCCTTGAACTGAGCCGGTGTCTCCGGCGTGATGTCTCCTTCCGCAGAAATCCACTGTGTGCATTCGTCCTGGCAATTGCCGTCATACAGCAGCAGAAAATCCATCGGCCGATTTTCCGCCGGAGTCTCGCTGGTTATCGCCGCCGCATCCTGCGCCCGCCCCTCGGTCGCCGGACGGCGGTGACAAACAGCCTCAGCCGCCGCATCCAACGCGCAAAGCGGCATGCCGGGCCATTCGTTATACGCCAGCACGTCCGTTGCGAGACCCATTCGAAGTGCGTCTTCGGGCGGTACGACATTGATTTTGTCAGGTGTGGCACTCATCATCACACCGATGAGATCGGCACTGACGCCCATTTCTTTCAGATAGACTGTCAGGGCAGCGGTTGCCTTCTTTCCAAGTTTGGTCGAACTGCTTTGCCCCGCTGACTTGCGTCCAACCTCCTTGCGGGAAATTTCCGTCTTCTTGCCGTTCACGATCTTGTATTCGATGCGATAGGAAACGCGCACCTTGCTATAGATGGTCGTGATCTGGTGGACGCCGATGAAAGCCCATTGCGGCGCCGCACGCACAGTCCCGCCGGCGAACACCAGTGGACAAGCGGAAAAGCAGTATGCACCATAGGAATAGGCGTCGCCAAGCGAGGGCCCGTCCTTCGCGACAGCAGCATCGCAACGCATATCTTCCGCCGGGCAATCCTTCAACCGGGTGCCGCCGACCGCTGTTTCCAGCCCGGCCTTGCGGATCATTCGGCCCATTGCATAGGCCGCGTCTACTTCGCCACCCTCCGAAAGCAGGACAATAGGCAATTTCCGATCGCCGATCTTCTTCAGAATTTTTCGGAGCTGGGCCGGCGTATCGGAGGTTATGCGTCCCTCTGCCGATATCCATTCCGGACAGTCTTCCATGCAGAGGAGACTGCGCACGAGGATGAAGCGCATCGGCGGCTGCCCTGCCTGCTTCTTCTGCCCGGCGGCCTGCGAGGTTGCCGCTCCTATCGGCAGGGTTAGAAATAATAAAACGAGTAATATCAGGGAAAATAGGGACTTCACTGAAAAAGAAATCGCAGAACGCACGGTTGAATTGCCTCAATTATACATGGTAAGACGCTTAGCAATTGCATTGATCGCCAGCAAGCCGGTTTTCGACAAGTGTTGCCGCCAGGCTCTTCCAAGGTGATTCTCTTCCTACATCACTGCGCGAAACCCATGACGGATGCGCATGGAGGAAATCAAAGATACCACAACGCTATATCCGCAAGTCGAAACTCAACTAAAGCGCGATCTGCTGTCAATAATTTTACACAATATGAGTAAATCGGCCGACGTTAAGTCAATTGGGACTAGCATCCGGCCGCCTTTCCATGTTTGATAGCGTTAACATTGAGGCTGGCGGGGCGCACAAATGTCTTACATGACTACCTCTGAAAGACAGTCATTGCTTTCGGCAGAGCTTGCGACCGCTCGAACCCGCAGCCTGTTTGCGCACGCGCTCGGCAGAGTGTCCACAGCCTTCGGATTGTCGCATGCGACGCTGATGCACGCTCCTTCCCCCGAAGATCTTCTCTTAAAACCCCTGCTGATCGAGAGCTCGCTTCCGGCCGCCTATATCAGGGATTTCGACCACGCCCACATGATGCGCGGCTGCCCTTTCGGCCTAAGGCTGAGGCAGTCCGTTGTGCCGCCGGCCTGGCATCTCAACGACGCTGTCAATGGCCAGGCCTTTCCCGCCGAACTTCGTGCCCTGATGCTGCGCCATGCCATACCGGCGGGTGTTGCCATGCCGACCATTGCAGCCGACGGCCAGCGCCTGGTCTTTTGGTTCTGCGGCGACCGCGCCGCACTCGGCCAGAGCGAGATCAATGAGCTGGCAATGATCATTCTCCATGCACTCGATGCATACAATGCAGTCAAGCGCAACGAGGAATGCGCGCATAACGCGCTATCGACCAGAGAACTAGAAGTTGTACGCTGGACTGCTCAGGGCAAGACCTCGATCGAAATCGGCCAGATCCTGACGCTCTCGGATCATACGGTGAACGCCTATATGACGAACGCGATCAAAAAACTCGATTGCGTCAACCGCACCCAGTTGGTAGCTAAGGCAATTCGATTGAAGCTGATCAACTGAGGAATCGGAAGAGAGTCGGCACGTCGTCCCGTGATCTGGGGGAATCGTGCCTGTTCACTTCGAACAGCCCGTCACTAACAAGACAGAGCAATCCCGCGCTCAAATCGGCATCACCGATGCTGAAGTTGTCCAGATGCTTGCTGCCTATCGTCTTTTCGGCTTCTGGCGCATCGATATCGAGACAGGACATTTCTTTGCAAGCGAGGACGTCCACGCGATCTTCGACCTCCCCTACAGCGACGGCCCTATCAACCTGACAGGCTAACGTCACGTTTCCACGAGGACGATCGCAGCCTGATCGCCCAAACCTTCGAAGACGCGAGCCTTGACGGCGTCGGCTTCCATTTCGTCTATCGCGTCGACAACCGGCTTGGCGGCCACAAGATGGTGCGCAGCGTCGGTCGCTTCCGCGACGATGAAATCGGCGGCGGCATCGTCGGCATCACCTATGAATTCGTCGGGAAACTGCGTGTCGTCGACTTGGGCGGCGCTCTAGGGTGTTATTACAGAAATGCCCACGAAGCCCCATTATCCCTTTATTCCGGCGGAGAGCATGATGGCGCGCGTGACCTGCTTCTGAAAGAGGAGGTAGAGTATGGCGACGGGAAGACCGGCCAATACCGCCGCAGCCATGTCCTTGGCAAAGCGCACGCCGAAGACGTCCTTCACCTGGGTGATGCCGACGGGAATGGTGATTGTGGCGTCCGAAGTCGCGACCAGGAACGGCCATAGGAAATTGTTCCATGCCGCGATAAAGGTCGTGATACCAAGCGCGATGATCACGCCCCAGTTCATCGGCACATAGATCTTCCATAACGTTCGCAAATGGCCCGCATTGTCGAGCATCGCCGCCTCGCGGAATTCCTTCGGGATCTGGTCGAAGAACTGTTTGAGGATGATAATGACCGATGGCACCACGAGTTGCGGCATGATGATGCCGCCCCAGCTATTGATCAGCCCGAATGAGTTCATCAGCACGAAATGGTTGATGATAAGCGCCTCCGCCGGGACCATCACCGAGGCAATCAGCGCGCCGTAGATCAGGCGGCGGCCGGGAAAGTGAATTTGGCTCAAGGCATAGGCACAGCAGACGCTGGCTGCCAGCACCACCAACGCAATGATCGTCGATGTGCCGACCGAGTTGATATACCATTGCACGATACTGGAGCGGTCGATCACGTAGAGATAGGGCTCGATCGTCGGTTCTTTAGGTAACAACCCGGATGCTGGGCTCGCCACCTCAGTGTCGGATTTCAGCGAAGTCACGATCGCCCAGTAAAGCGGGAAGAACCAGATCAGCGCCCCGAGCACGGCCAGAGCAGTCAGCGCGCGGCCGCTCCAATTGCTTGCGGCAATGCTACCGTTCGTCCGCGCCAGAGCCGCTTGTTGATCGGTTGCCAGAACGCTCATTTTTCACCTCGCGCCCGCAGGAACTGATATTGGAAAACGGAGGCAATCAGGATGATGATGAACAGTATGGTAGCGACGGCTGCACCTTCTCCACCCTTGTTCTGCTTGAAGGCGAGGTCGTAGATGACGGTCATGACCACGGATTGCGCGTCAGCCGGCGTGTGGGCGAAATAGCCGAGCAGATACGGCTGCGAAAAAATCTTGAACTGCGCAATCAGCTGCAGCGTCAGCACCAACGCTGTCACCGGCCAGATCAGCGGCCAGGTTATCTTTGAGAACACCCGCCAGCGGCTGGCATTGTCGAGCGCCGCCGCTTCGTAGATGTCGGACGAAATGCTGCGCAAGGCGGCAAGAAACAGAAGAATGTTGAAACCGATCGTCCACCAGATCGTGACGACGGCGACGGAGGGCATGAAATAGGTCGGCGAACGCAGCACCGGCAGCGGGCGGCCGCCGGTAAACAGGCCGATGACATTCTGGATGACGCCATATTGCATGTTTGCGATCCAGGTCCAGATCTGGGTCACCACCGATACCGGCAGAATGGAAGGCAGAAAAAAGCACGCCAGGACCAACATCTGTATGCGCCCGGTCAGACGATTGACCCCCATGGCAACGAACAGCGCCAGAGACGTGCCGGGAATGACGGTCAGAACGATGAAGTACAGCGTGTTCAGAAGCGCCTTCTGAAATTGAGGCGAATAGAGTTGGCGCGCGTAATTGTCGAGGCCGACCCACTCGCCGGGACCGATCAGCGGCGCATTGGTGAAGCTCATCGCCACCATGCGCCACGTCGGATAGGCAAAGATCACCAGAAACGCGATGACGGCCGGTGCGACCAGCAGCGCTGCAATCAGGCTGTCCTGCTTCTTGTTGCTGACTGCAGCCATCTATCACCTGCCTCGGTTATGCGATCCCGGGCCAGGAACTGCCCCGGGGACTGTTGAAGGAAAACGTCACTGAGAGTTCATATGATCGCGGAACGTCTCCAGTGTCTCCTTCAGATCGCCGTCGCCGTTCAGCGGTCCGGACGCCATGTTCTGCCAGTCGTCGTCGAACTTGGACGCAGCGCCGGTGAGCGGCGTCTTCGGCATATAGAAGGCGTTGAGCGCCATGGCGGCATAGTCCGCTTGCGGCTTGAGCGCCTTATAGGCGTCAGACGTGCTGACCGGCAAATAAGCCGGGATATGGCCGGCGCCGGCCCATTCCAGTGAGTTCACATTCATCCATCTGATGACTTCGAGAACTGCGGCACGCTTTTCCGGCGTCATGGTCACGCCGACATTGTTGGGCATGACAAACGAGTGCGAGTCCGCCCAGTTGGCAGGCTTGCCCATCCAGGCGGGAATGTTCACCATGCCGTAATCGAAGCCGCTGCCCTTGGCCACTTCGGTTTCCATGGTCGGCAGCTCCCAGTTGCCGTTCAAGAAGAAGGCGGATTGTCCGGCCAGGAAGGTCGGAGTGATGGTTTCAGGGTCGATATAGGGCTGCGCCCAGCCTTGCTTCACCCAATTGGTGATCTCGCCATAGGCCTTTTGCATCTTGTCGAAATTGTCGCCCTGCAGGAATTTGCCATCGGTGGTCAATTGACCGCCCAATTGGCCGAACAAAGTATAGATGTCGCGCAAATCGCCGCTGGACGACGCGATGACGACGCCGTTCTTGCCGGCTTCCTTGGCCTTGGCCAACAGCGCCCGCCAGCCTTCCAGCGTATCGATGCCGGTCGGCTTGCCGTCCTTGCCCAATGCTCCAAGTTCCTTCAGTACATTCTTGTTGTAGTAGAGCACCTCGCCGTGCACGTCGAACGGTACGGCGTAGCGCATATTGTCGACCGTCGAGGCGGCGATTGCATTCGGCGGATAGTCGCTGTCCTTCAAACCGACAGCCTGAAGCTCCTTCGGATCGATTGGCGACACGGTCTTGGCCGAAACCGCACCGGCCAGGCGCGACAGGTGGTAGGTGGCGATGTCAGGTCCCTGGCCGACAGCAGTTGATGTCTGCAGCTTGGTGTAATAAGGGATGCCCCATTCGAGGGTGGTGCCCTTGATTTGGATCTTGTCCTTATGTTCGTCGTTGAAGCGCTGAATCAGCGCCTTCATTCGCACGCCGTCGCCTCCCGACAAAAAGTCCCACCAAACGACATTTTCGGCTGCAAATGCCGGGAAGGCAATCATGACGGCGAACGCCGCAATCGATGTTTTCAACAGGTTACGCATTCTCACTCCTCCAGAATGATCGGTTTTCCTGCCGGGACCTCCTTCGGAGGGCGGCCTTGCTGTCTCGCGCCGCAGCCTAGCCGGCCGCGTGATAACCTTTGCCCATTTCATCAAACAGCATCGCCGTCGCTCCTTCGACGGCAAACGCGATTTCGGAACCACCACGGGCCGTGGTGATTGGGGCGTCAACGCCGACGACCTGCGTCCCGTCGGCGAGTTCGGCGTGGACCAGAGAGCGGTCGCCCATCTGCTGCACTGTGACGACTTTGCCCCTTAGCGTGCCGTGCGGCGAGACCGTCAGGCTCTCCGGCCGCAAGCCAAGCGTGAGGTTGGCACCAGGCAAACTGTCGAACGGAACCGAGGTTTGCAGCCCGACGCCGCCGCCGGTTGTGACAATCGCGCCGTCCAGACCGCTCTCAATCCGTGCCGCCGGCAGGAAGTTCATCGGCGGCGAGCCGACGAACTGGGCAACGTAGCGGGTGCTGGGGCGGGCATAAATATCCATGGGCGCGCCGACCTGCTCGATCCTTCCTTTGTTCAGAAGGACAATCCGGGTCGCCAGCGTCATTGCCTCGGCCTGATCATGGGTTACGAAAACCATCGTGGCGCCAAGACGATCATGCAGCTGCGACAGTTCGAAACGGGTGCGTGTACGCAGGCCGGCGTCCAGGTTCGACAGGGGTTCGTCAAAGAGGAAGACTTTTGGCTCACGCACGATGGCGCGGCCAATCGCAACGCGTTGGCGCTGGCCGCCGGACAGATGCGCCGGCTTGCGGTCGAGGAGATGGTCCATCTCCAGCATCCTGGCCGCCGTCGCAATGCGGGTTGCAATCTCGGCTTTCGGCGTACCGACATTGACCAGTCCAAAGGCAAGATTTTCTCGCACGCTCATATGCGGATAGAGCGCATAGGACTGGAACACCATGGATACCTCACGCTGGCCGGGGGCAAGCTGGTCGACACGGCGCCCGCCGATCCAGATTTCGCCGCCCGAAACCGTCTCCAGCCCGGCGATCATGCGCAGAAGGGTGGACTTGCCACAGCCGGAAGCGCCCAGGAAGACGATGAACTCGCCGCTGTCTATCCCGAGCGAGATGTCGTTGAGCACTTCCACCGCCCCAAAACTCTTGGAAACGTTGCGGATGTTCACGCCTGCATCTGTCTTGGCCACCTAAACCTCCTCCCGGTCATGTGCGGCGGTTCAATTCTACAAACGGCCTATCCCGCGGCGGCCGTCTCGATGATGCAATCAAGCAAGGTCGCTGCGACCGGATCGGCGCCCGCGGGTTCGCGCATCAGGCCGAAGGTCGTCGCCACGATACGACCTGAGCCGACCCGCCGTTCGGCAATGGTCGCGCAGGGCTTGTGAATCCAGCCCGCCATCGTGCCGGCATGGACCAGCCCATCGAAATGGATCGGTCGGAAGCCGGTGATGACGCGGTTGGGGTTGACGCCGACAAAGGATAGGTCGGTGAGCGGGCCGCCCGGCAGACGTTCAAATACCCCGGAACGCTTCACCCAGCTGAAGCCGGTGACCCAGTTACCCTTCCAGATGGTGCCGTTGCGTTCGGTGACGCGCATCTGCGGCATGGGCTGCCCGCGATCGCCTCCGGTCGGATAATTCCAGTTTGGCTGATCATTGCGCAGATTGCCAAACGACAGGAGCGCAACATCGGCCAGCGACACGTAATGGGCGCCGTGCTCCAGGGCATCGATATCGGCCTGGCTCAATGTCGAGACAACCCGCACATGCGCCTTGTCGGCGTTTACGACCTCATAGCCAAGGGAGGTCAGATATTGCGCGATCTCGGGCTCTGCCGACGAAACCGAACGCACAGTTTTGGACCGTCGGGCATAGACGCTGATATCGAGGCTGTTGCGCGCCAGCTCGTTGTCGCCGGCGGTCAGCGTGAACTGGACACTGGCCTGATTGCCGGCTTTTTCTGCGGCGAAGGATAGATCAATTGCTGGCAGGCGGCACACTGACGTCGCATCCACCGCTTCGACCGCCATCTTGCCAGCAGCTGCGCCATCGACACTCCAGCCCAATTCGGTCGCTGGCAGCGCCTTGCCGCCCGTCGAGATTTCGAGCTCGATGCTGGCCGTGTCGCCCGCCCAGACCGCATAGCGCTGCATGCGCGGCACGATGACCACGTCGGTGTTAATCTCATGGAAACGGTTGTGATAGGCGCGCGTATTGCGCTCCATGTCCATGAGGCCATTGGCTTCCCAGTGCAGATCGGTCAGCTCGGTGATGACATAGCCCTGGATCGAGGCATGGCGGCGCATTTCTTCGATCTCGAACTTGAGGGCATTGAACTGATGCCATTGCGTGTCCTCGATGAAGGAGTCGAAGGACGGAAAAACCTTGTCGAACTGAAAGGTGCGGAAGCGCTGCTCGACACCATGCGGATAGGTCGCACCTTCGCTGTCCCACTCCAGTCCGTTGCTGAACCAGAACGGCTCCTTGCCGTCCTGCAGCAGCTTGTCTGGACGCGGCAGGCCCCAGACGCCGAACTCGGAGACGACGAGCGGCTCGTCGCCGCGCCGTTTCGCATCGCCGTCCGGCGAATAGGACCAGTCGGGCCGCTTGGCGAAGGCCGAAACCCAATCGGCCCACTCGCGCGCCATTTCCGGAACCGAGGCGTAATAGTGGTAATCATCGATGTCGGAGACGACATGGAAGTTTGGAATGCAGGCGGAATTGTCCACCACCAGCCGTGTCGGGTCCTTCTTTTTCAGCCAATGGTAGGCGTTGTCCAGCCAGCTCCGCTGATCGGCGCTTTCGACAAGACGCGTCCCCCAGTCTTCGTTGATGATGGTCCAGATCACGATAGAGGGATGGTTGCTGTCGCGGCGCAGGATCCCTTCCATCGTATCGAGCAGGCGCTGCGCCGACTTCTCGGTGAACGTCTGGACGTTGGGGATTTCCGTCCAGACCAGCAGGCCAAAGCGGTCAGCCACATCATAGTAGCGCGGATCGGGAACCTTGATATGGCAGCGCAGGAGGTTGAGGCCAAGCTCCTTCGATTTACGCGCCTGGTCTTCCAGAAACTCCAGTGACGGCGGCGTGTAGATGCCCTCGGGATAGTAATCCTGATCCAGCGCGCCGCGCATGTAGAATGGCTGGCCGTTCAGGAAAAACTTTCCATCTCTCGCTTCAAACGTCCGAAAGCCGAAATCCTGGACGTCGGCATCGATGACGACGTCGCCCTGACGCAGTTCGACGACAGCCCGGTAAAGCGCGGGATCATCGAGCGACCAGGCCTCGACCTTGGCGACCTTGAGCGCGACGGAGGCGTGTGCCGCGCCGTTGAGAGCAAGCTCGGCGGACGCCGCCACCGCGCCATTGCGGTCGAGAAGCCTAATGTTCAACGCACCAGTGAAGGCCGCGGCCAGTTCGACATCAACCGTCACGCCGCCGGTGGAGAGGTCGGCGCGAATGCCCTGGTGAGCGATATGCGCCTCGGAGCGGCACTCCAGCCAGACCGACTGCCAGATGCCGCCCAACATACCGTACCAGCTCTGCTTGCCGTGCGGGATTTCATCGAATGGAAAGTCGGGGAAAGCCTGTCCGTCAGAACTCGGCAGCGTGACCCGTACGTCAAGACGCATTTCACCGCCCAGCAGATCGGCGGGGATGACAAATTCAAACGGCAGATAGCCGCCTTCGTGAGAGCCAAGGTGCCTGCCATTGACCGACACTTCGGCGAAATAGTTCACCGCGCCGAAATGCACGATCACCTGACGACCTTGCCATTTCTGCGGCACGGTAAGCGTGCGCGAATAAGTTGCCACGCCCGCAGCGGCGCGTAGATCCGGAAGGTACGCCTGCCAAGGAGCGGGCACGGCAATCGTCGCGGGCTCGTGTCCCTGCAGCTGAAAGTCCCAGGTCCCGTCGAGAGAGAGGCGCGCACGCGGCCCGGAATGGGTGTCGGCGAAACGGCGGGAGGCGATGGTCATGAGCCGCAAGCTTTCCAGTTGGATGTAGTCACAAAATAAGTTACAGATAGGTTTCGTAACTCAAAAATGTAACTCCCGCAAGCCCGCCGCTTCACATTGTCCGTTAGATTTTCTAACGTGCATGCCAACTGTCTGAGAGAGAAACTGCGTGAACGACAAAATAACGAAACGACCGACAATGTCCGACATCGCTGCAAAGGTCGGCGTTTCGCATGCGACGGTTTCACTGGTGCTGAACGAGGCGCCCGGCAAGCGCGTTTCCGAGAAGATGCGTAGTCATGTGCTGGCTGTGGCCGAGGAGCTTGGCTATCAGAAGACCAGGCCCGTCAATGGCCCGATCGGCGGCATCATCGTGCTTTTGATCGACGATCTGATGGCTTCGCATCACGCCGCGCCGCTGATTGAAGGCGTGCGTGAGGCAGCAGAAGAACGGGGCTTGGCGGCGATCACCGTCGTTACCGGCGGACAGGTCGAATTCGCAGAGGTCATTCTCGACTATCTGGGCCGGCGTCAGATCGTCGGAGTGGTCTACGCCACCCTCATCACCCAGTTGGCGCCAGTGCTGCCCTCCAAACTTGCCAACTACCCGACCGTGCTCTTGAACTGCCATCAGCAGCGGGCCGAATTCTCGTCGATCATTCCTGGCGATCTTGCCGGCGGTTTTGCGGCGACGGAGACACTAATCAAGGCCGGACATCGCCGCATAGCCATGATCGACGCGGGCAAGGAGCGGCTTGAAGCGTCCCGAGATCGTTTAAGCGGTTACCGCCAGGCGCTCACCACCTACGATATCGCGGTGGATCCAGAGCTGATTGTGTCCGGCGCCTGGTCGCTCGACCTCGGGCGCGAGAAAATGCTGCAGTTGCTCGACCTGCCATCCCCGCCGACTGCGGTATTCTGTTTTTCAGACCGGGTGGCGATGGGTGCCTATGATGCAATCAGAATAAGAGGCTTGAAAATCCCCGAAGACATTTCCGTCGTCGGCTTCGATGATGACAGCCTTGTCCGAAAAATCCTGCCGCCACTCACCACGTTGAAACTGCCGCACGAGGAGATGGGCCAATGGGCGGTGGCTGAGCTTCTGGAAAAGGTGGCGCAGCCGAAGAGGACACCAGTGCGGCTGAAGATGGAATGCCAGTTAATCCTGCGCGCTTCCATCGCCCCGCCTCGTTAAGGCAAGTGGGGATTCTTCGCGACTTGATGACCTAGCGATCGAGCACCGACCGGATCTCGACGAGGTTTGAGCGCACCCTCAGAATATAAAAGCCCATCGTGGCGAGATGGCTCGGCATGATCCAGCCGTCCTCGCGCCCGTTCGAGATGATCGCCGGCTGGATGCGGAGCGCCGCCTGGAACTGCCGCATGGTCCCGCCCCAGATCGTTCCGAGATTGCGTTCCGCCACCACCTGCGAGAAATCCGCCTGGGCGGCAGCCAAGATCGCGTAGTAGCCATAGAGCTGGCCATAGGCGAACCAGAACCGGTCGTCGGCGCGTGTATCGAACCAGCCGCGATTGTGGTTTTCCGAGCGCTCGGCGAGCATGTCGGAGGTGCCGCCGAGATCGTTGGCAATGCGGTCGATAAACTGCATCAGGTTGTCGGCGCGGCCGTCGAAAATGACATTGCAGAGGGCGAGATCGGTGTTGAACTTGCGCAGGCTGCCGATCGCCGAGCGGTAATAGGAAGGCGTCGGCGTCTTCGGCCCGAAGGGATTGAGCCCGAAATACCAGCTGTTTTCGTCAAACTGCAGATTGCCGCGCGCGCTCTGCAGGTCGTTGTTGATGCCCGATGTGCCGCGCACGCGTCCGAGCGTATCGACAAGCTCCGCCGAAGTCCGCCGGACCGCCTGGTTGACGCCGCGCTGGAACGACGCCTTGTTGTCGAGGAAGGGCGTGTGATCCCAGTCGATGCCGAAGAAGCCCATCTTGTAGAGCAGCATGGAGGAGATCCATGCGTTCTGGTTGACATTGAAATCGGTCAGATCGGCCGCGACGTCGACGATCGCCGAGCGCTGGCAGGTCTTCGGCGCCGTCGCCGCCGCGCCGCCGGCCGCCGGCACGTCCTGCCCGGCTGCGACCTTGCGTTCGGAAAGCCGGTACTCGTCGACGAAGGCGGGGTTGAAATTCGACCAGACCTGCGTCTGCCAGAAGAAATAACCGTAGAGCACGACCAGCAGCGCCACGAACGCGATCACCGGCAGCCGGATCATCCAACTCCGGCGCTGATACCAGCCCTGCGCGGCAAGAAAGGGCCAGAAAGCCCAAGCGAAAAACAGGCGGGCCCAGCGGCCGATCGTCTGGCCGATCAGCCTGAAAAAACCGGCTATCCGGTCAAGCATCGTCGTCTCCTGTCAGGCGAGGCGAACATCGGGACATTGCCGCCCCGCTGCATCCCACATATGCGCTCGATGGGCCGAGCACAACACGAGCCCTTCGATTTTTCGGAATGAAAGCATTGCGCAAGAGGGGTATTGCCCGCGCCCTGCCGGTCAGGAGCGCAGGAGAGGCAGGCGGAAGCGCAAGGACCTGCGCGCCGTATCGATCAGAGGCGCTCCCGATGTTTCCGCCGACGGCTCGGCATAGGTCGGAAACCTTCTTGTGAATTCGAGATCGGCGCGGCTCTTGCGCCGCTCCAGATCCTGGGCGACCAGCATGCCCTTCTCGAACAGCCTGATCGGCGTGGCGATATCGGGAAAGAGTTCCGGTTTGATCCTCGCCTTCATGCCCGGCCTGTCGGTATCGACCTGCGCCTGGTAGATGATCAGCCGCTCCTCGACGTCTATCAACAGCTTGCGCAGCAGCACATTGCAGGCGGCGATCCGGCCGTTCAGCGAATCGACAAAGGCCTGGAACAGGCCGATGAAGCGCTCGCGCCGCTGGCTGTCGTCTCGCATCTCGTGCTCTTCGGCGGAATTTCGCTCGGCCTCCGCCTTCAGCGCCCGCCGTTCCGCCTCCATCTGCTCCCAATGAGCCCTGTTGCCATAGACGCCGATACGGCCCTGCGTGGTCAGCGCCTTGGCATTGAGCTCCTTCATCTTGAGGCGGGCGATATCGATGGAATCGACCAGCCGGCGCCGCTGCTCGACAATATCGACAAGGCTGCGTTCGGCTGCCCTGTGCCGTTCGGTGAGCGAGGCGCGCTGGCCGGCGATCAGCTTGGCGAGCGCGTCCGATTTCGTCAAAAGGTCGAGCAGCCGCTCGATGACCGGCGCCTCGCGCACGCGTTCGGTATACATGCGCCACATCCGCTGGCGCGACACCCAGCCGGCCATCTTCTCACCCAGCGTCAGCCCCCGGAAACTATCGAGATCGGCAGAAACCTCGGCCGTCAGCCGGTCAAGAGAAAAGACCAGCTCGGCCAGCTGGGCGTCGAGCGCCGCAGCATCGGCGATATGGGCCTGGAAGCGGGCATTCTGTTCCAGGAAAACCTCGTCAGCCGACCGCGTTTCCTCGCCGCTGAAGGCGCCGATCGCCGCCACGCAATAGGCTCCTTCGGCCGCAATCCTCTCGGCAAAGCTGCCTACAGCTTCGTACTGGCTATCGAATGGCGGGGGTTTGCGCACCTGATCTCTCCAGGGAATCTCCTGCTCAAGCTAGTCGCTTGCGGCGCTAAAGAAAACAGGCGGCATCGCCGGCTTCAGACCGGCTCGGCGATCCAGGCTCCGTTCATCGCGTCGTCCCAATGCCTGCGGCAGAGCGAGACATATTTCTCGTTGCCGCCGACATCGATCTGGGCGCCTTCGTGCAGTACGTTTCCTTCCGCGCCGAGCCGCACAACCATCGTCGCCTTGCGCCCGCAATGGCAGATCGTGCGCACCTCGCGCATTTCGTCGGCGATCGCCAGCAGTTCCTGCGAGGCCGGAAACAGCTTGCCCTGGAAATCGGTTCTCAGCCCATAGACCATGACAGGGATACCAAGCCTGTCGACGACGCGGGCAAGCTGCCAGACATGGACAGGCGTCATGAAATGCGCCTCGTCGACGAAGATGCAGGAAATCGGCGCGCCTTCGCCGCTCAGCGCCGCGACGAGCCGGAACAGATCCTCATGCGGCTCGAAGGGAATGGCGCTCGCCTCCAAGCCGATCCGCGAGCCGATGACGCCACGGCCGGCGCGCTCGTCGAAGGCGGCGATCAGCTGCACCGTGCGCATGCCGCGCTCCTGGTAATTGTAGGAGGCCTGCAGCAGCATCGTCGACTTGCCGGCGTTCATCGTCGAGTAGTTGAAATAGAGTTTTGCCATCCGATTTCTCCTTAATCGGCTTATTGAAAGCTCGGAATGGCAAAGAAAAGCCCCGAGAGAACGATAATCACAGGAATCCGGCTCGAAAACCGGCGAAAGCCTTGAAAACCAGGCGCTCGGAAAAAATCCGCCGACGTCGCAATCGCATAGGTCGATACGACGCAAACGCGCTGAGGTCGCTTGTCAAACTCGGTTATTGATGGTTGGCTTGGGAACTTAAAGACTGGGAGTCTAAAATGAAAACAACAAGCACGTTCAAACTCGTTACCGCAACTGCCGTCGCCGCCCTCTCCGTTGCGACCGCCGCCTTCGCCGCCGATCCCGACAGCTGCTCCACCGTTCATTTCTCGGACGTCGGCTGGACGGATATCACCGCCACCACCGCCACCGCATCCGTCGTCCTGAAGAGCATCGGCTATCAGACCGACATCAAGGTTCTCTCGGTGCCGGTCACCTACACCTCGCTGAAGAACAAGGACATAGACATCTTCCTCGGCAACTGGATGCCGACACAGGAAAAGGACGTCCGGCCCTATCTCGACGACAAGTCGGTCGAATCTTTCGGCCCCAACCTCGTCGGTGCCAAGTATACGCTCGCAACCAACGCCAAGGGTGCGGAACTCGGCATCAAGGACTTCAAGGACATCGCCGCTCATAAGGACGATCTCGACGGTAAGATCTATGGCATCGAGCCTGGCAATGACGGCAACCGCCTCGTCATGGACATGATCGAAAAGAACACCTTCGGCATGAAAGATCTGGAAGTCGTCGAATCCTCCGAGCAGGGCATGCTCGCCCAGGTCGCGCGCGCCGACAAATCAGGCAAGCCCGTTGTCTTCCTCGGCTGGGAACCCCATCCGATGAACACCAACTTCAAGCTGACCTACCTCACAGGCGGCGACGATATCTTCGGTCCGGATTTTGGCGGCGCCAAGGTCTTCACCAATGTCCGCGCCGGTTATCTCGACGAATGCCCGAATGTCGGCACGATGCTGAAGAACCTGACGTTCTCCCTCGACATGGAGAACCACATCATGGGCAAAATCCTCAACGACGGCAAAGAGCCGGAGGCTGCAGCTTCCGAATGGCTGAAGGCGAACCCCGCAGCACTCGAGCCCTGGCTTAATGGCGTCAAGACCCGCGATGGCAAGGGCGACGCTCTCGCGGCCGCCAAGACCGGCCTCGGCCTCTGACGATACGACCGGGGCGGCTCGCCGCCCCGGTTCATTTTTGTCCGGTTGTTGTTTTTTTGGATGGGCGCGCCGTTGAATTGGATCACCGAATTTAAGATTCCCATTGGCTCCTGGGCCAAATCCTTCGTGGACTGGCTGACCTCGAACGGCGAATGGTTCTTCAACCAGGTCGCCTTCCTGCTGTCGAGCGCCATAGACGGCCTGCTCTTCGTGCTGCAGAAGCCTCATCCGCTGATCGTCATCGCCGCCATCACCGCCATCGCCTTTTGGTTGCGCCGATCGATCGCGGTCGCGGTCTTCACCTGTCTCGGGCTGCTGCTGATCGTGAACCAGGACTATTGGAAGGAAACGACGGAGACGCTCGCCCTCGTGCTCGCCGCCACCTTCGTCTGCATGGTGATCGGCATTCCGCTCGGCATTGCCGCTGCTCGCCGCCCTTGGGTCTATGCGGCCATGCGCCCCGTGCTCGATCTCATGCAAACCATACCGACATTCGTTTATCTGATCCCGGCGCTCATCTTGTTCGGCCTCGGCATGGTGCCAGGCCTGATCGCGACCGTCATCTTCGCAATCCCCGCCCCGATCCGGCTGACGCGCCTCGGCATCATCTCGACGCCGCCGTCCCTCGTCGAAGCCGCCGTCGCTTTCGGCGCGACGCCGATACAGGTGCTACGCAAGATCGAGCTTCCCTTCGCCACGCCGCAGATCATGGCGGGTCTCACCCAGACCATCATGCTGTCGCTGTCGATGGTCGTCATCGCCGCCCTTGTCGGCGCTCCCGGGCTTGGCGTGCCCGTCGTCCGTGCGCTTAACACCGTCAATATCGCCAAGGGCTTCGAGGCGGGCTTCTGCATCGTCATCCTGGCAATCATTCTCGACCGGATGTTCCGCACGGCGGGTGAAGGAGGCGCTGCATGACCGCGGTAAACTTTAACAATGTCAGCATCATCTTCGGCGATCGGCCGGAAACAGCGCTTGCCATGGTCGATCAGGGCAAATCGCGAGACGAAATCGGCGCCGCGACCGGCTTGGTGCTCGGCGTCGCCGATGCCTCACTGACGATCGAGGAAGGCGAGATCCTGGTGCTGATGGGCCTTTCCGGCTCTGGCAAGTCGACGCTGCTGCGCGCCGTCAATGGGCTCGCTCCCGTGGTGCGCGGCGATGTTGCGGTCTCCACGACCACCGGCCCCGTCAACCCCTACAGATGCAATGCCAAGGCGCTGCGCGATTTGCGCACCCACACCGTCTCCATGGTGTTCCAGCAGTTCGCCCTTTTGCCTTGGCGCACGGTCGCCGAAAATGTCGGCTTCGGCCTCGAACTCGCCGGCATGCCGGAAGCCGAACGCAAGCTCCGCGTCGGCGAGCAGCTTGAACTGGTCAACCTGACGAAATGGGCAGGCCGCAAGGTCAACGAGCTTTCCGGCGGCATGCAGCAGCGTGTCGGCCTTGCCCGCGCCTTTGCCACCGGCGCCCCGATCCTGCTCATGGACGAGCCTTTCTCGGCGCTCGATCCATTGATCCGCACCCGCTTGCAGGACGAGCTCCTGGAGTTCCAGCGGCGGTTGAAGAAGACCATTCTTTTCGTCAGCCACGATCTCGACGAGGCCTTCCGCATCGGCAATCGCATCGCCATCATGGAGGGCGGCCGCATCATCCAATGCGGAACTCCGCACGACATCGTCAAGAATCCCGCAGACCAGTATGTCGCCGATTTCGTGCAGAACCTCAATCCGATCAACATGTTGACTGCGGCCGACGTGATGCAGCCCGGCCTTGGCCAGACTGCCGCCGGCATGAGTGTCAGCGCCACGGCTCGTGCCGCGACGCCGCTGATCGATGTCCTCGACGCCCTGGCCCGCCAACCCGGCAGTATCGGCATCGTCGAGAACGGCGCGATTGTCGGTACCATCTCCGCCCAAGATATTGTCGCCGGCCTCACCCGCCATCGCCGCAAGCAGGAAGCTTGATGTTTTCGATGCGCTTTGCCACAAAGCGGATATGAAAGATCCGGCCTCACCCTTACGCGAAACCGACGACGATGCCCGCAAGCTCGCCCGCGTGCTTCTGCGCTCCGCCCGGCACGCGGCGATTGCCGTTCTCGACCCCGAGACCGGCTTTCCCTTTGCCAGTCGCGTGCTGGTCGCCACCGATATCGACGGCGCCCCCGTCATCCTCGTTTCGATGCTATCGGCCCATACGAGGGCGCTTGCCAGAGACCCGCGCGCCTCGCTCCTGACCGGCGAGCCTGGCAAGGGCGATCCCCTCGCCTTTCCGCGTCTGACGACCCAGTGCCTGGCAGAACCCGTCGAGCGCAGCAGTGCATTCTACGAGCGTATCCGCACGCGTTTTCTCGCTCGCCATACCAAGGCGAAGATTTATATCGACTTTCCTGATTTCCTGTTCTTCCGTCTTAAGCCGCAACAGGCCAGCCTCAATGGCGGCTTCGGCCGCGCCTACCAACTCGATGGAAACGATCTCATAATCCAGTCGGCCGCGAATGAGGCAATTGCCACCGAGGCGGAAGAGACAGTGCGAGATTTAGTAGAACGCCATCCCGATGTCGCCGAAGCCCTCGCTATCAGGCTGAAGGCGCCGGAATCGGGTCCTTGGCGCATTTGTGGTATCGATTCCTCAGGTTTTGACATGATTTCCAGCGACTTGCTGCTGCGATACGAGTTCGAAACCCTCGCTGTGGATACCGATCACATTTGTTCAAACATGACTAAAATAGCATACTCGATACCTTAAATTTAGGTATATACAATCTTCGAGCCCAGTTGCTAGTTTTTAGCGTCAGTCAAAATCCCGGCTGACGGCCTGTGCCAGCACGAATGATGTACGTTTCGCATTAGGAAGATAACATATGGAAACCTCTGATTTGGCCGATCACACGAACGTGGCGGCAGCTTTATTGTCGGCCATGGCAAACCCGAAAAGATTGCTGATCCTGTGTAGCCTCGTGAAGGGCGAAGTGGCCGTCGGCGTGCTTGCGACGCAGGTCGGCCTCAGCCAGTCGGCTCTCTCTCAGCACCTGTCGAAACTACGCGCTCAAAAACTGGTCAAGACCCGCCGAGACGCACAAACCATCTATTATTCGAGCACCTCCGAGCCGGTCATGAAGATCCTGGCAACGCTCGAAGACATCTACCTCGTGCAGAAGAGAAACAGATCCGCCGCTTGATGATAGCGCTGACATGAATGTCGGCCGATGCCGTGCGGGAAGGGGATATTCCCCGAGGCCTGGCAACGATATTTCAGCACATGAACCTTATGGCACGACCGGCAAATCTTCCGATTTGCCGGTCGTGCCTTTGAGTGCCCTGGTCGTTCTGCTTCTTTCGCCGGCCGCGAAGGAATTGCAGCCTTATCGCGCTGAAGCGCTCGCCCCGTGATCGATCGACGCAGCTTCAGCCTGCTGTCAGGAGGAGCTTTCGGGACTTTTCCCGTTGACGCCTTGGGAAGCCCTGATAATTTGACCGGGCAGTAAAAATATGGGCGTAAAGCCCCGGGAAAGGGCCGTCACCGGCCAGGAGAACAGCATGTCCAATCGCCTCAATGCACCGAACGATCTTCGCGCCTTCTGGATGCCGTTTACGGCAAATCGCCAGTTCAAGAAGGAGCCGCGTTTGTTCGTCGGCGCCAAGGACATGTACTATACGACCCATGACGGCCGTCAGGTGCTGGACGGAACGGCCGGCCTCTGGTGCGTCAATGCCGGCCACTGCCGCCCGAAGATCACCGAAGCGATCCGCGAGCAGGCCGGCGAGCTCGATTACGCGCCGGCCTTCCAGCTCGGCCATCCCAAGGCCTTCGAACTGGCGAACCGCCTGGTCGACATTGCCCCGGAAGGCCTGAACCACGTTCTCTACACCAATTCGGGTTCGGAATCCGTCGAGACGGCGCTCAAGGTGGCGCTCGCCTATCACCGCGTGAAGGGCAATGGATCACGCTTCCGCCTGATCGGCCGCGAGCGCGGCTATCATGGCGTCAATTTCGGCGGCATCTCCGTCGGCGGCATCGTCACCAACCGCAAGATGTTCGGCACACTTCTGACCGGCGTCGATCACATGCCGCACACCCACCAGCCCGGCAAAAACAACTTCACTCGCGGCGAGCCCGAGCATGGCGGCGACATCGCTACCGAACTCGAGCGTATCGTCACCTTGCATGACGCCTCCACCGTCGCCGCCGTCATCGTCGAGCCGGTGGCGGGTTCCACCGGCGTCTTGATCCCGCCGAAGGGCTACCTGCAAAAGCTGCGCGAGATCTGCACCAAGCATGGCATCCTTCTGATCTTCGACGAGGTCATCACCGGCTTCGGCCGCCTCGGCGCTCCCTTCGCCGCGCAATATTACGACGTCAAGCCTGACATGATCACCGCCGCCAAGGGGCTGACCAACGGCGTCATTCCGATGGGCGCGGTCTTCGTTACCTCCGAGATCCATGATGCCTTCATGAACGGCCCGGAGCACATGATCGAGTTCTTCCACGGCTACACCTATTCCGGCAATCCGATCGCTTCCGCCGCCGCGCTCGCCACGCTCGACACCTACAAGGAGGAGGGCCTGCTGACACGCGCCGCCGAGCTTTCCGACTACTGGGCCGACGCGCTGCATTCGCTGAAGGACTGCCCCAATGTCATCGACATCCGGAACACCGGCCTGATCGGCGCGATCGAACTCGACCCGATCGCCGGCGAGCCCACCAAGCGCGCCTTCACCGCCTTCCTGAAAGCTTATGAAAGCGGCCTGCTGATCCGCACCACCGGCGATATCATCGCGCTCTCACCACCGCTGATCATCGAGAAGCACCATATCGACGAGCTCTTCGGCAAGCTGCGAACCATCCTGCAGAACAACGTCTGAGAAAGCTCTGAGGCTTCCGGCAACAGGGCCTGCGGCGGACCTCCTGTTATAATTCCTTAAGTCGGAGTCGATTTAAGGATAAAATTACGCGGCAATTGAAAGTGTTACAGCGTCCTTTGCGCGTCTGAAAAGACGCGCGGCGCTGGAAGCCCACGCAGGCCCTTTTGTTGCGAAGCCAGATAGATTTCAGCTCACCGCGGCGACGGAAAGGCAGAGGGCGAATTTCTTCAGGAGCCGGCGATCGAATTGCCCTTCGCTGCCAAGCATCCATGTCAGTGATTGGCTCGCGCTCCATGGCGCCTTGTACGGCCGCACGGAGGTCACGGCGTCATAGACGTCGCAAATCGCAGCAAGACGAGCATGGAAGCTCACCTGCGCCTCGGAAAGCCTGCGGGGATAGCCCTTGCCATCGATACGCTCATGATGGTTGAGGCAGACGTCGAGAACGATCTCCGACATGCCTTGTTGGCGCGACAGGATTGCATGCCCCTTTTCCGGATGATCGCGGATCATTTTGATCTCGTCCTCGTCCAGGCGCCCTTCCTTGTTGAGTATCTCAAGCGGAATTTCGAGCTTGCCGACGTCGTGCAGCAATCCTGCCGTGCCGAGCATCTGCACGGTAGTCTCGTCAAGTCCGAGATGACGGCCGAACAGGATCATCAGCGCGCTCACCGAAAGGGAATGCAGAAACGTTGCCTCGTCCTTGGATTTCAGACGCGTAACGCTGAGAAAGACAGTGGGATTGTCATCAATCGACTTGGAGACAGAGGAAATCACCGGCGCCACCTGATCGACGCTGATGCCATCGCCATGCTGGAGCCGGCTGAAGACGCTTTCCAGCACCTGCACGGATTTCTGGATGGTCTCGCGTGCCGCCTTGGTGTCGATCTCGATATTGCCGCCTGGCAGGCCGTCGATGTCGAGGCCTCTGCTGGTGTTGATGACAACACCTTCAATAGCGCTCTTGCGAAGTTTTAGGGCATCGGCTTCACGGCGCAGCAGAAATCTTCGCTTGGACAGAAGAGGGTCATGCCATGCACCCTCGATCGCCTCCACAAACATTCCGTTGCGCACCTGTCTGGCTTCGATACGCTTCAGCATCCAGATCTCAGTTCCTGAAATATCTCTCTGTTTATGACCGACCGTTCTTTTGCATCGCAGCAATATATGCGGGAACAATGGTTCTACTCTAATTGGTAGAATCAAGTGTTAATCTCAAAACAGAATTTGAATATTCGGAAAGACCAAGCGAGCTTCCGCGAAATGCAGCAGGTTCATCGGCGCACCGCGATTGTGCGGGTACCGCCACCCTCGAAACAATCACCAGACGGCGCCAAAATCGACGATTTTGGCAAGACTTCGTGTCGGATCGAGCCGATTTTCGTTCCATTTTGTTATCAACTTGCGCAATCTCACCAAAATTCCTAGAAATCTTGTCGCTGCACCACTCGAGCCAAATATGGCCGGAGGGTGCATTGATCGCGCCGATATCGATCGTTCTTGGCACGGCTCCTGGGCCGTTGAACGATCCGGAAAAGCCGGCGCGACGCTTCATCGCGGGTCGCATGACCCCATCCAAGGAGACAGACAATGACCCTCAAGACATTGACGGCGACCCTCGTCGCGTCACTCGCCTTTGCGCCGCTTGCCCATGCCGATATCACCATCGGCCTGATCGCGCCGCTGACCGGCCCCGTCGCCGCCTATGGCGATCAGGTGAAGAACGGCGCTCAGACGGCCGTCGACGAGATCAACAAGAAGGGCGGGATTCTCGGAGAGAAGGTCGTTCTCGAACTGGCCGACGATGCCGGCGAACCGAAGCAGGGCGTTTCCGCCGCCAACAAGGTCGTCGGCGACGGCATCCGCTTCGTCGTCGGCCCGGTAACCTCGGGCGTCGCCATTCCCGTTTCGGACGTGCTTGCTGAAAACGGCGTGCTGATGGTTACCCCGACCGCGACGGCCCCCGACCTGACCAAGCGCGGTCTCACCAACGTGCTGCGCACCTGCGGCCGCGACGACCAGCAGGCAGAAGTCGCCGCCAAATATGTGCTGAAGAATTTCAAGGACAAGCGCGTCGCCATCGTCAACGACAAGGGCGCCTACGGCAAGGGCCTCGCCGATGCCTTCAAGGCGACGCTGAACGCCGGCGGCATCACCGAAGTCGTCAATGACGCGATCACGCCTGGTGACAAGGATTTCAGCGCGCTCACCACCCGCATCAAGTCCGAGAAGGTCGATGTGGTCTATTTCGGCGGCTACCACCCGGAAGGCGGCTTGCTGGCCCGCCAGCTGCATGACCTCGCCGCCAACGCGACGATCATCGGCGGCGATGGCCTCTCCAACACCGAATTCTGGGCAATCGGCACGGATGCGGCAGCAGGCACGATCTTCACCAACGCTTCGGACGCCACCAAGAGCCCGGATTCCAAGGCCGCAGCCGACGCGCTCGCCGCCAAGAACATCCCGGCCGAGGCCTTCACGCTGAACGCCTATGCCGCCGTCGAGGTGCTGAAGGCCGGCATCGAGAAGGCCGGCAGTGCCGAGGATGCGGAAGCCGTCGCGACCGCGTTGAAGGACGGCAAGGAGATCCCGACTGCCATCGGCAAGGTCACCTACGGCAAGACCGGCGACCTGACCTCGCAGAGCTTCTCGCTCTACAAGTGGGAAGCCGGCAAGATCGTCGCCGCCGAATAAACCATCGCTGACCGTCGACGACCGGGCGCCCCTACGGCGCCCGGTCTCGTTTTGCGGCACTCGCTTGTGGCGGCAGATCGGTTATAAGTTTTGGAATCGGTTGTAATGTGAGCAATGCCATGACCACCAAGCTCGAACGTCTCATCGACCAGGGCGTCGGCCGCGTGCCGGCCGATATCGTACTGAAGGGTGGCCGTTTCTTCAATCTGGTCACCGGCGAACTCGTCCTGTCGGACATTGCCATCGGCGCCGATCGCATCGTCGGAACCTCAGGTAGCTACGAAGGTGAAACCGAGATCGATATATCGGGCAGGATCGTCGTTCCCGGCTTCATCGACACGCATCTGCATATCGAATCTTCGCTCGTCACACCCCATGAATTCGATCGCTGCGTTCTGCCTTATGGTGTCACCACCGCCATCTGCGATCCGCACGAAATCGCCAACGTGCTCGGAACCGCCGGCATCGAATTCTTTCTCGAATCCGCGCTGGAGACGATCATGGACATCCGCGTCCAGCTCTCCTCCTGCGTTCCGGCGACGCATCTCGAAACCTCCGGCGCCGACTTGCCGATCGAGCGCCTCCTGCCCTTCCGCCACCATCCGAAGGTCATCGGCCTTGCCGAATTCATGAATTTTCCCGGCGTGATCCACAAGGATCCCGTCTGCATGGCCAAGCTCGACGCCTTCCAGGGCGGCCATATCGACGGTCATGCGCCGCTACTGTCCGGCAACGACCTCAACGGTTACCTCGCCGCCGGTATCCGAACCGAGCATGAATGCACGACTGCCGGCGAAGCGATGGAAAAGATCCGCAAGGGCATGCACATCCTCGTGCGCGAGGGTTCGGTATCCAAGGATCTCGCGGCGCTGATACCCATTATCACCGAGCGGCTTTCACCCTTCCTCGCGCTCTGCACCGACGACCGCAATCCGCTCGACATTGCCGAACAGGGCCATCTCGATTATATGATCCGCACAGCCATCGGAAGCGGCGTCGAGGCCCTGGCGATTTACCGCGCCGCCTCGATTTCGGCTGCACGCGCCTTCGGTCTGAGGGACCGCGGCCTGGTCGCGCCGGGCTGGCGCGCCGATCTGGTGGTACTCGACAGCCTGGAAAGCTGCCGCGCCGACATGGTCTTTTCCGCCGGCCGCCGCGTCACCGATGCGCTCTTTTCCTCGCGCCGACCGGTTGCCCCGATCGGCCTCGACAGCGTCAAGGCCCGACCCGTCAACGCCGCCCATTTCGGCGTCCCGGTCGCCGAAGGCGAAACGCCTGTCATCGGCGTCATCCCGGGCAAGATCATCACCGAGCATCACCGCTACCGCCTGCCCGTCAGCGGCAACGAGACGGCGGTCGATCTTGCCAATGATATCATCAAGGTCGCCGTCATCGAGCGCCACGGCAAGAACGGCAACCACGCCAACGGCTTCGTCCAGGGCTTCGGCCTGAAGAAGGGCGCGATCGCCTCGACTGTCGGCCATGACAGCCACAATATCTGCGTCGTCGGCGTCAGCGAGGACGACATGGCTTGCGCCGCAAACCGCCTCGGCGAGATCAAGGGCGGCTTCGTGGTCGTCGAAGACGGCAAGATCACCGGTGAAATCGCCCTGCCGATCGCCGGTCTTATGAGCCTTGAGCCCTACGAGGCGGTCCGCGATACGCTGCACCATCTGCGAAAAGCCGCCTTGGCGCTGGGCGCCACGCTGGAAGAACCCTTCCTCCAACTCGCTTTCCTGCCGCTGCCGGTCATCCCGCACCTGAAGATATCAGACCGCGGCATGGTGGACGTGGGCAAGTTCGCGCTGATTGGGTGACGGCATCCTTGGCAAGTTCCGCGACAGCGCTTATTTTGCGGTAACGTTGGAGCCGATCATGACGAAGCTGGAACAGATTGAAAAAATCGTTGCCGAACTCGATAAGTACGAGTTCGAAGCCTTTTCGGCGTGGTTTGAAGCCCTTCAAGCCGAACGCTGGGACAGGCAGATGGAAGCGGACGCAGCGAGTGGCAACCTCGATCATCTCGCCGAGAAAGCCTTTACCGATTTTCGTGCCGGAAAGACAAGACGGCTTTGAAACACCACGCCACTCCCGTCTTCTGGGAGGCCTATGACTGCTTACCTGAGCAGATACGGAAGTTGGCCGGCGGAAACTTCGATTTGCTCAAACAAGATCCCAGGCATCCCTCCTTGCATTTCAAGCGCGTCGGCCGCTTCTGGTCGGCGCGCGTCGGCACATCCTGGAGAGCTTTAGAGCGGGATTGTTTTAGTCGGAATCGGAACAGGGATTCCCTTTCTGGTGCAAATCAGATTCACCATTCTGGCCGGTGCAGGAGGCCGGTCTGGATGGCGAAACCTTTTTCGGATGATCTTCGGGAACGCGTTGTTGGCGCAGTAACGCGCGAGGGCCTGTCGTGTCGAGCGGCGGCAAAGCGCTTCGGCATTGGCATCAGCACCGCGATCGACTGGGTCCGGCGCTTGCGTGAGACGGGCAGCGCGGCTCCCGGCCAGATGGGCGGGCACAAGCCACGGGCGATCTCAGGTAAACATCGGGTCTGGTTGATCGATCGCTGCCACATGCAGGCGTTCACCTTGCGCGGGTTGGTGGCGGAACTCGGAGAGCGCGGCCTGAAAGTGGATTACAGCGCCGTCCGGACCTTCGTGCATGAGGAAGGGCTGAGTTATAAAAAAAGACGTTGGTCGCCAGCGAGCGCGAGCGGCCCGATGTTGCCGCCCGGCGGGCGCGCTGGCTGAAGCATCGCCATCGCATCGATCCATCTCGCCTTGTCTTTATCGACGAAACCTGGACGAAGACGAATATGACGCCGCTCAGGGGCTGGGCGCCGCGCGGCGAACGGCTGTTGGGCCATGCGCCCTTCGGCCACTGGAATACCATGACTTTTGTCGCAGCCCTCAGGGCCGACCGCGTCAGCGCACCGTGGATCATCGACGGCCCGATCAATGGCGAACGCTTTCGCATCTATGTCGAGAGGGTGCTGGTACCGGAGCTCAAACCCGGCGACATCGTCGTCATGGATAATCTCGGCTCGCACAAGGCCGGCGCTATCCGTGCCGCCATCCGCAAGGCCGGCGCCAGATTGTTCTTCCTGCCGCAGTATTCCCCCGATCTCAATCCGATCGAAAAACTCTTCGCCAAGATCAAGCACGAGCTGCGCAAGGCGCAGGCTCGAACCCGACAGGCCATCGACGACGCGCTGGCAGCCACCCTTCAAACCGTCTCGCCGAAAGAGTGCCAAAACTACTTCAAGGAAGCCGGATATGAACGGACATAAAACAATCCCGCTCTAGCCGTCAGGGATGGAGATGACATCATCTGGTTTTGGATCGGCTCGCATGCAGATTACGATAAGCTTCCGAAATAGCCGTCAAACCCGCGCGCAAAACCCGTCCAGCGCAGCAAGCTTCACCAGCCCCGCGTCAGCCACCGCCTCGAAGCCCGGCATTTCAAGCGGTTCCCCGAGCACCAGGCCATCAGGCAGGCGGAATTCCGCCGGTTTGCGCGTCAGGTTGAAAACGAAGAGCAGTCTTTCTCCGCCCTTTTCGCGGGTGAAGGCGAGCAGATCCTGGTTGGTGCCAATGAAGGTCATGTCGCCGTCGATCAACGCCGGATGGCTCCTCCGGAATGCAAGCGTCCTGCGGTAGTGATGCAGCACCGAGCTGTCGCTCGCCTCCTGCGTATCCACGGAAAGCGCTGCCTGCTCGTAAGGCACCGGCAGCCAGCTCTTCTCGGCCGAGGTGAAGCCTGCATGCGCCTTGCCAGCTTCCCAAGGCATCGGCGTGCGGCATCCGTCGCGGCCCTTGAAGGCCGGCCAGAAGCGGATGCCGTAGGGGTCGCGCAGATCCTCGAAGGCGAGCTCCGCCTCCGGCAGGCCGAGCTCCTCGCCCTGATAAAGGCAGATCGAACCGCGCAGCGCCGCAAGCACCGAGATCGCCAGCTTGGCGATGACAGACCGCTCTTCCTCCGTTCGCGCGAAACGGCTGACATGGCGCATGACGTCGTGGTTGGAAAAAGCCCAGCAGACCCAGCCGTCCGTGACGGCCTTCTGGAAGGCCTCGACGCAGCCGCGAATATGCTCGGCGGTGAAATCCGGCCCGAGGAGATCGAATGTGTAGCACATGTGCAGCTTGTCGCCGCCACTCGTATAGGCGCCAACCGTCTTCAGCGAACGCGCCCCATCGCCGACTTCGCCGACGGTCGTACGATCTTCGTACTGATCGAGCAGCGCCCGGAAGCGCTTGAGAAAATCGACATTTTCCGGCTGCGTCTTGTCATAGAGGTGGTTCTGCATGCCGTAGGGGTTGGTGTCGGGCGCATCGAGGCCGCCGTCGCTGGTATCGGGCTCATGCGGCGGATTGCTTCGGAGCTGCTTGTCGCAGAAATAATAGTTGACCGTATCCAGCCGGAAGCCGTCGACGCCGCGGTCGAGCCAGAACTTCACCGTCTCCAGCACCGCCTCCTGCACGTCTGCGCTGTGGAAATTGAGGTCGGGCTGCGAGGTCAGGAAATTGTGTTGGTAATATTGCCGGCGCACACCGTCCCATTCCCAGCCCGGCCCGCCGAAGATCGACAGCCAGTTGTTCGGCGCCGTACCATCGGGCTTCGGATCGGCCCAGACATACCAGTCGGCCTTCGGATTGGTCCGGCTCGATCGGCTCTCGACGAACCAGGGATGCCGGTCGGAGGTGTGCGAGATCACCTGGTCGATCACGACCTTGATGCCGAGCCTATGCGCTTCGGCCATCATCTCGTCGAAATCATCAAGCGTCCCGAAGATCGGATCGACGTCGCAATAATCGGAAACGTCGTAGCCCATGTCGGCCATCGGCGACTTGAAGAAGGGCGAGAGCCAGATCGCGTCGACGCCGAGGCTGGCTATATGCGGCAGCCGGCGGGTGATTCCCCTGAGATCGCCGAGCCCATCGCTGTTGGTGTCCTGAAACGAGCGCGGATAGACCTGATAGATCACCGCGCCGCGCCACCAGTCCGCACTCCCGCCTGCCTGCAATGCCATCGGCTACATCTCCTGCCTCGTTTGCGCTCGCCACACTAAAGCGGACGAAACAAAAGACAACCATGTGAAGCCTTTATGAAGGCCCTGCGAAGGCAGCGGCGGGTCGTCGCGATCCGACAAGGGGGAGACGTATATAGGCTTGTCCACAACCCGTTTATACCCTCCGGATTTGGGGTTGCAACGCGAAGCCTTTGCGATAATGTGCGCACTGACCTGCACGTAAGAGGTCAAACACCGGGAACAAATGTCTAATAAAGGCGCAAAGCCTAGAAAGGTGGACCCACCATGAACCATTTCGGGAAAAAATTTCTCGCCTCTGCAATGCTTGGCACATTGCTGGCGTTTTCGGCCCATGCGGCCACGCTCAACATTCACAATGGTGGCGACCCGCAGTCGCTCGATCCACAGAAGCTTTCCGGCGACTGGGAGAACCGTATCGCCGGCGACATTTTCGAAGGTCTCGTCACCGAGGACGCCAAGGACAATCCGGTCCCCGGTCAGGCTGAAAGCTGGACGATTTCGCCTGACGGCAAGGTCTACACCTTCAAGCTTCGCGACGGCATCAAGTGGTCCGATGGCCAGCCGGTAACGGCAGGAGACTTCGTCTTCGCCTTCCAGCGCCTCGTCGACCCGAAGAATGCCGCCGATTATGCCTATCTGCAGTTCACCATCAAGAACGCGGAAAAGATCAACAAGGGTGAGATCACCGACCTCAACCAGCTTGGCGTCAAGGCGATCGACGACAAGACGCTCGAAATCACGCTTGAAAATGCCACCCCTTATTTCCTCAATGCCCTGATGCATTACACTGCCTATCCGCTGCCGAAGCATGTCGTCGAGGCGAAGGGCCAGGATTGGGTCAAGATTGGCAACATCGTCACCAACGGCCCCTACAAGCCGGTCGAATGGGTTCCGGGCTCGCATGTCACCACAGTCAAGAACGATCAGTGGTATGACACCAAGGACCTGAAGATCGACGGCGCGAAGTTCTTCGTGCTTGAAGACCAGGAAGCGGCGCTGAAACGCTACCGCGCCGGCGAATTCGATATCCTCACCGATTTCCCGACCGACCAATACGAATGGATGAAGAAGAACCTGCCTGGCCAGGCGCATGTCGCCCCCTTCTCCGGCCTCTACTATTACGTCGTCAACTCGCAGAAGCCGCCCTTCAGCGACAAGCGCGTCCGCCAGGCGCTCTCCATGGCGATCAACCGTGAAGTCATCGGCCCGCAGATTCTCGGCACCGGCGAACTGCCGGCCTATTCATGGGTTCCGCCGGGCACGGCGAATTACGGCGAGCCGGCCTATGTCAGCTGGAAGGACCTGCCCTATAGCGAGAAGGTCGCCGAAGCCAAGAAGCTTCTGACCGAAGCCGGTTTCGGCCCGGACAAGCCGCTGCACGCCGTGCTGAGCTACAACACCAACGACAACCACAAGCGCATCGCCGTCGCCATCGCTTCCATGTGGAAGCCGCTCGGCGTCGATGTCGAGCTCGTCAACGCCGAAACCAAGGTGCATTACGACCAGATGCAGCGTGGCCAGGTCGAAATCGGCCGCGCCGGCTGGCTCGCCGACTACAACGACCCGGACAACTTCCTGAACCTCCTGGTGACAGGCGTGCAGATGAACTACGGCCGCTGGTCCAATCCCGAGTACGACAAGATGATCAAGGAAGGCAACGCCGAGACGGATCTCACCAAGCGTGCCGCAATCTTCAAGAAGGCCGAACAGTTGGCGCTCGATGAGTCCGCCGCCCTGCCGATCTACTACTACGTCTCGAAGAATGTCGTTTCGCCGAAGATCGAAGGCTTCGTCGACAACATTCAGGACATCCACCGCACCCGCTGGCTGTCGATGAAAGAGTAAGGGAAAACGGTCCTTTCCGCGCGTTGCGGAAAGGACCGGCCCACGACCATGATCAAATACGCCCTCCGTCGCCTGCTGTCGACGATCCCCGTCATGTGGATCGCCGTGACAGCCTCGTTTTTTGTTTTGCGCCTTGCCCCCGGCGGCCCTTTCGATGGCGAAAGGCCATTGCCGCCGGTGATCCTGAAGAACCTTGCGATCCACTACAATCTCGACAAGCCGCTCATCCAGCAGTACCTGATTTATGTCGGTGACCTGCTCCGAGGCGATCTCGGCCCGTCCTTCGCCAGCGAAGATTTCACCGTCGCCCAGCAGATCATGATCGGTCTGCCCTATACCTTCACTATCGGTACGGCCGCCTTCCTGATTGCTATCATTGTTGGCGTGGCCGTCGGCTGTCTTGGGGCGCTCTATCAGAACAAGGCGCCGGATTATATTCTGGGCGCGCTCATCCTGATCGGCGTCGTATTGCCGAACTTCCTGATTGCGCCGATCCTGCAGCTCGTCTTCGGCATCCATCTCGCGTGGTTTCCGGTTGGCGGCTGGGGTGACGGCTCGATCAAATACCTCATCCTGCCGATCGTCGTGCTCGCCCTGCCGCATGCCGGCCGTATCTCGCGCATCACGCGCGGCTCGATGATCGAGGTCATGAACCAGAACTTCATCCGCACCGCCAAGGCCAAGGGCATCGGCCCGCGGCTCACCGTGATGCGCCATGCGCTGAAACCTGCGCTGATGCCTGTTGTCTCCTACCTCGGGCCGGCCGCAAGTTACCTTCTCACCGGCTCGCTGGTTGTCGAGAGCATCTTCGGATTGCCCGGCATCGGCCGCTATTTCGTCAACGCAGCGCTGAACCGTGACTACGGCATGGTTCTCGGCACCGTCATCTTCTACATGGTGCTGATCGTGTTCCTGAACCTTCTCGTCGATATCGCCTATGCGTGGCTCGATCCGAAAGTGAGAAACAGATGATCCTCAACCCCGCAAAGCGCGAGCTGCTCGCGCAGGAGCTGCTGGAGGCGGAAGGCCTTGCGCCTGAAAGCCGCTCGCTCACCAAGGATGCCTTGCGCCGCCTCGGGCGCAACAAGGCCGCCGTCCTGTCGATCGTCGTGTTAACGGTTCTGATCCTCGCCGCCTTCCTCGGCCCCTGGTTCATTCCCTTCAACTACGAGGATCCGGATTGGGCGGCCTTCCGCATCCCGCCCTCGCTCGAGACCGGCCACTATTTCGGTACCGACCCGAATGGCCGCGACCTTCTCGCCCGCGCCCTTTACGGCACCCGCGTCTCGCTGGCCGTGGCGCTGACGGCGACCGTCGTCTCCGTCTTCATCGGCGTGCTCTACGGTGCGGTATCGGGATATATCGGCGGCAGGCTGGATGCGATCATGATGCGCTTCGTCGATATCATGTATGCGCTTCCCTATATCCTCTTCGTCATCCTGCTGATGGTGATCTTCGGCCGCAACGTCTATCTGCTCTTTGCCGCCATCGGCGCGCTGGAATGGCTGACCATGGCCCGCATCGTGCGCGGCCAGACGCTGTCGATCAAGCATCGCGAATTCATCGAAGCGGCTCGCGCATCCGGGCAGCGGCCGTTCAAGATCATCATCAAGCACATTATCCCGAACCTCGTCGGACCGGTGGTCATCTTCGCAGCGTTGACCGTGCCTGAAATCATCGCCACCGAAAGCTTCCTTTCCTATCTCGGCTTCGGCGTGCAGGAACCGCTGACCTCGCTCGGCACGCTGATCGCCGAGGGAACCGATGCCATGGAAAGCATGCCGTGGCTGCTCGTCTTCCCGGCAAGCTTCCTCGTGGCCCTGTTGCTCAGCCTGCTCTTCATCGGCGACGGCCTGCGCGACGCGTTCGACCCGAAGGATCGCTAAGAATGCTCCACGAAACACAAAAAGACACCCTTCTCGAACTCAAAGACTACTCGATCACCTTCAAAACGCCGGATGGAGAGGTGAAGGCGGTCTCCAACATGAACCTGACGGTCAGGCGCGGCGAACGCATCGCCATCGTCGGCGAGTCCGGTTCCGGCAAGAGCCAGACCTTCCTCGGCATCATGGGCCTGCTTGCCAAGAACGGCAAAACAACGGGACAGGCGCTGCTCGAAGGCAAGGACGTGCTGGCGCTGAAGCCGCGCGAGCTCGACCAGATCCGCGGCAAGGACATGGCCATGGTCTTCCAGGACCCGATGACCGCCTTGAACCCCTCGCTGAAGATTTCAAGGCAACTGACGGAACAGCTTGAGGTTCACGGCGGGCTGACGGCACGCGCCGCATCCACTGCTGCCCTCGACATGCTCAAACGCGTCGGCATCCCCGACCCGACGCGGCGCTTCCACCTCTACCCTCACGAACTCTCGGGCGGCATGCGCCAGCGCATCGTCATCGCCATGGCGCTGCTCACCCGGCCGAAGCTATTGATCGCCGACGAGCCGACGACAGCGCTCGACGTCACAATCCAGGAGCAGATCCTTGATCTATTTAACGATCTGACGGCGGAGATGAACACGGCGCTGATCATGATCACCCACGATCTCGGCGTCGTTGCCGGCCTCGCCGACCGCGTCGCCGTCATGTATGCCGGCCGCATCGTCGAGGAGGCGCCCGTCGACGAACTCTTCGACAACCCCGCCCATCCCTATACTGCAGCGCTGCATGCCTCGATCCCGCGCCCGGACCAGGACGTCGACGACCTCGTCGTCATTCCGGGCCGTCCGCCGAACCTGCAGCACCTGCCGAAGGGCTGCAATTTCTCGCCGCGCTGTTCGCAGGTCCAGGACGATTGCATCGACCGCCCGCCACCGCTCGAAACGCTGGCGCTGCGCCATTGCGCGGCCTGTTACCACCCCTTTCCCCGCCGCGAGGAGCTGTTGAACCATGGCTGATCGATCGCTCCTGAGGGTCGAGAATCTGACGACCCAATTCGAACTGCCAGCCAAGGGCCTCTTCAAGCCGCCGGTCTTCCTGACCGCCGTCAACAATGTCAGCTTCGACCTCAGCGAAGGTCGCACGCTCGGGATAGTCGGCGAATCCGGCTGCGGCAAGTCGACGCTCGGCCGTTCCATCCTGCGGCTGCTGAAATCGCAGAAGGGCCGCATCCTCTGGCAGGGCCGCAACCTGCTCGACCTCACGGATGAGGAGATGCGCGCCGCCCGCCGCGACATGCAGATCATCTTCCAGGATCCGATCGCCTCGCTCGACCCGCGGATGACGGTCGGCGATATCATCGCCGAGCCGCTCACCGTCTTCGAGCCGAAGCTTACGAGGGCCGAGCGCACCGAACGCGTCCGCGACATCATGACCGCCGTCGGCCTGGTGCCGGAGATGATCAACCGCTATCCGCACGAATTCTCCGGCGGCCAGGCGCAACGCATCGGCATCGCCCGCGCGGTGGTCACCAAGCCGAAGCTCATCATCTGCGATGAGCCGGTTTCGGCCCTCGACGTCTCGATCCAGGGACAGGTGATCACGCTTCTGCGCAAGCTGCGCAAGGAATTCGGCCTGACGCTGATCTTCATCAGCCACGACCTCTCCGTCGTGCGCCTGATCTCCGACGATGTGCTGGTGCTCTATCTCGGCAGGGTGGTGGAAGCCGGCGACTGCGCCACCGTCTTCGATCATCCCGCCCACCCTTATACGCAGGCGCTGTTTTCCGCCGCGCCGGTCCCGGATCCGAAACTTGCACGGCTGCGCACGCGCATCCGCCTGCAGGGCGATCCGCCGTCGCCGCTCAACCCGCCGAAAGGCTGCGTCTTCTCACCGCGCTGCTGGAAGGCGACCGACATCTGTCGCACCGAAATGCCGCCAACAGAGCAGGTCCGCCCCGGCCAGACAGCCGCCTGTTATCATATGGACAGGCCGTGAATGGAACGGCGGTCGCGCAAGCGGCCGTCAGCTCATAAGAATGCCCGGTCGTTTCGGGGCGAAGCAGACTTATTTTGGGTCTAAAGACCCTGATAAGAAAGCCTTTATAAGCATGTGTTATCCCATTTCGGCCTAATCGCAAGCCAGGGGAACGCATATATGAAATCGAAAATATCAGGTGTAATCGCACTTACCGCGGCCATGATTGCCGTCTCCGCCGTTTCGTCGCATGCCGAAGATCTGACGTTCAAGCTCATCAACGGAACGAACTCCGTGCTGACGCGCTTCTACAGCTCGCCGACCGGCGTCGACAACTGGGAAGAAGACGTCTTCGGCGAGAATGTTCTCGATCCGGGCGAAACCATGGATATCACCATCGCCGACGGCCGAACCGTCTGCAAATACGACATGCGCTTCGAATTCGAGGAAGACTCAAACCTCGAAACCACCGAAGATACGCAGGACCTTTGCGCGATGGGCAGCTACACCATCCACGAATAGGTATTAAGAGCCCGCCTTCGCCTCGTCCGTGAAGGCGGGCTTTCATCTCTCGCAATATCGACGCTTGTCACTCTGCCCGGCTCCGCGTATCAGCGATTGTGCGCCAATTCAAAGTGATAGCGCGTCCTGTTGGACGCGCGGCGCCCTAAATGCCGGGAGGACAGAGTGAGCGGACGGTTTCTATCGATCGGTGAATGCATGGTGGAACTCTCGCAAGCAGGCGACGGCCTGCTGCGCAAGGGCTTTGCCGGCGATACCTTCAACACCGCCTGGTATGCCCGCGCCTGCCTTGCCGCCGACTGGTCGGTCGATTATTTCACCGCCCTCGGTGACGACGCCATGTCGGATGAGATGCTGGCCTTCATCGACACGTCAGGCATCGGCACGAGCCTCATCCGCCGTATCCGGGGCAGGACGCCCGGCCTCTATATGATCAACCTGAAAAATGGCGAACGCTCCTTCAGCTACTGGCGCGACAGCTCGGCCGCCCGCAGCCTGGCTGCCGATCCGGACAGTCTGCGCGAGGCGGTGGAAAGCGCTGCCGTCATCTATTTCTCCGGCATCACCCTTGCCATCCTGCCGCATGAGGATGCCGAGACGCTGCTCGCCGAAGTTCGTCGCGCCAAGGCCGCCGGCAAGCTCGTCGTCTTCGATCCGAACATCCGCCCGCGCCTCTGGTCGAGCTACGACGTGATGCACACGACGATTAGCGAAGGCGCCCGCTCCTCCGTGCTCGTCATGCCGAGCTTCGACGACGAGGCCGCCCATTTCGGCGATGATTCCATCGAGGCGACGATCCATCGCTACCGCGCGCTAGGTGCCATCGATATCGTCGTCAAGAACGGCGCTGACGGTGTCACGCTGAATTTTGCCGGCGAGCAAACCTTCGTTCCGGCCGAAAAGGTGAAGAAGGTGGTCGACACGACCAGCGCCGGCGACAGCTTCAACGGCGCGTTTCTCGCACGATATCTCGAAGCAGGTGATGCGCCTGCCGCCGCCCGTTTCGCAGCAAAGGTCGCTGCCCGCGTCGTCAGCGAACATGGTGCATTGGTCGTAAAGGAAAAGCTTGGATTGGATGGCAGCTGAGCCTCGTGAACTTTCAGCTTACCGAGCTTTAGGTCTTTGTGACGCAGTATGAACGCCATGTGCGGGCGCGCTCCGCTTTGTCGGCGTCCTTGCCTCGCGACCAGGGGAAATCAGGACTTCGTCGGCCGGTCGGATTCGCGAACTGCCTCGTCATGGTACCAGCAGCTGTCGAGCGCGGCATCGCAGACTTCGGCTGCCTCGCGCTCCATCAGGCGGGCGCGTTCGAACCGGTTGGCGTTGCGTATCGCCTTGACGGGAAACTGGTAGATCGTCGCGGAATCACGGTGGAAACCGGTGGGCATGAGATCGCCTCCATTCAGCTCGGCGCATCAACATTTCAGGACCGCTACCATAGCATAATGCACATAGTTTATGCAAATTGCACAAAATAAGAGCAATGTTGCAATTGTAGCCGGTCGGTATGCTGTCTCGACCAAAAGCTTCCGCCAATTTGTTTAACACTTCATCATTTGAGCTTAACGCCGCATTTTTCATCCGAGCCCAGATGGAAAAGATGCGTTTTGATGGCCGATACCGCCTGCGAGCGTTAAAAACAGCCCGATTAACCAAAAGGGAAAAAATCGGTCGGTACGCTGATTCGCGATTTTTCTTTCGCGCGGCGCCAAAACTGGCACGCTACATGCTTTTAAATCGTCATCCCTGGCGATCGGATGCGCTTGCGCGCCGAGATTGCCTCCGGATTTGCTCACCTTTGTAGCACTGAGAGAGTCGCGATGACAAAATTTAAGCTCGAGTACATTTGGCTCGATGGGTACACACCGGTACCGAACCTGCGTGGCAAGACGCAGATCAAGGAATTCGATGAATTCCCGACGCTGGAGCAGCTTCCGCTGTGGGGCTTCGACGGTTCGTCGACCATGCAGGCCGAGGGCCGCAGCTCTGACTGCGTGCTGAAGCCCGTCGCCATTTATCCCGATCCGGCCCGCACCAACGGCGCTCTCGTCATGTGCGAAGTCATGATGCCGGATGGCGTCACGCCGCACGCATCGAACGCCCGCGCGACCATCCTCGACGACGAAGATGCCTGGTTCGGCTTCGAACAGGAATATTTCTTCTACCAGAACGGCCGTCCGCTCGGCTTCCCTGAGCAGGGCTACCCGGCTCCGCAGGGTCCCTATTACACTGGCGTCGGCTACTCGAACGTCGGCGACGTTGCCCGCGAAATCGTCGAAGAGCACCTCGACCTCTGCCTCGCTGCCGGCATCAACCACGAAGGCATCAATGCCGAAGTGGCCAAGGGTCAGTGGGAATTCCAGATTTTCGGCAAGGGCTCCAAGAAGGCCGCCGACCAGATCTGGATCGCACGCTACCTGCTGCAGCGCCTGACCGAAAAGTACGGCATCGACATCGAGTATCATTGCAAGCCGCTCGGCGACACCGACTGGAACGGCTCGGGCATGCATTGCAACTTCTCGACCAAGTACCTGCGCGAAGTCGGCGGTAAGGAATATTTCGAAGCGCTGATGGCGCAGTTCGACAAGAACCTCATGGACCACATCGCGGTCTACGGCCCCGATAACGACAAGCGCCTGACCGGTAAGCACGAGACGGCTCCGTGGAACAAGTTCTCCTACGGCGTTGCCGACCGCGGTGCTTCGATCCGCGTGCCGCACTCCTTCATCAAGAACGACTACAAGGGCTATCTGGAAGATCGCCGCCCGAACTCGCAAGGCGACCCCTACCAGATCGCTTCGCAGGTTCTGAAGACGATCTCGGAAGTTCCGACTGCAAGCTCGGCCTCCGCTGCCGCTTAACCTCCCGAACGGCGCCGGTCCTCGATCGGCGCCGTGACCTTCTTTTTCCCGTATGAAAACCGCCGCCGGCTACCGACATAATCGGGGCGATCGGTCAGGCGAAAGCCCTGCAATCCTTGCAATATGGGCTGTAATATTTCCATCATGGTCATGCCTCAAAATAGAGAAGCGGGAATCGCCGTTCCGGAACCCCGCTTTGGGGTTGAGCGTTGGCATATCACTGCAACGCGGATGGAAATCGTGACATGCTGCAACGTCCGGCAAACACTAATAGCGGCGAGAGCTGGGCCAATTCCGCAGCCGCCGGAAACCTGCCCGAGAGGCTGGTGATCGTCACCGATGCCTGGCACCCGCAGGTCAACGGCGTCGTGCGTTCGATCGAGAACACCAACCGCGAACTGGCGAAGATGGGCATCGAGGTTTCGATGGTAACGCCGGAGCGCTTCAACAGCATCCCCTGCCCGACCTATCCTGAGATCCGCCTGTCGATCGCCAATTACCGCCGCATCGCCCGCGAAATTGAAAAGCACAATCCCTCCTACGTGCATATCGCCACCGAAGGTCCGCTGGGACTGACCGCCCGCCGCTGGTGCCTGAAGAACCGCATGCCGTTTTCGACGAGCTACCACACCCGCTTCCCGGAATACGTTTCCGCGCGCCTGCCGATACCGAAGAACTGGCTCTACTCCTTCGTCCGCTGGTTCCACAATGGCGGCGCCGGCTGCATGGTAGCGACACCGAGCCTTGCCCGCGAACTGTCGGAAAAGGGCATCCGCAACCTCATGCCCTGGAGCCGCGGCATCGACGCCACGCAGTTCCGTCCGATGGCGCTCGAGGAAAACCCCTTCGGCCTGTCGCGCCCGATCTTCATGACCGTCGGCCGCGTGGCGCTGGAAAAGAACCTGCCGGCCTTCCTCGATCTCGATCTGCCCGGTTCCAAGGTCGTCGTTGGCGACGGTCCGGCCCGCGCAGAGCTTGAAAAGCAATATCCCGAGGTCTTCTTCGCCGGCGTGCAGTTCGGCGAGGATCTGGCGAAAGCCTATGCCCAGGCCGACGTCTTCGTCTTTCCCTCGCTCACCGACACCTTCGGCAACACCATCCTCGAAGCACTGGCATCGGGCGTGCCCGTTGCAGCCTATCCGGTCACCGGCCCGCTCGATATCATCGGTGAGGACAGCGAAGTCGGGGCGCTCGACACAAACCTGCAAACAGCCTGCCTTGCCGCCCTCTCCGCCTCGCGTATCAAGGCGCGTGAACTCGCCATGCAATATTCCTGGGAAGCGGCGACGCTGCAGTTCATCAACAATATCCGCGCCGCCAACGGCGTGATCACGCCGAAATGGAAGAAGGCCTGGCAATTTGCCACCAAGTCGCTTCCAAGAAGCAGAAAGCCCGGCGAGACCGCCGGGCCTGTCCCGTCCGCAGACTGATCGCTCTTGCTTGTGCAAGGCGCTGTGGACGGCAGGTGTTTCGGCGATGGCGTTTAGAAGCACGAAGCAACTGCGATGCAGCAGACTTCACCCGCTGCCGGCCGAGATCGTGGCGCTGCGCGAGTCGTTGATCGGAAGCGCTGCTGAAGGGCCGGAATGGCTATCGCAGTGCTTATGATACCCCCAGAGGGGGTGGCCACACGGCACACGCCCAACTCCACAAAACGCCACGAATCAGCGTCAACCCAAGCCTACGTCCGTCTCTTCTTGCCTTCGAACGGATTGTCAGGCGAGCGGAAATGGATGCGGATCGGCACGCTCGGCATGTCGAAATCGGCGCGCAAGCCGTTGATCAGATAGCGTGTATAGGATTCCGGCAGCGCATCCGAGCGGGTGCAGGAAATCATGAAGGCCGGCGGGCGGGCTTTGACTTGCGTCATATATTTCAGCTTGATGCGGCGGCCGGAAACGGCCGGTGGCGGATGCTGAATCTGCTGCGTCTCCAGCCAACGGTTGAGCCGCGCCGTCGAGATGCGCTTGTTCCAGACCTTGTCCGTGTCGATGATCGACTGCATCAGCTTGTCGAGCCCCCAGCCGGTCTGGCCGGAGATCGGCACGGCGCGAATGCCGCGCGCCTGCGGCAGCAGCCGGTCGGTCTTTTCGCGCAAGTCGGCAAGCACCGCCTGCCGGTCTTCGATCATGTCCCACTTGTTGAAGGCGAGCACGGCGGCACGGCCCTCGCGCAGCACCAGGTCGACGATCTGCAGGTCCTGTTTCTCGAAAGGGATCGTCGCATCGAAGACGATGACGACGGTTTCGGCAAAGCGGATGGCGCGCAGTGCATCGGCAACCGAAAGCTTCTCCAGCTTCTCGATCACCCGCGCCTTGCGGCGCATGCCTGCCGTATCGAACATCTTGATGGTGCGGCCGCGCCAGTCCCATTCGACCGAAATAGAGTCGCGAGTGATGCCCGCCTCCGGCCCGGTCAAAAGCCGATCCTCGCCGAGGAAGCGATTGATCAGCGTCGATTTGCCGGCATTCGGCCGGCCGACGATCGCCACCCTGAGCGGCTTGGTCTCATCATAGGCCGGCTCCTCGTCCTCGTCGCTGCCCTCGCCTTCGGTCTGCGGAATGTCGACGTCAGTGACGGCGACATCCTCCTTGGCGGGATAGGCTCGGTCTTCGCCGATTGCCGCAACGATGGCGTCGCGCAGGTCGAGCATGCCCTGCCCATGTTCGGCCGAAATCGGCGTCGGTTCGCCGAGCCCGAGCGTATAGGCGTCGTAAAAACCGCTGTCTGAGCCGCGCGCTTCGGATTTGTTGGCAACGAGCACCACCGGCTTGCCGCGCCGGCGCAGCATTTCGGCAAGGTCGGTATCGACGGGCGTCAGTCCGCTCTTGGCGTCAACGACGAAGAGCGAAAGATCCGCCTCGTCGATCGCCGCTTCCGTCTGCGCCCGCATCCGGCCCTGCAGGCTCTCCGCGTCGGCGTCTTCCAGACCAGCCGTGTCGATGATCGTGAAAGTCAGGCCCATCAGCCGCGCATCGCCCGGCCGACGGTCGCGGGTTACACCCGGCGTGTCATCGACAAGCGCCAGCTTCTTGCCCACCAGCCGGTTGAAAAGTGTCGACTTGCCGACATTCGGGCGACCGACGATGGCGACCGTGAAACTCATTCTTTTTCCTTAAGCTCAGCCCTGAGCGGCGGGCGCCTTGCCGGATGCGGTAATCAGATCAAGCATCATATGGGCGCGATTGGCAATATTGCGCGGGCTGTCGGTATCGTCGACGATCGACTGGAACCACTGCCGCGCCTGCGCCATGTTGCCGGCCTTATAGGCGGCAAGGCCGAGTGCCTCACGCGCCGAATGGCGGAAGGCGTTGCCCGGCACGGCCATTTCCTCGATGGCCGCCGAAACCTGCTCGTAAGAGCCGTTCTCGATGAGCAGCCAGCCTGCACGCATCTTGGCGGCATCACGTACGGCCGCGGGAACGCCATTGTCCTTGCCGATCTCGTTGAAGGCGGCGATTGCCGCTGCGCTATCGCCCTTCTGCGCCTGAACGGTCGCGGCCCGCATGCGCGCCAGCACCGGATAGGCGCCATGGCCTTCCTTCTCGAGCTTGTCGAGCGCGGCGAGCGCCTCGTCGTTCTTATTCTCGTCGGCAAGTTTCATCGCCGCCAGGAACTGATCGCCGGTGCCCGACGAGCGGTTGTCGTCCCAATACTCGTAGACGACCTTGCCGGCGGTACCGACGACGATCAGGATGGCGACAGCAATGATATAGCGGCCGAACCGGCGCCAGACGCCCTTCATCTGGTCAGACCGCAATTCCTCATTGACTTCACGGATGAAGCTGTCGTCGTTGAATGCCATTCTCGTCTCCGGCCGCGGAAATACCCACACGCTGTGCAAAACGCACATAGTCGGGCCTTCTACTCCATTTTGCCGCCGTTGTAAGGGGGATGTGAAAGATTAGAGCGCCGCGCGTCCAACAGGACGCGCTAAGGACGCTCTAACACTTTGAATCCGCGCATAATCCTTTCCGAAAATCGGAATCTATTTTCGGGGTTATGCGTCGGTCACATGACGAGCGGCGAAACCCCGATCAACCATTCGTGCAGCTTCCAGATGATCAGCGCCCAGACGACGATGCCGATGACAACAGCATAGAGATCGTATTTGGCCGAGACGAACGGCCGGAGCGTGATCTCGCCCGCCCGCTGCCGCCGTTTAAGCGAAATGCGCAGGATGACGCCCCAGGCGAGAAAAGCGCCAAACAGCAGCACCGACGATGTCTCGCCATTGGCGAGCAGATGCGCCAGCGCCCAGATCTTCACCGACAGCACCATCGGATGTTTGGTCTTGGTCGCGATATGCCCCGCTGGCAGCAGCGAGGCGACGAGACAGATCATCGCGATCAGCATCAGCGTGATTGTTATATGCGCCATCCAGACCGGCGGATTGTAAACCACGCCGGTCACATGGCGCGCCTGCCCGAAGCCGTAGATCAAAAGGATCAGCGTGGCGATGCTGGCAATCGAATAGGCCGCCCGCCAGCCCTTCTCGCCGAGGCTTGCGATCATCGAACGACGAAAGTCCGGCAACACCACCCGCACCAGATGCACCCCGAGGAAAAGTATGATGCCGACGATAAGCAATGTCATTGTGGATCCCTTCCGTGCCGTTTGTCATGGCTTACCGGCTGGCGTGAAAAAACGCCAGCGAGACCGCAGCTTCGCCGCAATTCTATCGGAGGGAAACCGCGAACCAAATTGTCGCGGTGTCCATGTCCCGTCTTCTCCTCTCCACCTGCCTTTCTGTTTCGCTTCTCATCGCCGCAATTGCCGAGGCGGCCGACCGACCGAAACAGCTCGTCATCATTTCCTTCGACGGCGCCCACGACAATGCGCTCTGGTTGAAGAGTCGCGAGATGGCGGCGAAGAACGGCGCCCACTTCACCTATTTTCTCTCCTGCACTTTCCTGATGAACGAGGCGGCGAAGAAGGCCTACCAGGCGCCACACCAGAAACGCGGAAAATCCAATGTCGGCTTCGCCCAGAGCGACGACGAGATCCGCGAGCGCCTCGGCAATATCTGGCACGCCCATCTCGAAGGCCACGACATATCTAGCCACGCCTGCGGCCATTTCGACGGCCGCCTCTGGAGTGAGGCCGACTGGTCGGCCGAATATGCCACCTTTCGCGCGACCTTGAAGAATGCCTGGAGAAGCGTCGGCCTCCAGGAGCCGGCCGGGTGGCAGGATCTGGTCGATCACGGCATCAAGGGCTTTCGCGCGCCCTATCTGTCGGCGACAGCGGGCGCCGACATGATCGCCGCCGAAAAGAAGGCGGGCCTCAGCTATGACGCGAGCCTCGTCACCAAGGGCCCTGCCATGCCTGTCGAGGAAGACGGCATCATCCGCTTCGGCCTGCCGCTGATCCCCGAAGGCCCGAGCGAAAAGCCGATCATCGGCATGGACTACAATCTCTTCGTCCGCCACTCCAAGGGTGAGGAAGACACCGCCGATTCCGCAGAATTCGAGAACCGCGCCTACGCCGCCTTCAAGGAGGCGTTCGACAAGCAATATGCCGGCGCCCGCATTCCGCTCCAGCTCGGCTTCCACTTCGTCGAAATGAACGGCGGCGCCTACTGGCGTGCTCTTGACCGACTGGTCAGCGACGTCTGCCACCGAACGGATGTGGCTTGCGTCAGCTATTCGGAAGCGATCCCGATGATCGAGGTGCGCGGGAAATTGCAACAGACGTCGGGGCTCTGAAGAGCCAATTATCTGGACGAACCGACGTGCCGTGCGGCCCCCTCATCCGCCTGCCGGCACCTTCTCCCCGCTGGGGAGAAGAGATTCGTTGCGACGCTGCGATTCCCCCTTCTACCCGGCGGGGAGAGGGGGCCGCACGCGCCGACATTTCGATTACGGACAAGCCCCGCCCATCAACCGTCAGCGTGCAGGACGCCCGTCTCACGCTCCAGGTAGCGCTGGTCGATTTCAGGCAGCGGTTCGTCGTCGATTGCGGCCTCGAAGGCCTTGAGGCGTTTGTGGATCGACAGAAGCTCGATGATCGTCGTCCAGGAGTTGACGAGATACTGGAACGAGTTGCTGACCTGGCCGAATGCGGTCGAGATCTGCTGGAAGATACCGTAAGTGATAGTGCCCGCCACGATCGTCGGCACTAGCATGAAGACCACGAAGAGCGCGTCGGCCTGGATGTAGAAATAACGGGCGACATTGAAATACATGTAGTGGAAATACATGCGGTAATAATTGCGACGGACGTTGCCGAACAGCTCCCTGACTGTCAGCGGGTCAGCCCGTTCCGCATGGTCCTCGCCATAGACGAGCTCCTTGCGATAAGCTGCTTCGACGCGCTGGTTGCGGAAATTCAGCCCCGGCAGCTTAACGCCGGCGACCGCCAGCAGAAGCGTGCCGAACGCCGACCAGAACAGCGCCAGCCAAAAGAGCGAGTTCGCCACCGGCCCAATGAACGGCAGTTCGGTCACGTAATGCGACAGCGCCAGAAGGATCGGAAGGAATACCACGAGCGTCATCACCGAGTTGATCAGGCTGATACCAAGACCTTCGAGCGTGCTCGAAAAGCGCATCGTATCTTCCTGAACGCGCTGGGAGGCGCCTTCGATATGACGAAGCTTTTCCCACTTCGACATGTAGAAATTGTTCATCGCCGTTCGCCAGCGGAAGATGTAATGGCTGGTGAAGAAGTCGGTCATGATCGACACGAACATGCTGAGGAATGCGATCTGGCAGAAGACCCACATCAAGGTGTAGAAATTCTCGACGGAAATGCCTGGCTGCTTCGACAATGCGTTCTGCAGAAGGTCACCAAACGGCCGGCGCCAGTTATTGATCACAACGCTGATCTGGACGCCGAAGTAGGTCACGAAGATGATCAGTGCCGAACCCCAGATCGACCAGATCTTCCAGGGGTGGTTCAGCGCCCTCAGATGCCATGCACCGCAGAAGATCACCGCCGACAGAAGGAAATAGCTGTAGAACCAGACATTTTCGGGCAGCAGGAAGAACGAAAGGTCGATCGGTTGCTGCTCTTCGGGAACCGGCGCATAGCCGAGCGATACACCGAGACTGGCGGCGAAGAGATACCAGCCGGCAATGGAAATCAGGGTCCAAACAACGAGCGAAGTAAAGAACGCCTTTGGCTGCGGAAAAAAGGAATGAAACACGGGAGGCTTTGCTTTCCTGAACTGTGAGTCTCGGGAGTGTCGTCGAACACTGATTGTGCCGGAAACTAAGGCAGTTCGAAGGACGCAGCAATGGGTTCGGCCGATTGTTACGGAGATGTAACCGGTTAAGCGATTTTCTTGATCACCGGCACCACCAGCGCTGCGCAGACGACGAGGGCCACGGCGGCGATCACTGTCGGGACGGTGAAGCTGCCTACGCGCTCGGCGATCCAGCCGGCAACGACAGGCCCGACGATCTGACCGACGCCGAAGGCGGCCGTCATCATCGCCAGGATCCGCCGCGGACTGTCAGGCGAAAGCTTGCGGCCGATCTGCAGTCCGTAAGCGGTGATCGCCAGGAATGTCGCTCCGAACAGCGCCCCCCCGATCAGCGGTGCGACGGAAGGTGGCAGCGCCACCGTCGCGAGCACGCCGGCGGCTTCGACCAGAAGGGCTGCGACATAGACCCCGCCAAGCCCAAGCGGCCTGACCAGAGGCTTCCAGGCAAACAGCGCTACCGCAGCCGTCAAGCCGGCGACGAACCAGCAGAGGAATTCGACGAAGGGTCCCGTTGCAGAAAGGCGTGCGATGGTGACGAGGAAGGTCGCGGTGATGACGTAGCCGAAGCCGAACAGGCCGTAAGACAGCGTCAGCAGCACCATCGGCCGGTTCCAGATGAGCGCCGGCTCCTTGCCTGCCTGCGCCGATTGCGCCGGCGACGACGGCAGCAGCAAGAAAACGACGACGAGGCTTGCCGCGCAATAGAGCGCCCCGCCGATCCAGTCGGCGCGCCAACCGCCCGGCCCGTCGTGAAAGCCGAGGCCGATCAGCAGCACCATAACCGAGGACAGCGCGATACCAGCACCCGGCCCGCCGAAATGCGCTGCTTGCACATGGTCGTTGCCGGCAGCAGCCCCGTGGCTGAGCACGATCGACGAGGTGAAGACCATCGCAAAGGCACTGGCGACACCGGCCAGGAAGCGAATGATGGCAAAGACGACGACGGAATCAGTGGCCGCCATGGCGGCAAGCAGGATCGCGGTTACCAGCAGCGACAACAGCGCCACCAGCCGCTCCCGTCCGGCCGCCCAGCCATAGGCGGCAAGCACGGCACCGACGAGATAACCGACGAAATTCGCCGATGCGATGAAGCCGGCATCTGCCGCCGAAAGCGGCACGCCGCTGATCATACCGGGCAGGATTGGCGTGTAGGAGAAGCGCCCGAAGCCCATGGCGGCGGCCATGGCAATGGCGCCGGCAGCGGCGGTGGAGACAAGATTCGGCGAGGAGTGACGGATGCGCTCGAGCATGCAGCGCTTATCGCGCCGCAGCATCGGTGGCACAATCAAGTAATTCTGATCGATTGATCAATTTCCCGAAACGCCGGAAATTTTCACCTTCTCTTGAAAAGAGTTATCTTACGATATATGTTTTACGACATAGTCAACGATACATCTAACGATGAAGGGAAGAACCATGAGAGGTTTTAAAGGCGGCATGTTCGGCGGAGATTTCCGCATGGGCCGCAAATTTGCGGCTGGTGATCTCCAGCTCGTCATCCTGGCCCTGCTCGCTGAGCAGCCGCGCCACGGCTATGAATTGATAAAGTTGCTGGAGGAGCGGTCCGGCGGCTTCTACGTGCCGAGCCCCGGCGTCATCTATCCCGCCCTCACCTATCTCGAGGAAACCGGCCTTGCCGAGGTGGAGGTGGAGGGCGCCAAGAAGCTCTACCGTATCACCGATGCCGGCCGCGTCCGCGTCGAGGAAAACCGCGCCATGATCCTGCATACCCTCGCCAAGCTGGAACGCATCGGCGAGAAGATGGCCCATGTGAAGCGTGTCTTCGAAACCGACCGTCACGGCGCCGACGAAGGCGATGACGGCGATTTCATGCAGGACGGTGGTGATATCCGCGCCGCCCGCATACTGCTGCGCTCGGCCATGCGGATGCGCTATCCCTGGTCGAAACCCGAAGCCGCCCGCATCGCCGGGATACTGGAACGCGCGGCGACGGAAATCCTGCAGGGCGGCAGGCCGGGAACGCGCGGTTAAAAAGGAAGGCTGGCTGGCAAGCTCGGTGAGTTGACGAGTGCGCGAACCTCTCCTCCCTCATTCCTGTGCTCGTCACAGGAATCCAGTGCGCCCAAGTCCTTGGGCGCGGAAGACTTTTTCGCTTGAGGTATCGGGTCAATTCACCGCGCGGACGCGCGGTGGCTGGATTCCTGTGACGAGCACAGGAATGAGGGAAGAGAAGTGGGCGCACCCTACAAAGCGTCGTGGAGATGCAAACCTTGAAGGGTGAGGCGCTCCCTAACGCCCTACCCCCGTTCATCCGGCAAGGTCAGAACCACCGGCCCGTTACGTGTCGCCACCACCGTGTGTTCGTATTGCACGGTGGGCGCCTTCGGATCGGCATAGAGCGTCCAGGCATCGTCGCCACCTTCGGCCCATGTCGCGCCGAGTGAGAGAAACGGCTCGACGGTGAAGACGAGGCCTTCCGTCATCATCCGTTTTTCCGAAGGATCCGGCCAGGTCGAGAGTTCGGCCGGCTCCTCGTGCAGCGAGCGGCCGACGCCGTGGCTCGCCAGATTGGCGACCAGCGTATAGCGGTTCTTCTGCGCGAAGGCACCGACGGCAGTGCCGATCTTCGCCAAGGGTTCGCCCGATTTCACCTGGTTGAGCCCGACCCAGAGCGCCCGCTTGCCGTCGCGGCAAAGCCGCTCGATCTTCGGCTTCACCGGCGGCATCGCGAAGGAGGCACCGGTATCGGCAAAGAAACCATCCTTTTCCGCCGAGACGTCGATGTTGATGAGGTCGCCGGCGCGGATGACGCGCGGGCCGGGAATACCGTGGGCGATTTCCTCGTTGATACTGATGCAGGTGGCACCGGGAAACTGGTAGCAGAACTCCGGCGCCGAGCGCGCGCCGGAATCCTCGAGCACCTTGCGGCCGATCTGGTCGAGCTCCAGCGTCGTCATGCCGGGCTCCATCGCCGCCGCCATCACATGGATGGCGTTAGCACAGATGCGGCCGATCTCCTTGAGCTTTACCAACTCGTCGTCGTTTGCGATAACCATTCGTCTGTTCCGACCTTGCGCAGGACGGCCGTGGCCGCCCTAGAGCGCCGCGCCTCCAACAGGAGGCCCAAGGACGCTCTGTCCCTTCGTCTGCGGATAATCTTTTCCGGAAATCGATTTCGATTTTCGGCGTTATGCGCTCGTCAAGCCGTGGCTTTCGCCTCTTCGCTGCTATCAGTCAACGCCTTTCTGACGATCGGCGCGACTTTCGTACCGTAAAGCTCGATGCCGCGCATGATCTCGGCATGCGGCATCAGACCGATCGCCATCTGCAGCAGAAAGCGATCGTTCTTGAAAAGCGCGTGATGGGCGATGATCTTTTCGGCGACCACCTCGGGATCTCCGACGAAGAGCGCACCGTTCGGACCGCGCGACATGTCGAAATGCGACCGGTTCATCGGCCCCCAGCCGCGCTCGCGGCCGATGCGGTTCATCACCTCGGCCTGCGGACCGTAGAACTGGTCGGCGGCGGCCTCCGTCGTATCGGCGATGAAGCCGTGGACGTTGATGCTGGTCTTCAGCTTCGCCTGATCCTGCCCTGCCCGGCGCGCGGCCTCGCGGTAGAGATCAAAGAGCGGCGCGAAACGGCGCGGCTCGCCGCCGATGATCGCCAGCGCCACCGGCAGGCCCAACGCGCCGGCGCGCGCCACCGACTGTGGCGTACCGCCGACCGCGACCCAGAGCGGCAACGGATCCTGCAGCGGCCTCGGATAAACGCCCCGCCCGTTGATCGGCGCGCGAAGCTCGCCCTTCCACTCCACAACCTCTCTGTCGCGCAGCGCCAGCAGCAGATCGAGCTTCTCCTCGAAAAGCTGGTCGTAGTCTTCGAGATTGTAGCCGAACAGCGGGAAGGACTCGATGAAGGAACCGCGCCCGGCCATGATCTCGGCGCGGCCGTTGGAAATCAGGTCGAGCGTCGAAAACTGCTGGAAGACGCGCACCGGATCATCGGAGGAGAGCACGGTGACCGCACTTGTCAGGCGGATGCTCTTCGTCTTAACGGCGGCGGCCGCCAGCGCGACCGCGGGAGCCGACGCCGCATAATCCGGCCGGTGATGCTCGCCGAGCCCGAAGACGTCGAGCCCAACCTGATCGGCAAGCTCGATTTCCTCGATAAGATGCTTCAGCCGCTCGGCCCCTTCCGCGCCCTTGCTGCGGGAGGGGTTAGGATTGACGTCGGCGAATGTGTAAAGCCCCAGTTCCATCATCGGCATCCTGTTGAATTCTCGGTTGAGATAAGGATGCCGGGGATAGAGCGCAAATACAAATTCTGGAACGGAATATTCGAGAATTTCGATAGGCGGCATTGTGTTTCAGGCAGGCTTCATCGGGTGGACTTCAATAGGATGGCAAAGAGTCTTTGCGCCGTGGACACGGCGCTGCTGGATTCCTGTGACAGGCACAGGAATGAGGGAGTTCTTGGCAATCGTGGACTTCACAACAACTGCTTCCCCAATCTAGCATCTGATAATAAGACTTTGAATGATAAGGGATATGAGTGGCAGGATGTGCGCCTCTTGCTCCCTCATTCCTGTGCCTGTCACAGGAATCCAGCAGTCGCGCGTCCGCGCGATGAGAGACACCTCACAAGCCCAACAGATGAAACAAAATATCCTCCCATTCGGGATTCTCCCGCTCGATCAGATTGAGCTTCCATTGCCGCGGCCATTTCTTGATCGTCTTCTCACGCGTGATCGCAGCGGTCAGCAGATCATGCTCCTAGAACCACACCAATGTCTTGACGCTGTATCTCGACGTAAAGCCCGGTGTCAGCTCATTCTGGTGTTCGTGCAGACGCCCGGCCAGGTCGCGCGTCACGCCGGTATAGAGCGTGCCGTTGCGTTTCGACGCGAGGATATAGACGTAGCCCTTCATGGCTGAAGATTGTCACACCTCATACCAAAACGCACCTGGAGAGACCAGTCGATCGCTGATTTCGAATCTGGATCAAGCACTTCGAAGCCACGGCGGAATAATTGCTCGAATGACTTCACACGGCAGATGACGAAAAGGGCCGCGCAGGCGGCCCCGTTACTGTTCACATCTTCGCCAGCAGCTCCGCCAGTTGGTCTGCAGCCTTGCCCCATCCTTCGTGGAAGCCCATCTTCTCGTGTGCTTCCTTGTCCTCGGCGCGCCAGTGCAGCGCCTTGGCTGTATATTTCGTGCGACCCTTGCCGAGATCTTCGAGCAGGATCACGCCCGTGAAGAAAGGCTTCTCGGAAGGCACCCATGCGCTGGTATAGGCATCGGTGAAGACGATCTTCTCGTTCTCGACGATTTCGAGATAGACGCCACGGTTCGGGTATTGATTGCCCTCGGGGTCATGCATGACGATGACGTTGGAACCGCCGGGGCGGACGTCGAGCGTTGCTTCCGCCACACCCCAGGGACGCGGCACGAACCACTGCTTCAGCAAGGCGGGATCGGTCCATGCTTTATAAATCTTCTCGCGCGGCGCGTCGAATTCGCGAACGAGGACGAGTTCATATTGCGTGCTGGCGGTCATGTCGACATCTCTCCATTTCAATGAAACCTGTTTCCCGTCAGGTTGTTACAAGGACGTGTCGAAGTTCGCCGTTCCGACAACGCACCGGCTTTTTCGCATTTTATTTTGCGACCGGCTGCGTGGCCTCTTCCTGCATCTTGTCGATCTGCCGGCGGATATGGGCTGCCTCGGCCGCCGAATGGGCGAGCGCAATGGCGCGATCGAAGGCTTCACGCGCCTGGCTGGTCAAGCCAAGCTGCTTCAGCAGTCCGCCCCGCAGGCCGTGATAGTAGAAATAGCCGCCGAGTTTTTCGCCAAGCGGATCGATGAGGTCGAGCGCATCCTGCGCACCCTGGAGCTTGGAGACGACGACAGCCCGGTTCAGCGTTATGACAGGCGATGGCTGGAGACGCTCCAGCGCGCGATAGAGCAGATCAATCTCCACCCAATCTGTATCCTCGGCGCGTTTTGCGCGGGAATGAACAGCGGCGATGGCTGCCTGAATCTGATAAGGAGCGGGCTGACGATGGCGCAGCGCCTTGTCGAGCAGCGCTAAAGCCTCGTTGATGAAGGGTTGGTTCCAGAGCGACCGGTCCTGATCTTCGAGCAGCACGATCTCGTCCCCGGCGTTGAAGCGCGCCGGCCGGCGCGAGATCTGCAGGAGCATCAGTGCAAGCAGCCCCATCAGCTCCGGTTCCGACGGGAAGATATGCAGCATCAACCGAGCTAGCCGGATCGCTTCGTCGCTGAAGGCAGCCGCCTCATGCCTGGGATCCGCCTGGCTGTAGCCCTCGTTGAAGATCAGGTAGATCATCGTGCTGACGATCGAGAGCCGCTCGGCCCTCTCCTGCGGGCTCGGTGTTTCGAAAGGCACACCTGCCCTGGCGACGCGCGCCTTGGCCCGGGTGATGCGCTGTTCCATGGCGCTCTCGGAAACCAGGAAGGCACGTGCGATCTGCGGCACTGAAAGGCCGGAGACGATGCGCAGCGCCAGCGCGATCTGCTGGGTCGCGGGTAGATCGGGATGGCAGCAGATGAACAGCAGCCGCAGAATATCGTCGCGATAATGGGAATCGTCCAGCCGCTCGACGATGTCGCTTTCGGCATCCTCGGTATCGGAGATGACGTCCTCATCCGGCAAAGCCTGGATCTTCGCCCGCTTGCGCACCGCATCGATGCCGCTGTTTCGTCCGACGAAGATCAGCCAGGCCGTGGGATCGCGCGGTGGCCCTTTCTCCGGCCATGTCCGGATCGCCCTCAGACACGCCTCCTGAAACGCCTCTTCCGCGGTATCGAGATTGCGGAAATAGCGCAGCAGCGCGCCGAGCGCCTTCGGGCGGGCAGAGGCAAGCGCGAGGTCGATCCAGGCAATGTCTGTCATGATGAAGCATCTCCGGGCCTGAAGACATAGAAAGGCCGAATTTCGTAAGAGGTGGAACCTGGATTGACGGATGAAAGCTGCTTCGAGAAGGCGATCGCCTCGTCGAGCGTTTCGAAGTCGACCACGTAGAAGCCGAGAAGCGCCTCTTTCGTTTCCGCAAAAGGCCCATCGATGACCAAGGGCTCGTCCCTGCCCTTGCGCACCGTGGTCGCAGCCGTCGTCGGCATCAGCCGTCCGACAGGGCCGAGCCTGCCGGATGCGGCAAGCGGCTCCTGCACGGCGTAGAGTTTCTCCATGACGGCAGCTTCCTCCTCCTTGGTCCAGGCGAAGACGGTTTCCTCATGGGCGTAACAAAGGATTGCATAAAGCATCGCTCACTCCTCTTTTTGAATGACGAAGGAGTAACCGCTTACCCGACAGGCCGCATCAAAAAATTATTGACCGGAAATTCGTGATGTTCCCGAATACGGCGACGCAGTAGCCCCAGAAATAGCTGGGCATCTCCCGGGAACGAGCGGAATTATATCGCGGCACCGCCTGCCTCTTACCCCTCGCTTAGAGTCCGTTTGACCGCGCTCTTCCAACCCTTGAGCTTTGCCGCCCGCACCTTCTCGTCCATCTCAGGCTCAAACCGCCGATCCCGTTTCCACATCGCCGAAAATTCGTCCCGGTCCGGCCACACCCCTGCCCGGCTGCCGGCGAGCCAGGCGGCCCCCAACGCCGTCGTCTCCAGGATCACCGGGCGATCGACCGGCGCATCGAGCAGGTCGGCAAGGCGCTGCATCGTCCAGTTAGAGGCCACCATGCCGCCGTCGACGCGCAGCACCGTGTCGTCAGTGCCGTTCTTCCAGTCCTTCTGCATGGCATCGAGCAGGTCGCGGGTCTGATAGCAGACAGCTTCCAGCGCCGCCCGGGAGAGTTCCGCCGGGCCGCTGTTGCGCGTCAACCCGAAGATCGCCCCCCGTGCCGTGGCATCCCAATGCGGCGCCCCGAGGCCGGTGAAGGCGGGCACGAGATAGACCTCCTGCGTCGGATCTGCCCTTCCGGCAAGCGCGTTGGTCTCCGCGGCGCTGCCGATGATGCCGAGCCCGTCCCGCAGCCATTGCACGGCAGCACCTGCGATGAAGATCGAACCCTCCAGCGCATAGGTCGTCTCGCCATTCAGGCGATAAGCGATAGTGGTCAGCAGTCGATTTTTGGAACGCACCATGTCGGCGCCGGTGTTGAGCAGCGCGAAGCAGCCGGTTCCGTAAGTCGATTTCATCATGCCCGGCGCAAAACACGCCTGGCCGATGGTTGCCGCCTGCTGGTCGCCGGCCACGCCGAGGATCGGGATAGCAGCACCGAATATATCAGGATCGACCGTGCCGAAATCGGCGGCGCAATCCTTCACTTCAGGCAGCATGGCGGCGGGGACCCTCAGAATATCGAGCAGATCCTCGTCCCAGGCGTTTTCGGCAATGTTGTACATCAGCGTGCGCGAGGCATTGGTGGCGTCGGTAAGGAAACTCTTCCCACCCGTCAGCCGCCAGATCAGAAAGGTGTCGATCGTGCCAAAGCAGAGATCGCCCCGAGCAGCGCGCGCCCGCGCGCCTTTCACGTTTGCAAGCATCCAGGAAAGTTTGGTACCGGAAAAATAAGGATCGAGGATAAGGCCGGTCTTCTTCGTGAACAGCCGCTCCAGATCCTGCCGTTTCAGATTGTCGCAATAGCTTGCCGTGCGCCGGTCCTGCCAGACGATGGCATTCTGGATCGGTCGGCCCGTCTCGCGCTCCCAGACGACCACCGTCTCGCGCTGATTAGTGATGCCGAGTGCTGCAAGATCCCTAGCCTCGATCCCGGCATTGCGCAGCGCCATGTGGACGGTGGAGACGACCGAATCCCAGATTTCCTCGGGATCGTGCTCGACCCAGCCGGAGCGGGGGTAGATCTGGGTAAATTCTTTCTGGCCCTTGCCGACGACCTGCATGTCGCCATCGAAGACGATCGCCCGCGTCGACGTCGTTCCCTGATCGATCGCCAGAACATATCCGCTCATGAAAACCCTCCCTCAGCATGTCAATTGTCGTGACAAATCAATAGGACACGGATGCGGGCGAGAAAAGCGAATAAAGCGGAATTGCCAGCCCGCCGGCTTTGGGCATAACCTCGCAGCCAACGCTGCAACGCAGCATCGTGATTTCAGGGAGAACAGCATGAGCAGAACAGTCGTCGTCACCGGTTCCACCAGCGGCATCGGCCTTGCGATCGCCACTGCCTTCGCCGAAACGGGCGACAACGTCGTTATCAACGGTTTCGGAAAAGCCGATGAAATCAAGGCGATCGTCGGGCGGCTTGAATCAGTATCGAAGGGACGGGCGATCTACCATCCGGCCGACATGACCAAGCCCGCCGAGATCGCTGACCTGATCGAAACGGCAGCGAAAACCTTCGGCGGCGTCGATGTCCTGGTCAACAATGCCGGCATCCAGCACGTCGAGAAGATCGAGGATTTCCCGATAGAGAAATGGGATCAGATCATCGCGATCAATCTGTCGAGTTCCTTTCATACCTTGCGCGCCGCGATCCCGTTGATGAAGGCTAAGAAGTACGGTCGCATCATCAACATCGCCTCGGCCCACGGGCTCGTCGCCTCCCCCTTCAAATCCGCCTATGTCGCGGCAAAACATGGTATATTAGGCCTGACGAAGACGGCGGCGCTGGAGCTTGCCGAATTCGGCGTGACCGTGAACGCCATCTGCCCCGGCTACGTACTGACACCGCTCGTCGAGAAACAGATACCGGACACCGCCAAGGCGCGCGGCATGACCGAGGAGCAGGTGAAGAGCGAGGTCATCCTCAAGGCGCAGCCGACGCATGAATTCGTCAAGGCCGAGGAAATAGGCGCACTGTCGCTCTACCTCGCCAGCGATGCCGCCCGGCAGGTGACCGGAACGCACATCTCGATTGACGGTGGCTGGACAGCGGCTTAACCATTGGAAAAACAACCGGGAATATCATGAACGACAGTATCCGCTTCATCCTGAATGGCGAGGACATCACGCTCACCGATGTCAGGCCAACCCAGACGCTTCTCGATTTTCTGCGGTTGAAGCGGCGGCTGACGGGCACCAAGGAAGGATGCGCGGAAGGCGATTGCGGCGCCTGCACCGTGCTCGTCGGCCGGCTGGCCGATGGCAAGCTTACCTATGAATCGGTCAATGCCTGTATCCGTTTCATGGGCTCCTTACACGCTACGCATGTGGTGACGGTGGAGAATCTGGCCGGCAGAGACGGCGCGCTGCATCCGGTGCAGCAGGCATTGGTCGATTGCCACGGCTCGCAATGCGGCTTCTGTACCCCTGGTTTCGTCATGTCGCTTTACGGTCTCTGGCTCGCCAAGGAAAAGCCCAGCCGCCAGGAAATCGAAAAGGCACTGCAAGGCAATCTCTGTCGCTGCACCGGCTATGAGCCGATCGTCAGGGCCGCCGAGCAGGTAAGCATGATGCGGCCGAGCACGCTCTTCGATCCATTGCAGCGGACGCGTTCAGAAATCGTCGCCCGGCTCTGGGCGATGCAGGCGAGCGGCACCATCAGCATTACGAATGGCGAAGACCGGCTGATCGTACCGGCTTCCATGGAGGCGCTGGCAGGAATCCTTTCGCAGGAACCCGACGCGACCATCGTCGCCGGCGCGACCGATGTCGGCCTCTGGGTGACGAAGCAGATGCGCAGGCTGAGCCCGGTGGTTTTCATCAATCACCTCAGCGAATTGCAGTCGGTCACGGAAGGCGAAGACGGCATCACCATCGGCGCCGGCGTCAGCTACACCAAGGCCTTCGAGGCAACCTCCAAGAAAATCCCCGCGCTCGGGCGGCTGATCGATCGCATCGGCGGCGAGCAAGTGCGCAACATGGGCACGATCGGCGGCAACATCGCCAACGGCTCGCCGATCGGCGACAGCCCGCCGCCGCTGATCGCGCTCGGCGCAACACTGACGCTGCGCTCCGTAAACGGCACGCGCACGCTGCCGCTCGAGGATTTCTTCATCGCCCATGGCAAGCAGGACCGGAAACCCGGCGAATTCGTCGAAAGCGTCTTCGTGCCCTATCCGGCGGGATCAAGCCGCTTTGCCGCCTACAAGATCACCAAGCGGCGCGACGAGGACATCACCGCCGTGCTCGGCGCTTTCCTGTTGACCCTTGACGAGGCCGAGATGATCACCGACATCCGCATCGCCTTCGGCGGCATGGCGGCGACGCCGAAACGCGCCCGCACGGTGGAAGCCGAACTGATCGGCAAACCATGGACGGAAGCGACGATCGAGGCAGCCCGCCCCGCCTTCGACGCCGATTACCAGCCGCTGACCGACTGGCGTGCCACGGCGGAATACCGCCAGCTGACGGCGAAGAACCTGTTGACGCGGTTCTATCTTGAGACCGTCGGCGCGCCGGCGGAGCTGAAGCGGTTCGAGGAGTTGGCGTGATGAAAAAATCGATCGTAAGCGCCAGCCGCCCCGCTCATCCGCCTGCCGGCACCTTCTCCCCGCTGGGGAGAAGAGACATGCCGCAGGGCCAGCGCCAAACCATCAAGGCTGAATTTTCGCTGAGACAGCACCACGTGCTCCTCTCTCTTCTCCCCAGCGGGGAGAAGGTGCCCGTAGGGCGGATGAGGGGGCGAGCGGCATCAGGCCGCGAGCGCCGGGAGCACCGGCGATGGGCAACCTTTCGGCAGGGAGGCGCTAATGGATAAGTCCACCTTCGAAGACCGTAAGCTTATCATATCAGGCCCGATGCACGGCTCGCTGCGGCATGATTCAGCGCATAAGCATGTCACCGGAACCGCCGATTATATCGACGATATTCCGGAGCCCGCAGGTCTGTTGCATGGCGCCCTCGGCCTCTCCGACCGGGCGCATGCCGAAATCCTCAGCATCGACCTTTCTGCGGTCGCCGCGCATCCCGGCGTCGTCTGGGTCTTCACCGGCAAGGACATCCCTGGCGTCAACGACGTCAGCTCCAACGGCAGTCATGACGAGCCGCTGATGGCCGAAACTTTGGTTCAGTTCCATGGCCAGCCGATCTTTGCCGTCATCGCCGAGACGCGTGATGCCGCCCGCCGTGCCGCACTGCTGGCAAAGATCGACTATCGCGACCTGCCGCATTGGAGCGACATTGATGGCGCGCTCGCCAATGGCGGCCCGCTCGTCATCACGCCGATGACGCTGCGGCGCGGCGAGCCTGATACGGAAATGACGAATGCCGCCATGCGCCTGAAAGGTCAGATGCGCATCGGCGGGCAGGAGCATTTTTACCTCGAAGGCCATATCGCTGTGGCCATCCCCGGCGAGGACGACGAGGTCACCGTCTGGTCCTCGACGCAGCATCCGAGCGAGATCCAGCACATTGTCGGCCACGTGCTCGATATTCCCTCGAACGCCGTGACCGTCAACGTGCGCCGCATGGGCGGCGGCTTCGGCGGCAAGGAGACCCAGGGAAATCAGTTCGCAGCGCTTGCCGCCATCGCCGCCAAGAAGCTCGGCCGCGCGATCAAATTCCGTCCGGACCGCGACGAGGATATGAGCGCCACCGGCAAGCGCCATGATTTCCTCGTCGATTATGAGCTCGGCTTCGACGCCGAAGGCCGTATCCACGCGGTCGACGCGACCTATGCGGCGCGCTGCGGCTTCTCCTCGGACCTCTCGGGACCGGTGACGGACCGTGCCCTCTTCCATGCCGATTCCAGCTATTTCTATCCCCATGTGCATCTGACCTCGAAGCCGCTGAAGACGCATACCGTCTCCAACACCGCCTTTCGCGGCTTCGGCGGGCCGCAGGGCATGCTCGGCGCCGAACGCTTCATCGAGGAGATCGCCTATGCCGTCGGCAAGGATCCGCTTGATGTCCGCAAGCTGAATTTCTACGGCCAGCCGGGCTCCGGACGCACCCTCACCCCCTACCACCAGGAGGTCGAGGATAATATCATCGCCCGCGTCGTCGAGGAGCTGGAGGAAACGGCTGAATACCAGGCACGGCGCAACGCCATCATCGCCTTCAACCGCGACAGCCGCTATATCAGAAAGGGCATCGCGCTGACGCCGGTGAAATTCGGCATCTCCTTCACCATGACAGCCTTCAACCAGGCCGGCGCCCTCGTCCACATCTACCAGGACGGCTCGATCCACCTGAACCATGGCGGCACCGAAATGGGCCAGGGCCTCTATACCAAGGTGGCGCAGGTGCTGGCCGACAGCTTCCAGCTCGATATCGACCGCGTCAAGATCACCGCGACGACGACGGCCAAGGTGCCGAACACTTCGGCCACTGCCGCCTCCTCCGGCTCGGACTTGAACGGCATGGCCGCCTATGACGCTGCTCGCCAGATCAAGGAACGGCTGGTGGCCTTTGCCGCCGAGAAATGGGATGTTGGGGCCGCCGACGTCGCCTTCCTGCCGAACCGCGTGCGCGTCGGCGAGATCGAGATCCCCTTCCCCGATTTCATCAAGCAGGCCTATTTCGCCCGCGTCCAGCTTTCCGCCGCCGGCTTCTACAAGACGCCGAAGATCCACTGGGACCGCAAGGCCGGCCGCGGCACACCCTTCTATTATTTCGCCTACGGCGCCTCCTGCACCGAGGTGTCGATCGATACGTTGACCGGCGAATATCTGATCGACCGCACCGACATCCTCCACGATGTCGGCCGCTCGCTGAACCCGGCGATCGATGTGGGCCAGGTCGAAGGCGGCTTCGTGCAGGGCCTGGGCTGGCTGACGACGGAAGAACTCTGGTGGGACGACAAGGGCCGGCTGCGCACCCATGCCCCCTCGACCTACAAGATCCCGCTCGCTTCCGACCGCCCGAAGATCTTCAACGTGCGCCTTGCCGAATGGTCCGAGAACACTGAGGCCACCATCGGCCGCTCCAAGGCCGTCGGAGAGCCGCCTTTGATGCTGGCGATCTCGGTGCTGGAAGCGCTGTCGATGGCGGTAGCAAGTGTGGCCAACTACAAGGTCTGCCCAAGGCTCGACGCCCCGGCGACGCCGGAGAGGGTGCTGATGGCGGTCGAGCGGATGAAGCGGGTGTAGAGATGCGAACGCGTCCGGCTGGTTTGTTGGTTGAGCAGGACGGACAGAAAGCTTGGAGTGAGCGATACCCCCCTCTGTCCTGCCGGACATCTCCCCCACAAGGGGGGAGATCAGCAAAACGGAATGCTCTGCGCTTCGCTATCCTGCCGCTACATCACGAAAGTCCGACGCTGCGCCACGACTTCTCTGTTCCGGGAAGCCGCTGCCTCATACCGATCTCCCCCCTTGTGGGGGAGATGTCCGGCAGGACAGAGGGGGGTGACACACCCGCGAACCCATCGGCCAACCACCCATGACCGACATCTACCCCTTCCTCGCCGCCCAGCCAGACTGCATCCTCGTCGATATCACCGGCACGCAGGGCTCCACCCCGCGTGAGGCCGGCACCTTCATGCTCGTCTCGGCTGAAGCCATATGGGGCACGATCGGCGGAGGGCAGCTCGAGTTCATGGCGATCGCGAATGCGCGGGACATGCTCGCGGGAACCGGCGGAATGGCGCAGATGGATATCCCGCTCGGACCTGACATCGGTCAGTGCTGCGGTGGGCGCACACAGTTGCGGTTTCGCCGGGTGACGCAGGCGGTTGCCGAAGAAATCGAGGCCAGGCTAACCAGTGAGGTCGAGCGTCTGCCGGAGGTCTATCTCTTCGGTGCCGGCCATGTCGGCCGGTCGCTGGCAACAGCCCTTGCGCCGCTGCCGCTGTCGGTGACGGTCGTCGAGACGCGGCGGGAGGAACTCGCCAACCTGCCTTCCAAGACGAAGGCGCGGCTCATGCCGATGCCGGAAGCGCTGGTGAAGAATATTCCGGCCGGCGGCGCGGTCGTCATCCTGACGCACGACCACGCGCTGGATTTCCTCATCGCCCGCGAGGCGCTTCAGAGAACCGACCTCGCCTATACCGGCATGATCGGCTCGGCCACCAAGCGCGCCACCTTCGCAAGCTGGCTTTCCCGTGAAGGCGGCGGAGAGCTCGGCTGGATGGAGCGGCTGACGCTGCCGATCGGCGGCGCGGCAGTCAGGGACAAGCGCCCTGAGGTGATCGCCGCCATGACCGCCGCCGAGATCCTGACGGCGCTCGGCGCCTACCGCATGCGTTCGTCTTCGTAGTAGGGATCGCGTCCGTCGAGGAAACCGAGATCGCGCTTGACGCGATCGGGCGCCGCATTGAGATCGAGCCGAGGTAGACGGCGGAAACGATCGGCGCCGCTTGCCAGCCAGCCGGCAAGACGCCGGAAAATCTGGATTCTCTGCTGCGGCCGGCCCTCTTCGATAACATGGCAGTCCATGAGATCACCTCGATAGATTGATGGTATGAGTTGCAGTTTGCCGCCAAAAATGCTGCAATTCCAATCGAACGACCGTCTGCCTGCATCAAGAGAACTTATCCATGAAACTGTCGAAGCAATTCCCGCTGAATGCGCTGCGCGTCTTCGAGGCCGCTGCCCGGCTTGGAAGTTTTACCAAGGCAGGCGATGAACTCGGCATGACGCAGACGGCCGTCAGCTATCAGATCAAGCTATTGGAGGAGAATGTTGGCGAGCCGCTCTTCCTGCGCCGTCCCCGCCAGATCGCACTGACTGAGACCGGTGAGCGGCTGGCGCCGAAGGTGACCGAAGCCTTTGCCATGCTGCACGACGCGATGGCGACGGCGCGCGACAGCGTCGAAGGCACGCTCGCGATCAGTTCGACCCATACCTTCGCCTCGAAATGGCTGGCGCCGCGCCTCGGCTCCTTCCACTTGAAGCATCCGGCAATCGCGGTGCGCTTTCAGGCGAGCTCTGACATCATCGACTTCGCCCGCGAGCAGATCGACGTCGGCATCCGCTGGGGCGACGGCAACTGGCCGGGGCTGACGCTGCACCGGCTGATGGGTCTGGAGTTCACGCCGATGCTGAGCCCGAAGCTGGCGGAGACGGCAGGCGGCATCAGGGAGCCGCGCGATCTTCTGAAGTTCGATCTCTTCGACGCCGGCGACATCTGGTGGAAACAATGGTTCGAGGCAGCAGGCGTCACCGAGACGGATCTCGATCGGCGCCCGCGCAACCAGCTCGGCTCGCAGGCAGTGGAAGCTGACGCGGCAATCGCCGGCCATGGCGTCGCCATCCTTCATCCTTCCTTCTATGCCGCCGAGATCGCGCTCGGCCGGCTCTATCAGCCCTTCGAACTGACCCGCAGCGACGGCAAGGCCTACTGGCTCGTCTACCCCGAAAACCGTCGCAACGTGCCGAAGATCAAGGCTTTCCGCAACTGGATCCTTGAGGAGATGAAGGCAGCCGGAAATTAGAGCATCGCACGCCGGACCCGTTTCATGAGCTGGGTCCGGTCCTGCGGTCCCGCCTTCAATATCCCATCTCCGGCGCGTAGAAACAGCGCGGCGTATCCTCGTTCGGGAACAGACAGAGATGATAGTCGTTGTCACCGGATTGCATCGCCTTCGTCATCGGCAGCAGGAAGACATGAGCATGCGTGACCATCCGGTGGTCGCCCGGCAGCAGCGTCACACGATATCCGCCTGGCGTCACTGCCACGCTTTTCGATGGGATCATCTGGCAATCGCCATTATGACTGTCGCCGTTACAACAATAGGGGTCGTAACTCCACCCCGAGGGTGCGTCGTGAGCCGTCGCCAACGACGCATAGGCAATCATCACACACGTCAGAATACTGCGCATCGGCATCTTCTCCGTCGATGAATGCGCCGCCGATGATCTAACGGTTCTTATTTTATTCCGGCGGCCTGCAAAAATAACTGTAATCGAGTCGTCGCAGTTCAAGATCTGCTGAATTAGCAGATTCAGTATAAGTCAGAGATAATGCACAGCCTTCTCGGCAGCTTTTAGGCACGCGACAGAAGATCGGTGATCCGACCGCGATCGGTAACTTCGGCAAAACGGCCGAAGATCTCGACGGGCGCGGCGATTCTGCCATTGCTCCTTGGCCGCGCCGGTCGTTGCGCGTGTGCAGTTCTTCAATCTCCTCTTCCCTCCCCGCCAAAATTTCCGCAATGTCACGAGTCGGAGGAAGATAGGGGAACTCGATGTATGAATATGCCATAGCATGGGAATGGCTCGCCTTCGCGGCGCGTTGGTTCCATGTCATTACCGCGATCGCCTGGATCGGATCGTCCTTCTATTTCATCGCGCTCGATCTCGGACTGGTGAAGCGCCCACATCTGCCAGCCGGCGCCTATGGCGAGGAATGGCAGGTCCATGGCGGCGGCTTCTATCATATCCAGAAATATCTGGTGGCGCCCGCACAGATGCCGGAGCACCTGACCTGGTTTAAATACGAGAGCTATTTCACCTGGATTTCCGGTTTTTTGATGCTGTGCATCGTTTATTACGGAGGCGCCGACCTCTTCCTGATCGACCGGCACGTGCTCGATATCAGCCCGCCCGTCGCGATCCTGATCTCACTGGCATCGCTTGCCCTCGGCTGGGTCGCCTACGATCTGCTCTGCAAGTCGCCGCTTGGGCGGAACACCTGGGGACTGATGGCGGTGCTCTACGTCGTGCTCGTCTTCATGGCCTGGGGCTATACGCAGCTTTTCACCGGCCGTGCCGCCTTCCTGCATCTCGGCGCCTTCACCGCGACGATCATGTCGGCCAACGTCTTCATGATCATCATTCCGAACCAGAAGATCGTCGTCGCCGACCTCATCGCCGGACGGGTTCCCGATCCCAAATACGGGCAGGTCGCCAAGCAGCGTTCGCTACACAATAACTACCTGACGCTGCCCGTCATCTTCTTCATGCTGTCGAACCATTATCCGCTCTCCTTCGGTACTCAGTTCAATTGGGTGATCGCGGCCCTGGTCTTCCTGATGGGCGTCACCATCCGCCACTGGTTCAACACGACGCATGCGAGGAAAGGCCGGCCGACCTGGACCTGGATCGTCACCGTCATCCTTTTCATCCTGATCATTTGGCTTTCGACTGTGCCGAAGCTGCTAACCGGCGAAACGGATGCCGCAGCGGTCGCGCCTGCCTTCCAGCAATTCGCCGGTGACCCGCACTTCCCCGCCGTCAAGCAACTGGTCTCGACGCGCTGTTCCATGTGCCATGCAGCCGAGCCGGTCTATGAGGGCATTGTGCGGCCGCCGAAGGGCGTGATGCTCGAAAACGACGCGCAAATCGCCGCCCATGCCCGCGAGATCTATATACAGGCGGGCCGCAGCCATGCCATGCCGCCCGGCAACATCACCGACATCACGCCGGATGAACGCAAGCTGCTCGTCGCCTGGTTCGAGAGCGCAGTCGAAGGCAAGACACAATGACGACGACACTCCTGCGCGGCCGCCTGCTTTCCTTCCATCGCGCGCCGCTAAGCCTTACCGACAGCCAAAGCTATCTCTTCGAGGAGGATGGCGGCCTGCTGATCGAGAATGGGCTGATCGCGGCAATCGGCGCCTTTGCCGACGTCAAGGCAAAGGCAGCCGCGGACGCAGCCGAGATCGACCACCGCCCGCATCTGATCATGCCCGGCTTCATCGACATGCACCTGCATTTTCCGCAAATGCAGGTGATTGCCTCCTATGCGGCCAACCTGCTCGAATGGCTGAACACCTACACCTTTCCCGAGGAATGCCGATTCGTCGAAAGTGCGCATGCCGAAAGGATCGCCACGCATTTCTACGACGAGTTGATCCGCCACGGCACGACGACGGCGGTCGCCTATTGCTCCGTGCACAAGACCTCGGCCGACGCCTTTTTCGCCGAGGCGCTGAAGCGCAATATGCGCATGGTCGGCGGCAAGGTAATGATGGACCGCAATGCCCCGCAGGGCCTGCTCGACACGCCCGAGATGGGCTATGACGAGACCCGACAGGTGATATCGGACTGGCACGGCAAGGGCCGCAATCACGTCGCCATCACCCCGCGCTTCGCCATCACCTCGACACCGGCGCAGATGGAAGCAACATCAGCCCTTGCCCGCGAATTCCCCGACCTGCACATCCAGACGCATCTTTCCGAAAACCACGACGAGATCAAATTCACCTGCGAACTCTATCCCGACGCGCTCGACTATACCGACATCTACGCCCACTACGGCCTGCTCGGGCCGAAAAGCCTCTTCGGCCACGCCATACACCTGTCCGAGCGTGAGGCGGATGCGATGAGCGAGGCCGGCGCCGTCGCCGTGCATTGCCCGACCTCCAACCTCTTCCTCGGCTCCGGCCTGTTTCCGATGAAGGCGCTGGCGCGGCGTGAAAAACCGGTCCGTATCGGCGTGGCGACCGATATCGGCGGCGGTTCCAGCTATTCGATGCTGCGGACGATGGACGAAGCCTACAAGATCCAGCAGTTGCTCGGCGAACGGCTGAACCCGCTGGAAAGCTATTACCTGATGACGCGTGGCAATGCCGAGGCCCTGTCGCTGGCGGACCGGATCGGCACGCTGGAACCCGGCACCGAGGCCGATCTCGTCGTTCTCGATGCAACGGCAACACCCGCCATGGCGCTGAAGATGGAAGTGGTGAAGACGCTGCCCGAGGAACTCTTCCTGCTGCAGACGATGGGTGACGACCGGGCGATCGCCGAGACCTATGTGGCCGGTGTTGCGTTGAAGGCGGGGCTTCGATGACACGCCCTTTTACTCTCGAATTTGCACCGTGAAAGCAGCCCGGCACGGCCAATTTCCCATAACGCTCCCGCCAAATCCATGTTATGGCCGATGGCCGCATTCAGATGTGAAGGTTCAATTCATGGCCGCTCCGCTCACCATCGCTGACCTGAAAAAGCTCGCACAGCGCCGTGTGCCGAAGATGTTTTTCGACTATGCGGATTCGGGCGCCTGGACGGAATCGACCTACGCGGCGAACGAGAGCGATTTCAGCCAGATCAAGCTGCGCCAGCGGGTGATGGTCGATATGACCAACCGCACGCTGGCAACGACGATGATCGGTCAGAAAGTGTCGATGCCGGTTGCCTTGGCGCCGACCGGCCTGACCGGCATGCAGCATGCCGACGGCGAGATGCTGGCGGCTCGCGCCGCCGAGGAGTTCGGCGTTCCCTTCACCCTCTCGACGATGAGCATCTGCTCGATCGAGGACGTCGCTTCGGTGACGACGCGCCCTTTCTGGTTCCAACTCTACGTGATGAGGGACAAGGATTTCGTCCTCAACCTCATCAACCGCGCCAAGGCCGCCAAATGCTCGGCGCTGGTGCTGACCGCCGATCTGCAGATCCTCGGCCAGCGGCATAAAGACCTGCGCAACGGCCTGTCGGCGCCGCCGAAATTCACGGCGAAACATGTCTGGCAGATGGCGACCCGGCCTTTCTGGTGCCTGGACATGCTGCAGACCAAGCGCCGCAGCTTCGGCAATATCGTCGGCCATGCGAAGAATGTCTCCAATATTGCCTCGCTCGCCGCATGGACGCACGAGCAGTTCGACCCGCGGCTATCCTGGGCCGATGTCGCCTGGATCAAAGAACAATGGGGCGGCCCGCTGATCATCAAGGGCATACTCGATCCGGAGGATGCGAAGGCGGCCGTCGACACCGGCGCCGATGCGATCGTCGTTTCCAATCACGGAGGCCGCCAGCTTGACGGCGCCCCCTCCTCGATCAGCATGCTGCCGAAGATCGTCGATGCCGTCGGCGACCGCATCGAGGTCCATCTCGACGGCGGCATCCGCTCCGGCCAGGACGTGCTGAAGGCCGTGGCGCTCGGCGCCAAGGGCACTTATATCGGCCGCCCCTTCCTTTACGGTCTCGGCGCCAGGGGCAAAGAAGGCGTGTCGCTAGCGCTCGGCATCATCCGCAAGGAGATGGACATCACCATGGCGCTCTGCGGCAAGCGCGACATTAACGATGTGAATTCGTCGATCATCGCCGGACGGCAGTAAACCTGCCTGAGAAGCCAACTTAGAAGAGTCACGAGCCAGCCATCATGCAATCGACCGCATGCGATTCAGCATAGCGGCAGGCCGTCGCTTGCATCGAACAGAAGGATCGCGAAAATCACCAGACAGATGGCGAGGGCAAAACGCTGCCGCCAGACGATGCGGCGCGACCCAGCAATCCGCCTCTCCAAGCCAGGCGGCGCCCCGCCAGGCTTGCGAAGCTGCATCCGGGACAACAGGTCGTCGACGGCGGCAAGGCCGGCGGCCTCTGTCTCGTGGCTCGACGCAAGGCGAAACAGCAGCGCATCGAAGAGGAGATGGACCGCCAGCGCAAGGACCATCACGCAGAAAACGAGCATCAAGAGCCAGCCGAGCGATGGAACGAAGCCGCGATATCCCACGGCGATCGGGCCGGCAATCAGTGGCAGCAGCGCTACCAGCCCGCAGCAGATCGAATTGCGGCCGAGACTTCGCGCAGCCGCCGAGGCCGCGGCATTCCACTGCGTCATTGCAAGCCCTCCGTCACGGCGTGGATACTTTCTGCAGGCAGATGAACACGCCGCCCCGCCCGTTCGATCAGCCGCACTGCTTCGGCTGGATCTTCGCAACGTCGGCTGATGAGCAGCCAACGCACGATGACGCAGGCGCTCCGTTGGAAGCCCAACGCACAGCAGACGAGAACCGGTCCCTGCTGGCGCGCAACCTCGATGAGGTTTGCCGCGGCGAGCACCTGGATCTTGTCGAGGGCTGTAAGATCAAGAGTCGGAAAGCTGCACCAGCGCGCGAGCGTCCCGCTCGGGCGCTGAAGTTCGCCGGTCATGTCGATCACCGTGGCAAAACGGTTGGCCTCGTGGCGATGCGGAAAACGACCGAGATGGACGCCGTCGGCGATCGCCACAGAAGCCGGCATTTTCCGGGTCCAGAGCCGAATATTGATGAGAGCGCCAAGCCGGTAAGGTGCCAGCAGCCAGCGGCCGGCAAGCGTGGCCCGGCCATCGACGCGTTTCTGGAATATCTGCGGGCCGGCGCCGAAATATCCGAGCGCGGCGATCGCCAGCGCAACAGCCGGCCAGAGCAACAACAGCGCTGCCGCCGATAGAGGCGTGAAGAGCGCTACAAGGCCGAGAAATGCGACGGCACCACATAGATAATAGATGCCGAGACGGCGCGACTTTGGATCGCCGCTCATCGCAAAACTCGCAAGAGGCGAACCGGCACCCCGCGGAAAAAGCCAGGCGGCAAAAAAGCCGAGCAGCATGCCGGTCGGTATGTCGATGACGTGATGCTGCCACGTCGTCAGCACGGAGGCACCGATCAGGAAGCACCAGAGGTGCCAGAGGAGCCGTGCCTTGCGCGGCAACCGGCCGCGCAGATGGTCCCAGATCACCACCAAGAGCGCGATATGCAGCGACGGCGCCTGGTTGAACGGCTTATCGAAGCCGCCGAGCACGGCAAACATGAAACCAGGCAGGCCGCTCGTTGCCGGCCGCACGAAGGTCGCTTCGAGGGGAAACGCGATAAAGCAGGCGACGGCTATTATCTGGATCGTCAGATAACGCCTCGCCAGCCTATCCACATCGCGCGGCGTCGTGTTGATGAACAGGCAGAGTGCATAGAATAGATTGATCGACCAATAGGGAATGATCGTCCACCCGAGGAAAGGAATGGCGCTTTCCCATACAAAGGCGACGTTCGGCACATCAGCGCGTTGCGAAGCCAGCCAATTGGCGCCGCCGTAGCTCAGATAGAAGAACGGCGCCAGGAAGGCGAGCCAGAGCGCTGCCCGCTTCGGGACCAGCGCTGTCTGGGAAAAAGTTGAACGTGCCTTCTCCACGCTTTGCCCTCAGACTCTCTCGGCCAGCGAGACGGTGAAAATGCCCCACTGGTCGATGCGCTGTTCGATCTTGCGGAAACCGGCTGTCGCGACCAACTGGTCCATTTCCTCTTGCGTCCGCCGCCGCATCACCCATGCCTCGCCGCCGCGATGCGAGGTCAGGGCTCGGGCGATCATCTCCAGTTGCGGATGCCATGGCTGGTTGGTGTAGACGAGCAGACCACCGGGCCGCATCGCGCGGGCCATCCCGCCGAGCGAAGCGGCGATCATCGCATTGTCGGAAAACAGCTCGTAAAGGCCGGAGACAATCGCGAGATCTGGAGCCGGCGTGATTGCAGCCAGCCCTTCGCCGTCAAAGGCATCCTGCTGGCGGAAACTGGCGAAATCGCCCAGTCCCCGCGCGGCGATGCTGTTGCGGCCGGCATCGACATTAACCGGGGAATAGTCCTGCAACCGCGCACTATCGGGACGCGCGGCAGCGGTCTCGATTGCATCAAGGACATAGCGGCCGTGCCCGGCCGCTATGTCGAGTATATGAGTACTGCGGCCGGCTGCTTTCAGGTGCAGCAGCCCGCGGTCGATTAGTTCCTGCAAATGCAGCTTGCGCTGCCTGATGCCGCGCCAGCCGATCGCCTCGAGGAACACCTTGTCGATCAACCGCCCGCCGGGACCGAGCCCGCGCGGCCTGTTCTCGTAGACGTAATCGAGCGTCGAGCCGGAATCAAAACCGGTCTTGACCCCGGTCTTTATGCCTTCGGACACCAGCGCGCCGAGCCTGATGTTGAGACGGCTGAGCGCCCAGTAGATGCCGCGTGGAGATGTGGCATCCAGAGGGCTCGCAAGCCGGTCGGCCTCATCCTTGGTATAGCCCTGGATATGGGCGGTGCGAAGGTCGACAGGCGCCCGAGGCTCGGCGAAACGTGCATCGATAAAACGGCGGATCTCGGCGAGCGCAATTGCGCGGTCCTTTTCGCCAAGCGTGTCATGGTAGAAGCCGGCAAGCACATGCCGTTCCTTGATTCGGCTGCCGAGGTTTTCGTAGAACCGGTGCTGCGGTGCCTGTCGCACCACCCAGTCGCTCCCCGAGATCAGCATTTGGGTTGGAACCGTAATGGCGCGGGCGTCGCCGACGACGCGGGCCGCCGCCTCATAGAGCTGCAACAGGATGTTGGAGGCAATCGGCCGGGAGATCAATGGGTCGGATTCATACGAGGCGATCCGCTCGGGATCATGCGTCAGAAACCTCGCCTTGACATAGGAGTTAACGAAGAATGTCCCCTTGAGCTTTTCCCAGAGCGCAATGCCTTCCTTGGCAAAAGGCACGTAGAGTTTGACGCTGAAGGCTGGGGAGGCCAGCACGAGCGCACGGATTGGCGGCGCATAGTCGTGCACCCAGGTGGTGGCCAGAACCGCGCCGACGCTCTGTGCAATGACGGCGATGTCTTCGACTGAAACACCGCTTGTCTCGCTGACATGGCGAACGAAGCAATCAAGATCATGCGCCGAGGCCGCAAAGGATGGCGAATAGCCGCGCTCTCCCGGCGAACGCCCGTGGCCGCGTGCGTCCCAGGCGTAGAAGGCAAAATCATCGAGGCCGAGCTCGGTGGCGAGATGGGCGACGCGGCCGCCATGCTCGTGGCCGCGATGGAGAAGAATGACTGCGCCCTTCGGGGAAGCCCCGGTCGCGGGCCACATCCGGTAAAACAGTCGAGTACCGTCATGCGAAGCGAATTCGGATTCACGCATTGGTCTGGCCGTCGAGGACGGTTGCTCGCTATCGGCAGTTTGCAGCACGGTCTTCTCCAATTCTGATAGGTGGATAGATTTCATCCATTGGCGAGCACAGTGATTTGCTTTCATTGCAAAAGTCTAGTTGCAAATGTAAGTCCTATGCGTGAACCGATATAAAGTGCGGGCTTCCTCACAGCTACGACGATCTTCACTGCCCGAGCCGAGATAGACTGATCAAACGCCACGATATTCCACTGAGGTCGCATGTCTGTTTATCAATTGAAGTCCCGGTTTCAGAATATTCTTCGCCCTCTCGTGCGCTCCCTCGCGGCGCGAGGCGTCACCGCCAATCAGGTGACTTCAGTTGCCGCCGCCGTCTCGGTTGCATTGGGCCTTTTACTGAGCGTCCTCCCGCTTCCGCATTGGTTCCTGCTGGTGCCTATATGGTTTCTCCTGCGCATGGGCCTCAACGCCATTGACGGCATGCTGGCGCGCGAACATGGGCAGAAGAGCATTTTAGGCGCGTATCTGAACGAGATCGGTGATGTCGTGTCGGATGTCGCCCTGTATTTGCCGTTCGCGCTCATCGATCCGAACGGCTTGATGCCGGCGATATCAGTCATATTCCTCTCGGCGCTGACGGAATTTACCGGCGTTCTGGGTCAAACGGTCGGCGCAAGCCGGCGTTACGACGGGCCGCTGGGCAAAAGCGACCGTGCGGTGCTTTTCGGCGCGCTCGGCACCTTTGTCGCGGTCGGTGGGACGTTTGCAGCATGGACATCGTGGCTTTGGGCGGTGGTGGCTTTACTTCTCATATGGACGATCATCAATCGCATCAGCGCCGGTATTCGCGAGGCCCACACAGCCACCCGGTAGCGAGCGGAGCCGATCTGCCGCCGCTTCACTGCCGCCAGCCGGAGCTCATGAAATGTCTCGGTTGATCGACCCTGCCTTCCTCCTTCAACTGCATGTTAAACATAGGTTGCATTTTTAGCCCTGCACCTTGAAAGCACCAAAGCGGTGCTTTATGTTTTATTTCATGGCGAACACAGGCAAGACACCCCACCCATCGCTACTGCGCTACACGCTGGCGCCTGATGATTCTGCCCGGCAGGCGCTGGACGATACTGTTGCCGCCTATCGGAGGATGATCGACATCCTCAGTGAACTCATCCACGACAGGGCGGGCGCCAATCTCGTCGTCCTGCATGAGATTGCCTATGAAACAGTCCGCGAGCAGACAAGCCTGCCAGCACGGCTGGTGACACTCGGCCTTCGCGATTTCGCCGCCAATCGCGGCGTGAGCGCCGATCCGCCATATCTGCCGCTCGATGACAAGCTCTTCGCCATCAAAGGGCCCTCGGACCTGACGATCGCCACAGTGCACGGACGCGTTGCCGTGCCCTACGATGTCGCGGGTTATTCACGGGGATGGGAGAGTATTTTTCCGGCCTACCTCGTTTCGGGCCGGGATCGCTACGAGATTCACATCGGCGTCACGCCGAATTCCGCTCCGATGGAGGAAAACATGACGAACGAAGGCATTCTCTCACGCATGGGTCGCCTGATCGCGGGTATCGCGAATGCGGCGATCGACAAGGCGGAAGGCGTAAATAAGATCGCCGTCATCGAACAGGCGATCCGCGAGATCGATGCGGCAGCGGAAGACGCCCGCACCGATCTCGGCAAGGCTCGCGCGGAGGAATACCGCATCCAGAGCCGCCGGGACGAAATCGTCGAAGACATGAACGCGCTCGACTCCAAGATCCGCCTCGCCGTCTCGTCTCAGCGGGATGACTTGGCAAAGGCCGGCGTTGCCCGCCAGATCGATCTCGAATCCCAAATCGCAGCGCTCGACAAGGCGCTGGCCGATGCCAGGGAACAGGTGGACGAAGGCCAGAAAGCCCTGCAGGCCGTGCTCGCCACGCGCCGCGAGGCGGATGCTCGCCTTGCCGATTTCAAGCGCAGCATCGCAAGGCATCCCGAGCACGCTACCGGCCAAAGCCAGCCGGCACCGGGTCCGGACGCCGCCCGCGCTGCCGCAGCGGTCTCGCGGCTGACCGGGGTTCCCGCTGGCGAGCATGCCCATAGTTCCGAACTGGACGAACTCGACCGGTTGCACCGCGAACAGGCAATCGAAGCCCGCCTCGCCCGCTTCAAAGCGGATAACCGGTAGCGCCGATGGAGCTCCTTTTCTCACCGGAATGTGCGCCCTTCGCCATCGCCGCAACTATCCTTGTCGGCCTGACCGCGATCGAGATGCTCGCGATGGTCATGGGCTTTTCGATGACGGAATTTCTGGGAAAGCCGGAGGTTCATGGCCATGACGGCATCCTGGCTTACCTTTCCTGGCTCAATCTCGGCGGTGTTCCCCTGCTGATTCTCATGATGCTGACGCTCGGCTTGTTCGCGATGACGGGCTTTGCGTTGCAGGCCGTCGCCAACGCCTTCTGGGCGCCACTGCCAAGCTTGATAGCCGTCATACCTGCCGCGCTGGCAACCATCCCCATGGTCAGGGCATCGAGCAGAACCGTGGCGCGTATCGTACCACACGACGAGACCTATGCGGTCGATCTCGACGCCCTGCTCGGCCGGACCGCCGAGGTTTCGATCGGCCCGCTCGATCAGGGGCTGCCGGGCCGCGTCCGCGTCAAGGATCAGCATGGAAACTGGCATGTGCTTCGAGCCCGAGCCGCCAAGGGCGAAGGTCCCCTCGCGATCGGCGCTTCGGTACTTCTAGTCGATCACAAGGCAAATGTGTTTATCGCCATTCCCGCGCCGGTTGACCCCGCCGATGCGGACAATCAATCTTTCAGGGAGCAGCAATGATGTACGACGTTATTCTACCAGCCGGCATTGGGATTGTTCTGATCTTCGGCATCGGTTTTGTCCTCGCCTCGCTTTACACGCGCTCCAGCCGCGACGAGGCCTATGTGCGCACCGGTCTCGGCGGCCAGAAGGTCGTGCTCGACGGCGGTTCGGTCGTTCTGCCGATCTTCCATTCGACCGCTCGGGTTAACCTAAAGACACTGCGGCTCGAGGTTCGCCGCGGCGAAGGCGATGCACTGATCACCAAGGACCGCATGCGCGTTGATATCGGCGCCGAGTTCTATGTACGCGTGAAACCCGATGCCTCCTCGATTGCGCTTGCAGCTCAGACACTCGGCAACCGCACCAACGACGCCGAGGCTCTCCGCATCCTGATCGAGGCGAAATTCGTCGACGGCCTTCGCTCGGTGGCCGCGACGATGAATCTCGACGCGCTGCAGGAACAGCGCATGGATTTCGTCAAGGCCGTGCAGGAAGCTGTCGGCGCCGATCTTCAGTCGAACGGCCTCGAACTCGAATCCGTGTCGCTGACACGCCTCGACCAGACCGACATCAAGCATTTCAACGCCAACAACTTCTTCGACGCGCAGGGCCTCGCGGCATTGACCCGCATCACCGAGGGACGCAAGAAGGAGCGAAACGAGATCGTTCGCGACACCGAAGTCGCCATCGCCCAGAAGGATCTCGAGGCCCGTCAGCAATCGCTGACCATCGAGCGGACCAAGCGGGAAGCCGAACTCAGCCAGGAACGAGACATCGCCAACAAATCCGCGGCGACACGCGCCGAAACCGCGCAGCAGGAGCAGGCCGCAAAACGCGCCGAGGAGGAAGCCCGAATCGCTTCCGAACAGGCGATCGCCGAACGCGAGGCATCTGCCAAACAAGCTCGCGAAAGCGCCAACATCGATGCCGCCCGTGCCGTCCAGCAACGCGAAACCGAAGCCAAGCGTGACCTCCAGATCGTGGCACAGGAGAGCGCGATCGCCGTTGCCAACAAGAGCCGTGAAGAATCCGAGGCGAAGGCAGCGGCTGAAACGGCCCGCGCGCTGGCGATAGCAGCAGAAGAAAAGGTCGGCACCGCCAAGGCGATCGAGATTGCCGAACGCGAAAAGCAGATTGCCGTCATCGACGCACGCAAGAAAGCCGAGACGGAAGCGACTGCCGTCACCGTCGGTGCCGAAGCCGAAAAACAGGCGGCAAGCGACCAGGCCGAAGCCATTAAGACGCTCGCAACCGCCGAGGCGGATGCGGCGATCATCAAGGCCAAGGGCATTCTCGAAACCGGCAAGGCCGCGGCCGAGAGCGAGGCATTGCTCAACGACGCGCGCAACAAGCTGAGCTCTGCTATCATCGAGTTCGAGATCACCCGCGAACGGATCCGCATCATTCCGCAGGCGCTCGCCGAAGCGGTCAAGCCGATCGAGAAAATCTCCGATATCAGGATATTCGACACCGGCGGCATGCTCGGTCGCGGAAATGGAGCGACCGGCGGAAACGGTATCGGGCTTGGCGAAGGACTGGCCGGCCAGCTCCTCTCCTACCAGGCGAACAAACCGATTCTCGACAAATTGCTGAAGGAAGCCGGCTTCGAGGGCGACGATGCCATCTCATCCCTTCTGGGAAATCTCGATGGAGCAAAACCGGCAAGACCGGCAACGCCCGCCCCGGCAAAGCCGGCAATACCGGCCGCAGCCCCGACACAAACGATCATCCCTCCGGCGCCGAAGCCGGCACCAAAGAAGGACTGATCGCCGCGCAAGCGGGTCTGGACTAGAACAGGATGATTTTAGGCCGGTTCGGCATAAAATCTGAATTCTGTTCTAAATTAAACAGTTAGAGCATGATGTCGCCTGAAAACTGCTCACAATTTTCGGCATCATGCTCTATCTCACCCAACCCATTGCCAGCGCGCTCGCCCAGTCGGCACGGCCCCTTTCGGCGGCCAGTGCCGACATCGCCATGTGGTCATAGGCGACGGTTCGGAACTGCCATGTCCATCCGCCCGCCGTCGTTTCCAGAATGGCATAACTCGCCAGCGGATGGCCAGCCTCCACCTTGTGGTAATAGGGCAGCTCGTCGTCATAGGCCGGGCATCCGACGCTGCCGGGATTGACGATGAGGCGGCCATCGGAAAGCCGCACGGCGTGGGGAATGTGGCTGTGGCCGCAGAGGATCAGCGGCAGGTCGATGCCTTCGGCCAGCGCCTCGATCGCTTCGATCGGCTTCAGGAAGACGAAGCCCTCCGGCGAAACCGATTCCATCCAGTAGAGATTGTCGTCCTTCGGCGTCGCGTGACAGAGATAGACCTCGCCGCTATAAACGGTATCGGACGGCAGGCCGCGCAGCCAGTCGAGATGGGATGGCGTCAATTGCCGGTAGGCGGCGGCATCCGAAGCATGCATGGAGGCCGGATCCTGCTCGATCAGATAGCGGTCGTGATTGCCGCGGACCGACGTCAGGCCGAGCGGCATCAGCAGGTCTGCCGTCCTGCCGGCTTCGAGCGGGCCGCTGAAGAAATCGCCGAGATTGACGAACTCCTCGACGCCTTGCGCGCGGATATCAGCAAGCACTGCCTCGAGCGCCAGATGGTTTCCGTGGATATCGGCAATTGCTGCAAACCGCATTTCTAGAGCCTTTCCTGGTCAGATTGAAGCATTCTGTTGGCTCAAACGGAGTCGGATGGTCGACCTGCCGGCGCGCGTCGTAGCCAAGCTCTACGGCCAAGCCGGCCGGTCGATTAGCCGGCCCGTTTCAGCCAACCCGAAGGGCCGGGCATCTTTCCGCCAGGGCAGAGGCGATCGGCTCGGACCTACCACGAAGTATGCCCTTCGCCAATCGCCTCTGCCCCGACGAAAACCTGCTCCGGCAGAATGCTGCAATCTGACCGGGAAAGGCTCTAGCTCCCTCGGTAAGTAGAATAACCATAGGGCGATATCAGCAACGGCACATGGTAGTGCGCCGTGACGTCGGCAATGCCGAAGCGGATCGGCACGAGATCGAGGAAGGCGGGATGCGACAGCGGCGTGCCGCTGGCCCTCAGATAATCGCCGGCGTGGAAGACCAGTTCGTAGGTACCGGCTCGAAAATTTTCACCAATGAGGATAGGGCCGCCATCAACCCGGCCGTCGGCATTGGTCTCCACCGTCTTCAGATGCCTGCGAATCTCGCCGTCGAGCTGGAAAAGATCGATCCTCAAGCCTTCGGCCGGCTTGCCGAGAGCGGTGTCGAGAACATGCGTGGTCAGTCCGGTCATGGGGCTGGCTCTTCGATGATATAGGGGGTTTCGAAAAAGAATTCTTCCAGATTGTTGCCCGGTCCGTCGCGGTCGACGACCAGGAAATCTGAGACTTGGCCAAGCGCCATCAGCGGATGATGCCAGACGTTGCGGCGATAGTTCACCCCCTGGTCGCCGCGCGCCAGAAACACCTGCGGCCTGCCCGGGCGGCCGTTCTCATCCTCGGAGACGACGACGAGAAAAGGACGGCCCGAGACCGGCGAGAAACTCTGGCTGCCGAAAGGATGGCGCTCCATCATGGTGACTTCATAGGGGAAGCTACGCGGCTGGCCGCGAAAGAGGTTGATGACGACGCGCGCATCCTCGCCCGTCGCCTCAGTGGCGGCGAGTGCATGGAAACGCTCCGTTGTGCCGCCATTGATGAGCCGCATTGCGGCCGGATCGGCCTCGATCACCTCGCCGAAGGGAGCAAAGGCGGATCGGGTGAGCGGGCGGATGCCGAGAAAATCGGGCATGACTTCACTCGCCTTGCGCATGCCAGTGACGGATGGCATCGATCGCGGAGAGAAGCTCCGGCAGTGTGCGATACGTCGCCTCCCAGATCTCGGAGGGATCGAGATCGAAGAGATCGTCGAGGATACGGTTGCCCGTGCCGCAGATTTTCGTCCACCGCAAGTCGGGATGCTCGGTCGCAAATTCCGGATGTGTCACCAGCAGGCGGGACGCCGCCGCACCGATGGTGAAGTGGCAAAAGACAACCGCCTTGAAGGTGAGCTTGTCCCCGGTAAACGCAGCCTCATCCATTCCGCCGACGAAGGTCAGCGCTTCGGATGCCGCCTCATACATCTCATTGAGATAGTCGATCGCTCGCCGCTCTTTCATTCAGCCTCCGGCAGCATCGATGTCAGGCGCAGCAGCGCGATCCGCTCGACTTGCGCGGCCGCGGTCGCCAATTCTTCGTCTCGGCCATTGCCGATCCGCGCTTCGAACGCCGACAGGATGTCGTCCTTTGTAAGCCCCTTGACGGCGATGATGAAGGGAAAGCCGAATTTTTCGACATAGGCCGAATTGAGTTCGGTGAAGCGGGCATGTTCGGCCGGGTTCAGGCGGTCGAGACCGGCGCCGGACTGCTCCTTCCGGCTGTCTTCCGTGAGATCGCCAGAGATGGCAAGGCGCCCGGCAAGATCGGGATGGGCGCAGAGCACCCCGAGACGCTCCTGCGGGCTTGCCGCCCGGAAGATGGCGGCAAGGGCCGCATGCACACCGGCTGCCGCCAGTGGCTCCGTCACGTGGCCGGCGTCATAGGCGCGCTCGGCGATGAAAGGCGAATGTTCAAAGACGCCGCCGAAGCGGGAGACGAAATCCTCGCGCGACATCATCACAGCGCTTCCGGCTGATGGTGCTTGTGCCAGTGCTCGGCGATCTCGATGCGGCGCGGAATCCAGACTTTGTCGTGCTTCAGTACATATTCGATGAAGCGCTTCAACGCCGCCGCCCGGCCCGGGCGCCCGACGAGGCGGCAATGCAGGCCGACCGACATCATCTTCGGGCTGCCCGCCTTGCCTTCCTCGTAAAGCGTGTCGAAGGCGTCCTTTAGATAGGTGAAGAACTGATCGCCGGCATTGAAGCCCTGCGGCGTGGCAAAACGCATGTCGTTGGTTTCGAGCGTATAGGGGATGATCAGGAAGGGTTTCCCGTCGACGCCCTTCACCCAGTAAGGCAGGTCGTCGGCATAGGAATCGGAGGAATAGAGGAAACCGCCCTCCTCCTGCACCAGCCGAAGCGTATTGTCGGAAGGCTTGCCCTGATACATGCCATAGGGCCGCTCACCGGTAAGTTCGGTATGCAGGCGCACCGCTTCGAGGATATGCTTGCGCTCCAGATCCTCGGGAAAATCCTTGTATTCCAGCCAACGGTAGCCGTGGCTGGCGATCTCCCAACCGGCCTCCTTCATCGCGGCGACGGCCTCGGGGTTGCGGGCCATCGCCAGCGTCACGCCGTAGACGGTCGCTTGCACGTTGAGATCTGTGAACATCCGCCAAAGCCGCCAGAAGCCAGCACGCGAACCATATTCGTAGATCGATTCCATGTTGAGGTTGCGCTGTCCCGACCAGGCGGCCGCGCCGACGATCTCCGATAGCAGGTTTTCGGAGGCCGCATCGCCGTCGAGGATCGAGCTTTCGCCGCCTTCCTCGTAGTTGATGACGAACTGCACGGCGACACGCGCCTCGTCCGGCCATTTCGGATCGGGCGTCAGGCGCCCATAGCCGACAAGATTGCGCGGATAAGTCTCGGATACCATTAAATCACCCTCTGAAAAGACAGAGGAAACGGTAGCATCCGTAGCCGGAATGTCGAGCCGGAAACTGCGCAACGGAGTTCTGTCCGAACGCCGGCGCTCCGGCGCCAACCTTTGAGGCATTGGTTCGTCAGGCGATCCTGCGCGCGCTGACCTTACCCATCGGATGCAGCGAATGAACGCGGAAAGGGCCGCCCGTGCCCTCCTCGATCATCAGCGCCACGTTCGAAACCGTGACCGGCTCACTCAAGACAGGCTCGAAGATCGTCCGCAGCGCCGGCTCGATGCGCGGCATGTCGATCGCGTTGACGAGGCCTGTCACCGGCATATGAAAGCGGAACTCTTCCATCACATAGGGATTGCCCCAGCGATGAAGGTTGGCAAACTGTGCCGCCGATAGCCCGTCCGGATCACTGCGTTCGATCTCGGCCTCGCTGAGCGGTGCGCGGAAACGATCGAATTCCTGCACGATCGCCGAGGCGAGATACTGGATCTGCTCGCAAGGCGTGCTCGGCAGCAAGCTGTAGAAATTGCCGAGCCGGGCGACTTCGATACGCGGAATCTGAAAGGGAACGAAGGTCCCGGAAAAACGCATCAGATCGCGCAGGAGTTGCGATTCGGACATGTCGTTGGACAGCTGAAATGGCGCTTTCAAGACGCCATGAAAACCGTAGCGCCGGGGCACGGCGGTATGGAAGGCGATCTCGTGAATACCGAGGCCACGAACTGCCGGAGGCTCCATCATATCGCCCGAAAACACGTTTCGGCCAAGCCAATTGGCGGCCACGAGCGACAACAGGTCGCTCGCCGGAGGCGTGAAGCAAATGGCATAGCGCATGCAATTTCCTCCATCAAGGAAGTAAGCGCCGTTCAGATCCGGCGCTGTCGATGCGCAAGCAGATAGGTGATTTGCATGACAGAATAACGAAACGAAGCAGCGCCTAATTCACGTTTAACGTGAAGCCGCCGCGATGTGGCTTGAGATTGCGAAGCTTTCCGGCAGCAAAAATCCGCAGTCTGCATCGTCTGCGATACATATCGCCGCCTCCGCCAGCCGGTGGGCGAGGCCGAAGCTGACTTTGAAGCCGCCGGTCAGCGCGATCAGGCGTGGATGTTCGGGATGGCGGCCGATCATCGGATCCCGGTCTATCGCCTTTGGGCGAAGCCCGGCCCAGCGCTCGACAACGGGGGCGTCGCGAAGAGATGGCACGATGCCGCGCGCCGCCTCGATCAGCATATCGAGCTGGGCGTCGGTCGACGTCGGGTCGTCAAAACGGTTCTCGCTGGTGCTGCCGATTGCCGCTTGCCCGCCCTCGTGCGCGACGACATAGAGCCCGTCGAGGAAGATCGTCGGCAGCGCCGGGTCGATATCGGCTTTCAATAGCGCTGCCTGCCCCTTGACCGCCTGGCCGAGCGGCTGTTTCAGCCCCGGCGTCAGGACCTGCAACAACGGAAAGGACTGATGGCCGGCGGCCAGGATGCAGTGACTGAAAACGATGGTTTCGCCGTTTATTTCGGCCATGCCGCGATCGGGGTCGAGGCCGGCAATCGCCGCATTCTCCTGGACGCGAACATGCTTTGCCCGCCGCAGGAAGGCGATGAGCGCTGCGATCAGCAAGCGGGGCGCAACGCGGGCGGCGAGTGTGTCGTGTACGAAGCCGCTCTCGCCGGCAGACGCCTCGATCCAACCGTCCATATCAAGGCCGTCGAGCACATGCCAGTGGAAGCGGCGGTCACCCGCCCGCCAATGGCGTTCGGCGTCCTCAAAATGGCCACGCGCTATTTTGTTGAGATGCGGCTTCGGCAGCGGGATCAGCCGTCCGGACCTGTTATACCCGGCGGAAAGCCCGGTCTCCGCTTCGAGCGCTGTGATTTCGGCTTCGAGCGAGACCAGCGCATCGAACTGGAACTGCTTCTTCTCCGACCACCGGTCCGGCATATGCGGCATCAGCGCGCCGAGCAGGCCACCACTTGCACCTTCGCCCAACCTGCCGGCGTCAGCGATTAGAGCACGGATGCCCCGGCGTTCGGCATGGACGGCCGCCCAGAGCCCCATGATGCCGCCGCCGACAATCAGCAATTCTAAGGACGATTGACCTGAGACCGGCTGAGGACTATCGGCTTTTTCCATGACAGACGTGAACCCCGATCAGATTGGCGCGGGCGCGCCGCAGCCGCTCGAATGGCGCGACGGCGATATGCCCTATTCCACCGCCTTTGGCGATCATTTTTATTGCCAGACCGATGGGCGGCTGGAATGCGGCCACGTTTTTCTCGCCGGCAACGGCCTGCCGGAGCGCTGGAATGGGCGGCAGAGATTCCAGATCGGAGAACTCGGCTTCGGCACCGGCCTGAACTTCACTGAAACCTGGCGGCAATGGAAGCTCCATCGTGCGAACGGCCAGCACCTGCATTTCATCTCCTTCGAACTTTATCCGATGCGCAGCGAAGAAATCGGCAGGGCGCTGTCGCATTGGCCGGAGATCGATGTCGAACGCGGATCGCTGACGGCGGCTTGGCCGCAAGCGCCTGCTGGCACCGTCTCGCTGAACCTCGATTCTCAGACGACGCTCAGCGTGATCTGCGGCCGCGCACTCGATGGCGTTGCAGAGGCCAAACCCGGCTTCGACGCCTGGTATCTCGACGGCTTCGCCCCGTCGCGCAACAGCGATATGTGGTCGGAAGAACTGATGCGGCTCGTCTGCGAGAAAAGCGCAGCCGGCGGCACTTTCGCCACCTATGCGGCGGCCGGCTTCGTGCGCCGCAATCTCATCGCTGCAGGTTTTGCCGTCGAGCGCCGCAAGGGCTTTGCCGGCAAGCGCGAAATGCTCTGCGGCATCAAGTAAACTCGGGCAAGTGCGATCGATTCAAACGGCTGAGTTGCTAACAGTTATCACTCTGTGCGATAATAGTCCGAGAGGAACCAGTATGGCCAGCAGCGCGAATCTTGGACAGCAACTCGAAAACTATGTGAACGAACTTGTGAAATCGGGGCGTTACAACTCTCGCAGTGAAGTTCTGCGGGAAGGTGTCCGGCTTGTCGAGGAGCGGGAAAAACGGTTGATGGCGCTCGATCTGGCAATCAGCCAGGGGATCGCCGACGCGAAAGCAGGTCGCTTCAAGCCCATCAGCGATGTCGCCGCCCGCCTTGCGGCCAAATATGACGGCCGTTCGTGATCGTCCTCATCACCGCCCAGGCGGAGGCGGATCTCGAACGTATTGGCGACTATATCGCTGAGGACAATCCGCAGCGGGCGCCAAGCTTCATTCAAGAACTGCTGGAACGGTGTGAGCGTCTGGCCGAAACGCCGAACGGTTTTTCATTGGTTCCACGTTACGAACGCACCGGCGTTCGCCGCCGTCCTTACGGCAACTATTTGATCTTTTATCGCGTTGGCGAGGATCGTATCGAGATCCTGCATATCCTCAACGGCGCCCAGGATTTCGAGAGCATCCTGTTTTCCGAAGGTTCAAATCAGTAGCTGGTGCGCTCCGGCTGCTGCTCGCTCGTTCCGAGCCACTGGCGGATTTTTTCCTCGAGCAGTTCGGGGCTGATCGGCTTCGACATGTAGTCGTCCATGCCGGCATCGAGGCACAGTTCGCGGTCGCTTTCGAGCGCATGGGCGGTGACGCCGATTATCGGCACTCGATGGCCTTGTCCCTTTTCCCGTTCGCGGATCGTCTGCGTCGCCTGATGGCCGTTCATGACGGGCATCGAGACGTCCATCATGATGATGCGCGGCGTATACCGCTCCCAGGCGGCGACCGCTTCCTCGCCATTGTCGACGACGAGGAAGGAAAGACCCGTGCCTTGCAGGATCTGCGTGAAGACGATCTGGTTGACCTCGTTGTCTTCGGCGACGAGCACGTCGACGAATTCAGCGGCCCGCTTCTGCGGCACGGGCGCCGGCGCGGGCACGGCCACTTCCGTCTGCAGCCGGGCGATCTCGGCCTCGGAGGCCTGTTTGACGCGGCTGGCGCGCACCACCTCGGCGACGGTGTTGCGCAGCACGTTGGCGCGCGCCGGTTTCATCAGATGCGCATGGCCGTTCAGCGCCGCGAATTCCTTCTCCGTGCCCGAAATATCCATCGACGTCAGGAAGATGATCGGCAGTTCGACGAAGCGGGGATCGGCGCGCAACCGGCGCGCGACATCGGCGCCGTTCATATCGGGCATGTGATAATCGAGCACGACGGCATCGACGATAATGCCGAGACCGGCCGCCGCCTCCAGGATCGCAAGCCCGGTGCCGCCGCCCTCGGCGGCCACGCCGTCGAAGCCCCAGAGAGACAGCTGCTCGGTGAGGATTCGCCGGTTCACTTCATTGTCGTCGACGACGAGGATACGCGCACCCTGCACGTTGATCGGCAACGGCTTCGGCTCAGGGCGAGCGGCAGCCACCGCAAACGGCAGGTTGATGGTGAAGACGGAGCCCTTGCCCCATTCGCTTTCAACGTTGAGATAACCGCCGAAAAGGTCGACCAGCCCGGCGGTGATCGCAAGACCGAGGCCGGTTCCTTCATGCCGCCGGGTTGACGAGGCGTCCACCTGCGAGAATTTGTCGAAGACCGATTCGAGCTTCTCCGGTGGGATGCCGATCCCGGTATCCTCGATACGGATGCACGCCATGATCTCGCCGCCGGCGGCCGGCTCGAAGCCGACATCGACGAAGACATGGCCACGCTCGGTGAACTTGACGGCATTGCCGACGAGATTGGTGACAATCTGGCGGAACCGCCCGGCGTCGCCGATCACGGCTGCGGGCAAATCGGGTGCGGCCCGCACCAGGAGTTCGATGTTCTTCTCGGCGGCGTGCGAGGACAAGAGTGTCGCCACATCCTCCACCGCTTCGGTAATATCGAAGGCGGTTTTGCGCAGTTTCATCTGCCCGGCGTCGATCTTCGAGAAGTCGAGGATGTCGTTGATGATCGTCAGCAGCGCATTGCCGGATTTGACGATAATGTCGACGAAGGTCTTCTGGCGCGTATCGAGATTGGTCTTGGCAAGCAGTTCCGCCATCCCAAGCACGCCGTTCATCGGCGTGCGGATCTCATGGCTCATATTGGCAAGGAATTCGGATTTGGCGCGATCGGCGGCTTCGGCGCGCGACAGCAGCTGGCGCAGTTCCTCCTCGCGGCTCTTCAGCTCGGTGACGTCAGTGAAGAGCGCCACCCAGTGCTGCCCCTTGCTGACCGTCGCATCCATGTTCACCCATCGCTCGCCGTCGACATGGAAGACGGTGGAAATCGGCAGCCTGGCCGCGATATTGTCGCGCCAGCCCTGCAGGATTTCGGCGGCGGCATCGTGGAAATCGCCACGCGCCGCGCAAAATTCGAACATGCCAATCCAGCCCTCGCCGGGTTCGAGATAGGTGGCCGGAATCTGCAAGATGTCAGAAAGCGCCTCGTTGGACAGCTTGATAATGCCGTCCTGAACGATGGCCAGGCCCTGTGGCATGGCATGGGTCGCGTCGCGCATCATCTCGCCGAGTTGTTCCAGCGCGGCGCGGGCCTCGTGGACTTCATTTTCCCGCTCACGCACGGCCGTGATGTCGGCATAGGTGAGCAGGATCCGGTCGTTGGAGATACGGCGGCTATCGAAGATGACGGATTTGCCGCCCGCCCAGCCGAGCTCGATCGGCTCGGGCTCCTCGGTTTCGAACAGGTGCTTGCGGAAAGCGTAGATTTCCTCGGGTGTCTGCGTGCCGTCGTAGCGACCGAGCTCATAATTGCGACGGATGACGTCGATGAAGGGGCGCCCGTCAAAGGGGTCGTCGAGCGGCAGCTCCCAGATGCTGTAGAATTCGTCGTTGACGTAGAGGATCTGGTGATCGTTATCGAGGATCAGCACGCCGACCGGCAGCGAGCGCAGAATATTCTCGATATCCCGGTGCAGCACTTCTTCCTGCTTCCGCGCTTCGATCAGTGCCTTCTCCCGCTCCTTGAGCGGTGAAATGTCAGAAAAGGAGCCGACGACATAGGCTCGCCCATCCGCCGTCACGACACGCTTGACTCGCGAGATCACGGGATGGATGCGGCCATCCTTGCTCGGCATTACGCCTTCCAGCTCCTGCGACAGGTCTTGTTCCAGCGACAGCCGGTTTTCCTGGTAGATCGCCTCGCCGCCCTCCGGCCCGAACATTTCATATTCGGTCATTCCCAGCACCCGCGAGCGCTGGTGGCCGCTGAAAGTCTCATAATACTGGTTGGCATAGACGAGGTGATGTTTCTCGTCGCGCACGAAAACTGCGACCGGCAGATCCTCCATGATGGTGCGCAGCAGGTCTCGTTCGTCGACGCTCGCGTGCCAGCTCGAATCGGTAGGGGCTACGGGTTTCTCGCCGTTGCGATAGGCGGCGTTGATGACCAGAGGCCGGCCGTCTTCGGCAAAAATGCCGATCGGGTGGTCGAGCTTTTCCAGCGCCTCGCGCACGCGGGCGAAATCGCCGGCAAGGCCATGATCGTCGGCGCCCTTCCCGTCTCCAAGGGCGCGGCGTGGCGTCTCGCGCACTTCGAAGATGCCGAGCACATAGGCTCGCTCCGGCGATGGCGAAAAGCTTTCGATCTGGATACGCTCATGGCTGAGGCCGGCCGCATCAAAGCAGATGGCGTTTTCCTCTGTGCCGAACACCAGTGCGCGGCGCTCCTTGTCCTCACGATCCTCTTCTTCAGGACGGTCGAGAAGCTCGCGGCTGCGCCTGCCGATGAAATCGGAGATCTCGCGGCCGAGGAAACGGGCATAGGCCTCGTTGACGGCGATATAACGCAGCTCGCTATTCTTGACATAGGCCGGGGTATCCAGATCAGCGATCCGGCGGCAAGCCAACTCCAGAAGTTCCCCGGCTGATTTCAAAAATATCGCTCCCGCAATGAACGAAATATCGACTACAAAAACTATAACGCCAAGGCTTTTAACAAGGTTTTAACCATAAATTTCGACAGCGGAATTTTACAAGCCGGCTCACCAAGCTGAAGATAATCCGAGATTACCAGCCCCGGCTTGCACGAGACTGAAAGGACGCCGGCAATAATTTCTTTCGACGTTGGGATCCGTTGAAATCATGACGAAAATTTAATGCCGAAACGGCTTGTGCGGCCATTGCGCTGCCGCGATCCGGGCCGAGTCTCGGCATGGCTTTATGGAAGCCATGCCCATGAAAGGAAAATAGCATGTCCGTTCTTCATAAGACCATGGCGACGGGCCTGATCGCCCTGACCTTTGCCGGCGCCTCGCTCGCCACCGCCACCACTGCCGATGCCCGTCCACGCGATGCCTTCTGGGGCGGCCTTGCAGCCGGCGTCGTCGGTGGCGCTCTGCTGTCGGAGGCCGCCCGTCCCGCCTACCCGGTCTATCCTGCTTACCCCTATTATCGCCCCTATCCGGTCTACCGGACCTATTACCGGCCGTCCTACTGCCACCTCGAATGGCGACACGACGATTGGGGCGACCCCTACCGCGTCAAAGTCTGCACGGAATAGAAGAAATCGCATCCGGCGCCGCTTGACCTCCCGGCGGCGCCGGTCCAATCCGTCCCCGGCGCAAAGGAGGATCAGCATGCCGGAACCGCTCAAGAACCTGCTGCATGAAGCGTTGATCGCCGAAATGGCCGATCGAATCGCCGGCAATTCCCCGTCGTTCGACAAGGGCCGCTTCGTGACGCTAGCGACCGGTGGCCTTCAGGCGCTGGAACTGATGGAGCGATCGGCCCTGATCCGCGACGCGCTGTTCTCAACGCTTCCCGACAATTTCCCGGAGGCCGCCGCCATTCTGAAGGTAAGCCTCCCCTCGGAAAGCAAGCCTGGACTGACAGGCTGGATGCTGCTGCCGGTCAATCAGTTCATCGCCGCACGCGGCCTTGATCATTTCGATCTCGGCCTCGATGTCCTGAAGGCGCTGACGCCGCATTTCACTGCCGAATTCGGCATCCGCCCCTTTATCCACCGCGACCAGCAGCGCGCGCTGGCGATCATTTCCGGCTGGGTCGACGATCCCGATCAGCATGTGCGACGGCTGGCGAGCGAGGGAACGCGGCCGCGCCTGCCCTGGGCGATGCGCCTGCCGCAACTCGTCAAGGATCCGGCACCGATCCTGCCCATCCTGACTGCGCTGATGGATGATCCGGAGGAATATGTACGCCGCTCCGTGGCCAACAGCCTGAACGACGTCGCCAAGGATCACCCGGACCTGGTCGCCGCCTTCGTCGCTAGTCATATCGACGGTGCTTCATCCGAACGCCGCTGGCTGCTGAAACATGCCTCGCGTACACTTCTGAAGAAAGGCCACGCGCAGGCGCTCGTCAATTTCGGCTTCGCCGCCACCGCTTCGCTCGAATGCGAACTGCGGCTCCAGAATGCAGAGGTGATGTTCGGCGAAGGGCTGGATTTCGAAATCCGGGTGACAAACGCCGGCGAGCGAGCGCAGTCACTGATGATCGACTACGCCATTCACCATGTGAAGAGCGACGGTTCGCTCTCACCCAAGGTCTTCAAATGCAAGGCGATAATGCTCGCTCCGGGGCAAAGCCATACAATTGGGCGCCGCCACGCCATGCGGCCGATCACCACGCGACGCTATTATCCCGGCGAACATCGCATCGCCATCCTCGTCAATGGCGCGGAGACCGCATCGCAAAGCTTCGTCCTCGTCATGCCCTCACCTGACCCAGCTTGAGGCTTTCTTGTGCACTGCACTTGACTTTCCACGCGAACTAGCCCAAATGCGGGTCAGCTTTCACCCTTCCGGCCGCCGCGTGAGCGTGCCCCTGCTGAAAAATACAGACGCAGGAAGAAGGGACAAAAGCGCATTTCGATAGAGCGCCGCACTCCCATGAGCGGCCAGAAGCGCTGGAAAGCTTTTTCCAACTCACAAGTTCCCACTTCACGCGGGGTTCTTGACGCCAGAATGAAACCGGATCGCATGGTGCGTTCCGGCGATAGTCATTGTGGCGCCCCGAAAGGTTATACCTTGACTAATTTTGAATCGCTTGGTGTCTCCAAGCCGATCGTCGCTACTTTGTTCCAGCTCGGCATCGAAACGCCGACGCCGATCCAGGAACATGCCATTCCCCTCCTCCTCGAAGGCCGCGACCTGATCGGCCTTGCCCAGACAGGCACCGGCAAGACCGCCGCTTTCGGCCTGCCGCTGATCGAAAAGCTGCTCGCCGATGAACGGCGTCCCGACAACCGCACGACGCGGACGCTGATCCTTGCGCCGACCCGCGAACTGGTGAACCAGATCGCCGAGAGCCTGAAGAAGTTCATCCGCAAGTCGTCGCTGCGCATCAATGTCGTCGTCGGCGGCGTCTCGATCAACAAGCAGCAGCTTCAGCTCGAAAAGGGCACCGACATTCTCGTTGCCACGCCCGGCCGCTTGCTCGACCTCGTCAATCGCCGCGCGATCACGCTGACTGCGGTTCGCTATCTGGTGCTCGATGAAGCCGACCAGATGCTCGACCTCGGCTTCGTGCATGATCTGCGCAAGATCGCCAAGATGGTGCCGAAAAAGCGCCAGACCATGCTCTTCTCGGCCACCATGCCGAAGGCGATCGCCGATCTCGCCGGCGAATATCTCGTCGATCCCGTCAAGGTCGAAGTCACGCCTCCAGGTAAGGCTGCCGACAAGGTCGAGCAGTACGTGCATTTCGTCGCCGGCAAGAACGACAAGACGGAGCTGCTCCGCAAGTCGCTGACCGAAAACCCCGATGGCCGCGCCATGGTCTTCCTGCGCACCAAGCACGGTGCCGAGAAGCTGATGAAGCATCTCGAAAACATCGGCTATTCCGTCGCCTCGATCCACGGCAACAAGAGCCAGGGTCAGCGCGAGCGGGCACTGAAGGCCTTCCGCGACGGCAGCATCAAGACGCTGATTGCCACCGACGTCGCCGCCCGCGGCATCGACATTCCTGCTGTCAGCCACGTCTATAATTACGATCTGCCTGAAGTGCCTGACGCCTATGTCCATCGCATCGGCCGCACCGCGCGCGCCGGCCGCGACGGTATCGCCATCGCCTTCTGCGCTCCCGATGAAGCCAGGCTGCTGCGTGATATCGAGCGCCTGATGGGCATCGACATCACTGTCGCCAGCGGTGAAGCTCCGGCAAACATGAACGGCGCGCCCCGTCGCGCCAATGGCAACGGCAATAACCGCAATCGCAATGGCGGCCAGGGTCGCGAAGGTCAGGGTCGCGGCGAAGGCCGCGGCGACCAGAACCGTTCGGAGCATCGCGGCAGCCGTCAGGAACGCCGCCCGCGCCTCGAAGGTGAAGGCAGCGAAGTCCGCGCCGGCGGCGAAGAGCGTCGTCCGCGTCCGGAGCGCCCGACCGGCCGCAATGAGGATTTCCGTGGCCAGCGCCGCGGCGAAGCGGCCCCGAATCTCGGTCCTGACAACGATCTGGCCTCGACCTCCGACTTCCGCCCCTCGGCAAAGCCGCAGCGTCCTGCCCACGCCAATGGCGAACCGAGCGGCCATCACCGCGGCAACAGCCGCCACGCCCATGGCCGTCCGGCCCGCAAGCATGGCGAAGACCGCGGCCCGCAGCAGGCCCAGGCCGGCGAACCGCGCCGGGACGGCAACGGCGGAAATCGTCGCGGTGGCTCCGGCTCCCGCAACGGCGGCGGCCAGCGCCGCGAACGCGCCTGATAGTTGAACGACTGAAAAAGCGGAAAGGCCGGGGGATCTTCCGGCCTTTTTGTTATCTACGCCGCCGCGGGCCGGTCTTGGCTGAGCGCCTTGCGGTTCGTGAGATAGACGCCGGTCACCACCACCACGGTGCCGACGATCAACGGCAGGGTTAGCGGCTCCCCAAAGGCGATGAAGGCTTCGAGAGCGACCGTTGGCGGCATCAGGTAGATCAGCGAGGCGGCGCGCGACACCTGACCCCGGCGGATCAGATGAAGCAGCAGCCCGACGCCGCCCATCGACAGACCGAAGACCGACCAGGCGAGCGCGCCATAGGCCTGCTCGGTGCCGTCGAAATGCTGATGCTCGAACATCAGCGAAAGCGGCAGGGTGAGGATCAGCGCGCCGATATATTGCAAAGTCGCGATGGTTCTGAGGTCGCCGGATTGCAGGTGCTTCTTCTGATAGAGCGTGCCGTAGGTGACGGACGCCATGGCGACGAGGTTAATCGCCAGCGGCAGGGCTGCATGTGTGAGATCGGCGGTCGCTGGGCCGAGCAGCTTCGGCGAAATGGCAATGGCAATGCCGATGAAACCGAGGGCAAGGCCAAGTTTCTGCGCCTGCTGCAGCCGCTCGCCGATGAGGATGGGAGCTGCCATTGCCGTCAGCAGCGGCTGCAGCGCCGCGATGATGCCCGATATGCCGGCCGGCACGCCATTGGCGATGGCCCACCAGAGACCGGCGAGATAGAAGCCATGCAGGAAGAAACCGGAATAGATGGCGCGTAGCGCCGTCGCCCGACTTTTCGGCCATTGCGCCCGCACCACCAGGCAGAGCGCCAGGAATGCCGCCGCCGACAGCGCGTAACGTATCGAAAGAAAAGTGAAGGGCTCGGAATGCAGCGAGGCATATTTCGCCACTACCCAGCCCGTGGACCAGAGTAGGACGAAAACGGCGGGGGCAAGGCGATCGAAGGACATGGGGCGGCTCGGGAGAGAAGGGTCGCCGTGCTGATAGCCCCACCCGGCGGCTGCCGTCAAAGGCGAAGCGTTGATGTTTATTTGAAATTTCGCTGATGGCAGAGACCCAGGGCGGTCGCGCCAGCCGGCGTTTACCAAGGAGGGAGGGCGGCGGGGCGCCTACGCGCGTGACCATATTCGACCGTCTTGCCCGAACGAAAAGCGATCACATGCTCAGATTTTGCGCAAGCCTCGGGATCACCCATCCATCATGCCGCACTGCATCACTTAAAATGCCCAGATTTTCACCCGTTTCTCGCAGCGCAAAATCTTTTCCTCGAACTGCGCATGGTTCTTGCATTGCCATTTGCGTTGTATTCAAATGAACAAAAAGGGGAGCCGCGCTTTTGGCATTTGATGAAATGATTACCGGGGACGAAAGTCCGCGCCCGCCTTACGACAAATACTTCGAGTGGTACAACAGCCAAGACCGGGCGCATCTGATTGCCAAGTCCCGCGATGCGGAAAACATCTTCCGGAAGACAGGCATCACCTTCGCGGTCTACGGCCATGCCGACAGTTCCGAAAAGCTCATCCCCTTCGACATCATTCCCCGCATCATCTCCGCCCGCGAATGGCGCAGGCTCGCGCAAGGCATCGAGCAGCGGGTGATCGCGCTGAACGCCTTTCTCGACGATATCTACCACAAGCAGGAGATCATCCGCGCCGGCCGCATTCCGCGTGAGCTGATCGAGAACAATGTCACCTTCATTCCCGAAATGATCGGTTTCCGACCGCCCGGCGGCGTCTACACCCACATCGTCGGCACCGACATCGTGCGCACCGGCGAGGACCAGTTTTACGTGCTGGAGGATAATGCGCGCACGCCCTCCGGTGTCAGCTACATGCTGGAAAACCGGGAAACCATGATGCAGATGTTCCCCGAGCTCTTTCATGAGAACAAGGTGCAGCGCGTCGAGGATTATCCCTATCTGCTGCGTCAGAGCCTCGCCTCGCTCGCCCCTCCCGGCTGCAAGGGCAAGCCGCGCGTCGCCGTGCTGACGCCGGGCATTTACAATTCCGCCTATTACGAGCATTCCTTCCTCGCCGACATGATGGGCGTCGAACTGGTTGAGGGCGCGGATCTGCGCGTCATCGACGGCAAGGTGAAGATGAGGACGACACGCGGTTACGAGGCGATCGATGTGCTCTACCGCCGCGTCGACGACGACTTCCTCGATCCCCTGACCTTCCGCTCCGATTCCGCGCTCGGCATTCCCGGTATCATGGATGTCTACCGCTCTGGCAACATCACCATCGCCAATGCGCCAGGCACCGGCATTTGCGACGACAAGGCGATCTACTCCTATATGCCGGAGATCGTCGAATTCTATACCGGCCGCAAGGCGCTGCTCGAAAACGTGCCGACTTGGCGCTGTTCGGAAGCCGACAGCCTGAAATATGTGCTGGAACACCTGGAAGACCTCGTCGTCAAGGAGGTACACGGCTCGGGCGGCTACGGCATGCTGGTCGGCCCGACCGCATCGAAGAAGGAGCGCGCCGATTTCGCCGAGAAGCTGAAGGCCAAGCCGAACAATTACATCGCTCAGCCGACGCTGTCGCTCTCCACCGTGCCCATCCTCGTCAACAAAGGCATTGCTCCGCGCCACGTCGACCTTCGCCCCTATGTGCTTGTATCCGACAGGGTACAGATCATTCCGGGCGGGCTCACCCGTGTAGCGCTGAAGCAAGGCTCGCTGGTGGTCAATTCCAGCCAGGGCGGCGGCACCAAAGACACTTGGGTATTGGAGGACTGATGCTCGGAAGAACAGCAAACGGCCTCTACTGGATGTTTCGCTACATCGAGCGCGCCGAAAATATAGCCCGCCTGATCGATGCGGGGTTGCGCATGTCGCTGACCCGCAGCAGCACCGGCGATGACAATTGGGATGGCGTTCTACAAAGTGCGGGCGTGCGCGAGGCTTATGACGAAGGCCACAACAAGCTGACCAACGCCGACGCGATCGACTATCTCCTGCGCGATCGCACCAATCCGTCGAGCGTCATGTCTTGCATCGATTCCGGCCGCAACAATGCCCGTATGGTGCGCACGGCGCTGACGCGGGAGACCTGGGAGGCGACCAACGAATGCTGGATCGACTTGAAGTCGCTGCTCGAAAAGCGAGTCAAGGCGGCCGAAATGCCAGAGGTGATTGATGTCATCAAACGCCGCGCCGGCCTCATCCGCGGCGCCTTCCATGGTTCGACGCTGCGCAACGAGCTCTATAATTTTGCCCGCATCGGCACTTTCATCGAGCGAGCCGACAATACCAGCCGCATTCTCGACGTGAAATATTACGTGCTGCTGCCCTCGGTTTCATCAGTCGGTTCCTCTCTCGACAACGTCCAGTGGGAATCGATTCTGCGCTCGGTCTCAGCGCACCGCGCCTATAGCTGGGCCTATGACGGCGAATACCGGGCGATGAACATCGCCGACTTCCTGACCCTCAATGTCCAGATGCCGCGCTCGCTTGCCTATTGCTACGAGAAGATCGTCAGCAATCTCGGCTATCTCGCCCAGGATTACGAGGAGCGGCTTCCCGCCCACGATACCGCGGATTCAATCCGCAAGACACTGCAGACAAGGGCGATCCGGGACATCATGGATCAGGGCTTGCACGAGTTCCTGGAGGATTTCGTCTCGCGCAATAACAAGCTCGGCGCGGAAATTTCCGACGGCTACCGGTTCTATGCATAAGCGGATAACAATATGAGATTGAAGATCAGCCACCTCACCGAATACCGCTACGACGGACCGACTCAGTTCTCGCTGCAAAGGCTGCGGCTGACGCCGCCGACCAGCCCCGCTCAGAAAGTGCTCGGCTGGGCGCTGAACGTCGAGGGCGCCACGCCAGAAGTCGAATATGACGACCAGTACGGCAATCACGTCAATCTGGTCTCGCTGGAAGGCGAGCAGGATGTGACGCGCATCCTTGCCGAAGGCGAGGTCGAGACGGAGGACAACAACGGCGTCACCGGCCCGCATACCGGCTTCTGCCCGCTTTGGCTCTTCCTGCGCGACACGCCATTGACCAAGGGCGGCAAGCTGGTCAAGGAACTGATCAAGGACGTCGGTGGCGATAACGAGCTCGCCCGTATGCACGCGCTGATGGCAGCAATCCACCAGACGGTCGATTATAAACCCGGCACCAGCAACACCGAGACGACGGCCGAACAGGCGCTGGAGAAGAAGAGCGGTGTCTGCCAGGACCATGCGCATATTTTCATCGCCGCCGCCCGCGCCCTGCAGGTGCCGGCGCGTTACATCTCCGGTTATTTGATGATGGAAGAAAAGATCGAACAGGCTGCGACCCATGCATGGGCCGAGGCCCATATTCCCGGCCTCGGCTGGGTCGGCTTCGATCCCGCCAACGAGATCTGCCCGGATGCGCGCTACATCAGAGTCGCCTCCGGTCTCTGCTATCGCGACGCCGCGCCGATTTCAGGCATGCGCATCGGCACGCCGGGCGAAACGCTGTCGGTCACCGTGAAGGTCGAGGACGGCGGACAAATGCAAAGCCAGAGCCAGAGCTGAGCGGAGCGTACAGATAGTTTTACCGCACCCTGCGAACGGCCGATAGAATAGCCGCCGAGCCCCCCGAAACCAACATGAACTTGAATATAGAGACGGACGGTCCCGAAATTCCGCCTGCTTCCGGCGTGTGGCGCACGTCATAATTGCCGTTCGTCAATTTTTCATTGGCCGCAAATGGCGGCGATCCGTGCGCTCTTCGAACATGGTGCCAACGAGGATCGCAGCATGGCGGTCTCAAACGGCAAGAGCAGGATTGTTTTGGGCCGCCGGATACCATGGCCCCGTCCCAAGACAGCAACTGACGGCTCCACCCAAAGCCTATCCCGCTGCAAGAACCTGGAGGTGCCCGCGCGCGCCGTAGCTGAGGATCGCCTGGTCGGCCGTAAGTAACGGGACGCGGTGAAAACGGGCTGTTGCAGCGATGATGCGGTCGGCGGGATCGGCATGAAACTCGCCAGGCAGCCGACCACTGTCTATCGCGATGGAAGGCTCAATCGGTGCGAGCTGGATACCGGGCAGAGACAATGCGCTATCGATCCATCGACCGACATCGTCGCCGAGCGCCAGGCGTCCCTTCTGAACAAGCAAGGCGATTTCCCAAGGTGTAATCGCCGAAACCAGAATCCGGCTTTTCTCCGTCATCTCGTCGATGATGCGCCGGGCTTGTGATCCGAGGCGCGCATCGTCCTGCATTGCCCAGACGAGGATATGCGTGTCGATGACGATCAACGAACGGCGTCCCAATCTTCTGCTTCAGCAGCCGGAGATAGCGGATCGTCATAGCGCAATACGCTGCCCTTCATCGCGCCGATGATACTTCTGCGTCCGCTCGTGTCACGTGCCGGCGAAAGCACGGCAACCGGCCTGCCGCGCTTGGTGATGACGATAGATTCGTCGTCCTTCCCCATCTGGTCGATAAGGTTTAGGCACTTCGCCTTGAACTCGGCCGCGCCGACTGTCTTGGACATGACTATATCTCCTGTACATCTATACGGAATATAGGGCCATTTCCGCATTGAACAAGTGCAAAGAAAAAGGCGGGGTGGTGCCCCGCCTTTTTCTCGTTATGGATTGAACCGCGCTAGTGGCTGTCCTTGCCGACCGCATTTCCGCGACATCCTTTGAGGAAGTCGAGGTCGGCGCCGGTATCGGCCCCTTCGACATGCTGCTGATGCAGGAAGGCATAACCGGATGTGGGCAGATCATGGTTCGGCTGCCATTCGGCGAGCCGCCGTGCCAGTTCCTCCTCGGAAACGTCGAGATGCAGCCGACGGTTCGGCACATCCAGCTCGATCATGTCGCCGTTTTTCACGACCGCGAGCGGCCCGCCGACCGCCGCTTCCGGCGATGTGTGCAGCACGACGGTGCCGTAGGCCGTTCCCGACATGCGGGCGTCGGAAATGCGCACCATATCGAGGATGCCCTTCTTGAGCACCTTCGGCGGCAGCCCCATATTGCCGACCTCGGCCATCCCGGGATAGCCCTTCGGCCCACAGTTCTTCATGACCATGATGCAGGTTTCGTCGATATCGAGGTTATCGTCATTGATCTTGGCCTTGTAGTCATCGATGTCCTCGAACACGACAGCCCTGCCCCGGTGCACCAGCAGATGCGGCGAAGCCGCCGAAGGCTTCAACACCGCGCCCTTCGGCGCGAGGTTGCCGCGCAGCACGACGATGCCGCCCGAAGCTGTCAGCGCCTTTTCGGCCGGCAGGATAACGTCTTCGTTCCAGTTGACGACGTCCTTGACCTCGTCCCAGACGGTTTCGCCTGATACCGTCAGCGCATCCTTGTGCAGGAGGCCCGCCTCGCCGAGGCGCTTCAGCACCACCGGCAAGCCGCCGGCATAGAAGAACTCCTCCATCAGGTACTTGCCCGACGGCATCAGGTTGACGATGGTGGGCACGTCACGGCCGCAACGGTCCCAGTCGTCAAGCGAAAGATCGATGCCGACACGGCCGGCGATGGCGAGCAGATGGATGACGGCATTGGTCGATCCGCCGATGGCCGCGTTGGTGCGGATGGCATTTTCGAAGGCATGCTTCGTCATGATCTCGGAGGGCTTCAGGTCGTCCTTGACCATTTGCACGATACGCCGGCCTGTCAGCTGCGCCATGACCTTGCGGCGGGAATCGACGCCCGGGATCGCGGCGTTGCCGGAAAGCGCCATGCCGAGCGCCTCGGCCATGGAAGCCATGGTGGAGGCGGTACCCATGGTGTTGCAGGTGCCCGACGAACGGCTCATCGAGGCTTCCGCCTCGAGGAATTCGGCCTGCGTCATCTCGCCGGCCTTCACCATTTCGGAAAACTTCCACAGATGCGTGCCCGAGCCGACGCGCTCACCACGGAAATAGCCGTTCAGCATCGGGCCGCCAGTGACGACGATCGACGGCAGGTCGCAGGAAGCGGCCCCCATGATAAGTGATGGCGTGGTCTTGTCGCAGCCGACCAACAATACGCAGCCATCCATCGGCTGGCCGCGGATCGCCTCTTCCACCGCAAGCGCCGCAAGATTGCGGTACATCATCGCGGTCGGACGGAAGGTGTTTTCGGATGCTGAGAACACCGGTACCTCAAGTGGGAAGCCGCCGGCCTCCCATACGCCCGCCTTGACCTTCTCGGCGAGCTCTCTGAGATGACCGTTGCACGGGGTCATATCCGACCAGGTGTTGAGGATGCCGATCACCGGCCGACCGTCGAACAGGTCGTGCGGATAACCCTGGTTCTTAAGCCAGCCGCGATGATAGATCACATCGCGGCTCGTACCGCCGTACCATTCCTGCGACCTCAGCCTGCGCGGCCATTCCGCTTTCTTTTTCATAGTCTCTATCCTTCAGGATATCGCCGGATCGCCTCGTATGGCCCGGGTTATCGCACTTGTCTCAAGCCAGGGTGTAGGCGGTCTTGACGGTTGTGTAGAATTCGGCGGCGTACTTGCCCTGCTCGCGCGGACCGTAGGACGAACCCTTGCGGCCGCCGAACGGCACGTGGAAATCGACGCCTGCCGTCGGCAGGTTCACCATCACCATGCCGGCCTCGGAATTGCGCTTGAAGTGCGTCGCATGTTTCAGGCTGGTTGTGGCGATGCCGGCCGAAAGGCCGAACGGCGTATCGTTAGCAATGGCAAGCGCCTCGTCGTAATCCTTCGCCCGGATCACCGAGACCACAGGCCCGAAGATCTCCTCGCGCGAAATCCGCATCTGGTTGGTCGCCTCGGTAAACAGCGTCGGCTGCAGGTAGAAGCCGGGCGTGTCGCGCGAGATCACCTCGCCGCCGAAGGCGAGTTTGGCGCCTTCCGACTTGCCGATATCGATATAGTCGGTATCGGTCTTCAACTGCCGCTCATCGACGACAGGGCCGATATGAGTGCCGGCCTTCAGGGCGTTGTCGACGACCAGCGTCTTCAGCTTGTCGGTGAGTGCTGCGACGAACTTGTCGTGAATGCCTTCGGTGACGATCAGCCGCGAGGAGGCGGTGCAGCGTTGGCCGGTCGAGAAGAAGCCGGAATTGGCGGCCGCCTCGACGGCGACGTTGAGATCGGCATCGTCGAGCACGACCATCGGGTTCTTGCCGCCCATTTCCAGCTGGAACTTGCGGTTATGCTCGATGGAGGCGGCGGCGACACGTCTGCCGGTGCCGGTGGAACCGGTGAAGGTGATGCCGTGAACGTCGGGGCTTTCGAGCATGGCCTGACCGACCACCGAGCCCTTGCCCATGACGAGGTTCAGCACGCCCTTCGGCAGGCCGGCGCGGTGCAGGATGTCGACGATCGCCCAGGAACAGGCGGGCACCAGTTCGGCCGGCTTGAAGACGACGGTGTTGCCGTAGCAGAGCGCCGGCGCGATCTTCCAGGCGGGAATGGCGATCGGGAAATTCCACGGCGTGATGATGCCGATGACGCCGAGAGCCTCGCGGGTGATCTCGATGCCGATATTCGGACGAACCGACGGGAGAACCTCGCCGGCCAACCGCAGTGCCTCGCCGGCAAAGAATTCGAAGATTTGCGAAGCGCGGATCACCTCGCCGGTCGCCTCCGGCAGCGTCTTGCCTTCTTCGCGGGCAAGCAACGCACCGAGCTCGTCTTTGCGCGCCATGATCTCGTCGCCGGCCTTCTTCAGGATGACGTGGCGCTCCCAGATGCCGGAGCGCGACCAGGCCGGGAAGGCGGCCTTGGCGGCGGCAATGGCGTTTCTCGTGTCATCAGCGCTGCCGTCGGCATAGAGGCCGACGATCTCGTTCGTATCCGACGGGTTGATGTTCTTCGTCGCGTTCGAGCCGACCCATTCGCCGGCGATCAGGTTTTGATAAATGGTCATGGGCTCAACAAGCCTCCTCTACCGTTTACGAGCATGATCCGACCGCCGAATGCGGCCGGGTCTTCAAATCAGAGCTGCCTGACGGCGATCTCTTCCTCGGCGGCCACCTCAAGCGGATTGCGGAGCGCCAAGCCGAATTCGGCGACTTCGATCTCGAACACATCGCCCTCTTCGGTCTTGACGCCGTCGGCAAAGGAAAGGGTCGCCGTACCAAACATATGGACGTGAACATCGCCCGGAACACGGAAGAGGCCATATTTAAAATGGTGGTATTCCAGATTGGCGAAGGTGTGCGACATGTTCGCCTCACCGGACAGGAACGGCTTTTCGAAAATCACCTTGTCACCGCGCTTGATGCGCGAGGTGCCGCGAATATCTTCCGGGGCCGCGCCGACGCGGATTTCCGGGCCGAAGCTTGCCGGACGCAGCTTCGAATGGGCGAGATAGAGATAGTTGATCCGCTCGGTGACGTGATCGGAAAATTCGTTCGACAGCGCAAAGCCGATACGGAAGGGCGAGCCGTCCTTGGCGATCACGTAGATGCCGGCCATTTCAGGCTCTTCGCCGCCATCGAGCGCGAAGGAAGGCGAAACCAGCGGCGCGCCGGGGGCTGCGGCTCCATAGCCGTTACCCTTGTAGAACCATTCAGGCTGGACGCCCTTTTCGCCGGCCTTCGGCTTGCCGTTCTCAAGGCCCATCTTGAACATCTTCATCGAGTCCGTCAGGGTTTCCTCGGCGGCTTCCGTGGTCTTTTTGTGCATGGAATCGCGCGTTGCCGCCGATCCCAAATGCGTCAGGCCAGTGCCGGTCAGATGCAGATGGGCGGCGTCGGGATGGGTGATCGGCGGCAAGAAGCGGCCTTCCGCATAGGCCTTTTCAAGATCAACAGCGTCCCCGTAGCCATGCACCTCGATGACTGAGGCAAGGGACTTGCCGCCGTCTGCGGCCTCCATCGCCAGCGCATAGACGCTGACGGCGTTCTTGACCGACTTGGCAACGCCGCCCGGCTCGCGAACGGCAACGACGATCTCTCCGTTTGCACCCTTGATCTGTGAAATAAGCACGTCTTCGATCCTTCTAGTTTCGGCGAAGACAGGAAAAAGCTCCGCCTGTCCGGCTCCATCAGGAGCCGGAATCCATCATTCATAGGACTGCGAATGCCTGGCTGGCGCTTAGGAAGCGCTCAGCCCTTGTTCTTATTGTAGACGTCGAAGAACACGGCGGCGAGGAGCACCGCGCCTTTGACCATCTGCTGCGAATCGGTGCCGAGACCGTGGATCGACATGCCGTTGTTCATGATGCCCATGATCAGAGCGCCGATAACAGCGCCGGTCACCTTGCCGACGCCGCCCTGGGCGGATGCGCCGCCGATGAAGCAGGCCGCGATCACGTCGAGTTCGAGACCGAAGCCGCCCTTGGCCGTTGCCGAGTTGAGACGCAGGGCAACGATCAGTCCGGCCAGTCCGGCAAGCAGGCCCATGTTTGCGAACGTCAGGAAGGTCAGCCGCTCGGTGTTGATACCGGAAAGCTTCGTCGCCTTCTCATTGCCGCCCATGGCGTAGATGCGGCGGCCGATCGTCGTGCGGCGGGTAATGAAGGCATAGGCAGCCACCAGAACAAGCATGACCATCAGCACATTCGGGAAGCCGCGATAGATCGACAGCTGGTAACCGAGCACCAGAATGGCGAAGGTGACGAGGGCGTTCTGGACGAGGAAAAAGCCCAGCGGCTCGACGTCATTGCCATGCTTTTCATTCGATAGGCGCTTGCGCCATGCCAGGTAGAAGAGGGTTACCGCGCCGACAACGGTCAGAATGATCGAGGTCGAGTTGATGCCGCCCATATCGAAAGCGTTCGGCAGGAAGCCGATGCTGATCAGCTGGAAAGCCGGCGGGAAAGGACCGATGCTGGTGCCGGTCCCCGATGCCGTCATCACGAACAGCGTCAGGCCGCGGAAGACCAGCATGCCGGCCAGTGTGACGATGAAGGACGGGATCTTGTGATAAGCGACGAAATAGCCCTGGACGCCGCCGACAAGCGCGCCCATGGCAAGGCAGATGATACCCGCCAGGACATAGTTGGTGTGCCATTGCACCGTCATCACGCCAGCGATGGCGCCGATGAAGCCGACGACCGAGCCGACAGAAAGATCGATATGGCCGGCGACGATCACCAGCAGCATGCCGAGCGCCATGATGACGATGAACGAGTTCTGCAGAATGATGTTTGTCAGGTTGAGCGGCCTGAAGAGAACGCCACCGGTCGAGAACTGGAAGAACACCATGATCGCGATGAGGGCGATAAACATGCCGTATTCGCGGATGTTGCCGCGAACGTAGTCTCCGACCGAGACGACACGCCCCTGCTCAGCGATGGGTTGATTGATCGGCGTCATTGTTTCTTCTCCCCTGAGCGCATGATAGCGCGCATGATGGTTTCCTGGCTTGCTTCTCCCTTCGGCAGTTCTGCGACGATGCGTCCTTCGTTCATCACGTAGATGCGGTCACACGTTCCGAGCAGTTCGGGCATTTCCGACGAGATCATCAGAACGCCCTTTCCATCGGCGGCAAGCTGGTTGATGATAGTATAAATTTCATATTTTGCGCCAACATCGATGCCGCGCGTCGGCTCGTCGAGGATCAAAATATCCGGATCGGAGAACAGCCACTTCGACAGCACCACCTTCTGCTGGTTGCCACCGGAAAGATTGACCGCCTCCTGGAAGATGCTGGAGGAACGGATGCGCAACTTCGACCGATAGTCGGTCGCAACCCTGGATTCCTTGACGCTGTCGATAACGGACGCATTCGACACCGCCTTCAAATTGACGAGCGTCGTGTTGTGCAGGATCGTGTCGTTGAGGACGAGGCCGAGTTGCTTGCGGTCTTCGGTAACGTAGGCGAGACCTGCGTCAATCGCCTTGCGCACGGTGCTGACGTCGACCGGCTTGCCGTGCATCAGCGCCTCGCCCGAAACCTTGTGGCCATAGGCCTTGCCGAACAGGCTCATGGCGAATTCGGTGCGCCCCGCCCCCATCAGACCAGCGATACCAACGACTTCGCCCTTGCGGACTGTGATGTTGATATTGTGCAGGACCTGACGGTCGCGGTGCTGCTGATGATAAGCGTTCCAGTTCTTGACTTCGAGAATGGTTTCGCCGATCGGCACCGAACGCGGAGGATAGCGGTCCTCGAGATCGCGACCGACCATGTTACGAATGATGATGTCTTCGCTGATCTCGTCCGCGTGACAGTCGAGCGTCTTGACCGTCATGCCGTCGCGCAGGACCGTGATCTGGTCGGCGACCTTGCGGATCTCGTTCAGCTTATGGGAAATGATGATCGAAGTGATGCCCTGCTTGCGGAACTCCATGAGCAGAGTGAGCAGCGCGTCGGAATCGCGTTCATTGAGCGAAGCGGTCGGCTCGTCCAGGATGAGCAGCTTGACGCTCTTCGACAGCGCCTTGGCGATCTCGACGAGCTGCTGCTTGCCGACGCCGATGTCGGTCACCAGTGTGTTCGGAGATTCGGACAGGCCTACTTTCTTCAGCAGCTGCTTCGTGCGGTTGAATGTCTCGTCCCAGCTGATGACGCCGCTCTTGGCATTCTCGTTGCCGAGGAAGATATTTTCGCCGATCGACAGCAACGGCACGAGCGCCAGTTCCTGGTGAATGATGACGATGCCGATTTCTTCTGAGTCCTTCAGGACCTTGAAGTTGCGCGTCTCGCCTTCGTAGACGATGTCGCCTTCATAGCTTCCTGTGGGATAGACGCCTGATAGCACTTTCATCAGGGTCGATTTGCCGGCCCCGTTTTCGCCCACCAATGCGTGGATTTCACCCTGGCGAACCTTGAGGTTCACATTCTCCAGCGCCTTGACGCCCGGGAACGTCTTGGTGATGCTCCGCATTTCGAGGATGGTATTGTCCATAGTCAAAGTTCCAGCGCCGACAGCCGTCAAGCGGCTGGGCGATCATAAAATCGAAGACCGGAACCCGCAAGCGCGGGTTCCGGTCCTTCTCATTACTTCAGCTTGTCTTCAGAGTAGTAACCGCTGTCGACGAGGATCTGCTTGTAGTTGGTCTTGTCGACGGCAACCGGCTTCAGCAGATAGGACGGAACGACCTTGACGCCGTTGTCGTAGGTCTTCGTGTCGTTGACCTCAGGCTCCTTGCCAGACATGACGGCGTCGACCATGGCAACAGTGACCTTGGCGAGTTCGCGGGTGTCCTTGAAGATCGTCGAGTGCTGTTCGCCAGCGATGATCGACTTGACCGACGGGATTTCAGCGTCCTGACCGGTGACGATCGGGAGCGGCTGAGCCGCGGTACCGTAACCAACGCCCTTCAGCGAGGAGATGATACCGATGGACAGACCGTCGTAAGGCGACAGGACGGCATCGACCTTGGCGTCGGTGTAGTTGGCCGAGAGCAGGTTGTCCATGCGGGCCTGGGCCGTTGCCGGATCCCAACGCAGTGTGCCGACCTTGTCCATGCCGGTCTGGCCGGACTTCACGACGAGCTTGCCGCTGTCGATGTAGGGCTGCAGGACGGACATTGCGCCATCATAGAAGAAGAAGGCGTTGTTGTCGTCCGGCGAGCCGCCGAACAGTTCGATGTTGAACGGGCCCTTGCCGTCCTTGAGGCCGAGGCCGTCAACGATGGAGCCGGCCTGCAGAACGCCGACCTGGAAGTTGTCGAAAGTGGCGTAGTAGTCGACGTTGCCCGAATCGCGGATCAGGCGGTCGTAAGCGATGACCTTGATGCCGGCGTCATGTGCCTTCTGGAGAACGTCGGAAAGCGTCGTGCCGTCGATCGAAGCGATGACGAGAACCTTGGCACCCTTGGTGACCATGTTCTCGATCTGCGAAAGCTGGTTCGGAATGTCATCGTCGCCATACTGCAGGTCAGTGCCGTAACCGGCAGCCTGCAGCTGCTTGACGATGTTGTTGCCGTCATCGATCCAGCGGGCAGAAGCCTTGGTCGGCATCGCAATACCGACGGTGCCCTTATCCGCGGCCAGAGCCGGTGCAACGAACGAAGCGACGCCGAAGGCAGCCGCGGCCATCAATGAGATAATGGATTTCATTTCTCTCTCCCTTGTTAATAAGCAGCGGACGAAAAATCGCCCGCCCCGAAACTGTGGCAGGTTCCGTATTGGATAGTTACTTCAGATGGTGAGAAACGAAGTAGGTCTCCTCCACGATCTCACACGTGTTGAGTGCCAACCAGCACACGGCGGCAAACTGGTATGGATTCCTATAACTGTCAAATAGAATAAGTGCTAACGTGCATAACAATTTTGGTATATCGTTAAAAAGTATTACTTTTGATGGAGCGCAGCGAGGAGGCTGCTACCATGGCGATTATTTCTGAGCCATTTTTGATGGATCACGTCGATATCCACAGCGATAATTTCGGCGATGACGGCCTTTTGCGTGCAGGACTTAAGCTGAATCACCTGCGCATGATCGTCGCAATCGAAGATAGTGGACAGATTTCCGCAGCTGCGGAAGTCCTGAACATTTCGCAGCCCGCCGCATCGCGCATGTTGTCCGAAATGGAATCGATCACCAAGACGTCGCTCTATGAGCGCGTGGCCCGCGGCGTGGTGCTGACGACCTTCGGCGTAGCGCTTGCCAGAAGAGCCAGGAAGATCCTCCTGGAGCTGCGCGAGGCGAGCCGCGAGATCGGCGAACTGAAAAGCGGCAAGGGCGGGTCGGTCTTCATCGGCGCGGTGACGGCGCCGGCCATGAGCCTTGTCGTGCCGGCAATCAACAAGGTGCGCAAAGCCTATCCAGGCATCGAGATCAACATCCAGGTGGAGACGAGCAACGTGCTTGCCCGCGAGCTACTCGCCGCCCGCCACGACTTCGTCATCGGCCGCATTCCCGATGATCTCAACCCGCGCCTGTTCGAGGTGACCGAGATCGGCATCGAACGGGCTTGCCTGATCGTGCGCAGCCGCCATCCGCTCATGAAGCAGAAGACGAGCAGCCTCTCCGACGTCAGGGATTACGACTGGGTGTTCCAGCCGCCGGGCACGCTGCTGCGCCGCACGATCGAGGACGTTTTCCTGTCGCGTGGCGTGGCGCTGCCCGAAAACATCGTCAACACCTCCTCGCTGCTTCTGACCTGCGCCATCATCTGCGAAACCGATGCGATCGCTCCCGTTGCCGTCGACGTCGCCCAGTTCCTTGCCAGCCAGGGCTCGAATGCCTCTGATGTGCGCATGCTGCCGATCGATTTCGACATCAACGTCAAACCCTACAGCATGATCACGGCCAGGGAACGGGCGCTGCCGCCGAGTGCGCGGCTGCTCTACGACATTATCCTCGAGGAGAGCCACAAGCAGGCCGGCTGACGACAGCCGCAAGCCCTGCGCCATCTTGCTCTCTTTTAATGCGCCTGGAGCAATTCCAGCAAAACTGTGCAGCGGTTTTAACGTCCGGAATTACGCGAACAAAAAGATAGAGCATTTCCGTGGTTCGAAGAAAAAACGGAGATGCTCTCAAGGAAGGCGGGATGCTGTTCGGACAGTCGGTATTTCAATCAGTCCTCGAGCGGCTGATGGCGGAGGATGAGACGACCGAAGACGCCGAAGCCCCGGCGGCCCATCGTGTCTCCGGTCTCGGCACCGGGCTTGCCTTCGATGTGATGGCGGGCGTCTCAGTCGCCTCGCAGCGCGTTGGCCAGGCCTATTTCGACAATCTGGAACTCGATGCTGTCGCTGGGGTCGTGGAGAAACCGGCGCCTGCGCCTCCAACCGAGCCCATCATGCCGGATCATCTCGTCCGCACGACTCCGCAGGAGGTTGCCGAGGAATTGGCGATCTCCGCCGCCGATACGTTGCTGACACTCCGCGAGAAGCGCCGCGCCTTCGCGCGCGCCAATCATCCCGATGGCGTTGAATTGCCCTTCCGTGACAATGCGACGAGGCGCATGATGCTGGCCAATCTGCTGATCGACGAAGCGCTGCGGCGATTGAGCCGCTGACTATTCCGCCTGCCCGTCCTTCGAAGGTTTTTCAGCGGCCGCCGCGGGTTCGTCCTCGTCCTCGGCGTCAGGCTGCACGGGCGGCTCGATGGCCGGAGGCTGCGGATTGAAGGTCCAGAACAGCATATAGAAGGAATAGGCGCCTGCCCCGCCGGCCAGCACCGCCCAGAACGGATCGCCGGTGACAAGTTCGACCACGGCCCAGCCGAAGCAAACGGCAACGATGGCAATCCGCACCCAGAGGCGCCGATATGCCGGATGAGTCGGATCGATGAGTTTCATTCCTTGCCCCGCGGTCGCATTTGTCGCACGGCCGGCGGCCCGTGCCGCGATTGTCTCTAGAGCATGATGCCGAAAAGTGTAAGCGGTTTTCGGACGACGTCATGCTCTGACTATATAATGCAGGACAGGATTCAGATTTTAGGCCGACCGGCCTAAAATCATTCTGTTCTAGGGCCTTTCCTGGTCAGATTAAACTGAAAGGCCGGGCATCTTTCCGCCAGGATCAGGCGATCGGCTCCGCCCTGACCAAAATCTGCTCCGGCAGAATACTTCAATCCGACTGGGACAGGCTCTGGTTCGAATCTTGCAAATGTGAAAGATCCGCGGGCTTGACGTGGTCCACAGAAGATGGAATGAAAATTCCAGAATTTTGGCAATTCGGTTTATTTGTTCCGAATTCAAGGGAGGTTAAAATGAGAGTGAGATTTGGTCTTCTCGGCGCCGGCCGCATTGGCAAGGTCCATGCAAAAGCCGTCAGCGGCGACGCCAATGCGACGCTCGTCGCGGTCGCAGACGCCTTTCCGCAGACTGCCGAAGCAATCGCCTCCGCCTATGGCTGCGAGGTCCGCACCATCGACGCGATCGAGGCAGCCAAGGATATAGACGCCGTCGTCATCTGCACGCCGACGGATACACATGCCGACCTGATCGAGCGTTTCGCCCGCGCCGGCAAGGCGATCTTCTGCGAAAAGCCGATCGATCTCGACGTTGCCCGCGTCAAGGCCTGCATCAAGGTAGTGGAAGAGACCGGCGCCAAGCTGATGGTCGGCTTCAACCGCCGTTTCGACCCGCATTTCATGGCGGTGCGCAAAGTCATCGACGAAGGCAAGATCGGCGATGTCGAGATGGTGACGATCACCTCGCGCGACCCCGGCGCCCCGCCGGTCGACTATATCAAACGCTCCGGCGGTATCTTCCGCGACATGACGATCCATGACTTCGACATGGCCCGCTTCCTGCTCGGCGAAGAACCGGTGTCGGTTTTCGCGGCCGCCGCAGTTCTCGTCGACAAAGCGATCGGCGAAGCCGGCGACTATGACAGCGTCTCGGTGATCCTGCAGACGAAATCCGGCAAGCAGGCCGTCATATCCAACTCCCGCCGCGCAACCTATGGCTACGACCAGCGCATCGAAGCACATGGCTCCAAGGGCCTGGTCTCGGCCGAAAACCAGCGCCCGGTCTCCATCGAAGTCGCAAACGGCGACGGTTATACCCGCCCGCCGCTGCACGATTTCTTCATGACCCGCTATACCGAAGCCTATGCCAACGAGATCGCCAGCTTCATCGCCGCGATCGAGAAGGGCTCCAAGATCTCTCCATCAGGCGCCGATGGTCTCGCAGCGCTGGCACTCGCCGATGCCGCGGTTCAGTCCGTCAAGGAAGGCAAGCTCATCAAGATCGGCTGACGGCCCTCTCCCGGCCGGACGCCATGCATGAGATGGCCGGGCGCACGCCCGGCCATTTCGCGTTTTGCAGATATTCAAAGGGCGACGTGCGTGTTGCGTGCCCCTCTGCCCTACCGGGCATCTTCCCCACAGGCGGGAGATTGGCTGGACGCATCGGCTTCCCCAACAATCAGCATCCAGCACGGCGAAACAATAGATGGGCACGAAGTTCAAGCCACTTGTGATCTCCCCACGTGTGGGGGAGATGGCCGGCAGGCCCGAGGGGGGGTGCCACACGGCACGCCCCTCAAAGTCGCATACTGCCAGTTACTACCGATCAGCCCGTTGCTGCTGCAATCACCGCGCGTCGGTTGAAAGAAACCCTCAACCCGATTCCTGAATAATCGCGGATGCCTGGATTCCCTGAACGCCCGAAACAACGATATCCTCGTCGATCACCGACAGCGCCCGGTTCAAATGTCCTTCGAAGACGAGGATCTGCTCGTCGGCCACTACCCTGATCTCGGGCATGCCTTCCATGCGCACGATATGCGACTGCCCCAGCCCCTCTTCTATCCCTTGCCGAAGCAGGTCGTAATAACGCGTGCCCGGCCCGGTGATGGCGATCGGCATCCGCTCCGTCAGGCTCAGCATGCGCGACAGCCCGTTGCCGAGCGCCAGCCCCGCCTGGCGAAAGGCGAAGGCGGGGACGCGGTGGCCCTGGCGCGCCTTGGCAGCAATCTTGTCGAGTTCCGCCACAGGCACGAACTTTGCCGGAATCGTATCGAGCGGCACTTCGAAGGCGCTGCGCAGGATCGCGTAGAAACCGGCATAGGCCTCGATACAGCCGCGGGTACCGCAGCGGCAGAGCCCACCATTGGCCATGTGCAGCATGTGCCCGAAATTGGGCGCCGATATCTCCTGGCCTGTCTGGTTCCCGCGCCTGACGATGCCGAGACCGACGCTGTGGCCAAGCGAAAGGGCTGCGAGCGAGCGGAAATCAGCGCCCTTTACCATCTCCTCACGCGCGCCGAGCGCCGCTGCGACCAGCAGCGTCTCGTTGTCGAGGATCACCTTGGCCTGCCATTCCGGCCGGAGTGCTGATTCGAAATCGATCTGGTCGCTGCCGAAGATCGGCGACCAGACGAGAACCGGTTCCGTGGAATTGACCAGCCCCTTGCTGCTGATCGAGATCAGCAGCACCTTTTCTTGGCTGATCTTCGAGCGATCGAGAATGCGCAAAAGCCCCGCCCGCACCGCCGCGACGAAGCGGACGGCACCCGCCGGATCATGCGAACGTTCCTCGCTGAAGCGATCGATCAGTTTGCCGGCATAATCGACCAGCGAATATTGCACCGCATCCGAGGAGATGATGACGACGATGAGATAGCCGCAATCGCGCCGCTGGCGCAGCAGCACGCGCGGCCGACCGCGGCCGCTTGCCGGCTGCTGTTCTGATTTTTCGATGATCTGGGCTTTTTCCAGCTCAGTGGTGATCGCCGAAATGGTGGCCGATGACAGCCCGGTGGAATCGGATATTTCGGTATGCGCGAGCGCACCGTGGCGACGCAGCACGGACAGCACGAGCACGCTGTTTCTCTGCCGGACCAGCTCCGTGCTCGACTTGGTCAGCATGAATGCCGCCCTCTCCTCCTGCTTGCTCTTCCCTTGGTTTCCACTGCATCTCCAGCCGATGTTTCGCAAGGAAATTAAGCTGGCAGTGCAGTGTTGACAGTTGAAAAAATCTCTGACACTAAATTTCTCGACTGTCGAGAAAAAAATCCGAACCTTTCTCGACAGCTATTCGCGGTGGCCGGAGGAAGCATGGGCTGGGCCGGTCGCAATCCACTCGGGAGGACATTATGAAGTCTGTTTTGAAATTGATGGCCGGCGCGGCCATCCTCGTTTCCGTGCATACCGCTGCCATGGCTGCCGACCTCGTCGTCGGTGTTTCCTGGTCGAATTTCCAGGAAGAACGCTGGAAGACGGACGAAGCCGCCATCAAGAAGGCTCTCGAAGCCAAGGGCGCCAAGTATATTTCCGCTGACGCGCAATCTTCTGCCGCAAAGCAGCTTACCGACGTCGAATCGCTGATCTCGCAGGGCGCCAACGCGCTGATCATTCTCGCCCAGGACTCCGACGCCATCGGCCCAGCGATCGAAAAGGCGGCCGCTGAAGGCATCCCCGTCGTCGGCTACGACCGCCTGATCGAAAACCCGGCTGCTTTCTATATCACCTTCGACAACAAAGAAGTCGGCCGCCTGCAGGCTGAGGGCGTTTTCAAGGCCAAGCCGGAAGGCAATTACGTCTTCATCAAGGGTTCGTCTTCCGATCCGAACGCCGACTTCCTGTTCTCGGGCCAGCAGGAAGTCCTGAAGGCCGCCATCGACGCCGGCAAGATCAAGAATGTCGGCGAGGCCTATACCGACGGCTGGCTGCCGGAGAACGCTCAGCGCAACATGGAGCAGTTCCTGACCGCCAACAACAACAAGGTTGACGCCGTCGTCGCCTCGAATGACGGCACCGCCGGTGGCGCGATCGCTGCTCTCGACGCACAGGGCCTCGCCGGCTCCGTTCCGGTTTCCGGCCAGGACGGTGACAAGGCAGCCCTCAACCGCATAGCTCTCGGCACGCAGACGGTTTCCGTCTGGAAGGACAGCCGCGAACTCGGCAAGCGCGCCGCCGAAGTCGCTCTCGACCTCGCCGGCGGCAAGGACATGAGCAAGATCGACGGCGCCCAGGCTTTCAAGGGCGGTCCCAAGGGCGTCGAAATGCAGTCTGTCTTCCTGAAGCCGCTTGCGATCACCAAGGAAAACCTGAACGTCGTCATCGACGCCGGCTGGATCTCCAAGGCGGAAGCGTGCCAGGGCGTCAAGGCCGACAGCGTCGCTGCCTGCAAGTAAGTCAGGGCTTGTAAACTGGAATTGCCGGCGCCGCAGCGGAACACCGTTGCGGCGCCGGATGCGGATGAGAATTCCAACGACGAAGTTTTCTCCGCCTCGCCGCACCATCGCGGGTTTTCACTCCCTGCCGGAAGGGTGTCGCGACGCCACGCCACGGTTTCCGGAAGCATCGCGATGGTGAGTTGAAGAACAGACGCATGACGCCGATGGCAGCCTCTAGCACTCCGGCGCGTCCGTCCAAACAAAAATGGGGGAACGGCAAACCCATGGCCGAAATGGTAAAATCCACAACATCAAGCGGACCGCGAGCGGCGGAAGCCAGTCCGGTGACCCGCTTCTTCCGCGCCACCGAGATCGACACGCGTCTGCTCGGCATGATCGGCGCGCTCATCATCATCTGGATCGGTTTCCACATCATCACCGGCGGCCTCTTCCTGACCCCGCGCAATCTCTGGAACCTCTCGGTCCAGACGACCGACATCGCGGTGATGACGACGGGCATGGTGCTGATCATCGTCACCCGCAATATCGACCTGTCGGTCGGTTCCGTGCTCGGCCTCTGCGGCATGATCATGGGCGTGACGCAGGCAAAGATCCTGCCGGAATATATCGGCTTCGACAGCCCCTTCACCTGGATGATCACGCTGCTCGTCGGCCTGATCGCCGGCGGCCTGATCGGCACCTTCCAGGGCATGATCATCGCCTTCTTGAATGTTCCCTCCTTCATCGTGACACTCGGCGGCCTGCTCGTCTGGCGCGGCGCGACCTGGCTCGTCACCAGCGGCCAGACGGTTGCCCCGATGGACCAGACCTTCCGCATCATGGGCGGCGGCGCGGAAGGCTCGATCGGCGCCACCTGGAGCTGGATCGTCGGTATCGCCGCCTGCCTCTTCGTCATTGCCAGCATCATCGGCTCGCGCCATCAGCGCCGCCGCTTCGGTTTTCCGCGCCGGCCGATCTGGGCGGAATATTTCCTCGCCATTCTGAGCTGCGTGTTGATCCTCGGCGCGGTCTGGATCGCCAACAGCTATTACTGGCCGATCAACATCGCCAAGCGCTATGCGGAAGCCAACAATGTCCCCTGGCCCGAAACCGGCCTGGATATCCCCTACGGCATCGCCGTGCCGGTGCTGATCGCCATCGTCGTTGGCATCATCATGACCTTCATCGCCACACGGCTGCGCTTCGGCCGCTATGTCTTCGCGATCGGCGGCAACCCCGAAGCGGCCGAGCTCGCCGGTATCAAGACCCGCTGGGTCACCGTGCGCATCTTCGCGCTGATGGGCATTCTCGCGGCCATTGCAGCGGCGATTTCCACCGCCCGCCTCAATGCCGCTACGAACTCGCAGGGTACGCTCGACGAGCTCTACACCATCGCCGCCGCCGTCATTGGCGGAACGTCGCTGGCAGGCGGCACCGGCACGATCGCCGGCGCCATGCTCGGCGCGCTCGTCATGCAGTCGCTGCAATCCGGCATGGTGCTGGCGCATGTCGACACGCCGCTGCAGAGCGTCGTCGTCGGCACCGTCCTTGTCGTGGCGGTCTGGCTCGACACCGTCTACCGCGCCCGTGCCAAGTGAGAGGAGCCCCAGACATGGCTGATCAACGCACTCCCCTCGTGGAACTGAAAAACATCTCGATCTCCTTCGGCGGCATTCATGCCGTGGACAATGCCTCGGTCGATCTCTACCCCGGCGAAGTCGTGGCATTGCTCGGCCACAACGGCGCCGGCAAGTCGACGCTCATCAAGATCCTCTCCGGCGCCTACAAGCGTGATGGCGGCGAGATCCTGATCAATGGCGAGCCGGCCGACATCCGCAATCCGCGCGATGCCAAGAAATACGGCATCGAGACGATCTACCAGACGCTCGCCGTCGCCGACAATGTCGACGCCGCCGCCAACCTCTATCTCGGCCGCGAGCTAAAGACCCGCTGGGGCACGCTCGACGACGTCGCGATGGAAGCCTCCGCCCGCGAAGTGATGGGGCGCCTCAACCCCAACTTCAAGCGCTTCAAGGAGCCGGTGAAGGCGCTTTCGGGCGGCCAGCGGCAATCGGTGGCGATCGCCCGTGCGATCCTCTTCAACGCCCGCATCCTGATCATGGACGAGCCGACGGCAGCGCTTGGGCCCCAGGAGACGGCGCAGGTCGGCGAGCTGATCAAGCAGTTGAAGAAGGAAGGTATCGGCATCTTCCTCATCAGCCACGACATCCACGACGTCTTCGACCTCGCCGACCGCGTCTCGGTGATGAAGAACGGCCAGGTCGTCGGGCACGCCCGCACCGAGGACGTGACCAAGGACGAAGTGCTCGGCATGATCATCCTCGGCAAGGTGCCCTCAAAGGCAATTCCCGGCCCCGGCGCCATGCAGATCTGACCGCGCACCAAGGCGCCAGTCCGCGGCAATCAGCTCCGCCTCCCGCAAGGCCGGCGGAGTTTTTATGCAACTATCCCCAGCCTGGCGGATAAAAACGCCCGTCAAACCGCAAGCATCCGGTATTTCCGAGAATTTCGCGATTGAAGCCAGCCGCAAGCTAGGCTAAGAACCACCCATCGGACAGGCGATTCAAACCGCCTCAAGCATGCACCCGTAGCTCAGCTGGATAGAGTGTTGGATTCCGATTCCAAAGGTCACAGGTTCGAATCCTGTCGGGTGCGCCACAAACATGGGGGCCCGTTCTGGACACATGGGTTACGGTTTATTCCTGAGACATAGGTAACACTTTCGCGCCGAAAGGGTTCGGCAGCGGTTCGAGCCTGCATGTCTCGTCATCGAAGTATCCCAAGTCGTAATCCATGAAGCTTGCGAGCCAGATATGGTCTTCGACCTGTTTGATGCCGATGGCCTGGCCGGCAAAGACCAGGCTGAGATTGATCTTCTTTCGCTTGTAGCAGATGCGGCCGCATGTTGTGACGGTAACGGTCTGGTCGTGGAACGGATAGTCGAGCTCCGGCAGGCCGCGATAGGATCGTGGTGAGGCGTTGTAGCGCTCTGCCGGGCAAGCCATGTCAAGCGCCTGGTGGGGCCGCTCGGTGTTGAACTCCTCGATGAAGTCGTCGAAGCGGGCCTGCTGCTGCAGGAAATTGGCGCCGGCCGGCTTGGTGGTCTCCAGCTTGAGTGTGAGATGCATGCGTTCATGGCGGCCGTTCTGCTGCGGATTGCCTGGCTTGATGTGCTCGATGTCGATGTCGATGCCGAGCCTGAGCCACCAGACCGCCAACCGCGACAGATTGAACAATCCGTTGGGGCTGGCGAAGGGTACGCCATTGTCGGTTCTGATCGCCCTGGGCAGGCCGAACTCCTTGAAGACGCTCTCGAACACGGTGAAGGCGTAGGCTTCCTTCGTCGTGTGCAGCGCTTCGCAAGCCAGGAGATAGCGGCTGGCGAAATCAGTGATCGTCAATGGATAGCAGTAGCGCTTGTCGGCGAGCATGAACTCGCCCTTGTAATCGGCGCACCACAGGTCGTTGGGTTGGCGAGGTTGGGAGAGTGGTGTTCCCTGCGCCCTGTTGCGCCGTCGTTTGCGGTGCTGGACCAAGCCGTTGCGGTCGAGCACCGCATGCACGGTCGAGATCGCCGGCGTTTGCACGTCCGGGTAAAGCCGCGCCAGTCGTTCTCTGATCTTCGGTGCGCCCCAGCTCGGCTTCTCCTGCTTGGCACGCACAATCAGCTTCTCGATTTGGAAAGGAAGCTGATTGGCGTGCCGGTAAGGACGTCGCGAGCGATCTGTCAGTCCTTCCAGTCCGCAGGCATTATAGCGGCTGATGATCTTGTGGCCGGTCTTGCGGGAGATGCCGAACTCGCGGCACTGCGCCGCTATCTTCTCGCCATCCAGAACCCGCGCAACGAATTTGAGACGCTCGTCCATAAGGTTACACTCCTGCCAAGGCACCTTCGCTCTCCTCGCAAAGGCCAAAAGTGTAACCCATGTCTCCGGTATGAACTGTCACCCTTCTCTCGGGAAGGACACTGGCGAGCTGGTCGAGAACCTGCGAAAGGGCGTTTCCGATTTTGCCCGGCCCGGCGTCGTTATCCCCCAGCCCAGTTTCGCGCGCGAAGGCCGTGGCGCACTCCACCGTCGTTATCGGCCGTCCGGCCTCACGGAGAGTGCGCAGAGCGAAGCCTCTGCGGTCGAAGTCCCTGAAGAGGTCGGAAACGCCGTCGGTATTCGATCCGTCCCGCTTGCTACGGCGGCGGAACACCCTTGGCTCCGTGCCAGGATCATATTCCGGCTCGTATGTCCGGATGACGACGACGAAAGCGGCCTGCTGCTGCTCCAGCGCGGCGAGCTCCAACCGCAGCTCCTCGATCCTCAAGCGGATCTCGGCCTGTTTCCGCTTCAATTCGTCTGCAACAAGGACCATGCACAATTACCCCCTAGGATCACACCGATCCTAGGGGTTCAGCAGACCGAAGTCTGGTGGCAGTTGCTACCTAATTGCGTGCATGCATTTGCTACCGAATTCGGTAATTGTCCCCTCCCTGTTGGTTTCCACGCGGCCGCAGTTACGGCACAATTTAATGAAGGATACTCGCGCGTCGGCAAACGCGGACATACGGCGTCGATCCCCTCGGAAGATGTTATGTTGTCGCCGCTACTCTTGAATGGAGTTTTCGGGGGCGATGACGTCGGGGAAGACGACTTCCGCACGGAAGCCACCTTCGACGCGGTTTTCCAGGCTGAGCGCAAGATCGTACACCGCTGCGATCTCCGACACGATGGCAAGACCCAGACCAGAGCCGGGTTTCAAACGGTCGAGACGGACACCCCGATGCGGAAGATCGGGCAATCTCTCTGGCGACACGCCTAGGCCGTCGTCCTCGATTACGAGGCGGGAATGGCCATTCTGTCGAACCGCGCTGACATTTATCCTGCTCCTGGCCCACTTGCAGGCGTTCTCGAGCAGGTTTCCCACAAGTTCGCGAAAGTCGTGCGGGTCGACCGGCACTCTTAAGCCGTTGGCAACGTCTATTTTCCAGGCGAGGCGTTCGCCTGCATCAGTGTGTCTGAGCATTCGAACGGTCTCGTTGATGATCTTCTCGACGTCGGCATCGCCACTCCGTTGATCAGGGCTCGGGGTGATACGGGCACGGGCGAGCTCGTGCTCGACGTGCGAGAGCATAGTCTCGGCAAGATGGTCGAGTTCATCGGCGATCTCCACCTCGCCCTTCTCTCGAAGCGAGTACGCGTTGTTTGTGAGAACGGTCAGAGGCGTCTTCAGCCCGTGAGCCAGATCACTGGCCCTGCCCCTGGCCTTCTCCATCGCCGCGGCCTGGCTTTCCAGAAGTTTGTTCAGTTGATTGACGAGCGGTTGGACCTCGCGCGGATAGGCCCCCGCCAGTCGGCTGGCCCTCCGGTCGCGCACCGCTTCAAGATCACGGCCAATGCGGTCGAGGGGTCTCAATCCGATCCAAAGCTGCCCGATCGACATCAACACGAGGAGCGCGGCAAGAACGGCGACATAGGGCAGGATGTCGAGAGCAAATCCAAGGCGCGCGCTGTCGACCTCGTCGGCATTCACCGCCACAGCAATGCGAATGGGTCTCGTGCCCTCCGGTGCGACCAACGACAGCACGCGTTCCTGAACAAGGACATCCTTCCCCTCCGGCCCGGAGAGACGATATTGATGCATGATGCCGACAGGATGTGAATCCTGCGGCAGAGCCAGGACGTAGTCGAAGAGCGAGGAAGATCGGACCTCCGTCTTCCCCACAGGATCGTCGATCTGCCAGTAGAGCCCCCCATAAGGTATCAGGAAACGATTGTCAGGAGGGTTCTCGGGCACCTGCAGCCTGCCTCCGGGCAAGAAGCGGATCACGGCCGCCAGACGGTTTATGTGTCCGGTCAACTCGTTCTGCACGCGCTTGCTGTAGCTGTCCGCAAAGATCTGGACGAGAGCGACGGATGCAGCGGCAAGGCAGATCGACACAGCTATCAGCGACGTGATGATGAAACGGCCGTGAAGCGACCTCATGTCCCCTCGCCCGATGCTATCTGGTACCCGAAGCCTCGGCGCGTGACGATGGCGTTCCTTCCAAGCTTCTTTCTCAGCCGTCCGATCAGGACCTCCACCGAATTGCTCTCCCGTTCAAAATCCTGGGTGTAAAGCTGCTCGGTAAGCTCGAGCTGGGAGATCGCGCGACCGCGGTTCTGCATCAGCACGGACAGGCATTTGTACTCCATGGGCGTGACATCCACAGGCATCCCGTCGACCATCACCGCGCGTCGGCGCGGGTCGATGGAAACGGGACCTGAAGACAGGACCGCACTGGCATGGCCAGAATATCTGCGCAGGACTGCGTGCAATCTGGCGAGAAGCTCCGCGATGCGGAATGGCTTGCCAAGGTAGTCGTCGGCGCCAGCGTTGATCCCCTCGACGCGCTCCTCCCAGTTGCCGCGCGCCGTCAAGATGATGACCGGCATGTCACGACCGTTCGCCCGCCAGTTTTTGAGGATCGTTAGGCCGTCGATCTTCGGCAGACCCAGATCAAGGACGACGGCGGCGAAGTCTTCATGCTCGCCGGCGAACAGGGTGGCTTCTCCGTCGGTCTCGTGGACGACGTTGAAACCGGCCTTGGTGAGCTGGGCGGCCACGTCACGGGCGATGAGCGGGTCGTCTTCGGCAAGCAATAGGCGCATCATTCGTTCTCGATTTCGACGATCCTGCCTGACGCGGCGTCCAGTTCCACCTCCGTGACCTGACCGCCGCCCCTCAGAATCCGGAACTCGTAGATTATGCGATCGTCATGCCGATCGACACTGATATCGATCAATTCGCCGGGCAACTTGGCGAGGACTTTCGCCTTCAGTACGGCCAGAGGCAGGATTTTCCCTTCGTGCACCCGTTTAGGAAGGTCCTCGTGCGACGGCAGGTCATCCGCTTCGCGGGAACGACCAGGGAAATCGTCGGCATGTGCGCTCCATATCGGAAGCAACGGCCACAGAAGAACTAGGCAGACGAACGCGAGCGTGCGGGGCGGGTACATTGTCGAAGAATATCCTATCGAAGATGACAATAACCTGACAATCGCGATCAGGTCGCCGTCAGGTCGCGCCTCATAGGTTCGAGGCCGACCAGATGAGCAAAATCGCTCCTGGGATGATGGAGAAAGACCAATGAAGAAAATCATGTTCGCAACCCTCCTGCTCGCCACCGCGTCGATCGGCGTTGCCCGCGCCGAAGAAGGTCAGAATTGCACGCAGGCTTCCAAGGACAGGTGGTTGAGCGAGGACGGCATCAAGGAAAAGGCCAAGGCCGCGGGCCTCGATGTGCGCCGGGTCAAGGTGGAGGGCAGTTGCTACGAGGTCTACGCCGTCGATATGAAGGGCAAGAAGGTCGAAACCCTGTTCAACCCCGAAACCGGCGCAGTGGTCGGCAACGAAAGCGAATGACCATGCGCAGGATGGATATGGATGCGGCGGGCGCTGGCTCGCCGCCAAAGATCAGGGTCTGGGACCCGGTCGTGCGGATGTTCCACTGGGGTCTGGTGGGCCTGTTCGCGTTTTCCTTTCTGACGGGCGACGAGTGGAAACAGGCGCATATTCTGTCGGGCTACGCCATCGTAGGTCTCCTGCTCGTGCGGATCATCTGGGGCTTCGTCGGCAGCCATCACGCGCGCTTTTCCAACTTCATCTACGATCCGATCACCACCCTCGGCTTCTTGCGTGACAGCCTGGCCATGCGCGCGAAGCGCTACATCGGCCACAATCCGGCCGGAGGCGCGATGGTGTTAGCGCTGCTCCTCGCGATCTCGGGCATTGCCACAACCGGGTACATGATGACGACGGACGCCTACTGGGGAGTGGAATGGGTGGAAGTGGCGCATGAACTGCTGGTCAATTTGACGCTTGGCCTAGTCGTCCTTCACATCGCTGGCGTCCTCCTGGCAAGCATCGAGCACAGGGAAAACCTTGTCCGAGCGATGGTAACCGGCAGGAAGCGAGCCGATTGACCTGGATCGGCGTCGCGGCCAAGTAGGACCTGAAGCCATGGAAGACACCTGGTTAAGGACTTGTTGCTCATTTGCCGAGCTGATCTCGTCCCGGCGTCTACGAACGACCAGGGGCCGCGCAGGTGGACATCCTGGCTTCGTCAGCGGCCTGAATGAAAGCCGTGCGCGCTGGCTCCTGCGAGACATTCCCGCTTACGGCCGCGGCGCAGATCTCTCTCGCGAATGCGTGTTTTCTACGCCATCGATTTGCGGGAAAGTCGAGCGCTCCCTCCGCCGACAGCCTCAGGGACGTTCATCCCACCTGGACGAAAACAGGTTCCGACCAGGTTCCTTCAATCTGTTTCTGGGACGTCATCCTCGATCTCCTGAACGTTTCGAATTGCGAGCGGGGCATCATTACGAGGGCGGGACCACGATCAGGCGCTGGCTGATGGCGTCAGGATACAGCGTTCGACTGGCATGGACGTTGATCAAGCCAGGTCGCTTCAGCCGCGATCATTCCTCGGCGACGCAGGTGGCTGACGTCGCAGTCATGGCGCCGCACGAAGGCGATCGGTCCGACCTCGATGACTCGAACCATACAAGTGGTTGATCCAGCGCAATGTGTGAAGCCAGTGGGCATCCTATTCTCAAAGGCAGCTCCAACTCGTGGAGGACAACACTTAAAGGAGATTCAGGATGTCCATGTTCAAACTGCCAACGATCGCTATGTTGGCCTTGCTCGGTGCCGTGGGTATCGCCTCTGCCCAGACGAAAAGTCCAGACCCGGCCCAGTCGGAGGACAAGCCCGATGCCGACGGATCGGAAATGATGCCAGGCATGATGGGCCGCAACATGATGTCATCGGACATGAATGAAGGAGTGCGCATGATGGGGCCTATGCGCGGTCATATGATGAAGATCATGTTCGTCATCGCCGACAGTGATGGGGACGGCGCAATATCTTTCGAAGAGGTGACCGCAATCCACAAACGCATCTTCAACGCGGTCGACGCAAACAAGGACGGCAAAGTCACACCTGAAGAAATGCAGGCATTCATGCAAGACATGTGATTGGACGCCGTGCATTTGCCGGCCGTTGCATGGGAGCCTAAAGGAGACTTCTCATGACCTATACGCTCGATAGAACTCTCTGGGCGACCAGTTTCGACGATGCGGTCGGCAGGACCAAATCCGCTCTCATCAAGCACGGGTTCGGTGTTCTGACGGAGATCGACGTCAAGGCAACCATGAAAAAGAAGATCGACGCCGACATCGACGACTACCTCATCCTCGGAGCCTGCAATCCGCGCATGGCGTTCGAGGCGATGAAACTGGAACCGAAGGTGGGGGCCATGCTGCCGTGCAATGTCATCCTGCGCGGGGTCGGTGGCGGCAATGTCATGGTGAGCGCCATCGATCCGGTCGCATCCATGCAGGCTATCGACAACGAAATGCTGACCAGTCTGGCAGGCCGGGTTCGCTCGATGCTCACCGAGACGGTCGCCGAGATCTGACGATTGGGAGTTCCGGCCACCGAGCTCTGAGGGGTCGATCTTGCGTCGCCCCTTTCGTTGCGACCAGAACCGCAACATCCTACAAACTCACCCCGTCCTCAAGCTGGGCGTGCAGGAAGGGGCGGAAAGTTACTGGTCAGACTGCGGTATCAACCAGCGCACCGATCCCCGCCGTCAATGTCATAGCGAAAGCGCCCCAGAAAGTGACGCGCGTGGTGGCTCTCCAGACGTTGGCGCCGCCCGCTTTCGCACCGATAGCTCCCAGCAGCGCGAGGAAGGCCAAAGACGCGGTTGCAACGGTATAGATTAGCACCGAGGCGGGCGAAAGTACGACCATGAGCAGGGGCAACGCGGCCCCCACCGCAAACGTGACGGCCGACGTCAAGGCCGCCTCAACCGGCCGGGCCGCCATGTGTTCGACGATACCGAGTTCGTCGCGTGAATGCGCGTCGAGAGCATCATTTGCAGTCAGTTGGATCGCGACTTGCCTGGCCAGCTCGTCGGTAAGGCCGCGTTTGACGTAGATCTCCGTCAGCTCCTCGCACTCAACTTCTGGTTGCGTATCCAGCTCGATTCGTTCTCGTGCAAGATCGGCTTCCTCGGTGTCCGCTTGAGAGCTTACCGACACGTATTCACCGGCCGCCATGGACATCGCGCCCGCGACCAGACCAGCGACGCCTGCTACCAGGATCTGCGAGGGTCCGGCGGACGCGGTGGCGACGCCCATGATCAAGCTCGCCGTCGAGACGATCCCATCATTTGCGCCGAGGACGGCAGCCCTTAGCCAACCGATGCGGGAGACCAGGTGATGTTCCGAATGCAGTCTGCTCATGCGCGTCTCCCGCCGGCGGCGACGCTGACGAGCACGTAAATACCCGCGCCTATGGTAACGCCTAAACTGTACAGGACGGCGTGCGACAGGGTTAGCGTACGTGCTAGTCTCCGCCGCATCCCGGTGGTTTCGGCGGTCGTTGAATTCACTTCGCGCTCCCATTGTTCACAGACACGTCCTCCTGGCTTCAATACCGGAGCTCGGCCATCAAGGATTTGACCACGATCAACTTACGCGGGCTTCCAGTTGGAAAGGCGCCTATGTGAACTTCCGGTTATCGTGGCGCTCGGCGAAGGAGAGACGGAATTCTGGCACACGGCGCCGGCCGTGGCCAGGAAGCCGGAGCGCCGGCAATTGCGTTACATCAATGCCGAGTCGAAACGAATAGGAGATAGATGATTGCAATCGCGGCGGTCCGCGAGAGATGGAGCAGGACATGACGGCACAATATTTGCCGCTCGGTTTACCTCGTCATCCATCGGTTTGAGCATTCAGGAAGCAGCACTGGAACTGGACGCCGATATCCTGGTCATGGGAGGATTTGGACGCTCGAGGTTACGCGATTCTGTCCTGGGCGGAGCAACCGATGGCGTCTTGCACGAGCCTCTTCTGCCCATCCTCATGTCGCATTGACGAACTGTGCCCGCCGTGGCTGGTTTCGGCTGCTATCGAGCGGCGGGACCTCACCGGCTTCGAACGGCGTGGACGTGGGTATCGATCAAGCCAGGCACCTACGATGCGAAGCTTTGACAACCATCAATGACGTCCCCCTGGCGGAGACGATAATCGGCGAAATCACATACGGAGTTCGCCATGGATATCCCCGTTCCTCCCTCTCCTCCCCCTTCGTCCGCTTTAGAGGTCGCGACTTCTGCATACTGGGTGAGATCGCCCACGGAGCTGGGCGCTGCCCTCGCCAGCTCCCTGCAGGACGGGCTGACGTCCGGCGAAGCGGAAGAACGGCTACGACGGTTCGGGCCGAACTCTCTTTCCGAGGAAAGCGGCGGAGGCATGTTGGCGAACTTCGCGCGCCAGTTCAAAAGTCCGCTCGTGCTCGTGCTTGTGTTCGCAGCGCTTGTCGCGGGTAGTGTCGGCGAAGTCCACGACGCCTTCATCATCGGCATCATCATTCTCGCTAGCTGCTTCCTGGGTTTTCTGCAGGAACATGGCGCGCAAAGAGCGGTCGAGGCGCTGCGACAGCGAATTTCTCTCACTTCAAGGGTCCGCCGCGACGGCGCCGACAAGGTCGTGACTGCAACCGGCATCGTGCCGGGCGACCTGATCCTGCTCTCGGCGGGGAGCCTCGTGCCTGTCGATGCAGTCATCGTTGTCGCGCAGGATTTAAACGTCAGCGAAGCGACGCTTACCGGAGAGACTTTTCCCGTTGCGAAGGCGCCCGGCTTTTCAACCGAGGACGCCGGTCTCGCGGACCGTTCCAACTGCGCGTTCGCAGGAACCTCGGTTCGGAGCGGCACGGCGACGGCCCTTGCTATCGCGACCGGCCCCCGCACGGAATTCGCACGGATCGCCAGCGCCGTCGCGCGTCAGATTCCGGAAACGGAATTCGCTCGAGGTGTTCGGCATTTCGGATTTCTGATGACGCGGATCATGCTCTGCATCGTCGTCGTCGTGCTGGTGGCGAATCTCCTGCTTCATAGACCTATCGTGGACTCTCTGCTTTTCTCGCTCGCGCTTGCCGTCGGCCTGACGCCTGAGCTGCTGCCTGCGATCATCAGCGTGACGCTCGCGCGCGGCGCCCGGATGATGTCGAAGTCTGGCGTGATCGTTCGCCGCCTCGATGCAATGGAGAACCTTGGCAGCATGGACGTGCTTTGCACGGACAAGACGGGGACGCTTACCGAGGGCGTCATCCGCCTTGACAGTTGTGTCGACCCGCAGGGCGTCGGCTCGCCGGAAGTGCGGCGGCTGGCACTTCTCAATTCGGCGTTTCAATCGGGAATGAAGAATCCGCTCGACGACGCCGTGACGGCCACGATCGCCGCGGGGGAGATTTCTCCCGACGCCCGCAAGCTTGCCGAGATCCCCTACGATTTCTCGCGCAAGCGCCTATCCGTGATCGTTGCCGGCAAGGACCGGCCGCCGCTGTTGATCTGCAAAGGAGCGGCCACCAACGTGATCGACGTCTGCGCCGCAGTCATGACCGCGCGCCGCGAAGTGGCCTTGGACGACAATGTCCGCAAACGATTAGACGATGCCTGCCGGCAATGGGGAGAAGCAGGCATGCGCGCGCTCGCGGTCGCCACCCGGCCCATATCCAAAGCCGCTCCCGAAATCTCGAGGGAAGACGAATGCGGGCTTTGCCTGCAAGGTTTTCTGCTCTTCTCAGATCCCCCGAAGACCGATATTTCAGCCGTGGTAGCAAGCCTCATGGAACGAGGGGTGCGGATCAAGGTGATATCGGGAGACAACCGATATGTCGTCCAGCATCTCGCGTCGTCGATCGGAATCGACGGTTCCTGCATGCTCACGGGGAAAGAGGTCGGCCGCATGAGCAACGACGCACTGTTCAGCCGTGCGGGGAAAACCGACCTGTTCGTCGAGATCGACCCAAATCAGAAGGAACGGATCGTGGCGGCCCTCCGCAAGGCCGGACACGTGGTCGGATATCTTGGAGATGGGATAAATGACGCGCCGGCCCTTCACGAGGCGGACGTCGGGATTTCGGTTGAGGGCGCGGCCGACGTCGCCCGCGAGGCTGCCGACGTCGTCCTGATGCGGCAGGACCTCGCCGTCCTTTCCAAAGGCGTGGACGACGGACGCAGGACCTTCACTAACACGATGAAGTACATATCGATCGCGACCAGCGCCAACTTCGGCAACATGATCAGTATGGCAGCGGCGTCGCTCGTGCTGCCATTCCTGCCGCTCCTTGCCAAGCAGATACTGCTGAACAATCTGCTGTCGGACCTGCCGGCGATGGCAATCGCCACGGACAAGGTCGATCCGGCAGACCTTCGGCGTCCGCAGCGTTGGGACATCTCCCGCATCAAGAGGTTCATGCTCTGGTTCGGGCCGCTAAGTTCTCTCTTTGATCTGGCGACGTTCGTCGTCCTGCTGGCAGTGTTTTCCGCCGGACAGGACGAGTTCCGCTCCGCATGGTTCGTTGAATCGCTCATGACACAGTTAGCGACCATGCTCGTCATCAGGACGCCGGGTCCGATCTGGAGGAACCGGCCCAGTCCGCTGCTATTCGGCACGGCGATCGCCGTCGCTGCGGCAGGAGTGACCATCCCCTACACCCCGATCGGTGGGCTTTTTGGTTTCGTTCGGATCCCCCTCGAAATTCTCGCAGTGCTTTTGGCTGTGACCTTGATCTACGTATCAGCTCTCGAGACCGTGAAGATCTTTTACTTTGCGACGTTGTCAACGCAGCACCATTCACTGCAGCGAGCGTCGCGTCGTCGGCCTCGCGCTCGTACAAGGCGCCTTTCAAAATAGGCGTGATCGCCGGGCGCGGAAGGCACTCACGTCTTGCCAATGCCAGCGCCATCGAACTTCGCGGCGTCCCTGATGAGCCTGAACTTCACCTGGGTCACCCTGAGGTCACGATACCAGTCCACGATCGCCCCCCAAGGGTCGACGATCTTTGCCAGTCCCGAGACGAAGGCGACAACGGTGCCTATCTCGGTCTTGCCGGTGACAACATAATATCCCCCGAGGACGAAAATGCCGACATAGCCCAGTTGCGCCATGAGATTCATGAGAAAGTTCATGGCGTACTTGTAGCGGTAGATCTCCATGTTGGCGGAGAAGATCGCTCCGATGCGCGAAGTTTGAGGATCCTCTCCCTGGCCACCTTCGATCGCATGCACCCTGCCTTCGCTGACGTCGCGCATGATGGCGACCTTCGCCTCGACCCGGCGGTTGATCGCGGCCTGCAACATCGGGACGAACGCAATCTGCGGGGCGAAGGTTGCTGCGACGGCCAGCATCATCAGCGGTTGGAGATAGATCAGGTAGCTGCAGACGGTGACAAGGATGCCGACCTGCAGCAGCAGCTCGGAGATGCTGGTTCCGACGAAACCGCCGACCGGCTCGGCTTCCGCAAGCACGATCGACAGCTCGACGCCCTCGAGCATGGATTCTGATGGCGGCGTCTCGGCCCGATGCAGAACGCGCGCTCGCAGCCAGAGCGTGCCCTTCTCGCCCACCCAGCTTCTGTAGAGATTGAGGGTGAATTTTATCACGCCCTCCAACACTGCCACCGCGAGATAGAGGGATACGAGAAAAAGAAGCGTCCCGTAGGATGCTTGCTGGGTCGCCTCATTGACGATCCGGCGCTGGAGTTCGAGAGGCGCCGCGCCGATAACAAACAGAACCAGGGACAGCCCGGCGATCAACGCCTGATGACGCCTTCCCATCAGCCAGATAAAGCCGAACAGGTCGGAGGGCATCGAATCTGTCGCGCTTCCGGTCTTTTGCAAGACGCGGCCCGGCATTCCAATCCTGGAGGGCCAAATGTTCATCGCGCACTCACGGGTCAGAGAGAGAGCGCTCGACGCGCCCGCTTCGAGAGTCGTCGGATGGTTTCACCAGCAGGACGCCCAAGACCGTCCCGACCATGAGGACAAGAATGACGAGGAGAAGCCTCGACATGATGGCGTCTGCAATGACCCTGACAAACATGACGGAAACACCGGGGACGATTTCATCGTTTGAGGGACTTACCATGCGAAGGCCAGGGTGATCTTGTTCACCACGCCGCCGACGCCGCGGACGCTTTCCGCCGCCACCTTGGCCGCTGAGCGTTCCAGCTCAGTGTCGACCTCTCCCCTCAGGGTGACGATCCCGTTGGAGATGGTCGCTTTGACCGTAGGGGCGGTTATTTCGAGCTCGGCTTCCAGGCGGCTACGAACGGCGGTCCCTACCGCCTCGTCGCCGGAAGCTGTGCACTGCCGAGGAACATCGAGAAGCGCTCGCATCAAGTCGCGACGGCTGATCATTCCGGCGAGCCTACCGTTCTCGACGACCGGCAGGTGTTTGATGTTGTGGGCCTGCAGCAGCTCGGCGAGTTGGCTGGCGGTGGCGGTCGGGGTGGCGCTGACGACGGGCGTCGACATCACGTCCCTGACGCGCCAGCTTCGGGCCTTCACGTAGTCCGCCAGTCCATCTTCGCGGTCGCGCGTATGTGGGACCGCCCGTCTCGCCCAAGACGACGCCACCCGGCGCAGCAGGTCTCCCTCCGTGACGATGCCCGTGAGCCGACCTTCGCCATCGACGACGGGCACCGCGCCAATTTTGCTGGCGTTGACGATCTCGACGGCTTCCCTGACGTTGTGTCCCTCGTCGAGCGTCGTAACGGGGGTCGTCATGATGTCTCTAGCAAGCATCGTGTCGTCTCCTTTAGATTGGCAGGACAATTACACGCGAAAAATCGATCCGCCGCCTTGACGAAGATCAAACCTGAGCATCGTGTCACACCGGAGGTCGAGGAAACCAGTTTCCTCCTAAGACGCCCTTTCCCGTGCGAGTTCAGTACCTCCGGCATGTCCTCGCCATCCTCTTTGATGGACGCTTCGACGAGCCTCATCACGGTGATGTTGAACGGCATGGTCGTCGTGCATTGCTCCACGCACATGGACCTGCCGTGATCGGTGCGACGGTACGCCAACCGATGAATGAGTGGAAGTAAGCGAAGATGACCGGCCTACTCCGTGAAGATGTCGTTGAACGCGCGACTTAGCGTGCACACATGTTCGACCCCTTAAAGCCTGTGGCGGCTGATGACTTCGATCGCTTCGTCGGCGATCACCTGTTCCTCGTCGGTCGGAATGACGAGGGCGACGATTTCGCTTTCCCTTGCGCTGATCACGGTCGCGTTCATCTTGTTCGCGGGCTCGCTCAACGAGAGACCCAGCCAAGAGAGATGGCGGGCGACGCCACCCCGTATCTCCGGCTGATGCTCGCCTATGCCGGCGGTAAAGACGATGGCGTCCACCCCGCCAAGAGAGACGGCAAGCCTTCCGATTTCGCCGGCGATCCTGAAGCAGAAGAGGTCGAGGGCTTCCCTTGACGCCGGATGGAAGTCCTGCAGCAGGACCCGGACGTCGCCGCTTTTCCCGGAGACGCCGAGCAGGCCGCAATGGTGATAGAGGAAATCCTCGAGACTGTCTGCGTCGTGGAAATTGTTGCGCAAAAGGTGGACGACAGCGCCCGGATCGAGCGAGCCCGGCCGGGTCGACATCGGAATTCCGTCCAGCGGGGAGAACCCCATGCTGGTGTCTATACTCACGCCGTCGACCATGCCGCAAAGGCTCGCACCGCTTCCAAGGTGCGCGCAGACGACACGGCCAGCGGCAAGATCTGGATCGTGTTTCCTGAGTTCGCCGGCGACGTACTTATAGGAAAGACCGTGGAAGCCGTATCTGCGGATCCCGGCGTCGTGCAGCTCTCTCGGAATGGGCGAGCCGTGCGGCAAGACTGCTCTGCGACGAATGGAATGCGGTATCGAATGACACTGTTTGGGGTATGTCCGGATATGCGCTTCGGATTGCGCGGACGATCGCAAGCGCCGGAGGAAGATGCACCGGTGAGAGATGCGTCAGATCTTCCATTCTGAGGACCACTTCGGGCTCCAGCAGAACGGGGCCATCGAAGACCTGTCCGCCGTGGACGACGCGATGGCCGGCCACCACGGGGTCGAATCCTCTGCGGACGATGCAATCGACGAGCTGCAAAACCAGCCCCGCGTCGATTGCTGTCCCGGACGGAAGATCGACAGCCTCGTCCCCGTCAGAAAATCGAAAGGTGAACCTTGGCTGGTCTCCGAGCGTGGCAACGCCGCTTCCCAGCCGGAGTGCCCGGCCGTCCTTCAACCTGAAGACGCCGACCTTGAGGCTGGAGGAACCGGCGTTGAAAGTGACGGCAACCCTATCCATGGCCCGGAGTCCTGGGGCGTGCCGTCCCAGCAGACCTCGCAGCCACCTTCGTTGCAGCCTGCCTGGCTGCCTCCTTGCTTGCCTCTGCGAAGAATTCGCATGCGTACTCTAGGGCGGCCTTCTCGTCTTCCGACGACAGACCGAACGGCGCGCACTGCTCCTTCATCGCCCGCAGGATCTTCTTCTTTAGCGCAGCGACCGCAAAGGCATTCTTCGAAGCGAGAACCTCCTGCAGGCAGGTTATAGCGACGACCTCCAGGACGATAAGCTTGCCTTGCACTTCCCCCTGGCTCGGTATCGCGAAGCGTTCCCCGCCGCGCTTGCAGTCACGATCCATGATCAGCATTGCCGTCCCTCCTCCCTTCGACCGCCGGAGCATCGTCCGGGTCCAGTGCGCGTCGAAGCCTGCGCAGCACGACCGCGCGACCCTTTTCGTCGGCGACGGATGTCAGGCGATCCGACAGGTCGAGCACGAACCGCTGATAATCATTGTTCCAGTCGGGCCTGCCGGGCACGACCGGCTTGATACGTGCGGGCGTCCGGTCATCGACGAGGCGTGCACCCGACGGTGCAAGCTCGTAGGCGTCGTCCAGCGACGGGCAGACGACCTTTGCAGAAACTTGCTTTGGGAGCCGGGCGGACATCGCTTCACGAGCGCTCTCCTCTCCATGGACGAGGAAGATCGCCTTCCGGATCGGTTCCCGACCCGCAACCCACGCGTCCAGTTCGCTTGCATCCGCATGTCCGCTATAGGCGTCGAGCGTGGCCATCCTGGCGCCGACGTGAATCTCCTCGCCCTGGATGCGGACGTCGGTCGCGCCCTCCTGCAGGATGCGGCCGAGCGTCCCCGCCGCCTGAAACCCGACAAACAGGACGGTGCACTCCTGCCGCCAAAGCCAGTTCTTCAGGCGGTGGCGGATCCGCCCCGCCTCGCACATTCCACTTGCCGCGATGATGATGTGAAAGCCTCGGACGAGATCGAGCGCCTTCGACTGCTCGGCCGTCTCGGTGAAGCGGACATTCGGCGCATTGAGCGCGCGAAGGAACGCCTTGCCGTGACCGAGGTCGGCCGCATGCCTCTTGAATGCCTCGGTCGCTTGCGATGCAAGCGGCGAGTCTATCATGATAGGGCACCGCGGCACCTCTCCTTCGTCCATGAGGGCGACGAGATCGGTCAGCACCTCCTGCGTCCTCTCGACGGCGAAGGAGGGAATGAGAAGAACCCCGCCAGGGCTGTTCGAGGTCGCCACCACGTCGCGCAGCCGGTCCCGTCGAACCTTCAGGGCGTATTCTTCCCGTTCCCGGTCTCCGTATGTGCTTTCGCAGATGAGGTAATCGACCCCGGAAGGTGCCCGCGGGAGATTTTCGAACAGCTTGTTGCTCGCGCCGACGTCGCCGGAGAACAAAATTCTTGTCGGTCCGTCGGCGCCGGGGGCCTCGAGTTCGATCGATGCGGAACCCATCAGGTGTCCAGCATTCCAGTAACGGAACCTTGCGCCGCCAACGGTCTCCCGCCACTCACCATACTCGACGGCGATGAACTGCGGCAGCATGCTGCGGGCGTCGTCGGCGGTATAGATGGGCTCCACCGGCTCTCGCGCCCTTCTGCGATTCCTTCGGTTGAGCTGTCGGACCTCCGACTCCTGGATATGACCCGAATCCTGCAGCATGATCGTGCAAAGGTCGATCGTTGCTGCCGTTGCAAAGATCGGTCCACCGTATCCCGCCTTCGCGAGCTTCGGAAGCAGCCCCGAGTGGTCGATGTGCGCGTGCGTGAGCAGCACGGCGTCGATCGTCGATGGTTCGAAGGGGAATGGCTTGTAGTTGAGCTCCTTCTCCGATTTCGAGCCCTGGAACATTCCGCAGTCGATCAGAATGCGCGTGCCACCAGCCTCTAAAAAGAAGCACGACCCGGTGACCGACCCCGCGGCGCCGTGGAAATGGAGAATGGGATTGGCCATGACAACTCCTACTGTTGTCACGAACCTACGCCGCCGCAGGCGATCGTACGTTGACGAAGGTCAAAGACAAGCTCGACGACGGACGCTTAGCCGTCGGGCGCCTAAGAGTTGCTGCAGGAAGGCCTCGTTGCATCCACAAGAGCATGGACGCTGGTGACGCATCGGATGCGGCCGCCTTCGCCATCGAGAATACTCCGATCCTGGCGATCGATCGCGTTGCGAAACCGCCGTCGCGTGTAGCCGGTGAAGCCGGGCTCGTCGCATAGATTATCCGCGACCCGCGGCAAAATTCGCAGTGCCGCGGGCGTGGCCCAATCCCCGAGGCGAATCGTACGGCCCCTCGTCAAGCACCATTGCCCTAACGTGTCCCTTCATAGTCAGCGGAATCTCATCGCCTTCCCGACCTTCGCTTGATCCGGGTCAAACATCCGGATTGATGCTCGTCAAAGACGGAATGCCTGAGGTCCGATAGCCTCCCTGGACACAGCGCCACGACCTCATCCAAAGGAGACGGACATGCGCGAACACGAAAAGACACGCAACACCGCAGCCGACCTAGCCACGACCGCTTCCCCGGTCGAGCGAACATCGGCAGACCTTGTTCTCGAACGTCGGGACGAGAATCGCTGGGAGGTGACGGCGGCGACGCCGCGGGGCCAGGCATGGGCGAGAGACCATTTCTGCTGCGCGCTGCGGCAATCTTTCACTGGCAGCATGTGTCTCGACATCATGAGCGCCGATCGGCTTCTCAAGGAAGCGCATGGCGAGGGCCTGACGACCGAGTTCGTCAGCCTGTCTGGAAAGGACATATACTGAGATGTTCGCCACAGTCGTCTGCGCCATCGGCCGAGGATCCCGGCAACGCATGCTCCAGCTTATCGAAACGGCCCGCGCGCAGCTCGCGCACAACGGAAGCCTCCACCTCGTTCACGCGGTGGAGGGCCTACCCTCGTCCGCCTCGCCGGACGATTGGGCGATCGAGGTGATGGCCGCCGCTGAGACCAGACTTTCGGAAGCCCTGCGGTCGACCGACACTCCTGCTTCTATACACGTCAGGGCGGGCAACCCGTCTCAGATCATCGTGGCCATCGCGAAGGTGACCGCCGCCGATCTCGTCGTGATTGCCTCTCACCGGGACGACGTGCTCGACCGGGTCTTTGGCTCGGTCGTGGATCACGTCGTGCAGCGCGCACCATGCTCCGTGCTCGTCTTGCGAACGACCCGGTGAGCAGCGCGCTTCACACGACCCTCTTCGCCTCAGCCTCCCTGACCTGACCGGCGGCGATGTCACGATACAGTTCGGCGGTATGCGACAACAGTCGTGACCCGGTCTCGCAAAGCCGCGACACCTCCTTAGGATATTCCTCCAGCTCGGTCTCGACGAAGTCCGAAAGGACCTCGACCGCATCGCCGTGGTCGATGCTGCAGCCAAGTCTTGTCAGAAATTCAAAGCATCGAAGCCCTCGCCGAGCGGCGGACGCCGTCAAATCCGTGGTGATCGTGGCCGACGTGACGAAGATCTGCTCTTGGATCAGAGCCCCTGCACAAAATGCGGGTGCGAGGGTGAAGTTGAATGTGGCGCTTGGACTGGGGAGATATGTCATGTGGTGCTCCGCTTGAGGGATGTGGGTTGGGTTCGGCTCGAGCGTCGACGGTCATTTCGTTCTGACTGCGCTGCGTCCCGACACGGCCGTGACGGCAATGCCGTAGAAGACGTGAGGAGAACCATCGGACATCGGGATCTCGTTGGGCTTCATAGAGCCGATCTCCCACCAGTCCGAATACTTTTGGAGAAGCGACCACGCGTGTAGCCTTTCGCTTCGTCGCGCATCGCTGTCCGGAAACTCCTCGAACCTGCCTTCGACGACGATGCTCGTCCACCCGCCACTGCTCGAACGCTGCTCGACGTGAAGACAGACCTTGTCATTCCCCCGCATCCAGTCGAGCTTCTTGCCGGGCATGGTGAAGCTATAGGCGACGCCGCCGGAAAAGGCGAAATAGATCGCCGCCACGTAAGGCTGCCCATCCTTGCAGCAGGCGAGATGACCGAAGCGTTCGTTCTCAAGGATTCGGTAGCACTCACCGGGGTTGATCTCCGTCAGCTTGATCGTCATGGCCGTGTTCTCCAGCTTTAATGAAGGCACGATCATAGGAGCTCCGTTGCGCCGCGGCCTTGACAAAGCGCAATGCAAACTCTCTCCGCGGCATGCATCATGACGGCTGTTTAACCTCAGGAGGCCAGCATGAAGGCGCAGTTCCATCTTCCGTTATCGACCTATCCCGACCCGAGTTCCTTCACCGTCATCGACAACGCGATCGACCTCGCTCGGCAGAACGACGCCGATCTCGTCGCCAGCATCCCGCAAGTCCGGATCCCCCAGGTCCATCAGCCCTTTCCCACTTTTATCGATGTCGACACATGGCGGGAACAAGCAGAGCGGTATAGCCGGGACAGCGGGACTTCGCTGCGGGAACACGTCGCCGACGCTATTTCGGAAACTGGCTTCGAGGTGCGAATCCACGGATTCAAGGTCAGGGAACCGTTCCTCTATGAACGCTTTTCTGAAATTGCCAAGTGCTACGACCTTTCCATCGTCGAAGCCTCGGAGCTCTCCCGACAGCTCTCCGAAACGCTGCTATTCGGAAGCGGCCGTCCGCTCGTGCTATTTCCAGTCACCAGCGTCTACTCTCGTGTGGACACGATCGCCGTCGCCTGGGACGGCAGTGCCACTGCAGCGCGCGCTCTTTCCTGCGCACGGGTCTTCATCGAACGCGCGATCAAGGTGCAGGTCATCTCGATCACCGACGATAAGGAGATCGACGAGGCGAACCGCGCCCTCCTGATCTCTTCTTTGAAGCATTCGGGACTCGACGTGGATGACGTATCGATCCAGGCACTCGGCGAGACCGCGACAGCTGCCATCCAATCGGCGGCGCTGGAACGAAAGGCGGACCTTCTGGTCGCGGGCGGATTTGGCCATTCGCGGCTTCGTGAGTTTATCCTCGGCGGCGTTACTCGCGAACTGCTCGTCAAGGCCGAACTGCCGGTGCTTCTCGCCCATTAGAGGGCGCGAAGGGCGTTGAGAATGACGGCAACGTCGATGGCCTCCTGAAGCAATGCGCCGGCGACTGGCGGAAGGTATCCCGCTCCCGCGAACCCCATCGCGAGGAGCGAGAGACCTATGCCGGCATAGATGCTTTGAAGCGCGATCTTGCGGGAACGACGCGCGATGCCGATCGCCGTCGCTATCTTGGCGAGATCGTCCCGGACGAGCACGATATCCGCGGCCTCCGCGGCCGCCGCAAGGTTCTCGACACCGACCGCGATTCCGACGTCGGCCGCCGCCAGCGCTGGCGCGTCGTTCACGCCGTCGCCGACCATCAGCACTTTCCCGTGGACGCGCTCCTTTTCGACGACTGCGACTTTGTCTGCGGGAGCGAGCCTCGCCGCAACGTCGTCCAAGCCAAGCGAGCGAGCTATGGCTGTCGCGATAGCCAACCCGTCACCAGAAGCCAGGACTATTCGAGAGATTCCCGACGCCCTGAGCTGGGCGACGAGTTGGACAGCATCTTCGCGAAGCCGGTCTTCGAGCGTGATCGTGCCAGCCGGCGTGCCGTCAAACAGCACCTTTATGCGCATTGCGCTGATTGACCCGTTCGGCTCGGACGGCGGCGCTTCTCCGAAATACGTGTCTCCTCCGACGCCGACACGCACGCCATCGACAATCCCGGAAATTCCGGATCCGGCGGTCTCGGTCACCTCCGATGGGCGGCTCAGTAGCAACCCACGTCTATGCGCCTCGTCCACCAGCGCGCGCCCGACCACGTGCCCCGACGCCTGGTCCAGCGAGGCGGCCAGCCGCAGGATCCTGTCGGGATGCACCGTGCCCTCGATGTGGCCTACTTCCGGCTGTCCCGCGGTGAGCGTTCCCGTCTTGTCGAATACCGCCACGGTGGCCTGGGCGAGTGCCTCGAGAGGTCCCGCGCCTTTCACCAGCACCCCCTCCCTGGCTGCTTTTGAAGTGCCGGCCGCAAGCGCGACGGGCACGGCTAGGATCAACGGACAGGGGGTGGCGACGACCAGCACGGCCACGATCCTTGAAAGGTCTCCGGACATGAACGCCGAGGATCCTGCAATCGCCACCGTGGCGAACAGGAACCAGACCGAGAACCGGTCGGCCAGGCGCATCAGCTTCGCCTTGGAGCGCCTCGATGCTTCCACGAGCCTGACTATACCCGCATAGGTGCTGTCCTCGGCGCGGCTCAGAACGCGGATTTCGATCGCATCGCCCTCGTTCGTAGCGCCGCTCGAAATCTTGCCGTCCCTGGCGATGCGCACCGGGAAAGGCTCTCCGGTCAGCACCGCCTGGTCGATCGTCGCGACTTCGCCAACGAGAGTCCCGTCGGCCGGTATGACGTCACCCTTGCGTATCAGGAGCACGTCGCCGACCGCGACCGTCTCGATCGGAATTTCTTCGAAACCGGTTCCGGCAAGCCGCAGGGCCGTCCGCGGAACTTGCACCAGCAAAGCCGACATGCCCTCGTCGGCGCGACGATGTGCGTATGCCTCGAGGAACTGACCGCCGGAATACATGAGACCGACGATCACGCCGGCAAGATATTCGCCGAACCATAAGGAGGACCCCATGGCCATCGCCGCGATCAGATCCAGGCCGTATTCCTGCTTCCGCAGCTTCTTGGCGATCTCAATACAAAGAGACAGCAGAATCAGACTGGTGCAGCCTACCAGTATTAACCGATATCCAAGGTCATGATCCGCGAGATAAAAGGCGAGTGCGGCCGCAAGCGCAAAAAGCGACGACAGCACCAGAAGGCCCGACCGGGAGCCCGCCGCCCTCAGTCGCGACATGCCGCCGTGAGGCCACGTCCACCTGCCAGCCCTCCAAGCCGCCGCTGTAGCCACCTCTCATCCTCCCATCAATCCAGAAGTCAGCGGAACGATTTTGCGCAATCGATGCAGAACGGCGTATAGGGAACCGCAGTTAGCCGCTCCTTGCCGATCGGATGATGGCATTTGACGCATCGCCCATATGTGCCGTCGTTCAGCCGGTCGATCGCCGCGTCGATGGCCGCAATCTGGTCGCGCCCCTCGGCTTGCATCTCGCGGAGAACTTCGTCGTTCTCAACCTGGGTCGCGCGCTCCTCGCTGTCCTTCTCGAGCGCCACGCAGAGGTCCGCATCGATCGCTCCGAGACGACGGACAAGATCCTCCTTCATCGTCTGCAACACCGTCTGTACCGAGCTTTTATTCATTTTAATCGCCTTTCAATCATGCCGGATCAATTTGGGTCCACACGCGATGCCGTCGTAATACCGAACCAAACGCACCACCTTCGAAACGCCATGACCGCGTATGCCGCGGCCCACAAGTCGTCTGCAGCATATCTCAATGCGATCGGAGCTCCTTGATCCCGGTCAATGCCGCCTGCGCAGGGGCACATAGGCTGTCGCGCGAGCTTTCAGTGAAATCGTTGCGACCAGCCCGGAGACCATGATGAATCTCACGGCGCAGACACCCGCCCCCACCGCACCTACGGCAATCGGTCTGACCGACGTCGAGGCCGCGGAACGCCTTGCCGAGCTCGCGCCAAACACGCTGCCCGAGCCTGAGCCGCCATCGCCGCTGAAGGTGTTCCCCATCCAATTTCGCAACCCGATCATTTACATTCTTTTGCTGGCGTCGGGGCTCTCGTTTGCGACCGGCAGGATCGAGGACGCCCTGTTCATTCTCGTCGTGCTTCTGATCAATGCCTCCATCGGCACGTATCAGGAGTATTCTGCGGATCGGGTGGCCGCCGCCCTTCGCAAGCTCGAGCAGCCGTCGGCCAGGGTCATCGCCGCCGAGTTGGGAAGAGCCGATTCCTCGCAGCCTCCGCTTGTCGCCCGTCTGCTGAAGTTCACGAACGCGCTCGCTCTTTTCGTAGGATTGGCGGCATTGGTGCTGGTCGTCGCCGGCTTCATGCGGGGCCTGCACGATCTTGTCATGATGTCCGTAGGTCTGGCGGTGAGTGCTGTGCCGGAAGGGCTTCCGATCGCCATTTCCGTCGCGCTTGCCGTCAGCATGCGGCGGATGGCCGGCCGCAATGTCATCGTCCGAAGCATGCCGGCGGTGGAGACCCTGGGTTCGACCACGATGATCGCCACGGACAAGACGGGTACCTTGACCAGCAACGTGCAGACGGTGACTGAAATTCGCCTGCCTGATGGCACGGACATCGCTCTGGACGCCCATGCCGATCTCGACAGGTGCTGGACGGCGGCCTGGTCCGCGAGAGGGCGCGCAGGCTGCTGCGCGCACTGCTTGCAAACGAACCCTCGTCCGCCGGGACGACCGCGATCGTTCATCCCGTGTTGCTTGACGAAGATCAAAGACGTCAGCGCATGCGCCGTTATCCTTTCGATATTCAACAAGAGAGGTGATCGAAATGTCCATTCGCACGGTATTGAGCATCCTGAGTTCCAAATATTTCGATGAAGACCTGAAGGCCGCCGTCGAGTTTTGCGGAGCCTCAGGAGCGCATCTCAGCGCGGTCGTGATCTGCATGGGCGCGTCGCCCATGATGGGAGAATATAACTCCCTGTCGACCGTCTGGCTGGAAGAACGCCAGCGCGAAATCGAGGAAATCGTCAAGAAAGCCGAAGAGATCAAGGCGTATCTCTCGCGCACCGACCTGTCCTACGACGTGCAGGACGTCTATACGGAATATGCTTTTGCACGGGAGGACGTTGCAGAACGGGCGCTCTACGCCGACGTCGTTCTCGTCGGCCGCCAAGCGTGCAAGGACGAGGAACTCCAGAAAAGGGTCATGGATGGCGCTCTGTTCCATACGCCGACGCCAATCATCATCAACCGCGGACGGCGGCCGCTCTCTTCAACTTCAAAATCGATCGTACTGGCGTGGGATTCGAGCGACGAGGCGTCGCGTGCTGCAAGGCAGGCCCTCGACCTGCTGAAGACGGCGGACTGCGTCTACGTGACGATGGTCGATCCGGTCTCGCGAGAGCGGGTGAATGGAGAAGAACCAGGCGCCGACATCGCGAGCTTCCTCTCCCGTCACGGGGTCAAGGTTCAGGTGGATCGCGTGGCCAGTGGCGGAAACACCGCCGACGAGGTCCTGAGGCGGCATGCGATGGACGTCAACGCCGATCTGGTCGTCATGGGCGCATACAATCACCCTCGCTGGCAGCAGACGCTCTTCGGAGGCGTGACGCGCAACATGATAGAGCAAAGCAGCATGCCGATTTTCATGGCGCATTGACTGAGGGAGGAACATGGCCGCGGAACATTTGCGGTCATGGCCGCCCAGTGGTGCGGCATGGCGCGTTCAACACGATCGATGTTGGCCGTCCGGATGTCACCCGCGTTAGGCTCCGACGGCGCCGACACCGCCGCCCAATCGGCGTCAGCTAAAGACGGTGATTGAAGACGACGCCATCGATCACCAAGTCAGGTCGATGCAATTGGACGGGCACAGGATCGTGGCGCAAAAGCCCATCGCTGATTATTCCCCACGTCGGGCAGTGGGACGACATCTGGCTGATAGCGCGGCGCGCCCTTGTCTGGTTCCTGATCGGGGAACGGTTCCTCGCCGGGTATCTCGGGCTCATTGAGATCGCTTGCATTTTACCGATCGGTTTACCGGCCTCGAAAGATCCGACGTCGTATGCACGTCCATGGGAACTTGACGCCACCCGATCCCTCTAAACGTGTCCGGACGCCATCCCCACCCCGGCCAGGACCATCCGACCGGCCTCTTCGCCCAGCGCCGCCGGGACTGTCCGAGCGCCACGCACGGTCACGCGCCGAGGGTTCCGCCCATCAGCATCAATGCTCAGACCGCGAAGCAGAATCTCGCTTCCATGACAGACCGCGAGCGCTCCGATCGGCGTTCGGCACGAGCCGTTGAGGGTTCGAAGGAAGGCATGCTCGCAGCGAACGGCATCGGCCGTGCTTGCATCGTTTAGAGCCGATACCAGTTCAGTTATTCGGTCATTCGCGACGACATTCTCGATACAGATGGCTCCCTGCGCGGGCGAAGGTGGGAAATCGCGCGGGTTCAAAATCTCCGTTGCGGCGTCGAACATGCCCAGTCGGTTCAGTCCCGCCATCGCAAGCAGCGTCGCGTCAACAACCCCACTCTCGAGCTTCTGCAGCCGCGTACCGACGAATCCCCGAAATGGAACGATATCTGGATCTGGCCGGTGCATTGCGACAAGCGCTGCGCGTCGGATCGACGACGTACCGACCACGGCGCCAGGCGGCAGCTCCCACAATCGATATCCGCTGCGTGAGATCAACACATCGCGCACGTCCTCCCTCGGCAGGAACGCGCTGAGGTGCAGCCCGTCCGGAAGGGTCGTGGCGACGTCCTTGGCCGAATGCACCGCAAGATCGAGGTCTCCTGAAAGGAGCCTTTCCTCCAGTTCAATTGTAAAAAAGCCTTTCACTCCGACCTCTGGCAACGGCCGTTCGTCAATCCGATCGCCTCTGGTCGTCAGAGGCACGATCTCGAAGCAGTCACCAGGAAGACCGTGGTAGGCGGCGAGCCGGCCGGCCACCTCCTTCGCCTGGGCAAACCCAAGCGGGCTCGCTCGCGTACCGATCTTGATTTGGTTCTGTGCAGCTCCTCCCGACTTCATCAGGCGGCATCCTGTTCGGGCTGGGTGGCGACATTGAACTGCAACTCCGCGAGTCTTGCGTAAAGTCCCCCCTGTCGAACTAGCGACGCATGTGGACCCTCCTCCACGATCCTGCCCTTGTCCATGACCAGGATGCGGTCGGCATTGAGAACGGTGGCGAGCCGGTGCGCAATAACGATCGTCGTCCGACCGCTTATGAGTCCTTCCAATCCCCGTTGAACGAGCTGCTCGTTCTCGGCGTCCAACGAGGCGGTCGCTTCGTCGAGAAGGAGGATTGGAGCATCTTTGAGCAGCGCGCGTGCAATCGCTATCCTCTGGCGTTGTCCTCCGGAGAGCGTCAGACCGCGTTCGCCGACGACGGTTTCGTATGCCTTTGGGAGCGCGGCGACAAAGGCGTCCGCCCGCGCTTTGGCGGCAGCCGCCGCTATTTCCGCCTCCGTGGCGTCAGGACGACCGAATGCGATGTTTTCAGCGATCGAGGCGCCGAAGATCGTCACGTCCTGCGGGACAACGGAAATCTCCTTCCGAAGATCTTCGGGCGTGGTCGATCTGATATCCCGCCCGTCGATCGCGATGCTGCCCGAGTAGTCGTCATAGAAACCGAGCAACAACGAGAGAACGGTACTCTTCCCCGATCCCGATGGGCCGACGATCGCGACTGTCTCGCCGGCCACGACCTGCAGCGAGAGGCCTCTAAGGACTTCTCGTTCAGGCGAGCCAGGATAGGCGAAATGGAGATCCGCGATCTGAACGTCGCCCCGTACCTGACCGATCGGTCTGACGGAACCACGCTGACGGACGCTCCCTTGTTCGTCCAATAGCTCGAAAAGCCGTCCAGCCGCTCCAGCAGCCTGGGCCATTTCGCCCCAGACTTCGGAGAGCGACCCGAGCGAGCCCGCCGCGATCACGGCATAGATTAGAAACTGACTGAGATTACCGGCAGAAAGCGTTCCGCTAAGCAGGCTGTGCGCCCCAATCCATAGCACTCCGACGACGCTTCCGAATATTAGAGCGATTGCAACCGCCGTAAGGACTGCCCGCGAGCGCGAAGCGACGACTGCGCTTCGATAGGACTCCTCTATATCCTTTGAGTATCGGCGACAGGCGATCTCCTCGCCGTTGAATGCCTGGACGGTGCGGCTTCCGGCTATGATTTCGGCCGCGTAAGCGGATGCATTGGCCAGGGCGTCCTGAGCGGCCCTCGACCGCTTCCGAACCGAGCGTCCGAATACCACCAGCGGGGCCACGACTAAGGGAATGGCGCCCATGGTGATCGCGGACAAAGCGGGGCTTGTGACGAACATCATGGCAAGAGCGCCGACGCAGAGGATGGAGTTTCTCAACGCTACGGATGCGGCGAGACTCGTCGCTGTCTTAATGTGAGCAGCGTCGGCGGTCAGCCGCGAGGCGATTTCCCCCGACCGGTTTGCATCGAAGAAACTCGCGGGGAGACGGGTGATCTTGTGGAAGACCATTATCCGGAGATCGCCAACGATCCGTTCCCCAAGCGTCGTGACGAAGTAGTATCGGCAGGCGCTTGCTACCGCGAGTCCGATCGCGAGGATCATTAGCATCATGAAGTAACGGTTGACGAACGCGCCATCAGCCTGGCTGAAGCCATTGTCTATCATCCTGCGAACCGCCAACGGGAGCGCAAGCGATATCAGAGCCGCACAGGTCAGCGAAACACCCGCGCACACCACCAGCGGCCGATGATTGCGAAGCAATGGTCGCAAACGCATCAGGCCGCCGATCCTCCGCTTCGCGGAATTTCCCCCGCATGTATCCGTGGCGCCTTCCAACGGGCCGGCGGAACGGCAGTCGTGCTTTGCAATCATCAATGTCTTGGTCTCCGACTTCATTCCGTGGCACTCTTCTTCTGGGAAGGCGGCTCTGTCTTTGATCGCGATCAATAATAATGGCGATACATCCTCGTCTTGCCGGAAGCGCGATCCCGCACCCGAGACCTGAAAAAACGTAGAGGGCTGCACGACGTCTGAATTCAAGCAGACGACGGGTCATGCCTTCGTTAGAGAACGGAAGTGTCCTCAATGCATCAGGCGACGTGCCTCGCGAGCGCGCAGCGCGACCAGAGCGAATGCAGCGCCTCGACCAGATGGGCGATATCGGCGTCGGAATGCAGCGGCGTCGGCGTGATGCGCAGGCGCTCGGTCTTCTTCGGCACGGTGGGATAGTTGATCGGCTGGACATAGACCCCCCAATTGTCGAGCAGCAGGTCGGAGATCCACTTGCATTTCGCCGCATCGCCGACCAGCACCGGCACGATATGGCTCGGATTGGGCATATGCGGAATGCCGCGCTGGTCGAGCAGCGCCCGCAGCTTGCGGACACGGTCCTGATGGCGGGCGCGCTCGAACTGGCTGATCTTCAGGTGCTGGATCGAGGCGACGGCACCGGCGGCCAGCGCCGGCGGCAGCGCCGTGGTGAAGATGAAGCCCGACGCAAACGAGCGGATGAAATCGCAAAGCGCCGTCGACGCGGCGATATAGCCGCCCATCACCCCAAACGCCTTGCCGAGCGTGCCCTCGATCACGGTCAGCCGGTCCATCAGCCCGTCGCGCTCGGCAATGCCGCCGCCGCGCGGGCCGTACATGCCGACGCCATGCACTTCATCGAGATAGGTCATCGCCCCGTATTTGTCGGCGAGGTCGCAGATTTCCTTGATCGGGGCGATATCGCCATCCATCGAATAGACGCTCTCGAAGGCGATCAGCTTCGGCGCCTTCGGATCGGCGGCCTTGAGCTTGGCTTCGAGATCGGCCACGTCATTGTGCTTCCAGATGACCTTGTCGCACTTGGCATAGCGGATGCCCTCGATCATCGAGGCATGGTTCAACGCGTCGGAGAAGATGATCAGGCCGGGGATCTTGGCGCCGAGCGTGCCGAGTGCTGCCCAGTTGGAGACATAGCCCGACGTGAAAATCAGCGCTGCTTCCTTGCCGTGCAGATCGGCAAGCTCGCGCTCGAGCATGACGTGATGGTGGTTGGTGCCAGAAATATTGCGGGTGCCTCCCGCACCCGCGCCACAGTGGTCGATGGCGTTCTTCATCGCCTCGATCACCTTCGGATGCTGGCCCATGCCGAGATAGTCGTTGGAACACCAGACCGTGACTTCCTTTTGGCCATCCGCGGTGTGACGCGTCGCGCGGGGGAAATTGCCGCGGTGACGTTCGAGATCGGCAAAAACGCGGTAACGGCCTTCGGTACGAAGTCCGTCCAACTCGTCTTTGAAAAACGCTTCGAAATCCATGTGCACGCTCCCTGTTCGATTCGAGCAGTACATTGCGGTGGTTGCGGCGTATTTGATCCTGATCAAGTTGGGTGAAAGCTGAACACCGACTGGCGAGCGCATCGGACCAGTCACGAGATTCCCCCGTTCCAATCGTTGTGGAAAACGGCAATCCGTTCGCGGCAATCGGAATCGACACCACGGGAAGAAGCTCGATCGACTGGGGAGCCTACGGCGTCCCCGAAACATTTATTATCGATCGCACGGGACGAATCCTCTTGAAACATGTCCGACCGATCGACGAGAAAAGCCTCACGATTGATTTTCTGCCCATTTTGGAAGAGATCATTGCCGCCGAATGAACGCTGCCTCTGCCAGCCGTGTTTGACCTCCATCAAGGAAACGGCCTCGCCTATTGAGTATGTCGATTTGGCGGGTCGGGATTTTCCCGTGTCAAGGGGGGAAACTTGACAGAGGCTCGCTCGGTTTTGGGGCGCAACACCGAGCGAGCCTCCTCGCGTCAAATTCACTCTCACCAACGAGCGCCAGCCGAAGCCGCGCCGCCAGGCGCGGGCGGCAGTGCCGCAAGCTTGAGAATTTCGGGTGTCCAGAATCTGCGAGATTGTCTGGTTGAGGCAAGCGGCGATTTCACTAAATCTTTGCGAGATTCGGCTTGAACACCAGCGGGCGAGCATAAGATGCTTTATCGCCGCATATGCTCCGACATCCAGAAATTGGTCTCCGCGGATGTGCGGATATTGGTCGGCGCTTTAAACAGCATAGAGGCGCTGTCTCAACCCACCTCGGTCCCGGTCAGCCGAGCGATCTGGAGCCGGTCACGATAGGCGCCGACACCCAGGCTTTCGACCAGGGTGCGAACAGCCTTTTGCTTCAGCTCCGACTCGACGTTGCCGTCGAGTGTCACCTGGCCGTCCTTGACGGTCACCTGGATCTTCTGAGGCGTTATCCCCAAGTCCGACCTCAGTCGCGTCCGGACAGCCAGCCTGATCGATTCATCTTCTTTTGGCAACGGTGCCGTTTGGGCATCGATGATCAGGCCGAGGATGTCCCTGCGGCTGACAATCCCGACAAGGCGCCCGTCCTCGACGATAGGCAGCCGCTTGATCCGGTGCGCCTGGAGGCTTTCGGCGATATCCGATACCTCGCTGTCGGGGCTCGCCACGATCACATCTTGAGACATGACATCGGCGACACACCAGCCATTGCTGGAAATATATCGCTCAAGATCGATCTCGGATATGATTTCGGGTGCGCGGGCGGCGCGGGGAGCGAAGCGGATCTCTCTTCGCAGCAGCAGGTCGCCCTCCGTAAGCATTCCGCAGACGCGGCCTTCGTCGTCAATGACAGGAAGGCCGCTGACGTTGTTGTGCATCATGACAGCGACAGCGTGGCGTATACTGACTGCTGGACCGATCGACACCACCTTCGTGGTCATTATGTCCTTCGCCTGCATTGTCCTGCCTCGTTTATAGGAATTGTTGCTGCGACGACGATAGGACGACCGCGTCGAGCCGCCATTGATCTCCGTCAAATAGTGCGATTTCTGTGAAGCATCTCGCTCAGCTTCGCTTGTTCATCGGCCGTCAGCTTGCTGCCGGTCGGTTTGCCGGCCCTCTTGCGGGCAAAGACCAGCAGTGACCGTCCGCCGGCAAGGATCAGCAGCAGCGGTGCGCCCCAGAGCAGCCCCGTCTTCAGGCTGAGACGCGGTGTCAAAAGCACGAATTCACCGTAGCGCGAGACGATGTAGTTCAGCACCGCCTCGTCGCTGTCGCCATCGCTGATGCGCTCGCGCACCAGCAGCCGCAGGTCCTTGGCCAGATCGGCGTTGGAATCGTCGATCGACTGGTTCTGGCAGACCATGCAGCGCAGCTCGGCCGAGAGAGCGCGAGCGCGGGCTTCCAAAGCTGGATCGGCCAGCACCTCGTCGGGATTGACGGCGAAGGCGGAGACGGGCGTGAAGAGGACGAAAAGGACGATGAGGAGCCGGGAGAGAAGCCGCATTCCCCTTCGCCCCTCGGGGAGAAGGTGCCCGACAGGGCGGATGAGCATCTGTGTTTGGTGTCAAGGTGGATTTGGTGTCCAGATGCGGTTTTTGGTGATGAGGGTGTTTGCCAGGACGATGAGCTTTCTCATGACGGCGACGAGGACGACCTTATTGGGTTTTCCGACTTTCTTCAGCCTTGCGGCGAAGCGTGCGAGGTCCGGGTTGTGACGAGAGGCGGACAGGGCGGCCATGTAGATGGCGTTCCTGGGTGCTGGGCGTCCGCCCCTGATGGAGCGATGTTCGGCCCGCTCGCCACTTTCGCAGGCAATCGGCGCAAGGCCGGTCAGCATGGCGGCCTGCTTGCCGGAGCAGGCGCCAAGTTCGCAAAGGCCAGCGATCAGGCTTGCGGCGGTGACGGCTCCGATGCCAGGAATGGAGATGAGGATGTCGAGGCGGCGGCGCATCTCGGGATCGGCGCAGATGCTGCGCTCGATCTCGGCGTCCAGTCTTGCGATATGGGTGTCGAGCGCGGCAAGCCGGCGCGTCAGTTCCTTGCGCAGGAAAGCGGTCACGGCCGTCTTCATCCGGTTGGACAGGGCGGTGCGTTCACCATTGGCGGCAGATCGGGCATTGACCAGTTCCTGCAGGGTTTCCAGCGCTTGGTCCGGCGGTGGGGTCTGTGCGGGCTTGAGGGCTTCTCCCATGATGGCCAGAAACCGCGCATCGAGCCGATCGGTCTTGGCGAGAAAGCCGCAGGCTTTGGCAAACAGTCGGGCGCGCAGCGGATCGACGACCGACACGTAAAAGCCATCGGCATGCAGCGAGCGCTGGACGGCGCGATGCCACTTGCCGGTCGCTTCCATGACGATACGCAGCGCCGAGCGCGGCATCTGGTCAAGCGCATCGAGCTCCCGCTTGAGGCGGCGCAGGCCGGCCGTGTCGTTGGTCACCCGAAAACTGCGGCCGAGAGGATGCAGATGAATGTCCAGCCACTCTTTACAGACATCGATGCCGACATAAACTGTCGCCATCGCGGCGCGTTCGGACGATACCTTGCCTTGCATACGGGACCTGCTCCCCACTATCTGTTCAGGACAAACGCGAAGGACGAGCGGACCAGGCTCATCCCCGGTTCACGCCAAGGGGGTTACGGTCCCGCCCGTCCGACCCCGGGGATGGCCATCCCCCAGGGGTCGCACCCATCATCAACGGATGCAGTTTGAACATGCAAGGGGGCCACCCTTCGCAGCACAGGCGACCTTTCGCTTGCGCTCAAGCTCCTCGCAGCTCCGCCGCTCGGCCCCCTCATCTGCCCTTCGGGCATCTTCTCCCCGATGGGGAGAAGGGGAAGAAAGCCGTGAGCGCGTCATTCCGCCGGCTCCATGGCAGGAGCTGCCGGCTTCGCCTTGCGGCGCGGGGCGCCGACACGCAGGCGCCGGTCGCTGAGCGAGACCAGGCCGCCGAAGGCCATGATCACCGCGCCGCCCCAGATGCAGAGAATGAACGGCTTCCACCAGATGCGCACGACGATGCCGCCGTCCTTGGTGGCGTCACCCAAAGAGACGTAGAGCTGGCTGAGGCCGAAGGTCAGAATACCAGCCTCCGTCGTCGGCATCTGCCGGGCGGTATAGAGCCGCTTGGCCGACCAGGTATCGGCAACCGCGACACCGGCGCGGCGGATGGTGAAGTGGCCGCGCTCCTCGGTATAGTTCGGCCCGGTCCCCGGCTGCATGCCGTCGAAATGCAGGCTGTAACCGCCGGCCTCGGTCACCTCGCCGGGCTTCATCTCAATGACATGCTCGCTCTCAAACGTCGTCACCGCGACGATGCCGAGCACGGTGACGCCGAGCCCGGCATGGGCTAGCGCCGTGCCGAAGGCGGAACGCGGCAGGCCGGAAAGCCGCCGCCAGGCAAGGCTGCCCGCCACCTTGCCGATGCCGGCGCGATACCAGAGATCGGCGACCGCGCCGAGGATGAGGAACAGCCCGGCGGCCAGGCCGAGGACGGCAAGCACCGGCCCGCCATGTTCGATATAGAAGAAGATCAGCGCGGCAAGGAAGGCGAGACCTGCGACGACATAGAGCCGCTGCAGGGCACCCAGCAGATCGCCGCGCTTCCAGGCCAGCATCGGCCCGAAGGGTACGATGACGATCAGCGGTGCCATCAGCAGGCCGAAGGTCAGGTTGAAGAAGGGTGGTCCGACGGAGATCTTGTCGCCGGTCAGCGTTTCCAGCAGCAGCGGATAGAGCGTGCCTGTGAGCACCGTGCCGCAGGCGACCGTCAGGATCAGATTGTTGACGACGAGCGCGCCCTCGCGCGAGATCGGCGCAAACAGCCCGCCGGCCGAAAGCTTCGGCGCGCGGAAGGCAAACAGCGACAGCGCCCCGCCGATGAAGATCAGCAGGATGCACAGAATGAAGACGCCGCGGGATGGGTCGCTGGCAAAGGCATGCACCGAGGTCAGCACGCCGGAGCGCACCAGGAAGGTGCCCATCAGCGACAGCGAGAAGGTGAGGATGGCGAGCAGCACCGTCCAGATCTTCAGCGCCTCGCGCTTTTCCATGACAAGCGCCGAATGCAGCAGCGCGGTGCCGGCGAGCCACGGCATGAAGGAGGCGTTTTCCACCGGGTCCCAGAACCACCAGCCGCCCCAGCCGAGCTCGTAATAGGCCCAGTAGGAGCCCATGGCGATGCCGAGCGTCAGGAAGGTCCAGGCCGCCAGCGTCCAGGGCCGCACCCAGCGTGCCCAGGCAGCGTCGATGCGCCCTTCCATGAGCGCAGCAACGGCAAAGGAGAAGCAGACGGAGAAGCCGACATAGCCGAGATAGAGCAGCGGCGGGTGGATCGCGAGGCCAACATCCTGAAGGACGGGGTTGAGATCGCGGCCCTCGGCCGGCGCCGGATCGAGCCGCAGGAAGGGATTGGAGGTCAAAAGAATGAACAGCGTGAAGGCGACCGAAATCCAGGCCTGCACGGCCAATACATTGGCTTTCAGCGTCTCCGGCAGATTGCGGCCGAAGACGGCGACCAGCGCGCTGAACAGCGTCAGGATCAACAGCCAGAGCATCATCGATCCCTCGTGATTGCCCCAGACGCCGGAGTATTTGTAGATCAGCGGCACCAGCGAATGCGAATTCTCCCAGACGTTTTCGACCGAGAAATCCGAGACGACATGGGCATAGGTCAGCACGGCGAAGGAGAAGGCCACAAGCGCAAACATCGCCAGCGAGCCGACCGTCGCCACATCCATCATCGCCCGGTCGTGACGACGGGCTCCGATCACCGGCACGATGGAAAGGATGAGCGCCGTGGCCAGCGCCAGCACCAGCGCGTAATGGCCGATCTCGATGATCATGGCGTCGCCTTCACTTGCTGTTCCTTCACTTCCTGGCCCTGACCTTCCTGGCCTTGGCCTTCCTTCCACAGCCCCTGGGCTTTCAGCTTGTCGGCCACCTCCTTCGGCATATAGGTCTCGTCATGCTTGGCAAGCACGGTGTCGGCGACGAAGATGTTCGTGCCGGCAGTGAACATGCCTTCGGTGACGACGCCCTGGCCCTCGCGGAAGAGATCGGGGAGGATGCCGGTATATTGGACCTTGACGGCATTGGCGCTGCCGTCGGTGACGGCAAATTCCACCGTCGAGCCGGTGCCGCGCACGACACTGCCCTCACCGACCAGGCCGCCGAGGCGGATGCGGGTTTCCGGCGCCACCGGCGTCTTGGCGAGATCGGCCGGCATGTAGAAATAGGCAACCGACTGGCTGAAGGCGAACATGACAAGCAGCACGGCGGCGAGGATGAAGCCCATGCCACCTGCAGGATCCTCGCTGAGCTTGGCATCGAGGCTTTCGACCATGCCGCGGATCATCTGCTGCCGGTCGCCGGCGTCGGCCGCCGTCACATCCTGCTGCGTGGGATTGCCGGGAGCAGCCGCACCGGCGCCCGGATTGACGTCAGGGCCTGCCGGCGCGCCGCCGTTCATGGCGATATGCTGGTTGACCAGCGGCAGCCACGGCGCATCGGCCGGCGATTGTTTTGCCAGCGCCTCGAAGGCCTGCCGCGCCTCATCGGGCCGTCCCGCCTGCTCCATGCTGAGGGCGATGTAGAAACGGGCGCGCACATTCGCAGGATCGATCTGCAGCAAGTTATTGAGCGCGAGCAGGACATCTTCTCCCACAAGCCCGTTTGAACGAGCCATCAACGCTTCCGAGAGCCCGCCCAGACGCGGTACGCTCGCGCCAAGGATACGAAGCGCGGATCGATATGCCTCGACCGCGTCGTCCGCTCGACCCATCTTGAGGAGAACGGGGGCAAGTAGATCCCACCCCCGACCGTCCTGTGGACTGCTGACGAGATGGTCGTGGGTCTTCTTGACAAGGATCGCAAGATCCTCGCCAGGGTCATCAAGTCTGGCCTGCAAAGGTCGCGACTCAAGCTCAGGAGAACCGAGAGAGGCGTAGACTCCGATGCTAATTAGTGGGAGCATCGCAGCGACGGCCAGTCTGACGCGCCTGTGGGAGCGTTGGGGACCGCTAGGCGTCCGTGGCAGATCCATGGACTTGAAGAGCCGTCGCGCTGTTTCCGCCTTGGCAAGTTCGTACTCGTTTGCACCAATCTGTTGCCTCGCCAGCTCCCTTTCGAGTTCGAGGAGCTGGTCCCGGTACACGTGGGCGTCCACGCCGACGTTCGAATGACGGGCGCGAACCGACGACAGCGGATGCACTAGGACTGCGGTTGTTGCGGCCGAGACGACCGCAAAAAGTATCCAGATGATCATTGGTCCAGAAGCCATTGCACGGCCGACCGTATGCACGATCGCTACGTGGAACATTGACCCTGATCAACTATCTCACATTTGATGGGCGTGGTGTGAAGACGTATCCGACGCCGCGAACCGTCTGGATCATCGTCGGTTCCTTTGGGTCAACTTCGACTTTTTTCCGAAGGCGGACGATCTGCGCATCTATCGCCCGGTCGAAGGCCTCCAGGCTGCGGCTTCTCGTTAGGTCCATTAGCTTGTCACGCGACAGCACGCGGCCAGGATTTTGCGCGAAGACCAGAAGCATTTCGAATTCTCCGGTCGTCAAGGAGACGTCCTCTCCCTGCGGAGAAGTTAGCTTCCTTCGACCAACCTGGAGCTTCCAGCCGTCGAACTGGAGGACTTCCTCCTCTGCGTTCGCGGCTCGGTCCGTCGGAGGGGTCTGTATCCGCCTCCTTAGTACAGTCCTTAGCCTTGCGAGCAGTTCCCGCAGATGAAATGGCTTTGCAATATAGTCGTCAGCACCAAATTCCAGGCCCACAACCTTGTCGGTCACGTCGTCCTGCCCAGTGAGCATCAGCACCGGAACGTCGGACGTGTTGCGCAACTCCTTCAGCAGTTCGAGGCCGTTCTCTCCATTTGGGAGCACGAGATCGAGAAATATGGCCGAGTAGGACGCCTTGGACAATTCGGCGCGCATGGCGGCGCCATTGCCGACGGCGTTCACCCTGTATCCGTTGTCCTCGAAGTAGCGGACAAGCATCTGTCTGATCCGGGCGTCGTCGTCGACGACCAGAATGCGATCCGGTTCCATGTCCCTCATTCGTCCCGCTGCAATTCTGTTTCAAAACCAGATACCGCAGGATCGGGGACAGCGCTACTGTTGTTCTGGTCATGATAACAGTCCAGATCGTAACCGACCGACTGCGAGCGCTCCCTTCCGAGCAGCAAGTCGTCACAGCCCCGCAGGTCTCGTCCGTCGCGCATCGTGGTTAGCGCTCTCGGGGGGCGCTGAAGAAGACTTCTAACAAGCTTCCCTTAGCTGGGCCACGCTGCCGATACAGACCGTCCGGCCCCTCACGTCCACTCCCGCACCGGAAAGAGCTGCAAAGGCGCGCGACAGCGCCTCGGGAGCGAGCCCAAGCTTTCCGGCAAGAACTCTTTTCTGATAAGGCAGTCGGAACGTCGCCTGAGATGCGGAGTTGGGACACCGGCTCACGAAGTAGTTGGCAACGCGCTGGGCAGCGGTGTGCAGGCGGTCTCCCGCGATGCAGTCCAACGAGCCCAGCAGATGCCTGGCCATGATCCGCATGACGTTGCGCTGGATGCCGCCGTGTTCGGCGGCAAGTGCACGAAGGCCGGGCAGATCGAACTGCGCAAGCTCCACGGGGGCCGCGGCCCAAGCCCCATGCGCGTAGGCGTCCCCCATGGGAACCAGATATTCGCCAAAGCAGTCTCCGGGCTCACAGATGCAGACGTCGGCCTCGCGCCCGCCAGCCTCGGCCTTGGTCAACCGGACCACGCCAGACAGAACGCAAAACACGTGGGACGCTCGCTGTCCTTCGGCCACTATTCGTTCGTTGACCGCGACTGCCCGCAGACCCACCAACTCCAGCATGCTTCGGCATACTTTCTTATCGAGTCCTTCGAAGAGCTCTGACCGCAGTACTATCTCATCATCTAAGGACATCGTCGCCCCCCCTTTAACGGCCTACGACTTAGGCGGATCGTATTCATCGTCAGCGAGCACCCGCCAGGCGGCTCCCTGAAGATCGTCATACTGACCGCTCCGAAGAGACCAAAGAAATGCCGCAAGTCCGGCGCCGCCCATGAGGAGCGCTATCGGAATAAGAAAGATCAGCATGTTCATGCTACTTTGACCTCCCCGCCCCTCGCGGCTGGCCGCGAAGCATCTATGACAGGAGATCGCTTGGAGCCTGCGTTGAGCCTGAGAGCGTTCGTAACGACGATGATCGATGAAGTGGACATCGCCACTGCTGCGATCAGGGGCGTGGCAAGTCCCGCCATCGCGATCGGGACGGCCAGCACGTTGTAGCCGATCGCCAGCGCAAAGTTCTGACGTATGAGGGCAGCCGATCGCTTCGCCACTGCGATCGCCTGGGGGACGGCGTCCAGCCGTTCGTTGAAGAATACCAGATCGGCGGACTGCCGGCTGATGTCAGAAGCCGTGGCAGGCGCCATGGAGACATGGGCGGCAGCCAGCGCCGGCGCGTCGTTGATGCCATCTCCCACCATGAGGACGCGATGGCCGGCGTCGCCGATCTTCTGGCACTCGTCGACTTTCTGTTTCGGAGTAAGCGCTCCCATCGCCCGACCGACGCCGAGCGCACGCGCCGCACTGTCTACTACGCTCTGACGATCTCCTGAAACGATCAATGTTCCAAATCCGCCGGATTCGAGTTCTTTGATAACGTCCTGCGCGCCAGCTCGGAGCGCGTCCTCGAAGAAAAAGCGCGCAAGCGCTTCTCCGTTCCTGGAAAGGACGGCTTCGGAGAGCGGGCTGTCGGCCGTCGACGGAGCCGGATCTACGCCGCACGCGAACGCCGCGCTCCCCAGCCTATAGGTCTCCTCGCCACGCATGCCTTCGAGCCCGCCACCGGGAATTTCGCTGACGCGATCAAACGGAGCCGCGACGTGGCCGGCGCTCTGGGCCAACGTCTGGGACAGTGGGTGCCTCGAGTGGACGGCTAGTCCCACCGCTTTCCCCAGATCGGCCTCATGCGCGGCCTCGAGCCTGACCAGCCTTGGACGCCCGATGGTCAGCGTTCCCGTCTTGTCGAAGGCGACCGTGTCGATCTCTGCAAGCCTTTCGAGCGCCGAGCCGTCCTTCACCATGATACCCCTGCGGAAAAGCTCGCCAGCCGCCACGACTTGAACGACTGGAACCGCAAGACCCAGCGCGCATGGGCACGTAATAATAAGCACGGCCACCGCGACCAGCATCGCATGCTTCCAATCGCCGTCGATCAGGCCCCAGGCAAGAAACGAGGCAAGTGCGAGAAGATGGACGACCGGGGAATACAGCGCGGCGGCGCGATCGGCGATACGCCGGTAGCGCGCCCTTCCGCCCTCCGCAGCCTCCATGAGGCTGATGATTTCGGCCAACAGGGAGTCCTTCGCGAGCTTGGTAGCGCGGACCACGAGAGCGCCCGTCAGGTTCATGGCGCCGGAGCTGACCCCGACGCCGACGCCTACGGAGACAGGGGCGCTTTCACCGGTAACGATCGCAAGATCGAGGTCGCTTTCGCCGACCGCGACGGTTCCATCCACCGGAATTCGTTCGCCGGCCGCGACCGCGATCTCGTCTCCCACGACGATCTCGTCAAGCGGAACATAACGGCGCGATCCGTTGGACGACAGGAGCAGCGCACCGCGCGGCGCAAGTCGCGCCAGGCCGTTGATGGCAGCACGGGCTTTTTCGCGCATCACATGGTCGAGCGTCCTGCCGATAAGAAGGAAGAACAACAAGGAGACGGTCGCGTCGAACCAGGCGTGTTCGCCATGATGCGCGGTCTCCCAGAGCGAAACCGCGTAGGAAAGGGTCACGGCCAACGATATCGGCACGTCCATGTTCGTGCGGCCGTGCTTCAACGCGTGCCACGCCGACCGAAAGAAGAACCGCCCCGCGTAAACTAGCGCTGGCGCGGCAATCAGCGCCGAGATCCAGTGGAACATGTCCCTCGTCGCGGCGTCGGCGCCGGACCAGACGGAGACGGACAGAAGCATGATATTGGTGGCTGCAAAGCCGGATACTCCGACTGCCAGGAGAAGCTGGTTCCTTGTCTTGTCGGTCTCGGGCGCCACTGGCGTGAACAGATGCGCACGGTATCCGGCGGCATTGACCGCAGCGATGATACCCGTCGGATCGGTGGCCCCTTCAACGGTTTCTTCAGCGTACACGCAGGTGACGCGCCGCGACGTGAGGTTCACTCTGGCTTTCCGGACGTATGGGAGCGCTGAAACGGCCTTTTCCAAGGTCGATATGCAGCTCCCGCAGTGGACGTCCGGAACGCTCAGGTCGAGCTGCCGGAGTCCTTCGCCTAAGGAATGGCTCACTAGCGCGATTTCCTCGGCGCTGATGAACGTCGTGCTTATCGCGAGAACCCCTTCGGCATCCATCGTGCAGCATGTCATTCGCCGAATCCCGCGGTATCGAGACGGGAGGCCTCGTGCATGACGACTTTGCCTTCCCTGCGCGAGATGACCTCCACGATCCAGTCGCCCGAGCCGACACGGTGCCGGGACTCAAACTGTCCGTCTGCGACTTTCGTGAACGAAATGTGGAAATCTTCGTGATCGCCGACGGGGCGTTTGAAGTTTGCGGTCACGTCGTCGACGATGACAGGAGATCCGTCACGGTTACGGATGTCGTAATGGATTCGGCCGCCGTCGAGCGACAGGCTTCCGATGATTCCGGACGCCGCCATCGCCTTCATATCTGCCACCTTGCGGTTGAACTCCTGGCTGGCGACATAGGTGTTTTCGACGACCAGACCGCTCCAGCTCGACGAGGCGAACCAGGCCATGATCACGTTGACGCCGATCACCACCGCGAAGAACGAGCACGTGGCGATCAGCATGTGCCTCCCTGTGAATCCTTGACTGGCAGTCGTCATCTGGTATCTCCTGGTGAGTTGAACGCGGCTCGATATGTTGCTCTGTCGGCGTGGGCGGCGTCCTCGATGGCAAAGAGGAACTCGGCGACCGCGGCAGCCGACGGTTTGCTCGTCACAAACACTTTCACGGTGGTCGCAACATCCGGCGCCGCTTCGATGGTGAAAGCTCGGGCGTCTTCTTTGCCGAGCTCGGGAATGCGCATGGTAGCGCCCTCGTCGAGGCCTAGAAGGCTCAGCTCGACCTTGCGTGGAGCCGGCACCATGTTGAGTATTCGCAGCGTGTAGCCGTTGCGGATCGAGCCGTCGCTCTCCATGACGTACTGCGGATTGCGATCGTGGACCACGTTCAGTTCAAGTCCCTCACGCATTGCGAGGTGGACGACCATCGCGACGCCGATCAAAAGCCAGACAGACGCGTAAAACAGCACGCGTGGGCGGAATATGATCCGCCAATCGAAATGTTTGATCGTTTCGATAAACGAGCCATCAGCATTGCGGACCTTCGCGGGCTGCACCGAGGTCCTTCCGCCGTCCGTCGCGATGGCCATGTTGGCGGCGTATTCGCTGAGCGTCGCGTAGGCTATCAGCCCACGAGGCTTCCCGAGCTTGTCCATGACCCCATCGCAGGCGTCGATACACAAAGCGCAGGTGATGCATTCCATCTGCTGACCGTCGCGGATGTCGATGCCCATGGGGCAGACGGCCACACACGCATTGCAGTCGACGCAATCGCCGACGGGCTGTCCGGCAGCCAATGCCTTCTTCGGGTGACGTGAGCGAGCCTCGCCGCGCCAATCGTTGTAGGTGACGACCAAGGAATTTTCGTCGAGCATGGCCCCCTGGATTCGCGGCCAGGGGCACATGTAGGTACAGACCTGTTCGCGCATGAGCCCACCAAGCACGTAGGTGGTGGCGGTAAGTGTGGCGACGGTCGCGTAGGCGACAACCGGCGCCTTTCCGGTGAAAAAGGAGACGAGGAGCGTGGGCGCATCGGCGAAATAGAAGATCCACGCCCCCCCGGTCGCGAGGCCGATGATCAGCCATATCGTGTGCTTGGCGACACGTTTCTTCGCCTTGTCGAAATTCCACGGCCCGGCGTCGAGCTTCATGCGGGCGTTTCGGTCCCCCTCGATCGCGCGCTCGACGACAAGGAAAAGATCGACCCACACCGTCTGCGGACATGCATATCCACACCAGGCCCGCCCGACGGCGGACGTGACCAGGAAGAGACCGAACCCCGCCATGACCAGCAGGCCTGCGACGTAGTAGAATTCCTGAGGCCAGATCTCGATGAAGAAGAAAAAAAATCTGCGTGAGGCCAGATCGATCAGGATAGCCTGATCCGGTGCGTAGGGCCCCCGGCCCCAGCGAATCCAGGGAGCCAAATAATAGATCCCCAGCGTGATCAGCATCACGATCCACTTGAACCGCCGGAAACGGCCCTCGGCACGCTTCGGAAACACCTTCTTTCGCGGAGCGTAGAGGGGTTCATTTTTATGGCGGTTGTTTACGGGTTCAACGTCGATCCGTTCGACCGGCGTGGGATCTGGTGCTGTGTAGAGGTTCATTGCGCTCTGTCCGATTTTCCCTGTCTTCTCAGCTTTGGGAGGACCCGTCCTTGATCCAGGTCAAGGACGACAACTGCTCAAAAAAGTGGGCCGCACTCCGGACAGGGAAACGCGGCCCAAAAAGACTAGATGCCGGCTGGTAGCAGCCCGCCGCAATCGGCTCCTTTGAGAGATGGAGCTTAGGAATGGCCACGCCTCGGAAGAGAACGCGTGGCCTGGAGGAACTGCGGGGGAGAGACCGCCTGGACGTCCTCGAGAGGTTCCTACCTGCTTGTCGGCTTCTGTTCTTTGAGCCCGATCAAACTGATCATCGAATTCCCCATCTTTTCCGCATCCCCTTTTCGGGATCGGGTGTGACGGGCTTTGCGCGCACGGAAACTCGCGAGTGTACGACCGCGCGGGGGATTCCATAAAGGGCGAGCAAGGGGTCGTGGTCGTGCGTGGTCATGTTGATCTCCTTCAGGTTCCACCGCCAAGCGAATGGACAAAAATGGTAAGCTCCTTGACCGTTGTCTCACCCAGGCGCGCTGCCCAGGCAGGCATTACGCCATGTTTGGGAGAGGCGACCTGTCGAACGATCGCATCTTCGCCGCGCGCCTTCAGCCAGATTGCGTCGGCGAGGTCCGGCGCACCCATTTCCGCCTTTCCTTTGGCATTCTCGCCGTGACATGCGGCGCAGTTGTCGAGGAAGATCTGTTTTCCCGCCTCTGCGAGAGCGGGGTCCGAGGGCGTATTGCTCAGCCCCCACACATAGGCGGCGACCTGCCGCATCTGGACAGGCTCCAGAACGTCGCCAAAGGCCGGCATCTCGGAAGCGTGGGTTTCGGCATCCGAGTCGAAGCGGATCCCATGGGCGATCGTGGTCTGGATGGCATCCAGATCTCCGCCCCACAGCCACTCGTCATCGTTGAGGTTCGGAAAGCCCGGACCGCCGCTCGCCCCGGAGCCATGACAGGGCGCGCAGTTCACCTTGAACGCGGACGCGCCGCCGGCGCTCGCAAATTCACGAAGAGCAGGATCCGCGTCGATCTCCTGCACCGTTTTGGCAGCGATCAGATCATGGAACTTCGTCTGGGATGCCTTGGCGAGATCAAGCTCCTGCTGCAGTTCGGCGCGAGTTGAGTAGCCGAGATAGCCCTTCGTGGCGGAAGTGAACATCGGGATGGCTGGATAAGCGATCGCGTAGCCGATCGCCCATAGAATACAGACATAGAACGTCCAGACCCACCATCTCGGCATCGGATTGTTGAGCTCGCGGATACCATCCCATTCATGACCGGTAGTCTCGACGCCGCTGATTTCATCGATATGCTTGTCCGACATCTCAGTCATCCTTCAGGGGAATATCGGCTGCTTCCGCCGCCGTCTGCTTGCTGCCGGGGCGAAGGGTGTAGACGACGGCGCCTACGAAGAACGCGGCCATTGCCAGCAGGCCCCAACTGTCGGCGAAGTGCCGCATCGCTGTGTACGTTTCCATTGCATCGCCTCATCGATAGCCGGTTGCGTCGTCGTAGGTTGAAAAGTCGACCAACGTCCCAAGCATCTGCAGGTAGGAGACGAGTGCGTCCATCTCCGTGAGCGTCTGCGGATCGCCGTCGAAGTCGCCGGTCTTGGCCTTCGGATAGCGCTCTAGCAGCGCCGTGGTGTCGGCGTTCGGATCGGCCTGCATCTTCATGTCGGCTTCGGCATTGGCCATCATGTCGTCGGTATAGGGAACGCCGACGTCCTCGTTGGCCTTGAGGTCCATGCCAATATCCGTGACCGAAAGCTCCTTCGACTTGAGGAACTCATACTTCGGCATGATGGATTCAGGCACCACGGCCCGCGGATCGGAAAGATGCTGGACGTGCCACTCGTTCGAATAGCGGCCGCCGACGCGCGCAAGGTCCGGCCCGGTTCGCTTCGAACCCCATTGGAATGGGTGGTCGTACATCGATTCCGCAGCCAGAGAGTAATGACCGTAACGTTCCACCTCGTCGCGGAACGGCCTTATCATCTGGCTGTGGCAGAGATAGCAGCCTTCGCGAATGTAAATGTTTCGGCCGGCCAGCTCGAGTGGCGTATAGGGACGCATCCCCTCCACCTTTTCAATCGTATTCTGCAGGTAGAACAGCGGTGCGATTTCGACGATGCCGCCGATGCTGACGACGAGCAGCGAGCCGACGAGAAGAAGCGTTGCGTTCTTCTCGAGGATCTTATGTTTATCAAGTATCGATGCCATTTTCTCACCTCACTCGGCAGGCTGTGCCTGGGGCACGTATGCGGTCGGAATGGCTGCCTCGTCGCGGAGATGGCCGCGGACCGTCATGAAGACGTTCCATGCCATCACCAGGCCGCCGGCCAGATACAGGCCGCCTCCGACGACGCGGAGCACGTAGTATGGGAACATCGCGGCCACGGTCTCGGCGAACGAGTAGACGAGGAAGCCCTGCGAATTGTACTCGCGCCACATAAGGCCCTGCTGGATCCCGGCCACCCAGAGCACGGCGGCGTAGATGACGATGCCGAGTGTAGCGAGCCAGAAGTGCCAGTTGACCATCCGCAGACTGTAGAGACGTTCACGTCCCCAGAGCTTGGGCGTCAGGTAGTAGATTGCACCAAAGGTGATCATGCCGACCCAGCCGAGGGCTCCCGAATGTACGTGGCCGATCGTCCATTCTGTATAGTGGCTCAGCGAGTTGACGGTCTTTATCGACATCATCGGGCCCTCGAAAGTCGACATGCCATAAAAGGCGATGGCGACGATCATCATGCGGATGATAGGGTCGGTCCGAACCTTGTCCCAGGCCCCGGAAAGGGTCATGAGGCCGTTGATCATGCCGCCCCAGGAAGGCATCCAGAGCATGACCGAGAAGACCATGCCGAGCGTCTGCGCCCAGTCTGGAAGCGCCGTATAGTGCAGATGATGCGGACCCGCCCATATGTACATGAAGATCAACGCCCAGAAATGGATGATCGACAGCCGGTAGGAATAGACCGGGCGGTTCGCTTGCTTGGGCACGAAGTAGTACATCATGCCCAGGAAGCCCGCGGTAAGGAAGAAGCCGACCGCATTGTGGCCGTACCACCACTGTGTCAGCGCGTCCTGAACGCCGGAGAAGACCGAGTAGCTCTTCGAGCCAAGGAAGGACACCGGAACGGCAAGGTTGTTCACCACATGCAGCATCGCGATCGTCACGATGAAGCCAAGGTAGAACCAGTTCGCCACATAGATGTGCGGTTCCCTGCGCTTTAGGATCGTCCCCAAATAGACGGCCAGGTATGCCACCCAGACGATGGTCAGCCAGATGTCCACGTACCATTCCGGTTCCGCATATTCGCGCGCCTGGTTGATCCCCAGGACGTAGCCTGTCGCGGCCATGACGATGAAGAGCTGATAGCCCCAGAAAACGAACCACGCCAAGCTGCCGCCGAAAAGGCGCGCATGGCACGTACGCTGAACGACGTAGAATGAGGTCATGATGAGCGCGTTGCCGCCGAAGGCGAAGATGACGGCGGAGGTGTGCACAGGTCGAAGACGGCCGAAATTGAGATAAGGCGCTAGATTGAGGTCCGGGAAGGCCAACTGCGCGGCGACGACTACGCCGACGAGAAAGCCGATTACGCCCCAGAAGACCGTAGCGATCAGTCCGTACCGGATCACCTCGTCAAAATAGCCTGACGTGTCGACCTTCTGCTGTCTTCCAGCGGGCGAAAAATCGACGTTCCTCACCAGCAGCAGGGTGCCAACGGACAAGCAGAAGCATAATATGCCCATGTGGACCGAAAATAGATTATCGTGCGCGAATGCGGCTCCTAGCAGCGCTAGGAAAGCAGCGACCGCGACCACTGCCGTTTCCGTTGTATAATTCATCACGTCGTCCCCAGTGCCCAGACGACCGCAACGCGGCCGGCTTTCTCGTACTTTGAGGCAGGACTGGCATGGGGGCGGCCTCTGCTCCTTGATCTAAATCAATGAAGGACGACTTTGGGGGCCGCATCCCGCGGCTGTTACAAACGGTTACACAGTCTCACCATTTGAAACCCGCCAATCATTGTCGTGTGACGTGCGTGCCTTCTATTGCATCCATCGAAAACGCGGGGACACCAAGATGCTGATGCAGAATCGCCAAGGCTTCCAACAGATCGAAGCCACCACGAGCAATGCGCGCGGCGGTCCCTCCCTCGGTTCCGTATTCAATATGTCGCCACTGGAATCGGTTTCGGCCGGAAAGGCCATCTGCTGGGAGGGCGACGCAGCGAAACACCTCTTCCAGGTCGTCGAAGGCGTCGTCCGGCTCCAGCGCATCATCGGCGAAGGACGCCGCGTGATCACGGCTTTTCACTTCGGGGGCGACGTTGTCGGCGCCTTTCTTCAGAACGACTTCCTCTTCACAGCCGAGGCAGTCACCGACTGCAAGATTCGGCGTGTCGCACGCAAGAGGTTTCTTGACGAGGTTGGGCGATGCGACCTGCTGCGTCCCGAATACATCTCTCTGCTCTGCAACGAGACCGTCGCCGCTCATGACCAGATGGTGCTTCTGTCCAAGAAGAATGCCGAAGAGCGGCTTTGCAGCTTCATCGCCAGGCTGGTGTTCCGTCACACCGCCGGGGTCAACAAGGGCCTGCTGCGGATCCCCATGAACCGCCAGGATATTGCGGACTACCTCGGCCTGACGATCGAAACGGTATCCCGCACGATCACAAAGCTCGCTTCCCGGAACATCGTTGTTCCGGAAGGGCGTCATGACCTGAGAATCGTAAACTTGCGCCGTTTGCAGGAACTCTCAGGCAACCCAGATGATTTCTCGGAGAAAACCTGCCATAGCGTCAGTCTCCACTAATTGCACGCCGGACAAACCATGCCTCACCGTCTCGTATCGCCACGAACAGCCTCCTATCAGGAGCTTGACGTAATGGTTCACGTGCTGGACGGCGCCGATATCCTGATCCATCGGTTCGAGGGCACCATCAGCCATTGGTCGATCGGCTGCGAGAACATGTATGGCTGGACCAGGGACGAGGCGGTCGGCGAGAACGTCTACGAACTGCTCGCCACCAGGTTTCCGGAGCCGGTGGACGAAATAAGAAACCAGATCAAGCAACGCGGGTTCTGGCAGGGCGAAATCATCCATCGTCACAAAAGCGGGCATGAGATCCACGCCGCCTCCCGCTGCGTGCTTGTGAACCTTCCCGACGGCGACCTGGCCATCATTCAGACCAACAGCGACGTCAGCGCCCTGAAACAGGCTCAGGACGCGGTCAAGTCCCGCGAGGCCCATCTAAGTTCCATTCTCGACACCGTTCCGGATGCGATGGTGGTCATCGACCATAAAGGAATGGTGCTTTCATTCAGCAAGGCGGCAGAAAAGCTGTTCGGGATGGCCTCCGATCAGATCTGTGGGCGCAATGTTAGAAACCTGATGCCGAATCCCTATCGTGACGCCCACGACGGCTACATCGGCCACTACATCGAGACGGGTGAAAAGCGGATCATCGGCTACGGCCGAGTCGTCACCGGCCAGCGGGCCGACGGCACCCAATTTCCGATGGAGTTACACGTCGGGGAAGCGACGGCAAACGGTGAACGGATCTTCACCGGTTTCGTCCGTGATCTGACAAGCCGCTTCAAGATCGAGGAAGATCTCCGCCAGGCTCAGAAGATGGAAGCCGTGGGGCAGTTGACGGGCGGCCTGGCCCACGACTTCAACAACCTTCTGACCGTGATCAGCGGGAATCTCGAGATGATCGAGGACAAGCTACCCCCCGGCAAGCTTCGAGACATCCTCAGGGAGGCGCAGGACGCGGCGGCCGACGGCGCGAAACTTACGGGCCAGTTGCTTGCCTTCGGCCGGCGTCAGCCTCTCAATCCCAAGCATGCTGATCTCGGTCAGCTCGTGACAGGTTTTTCTGATCTGCTTAGGAGAACCCTCGGAGAAGACATCAAGCTCTCCACGACGATCGCGGGATCCGATCTGAACGTGGTGGTCGACAGCTCGCAGCTTCAGAACGCTATTCTCAACATCGCTCTCAACGCTCGCGACGCCATGCCCAAGGGGGGTAGTCTGACCACCGAAATCTCGCGCGTCCACCTGGATTCAGATTATGCGAAGATGTACCCAGAGGTCCGCAGCGGCAATTTCGTGCTCATTTCCGTCACCGACACGGGCGTCGGAATGACGGACGAAGTGAAGAAGCACGCCATTGAGCCATTCTTCACCACGAAAGAGGTCGGATCGGGAACGGGACTGGGTCTCAGCATGGTCTACGGCTTCGTCAAGCAGTCCGGGGGCCATTTTCAGATATACAGCGAGGTAGGTCGAGGCACCACCATACGGATCTACCTTCCGGCCCTGACAGGATCCAAACTGCAGAAGCCAGATTCAGAAGACGGCAAACAAGCCAATCCGCTTCCGCGAGGAAGCGAAAGCATTCTTGTGGTGGAGGATGATCCACGCGTTCGCCGGGTAGCCGTCGCGCGGCTCGCCGACATGGGATACGTGGTGCTTGAAGCGGAGAACGGCCGTGAAGCATTGGGAATCTTGCGCGACCACCAGGAAATCGCGCTCCTGTTCACAGACATCGTCATGCCGGGCGGAATGACCGGAGACGAGGTGGCGAGGGAGGCTCGCCTCCTTCGGCCCGACGTCGCCGTCCTCTTCACCTCCGGGTACTCGGAGCCGGCCCTCGCGACGACCGATGTCATCTCCGGCGCTCGATGGCTTCGCAAGCCATACACTGCGAGGGAACTGGCGTCCATGATCCGGGAGCTTTTCGATCGGCATTGACGTCTGGGACGGGAAGCATTTGAAGGACGATCCTAGTACCACGGCGCCTTGCTGTCACAGTCCGTCCTGACGCGGCAGAGAACCCACGTTCCCCCGCGCGGCCGACAAGGTCGCGAAGCAGTCAGAAGTGTTCTCGGCGGGCGATGCCTGCACACGCGTCGCCACATCGAAACGACTCGCTCAAGGGGATCCCGATTGTGGCCGCCAGTCAGCGCAACAGCTTGGTTGCGCCTCGATCCGCTTGGTGTGCCCCAAACAAATATCTTGCAGGTACCTCGCGCCTCCTGATGCAAGACGCAGCGGGAAACGGCTTAGGTCGGCCATAGAAGCCTTCTAGGGATGGTCGCCAAGAAGCTTTCTTCTCGAAACCGCTGCCGCTCGTCTCAATTGCGTGCGAAGGCTGCGCCCATCTTTCTAGATTTGGTCATCGTGCTTATCTTGTTTGGTCGTGGCAAGATACCTGAACTGATGGCCGACGTTGCACACGGCATAAAGGCATTTAAGAGGGGGATCCAGGACGATCATGTCCGCGTTGGTAACGACGCGACGCAACCTGGGTGTTCTTCGGAGCAAGCGCGGGATAATGAATAGCTGGCACCGGGACATCGCAATGTGGAACGCTCGCAATGGCCCTGCCCTCGTCCTTGTCTCGGAGACGCCCGTAAGCTGTTCCAAAGTCGCCGCGAGCTCGCGACGCCCCGCTTGTTATCGGGTGTCATCGAGCATAAGTGCCGTGGCGAGATAGCCAACGCCGAGGGTGCTGGCGAACAGGTACACGAACATGCCCTGGGCGATGTAATAATCCGTCGAACTAGCTGAGGAAATTCCGGCAAACCCGTTGCTCCATACGACGAGCCCTACCACGCACCCCAATCCGGCGCCGGCAGCGATGCGCGTCAGCATGAATGAAATCAACCGAGGCATCTTGCGTCTCCTTGGCCTTCGCGCTCAACGTACGAGCGCTAATCAAGTTCCGGCGGCGAAGTCACGTTCGATTAAATAGGTGGGCAGGAGTTCCCCCTGGTATGGGGGCTTGGCCAGATAGCCGTCCGCGCCAGCATCGAGCCCGGTTATGCGCTCGTTGATATGACCCGCTGCGGCCTTATGCCTAGCGAAATCAAGACCTGCTCACAGTTCTCGCGGAAGCTCAAAGGTTACGAGGAGTTCCTCCAGAAGAATGCCGTCTCGTACGATGTCATCCGCGGTCTCATTACCACGAATTCGACGGTTCGCGAGATCGCCCTGGCCCAGATCGCTTCCGGCGTCCGCTTCGACACCTCCGACCTGAGAGCAGTCCGGCGCGGAGTTGCCGATAGCAAGCTCACCGAATTTCAGTATCAGGCTCGAGCTAGCAAGAAGGCCATGCTCGACGCCGCCCGCCGGCGCTCGGCCGAGACCGTGCAGGAGTTCCAGTGCGACGCGGTCGCGCTTTTGGAGAAAGTCGCAGCGCTTCCGACAGCGACGACGAGGAGCTCCACGTCACGACAAATGGCGGAGATCGCGCAGGACGCAGCCCGGCTGCTACCCGTGTTCGAGACGATCGCCGGATCCGACCATCCGCGCGAGGGTGAACAAAGGCGGCGACATCGGTAGCAAAAGGCGAACCGCGTCGAAAAAACCTCGTTTTCACTATCCGCAAATTGCTGCCGAAGCGGTCGTTAGCACAGTGTTAGCGCGAGCCACCTAGTGTGGTGACGCCATGGGAAACTCGGTTGTCCGTTGAAAACAGGACAAGCAGAATGAAGACCAGCCCTGCCGCGGCTTACGGAGGTTACATGAAACTGGTTCTAGGCAGTGTAATATTGGCGTCTGCCATACTGCTATCCAGCTTGTCGGGATTCGCAGCTTCGGGAGGATGGCATTCCGATGGGCAAGGAACGAGATACTGGCACGTCACTCCACCGCCCGGGCAATGTAATATAAGCCAAGCGAAGAACAGGGCGCTTCGGGCCGGCATCTATCGTAGCGAGATTATACAGCAGGATGATAATGTCATCGTGCTCAGAGGTCTGGATGAATCGGGCGACCGGCGAACGATCGGTTTCGGCAACATCAGGGGGTGCCCCGAGTTGGAAGGGTATGAGGATAGTCCAAACTTCTGAGGACATAGTTAGAGTTTGTTCAGCGAATTTTTCCAGTTCCGACCGACGTGCGCATTTCTGGGCAAGCATCGCGTCTGTACCGATCGACAAGGCTGGCGGATAGCAGCGCATCGGATGCCTCATTCCCAACTGGCCTGCCCTGTTGATCCGGGTTTAAGGTCGAAGCATGTTCTGGTCAGCCGCCAGGTGGGAGTTGAGGTCGCGTGTTCGGGGAGATCGAAGGTCGGGAGCGGTTGTAACCGTTTCAGAGCGGCTGCTCTCCTCCCGCGGGCGCAGGCTCCGACTGCGCTTGGGATGATTCGCATCCTCAATCCGCCGAGCTCACGCATCCACTCGTTAGGAATTTATTGACCATAAGCTGGCTTTACTGAGCGCGATGGATGCGGAGGTTCCCGCACGTCGCCGAGTGTTTGGTGTGGGCGGGATTGTTCGTGTTGAGGTATCCAGTGCAAGGACTATCAGGCGCAGCCTTGGGCGGAATTGCGACACTCCTGTCGCGTGCGGAACGTTTCGTCGCGCAGACCATTCTGCCGGCGCTGTTTGCGCTTCCGGCACTTGTCGGCTCCGCATCATTTGCCTCGGCGGAAGATCGCGCCCTGAAGCTGTTCTTTACCCATACGGGCGAGAGGGCGACGATTACCTACAAGCGGGACGGCAAGTTCGATCCAAAGGGCCTTGCCCAGATCAACCGGTTTCTGCGCGACTGGCGAAGGAACGAGCCGACCCGGATGGATCCCCGGCTGCTCGACCTGGTCTGGGAAGTGTACAAGCGCAGCGGCGGCACGGACTACATCCACATCGTCTCCGCCTATCGTTCGCCCACCACCAACAATATGCTCCGCAACCGCTCACGCACCACGGGCGTCGCCAAGAAGAGCCAGCACATGCTGGGCAAGGCGATGGACTTCTATGTTCCCGGCGTGAAGCTTTCGAGGCTGCGTGCACTTGCCATGCAGATGCAGGTCGGCGGCGTCGGATATTATCCGACCTCGGGATCGCCCTTCGTGCATCTCGACGTCGGCAACGTCAGGGCCTGGCCCCGCATGTCCCGGCAGGAACTCGCTCGAATATTCCCGGATGGGCAGACCATGCATCTCCCGGCCGATGGCCGGCCGCTGCCGGGATACGATCAGGCGATTGCGAACTACAAGAAGCGCGTCGGCCCCACCTCGATCCAGATCGCCAGCACCGCTGGACAAGACGAAGATACAGGAGCGCCGACCACTTCGAGCGGCGACAATAACCTCGTGACGGCGCTTCTGCCTGCGCCCCGAAGCCGAGCATTGAATGCGCTCGCGCTGCAGACGGGCGCGGTCGAGCGCGATGACAAACGGTCCACTGGGGATGTTTCTTCTTTGCCGATTCCGGTACCAGCGATGCGGCCGCCTGCCCTCGAGCACGACGCGGGCGCAGATGACATACTGGAGACTGCGTCGATTGGCCCAATTGCCGTGCTTCCGGATAGGCCGGCGCCGGCATTGCCGACCTACGCCCGCTTCGAACCCCTCGTTGTTGCACACCAGGCCTCCAAATACGGCGCTGAAATGATCGCCTCCCTGCCCATGACCGCTTCCTGGGAAGGAGCCAATTTCTTTGGATCGACGTCCGACGCGGCGCTGATGAAATGGGCGCTGCATTCTCCAGGAGAGCTGATGGGATTGAGCGCGCCTCACGTTTCCCCCCGCACGGTTCATCGCGAGGTCAATGTCGCGACGTCAGGTGAGGATATCATTCCGCTCGCCGCCACAGACCTGTTCGATGCGAGCCGGTTTGCGTCGCCTCCGGAGGGCTGACCTCAATCATCAAGGCTTGATGCGCTGTACGAAGCCGATCGGAAGCGCTGGAACAACCATGGTGAGAACCGGTTGGCGATCCCGAGAAACCAGCCGCCGCCACCCATGCCGAGCGCGATTGACGAGGACATACAGATGCCTCTGGAAACTCTATCGTCAGCGTTAGAATGGCCGCACGGCGGCCAATTCGCACTTTTTAGAAGCTCCTAAAAAACCAGCATGCCTTACAGTCACTCGCGCATCGGCTCGAAAATCGGAATCGATTCTCCGGAACAATGAGGTTGATTCAATGTGTTAATGCGCGATCTCCGCGCCTGAAAAGGACGCGCGTCGAACGACGATGACGAACGTTTCCGCGCGCCCGAAACCCAGACCAAAGTCCGACCCACCCCGGACTTCGTGCCCATACAAAACGTCCGCGCGCTGTAATAACAATAATATATTCTTAAGTAACGAGGCAGGACGATGTGAGAAACGTGTTAATTCCTAGGTCGGCTTCATTGGATCGCATTTATGCCACCGACTTGTACTTAGGAAGTGATATCCAGAAACTGGCTGTTATTGACAATCTTTGCACCGGACCTTTCGAAAATATAACACACTTCAAGGATCCAGTGTTTCCACCGAGCGACATGCTTTTCGATGAGGCACCTCAGCTCTCGATCCGAACTCGTCGGAGAGGTTCTCGATACCATGCCGATTCCTTCGATCGACCCGCAGATGCTGGCGGCCGTCTCATGGAACGGATGGTCGAGATTGGGCAGGTCGTGATGATCGCGCGACGATCATCTGTAGCATCCGTTCCGGCGTGGCCGCTCGTTACCGAACGCGGCAGGGACACGCATCGCCTTAAGGTAGGCACGTATAAGAATTAACATTAATAAGCGAGTATTTCTTAGAAAGACTCTAAGTAATTGTCATGCAATACAGGCGATGCTAATAAGCAAACACCTTATCTCAAGTCACGAGGGGCAAAGCAATGAAAAGCGTATTGATTTCTGGCGGGGCTGGCTTCATCGGATCCCACTTGTGCGATCGACTTTTGCTTAGGAAAGACATCCAGAAGCTGGTCGTTGTCGACAACCTCTGGACCGGGCTTTTCGAGAATATCGCCCACATCAGGGACCCCCGTTTCCACTTCGTGAAATCCGACGTCGAGACGCTGCAGACCTCGGATAAATTCGACGAAATCTATCACCTTGCATCGCCCGCATCGCCGCCGTGGTACATGAAGGAGCCGAAGAGGACGATCTCCGCCAATCTCCTCGGGGCGTTCCGGTTGCTCGACTTGCTGAAGAAGGGCGGGCGTTTCGGTTTCACCTCTTCTTCCGAAGTCTATGGCGATCCTCTGGTGTCGCCGCAGCCGGAATCCTACAAAGGCCAGGTCGACTGCACCGGTCCGCGCTCGTCCTACGACGAGAGCAAACGGTGCACGGAGTCGCTGCTGTTCGAGATGCAGCGTACCCAAGGGCTTGACGTCAAGATCGTTCGCCCCTTCAACATCTATGGTCCCCGGACACGTTCCGACGATGGCCGCGCGGTCTCCAACTTCATCACCCAGGCGCTTTCGGGTCGCCCGATTACCGTTTTCGGCGACGGCTTACAGTCTCGCAGCTGGGGCTATGTCGATGACGTTGTCGACGGTTTCGCGCGCTATTTCTGGATAAATGAAACCGACTATAAGGGGCCTCTGAACGTCGGCAATGATCGCGAGATTTCGGTTCTCGAGGTCGCGCAATATGTCTCCAGACTCGTTGGCGGCGTGCCGATCGTCTTCGAGCCGTCACCGCCGCAGGACCCCACGAACAGACGGCCGGACTTGACCAACGCGCACTATGTCATGCCCGAGTGGTCGTGCAAAATCACCTACGAACAGGGCGTGGCAATGACGCTCGACTGGTTCAGGAACCAAATGAAGGCACACGCGGCAGAATAAGCCATGATGACTTTCGAGACTCGCGTCCTGGATGCAGGTGGCGTATGTTCACGGTGCGATTGAGAGAGTAATAATGCGAGAACCAGTTCCGTCCGATCTCAAGGATATAAGTTTTCCCATACCGATTCACTATCTTGATCTCGCCACCCCTCGCTTCGATGCCGTTTCGCCCCCTGTCTCCAATGGGCTCGTGGTCTTTCTGTCGGATGGTCTTCCGGTAGGACAAGCCTATATCGAAAGGGCCGAGACGGCGGCGGCACTCGCCGAACGTGTCGTGCGACCCGAGACGCTCGAGCATGCGCGTCATGTCGCGCAAACGCCGGTGCGCAACCGCGACGTCAGCATTCTGATTTGCACAAAGGACCGGCCGGAGGAACTACGCCGTTGCTTGGCCTCGATCCCCAAGCAGTCACTCAGCCCCATTGAGATCATTGTGGTGGATAATGCCTCCGCCGGCGAGGCGACGCGTCGGGTGGTAGAGGAATCGGGCGCCACCTATGTCCGTGAAGATCGGGTCGGGCTGGATTATGCGCGCAATGCGGCGGTTCGTGCGGCGAGAACCGAATTCGTCGCGTTTACGGACGATGACGTCGTCCTCCACGAGCGGTGGCTGGAGAACTTGATGAAGGGGTTCGATCTGCCGGAGATCGCCTGCGTCACCGGATTGGTCCTTCCCGGAGAACTCGCAACGCCTGCACAGTTTATCTTCGAAAAGCATTGGAGTTTCGGCCGGGGCTATCTGCGGCAGGATTTCAATCAGGATTTCTATACCAGGGATACACGTTACGGCGCTCCGGTTTGGACGATCGGAGCCGGCGCAAGCCAGGCCATCCGCCGCAAGGTCTTCGACGAGATCGGCCTGTTCGATGTCCGCTTGGACATGGGAGCTGCCGGATGCTCAGGCGATTCCGAATACTGGAATCGGCTCCTCCATCATGGCCATGTCTGCCGCTACGAGCCGACGGCGGTAGCCTGGCACTTTCATCGCAAGGATATGAAGGGGCTCGCCAAACAGATCTACCAATATATGAGTGGCCACGTCGCAGCCCTGCTCGTCCAGTATCAGAACACAGGAAATAACGCCAATCTGCGGCGGATCCTGCTCTCGTTTCCGAAATATTATGCCGGAAGGGTTAAAAGACGGCTTCGCAAAGGTGCGACATCACACGACTTCTTCCTGAAGCAGGAAATGCTCGGAAGCGTAAATGGCGCTCTATACGTTCTGCGGCGATGGAAGAGGCCCGCATGGTAACCGCTGTGAAGCCTGACATTTCTTTCCTCATACCCGCCTATAATGCCGACGATACGCTTGCTGAATGTCTTGCCAGCCTGCAGCAGCAGACGCGATCGAACTGGCAGGCCGTCGTGGTCGATGACGGTTCGACAGACGGCACCTGGGAGCTTATCGAGGGCATCGCAAAAACGGACAGCCGCATTCTCCCCGCCCGTCAGCCGAATGCCGGCGCCGCCGCGGCGCGAAACCATGCCGCCAGACTGGCTGCCGCACCTCTGCTCTGCATGCTGGATGCCGACGATTGGCTGGATCCGACCTTCATTGAAAGCATGCTGCCGGTGGCAGAAGATGCATCTCCAGCAGTGATCTCCTATTGCGCCTACCGCCGTGTCGCCCCGGACGGCAGGCTTATGCAGGTAGAACAGCCTCCCACCCTGACGGGTGATGCCGCCAAGCGCGAATTCTCCTCCTTTTGTGCGCTCGCCATACATACGGTTGTCTTTCCCCGGAGCCTTTTCGAGCTTTTGGGAGGCATGGACGAGACCTTGCAGACCTGCGAAGACTGGGATCTTTGGCTTCGCATGGCCTTTTCGGGCGCCGAATTTCGTCGAGTCGACAGGTGCCTGGCTTTCTATCGCATGAAGTCGGGCTCTCTATCCGGCGATCCGACCAAAATGATGCGTGATGCCATTCTCGTGACAACGAAGGCGCAAGCGCTGCAGATGCAGCAAGGCTTGTCGGCCGAGGAGCCGGAGACAGGTTGGATCACGCCCGCGATCAGCCAGCTGCGCATGCTAGCCTGGGTCGTCGCGGCCAAGCTCGATCCGACTTTGGATATAGCGGCCCTTGCATCGCTCCTGCCTGACATGCCGGACGGCGCGGGCTACGAGAACCTTCTTGCCGGTGTAATTCTGCATGGTTTGCAGACAGGGCTCTTTATCGATCGGGCCGACGATCTCATTGATGTCAGCGATAAATGGCAGCCGACGTTCCTTTTGCTCATCCAGTTGATTCAGAAACATTCCTTCCCTGGCACTGGGCGCAAGATCATTGAGGCCGCTTCCTGGCATATATCGGCCGCAAACCCTTTGCGGTCATTCACGCTTGGCAATGTTCAGGTGGTCGGTGTCGCGCTCGAGACGCTTTCGCGAATTCCCAAGGCCGAACCAGCCGACACGCTCATCATGCATGCCCTGTCCGGCGGACAGCATGTCGGCTCTTTCGTCGGGCCATTCTGGGGCGATCTTTCGATCCGGGCGCAGATCAGGCTGATCATGCATGAGATGCAGGCCGAAGAGCATCTGCAAACACCGCCCAAGCTCGCCTATATGAGCTCCTGGACGAAGGAGGCATTGCGCGGGTACAGAGCCTTCGGTGGCCTCATCATACGAAATGGCCGGCGGCGGGGACGTCTCGAACGGATTTTGGTCCGTACCGGACGCAACGCCCTTCTTGCCTGCGCGCCAAGCGACAAACAAGACAACGACGCCAGGCTGTCCGACATCCTGCGGAATCTCCGACGCGATCCGACTCGACTGCTTTCAGACTCTTCTGGCCCGTGTCCGGAGGAAAAAAATGCGGCTCCCCCTGTTCAGTCGGAAGAAGAGTATTGGGAGCATATCTTTGAGCGCCCGGATCCATGGAATTACGTCTCCGTTTACGAGCAGGTCAAATATGCGCAGACGTTGAGCCTGATCCCGGAAGGGATCGAGAAGGCCCTCGAGCTCGCCTGCGCCGAGGGGATCTTTACCGAGAAGCTGGCGCGGAAGGTCGGTCGGCTGACGGCCACGGATATTTCCCAGCGGGCGATCGACAGGGCCGTCGAGCGGTGCCACGACCACCGCAATGTCGAGCTTCGTGTGCTTGACTTCGTCAGACAAGATCTTCCACCCGAACAGGATCTCGTCGTCTGCTCCGAAGTGCTTTATTACATGAAGGATGAGGAGATGCTTGCCGCCGTCTGCGGTAAGATGGCCGCAGCGTTGAAGCCGAACGGCTACCTGATTACGGCCCACGCGCATATCCGCCGGGACGAACCCACCCGGACCGGTTTCGACTGGGGCAATCCCTTCGGTGTCGGCACGATCAAACAGGTTTTGGCCGCACAGCCTGGCCTGGCCTTGGAAGACACGATCGAAACCGAACTTTACGCCATCCACCGGTTCAGAAAGGGCTCTCTGGCCGATCCTGTGCTGCGGGTCGAGCGGCACGGAACTCCGTTGGACGCCGACGTGGCGAAGCACATCATCTGGGGGCCGGCTGGCGTTGAGCGTGAGGCGGCATGGACAACGGAGGTTACGACCTCGGTTCCCATCCTCATGTATCACAGGATCGCAGACGAGGGCCCCGCGGCACTCCGGCGCTTCCGCACGCCGCCCGAGGTCTTCCGCAAGCAGATGCAGTTCCTTCGGCGCCAGGGTTATTACACGCTGACGGCGCAGGCGCTTACGGATCTGCTGCGCAGCGGCAAGCCGGTCCAGGGCCGGCCCGTCATGCTGACCTTCGACGATGCCTACCTGGATTTCCTGACGGACGCCTTCCCGATCCTTGCCGAGAATGATTTCAGCGCCGACGTATTCGTCGTCACCGATAAAGTCGGCGGTCAATCAGATTGGGATTCTGCCTATGGAGAGCCTGCGCCGCTGATGTTGTGGTCGGATATTCAGCAGTTGCACCAAAAGGGCATCAGCTTCGGCTCCCACCTCGTATCACACACACCGGCCACTGCGATGGACAACGAAGCCTTGTTGGCCGAAGCCATGCTTTCGCGCAATGCGCTGCACAGCCGGCTGGGCACCTCCGTGGAATCCATTGCGCTTCCTTATGGCGCGACGGACTTCAGGGTCCCCGGCATTCTGGCGCTTGCCGGCTATGGGGTCGGCTTCACGACACGGCAGGCGAAAGCCACCTTTTCCGACAATCTCTTCGGTCTGCCACGCCTGGAAGTCCGCGGCGATTGTCCTCTTGAAGCCTTTCCCGAACTTATGGGCCTGCCGGGAGCTTTTATCGGATGACAATAACTGGCGTTGCGGCCCCTCTCATTACCATCGTCATACCGGCTTACAACGCCGAGAGGACGCTTGCCGAAACGTTGAGAAGCGTCTCCAGCCAGTCCTACGACAAGCTCGAAATCCTTGTGGTCGACGACGGATCGCGGGACGGCACCTTCGATCTCGCGAGCGACCACAGCCTGATCGATCGCCGTGTCCGTGTTCTCCGCCAGGAGAATGGTGGGGTTGCGCGCGCGCGCAACCACGGCGTCCGGGAGGCCAGCGGCCTTTACATAGCCCCCGTCGATGCCGATGATTTATGGCACCCCCGGAAAATCGAGCTCCAGCTTGAGGCACTAGGGAAGTTTCCGGACGGACGCGGAGTCGCCTACAATTGGTATGCGGCGATTGACGAAAACGGGATCATTTTCGGTCATTCGCGACCAGTCCTGCATCAAGGGAATATCTTCGAACCTCTGTTAAGGGAAAACTTCATCGGCAATGGCAGCACGCCCTTGATGCCGCGGGCGGACATTCTTCGCTGCGGCGGCTATGACGCCAGCCTGCGCGACAACGGCGCCGAGGGATGCGAAGATCTGAAACTTTATCTGGCTTTGGCCGAAACCTTGCCCTTTGCGCTGGTTCCCGATTTCCTGACCGGTTATCGTTTCACCAAGGGAAATATGTCCAGCAACGCTTATCGGATGCTGAAGTCCCACGCCCTGGTGATGGCCCCGATCATCACGCGCTATCCGCATTTTACGCGTGACATCAAGACAGCCGAATTCAACACGGCGCGCTGGTATTTCGCCAAGGCGTTTCTCGGCAGCGATTTTGCCCAGGTCAAAAAGCTGGCGCCGATGATGGTCAGCAAATATTCCTTGCGCCTTATCGCCCACGGCGTGCAGCAGGGCTGGCGCCAGGCGAAACGCGGCCTCCGGATGGCAAAGCGCGTCCTCGGCAAGTCTTCGGCGCGGCCGAAAACCCGCGTCGCGAACGCGCCGCTTCCGCAACCCGGAACAGCATTCAGCGATCGTTTCATAGCCGTGCCTGCCAAAGAGGCAACCGGTCTGACCACTTCCCGGATGGTCAACAATGAATAGGTTTCGAAAGCCGCCTTCCGCTAAACCCGCAAGAGCCTACAACCTGGTTGTAGCGGCTCGGTTCCGCGAGCTTCTGCAACTCGTACCGGCACTGCGACTCAAGATGACAGTGATGATCATCCTGGGAATTCTTACCGGCTTCTCGGAAATGGTCGGCATCACCTTTCTGGTCAGCCTCGTCTTTCTTCTCGGGCAGCAAGGTCCCGCTTCCGGCTCCGCCGTTGCATGGCTTCCGGCGTTTTTCGGCGGCATTGACCTCAGTCTCTCGAAGCCTGTCCTGATCGGCATCCTGATCGGCTCGATCCTGTTTCGGATTTTTCTCGGATGCGCCAATTCGCTCATTGCAAGCGCTGTCAACCACCGAATTAGCGACCGCATGCGAGACCGTCTCTACGCCAAGGTCTTGACCATGCCGTTTCAGCGCTTTCAGGATTACGAGCGTAGCGACCTGATCAACGTTATCGCGACCGAATCCCATGCAGTGTCGTCGGCGCATGCCAGCCTGGTACGACTGGGAGTGAATTTCGGCACGATTGTGATTTTCGGCGTCGGCATGCTGGTAATGGCCTGGCCGATCGCGTTGCTCGCCCTCGCCTTCGGTTTCATCCATAATTTTGTATTGGGTTTCTTTGCCGGTGCCTACCGCCGTCTCGGCGCCTCTGCATTGGCGGCAGTGGAAGCATTGACGCAACTGAGCTGGACAACGCTACAGACTTTGAAAGCCGTCAAAAGCTTCGGCATGGAAAAGCGTCATCAACAACTCTTCGCGGCGCTTTCCAACGACGTCGGCCAGACCTGGCGGCGGTCGGACTGGATGGGAGCGATAACCTCGCTTCTGAGCGAAATTCTGACCTTCGGGGTCATCCTGACGATCATTCTGTCTTCGGAGTTCCTGCCGGTCGATTTCAAGGCGGCGCTCTCGGCGACGATCCTTCTTTACAGGCTTCAACCGCATATCAAGGGATTTGATTCCCAGATTCTCAGCCTTTACGAGATGGAAGCGTCCCTGCAAAACGTCCTGGCGCTGCTATCAGAGAAAGATGACATCAAGCAGGCTTCGCAAGGGGAAAAGGTAAGCCGCCTGGCGGAGGCGATTGTCTTCCACGACGTCTCGTTCGCCTATGAGCGATCGAACGCACCGGCGGTTCACAATCTCAGCTTCTCGATCAGGGCAGGCGAGACGACGGCTCTGACGGGGCCGAGTGGCTCCGGCAAAACCACAATCCTCAACATGATTCTCGATCTCAACCCGCCGACCCGGGGCCTGATCACGGTCGACGGCAGGGATCTGACAACCATCGACCGTTCCAGCTGGCTGCAACTGCTCTCCGTGTCGGGCCAGGACGTTGAACTGATGGAGGGTACGGTCCTCGACAACATCCGGTTCCGTCGCGATATCTCGGAGCAGGATATCCGCTGGGCGGCCGATGTGGCCTGCGCAACGGAGTTCATCAAAGATCTGCCGTATGGCTTTGATGAATGGCTGGGTGACGAGGCGATCCGGCTTTCGGGCGGGCAAAGGCAGCGCATAGGCCTGGCGCGCGCGCTCGCCGGCCGGCCTCAGATCCTGCTGTTGGACGAAGCAACAAGCGCGCTCGACGAAGAGACCGAGATGCGGGTGTTTTCGGCGATGAAAGAAGACGCCGGCAGAACACTGATTGTCGTCAGCCATCGGCCCGCTGTGGCCAGGCTGATGAAGAACCGGATCGATCTCCGCCCGCCCGCACCCACATCTAAGCTCGGGTGACGGACATGGATGTGTCAACGATGTCAGGTGTTCGGGTGGCGGTCGTGATCCCTGCCTATAATGCCGGAGAATACCTTGCCCAGACGCTCCAATCCGTTGTCGACCAGACCCACAAGGCGCTTGAGATCATCATCGTCGACGACGGCTCGACGGACGAGACGCCCTCGATCTGTCGCCGTTTCGCCGCGAGTGATTCAAGGATCCGAATTCTGTCGACCGAAAACCGTGGCGTCGCTGCGGCCCGCAATACCGGGATCCAGGCATCGAAATCCGACTTTATCGCCTTCCTCGATGCAGACGACCTATGGCATTCGACCTATATCCAAAGAATGCTCTCGGCTCTCCAGCCTTTGCCGGACGCCTGGGGCGCGGTCTATGCGCTTCACCGCTTCATCGATACCGAAGGATATTGCACAAGATCCGGTTCGTCGCTGAACGCCCGAGACAGCATTCTCAACCGTCATCTCGTATTCCGCTTCGTCGGCAATGGCAGCGGCTTCATGGTTCGCCGCGCTGTTATCGACAAGATCGGCGGCTACGATTCAAGCTATGCCAGAAAGGGGATTGGAGGATGCGAGGATTTCGATTTCGAACTCCGCACCGCTGAACATTTCAAGATCGAGACGGTGCCGTTGGGTCTGGTGGGCTATCGCTCACATTCCGCAGCTATGTCTTCAGACAGGTCACGGATGGCGCGATCGCTTCTGGCGGTGACCGAGCAATGCATCGCCCGCAATCCTGAGCTTCCGGCTTTTGTCATCAGTTGCGCCCGCGCGTCGGCGCATCTTTATGCATTCTCAAAATTTGCCGCTTTGAAAGATTGGTCCAGCGCTGCGACCTCGCTCAAACACATTTATCATCATAGCCCAATGCTCGCCTCCGGCATCCTCGCCAGGCTGCTCTTTTCAAAAGCTGGCAGAGCCACACGCCGGGCGTTGTCGAAAGTCTGGCCAGCGAGGGAACAAAAGCAAAAGAATCTCAGGAAATTCGAAGAGATAGACCCGCTTCTCCCCTTGGTCGGTGGTTGGTCTCGCTTCAGAACGAAGGCATTGCTCAGCCGCTTGTCTGAGATGGATCGGTCTGGCGAATGCTCTGTGGCGACCTCATCGCAGGAGGCTTGATGTCTGTCGGCTGAACGACTGTCGATGGCGTTTTTCGCTCGGCCGCTATGTCGCGCCGAAGAGATCGAGCACCGTCAAACATTCAGAGGTTTGACAACGCCTCCCGTCCATCAGCCTGGTGACTATCTCGCTATTTTGTACTACGAGCTTTTATTTTAACGAAGAATAGCAATTGCTAAAAAAGAGAGTAATCTACAGAAGGAAGAACTACCCCAATAATAATCTTCGACAATGTCGATTTTAACTGCAATCATACCTGCGTACTGTGCAAGCATTCCGACTGGAGGACCCGCCAACCACCCCGGCGGGTCCTCAACTTTCCTTCTCGACCGGTTGCACAAATGCAATCGCCATTAACTCTGCATCAGCATAGATAGATCTTACTTCGGACGACGATATTACGCTGTTGAGATCGGCTTGATGAGAAAATCTCGCATCATCGGCAGGTGACGGTCGAAGTGCCGGCTCTCCTGCTTAATACTTCGATCAAAATTTCAATTGAGCGCGCGATATTTTGGGATCTGCAGTGAAATTTCGGAGACGGAGCAATCCATCATAAAGTTGATATTGCTTTTCAATAGAAATTAATAAGTATCGATGCCGCTATTAGAAAATGCATCCTCTGATTATTTCTTGATATAATTTTAACCGCCTCACCACTGGCATCTAAATACAACCATTATCTGAAAGCCATAAATTTTACCTTTTGATAAATTTTTTTGTTATACTCAATTATTGTTACCAGTTTAATTAGTTCCTTCATTTCATAAGCATCGGCGTTCAGGTTTCGCGCGAGGGCTGGAAATCTCCCGAAAGCTATTTTCCTCCCCCCGGTTCTCAACGATCGGACAACCTGCCGGCACACTGGTGATGTTGTTACGGCCGATGGCCCCAATAGTCCTGGGGCTGGTCGCGCGTGGAAAAGTTGCCGATGCAATTCAACATCGCCGCACGAAACATTAACATTCTGATACATAACGATATTATATAGGACCGGCCAATTCAGCCCAACGGCATTCGGTCTGTCATTTCAAAGGCCGGCATATGGGGCTGTACTTGCCAACGGAAATACCGATGCAAAACCCGCGGCGTAAGAAATGCCTATCCTCTAGGCGAGCCGCCTAATACGAAACAACTGATATGCTTGGACGAAGTTGGACGGTCCTGATTCATTACATCAAAGGCCCCGACCTGTGTCGAAATGGTCGCACCTCGCCCGCGAATTAACCCTTCATAAAGCATTTGCTTGCTCAACTTATAATTTGTGTCATGGTCACTGTAAGTAGCGAGGGAGCCGACCTGATGAGTGATATGGCATCGCAGATTCCGGAATTTGGTTACGATGAGCGCGTGATGATCTGCCGGAAGCAGATCGAAAAGGCGGTCTATCAGTTCATTGCAAATACGAAGGTCGAGGGATGCGATCCAGCGGAAGTCGCAATGGCCATCGCAGACATTGCCGACGATTACATTTTACTGCTGGCCCAGAAGCGCAATTTGACCCATTGAGGTCAATGGATCGGCCGTCAATCGGCCGATCGTCCGCACGATGTGCGTGACCCAAAATCGCCGCCGCTTTTCTGCCCGGAGGCAACGTCAACGGAATCGTTTACGGATTGCGCCGAAACCATCCGAGCGATGATGTCGAACAGCGTTTGAATAAACCGCCCAACCACACTCAACAGCGCATGCGTCCGCCCTGAACGAACCGGGCTTCTCCCAATCTATAATTCGCGCCAGCTCACAGAATGGATTTCGATTGACCGCTCACCGGACCAACATATGCATAACCCCGGAAATCGATGCTGATTTCCGGGGTTATGCATGGATTTGAAGTGGTAGAGCGTTCCAGCGCGTCCGATCGGACGCATGCCGGTCTAGTGGCTTCTGACGCTCACTTGCGGAACCGGGGAGCTCAATTCAGCCAATTCCCTGGTCAAGCCCTCCCCGACCTCCTGCTTCACTGCCTCGAGCGCAAGGTCGAGGCAATTCGTCGCGAACGGCAGTTTGACATCCTGGGCGACCTGTCGCGCATAGGCGATCATCCGCGCCAATGCGACGAGCTCTTCCACACCATCTTCCGCCCTTTGGTCTGCTTCTACATTGCCAACCGATGTCACGCCCATGTCCCATTTCCCCAATGAATTGAAGGAATGATACGCGCCTAGACGTGATCCACCCCGTGAAAAAAGCGTGACACAACTCCCGGTGACTATTGCCGGCTGCGATTCACAATGCAGGGCGCGTGCGGAATGAAGTTTGGCGCAGTTTCCAGGGCAGATCGGCATTCGACCGAATATCGCGAACGTCCTGCACGGCTTTCAACAATTCCAAGGCATCGATGCGTTTCTGGTCGACGGCATTCGACAAAAGTGCCGCCATCAGGTGCGGACGATCCTGCTCGGCCAGCCCTGCACATTGCTCGACGACCGCCCGCCAAGTTCGCTTCTTGAAGAAGATAGCGCCTGCGGCATCCTCCAGCTGTTGGCGCAACCGACTTTCCAGCAGTCCGCTATCCTCCATCATATCGAGCGTTGCGCTGACATTGACGAGCGGTATCGTGAGCGGCTTGCTGCCCAGCGCGCTCGGCGCGTGAGTGAGTGCGACCGCGGCATCGTCGACCAGCCGGCCGATGCGATAGTCTTCGAAAATGCGTCCGATCCCGATCATGCCGAACGGATGGCATTCGGCAGCGCGCAACGCACCCATGCTTGCCGCCCCGAGAACCGCGACGCCCAGCGAAAGAGCATGGAGAATTTCCTTGTGCCAGACCGGTGCGGTATATTCGAAGCCGCCGTCGATCAGGCCGATGACATTGGCGCCCTGTTCCACCGCCGCCAAGACATCGCCCTGCGTCGCAGGCGGCAGGACGCATATCCCCTCGCCGGCAAGCGACGCCGCATCGGGAAGACTGGGACCTGCGAAAATGATCTTCAAAACCCTATTGCCCTGGCAAGCGCCCTTGTTCCGAACCGCTGGGCACGCTCCCCCTCCGGATTTTCGAGCTCGGGGATGACAATCTTGACGACACTGAAGGGAAGCGTGTCGTCGCTGAGGCGCACGGCGATCACCGAAGCGATCCGCCTGCCGCGTAGCTGGTCAAGCACATGCTGCAGCAAGCGGGCCAGATCCTGCTGCCCATGTCTGGCAACCGCATCAAGGCCGATGGCGGCAGCCGGCGGTGCGGCAACCGCAGCGAAGGCCTGCCGCATCAGCGGCGGCAAGGATCGTGAGAAAGTTGCGGGAGAGATATCGTCGCGGGCTCCGCTGATATAGGTCAACCGAGATTGCACGGCTTCCGTCACCGCCCGAATGGCCGCGCGCACGGGAGACGGGTGAGCGCCGGTGCCGCCGGTCACCTCGACGAGGCGAATGTCCCTGTTTCCGTGAAGGTCCCGGGAACCAAGCACGGCATCCCCAGGACCCAGCATGGCGGTGAAACAGGGGATTGCGATGTCGCTGGTGATATCGAAGAGCCTGAGCGCCAATCCCGATGTTTCGATCTTGTCGATCAGCCCGTCCAAAGCGACGTCCTGGAAGCCGCGGGGATCGACGCAGCCGGCATAACGATCCGCTTCCGCGCCCACCTGCCACAGCACATGGGCGTCACGCTCGATACGCTCCAGAACGCCATGAAAGATCGCCTCCTCGGCATTGTTTCCCGACGCCAGGCCGTCTGAAGACATCCAGTATCGCGCGTCACGCGTGCGGTCGAGCACCACCGCTTCAAAGGGGACATAGACCTCCTCGCCGGTGAGGATATCGATGCCGGCAACCCATTCCGTCTCCTCGTCCGGTCCAAGATCGGGTTTATGAAGAGCGGTCAGGCAGTTCAGCGTGTCGGTCTTGCATCCCATCGCCTGCAGACGGGAAGAGGTGCCGTGGACGAGATCGACGGCGGGTTCGCCGGCAACCGCCCGTTCGAGGGCTTCCATGATAGTGGATACTTTGGCGTCAATATCGGTCAGGCCCTTTCCCTGGGCAATCACGATCGAGCGGGAATTCGGGGCATATGCGCACCAGACGGGGATTCCGATGTCGTCCAGTCCGGTATGTCGCGCAACCCTGGTAATGCCGAACCCGGCCAAAAGAGGTTCGACGCGGGAAAGGGTTTCTCGCGGCGACATGATCCTGTCGGAATATATGGACCGATCCGTCAGAATGCCGGCTCAGCCGTCGACGTGACCGGAGAGGGCAACCTGCGCCGACGAGACGGCAACGGCAAGGTCGACGCCCTTCACAAATGTGCCGCCGGCTTTGCGCAGGTCGTTCGCGGTCGCCAAATCCCCCGTCGGATTGAGAGGCTTGACCGCACCTGCGCCGAGATCGGCAAGCCAAAGATCCGCCTCACCGGGTATACCTACAATGACAGCTTTCGCCATGTAATGCCCCTAAGCTATTGTTAAAAACCGGCCTTCAATAGGCCCTCCCGATACAGCTCTTTTTGCCAATGCTCTTTGAAGGGAACGATGGCAAGCCATTTCTCGACGTCGAAGGCCGGGTTGATGCTTGCGACCCGTTGCCGATGGAAAAGCGCCCGTTTTCGATCGCCGATCATTGCGCAACTGGCCGCAGCAATGCGATGGGCCGGCGCTTTGTCTTTCATCGCCTCGACATAGGCGATGGCCTCCTCGTATTGTTCCAGGAAGAAACTCGCTCCCGCAGCACACCAGAGATAGGCGTCAGGCGCAATCGGATTGAGCGAAATCGCCTTTTTGATCTTGGCGAGCGCATCGCCCGGGCGGGATGCATGCACCAGCGTGTCGGCATGGCTGTAGATGACATCGGCAAAATGCGGGCTGAGTTCTTCCGCCAGATGAAGTGCGGCGACACTGGCATCGACATCGCCGAGATAGAGTTTGGTGACGCCAAGCTCGCGATGACCCGCCGCCGATTCTGGATCCCGCTCGATGGCCCGAAGCGCATTCTGCTCGGCCAGATGCAGCAGTTCGTTGTTTCCCTGCGCCGTCACGAGCCACTCGCTGGTGAAGGTCCTGGCCAGCCCGGTAAATGACGGAGAAAAATCTAGCTTATGCAACAGGGACTGCTTGAATGCCTTCCTTGCCCGGCGGATATGCGGCAACGTCAACCTGCTCATCAGGCTCGAGCCGACGAGATAGGAATGATAAGCTTTCGGGTTGGCTTCGAAGCGTAGTCGCTCTTCCTCGTTTTCAGCCAGCTCGCTTGCCACCGATAAGGTCAGTTGCTGCGCGATCAACCGTCTTTGCCGTGGCAATATATCGGGCGTCATCGCAAAGCGATTGGCCCAGATAATCTCGTCCGTGGGAAAGTAAACCAGCTGGGCGAATAATCCCTCTTCGGAAAGCCTCGTATCCAGAAGATAGGCGATCGAATGACGCGCGACCACGGCAGCCTTCTCGGAATCGCGGCGGATCTGGCCGGCCGTATGCGGCGCGACGATGGAAATGTTTCGTAGCGCGCAGAGTTCGATTGTAACGTCTTCGATCAGGGCGTTGGCAAGCGCAAGTCCGGCATCGACATGTTTCGATGTCGGAGGAAGCAGCACCAGGCGAGGCAAGATCAGCGGTATCGGCGATATACGTTCGATGTCGGCAGCTGTCTGACCACCGGCCTCTGACCGCTTCACCTGTACCCGGGCATGGTCGTCGCCGTTCGGCAATCTCTCATTGAGGGACGAACCGCCGGATAGCCGGTGCAGCAAGGCTCTGACCTGCTCGTCATTCGGATCCCGTTCGAGGATCTGCAGGCCGGCGCTGGAAATGGTGCGCGCCGCGCCGGGCTTTTGCGCGTCCGGCAGCGCATCCAGCAGTGCCTGCCGCAACTGCAGCGCCTGAGCGTCCCGTTGCGCCCTGATCCACGCTTCTATCAGCTTTGTCGCTGGTTTGATATTTCCGATGAAGCCGCGCTGGGTCAGTTCGGCGATCGCGTTCAGCCGCTCCAGCGGCGAACCGCCTGTGCGAAAGATATCCAGATCGCTGGAAACTGCCTGCGTGTCGAGACGAACCGTGGTGGCGGTGAAATCAAAGGGCATTTCCGCGCGTCCGCCGTCTGTATCGCGGATGCGGGAAAGCAGTTTGCGCAGATTGAGCCGCGCCAGGTCAGCTTCGACGTCGTTCCATAGAAACTGAGCCAATTCATAACGGCTGAGTTCATGGTCCGCGCCGGCATAGAGATGGGCCATCATCAACAGGCCCTTGATCGGATAACGAACCGGGTCGCCATTCGTCTCGATCAACCGCAGATCGCCGAATGTCTGCAGATGGAGCACGATCCGTCCTCAGCTGTTCACAACCGAATCGTGCAACTCACTGTCGCTTTCAGGCAACCCCGCGGCTGCCAGGCTTTTGGCCAACGCAACCAGCTTTTGCCTGATATTCGGGTCCTCGATGGCGATGAATGCCTTGTTGAGCGCCAGCCCCTCCTTCGAGGACAAAAACTTGTTCAATTCGCTCGTCTCGCCCTCGATTGGTCCGGCGCCGCCATTCTCGAAGAAAAAGCCGACGGGCACGCGAAGAATCTCGGATATGCGCTGAAGGCGGCTGGCGCCTATTCTATTCGTTCCTTTTTCGTATTTCTGGATCTGCTGGAAGGTGATGCCGAGAAGTTCGGCCAAGCCGTTCTGGGTCATCCCGAGCGTCTTCCGCCGAACTCTCACGCGGTTGCCAACATAGACGTCGATCGAATTCGGCGATTTAGCCTTCATGTGAATTAGTCTCCCGCGTTATCAGCACGCCCAGCTGTATAATGGAGAGTTTAAGCAAGAATGCAACTAAAAGTAAATATTTCGTAAGGGTTTTTTTCAGCCGTGCACCAGTAAAAGCAACTTGTGGATTATTGCAACGGGGTGCCATTTGGCGCGGTGCTGCTATCGCGCATGTCGCAGCGGACGAATCCCGTTCGAAACCAGCGCCGCTCCGACGCCGTGTCTAAGAGGCTTTTGCGCAACAGCGATCATCGACTTGGCGAAAACGGCAATCCTTCCAACATATTCAAACGAACATTGTCGAAGCCGGTATCCAAAATATGCAGCGCGCCTTCCTGATGACGAGGCACAAAGGTGCCCAATTGCCGACACGAAGCCAAAGATATTTAACGGCTGAATGTATATGCTGGATCTAGAGCAATTCCAGCAAAAGTGCGCAGCGGTTTGTGTCCGGAGTTGCGCAAAAACAAAAAGATACAGGGTTCCGTGGCTTGGAGAAAAACGGAAATGCTCTAGCCAGCCCGATCGAAACCCTTCTCGCGCGCCGGAGAAGACAAGCTTGCCTGATAATTCGTCGTCCGCATATGCGAAACAGCCGGTGGGAAAACCGCGGATTCCCGTGGTCTTCTGGTTGCTGCTGGCGATTTCCCTCTCACTGGTCATGGGGACGGTGCTGCTTTCCAACGACATGAAACACTTAAAGACAGTCAGCCATTATTTTGGTTTCGATCTCTTTCCCCATGAGGTGAGGCCGCCTCCACCCAAACCCCTTCCCCGCCCGACGCCCCCAGCCAGCTTTAAGCTTCCCTTGCATGCCATCGAACCGCCGATGGTAGAGGCCGCGTCGACTTTTCTACGGACATGGCGGATATCCGGCGCCGCGATGTGTGCGGCACTGCGCAATGCCGGCATCGAGACCAGCGATTGGGCAGCGGCGAGCTTCAACGCCGATACGTTCGAGTGCTTTTTCGAGCAGAGCGGCAAGCGGGAAAAGGATCAGCTCCCAAAGTCCATCTTCGTCATCGTTCGCGGCAACGCCGCCGGCACGATCAACAATATGCGCGTGAAAATCATCAATCCCGAGACTGATCGAAATGGCCAGCTCGATCCCGGCATTCTGCGAATTTTCGAAATCATGCTGCGGCAACCGCAGTGGCTCGATTTTCACGAAACCCTGAACGCGATCAAGAATCTGAGGGACATCAAGGAAGACGGATTCGGAGCCAGCATCAGCTTCACCCGCGAGGTGCTCAATCCCGGGAATTACAACTTCACACTCTCGCTGGATGCGACTTCAGGAGCTCAGAAAAGAACGAGAAATTATTTTTCCGGCAGAATATGGTTGCCATTGCCGGACCCCGCGGTCGAGACCGGCAGCCCACAACCGGAAGCAGTCTCCAGGCCTCCCGATGCCGAGGCCCCGGCAGAAAGTCGGGAACACCCGCATTAGAGCCCCTGCGCAGTTTCAGACGCACAAAGGACGCTTTAACTCTTTCAATCCTCGCATCAGCAAAACTGTGCAACGGTTTCACAGGACTTGCGCGAAAACAAAGAGATAGAGCATCTTCGCGACCTGGAGAAAGGCGAACATGTTGTCGATTTCCGGTTTCGCCCCAAGCAACGGCCTGTCACGCCATGTGACTTACATCGTCACGATGTCTGGCCAGAATCTTGTAGAGCTTTTCAAACTGTCCGCACTCGGCCGTTCGGTGCTGTCCCCACCCGCCAGGCGCCAGACACGCTCGGCACTGAGGTCCTGTGTAACTTGCACAAGGTCATCGTTCAGCGAGCGAATGACGATCTCCGATCGACGCAGCCGCCACGACATTCTGACGATCACTGCGAACGGGAGGAAAATGACGCCAACGATGCCGAGAACAAGCGCAGCGAACTGCCGGTCATCGAGAAGAGATAGATCGTTTCGGACGGTCGCCATAAAAAAAACGGCATTTTGAAATGCCATATAAAATAGCTCGTCAGATAGCTAGACCAATCTTCCATCACCGGCGCCCTCCCCCAGCGGTCTATATCTTGGAGTATGCTGAAAAGTCCTGCAGACACTGACAATGCCCCTGCCGGGAAAGTATATTTGAGGTTGCATTAGCCTGCTGAATTGAACGCGAATCCCCTGGCGGATCGGTGCCCACGAGCTCGGTCCTTCAAATTCCACCGCGGACATGAAAAAGCTAACAGAGAGAGATAGAATGAATAGAAGACGTTTCCTCGCCTCGCTTCCGCTCGCGCTGTTATATGTTCGTGCAGGCCAGGCCTTGGCACAGGTGCCTGCCGCTGCAGGCTTACGCGCCCTTGCCGACAAGAAGTCGTTCCGATTCGGATCGGCAATCGACCTGCAAAACATCAACGATCCAATCGCTTCCGAGATCTACATCGACAACGTCAATTCGATAACGCCGCGAAACGAGCTGAAGTGGAATGCGACGGAAAAGAGACCAGGCGTTTTCAGCTTCGGCAGTGCCGACCGCATGGTTGCATTTGCACGCAAAAACAACATGAAGGTTTATGGCCATACGCTGATCTGGTATCGCGTCCCCGGCTGGGTGTCTGATATCACGGACGCAAAGACCATTCAGGCGGCGATGAACCGTCATATAAAACAGGTTGTCACTCGCTATAAGAACTCGATCGATGCTTGGGATGTGGTCAACGAACCGTTGGAGTATGATGCACCGGATCTGCGGGATTGTGTTTTCCGACGCCTTCTTGGCGACGATTATATTCGTATGAGTTTCGACATGGCGCACCAGGCCAATCCCGACGCAACGCTGGTACTCAACGAAACGCATCTGGAGAAAAAATCCGACGTGTTCGAACAGAAGCGCGCGCGCATCTTGAAAATCGTCGAGGATCTCGTGGCAAAAAAAACGCCGATCAATGCGGTGGGGCTGCAAGCGCATTTCCGCCCCGGACTCGACCGGATCGATCCGGAAGGAATGGGGCGCTTCTGCGCGGCGTTGAAGGACATGGGTGTCGGCGTTTTCATCACCGAACTGGATGCGTCCTGCCATTTCCTGAACCGCGACAAAGCCCTCACGCCGGCATCCTACGCCGATATTTTCAGTGACGTGATCACCGTGGCGGCCGAACATGGCGACTTGAAAGGCGTGACAGTATGGGGCATGTCGGAAAAATACGGCGAGCGCGATGAGAAAGCGGCCGATCCCGCCGCCGCTTGCACGAAGCGTGTTAATCTTTACGACGAAAATAATGCGCCAAGAAGTGCGGTTGACGGTGTCCGGCGGGCAATAGAGGCGATGTGATGCATAAGACAACGGAGACGCGAACAGATTCATGAAAAAAGCCGTTATTTATGTGGAAAAATTTTTGCCTGCCAGCCAGGCATTTGTTCTCAACCAGGCGGTAGCGTTTCGTACTTTCGAAGCTGAAATTCTTGCCGGCTCGCGAATTTCTTCGGCGCATACAAAAAAATCCACTGTTCCGGTTCATGACATCCGTCGGTCTCCCATTGCGCGGGCCGGTGAACTGCTGCTGAAAATCCCGCAGATCGGCCTTCCCTTCCTCTTTCCTGCGATCGGCAAAGCCGATCTCGTTCACGCCCATTTCGGTAAGAACGGCTATGTCATTGGCCCGCTGGCCCGGGCCGCCGGCAAGCCGCTCGTCACGACGTTTCACGGCTTCGATGCCACCTATCGCGGCGACCCGAAAAAGCCGGGCGGCTTCAATCAGGTGCGTTTCTTCGCCAAGGGCCGGAGCGAGATGGCCGGCTGGAACAGCTGGAACATCGCCGTTTCCGATTTCATCCGCGACCGGCTGCTGGCCCTCGGCTTTCCAGCCGAACGCGTCTATCGCCATCATATCGGCATCGATCTCGATCTCTTCAAAATGGAACCCCGCCCCCGAAAAAAAGGGCTCGTGGTTTCAATTGCCCGCTTCGTCGACTATAAGGGCCATCGTTTCATGATCGATGCGCTTTCGCGTGTGGCTGCCGCCGGCACCCCGGTCGAATTCGTCATGGTCGGCCAGGGTCCCTTGAAGGAGGAAATCGAAGCACTGGCGCGTCGTTCCTTGCCAAGCGTCACGATCCATGAAAATCTGTCGCAGACTGAGATAAGAGATCTGCTCGCCAGTGCGGAGCTTTATCTCCATGGAAGCGTGACCCTCGACAATGGTCACGCCGAAGCTTTCGGCCTCGCAAATCTCGAGGCGGAAGCCGTCGGTACTCCGGTCGTCGCATTTCGCTCGGGAGGCGTCGGCGAAGCGATCGAAGAGGGGAAAACTGGTTATCTCGTGGAGGAGCGGGATGTCGCGGGAATGGCGGACGCGGTCGGAAGACTGCTCAACGACCGGACCCTGTGGACAGCCTTTAGCGCGCGGGCACCGCTTCTGGTGGCCGAGCGCTTCGACTTACGTCGTCAGACGGGGACGCTCGAGGACTATTACAGTTCCGTGCTAGACGAATTTTCCAGCCGGGGTCGGACTTGATGGTGCAGACAGGAAAAAAGCCGAAGTGGGGACTGAACGTATTTCGGCCACTGCGGAACGGATTTGTGAAGGCCAAGTGGCTCTATTATACGAAATTCTGGGGAATGGATATCGATCCGACGGCGAGCTTTTCCTTGAGCGTGCGTTTCGACAAGACCAACCCGAGGGGATTGCATATCGGCGCGGAAACTTACGTTGCCTTTGAGGCTGCGATTCTGACCCACGACCTCACACGCGGGCTCTACCTTCACACGAGGATTGGCAAACGCTGCTTCATCGGCGCCCGCAGCATCATCCTGCCCGGCATCGAGATTGGCGACGAATGCGTCATCGGCTCGGGCTCGGTGGTGACCAAGAGCATTCCACCGCGCTCGCTCGTGGCAGGCAACCCTGCAAAGATCATCCGCAGCGACATCGAAATAATCTCCCGCTACGGCCGGATGGATCCCGACAGTGGTTACCGTCCCGATGCGGAATTCCAGAAAAGCTGAGCGGCCTTCGGACGCGTCTGAGAGAGCAATATGAGCACGATAAAGGTCACCATCCTTTTTTCGACCTATAATGGCGCAAAGACGCTACCCCGGATGTTGGAGGCGCTGACCAAGACGACGCTTCCGCGCGATCAGTGGAAGATCGTGGCCGTCGACAACAACAGCAAGGACAATACGCGCGAAATCCTCGACGCCTTTCTGGACCGGCTGCCGCTTGAGATCTATTTCGAGCCCAGGCAGGGAAAGGAAAATGCGCTCGAAACCGGTTTCAAGCATCTCGATGGTGATCTTGTCATCTTTACTGATGATGACGTTATCCCCCAATCAGATTGGGTTGAGACGTTTCTGCGGGTGTCGGAAGAGAGGCACGACTTCAATATCTTCAGTGGCCTCATCAAGCCCGCTTGGGACGTGACACCTCCAGAATGGGTTCTGAGCTGGGCGCCACTCAATATCCTTTATGCCGACAATTCGAAGGTGCCGGTGGGCGAAATACCGAGTGCCTGGGTCCACGGTCCCAATTGCGCCTATCGTCGAGCGAGCCTGGGCGACGCCTACCGCACCAATGCCGGATTGGGGCCGAATGCGAGTGTTGCCCAATATGCAATGGGGCAGGATACGATGTTTGCCATCGGTATCGATGCCAAGGCATACCATACCGATGCTGCCGTTGTCGGGCACATCGTCCCTGCTGATTATCTTTCCGAGAAATGGATACTGGGGCGCGCGGAGCGCTACGGGTTGGGACAGCCAGTGACGATGCCCGCCTGGTTCAAGGAGCCCCTCTTTGTATTCGGAATTCCGGCCAAGTCCACGATGCTTATGGCTTATGCCTTTCTCAGATATTTTCTCCTGCGATGGATGGGCGACGCCGAAACCCGTTTCAAAGCTGCATGGGAATATCGGAGGCGACTTGGAAACTTTAGGAAAATTAGGTCTTTAGGGCAGGATAGCCGGGGCGCCTTGAAGGGCGATCCTGCATGAAGATTGCCATTATCGCGCCCATCCAGCATCCGATCGGAAAGCCTTTTCGAGGAGGCGTTGAATCACAATTGTGGTTCCTCACCCGCGGGCTCGTCAGCCGCGGGCATGACGTAAAACTTTTCGCCGCATCAGATAGCGATAGCTCACTGCCTCTGCACCCGATCGTGGATAGCTCCGTACTGAATTCTGAGCGCCTGCAGAAACATGACGGGCGGTGGATCGAAAAATATCGGCGCTTTCAAAGAAACCGGATCGCGGATCAGGCATATTCGCGCATGATCGATGTGGTCTGCGCTTCCAAATTCGATATCGTGCACAACAATTCACTATCGAAATACCCCCTAGCGAATGCGCATCGCCTGGGCGCTCCGGTGGTGACGACGATCCATACGCCCGTCTTCAAGGAAGTGGTTGAAGGCGCTAAGGCCGCGAGGTCTAGAAAGGGCTCGGATTTCGTTTGCGTTTCGCGATTTCTACAAGAATCTTGGCGCCCCTATATCGAAAGCAAGGTCGCCTATAACGGCGTTGATCTAAATGGCTGGCATTTCAGCGAACAACCCGATCGGAAGAGAACGGCCATATGGTATGGCCGAATAAATCGCCAGAAGGCGCCGCATATGGCGGTGCGAGCTGCCCTGGAGGCAGGATTTTCCATCTCGTTATACGGCTTGGCAGAAGACATGTCGTACTTCGAGACTATGGTGAAACCGCTGTTGGATCCTGAACGCGCGGTCTATCATGGTTTGGCGGATCATTCCGAGCTTTCACTTGCCATCGGCAAAGCGTCGGTGGCGGTATTCTTGCCTGAATGGGATGAACCCTTCGGCCTGACTTTCGTGGAGGCACTGGCTTGTGGGACGCCGATCGTTGCTTATCAAAGCGGTGCGGCACCCGAAATCATCGACAAGGACAGCGGTATTTTCGTCGAGCGGAATGCGAGCGTGAATTTCAAGCAGATTTTCACTGAGGCGAGCCAGTTGTCGCGCGAGAACTGCCGTAACCGTGCAAAGCAGTTTTCGATGGATTCGATGCTTGCAAACTACGAGAGAATTTATTCCGAAACGATACAGGGAGCCAGTGTTCGCTGATGAATACTATGACGACCGAGTTGAATGTTGTCTATTTCAGTCTGAACTATCCGGAGCTCAGCCAGACCTTCGTATTCAATGAGATGCGCAGTCTTCGTGATGAGGGAGCAGCTGTGCGGGTTGTCGCATTGCGCCACGCGGAAGTCGGGGCGTCCGATCTGCCGGCAAAATATGGCTTCTCGAACGCCGTAGATTTTGTGCTGTCGCCGGGCGTTCGCCCCCGCAGATCCAGAAGGGTCTTGCAAGCTGCTCGAGCAATGACGGAATGCGGTGTTGGCATTGGCGCTGCACTCCGTGCCAGCATGAAAAATCGGGCTAATGGTTTGCGCGAAATGCCCTTTTCGCTAAAGCTCCAGGTGGCTGCCAAACTGCAACCGAAAAGCCAGAGGCCGGTGATCCACTGCCATTTTGGTCCTGCCGGTCAATTCATGGCGGATCTGAAGAAGCTCGGACTCGGCACAGCGCCGCTTTCAGTGGTTTTTCATGGTTATGACCTTACCCAATATATGCAGGACAAGCGCGCCGACCTATACCACGATCTGTTCGAGCAAGCAGACCTTCTGCTGCCGATCAGCGATCTCTGGCACCGCCGTTTGATCGAACTCGGCGCGCCGCCAGAGAAGATCCGCACCCAGCGCCTCGGCATCGATTGCAGGGCCTTTCGCTTCAGGGAAAGGGTGAAAAGGTCCGACCAGCCACTACGCTTGATCTCAGTGGGCCGTATGACCGAAAAGAAAGGGCACCGCTATATTCTTGAGGCATTTGCCCAACTGGTCGCCAGCCAGCCCGATCTCGACATCCGCCTCGACTTGATCGGATCAGGCCCGCTGTTCGATGACATTCGCGCGCTCGCCGATCATTATCAGCTAGGCAGCCGTCTCGTCTTGCACGGAAGCCTTCAGCATGACGAGGTGCGCACGCTCCTGGATGAAGCGCATGTATTCGTACTGCCGAGCGTGACGGCTGCCGATGGCGATATGGAAGGCATACCAGTTGCGATCATGGAAGCCATGGCTCTAGGCCTTGCCGTTATTAGCACACATCACAGCGGTATCCCGGAATTGGTCGCAGACGGAAAGTCCGGTCTGCTGGTCCCTGAACGCGATGTTGAGGCCTTAAGCGCGGCAATGCAAACACTTGCGGCGAACCCCGAAAAGATCGCATCGATGGGACGCGAAGGACGAAATATTATCGAAGAAAATTATAACGAAGAAAAGCAGGCCAAAAAACTCCTCGCAGCTCTGAGTAGTATAAGATGATGCTATTTAAGCAAGTGCTTTAATGGCTTCAAACAAAAGGATCTGATGGGTCGTCATGTTGATTTTGATAGAAAATACCGTTTGTTTGAACGCGGGTGATGCGGCGATCGCGCTGGCAATAATGCGGATCTTGCGACGCGCATTCGGTGAGAAAAGTGAATTTGTCGTTTTTGACAGTAACCCAGAGGTTGCAGCGCGATATTATCCTGACATCAGATTTCGACCGCTGACAACAACTCTGACAGCAACACCATCGATTTCGCTCCCATTCGTTGGGAAGCGCTTCGCGATACGGTTGCGCCGCAATATCGACCGTTTAAAAAAGCATGAGTTTCGGAGATTGCTGAGTTCGGCGCGAAATAATGGAAGCGTCGGCTGGAGTCCGCTTCTGAACAAGCAAGTTCGCGAAAATATCGAACTCTACGCCAAGGCAGACCTTATTGTATCCACAGGGGGGACATACCTCGTTGAGCACTACGATATTTCATCTCGCCTTGAAGAATTCGAAAAGGATTTAATGCTTGGAAAGCCGCTGGTATTGTTTACGCAGTCACTCGGCCCGTTCAACAAACGGGAAAACCAGAGCAGAATTAAATCTATCATCGATCAAGCCAGATTTACCCTTTTGAGAGATGTAAAATCCGAAGGTAATTTGCGCGCTATCGGCGTCAAGCATGATCGTCTTAAAGTTGTATCAGATAGCGTTTTTGCCTTTGCAGATATGGAACGTCTATCAGCGCGCCCGCAATCAGGGGGATCAAAAAAGCTCAAAGTCGCTATATCCGTCCGTGACTGGGCACATTTTGACGGACTTTCGCCACAGCAAGGTATGGCTCAATACAGAAATGCAATCTCTCAAGCAGTTGTAGCGCTGGTGAAGACAAAGAATGCAGAGGTCACGTTTCTGTCAACTTGCCAGGGCATTGCCGAGTACCACTATGATGACTCCATTGTCGCCCAGGGGATTGCTAACGAATTGGATGCAGAGACACAAAAATCGGTCTCCGTTGATTCAGGGTTTTATGGCCCCGATGCACTCCTCAAAAAAGTGGCCGATTTTGATTTCGTGATCTCCACACGCATGCACATGGCTATTTTATCACTGTGTGCCGGGGTGCCGGTGCTTCCAATCTCATATGAATTCAAGACCACAGAACTGTACAACGGTCTGTCTCAGAGCCAATGGGTAACAGACATATCGCACATCGAGCCCGTGAGCTTTACCGAACGCGTACTCGAATTCACCGAGCATCTGGATGAATTCTTTCAAGCTGCCGCGCCAAAGATTCGTGAACAGTCTTTATCGGCTTGGTCGGCAGGCCCACTCATCCAGGCATCCTTGTCGTCGCAGTTGCATGACGCAAAAATTGACGCAAAATTTGTAGAGCAGGCATCATCATGACAAATGCACCCAAGCGGATAGGAGCGAAGACACTCCAAGCGTCGTTCTGGTTGATGACAGGTGTCTTCTATGGCCGCCTCGCAAATCTGGCGATGACGATAATCCTCGCACGTATCCTCGTGCCCGCAGATTTTGGTCTTGTGGCGCTGGGCACGACATTACTTATTATCCTGACGTCAGTGACGGACTTGTCTCTGGCAAATGCCCTCATTCATCATCAGGATAACAAGGAGGCTGATTTCCATACTGCTTTTACGCTGAGTGCAATTCGCGGCTTTTTGCTGGCGATTGTTATGGTGATCAGTGGATTTGTTATGGCTCACCTCTATAACGACCCTAGGCTTATTGGCGTTTGCACGGGCCTCGCAGTGCGCCCGCTTTTTAGCGGACTAGGAAGTCCCTACTACGTAACCTTCGCGAAGGAACTCGATTTCGGTACGGTCGCCAAAAACGAGGCGTTGAATTATACCGCGCAACTGGTCGTAGCCGTCGGTGTCGCCTGGTTTACCGAGAGTTACTGGGCAATCGTCGCAGGTGCGGTGGCCGCGTCCACTACCGGAATTGTCGCGACTTATATTAGGGCGCCTTATATTCCCCACTTCACATTGTCCTCGTGGCGAAAACTTACCAACTTTTCAGTTTGGGTTACGCTAAATCAATTCGTTACGATTATCGGGAATCGCTTTGATAACTTCCTTGCCGGCGGCCTGCTCGGAATTTCGAGCTTTGGCGCATATAATGTCGGCAACAATATCGCAGCTATGATTACGCAATCCGCGTTTCAGCCGCTGGAACGGGTCCTGTTTCCCAGTTTTGCAAAATTGACTGGAGACAAGGCGAGATTAAATGAAGCTTTCCAGAAAAGTCAGGCTTCTCTTTTCGCGATCGGCTTTCCGATGGGTGTCGGCCTTGCGTTGGTGGCCGAGCCTTTCGTGTATCTGACGCTCGGACCCAAATGGTCTATTGCCGTCACTGTTATTCACTTTATCGCACCGGTACTTGGAATGCAGATCGTGTTCGGCCCCTCGAACGCTCTTGCCTATGCTCTGGGCGCCACCCGAACTCTTTTCAACAGGGGCATCGTACTCCTCATATTTAGAGTGCCGATCGTGCTGACTGGCCTCTATTTCTTTGGCCTCGTTGGTCTGCTCGTTGCTCGAGTGATATCCGGAGGCGTAGTGGTGTCGATTGTCAATTTCTATATCGTCAGATCCTTGACCGGGCTTAGTCCATGGCGGCAGTTGCTCGTGACCTGGCGGTCATGGGTCAGCGGCGGCGCCATGGTGTTAGCACTCCTGACGCTACGAGATTTTTCGGCGCCGATAGCGACCAATTTGGGCGCGGGCAAGATGCTTGTCGAAACCGTCCTGCTTGGGGGCGGCGTCTATTGCTGCGTTCACGCCTTGCTTTGGGTGATGAGTGGCCGATCGCAAGTTGGGATTGAGTCGGAGTTGGTCAAGATGGCTTCTGGTGTTTTAGGGCGTTTCAAGAAACTACACCGGCGATCGATATAAGGCGGCCCGCCAATGTAGATTCGAAAAGGAGTCCATGAGGCATGGCAGATCCTAAAATCAGTGTCGTCTTTTCATCTTATAATGGTGCAAGCCGCAGGTTGAAGCACACCTTGGAATCCCTCGTTCATCAGGATCTATCCCCTGATCAGTGGGAGTTGATTGCTGTCGATAACAACAGCGGAGACAACACAATGGATCTATTGGAGACGTATCGCGAGCGCCTGCCAATCTTGATCCTGAAACATTCGCAGCCGGGCAAATCAAGCGCGCTCAACGCCGCACTTGAGAAAGCCGGCGGGTCTCTTGTCGTATTTACCGACGATGATATACGCGCCGAACCTGATTGGCTTCGCGAAATTGCTGCTTGCGCGGATGCCAACCCGCACTATGGCATTTTTGGCGGCAGGATTGTTGCCGAATGGGAGCATCTTCCGACCGGAAATCCTCTGCTCGAATGGATTCCTATGGGATCGACCTTTGCGATTGTCGACGAGCAGATCAGCGGGCCCTGCGATCCTACGAAAGTGTGGGGACCGAACACTATCGTGCGACGGAGCGCTCTAGGTTCGGACGTTCGATATAGAGAAGATCTCGGCCCCCTACCGGGAGGGTTGTTCGCAATGGGCGAAGACCAGGAGATCATCATGCGCCTCTCGGCGCGCGGGGTGCAAGCCTATCGTTGCGCCGAGGCCGTCGTTCATCACTGGATTCCCGCATCCAGCGTGAATGAGCTTTGGGTTCAGAAGCGCGGAGAACGACTTGGATACGGCGTACCCGCGCTCTTTCCGCAGGATGTCCCAACTGGACCGCGGATCGCGGGTGTACCCATGAAGACTTGGATCGAGAGCGCGCAATGGGCGTTGCGCGCCGCCCTGCTCTATCCCACGCCCTCTTCGAGGAAGCGGTTCTGGGCAATCTGGAAGAACTACTATATGCGCGGCTATAGAGCGGGCGTAAGGCGGTATGCACCGTCGATACCGGTTACAAATCGCTAGGGGATGGGCATGAAAATTTCCGTTCTGATCAACAACTACAACTACGCGACCTATCTACGCGCCTGCATCGATAGCGCACTCGAGCAGGATTATCCGGAGTTCGAAGTGGTGGTGGTCGACGACGGATCGACCGACGATTCTCGCCAGATCCTTGCCTCCTACGGGGAACGGATCCTGACGGTATTGAAGGAAAACGGTGGCCAGGCCTCGAGCTTCAACGCGGGTTTTGCGGCCGCAAGCGGCGATATCCTTTTTCTCCTCGATGCCGATGATGCGTTTCTGCCCGGCAAACTTGCTCGTATCGCCGAGATCTACGATCGCAACGAGATCGACTGGTGCTTCGATCGGGTGACGACCGAGGAAAGCGACCAGCCTCCTGCAGCGCTGCAAGTGACACTGTTCGACAAGCGGGACACGCTTCGCAGGGGCGGCTTTCCCTCGCTTCCGGTTCCGACATCGGGCTTGAGCTTCCGCCGCCACCTGCTGTCCCAGATCCTGCCGATGTCCGTCGCGACAGACGTCGTCCTCAGCGACAATTATATCAAGTTTGCTGCTGCCTTTCTCGGCCGCGGCGCGATCGTCGAAACACCGCTGACGTTTCAGCGCATTCATGAGTCGAACCGCTACACAGGTACAAGCAGAGCAAAGACGCTGCGCCCGCGGATCATGATCGCAACTGGGCTGGAACTGGCACGCCGCTATGACGGGCTGCAGGCACTCGGCAAGAGCCTGGTGGCCGGCGGCATTGCCGAAACGACATCGCTGCTGAAGCTCCGGGGCGAAGCTCGCAACACGGTGGCCGGCGGTCCGTTCGGCGATGCTGCCGCGACCGAAGTGGCCTTGATGGCGGCGCGCAAACGTTTGGGAAATATGCTGCGGAGAGGACAGTCATGAATCAGCAACAGACTTTTCCGCATTCATCCGTCGGCACGGAAGCAGGCACCGCACCGCTGAATATCGCCGTCGGCGTGCTGACCTATCGACGCCTCGACGGGATCGCCAAGCTGCTCGACGTGATGACCCGCCAGGTCAGGCATCCGGATCGCCCCTATCATCTCACTATGGTGATCGTGGATAATGATGCGGCCGGCAGCGCAAAGGCCACGGTGGAGGGTTTCGGCCAGACTGGTGCCTACGACCTGATCTACGTCATCGAACAAAACCAGGGCATACCCTTTGCGCGCAATCGCGCGCTGGATTCAGCGCCCCTCGGCACCGACCTCTTCTGCTTTCTCGACGATGATGAATGGCCGGTCGACGGCTGGCTGGACGCGATGCTGGAGACAAGGAAGAAAAACCGCGCCGATTGCGTCTATGGCCCCGTCCAACCGGTCTATCCCGAAAACCCGCCGGAATATTTCATCAAGGCAAGGGTGTTCGAGCGCAAGAAGAACAAAGACGGCCAACGCATTTCTTATGCCGCCTCGAACAACGTCATGTTCGACTATCCCCTGATCCGCTCATGGAATCTGCGTTTTGAAGAGAAGATGCGCTTCACCGGGGGCACGGATTATCTGTTCTTCAATCAGGCCATTCGCCGTGGCATGCAGGTTTTCTGGGCTGATAAGGCGCTTGTCCATGATATCGTTCCTGCCAGCCGGATGACCTGGAAATGGGTATTGCAAAGACAATACCGGCTCGGCAATACCTTCGCAGTCAGCGAGGTCCTGCATGGCAACCTCAAGCGCCGGATCTATCGCGCGGCCTATGGCGCCACCAGAGTCGTGCTTGGACTGCTCATGCTGCCGGCGATCTTGATTTCGCCCTATTGGGGCATGCGAGCCCTCACCCATGTTCTGCGCGGTGCGGGCATGGTTAATGGAATTCTCGGACATGCATATCAGGAATACAAGCCCAATGCCGCTCTCTGATATTGTTTGCAAGAGCGCCCCTTGGAAGAGTTCTGACCCTTATTATCTTCCAGATGAAAACTCATGAGTGATTGGCTGTCCATGAACTTCAAGGCTTCAACCAACCGGGCCAAAAATGCTACACTTCTACTGAACTATCGTGACACAGCCGCTATTCGAACCGAATGGTTTTCGCGCTTCATCGGTCAAATATAGGAGATGCCTGTCTATGGCTGAGAAAAAATTGAAGGTTCTCGCTGCCTCGTCGGGAGGCGGTCATTGGGAGCAGCTGATGGCCATGCGCGGCGCATTCGAGGGCTGCGATATCGTCTTTGCGACGACCATCCCGGGACTGCTTGCAAAATACGACATTCGGGACGGAGTGGTCCTTCCCGATTGCAGCCGCGACTCGATTGCCATGTCGATCCGGTGCTTTTTCAGCGCCTTCTCCATCGTCATCAAGCAGAGGCCAGACGTCATTATCTCGACCGGTGCGGCGCCTGGGCTTTTTTGCCTGCTTGCCGGCAAATTGACGGGCAAGCGGACGATCTGGATCGATAGCGTCGCCAATGTCGAGAAGCTGTCCCTATCGGGTAAATTGGCCGGCCATATTGCGACGCTCTGGCTCACGCAATGGCAACATCTGTCGCGGCCGGATGGCCCGCATTACGCAGGAGCTGTCCTTTGATCCTTGTCACCGTCGGAACACAGCTGCCGTTTGATCGCCTCGTCAGGTCTGTCGACACCTTTGCAAAGGAACTGTCCAAACCGGTTCTGGCGCAGATCGGCAGAGGCAGTTACACGCCACAGAATATGAAATGGATCAAGAATATCGAGCCTAAGGACTTCGATAAGGTCTTTCGCGATGCAACGGTCATCGTCTCTCATGCGGGAATTGGCACTGTGCTCACGGCCAAGCGTTTTGGGAAGCCGATCATTCTCGTTCCCCGACAGGCGGCGCTCGGCGAGCACCGAAACGATCATCAGCTTGCCACGGTGGGTCAGCTCGCAGGCCGACCGGGTATCTACGTCGCACATACCGATGACGATCTCAGGAACTATCTGCTTGAAGAGCTGGATAGCCCGTCTCACGAAGATTCGTCGGAGGCCGGCCGGGCTTCGCTGGTCACCTACTTGAAAACCTATATTGCGGCCGTCTGACCTGGAAGCCGCCAAAATCTGTGACGGATTTGAGAAATCTTTTCACTCTCCGCAATTGTTGCCGGCGATACGTTTGACGAGTTCAGGCGCGATGACTTTGGAGGCCATGTCGGGCTGAGGATGCACGCCGTCGGGAATTGCCGTGGCCAGGTCATCCGGTGTAAGACGCTCCCAGTTGGGCCGGTGGTCGACAAACTCCAGACCACGTTTTTCCGCCTCCGCCTGATGTGCAGAGACATAGCTATTGACGAAGGGGCGGATCAGCCCACGCAATCCTGAAAACGGATTCATGGCCATGACGATGATCCGCGCTTGCGGCAGGCGCTGCTGGAGTTGGTCGAGAATGTCGCCGATATTCTTTCGGCTTTGCGCAAGCGACACGAATCGATGCAATGTTGCATCATTGGCGTAGAGTTCAATTAGGATGATATCCGGCTGCGCGGCAACCACGCGATCAACTTGGGTAAGGGCCCATAATGACGTCTCGCCGCTCTTTGCAACACTCTCGACTTTCACGGGCCTTTGCAGGCAGGCTGCAAGCCTTGTCTCGAGAGCGGGCTGCCATCCCCCGCGAGCCGTTAAGGATGTGCCGAAAGCCACTATTTTCAGCGGCTGAGCGCCATCGGCATGGCCGTTTTTGACCGCTGAAAACATTACCAGACACGCCAGAAACAGAACCAATCCATAAGCCGATCGCTTCTCAGTCGGCGCCCCTCGCCAAGGCAGCAAACACATCATGGGGAGACCTTGCAGCAGGCTTGAGACAATTTCGTGAAATGGCCGCTCATGCCCATTCGAGCAAGGCGAAACTATCCAACCTCAGCCTGGCGGATGATACCGGCTGCTTTGAGACGTTAAGGCTCCTAACGACCCGAAACAGCCGCCAATCACTCCTGGCGAAATACGTGTTGCATCTGATCGGTCAGCGGCTTCGTCAGATAGGATATCACGGTCCGGTCGCCGATCTTGATGAAGACCTCGGCCGGCATGCCGGGATAGAGCTTTATCGTCTTCAATTTGGCAATGCTTTCAGCTTTCGGCTTGACGCGCAGGGGATAGTAGCTGATGCCCGTGCGCTCATCCTTGACGATATCAGGGGCGATTGAGGTAATCTCACCGCTCACATCAGGCGTCGTGCGTTGATCGAAAGCGCTGAAACGCACATCGACGGACTGGCCGACGCGAACCTGATCAATATCGCGGGTGGCGACTTTCGCCTCGACCGTAAGTTCGTTATTTTCGGGAACGACGAGCATCAACGTCTGACCGGGATCGATAACACCATTGACGGTGTGAACCGAAAGTTCGTGAACTCGCCCAGTCAACGGTGCGGTAATGTCGAGACGGTGCAGCTGATCGACTGCGGTTCCGCGGCGCTCTTCATATTCGGCGATCTGCGCCTCGACGTCGGTCAGGTCCTTTGCAATTTCCGAACGACGATCCTCATCCAACTGGATCGACTGGCGATCGATCTCGATTGCCTTACCTTCGGCCTCCGCCTTAGCTGCGATTTCCTGGCCGCTGTTGCCCTGGAGATCGGCGCGGGCGCGCTTGAGCGTATTCAAACGCTGAAGCGTGACGAGGCCTTTCTTGTAGAGCGTATCAATGCCTTCAAGCTCCTGTTCGATCAAGCCCAGGGAATCGTTGGTGGCGTTGATCTGAACGACCAACCCCTTTACCTGCTCGGCCAGTTGATCCTTGCGGGATGCCAGCTGGCTCTTCATTCCGATGAGCGCCGTCCTGCGACTGTCGAACAATTTCTGCTCGCCATCGAGAAGCTTCTGCGCCGAAGTGCTGGATGTCAGATCGCTGATGTTTTCCTCGACCTCGAACGATTCGGCGCCGATCCGTTCCGCCTTCAGACGGGCACGGCGCGCATAAAGCTGAGCGAGCGTGCTTTCGACAATCGAAAGGTTCGCTCTGGTCGTCGTCCCATCGAGCCGGATCAGGACCTGCCCTGCCGTCACATGGTCGTTTTCCGAGACCAGCAATTCCGACACGATACCACCTGTCAGGTGCTGGATCTTCTTTACATCGCCGTCGACGACGATTACGCCCTCGCCGATGACTGCGCTCGACAGCTCTGACGTCGCCGCCCAACCGCCAATGCCGCAAACGAGGGCTATCGACAACACACCGACGACGGCAACATGCCGATTGAGGGAGCGTTTCGATTCACTGATAACCTTGATCACAATCTTCCTTCTGGCCTATTCGGCCGCATTTATGCCGTCGACGACGACTTTAAGCTGAGCCACGCGCTCGGCAATCGGCGTACGCGCCGCTTCCGGCCGGCTGACCCTTGCCAGAACTTCCTCTTTGGGACCGAACGCGATCATACGGCCTTCCTGCATCATCAGCACGAAGTCGCAGACTGCCAGAACGCCTGACCGATGTGCGATGACAACGACAATGCCGCCGCGCGCCCGCACGCTCATGATCGCGGCACTCAGCGCCCGCTCGCCTTCTTCATCGAGATTGGAGTTCGGTTCGTCGAGCACGACGAGGAATGGCTCGCCGTAAAGCGCTCTTGCAAGCGCGATACGCTGCCTCTGGCCGGCCGAAAGCGCAGCACCGCCTTCGCCGATTTCGGTTTCGTAACCGTTCGGTAGACGAAGAATAAGATCGTGAACACGCGCCGCTCTCGCTGCGGCAACCACTGTCTCAGGCGACATCTCCTTCGCGAAACGGCAGATATTCTGCGCGACGGTCCCCGAGAAAAGCTCCACATCCTGCGGGAGATAACCGATATGCCGGCCAAGCGCGTCGCCATCCCACTGGTCGAGTGCTGCGCCATCGAGACGAATGGACCCTCTGACGGTCGGCCAGATACCCATCATCGCCCGCGCCAGCGACGACTTACCCGAGGCGCTGTAACCAATGACACCAAGCGCGCTCCCTGCCCTTAAGCCGAAGCTGATATCGGAGATGACCAGGCGCTGACCCGCCGGCGGTCCACTCGCCAAGCCCTCGACCGTGACTTGCTTGGTAGGAGCCGCGAGCGCAAGGGGGGCTGGAATCTCAGGAATGGTTTTCAGCAGGCTCGAAAGCCGCGCCCAACTCTGCTGAGCAGAAACGAAACCACGCCAATTTCCAATCGCCGCTTCGACAGGCGCCAGGGCGCGCGAGGTCAATATCGAGCCCGCGATGATAATTCCCGAAGAGGCCTGCCCTTGAATGACCAGGATTGCGCCGGTCGCGAGCGTTCCCGATTGCAGAGCAATACGGAAAATCTTCGACAAGGTCGCATATCCGTTGCCGACATCCGATGCCTGCCGGGTGATCGTCCGATATTCACTGTTCTTGCGGTCCCAGATTTCGGCCATCGTGCCTGCCATACCCATGGCGTGAATAACCTCGGAGTTGCGGATCGAGGTCTGCGCGAAGGCATTCCGCATATTGGCGGAGTCAGACTGCTTTTTGGAGAGCGTACGCGTTCCCTGATTGGTCATGAACGTCAGGATAGCGAGAACCAGCGATCCACCGATCGCGATATATCCGATCGCCGGATGAAAGAGGAAGCAGATTACGATATAGAACGGCAACCAGGGCAGATCGAACATCGCTGTCGGCCCCATACCGGACAGGAAGGTTCTGATCTGGTCGAAGTCGCGCAACGGCTGAAGCCCGTCTCCGCCGATTTTGACTTTCAACGGAGCCTTGATCAGCGCGCGGAACACACGTCCGTTCACCATCTCGTCAAGCGCACCGGCAACACGTACAAGCATCCTGCTTCGCAGAACCTCGAACGCTCCTTGAAAACAGTAAAGCATTAACGCAAGTATTGCCAGGACAACCAGCGATGGTATACTTTTACTAGGGATGACCCGGTCATACACCTCAAGCATAAAAAATGAACTTGTAAGGTATAGGATATTAATAAGCGCGCTTGCTATTCCGATGAAAACGAGCCCCCCCTTGCATTTCTTTAATGCTTTGGATGGCTCGCTGACATCAGCTGCTGAATTCTGAAACACGAAATAATCCCTCTCTTACCGCATCGCACGAAAGCAAATATGCCGGCGCAACTCCAGCTCCGGGTCCACGCCCGATCAATGACACGACTGCATTGGCCCCCCGACACCGGCGCCGGACCCGCTTGCAAGCCCACGACCTATTACATGAATCCAACCAAAAAGTGGCCAAAAACTCCAATTTATAACGAGCGGTTTCAGGAATTCTGTCTTGACGCTACGCTAAATATACCAACCTAAGCAAGTGAAAATCGCAGATTGCCCAACAACGGCGCAGAGAGATGAACGTATCGCGCGCATATGTGCGACCATTACTCCGGCGTTAACTTTAAATTCAATCTGTAGTTCATTTTTCCTTTGAACGGCGGAACTATTTTTTTATCCGCACCTTCGACCGCCGCGACACCCCTTCATCATCAAGCTTTCAGATGTTGAACAGCGGGCCGGCGCTCTTTTTGGCGTGATTCAAACCAGCAGGTGCGATGCTTGGCTGCTATGGAACGCGTCCACATCGATATAAACGCCGAGCGAGTCGGTATCGATGTGAGAAGCGCCGTCAGAAATCTTGTATTGGAAGGATTCGCTGACCTTTCCGCTGAGACCGGCGATTTTCACCGCATCGACTGTATACGTGTAATCACCATCGCTCTCCACATGGATGACTCCGTATTTCCCGGTCAGCGTCAGGCCATGCTTATCCACTGCACTGTCACCGAAGCGACGAAGCAGCACGGTTCCATTGATTGCGCTATCGTTTTCGAGGAGGTTGCCATGATAGGCGCTGCCCGTATCCGTCGAGATCTTCAGGCTGTCATGGGCTGCGACGATCTTGGGAACGGCGACGGTGGGTGCTGTGGAAACCTGCGCTTCGGTCGCGGGCGCCGGAGTGCTTGTCTGCGTCGGTGTTGACGGTTCGACATGCGGCTCCACAACCGGTGTGGTAGGCGTCTCACTGTTGGACGGGGTGTTGCCAGTCGCAGCGTCGAGTTCGGCCTGCGCTTGCTCCAGCGTTTTATTATCGTTGATCAAAAAGGTGCTCTGGAGGGCAATTGCGACCGGCATTGTCAACGTCGACACCACGCTGTCGATGACATTATCATGAAAAGAGCCGGATGCAGGCCTGTCGACCTTCAGCGCTGAAGACGACAGGTCGTCAAAGACATTACCATGAATATCGATATCGATGCGTGTATAACTTGGGTAACCTGCAGCGCTGATCGACACGCCCCAGACGCCGTCATGAATATAGTTTCCACTGATATCGTAATTTGTCGCATTGCCCTGATCGCCAAGGCCGATACCGTAGGACCAACTATAGCCGCCGTATCCCGAGATGTCGTTGTTGTGGATGGCGATATTCGTGCCCGCGTTGGCACCTATCCCGAAACCGCCGCCGACCACGGTGTTGTCCTCGACCACTGCATTTACAGCCCGAACAAGCGCTAGAACGCCCTTTGCGCTATTGGTCTCCGTTTGCTCCAGATGGTTACCCTTGATCAGGATATTGCTGCTGTCGTTCAACTGAACGGCGTCCGCCGCAGCGCCTTGGCTGTTAATGACCAGGTTATTGACGATGGTAACGCCAATCACCCTATCCATCCAGATGCCGTCTCCGTTCACCCCGGAAATCTTGCTGTTCTCGATGGTAATGTTCTGGCTGCTCTGGAAATTGACGGAACCGGGCTTGCCGGCAAGTCCGGTATTTTCGACCTCGACGTTGCGGACGATCCAGTTAGAGACATTTCCCGCATATATCGCCCCACCGCCGGTATCAGCAATCTTGATGTTCTCCACAATGATGTTTGACGCTTTCGATCCGTGGATGCCGTCATTGCTACTGTGAATGACCGGCGCATCGCCAACGCCGTAACTGCCAATGGTAATCGGAGAGTTGACAGTGCCGGAGTATTTCAGGTCGAATTGTTCGTTAAACACGCTTCCGGCGGCAAGCAGCACGTTGTCTCCCGGCTTTAACCTCAAGGATTCGACTGCGGAAAGCGTCGCGAAAGCCGACTGCTCGCTCATCCCACTATTCTGATTGGATCCCGTTGCCGAATTTACATAGTAGACGGTCACGCCATGATCTCCCAAAGATACTGGAAAATCTTTTACCTGCGGACCCCTCTCTGCCTCCTGAAATGGAACACTAAAATGCGTTCTATCTCGCGATAATTCTTACATCCTCTACAAATTATCTCCGCTTCTCTCATATTTCGCATTGCAAAAAAAGTTGCGCTGCACAATTATGAATAAGTTGGCTGACATCAGCGGTGACATTAAGACTATCTTCCAGGACACGCATATTAATTTGCGAAACTTGCGCCTCGAAAGAAACGTTACCCGATAACCATATGTGACAAGAGCACGACATCAGTCACTTCGCCGAAAACCATGAGATAGAGCGGGAAACGAAACAATACAGCGATGTCACGCCATAGCCCGTAGTGATTATATCAATATCTCATCTGCACACCTGAACTTCAGCGTATTTTTATAAATTACCTTTGCATAAACATCCTTATCTCCTGAAGAACAATGGATTCGTATCTGTTATTCGACATTTTCTCTTATTTTAAAAGTAACAATCCCTTGGCGTTTCATTGCCCTATGCGAGTTCAAGGTGTGTCATTATTGTACAATACACCCCAAAAACGTTCACTTGCTGTTAATTACACCCTTGACTCTCAGTATTAAGATATTCTTAATCGGGCGGCTCGCTAAAGGTCAGAATTGACCTAGCAAAGAACAATTCAAGGAGAGAACCGATGGCTGTTCACGCAACCGACGATAGTGCAACATTCCTGGAAACTGACGCCATTTCAGGAAATCTGCTTTCCAACGACTCATCCGATAACGGACACCTGTTCCTGCGCGCCTTCGACGGTGCGAGCGTTGGCGCCAAGAGCGGCAACAGCCAGGTCACAGAGATCCAGGGCGACTACGGCACCTTCTTCGTCAAGCCTGACGGTAGTTACACTTATGTCCTGAGCGACGCTGCCAAGATCGGCTTCACCAATGGTGAATTGATCCAAGAGAAGGTCTCGTACAAGATCTCCGACGGCAGCGGTCATACCGATTTTGGCCTGTTCACTCTGAACATTCAGGGCGTAACCCAGGTCAAGCCGATTGCGGTCGACGATCACTACAGCTTCAACGAAGGCGACGTCATCGGCGGCAACGCCCTGGACAACGATATTGCCGGCGACAATGGCAAGCTCTTCCTCCGTCAGTTCGATGGCAAGGCTGTAAACGGCGATCCGAGCGCAACGACCGACGTCACCGGAGCCTACGGTACGTTCCATGTGAAGGCAGATGGTTCATTCACCTATGATCTGGCAGCGGATATCGCTCCGGGCGATCACGTCACGGAAACAGTCCAGTATTACAAGATCTCGGACGGCGAAGGCCACACCGATGCCGGCATTCTGACGCTCAATATCACGGGCACGGATTTTGTCTCCGGCGCCAGCGTCTGATCGTCAACACCCAGTCAATAAACAATGCCTGCCGCGCAGACGGCGGGCATTATTTATGCAAGTTGAGTTCCTCAAGAGAATAGGTGCTCAGCTGTCTGCGACCAGATGAATCGCATCGAGGCTTTCAGCAAGGCGCGAAACGACCACGCCCAGCACAGCACGAATTATGTTTCATCCGGGCACCGGATTATACCGCCGCGCTTTGTTCCGGCATCCTGCGCAGCGCTCCTATTCGGCTTATGTAAAGCGGCGTCGCGTCTGTCGGAAATACCCGATAAAATCGAGGCGGGTGTAAACAGCGCCTGGTCCCGATCGCCTATCGGGCCTCATACCGCCGTGTTGTCCAGCAACACCTGGGAATACCCGCCGATGTGAAATGTTGACGACATATCGGTCCTGTTCGGGAGGCCATACTTTCTTGACAATGATAAGCTAGGCAGGTTTAAGAGTCTCTCATTAGCGCGGGGACTTTGATGATCTACTCGCTTCAGTACCTAAGGGCGCTGGCCGCCACTGCCGTGGTCATTTTCCACATTGGACTAATCTTTGGCTGGAACTGGCGACCAATGGCCGCCGGCGTCGATCTGTTCTTCCTGATCAGCGGCTTCATAATGTGGTCCGTAACGGCTAACAAACAAACGAGGCCGGGCGAGTTTCTAGCGCGTCGCTTGATAAAGATCGTTCCTCTATATTGGCTCTTCACTGCCGTGTTCGTTGTCGGGGTGACATTATCACCTGGACCGTTTAACAACCATACGTCGCAGCCAATACAAATTGTTATGTCATTGTTCTTCATCCCCTATTACGATCAAAGCGGAAAAATAGTACCTGCCTTGGATGTCGGCTGGACACTCAACTATGAGATGTTCTTTTATTTGATTTTTTCGCTTTCCTTGCTGCTTCGTGAGCGCTATCGCCTGCCGTGCATCACCCTGACCTTAGTGTCCCTCGTCCTGGCTGGAGCGCTCCCCTTCAAAAATGCGCCATTCGAGGTAGCCACGTCCCCTATGCTTGTGGAGTTTGCTGCAGGAATTTTGATAGCAGCTTGGCACCAGTCTGGCCGCTCTCTCACCAGAGGCGCGGATCTGCTTTTCATCGTTGCCGGCCTAATCGGCATCGCACTTTCGTTCATTATGCAGCCACTGGAAGGCACTGCCGGGCGTGTTTTGATGTGGGGCCTTCCTGCGGCGTTGATACTCTTTGGGGCGTTGTCCTATGAAAAGAACCACAGAGTATGGCGGATCGAATGGCTAAAGATGCTCGGGGACGCCTCCTATGCCACTTATCTATCGCACCCGATTACAATCGCCGTCTGCAAATACTTGCTTTCCAAGGCTGGCCTTGAACGGCGGGATATAGCGCTGAGCCAGCAGTTGCTTCTTTTCACGCTGACATTCTTGGCGCTGATGGTAGTTGGCGTCGCCTGCTATTATATCTTTGACAAGCCATCTCATGATTTTCTGCGCCGACGGATAAACAAATTTGGGAAAAGGCCGGTCGTCAGATCAAGCCCTCTTCAATAACGAAGCGCTTACGAACCTAGTTAGCCAGTCCCGTACGGATCGCGAGCGACGCGACACTTTCGAGCGCAGTTTCTATGTTTCGACCTGCCATGACCGCCGAAACTTGCAAACCAATACTTCATAATTCGCGTAAGATCGCCAATTCAGGGCGTTGGGTATTCTTTGCATGCGGCTAAAAAAACCGCATTGCGATTACTTGCTGCAACGCTGTCGGAATCGCGCCGTCGCAGCCTCTCCAACGCTCGTCCAGGTTTGATCGAAGATTGGACGAAGCTGTGGGCTGATCTCTTTTATCGTGGCGTTGACCCTGCAACGATCGCCCAGTTTCAGCATCGTCGTGAGATCGCTATCGAGCGCACGCTTTGCCGCGGCAAGCGTTGCATCGGTAAAATCGTTCCAGAAATAAAACCGCGTCAGAATCATCACCTGGTCGTAGGGCGCGAGCACGACCGAACGCTTCATAATCTCTGCGATCGCGACCGGCTCTTCCGCAATTGTCGACTCCACGGCCGCAAGGCGAAGCCAAAAATTGCTGTTCGTCGGCATGCATGAAAGCGCATACCGCAGATACTGGCGGGCACTCGACGCCGCAACGGCCCAGGCGTCGTAGTTGACATTAACATTCTGCCGATCGAGTTGCGCCAGAACGAGGGTTACGCCAGCAGCCACGATGTCTGATCGACAATAATGTCCGTCAACGACGTCGACACTACGCAACGCATATTTGGTCACGACATCATCCGCGACGGTCTCCCCACGCTCGATCCTTTCGGCGACGATCGAGATGCTGGCCGTTCTTATCGAAGCGGAGAGCTCTCGACCGGCCAGCACCGCAAAGACGACGGTGACGATAACGAAAGCGATCCTGGTAACCGAAACGACCTGACCGCGGAACATCAGCTTTCGGTGTAGTATCGCGAATACCGCTTATAATAATACTCGCTCGAACCGAATGTCCGGTAAAGCTTCATCTGCGACGGGTCGACCTTGGTCAATATAGTGCCGACGCACTTCGCATAGAGCTCCGGCTCGGACAGCAGGGTCGACTGCACGACCTTGCGCGATGTCTTTCCCCACTCAATAACGAAAACCACCGCATCCAGCTTCGAATTGATGGCGCGTGCGTCCACAACCGGCGCCAAGGGCGGCAGGTCGACGATAATATAATCGAAGCTTTGACGTGCCGTTTGAAGAAGCTGATCCATGCCGCGTGACGCAAGCAGCTCCGACGAATGCGGAACACGATACCGTGCCACCGTCGGCAAAAATGCGAGCTTTGTTTTGGGATCGAGAAGGATAAGATCCTTGAGCGGGCGGCTGTCGACGATCGCCTCGAGCAAGCCGGCCTCGGCATGGCGGCCGATCGCCCGGGTAGCACCGGGATTGCGCATGTCGCCGTCGATAAGCAGGCAACGCGCACCCTGCATTGCCAGGAGCTTGGCAAAGTTGATGGATGTCGTAGACTTCCCCTCACCGGGCAAGCTCGACACGACACCGATGACCTTGCAGCGCTGGTCGGCAGCACTGAGGTCGATGGCAATCTTCGCGCTTCGAAGCGTCTCGGCAAATGCCGAGAGCGGATGCTCCTCGACATAGGTCGTGGTCTTCCCGCCCCTGGCGATGCTTCGCGGATTGCCGGGATCAATAAGTGTCGGATCGTCGACGCTATTTTCAATCAGTGGCATGACACCGAGAGACTCGACATCGAGCACGTCCCTGACATCATCGCCGGTGCGGAAAAACCGATCCCGGAATTCGCGGAAGGCGGCTATACCACTTCCAAATGCACATCCCACGAACATCGCGAAAGCCACGACGAGAGCTCTCTTCGGAGCGCTCGGCTTCGTCGGCGTCTCCGCTGTCGTGATGATGCGCGCAGCGGTAATCGGAAAGCTCTGCTGTTGAATTGCTTCCTGATAGCGCGTCAAGAAGCTCTGATAGAGATTCTTATAGGTATCGCGCGTGCGCTCCAGCTCGCGAAGCTGCACCTGCGTTTCGCCCGCCGTTGCGGCAACGCCCGTCGCCTGTGTCACACTGTCGCGCAGAGAAGTTTCCCGCGATTTCGCGACCTGCAGCTCGCTTTGGTAGCTTTCGGCGATGCGATTCAACTCATCGAACATGAGCCTCTTATATTCTTCCATTTCCGCACGAAGCCGAACCGCCTGGACGTGATCGGGCCCGAGCCGCGCCTCAATTTCGGTCTCGAGCTTGGAAGCTTCCAGATATTTCTTGCGCAGGTCGTTCGAAATGGAGCTGTCGAGCACATCCGTGACGATCGCATCGGTCTGCTTGGCGTCGATGATCGACTTGACGCGGGCATATCGTGCCTCGGCCTTCGCTGTCTCGGCCTGCGCATTGATCAATTGGGTGTTGATCTCGGAAAGCTGCTGCTCGCTAATCAGCGTACCGGATCCGGCCTCGACAAGCCCATGCTCGCCGCGGAATTTTTGAACCGCAAGGTCGGTGTCCAGCGCCTGCTGCCGGAGCTCTTCGATACGCTCCTGCAGCCATTGGCCGGCCCGGCGTGTCGCCTCGTATTTCGAATTGAGCTTGTCGACCAGATAGACGTCGGCGATCCCAGCCGCGATATCACGCGCCAGGCCGGGCGACTGCGCGGTATAGCTGACATCGAGGACGTAGGACCGGCCGACGCGTTCGACATCGATATTGCCTGCGACAGTTTCCGCAGCGCCTCGCCGCCTCATTTCCGGATCGGGGGCGACGACTGCATCATCGGCAAACCACGACCGAAAATTCATGAAGGATTTCAACGTCGAAACGGAAAAGAGCGAGGTTTTCGGTGCCATGAACTCCGGATTGTCGACAAGTTTCAGCTTGTCGACGACAGCATAGGCGATGGTGTCAGACTTCAATAGTTCGACCTGACTGAGGACAGTACCTTCGTCATCGTCCATCTGGCCGAAAGCCGCCAGCTGGTTGATCACCTGACTATCGCTGCGGTCGATCAGCACACTTGTGTCGGCGGTGTAAACAGGCACCGACGTCAGGACATACACAATGCCGAGAATGGCGAAGGCGAAACCGCACGCCGCAACCATCCGCCACTGTCGGCGGGCGATTGCGATGAGCTTGTCGAAATCGATGAAGTCAGCTTCGTTTCCAGTATCGCGGGAGGGGTCGATACGCGGCGTAAGTTTATCTGGCGATAGCAATTTCGATCTCCAACAAAAGCGTCAAGCGCTAAGATCTACGGGCAATTCCAGCTATTGTATGACCGGGACACTCTGACTCGTCGACTGCGTCGGATCGGTGGACGACTGCCCAGCCGCTCCGATGCTGACGATCGTCGTCGTTGAAGTCGACGATGAATCATCTGCGCCGGCATTCGAAACCTTCAGCGTACCCGCAGTTGTGACCGCGCCGTCGAACGGCGTACCATCGTCCGCTCCAGGCCCGGTTTGTCCAACTTGCCCGTCATTGCCGATGCCGGATGCGGCAGCTGCAGCACTTCCACCCGGACCGAGCGCCGCGGTGCCGCCTTCAGCCAGAACCTTCGCAAAGGCGGCAAGGAGCGGCGCAAGATTCGGATCGGTGCTCGCCGCCTCGGCGACGGCCTTTTCGATGGCTAGCTTGAATAGTGGATCCGTTACCTGGCAGCTGTTTGCGGCCCGCCCAAGACCGGAACCGATAGCGGCCATCTGTGCGGCATCCGCTTTCTTGGCCTGCTCGATCACCAGCGACAGCGCGTCATTGCTGCTCCCAACCAGTGCGCGGACGCTCGATGACAAAACCAGCGGATCGGACATATCAAGCAGAGCGGTGGGGTTGGCCGTAAATCCATTGATATCGACGAAAGTCACGCTTGAAAGCTTGACGCAAGCTGCTGCAAAAGCGCTTGAATTCATGCTGGCAAATATCGCGACGACAATTCCGCTGTACGCAAGCTTACGATAAACACCTGAACTTGCCATAACCACAGTCCTTCATCAAATCCGCAATATAGGCCGCCGGCACTGATCATTCGCGATCGATGCCGGCGACCTATTTCAATCAATTTCCAAGATCCTGTACCGCGTTGCGGGTATCCCTCGTATCGTCGGCCACTCCGGAAACAGTGGATGATACCGAGTTCACGATGTCAAGGAACTTGACCAGTTCGACAGAGTCCGAATTGGAAATATAGATAATATCCTTGTCTTCCATCTTGAACTGCTGAACAGCAAACAAAGTTGCCGGGTCGCGCATATTCGCACGGATGATCACCGGAACCATTTCACCCGTAAACCTCGTCGCGTCCACGTGCATCGCTGCAACCGTTTTCCTGGGGACAAGGCGGTAGAGCAGGACCTGAGCCGGATCGGCGCGGTCGTCGCGCAAGCCGCCCGCCTTGGCGATTGCCTCTCCAAGTGTCAGATCAGACTCTTCGAAATCGAAGCGGCCACTGACGCCGGCTGCGCCGAGCGCAAGATATGTGCGACGCTCATGATCGATCGAGATCGTGTCATCGGGCGCAACATAGATATTTTCGGCCGGGTTCTTCAACAGCGTCGTGTAGGCGACGGTTGCCGTCTTGCCACGGCGCTGCAGCGTCACATTCGTTTCGATATTGTTGGTCGTCAAACCGCCCGCCGCGGAAATGACATCCAGAACGCGCTCGCCGGCCGGGCTGATCTCGACGCGCTGGGGATTGTTGACGTCACCGAGCACGGCAACCTGGCTGGAGCGGCTTGTGGTTGTCGTAATAACCACCTGCGGCTCGATCGCGCGGCTTGCGAGGCGATCCTCGACGTCCTGCTCTACGGTCTCCTTCAGGCGACCGGCAGCCGGAACCCGACCCGCATAGGGAATTGTGATCGTCCCGTTTCTATCGATGGTCTGCTCCGGCAGCGAGATGTAATTGCCGGGTCGGCTACCTGCGTCCGATGGGATGAAGAGACCGCCGGACTGAGCTTCGAAGATGGCGACCTGGACGACGTCGCCGTAACCGAGCGGAATTTCAGGCGCCCCGCCTCGACCACCACCAAACCCTTTGAACGAGGTCGGCTGGGGAGCGGTAAAATACGACAAGACGTTTTTGCTGAGATCAATCAGGGCGTAGTCGATACCGACGCGACGCTCCTTGGTTGTCACTTTCACGGCTGCATCGCGATCAACATCTTTGTGATCGGGACCGGATCTTGGCAACGATGTGCAGCTTGCCAATATAGTCGTTAGCGCTACAACAATGGCGACGCGTGTACTACCGATACGAGAACAACCCATAGAATACCCTGCGTTTACGCCCCTGAAGCTACTGCCCCGCAATCTGACAAAATACAAGACAATCCCCGATCAATAACACTGAAAGCCGATTAACATTCCCCTAACTGTGGCAGGCTGGCAACGCCGAGCCCTGTAGGAAGCGAAAACGACTTCGGTCCGACTTTTCTTGCATCGCAACAAATCCGAAGGCTGCACCCGCTATAAAATTTCTAGGGTTTCAGAGTCAACCGTTCGCACCTGCACAATCGATCTTTTCCGAAAATCTTATTAAAATCCATCCGTTTAAACTTTACTGGTTAACGGCCGCTCATAAGCCATGTCCGCCTCTCCGTTGCTGCGTCCCAGACATATCGCGACAACGGCGCTCAGGAAGGCGGAGAAAAACACCGCAAAACCGGGTATCTGCAGCGAAAAATCGACCGCCGCATGAAGGGCGACCAAAACGCTCGCCGCCAGGCCAAGAAGAACATAATGCCTGAGACGCCGTCTTTGGGCGAACCCGCGCCGGAACACTCTGGCAAGCACCGAGAAGGCAAGGACCGCTGCAATGGGGAACAATATTCCGAGACCCTGAAATCCTTCGAGATAGAAATTATGCGCGCGGTCGAAGACCCCGAAAATTCCGCAAGCCGGATCGCGGTAGGCGGAAAACACGGTCCGGAAGGTTCCGAGCCCCGTTCCCGTCAACAAATGATCCGAAATGGCACGCCATATGCCCGGCAGAATGCAAAACCGATCATCATCCTCGAGTCGCCGCTCCTGCGCGCGCAAAATCGTCTGGCCTGCAAACATCGTCAGTAACACTACGACGAAACCAATCGCCGAGAGGAGTATCAGCAACGAACGCCATCTTGGCGCCGGCCTTAAATGGCGCCTCGATCCGTTCCAATTGAGGACAAGCCATGGAAAATAGATGAGAGCGGCAACAAAGGTCGCAAATATCCCGGCGCGCGAGCGGCTCAGCATCAGCGCGGTGAAGCATGCGCACAAGAGCAGTATGTAGATCCACGATTTCAAGAGAAGCGCGTTTCGGCCCGGTTCGCCGGGCGGATAGTTCGAATAGGCACGAGCTATGTCCCTGACCAGGGTCAGCATCAGCAGCGTTCCAAGCCCGAGGAAGGTCGCGGCGGTATTGCGGTTGACGAAGACTGTAGTCAGGCTGTCTAGGTAGGCGCGTTTCTCCACGACGATTAGGATGTTGGGAAACAGCAAAAACTGCAGCAGGCCGAAAACAGCGACAATGCCCGCCGTAAGCCCGAGTCCCGTCAGCACTTTCCGCGCACGCTGATCGGTATCGCATAAGAGCAGCCCGGTCAGAAATGTGACGAAAGGCAGGGCGATCCACAGGATCGACGCAAGCGTGTCGGCCGGTTCGACCGAGATCGCTGCGTACTGGACACTTGCCAGATCACGCGCAGCACTCCAGGCAGGATTGGCCAACCAATTGGAAGGCAACTCGACGGTCTGGATGAACGTCCAGCCTGTCAGCACGACGAGCAGAAACAAAGCGATGCTGAAAACCGATCTGGTCTGCCTCGGCTCCCCGAACAACAGCGCGGAAATAATCGCCAGCACAAACATTCCGATCGCAGCGAAGGCGAAGGGAAAGGGCGTGACGCTTCCGAACGGAATAAGAGTCAATATCACCAGGCAAATGAAGACAACGAGGATCACCTCCCGCATGATCTGCCTGTTGATGAGGTTGGATAACATTTGAATCGCTCACCGGCAGCAGCGGGAATGAGGGGCCTACAGCCAATACGATCAATATTCCCGTACTAACATAAGTTGCATATCAAGCGCCTGCGTGTTAAAGTGCAGCAGAATTCCACATCATTTAAAATTGTCGCGAAACGTTTAAATCAATCGAGACAACCCCTGGCTATGCTCCTTGAAGCAGCAGGAACGGGACAGACGTTCTGCGGCCAATACTTGGCAGATCACTAAGTCGCCATGCCATTGACTGAGGCCAAAGGCAAGCCTGATCTCAATCGGTTGCCCGTAACGGGGATTTAAGAGATGAAGAAAACAGTCGTTACACTTCTGGCGCTGGCCTTTACAGCAGGCAATGCATGCTCGGCATTTGCCGCCGGTCCCGCAGGTTTTGCCCGCGGTATGACCGGTAATTCGGCGGTCAGTTATATCTCTGAAAAAGGCAAGATCATTCCACCTTTCGCCCAGGTGCTGTTCTGCGCCCAGAACCCGACCGAATGCCGCGATAACAATGGTTTGGCGGTCGTTGCACTGACGGACACGCAAATGCTGCAACTGAAGGACGTCAACTCTGCCGTCAATCGTACGATGATCGGCCGGAACGACCCCCGCAACGAATTGAATGGCGACGTCTGGAAGGTGAATGTGCGCAGCGGCGACTGCGAAGATTTCGCATTGACCAAGCGCAGCCGGCTGATAGCGATGGGCTGGTCGTCGCGCGCTCTGCGGATCGCGACGGCATATACGCCCTCCGGTGAAGGGCACGCGGTCCTCGTCGTCAGAACCGACAAGGGCGATCTCGTGCTCGACAACAGGAAGAGCAGCATCAAGAACTGGCGCGATACCGATCTGCGCTGGGACAAGATTCAATCGGGAACAGACCCCTATGTCTGGTACCAGCTATAACGGCCGAGGCAGCGACATAGATTGATTGATCCTGTTTCCGGATTGAAGTCGAGCCTGCTCTGACGAGCCGCTCGACTTGTCATATCGCCCACATAAACCTATGTTTTGGCTGTCGACGGGCTAACCGGCAGCGAACTGCGGTGCCCGGAGTTCGATTTTCGATGTGGGTATCAAGCGATCTTCGATATTGTCTTTTCGCCCAGATTGAGTATGACGAACGTCATGCTGCGACGCAGCATGACGTTCTACTCTAATGATTTGAGGGAAATATGCGCATCACGATGATTGGATCAGGCTATGTCGGCCTCGTTTCAGGCGTTTGCTTTGCGGATTTCGGCCACGACGTCATCTGCGTCGACAAGGATCTGAGTAAGATCGAAGCCCTTCGCGAAGGCCGCATTCCGATCTACGAGCCGGGTCTGGAGCAACTGGTCGCCGAAAATACCAGCACCGGCCGGCTGTCCTTTTCGACCGATGTCGGCGAAAGCGTCCGCAGCGCCGACGTCGTGTTCATCGCTGTCGGCACGCCGTCCAGGCGCGGCGACGGCCACGCAGACCTTTCCTATGTATACGCCGCTGCACGCGAGATTGCCACCTATGTGGAAGGCTTCACCGTTATCGTCACCAAGTCGACGGTGCCGGTCGGCACGGGTGACGAGGTCGAGCGGATCATGCGCGAAACCAATCCCGCGGCAGATGTCGCCGTCGTTTCCAATCCGGAATTCCTGCGCGAAGGTGCGGCGATCGAAGACTTCAAGCGTCCCGACCGTATCGTCGTCGGCCTGAACGACGACCGGGCGCGCGAAACCATGACCGAGGTCTACCGCCCGCTCTATCTCAACCAGGCCCCCTTGGTCTTCACCACCCGCCGCACCTCCGAACTGATCAAATATGCGGCCAATGCATTTCTCGCGATGAAGATTACCTTCATCAACGAGATCGCCGATCTTTGCGAACGGGTCGACGCAAACGTCCAGGACGTTTCACGCGGCATCGGCCTCGATGGCCGTATCGGCTCCAAGTTCCTGCATGCCGGCCCGGGTTACGGCGGCTCGTGCTTCCCCAAGGATACGCTTGCTCTTGCCAAGACGGCGCAGGATTACGACGCGCCGATGCGTCTCATCGAGACGACGATCTCGATCAACGACAACCGCAAGCGCGCGATGGGACGCAAAGTCATTTCGGCCGTCGGCGGAGACATTCGCGGCAAGAAGATCGCGATCCTTGGCCTGACCTTCAAGCCGAATACCGACGACATGCGCGACAGCCCGGCGATCGCGGTCATCCAGACCCTGCAGGACAACGGCGCGCAAGTGGTCGGCTACGATCCCGAGGGCATGGAAAACGCCCGCAAGGTAATCGAGAACATCGAATATGCGAGCGGACCCTACGAGGCGGCCGCTGGTGCGGATGCCATTGTCATCGTCACCGAATGGAACCAGTTCCGCGCGCTCGATTTCAATCGCCTGAAGCAGTCGATGCGCGCTCCGATCCTGGTTGATCTGCGCAATATCTACCGCAGCGACGAGGTCCGCAAACACGGCTTTACCTATACCGGTATCGGCACCAACCTTTATCAGGAAGCGACCGGCGCCTGAGATAGCTCCGTGAACTTTTATTGTCCTGACGCCGCGGAGCATAATCCGCGGCGTTTGGTTTTGAGCATGACGCCGAAAAGTGTAGGCGTTTTCGGACGACACCATGCTTGCCGATTTAGAGGATTCCGACCCGCGTCCCCTTTATCGTCAGCACGGTCAGCCGGCCCGTCGCCGAAACCGCAGTGTCGATACCAATGCGTTGCGGCCCGAATGTCGGGATTCGTGCCGGCGTATGCCCGTGGATCACGAGGACAGGAAGCTGCGGCCCTTCATCCAGGAAGGGCTGACGGATCCACATGAGGTCGCTGTCTTTCTGCTTTTTGAGGTCGATGCCCGGTTTGATGCCCGCATGAACAAAGACGACCCTTCCTATCCGCAGCATGATCGGCAGCGATTCCAGGAATTTGATATGCCGCTCGGGTATCATGGTGCGGATGACGCGGGCAATTGTTTCGCTTCCGGCCGCCGATTCCAGCAGATGCTCGATGTCGATACCGTATGAGTGCAGCGTCTCCGTTCCGGCAAAGCCGAGCCATTCGAGAATGCGTGCCGGCTTGCGGTAGAGTTTGACCAGTTCCGCGTCGTGATTGCCGCACAGGACGAAGCGCTGAAATCCCGGCGGCGGGGTCTTGCTCAGGAACTCCAGCACCGCACTCGAATCAGGCCCGCGATCGACATAGTCGCCGAGCATGACGATGAGTTTCGGTCCCGGGATGCGCGCGGCATCCTCGACGATGCGGCGATGCACCTCGACGAGCTCGTTATAACATCCGTGAACATCGCTCATCGCGTAGACCGCAGCGAATTCGCCTTCGGCAAACGTCAGCCGAGCGCGTCTTTTACGGTTGCCGGCCAGTATCGGTATGTGTTGTCGCCACGGCGCTAGATAGTTAAACATGGAACCCATTTATGAGACCCGACCGAATGGCGGGTTGCGGAAATAATCCATCTCTTATCCATCGCTGAAACGGCATGAGGCTCACTGTTCATAAGAATTTGGCCTGATCGCGGCCCCACCGAAGTTGTAACCCGAACCAATTGCCACATTCAGAGTGACATAGTTCTTCGCCGTTTGCTGCACCGCCTGCGCCAGGTTGGCCTGACTGGTCACGGCTGAACGCTGCGCATCCAGCACATCAAGCAAGGATGATTGTCCATCCTTGTAGCTCCCGATTGAAAGCGCAAGAGTCTCCTGCGTGGTCTTCACCTGCGCCCGCAGCGCCTGAATGGTTTGCGCGTCGCGGTGAACGGACGATAGAGCGCGCTCAATCTCTTCGAGGGCGGCCAGAACAATCTGCTTCCACGCAAGAGACTGCACCTTCGCATTGGATCTCGACATCTCCACATTCGGGCGCAGCCGATCACCACCGAAAATTGGCGGGTTGAGAGCCGGCCTAAACAACCAGGTGGTCAGGCCACCGGGAGCGCTACCCGCTTGTTTTATGGATGACGGCGAGATCGAACCATTGAGAGTGATGCTCGGATAAAGCTGCGACTCGGCAGCGCCGATATTGACCGTTGCAGCGGCGAGGTCACGCTCCGCCTTGCGGATGTAGTCATTCATGCTTGGGAGGGTGCTGCGGTTAATAATACGCTATAGTTTGCTATATGATGATTAATCCGGCGTTAAGCCGGCGATTATTGCGTTTCTCGCGACATTATCGGCTAATATTCCTCAAATGGAGGAGCCACAGGCATCGGATTTCCACAGGGGTGACCTTCGAGAAGCTGCAAAAATCAACTATAACGAGAGGCCGCGGGAAAAAATGAACGTTAAAGCAGATCGCGCTTGACGCCCTTGCGGCGCAGCATAATGATGGCGCGTTGCGAGCGTGAATGACATTCTTGGTCAGGAATCTCAGATCCAAAACTGCGGGGTGCAAAGTGGAAACTGCGGTTGATTCGAAGCTTATCGAGGCGATCACCTACGACGAAGACAGCCGGCATCTAAGGGTCTATCTGACCAACGGTCAGAGGCGAGAATATGAAGGCGTTCCCAAGGGTGTCGTCGTCGGTTTGACGATGGCGGCATCGCCAGGAAATTTTTATATGAAGGCAATCCGGGGCAAATATCCTCCCCGTCCCTAATGCCTTATCGAGAACGGATGATAGTATCATCGTTCCAGCAAAGATGCGGGACCGGCATTCGCCGGTCCCGCAAATCAGTTTCCCGCCAGCACTTGCATAATTCCTTAAATCGGGATCGATTGAAGGACAAATTATGCCGCACTTCAAAATGCTACGGCGTCGTTTGCGTGTCTAAAAAGACGCGGCGCTGCCGCGGCGCGCGGTCAATAATTGCCGAGGAAATCGCGAACCGCATTGATCTCGAGCGGCGCAATTTCGTGACCGCCGGGGTGCCAGACCTCCCTGACCTCCGCCTCTCGGTCTTTCAGATGCTCGGACAGCGCCTCGGTCATGGAGACGGGAGCGATCGGATCCCGTCGTCCCGCCGTCACCAGCACCTTTCTTCCCACAAGCGTTACCTGGGCTTCGGGTTGAAACGGAATGAGCGGGTGCATCAGAACCGCGGCATCGAAGATACCCTTCTCGATCAGCACGTTGGCAAGAATATTTGCGCCGTTCGAGAATCCCAGGCCGAGAATCTCGGAAGCCCGGTACTCGTCAGCGAATGCTTTGACGTAGGCAGCCATCTTCTCGGTCGCGCGCGAAAGGTCGGGCATGTCGTAGACCCCTTCCCCGGTGCGGCGAAAGAACCGCGCCGCGCCGTGTTCGGAAACATCGCCGCGCGGGGAGAGAATCGTCGCTTCCGGCAGCAGGCGCCGACCGAAGTCGAAAAACTGGTTTTCGTCGCCCCCGGTGCCGTGCAGCACCAGCAGAATAGGTTTATCAGGTGCACCGGCATGCAGCCGGTGCACATATCCAGTTTCGGTCATATCGCCTCTCCTTACGCTTCGAGCGGCTGCAGGTGCTGCTCGAGCAGCGCGCGAAGATGGGCGTGCTGCTGCGGCAGTTTCAAGGCTTCGCCGAGATGGGCCGTGTCCTCGTCGTGGTCGAAACCTGGCTCATTGGTCGCGACCTCGAACAGCACGCCGCCCGGCGTGCGAAAATAGATGGCCCAGAAGTAGTCGCGGTCGATCACCGGCGTGACCTGATAACCCGTGTCCATCAGCGCCTTGCGCACTTCGAGCTGCTTCTCGCGGTTTTCGACGGCGAAGGCGACGTGATGAACCGAGCCGGCGCCGGGAAGCGCGCGGGCGATGTTCGGCATGGTCTCGAGATCGATGAGATGCGCGCCATTGCCGGAGGGCTTGATCAGCCGCTTGACGCCGTCCCTTTCTTCAGCGACCTGGTAGCCCATGAACTTCAGGAGCTCGGCCGTGGCGCCCTCGTCCCGCAGCCGCATGGCAACGGAATGGAAGCCGCGAATAGCGTGATCCTCACTGATGCCGCTATGCGTCCAGGGCTGGCGGTTATCGTCCTCGACTTCAACAAGTGCAAAACCGTCACCGTCGGGACCGGAAAAATTCAGGCGTTTCTCGCCGAAACTTTCCTCAGCCTTCAGGCCGCCGACACCAAGCGCGGCAAAGTGATCGCTCCAGAAGCCGATCGAGCCTTGCGGAACGGAAAACACCGTCGTGCCGACCTCGCCTGTGCCGGGACGGCCCTGCGCCATCTTCGGGAACGGGAAATAGGTCATTACGCTGCCGGGTGTGCCGGTCTCGTCACCGTAATAGAGGTGATAAACGTCAGGCGCGTCGAAATTGACAGTCTTCTTGACGCGACGCAGACCGAGCGCATTGGTGAAAAACTGGTTGTTGGTGCGGGCGTCCTGCGCCATCGACGTGACGTGGTGCAGACCCTTGATCTGATCGAGCATTTGAGACCCCTTTTCATGCCCGCCGTTGCGGGCTTTCGATGAGGCTAAGATGCGCGCTGAAACTCTCACGGAACAGACCCGCAGACCAAAACGCATTGTCTTCTATTAGTGAACGAACATCAGATTGCGTTCACACCTATGCCCCGTGGGGATCGGCCGGCAATTGCCAGTCGATCGGCGCGCGCCCGCGCGACTGCAGGAAGGCATTTGCCTTTGAAAAATGCCCGCAGCCGAAAAAACCGTTATGGGCCGAAAGCGGCGAGGGATGCGGCGCCCTGAGCACGAGATGCCGCGTCGTATCGACGAAGGCGGCCTTGCGCTGGGCATAGGAACCCCAGAGCATGAAGACGACGGATTCACATTCATCGTTGACCTTGCGGATAACGGCGTCGGTGAAGCGCTCCCACCCCTTGCCCTGATGGGCCGCTGCCTGCCCCTCCTCGACGGTCAGCACGCTGTTCAGCAGGAGCACACCCTGTCTTGCCCAATGTTCGAGAAAACCGTGCCGTGCCGGCGCTATGCCGAGATCCGTCTCCATCTCCTTATAGATGTTGACGAGCGAGGGTGGTATGCGCACGCCCGGCCGGACACTGAAGCACAGCCCATGGGCTTGCCCAAGTCCATGATAGGGATCCTGGCCGAGGATGACGGCCTTGACGTTGGAGATCGGCGTCAGATCAAGGGCGCGAAAATATTCGCTGCCCTTGGGGAATATCCGCTTGCCGACCTGCTTCTGCGCGACGAGGAAAGACTTGAGCTGTTGCATGTAGGGGCTGGAAAATTCCCCCTCCAGCGCAGCCTTCCAGCTCTCCTCGAGACTGACGGATGGATCGCTCATCCCGGAAACCCTTCGCATATGACGAAATAACGGTCACACGGTTCTAGCAAAATCGATCTACGCTGCAATGCCCGTCGGCTCGGCAATAGGTCTACACCTTCAGAATTCGGAGAGAGGATTTGCGAGAGGCTGGCCGGGGCACCGTCGTCCGTGTTTAACTATATGATAGCTTCGGTATTTACGCCGGCAGGCGGCCTGAGTAGAACCTTGATTGTGAAATCGGAGCCATGTCTTCCTATGAAATTCGGCACGAGCGGCCTTCGCGGACTTTCAGTCGATCTCAAGGGGCGCGCCTCTGCCCTCTACGCCACCGCGTTCGGCAAATATCTGCTGCAGACCGGTAAGGCGCGGACCGGCGACGTCATTCTGATCGGCCGCGATTTTCGCGATTCAAGCCCTGAAATCTCGGGAAATTGTGCCGGTGCGCTTGCCGCGCTCGGCTTTCGGATATTCGACTGCGGCAATGTCCCCACACCCGCCCTTGCCCTTTATGGTCTCGAAAGCAACGCCGCATGTCTGATGGTGACGGGCTCACATATTCCGGCCGACCGCAACGGCATCAAATTCTATCGCCCGGATGGCGAGATCGACAAGGCGGACGAGGCAGCGATCACCAGTTTGGCAGCCGAGATCGAACGAACCGGCGAAACGGTAACGCAGGCGCCGACCGGGACGGAGGATCATGAAGCGATCTGCCGGCAGCTCTTTTTCGAACGCAATGCCGCTCTGCTTCCGCAAGGCGCGCTTGCCGGCCTGAAGATCGGCGTCTACCAGCACAGCACCGTCGCCCGCGACCTGCTGGTGGACGTTCTCGCTCATTACGGCGCCGAGATCACCGCTCTCGGACGTTCGGAGAGTTTCATTCCCGTCGACACCGAAGCCGTTTCCGACGAGACGATCGCGCTGATGAGGCGTTGGGTGTCCGACCACAAGTTCGATGCGATCGTCTCGACCGATGGCGACGGCGACCGTCCGCTGGTCGCAGACGAAACAGGCACGCCGCTGCGCGGTGACCTTCTCGGCCTCGTGGCAGCCAATTTCCTCGGCGCCGGCACGGTGGTGACGCCGGTTACCTCCAATTCGGGCATCGAGGCCGCGGGCTCTTTCGCCGTCCGACGCACCCGCGTCGGCTCACCCTTCGTCATATCAGGCATGGAAGAGGCCGTGACGGCCGGCAAGGATCATGTCATGGGCTTTGAAGCCAATGGCGGACTGCTGACCGCAACCGCCTTTGATATCAACGGCCGGAACGTGCGTGCCTTGCCGACACGCGATTGTTTTATCCCGATGCTCGCGATCCTGTCGCTCGCCGCCATTCGCAGGCAGCCGCTTTCGGCCGTTGCCGCCTCTTATCATCTGCCATTTGCAGCCGCCGACCGCCTGGAGAGTTTTCCGGTCGAGACGAGCGCAGCGCTGATGCAGTATCTGCGTGCCTCTGATGAAAATCTTTCGGCCTTCCTGCAGCCGATCGGCGAGGTGGCTGCGAAGTCCGACATCGATGGACTTCGCCTGACGCTGAGGGACGGCAGGATTATCCATTTCCGCCCGTCCGGCAATGCGCCGGAAATGCGCTGTTACGTGGAAGCCGAGAGCGAAACCGCAGCCCTGGATCTTCTGACCGCCGGGCTGACCCGTATACGAGACTGGGCGGAGATACCCGCTAAACATGCGACGAACACGCTTTTTTCAAGGAACCCGCCTATGACGCAGAAAATTGTTCCCGTGATCATGGCCGGCGGCAAAGGCACCCGGCTCTGGCCGCTTTCCCGTGCCACCGCACCGAAACAGTTCATCCAGTTCGTCGGTGACAAGACGCTGTTTCAGGAGACCCTCGACCGGGTTTCCAATCCGGATCTCTATGAAGCCGCGATCGTCGTCACCAATGAGGAATTCCGCTTCCTGGTCGCCGAGCAGGCCCGCGAACTCGCCATCCCGCTCGCCGCCGTCCTGCTGGAACCGGTTGCCCGCAACACCGCGGCAGCGGTGGCCGCCGCCGCTAACCTTGCCGGCGAGCTCTTCGGCAAGAACACCATCATCCAGATGCTCGCCTCGGATCACGAGATCCTGGCCGATGAGACCTATTTCGATTGCATCCGCATCGCCCGCGATGCCGCAGGCGACGGCAAGCTCGTGACTTTCGGCATCAGTCCGACGGAGCCGGCGACGGGTTACGGTTATATCGAAATCGGCGATGCGCTCAAAAATGGTGCGCACAAGGTCAAGCGCTTCGTCGAAAAGCCGGCGCTTGAGAAGGCCGAGCAGATGCTCGCCGCAGGCGGCTTCTACTGGAACTCCGGCATCTTCATGTTCCCGGTTGCGGAACTTATCGCCGAACTGCAGGAATATGCGCCTGACGTGCTGAAGGCTGCAAGCAAGGCCGTTTCGAAGGCAAGCCGCGACCTCGATTTCACCCGCCTCGACCCCGACCATTTCGCCAAGAGCCCCGACATCTCCATCGACTACGCGATCATGGAAAGGACCTCCAAGGCCGCCGTTGTCCCCTCGCCCTTCAAATGGTCTGATATGGGAAGCTGGGATGCCGTCTGGAAATCAGGCGCACGCGACGGTAACGGCAATGTCGCCGCCGCAAACACCACCGTGGTCAATACCCGCAACTCGCTCGTCATGACGCATGGCGTGCATCTTGCCGTCCAGGGCATGGATGATGTCGCCGTCATCGCCAGCGAAGACGCCGTCTATGTCGGGCCGCTCAAAGACAGCCAGAACGTCGGGCAATTGGTCAAGATGCTGGCGTCCACGTCCGCCACCGCGAAATTCACCGAAACCCATCCGACATCCTATCGCCCCTGGGGCGGCTATACCTCGATCTTCAACGGCGATCGCTTCCAGGTGAAGCGCATCTTCGTTACACCGGGCAAGAAGCTTTCGCTGCAAAAACACCACCACCGCTCCGAACACTGGATCGTCGTCAAGGGAACGGCCGAGGTGACGGTCGGTGAGACCGTGCGGATGCTGCGTGAGAACGAGAGCGTCTACATTCCGCTCGGCGAAGTCCACCGCCTCGCCAACCCCGGAAAGATCCTTCTCGAACTCATCGAGGTGCAGACGGGTTCCTATCTCGGCGAGGACGACATCATCCGTATCGTCGATGAGTTCGGAAGAACGTAAAATCGCAACCGGAGCGATGGTCGGGTCTTTTCCGGCGCGACCATCCTCGCTGTTGAATTTCCTCTTGGGGTTCTCGTAGAATGGATGTACCGACAGACATGACCGGAGATATCCCCCTGATGCGTACGTTGCCCGTCCTCGCCGGATTTCTTGCAATCATGGTGCCGGGAATGGCGTTTGCCGAAACGGCAAGCATGCGAACCGCAAGCGAGTCCGAAATTCGCCAGCACCTGCCCGGTACGTCCGAACTGAAAGAAGGCAAGAATGGCTACGAATATCGCGACGGCAATAAGAATGGCTACAAGATAAACAATGGCCAGGTGTGCGTCCTGTTCCCCAGCAAGAAGACCGATTGCGTCAACGTGAAGACCGACGGCAAGACCTTTCAGATGATCGACAAAAAAGGCGGCCGAACCAGATTCTGATTTGTGGCCGGCAATTTCCTTGCCCGGGCTTGTCTTCCCGCAGGCAAAATCATTTTGCGGGTGAAGTTGCACTGTCCTTGTCGAGAACGAAGTCGGCGATCAGACCCGAATGGTTCGAGCCGAGACTATCATCGACACGTTTCAGCGATGTCAGATGAAGCGGCGCGCGCGCAAATATGTGATCGATGGCGATCCCGAGCCGGCCGGCGCCGACCGGCCATGTTGCCGGTTCCGGCGTGATCGTCTTCAGCTTCTGGTCGCGCAGGAAAGCTTGGATGCTCGGAGCGATCACCGAGGAGTTGAAATCGCCTGACACCACCAGAGGGCCGTCGATTGAGCCGAGCGCTTTGGCGAGATCTTCCAATTCAGCCATCTGAAAATCGTCGAAGTATGGTTTAGTCAGGTGCGCTGAAACCAGATTGATGGTCTCGCCGCCGAAATCGACGCTTGCTATCACCAGCCTATTTTTTCGCAAACTGCCCATGCTTGCAACCTGCGGGCTGACGAACGGGCGTTTGGAGAGCACAAGCGTATCGCATGTATCCTTCCCGGTATCGCAGCCGATATGGTAGGGATAGGCCTTGAACAATTGCTGCAGGTGAAACGTCAACGGCTTTGCTTCGAGCAGATTGACGACGTCGGCATTCGACGCGATCACCATGTTGGTGATCTCAGTTGAGTTTTTCCAGTTGTCGATCGCGATGTTGAACGACATCAGACGGAAAAGCGGCGGGGTGTCGGTGCTTCTGTCGCCCTCCGCGAATTCGCGCAGCATGATGATGCCGTGAGCGATGAGAAGAAGCGAGGCAATCAGAAGGATAAAGCCGTAGATCTGTCTCTTGATGGCCAGAATGATGATGCTGGCGGCGACGAACACGACGCCGAGGTGAAGCTGAAAGCTGTAGACGAAGGACAGAAGCCAGAAGTTCGTGACATAGCGTAACGATACGATCGCGATGGCAACGGTCAGAAACGCGCAGAGAATCCAATAAATTATATCTCTCATCGATCCTGACCTGCTTGCAGACGGCCGTCCGGCCATAACATGCGATCAGTTATGGTGCAATGCAACAAAACAGCCGGGAGCCGGCGTCCGGCAAAACAGCGGCGGATAGACCGACGGCAGCGGGGACGGTGCTGTGGCCTTCTCTTTCAAAGACCTATCGACTCGGCCTCTTCTTATCTTGTAAGTGGGGTCACTTGATACGGAATCGGCTCTTTGCCGTCGGCAGGGAGCCGAGAAAAGGTGGGAATGCGCTACTTCATTACAGGGACTGCCGGCTTTATCGGTTTTCATCTGGCCAGGCGCCTGCTGCAGGAAGGGCACGACGTCACAGGCTTCGACGGCCTGACTCCGTATTATAACGTCAAGCTCAAGGAGATGCGCCATGCGGCACTCTCCCAGTTTCCGGCTTTCAAACCTGTCATCGCTATGCTTGAGGACCGCCCATCGCTGGAAGCCGCCGTTCTGGAGGCCAAGCCCGACATTTTGATCCACCTCGCCGCACAGGCTGGCGTCCGCTACAGCCTGGAAAATCCCGAGGCCTATCTTCGTTCGAACGTCGAAGGCTCGTGGAACATCATGGAAATCGCGCGGAGCGTCGAAATCCGTCACCTGATGCTGGCCTCGACATCCTCGATCTATGGCGCCAATCCGACCGTCCCCTTTCACGAGACCGATCGCGCCGACGAGCCGCTGACCATTTATGCCGCGACGAAGAAATCAATGGAACTGATGGCGCATAGTTATGCCCATCTTCACAAGATTCCGACCACGGCTTTTCGCTTCTTTACGGTTTATGGCCCATGGGGCCGCCCGGACATGGCGCTGTTCAAATTCACCAAGAACATGCTCGAAGGCCAGCCGATCGAGATTTACGGCGAAGGCAATATGAGCCGTGACTTCACCTATATCGACGATCTCATTGAAGCGATCGTTAGGCTCTCGGCAATCGCTCCGAGCGAGGAAAATCGTCTTGACAACGTAGCTGTCGAAACGCTTTCGCGCCAGGCGCCCTTCCGCGTCGTCAATATCGGCGGGGGCAAGCCGGTCAGCCTGATGGATTTCGTCGAAACGGTGGAGAAAGCGCTCGGCCGTCCCGCCATCCGCAAGATGCTGGCGATGCAGAAGGGTGACGTGCCGCGCACCTTCGCAGCCCCCAATCTGCTCGTCGCGCTGACGGGATACAGGCCGGATACGACATTGGATATCGGCGTCAAGGCCTTCGTCGACTGGTATCTCGACGTGCGCGGCGAACTCGACGCTTAGAACAGGGTGACGTCCGAAGACCCCTCACACTTTTCGGTATCATGCGCTAGGTGTCGCAGAGGATGCGACAGGCCGAAGCCGGCCCAATGTTTCAGCGGAGAAACGTGACGGCGTCGACGGCAGCGACCGCCGTCGCAAACACGTAACCGACGACAACGGTCAGGCTCTGCGAATAGGTCTTGAGCCGGTAGCCCTCGCCCTCGACCGTAGCAGGGCCGCGCAGGACGAAAGGAACGCCTGGGCGCATGAAACCGGCGCGTGTCGTCAACGGAACCTCGGGCGAATGGCCAATGGCTGAGGTGTACATCAGGTCGCGGGCAAGGCTGGCTGGGCCGATGGCGAAGGCCGGCTCGGCGGCGGCGGTGATCGTCAGGGTCAAGGCGATGGTGGCAAGAGTTCTGTGCATGTCGAAGTCCCCGTTTGCGGATCGGCGGGCTTCATTTTGCCCGGCTCCAAACGATCGACGCGTCTGTCCACGCTTCGGTCGCTTTCATGAGACCACTCTACACATCAGTATTTTCAGGGTTTTTAAGCAGATCGGTCAAATTTTAAGAAATTTGATTTTCCGGTCGCACCGGTTCGGAATCCACGGAAAAAACGCGGAAATGCCGATGGCCTCGACGCTGCATCGCAGTCTACAGGACACGATCCAGCTTCTTGTTGATGTGCAGGTTCGGCATCAATCCCGCACTTTGCGCAGCATGATAGGATTCTCGCGCCGCATCGAACGAGATCGACCACATGATGGCGCTGAGCAGCAGAGCGATAATATAGATCTGAATACGCATCGAACTGCCGATACGGAAAGAGCAAGGCAGTTTTGTGTCAAAACATAGTCACAGGGATCACGAAAAAGTGGCGCGTTCTTTGTTTTGCAGCCGGCTGGCACCAGACATATTAGTGTCGTGAAAATTAGTGATATTGCACTGCTACCTGTTAGCAGCCGACCCCGAGGCTTGGTTCCTCTTCCCACCCCGAGAACCCTGAGAGGTCCGTTCCCACCGGCCTCTTTGCTTCTTTCCAAGCGTTTTTCCATAACTGTGAGATCGCCTGATCCGAATTGACGTTGGACCGCTGAACGGCATATCTCGATCCCAAACCAGACCACACGTTCCACGAGCAATGTCATCTTCTTGCCTTGGCAAATATATCAATCGATTGACTTACTTTTCGACTAATGTTACAAATTGCCATGACCCGAGAAGCTAACAGCCAGCCACCGGCCTCCGCCCGCGCCGAGATCGCGCGCCAGAAGATGCTGGACGCTGCCCTCGACGTCTTCGGCCGCTATGGCTTCGATGGCGCCTCGACGCGCCAGCTCGCGGATGCGGCCGGCGTCAACCTGCAGGCGATCCCCTATTATTTCGGCAGCAAAGAAGGTCTCTACATCGCCACGGCCGAATATCTGATGATGCGGATCAATACGCATGTCGGTGACATGAGGGCGCGCGTCGGTGCGCATCTGCTGGCGCTCGACGCTGCGGGCAAACCGCTTGGGGAAGCGGAGGCCCGCCATTTCTTGATCGAGATTTTGCAGACCATGGTGACGCTGTTCGTCGGCGGGGAATCCGAATCCTGGGCGCGTTTCCTGATCCGCGAGCAGATGGAGCCGACCGAAGCCTTCACACGGGTCTATCAGGGCCTCATGCGGCCGATGATCGAGGTGGGCCGGCGGCTGATCGGAGCCATCCTTCACGAGGATCCCGCCTCGGAACATGTGCGCCTTCGCACTTTCACCCTTCTCGGCAGCATTCTCGTCTTCCGCGTCGCCCACGCGGCCGTGCTCGCCCAGATGGAGTGGGACGGAGTCGGCCCGGAACAGGTGGAAACGGTGCGCGGCCTTGCCGCAGAGTTGGTCGATTGCATCGGCTCGCCGAAAGGAAGTGCAGCATGAAACGCATCCTTCCCCTCGCAATCCTTCTTCTCGTTGCGGCAGGTGCCGCCGGCTGGTGGTACGGCCTGCCCCAAAAGCTCGGCTGGTTGCCTGAGGCCAGCCGCGAGTTCGTCCTTTACGGCAATATCGATATCCGCCAGGTCTCGCTCGGCTTCCGCGTCAGTGGCCGCCTCTCCGAACTCCTTGCCGACGAAGGTGACGTCATCAAGAGCGGAACGGTCATGGCGAAGCTCGACGCAACCCCCTATGACTTCGCGGTCCGCTCCGGCGAGGCCAATGTCGCAGCCCTTCGGGCGACGCTCGACAAGCTGAAAGCCGGTCCGCGGCCGACCGAGATCGCCCAGGCACGCGCCGCCTATGACGAAAGTATCGCCGATCTCCGCAATGCCAACCTCGCCTATGACCGCGCCCGCCAGTTGCGACCGCAGGGGACGATTTCCGAGGCGAGCCTTGATCAGGCAACCGCTGCAAGGGCCATGGCCGCCGCACGTTCCGATTCCGCCAACGAGGCGCTGAAACTGCTGCTGGAAGGCTCCCGTGTCGAGGATATTGCCGCTGCCGACGCCCAATTGAAGGCGGCACAGGCAACACTCGCTTCCGCCCGCACTTCGCTAGATGACACCGAACTGCGCGCGCCGAACGACGGCGTCGTGCTCTCCCGCGTCCGGGAAAATGGCGCGATTGTTTCCCCCGCCGACACCGTCTTCGTGTTGTCGCTGACAGAACCCGTCTGGGTTCGCACCTATGTCGCCGAACCCGATCTCGGCCGCATCCATCCCGGCATGAAGGTTTCGGTCACCTCCGATACGGCGTCCAACAAACCCTATGAAGGTACGATCGGCTTCATCTCGCCGGTTGCCGAATTCACGCCGAAATCGGTGGAGACGCCGGAGCTCAGGACCGACCTCGTCTATCGCCTGCGGATTGTCATCGATAAGCCCGGCCCGGATCTGCGCCAGGGCATGCCAGTCACCATGCGTTTTCCTACGCCGACGGCGGACGAACGATGACCGCCGCCGAGACCGGCCGGGGCGACAAGCCGCTTGTCCGGATCGACGGCGTCACCAAGCGCTTCGACGATGCGCCGGCCGTCCTTGACGCCGTCTCCGGCGTCATCGGTGGCGGCGCGATCACCGGTCTCGTCGGCCCTGACGGCGCCGGCAAGACGACGCTGATCCGCCTGATGACCGGCCTGATGCTGCCCGACACGGGAGCTATGGAGGTTCTCGGCTTCGATACCCGGAAGAATGCCGCCGGCATCCAGGCGGCGATCGGCTACATGCCGCAGCGCTTCGGTCTCTATGAGGACCTTTCGGTACAGGAAAACCTCGACCTTTACGCCGATCTGCGTGGCCTGCCGAAGAGCGAACGTGCGAGCGCCTTCGACGAACTGCTCACCTTTACCGATCTCAAGCGTTTCACCGGCAGGCTCGCTGGAAAGCTTTCCGGCGGCATGAAGCAAAAGCTCGGTCTTGCCTGCGCGCTTCTGAAGAAGCCGCGCCTGCTGCTGCTCGACGAGCCGGGCGTCGGCGTCGATCCAATCTCGCGCCGCGACCTCTGGAAGATGGTTGAGAACCTGACGAAGGAAGGCATCGGCGTCCTTTGGTCGACCGCCTATCTCGACGAGGCCGAAGCCTGCGATCATGTGCTGCTCTTGAACCAGGGCAAGCTGCTCTTTTCGGGGAAACCGGCTGACATGACCGGCCGCGTCAGCGACCGGGTTTTCCGCGTCTCGGGCTTGACAGGGCGCCGCCGGCAGGTGCTCGCCGGACTTCTGCAGGCTGATGGCGTCATCGATGGCGTGATCCAGGGCGAGGCGATCCGCCTCGTCGCCGCCAAGGACAGGAAACCGGATATAGGCTCGGCCGGCGATGGCGCGACACTCACCCCTGCCCCGCCGCGCTTCGAAGATGCCTTTATCGACATGCTGGGTGGTGGTCCTGGCGGCCGCTCGAGATTGGCCGAGGCGCAAGAGCCGACGAAAGGCGAGGATGACCGGCCGGTGATCGAGGCCAAGGCGCTGACCAAGCGCTTCGGCGATTTCACCGCTGCCGACAATATCAGCTTCGATATCCGCCGCGGCGAGATCTTCGGCCTGCTCGGCCCAAACGGCGCCGGCAAATCCACCACCTTCAAGATGCTCTGCGGCTTGCTGAAGCCGACAAGCGGCGAAGGCCGCGTCGCCGGTTTCGACCTTCGCCGCGATGCCGCCGAGGCCCGCAACCACCTCGGCTACATGGCGCAGAAATTCTCGCTCTATGGCGATCTGACTGTCATGCAAAATCTCGAATTCTTCTCTGGCGTCTATGGCCTTCGCGGGCCGCACAGGCGCGAACGCATCGAGCTGATGGCCAGCATCTTCGATTTCGGCCGCCATGCCAGCCAGCCGGCGAAAGATCTACCGCTCGGCCTGAAGCAGCGCCTGGCGCTTGCCTGCGCTGTCATGCACGAGCCGCGCGCCCTCTTCCTCGACGAACCGACCTCCGGCGTCGATCCGATCACCCGGCGAGAATTCTGGACGCATATCAATGCGCTGGTCGAAAAGGGCGTGACCGTGCTCGTCACCACCCATTTCATGGACGAGGCGGAATATTGCGACCGCATCTCGCTGATTTATCGCGGACGTTCGATCGCGCTCGGTTCGCCCGATGAATTGAAAGCCCGGGTTGCAACCAAGGAGCAGCCGGACCCGACGATGGAGGACGCCTTCATCGCCCTGGTGCAGCAATCCGAGAAGGAGGATGCCGCATGAGCACCTCCTCCGGCCGGATGCGGCGTCTCTTGGCCCTCGTGCGCAAGGAAAGCTTTCAGGCGATTCGCGATCCGAGCAGCATCCTCATCGCCTTCGTGCTGCCGCTGATCCTGCTCTTTCTCTTCGGCTACGGCGTCTCGCTCGATACCACCCGCACTCGCATCGGCCTCGTGACCGAGGAGATGACGCCGCTGACACAGGATCTGTCGGCGAGTTTCCAAGCCTCGCGCTATTTCGAGGTCGCCGTCAGCCGCGACCGGCGCCTGTTCGAGGACGATCTTGTGCTCGGCAAGGTACGCGGCATTGTCGTCATTCCCGCCGATTTCACCACACGCTACACCGCCGGCAACCGTCCCGATATTCAGATGATTGTCGACGGCTCGGATCCGAACACGGCGAATTTCGTACAGAATTATGCGCGGGGCACCATTGCCAACTGGGAGCGGCAGAGGCAAGCGGACGTCGCCTCCCATAGTCCTGCCATCTCGGTCGAGCAGCGCTTCTGGTTCAATCCTGAACTGACTAGCCGCAATTTCCTCGTGCCTGGCTCCATAGCCATCGTCATGACGCTGGTCGGCACACTTCTGACCTCGCTCGTCGTCGCCCGCGAATGGGAGCGGGGCACGATGGAGGCGATGATGGCAACGCCGGTAACAGCGGTCGAGCTGCTCGCAGGCAAGATCCTGCCTTATTTTCTGCTCGGCCTCACCTCGATGACGCTCTGCGTGCTGCTTGCGGTCTTTCTCTTCGGCGTGCCGTTCCGTGGCTCCGTCGCTGCCCTCTATGCCCTATCGGTCGCCTTCCTGATCCCGGCGCTCGGCCAGGGCCTGTTGATCTCTACGGCAACGAAGAATCAGTTCCTCGCCTCACAGTTGGCGCTGATCTCGGCCTTTCTGCCGGCATTCCTGCTGTCGGGCTTTCTCTTCGAGATCAATTCCATGCCGACCGTGATCCAGTGGGTCACCTTCATCGTGCCGGCGCGTTACCTGATCCCCAGCCTGCAGACGGTGTTCCTCGCCGGCGATATCTGGCCGATGTTCCTGCAGGCGATCGGCGTGATGCTGACGATCGGCGTCATCATGTTCGTGCTTGCGGCGCGCAGCACCAGAAAGAGGATCGGCTGAGATGGGTTGGACAAGGCTTTACGCCCTGATCGTCAAGGAGCTGCTCGCCGTCCTGCGTGATCCGAAGGGCCGTGCCATCCTGATCGGCCCGCCGATCGTCCAGCTTCTCGTCTTCTCCTATGCCGCGACGCTCGAAGTGCGCAATGTCGATGTGATGATCCTCAACCGCGACAGCGGTCACTGGGGCCAGGAACTGATCGAGCGCATCGACGGCTCGCCGACTTTCAGGAAGATCGAGATTGCAGAAAGTCAGGCGGAGGTCCGGGTGGCGATCGACAATCAGACGGCCATTGCCGCCGTTGAGATCGGCCCAGACTTTTCCCGCAATATCGAGGCCGGGACGCCAGCCGACCTGCAAATGGTGCTTGATGGCCGTCGCTCCAACGCCTCGCAGATCGTCGCGGGCTATCTCTCGCAAATCGGCGCCGCCCTTGCCGCCGAGACACCGGCCGGCAAACGTGCCGGCGCCGACATCGTCTCGACACTGCCGCGCAACTGGTTCAACCCGAACCTCACCTATCAATGGTTCATGGTGCCGAACCTGATCGCCAGCATCGCGCTCCTCATCGGCCTGATCGTCACGGCGCTGTCGATTGCTCGCGAGCGCGAGCTCGGCACCTTCGACCAGCTGATGGTCTCGCCGCTGCGTATGCACGAGATTCTGATCGGCAAGCTGATTCCACCGATGATGATCGGCCTCTTCCACATCACCGTCTATATCCTGGCCGCCGTCTTCCTCTTCGAGGTGCCGCTGCGCGGCTCGCTCTTCCTGCTTTACGGCAGCGCGATCTTCTATCTCGGTTCGGTCGCCGGCCTCGGCCTCTTCATCTCGGCGCTGTCGATGACGCAGCAGCAGGCGATCCTCGGCGCTTTCCTTTTCATGGTCCCGGCTATGCTGCTCTCCGGCTTTGCGACGCCGATCGAGAACATGCCGGGATGGTTGCAGCCGGTGACCCTGATCAATCCGCTGCGCTATTTCCTGGTCGTCGTCAAAGGCGTCTTCCTCAAGGATATTCCTTTGAGCGAGGTGGTGAACCAGACGATCCCACTGGCGCTGATCGCCACTGTTACGCTCAGTGCCGCCGCCTGGCTTTTCCGCCGGCGGCTGGAATAACGCATTCCGACCCGGACTTTAGCGGCCTCACATAATGTGAACCGGCCGTCCAAAGCGTGACACTCTCCTGCCGGAACCTCGGATTGGCGCGGTCGTTACCCCAGTGCAATCCCCAGAAAAGGAGAAGCAAAATGTACAAGATTCTCGTTGTTTCCAGCGCCCTTGCGCTGTCGTCATTTGCAACCAATGCGCTCGCTGATGGAGCCGTGACCGGTGCAGCCGGCGGCGCCATCACCGGCGCAATCGTCGGCGGCCCTGTGGGTGCTGCCATTGGCGGTGTGGCCGGCGGTGTCGCCGGTGCCGTTGTCGATCCGCCGCCGCGCGAGGTCGTCACTTATGTCCAGCAGCAGCCAGCCCCGACCGCCTCCGTGGTGGTCCAGGAACCGATCGTCGTCGGCAAGCCGCTTCCGGCAGACGTCGTGGTGACGCCGGTACCTGACAATCCGAAATATGCCTATACGGTCATCAACAATCAACGCGTGATTGTCGAACCCCGCACCCACCGTGTGGTGCAGGTCATCGAATAATCAGGCAACCGAAGCCGCCCGTTGTGGTTCGGCAACTTCCGGCTCCGCTTCGGCGGAGCCTTTTTTCGTGCGCTCGCGCCACCTGCCGATCAGTGAGAACAGAACGACGGCGTACTCTGGCAACTCGAACCCCCGCGGCAGCGCCTCTATCGGAATTTGGTCGCCGTAAAGCTTGCCCTGCCTGAGCGATAGAATATGCACGGTGGAAAGCATGAGCCGATCCTCCATCGATTGACGGGATCAGCATCGCCGAAACGTCCGCTTTGGGTCCTTAAGAGACCGATTAAGGGCTACTAAAACTTCCAAGAGCTTTCAGCGCGGTCGCATTCCGGCCCGCGCCAGTCCTGCCAGAACCGGAACAAAGCGCCGCGGGTCCCTGGCCGGTTGACCGGCTTGAATTTTCTCAAGGGTCGCGCCGGGTGCGATCGCCTCAAGCGCATGCAGGTACTGCCGCGCCTCGGCCATGTTGCCGAGATGCGCATGTGCTGCGATCAGCATCCAGTAGGTCGGGTCGAAATGGGCATTGAGCGCCAGCGAGCGAGCGCCGAAAGAGACCGCCGCCTCGTAATTGCCGCGAAAGATCTCGGCCATCGCGATGCCCGTCAGCGAAAAACGCGCGTCCGGATCTCGCGGCCCCAGCATCAAGGCGCGGTGCAGACGCTCGAGCGCGTCATCGATATCGCCGCAGTGCAGGGCCGCGATGCCGGAGCATGCCGCGACGCGAAGATCATTGGGATTGGCGGCAGCGGCAGCCTCCAGGACGGCCATGCCGCCGTCGTAGTCCTTGCCCGTCTGCAGCAGCGCCATACCGCAATGGACCATCACCCGGGGATCGCCGGCCGAATGCTGGAGGCCGCTGCGTGCAAGCCTGAGGCATTCCGCCTTGTCGTCTTCTCCGAGCGGCGGCCAGCCCATGGTCGTGCGATGTTCGAGCGCCCACGCGGCAAGCGACAGGATCAACGCATTTTCCGGCTCGATGGCCAGGGCCTCGCGCAGCAGCGCATAGGCAACGGCATTGCTTTCGATCGACTCGTCGGTGATGGCAGCAAGCGCACGCAGATAGAGATCATAGACCGCGGGGCTGTTCGGCCGGTCTCGCCGCGATCTCCGGATTTCGGCGATCTCGATCGCCGGCTCGACGATCGTGGCAACGCGCTCGGTGATCCGGTCCTGGAAGGCGAAGACGTGGCTGATGCCGTCTTCGAAATGATCGGCCCAGAGATTGGCCGCCGAAAGGCCGTCGACCAGTTGCACGTTGATGCGCAGCTGCGCGCCCTCTCGCCGGATACTGCCTTCGAGCACGTAGCGCACACCGAATTCCCTGGCCACCTCTCGCACATCGACGCTGCGTCCCTTGTAGACGAAGGCGGAGTTCTGCGAGACCACCGAAAAGGAACGGAAGCGCGAAAGCGCGGTGATGATCTCCGCCACCACGCCGTCGGCGAAATAATCCTGGTCGGCGTCACCGCCGAGATTGGCGAAGGGAAGAACGGCAACCGACGGCGCCTGCGGCGCCACGGGCGCCATCCCGGCATTGTCCTGGCGCGGCAGGCGATAACCAACCCTGGGAACGGTGACGATCCACTCCGTGCCATCCGGGTTTGCGCCGAGAAGCTTCCTGAGCGTGGCAATCTGGACCGTCAGGTCGCCTTCTTCTACGGCAAGTCCCGGCCAGGCCCGCTCCATCAGATCCGCCTTGGTGACGACGCGGCCCTCAGCCTCCAGCAGCAAGCCGAGCAGCGCTACGGGCCGTGGTCCCGCCGCAACAGACTTTCCGTCCCGCCACAGGCTTCCTGTCACGGGATCGTAAAGGAACGGACCAAACGAAAGCCTTGAGCTGCTCATTGCCAGAGCATAGCGCGAAAATATTGCGGACTGAAAGCCGATGGTGCGCCGATGCGCTGGATAAGCCACCGTCGGATGAACGGCAGCTTATCCAGCGGACAGGGTCAAACCTTCAACTCGCGTCGCTCGCGCTCGGTCACCATCGCAAGGTCGAGCACCTTCTGCAGGTTGGCGGCGTGGCGGAAGTTCGGGTCCGGCTGGATGCCGCTTGCCACGGCCTCGGCAAAACGCTCGTAGTTGGTCGCCACCGGTTCAACCTCGATCTTCGTCCAGGTCGCGGTTTCGACATCCTCGCCGAGGCAACCATGCAGCTCCGAACCGCTGGGACGATGGATGACCTCAAGGCTGCCCCTCTCGCCATAAATGCGCAACTTCAACTCGTTCAGATGCCCTGTCGCCCAGCGGCTGGCATGGATGACGCCGAGCGCGCCGTTGGCGAAATCGACAGACATGGTGAAGCTGTCATTGGCATCGAGCAGATATTCGCCGATCTGGCCGCCCGGCGCCTTGTTGAAGGTCTTCAGCCGCGCAAAGACGTGATCGATGTCGGTCGCCGCGCCATAGGCGGCGAAATCGAGAATATGGATGCCGACGTCGCCGAGCACGCCGTTCGAACCATGGCCGGTGGAAAGCCGCCACAGCCAGGTCGATTCCGTGCGCCAGTCGCCCCAGGCGCGCGACACCAGCCAGCTCTGGAGATAGGAGGCTTCCACATGTCTGATCGTGCCGAGCTCGCCAGCAAGCACCATCTCACGGGCGCGCTGCAGCGGCGCGACGTTGCGATAGGTGAGGTTGACCATGTTGATGACGCCGGCCTTTTCGGCGGCCTCCGTCATCTCCAGCGCCGTCGCATAGTTCTCCGCCAGCGGCTTTTCGCAGAAGACGTGCTTGCCCGCAGCAATCAGCGCCATCGTCGTCGGGTGATGGATGCGGTCTGGCGTGACATTTGTCGCCGCATCGAATTCACCCCAGGCGATCGCCTCCTCCAGCGAAAGAAACCGCTTTTCGATGTTGAACTTGTCGGCGAAGGCCGAAAGCCGTTCGGGGTCGGTGTCGACGGCGCCGACCACCGTCACGCCGTCGATGAGGGGGAAGCGGGCGAGCTGGTTATTCGCCATCACCCCCGTGCCAAGAACGAGTAGTCGCATGGATGCTCCTCAGCGGTAACCGGCTTCGCCGGCCTGGTGCAGTCTCGGGCCGCGTTCGACGATCGGCTCCAGTGCTTTTTCTACCGGCACATTTGGAGCGTCGGTGATACCAGTCAACGCCCCCTCAGGGCTATAGGCCCACTTCACGCCGTTGATCAGCACCTTCTGCACATTGACGTCGTGATAGGTCGGATAGGTCTCGTGGCCGGGGCGAAAATAGAAGATGTTGCCGGCGCCACGGCGCCAGGTCAGGCCCGAGCGGAACACTTCGCCGCCCTGGAACCACGAGATGAACACCGTTTCAAGCGGTTCCGGCACCGAGAACTGCTCGCCGTACATTTCCTCGTTCTCGAGTTCGAAATGCTCGCCGATGCCGGCGGCGATCGGATGGCGCTGGTTGATCGTCCACAGACGCTCGCGCTCGCCAGCCTCGCGCCATTTCAGCGCGCAGGGCGTGCCCATCAGCCGCTTGAAGATCTTGGAGAAATGGCCGGAATGCAGCACGAGCAGGCCCATGCCTTCCCAGACGCGCTTGGCAACCCGCTCGACGACGACGTCGGCGACCGCGCCGTGATCCTTGTGGCCCCACCAGGTCAAGACGTCGGTATCGGCAAGGCGGGCTTCGCTGAGGCCGTGCTCCGGCTCCTGCAGCGTCGCTGTCGTCGCCGAGATACTTGGATCGGTGTTCAGTGCGTTGGCGATCGTCGTGTGCATGCCCTCGGGATAAATACTCCGGACGACGGCATTGGTATTCTCGTGGATATTCTCTCCCCAGACGACGGTGCGAATGGCCATGATGTGCTCCTGTAGAACCTGGAAGTATCGATAGGCGGGAAGTCAGGATTCAAAGCGCTTTGGAAAACGGCGCCGACTGCGCCTCGTCTCCTCCACGTCCAAGGAACACATAGACCTTTGTCAGTATTTTGACAAAGGGGAAAATTTATCAGCTGGAGGCGGAGGATCCGCCTACCAATATCATAGCAATATCAATGCGAAACGGATTTCGAGAACAGATTGACGACGATAACGCCCGATATGATCAGCCCAAGCCCGACGATTGCCGGAAGGTCGAGGCGCTGCTTGAAGAACACCAGACCGACCGAGGAAATCAGCACGATTCCCAAAGCGCTCCAAATCGCATAGGCGATACCGACGGGGATGCTCTTCAGGGTCAACGATAGGCAATAGAAGGCAGCCGCATAACAGGCGAGGACGAGTGCCGTCGGCCCGATGCGGGTGAACTGCTGCGACAGTTGCAGCGCGGTCGTGCCGATGACTTCGAGCACGATGGCTGCAAACAGCAGCCCGTAGACGGCGGCCTGGCTCATGGCGAATTCCTTTTCGAATTACTTGCCGGTCAGTTCGACAAGGCGATCGATGAGATCCCGCCTCAGAACGCCGCTGATATCATGGCTTTCCAACGTATCTGCGAACCAAAGTCCGTCGGCGGCGAAACGCACGACTTGTGCGTCGAGGGAGGAGTCGGTGCCGATATATTCCTCCGCCCGCGCCTGCACCCATTGGCGCCACCGAAGACGCAGCCGGGGTTCGGCAAGAAGCGCGATCGTCACCTGCGTCCAACTCCGGGAATCGTCGGGACGATCCTTGAGACCGGATACCGCCCTGAGATAGGCGCGGGTGAAGCGGCCCTGCGGCAGCGGATCGCCGCGCATCAATTCCTCTATATCGGCGTCGAACTTTTCGAGCAGGCTTTCAAACAGGGCATCGAGCAGCGCATTCTTCGTCGGAAAGTGATGCAGCAGCCCGCCCTTGCTGACGCTGGACGCAGCGGAAACCGCATCGAGCGTGACGGCGGCCATGCCTTCGCTGGCAGCAAGGCGCGCGGCGACATCCAGCAACTGCTGGCGCACGAGGGCGGGCTGCTTCTTGCGACGATGAGCGTTCGACATGCAAAAATTAAAAGATACCGTCCGGACGGTTTTGTCAAGCAGAATCGGCGACTACCCTGCTGCTTCGGCATTATGCGCGAAATGCCGCGGCACCTTGATGACAGTTGCGATGATTTTCCGCCCGGTGCATGAAGAGGCCGGGGTTGGTCCAGGCAGTGGGGATGGTTCCGTGACGGAGAAGGTCACCACCTTATATCAGGCGATCGGCGGCGATCCGGTCGTGCGGGCGCTGACGCACCGCTTCTACGAGCTGATGGACACGCTGCCGGAGGCGAGCAACGTGCGCGCCGTGCATCCGCCGAGCCTTACGGGCAGTGAAGTGAAATTCTACGAATATATGAGCGGTTATCTCGGCGGCCCGCCGCTCTATACCGACAAGCGCGGCCATCCGCGCCTGCGCAGCCGCCATTTCGTCGCCGAGATCGGCCCTGTCGTGCGTGACGAATGGCTGCTCTGCTTCCGCCGCGCACTGGACGAGACGATCGCAAGCCAAGCGCTGCGCGATCTCATCTGGGCGCCGGTGGAACGGCTCGCCTATCACATGCAGAACAAGGAATAGCCGATGCGCCTCAATGACCGTTTCGTGCCGCTGTTTTACTTGTTGTCGGGCCTGTTCGGCTTTGCCGGCGTGGCGCTTGCGGCAGCGGCTGCGCATGGCGGTGGCGATGCCCACCTGCTCGCCTCGGCCTCGGCAATGTGCCTGGCGCATGCGCCTGCCTTGCTGGCATTGGCGCTCGCCGCCGACAGAATCAATACCGCCTGGCTGGCCGGTTTGCTGATTGGCATCGGCACGCTGCTCTTTTCAGGCGATCTCGTTTCGCTGCGTTTTGCCGGTTCCGGCCTATTCCCGATGGCCGCCCCGACCGGCGGTTTCGCCATGATGTTCGGCTGGCTGGCCGTTGCCGCCGGAGCGGTTTTTCGCGTCCGGGCCTAGGATTGTCGGTTCGGCATAGCGCTCTGCCGATATTGCTCAGGGGCTTAATGAAGGTTCACAGAGTAGATATACCATCGTAGATACCATCCCGAGGAATGGCTGGGGCCCGCGGCTTGCTCCCTCTTCTCCCCTCGGGGAGAAGGTGGCCCGAAGGGTCGGATGCAAGGGGGCCGCACGGCACGCCATCCATTATTGCCCTTCGCTTACTCTCAGTGCATTCGCGGCTTAGCCGCTCACCCTCTCATCGCCTCGCTATCGCTCCGGCACTTCTCCCCGCTGGGGAGAAGAGACCTGTGGCAGCGCCTCAGGCTCCTTTCTCCGCCGGAGTTGAGAGAGAGCAAAAAATCAAGATTTTAGCGAAGAGCCAAGTCGCTCTTAATCAACCGCAATTAGATCCCATCAACCACGTTGAAGCCCTCGAAGATCGGCGGTCCCTTGTAGATCGCCTTGTGATCGCCGGCATTGCGGTGCGCCGCACGAAAGCTCTCGGACTTCGTCCAGCTCTGAAAATCCGCTTCGCTTTTCCAGACCGTGTGTGAGGAATAGAGCGTATAGCCCTCCTCTTCGTTGACCTTGCCGCGCAGCAGGCGGAATTCGACGAAACCGGGCACCTCGGGCAGGCTGGAATCGCGATTGCGCCAGACCGTCTCGAAATCGCCTTCGCTCCCGGTTGCAACCTTGAAGCGGTTCATTGCGATATACATGGAATCTCCCTACGCCTTCCTCTTGCCCGCCCTTGCAGAACGCAAGGGAAAGGCGAGAACATTATCGCCGTTTGCCGCTGCTGGGCCAAGCGGTCTTGTTGTCGCTTCCCCGGGCATGCGCGCTTCCCAGGTCGGGAACAGCGTCACATTCTGGTAGATCTGCTGGCGTTCAGCATGCTGCTGGAAAAGTTCGTAAAGTTCGGGCACGAGGCCCTCGCCTGTCTGCGCGGCGAGCTTATGCAGGCCGATCATGGTGAAGCCGTCGGGGCGCTGGTCGTTCATCGGGAATTGTCTCGTTCGTTCATCGTCTGCAGCGCACGCTCCAGGCTGGACTTGCTGCCGTTTCGAAGTGGGATGAAGGCCTTGCCGAACTTCTTGCAGCCGGTCTTCACGCGCAGGCAGGCATCGTGGCTGATACAGTCGATCGGGCAGAACACGCAGTCGACCGAGGGAAGGACGGTATCGATGCGGGAAACCGCTTCACGCAGCCCGCCGTCGTGATGAATGAGCTCGGCACCGAAATTGCTGCAGATCTGGCGAAGATGCGCCACCTGGCAGTCGCGGCCACCGACATAGAGGAAACTGCGGCCATCCAGTTTGGATCGCCCGGAGGGTGCCTGACCAGCGTCCTCGCCCGCGCTGTCGCGGACCTCCCGGTTCGAACCCTTCTTGCCCTTGCGAGCCATATGCCACCCGTTCGCTCGTTGATCGTCACACGATTTCTTGCGTGTGCGAGCGGACCTTATTAAACTTGATTTTTACAGTAAAGTATAAAGTTGATGATTTTTATCATATTTATTGGACCGTGATTGGCAAGGAGGCAAAGCTCCTTCCACCTCCACCGGGCGTAGCCCCAAACGGTGCTGCGCGGCGGACAGCATCGATGGCGAGTTGATCGATTTCGGGAACACCAGATCCACTTACCACGCGAACCGACGTCAGGCCGCCACTGCCATTCACCGAAAAAGTGACGACCACAGTGCCCTCGACACCACGAGGTGTTCTGATCGCACGGCGAATACGGCTGCGGACCTTGCCGTCGTAATTGGCTTTGGCCGCGGTTCCGACCCCATCATTGTTGCCAACGGCACGCGAATTGCGATCCGATTGAGCCGACGGATCACCCTCGGCCATACCCTGCTTCGCGTCCTGCTGCGCCTCCCCCCGCGAACCGGCGACCTTTTTCGGCGGGCGCTTCTTCTCGACCGGTTTCGGCTTTTCCTGCGTCACCACCTTTGGTTTCGGCATTGGCGTCACGATCTCTTGCGGCACCTCGGGTTCTGGCTGAACCTCCACTGTTTCAACCGGCTTTACCGTCCGAGGCATCTCTGCCGTGACAGGCTGCACTTCGGATGGTTGAACTTCCGGAGGAACCTCATCGGCTGGCTTCTGCTCTTCCGGGGTGACGGTCGACATCGGCTGCGCGACTGCCGTTTCAGCCGGCACCTCGGAAACCAGAATCTCTGGCTCCACTGCGGTCACGGATTCCGGCGATACGCGCGTCACCTCCTGAGCCGGAGCCGGCCGAACCGGATCCTGCGTCTCTACAGGCGACACCTCGGACGGCTGCAAGGTTTCGGGTTGAGGTTCGGCCATTTCCGTAGGCTGGATCGTGTCAGGCTGAACAGCTTCTGCAATAATTTCTTCCTGCACTGTCACTTCGGTCTCGCCGGCGGCAGCCTGATCAATGTCCGAATTGCCATACATGACGACGCTCACCGCATCGCCTGCTTCCTCGATCGCCTCCTCCTGCGCCTTGGGGAAGGCAGTGATCAATACAGCGGCCAGCGTCGCGTGGAAAATCAGCGAACCAACGCAGGCAAGCGCCACCCGTCGCCGTACCGGCTTCTTCTCGTCCTCCTGCTTTTCCACCGCCGCATCCATCGGCGGCGCAGGAACGGAGGCTATCGGCTCGGCTTCCGGATGATCGGGAAAGGAGGGTATCTGCGCGAAACGCGCATAGTGGACCACAGCCTCGCCGGCCGGCTGCCGCTGCACGTTGCGCAGGTCGGAAAGCTCATGGCCGGGATGCATGTTATTGTCGTTCAGACCGCCGTCAGCGTCCGGTTCCCCGATGAGCACCTGTCTCGATCTGGTCTTCGCTGAAATTGCCATTTGTATGCCTCGGACAGCCTGAAACATGTCGGCCGGGGTTCATCCCCGGCGTATCCTCAAAGCGATTCCAGGAAAGGTGTGAAGCGGCTTTCCGTCCGGAATTGCGTAAAAAACGGATAGAGCGGTTCAGCGCTTCCGTGAAAAGCTGAACCGCTCTACCCCTCGAAAGGAACGGAAATCTGCGAACGGGTGACGAGACCCTTCATGCATTCACCCGCCGCCGGGCCATCGCAGACCGGCGTGTCGTTGATGATGATACGCGTGACCGTCTCGCACTTCACATTCGGCATATCGAACTGGCGCACGCGCTTCTTGCCCTGCGGTAGATCGCGGAAGTCGAGCACGGTGATGCGGTCGACGGCATTCTTGTCGTTGAAGAAGGCGAGCTCGAAGGAGATCTTGTTGATCGGCGCCTGAAGATTGTTCTCGGCGATGAAGGTCATCATGCAGCCCTTTTGCGACGGCGCCAGAGCGTTGAGTTCGATATCGAGCTTGGCGGTTGCCGCATCCTGCGCCTGGCATACGCTTGAAACCGCCGTCATCATGCCGGCCGCAACAGCCACAAACCTAACCGTCATCATCTTCTCCGCCGTTGTTGCGAACCGCCGCCAGGCGGCTTCATATCAGCAATCTCAAAAACTTGACTATAATAGTCTCCTATTGCATCTTTAAAAAACCATGAGTAAGAAAGTCAAGATAATTGTCATCACAACCGGGGATCCCGATCACCGGCCTCACGGAATTGCCAACCGAAATGATGGTTGAAAAGCCAGATAACTTTAAGCATGTGCCGCTGCAGAGCGAACCTGCGGCGCAGCACCGGATCGTCGAAAGCGCGGACCTTTTCCGCGGCACCAACGAGATCATGATTCGACACGACGGCTTGGTCTACCGCCTGAAGATCACCCGTCAGGGCAAGCTCATTCTCAATAAGTAGGGTAGGACATGACCGAACAGACAAGACCGACGCCAGCCGAAATCCGCGCGTTTCGCGCTGACAATCCGAAGATGCGCGAGCGCGATATCGCCGCCCAGCTGAAGATTTCCGAGGCAGCCCTCGTCGCCGCCGAGACCGGCATCAGCGTGACACGCATCGATGGCAGCGCGCTGAAGCTCCTCGAGCGCGTCGCCGGGCTCGGTGAAGTGATGGCGCTGTCGCGCAACGAAAGTGCCGTGCACGAGAAGATCGGCGTCTTCGAAAACATCAAGAGCGGCGCGCAGGCCGCGATCGTTCTCGGCGAGAACATCGACCTGCGCATCTTCCCGAGCCGCTGGGAGCATGGTTTCGCCGTATCCAAGAAGGATGGCGATCAGGAGCGTCTCAGCCTGCAATATTTCGGCAAGGCCGGCAACGCCGTGCACAAGGTGCACCTGCGCGCGAGCTCGAATGTCGAGGCCTATCACGCGATCGTCGCCGAGTTGAAGTTGCAAGACCAGTCGCAGGAATTTGTCGAGGCTGAAACCTCGAACGCCGCCGATGAGACCGCCGACATCAGCCGTGACGAACTGCGCGACAACTGGAGCAAGCTCACCGATACGCATCAGTTCTTCGGCATGCTGAAGCGCCTGAAGATCGGCCGCCAGGCGGCCGTGCGCACTGTCGGCGACGACTATGCCTGGAAGCTCGACATCAGCGCCACGGCAGAGATGATGCATGCCTCTGTGAAATCTGGCCTGCCGATCATGTGCTTCGTCGCCAATGACGGCATCGTCCAGATCCATTCCGGCCCGATCTTCAACGTGCAGGCCATGGGTCCGTGGATTAATATCATGGACCCGAGCTTCCACCTGCATCTGCGCCAGGATCATATTGCCGAGACCTGGGCCGTGCGCAAGCCGACCACGGACGGCCACGTCACCTCGCTGGAGGCCTACAACGCCGAAGGCGAGATGATCATCCAGTTCTTCGGCAAGCGGCAGGAAGGTTCCGACGAACGCGCCGCATGGCGCGAGATCATGGAAAACCTGCCGCGGGCAGCAAGCGTGGCAGCATAAGGATCGCAACGATGACGATGCGTAACAATCTGCGCCGGATCCGTGCTTGGGAACTGGCCCTGACGGCGGCCGTCATGGCGCTGCCGCTGATCCCGATGGCGCCGACGGTCGAAGGCTTCGCCTTCATCCGCGCCGCCCATGCTGACGAAAAGAAGCTCGACACGTCGCGCCTGGTTTCGGTCGGCGGCGACATTACCGAGATCGTCTATGCGCTCGGAGAGGAAAGCCGGCTGATCGCCCGTGACACGACGAGCATGTATCCGGAGGCGGCGCTGAAGCTGCCCAACGTCGGCTACATGCGCGCGCTCTCGCCGGAAGGCATCCTCGCCATGAACCCGACGGCGATCATTGCCGTCGAAGGTTCAGGCCCGCAGGAGGCGCTGACCGTGCTGAAGAATGCCAGCGTGCCCTTCGAGACCGTGCCGAGCGCCTTTACCCGCGACGGCATCATCGCCAAGATCGACCGTGTCGGCACGCTGCTTGGCGTGCCCGACAAGGCCAAGGCGCTAGAAGAAAAGGTCGCAGCCGATCTCGACGCGATGATCGCCGACGCCGAAAAGCGCCCGAAGGCCGAGCGCAAGCGCGTTCTCTTCATCCTCAGCGCCCAGAACGGCCGGATCATGGCATCAGGCACCGGCACGGCCGCCGATGGCATCGTCAAGCTCGCCGGCGCCATCAACGCCGTTGGCGCATTCCCGGGTTACAAGCCGCTGACGGACGAGGCGCTTATCGAAGCCAAGCCCGACATCATCCTGATGATGAACCGCGGCGATGACGCCGGCACCAAGAGCGAAGACCTGCTGGCTCAGCCGGCGATCGCGCTGACGCCGGCAGGCGAGAAGAAAGCGATCATCCGAATGGATGGCGTCTACCTGCTCGGCTTCGGCCCGCGCACTGCAGCCGCCGCGCGTCAGCTCAACACGGCGATCTACGGAGGCTGATCATGGCCCTGCCGCTTGCAATGACGGAACGAAGGCGACCATTCCCTATGCCGGACATCCGCGAAATCAGGCAGGCGGGCGACAGGACGCGGCTGGCCTTGCTGGTGATCGCGCTGCTCGTCGCCGGCTCGGTCTTCTCGATGCTGTTTTCGGTGACGACAGGCGCCTCGGATGCCTCGATCCTCGACGTCATCAGCAACATGGCCGGTTCCGAGATGGCGCTCAGTACGCGTGACCGGATCATCATCTTCGATATCCGCCTGCCAAGGGCGATCCTCGGCTTCTTGATCGGCGCCTCGCTTGCCGTCTCCGGTACGGTGATGCAAGGCCTGTTCCGCAATCCGCTGGCCGATCCCGGCCTCGTCGGCGTTTCCTCCGGTGCAAGCCTCGGCGCAGTCGCGATGATCGTACTCGGCAGCGGCATCGCTGCTCCGCTCCAGGTGCTTCTCGGCATCTACGCTCTGCCGGCGGCCGCCTTTGGCGGCGGCCTCGTCACGACGCTACTGCTCTACAGGATCGCCACCCATCGTGGCCAGACCTCGGTGGCGACGATGCTGCTTGCGGGCATCGCGCTCGGCGCACTCGCCCTCGCCATCACCGGGCTGCTGATCTACATGGCCAACGACCAGCAGCTGCGCGACCTGACCTTCTGGAGCATGGGTTCGCTTGCCGGCGCCACGTGGACGAAGATCGCCGCCGCCAGCCCGATCATCCTGTTGTCCTTCACCACCCTGCCCTTCATGGCCCGCGGCCTCAATGCCATCACGCTCGGCGAGGCGGCCGCCTTTCATATGGGCGTGCCGGTGCAGCGGCTGAAGAATGTCGCGATCGTCGGCGTCGCCGCGGCGACCGGCGCGTCCGTCGCTGTCAGCGGCGGCATCGGTTTCCTCGGGATCGTCGTGCCGCATATCCTGCGCATGGCGATCGGCCCCGATCATCGTTTCCTGCTGCCGACAGCAGCTCTTCTCGGCGGCTCCCTGCTGATCTTCGCGGACGTCCTGGCGCGCACCCTGGTCGCCCCGGCCGAGCTGCCGATCGGCATCATCACCGCGGCGGTCGGCGGGCCGTTCTTCCTGTGGATCCTGCTGAGGCAGCGTTCGCGCCTTGCCCTGTGAGTGACCCCGTGAGTGACCCCCGTGAGTGACATTGAGATGATCGAAATTTCCGGCGTCTCCGTGCGCCTTTCCAGCAAGACCATCATCAGCGACGTCACTTTCACGGCAAGAGCCGGCGAGCTGACGGCGATTGCCGGGCCGAACGGCTCCGGCAAGACGACGACGATGAAAGCCATCTCCGGCGAACTTGCCTATGGCGGCTCGGTGCGCATCGGCGGCGACGAGGTGAGGGCTCTGAAGCCCTGGCAGCTTGCTGCCGTTCGCGGTGTCCTGCCGCAGGCAAGCACGATCTCCTTTCCGTTCACCGTGCGCGAGATCGTCCGCATGGGCCTGACTTCGGGCCTCGACCTGCATCCCGACAAGGCCGAGCAGACGGCCGCCGCAGCACTTGCCTCCGTCGACTTGAGCCGCTTCGAAGGCCGTTTCTATCAGGAGCTCTCCGGCGGCGAGCAGCAGCGTGTGCAGCTTGCCCGCGTGCTCTGCCAGATCGCCGAACCCGTCGTCGACGGCAAGCCCTGCTGGCTGCTGCTCGACGAACCGGTCTCGAGCCTTGACATTAGCCACCAGCTGACCATCATGACGCTTGCCCGCAATTTCTGCGAACGTGGCGGCGGTGTCATCGCCGTCATGCACGATCTCAACCTGACGGCGCTCTTTGCCGACCGCATTGTGCTGATGAAATCCGGCCGGCTCGCCGCCGCTGGCAGCATCGGCGAAGTGCTGACGAACGAAACGATGCTCTCGGTGTTCGGCTGCGCGCTGCGGATCAACCAGGTACCGTCAGACGGCACGCCCTTCGTGCTCGCCCACAGCGCCGTTTCGCGCTCCTGAGCACCGCGCGAGCGGAACTTTTGATCGCCCGGCACGTTTCCGGCATGATCTGGGTCAATGCCGAGCGATATCATTCATGCAACGGACGGTGGTGACCCTCGTGCGAAACAGGCGGGCTTGTGCGCGCCCCAGCCAATGGAGACAGCCATGAGCTATTCTATCTTCCAGTCCGGCCGCAGCCGCCGCAACGGCACCTTCCACAATCTGGAATCCGGCATCGAGGAACAGATCGAAGCGTTGCGCGACGAACTCGCAGAACTGACGCGCCTCGTTGGCAAGAGTTCGCGCCACCAGGGTGAGAAAATCCGTAGTCAGGCCGGCGCCGGCTATGAGGAACTGCTCGGCCGCAGCGAGGATCTGCTGCGCGAATTGCAGCACGGCTATGAGCGTGGAGCGACGGAAATGCGGGAGACGGTGCGCAAGCATCCCTTAGCGACCATCGGCGCTGCAGCCGCTTTCGGCCTTGCCATCGCCTTCCTCGCCCGGCGCTGAGGAAGCGCGATGCTCTTCTCGATCCTCGGCCTGCTGACGGGCGCAAGCGTGCACCGAACCGTCGCGCGCGCCAAGCGCAATGGCATCTTCATTGCGTTTGCCGTGCTCTTCCTCCTTACTGCCTACGCGCTGGCTGTTACCGCCGGCGCCATCTGGCTCGCCGGCATATATGGCCCGGTCGGCGCTGCTCTTTTCCTGGCCGCCTGCGCGCTGCTGATCGCCATCATCGCGCTGGTGGTAATGTCGATCATCAACGCCCGGGAAGCCCGCCGCACCCGGGAACGCCGCGCGGCGCTGGAATCGCTGGCAACGGTCGGGCTCGGCCTTATCCGCGCCCAGCCGCTCCTGACCGCCGGTGTTTTGGCGGCAATTGTCGCAGCCAATCTGGTGGGATCGAAGCGCGAGGATTGATTGAGGAGACGGCAACAGGCGGCGGCCCCTCACCCTAGCCCTCTCCCCGTAAAAACGGGAAGAGGGGACGCGCCATACGAGACGCGAGAGAGGGGCGGAGAGGTTGCGGCATATCCCCTTCGCCCCGTTTACGGGGAGAAGGTGGCGGCAGCCGGATGAGGGGCGGATCCACAATCATATCAATGATATAGTCGACAACGCAAAAAAGCCCGCTCCCCGACGGGCGACCGGCTTGCCTTCCCAAATGTAACTCTTGTCAGAATGCGAAGGCCTTCGACGTCAGCGGCGCCGAGGTGGCGTCGGGGCCGAAATCGGCCTCGCCTGATATCTGCAGCAACTCCTGCAGCCGCTGCCGGGCTCGGTTGACGCGGCTCTTGATGGTACCCACGGCACAGCCGCAGATTTCGGCCGCCTCCTCGTAGGAAAAACCCGAGGCGCCGACGAGGATGATTGCCTCGCGTTGATCCGGCGGCAGCTGGTCGAGCGCCTTCTTGAAGTCCTGCAGATCGAGCGCGCCATATTGCGAGGGGTGCATCGCCATCGATTCAGTGAACAGCCCGTCGCTGTCCTGCACTTCGCGACCGCTCTTGCGCATCTGGCTGTAGAGTTCGTTGCGCAGGATCGTAAACAGCCAGGCCTTCATATTGGTGCCCATCTCGAAATGATCCTGTTTGGCCCAGGCTTTCATGATGGTGTCCTGGACGAGATCGTCGGCACGGTCGTGCCGCCCGATGAGCGAGATCGCGAAGGCGCGAAGACTTGGGAGTGCCGCCAGCAGTTCCCGCTTGAAGCTGGGTTGCGATTTGTCTTCCATGCGGCGAGATCCTATTCGGCCATCTTGGCAGAAGCCATCATTTCAGCATGGTCGAGCTTTTCGAGAAGGTCGAGAAAACGATCGGGGATCGCCTCACCCTGTGCGGCCGCATAAAGCGACCGCAGCCTGACGCCGATCTGATTGTTCGGGTCTAGGATGTCGCTCGCCCGCAGCTCCAGCTTTCGCTGATCGGCTGCTTCTTTCTTGCGTGTAGTCATCAATTCGTCTTCTCGCCGGTTGTCTGTCCAGAGTATGATGCCGAAAAGTGTGGGCGGTTTTCGGATGACATCATGCCCTAACTTTCTAATTTAGAACAGGATTCGGATTTTAGGCCGACCCGGCCGAAAATCATCCTGTTCTAGGGGGCGTGGATGGGATCAATCACGATTTCAACCAGCGACATCGAACGTTCGATCGATATCGCTGGTATTTGCCGCTGCATGGGTCAAAACGCTACGCCCTTTCTTCGTCGGCTGGAATAATGCGGCGCGACGAAAAAAGTTCCTGTCATTCCGGAACTTTTTTATGAAGGCAGCGTTAACCGCTCATTGAAGCCAATGCCGGTCTGCATTCAGGAGCCATTAATGACACTTTCTACTCGAATTGCGCCGCACCTTCCTTATCTGCGCCGCTATTCCCGCGCCCTTACCGGCACTCAGACTTCGGGCGACGCTTACGTCGCCGCCGTTCTCGAAGCCATCATCGCCGATCTGTCGATTTTCCCGGATACGGCGAATGACCGGGTCGCACTCTACAAACTGTTCACGCAACTGTTTGGTTCCACCGCAGTCCAGATTCCGGAGCCGACCTCGCCCTATGCCTGGGAGCAACGCGCCACGCTGAACCTTTCCAAGGTTTCGCCGCGCGCCCGTCAGGCCTTCCTGCTCGCCTCCGTGGAGAATTTCCGCGTCGCTGAAATTGCCGAAATCCTGGAAACCGAGGAGCAGGATGTCGTGCAGCTGCTCGACGTAGCGTCGCAGGAGATTTCCCGTCAGGTCGCAACCGATATCATGATCATCGAGGACGAACCGCTGATCGCCATGGATATCGAGCAGATGGTCGAGAGCCTCGGCCATCGCGTCACCGGCATTGCCCGTACGCATGCCGAGGCCGTGGCGCTCTACAATAAGACCAAGCCGAGCATGGTGCTGGCCGACATTCAGCTTGCCGACGGCAGCTCCGGTATCGACGCAGTCAACGACATCCTCAAGACGTCGAGCGTGCCGGTGATCTTCATCACCGCTTTCCCGGAACGCCTTCTGACCGGCGAGCGCCCGGAACCGACTTTCCTTGTCACCAAGCCCTTCAATCCGGACATGGTCAAGGCACTGATCAGCCAGGCTCTTTTCTTCAATGAATCGACCAGAGTGGCCGCCTGAGACGTAATTTTCCGGCTTTCGGAACCAAATCGCCAAAACAGGCGTTCCGGTGCTACCGGGACGCTCCGATGGCTTTAACGGTTTTTGCAGCGCTTTGTTCTAGAGTTGGCAGGCGCTGTATGGAAGGGCGCTCCCTTCAGCGACGGTCAAGATGTCACAAGGAAAGGCGGCCGAGTGAATACGACTGAACCATTGTCCGGCATGCCTTTTACCTTCGAAGGCAAAGCCGCAATGATGGAGCGCGCGCTCGGCAGCGCCGGGGTTTCGATCCTCTGCCAGGATGCTCGACTGTCGATCTTCTACGTCGAAAATCTGCCGCCGCATTTCGCGGCGCTCTTTATGCCCGGCGGCAGCGACGCCGCCCTTTTCGGCGAGGCCCATGGGCGATATCTGACAGCGCTGAAACACAAGGTCCTGGAAACCGGCATTCCCAACAATGCCGAAGTCGAAATCGATGTCGACGGCGAAAGGCGCACTTATGAACTGAAGATCCAGCGCACCGGCGAACGCAGTGCACATGGACTTCTGTCCGTCATGACTGAAGTCACCGAAAGCCGGCATCGGGAAAAAGTTCTGAAATCGCTGCTGCGCGAGCTCTCACACCGCTCGAAGAACCTTCTGGCCATCATCCAGGGCATTGCCACGCAGACGGCGCGCAACACGCTCTCTCTCGACAGCTTCCTCCTCAAGTTCCGCGGACGGCTGCAATCGCTTTCCAATTCGCAGGACCTGATCACTGATTCGAGCTGGCGCGGCGCCTACCTCTTCGAACTCGCCGAAAAGCAATTCGCCCCCTATTGGCCGGAGACGGCCGGCTCCATGCCGATCTATGGCATCAACGCTCATCTGACACCGAATGCCGCCGTGCACCTCGGGCTCGCCCTCCACGAACTCATCGTCAATTCCGCCTCCTTCGGCGCAATATCAGGCGGCGCCGCCTCCATCACGCTGAATTGCCGCGAAGCCATGATCAACGACAGGAGGGCGATCGAAGTTGCCTGGGCGGAAGTTCTGCATGATCAGTCGGAAGTCCACGAATTCAGCGACAACAGCTTCGGCCGCACTGTGCTGGAGCGTGTCGTGCCTTCATCGGTCAATGGCAAAGCGGAGTTGAACCTCGTTCCCGGCCGCATCGAGTACCGTCTGACCATTCCGGAAACCGAATTCGAGATCTTCAAGCGGGTGTGAAAAGCCCTGGAGACAGCCGAGAACGAAAAACAGCTGGTGCGAGGGCGGCGCACCAGCTGTCTTCACTCACCGGGAGGGGACCGTGAGTACGTCCGGATAGTGGGTTGGGGGCGCGCATGTTGGGTCGATGCGATCACCATCCGGATATCGCAATAACGACGACCTCAAACTTTGGTTCCCTGCCATCCGAAAAAAAATTCGACTTTTTTGAATCTTTTTTCGGATGCCCTTCCCTCATCACGCGCTCAGCCGTTTCACCGATTTAGGTCGAATAAATTTTCTCAGCAAAAACAGAGGATTACTTGCGAGTCAGCAAGGGAAAATCGTCAAAATTTTACCGTTTGATAAATTTTTAAACCTGAGTTACGCTTTCCCTCACAGGCCGTTTACCAATAATGAGGGAACTTCAATGGAACGACTGGAAACCGGGATTCATCCCGGCCGGCTTTCGCCCGCCGAGTATGAGGCTAATTTTTCCGATCTTCATCCGCGCCTCGATAATCATGAGGCGCTGGTCGCCGCTGACCGCTGTTATTTCTGTTATGACGCGCCATGCATGACGGCCTGTCCCACCTCGATCGACATTCCGCTGTTCATCCGCCAGATTTCGACCGGCAATCCGATCGGCTCGGCAAAGACGATCTTCGACCAGAACATCCTCGGCGGCATGTGCGCCCGCGTCTGTCCCACCGAAGAACTCTGTGAACAGGCCTGTGTGCGCAACACGGCTGAAGAGCGGCCGGTCGAGATCGGCCGCCTGCAGCGTTATGCCACCGATGCCGCCATGCAGGCCGACAAGCAATTCTATGCCAGGGCCGAGCCGACCGGAAAGACGATCGCCGTTGTCGGCGCCGGCCCGGCCGGCCTTGCCGCCGCCCATCGCCTGGCCGTGAATGGCCATTCCGTCGTCATCTATGATGCCAGGGAAAAATCCGGCGGTCTCAACGAATACGGTATCGCCACTTACAAGACCGTCGACGACTTCGCCCAGAAGGAAGTCGATTACGTCCTTTCGATCGGCGGTATCGAGGTTCGGCATGGCCAGTGTCTCGGCCGCGATTTTTTACTTTCCGATCTGCAGGCGCAATATGACGGCGTCTTCCTCGGTATCGGCCTTGCCGGCGTTAACGCGCTACGCATCGAGGGCGAAAACCTTGCAGGCGTCGACGACGCCGTCGATTTCATCGCCGCACTCCGCCAAGCCGAAGACAAAAGCAAAATCGCCATCGGCCGCCGCGTCGTCGTCCTTGGCGGCGGCATGACGGCGATCGACGCCGCCGTGCAGGCAAAGCTGCTCGGTGCCGAGGAGGTGACGATCTGTTACCGCCGCGGCAAGGAGCACATGAACGCCTCCGAATTCGAACAGGATCTGGCAAGCTCCAAGGGCGTCATCATCCGCCACTGGCTGGCGCCGAAATCGATCCTGTCGCAGGACGGCAAAGTCGCCGCGATCGAAGTGGAATATACCAAAATCCTCGATGGCCGTCTCGTCGGCACCGGCGAGACCGGTGTGATTGCCGCCGACCAGATCTTCAAGGCGATCGGCCAGAGCTTTGACGCCTCTGGTCTCGGTTCGCTGCGCATGGAATCCGGCCGCATCGCTGTCGATGGCGAAGGCCATACCTCGCTTGACGGCGTCTGGGCCGGCGGCGACTGCGTCTTCGGCGGCGACGATCTCACCGTTTCCGCCGTCGCCCACGGTCGCGATGCGGCTGAATCCATCCATCGTGCCCTCACCGCAGCAGCCGCTCCGGCTGTCGCGGTTGCCTAAAGGGGAGAATGAATAATGGCTGATCTCCGTAATAATTTCGTCGGCATCAAGTCCCCGAACCCGTTCTGGCTGGCGTCGGCGCCGCCGACCGACAAGGCCTACAATGTCGAGCGCGCCTTCAAGGCCGGCTGGGGCGGCGTGGTCTGGAAGACGCTGGGCGAGGAAGGCCCGCCCGTCGTCAACGTCAACGGCCCGCGCTACGGCGCGATCTGGGCCGCCGACCGCCGCCTGCTCGGTATGAACAATATCGAGCTCATCACCGACCGCGACCTCTACACCAACCTGCGCGAAATGAAGCAGGTGAAGATGAACTGGCCGGACCGGGCACTGATCGCCTCGATCATGGTACCTTGCGAGGAAGAGGCCTGGAAGGCGATCCTGCCCTTGGTCGAAGAAACCGGCGCCGACGGCATCGAGCTCAATTTCGGCTGTCCGCACGGCATGTCGGAGCGCGGCATGGGTTCCGCGGTCGGTCAGGTGCCGGAATATATCGAGATGGTCGTGCGCTGGTGCAAGCAGTACACCCGCATGCCCGTCATCACCAAGCTCACGCCCAACGTCACCGATGTCCGCCGCCCCGCCCGCGCCGCCAAGGCCGGCGGCACCGATGCCGTCTCGCTGATCAACACGATCAATTCGATCGTCTCCGTCGATCTCGACAACTTCGCCCCTAACCCGACGGTCGGCGGCAAGGGCAGCCATGGTGGTTATTGCGGCCCGGCGGTAAAGCCGATCGCGCTCAACATGGTGGCCGAGATCGCCCGCGATCCCGAAACCTATGGCCTGCCGATCTCGGGCATCGGCGGCATCACCACCTGGCGGGACGCTGCCGAATTCCTCGTGCTCGGCGCCGGCAACGTCCAGGTCTGCACCGCGGCGATGACTTACGGCTTCAAGATCGTCCAGGAGATGATCACCGGCCTCTCCGACTGGATGGACGAAAAAGGCCACCGCAGCCTCGACGACATTACCGGCCGCGCCGTGCCCAACGTCACCGACTGGCAGTATCTGAACCTCAACTACATCGCCAAGGCCAAGATCGATCAGGACGCCTGCATCAAATGCGGCCGCTGCTACATCGCCTGCGAGGACACCTCGCACCAGGCGATCACCAACTTCGTCGATGGCGCTCGCCATTTCGAGGTGATGGATGAGGAATGCGTCGGCTGCAATCTCTGCGTCAGCGTCTGTCCGGTTGAGAACTGCATCACCATGGAGCAGCTTCCCGCCGGCGCCCTCGACAAACGCACCGGCCGGGTTGTCGACCCCAACTATGCCAACTGGACCACGCATCCGAACAACCCAATGGCGCGCCAGGCGGCGGAGTGATGGAGCTTCAACGCCACGGGCAAGCTCGGTCCGCGGCATTGCGCTGCACCGCAAATGCAAGTTTCGGGCTTGATGGATGGGCCCGAAAGCTGGCGAAAGGCGATTACGGGAACATCATAAGGCTGCCGAAGTTAGCGCAGGCGATTCCACGAGAGAGCCATGCACGACCACTCAAGCAGCGAAGAGTCGAAATCGAAGCCTCGCAGTTGGAGCCGACGCTCCCCGATCGGAGCGGAGGTTGATGCCGGCGGCGTTTCGTTCCGAGTATGGGCCCCTGCCAGAGAACGCTGTTTCCTCGTGATCGAGGGAAATTCCGAACATAAGATGACGGCGGAGGACGGCGGCTACTTCTGCCTGTATCTGCCCGGTTTGGATGTAGGAACGCGATACCAGTTTCACTTTGGAGACGCGGATGATCTTCTTGCCGATCCTGCCTCGCGTTTTCAGCCAGATGGTCCATCGGGGCCATCAGTCGTCGTAGATCCGGCGCGGTATCAGTGGAGTGATTACGACTGGCAAGGAATGCCCGCCTTCGGAGCTGCTCTCTACGAGATGCACATCGGCACCTTCACAAGGGAAGGTACCTTTGCGGCAGCCCGGGAAAAGCTGGAAAGACTTCGCGCACTCGGCATCAACTGCCTGGAAGTAATGCCCATCAATGAGTTTGAAGGCGAATTCGGCTGGGGCTACGACGGAACATTGCTCTATGCTCCGACGCGGCTCTATGGAACACCGGATGATGTGCGCGCTTTCGTCGACGAAGCCCACCGGATCGGCATCGGGGTGATCCTCGACGTGGTCTACAACCACTTCGGTATCGGCGAGCGGTTTTCTGAATTCACGCCCGACTATTTCACGGAGCGGTACTCGAACGAATGGGGCAAGGCGATCAACTTCGACGGTCCGAACAGCCACGGTGTTCGGGAATATATAGCAAAGAACGCGGCCTACTGGATCGACGAATTCCATTTCGATGGACTGCGTATCGATGCAACGCAGGCGTTGTTCGACTCAAGCCACGAACACATCGTCACGGTCATTGCTAGGGAAGCTCGAGCAGCAGCGGGACAGCGGCAGATCTATCTCGTGAGCGAAAATGAGCCGCAGCAAAGCGAAATGGTGCGGCCGGAGAGCGCGGGAGGGCATGGGCTGAACGCCTTATGGAACGATGATTTCCACCGCTCCGCGACAGTGGCGCTGACCGGCCGCAACGAAGCCTATTATCATGATCACCGCGGTACGGCCCAGGAACTCGTTTCTGCCGCCAAATATGGCTGCCTGTTTCAGGGGCAGCGATATGATTGGCAGGATAAACCGCGCGGAACGGCTGGGCTCGACCTCAAGCCGTGGAATTTCGTGCACTTCCTCCAGAATCACGACCAAGTCGCCAATTCCGGCACGGGCGCCAGGATCGGCCACCTAACATCGCCAGCCCGTCTTCGGGCCATGACGGCGCTGCAACTGCTGGGGCCGCAGACGCCCATGCTCTTTCAGGGACAGGAATTTGGTGCCTCTTCTCCGTTTTATTATTTCGCAGATCACGCTGGAGAAATCGCCGACATGGTCCGGCAGGGGCGGCGCAGTTTCCTCAGCCAATTCCCGAACCTGAGGGATGAAGAGCTCATCAGACAGATGGCGGATCCGTGTGCTCGCACGACGTTTGAGAAGGTGAAGCTCGATTGGGCCGAATGGGAGAGAAACGCGGCAGTCGTGCTGCTTCATCGCGACCTGCTGAATCTTCGTCAGACGAACAAGGCATTTTCTCGCCAAGCTTGCGCTCGTGACGGCCAAATGGACGGTAATGTTTTGTCCAGCTCCGCCTTCCTCCTGAGGTTCTTCGCGGAGAAGCCGTCGGACGAAAGAATATTGTTGATCAACTTCGGCAATGACCTCGTGATCGATAGTCTGCCGGATCCGCTTTTTGCGCCGCCGGAAGCTCACCAATGGCATCTCTCTTGGTCAAGTGAAGATGCCGCCTACGGTGGCAGTGGACGCCGCCCATATGATTTTTGGAAGCGTTGGGTATTGAACGGGGATATTGCTCTGGTCGTCGCCCCCTTTAAACTCCAGAACCGGCAAAACGTCTCAGCAATGCCAATTGAGGACTGGCAAGCCGGCATCTTGCGAGCCGGGGACCCTAGCACTTAACTGCCGGCATTCGATTTTCGTCGTTGAAGCAGACGTTCGAGAAAATGAGAGAGGGAGTCGCCTGAACTCTCGCCATCGCCGCTGAGGACGTAACGCCCCACCTCTTCAGAACATGCACCTGAACCTCGGTCGGCTCGTGCATGAAGAGAAATAGCGGCGGCCGGTGTCGGTCTAGTCCGGTCCGCCGCCATGTCGACCACAGGTGATGGAGCAAAAAGCGAATGTTCAGATCGGACATGCTGTAGCCGACAAACAGCAATGTCGAGGCGAAGGCATCGCTCCTGAATTTTATGTCCAAAGGAGCGTCAAACGATAGGCGATCGAAGTAATCCGACTCTGTCAGCACCAGTGTGTCCGGATCGGAGAAGTCGCCGTGGTATTTGACGATTTGAGTTTCGCCGACTGGCGCGGTCGCCATATCTTTCGCGCTTGTAATCCGTGTGAATGGCCGCCCGAACGCCTCATAGGAGATTTCGAGATTTGCATCGTAATTTGTGGTGTACACGAGAGGAAAGTCCAATTCGACGATGAGCCTATGCAGCTCGGAGTTCTCAAGTTGCTCAGGCAAGATCTGCCACTCGCGTTTCATCCATTCGACCAAATGAGACAACGAGCCGTGCTTCAAACGGTAATATTCGGCAATTTCCTGATAGGTTGCGCCGTGCGTGGCGGCGAACGACGAAGGCAGGCCGAGATCCATCAGCATATGATCGATGAGACAGCTCCATGAGGGCAGGCCGACGTTCATCGATATTCCTGCACCAACGAACAAAACGGCCTGCCGGCGTTCAATCGCGGTGGCAATCGCCGATATTTGTTTGTCGTGTGGCACGCATCCTCCTGACTACCGTAAGACCGAACGTCGTCTGGAGAGACTTGTTTCTGTGCGGTAGCGCACTCGGTAGCGCACTTCGGCTTGGAGTTCGCTGTTCTTTGGAGCAGCATGTTCCCGACAGTGCGGGCAATTGCGACGGCCAGCCGCATTCGCTCCTCATCAACTGATATCTGGACTGCCCTTGAAGCCATCTCCCGTTGAAAGATCGCATGGATTGACCGGCGCATCAGTCCTGAATGAGCTTAGTACCTCTCGACCAAAAACTTCGATGAACTCGCGCTGATTGCGCCCGACATTGTGAATATAGATTTCGTCAAATCCCATCGCGACATCGGCTTTCAACCACTCGACATGCTGTCGTGGATCGGCCGAGATGCGCACATGCTGGTCCATATCTTCAGGCCGCACCTTCAGACATGCCTCATCGAACTCCTCCGGCAAACGAAGCGTTTCCGAGATTGCAGCGGAAATCGCGTTGCTGCGCCACTGGTCGAAGGCATTAGCCCTAGCTTCCTCTTCGGAGCCGGCATAGGAAATATGTGTTTGCAAGTAGAGCGGCTTTTGCCTCCCGCCGCCGCGCCGGAAGGCTTCGACGACTTTGTCGAGCTTGCCGGTCGGCTGGTTGATGGTGATAAGCGCATCCGCCCAGCCTCCCGCCCACTCGGCCGTTTCTGGCGAAAGAGCGCCGGCAACAATGCGCGGGATCTCATCAGGGAGAGTATGGACGCGGCCCTGATCGACTTTGATGGGTTCTGTCCGACTGACCAGCTTCCCCGACCACAAGTCCCTCATGATCTCGACCGCAGCCAGCAACCGTTCATTTCGTTCTGCCTTGGAGGGCCAGCGTTCGCCGATGACATGTTCATTCATGGCCTGCCCGCTGCCCACCGCTATCCACGGCAACCGGCCCGAAAACATCTCTGCAATCGTCGCACCAGCCTGTGCGGTAATCGCCGGATGATAACGCCAGCCCATAGGGACTGTGATGATACCGAAGGGAATAGATTGCGTGGCCTGGAGCGCGGCCCCTAACCAGGCCCAAGCAAAGCCCGACTGACCCTGCCTCTCACTCCATGGCGTCAGGTGATCGGACGACATCACGGCGCCGAAACCTGCAGCCTCCGCAGCCTGCACATATCCGAGGAGCTCGCTTGGCGAAAATTGTTCATGGGACGCGTGATAGCCGATGAGCGTCATGATCCGTTGCCCTCGGAAATAAACCAGTGGTAGGCATGGGGCTCGAGTTGCAGGCGTGGTTGGATGGCGCCTGCGTACTCCACCTCGCCGATCAGATCTCGGAACTTCCGAGGCTGCATTCCGCCAAAATTGATTTCCGTCTTAATACGCCGGCGAGCGAGGTTGTGGACGAGCAGCAGAAGCGACCCGGCGTCTTCAAAGCCGTGGACCAAAACAGCCGGATCCTCGGCGCTCAATCTCACCAGCCGCCCTTTTGTGAAGATCGGCTGATTCCTGCGAAGAGAAATAAAACGCCTGATCTTGTTCAACAGGGAATTAGGATCATTGAATTGGTCGACAACATTGACTTTCTTGTAGGAAAACGGCCCGTCCGAGACGATCGGCTGACACAGTTTTCCGGCGTCGGCACTGGAGAAACCGGCATTCCTCTCCGCCGACCATTGCATCGGTACCCTCACTGCATTGCGTCCGGGCTGGGAAAGGTCCTCGCCGATACCGATCTCGTCGCCGTAGACGATAAGCGGCGGCCCGCTCAGAGAAAAGATGATGCTGAAGGCGAGTTCCGTCCGTCGTTGGTCGCCGCCCAACATGGGCGCAACGCGACGGCGGATGCCGCGGCCGAATGCCTGCATTTCTTCCTTCGAAGCGAAGGCGTCGAAGACGTTCTTCTTCAAATCCGCGGGAACTCGGGAAAAATCGAGCTCATCGAGATTGCGCAGGAAATTAACCCATGCGCAACCGGGCGGTGGCTCCGGAAGCAGGCTCAGTCCCTGATTGATCGAGGCCGCGTCTTCCCCAGCGAGGCCTGCGAAGAGATAGCAGGCAAGCATGAAGTTGAGCAGAAGCTGGAGTTGGTCTCCTTCGCCAAAAAAGGCGTCGGAAGCTTCCGGCGGAAGATTGACTTCTCCGAGGAGCACACCACCCGATCGCCTGCTTTGCAGATAGCTGCCGATCTGCCTCAGGATGCCGTGGGGATCGCGAGGATTGGCATGCTCAAGTCCTTTATCGGCGATGATGAGCGGGGCGGCGTCCAGCCTGAACCCGCTGACGCCGAATGCGATCCAGTAATCGACGATGCGCAATATTTCTTCGCGCACCTGCGGATTTGCAGCGTTCAATTCGGGCTGAAACTCGTAGAAGCTATGGAAATAATAGGCCCTCGCCACCTCATCATAGGTCCAGAGGCTGTCCACTTCGCCCGGAAAAATCGATTTGGCCCCTGAAGCGACAGGTGCAGGATCGGGGCTCCAGACATAATAACTGCGGTAGCGCGTCTCGTCATCCCGCCTAGCGGCCTGGAACCAGGGATGCTGATCGGATGTATGATTGACGACGAGGTCCATGATCACCCGAATGCCATGCTCACCGGCACCGTGCAGAAATGTCAGGAAATCGTCAAGCGTTCCCACCTTTGGATTGATCGAATAGAAATCGCTGACGTCATAACCATTGTCGCGATCCGGACTGCGATAAAACGGCAGTAGCCAGATGCAGGTAATTCCGAGTTCCGAAAGGTAGGCCAGCTTTTCCGTCAGGCCCGCGAAGTCGCCAATGCCGTCACCATTGCCATCGGCGAATTTCTCGACATCGATGCTGTAGATCACCGCCTCCTCATACCAGCTGCTGCTTCGGTTCGGCACCGCGACGGTCTCCCGATAATCTCTGTTGCCACCCCTTCTAACGGTCCCGGAAGGAGGGGGTTCCTCGGATTGCGCCAAGTCCAAGGATGCCGGGGGATGCGGAAGGAAGGTCTGGCCCGGTGGAACCTGCAGACATCACCAGTGTTTTCCCGATATCCCCAACAGATAGGAAGCCTCCGATGGATTACTCCACGACACCGCTGGCAGGTCCCGAGCGATCACCTCTCCAACCGAAATGGTGGCATACCGCAACTGTATACCAGGTCTATCCGCGCAGCTTTTGCGATTCCAACGGAGACGGCATTGGCGATATCCCCGGCATCACCTCAAAGCTCGACTACCTGAAAAAGCTCGGGATCGACATCATCTGGCTGTCGCCGATCTACAAGTCGCCGATGGACGACAATGGTTATGACATATCGGACTACCGGGACATTGCCCCCGAGTTTGGCACGCTCCAAGATTTCGACCGGCTGGTGGCTGAGGCGAAAGACCGAGAAATCGGCATCATGCTCGACCTCGTCGTCAACCACACATCGGACGAGCATCCGTGGTTTCTTCAATCCCGTCACGGTTCGGACAACCCATTCCGCGACTTCTACATCTGGCGCAAACCTGCGCCGGACGGAGGACCGCCGAACGGCCTGAAGTCCTCCTTCGGCGGACCGGCCTGGACGCTCGACCCGGCAACAGGCGAATATTACCTGCATATGTTTTCTCGCCGCCAGCCGGATCTCAACTGGGAGAACGAAAGGGTGCGGGCGGAAATCTATGACATGATGAACTGGTGGCTTGAGCGAGGCATTGCCGGCTTTCGCATGGATGTCATTGATTATATCGGCAAGCAGGTGGACCAGGAGCTTATAAAGGACGGACCGCATCTGCACGACTATCTGCAGGAGATGAATGCCAAGACCTTTGGCAGCCGCGATATCCTGACGGTCGGCGAAGCCTGGAGCGCCACTCCCGGTGCAGCCCTCCTCTATTCCGGACGCGACCGCCAAGAACTCTCGATGATCTTCCAGTTCGAGCACGTCACCCAGCAATGGGACGCGGTCTATGGCAAATGGCGCCCGAAACCGTTCGACCTTGTGAATCTCAAGACCGTCCTGAGCAAATGGCAGCTTGCTCTATCGGAAGACGGGTGGAATTCGCTCTTCTGGGGCAATCACGATCTGCCGCGCGCCGTCTCCCGCTACGGCGACGTGACCGGCTATCATATCGAGTCGGCCAAGATGCTGGCCACCGTGCTGCATCTGCTGAAAGGCACGCCCTTCGTCTATCAGGGCGAGGAAATCGGAATGACAAACGTCCCCTTCACCTCCATCGATCAGTACCGGGACATCGAAACCCTCAACATGCACAGGCTGCACGTGGAGGCCGGCCTTTCCCCAGAAGAGTTTATTCGCGGAGCAAACGAGAACGGTCGCGATAACGCCCGCACACCGATGCAATGGAGTGCGGCCCCCTATGGCGGTTTTTCGACCGGCGTACCCTGGATCGAGGTCAATCCCAATTATCCGAAGGTCAACGCCGAAGCGGCCATCGGAGACGAGAAGTCGATCTGGAACCACTATCGCAAACTGATCGCGCTCCGGAAGACCTGCCCTGTCATCGTCTACGGGGAATACCGATCCTGGCTCGACCAACATCCTGATGTCTTCGTCTATACCCGTACATTCGACAGGACACGGATGATTGTCATCGCTAATTTCACCCCGCGGCACATTGGGCTGAGTTTGCCATCGGAGCTCGGGATGAACGGAGAATGTCTCATTTGCAACTATGAACCGGTGCACAAGATCAACGAGACCATTGAACTCAGCCCCTACGAGGCCTTCGCCATAGCGTCTAGGTGAAGCTGGGATCCGGTCACAGTTGCTCGGGCTTTTTGATAGTGCTCGGTGCTGCGATCTTCTCGGCTATCGCAAGCGCCGGGGCAGCGAAAGAGACTGGCGCCGGCTGCCTCTCGATGCAATGGCCGCGCCGACCGCGATGGAAGCAAGGGCTGCAAGGCCCAGCATCAGAGGCGTCGACAGCGATGGCCGCGAGCGCGAGCGTAACCCGCCATCGATATGCGCCGTGTCCTGGGAAGGCCGATAGAGATTACCGTCGCTTTTCGCGACAGGTGATGCTCGGTTGAAATAGGCGGCCATGAAGCGGCCGAGCAAACGCGCCGCCAGGTTTGGCGCCAGCAGGTGAGCGAGACGTGTTGCATTGGTTACTGCGCCAACGGTGGTCGTTGCTCGCGGGTGTTTTGCCACCTGGACTATGGCTTCGGCAACGCGCCGGGCATCGATCAGCGGCGGCGGCGCGGAGACCTTCCGGCCGACATAGTTGGCACCATGCATCAGGCCGGGGGTGTCGACGAAGGCGGGGTAAATGTCACAGATATGAATGCGAGGCTTATCCGCCACCTCCGCCCGTAAGGCCTCGGAAAATCCGCGAAGCCCGAACTTGCTGGCGCTGTAGGCTGTGGCGAACGGCGCCGCTGCAAAACCGCCGAGCGAAATCATATTGATGAATACGCCCGTACCCTGGCGTAGAAACACCGGGAGAGCCGCGTGTGCGTCGTTGATATGTCCCAGCAAGTTCGCGCGGATGACCTGCTCATGCGCCTCAATTGGCGTCTCCTCGAACCGACCAACCGCGCCGACGCCGACATTGCTGACCCAGACATCGATCTTGCCGAACGAGGCAGCTTTCGAGGCAAGAGCCTTGACTGCATCGGGGTCGGTGACATCCGCAACAACTGAAGTGGCCTCGCCGCCGAGGCGGCGGCAGACCTCTGCCACTTTTTCCAATGCGGCACCGTTGCGCGACGCGAGCACCAGCCTGCTACCCCGCCTGGCGAATGCCTCGGCTGCGGCTTGACCGATACCACTCGATGCGCCGGTAATGACGACAACAGCATCCTCGAGATTGGTTGTCATAGTCGAAGCGTCCTTTCGATTTACCCTTTCTGCGCAACAACCCGGCGCCATTGAAGTTCCCGGCCGGCGGACATCGCGCCGTTTCAGTCAGCTCTTGCTGTCTCGGAGCGCGCTGAGATGTCGCTCATCATCACGCGCCATCTCGAGATGCGATCGAGAGCGGCCATTTAGGTTAAATGCAGGCAAAGGATGCCTTAGCCACCGAATGATTTTCGATAGGCATGAGGGCTTGTCCCGAGCCGCCTGCGAAAATGATGCCGCATGGTTGCCAGTGTTCCAAAGCCGCTGGCGGCGGCGATGTCGTCGAGCGAAACAGCAAGTTCCTTCTCCAGCAGGTCGCGGGCATGCCGCAGCCGCTCCGTGAGCAGCCATTCGCCGACGCTGAGGCCCGTCGTCGCTTCGAAGCGCCGCTGGAAGGTGCGCATGCTCATGCCCGCTCTTTTCGCAAGCAGGCTGATCGGCTGATCCTCGGAAAGGCTTTCGCGCATCCATTCGATCAGCGGCCCCAAGCGGATGCCCTCGCGTTCCTCAGGAACCGGCGCGTGAATGAACTGCGCCTGTCCGCCTTCGCGGTGCGGCGGCACGACGAGGCGTCTTGCAACGCTGTTTGCTGCTTCCGAACCGAAATCGCCGCGCACCACATGCAGGCAGAGATCGATGCCGGCAGCACTGCCCGCTGCCGTCAGCAGACTGCCCTCGTCTATGTAGAGAACGTCGGCATCGAGTGCGATATCGGGATAACGCGCGGCGATCGAGGCGACATAACGCCAATGCGTCGTCGCCCTGCGGTTCGTTAGCAGGCCCGACCCGGCAAGAACGGCAACACCCGAGCAAAGCGACATGATCCGTGCGCCGCGTTGATGCGCTGCCTTGAGCGCTGAAACAAGCGGCTCGGGAACGACGGCATCGATCGACCGCCAGCCCGGCACGACGATCAGGTCCGCTTCGTCAAGCACTTCCAGTCCCTGGTCGACTGCGACCGTCAGCCCTCCCGCTGCGCGAAGCGGACCCGGTTCGATGCCGCAGACTGAGAAGCGATACCAGCCTTCGCCCATTTCCGGCCGTGGCAGGCCGAAGACCTCGTAGGCGATGCCGAATTCGAAGGTGCAGAGCCCGTCATAGGCAAGTGCGGCGACCAGCGGTCCTTTCGTCTGCTGCGGCAATGAGTTTGGCATGATCTTTACGCTGCCAGACATGATGGCCAATTTCGCAAAGCTCTAGCATCGGCGATACCAGGCGGCAACTTCAGAAAAAGGAAGACCGATGCCAAGCCCCGTTTCCCAAACACCTGCTGCAGCTCCGGATGCCGCTGTCGCTCACTTTGCCGCCAAGCTCGCTTTCGAAACCGACTGCTCGGATGTGCATGCCGCCTTTGCGGTCGGCAACGTCGATTTCGTTCTCCTCGACGTGCGCTCGCCGCAGCTCTTCGCGGAGTCCCATATTCCCGGCGCCATCAACCTGCCGCACGGCAAGATGACGGCGCACCGAATGTCAGCATGGGCAAGCGATACACTCTTCGCCGTCTATTGCGCCGGCCCGCATTGCAACGGCGCCGACAAGGCCGCCTTCCGCCTCGCCAATCTCGGGCTCCAGGCCAAGCTGATGATCGGCGGCATGACCGGCTGGGCCGATGAAAGCTTCGCCTTCGAACAGGGCGTCCCTGCTGCCGCCTGATGGCCGTCTCCCCCTACAATCATGCAGCGGGGAGACAGGAAAATCGCGATCGTCAGAACTCGACGACCACCTTGCCGAAAGGCCCGCGATAGAGATGATCGAGCGCCTCAGGGAATTCGTCGAAGGCATAACGCTTGTCGATCACAGGCTTCAGCCCGGTCTGGTCGATTGCCCGCACCAGATCTTCAAGCGCACGGCGATGGCCGACGGAAATGCCCTGCACAACAGGCGCCTTGAGCAGCAACGGCCCGGTCGGGCCGGAAACCTCGAATCCCTCGAACACGCCGATTACGGAAATGCGGCCATTGATCGCCACCGCCTTCAGCGCCTGGCCGAGATGTGGGCCGCCGACGATCTCAAGCACGTGATCGGCCCCATAGCCGCCGGTCAACTGATAGAGTTGCTCAACCCAGTCGCCCTCATGGCGATTGATCGCGTGATCGGCGCCGAGGGCAACGGCGCGGCCGAGCTTCTCCGCGCTGCCTGATGTGATGAAGACCTCCGCACCATGGGCCTTGGCTATCTGCAGACCGAAGAGCGCCACCCCGCCTGTGCCTTGCACCAGCACCTTGTCGCCGGCCTTCAGACCGCCGCGTTCGATCAGTGCGAACCAGGCAGTCAGCCCGGCGCAGGGCAAGGTGCTCGCCTGCGCCGCATCGAGCGTGTTAGGCGCGCCTGAATACCATTCTTCGGAAAGCACGGTGTATTGCGAGAGGACGCCGGGATAAAAGCCGCCGCGCGTCTTGTAAGGCGGCGTGCGCGCATCGCCTAACCCGCGTCCGTCGATCCAGTCGGGCGAAAACGTCGAGATGACCCGATCGCCCGGCTTGAAACGGCTGACCTCCGGTCCGACTGCCTCGACGACCCCCGCCATATCGGAAGCCGGCACGAAGGGAAATTGCAGCGGCAACCCCATGCCGCTCTCCATCACCAGTCGGTCGCGGAAATTGAGCGAAACGGCTTCCGTCCGCACCAGAACCCTGTTTCCCGAAACCGGCTCGAGCCTCCGCTCGCCGATCGTCAGCTGGCGCTCCGGTCCAACCGCGTCGATCTGCCATTGCCGTGTTGTTTGCATTGCCTTGCTCCTTGTCCATTGCAGGGAGCACAAGGATATCGTTGAATATTTCGCACCAGTTGCGATATTAATTCACCAGAATGGTTCCAAAGAGGAAACAAATGGAACAGCTGAAGGGTATCTCGATCTTCGTCGAAGCCGTCGAGGCTGGTGGCTTTTCGGCTGCCGCCGAGCGGCTCCATCTCACGCGTTCGGCCGTCGGCAAGACGATCGCACGTCTGGAACAGCGTCTCGGCGTGCGCCTCTTCAACCGTACGACACGCATGCAGAGCCTTACCGAGGAAGGCCGATTCTTCTACGAGCGCTGCCTGCGGGCGATCGAGGAAATCCGCCTCGGGGAAGCCATGCTGGAATCCGGCCGGCGTGACGTGCGCGGCCGATTGCGCATCTCGATGCCCGTGCTTTTCGGCCGCCACTGCATCGCGCCGATCCTCGCACGCCTGCTCGATGAACATCCGAACCTCGAACTCGACCTTTCCTTCAACGACCGTATCGTCGACCTGCTCGAGGACGGGTTCGATCTTGTCATCCGCAACGGACCGCTGAAGGACAATCCGGATCTGATGGCCCGGGCGATCGCGCGCCAGCGCATGACCGTCTGCGCATCGCCCGCCTATCTGGAAAAACATGGCGCACCGCAGACGGTCTTCGATATTCCGCGGTATGAGGGCATCGTCTACAGGCGGGGCGATGATGACAAAGGTTGGATCTTTCCGACTGCGGCTGATCCCGGGCGGCGGCTGGTGCCAAAGGCGCGACTTCGGCTCGACGACCTCGCTTCGATTTCCGATGCCGCCGTCGCCGGGCGCGGTCTTGCCTGGCTGCCCTGCTGGCTGGTCCGCGAGGAGGTGCTGGCGGGCCGGCTCATTCAGGTATTGAAGCACGAACCGGCCAATATCTCCGATGCCCATGCCGTTTGGCTGCGCTCACCGGTCATGCTGCCGAAGGTGCGGCTCGCGATCGATACGCTCGCTGCGGGATTGCCGGCAATGATGGGCTGAAGCGCTCGCCGCGGGTCTGCGAGCGACTAGAAACCCATGTTATTCCTAGGCGTTTCTCTGGAAATAACGCGATGGCGCAGTACATCCGCTCATTCACCGTCCACTGTGGGCGGCCGCCATATCACTCGGAAAAACGTCAGCATGTCACTTTGCAGCGCCCTGGTGGAAAACAATCTAGTCGTCGCCATGAATGGCGAGGATATCCTGCGCCGTTTAGGCGCCGACGTGGCAACGGCGCCAAGTGTCGCCGAAGCGATTGAGATCCTGACCGGACAGTCCTTCGATCTGGCGCTTCTTGACGTCGATCTTGGCGATGAGACGAGTTTCGGGATTGCCGATCGAGTGGCTGCTGACGGCGTGCCCTTCTTATTTGCCACGGGGTATGGGGAGGGCATCGCTCAGGCGAGTAGCCACTCCGACGCGCCCGTGCTGCAGAAGCCTTATACGATGGAGGGCATGACGCATATTCTTGCCCGGGTGTCGCTTCCGAGGAGAGGGTAAAGCCTCATCCTCCAAGGGTATCCGGTCGCAGCCCACCGATGAAGAGCTGTTCCAGAAACCGCGCCGCATCCTCGAAGCGCCCCTCGCCCGAATGTTCCTGCCCCAGCACAGCACGCACCTGAACGTCGAAGTCCGCGTAATGCTGCGTCGTCGACCAGATGGAGAAGATCAGGTGGTAGGGATCGCATTTGACGATCTTGCCTGATGTCGCCCAGGCGCGGATGACCTCCGCCTTCTCGTCGACCAGTTCCTTCAGCGGCCCCTTCAACTCGTCTTCGATATGTGGCGCGCCCTGCAGCACCTCGTTGGCGAAGAGCCGGCTCTCGCGGGGAAAATCGCGGGCCATCTCCAGCTTGCGGCGGATGTAGCTGCGGATTTCCGTCTCTGGATTGCCTTCGGCGTCGAAGGCGCGGAGCGGCTCCAGCCAAGTGTAAAGTACCCGGTCGATCAGCGCCCGGTGCATGGCTTCCTTGGTGCGGAAATAATAGAGCAAGTTGGGTTTCGACATGCCGGCCACTTCGGCAATCTGATCGATTGTCGAGCCGCGAAAGCCGCTTGCCGAAAACACATCGAGCGCAGCTTCCAGGATCTGCTCTTCCTTCTCTTCCTGGATTCGCGTCCGCCTCAGGGTTTTCGCTGCTCTCGGTATTGTCACAGGCTGTCGTTTCCCCTTGAAATTCAACTTCTTCGCTCAAGTTTTGGCTAGGGACGACCCTCGCCGCTTCCTTGAGCAACTGCCCGCATTTTTATCGGCAATTTTCGTGATTTTCGTCTTGAGCCCGGCGATGGAAGTTGTAATGTTTACCAATCGGTCAAATTATCCGTCAGATGTAAAACAAAGGCAACTGGCGATTTTCCGGCGCTCGACAAAACCAATAAGGGGGCGCAGGAAAGGACCACGGGAACGAGCGGGCATGCCTCTTTGCATGACTGCCGCAAACAGGTGAGGGCATAAAGAATGGTGGCAGCACCAGGCGAGAACATGCGCGTCAATGGCGACCGTCTCTGGGACAGTCTCATGGACATGGCGAAGATCGGCCCCGGCATAGCAGGCGGCAACAACCGCCAGACACTGACAGATGCCGATGCGCAGGGCCGCAGTCTTTTCAAAAGATGGTGTGACGATGCCGGTTTGACCATGGGTGTCGACCGGATGGGCACGATGTTCGCCGCCCGCCCCGGCACCGATCCCGATGCCTTGCCGGTCTATGTCGGCTCGCATCTCGATACCCAGCCGACCGGCGGCAAATATGACGGCGTGCTCGGCGTGCTTGCGGCCCTCGAAGTCGTGCGCACGATGAACGATCTCGGCATCAAGACCAAACATCCGATCGTCGTCACCAATTGGACGAATGAGGAAGGCGCGCGTTTTGCCCCTGCCATGCTGGCGTCAGGCGTCTTCGCCGGCGTGCACAGCCTGGACTTTGCCTATAATCGCAGGGACCCCGAGGGCAATCTGTTCGGCGACGAATTGAAGCGTATCGGCTGGGTCGGCGACGAAGAGGTCGGCGCCCGCAAGATGCACGCCTATTTCGAATATCACATCGAGCAGGGACCGATCCTCGAAGCCGAGGAAAAGCAGATCGGCGTCGTCACCCATTGCCAGGGCCTCTGGTGGCTGGAATTCACACTGACCGGCAAGGAAGCCCATACCGGCTCGACGCCGATGAACCTGCGCGTCAATGCCGGCCTCGCCATGGCCCGCATTCTGGAAATGGTCCAGGACGTGGCGATGGGCGAACAGCCGGGTGCCGTCGGCGGTGTCGGCCAGGTGTTCTTCTCGCCGAATTCCCGCAACGTGCTACCCGGGAAGGTGGTCTTCACCGTCGACATCCGCTCGCCCGACAAGGAGAAGCTCGACCGTATGCGGGCAAAGATCGAGGCAAAGGCGCCTGAGATCACCAATGCACTCGGCGTCGGCTGTTCCATCGAGGCGATCGGCCACTTCGAACCGATCACCTTCGATCCGAAACTGGTCACGTCGGTGCGCGAAGCCGCCGAGCGGCTCGGCTACAGCCACATGAACATCATCTCCGGCGCCGGCCATGACGCCTGCTGGGCCGCCAAAGTGGCACCTGCGACGATGGTCATGTGCCCCTGCGTCGGCGGGCTCTCGCATAACGAGGCGGAAGAAATCTCCAAGGAATGGGCGACGGCGGGCGCCGATGTGCTGTTTCATGCGGTGGTCGAGACGGCGGAGATTGTGGTGTGATGGCTTATGTCGAGCCCGGAGCCCCCTCATCCGACCCTTCGGGCCACCTTCTCCCCGCTGGGGAGAAGGGATCGGTAGACGTCGCGGTCTCCCCCTTCTCCCCTCGGGGAGAAGGTGCCCGAAGGGCGGATGAGGGGGCTCCGGGCGCGACGAAAATTATCAAGCAGGATATCCGGAAACATCGCACCAACAAGACCGACCAGGCCAGAACGCTTCGCCGCAAAGAAACTGAAGAGGAATACCACCTCTGGAGCGACCTCCGCGCCCGCCGCTTGAATGGCTATAAGTTTGCAAGGCAAGTTCCCCTCGGCCCATTCATCGTCGATTTCCTCTGTCGTGAACAACGATTGATCGTCGAAGTCGACGGCTTCCAGCATGCCGATAGCACGTCGGATCAGCGCCGAACTGAATGGCTCAATGTGAATGGCTATTCCGTCCTACGCTTCTGGAATCGGGAAATCTCGCGCGAACGTCGCTCAGTACTCGAAACGATTCTAGCTGCCTTGCAGGGCCGGATCGAGGTCAGCTCAGAACTGCTCGGCTTCTATTCGCCGGCCCAAACTGCAGACAAGAACGGGGAATGATCATGACCACAGTCATCAAGAACGGCACCATCGTCACGGCCGACCTCACCTACAAGGCTGACGTGAAAATCGACGGCGGCAAGATCATCGAGATCGGGCAGAATCTCTCGGGCGACGAGACGCTGGATGCCACGGGCTGTTACGTCATGCCCGGCGGCATCGATCCGCACACTCATCTCGAAATGCCCTTCATGGGCACCTATTCCTCCGACGATTTCGAAAGCGGCACGCGCGCCGCCCTTTCCGGCGGCACCACCATGGTGGTTGATTTTGCCCTGCCCGCTCCCGGCCAGTCGCTGCTCGAAGCGCTGACCATGTGGGACAACAAATCGACCCGCGCCAATTGCGATTATTCCTTCCACATGGCAGTCACCTGGTGGAGTGAGCAGGTCTTCAAGGAAATGGAGACCATCGTCCGCGACAAGGGCATCAACACCTTCAAGCACTTCATGGCGTATAAGGGCGCGCTGATGGTCGACGATGACGAAATGTTCGCCTCCTTCCAGCGCTGCGCCGAACTCGGCGCCCTGCCGCTAGTGCACGCCGAAAACGGCGACGTCGTCGCCTCGATGTCGGCAAAGCTGCTCGCCGAGGGCAATAACGGCCCCGAGGCGCACGCCTATTCCCGGCCCGCCGAAGTCGAAGGTGAAGCGACCAACCGCGCCATCATGATCGCCGACATGGCCAGCTGCCCGGTCTATATCGTCCACACCTCTTGCGAACAGGCGCACGAGGCGATCCGCCGTGCGCGCAGCAAGGGCATGCGCGTCTATGGCGAACCGCTGATCCAGCACCTGACGCTCGACGAGAGCGAATATTCCAATCCCGACTGGGATCATGCGGCCCGCCGGGTGATGTCGCCGCCCTTCCGCAACAAGCAGCATCAGGATTCGCTCTGGGCAGGTCTCGCCTCCGGCTCGCTGCAGGTCGTCGCCACTGACCATTGCGCCTTCACCACGGCGCAGAAGCGCTTCGGCGTTGGCGATTTCACCAAGATCCCGAACGGCACCGGCGGCCTCGAAGACCGCATGCCGATGCTCTGGACGCATGGTGTCAACACCGGGCGGCTGACGATGAACGAATTCGTCGCCGTCACATCGACCAACATCGCCAAGATCCTCAACATCTATCCCAAGAAGGGCGCAATCCTTGTCGGCGCCGATGCCGATATCGTCGTCTGGGACCCGCAACGTTCCAAGACCATTTCGTCCAAAGCCCAGCAGTCGGCGATCGACTACAACGTCTTCGAAGGCAAGGAAGTGACCGGCCTGCCGCGCTATACGCTGACGCGCGGCGTCCTCGCGATCGAGGAAGGCGCGATCAAGACCCGCCAGGGCCACGGCGAATTCGTCAGGCGCGAGCCGGTCACGGCCGTCAGCAAGGCGCTTTCCCAGTGGAAGGATATCACCGCACCGCGCAAGGTGACGCGTAGCGGCATTCCGGCAAGCGGCGTATGACGATGGCGCATGACGATACGGCCATCAATCGGGGACCGCTGCCTCTATGCCAATGACCTCACGCCGGCACCAAAGCGTCCAACTCCGGCAGAAGCACGACGCTTTCCTGCTCGTTCGGATCGGTGCGCGCGATGATCGCTGTGCACGGCGTGCTGCTGAGGTTGGCCGGCAGGTGCGGCACGCCGGCCGGGATATAGAAAAGTTCGCCGGCATGAACGATGACGTGATGCTCGAGCCGGTCTCCGTACCAGGTATGAGCCTCGCCGGAGAGCATGTAGATCGCCGTCTCGTGCGCCTCGTGCAGATGCGCCTTGGCGCGCACGCCGGGCGGGATCGTCAAAAGATGCATGCAGATGCCCTTGGCGCCGACCGTTTCGGCGGCGATGCCTGCGAAATAGCTCAGCCCCTGCTTGCCGTCATAGGCATGATTGGGGCGAACGATGTGGCAGGTGGGCTTTGATGTCACGTCCATCCTCATCCTCCATGGAGTGTGTCGTCGATAAAACCGGCGGTAATGATAGCACGCAAACCGCGTTCAAGCGGGGAAAACAAGACTGGTCGCATTGATGCAAGCACCCTCCGTCGTATCCGCCAAGGATCTCTGTCTCACCTACCAGGCCAATGATGGCCCGGTGAGTGCACTGAGCAATGTCAATCTCGATGTCCGCAAGGGCGATTTCGTCTCTTTCATCGGCCCGTCGGGCTGCGGCAAGACCACCTTCCTGCGTGTCATCGCCGATCTCGAAAAGAGCACCTCGGGCGAGATCTCGATCAACGGCATGACACCGGAGGAGGCGCGCAAGGCCCGCGCCTACGGTTATGTCTTCCAGGCGCCGGCGCTCTATCCCTGGCGCACCATCGAAAACAACATCGCTCTGCCCTTGGAGATTATGGGCTATTCCGGCGCCGAGCGGACGCGGCGCATCGCCGAAGCGCTCGATCTCGTCGGTCTTTCGGGCTTCGAGAAGAAATTCCCCTGGCAGCTTTCCGGCGGCATGCAGCAGCGGGCCTCGATCGCCCGCGCACTCGCCTTCGACGCGGACCTGCTGCTGATGGATGAGCCCTTCGGCGCCTTGGACGAGATCGTCCGCGACCATCTGAATGAAGAGCTGCTGAAACTCTGGACCCGTACGAACAAGACGATCTGCTTCGTCACCCATTCCATCCCCGAGGCGGTCTATCTCTCGACCAAGATCGTGGTGATGTCTCCGCGACCGGGCCGGGTGACCGATGTGATCGACTCGACCCTGCCGGCCGAGCGCCCACTCGACATCCGCGAAACCCCCGAGTTCCTGGAGATTGCCCACCGCGTTCGCGAGGGACTGAGGACGGGACACGCATGAGGAGCGGGCGCGTGTTGTTTGGCAAGACCCCTCCCCAACCCCTCCCCACAAGGGGGAGGGGCAAACACGCGGCGCTCGCTGAATTCTCCATGGAATGTCGCGGGAGAGCGCTGCCGCCACCCGCGGGTTCGACCGTTAAGTCCCTCCCCCTTGTGGGGAGGGGTTGGGGAGGGGTCTAGATGCCACACTCAAACATCAGCCTCAAAACCCGCCAAACGGCAAAACGGCTCCGCCGTGAGCTGACAAAGGCGGAGGCTGCCATGTGGGATATGCTTCGCGATCTCAGGCCCTATGGTGCCCGATTCAGGCGCGAGACGCCGATAGGCCCCTATATCGCCGATTTCGCTTGGCTTTCAGCACGACTGATCGTCGAGGTCGACGGTGACAGCCACGAGACTGCCGACGGCCGCCGCCACGATCTTGCCAGGGATGCATTCCTGCGCAACGAGGGTTTCAAAGTGCTGCGCTTCGACAATGCCCAAGTACTTGATGGACCCGATTACGTGTTTCTCACCGTCGAGAAATATGCCGCGCCATTTTTGAAGGAGCGCGTAGCATGAAGCCCGACACGTTCAAGGATAAGATCGTCCCCGTCACCACCATCCTGCTGGCCCTCGTCGTCATCTGGTATGTCGCCGCCATCCTCATGAACGCGCCATTCCAGCGCGACATGGACGGCCGCGCCGGCGTCACACCTTCGACCCTCGAATTCATCGGCAAGACGCTGGCGCAGCCGAAGCCGGTCCTGCCGGCGCCGCATCAGGTGGCGCAGAACGTCTACGAGAACACATTTCTGCGCAGCCTTTCGAGCAACCGCAGCCTCGTCTATCACAGCTGGGTAACGCTCTCCTCCACCCTGCTCGGCTTTGGCTTCGGCATGCTGCTCGGCATCCTTCTCGCCGTGCTGATCGTCCACAACCGCGCCATGGACCGCTCGCTGATGCCCTGGCTGGTGGCCAGCCAGACCATACCGATCCTCGCCATCGCACCGATGATCGTCATCATCTCCTATAACGTGCTGACCGGCGACAATGCTATTGCACATCTCCTCAATCTCGATTCCGACGCTTCCCGGCTCGTGTCGAAGGCGCTGATCTCCACCTACCTCTCCTTCTTTCCGGTCGCCGTCGGCATGGTGAAAGGGTTGCGTTCGCCTGAGATCATGCATCTCGACCTGATGCGCACCTATTATGCCAGCCCGATGCAGACTTTCTGGAAGCTGCGCGTTCCAGCCTCGATCCCTTTCCTCTTCACCTCGATGAAGGTAGCGATTGCCGCCAGCCTCGTCGGCGCCATCGTCGGCGAGTTACCGACGGGTGCTGTCGCCGGCATCGGCTCGAAGCTGCTCGCCGGCTCCTATTACAGCCAGACCATCGATATCTGGGCCGCCCTCGTCGCCGGATCGCTGCTTGCCGGCATCCTGGTCGCGATTGTCGGCGTTGCGGCGAAAATCGTTGACCGCGCCATGGGCGGGAGGCCGGCATGAGACATTTGACCTTCTCCTGGCAAGGCGTCGTCGCCCTCCTCCTCTGCATCGGAGCACTGATGGCCCCGCCGCTCCTGGCCGACGGCGCGACGCGACCCCTCACCGATGGCACGGCAACCCTCATTTTCATCATCATCATCGCGGCTGCCCTGCTGTCTCTAGCGCCGCAGCCGCCGGCCTATCGGGCCACCGTGCTGTTTATCGGCGCGCATGGCGCCGCCTGGATGCTGCTTTCGGCTCTTTCCGGCAACGATGGTGCGGCGACGCGGGCCTTCTTCCTGCTGCTGTTCGCCTGCTGGCTGCTTGCCTGGCGATGCGTCACCGAGCTGTCGAAGCTGCAGCCCGTCACAACGTCCGGCAAGTCGGCGCTCCAGCTCCTGATCCCAGCAATCTTCGGCGCCTGGATCCTCATTCTCTGGGAGGCGGTCACGCGTGGCGCCGGCGTTCCCTTCATCCTGCTGCCGCCGCCGAGCGCCATCGGCGCGCGGTTCATGGCATCGCTGCCGATCCTCGGCGCAGACGTCAGACAGACGATCTTCAAGGCGGTGCTGATCGGTTATATCCTCGGCTGCCTCAGCGGCTTCGTCGTCGCGGTGCTGGCCGACCGCATCGCCTTCCTGCGCCGCGGCCTTCTTCCGATCGGCAACATGGTTTCGGCCCTGCCGATCATCGGCGTCGCCCCTGTCATGGTCATGTGGTTCGGCTTCGATTGGCCGTCGAAGGCCGCCGTCGTCATCATCATGACCTTCTTCCCCATGCTGGTGAATACCGTCGCCGGCCTTGCCGCCTCAGGGAACATGGAGCGCGACCTGATGCGCACCTATGCGTCCGGCTATTGGCAGACACTGCTGAAGCTCAGGCTTCCCTCAGCAATGCCCTTCATTTTCAACGCACTGAAGATCAACTCGACGCTGGCGCTGATTGGTGCCATCGTTGCGGAATTCTTCGGAACGCCGATCGTCGGCATGGGCTTCCGCATCTCCACCGAGATCGGCCGCATGAATGTCGACATGGTCTGGGCGGAAATCGCCGTCGCGGCGCTGGCCGGCTCGATCTTCTATGGCATCATCGCCCTGACCGAACGGGCGGTGACGTTCTGGCATCCGTCTATCCGTGGTGGCTAGGCGCGCGCGGGCTCCAGAAACGGGTCCGGGCATAACTTCAGAGGGTAAGGATAAAAAATGAGAAAGTTGATGGTTGCAATGATGGCGAGCGCGATGTCGCTTGCATCGGCCCATGCCATGGCCGCCGACAAGGTGGTGCTGCAGCTGAAATGGGTCACGCAGAGCCAGTTCGGCGGTTACTACGTCGCCAAGGACAAGGGCTTCTATAAGGAAGAAGGCCTCGACGTCGACATCAAGCCGGGTGGCCCTGATATCGCCCCCGAGCAGGTGATCGCCGGCGGTGGCGCCGATGTCATCGTCGACTGGATGGGTGGCGCCCTTGTTGCCCGCGAAAAGGGCGTTCCGCTCGTTAACATCGCCCAGCCCTACCAGAAGGCGGGCCTGGAAATGGTCTGCCGCAAGGATGGCCCGGTCAAGACCGAAGCCGACTTCAAGGGCCACACGCTCGGCGTCTGGTTCTTCGGCAACGAGTATCCCTTCTTCGCCTGGATGAACAAGCTCGGCCTGTCCACAGAAGGCGGTCCGAACGGCGTCACCGTGCTGAAGCAGAGCTTCGACGTGCAGCCGCTTGTCCAGAAGCAGGCCGACTGCATCTCCGTCATGACTTATAACGAATACTGGCAGGCGATCGATGCCGGCTTCAAGCCGGAAGAACTGACGGTCTTCAACTACACTGAAATGGGCAACGACCTTCTTGAAGACGGTCTCTATGCGATGGAAGACAAGCTGAAGGACCCCGCCTTCAAGGAGAAGATGGTCAAGTTCGTCCGCGCTTCGATGAAGGGCTGGAAATATGCCACCGAGAATCCCGACGAAGCCGCCGAGATCGTCATGGACAACGGCGGCCAGGACGAGAACCATCAGAAGCGTATGATGGGTGAAGTCGCCAAACTGGTCGGCGACAGCTCCGGCAAGCTGGACGAGGCACTCTATGCCCGCACGGCAAAGGCGCTGCTCGACCAGAAGATCATCAGCAAGGAGCCGTCAGGCGCCTGGACGCACGACATCACCGACGCCGCTTCCAAGTAGGTTCGTCAACGCGGCGAAGCGAAACGCGCGGGAGATTTTCCGCGCGTTTCGTGTTTTTCCGTGCGAGGTGGAAAAAAAACGCCTTGCAGCTGTCGCATTTATCGGGCGTCAAACGTCATGGGGTAAGAACGCGATCAATCTTCGTAATGTTGACATAACCTTGCGGTGATTGATTGACGTCGGAATGGTAATTATTATCGCCTGATGGGGAATTGTTTTCTGCCGGACTTGTAGATCGAGCAAATCGATACCACCTACAAGCCGAATTTGCCGCCGAGGGATGAAGACGGCAAAGGACCGCGGAAACCTCTGAGAATGCAGGAAGGGCAGTGGCCTGATCGCGCGCTGAGTGGCAGACGCTCGAGTTCGGCCAACCTTATCATAAGATTGGACGAAGACGCATGGCACGCAAGCCGATTGGAATTCTAGGCGCCTCTACCCTTTTTGCAGCGGCACTTGCTGCATCCACCGCATTTTCGCAGGAAGCGCCGGTCGCAAAACCGCAACAGAACCTGCCGGCGATCGTCGTCACCACGGCTGTCAATCGCACCCTCGTCGACCGTGTCATCGGCACGGGAACAGTCAAACCCGTCGAAGAAGTCTATATCCAGCCGCAGGTCGAAGGCCTCTCGATTCGCACCCTGAAAGCCGATGTCGGCGACAAGGTTCAGGCCGAAAGCACGCTGGCGACGCTCAACGATGACGCGCTGGTCCTGGAAAAGAGCCAGATGATGGCGACGAGGGCCAAGGGCGAGGCAAGCCTCGCCCAGCTGCGCGCCCAGCTCATCGAGGCGCAGGCCAATGCCGAACAGGCAAGGCAGCAGCAGGCCCGCGCCCAGGAAATGGTCAAGAAGGGCACGGTTTCCACCGCCCAGGTCGAACAGGCCGATGCGACTGCCGCCGCCGCCAATGCTCGCGTCGTCTCCGCCGAACAGGCGATCGAGGTCGCCGAAGCGGATCTCAAGGTCTTCGACAGCCAGATCGCCGATGCGGATTTGAAGCTGGCGCGCACCGATGTGAAGACGCCGGTCGCCGGCACGGTCTCGGCGAAGAACGCCAAGGTCGGCGCCATTGCCGCCGGCAACGGCGATCCGCTGTTCACCATCATCCGCGACGGCGATATCGAGCTTGTCGCTGAGGTCGCCGAAAGCGATGTTGTCAGGATCGTGGCCGGCCAAAAGGCAACGATTTCGCTTTCTGGCAGCCGTGAGAAACTTTCCGGCGCCGTACGCCTGGTTTCGCCGACTGTCGATCCGGTCACTCGCCTCGGCCTCGTGCATATCTCCATCGATGATGACAGCAAGGCGCGTTCCGGCATGTATGGCAGCGCCGAAATCATCGTGCGCGAGACTGAAGGCGTAGCGCTTCCCCTGACCGCAGTACTCACCGGCAACGAAGGCTCCTCCGCCCGCAAAGTCGAGGACGGCGTGGTGAAATTCGCCAAGATCGAGACCGGCATCCAGGACGGCGCCTATGTCGAGGTGGTCAATGGATTGAAGACCGGCGACGAGGTCGTAGCCAAGGCGGGCGCTTATGTCCGCGACGGCGACCACATCACGCCGGTGCGTGAACAGCCCCCGGCTTCCAACTAAAGAGACCATCCGATGAATTTCTCAGCCTGGTCCATTCGAAATCCCGTTGCGCCGCTGCTGGCCTTCTGCCTGCTGGTGTTCATCGGCATGCAGTCATTTAATTCGCTGCCGATCACGCGTTTTCCCAATATCGACGTGCCGCTCGTCTCGATCAGCGTAACGCAGAGCGGCGCTTCGCCGGCTGAACTCGAAATGCAGGTAACGAAGGAGATCGAAGACGCGGTCGCCTCCATCACCGGCATCGACGAAATCCAGTCGACGGTCACCGACGGCAGTTCGCAAACGAACGTCATGTTCCGGATGGAAGTGCCGACCGAACAGGCCGTTCAGGACACCAAGGATGCGATCGACCGCATCCGCAGCGATCTGCCGGCAACGGCCGAAGCACCGATCGTCTCCAAGGTCGATGTCGAGGGACAGGCGATCCAGACCTTCGCCGTTTCCTCGCCTGCGATGTCGCTGGAAGAACTTTCCTGGTTCGTCGACGATACGATCAAACGTTCGCTGCAGGGCCAGGCCGGCATCGGCCGTGTTGACCGTTACGGCGGCGCAGAACGCGAAGTACGCATCGAACTCACCCCTGACAAGCTCAATGCCTATGGTATCACCGCCGCCAGCGTGAACCAGCAGCTGCGCGGCACCAACATCGACCTCGGCTCTGGTCGCGGCCAGGTGGCGGGCAGCGAACAGGCGATCCGTGTTCTCGGTGACGCCCGCAACGTCGCCGACCTTGCCAATACGACCATTGGCCTGCCGAACGGCCGCTTCGTCAAACTATCCGATCTCGGCGTTATCAAGGACACTTATGAGGAGCCGAAATCCTTCTCGCGCTTCAACGCTACGCCGGTCGTTACCTTCGGCGTTTTCCGCTCGAAGGGCGCCAGCGAGGTCAGCGTCGCCGAAACCGTGGCGCAGAACCTCGACAAGGTGCGAGCCGAAAATCCCAATGTGAAGATCGAACTGATCGATGATTCGGTCTATTTCACCTACGGCAACTACGAAGCCGCCATTCATACGCTCCTCGAGGGTGCGCTGCTCGCTGTCATCGTCGTCCTCCTGTTCCTCAGGAACTGGCGTGCGACCCTGATCTCTGCAATCGCCCTTCCGCTGTCTGCGATCCCAACCTTCTGGGTCATGGACATGATGGGCTTCTCGCTGAACCTCGTCAGCTTCCTTGCTCTGACGCTCGCCACCGGTATCCTTGTCGACGATGCGATCGTCGAAATCGAAAACATTGCCCGCCACATCAAGATGGGCAAGACGCCCTATCGGGCAGCGATCGAGGCAGCCGACGAAATCGGCCTTGCCGTCATCGCCACCACCTTCACGATCATCGCTGTCTTCGTGCCCGTTTCCTTCATGCCGGGCATTCCGGGTCAATACTTCATCCAGTTCGGTCTGACCGTCGCCTTCTCCGTCTTCTTCTCGCTGATGGTCGCGCGCCTCATCACCCCGATGATGGCCGCGTATCTCATGCGTGCAGAAGACGGCGTCGACGATCATCACGACAATGATAGCCTGTTGATGCGTGGATACACACGCCTCATACGCGGCACGACCGGCCGCTGGTACACGCGTTATGCGACTCTGCTTGTCGCGTTCGGCTTCCTCGCCGGCTCCATTATGCTGCTGATGCAGGTTCCGGGCAGCTTCCTGCCGCCCGAAGACGCCTCGCGCATCGTGCTCTCTGTCGAGCTGCCGCCCAATGCACGGCTTGACGACACCGAGAAGACGACCGATGCGATCTATGACAGAGTCAAGGACATCAACGGCGTCGAAAGCGTCTTCGTCCTCGGCGGCGCGTCGCCGAAGGGCGATCTCGAACTGCGCCGTGCGACCATCACGCTGGCACTCGACAAGCTCGACCAATCGCTGGTCAAGAAGATGGTCAACGACGTGCTCGGCCGTATCCCCGTCATTGGCCCGAAACTGCCGAAGGTGGAGGTCCACGGCCGTGAACGCCCGCAGTGGGATATCGAAAAGGAAGTCTTCGCCAAGCTGCGTGACATTCCCGACGTCCGGATCCTGAAGCTCAATGACCGCGGCGAACGCGACCTCTCCTTCAACTTCCTTTCCAAGAACGACAAGGACCTGAACGACGCCGTCGGCATTCTGGAATCCAAACTGCGCGCCGATCCGCTGCTTGCCAATGTCAGCGCTGACGGCTCGCTGCCCCGTCCGGAACTGCAGGTTCACCCGCGCATGGATGAGGCCGCCCGCTTGGGCATTACGCCGCAGCAGATCTCTGAGACGATCCGCGTTGCCACCATTGGCGATGTCGATGCCGCCCTTGCCAAGATCTCGCTCGACGATCGCCAGATCCCGATCCGCGTTCAGGCCGCACTCGACATGCGTCGCGATCTCGCGGCCATCCGGACGTTGAAGATCCAGACCGCCAGCGGCGGCACCGTTCCGCTCGCAAGCGTCGCCAATATCGACTATTCGGAAGGCGTAAGTTCGATCAAGCGCAACAACCGCAACCGCGTCGTTTCGATCGGTTCCGACCTGCCGCAGGGCGTCGCACTCGACACGGCTTCGGCCCGCTTCCGCCAGATCGTCAACGACGCAAATATCCCGGCCACGGTGCACCTTGCCGAAAGCGGCGACACCAAGGTGCAGAGCGAGATGCAGCAGAGCTTCGTCAACGCCATGTTGATGGGCCTGTTGCTGGTGCTGACGGTGCTGATCCTGCTCTTCAAGGACGTGATCCAGCCCTTCACCATCCTGTTCTCGCTGCCGCTCGCCATCGGCGGCGTCGCAGCCGGCCTGATCATCACCAGCAATCCGCTGTCGATGCCGGTCATGATCGGCATTCTGATGCTGATGGGTATCGTCACCAAGAATGCCATCCTGCTCGTCGATTTTGCAATCGAGATGCGCCACCAGGGCATGTCCCGCGTCGAGGCCATGGTCGAAGCCGGCCGCAAACGCGCCCGGCCGATCATCATGACCTCGATCGCCATGTCGGCAGGCATGCTGCCTTCCGCGCTCGGTGTCGGCGAAGGCGGCTCGTTTCGCGCGCCGATGGCGATCGCGGTGATCGGCGGCATCATCGTCTCGACCGTGCTCTCGCTCGTCGTCGTGCCCTCCTTCTTCCTGATCATGGACGATCTGTCCCGCCTGCTCGGCTGGGCTTTCGGCCGCCTGGTCGGCAAGAAGGACAACGAGGAGCTGCCGCTGTCGCGCGAGGATCTCACCCGCGTCACCCGGGAGAACCGCGGCGACATCGACGCGCTGGAGGAGCGCCTGACGGCGATCGAAAAGCCGGAAGACAAACGCAAGAGCGCCAAGGGCAACGACACCAACGTGCTGCGCCTGCCGCCCTTCGCGGCGGAATAAGCAAAACCCAGGAAACGAACGGGCCGGGAGCGATCTCCCGGCCCGTTTCGTTTTTCGTTCATTTCCAACGCATGTCGCGCAAAAGTGTGCAGCGGCTTTGGTGCGACATGCGTAAAAACAAAGACCTAAAGCGGGCGGTGTTCGGACGACATGCTCTAATTCTTTGATTTTGATCCGGATTTTAGGCCGATCCGGCCTAAAATCCGGATCTAGAGTCCGCCCTGCTCCCTGAGGAAGCTGACGATCGAGCTGACGCCGTCGCCGCGCTTCATGTCGGAGAAGACGAAGGGGCGCGAAGCGCGCATGCGCGTCGCATCCCGGTCCATCACGTCGAGATCGGCGCCGACATAGGGCGCCAGATCCTTCTTGTTGATGACGAGCAGGTCCGACCGGGTGATACCCGGCCCGCCCTTGCGCGGGATTTCCTCGCCCTGGCAAACGGAGATGACATAGATGGTGATATCGGCAAGATCGGGCGAAAAGGTCGCCGCTAGATTGTCGCCGCCGGATTCGATGAAGACGACGTCGAGATCGGGGATCCGCTGGTTGAGGCCGGCGATCGCCTGCAAATTGATCGTCGCATCCTCACGAATGGCGGTATGCGGGCAGCCGCCTGTCTCGACGCCGACGATGCGGTCCGAAGTCAATGCCTGCATCCGCACCAGCGCCTCGGCATCCTCGGTCGTATAGATATCGTTGGTGACGACGGCGACGGAATAGTCGTCGCGCATCGCCTTGCAGAGCTTTTCGGTCAGCGCTGTCTTGCCCGAGCCGACTGGCCCGCCGATGCCGACGCGCAAAGGTCCGTTTCTTGATTTCATGTGCCTTACTCCAATCGAACCCCGATGATAACGAAGCCGCCCGCCCGCGCCACCGTCAAATGACTTAGAGCGCTTGTTTTTCTTCGAATCACCGAAGCGCTCTATCTCTTTGTTTTCACGCAATTCCGGACGCAAAACCGCTGCGCACTTTTGCTGGAATTGCTCTCGCCGCCGCGATAATTTCGGACAATTACGAGCGGAACAGCCGCGTCGCCTGCGTCTCATGGCGCAGGCTTGCAATATCGGCCTGCACCGTCGCCGAACCCAGATCATCGAGCGTCGAGATAGCCGCCTGCCGGGCGATCTTCGCGAGGTGCTCTTCAAGGCCGGCAAGCACCGCAACGCCATCCCTCTGCCCAGCGATGCCGAGGCGGATGCCTGACGAAACCGCTTGCGAGGCATAGGCGTGCAGGAAGACTGCGAGCACCTTCTCGGATCCTATGCCATGTGCACCCGCAACCGCTCCCACCGCGACAGGATAAGCGGCCTTGCCGGGCAGCCTCTCGAACACATCGTCCGGCCAAGCGCCTGCCGCCGCCAGGAAAGCATCGCCGAGCAGCATCGTTTCCTGATGGCGCTCGCGTGATCCTGCAAGCGCCTCGGCGAGCGCGGCGATCTCGGCAAGGCGCGCGGCTTCAGCCTGGTGCCTGTGGCTTTCGGCCAGAAGCACCGCATCGTTCCAGACCGAACCATTGCCGATCAAGGTGCCGGTCCAGGCCGCAAGCGAGGCCGCATCCGTGACCAACCCGTCGGCAACCGCCCGCTCCAGCCCGCCCGAATAGGCAAAGCTGCCGATCGGAAAGGCCGGTGAGAGCCATGCCGTCAGACGCAGCAGTGCCTGCAGCTCGCGATCCCCGGTCATCAAGGCTCAGTCGTGCTTGTGGTCGTGATGTCCGTGGTCATGACTATGATCCCGTCCGTGCTCATGACCATGATCCCGCCCGTGGTCATGATCATGACCGCGATCGTGGCGGTGCTCATGCTCATGCTCGTAGCCATGTTCGTGATCATGGTCATGGCCGTGATCATGGCCGTGGTCATGATTGTGATCGTGATCATGCCCATGCGAATGCCCGCCTTGGGAATGGTAGGCGCCGCGTGCCGGCTGGAACGGCTCGTCGATCTCGAGGACGACGGCGCCGAGGCCCTGCAGCATGGTGCGGATGACATGATCGCGCAGGATGACGATGCGATCTTCCTCGATCTGGGCCGCAAGATGCCGGTTGCCCAGATGCCAGGCGAGCTCGACCAGATGGGTGCGGTCGCGTCCGCGAACCTCGAAGAGCTTCTCGTCGGCGGCGAGTATCTCGATCAGTTCGCCGTCGTCGCGCACCAAGAGGTCGCCATTGGCGAAAAGCACCGGATCCTTGAGATCGAGCATGACCATTTCGCCATTTTCCAAATGCAGCAGCTTGCGGCGCAGATGGCGCAGATCATGCGGCAGCTTGACTTGGGCGAACGGATGGGAGGAAGGGGTTCCGGCGGGAAGATAGGACGTGACGCGCTGCATGATATGTCCGTTTTGCTGAGAGGACGACCATGCAAAATAGCTCTTCCCGATGCAAGCACCAATGCCCTTTCGTCCGGGTGTGACTTTTATATTCCGTAAGCCTGCATCACGTTGTCGCTCTCCGGCCCTCTGTTCTCGCCATCGGCGCCGTTGTCGACAAGCCCGTGCCAGACGTGATGCAGACCTTCTCGTTCGTGGACGACGCGATTGCGCCCAAGTGCCTTGGCGAGATAGAGCGCCCGGTCGGCGGAAGCATAGACCGCCTGCTTGGTGCGCCCGGTGACGAGATCGGCAACGCCGCCGGAAACAGTGATGCGGATATCGTGCCCCTCGGCTTTCATGGCGCCGCCGGCGATCCGGGCCCGGACGCTTTCGACGCGCTCCATACGCGTCTCGAGCGGCTCGCCGGAGACGATGACGCCGAACTCCTCCCCACCCAGCCGTGCGACGACGGACATCTCATCGAAGGCGGATCTCAGCATGGCCGAAACGGCGATGATGACGGCATCGCCGCAGCCATGGCCGAAGCGGTCGTTGATCGCCTTGAAACGGTCGACGTCAAAAATCACCAGCGACGCATCGCCATCGGTATTCTCAAGCGCCTCGGTAAAAGCGCGCCGGTTGAGCAGCCCGGAAAGCGTATCCGTGCGGCTGAGCTTTTCGAATTCCGCCCGCGAGAGCGCGAGATCGCGCATGGCAAAGCCGGCAAACAGTGACAGCATGCCGGAAACGGTACCGCCGATCAGCCAGGAAAAGATCGCGCTGAAGCCGATTGCATGGGCGAGCGTCACCGGCAGAAGCCCGAGAAGATCGAGCGACGGCATCGTCAATGCGATAATGACTCCCGAGAGAATAACGGCAAGAAAAGCCATCTTCAGGGCGAAGACATAGACGTTCTTGCGGTATTGAAGATCGCCGAAATCGGCCTGCAGCAAAATCCAGTTTCTCATGAGAATCAACCTTCCTGCTCGGCGTTTCCAGGCATTGATAAGAGCCCAATTGCTGCGGGTGTCTTAATCGACCCGTTAAAATTCGAACGGTTCGGACGTTTCGGTGGACAGAATTTTTCTAGCAGGGGGTGCAGCTTTCCAATCCCTGAATCGAACAGCGCGAAGAGACAGTTAAACGACTGATATAAAAGGGGTTCATCAGGTTTCGTGATGCAGTTGTTCCAGAATGGGCTAGCTTGACAAAATACCGAGTTTTCCACCGATTTTTACAACCATATGGAGAGCGCTATTCACAATTCACTTTAAGAGCGGACCGACCCGACGGCTGCTTCAATTGTAGACAGCAACAGACAACCGCAATGTTTGTGGAAGCGGGTTCCATATGCCGGTTCGAAACCCAGCCGAGCGCAGGGCAGCGGCGGTCCAGGTGTTGCAGCCGAAGAGTGCGTTGAAGTATCCCCTGGCTTCGAAGAACCGGTCGATCTCGCCGTAACCCGCATCCGGAATCGGCACCACCGCGCCCGCGTCGCGGACGAAACTCTCGGCGATAAAATCGCGCAGCTGCGCCAATTGATCCTCACTGACATTGAATGCCGTAACGGTGGACTGCGGCTCGGTGATATGACTGGCAAGGTCCACATGCAGCACTGAACGGTCGATCGTCAGCGCGCGCAACACCGGCAGCGGCTTCAGCTCCGCCCATGTGGGAGTTTCCAGATAGAAGGCACGTCCGCCCCAGCCGATAATTAGCCACTCCGCATTCGGATGGCCGAGCGGAAAACCAGTATTGTCGAGGAAGGAAAAGGCAGCCCGCGTTTCCGCGTCGAGCGGAATGGCAATATCGGTATGGATCGGGCCCGACAGCAGCAGAATTCGATGCGTCACTGCGGCAGACGACGCCTCGACCGGCGCAATCAGCGGCCGGGGAATAAAGGTGCCGCAGGCCGCCGAGAGCACAAGCAGAAATACGATCCGCAACAACCAGCGGATACCGGTCCTCATCGCGGCCGTCCGTCGCACATGGGCGTGGGCTTAGAACAGGAAATAGCGCTGCGCCATCGGCAGCACCGTCGCCGGCTCGCATGTCAGCAATTCGCCGTTCGCCCTGACCTCGTAGGTCTCCGGATCGACCTCGATCTCGGGTGTCAGGTCGTTGTGGATCATCGATGCCTTGGAGATGCCGCCGCGCGTATTCCTCACCGCGACCAGTTCCTTGGCAACGCCGAGCCGGCCCTTCAGGCCGGCGTCAAGCGAGGCCTGGCTGACGAAAGTGACGGAGGAATTGGTGAGGCTCTTGCCATAGGAGGCAAACATCGGCCGGTAGTGTACCGGCTGCGGCGTCGGGATCGAGGCGTTCGGATCGCCCATCGGCGCGGCCGCGATCGACCCACCGAGCAGTACCATATCGGGCTTCACGCCGAAAAAGGCAGGATTCCACAGCACGAGATCGGCGCGCTTGCCGACTTCGACCGAGCCGATCTCACGGCTGAGACCGTGGGCGATCGCCGGGTTGATCGTATATTTGGCGATATAGCGGCGAACGCGGAAATTGTCGTTGTCGCCCTTTTCCTCCTTCAGCCGGCCGCGCTGACGCTTCATCTTGTCGGCCGTCTGCCAAGTGCGGATCGCCACCTCGCCGACGCGGCCCATGGCTTGGCTGTCGGACGAGATGATCGAGAAGGCGCCGATATCGTGCAGGATGTCTTCGGCGGCGATCGTCTCCTTGCGGATCCGGCTTTCGGCAAAGGCGATATCTTCGGGGATCGACGGCGACAGATGGTGGCAGACCATCAGCATGTCGAGATGCTCGGCGATGGTATTGACCGTATACGGACGCGTCGGATTGGTCGACGACGGGATGACGTTCGGCTGGCCGCAGATCTTGATGATGTCAGGCGCATGCCCGCCGCCGGCTCCTTCCGTGTGGAAGGCATGGATGGTGCGGCCCTTGATGGCACCGATCGTATCCTCGACGAAGCCGCTTTCATTCAGCGTATCGGTGTGGATCATCACCTGCACGTCGTATTCGTCGGCAACCGACAGGCAGCAGTCGATGGCGCCTGGTGTCGTGCCCCAATCCTCGTGCAGCTTCAGCGACGTGGCGCCGGCCAGCACCATTTCGGTCAGCGCCCCTGGCAGCGAGGCATTGCCCTTGCCGGCAAAGGCAAGGTTCATCGGGAAGGCGTCGGCCGCTTCGATCATGCGCGCGAGATGCCAGGGACCGGGCGTGCAGGTGGTGGCAAGCGTGCCGTGCGCCGGTCCCGTGCCGCCGCCGAGCATGCAGGTCATGCCGCTCATCAGCGCTTCCTCGATCTGCTGCGGTGCGATGAAATGGATATGGCTGTCCATACCGCCGGCGGTGACGATCTTGCCTTCGGCAGCGATCGCCTCCGTGCCGGGGCCGACGATGATGTTGACACCCGGCTGCATGTCGGGATTACCGGCCTTGCCGATCGCAAAGATGCGACCGTCTTTGAGGCCGATATCGGCCTTGTAGATGCCCGAATGATCGACGATCACCGCATTGGTGATGACCGTATCGACCGCGCCATCCGCCCGCGTCACCTGGCTCTGTCCCATGCCGTCGCGGATCACCTTGCCGCCGCCGAACTTCACCTCCTCACCATAGGTGGTGAAATCCTTCTCGATCTCGATGAAGAGCTCCGTATCGGCAAGGCGCACCTTGTCGCCGGTGGTCGGTCCAAACATGCCGGCATAGGCGGCGCGCGAGATCTTGTAGGGCATCTATCAGGCTCCTTGGGAGGAAGAGACGAGTGTTTCTCCGCCGAGCCGCTTGAGGCGGCCAGCGGCAATATAGCTATCGACAAGCTGTCGTTCGGCCGAAAACGGGTGCCATTCCCAGCCGGCGTGGCCAAAGCCGGCAAGTGTCGCCTCGGCCTCGGCATATGTGTTCAGCACCTCGGCAATGACGATCATCCCGCTGCTCGGCACGACATAGGGCGCTGGAGAAAGCGCCGAAAGCGACGCATCCACGGCCTCGTGAACCGATTTGCCGATAATGACGTGCCTTTTGCCGGTGTCTGCGCAAAAGGCGCTGAACGCAGCGGTATGGTCGTCGCAGAAATCATCAAGCTCCGGATGAGAGACGGCAAGCGGCGCCCGCATCGCGGCGAATTTTTCCGGGTCGCGCACGCTCCAGATTTCGCCAGCCGAAACGACGCCCGGATGGGCGCGCCACTCACGCGAACCGAGCATCGCCTTTGCCGGCCTGCCGGTGTTGCAGACCGCGACGGCATCCGTGCGGCTGCCGCCGGCGCCATAGGAGCGGCAATCATTGAAGCGGATGACAATATCGGCGGCATCGATGATGCCAGCCCCACCCTCCTCGATGTCGCCATTGCCGACGATCATGATTTTTCTGATCACCCTAGTTGCTCATCGTATCTTCGAGCTCTTTCAGCTCTTTCGTGCGTTTGTCCGTAATGTTGGCGAGACACCCGGCGACCAGCATCGGCTCCATCGTGCCGCCACGGGCCTGAAAGCCAAAGGCGTCGCATTCGGCGTCGCGATAGTCGATCCAGGCGCGTTGCGCCTTGACCAGCGCCTGCTCTGCGCCCTTCATGTCGCCATCCAGGTCCTTGTCGATCGCCGCCAGGGCGGCGCGCGTCTTCTTATACTGCGCATTCAGCGCCTTGTCGGCAGTCTCGTGGCGCGCCGCCTCGCAGCCAGTCATGTCCGATTGCGTCTTGGGATTGTTGCAATCGATATCCTGAGCAGAGGCAGCACCTGCCGTCAGCAGCATCGCCGCCCCGACGAGGCAGATATTCAAGCGCATGCACTTCTCCCGTATTTTGTTCTTAAAGCTTGCCCATCACCAGTTGACGGAAACCGTAGACCTCGCGCTTGCCGGAAAGCGGGATCAGCGTCACCGAGCGCGTCTGCCCCGGCTCGAAGCGCACCGCCGTCCCCGCCGGGATATCGAGCCGCTTGCCGTGTGCTACCGCGCGATCGAAGGAAAGCCCGGCATTGGTCTCGGCGAAATGGTAATGGCTGCCGACCTGCACCGGCCGATCGCCCGTATTGGAAACCTCCAGCGTCACCGTCGGCGCGCCGGCATTCAGTTCGATGTCGCCGCTTGCGGCAATGATCTCGCCTGGAATCATCTCGTCCTCCTTAAGCCGCCTTGGGCGCGCAGCCCTCGGCCCTCAGTACGCGCTTCGTCGATGCCGGATTTTTGGCGAGCATCGCCGCCGGCCGAATAGGCCTCGCGACGAGATTGCCGCCGCAGTTCGGGCAGACACCCTTCAGCACGCCGTCCACGCAATCGGCGCAGAAGGTGCATTCATAGGTGCAGATCCGTGCTTCAATGCTATCAGGCGGCAGATCCTTGTCGCAGCATTCGCAATTGGGCCTGAGCTCGAGCATTCCTATCTCCTCAACGGATCGGCTCGTGCACGGTGACGAGCTTGGTTCCATCAGGGAACGTCGCCTCCACCTGCACGTCGTGGATCATCTCGGCAATCCCCTCCATCACCTGGTCGCGGCCGATCACATGGGCGCCTGCTTCCATCAACTCGGCAACCGGGCGGCCGTCGCGGGCGCCTTCGACGACGAAGTCGCTGATCAGCGCGATCGCTTCGGGATAATTCAGCTTGACGCCGCGCTCCAGCCGCCGCCGCGCCACCATCGCCGCCATCGAAATCAACAGCTTGTCTTTTTCTCTCGGAGTGAGGTTCATCGCTTGTCCATCTGCTTGATCGAATGCTGAAGTTCATAGATTCCAGACTTTCGGCACAGGCGCACCATTGCGCAAGGCGGAAATGACCGGGATCAGGATTTTTCTGAGTGAGAAGCCGTCGGCCGCTGCCAGGCGGACGACGAGCTTGCCATTCCAAGCGCTCGCACCGCCCATCGATCCTTCGACGAGCGGCCGGACCTTGCCGAGATAGGCTTCTGAAAGCGGCCCGGCATAAAACAGCGTCGCAAAGGCCACCTGTCCGCCGAGCACGGCCTGCCGCGCCGCCAGCGCCGCCACAGCTTCGGAAAGTCTCAGTTCTTCGGCGTGGATCAGTTGACCCGAGCGGCGGATGCGCCAGCGGTCACGGAACAGCCCTGATATCACCGCCTCACCCATCGCCTTGCGGCCGAGCAGCACGGCTTCGACGGCCAGAAATTCGCCGCTCTCGTCAAGATCGACGTCCAGCCGGCGAAAAAGTGCGGCCCGGTCGAAGAGGATCGTTTCCTGCGGCAGCCAGTCGACGCGGGCTTGGGCTCCGACCGTGATGCTGGTCGCCACCTCGGCGATGCCGGCCGATGCCTTGTAGATCTTCTCGCAGGCCTGAGTGGTGACGTCGATGCGCGTGCCGGCGCCGGCATCCACGCTCCAATCCATCCGATCGCCGCCCGTCAAACCGCCAGCGGTATTGATGATGACGGCTTCCATGGAGGCGTCGAAGGTGTCGGGCAGGCGGATCTTCGCTGTCCCCTCCTGATAGAGTTCACGGATGCGCGTGCGGCCATCGAACAGCTTTGCCGTCAGATGCCCTCGCCCTTCGGCTCTTTGCGGTCTCGTGCCTGCCGCCGCAATCGTCATATCGTCCCTTTCGGTCGCGCCCCTGGTTTTCATTCAAGCGCGCGGATAGCGGAAAGCAAGCAATTCCTATGCCGCACCGGGCAGACCTTTGGCGGCGGCGGAAGGTTTTCCAGGCGCCGCGCCTTCTGCTGCAAAATGCGGCATCTGCCAGCCAGACAGTCAGACAGTCAGGTGGCGGCGGGCCTCCGGCGTATCCAGCGTCTCGGCAAGCCCTTCATGCACGATTTCGCCGCGGTCCATGATGTAAACATAGTCAGCAAGCTCGCGGCAGAAATCGAGATACTGCTCGACGAGCAGGATCGCCATGCCGGTGGAGTCGCGCAGGTAACGGATCGCCCGGCCGATATCCTTGATGATCGACGGCTGAATGCCCTCGGTCGGCTCGTCGAGCACGAGAATCCGAGGCCGCGTCACCATGGCCCGCCCGATCGCCAACTGCTGCTGCTGCCCGCCGGAAAGATCGCCGCCGCGACGTGACAACATCGACTTCAGCACCGGGAAGAGACTGAAGATGTCATCGGGGATGTTGCGGTCGCGGCGGCCAAGCGGAGCAAAGCCGGTTTCGAGATTTTCCTTGACGGTGAGCAGCGGGAAGATTTCGCGCCCCTGCGGCACATAGCCGATGCCCCGCTTGGCGCGGGCAAAGGGCGGCAGGCCGTTGAGCTTGGTATCATTGAAGGTGACGGTACCGGCCGACAGCGGGTGCTGGCCGGTAACGGCGCGCAGAAGAGAACTCTTCCCCACGCCGTTACGCCCCAGCACGCAGGTGATCTTGCCCATCTCCGCTTTGATCGAGATGCCGCGCAGCGCCTGAGCGGCACCGTAGTGGAGGTTTGCGTTTTCGACTGTCAGCATGATGCCGTCTCCTGAATCTTTGCGGGTCCAAAAAAGACCCCTCCCCAACCCCTCCCCACAAGGGGGAGGGGCAAACTCGGAGCTGCCCTCCCACTCCCCAGGAGATCATAGACAAGCTGGCGCTCGTAGCGATGAGCGAGCCTCTTGGTTAAGCCCCTCCCCCTTGTGGGGAGGGGTTGGGGAGGGGCAACACACCCACAAACATCCGATGCATCCATCGTCCCTCACCGCCCCAAATAGTTCTCGATGACCTTCGGATCCGAACTCACAAAGTCGATCGAGCCTTCCGCCAGCACCGAGCCTTCAGCAAGGCAGGTCACCTTGACGCCGAGGTCCCGGATGAAGCCCATGTCATGTTCGACGACGACGACCGACCGGGTTTTGGCGATATCCTTGAGCAGGATTGCAGTTTCCGCCGTCTCCGCATCGGTCATGCCGGCCACCGGCTCGTCGACGAGCAGGAGCTTCGGCTCCTGCGCCAGCAGCATGCCGATCTCCAGCCATTGTTTCTGCCCGTGCGAGAGATTGGCGGCGAATTCGTCGCGGCGATGCGTCAGCCGCACCGTTTCGAGGATCTCCTCGATGCGCGTCTTGTCCTCGCCCGAAAGCCGGTAGAACAGCGTTGAGAACACGCCGCGACGGCGGTTCAACGCCAGCTCCAGATTGTCCCAGACCGTATGGCTCTCGAAGACCGTCGGCTTCTGGAACTTGCGGCCGATGCCGAGCTGGGCGATATCGGCCTCGTCCTTCTTGGTGAGATCGATCGTGCCGTTGAAGAAAACTTCGCCCTCGTCGGGCCTGGTCTTGCCGGTGATGATATCCATCATCGTCGTCTTGCCGGCGCCGTTCGGGCCGATGATGGCTCTGAGTTCACCGGGTTCGATGACGATCGACAGCGAATTCAGCGCCTTGAAGCCGTCGAAGGAAACCGAGACGCCGTTGAGATAAAGCACGCTGGTGGGTTTGACGTCGGGGATCATGGCGCTCACTCCGCTGCCTGGATTTTCGGCTCGATACCGTCTTCCTCAACAGCCGGCGGGGCAGCCTTGGAGACGACCTTCCGCTTGCCGAGATATTGCGAAATCGTGCCGACGACGCCCTTCGGCAGGAACAGCGTGACGGCGACGAAGAGACCGCCCAGCGCAAACAGCCAGAACTCCGGGAAGAGGCCGGTGAAGATCGTCTTGCCGCCGTTGACGAGGATCGCGCCGATGATCGGACCGATCAGCGTCGCCCGCCCGCCCACCGCCGTCCAGATGACGACTTCGATCGAATTGGCAGGCGCGAATTCGCCGGGATTGATAATGCCGACCTGCGGCACGTAGAGCGCACCGGCAATACCAGCCATCATCGCCGAGACGACGAAGGTGAAGAGCTTGAAGTGCTCGACGCGGTAGCCGAGGAAGCGCGTGCGGCTTTCCGCATCGCGCACGCCGACCAGCACCTTGCCGAACTTCGAGCGCACGATCGCCGAGGCAAGCAGCAGCGACAGAGCCAGGAAGATCGCAGTTGCCGCAAAGAGGACTGCACGCGTGCCGTCAGCCTGGACGTTGAAACCGATAATGTCCTTGAAATCGGTAAGGCCGTTATTGCCGCCGAAGCCCATGTCATTGCGGAAGAAGGCCAGCAGCAGCGCGTAAGTCATCGCCTGGGTGATGATCGAGAGATAGACGCCATTGACGCGTGAGCGGAAGGCAAACCAGCCGAAGACGAAGGCGAGCAGGCCGGGCACGACGAGCACCATCAGCGCCGCAAACCAGAAATGGTTGAAGCCGTACCAGAACCACGGCAGATCCTTCCAGTTCAGGAACACCATGAAGTCGGGCAGAACAGGGTCTCCGTAGCTGCCGCGCGTGCCGATCTGGCGCATCAGATACATGCCCATCGCATAGCCACCGAGCGCAAAGAAGGCACCGTGGCCGAGGGAGAGGATGCCGCAGAAGCCCCAGACGAGATCAAGCGCCAGCGCCAGCAGTGCATAGGTCAGATACTTGCCGAACAGCGACATGATATAAGTCGGCACGTGCAGCGGATTGGTCGGCCCCGTCATCAGGTTCAGGACCGGCACGAGGACCGCGACCAGAAGCAGGAGGGCGATGGCAACGACGATCTTGCGATCGAGTGATCGGAGAAGGAAGGCCGTTATCATGCTTCCACCGCCCTTCCTTTGAGTGCGAAGAGCCCGCGGGGACGCTTCTGGATGAAGAGAATGATGAGGACGAGCACCAGGATCTTGCCGAGCACGGCGCCGGCGAAGGGCTCGAGGAACTTGTTGACGACGCCGAGCGAGAGTGCACCGACCAGCGTACCCCAGAGATTACCGACACCGCCGAAGACGACGACCATGAAGCTGTCGATGATGTAGGATTGACCGAGGTTCGGCGAGACATTGTCGATCTGGCTGAGCGCCACGCCGGCGATGCCGGCAATGCCCGAGCCGAGCGCGAAGGTGAAGGCATCGACCCAGCCGGTGCGGATGCCCATCGACGACGCCATGCGCCGGTTCTGCGTAACGGCACGCATTTGCAGGCCGAAGGCGGACCGCTTGAGCAGCAGGAGCAGCGCCACAAAGACCACCATCGAAAAGACGATGATCCACAGTCGGTTCCAGGTGATGGAGAGCCCGCCGAGATCGAAGACGCCGGACATCCAGGTCGGATTGCGGACCTCGCGGTTGGTCGGGCCGAAGATGCTGCGCACCGCCTGCTGCAGGATGAGCGACACGCCCCAGGTGGCGAGCAGCGTTTCGAGCGGCCGGCCGTAAAGATAGCGGATGACGGCGCGCTCGATCACCAGACCGACGAAACCGGTAAAGACGAAGGCCGCAGGCACGGCAAAGGCCAGCGAATAATCGGCAAGTTCAGGAAAGGCGGAGGTGATGTACTCCTGCACCACATAGGTGGTGTAGGCGCCGATCATCACCATCTCGCCATGCGCCATGTTGATGACGCCCATGACGCCGAAAGTGATGGCAAGGCCGATCGCGGCAAGCAGCAGTACCGAGCCGAGAGACAATCCGTACCAGATGTTCTGGACGACATCCCACAGCGCCAGGCTGCGATTGATGGTGCTGATATCCGCCTGGATCGCCGGCTTCAGGTCGTCAGGCGCGGTTTCGAGAGTGGTCGTGAGGATGGTCAGTGCATCGCGATTGCCGCGCGCCGCGATTGTATCGATCGCAGTCTTCTTGTCTTCGACGCTCGCATCCGTCTTGAGCAGCAGCACTGCGCGCGCCGCTTCCATCGTATTCTTGATCTCAGCGTCCTTTTCGGCCGCAAGCGCCGAGTTCAGCAGGTCGAGATTGGCGGGATCGGCATCTTTCAGAAGGCCCTGCGCCGCGGCAAGCCGCGCGGAACGGTCCGGGCTCATCAGCGTCAACTGGCTGGTAGCGGCGCCTATGACGCCGCGAAGCGCGTTGTTGATCTTGACCTTCGTCATCAGATCCGGATCGACATCGGCAGCGGCTTCGCCAGTGATCGGATCGGAATAGGTCGGTTCGTCATCGGTACCGCCCTGAAGGAGAACCGGGCCGCCATCGGAATTGACGTAGAGAAGGCCGTCGCTCAACTGCTGCAGGATCTGGCTGACATGCTGCTCCTTGGATGCGACCAGCGCTTTGATGGCCGCTTCCCGTTCCGGGAAATCGCCGACGCCGAGCGCGTCGACAAGCACGTGGATATCGTCCTGGGCCTGGACTTCGCTCGAGGTTATCACGCCCGAAAAAGCAAAGCCTGAAAATACGAGGCCCGAAAATGTCAGGCAAATCGTGATGAGGAAAATCTTTATGGCGCGATACATCGGCTTTCTCGCCCTTGATAGTGTTGGCCTCGCGGCGCAATCGCTGGGACGGAGCTTCCGCCCGGGATCAAACCCGGACGGAAGCCTTCATGCAATCATCGGATCGCGGTCGTACTCAGGAGCCCTTGCCACCGCACTTGCCGGTAGCGACGTTGAAGTTGCCGCAGGACATCGGCTTGCGCCAATCGGAGATCAGGTCCTTGGAGTCAGGCAGGAAGTCCGACCATTCGTCGCCGACGACGGCAGGTGTCTGCTGGACGATTTCGAACTGGCCGTCGGCCTGGATTTCACCGATCAGCACCGGCTTGGTGATGTGGTGGTTCGGCATGACCGTCGCATAACCGCCGGAGAGGTTCGGAACGCTGACGCCGATGATGGTGTCGAGAACCTTGTCGGTATCGGTCGTGCCGGCAGCCTGGACGGCCTTAACCCATGCATTGAAGCCGATATACGCAGCTTCCATCGGGTCGTTCGTCACGCGCTTGTCGTTCTTGGTGAAGGCGTGCCAGTCCTTGATGAACTTCTTGTTGGCAGGGCTTTCGACCGACTCGAAGTAGTTCCAGGCAGCGAGATGGCCGACGAGCGGCTTGGTGTCGAGGCCGGCAAGCTCTTCTTCGCCAACCGAGAAGGCGACGACGGGGATGTCTGTTGCCTTGATGCCCTTGTTGCCCAGTTCCTTGTAGAACGGAACGTTGGCATCGCCGTTGATCGTAGAGACGACGGCGGTCTTCTTGCCGGCCGAACCGAATTCCTTGATCTTGGAAACTTCGGTTTGCCAGTCGGAGAAGCCGAACGGCGTGTAGTTGGTCATGATGTCTTCTTTCGGAATACCCTTCGAAATCAGGTATGCCTCGAGAATCTTGTTGGTCGTGCGCGGATAAACGTAGTCCGTACCTTCGAGAACGAAGCGCTTGACGCCTTCTTTTTCCATCAGGTAGTCGACGGCAGGGATGGCCTGCTGGTTCGGAGCAGCACCGGTGTAGAAGATGTTGCGCGAGGACTCTTCGCCTTCATACTGGACCGGGTAGAAGAGGATCGAGTTGGTCTCTTCGAAAACCGGCAGAACGGACTTGCGCGACGAGGACGTCCAGCAACCGAAGACGGCGGCAACCTTGTCCTTCTGGATCAGCTCACGTGCCTTTTCGGCAAACAGCGGCCAGTCGGAAGCCGGGTCGACGACGACAGCCTCGAGCTTCTTGCCGAGAAGGCCGCCCTTCTTGTTCTGCTCGTCGATGAGCATCAGCATGGCATCCTTGAGCGTGGTCTCGGAGATCGCCATGGTGCCGGAGAGCGAGTGCAGAATGCCGACCTTGATCGTGTCGTCGGCGGCAACTGCACTGCCGAAGGCAGCCGACGCCGCCATGATGGCGCCGAGCGCTGCGCCCGTAATAGTGGATTTGAGATTCATCTGGTTGAACTCCCCTCTTCTTGTTCCGCAACAGACCGGAAACGGAGATTAACTGTTGCTTAAAGAACTATCGGGTGCTGCAGCGCGAAAACACATACGTCGATTGACGTAGGCGCCGGGGGCAAACAGGCAGGCCGGAAGAGGTGGCATCCCCACGAAGCGGGAGATGCCCGGTCGATCCTCTCGCAGGAATTATCCGTCGATCGTCAAGACGATCGACGTCGGACCGTAAGAGAGGCTCGCCCTATGGCCTGCGACGGTCAGCTTTTCGAAGGCGCCAGTCACGGCGCTCGCCTTCAGGATCTCGATCTTGGTTCCAGGCGTCGGGACAAAACCGTCGGCAAGCGTCACATCGAGCTCGCCGGCCAGCACCGCCTTGCCATGGACGATCAGCGTACCCTCGCCGTTCGCGCCGAGCCTCGGCTTCAACACGGCCGTGGCAAGCTGCTGATAGTCGCCGCCGACGGTCACGGGCTTTTCCGCCGCCAGAACGAGCGAACCGCGGTCGGCCGTCAGGCCGCCTGTACCGAAGGCCGAGGGCGATAGGGCCACCAGTGCGCCCTCTTCCAGCACGGTACCGCCGGCATAGCTGTTGGCGCCCGACAGCCCGAGAATGCCGCTGCCGCGCTTCACCAGCCTGCCATTGCCGGTGATGTCGTTCCGCCAGGTGTCGATCGAATTGAAACCGCCCTTTGCCGCGTCCATCGTCACGGTCACGTCCTGTTCGAACGCACCGTAACCGTCGGCCGCCGCAAAGAGGTTGAGACGGCCGTAACCTTCCGCATCGTCGAGCAGCGGGTAGCCGGAGGCGATCTCCGTCGACTTCAGCACGGCGCGGCGCTGCTCGCCGCCCAGATAGGGCAGACGCGTTTCGAGAAGCGCTTCGGCGCCCTGCGGCACGCGCGCCGGCTGATCGGTCGCATGGATCGTCGGCAGGCCGTAGCTCAAGCGCTGCAGCACGTAGGCGCGATTGGCGTCATGATCGGCGAAACGATCTGCGGCCAACGGTGCTGCATGGGCCGCAACCTCGAGTGCACCCGCATCCGCAACGCCTGATTTGGCGACGAGCCATGACTGCGCTTGGGCGTAGGCATCGCTCTTCAGCGCGGCATTGTCGGCCTTGTTCAGATTGTAGACGACCGTGGCCGTGCCAAGCATCCGGCCGCCCATCACGTCGAGAGGAGAATGCATGCCGGCGAGGATGCGGTCTTCGCCCAGCTCGCTGGCACGCGTGATCATTTCCTGAAAGCGCTGCGGCACGAGATAGGCCATGGCCAGTGCATCCCGCCAGGCTTCCGCCGTATGCCCGCTCGGGAAACCGCCGTCCTCGGCCGGCTTGCCACCCTTGGCCGGCTCCAGCGTTGGGACGACCGATACGTCCTGGCTCCAGCGGTAGGGGCGGGCATATTTGAAATAGCGTTTGGCCGGCTCCGTCGAGCCGTCACCGCTGGTGGCGTTGATGAAGTCGATCGCAAGTCCCATATCGGGGTTAGCGTCGGTCTTGTTTTCCGCATCCGGCTTGCTGCCGGCGCCGCGATTGTTGCCCTTGTCATCATATTTGACCGTCGTCGCATCGGCTGCCACCTCGGTGATCGTGGTGGTCTGCTTCGAGCCGGCCTTCCAGGCATCCGTCAGCGGACCGAGGCCATCGACGATGCTGGCATTCTTGCCGCGCCGATCGTCGAGATAGGCGGCGACGGCCTGATCGGCCGTCCGCGCCCGCGTCGCTTTGACGACATAGGCGATGTTGGCGTCATGGACGGCCTGGTTGACGATATGGCCGTCGGTCTTGCTGGAAGGAATGCCGTCCCAATCCGTCTTGGCGACCGCCGGGCAATTATCCTTGGCCGGGGCCTCGACACCCGCATCGACGAAAGGCGTGCGCGGGGTCCAGATTTCGAGGAAGCCGGAGAGAAGATGAACGGCGGCGTTGGTGTCCACCGTCGAGAAGCAGGCGTCACCACGTTTGTTGGTGTTTCCGGCCTGCGCATAAGGCGCTTTCGCCGCCGTCGCCTGCTCGGCGCTGGCAAGCGATGGCACGATGGAAAGAAGGCAGACGAGGGCGGTGCTCAGGCGGCAAAGGCTTAAAACAGACATGGTGATACCCGAAATGATTGAACGAACGCCGGGAGAGTTAGAGCTCTCATGTGACAGATCAATTGCAAAAATATTGCCATTCTGTGAACCTGTCGGTGCCCGCCTCTTGCCTTTCCCAACCATCCCGCCAAAACTGCCGGAGAGACGATGAGCCCAACCGGAATGCCGGAAAGGAAGACATGGCAGCGCGCCAACGCATCATTCCGGTGAGACGCGAATACAATCGCTGGGTCGCCAACCAGACGCTGGAAGATTACGCGTTGCGCTTCACCGCAAAGAGCGCTCGCCATTTCTCCTCGCAGCGGATCTCGCAGACGGCGATCGGCGCGATCTCCTTTCTGGCGCTGGAGGCGATCGGCGGCGCGATCACTCTTTCCTACGGCACGACCAACGCCTTTTACGCCATTATCGTCGCCTCGGTCGCCATGCTGGCGATCGGCCTGCCGATCAGCCGCTACGCCATCCGCCACGGCGTCGACATCGATCTTCTGACGCGTGGCGCGGGCTTCGGCTATATCGGCTCGACCATCACCTCGCTGATCTATGCGAGCTTCACCTTCATGCTGTTTGCGATCGAGGCATCGATCATGTCCGGCGCGCTGGAGCTCACCCTCGGCATCCCGCTCTGGATCGGCTACATCATCAGCGCCGTCATGGTAATCCCGCTGGTGACGCACGGCGTGCGGCTGATCAGCAAGTTCCAGCTGATGACCCAGCCCTTTTGGATCGTGCTGAATATCCTTCCCTTGATCTTCATCGCCTTGTTGGACTGGGAAAAATTCGATCTCTGGCGCGCCTTCGCCGGCATCCGCCATGCCTCCGGCCCGCCCGGCACCATCGCCGAATTCGATCTGGTGGAATTCGGCGCTGCCTCCGCCGTCATCCTGGCGCTGATGTCGCAGATCGGCGAACAGGCCGACTTCCTGCGCTTCCTGCCGCCGGACCCGCAGCGCAAGTGGCGCCACCGCCTGGCGATCTTTCTCGCCGGGCCCGGCTGGGTCATCATCGGCGCGCCGAAGCTGCTTGCCGGTTCATTTCTGGTCGTGCTGACCTTCACCTCGGGCGTCCCCCTCGATCGCGCCGCCGACCCGGCGCAAATGTATCTGACCGCCTTCGGCTACATGGTCCCCTGGCACAATGCCGCGCTGCTGTTGATGGCCGCCTTCGTCGTCGTCTCGCAGCTGAAGATCAACGTGATGAACGCCTATGCCGGCTCGCTCGCCTGGTCCAACTTCTTCTCGCGGCTAACCCACAGCCATCCCGGCCGCGTCATCTGGCTGGTGTTCAACGTCGCAATCGCCCTGCTTCTGATGGAACTCGGCATCTACCGGCTGCTGGAGGAAACACTCGGCATCTTCTCGATCATTGCGATGGCCTGGCTCTGCACGATCTCCGCGGATCTCTTCATCAACAAGCCGCTGGGCCTTGCTCCCCCCGGCATCGAGTTCAAGCGCGCCCATCTCTACGACATCAACCCCGTCGGCCTCGGCGCCATGACGTTGTCGGCGGCCGTATCGCTGATCGCTCATTTCGGCGCCTTCGGCGATATTGCCGCCTCGCTCGCGCCCTATATCACCCTCGTCGTCGCATTGATCGCCTCGCCTGTCATCGCCTGGGCGACCAAAGGCAAGTTCTATCTCGCCCGCAAGCCACGCCACAGCTGGAAGAACCTGACGAGCATCACCTGCTCGGTCTGCGAACATCCCTTCGAACCGGAGGACATGGCCTGGTGTCCGGCCTATGCCGCGCCGATCTGCTCGCTCTGCTGTTCGCTCGACAGCCGCTGCCACGACATGTGCAAGCCGGCCGCCCGTTTCAACGCCCAAGTCGGCACCGTCGCCAAGGTGCTGCTGCCTCAGACCATCATCGAGAAGCTTACGACTCGCCTCGGCCGCTACGGCACCGCCGTCGTGCTGGCATTGACCGCCATCGGCGCCATCCTGGCAATGATCGCCCATCAGGTCGCCGCCGCCTCGCCTGAAACGGCCGAGGTCGTCAACCGCACCATCCTCATCGTCTTCTTCGTCTTCTCGGTGATATCAGGCGTCGTCTGCTGGTTCTATGTGCTTGCCCATGACAGCCGCGTCGTCGCCGAGGAGGAATCCTCGCGCCAGAACACGCTGCTGCTCAAGGAAATCGCCGCCCACAAGAAAACCGACGCCGCGTTGCAGAACGCCAAGGAAACCGCCGAGGCCGCCAACCGGGCCAAGAGCCGCTATGTCGTCGGCTTGAGCCACGAGTTGCGCACACCGTTGAACGCCGTGCTCGGCTACGCCCAGATCCTCGAGCGCGACGAAACGATCCCGACGCCGCGCCAATCTTCGATCAAGGTCATCCGCCGCAGCGCCGAACATCTCTCCGGCCTGATCGACGGCCTGCTCGATATCTCGAAGATCGAGGCCGGCCGCCTGCAGGTCTATTCGAACGAGATCAACATCCAGGATTTCCTCGACCAGATCGTCGATATGTTCCGCCCGCAGGCCCAGGCGAAGGGGCTCGTCTTCATCCATGAACGCCCGCCGGCCTTGCCGCAATTCGTTCGCACCGATGAGAAACGGCTGCGCCAGATCCTCGTCAACCTGCTCTCCAACGCCATCAAGTTCACCGACGAGGGTAGCGTCACCTTCGATGTCGGCTATCGCAGCCAGGTCGCGACTTTCACCGTCGCCGATACCGGGCGCGGCATCAGTGAGAAAGACCTGACCCGCATCTACGAGCCTTTCCAGCGTGGCGAGGCCGAAAGCGTGCGGCCAATGCCGGGGCTCGGCCTCGGCCTCACGATCACCCGGCTTCTGACCAACACGCTGGGTGGCGAGATCTCGGTTTCGAGCGTGAAGGACGAAGGCTCGAGCTTCCGCGTCCGCCTGATGTTGTCCGCCGTCATGCGCGCCGTGGCCGCCGCACCGCAGGAAAAGCGCATTGTCAGCTATGACGGCCCGCGTCGGACGGTCGTCGTCGTCGACGATAACGAGGACCATCGCGAGATGATGCGCGAAATCCTGGCGCCGCTCGATTTCATCGTGCTGACGGCAGCGGGCGGCGGCGAATGCCTGACGCTGATCGAGGGCATTATGCCGGACCTCTTCCTTGTCGATATCCTGATGCCCGGCATGAACGGCTGGCAGCTCGTCTCGCGTCTGCGTGAGGCCGGCCAGACGGCGCCAGTGCTGATGCTCTCGGCCAATATCGGTGACGCGGCTGTTCTCAGCGACAGCGACGACAGCCACAATGATGCCATCGGCAAGCCGGTCGATATCCGCCAACTCCGTGATAAGCTCGCCCTGCATTTTGGCCTGAAGTGGATCTATGCCGATGCCGCGCCAGCCGTTCCCCTTAAGATCGAAGCGCCGATGCTGAGCCCCGGTGCTGCCCATGTGCAGGAACTGCTGCGGCTCGGCGAGATCGGCTATATCAGAGGCATCGAAGCCAAGCTTTCGGACCTTGCCAAGGTGGAGGCAAATCAGCCATTCACCGAGGAACTTCGCGCCTATGTCGCCGCCTTCGATCTCGCCGGCTTCATGACCTTCCTGAACGACTTCGACGAAAAGGTGGAATCCATTGGCTGAGCCGGCCTCCCTCCCCCGCGACATCGTTCTGCTCGTCGACGACTCGGCCGAAGCACTCGGCTTCTTGACCGACGCACTCGAACAATCCGGCTTCTCCGTGCTGATCGCCACATCGGGCACGGCGGCACTTGGTATCGTCGAGCGCATCACGCCCGATCTCATCCTGCTGGACGCGGTGATGCCGAGCATGGACGGCTTCGAGACCTGCCGTCGGCTGAAGGCGAACGCCGCGGCGGCGCAGGTACCTGTCATCTTCATGACGGGCCTGACCGAGACTGAGCATGTTGTGCACGCGCTGGAATCCGGCGGCGTCGATTATCTCAGCAAGCCGATCAACATCGACGAACTGCGCGCCCGCATCCGTGTCCATTTGCGCAACGCTCGCTCGGCCCAAAGCGCCCGCATTGCGCTGGACGCAGCCGGCCGCCATCTGCTGGCAGTCAAGGGCGACGGCGCCATCCACTGGTCAACGCCGCAGGCGACACGGCTGGTCAATGCCGCCATGGGCAGCGACGACGGCATGGAAATCGTCGTACGCCATATCGCTGGCTGGATGCGCGACCGGGTCGCGGCCGTGCGCGATGGCATCATCTCGATCGCCCATGCTGGCCAGGCAGCGCTGCAGCTCGCCTTCCTGGGCGCAATCGGCCCTGACGAATATCTCTTCCGCCTCACCGCCGCCAATCAGCGCAGCGACGACGAGGTGCTGCGTCAGCGCTTCTCGCTCACCCAGCGCGAATCCGAAGTGCTGCTCTGGATCGCCAAGGGCAAAGCCAACCGCGACATCGGCGAAATATTGGGACTGTCGGCGCGGACGGTAAACAAGCACCTCGAACAGATTTACGTGAAGCTCGGCGTCGAGAACCGGGCCTCGGCCGCCGTGAAAGCCACGCATGTGCTCTACGAGATATGAGATGGTGTTGGAGGCTGGAACAGCATGATCTTAGCTCTGTTCGGCCTAAAATCTGGATCCTGTTCTAAATTAAATGGTGAGAGCATGATGTCGTCCGAAAACCGCTCACACTTTTCGGCATCATACTCCAGGCGCTAGAGCGGGATTGTTTTAGTCGGAATCGGAACAGGGATTCCCTTTCTGGTGCAAATCAGATTCACCATTCTGGCCGGTGCAGGAGGCCGGTCTGGATGGCGAAACCTTTTTCGGATGATCTTCGGGAACGCGTTGTTGGCGCAGTAACGCGCGAGGGCCTGTCGTGTCGAGCGGCGGCAAAGCGCTTCGGCATTGGCATCAGCACCGCGATCGACTGGGTCCGGCGCTTGCGTGAGACGGGCAGCGCGGCTCCCGGCCAGATGGGCGGGCACAAGCCACGGGCGATCTCAGGTAAACATCGGGTCTGGTTGATCGATCGCTGCCACATGCAGGCGTTCACCTTGCGCGGGTTGGTGGCGGAACTCGGAGAGCGCGGCCTGAAAGTGGATTACAGCGCCGTCCGGACCTTCGTGCATGAGGAAGGGCTGAGTTATAAAAAAAGACGTTGGTCGCCAGCGAGCGCGAGCGGCCCGATGTTGCCGCCCGGCGGGCGCGCTGGCTGAAGCATCGCCATCGCATCGATCCATCTCGCCTTGTCTTTATCGACGAAACCTGGACGAAGACGAATATGACGCCGCTCAGGGGCTGGGCGCCGCGCGGCGAACGGCTGTTGGGCCATGCGCCCTTCGGCCACTGGAATACCATGACTTTTGTCGCAGCCCTCAGGGCCGACCGCGTCAGCGCACCGTGGATCATCGACGGCCCGATCAATGGCGAACGCTTTCGCATCTATGTCGAGAGGGTGCTGGTACCGGAGCTCAAACCCGGCGACATCGTCGTCATGGATAATCTCGGCTCGCACAAGGCCGGCGCTATCCGTGCCGCCATCCGCAAGGCCGGCGCCAGATTGTTCTTCCTGCCGCAGTATTCCCCCGATCTCAATCCGATCGAAAAACTCTTCGCCAAGATCAAGCACGAGCTGCGCAAGGCGCAGGCTCGAACCCGACAGGCCATCGACGACGCGCTGGCAGCCACCCTTCAAACCGTCTCGCCGAAAGAGTGCCAAAACTACTTCAAGGAAGCCGGATATGAACGGACATAAAACAATCCCGCTCTAAACCACCCGATCCGGCGCATCCCTGCCCTCGAAAAACGCCGTCACGTTGTCAACCACCTTCATGCCCATGGCGGTCCGCGTCTCTTCCGTAGCACTGCCGAGATGCGGCAGTACCACGACGTTCTCCATCCGCCGCAGTGCCTCCGGCACATCAGGTTCCGCCTCGTAGACGTCAAGCCCGGCGCCGCGGATCTTGCCCGCCTTGAGCGCTGCAATCAGCGCCGCCTCATCCACCACGTCGCCACGCGCCGTATTGATGAGAAAGGCGCCCGGCTTCATCGCCGCAAGCCGCGCCGCATTCATTAGGTGTCGGTTCTCTGCTCCACCTGGGCAATGCAGCGAGACAAAATCGGCCACCGCCAGCACGGCCTCGATCGTCGCCAGCTGCCGCGCGCCGTAACGCGCCGCCTCCGCCGGATCGATCGGCGAACGGTTGAAGAACACCACATCCATGCCGAAGCCGAAATGGCAGCGTTGCGCGAAGGCCTTGCCGATACGGCCGAAACCGATAATGCCGACCGTCTTCCCGGTCACCTTGGTGCCGACCATATGCGTCGGGCACCAGCCCTTCCATTCACCAGCGCGTACCTGCCGCTCGCCCTCACCGCCGCGCCGGGCAATGGAGAGCAGCAGCAGCATGGCGATATCGGCCGTGCAGTCGGTCAGCACGCCCGGCGTATTCGTCACCGCAATGCCCCTCGCCCTGGCGGCTGATATATCGATGTGATTGTAGCCGACCCCGAAATTGCCGAGGATCTTGGTGACGACAGGCACACCGTCAAAGACGGCGGCCGGCAACCGATCGGAAACCGTCGGCAATACGGCATCATAGGTCGAGAGCGCCAGCCGCATCTCGCTTTCGCCGAGCGGAATATCTTCACGATTGAACGTCACATCGAAACGTTCGGCAAGGACAGTTTCCACCGAGGCTGGCCAGCGCCGGGTGACGAGAATGCGGGGTTTGGACATGGAGGGTTCCGCTCAATGCTTCAAAACGATGCCAAGAGTTAGACCAGCCAGGCGAAAATTGAAACGTCCGCGAAAAGAAAGAAGCCCGGCCGGAGAACCGGGCTTCGATAATCTTATCTCATAAAAGGGAGCGAGGCTTACATGCCCTGCGGGAAGTAGCTGTACTTGCCGTCCGGACCCTTCTTCCATTCGTACATGATGTAGCCAGGGATCTTCGGGTCGCCCTTTTCGTCGAACGAAATGTCGCCGAGAACGGTCGGGAACGGGCCTTTTTCCTTCATGGCCTTGGCAACAGCCTCAGGATCCAGCGAACCGGCAGCCTTGGCGGCCCCGGCGATCGTCTGCATCGCAGCGTAGGAATAGAGCGTGTAGGCTTCCGGATTGAAACCAGCGGCCTTGAACTTTTCGACGAGTTCCTTGTTCGCAGGGTTCGCTGTCGGATCGGGGCCGAAGGTGTTCAGCGTACCGGCGACGGCGTCACCAGCAATCGAGGCCAGTTCGTTCGAAACGATACCGTCGCCCGAAACCAGCGTCGCCTTCAGACCCTGGTCAGCCGCCTGGCGGATGATGAGACCAGCTTCGGTGTGCAGACCACCCCAATAGATGATCGAGACGCCAGCTTCCTTCATCTTGGCGATGAGGGCCGAGAAGTCCTTGTCGCCGACGTTGATGCCTTCGTATATGACTTCCGTGACGCCGGCGGCATTCATAGCCTTCTTGGTTTCGTCGGCAAGGCCCTGACCGTAGGGGGTCTTGTCGTGAACGACAGCGATCTTGGCGTCCTTGAAGTGATCGGCAAGGTATTTGCCGGCGATGGCACCCTGCTGGTCGTCACGGCCGCAGGTGCGGAACGTGTTCCAGAGGCCCCGTTCCGTGAAGGTCGGGTTCGTCGCGGCCGGGGTGATTTCGAGGATGCCGTTTTCGGCATAGACTTCCGAAGCCGGGATCGAAACGCCCGAGTTGAAGTGGCCGATGACGAACTTGACGCCGTCAGCAGCGAACTTGTTGGCGACCGAGATGCCCTGCTTCGGGTCGGAGACGTCGTCGCCGAGTTCGATCTTGATCTGCTCGCCGTTGATGCCGCCAGCCGCGTTGATGTCGGCGACCGCCTGCTCCGCACCCTTCTGGAGCTGAGCGCCGAACGCAGCGTTCGGGCCAGTCAGCGGACCAGCGACAGCGATGAGAACGTCGGCCCACGCGTTGCCGCTGAAGGCGAGCATCGCCGTCAGAGCCACTGCCGACAGAAGAGACTTTTTCATATTATTACTCCCAATTTTTGGGCGGGTTCCGGTCCAAGGCCCAGCGCACTACCCACCATTGACTGCGCCAGGAAAGCTGTTCCACTCGGAAGGCAATTCATGCCTAGTTTCAACGGACTGTCAATGTTTGTCCTTCCACGAAAACGCGGAAGTTTTTTCGTACAGCCAGTAATAGTTGTTAACCATCTGATTGGTGCGGCGGTAGCGGAAGCCGGCCGTAGAGAACACCAGCAGGGTCACGAAGTCGAGGATATAGTAGAAGGCGCTGAGCATCGGGCCATTGAACAGGGCATGATGCAGGAACTGCATCGCCCAGGCGAGCAGGAATGTATAGACGATGACCAACGGATAGTCGGCCCAGCCTTCGGCAACCGCTTTGCCGGCGCGCCATGCCGTCCAGAAGCCTAAGAGCAAGACGATGACACGGATCGCCACAAGGGAGCCGGCATCCGCTTCGAAGAAAAGTCCCTGCATGTCAAACTCTCCTTTCGACCTAGTGTCTTCCGCCTTCGAGATAGGCGGCGCGAACCTCGGGATTGGCAAGAAGCTCCTTGCCGGAGCCGCTCATCGTCACCTTGCCGTTCACCATCACGTAGGCGCGATGAGAAAGCCTGAGGGCGGCGAACGCGTTCTGCTCGACGAGGAAAACGGTCAGCCCCTCCGCCTCGTTGAGCTTCTTGATCGCCTCGAAGATGCCCTTGACGATCAGCGGCGCAAGACCGAGCGAGGGTTCATCGAGAAGCAGCAGCTTCGGGCGCGCCATCAGCGCGCGGCCGATCGACAGCATCTGTTGCTCACCACCCGAAAGCGTTCCGCCCCGCTGGGCGTGACGTTCCTTGAGCCGCGGGAAGAGCGTGAAGATCTTCTCGACGTCTTCGGCGAAGTGTTTCAGATTGTCGAGGCCGGCGCCCATCTGAAGATTTTCCAGAACCGTCATGCGCGGGAAGATGCGGCGGCCTTCCGGCGACTGTGCAATGCGTAGACGGGCGATTTCATGCGTCGGCATGCGGGTGATGTCGCGGCCCTCGAAGACCACCGAACCGATGCGGGCCTGCGGGCTGCCGCAGATCGTCATCATCAGTGTCGACTTGCCGGCGCCATTGGCGCCGATCAGGCTGACGATCTCGCCCTTGTTGACGTGGACATCGACGCCGGCCAGCGCCCGGATATTGCCGTAATAGGTTTCGACGCTATTCACCTGAAGGAGCGGTTGACCCGTCATTACTTCATCGCGCATCAGTTTGCGCCTCCTTCGAGCTGCTCGACGGCTGCGATCACCTCTTCCACTTCTTCATCCTCGACGCCAAGATAGGCCGCGATGACCCTCGGATCGTTCTTCACGTGATCCGGCGTGCCATCGGAAATCTTCTGACCATATTCGAGGACGACGACGTGGTCGGAGATTTCCATGACCACCGACATGTCGTGCTCGATCAGCAGGATCGACGTTCCTGTTTCGGCGCGAATGCTCTTCAGCAGCGCGTTGAGCGTTGCCGATTCCCGTGGGTTGAGGCCGGCAGCCGGCTCGTCCAGGCAAAGCAGCTCCGGACCGGTACACATGGCGCGGGCAATTTCGAGACGCCGCTGGGCGCCATAGGGCAGGTCGCCGGCCGGGTCGTCGGCGCGGTCGATCAGGTCGGCCTTCTCGAGCCAAAAACGGGCGAGCTCGATTGCAGCGGCCGCTTCCCGCCTATAGGGGCCGACACCGATAAGGCCGAGGATCGTATAACCCGATGCCTTCATCAGCTTGTTGTGCTGGGCAACCAGCAGGTTTTCGAGAACGGTCAGGCCGGAGAACAGCCGGATGTTCTGGAAGGTGCGTGCGACCTTGGCTTCCCTGGTGATGCGAAAGTCCGGAAGACGCTCGAGCAGATATTGCTTGCCGCTCTTCTGGTTGAACGTGATCATGCCCATCGTCGGCTTGTAGAAGCCGGTGATGCAGTTGAAGACAGTGGTCTTGCCGGCGCCGTTCGGCCCGATCAGCGCGGTGATATCGCCGCGCTTGGCTTCGAAGGAGAAGTCGTTGATGGCCATCAGGCCGCCGAACTTCATCGACAGGTGCTCGACCTTGAGAAGAGTGTCGTCAGACATCGTATTCTTTACAGGGCTCATCAACCATGGCCCTCCTTGATGAAGCTTCCGGATATCGCCTTGCGCGCTCTGAGGAAGGCTGTCGGCTCACGCGAGCCGACGAAGCCGCGCGGCTTGAACAGCATGACGACGACCATGGCGAGGCCGAAGATCAACATGCGGTAGAGTTCGGGCGTAAAATCGGGTCCGAAGATCAGTTTTAGGAAGCCCATGCTGCGCAACAACTCGGTGCCGCCGACCATGACGATGGCGGCGATCGCGATGCCGGTCAGCGAGCCCATGCCGCCGAGAACGACGATGGCCAGAATGACGGCCGATTCCAGGAAGACGAAGGATTCCGGCGAAACGAAGCCCTGGCGGGCGGCGAAGAACGAGCCGGCGAAACCGGCAAACATCGCGCCCGTCGCAAAGGCGGTGAGCTTGGTCGTCACCGTATTGATGCCGAGGGAACGGCAGGCGATCTCGTCTTCGCGCAAGGCTTCCCAGGCGCGTCCGATCGGCATGCGGCGCAGGCGGATGGTGACATAGGCGGTCAGCATGCAGAGCGCCAGGATCAGGTAAAAGAGGAAGATCTTGTAATAGGCCGAGGAGATCGGCAGGTGAAAGAGCTTGGCAAAGCCGCCGGCCGTCGCATCGAAGGGAATGCCGAAGAGTGTTGCCTTCGGGATGCTCGAGATACCGAAGGTGCCCTTCGTCACTTGAGTCCAGTTGATGAGGACGAGACGAATGATTTCACCGAAGGCAAGCGTCACGATGGCGAGGTAATCGCCGCGTAGGCGCAGCACCGGGAAGCCGAGAATGACGCCCCAGAGTGCCGCGAACATGCCCGAAAGCGGCAATAGCATCCAGAAGGACAGGCCGAAATAGGTCGAAAGCAGCGCGTAGGAATAAGCGCCGACGGCATAGAAGGCGACATAGCCGAGGTCGAGCAGGCCGGCGAGGCCGACGACGATGTTCAGCCCCCAGGCCAGCATCACATAGATCAAGATCTGGATGCCGAAATTGTCGACATATGTCAGCGAGCCCTGAGGGCCTTTGATCGCCACCACCACCATAGGATAAAGCAGCAGCGCGATCAGCGCGATCTTCAGGAAATGCCGGTGGAAGAAGCTCTTCTCGGTTGAGATGTCGAGTTCGCCGTGTCTCGCCTTTGCCAGCTTGCGGCTGTCGAGATGCGGCCGCAGGAAAACCACCGTGGCGAAGCGGCCGATGGCGGCGATCGCGACGAAGATCGCAAGCAGGCCCCAGCGCTGGACAATGATCAGTTCGTTGCTGATGTTCTGGTCGGTCTTGAGGCCGACATAGAGAACGAACATGCCGAACGACAGGACTGCGGCGAAAAGAGCTTCGGTAAGGCCTTTGCGGACAAGTCCGGCATCGGGCTTGCCTGCAGAATTTTCGATTTTTGCCATGACGTTATACCTTCTCGACTTCCGGCCGCCCGAGGATGCCGGTCGGCTTGAAGATCAACACGAAAGCCAGGATCGCAAAGGTCGCGACGTCCTTGTAGGCGATGGTGAAGTATGCCGACCACAGCGACTCGATAAGGCCGATAAGCAGGCCGCCGAAGACGGCGCCGGGTAACGAACCGATACCGCCGAGAACGGCTGCCGTGAAGGCCTTCACACCAGGCGTGAAGCCGTCGTTAAAAGAGGCGACGCCATAATACATCAGGTACATCGTGCCGGCGACGGCTGCGAGTGCCGCACCCATAACGAAAGTGATCGAGATCGTCTGGTCGACGTTGACGCCGAGCAGCGCCGCCATCTTGCGATCCTGCTCAGTGGCGCGCTGGGCACGGCCGAGTGCGGTGCGATTGACGATGTACCAGAAGATCGTCAGCAGCACCGCCGTGATCAAGATGATGATGATCTGCTTCAGCGACACCGAGATGTTGCCGAACTGGTAGACCGAGCTCACCATCGGCGGAATCGGCTTGTTGCGTGGACCCTGCGTCACCTGGATGAAGTTGGACAGCGTGATCGACATGCCGATCGCGGTAATCAGCGGCGCCAGGCGGAAGGAACCGCGCAAGGGACGGTATGCGACGCGCTCGATCGTCCAATTCCACAAACTCGTCATCAACATCGCGACGACAAGCATCGCCAACAGCAGAACTGCCACCGGGAGACCTGCGAAGATGGATGTGAGGACGAGGAAGACGATAAGAGCGGCGAAACCACCGAGCATGAAGATGTCGCCATGGGCGAAATTGATCATGCCGATAATGCCGTAAACCATCGTATAGCCAATAGCCACAAGGCCATAGATGGATCCGAGCGTCAGCCCGTTTAAGAGCTGCTGGACGAAATACTCCATATGTCGTTTTCCCCTGGATGCGAGCGAAACACGCTGCATCTCTTTTTGGTTCTTCAGTTCTCCGTTTCAGAGAACCTCATAGGCCGAATGCATAGCGGTTTCGTTGGAAATGTGAAGACAAAAAGGATTTACTCCGACAGATTCTTGTCAGAACAGGGCTAGATGGCGCGTTTTGAACCAAAATCCACAGAAAAACGGCAGAGCAGGGCCTATTTTTAGCCAGAAACTGCCACTGGATTAACCATCCGGAGATATCGCCGTCGATTTCTTGCTCCGCTTGCCGCGTAAGCTATTCCACAGAATTGGAAGATGGAGCAAATTCAGACCCCACGGCAGCCTCTTTGACGAATGTCATTTCACGAGCGATGCCCGATCTTCGTCTGACAAGGCTGAAAACTTATGGTAGCATCATCTGACTGTGCATTGAGGGATGCGGGGCACGACGGGGAACACCATATAAACTTGAGTATCTGGTTGTGACAGGGGGTTTGCGGACGAGCGACAATGGGTGCTCGCCGCGTGGCGAACGGCAAAAGGACAATGCTGAGGACATTTGAAAAGGCGGCGCTCGAAGCCGGCAGGGCCATCATCACGATCCTGCGCGAAGGCTTCCCCGTCGCTATGAAGGCGGATGCAAGTCCGGTCACGGTCGCCGATGAGGAAGCCGAACGCATCATCCTCGCTCATCTCGCCAGAGATTATCCCGAAATACCCGTCGTGGCGGAAGAATCGGTTGCCGCCGGCAAGGTGCCCGACATTGCCGGCCGTGGCTTCTTCCTGGTCGACCCTCTCGACGGCACGCGCGAGTTCGTCGACGGGCGGCAGGAATTCACCGTCAACATCGCCTATATCGAGAACGGCGCCCCGGTGGCGGGCATTGTCTACGCGCCAGCGCTCGGGCTTGCCTTTTCGGGAGAACGCGGCCACGCCGAAAAGCTCGTCGTCACGGACGATTTCGCAGTTGGCGCTCGCAGCACAATCACTGTGCGCGAACAGCCCGCCGACAGGCTGGCGCTTGCAAGCCTTCGCCACAACAGCCCCGAGACCGGAAGCTTTCTCGCCGACCACGCGATCTTCAAATGCACCAATATCGGCTCCTCGCTGAAATTCTGCCTGCTGGCCGAGGGAAAGGCCGACGTCTATCCGCGCTTTACCCGCACGATGGAATGGGACACCGCGGCCGGCGATGCGGTGCTGCGCGCCGCCGGCGGTTCGACGGTGACGCTGGACGGAATGCCGCTGACCTACGGCAAGACGGGAAAGGCGGCCGATTTCGACTTCGCCAACCCGAACTTCATCTCCTGGGGCGGCAGGAAACGCATCCTCGAACCGGCGTGACCATCCTCAGGATCGCTGAAGACCGGCAAGCGGCGCGATTCTCTGCATCGTAACCATGAGCTCAGACCTGTCGCGACAATCCGCGACCGGCCTCCGGCGTGCGCGCCTCAACTGAGCAAGCGTCCCTCCTTAAAGCGCGTCCACGATTCCCTTTCCAGCTGTGAAGTGATTCGCGTTATCGGCCCTCATTGAGCGATTCGGCGGCGAATCCGTTGCCCTGCATCTTTTCAAGACGCCGCGCGCCAACAATCCTGCCTTGGTTTTGTCACATTTCAGCACGCCTTCGACAGTGCTCGATATCTTCATCCGAAAAATTTCGCCGCGTGTTCCGTTAAGAAATATGCTTAAGAGACCCGGTGCACGTGTCGAAACAGCACGTCGCCAACCCCCGGTGAACCCCTGCCAAAGGCCTAAAAACTTTGACAAAATTCCAATTATTAACGAAATATCATGAGCTTGCCTCAACTTAACGCAAGTGCGAAAGATTTGTTGCGATGCGATATTTCTCTGGACACCATTACACAATTGTCGCATTTTTCCGTTTTAGTAGGGTTACTAAGACCTGAGTGCAGCCCTGGTGACAGGGTTAACCATTGATCGCCTATTGCCGCCGCGCCCCCTCGAAGACAACAGAGTACGATCCTTGAGCATCACGGAACTAAACAACAGCATTTCGACAGAGTCCTTCCGGCCGAGCCGCCGCCAGCAGCCGAGCCTGAAGATCCAGACCCCTGTTATCCATAGCGATGCGCCGCAGGCGCCGTTGGTGGATCTCGTCCTGAAGCGGGCGTTCGACATTTTTTCGTCGTTGAGCGCCCTCCTCGTCCTCGCCCCTTTCCTTCTGTTCGTCGCCCTGCTGATCAAGCTTGACAGCCCGGGACCAGTGCTTTTCAAGCAGACCCGCTGGGGCAAGAACTGCAAGGCCATCAAGGTCTACAAGTTCCGTTCCATGCGCACCGACCTTTGCGACGTCTCCGGCATTGCCCAGACGGTCAAGGACGACCCGCGCGTCACCCGCATCGGTGCCATTCTACGCCGGACGAATGTCGATGAATTGCCGCAGCTGCTGAACGTGCTGCTGGGCCATATGTCGATCGTCGGCCCGCGTTGCCATGCAATCGGCATGCGCGCCGGCGGCGTGCTCTACGAAGAGCTCGTACCGGAATACCATCAGCGCCATGCGATGCGTCCAGGCATGACCGGTCTTGCCCAGATGCGTGGCCTGCGCGGCCCGACCGATCGTCCGGCCAAGGCGCGCGCCCGCATTGCCAGCGATCTCTACTACGTCGGGAATTTCTCGATCTGGATGGACATCCGCATCATTGTCGGAACCGTCGTGTCGGAGCTGACCGGCGGTAAAGGCTTCTAAGCTTTAAGCTTTGTGAGAAGGGGCCGGCGGCCTTATGCATGTCGCCCACAAATGTGCAGCGGTTTCGGGAAACCGACATGCATGAGACAAAGACCTAAAGCGCGATGTAACGCGCTTTAGAGCAGCCGGTACCGGAATGCTCTGGCGACCGCCTGCATGCGATTGACCGAATCGTGCTTGCGCATCGCGCTCTTCAGATAACCTGCCACCGTATGCGACGAGAGATCGAGAACGATCGCGATCTCGTCGCTGCTCTTGCCGGCCGCCGACTACAGCGCCGCGCGTCTTTTTAGACGCGCAAAGGACGCTGTAGCACTTTGAATTGCTGGCTGATTCCTTAAATCGATTCCCATTAAAGGAATCAGCCAGCGTCGCAAGCATTCGATTTCGCGGGCCGGGTAAGCGCCTCCGACGGACCGTCTTCCCCGCTGCCATTGCGCGAAACTTTGTCCAGAAGCTCCATGCAGCCGTAGAGCAGCGCCATCGCCTGCGCTCGTGTGGGCATAGGACAGCCGCCTGAGAAGGCGAAGATGTATTATTTCAGGTCAGCGTCGTGTAGCGCGAAGGCGAAGGTATCCTTCAGCCCTTGCATCCGAAAGAGCTTGTTGAGTTTGCGGTTTTCCTGATTGGCGGCGCTGCCCGCAAACGCCCCTCCTCGCAGAAGATCGGCACGATCGCGCTTCATCGCAGTCACCAGTCTGCCGCAATAGAAGAGATCGGCGGCCTCGTAAAAGCCGACAAGGCTTTGCGGCCATTTGCTGATCAGCCGGTTTTCGGTGAAAGCCGTACGGTCGCCCCGCGGGAAAGCCGAGAGCAGATAGAAATCGAAGCCCGCAAGCTTCGCCATCTCGCCGAGCCGATCGTTGCCATCATTGAACGAAACCCCGGCGCCATCGGCCTGCGAAGGCGAAAATACAGCATCCTCAGCGCAGTCGTCGACTGCGCGCTCAGGTCTTTTCATCTTCGTAATCCTCATATAGCCAGCTTCGGCTCGGCCTCGCTGCCGGCGGCGAGAAGCTGGCGCCGGAGCATCAGCAAAGATGGCTTCTGTCTCGCATCCCGAGGACACGAAGCATCAAAAACGCGACTGGACTGATACAGCGGGAAGAACGGAGACGAAGTCTTGCGCTCAGTCTTATGTTGCAGCGCTGATAAGATCATCCCGGGAAATCAGCTAATATTTATTCCACATGGCTCCCATGCAGGCGCCACAAATTGCCGTAGCGGCAAGCGGCCGCTCCAAATCGCCGGCCAGGGCCGGGCGTCTAAATTTGTTATCAAAGTCTTACGATGGGTTTAGGCAATTTTTAAATGTGGCAGGCTAGAGTGGGGCTCGTGGTCTTGCGTTGTGTAGAGAGTCCAATGACCGAAATGATACGTCCCCGAGTGAAATATGTCATCGGCCCCGATGGCAGCCCCCTGACGATTGCGGATCTTCCGCCGCCCAATACGCGGCGCTGGGTGATTCGCCGGAAGGCAGAGGTTGTCGCGGCTGTTCGCGGTGGCTTGTTGAGCTTGGAAGAGGCCTGCGAGCGTTATACGCTCACGGTCGAAGAATTCCTCTCCTGGCAGTCGTCGATCAACAGTCACGGTCTCGCCGGCCTGCGCACCACGCGCATTCAGCAATATCGTCACTGATCACGCGCCAGCATCGACGACATCTATTTCGGGCCGGACGCATCTCCCATGAGGGAATGAAGAAGGCCCGAAATCATTGACGAGGCCGCGTAGCACCAGAGGCCGGGCTGCGTGAAGGCGTCGGCCAGCCCAGTCGTCTTCGCCGCCGCAATGACGATCGCAACCAGCAGCACGTCCATCATCGACCACTTGGACAGATGCGGTACGACGCGACGATAGAACAGGCTGCCGACCCCGCTGCCGGCGGCCGGCGCTTCTGCGGCCATCCCCATCGCCTCCGCGGTGATGCCGATCATCTTCAGAAGCGGCAGCAGGATCGAAACCAACGCGACGATCGCCGCCAGCAGCCCATCCCCGCCTTGCCAAAGCGAGACGATGATTTCGATGAGCGACGGCGTGTCGTCGAAGAAATATAGAGTCTCGAAACGGACCAGCGGTAAGACGAGGCCGAGCGCCAGGAAGAACGGCGCGGCCACGAGAAGCACGGGGCGAGCCATCGAAAGCGCCTTCATTGCCGCGAACCTCGTATCGACCCTATATTTTGCATGAACACTCCGTCTCCTGCCTCTATTGCCTCCACGGCTTGGCATGACCGCGCCGCCATGTCACGGTCCGCCAAGACAAATCCGTTACGAGGAAAGACAATGGACATTCGAAACGAGGAAGGCGCCTCCGGCGGCCGTTATGCGGCCGAGGTCGAAGGACACGAGGCGGAGATGACCTATTCACGCACATCGCCGAAGCTCGTCATCATCGATCACACGGGCGTTCCCGATGCGCTGCGCGGCAAGGGTGTCGGCCAGGCGTTGGCGCTCCATGCTGTGGAAGCAGCCCGCACCGGTGGCTGGAAGATCATCCCGCTTTGCCCCTTCTTCAAGGCGCAGGCGCAACGCCATCCGGAATGGAAAGACGTCGTGAACTAGATGCGTAAAAACAAGGACCTAAAGCGCAAGGAGCGAATCTGAAAGATCGCAACGCGCTTTAGTCCATTGGCCCGAAAATCGGTATCGATTTTCGGAAAAGCACGATGCGAGATTGAAAGAGTTAGAGCGTCCTTTTGCGTGTCCGGAAGGGCCCGCGGCGCTCTAATGCGCGGGCTCAAAGACACGCAGCGGTTTTGGGACACGCACAAAAAATGCAATCGCATCGTGTGAATCACGCTCGATGTGACCCGCTTTGGACCTAGCGTCTTCCATCGCTCGCGGCCTGACAACCTCGATTTCGGCGAGAGCCGCCCCAAGGCGCAAACACCAAAAGCCATGTATGACGGACAGCGCGCCCATCATACATGGCTTCTCAGTGGCGATGCCAGAGCGCCGAAGCCGGCGCCCGCCGTTTCTCTTACGCCCTTGCGCGGGCGGCGCCGTCACGCTCTTCCAGCGCTGTGGCCCTTGCATATTCCGCCTGCATCTCCTCGAGCGCCATTTCCAGCGTCTCTTCCTGCATCTTCAGTTCCTTGATCGAAACCTGCAGGTTGTCAGCCCGCTGACGCGCGGCCTTGGCGAAGGTCGGATAAGCAAAGTGATTCGGGTCTGATATACCGGACTTCTTTTCCTCGACGACGATCTGGCTCTCCAGATCCTTCGTCATCCGTTCGAATTCGGACATCATCATCTGCAACTGCTGCAACTGACGTCGTTTTTCATTCACCTGAAATTCCTTCAGGCGAACGAGACTTTCTCGCGACTTCATACGCATTACTCCCGTGATGCGAGACCCCGGCTCAACTTGAAACCGCCCTGCGCGCCGCTTTGACACGGTTTGCTAAAAAATTTCCTGCGATATTAACAAATACCTACCGCTGGTAACCTTTCGTTTACGGGCATCGTTAATGATAGGCCCGATGATTTAAGGGTCGGTAAATGCCGCGGCATGAAATTCGAACCTTTTCATTGGCGAGTCGGATGAATCACTTAGCGCTGTTTCCTAATGTTAAAGTAGAGGAACGCCTTTTTGAGATTCCTATTGGAAAACAGAGAAATGGAAAAATTGTTTAATAAATTCGATACTCCTTGCCAGAGTGAATTAGAATTTGTTAACCATTTCGTGGCAGCTTTCAAATCACGTAGCGTGTTCGGTATCGTGTAGGGGGCCAGACCACCTTTCGGCGGCGGTAAAGGGGATAATTATGCGGGTACTTCTAATCGAGGATGACAGCGCGACGGCGCAGAGCATCGAGTTGATGCTGAAATCAGAGAGTTTCAATGTTTATACCACCGATCTCGGTGAAGAAGGCGTCGATCTGGGCAAGCTGTATGATTATGACATCATCCTTCTCGATCTGAACCTGCCCGACATGTCCGGATATGAGGTGCTTCGCACTCTCCGACTGTCCAAGGTCAAGACACCGATCCTCATTCTGTCGGGCATGGCCGGCATCGAAGACAAGGTTCGTGGCCTCGGCTTCGGCGCCGACGACTACATGACCAAGCCGTTCCACAAGGACGAGCTCGTCGCCCGTATCCACGCCATCGTCCGCCGCTCCAAGGGCCATGCCCAGTCGGTCATCATGACCGGCGAGCTGATCGTCAACCTCGATGCCAAGACTGTGGAAGTCGGCGGCCAGCGCGTCCATCTGACGGGCAAGGAATATCAGATGCTGGAGCTGCTTTCGCTCCGCAAGGGCACCACCCTCACCAAGGAAATGTTCTTGAACCACCTCTACGGCGGCATGGACGAGCCGGAACTGAAGATCATCGACGTCTTCATCTGCAAGCTCCGCAAAAAGCTCGCCAATGCTGCCGGCGGTGCCAACTACATCGAGACCGTCTGGGGCCGCGGTTACGTTCTTCGCGAGCCGGATGGTGCCGAATACGCCGAAACCGCCTGATATTTTTCCGATCCCCTTATCGGACAAACGAAGATCCCGCCTTTTCGGCGGGATTTTTCGTTTCTGCTTACGATGGGCGAGACTTACCCGATGTAGAGGATCTTAGGCTGGATCAGCCTGAAGCGCCCTGTATCTCGATGAAGAAAATAGAACGTGGCAGCCGTCGAACGTGCTTGCACTTTCGGCGTCATGCTCCAGGGACGCCGACATCGGCGGGGAAAGAGGCCGCGCCGGTCAGGCGGCGATCGCGCGGTTTCCGAAAACGGCGGTCAGGATCTTGCGATCGAACGGCTTCAGCAGAAAGTCGGTGGCACCGGCCCGTTTGCCTGCCATCAGCTTCTTCAGATCCGCCTCGACGACGCAGTAATAGATCTTGACCTCTTTGCCGCCCTCCATGGCGCGGATGGCGGCGATGAGGTCAAGCGCACCTTCCATGCCGGAATCGACGATCAGATATTCCGGCAGCTCCGCCTGGCAGCGCTGCAGCGCCTCGCCGGCGTTGGAAGCTTCGCTGACGAGAAAGTCGAGTTCGGAGAGAATGCGCTTGCCGACCTTACGGACGATGTCCGAATTATCGGTGATCATGAACCTTTGCATGGCCGCTCCTTTGCCCCCGCATTCGTCGTAGCAAGAGGCCTCTTACAACCCTGGAGAATAGGTCCATCAGGCTAAGGAATCGTTACCGGACGAGCCTGGGCACGCGTCCGCGCTCCGAAATCAGGCTGCCGCGGCCACCGCCGTGAACACCAGTTCGTCGGCACTGGCGCTGTGCTCAAGCGTCATCCCGCACTCCTGCGCCAGAAGCACGGTGTAATAGGGCTGGATCGAATGGGCGTCGATCGCCTCCTCGATGGTGCCGGTCGATATCTCGACGAATTTCGGCGGCAAGCGCATCAGTTTACCTTTGGCCGTGAGCCTGAACCTGGCATCGAACTCGGGATTTTCGAGCGTTACCTCGAGCACGCCGCCCCGCGGAATGGCGGAATAGGCAACGAGGAAGAGGTTGAGCAGCAGCTTGACACGGTTCTTGGCGACGATGGCGCGTGGTCCGTTCCAGATCACTTCGGTCTTCTTCTCGGCGACGGCGAAATCCTTGGCAGCGCGTTCGGCTTCGCCGGTGTCGATCGAGGCGCCGACGGAACCCGATGCGCCGAAGGCCAGGCGTGCAAACTTCAAGCGGACGGAAGCGTTGAGCGCGCTGGTGCGGATCAGGTCCATCGCATCGGAATCGGCGCCGCCTTCATCCAGGAGTTCCAGGCCGTTGTTGATTGCGCCGACGGGCGAGATAACATCGTGGCAAACGCGGCTGCAAAGAAGCGCGGCCAGATCCGGGCCAGACAGAGTAAGATTTGGGTTCTTGGACATCATCGTCTCCTGAGGGGCGGCAATTTCATCGCGCCCGGAATATGCTTCATCAAAATTGCGCGAAGTTTGCGATCGTACTCGGTGCCATAATGACACCATATTTGGTAAACCGATTGTTAAGATCATCGGGGCAAAATGCACCAATCGCCGCGAGCGGTTGCCCGCTCCAAGCCAAACGACGAACGGATGACACCATGCGCCTTCGATTTCCGCACCGATTCATCGGCTTCTTCAGGTTGCTTTCGGCCCTCGTCTTCTCCTCGCTGATGGTTGCCGGGCCGGCCACCGCCCAGGACAACGGCCAGTACACGATTCAGGAAATCGTCGACGCCGGCCACTCCTTCTTCGGTTCCGCCAGCGGCGGACTTGCCAAGGTCGTCGAGAGTGCGTTCCAGAAATACGGCCTGCCAAACGGATATATCCTCGGACAGGAAGGCGGCGGCGCCTTCATCGCCGGTCTTACCTATGGCGAAGGCCAGCTGAACACCAAGAACGCTGGTGAACATAATCTCTACTGGCAGGGACCTTCGCTCGGTCTCGATTACGGTGGCCAGGGCTCGCGCGTGATGATGCTGGTCTACGACCTGCCCTCCGTCAACGGCATCTATGCGCGCTTCGGCGGCGTCAGCGGCTCGGCCTATGTGATCGCCGGCTTCGGCATGACCTTGCTCAAGAACAACGACGTGCTGGTCGTGCCGATCCGCACCGGCGTCGGCGCCCGCCTGGGCATCAATGTCGGCTATCTCAAGATCACCCAGGCGCCGACCTGGAACCCTTTCTGAGGCCGCAAAGCCACCGGAATCTGCCGCCGCTCACACCGGCGGCCTTGCCATGCGTGTCATGCGTGCTTAATTATCGCGGCTGACGCCGTATCAACCTTCTTACCGATGGCCGCGCCGTGATCGAATATGCTCTTTTGTTCGGATTGGGCTTCCTGACCGCGGCCTTCCTTGTCTTTTTGGTCTCGCCCGCCGTTCACCGCCGCATTGTCTGGTATACCGAGAACAGGCTGAAAGCGACGATGCCGCTGAGCCCTCAGGAGGTTCGCGCCCAGAAGGATATGGTGCGTGCGCTCTATGCCGCCGAAAATGCCCGCACGGCCCAGGATCTTCTGCGTGAGCGCGAGAAATCCCTGTCGCTCCAGCTTCGTCATGACGCACTCGCCGTCGATGCCGGCAGGCTTGCCGCCGAAATCGGCGAATTGCAGACCCAGATCGGCGAGATGCATGTCGAGGCCGCCGACCAGCGCTCGCATCTGCGCAAGGACGAGAACTATATCAGCCAGTTGAAGACCAACCTGCATATTGCCGAGCAGTCCGCTGCCAGCAAGGAGAGCGAACTGGCGACGATGCGGACGCGGCTGAGCAAACTCGGTGAACAGGTCGATGGGCTGAGGATCGACCTGGCTGCGCGCGAAACCGAGGCAGAGAGCCTGAAATTCCGCGTCAACGCGCTGCGTGACGAACGCGATACCCTGCGTCAGGACGTCAACCTGCTGCAGAAGCGCGCCAAGGATGCCGAACAGAAACTGACGCAACAGCAGCATATGGTGATCCGCCTGGAGGATAAGGCCGCGCGTGAGAGCGCTTCCGCCGCCGAAAAGGAAACTCTGGTCGTTCGCCGCCAGCAGGAGATCGCCAAATTGAAGGAGCAGTTGAAGGCCGCTAACGCAGAGATCCGCAAGGTCAACCGGGTATTGCGCGACGCCGGCCTTGCCGGGATGGTCGCGGAGCTGCCGGCGGAAATGATGGCCGAAGACACGACCGCATCCGCGCTCGACACCGCCGCCATGACGGCCGAGATGGGCGAGGATGTCCGCAAGCGCAGCGCCGCCCTTGCCGAGCGCCTGCAAAAGGCAAAGGCCGTAACCGGGCGCGATGGCGCGATCCGCGAGGAGATCGCCTCGATCGCCGCCAATATGGTGGCGCTGACCGCACTCAACGAGGGGCCTTCCTCGCCGATCCGCACGCTGCTCGCACATGCGGAAAAGAACCCCAACGATCGCGTCAGCCTTGCCGACAGAGCGGCGGCGATCATCGCCGATCCCCCGCGCTGACGCCTTAGCGCGGCGCGCGTCGGATAAGACGAGCGGCGCGCCATCATTTTGAATTGGCATAATCCCAAAAAACGATTCCGATTTTCGGGCGTATAGGCTAAATCCGCCCCATCGCGGAGGCCATGGAAAACAGCGCGATACCCGTCGCCGTCGCGGCATTGAGGCTGTCGAGTTCCTCCGACTGTGGAATGCGCGCGCTCCGGAACCGCGCAAGCAGCGCCTCCGGCAACCCCTCGCCCTCGGTGCCGACGACGAGCGCCATCCGCGTCGAGGCCGGAATGGCGCGGATATCGGTCTTGCCGTGCGGCGAAAACGTCCAGATGGCAAAGCCCCGTTCGGCAAGCGCCAGGAGCACATCCAAGGCCTTGCCGCCACGCCGATGCGGAACACTCAGCACCGAACCGACCGAGACACGCAGCGCCTTGCGGTAGAGTGGATCACAGGAGGTTTCGTCGAGCAGCACCGCGTCCGCTCGGAAGGCGGCCGCATTGCGGAACATCGAGCCGGCATTGTCGTGATTGGAAATGCCGCAACCGACAAGCACCAGCGCCCGTTCCGGCAGCGCGTCGAGAAGTGCCGCCTCGCCGCGATCCTCCCGCCGGCCGAGCGCGAGAACGCCACGGTGCAGGTGGAAACCGACGACGCCGTCGAGCACATCAGACCCGGCGACATAGACCGGCACGTCGGCCGGAAACCGCTCCAGGACGGGTAGGACGCCCTCGACGCGATTGCGCAGCAGCAGGATCTTCTCGGCGAAAAAGCCGCGGCCTGCCGCATGCGCCTCGGCGAGCATGCGCAGCACGACGGTGCCCTCGGCGATGAAGCGGTTCTCTCGGCCCGTCAGGTCGCGCTCGCGGATCGCGCGGAATTCAGCGACGCGTGGATCGTCGGCGCTGTTGATGTCGATCGGAACGGCGGCCATGCCGGTTTCAATTGCCCGCGACAGTGACGTCGGCAACCGTCCGGCCGGTCCTGAGATCGTAAACCAGCGCCTTGCTCTTGCCCTCGGCCGTTTCGCCGTAGAACAGGATCTGCCCTGATGAAAACGAGGTGGACTGCACCTTGAAGCCGAGCGGCAGGGAAACGGTCGCCGCAAGCGGCGCATCCGAGGGTACGCCGGAGGCGGCAACAGCGGACGCCGTCTCCTTCGGTTCGCTGTGCATCACCTTGTAGACAACCGCGCCGAAGACCGCCATAAGGCTCACGAACATGATGGCGCCGGAAACGATCTGCAGGCGGACCATCTTGCGCCGGACACTTTCCATCGCCGGATCAAGGGGCTTCTCTTCCTGGTCGTCTGGCTCGATTGCTGTCATCTGTGCATCCCGTTCTAAAAATACGTCGGAGAAGAAGCGTCTTGAGCGACCCCTTTAAACAAGCAGCCGGCAATAGAAAAGTCCTGACCGCCGATGAAACTGCCGAAGGCAGGTTGGACGCCTGGCTGACGGCGCAAGTCGGCGAGGAATTTTCGCGCAGCCGCATCAAGTCGTTGATCAAGGACGGCCAGGTTTTTCTGCGCGGCGAACCCGTTACCGACCCGCAGCGCAAGGTGCGCACCGGCGACAATTTCGAACTCACGCTGCCCGAGCCGGAAGACCCGACACCGCAGGGCGAGGACATCCCGCTCGATATCCTCCATGAGGACGACGATGTCATCGTCATCTCCAAGCCTTCCGGTCTCGTCGTCCATCCCGGCGCCGGTAACTGGACGGGGACACTGGTCAACGCGCTGATCCACCATTGCAGCGATACGCTCTCCGGTATCGGCGGCGTACGCCGCCCCGGCATCGTCCACCGTCTTGACAAGGACACGACAGGCGTCATGGTCGTCGCCAAGAACGACATCGCTCATCGTCACCTGTCGCTGCAATTTGCCGACCATGGCCGCACCATGCCGCTGGAGCGGGCCTATCAGGCAATCGTCTGGGGCCGGCCCCGCACGCTGTCGGGCACGGTCGACGCCCCGCTCGGCCGCGCCACCGGTGACCGCACGCGCCGCGCCGTCAAGCGCCCCGACAGTCAGGACGCCGACGAGGCGATCACGCACTACCAGGTGATCGAGCGCTTCCATGAGAAGCCGGACGCAACCGCGTTCGCCTCGCTGGTCGAGTGCCGCCTCGAAACCGGCCGCACCCACCAGATCCGTGTCCACATGGCCCATATCGGCCATCCGCTGCTCGGCGACACGGTTTACGGCGCCGGCTTCAAGACCAAGGCCAATCTCCTGCCGGAAGAGATCCGCAAGATCGTCAACGGTTTTGGCCGCCAGGCGTTGCACGCCTTCATGCTGCAGTTCGAGCATCCCCGCACCGGCGAAATCATGCATTTCGAAGTGCCGCTGCCGGATGATATGGTCGAACTGATCGAGGCGCTGCGCCAATAAAGGCGGCTCCGAAATGTCGCCTGCCCGCCTCACACCTGCATGAGCGGCATCTTGAACCGCTGTTTCGCCACACTTATCTATATATTGACTTAGTGCGGGCTCGGAGAGAGCCGCACGCCCCGGTTTGCCTTTTTTAACGCGAGGATGCGTTTCCATCGGGAACCGGAATTCACTTTAGGAGGGTGCACTATGGCCCGAAATACCTTGCCGTCCATCACCGCCGGCGAAGCCGGTCTCAACCGTTACCTCGACGAAATCCGCAAGTTCCCGATGCTGGAGCCGCAGCAGGAATACATGCTCGCAAAGCGTTATGCCGAGCATGGCGACCGCGACGCTGCCCACAAGCTGGTCACCAGCCATCTTCGCCTCGTCGCGAAGATTGCGATGGGTTATCGCGGCTATGGCCTGCCGATCGGCGAAGTCGTCTCCGAGGGTAATGTCGGCCTGATGCAGGCCGTCAAGAAGTTCGATGCCGAGCGCGGCTTCCGCCTCGCCACCTATGCCATGTGGTGGATCAAGGCCTCGATCCAGGAATATATCCTGCGCTCGTGGTCGCTGGTGAAGATGGGCACGACTGCCAACCAGAAGCGTCTGTTCTTCAATCTGCGCCGGCTGAAGGGACGCATCCAGGCAATTGATGACGGCGATCTGAAGCCGGAGCACGTCTCGGAGATCGCCACCAAGCTGAACGTCTCGGAGGAGGAGGTCATTTCGATGAACCGCCGCCTCTCCGGCGACGCCTCGCTGAACGCGCCGATCAAGGCAGCCGAAGGTGACGGCGGCCAGTGGCAGGATTGGCTGGTGGACGACCATGACAGCCAGGAAGACGTGCTGATCGAACAGGACGAACTCGACACTCGCCGGCGCATGCTGGCGAAAGCGATGAGCGTGCTGAACGAGCGTGAACGCCGCATCTTCGAGGCTCGCCGCCTCGCCGAGGATCCGGTGACCCTGGAAGACCTTTCGACCGAGTTCGACATCAGCCGCGAACGCGTCCGACAGATCGAGGTTCGCGCCTTCGAAAAGGTGCAGGACGCCGTGCGCAAGGAAGCCCTGGAACGCGCCAAGGCCGTCCGGGTCGTCGAAGCCACGGCATAAAACCTGCAACATGATAGAATTGACGAAGGCGGGCCTTGCGGCTCGCCTTTTCTTTTCATTGATCTCTGCTGCACCCGGGAAAAGCCATCACTGGCTCGTCGAGACATCCCCGAGTGCGGTCCATTCCTTGATCGCGGTATTGAAGGCGTCCGTCCCCGTACCGCCCTTCTCCATCGTCAGCAGCGCGCGGCGGCCGTTGCGGTAGGTAATCGGAATATCGATCCAATTGCGGGTCGACATCAGGTCGAGATTGGCCTTGCGCGCATCGGGATAGTCGTTGAGCGCGATCATGTGGAAATCGTCGGTGATCTTGGCCGGAACCGCAATCAGCGCATCGCCGCGATCCTGTTCCGTGCGCTTCATCGAGATGCGCTGGACGCTTTCGATGCTGCCGCCTTCGAAATTCGGCGGCACCGAGAAGACGATCTCGACCAGATGGCTTGCCGGGAGCGACGGATCGGAATTGCGTTTGAAGGTGACGAGCGCCGAGAGATTGCGCTCGGGTACGGTAACGTTGCCCTGCACTGTCGCCTCCTGCCGGCCGTCCTGACCGGCCTCGTGCTGCACGCTCCAGACGACCGATCCCTCGATCGCCGTCGGCGAGCTCTGGCCGATGCGTTCCTCATAGAGAAACATCTTTTGCGACGAACCGACGGGCGCGGTCTGCTGCGGCGATGCCACCGGGCCGTTCGGCGTCCGCGTTTCGGCGGGTGCCGCATCGCCCTGCGCGCTGGCAGGCGGCGTATCTGCTGCCGCGACATTCTGTTCGGCGACCGATTTTCCTTCCGCGGTCGGTGTTCCCGGTACCGTTGCCGGTCCGCTGTCGACCTCGGTCCCGTCGGTCAGCAGCCGTTGGGTGAATTTCGAATTGGCCGCAGCGCCGTCATTGTTCATTGACGCTACCTGCGGGTTCGGGTTCGGGTTCGGGCTCGGCTGCGCCGGCGTCGCTGGGGTATTCTGCGCTCCTGGTGTGGTCGGCTGGGCTGGCGTCACCGCGCTTGGCTGGGCTGGCGTCACCGCGCCGGGCTGAGCAGGCGTCGCCGAGCGATCCGGCGGCGTTGCCGCCTCGTTCCTGGTCGCCTGGGACGGTGCCGAGCTGACGAGCCCGTCGACCATCGCCACCAGCGCCTCCCTGTTCGTCCAGCCGGCATAGCCGCCGCCACCGATCAGGATGAGTGCGAAGATGAGCGTGATCACGGTGCCGATGCCGAAGCGGCGGCGCTTCGGCTCGATACGAAAGCTCTTGCCCTGCAGCTTGGAGGCAACAATCTGATCAATATCCATTGCCGGATCGGCGTCATCGTCGTCAGCGGCGACCGATCCGCGGCGGTCGTAGCCGCGCAGCGCCTTCGCCTCTCGCCAGGCCTCGCTCGGCGCGCCGCCAGCAGGCGCCGGCTTGCCGTTGTGCACTTCCGCGAAGATATCGACATCGTCGAAATGCGAGGCGACCGGCGTCTTCTTATTGCTGCCTGCCTCGATCGGCGGCAGATCGTCGAACGCAGCCGTCTCCCAGGAAAAACTTTCCTTGGCGGCCGGCATGACGGCCGCGGGTGCCACTTTTTCGAGGCTCGATATCACCTCCTCGAAAGCGCGCGCCGAGGCATCGGCCGTAATCGGTGCCGGCGCCGTCTCCGAATATTGCCTGAGTTCCTCTTCCGCCCATTCGGTCTCCGCATCCTTGGGCGCCGGGGCCGGCGTTTCGGCAACGGGTTCGGTCCAGACGGGGTCGAAATGCGCCGCCGCGGCGCCCTGCAACGGCTCCTCGCGGCTGTGCTCGACAAATTCCTGCGGACGATCGAAATCGGCGACCGGCTCCACCAGCCGGTTGGATGCATGGTCTATGCCGCGGGTGATCGGCTGCAACGGCTCAACGGGCTCGTAAGCCTCCTCGGCCTCCGGTCCCCCGCTTTCCGCCGCCGCCGGTTCGGCCGCGATCTCTTCGGCTTCCACGGGATGATGCTCATCACCACGGTCTTCGTCGGCTTGCTCGCTGCGATGCTCGGCAGGCGCCTCCCAGCCGTCATATCCGGCGGGCACATCTTCGGCAGCGACGTCGCGCGCCTCACTGGCATGCCATTCCTCGGCCGGCGCTTCCTCCTCATGCGAGGGGTGCCAGTATGTCTCGGCGGCACCGGATGTCTCCGGCAAAATCGCTGTCTCGGCGGCAACAGGGATTTCGGCGGGACCAGGTTCTTCCGCGGAAAGGGGCTCCTCGGCAGCGACCTCTTCGTCAGCTTCCTCTGGCGCGGCGGCTTCCACGTGATGGGGCTCGTCGGCGGCCTCGGCCGCCCGCGGTTCCGCATAGGCTTCGTAGACCGGCTCCTCGACAGCCGTCTCCGGCGTCGACGCCGGTTCGCTTTCGTCGTGAACCGCTTGTTCTTCGAAGGATTCCGGCGCGGTGACGTCCGCAAGCGGCGCATCGAGCGGCAAAGCCTCGGAGTGTTCGCCTTCCACTTCGCGGATGGCGGCCTCGAGCTTTTCGAGCTGGCGTTGCAGCATGGCTTCCGGCGGACGCGGCTTCATGTTCTCGAGCTGCCGCTGCACTGCGCCGCGGGCACGTTCGTAGACTTTCACCCGCATCTCAGGGGTATTTTCAGCCAGGCCGTCGACGGCCCGCCGAATGACTGCAATAAAATCCGCCATTAGTACTTTCTCAAGAAGTCCGGCACTCTACCGAACCATCCTCCACAGTGACCCGTGAGCTTAATCCTCAAACGGATCGGTCACAAGTATGGTGTCATCCCGCTCCGGGCTGGTGGACAGGAGCGCGACGGGCGCCCCGATCAGCTCTTCGACCTGGCGAACATATTTGATCGCCTGTGCCGGCAGATCCGCCCAACTGCGGGCGCCGACGGTCGATTCCTTCCACCCTTCCAGCGTAATGTAGATCGGTTCGACCCTAGCTTGCGCTCCCTGGCTTGCCGGAAGATGATCAATCTGTTCGCCGTCGAGCATATAGCCGACGCAGATCTTCAATTCCTCGAGACCGTCGAGCACGTCGAGCTTGGTGAGCGCGATGCCCGTGATGCCGTTGGTGGCGATGGATTGGCGCACCAGTGCGGCGTCGAACCAGCCGCAGCGCCGCTTGCGTCCGGTCACCACGCCGAATTCATGACCTTTTTCGCCAAGGAATTCACCGATCGCGTCCTTCAGCTCGGTCGGGAACGGGCCTTCGCCGACGCGCGTCGTATAGGCCTTGGTGATGCCGAGGATATAGCCGAGCGAGCCGGGTCCCATGCCTGAACCGGCAGCGGCCTGACCGGCCACCGTGTTCGACGACGTCACGAAAGGATAAGTGCCGTGATCGATGTCGAGCAGAGTGCCCTGCGCGCCTTCGAACAGGATGCGGGAGCCCTTGCGACGCTCCTTGTCGAGGAAGAGCCAGACCGTATCACGGAAGGGCAGCACCCGATCGGCGACCGAGGTCAGTTCGTCCATGATCGCCTGGTGGCTGACTTCGGCAACGCCGAGGCCGCGGCGAAGCGCATTGTGATGCGTCAGAATACGGTCGACCTTGCCGGAAAGACTATCGAGATCGGCAAGATCCATGACGCGGATGGCGCGGCGGCCGACCTTGTCTTCATAGGCCGGACCGATGCCGCGGCGTGTCGTGCCGATTTTGGTGCCGCTGTTCGACGCCGCATCCTCGCGCATCGCGTCGAGCTCGCGGTGCAGCGAAAGAATGAGCGTCGCATTGTCTGCAATGCGCAGATTGTCAGGCGTAACCGTCACGCCCTGCGCCTCCAGCCGGCCGATCTCGGCGATCAGCGCATGCGGATCGACGACGACACCGTTGCCAATGACGGCCATCTTGCCCGGGCGCACGACGCCGGACGGCAAGAGCGAGAGCTTATAGCTGGTGCCGTCGATGACGAGCGTATGGCCGGCATTGTGTCCGCCCTGATAGCGCACGACAATATCCGCACGCTCCGAAAGCCAGTCGACAATCTTGCCCTTGCCTTCGTCACCCCACTGCGAACCGACCACGACTACGTTCGTCATCCAACTCTTCCTGTTACCGGCGCGGAACCGCGCACCTGCTCAAACCCGCGCATCTATAAAGCTTTGTTTTTTGGAAAGCGACCCTGTTGTCACAGCAGATTGGGCTTTTTACGTGACAAATCAGCAGCCGACAGGCTATTTCCCGTCACAAAACGCCGCACGGCGATCGCGGAAAGACGGGAAGAACGCTCTTGCAAGCCACGGCCTATATCTGCCTCGTTATCGCCACCCTCTGCTGGGGTGGTAACTCCGTCGCCGGCAAACTCGCGCTCGGGCATATCAGCCCGATGATGCTGACCTTCCTGCGCTGGTTCCTCGCTGTGGCGGTGATCGCCGTGATTTCAGTACCGCAACTGCGCAAGGACTGGCCGGTGGTCAGGAAGAACCTTCCGCTGCTCCTCTTCTACGGCGTCATCGGCTACACCCTTTTCAACGCCATGCTTTACTCGGCCGTGCAATATACGACTGCGATCAACGTCGCCATCGAGCAGGCCGGCATCCCGATGCTGATCTTCCTGCTGAATTTCATGTTCTTCCGTACCGGCATTTCGCTGGCGCAATGTCTCGGCTTCGGCATGACGCTAATCGGCGTCGCTTTGACCGCCGCACATGGTGACCTCTCAACGCTGCTGCAACTAGGCCTCAACCGCGGCGACGGGCTGATGCTGATCGCCATTGCCGCCTATTCGGTCTACACGATCTTCCTGCGCTGGAAGCCGCCGCTGGACTGGCGCACGCTGATGGCGGTCCCAGCGCTTGGCGCCATGCTCACCTCGCTGCCGCTGCTCCTTTGGGAGGCCGGCCGTGGCGGGGCGCAGTGGCCGGACCAGGCCGGCTGGGTCATCACTCTCTACACGGCGATCTTCCCGTCACTAGTGGCGCAGATCCTTTATATCAAGGGCGTGGTGGCAATCGGTGCCAACCGGGCCGGCCTGTTCATCAATCTCGTGCCGGTGTTCGGAACGCTGCTCTCCGTCGCGCTGATCGGCGAGCAGCTGCAGTCGTTCCATGTGATCGCGCTGGTGCTGACCTTAGGCGGCATCGCGATCGCCGAAAAGGGCCGGCCGAAAGCTTCGGCACAAACCGTGCCCGCCTCACCCGTGGACTAGAGCCTAACCGAGTTCCAGCGTCGTCACGCCGAAGACGTGCTTCAGCGGGATAGCCGGCGCCGGCCCGCGATACATGCGTGTCGTCTCGAACACCGGTTGAAGACCGAGCCCTTCGGCAAGCGCGACTGCCTCGTGGTTCGCCGTGGGAATATCGATGAAGACCGCGGCCCCCTTCGCCTCGGGGATCAATTCGGCAAGCAGCGCGGCAGCGCTATCGGCATCGTTGGCAAAGAGTGGGCCGATCTTGTAGCCATCGTAGCAGCGGCGGATGGTGCCGTAACCGCGGATCTTGTGGCTCTTGCGCACCACCGCCGAACGACGGCCCTTGCGGGCGGTGCACCAGGCAGCGAGAAAGGCATCCCGCGGCTGCGGAAAGATCGCCGAATCATATCGCTGCAGGCCTTCGAGGCGTGAATCCAGCACCGGCTGCGCGACAAGCGTCGAGACAGGCAAGGTGTTGGCGACCCCGCCGTAGCGAATTGTGGAGTAGGCCGGTTCGAAGCCGGCCTTGCGGTAGTTGTCCTGCTGTGCGGCGACGCCGTCGAGACCGATCGTGCGGTCTCCCGCGCTGGCAATGCCCGCCTGCCAGATCGCCTTGCCGTAGCCTTTGCCGCGGAAATCGGGATGGACGATGTAGAGGCCCAGGAAGGCGAAACTCTCGCCATATTTGACGACCGAGATCGACCCGACGGGGACTTCGCCGATAGCGCCGACGAAAAATCCTGACGGATCGGCATCGAGGAATGCAAGCGAATCGTCGAGGCCCGGGTTCCAACCCTCCTGACGCGCCCATTCGAGCACGAGTTCCAGTTCGCCGGGCCGCATCGAACGAACGGCAAATTCCGAATTCATGCGATTTTCCTAGATTGAATGTCCCGCAAGTCCATCCCGGCAATGGCAAAGCAATTGTCAGGTCCCAGCTCCCCGATTGCACCTGCGAATGATGGAGAGCCGCGCTCATGGACTTGACGACGCGTATAATCATTTTTCGATGCAATGCAGAAAGCTTCGTTTCCGCATTACCATGAAACAATGCCGTTGCAAGCTCAAGAAAATTACTTGCGCGCCAATTATCTTCCTGCCGATGCAGATAAACACGCCGCGCCGAAAAGACACTGCTGCCAATTTGAAAGGCGAGGAAAGCATTTCGGCCGAAATCAGTTCCGCGACGCGGCAAAGGCGCTGTTGAAACCGACGGCGACAATGGCCAGCGGACGGATCACCGGCCGTTCAGCCGCCCATCGCGGCCTTCTGCTTTTCGATCCCGCTCGTCATCGATGAGAAAAGACGGTCTGTCTCGGCCGCCGGTGCGGGATGACCGAAGGCATAGCCCTGCAGGCCGTCGCAGCCGAGCTGCGCCAGCACGACGGCATGCGCCGCGGTCTCGATGCCCTCGGCGATCACCTCGACATCGAGTGCCTTGGCGATTTCCACGATCGAACCCACGACGCGCCGCTGCTCGGCAGAGCTGACAACTTCGGTGACGAGCTGCCGGTCGATCTTCAGCCGCTTCGGCCGCAGCTTGACGAGACCGATGAGCGAGGCATGGCCCGATCCGAAGTCGTCGATCTCGATATCGATGCCCATCTGTTTGATATCGCCGATCTGATCGAGCAGTTTTTGGTCGCTGTCGTCGAGGAAAATCGTCTCGACCAGTTCGAAGACGATCGCACCGGGCGGAATGGCGAGTCTCCTCAGCTTGTCCAGCAGCGTCGGATCGGCAAGGCGCGACGCCGAGATATTGACGGCGATGCGCGGTACCGCAAGGCCGCGCAACAGCCAGAACAGCCGGTCTTCGAGAACGCTTTTCAGGATCGCCGCGTCGATCTCCGCCGCAAGTCCGAGCTCATCGGCGATCTTCAGGAATATCCCCGGGGCAAGCACGCCCTTCTCGGGATGTTTCCAGCGCGCCAGCGCCTCGAAGCCGATGACTTCCCGCGTCCGGGCGTCGAGCTGCAGCTGATAATAGGGAACGATCTCGCCGCGCTCCAGTCCAAGCTTCAGCTCTTCGGCGAGGCGGCGCTTGGAGCGCAGATCCTCCTGCAGTTGCCGCGTGAAGAATTCGACGCGGTTCCGCCCGAGCTTCTTGGCCTGGTAGAGCGCCAGATCGGATTCGGCAAGCAGGTTGCGCGCCCGCCGATCGCCGCTCCAGGAAACGCCGATCGAGGCGCCGGATTGCAGCATCTCTTGGCCGAAGCGGATCTTCTTCCGCAGCCGGCGCTGGAGATCCTCGGTGATCAGCTTCAGCTCGGTGAGATCGGTGAAATTGACCAGCACGATGACGAACTCATCGCCGCCAACGCGGGCAACCGTGCCATTTACAGGAATGGCAGCGATGATGCGAAGGGCTGCCGCCCTGAGAACAACATCGCCTGCGGCATGACCGTGGCTGTCGTTGATCTGCTTGAACTGGTCGAGGTCGAGATGCAGGACCGCAAGCGCGGTGATGCTCTTGTCGGCCGGCAGTTCCGCCAGCCGCTTGTCGAGAAGGCGCCGGTTCGGCAGGCCGGTGAGATAGTCGTGATCGGCGACATGCTCGATGCGCGCATTGCTTTCCTCGAGCGCCAGCGCCCTCGCCTCGGCCACCACCTTCTGCCGCGCCAGTTCCCCGTTGAGCAGTACGTCGGCCGTCACATCCCATTCGGCGCCGATGAAGGATGGCAGACCTTCCGCATCGACATAGAAATGCGCGCGCGAACGCAAATGGCGGATTTCGCCGCTGGGCAATACGATCCGGAATTGTGAGTCATAGGCGCCGCGCGTCGCGATCGCCTGCTCGAAGTCGCGTTCGGCCCGCTCGAGATCATCTGGATGGATGGCATTCGACCAAAGCGATGCCGGCACCAACCGGCAGGTCTCGCCGGTCTCGTAGAGACGATGCATCTGCGCATCCCACAAGATCCCGCCCTGCTCGATGCTATGCTCCCAGACACCGATCCGGGATGCATCGAGAGCGAGTTCGAGCCGACGCAGAAGATCCTGAAACTCGTGTTCGGATCGAGTGGCTTTGTTCTCTGGCAACGCGGTCCCAGCCTTGGAAGCTTGCATAACGGCAATATGGTCTCAAGCCGGCATTAATGAAGCCTTGTCTTGACCACCGAACTAATGACTAGGTGAACTGTTGGTTACGACTTTCCCATTTCGGATCAAAGGACTTGCAGTCTGCGGCAGCTTCAAGATCAGTGGTTGTGCCGCGGCGGTTTTTGTGCGATCTGGCGGAATTCCGTCGCTCCCTCCAGCACCGCGCCGTCCGACAATTGCGTAACCGAACGGCGATAGATCTGCTGCCATGGCGTCGCATCCGCAGGCACCGGCGGGATGCCATCGCCCTTGCGCCGTTCGATCTCGGTGTCATCGACCAGCATGTCGCAGCGCCCATGGTTGAAGTCGATGCGGATGATATCGCCGGTACGAAGCCAGGCGAGGCCGCCGCCGGCGGCGCTTTCCGGCGAGGCGTTGAGGATCGAGGGACTGTCCGCCGTGCCCGATTGGCGGCCATCGCCGATCGTCGGCAGGCTGCGGATGCCGCGCTTCAGGAGATGATCCGGAGGCTGCATGTTGACGACCTCAGCCGAACCCGGCCAGCCGATCGGCCCGGCGCCCCGGATGACGAGGATGGTATTTTCGTCGATGCCGAGTTGGGGATCGTTGATGCGCTTGTGATAGTCCTCCGAACCGTCGAAGACCACCGCCCTTCCCTCGAAAACGCCTTCGCGCCCTGGTTCGTCAAGGTAGCGCCGGCGGAAATCCTCCGAGACCACACTCATCTTCATGATCGCAAAATCGAAGAGATTGCCTTTGAGAACGAGGAAGCCCGCCCGCTCCTTCAGCGGCTCGGCGAACGGCTTGATGACCTCGCGGTCGCGTGCTTCCTTGCCTTCCAGGTTCTCGGCCATCGTCCTGCCCGTCACCGTGCGACAGTTGCCGTCGAGCTTTCCGGCCTGCAGCAGCTCCCACATGATCGCCGGCGTGCCGCCGGCGCGATGGAAGCGCTCGCCGAGATAGGCGCCCGCCGGCTGGACGTTGGCCAGCAGCGGAATGTCGAAACCATGCACCTGCCAGTCGTCGGGATGGAGTTCGACGCCGGCGTGCTTCGCCATCGCAGCCAGATGCGGCTGCGCGTTGGTCGAGCCGCCGATCGCCGAATTGGTGCGGATGGCATTCAGGAAAGCCTCGCGCGTCAGGATATCCGACGGCTTCAGATCCTCGAACACGATCTCGACAGCACGCCGTCCGGTGCGGTAGGCCATCTGGCCGCGCTCGCGGTAAGCGGCGGGAATGGCGCCACAGCCGGTCAGCGAAAGGCCGAGCGCCTCGGCCAGCGCATTCATCGTCGAAGCGGTGCCCATCGTATTGCAGTGGCCGACGGAAGGCGCAGAATCGAGTGCCGCTTGAAGAAACTCTTCCCGATCGATCTCGCCTGCCGCATATTTCCGCCGCATCCGCCAGATCACCGTCCCGGAGCCCGCCAGTTCCCCCTCGTGCCAACCGTCGAGCATCGGCCCTCCGGAGAGCACGATCGCCGGAATATCGACCGTCGAAGCCGCCATGATCGCTGAAGGCGTGGTCTTGTCGCAGCCGGTGGTCAGCACGACACCGTCGAGCGGATAGCCGTAGAGGATCTCGACGAGGCCGAGATAGGCGAGATTGCGGTCGAGTGCGGCCGTCGGACGCTTGCAGTTCTCAAAGATCGGATGCGTCGGAAACTCGATCGGAACGCCGCCGGCATCGCGGATGCCGTCGCGCACCCGCTTGGCAAGTTCGACATGCACTCTGTTGCAAGGCGTGAGATCGCTGCCGCTCTGGGCAATCCCGATGACCGGCTTGCCGGAGCGCAGCTCTTCCGGCGTGATGCCGTAATTCATGAAGCGCTCAAGATAGAGCGCTGCCATGTCGATATGATCGGGATTGTCAAACCAGTCCTGCGAACGCAGGCGCCGCTTCGGCGAATGGCTGTTCGTCACTGTTTTTCTCCCGGCCTGGCATTCTTCTTTTCAAGATGGAGGAGCAAGCCACTGTGATCCTTTTCGCCATTGCCATTGGCGACGAATTCGCTGAATTCGGCATGCACCGCCGCCGTCAGCGGCAGCGTCAGCGACAGGGTCTTGGCCGCTTCCATGGCGGCGTTCAGATCCTTCAGCTGGTTGCTGGACGAACCGCCTGGGGTAAATTGCCGTTCGACCATGCGCTTGCCGTGCAGTTCGAGGATTCGGCTCTCGGCAAAGCCGCCACGAATGGCGTCCCGGAAGGCCGCCGGCGAGCCGCCGCCAGCTTCGATCAGCATCATCGCTTCGGCGACGGCTCCGATCGTCACCGCAACGATCTGCTGGTTGGCGAGCTTGGCGAGCTGGCCCGCACCGCTCGGGCCGACGCGGGTCACCCGCCCCATCGGCGCAAAGATATCCGCAAGCCGGTCGATGACGTCCTCGTCGCCACCCGCCATGATGGCGAGCGTACCGGCTTCAGCCCCGACGACGCCGCCGGATACCGGCGCATCGACGTGATCGACGCCGCGCTCGGCAAGCCTCGCCGAATGGTCACGGGCGAAATGCGGGGCAATCGAACTCATGTCGATGACGGTAGCACCAGGCGTCATCGCATCGGCCGCGCCGCGGTCGAACAACACGTCCTTCACCGCCTCGGCGTTGGTCAGCATGGTGATGACGACATCGGCGCCTGAAACGGCATCCGCCGGTGTTTCCGTGCAGACCGCGCCGTCTCCCGCAAGCGCTTCGGCTTTGCCGGGATCGCGATTCCAGACGGTGACGGAAAAGCCCCCGCCAAGCAGCCGGCGAGCCATCGGCGCCCCCATCAGGCCGGTGCCGAGAAAGGCGATCCGCCTGCCGTCATGAGCTTTCCCCGAACCTGTCATTCAGTCCTCCCAACTGTTGTCCGTCTTTGATAGTCCGCTCGCCCACCGTTGCAAACCGTTTTGACGGACGTAACGCATTTTTGTGGTGTGTCCTTAGATGTGGGTGGTGTGTCCGAAAACCGCGCGTACTTGTCGGCTTCATGCCCTGAAAACGATACGGGCGAGAACCGAAGTTCCCGCCCGATTTACCCGACAAAGGAAGGTTGAATTCCGTTTATTCCGCCGCGAGCCGGATGACCTCCGCCTCTTCTTCCTTGTGTTCGTCCGGCTTGTGCTGGACGAGCGGACGGTTGCCCGTCAACCGCCGCAGCAGCACGTAGAAGACAGGCGTCATGAAGATGCCGAAGAAGGTCACGCCGATCATGCCCGAGAAGACCGCGACACCCATGGCCGCGCGCATTTCCGAACCGGCGCCAGTGGAGACGACGAGCGGCACGACGCCCATGATGAAGGCGAGCGAGGTCATGAGGATCGGGCGAAGGCGAAGGCGGCTGGCCTCGATCGCGGCCTCCCGCGGTGTCCTTCCCTCGAACTCCAGTTCGCGAGCGAATTCCACGATAAGGATAGCGTTCTTCGCGGATAGGCCGACAAGCACCACCAGACCGATCTGAGTGAAGATGTTGTTGTCTCCACCGGTGAGCCAGACGCCGGTCAGCGCGGCCAGCACGCCCATCGGCACAATCATGATGATGGCAAGCGGCAGCGTCAGGCTCTCATACTGGGCAGCCAACACCAGGAAGACGAGCAGCAGAGCCAGCGGGAAGACGACGACACTGGAGTTACCGGCCAGGATCTGCTGATAGGTTAGATCTGTCCATTCGAAGTCGATGCCCGCAGGCAGGGTCTCGTGAAGGATCTTCTCGATTGCCGCTTGCGCCTGACCGGACGAGAAGCCCGGTGCCGGGCCGCCGTTGATATCGGCGGCAAGGAAGCCGTTGTAGCGGTTCGCGCGTTCCGGACCGGTGCTCGGTTCCACCTTCAAGAGGGCCGAAAGCGGGATCATCTCACCCGATGCCGACCGGACCTTCAACTGGCCGATATCTTCCGGCTGGGCGCGGAATTTCGCATCGGCTTGCACACGGACGCTGTAGGTGCGGCCGAAGGCGTTGAAGTCGTTCACATAGAGCGAGCCGAGATAGATCTGCAGTGTCTGGAAGACGTCGGTGACGGAAACTCCGAGCTGCTCGGCCTTGGCACGGTCGAGATCGGCGTAGAGCTGCGGCACGTTGATCTGGAAGCTGGAAAACAGCCCGGCGAGCTCAGGCGTCTGATAGGCCTTTGCAAGCACTGCCTTGGTCGCCTCGTCGAGCGCCTGATTGCCGAGGCCCGCACGATCCTCGATCTGCAGCTTGAAGCCGCCTGTCGTGCCGAGACCATTGACCGGCGGCGGCGGGAACATGGCGATGAAGGCATCCTGGATGACGCCGAACTTCTGGTTCAGCGCCATGGCGATTGCGCCGCCCGCGAGATCAGGCGTCTTGCGCTCCTCGAAGTCCTTCAGCGTCACAAAGACGATGCCGGCATTCGAGGAGTTGGTGAAGCCGTTGATCGACAGGCCTGGGAAGGCGATCGCATTGGCAACCCCCGGCTGCGCCAGCGCGATGTCGGTCATACGCTTGATGACGTCCCCTGTGCGGTCGAGGCTTGCGGCGTCCGGCAACTGGGCGAAGCCGATCAGATACTGCTTGTCCTGCGACGGCACGAAGCCGCCGGGAACCGTGCTGAACAGACTGTAGGTCGCACCGACCAGTGCCAAATAGATCACCATGACGATGCTCTTGCGCGACAAGAGCCCACCCACGCCCTTGCCGTAGGCATTCGAGCCCGCGCCGAAGACACGGTTGAAGCCGCGGAAGAACCAGCCGAAGATGGCGTCCATGAACCGCGTCAGCCAGTCCTTCGGCTGATCATGGCCCTTCAGGAGAAGGGCTGCCAGCGCCGGAGACAGGGTGAGCGAGTTGAAGGCCGAGATGACGGTCGAGATTGCGATCGTCAGCGCGAACTGGCGATAAAACTGACCTGACAGGCCGGAGATGAAAGCGAGCGGCACGAAGACCGCGACGAGCACCAGCGCGATCGCGACGATCGGACCGGAGACTTCCTTCATCGCCTTGTAGGTGGCAGCCCGCGGCGACAAGCCTTGTTCGATATTGCGCTCGACGTTTTCGACAACGACGATCGCGTCGTCGACGACGATACCGATCGCAAGCACCAGCCCGAACAGACTGAGCGCGTTGATCGAGAAGCCGAAGACATACATGACCGCGAAGGTGCCGATAATCGATACCGGTACCGCGATCAGCGGGATGATCGAGGCACGCCACGTCTGCAGGAACAGGATGACGACGAGGACGACGAGAGCAATGGCTTCGAGCAGCGTGTCGATGACCTTCTCGATCGAGGCGCGCACGAATTTCGTCGTATCGTAGACGATCTCGTATTTGACGCCGGCAGGCATGGCGAGCTGCAACTGATCCATGGTCGCGTTCACGTTGTCCGCGATTTCGATCGCGTTCGAACCCGGCGCCTGCAGGACAGCGACGGCGACGGCCGGCTTGCCGTCGAGCAGCGAACGCAGCGTATAGTCCGCAGCACCGAGTTCGATGCGGGCGACATCGCGAAGGCGGGTGATCTCGCCACTGGCGCCCGTCTTGACGATGATGTTGCCGAATTCCTCGGGCGTGCGCAGGCGGCCTTGGGCATTGACGTTGAGCTGCAGATCCACACCGGGCTGGCTCGGCGACGCGCCGATGATACCGGCGGCGGCCTGGATGTTCTGGGAGCTGATCGCGCTGCTGATGTCGCTGGCGGCGAGATTGTGCTCGGCGGCCTTCTGAGGGTCGATCCAGACACGCATGGAATAGTCGCCGGCACCGAAGACCTGCACCTGACCGACGCCTGCGATGCGGGCGAGCCGATCCTTGATGTTCAGGGTCGCGTAGTTGCGAAGATAGGTGATGTCGTGATCGCCCCCGTCAGAGACGAGGTTGACGACCATGATGAAGTTGGGCGAGCTCTTGACTGTCGTGATGCCGAGCGAACGGACTTCCGCCGGCAGGCGCGGTTCGGCCTGCGAAACGCGGTTCTGCACGAGCTGCTGCGCCTTGTCGGGGTCGGTGCCGAGCTTGAACGTGACGGTGACGTTGAGCACGCCGTCCGATGTCGCCTGGCTGGCCATGTAGAGCATGCCTTCGACGCCGTTGATCTGCTCTTCGAGCGGCGTTGCCACCGTTTCGGCGATGACGGACGGGTTGGCGCCGGGATAGGTGGCGCGCACGACGATCGACGGCGGCACGACCTCCGGATATTCGGAAATCGGTAGCGCGCGCAGGCCGATCAGGCCGGCAACCAGGATGAGGACCGAAAGAACACCGGCAAAGACCGGGCGGTCGACAAAGAATCTGGAGATGTTCATATCAAAGCCCTCTCCGGGGTGAACATGGATGCAAAGTCCCTCTCCGGCGGTTTGGCAGCCCGCCGGCGGGTCATATCATTTCGCGTATCGGCCTTCCCCCGGGGGAGAGGAAGGCGAAGTCCTATTGCACGGTCGCGACCTTCTCTTCCATCTGTGGTGCGACGACTGCACCAGGACGGATGCGCTGCAGACCGTTGACGACGATCTTCTCACCGACTTTCAGGCCGCTTTCGACAACCCGCTGGCCGTCAGCCAGCGTGCCGAGCTGGACCTGTCGATAGGCGACCTTGTTCTCGCCATCGACGACAAAGACGAACTTCTTGTCCTGGTCCGTACCGACGGCACGGTCGCTGATGACGATCTTGTTCTCGGCCTTCGGCTGGCCCATGCGCACCCGCACGAACTGGCCGGGGATGAGACGCCCGCCCGGATTGTCGAAGACGGCGCGTACGCCGATCGTGCCGCTTGATGCATCGACCTCGTTGTCGATCAACTGCAGCTTGCCCTTGATCGGCGTGCCGCTGTCGGTCAGCGTGCCGACCTCGACCGGGATCTGCTCGACGGCAGGCACGGCGCTATCCGTCTGCGGAAGTTGGGCGAGCGCCCGCGTTACCATCTCTTCGCTGGCGTTGAAGCTCGCATAGATCGGATCGACGGAAACGAGTGTCGTCAGCGCCGGCGAGGCCGACCCGGCCGCGACGAGGTTACCGGCGGTCACCTCGATCTTGCCGATGCGGCCGGAAACCGGAGCCCGCACCTGCGTGTAGTCGAGATCGAGCTGAGCCGACTGCAGTGCAGCCTGCGCCGAACGCAGCCCAGCCTGAGCCTCGGCCAGCGCGCTCTGGCGCTGATCGAGATCGCTTTGGGAGATGGTGCGGTTGTCGGAAAGCCTGCGGCCGCGGTCGAGTTCAGTCTGCGCCAGGCTGACCTTGGCTTCGGCCGAAGCGACCTGGCCTTGCGCCTGCGCCACGCTCGCCTGGTAGGGGGCTGGGTCGATGGTGAAGAGCAGGTCGCCCTGCTTGACCAGCGCCCCTTCACGGAAGGCCACCGACAGGATGGCACCGGCAACACGGGAACGCACCTGCACACGGTCGACGGCTTCCAGACGGCCGGAGAAATTCTCCCAGGCCGTCACATCGTGCGCCGCAACGACGGCCACCGTCACCGGCACAGCGGGAGCCTGTGCAGGGGCGGAAGCGGCCGTGGCGGTCGTGCTCATCGGCAATTCGAAAAACAGTGCGGCGCCGGAAACGGACGCAACAAGGCCTATGCCGGCGCCCACCAGGGCCCAGCGCTTCTTTCTGGACGTCATCGGTACTCTCCTTACGGCTCAAGGCCGCCGAAATATCAGGTCTTCTTCAATGCAATTGCGGTTGAACGCTTACGTCCCGAAGGAAGCTTCCGAAATGGCGGCTGACGTTTTCCTGCCAGTCGGGCACTCCCTCGGATTTCCCACCATAAATCGAGGGCCAGCCCGTCCCGGCGGGAAGGACATGCTGGCGCACACCGACACCGGCCTGTTTCAGGCGGGCACCGTAACCAATCGTTTCATCGTGCAGAGGATCGTCCTCCGCGGTGAATATCAGCGCCGGCGCGACCCCCGAAATACGAGAACAGAGGCAAGGCGCCGCGTAAGGGTGGCAACCGCCGCCGCTCAGATAGTGGCTCCAGCCCTCCGTCCAGCGCTGGCGCATGCCGATGGCTTCGGCCTTGCGGATCGAGGACGTGCCCATGAAGGGATCAAGCAGCGGCGAAATCAGGATCTGGCCGTCGAGCGCGTCCGGCATCTGGTCGCGCGCCTTCAGCGCCACACCGGCAGCGACATTGCCGCCTGCTTCTTCGCCAGCGACGAAGAGCAACGACTTCCGATCGCCGAGACCGGCGCGTTTGTTGGCGAGATAGGTAAAAACGGAGAAGGAGACTTCCAGCGCTTGCGGGAATATGTTGCCGGAAAGACTGCTGTAATCGGCAGCGACCACGATGGCGCCGGCCTTGGCGAGGCTCATCGCCACCGGCCGGTCGATGTTCTTGTCGCTGTCCAGAAACGCGCCGCCATGCAGGTAAAGCACGATCGGCGGACCCTTGCCGTAATCGGCGCCCTGGTAGATGCGCGCGGAAACGGGGCCGATGGCCACCTTATCCAGCATCATATCTTTCCATTCCACCGTCATGCTTCCGGTCTCTTTTCCGTCGGCCACAAGCAGACATCGCCTGCAGCTTGCATTTTGTATAAAAAAGATATTGTTATTCCAACGGAGGAATAAGAAGCTATATCGCGATAACTCTGTTCCAGATCTCGAACAATGGTGCAACGCAAACTGCGGATTTGAAACCGATGGATCAGCTCTCGGCAATGCGCGTCTTCATTCGGGTCGTGGAGACGGGCAATTTCACCCGCGCCGCCGACATGCTCGCCATGCCCAAGGCGACAGTGACCAATCTCATCCAGGGCCTGGAAGCGCATCTGCGCACCAAGCTTTTGAATCGTACCACGCGCCGGGTCATGGTGACCACGGACGGCGCGCTTTATTACGAACGCGCCGCCCAGATCATTTCCGAGCTGGAAGAACTGGATGGCAGCCTCTCCAATTCCCAGAGCCTGCCGAGCGGGCGGCTGCGTGTCGAGATGGCCGGCGCTTTTGCCGATTGGATCGTCGTTCCGGCACTTTGCGATTTCTATCAGCGTTATCCCGATATCCGTATCGATCTCGGTGTCGGCGACCGGACGGTCGATTATCTTGCCGAAAATGTCGATTGCGCGCTGCGGGCCGGCACGCCGGCCGACCAGTCGCTGATTGCACGGCGCGTTTCCGAAGTCGAGATGATCACTTGCGCTTCACCGAGCTACATCCAGAAATTCGGCATGCCCGAGCGGCCGGAGGATCTGGAGGCGGATCACTACACCGTCAACTATTTCCGCGCCCAGAATAACCGAACGCTGCCCTTCGAATTCCGCCGACACAACGAGGTGATCGAGACCAGTCCGCGTTACATCGCCTCGGTCAACGATAGCCGCACCTATCTGACGGCTGCGCTGACGGGTCTCGGCATCGCGCAGGTGCCGATCTTCATGGCGCGCGAGCCGATGGCAAGGGGCGAGCTCGTCCGCCTGTTGCCGGATTGGCGTCGCGATCCGTTACCGCTCTATGTCGTTTATCCGCCGAACCGCCACCTCAGCAACAAGGTACGCGTCTTCGTCGACTGGCTGGTGAAGCTTCTGGTCGAGGCGAGACTGAACGACGTCTGAGCGCCAAAACAAATACGGCCCGGAAGGCAGGGGAAACCTTCGACGGGCCGCAATGTACAACTTTGAACATCAAGCCTGTCGCACCGTAGCAAGGACGCGGCAGGCTCTGGAGGTTCGGGAGAGAGCGGCAGGGAATTCCACTCTCTCGCGATAAAACAGATATACGCACTCCCCGCAGGATTGTAAGGAAAAATTCCGCAATCGCATTCACATAATTGCGATGACGGCTTGGCTCCGATGTTCCCGCGGGGCGGAGGTTTCAATTCCTGACAGCCGGCTTCAGCAGGTCCTCGAGGCCGATGCGGCGGAACAATTCCGCCCGGACACGGTCGGCAACGCCGTTGACGATCTCCGCGCCGTCCTCGGACGGATCGATATGGACGCGGAACGGCCTCTTACCGAAGGGCTTGCCGACGACATCGACGATGGCGGCGGCTACCGCGCCGGCATCGGCATCGGCCGGTTCAAGCGCTGCCAGGCCCCGCAGCGCCTGCTCGGGCACACCCTTGTAGGGTCCGTCATTGTATTCGGCGGCGCGGGCAGTATCATCCGGCGAGCCGAAATGGGCGAAATGGTTGGTGCCCTTGGTGAAGGCGCCAGGCACGATGATCGAGGTCTCGATGCCCCAGCGGGTAAGCTCGCCGGCATAGGAGACGGCAAGTGAATCCATCGCCGCCTTGGCGGCGAAATAGGGCGAGAGATAGGGAGGCGTGCCGCCGCGGCTGCTCGACGACGATACCCAGACCACCAGGCCCATGCCCTGATTGCGCAGATAGGGGAGTGCCGCACGGTTGACGCGCTGGGTGGATAGCACGTTGATGTCGAAGAGCTCGGCGAACTGTTCCGGCGTGAAGGCTTCGTCCGGGCCGAAGGACATATGGCCGGCATTGTGCATGATCACGTCGAGACGGCCTGCATCAGCGACGATCCTGGCGATACCCGATACGACCGACGCGTCGGAGGCGACATCGAGTTCGACGCTGCGCAGATCGACGTTGTTGTCCTTGGCGAAAGTCGCAGCATCGGCGACGGCGGCAGCGTTGCGGCCTTCCGTGGCGCGCATGCCGGCATAGACGGTGTGGCCCGCCTTGGCGAGGGCGCGGGCAGTAAGAGCACCGAAACCGCTGGAAGCGCCTGTTATGACGATGATTTGCTTGCTCATGATCCTATTCCTTCTGGGTTCGATTGGGGTTGATTGAAGTGGAGCTTGAGTTGGTGGCGGCCTCGGGACCGCTGCCGGACTTTCGTCAGATCACGCCGCCATTGGCGCGTAGCGTCTGGCCGTTGACCCAGCCGCCGTCCGGGCCGGCAAGAAAGGCAACCGCAGCGGCGATCTCTTCCGGTGTGCCGAGACGTTCCATCGGGTTCATTTTCGCCATGCGGGCGATGAGTTCGTCCGACTTGCCGTTGAGGAAAAGGTCGGTGGCCACAGGACCGGGCGCGATGGCGTTGACGGTGATATCGCGGCCGCGCATTTCCTTGGCCATAATCGCCGTCAGCGTTTCCACGGCAGCCTTGGTAGCGGCGTAGACGCCGTAGGTTTCGAGCTTCAGGCCAACGACGGATGTCGAGAAGTTGATGACCCGGCCGCCGTCACGCAGACGCTTGGCGGCTTCCCTGAGCGTATTGAAGGTGCCTTTGAGGTTGACGTTGATCTGGCGATCGAAATTAACGTCGTCGGCTTCGGCAAGAGAAGACAGCATCATGATCCCGGCATTGTTAACGAGCACATCGACGCCGCCGAAGGCGGTTTCCGCGGCTTCGAACATGTGGCGGACGGCTTCGGCATCGCCGACATCGGCTTTCGCCGTCAGTGCCTTGCCGCCGGCCTGCTCGATCTCCTGCGCCAGTTCCTCGGCCGGAGCGGCGCTGCCGGAATAGTTGATGACGACGGTGAAACCGTCCTTGGCGAGGTCGGGGCGACTGCCGCGCCAATGCCGCGGGAAGCGCCAGTCACCAGTGCGACCTTGTTTTCGTTGCTGGCCATTTTCGTTCTCCTTCAGGAATGCGCCGCAGCGCGTTTTCGATGAGGAGAAGATGCCGCTTTTCTACACGCGGATAATCGGGCATAATCCAGCATCACTATCCGGGAATGACGAACAAACAAGATGGACAGATTCGATGCCATGCGGGTCTTCTGCCGCGTCGTGGAACGGCGCAGCTTTACTCTTGCGGCCGAAGATACCGGCCTGCCGCGCTCGACCGTCACCGATGCAGTAAAACAGCTCGAAGCCCGTCTCGGCGTGCGCCTGCTTCAGCGTACGACGCGTCATGTCAGCCCGACGCTCGACGGCGAAGCCTATTACCAGCGCTGCCTGTCGATCCTCGCCGATATCGAGGAAGCCGAAGGCGCCTTTGCCGGCGCCAAACCGAAGGGCATGCTGCGCGTCGATGTGCACGGCACGCTTGCCCGCCATTTCGTGCTGCCGAGCCTGCCGTCCTTCCTGGAGACCTATCCTGACATCGAATTCTACATGAGCGAGGGCGACCGACTAGTCGACCTGGTGCGCGAGGGCATTGACTGCGTGCTGCGCGTCGGCACGCCTCAGGACAGCGACATGGTCGCCCGGAGCGTCGCCATGCTCGATGAGGTGACCCTCGCGTCACCCGCCTATATCGCCCGTCACGGCCAGCCGCAGCATCCGGACCGGCTTGCCGGCCATCGCATGGTCGGCTTCCGCTCCAGCGGCACCGGCAGTCTGCTGCCGCTCGAATTTATCGTCGACGGCGCAGTAGCCAACATCGGCATTCCGGCGACCGTCGCCGTCAATGCCGCCGAAAGCTATATATCAGCGGCCAGGCTGGGCCTCGGCATGATCCAGATCCCGCGCTATCACGCTGAAAAGGATCTGGCCGAAGGCACGCTGGTCCAAGTGCTGCCGGATTTTCCGCCGACGCAAACACCGGTGTCCCTGCTCTATCCCCGTAACCGACAGCTTTCGCCGCGCGTGCGCGTCTTCATCGACTGGCTGGTGAAGGTCTTCGCTCGACAAAATTCTGAAAACGCGCTTCACTAAAATGCGCTTTGCTAATATGAGCGCCCTCGGAGAACGGCCATGGCACTCAACGATATCACCGTCTACCAAACGGAGGACGGCTTCGTTGTCGAATTCGGCGGCGAAGGCGAAGACAGAATTGCCGTGACGCTGCGCAGCACGCCTGAACTGACGCCGGAAAACGCCGTCTTGCGGGCCAAGGCCCTGCTTGCCGCAGCAATCGAACCTGCCCATGGCGACGGCACGCGCAGCAAGGATCCCGCTTTGCTTGAGGAAGAGCTGGAGGAGGGTCTGGAAGATACCTTCCCGGCGAGCGACCCGGTCTCGGTCACATCCTCCTCGATCCCGATGCGCGATCCGAATGCCGGCCGCTGATCCCTGTCGCGCAAACGTATGAAACGGTTTTGGGATGACGCCAAGCGCGCTGAATGTTATCTGCATCGATCATGACCGATGGTGGAACGATCTCAGGTGCGATTGGCGTCGGCACCCTTGCGAGCGAAAGCCTCAGGAAATTTTTCGAGCGCGATGCGATCACCGTCTCTCGCGACCTGCTCGGCTGCCATCTGACCGTGGATGGCGTCGGCGGACGCATCACCGAGACCGAAGCCTATTTTCCCGATGACGAGGCCTCGCACAGCTTCCGCGGCCCGACCAAGCGCAACGGCGCCATGTACGGCAAACCGGGCAATGTCTATATCTACCGCATCTACGGCATGTACTGGTGCCTGAATTTCGTCTGCCATCCGGGCTCGGCTGCCCTCATCCGCGCCCTGGAGCCGGAAACGGGAATCCCTGTGATGATGGAGCGGCGCGGCACCGACATGCTGACGGCGCTCTGCAGCGGTCCCGGCAAGCTCTGCCAGGCGCTCGGCATCGATATCGCGATCAATGACAGGCTGCTCGATCGCTCGCCCTATGCGATTGCGCCGTCAACACCCGTGCCGATCATCTCGGGAAAACGCATCGGCATCACCAAAAATGCCGAAGCACCATGGCGCTTCGGCATTCAGGGATCGCGTTATCTCAGCAAGCCGTTCCGCTGATCATTCCATCACCGCGCTGTGGTCGGCCGCAGGTGCTGCCTTCGGCTTGCGCAGCAATAACACCAGCGGGATGACCGCAAGCGACATCAGCATCAGCAGTTTGAAATCGTCCATATAGGCGATGATCGTCGATTGCAGCGTGATGATTTCGTTGAGCGAAGCGCGGCCGGCAGCCGTCAGCGGGCTTAGCCCCTGTGCCGCTACCGCGTTGAAGGCGTGATTGAACGGCGTCACATAGGCTGCGATCGATTCGTGATTGCTCTGTGTGTTTTCGACGATCAGCGCCGAGACGATCGAGATGCCGACCGACGAGCCGATGTTTCGCGACAGGTTATAGAGGCCGGTGCCGTCGCCGCGCATATGGGCGGGCAGCGTGGCAAAGGCGATCGTCGTCAGCGGCACGAACAGGAAGCCGAGGCCGGCGCCCTGGATGAAACCGACGGAGACGATCGTCCATTGTGAGACATCGGGCGTCCAGCCGGTCATGTCGTACATCGCCCAGGCGGTAAGACCGAGCCCGAGCACCAGCAGCAAGCGCGTATCGACCTTGCCGATTAGCCGTCCGACGATGAACATGCAGAGCATGGTGCCAAGCCCACGCGGCCCCATGACGATGCCGGCGGTGATCACGGGATAGCCCATCAGCGTTTGCAGATAGGGCGTCATCAGCGCCAGCGAGGCGAGATAGGTGACGCCGATCACGAAGATGAAGATCATGCTGATCGAGAAATTCTGATCGAGAAACAACTTCGGGTTCACGAAGGATTTCTCTGCCGTCAGCGTGTGCACGACCAGCAGATAGAAAGCGGCAGCGCAGATCAGCGCCTCGATGACGATCTCGCCCGAGGAGAACCAGTCGAGCTGCTCGCCGCGGTCGAGAAAGAGCTGCAGCGCGGCAATACCGAGGCTCATCATCCCGAAGCCGAACCAGTCCAGCTTGGCAAGCAGATCCCTCTTGGTCTCGGTGACGAAGACGACGATGCCCATGAAGGCCAGTGCCCCGATCGGCACGTTGATATAAAACACCCAGCGCCAGCTGATATTGTCGGTCAACCAGCCGCCGATGACAGGCCCAAGCACTGGCCCGACCATGACCGAGACGCCGAAAAGGGCCATGGCCGAGCCGCGCTCCTCGACGGTATAGATATCGAGGAGGATGCCCTGGGAAAGTGGCACCAGCGATGCGCCGAACAGGCCCTGCATCAGGCGGAAGGCGACGATCTGGTTCAGTGATTGCGCCAGGCCGCAGAGAACGGAAGCAACCACGAAACCGACGATGGCGACGAGCAGCACGCGTTTGCGACCGAACTTGGCGGCAAGAAAGCCCGACGGCGGCGTCATGATTGCCGCCGCGACGATATAGGAGGTCAGGACCCAGTTGATCTGGTCGGCGGAGGCCGACACGCTGCCCTGGATATAGGGCAGCGCCACGTTGGCGATCGTCGTGTCCAGCGCCTGCATGATGACGGCGAGAATGACGCAGGCCGTGATCGCACCGCGATTGGCAATCGGCGTCGCCGGAGAAGCGGAAGTGTTACTCATGATCCTTGCCCTGAGGCCGACCCAGAAGCTTGTTGACGAAATCAGGCAGGCCGCGGGCATGGCCGGTCTCGACATCGACCACCGTGCTCATGCCGACGCGCAGCGGCGGCTTGCCGTGGGTCTCATCGATACTGACTCGCATCGGAATGCGCTGGACGACCTTCACCCAATTGCCCGTGGTATTCTGCGCCGGCAGCAGCGAGAAGCTGGAGCCGGAGGCCGGGCTGATGCTCTCGACTTTGCCCTTCCATGTGACGCCGGGATAGGTGTCGATATAGATATCGGCCGTCTGGCCGGGTTTGACGTAGGTGAGCTCGGTTTCCTTCGGGCTGGCGGCGATCCACAGGTGGTCGGTGGCAACAAGCGAAAACGCCTGCTGCGAAGCCTGCAGATAGGAGCCGACCTGCAGCGCGTTGACATTGGTGACGATGCCGTCGAACGGCGCCTTGACGACGCTGTGGTCGAGTTCGCGCTGGGCATTGTCGACATTCGACTTGGCCTGCAGGTAGAGCGGGTTCTCCTCGAGCGGCTGATCGGCGGAGCCGCCGAGCTGGGCAAGCGTGGTTGCGGCTTCCGCCTTGGCGACGGTCACCTTCTGCTCAGCGGCTTCGAGATTGTGCTTGGCCTCGTCATAGGCCGAGCGGGTCGCGCCGCCGCTGGTCACCAGGTTCTGCTGACGGTCGAATTCCTCCTGGTAATAGGGAATATCGGCCTCGGCCTGGGTGATCTCGGCCAGCGACTGCTGATAGCTTGCCTTGAGGTTCATGATCTGGTTGCGCTGGACGCCCAGCTGGGCCTCGGCGCCGGCAAGCGCGATCTTGAAGGAATCGGCCCTGAGGCTGAAGAGCACTTGCCCCGCCTTGACCGCCTCGTTCTCATGCACGTTGATCTGGTCGACGATGCCTGAGACATCGGTGGTAAGCCCGACCATATCGGCCTGGATATAGGCGTTGTCGGTCGACATCACCTGACCGCCATTGACGTAATAATAACCACCGACGACGAGCGCCACCGGCAGCAATGCAAACAGGATCGGCCGCGTGAGACTGCGCCGGCGGCGGACCTTGTTGCCGCCAGGCGCAGCCACGGCGGCAGCCGGCGCTGAATTGGATGAAGGCGCTTCGGCTACCGTTTCCTGCTGTTTCGCTTCGTTTTCTTCGACAGGAGTCTTGGTCTTGGCATTGGCGTCGGCAACGACGCGGAGGGGGGATTGATCAGCCATCGTTCGTCTCATTCTCGTCAACCGGGCTCCGGCATGCCTGAACCAGGTTCGTCTTCATTACGGATAGGATGTGGAAAAGCAGCTCGCGCTGTTCTGGCGAAACGCCTTGCAACGCTTCTGCGCGGGTGGTGTCGCCGAGCTCGCGCATTTCGGCGAGCAACGGGTGCGCCTCGTCGCGCATGTAGAGCAGCCAGATGCGCCGGTCGGTCGGGTGCTGGCGGCGCTCAATCAGCCCGCGCTCGGCGAGCTTGTCGAGAATGCGCACCAGCGTGATCGGCTCGACTTCGAGGATTTCGGCAAGGCCGCCCTGATGGATACCCTCGTTATTCGAGAGATAGGCAAGCGTCTGCCATTGCGACCGAGTCAGCCCAAGGCACTTCGCGCGCTGCTCGAACCGCTTGCGCAGCAGCCGCGCGACGTCGTGGAGAAGGAAACCGAGGGTCGGAGTGGCGTTCATGAAAACCTGTGACGGCTATTTATAAGCATACTTATAATATCGGTAGATATATTGAGCATGTACGCTGCACAAGGGCATGGATGGCAGATTCAACGGAAGCGGCCAAAATGCCGCAGACCAGCTCCGTCCCTATTTCTGCGGTAGGTACAGCCTCCGGAGGAGGCGCGGCGCGCCGCCCCCGACGAGATCGACGATGATGCCCCTCACATGCTGGAACAGGAGTTCGACTGGGGCCGAACTCGCGCCCTGCTACCCCGGGAGAGACGAGATCGTCGAGAGCGGATGCCCTCCCGTGACGTTTTGATGGATTCCGGAATCGTTACCAATTGGCATTTGCAATTTTTCGTCGCTGCCGTTTATAGTCCAATTCCATAGGGTTACGATTTTTCCGATGTGCATTGCGTGCCGGCCTTCCTTTTCCAAGGGATTGAATGCCGGGGGAATCACGGGGGCAAAGGCCCTCATTCAAAGCAGCAAGACATGAACAGCATCACTTCATCTTGAGGTTGGCGGCAGTGAATCGGCCGTCGAGATTGGAGGACCGGTATGACTTACGCGCTTCGACAGATGGTGGTGCTTGGCTGTATTGCCGCATTCATGCCTCTCCCCGCGCTGGCCCAGAGCGCTCCGCCGCCCCCGCCGGTCACCGTCGCCAAGCCTGTCGTGCGCGATGTCGTCGACAGCGACGAGTTCATCGGCCGTTTCGAGCCCGTCGACGAAGTCTCCGTCCGTTCGCGCGTCGGTGGTTACCTGGAGGAAATCCATTTCCAGGACGGCGCCCTGGTCAAGCAGGGCGATCTGCTCTTCGTCATCGACCAGCGGCCGTTCGTCACCGCGCTTAATCAGGCAAAGGCGGCACTCGAAGCCTCGCAATCCGCCCTGGTCTTTGCCGATGCGCAGTATAAGCGCGCGCAATCGCTTGCTTCGAGCGGCAGCCAATCGGCGCAGACGCTGGACGATCGCCGCCGCGAATTCGATTCGGCTGAGGCCAATGTCCGCGGCGCCCAGGCTGCCGCCGATCGCGCATCTCTCGACATGGAATATACCGAAATCAAAGCGCCGCTCAGCGGCCGCATCGACCGCCGCCTGATCTCCGCCGGCAACCTCGTGCAAACCGACCAGACCATTCTCACGACGATCGTTTCTCTCGACCCGATCGATTTCTATTTCGACGTCGATGAGCGCCGCCTGCTGAATTTTGCCGACACGGCCCGCAAGCTGGGCAAGGATCTCCAGCAGGGCGGTGGCGGACTGGATGTATCCGTCACGATCTCCGATCCCAATGCCAAGCCATTCAAAGGAAAGCTCGATTTCGCCGAAAATCGGGTCGACAATGAGAGCGGCACCATTCGTCTGCGTGCCCGCTTCCCCAACCCCGATCTCGTCCTTCAGCCCGGCCTCTTCGGTCGCATACAGGTCGAAGCCTCGAACACCTACCAGGCCATTCTCGTGCCCGACGAGGCGATCGGCTCGGACCAGAATGAGCGCGTCGTTTATGTCGTCGCCGAAGACGGCACGGTGTCGACCAAGCCCGTAAGGCCTGGGCCGAGGCTCTACGGCTACCGCATCATACGCGAGGGCCTCGATGGCACCGAGACGATCATTGTCAACGGCCTGATGCGCGCCCGACCGGGTGCAAAGATTACGCCTCACATGACCGAACTGCCGCAGGAGCGGCAGGACACTGCGCCCGAAACCGCCGGCGCGGAGAGCGGACAATGAGATTTGCTCATTTTTTCGTGGACCGACCGATCTTTGCGGCCGTCATCTCGATCCTGCTTCTCGTCGTCGGTGGCATTGCCTATACGCAATTGCCGGTATCGCAGTATCCGGAGATAGCGCCGCCGACCATCGTCGTGCGCACCTCTTATCCGGGTGCCGACCCGCAGACGATCGCCGATACCGTTTCAACGCCGCTTGAACAACAGATCAACGGCGTCGAAGACATGCTTTATATGTCTTCTTACTCCAGCGCCGACGGCGCCATGTCACTGACGATCACCTTCAAGCTCGGCACTGATCTCGACAAGGTCCAGGTGCTCGTCCAAAACCGCGTTTCCATCGCCCTTCCCCGTCTTCCCGAAGAAGTCCAGCGGCTTGGGGTGACCACCGACAAAAGCTCGCCGGATCTGATGATGGTCGTGCACCTGCTGTCGCCGTCGCACCGCTATGACCAGCTTTACGTCTCGAATTACGCCCGCAACCGCATACGCGACGTTCTCGTGCGCCTTGACGGCGTCGGCGACGTGCAGATCTTCGGCGAGCGCCAGTATTCGATGCGAATCTGGCTGGATCCGGAAAAGCTCTCCGCTTACGGGATGACATCCGACGACGTCGTCTCCGCGTTGAGAGACCAGAACGTTCAGGTATCAGGCGGCAAGATCGGTGCCCCACCCGTCACCGGCAAAAATGCATTCGAATATACGGTGCGAACGGATGGCCGTTTCTCCGACGTGCGCGAGTTCCGATATGTCATTGTGAAATCGACGACATCGGGCCGGCTCGTGCAGTTACAGGATGTCGCCCGGATAGAACTCGGCGCACAGGATTACGTCACCAACAGCTATCTCAACAACGATCCCGCAGTTGCTCTCGGCATCTTCGCCCGGCCGGGAACCAACGCCCTGGACACCGCCCATCAAGTCCAGACGCTCATGAAGGACTTATCCCAGAATTTCCCGCCGGGTCTGGAATATCGTATCGTCTACGACACGACCGAATTCATCTCGGATTCGATCACCGAGGTCTACAAGACCATCGCCGAAGCGGCCATCCTGGTAGCAATCGTCGTTCTTGTCTTCCTGCAATCCTGGCGAACCGCGATCATCCCGATCATTGCCATCCCGGTATCGCTGATCGGTACCTTCGCCGTCCTGCTCGCCTTCGGCTTCTCGCTCAACATGCTCACCCTGTTCGGTCTCGTGCTGGCGATCGGTATCGTTGTCGACGACGCGATCGTGGTGGTGGAAAACGTCGAGCGCAATCTGGCGCGCGGCATGACGCCGAAGCAGGCGTCCCATGTCACGATGGACGAAGTCGGAACCGCCGTCGTCGCCATCTCGCTGGTGCTGATCGCCGTGTTCGTGCCGACAGCCTTCATTCCAGGCATTTCTGGCCAGTTCTACAGGCAGTTCGCGGTCACGATCTCCGTCACCACTGCAATTTCCGCATTGAATTCGCTCACGCTGTCGCCCGCCCTCGCAGGCATATTGCTGAAAGCCCATGACCACGAAACCAAGCGCACCAATGTCGCCTCGCGCCTCGGAAGAGGGCTTGCAAACGGCTTCAATCATGGATTCGATCGGCTGAGTTCCGGCTATTCATGGACCGTTCGCCATCTGGTCAGCAGCTGGGTTGGATTGACAGCGGCAATGGTCACCTTCGTTTGCCTGCTCGGAGCGACCTGGTACATTGGCACGAAAGTTCCCGCGGGCTTTATCCCGACCATGGACCAGGGTTACGCGATCATCGTCATCCAGCTTCCGGACGGCGCCTCACTTGCACGTACCGACGCCGTCGTCAAACAGGTCGGCGATATCGCCCGCACCGTGCCCGGTGTCGGCAATGCGGTGCAATTTGCCGGCTTCAGCGGGGCGACCTTCACCAATGCCTCGAATGCCGGCGTCGTCTTCGTCCCGTTCAAATCCTTTGCCGAGCGAGAAGAGGGCGGCGAGACCGCCAACAAGATCATCGGCGAGCTCTACGGCAAGCTGCAAAGCATCCAGGAAGCCTTCATCATTGCCATCCCGCCGCCGTCCGTGCGTGGCGTCGGCAATTCCGGCGGCTTCAAGATGCAGATTTCCGATCTCGAAAACGCCGACATGACGCGCGTGCTCGGCCTGGCCCGACAGATGATGGGTGCGGCGGCAACGACCGAGGGGCTAACCGGTGTCTTTACGACATTCTCCGATGCAAGCCCGCAATATTTCCTGGCGATCGACCGTGACAAGGCGCGTTTCCTGAATGTGCCGATTCCCAATATCTTCAATGCCCTTTCCATCAATCTCGGCGTCGCTTATGTGAACGATTTCAATGCGTTCGGCCGCGTCTACCAGGTTCGCGCCCAGGCCGACCGGCAATATCGCATGGACCGGGAAGACATCCTCGCCCTCAAAGTCCGATCGGCGACCGGCGCGCTGGTTCCGCTTGGAACCTTGATGGACATCCAGGATGCCAGCGGCCCGGCCCTTGTCCAGCGCTACAACATGTATGTCTCGGTGCCGCTTCAGGGCAATCCGACGCCGGGCACGTCGACGGGCGATGCGATCGCCAAGATGGAGGCCTTAGCAGCCAAGATCCTGCCGCAGGGAACGACCTTCGAATGGACGGAACTCGCCTATCAGGAGACCCACACCGGCAACACGGCCATCTACATCTTCGCCCTGTCTGTCATCTTCGTCTTCCTGGCGCTGGCGGCACAATATGAAAGCTGGGTTCTGCCGCTCGCGATCATTCTCATCGTCCCGCTGGCGGTGCTTGCGGCGCTGATCGGGGTCTCGCTGAGGGGAATGGACAACAATGTCCTGACCCAGATCGGCCTGATCGTCCTGATCGGCCTTGCCGCCAAGAACGCCATTCTGATTGTCGAGTTCGCCAGGCAGGCGGAAGACGAGGGCAAATCGCCGGTAGAGGCGGCCATCGAGGCCAGCCATCTTCGCCTGCGCCCGATCCTGATGACGGCATTCGCCTTCATCTTCGGTGTTCTGCCGCTTGCGATCGCCACCGGCCCCGGCGCAGAAATGCGCCAGTCGCTCGGCACCGCCGTCTTCTCGGGCATGCTCGGCGTGACGATCTTCGGCCTGTTTCTGACGCCGGTCTTTTACGTCGTGCTGCGCGGTTGGCGCCGCAAGCGGCCGGCCACTGTAGAGCCAGCGAAGACGGAGCCGGTTGAGCAAGGGGTCGTCTGACACGACCCCACCGGCAGGAGAAACGGAAGTCAGGTCGAAAACAGATGCACTTGGCCTTGCCACAGGCGGGCGACGGTGAGCTTGCCGCTGCGATAGGCGCGCGTATCGAGATTGAGCCGCCTCGGCCGTATGTCGGGTTCATCGTTCGGCGTGTGACCGTGAACGACGAGTTTCGGCAACGGCACCCGGCTTTCGAGAAACCGCTGGCGGATGAGGACCAGATCCTCGTCCGTCTGCTCGCTGAGCGGCAGCTTCGGATTGATGCCCGCATGCACGAAAATCACGTTCGGGGTCTCCAGCAGGACGGGCATCGCCCGCATGAAATCGATATGCGTGCGCGGCAGCGACTGGCGGATGAAGGCATCAAGCTTCGCGCCGGAGGGAAAGACCAACGGCAGGTGCTCCGGATCGAGGCCATAGGATTTGAGCGACTCCGCCGACCCCATCTGCATCCAATCGTCATAGGAGGTCCAGCCGTCGATATAGTCGAGCATGGCGACTTCGTGATTGCCGGCAAGGCAGATGCGATCGAATCCATCAGGCGGCGGCTCCATCAGGTGGTCAATGACCTGGGACGATTCCGGGCCGCGGTCGATATAGTCCCCGAGCGTGACGATCAGCTTGCGCCCGGGCAACTGCGCGCCATCACGCAGGATCGCCTCCTCGGCCTTCACAAGCAGATCATACCGACCGTGAATGTCGCCGATCGCATAGGTTGGGATAGCGGCAATATCCAGCGTCAGACGCGGTCTCGGCTGGCGTGCCATTTTCGAAACCTCGCTGTTGCGAGCACGAGAGTCGCTCATCATATTTCTCGATAGCCCTGGTTCACCGTAAGTAGAGTGAAGGACAACGCAATCAAGCTGGTAAGAAAATTCAAAGCTTTCGGGTTTTGTAGAAAAACCGGCCTTATCATTCGAGGGGCAATCCCTCACTCCTATATCCGTCGAGAAAAGAGTGACCGATGGGAACGGTATCGCAATTTCATCAGAGCCTGAGAGCTCCCGCGCATCGCATCGAAAGCGAAGAGGAGGCGATATCCACGGCCCGCGACCTCGCCGCCGCATTCCGGCATCACGCGAGCGAGCGCGATATCAACCGCATCCTACCCTTTGCCGAGCTTGATGCGCTGTCGGTATCGGGGCTGACTGCAATCGCGGTACCGCCCGACCACCAAGGGCTCGACGTGTCGAACGCCTTGCTCGCCGAAATCGTTGCAATCATCGCCGAGGGCGATCCTTCGATCGGCGAGGCGCTGGAAAATCATTTTTGCATGCTGGAAACCCTCCGCACCCAGGCTGCCGAAGATTTGAAGGCATCGCTGTTTGCCCGCGTGCTGCTCGGCGACCGCTTTTCGGGCGCCGCCTTCACCGACGGAGCTGCGCTTGCGGCCGAAGGCCCGGGCTACCGCCTGAGTGGGCGCACGCGACAGGCGCCCGGTATTCTATTCGCCGACTGGATCGCCGCTGCCGCCACCGCCCCGCCCAGCCGCCCGGTGACGCTCTACCTTGCACGGGCTGACGAAGGCGTGCAGGTGGTCGACGATTGGGACGGCTTCGGCCAGCGCACCAACGGATCAGCGACGGTGATCGTCGCCACACTTCATGTCAATGCCGATGCGATTGCCCCTGCCCCCTCGTCCGGATATTCGACCGGCATCTCGCTCGGCCTGCTGCTCAAGGCCGGCGTCAGCCTGGGCATCGCGCGGGCCGCATGGAGCGACCTGATGACCGCGATTGGCGATCGCAGCGCGACCGTCCTCCCGCGAATCGGCGGCCGCGCCATCCGTATCGAAGCGACAGTGGCAGCCTTGGAACGGGCTGGGCGCAAACTCGACATTGCCCAGGTCAATCCTGTTGAGGCAGCGATGGCGGACGCGCATTTTTCCGCCTCGGCCGCCGCAATCCTTGCCGGGGAAACGGCGCTCGACACCGCAAACGCGCTGTTTGAACTTGCAGGGGAAACATCGGCCGGCATCGGGCTCAATCTCGACCGCCATTGGCGCAATGCCCGCATTCACGCGCTATCGCTGCCGCACGATAAGCTGGTGCATGCCGCAGGCGAATATATGTCGAAGGTTGGCGGCGCCTAATCAGCTGGCGGCGGAGATCGGGAATTCTTCCGTCGTACCGTCGACGCGGCCACCGCCGGCGACGAATTGCTCAAGGGTCATATTGTCGAGAATGGCGGCGATCGCGTCCCGAACGTCGGTCATCGAGCGCCGCACCTGACAGGTTTCCGGATCGGCACAGTCGTCGCAGGCCTCGTAAGCCGTTCGGCTGGCGCAACGGATGGGCGCTAGGGGCCCGTCGAGCGTGCGGATGACATGGCCGATGCGGATTTCGGAGGCCGGCCGCGACAGGGAATAGCCGCCGCCCGGTCCCTTTTTCGAGCGCAGGATGCCGACATTGCGCAGTTCGAGCAGGATCGTATCGAGAAACTTCTTCGGGATATTGTTGCGGGCCGCGATGTCGTTGATGAAGGCGGTCTCACCCGGCGCCAGCCGGGCCAGGTCGACCAGCGCCTTCAGCCCGTATTTTCCCTTTTTCGTCAGCATCGTCGTCGCCTTGTAGAAATCGCAGTATTATCCTGCCAATAGCAGGCAAATAGCGTCAAAAGCGTGAACATACAACAAAATAGCTATTATTTATAGCTTGTATCGGCAACATCCACAGGCCCGCACGGCAGCCTTGACAAAGACCGGCCGCCGCGCGCTTTCCGCTCACCTCGGTCAGATCGTCTTCAGCATGCCGCCGTCGACGAAATAGGTCGAGCCGATGCAATAGCTCGCACGCTCCGAACTGAGGAAGACAAAGACGTTGGCCAGCTCCTCCGGCGTGCCGAACCGTTTGGAGGCGGCGTGCTCGTTGGCGACGCTCTGCAGATAGCCCTCCCAGTTGCCGCCGGTTTCGGCGGTCAATTGCTTGGCGGTCTTGATCCAGTCGGGCGTCAGGATCAGGCCGGCATTGACACAGTTGACACGGATATTGTCCTTGATGAGTTCGGTCGAGAGCGTCTTCGAAAACATCATCAGCGCCGACTTGCTGACGTTGTAGATCGGCTCGTACCAGAGTGGCTGGACAGCGCAGATCGAGGCGTTGTGCAGGATCACTCCGCCGCCGCGTTCCTTCATCTGCGGCGCGATGCCGCGCGCCAGCCGCACGGCGGCCATCACATGCAGGTCCCAATAGGTCTGCCACTTCTCGTCGGGCGCCTCCATCACCGTCTCGTTCGATCCGGTGCCGGCATTGTTGATGAGGATGTCGGCGCCGCCTTTTGCGGCCGCCGCCGCGATGATCGCCTCGGTTCCCGCAACCGTCGCCACATCGGCCGCGACAGCGGCGGCGCTGACGCCGTACGTCTCGGCGATACGGGCGGCTTCCGCCTCGAGCCGTTCGCCGCCGCGTGCTGCCAGCACGAGGTCGGCGCCCTCGGCCGCCAATCCCTCGGCGATCGCCAGTCCGATGCCGACCGACGCACCTGTTATGACGGCAGTCTTTCGCTTCAATCCGAGATCCATGTCTTCCTCCGCAAAACGGCCGGAGATCCCGGCCTGATGTGCTGAGTGTTCCGCCAATGAATACCGGTCGTCAAGCGCCTGCACTCCTCTTGCGGCAGACGCCGATCTGTCGCATGCCTGCATCAACGGATGGGAGGAGTTTTGATGCGACGTTATTCAGCCTGCATAGAGTGGCTGTTTGCCGAAGAGGGCGACAGCTTTCCCGATCGCATCCGCCGCGCCCATGCAGCCGGCCTGACGGCGATCGAATTCTGGCGCTGGACCGACAAGGATCTGAATGCGATCGAGGCGGCGCTGAAGGAAACCGGCCTTGCCGTCTCCAGCCTCGTCGCCGAACCGATGATCGCACTGACCGACGCCGCCAACCGGCAGGTCTGGCTCAAAGGCCTTGCCGAATCCGTGACTGCCGCGAAGCGTCTCGGCGCGCCGGTGCTAATTGCCCAGGCGGGCGACGATCTCCCAGGCTTGAGCCGCGAAGAACAGCGCCGGGCGCTCACCGAAACGCTGAGAGCCGGCGCCGATATCCTCAAAGGCAGCGGTGTGCGCCTCGGCGTCGAGCCGCTCAATATCCGCATCGACCATATCGGCTATTTCCTCGATTCGACCCGCGAAGGCCTCGACATCATCGACGACGTCGCTCGCCCCGAGATCGGCATCGTCTACGACATCTACCATTCCGCCGTGATGGACGAGCGCAGCGAAGACGTGCTGAACGGCCGTCTCGACCGTATCATCCACGTCCATGTCGCCGATCACCCCGGCCGCAACGAGCCGGGCTCCGGCAGCATCGACCTTGCTCTACGCCTCGGCTGGATCTTCGCCAACGGTTACGACGGCGCCGTCGGTCTGGAGTACCGGCCGACCAGGCCCGGCGCGGACGCAGTCAAGGCCGCGATTGCTTCGCTCGGCGGTTAAACCTCGGCGGCATCGACGCTTGCCACCGCCTTGCAGGGTCCGGCAGAGCGGCGCTCGATAATGCGCGAGGCAATCATGATGCGCCGCGCCGGCATGCCGGGGAGGCGTGGATTCTCGATGCGCTCGAGCAAGAGCCGCAGCCCGACGGCCCCGCACTCCTGCCCCTCCATCCTCACCGTCGTCAGCGCCGGCGAGATCTGCGTTGCCGGCGAGTAGTCGCCGAAACCGACGACCGAAATATCGTCGGGAATGCGGTATCCCTGACCGAGCAGCTCGGAAACCACGGTCAGTGCCAGCCCGTCATGGGCGCAGAAAAAAGCCGTTGGCCGGATGCCTTTTTCCACGAGCGCTCGGAAGGCCGCTCTGAAGCCATTCTCTTCGTCGAACTGCATAACATGAAGCGCAACGTCAGGATAACGTTCGGCGACTTCGCGGGCGCCGTAATGCCGCTCTTGGCGTCCCCGCAGGCCCGGCATGCCATAGACGTAAACAATGGACCGATGGCCGAGCCCGACCAGATACTCTACCACCGCCTGCCCTGCCTCATGGTCGGTGCCGCCGACATGGTCTATCTGCTCAAGCGCACCGACCCAGCCGAAACGCACGATCGGAACGCCGGTGGCACTCACCGCCGCCACAGCCTCACGAGCGTGCGGACCGACGAGCATCAGCCCGTCGCAAGTGCGCGCCAGCTCTTCCAACTGGCCGGAATCATGGGTCCAGCGTACGCGTAGCGTCATGCCGAGCCGATGAGCCTCGCGCTGCACACCGTTCTGCACCTGCATATAGAGCTCACTGTTGACGGCATCGAGATCGTGAAAGACGACCGCGACCTCGCCGGCAGTACCCTGCCCGGCAGGCTTGATATAGCCGAGGCGCTGCGCCGTCTCGCGGATCAGCGCGCGCGTTTCTTCGCTGACGCCGCTCTTGCCGGCAAGTGAGCGCGACACCGCGTATTTCGACAGGCCGACCTCCCGCGCGATCGTCTGCAATGTAACCCGGCCCCTGCTTCCCACGTGGCACCTCAGCGTTCGATTGATGCGCGCTGGCTATAGCAATCGCGCCGGTAAAGCAAATTTATACACTAACGTAAACATAACGCTTTACCTAACAATATCCAAATGTAATCTTTTCTCCATCCAAGCCCACAGCAAAAATAATGATAAGGGCACGGATTTTTGGAGGAGATCCCTATGATCAAGCTGAAACGACGTGCGTTTCTGGCCGGGACGTCGGCCGCCCTGATATTACCGGCCCTGCCGGTTTTCGCCGCTGACTTCAAGGAAGCGGATATCCTGAAAACGAAGGTGTCGAGCGGCGCCCTGCCGGGTCTGAAGGACCGGCTTCCTGAAAATCCGCTCGTCGTCAAACCGGTCGAAAGCGTCGGCAAATACGGCGGCGACTGGAACATGGCGCTGGTTGGCGGCGGGTCGCTGTCGATGCTGTTTCGCTACCAGGCCTACGAACCGCTGCTGCGCTACACCCCCGACTGGTCAGGCGTGACGCTGAACGTTGCCGAGTCTTTTGAGGGTGACGGCGATTCCAGAGTCTATACGATCCGCCTGCGCAAGGGAATGAAATGGTCGGACGGTCATCCCTACACCACTGCCGACATCAAGTTCTGGTACGACACCGTCTTTACCGACAAGCGCGTCGCCTTCGTCGGCCAGGATCATTGGAAGTCCGGCGGCAAGCCGGCCAAGCTGGAGATCGTCGACGAGCAGACCTTCAAGGTCACCTTCGACAAGCCGAACGGTCTTTTCCCGCTGCAGGTCGCCTGGGCAAACAACGACCAGACGACGCGCACGCCAAAGCATTATCTCGAGCAGTTCCACATCGACTTCAATCCGAAGGCCGATGAACTCGCCAAGCAACGCGGCTTCGAAAGCTGGATCGCCTCCTTCCAGGCGGCCGCCGGTTTCCAGGACGACAACGCCTTCTTCCTGAACTCCTCGAAGAAGCCCTGCGTGCATGCCTGGATGTTCACCATAGCACCCGGCGAAAACACCGAACGCGCCGTTGCCGAGCGCAATCCCTACTATTGGAAGGTCGATACCGAGGGCAACCAGCTGCCCTATATGGACCGCATCGTCTACCAGATGGTCGCCGACCCGCAGGTTCTGCTGCTGAAGGCCATGCAGGGCGAAGTCGACCTGATGGACCAGTATATCGCCACGCCGAACAACAAGTCGGTTCTCTACGATGCGCGTGAGCAGGGCGGCTATGATTTCTACACGCTGACTTCGACCGAAGCCAATGTGATGAATTTCATCTTCAACCTGAACCACAACGACGAGACCAAGCGGACGCTCTTCCGGAACAAGGATTTCCGCGCGGCACTCTCGACCGCGCTCGACCGGCAGTCGCTGATCGATGCCGTGCTCGTTGGCCAGGGCGCGCCTGCCCAGCCGTCGATCAAAAAGGAAGATCCGCTTTACAACGAGCAACTCGCCACGCAGTTCACGGCCTATGACGTCGACAAGGCGAATGCCATGCTCGATCAGATCGTGCCGAAGCGCGACGACCAGAACTTCCGCCTCGACGAAAAGGGCCGCCGCCTGACGATCATCTTCGAGATCGACCAGGCGCGCGCCGTCTTCCTCGATCTCTTCCAACTTGTCATTCCGATGTTCCAGGCGGTCGGCATCGATGCGCAGATGCGCTCGATGGACCGTTCGCTTTGGGAGACGCGCGTCCGCCAGGGCCGCGATTTCGACGCGACCGCCCACCAGTTCGGCGCCAATGGCGGCGTCGCCGCCATGCTCGACCCGCGCTATTACGTGCCGACCGATGCCAACGCCATGTATGCCCCGGCCTGGCAGCTCTGGTATCGCGACCGCGCCAATGCCAATGCCGAGGAACCGCCGGAAAACACGAAGAGCCAGCTTGCGCTATACGACAAGTTGAAGGCGACTTCCGACGCATCAGGCCAGCGCGAGGTCATGAAGCAGATCCTGCAAGGCGCCGCCGACAACTTCTATGTCTTCGGCATCTCGCTGCCGCCCGACGGCTACGGCATCGTCAAGAACAACATGAAGAACATCACCAAGATCATGCCGAACTCCTTCGGCTGGCCGACGCCCGCTCCGACGATGCCGGAGCAGTTCTATAAGGCCTGATGGCCCATTCCCCATGATGCATGCCAGGCGCCGGCCCTTCCGGTTGGCGCCGAGGTTTTTCTTTTGCCAATGATTGGATAAAGACGATGCTCGATGCCAGGAAACGGAACACCCACACGCTGAGGACGCCGGACTGGTTCAAGACCGCGACCCGCTGGACCCAGCTGACTTTCGTGGAAGACGACCCGGAGAAATACGATCCGGCCTTCTGGATCGACGTGTTCAAGCGTACGAAGTCGAACGCGGTCTGCCTCAGCGCCGGCGGTTACATCGCCTATTATCCCAGCGACGTGCCCTACCACTATGTCAGCAAATATCTCGGCGACAAGGATATCTTCGGCTCGCTCGTCGATGCCGCCCGCAAGCTCGACATGCATGTCATGGCCCGCGTTGACCCGCATGCGATCCATGACGATGCCGCCAAAGCCCATCCGGAATGGGTGATGATCAATGCCGACGGAACCCCGCGCCGCCACTGGGCCTATCCCGATGTCTGGGTGACCAATGCCTATGGCGACTACAACAGCGTCTTCATGCCTGAGGTGGTCAAGGAGATCGTCCGCAAATACGATGTCGATGCGGTCTTCGCCAATCGCTGGCAGGGCCACGGCGTCGATTATAGCGAAGACAGCGGCCGCCGCTTCAAGGACATGTCCGGCCATGCTCTGCCGAAGAAGCCCGATGCCGAGGATCCGGCCTGGCAGGCCTGGGTGCAATGGCGCCGCCGCGTGCTGACAGACATGATCGCGCGATGGGACGATGCCGTCAAAGCGATCCGCCCGCATGCGAGCTTCATTCCGAACATGGGTGGCGCTTCGCTGATGGAATTCGATCTCTCGGTCATCGCCAGGCACTGCCCCTTCCTCGTCGTCGACCATCAGGGCCGAAAGGGCCTGGAGCTCGGCTGGTCGGCAGGCCGCAACGGCAAGCGCATCCGCGCCACCTTCCCCGACCGCCCGGTCGTGCTGATCACCTCGATCGGCCCGGAGGAGGAATATCGCTGGAAGGACGCCGTCACCTCGGGTGAGGAGATGCAGCTCTGGATCAACGACGGCACTGCCCACGGCCTCTACGCCTGGTTCACCAAATTCAACGGTGTCGTGCCCGACAAACGCTGGGTCGAGCCGGTGGCCGACGCATTCGGCCTGCAAGCAGCCGTCGAGCCCGTGCTGGAAAGCATGAAGCCGACCGCCGAAATCGCTGTCGTCGATCCCTCGACGACGCTGCGCCATTGGGCGCCGGAAGAGCGGCATTCCGCCGAAAAACACGATCTCGGTCTCTATCATGCCCTCGTCGAAGCCCGCCTGCCCTTCGAGCTGCTCTCGGACCAGGTGCTAACCGAAGAGAGCCTCGATCGGTTCAAGCTGATCATCCTCGCCAACGCTTCCTGCCTTTCGGATGCGCAGAACGCCGCAATCCGCGCCTATGTCGATCGCGGCGGCAGCGTTATTGCCTCCTATGAGACGTCGCTGCGCGACGAGTTCGGCAAGAAGCGCCCCAACTTCGGCCTGGCCGACGTGCTCGGCGCCAGATACGTCTCCGGCCCGCGCGGCATCGTCAAGAACACCTATGTCGCCCTTTCTGGCGATCACCCGATCAATCGGGGTTTCGACGGCGCCGAGCGGATCATGGGCGGCACCCGCCTGATCCACGCCGAACCGTCGGTCGATGCGAAGACACCCTTCCTCTACATCCCCGACTTTCCCGATCTGCCGATGGAAGAGGTCTATCCGCGTGAGGCCCCGAAAGGTGCTGCCGTCATCGCCCGCGAGACTGGCAAGGGTGGCCGCACGGTCTACATCCCCTGGAACATCGGCGAGATCTTCTGGGAGGTCTTTGCCGTTGATCATGCGCGGCTCATCGCCAACGCCGTTCATTGGGCACTCGACAAGACGCCGCGTGTCACCGTCAAGGGCAAGGGGGTCGTCGATCTGGCGCTGCGCGAAAACGATGGGGGCCTGGCAGTCAGCCTCTTCAACCTCACCAACCCGATGATGATGAAAGGCCCGATCCGCGACAATTACCCTCTGGCAGCGCAGACCGTTTCGGTGGAGATTCCGGAGGGCCGATCGCTGGCAAAGGCTTGGCTCGTCGTTGCCGACCGCGCCGCAAACTTCAGCTTCGGGAATGGCCGCGCGCAGGTGGAGGTGCCTGGTATCGATCGGCTGGAGGTCCTGCATCTTACCTGGAAATGAGATGACACGCGACGAAGGAGCGCTTTCGGCCTGGAGGGCCGAAGGTGGGTAAAGATCCGGGGAAGCGCGTCACGGCGTTCCCGACCGGAGGAGAAACGTTTCGATGCTTGGCTATATCTTCAAGCGCGTGCTCTACATGATCCCGACCCTATTCGGCATGTCGCTGATCTCGTTCCTGATCATCCAGTTGCCACCAGGTGACTATCTGACGTCGATGATCGCCACCATGAGCGACAGCGGCCAGACCGTCGATCCCGCGCAGATCGAGCGGCTGAAGGAAATCTACGGCTTCGACGACCCCTTCTATGTCCAATATCTGAAATGGATCTGGGGCATCGTCAGCCGCGGCGACTTCGGCTACTCCTTCGAGTGGGGCCAGCCCGTCTCCGGGCTGATCTGGGCTCGCATGGGCTCGACGCTGGTGATCTCGCTCCTGAGCCTGCTCTTCGTCTGGATCGTCGCTTTGCCGATCGGCATCTATTCCGCTGTCCGCCGCCACTCCGTTGGCGACCATGTCTTCACCTTCCTCGGCTTCATCGGCCTTGCTGTGCCGAACTTCATCCTGGCGCTGACGCTGATGTACATCGCCTATAGATATCTCGGCCAGAGCGTCGGCGGGCTGATTTCGCCGGAATATGCCGAGGCGCCCTGGAGCCTCGCCAAGATTGGTGATTTCCTCGCCCATCTCTGGATCCCGATCATCATCATCGGCGCATCGGGAACGGCAGCAATGATCCGCATCCTGCGCGCCAACCTGACCGACGAACTGCACAAGCCCTATGTCGTCACCGCCCGCGCCAAGGGACTGCCGGAATACAAGGTCATCTTGAAATATCCGGTCAGAATCGCGCTCAATCCCTTCGTCTCGGCGATCGGCTGGGTGCTGCCGCATCTCGTCTCCGGCGTGACGATCACCGCCATCGTGCTGAACCTGCCGACCGCCGGGCCGCTGCTTTTCCGCGCACTGATCTCGCAGGACATGTACCTCGCCGGCAGTTTCATCCTGCTTTTGAGCGCGCTGACCCTCGTCGGCATGCTGCTGTCGGATCTGTTGCTGGCGCTGCTCGATCCGCGCATCCGGTTCAATTGAGGGGAATGCGATGAGCACGCACGAAACCTTCGGAAACCACGCTGGTCCGCTTCACACTGTTGCCGATGGCCCGTCGATCAGCCCGCTGAAACAGGGCAAGACCGTCTCGACCGCCGCGATCGGCCCCTGGCGGCTGGTCGCCGGCAAACTGATCCGCCAGAAGGTGGCGATGGTGGCCGGCGCCATCATCCTCTTCCTCTATCTGGTTGGCCTCTTCGCCGAATTCCTGGCGCCGGCTTTGCCGATGACCTCGCGGCCGCAATATACCTATGCCCCGCCGCAGGGCTTCAGCTTCTTCGTCGAAAAACCGGACGGCAGCTCGGAGTTCAATTTCCATGTGAAGGGCTACAAGGTCGAGATCGACAAGGTGGCGCTGCGCCGCACCTTCGTCGTCGACGACACCAAGGTCGTCCCGATCGGCTTCTTCGTCAAAGGCGCGGCCTACGATCTCTGGGGCCTGATCCCGATGAACCGCCACCTGATCGGCCCCCTCAACCAGAACGACCCGATGTATCTGCTCGGTGCCGACCGGCTCGGCCGCGACGTCTTCTCGCGCCTCGTCTACGGCACACGCGTATCCATGTCGATCGGCCTCGTCGGCGTCGCCATGTCGCTGATCCTGGGCGTCGTGCTCGGATCCATCTCCGGCTTCTACGGCGGCTGGGTCGATACGCTGATCCAGCGCGTCATCGAGGTCGTCAGCGCCATGCCGACCATCCCGCTATGGCTCGGCCTGGCGGCGGCGATCCCGCTGACATGGTCGCCGGTCAATGTCTATTTCGTCATCACGATCATTGTCTCGCTGCTCGGCTGGACCAGCCTGGCGCGGGAGGTGCGCGGCCGGTTCCTGGCGCTGCGCAGCGAGGATTTCGTCGTCGCCGCCCGGCTCGACGGATCGAGCGAAGCACGGCTGATCTTCCGCCACATCCTGCCGTCGCTGACGAGCCACATCCTTGCGGTCGTGACACTGGCCGTGCCGACAATGATCGTCGCCGAGACCTCGCTTTCCTTCCTCGGCATCGGTCTCAAGCCGCCGGTCGTCAGCTGGGGCGTGCTGCTGCAGGACGCCCAGAACATCCGCACCGTCGCCACCGCGCCGTGGCTCCTGATCTGGCCGTCGCTCGCGGTCGTCGTCGCCGTCCTGTCCTTCAATTTCTTCGGCGACGGCCTGCGCGATGCCGCCGACCCCTACGACAATTGAGGAGGAAACCATGACCGATCTTTCAGACGACGTCGTTCTCTCCATCGAAAACCTCTCGATCGATTTCCGGCTGCGCACCCACATCCTGCACGCCGTCGAAAATGTCAGCTTCGAGCTGAAGCGCGGTGAGACGCTCTGTCTCGTCGGCGAGAGCGGATCCGGTAAAAGCGTCACCGCCCGCTCGCTGCTGCAGATCGTCGACAGCCCCGGCAGCATCGTTTCCGGCCGCATCCTGCTCAATAACGGCGACGGGATCGCCGACATCGCCGCGCTGAAACCGTCGGATCGGGCGATGCGCGCCATCCGCGGCCGCCGCATCGGCCTGATCTTCCAGGAGCCGATGAGCTCGCTGTCACCGGTCCATACCATCGGTTCGCAGATCATCGAGGCCGTGCGCCTGCACAGCAATCTTGATCAGCATGCAGCCCGCGAAAGGACCATCGAACTGCTGCGCCAGGTCGAAATTCCGAACCCGGACAAGATGGCCGACCGCTACACCTTCGAGTTCTCCGGCGGAATGCGCCAGCGCGCCATGATCGCCATGGCGCTTGCCGGCAATCCCGACATTCTCATCGCCGACGAGCCGACGACGGCACTCGACGTCACCACGCAGGCCGAAATCCTCGACCTTATCAAGCGCTTGCAGGTCGAACGCGGCATGGCCATGCTGCTCATCACCCATGACATGGGGATCGTCGCCGAAGTGGCCGATGATGTCGCCGTCATGCGCTTCGGCCGCATCGTCGAGCACGGCCCGGTGGATGCGATTTACCATGCCGCCAAGCATCCCTATACCCGCCAGCTGCTGGCCTCGACGGTCAAGCTGACCCACCATGTCGAAGGGCGGCTGCCCGCCGTGGCACTGTCGCCGCAGGCGCCGCAGCCGATCCTGTCCGTCCGCAACCTCGGCAAGATCTATGGCTGGCACGGCAAGGCCAACACGCTGCGCGCCGTCGACGACGCCAGCTTCGATCTTTATCCGGGCGAAAACCTCGGCATTGTCGGTGAAAGCGGTTCCGGCAAGACGACGCTCGGCCGGCTCATCCTGCGCACCGTCGAGCCGACATCGGGCAGCATTAGCTATCGCGGCAAGGACGGTAGCGAGATCGACGTCACGAAACTCACCAAGCGCGAACTCCGCACCTTCCACCGCGAAGTCCGTCTGGTCTTCCAGGACCCCTTCGCCTCGCTCAATCCGCGCATGACCGTCAAGGAGGTGATCGGCGATCCGCTTGTTGTCAACGGGCTGGCCAAGGGCAAGGCGCTGGAGGACCGCGTCGCCGAGCTGATGCGTCTCGTCGGCCTCGATCCGATGGGCATGGAGCGTTATCCGCATGCCTTCTCCGGCGGCCAGCGCCAGCGCATCGGCATCGCCCGCGCCCTTGCGCTCGATCCGCGCATCATCATCGCCGACGAGGCAACGACGGCACTCGACGTCTCGATCCGCAGCCAGATCCTCGACCTGCTGCTCGATATCCGTCAGCGGCTAAACCTCAGTTTTATCTTCATCTCGCACGATATTTCGGTCGTGCGCTATTTCTGCGATCGTGTCGCCGTCATGCATCGCGGCAAAATCGTCGAACTTGGCGAGGCCGAACGGATCTGCACCGCTCCCGAGGAGGCCTATACGAAGAGCCTCATATCCGCCGTTCCCAATCCCGACCCTCGCGACAAGCGCATGCTGCACCGGCATCGTTTTGTCGCGCCTGCCAATATTTAAGGACGATCCCGTGCCGAAATTTTCCGCCAACCTTTCCTTCCTCTACCAGAACCTGCCCTTTCTCGACCGTTTCACGGCAGCCGCAAAGGACGGCTTCGGCGCCCTCGAATATCTCGGCCCCTATTCCGAGCCGAAGGAGACGGTCGCCGAGGCGCTGATGGCGAGCGGCCTGAAACAGGCGCTCTTCAACGTGCCATCAGGCGACTGGGCCGGCGGCGAGCGCGGCATCGCCTGCCTGCCGAAGCGCGTAGAGGAGTTCCGCAACGGGGTCGCGCAGGCGCTCGACTATGCCGCAGCTCTCGATTGCCGGCAGGTGAATGTCATCTCCGGGCTGGTGCCTAGGGGTGCGGACCTTCAAACGCTGGAAACGGTGCTGGTCGACAATCTGAAATATGCTGCAAAGCGCTGTGCCGACGCCGGCGTCAGGCTACTGATCGAGCCGATCAATCTGCGCGATATTCCAGGCTTCCTCCTGTCGAGCACCGCTGATGCCGAGCGCATCCTCGACAGGGTCGGTTCCGACAACCTCTATATCCAGTATGATTTCTACCACATGCAGATCATGCAGGGCGATCTGATCTCCACCTTCATCCGGCTGAAGGAGAAGATCGCCCATGTCCAGATCGCCGACAATCCCGGCCGCAACGAACCCGGCACCGGCGAGATCAATTACGGTTTCATCCTCTCCGAGCTCGATCGCCTCGGCTACGACGGCTGGGTGGGCTGCGAGTACAAGCCGAAGTCCGGCACCAGCGAAGGCCTCGGCTGGATGAAACCCTATCTGAAGTCAGCGAGGACAGCATGAACATCGGATTTATCGGACTGGGCGTCATGGGCCGCCCGATGGCGGAACACCTGATCGATGCCGGCCACACGCTGCATCTGAGCCGCGTGAAGGAAATCTCGCAGCATCTAGTCGACAAGGGCGGCAAAGCCGTAGCAAGCGCCAGGGCGGTAGCGCACGCTTCCGACATCGTCATCCTGATGCTGCCGGATACACCCGATGTCGAGGCGGTGCTGTTCGGCGAAGACGGCGTCGCGTCAGGTCTCTCCGCCGACAAGCTGGTCATCGACATGAGCTCGATCTCGCCGGTCGCCACCAAGACTTTCGCCAAACGCATCGAGGCGCTCGGCTGCGATTATCTCGATGCCCCGGTTTCAGGCGGTGAGGTCGGCGCCAAGGCCGCCTCGCTGACGATCATGGTCGGCGGCAAGGAGCCGGCTTTCGAACGCGCCAGGCCGCTCTTCGAGAAGATGGGCAAGAATATCACCCATGTCGGCGGTAGCGGCGACGGCCAGACGGCGAAGGTCGCCAACCAGATCATCGTCGGCCTGACGATCGAGGCGGTTGCCGAAGCGCTGCTGTTTGCCAAGCGTGCCGGTGCCGATCCGGCCAAGGTGCGCACCGCGCTGATGGGCGGCTTTGCTTCATCGCGCATCCTCGAAGTGCATGGCGAGCGCATGGTCAAGGAGACCTTCGAGCCCGGCTTCCGCATCCGCCTGCACCGCAAGGACATGACGCTTGCCGTCGATGCCGCCCGCGCACTCGATCTGTCGCTGCCGAACACGGCCGCCACGCAACAACTGATGAATGCCGCGATCGCCAATGGCGACGGCGAACGCGACCATTCCGCCCTCATCCGCACCCTGGAACTCCTCGCCGGAGGACCGCGCTAAAGCATGTCGCGCAAAAGTGTGCAGCGGTTTTGCGACAACGACATCCGTAGAAATAAAGACCTAAAGCGCGAGGAGCGAATCTGAAAGATCGCGACGCGCTTTAGATCAACGCTTTTTAGAACAACCGGACGACATCTTCGATTGCCGACTGCCGGAGCCTTCTTTCCGGACGGCGAAGCCATGTCCGGGCATCGATAGAGAAGGACAGGAAAATGCTCAACAAAGATATCCAGCTGCCCTACGGCGCCGTCTATTTCCGCAAGTCCAACCCGCCCCGCGAAGATTGGGAACGCGACTATGCCACCGCCGGCCAAGACGGCCTCAACATCTTCCGCCACTGGTTCATGTGGAGCGCGATCGAAACCGCCCCCGGCGTCTACGACTGGGAGGAATATGATCGTCAGATGGACCTTGCCGCTGCAAACGGCATCAAGACCGTTATCGCCGAACTGATCCATGCCGTACCCGACTGGGCGGTGCGCAAATATGCTCATGCGCTGCAGGTCAATGCCGACGGCACCAAACTCGGTTCCTATATGGGCGTCTCCTCGGCGACCGGCGGCTTCTCCAACAATGGTGGCGGCGCCGGCGCCCTGACGCTGAACTGCCCCGAAGTGAAGGAAGCGGCGGGAAAATTCCTGACCGCGCTCGCCACGCGCTACAAGGATCATCCGGCGATCTATGGCTATGACGTCTGGAACGAGTGCAACTATTCCGCCGATGTCGATTACAGCCCCTTTGCCAAATCAGCCTTTCGCAAATGGCTGGAGAAGAAGTACGGCAGCCTGAAGGTCCTGGCGAAAGCCTGGTACCGCTACAGCTATGCCGAATGGGACGATATCGAGCCGCCGGTGCACATGGCCCCCTATACCGAATGCATCGACTGGCTGCAGTTCAAGCGCGACAATTTCTACGACCAGATGCAGTGGCGCATCGACACGATCCGCGCCGTCGACCAGAAGAATACCATCGCTGCTCACGGCATATCCGGCGCAATTCCCAACATGGCGGCCAACGGCTGCGACGACTGGCTCGCTGCCTCCAAGGTCGAAGTCTACGGCTTCACCTGGATCCAGGCCCGCAAGGGATCGGAAGCCTGGAAGAACTGGTATGGCGTCGACATCAACCGCGCTGCCGCCCGCGGCAAACCCTTCTGGCACGCCGAGCGCCAGGGCGGCCCGCTCTGGCTGCAGCCGCAGGTGATCGGCCGCGACAAGGAGGATGGCCGCGTCGCCGAGCCCGAGGATATCCGCCTCTGGAGCATGACTTCGCTTGCCGGCGGCGCCCGCGGCGTGATCAACTTGCGCTGGCGCCCGCTGCTCGATGGCCCGCTCTTCGGCGCGTTCGGCTCCTACGGCATGGACGGCTCGCGCACGCCGCGCTCCGATATGGCAAGCGCCGTGGCGAAATGGGCAAATGACAAGGCGCAAGGCCCCCTCTGGGAAGCAAAGCCCGTGCGCGGCGAGGTCGGCATCCTTGTCGTTCGCGAAACGCAGGAGTTCGATTACCTCCTGAACCACGACCGCAAGGAGAAACCCTATCCGGAAGCCATGTGGGGCGCCTATCGCGCCTTCCTCGAAAACGGCGTGCAGCCGGACTGGGTGCATATCGACGACATCGCGGCCTATGATTTCCTCTATTTCCCCTATCCGATCATGTTCACATCAGAGCAGGCGAAGCGTCTGAAAGACTGGGTCGAAAACGGCGGCACGCTGATTGCCGAGGCATGCCCCGGCTATTTCGGCGATCGCGGCCATGTCGGCGCCGTGCAGCCGAACATGGGCCTCGACGAGGTCTTCGGCGCGCGCGAGGAGGACGTCGAATTCATGCCCGATATCGGCGACCGCATCCATTTCGATCTGGATGGTGCAGCCGTCGACGGCGGCGGCTTCCTGCAATCCTACCGGCTGGCTGGCGGGAACGGGCGCGGCCATTTCACCGACGGCCGTCTTGCCGTCGTCGAAAATGCCTATGGCAAGGGCCGCACGCTGCTGATCGGCACCAATCCTTCCGTGGCCTATTACCGCACGCAGGGGAAGGCGAACGGCGCTTTCTTCGCTGAGCTATTGAGATGGAGCGGGACGAAGCGCCATGTGACGCTGTCGAATGCCGCACTCTTCGCCCGTATCCACGAGGGAGAAAAGGGCAGCTTCCTCTGGCTCGTCAATCCGACAAGGGCGGCGCAGAAGACCGAGGTGACGCTCGCCCGGGGAGCGCTTGCCCAAAGCCAGGCAGTCTGGCCGATCGACCACATCGGCAATAGTGGCATCGAGGTGCCGCCGCGCGATGTGCTGATCCTGCCGCTCAATAGCTGAAACTTCAGGACGCGGATGAACTGGCGCGTTCGGCAAAGCCTTCAAGCTCGGAATCGAAATCGACATCGACGACATTGTTGAAGACGGCGGTGGCCAGCATGATGCCGGCGAAGGCGACGAGATCGACGAGCACCTTGGTCTCGTAGCGCTGTTTCAGCTTCGCCCAGAGTTCGGTGGGAACGGCGTTGGAATCGGCGACGATCGCCTTGCCGAAGGCGTCGAGCAGCGCTTCCTCGTCTGAAAACTCCAGCGCATCGGGATTGAAACCCTTGTTGATCAGCGCCCGGCGGAAGAAGGTGATGGCGATCTTCGATTTCGCCGTCTTCGAGATCGCATGCGAGAAGATCCAGATCGCCCGGTCGCTGAACGCAGGATCGAGCTCAGCCCGCAGCGTGAACCATTCGGCATAGATACGGTGCGCGGCGGGCGAATGCAGCAGCGTCCGCTTCATGTTGGTCATCCGGCCGCGCAGCCTGACTTCCTCGTCGTGGGCCGCACGAACCTCTTCCGAAGCGGTGTCGTAGTCGATTTGCAGGAGGTGGCTCATCGGGTCCTTTCTTTCCTTTGTACGCCGAAGCGATAGGGCCGAGACGTTATGCGGCTGCGCAGCGGCAAATCCGCTTGGCTGCCGCCCGGCTCACCTAGACTGATTAAATCGAAAGTGGAGGCAAGGCATGAGCGACGACCACGAGCATCATCATGTCGACTGGCGGGAACATGGCGTCAAGGTCATTCCCGGCAATTCGCTCGATCCGAACACTGCGCAGACGCCGGGCATGAACCGCGCGACCGCGATCAACAATGCGCGCGCCGGCGCCGAGAAGATCTGGGCCGGCACTGTGACGATCCATGCCAATGCCAAGACCGGCGCCCATCACCACGGCGATCTCGAAAGCATCATCTACGTGGTCAAGGGCAAGGCCCGCATGCGCTGGGGCGAGCATCTGGAGTATACCGCCGAGGCCGGCCCCGGCGACTTCATCTACGTTCCGCCCTATGTGCCGCATCAGGAGATCAACGCCAGCCGCAACGAGACGCTGGAATGCGTTCTCGTCCGCTCTGGCCAGGAACCGGTCGTCGTCAACCTCGACATCGAGCCGGTCGAAAAGCCGGAAGACGTTGCGTGGATCGACCCGATCCACCGATAATTCACCTTCGAGCAAGTGGCTGACATCCTCAGCCGCCGAACGCTCTGCAAGGACCATCGCAGACTGCTTCAGGCGTGAACGGCACCTGCACCTGCTGTAACCGGGTTTTCGATGATCCGGCCGGTGTCGGCGGCATAGAGGTGGATCTGGTCGTAATCGATGGCGATGCCGATCGGATCGCCCGACTTCACCTTCACCGCTTCGGTCAGCGCCACGGCAAACGGCAGCCCATCGAAATCGGCGTGGACGACGCGGCTTGCGCCGAGCTCTTCGATGAAATCGGCCGTTGCGGTGAGGGCGCCGGGCGCATCCGGGGCGACCAGCCGGGCGGCCTCGGCGCGCATGCCGAGCACGACGCGTTTGCCTTTCAGCGGTGCGGCGCGCTCGCGCGGCAGCGCGATCTTGCGGCTTTGATCGTAGACGAAGACGCCCTCGTCATTGATCGTGCCCTCGAGCAGGTTCATCGCCGGCGTGCCGACGAAACCCGCGACGAAGCGCGAGACTGGATGATGATAGACCTCTTCCGGCGTACCGACCTGCTCCACCCTGCCGCCGTTCATCACCACCAGCCGGTCGGCCAGCGTCATCGCCTCGGTCTGGTCATGCGTGACGAAGATCGACGTGGCGCCGAGGCGGCGGTGCAGGCGGCGGATTTCGGCGCGCATGGCGATGCGCAGCTTGGCGTCGAGGTTCGATAATGGCTCGTCGAAGAGGAACACCTTCGGTTCGCGGATCATCGCGCGGCCCATGGCGACACGCTGACGCTGACCGCCGGAAAGAGCGGCCGGCCGACGGTCGAGAAAGGGTTCGAGGCTGAGCGCCTTGGCGACCTCGCCGATGCGCCGCTGACGCTCCGCCTTCGAGACTCCGGCCACCTTCAATGCGTAGCCGATATTCTCGGCAACACTCATATGCGGATAAAGCGCATAGTTCTGGAACACCATGGCGCAACCGCGCTCGCGCGGCTCCAACTGGTTCACGACGCGGCCGTCGATGGCGATTTCGCCGCCGGTGATTTCCTCGAGGCCGGCGATCATCCGCAGCAGCGTGGACTTGCCGCAGCCGGACGGGCCGAGGATGACGATGAACTCGCCCGACTGGATGTCGAGATCGACGCCGTGAACGACGGGGGTCTTGCCGTAGTTTTTCTTCACGCCACGAATGGAGATCGGTGCCAAGGGAGTACTCCTTCACTTCTCGGTGGAGATAAGGCCGCGTACGAACCAGCGCTGCATCAGAATGACGAGGATCAATGGCGGCGACATGATGATCAGGGTTCCGGCCATGGCGACATTCCAGTCGGGCAGGCCGAATTCGGACGGGATGAGGGTCTTGAGCTGGGTCACGGCGATGCCGAATTTCGGATCGGTGGTGATCAGTAGTGGCCAAAGATACTGGTTCCAGGCCCAGACGAACATGATCGTGAAGAGCGCGATCATATTTGGCCGCGAAAGCGGCAGCAGAATGTCCCAGAAGAACCGGACCGGGCCCGATCCGTCCATCTTCGAAGCCTCGGCCAGCTCGTCCGGAACCGTCAGGTAGAACTGCCGGTAGAGGAAGGTGCCGGTCGCGGTTGCGACCAGCGGCAAAACGAGACCGGGATAGGAATTCAGCAGGCCCCATTCGAGCTTGATCTGGACGCCGGTGATCTGCGCAACGAGCCAGCTTATGCCGGTGATGTCGAGGATCGTCTGGAAAGGCTGCAGCGCGTTGGCCGCAATCGAATAGGTCGGCACGATGCGGACTTCCAGCGGCAGCATCAGCGTGATGAAGATGATCCAGAAAATCACATACCGGCCGCGGAAGCGGAAGTAGACGATCGAGAAGGCTGCCATGGAAGACAGCAGGACCTTGCCGGCGCCAACGGTTGCGGCGAAGATAATGCTGTGGAACAGCTTGTTGCCGAGATCGGCGCGAACCCAGGCGGTCTCAGCGTTTTCCCAGAAATGCGAGCCTGGAACCAGCGGCAGCGGCACGCGATTGGCCGTCTCCAGATCAAGCGTCGAGGCAATGATGACGATGGCGAAAGGCAGAAGCGCGATCACCATGCCGAGCGCGAGAAGGCTATAGCAGATGAAGTTGAATATCGGCGTGCGTTCGATCATGTCCGCGACCTCACTTGTAATGCACGCGCCGCTCGATGAAGCGGAACTGGAAGATGGTGAGCAGGACAACGAGCACCATCAGGACGATGGACTGCGCTGCGGCGCCCGAATAGTCGAGACCTCTAAAACCGTCGAAATAGATCTTATAGACCATGAGTTCGGTGGCGCGCGCCGGGCCGCCCTGTGTCATCACGTCGACGATACCGAAGGAATCCTGGAAGCTCTCGGTGATGTTGATGACGAGCAGGAAGAACAGCGTCGGCGTCAGCAGGGGCAGCTGGATATCCCAGATCCGCCGCATCGGTCCCGAACCATCCATCGCGGCGGCCTCGATCAGCGAGCGCGGGATGCCTTGCAGCGCCGAGAGGAAGAAGATGAAGTTGTAGCCGATATACTTCCAGGAGAAGGCGACGATGACGGCGATCATCGCATCCTTGCCGTCGAGCGCGGGGTTCCAGAGGCCGGGCCAGACATGGTTGATAACCGACAGAAGGCCGGCCTCCGGCGCCAGGATGAAGCGGAAGGCGAGGCCGAGAGCGGGAGCGGCAATTGCGTAAGGCCAGATGAAGACCGACCGGTAGACTTTGTGGCCGCGCAGTTCACGATCCGTCAAAAGTGCCAGGATGAGCGCCAGCCCCATGGCAATGGCCGTTGAGCTGAAGCCGAAGATCATGCTGCGGGTGATCGAGTCCCAATAAATCGGGTCGGTGAGCAGCTGTTTGAAATTGTCGAAACCGACCCAGGCATTACCGCCGCCCCATGGCTGCTCGAGCGTGAACGCCCAATAGAGCGCCTGCGCGCTCGGCCAATAGAAGAAGACGAAGATCAGCAACAGCATCGGAAATGCGAAGAGCAGCCCGATCGTCGTCGAGGAGAAGGTGACGCGCTTTTCCATGAGTGGTCGTTTTCGTCCTGGTCTGGTTTAAAACATGTCGCGCAAAACTGTGCAGCAGTTTTGCGGTAACGACATGCGTCACAATAGAGATCTAAAGCGCGAGGAGCGAATCTGAAAGATTGCGGCGCGCTTCATGCGCGGGCGGCGAGTCCGCATCCGCGGCCGACTGAAGAACTTACAAAGACGCACCCGGCGCGCGAAACGCGGGCCGGGTGCGGCTCATTATCCAAGCGATCAGGGGAGCTGAACGTTCTTGTAGGTCTGCTGGAAGCGACGCAGCAGCGTGTTGCCACGCTCGGCAGCGCTGTCGAGCGAAGCTTGGACATCGGCATTGTTGACGAAGATTGCCTGCAGACCATTGGCGATTTCGGTGCGGACCTGCAGCAGGCCACCGAGGCGGATGCCGTGCGGAGCCGCGTCGCCAGCCGGCGAAGCGGTCAGGCTCTGAATGGCGAGTTCGCGGCCGGCATAAGGAGCCTTGTCGTAGAAGCCCTGCTTGTTCAGATATTCGAAGCCGGAGTTACGAACCGGGATGTAACCAGTAACGGTTGACCAGGTAAGAGCTTCTTCCGGCTTTGCGATGAAATTGAAGAAGGCAGCGGCAGCCTTGTATTCAGCGTCGGAATGACCCTTCAAAACCCAGAGCGAAGCGCCGCCAACATAAGAGCTGTGCCGGGTTGCGTCGCCGTAGGTCGGGAGCATGGCAACGCCCCAGTTCATGCCCTGTTTGGCGGTGCGGCCAACATTGCCGTGGTCGCCGACAGAGGTCAGGATGACCTGGCAATCGCCAGCGGCAAAGGCTTCGACGAAGGTCTGGCCGACAGCCTTGTTCTTGATGACGGCAAGCTTGTTGTCGTACCAGGACTTGAGGTCCTTAACGTAGCTGACGAGAAGCGGGTTCTTGTTGAACACCAGCTCCGCATCAAGACCTTCAAAACCGTTCTTCTTCGTGGCGATCGCTTCGCCGTTGACCGCTTCGAACTGCTCGATGTACTGCCAGACTTCGTTGTTGGAGATGTCAAAGCCGAGCGGGCAAGCATAGCCTGCATCCTTCAGAGCCTTGAGGTCCTCGCCTGCTTCCTTCCAGGTCGAAGGAGCATGATCCTTGCCGATCTTGGCGAAGGCGTCCTTGTTCCAGTAGAGAAGAGCGGTCGAGGAGTTGAAGGGGAAGGAGTACATCTCGCCCTTCGATGTCGCGTAGTAGCCGGAGATACCGGAGAAGTAGTCCTTCCAGTCGACGGTGTAGCCCATGTCGGCCATCAGCTTGTTGGCCGGGTAGTACGCGCCGGAGAGCATGATGTCGAGGGTGCCGGCGTCGGAGACCTGGGCGATGGTCGGCTGCTTGCCGGCGCGGAACGCAGCAATGGTATTCTGCAGGGACGCGTCGTAGCTGCCCTGGCTGGTGCAGACGACTTCGTAGTCTGCCTGCGACTGGTTGAAGCGATCGCACTGCTCCTGGACACGCTTTGCGATGTCACCGGAATTGCCGAACCAGAAGTCAATCTTGGTCTTATCGGCGGCGGCGGCGGGGCCAGCAAGAAACGCTGTAGCGAGAAGGGCGCCAACGGCGCCGAGAAGCTTGGCTTGCATGAGAACCTCGAACGTAAAAGAGACGCGCACTTTCAGCGCACGCCCTATTAGCCGGTTCAAATTGCCGCGGCCAATGAATATTACATGAGATGAAACTTTCTAAATACAGTTGTCACAAAACATTCATACAACCATTATTCGCAAATCCCAGAGAAATATTTAGAGAAATTTCAAAGCTTGCTTCAGCATGTTGCCAATAAATTACAGATATATTCGAAAACAATGGAATTTTAGGGGATATTTAATATTTATTTATATTGTGGCAGAGCGCCTTTATTCGGTTACTCCGCCGCAACGAAACTTGCAAAAACTCTGTCATTTTCGCCATTGCACTGGTGTGCAACCTCAGAGATTAGGCTTCAGGGTTTGGGCCTTAAGATTGAAGAGAATCCTTCAGGATCGCCGCAAAACGCGGATCGAATGCACGGCTGATTGGTCCGGCGGCAGCGCCAAGCGCCACCGACCAGGAATCGGCCATGCCGGGCTGCAGGCGCGGCAGCGTCCGGCCACGACGTTCGGCGATCGAGGGCAGCAACGGCCCGATTGCCGCAATCAACCTGTTCACCAGCGCTTCCGGCGCGCTGCCGCAGAGGATCACCGTCTGCGGATCGAACAGCGTCTCGATGAGATGGATGCTCCAGCGCAGGTCCAATGCCGCTGCTTCGACCCAGGAGTGGATGCTTTGATCGCCTCTCAAGGCAAGATCGTTGATACGTGCGTGCAGATGAGGATCGGCGGGATCGACCGATAGATGCTGATACAGCGAGGCGAGCGAGGCGCGATGTTCGAGCGGCGTCGATTTGCCGTCGGCAAACAGCAGCGCCATGCCGATCTCGCCGGCATTGCCGTTGGTGCCGCGGTAGAGTTCGCCGTTCAGAATGAGGCCGGCGCCGATGCCATAACCGACGAAGAGGCAGACGGCATGGTCGAGGCCATGGGCAGCTCCCACCATGCGTTCGGCAGTCGCCGCCGCCGCCGCATCGTTCTGCAGGCCGACATCGAGCCCGGTGCCGGCGGTCAGCGTTTCCAACAATGGAAATTTCTGCCAGGCCTCCATCATCCACGGATCGTCGCCGCTGCCGGCAACTCCGAAAGGCCCGGGCATGGCGGCGCCGAGACCAACCAGCCGCTTTTCCGACTGCTGGACGATCCCGGCAAGCTTTGAGCGTATGCCGGCGACGAGGTCGAGGATGACCTTCGTCCCGTTCGACGGACCTCCGGGTGGGAGGCCGGCCTCATCACGCACGAGAACGCTGCCGACGAGATCGACTGCGACCGCCCGCGTCACATGCCGGTCGATCTGCAGGCCGATCGCAAAGGCGCCCTCGGGCACCAGGCCGTAGGGTGTCGACGGCTGGCCTCTGCCCCTCCTCACTGCCTCCTGCGAACTGACGAGACCGTCGCGCTCGAGTTCCTCGATGATATTCGACACCGTCTGCTTGGTCAGCCGCGTCGCCCGCGCCAGATCGGCGCGTGAAAGCGCACCGTTGATCCTGAGGGCATCGATCATCACGCGCCGGTTATGCGCACTGGTGCCTTCGTGATTGGTCCCGCTCTTGGCCCGGATCGGGCGGCTGTCATTCATGTGCAATTTCCTCTTGACTCCAATAGAATGTTGAAGAAGTAATAAGTCAAGACACTTGACTTATTAAGGGACCGAAGAGTTCCAGGGAACGCAGGAGGCCGGCAAGGCCTCCGACGACGCTCCGAGACGACGAACCGGCACGTTTTCGCGCGTGCCTTCTCGAACACCGATGGCGGAGGACCGCCCTCGGCAATGCGTAAATGTCAAAATCTGGAGGCTGCAATGCTGAAATCCTTTAACAAGACGCTTCTGGGTGCGGCCTTGATCGGCGCATCCCTTGCGCCGCATGCTTTCGCCGAAACGACGCTGAACGCGCTCTTCATGGCGCAGGCCGCCTATAGCGAGGCCGATGTACGCGCCATGACCGACGCCTTCGCCAAGGCGAACCCCGATATCAAGGTAAATCTCGAATTCGTTCCCTATGAAGGCCTGCACGACAAGACGGTGCTGGCGCAGGGTTCCGGCGGTGGTTATGACGTCGTCCTCTTCGACGTCATCTGGCCGGCCGAATACGCCACCAACAAGGTGCTGGTCGACGTCTCCTCTCGCGTCACCGACGAGATGAAGAAAGGCGTGCTGCCGGGTGCCTGGACCACTGTGCAATATGATAGCAAATATTACGGCATGCCGTGGATCCTCGACACCAAATACCTGTTCTACAACAAGGAAATCCTCGAAAAGGCCGGCATCAAGACCCCGCCCAAGACCTGGGACGAACTGACCGAACAGGCAAAGACGATCAAGGACAAGGGCTTGCTTGCCACGCCGATCGCCTGGAGCTGGTCGCAGGCCGAAGCCGCGATCTGCGACTACACCACGCTCGTCAGCGCCTATGGCGGCGATTTCCTTAAGGACGGCAAGCCGGCCTTCCAGACCGGCGGCGGCCTCGACGCCCTGAAGTACATGGTCTCCAGCTATTCCTCCGGCCTCACCAATCCGAATTCCAAGGAATTCCTGGAAGAGGACGTCCGCAAGGTCTTCGAAAACGGCGATGCCGCCTTCGCGCTGAACTGGACCTACATGTACAACATGGCCAACGATCCGAAGGACAGCAAGGTCGCAGGCAAGGTCGGCGTCGTGCCGGCGCCCGGTGTTGCCGGCAAGAGCGAGGCTTCCGCCGTCAACGGCTCGATGGGCCTTGGCATCACCTCGGCCAGCAAGCATCCGGATGAAGCCTGGAAATACATCACCTTCATGACCTCGCAGGCGACGCAGAATGCCTATGCCAAGCTCAGCCTGCCGATCTGGGCGTCCTCCTATGAGGACCCAGCCGTCACCAAGGGCCAGGAAGAGCTGATCTCCGCCGCCAAGATCGGCCTGGCCGCGATGTATCCGCGTCCGACGACGCCGAAATACCAGGAGCTCTCGACCGCGCTGCAGCAGGCGATCCAGGAATCGCTGCTCGGCCAGTCCTCTCCAGAGGACGCGCTGAAGTCGGCCGCAGATAATAGCGGCCTCTGATCAAGCCATGAAAACCCGGGCGGCGCCGGCCGTCGCCCGGTCTCCAAAACCTGTAATGAAGAAGGGTCGCCTTGATGTCGGGCACTTGGCTGACAACCCGCGCGTGGCTTTTGATGCTGCCGCTTCTCGTGGTCATGATATCAGTCATTGGCTGGCCTCTGATCGATACCGTCGGCCTCTCCTTCACCGATGCCAAGCTCGTCGGCACGGAAGGGAACTTCGTCGGCATCGACAACTACGCGAACATGATCTCCGGCTCGAATTTCCAGCGCACGCTCATCACCACCGCATGGTTCGCGATCGTTTCGGTCGCCGCCGAAATGGTAATCGGCGTTCTGGCAGCCTTGCTGCTGAACCAGCAGTTTCGTGGCCGCACCGCACTTCGTGCGCTGATGATCCTACCCTGGGCGCTGCCAACCGTCGTCAACGCCACGCTCTGGCGGCTGATCTACAATCCGGAATACGGCGCTCTGAACGCCGCGCTGACCCAACTTGGCCTGCTGGAGGCCTACCGCTCCTGGCTCGGCGAACCGGGCACGGCGCTGGCAGCCCTCATCGTCGCCGACTGTTGGAAGAATTTCCCCCTGGTGGCGCTGATCGCGCTGGCCGCACTCCAGGCCGTGCCGCGCGACATCACTGCCGCCTCGCTCGTCGACGGCGCCGGCGCTTTCGCCCGCTTCCGCTTCGTCGTTCTGCCCTATCTTGCCGGCCCCTTGATGGTGGCGCTGGTGCTGCGCACGATCGAGGCCTTCAAAGTGTTCGACATCATCTGGGTCATGACCCGCGGCGGCCCGGCCAACAGCACGCGCACGCTGTCGATCCTCGTCTATCAGGAAGCCTTCTCCTTCCAGCGGGCAGGCTCCGGCGCCTCGCTGGCATTGATCGTCACGCTGCTGGTGACGCTGCTTGCTGCCGGCTACGCCGCTCTGGTGCGCAGGGCGGCGGGGAGTGTGGCCTGATGGAACGCCAGAGCCCGCTCTTTTCCACCTTCATTCACCTCTGCGCATTGCTGCTCGCCGCCGTTATCCTGGCGCCGATCCTATGGTTGTTCATTATGAGCATCTCGCCGGCCGCCGACCTTGCGGCAAAGCCGCTGCGCTGGTGGCCGCAGACGGCGGATTTCTCTCGCTACGGCGTGCTGCTCTCGACGCTCGAAAACAGCGCCGGCGCCGCCTTCACCTCGTCGCTGCGAAACAGCATCGAAGTGGCGGGCATGGCGACGATCGCCGCCATCGCACTCGCCATTCCGGCCGGCTGGGCTGTGTCGCGCACGCCTTCGGTGGGATGGTCGCTGTCGATGGTGATCGCCACCTATATGTTGCCGCCGGTGGCGCTCGCCGTGCCGCTCTATATGGGCCTGTCCCATCTCGGATTGCTGAACAACGTCTTCGGCCTCGCTCTCGTCTATCTCACCATTCTGGCGCCTTTCACCACTTGGCTGATGAAATCGGGTTTCGATTCCATCCCGCGCGAGATCGAATCCGCCGCGATGATCGATGGTGCCGGCCTGTTCCAGACGCTGCGCATCATCACGCTGCCGCTGGCAGCCCCTGTGGTCGCGACGTCAAGCCTCTTTGCTTTCCTGCTTGCCTGGGATGAATTCTTCTATGCGCTGCTCTTCACCTCGGACCAGCGCGCCAAGACGCTGACTGTCGCCATTGCCGATCTCGCCGGCGGCCGCGTTTCCGATTACGGACTGATTGCGACGGCAGGCGTGCTCGCCGCCCTGCCCCCGGTGCTGATCGGTCTTGTCATGCAACGCGCCCTGATTTCGGGGCTCACCAGCGGCGGCGTCAAGGGATGAACATGACAGCAGAAAGAACCCGGCCGGCCGGACTTGCCGCGATCGATCGCGAAATGGCGCGCCAGCATGCCGATGCGATCGCCTCCTATGAAGCCGCCCAGCCGATGGCGGCAAGGGCCGCCGTCTCGCTGAAAAAGACCGGCAGGCTGCTGCTCATCGGCATGGGCGGCTCGCATGCCGTCAATCGCGCCGTCGAGCCGCTCTACCGGGCCTACGGCATCGATGCCATCGCCCTGCCACTGTCCGAGCAGCTTGGCCAGCCGCTGCCGATCGCCGGCAGGACGATCTTCGTCACCTCGCAATCCGGCGAAAGCGCCGAAGTCCTGCGCTGGTTCGACGAGACCGGCGGCACGGAAGAGACCTTCGGCCTGACGCTCGAAGGCGGTTCCTTCCTCGCAAGAACCGCCCCGTCGCTGGCCGGCACCGGCGGCACCGAGCTAGCCTTCGCCGCCACCCGCAGCTTGACGGTGACCTTCGCTCTGCATCTGGCCATCCTCGCCGCCCTCGGCGAAAATCCCGACGCCGCACTTGCCGCCCTCAAGACGCCGGAAGACCGTGACATCACCGCCGCCCTCTCGGCACTCGAAAACGTCGCGACCGTCGTCACCTCAGGCCGCCGGCTGCAGGGAGTTGCCGAGGCGCTCGCGCTCGGATTGACCGAGCTGTCGCGCCGTCCCTGCTTCTCGCTTGAAGGTGGCCAGTTGCGCCACGGACCGATGGAGATGCTGGGATCGGAGATCGGTGTCGTGCTCTTCCGCGGCATGGACGAAACGGCCGGCCTGGTCACCGCAATGGCGGCATCCGCCGTCGAGACCGGCGCCCCGGTCATCCTGTTCGACGCCTCGGGCGAAGCGCCGGTCGCCGGCGCGGTGACCATCCGCTTTGCGCCTGCAACCGGTCTTGCCGCGATCTTCGCCATGCTGCCGGTCGCCCAGCGGCTGATGATCGCCTTTGCCGATGCTCGCGTGGAGAATGCCGGAACGCCAGTCCGCTCCACGAAGATCACCCGGAGCGAATGAATGCGGCCGCTTGCAGTCATCGGCAACGTCAACATCGACCTGATCCTTGGACCGGCCGCCCCCTGGCCGAAGGCCGGGACGGAAATCATCGTCGATCATGACGAGTTGCGGGTCGGCGGAGCCGCCGGCAACAGCGCGCTCGCCTGGCAAGCGCTTGGCGTCGAATTCGGGATCGCCGCCAATGTCGGCAGCGACCAGTTCGGCCGCTGGCTGAGCGAAGCCTTCGGCCACCGTTCCGACAAGTGGCAGGTCCGTCCTGAGAAAACGACGCTCTCCGTCGGCATTACCCATCCGGACGGCGAGCGCACCTTCTTCACGACGAGGGGCCATCTGCCGCGCTTCAGTCTGGCAGACGTCTTTGCGGCCCTCGACGGCACTCGCCTCAGCGGCGGTTACGCCCTACTCTGCGGCTCGTTCCTGACCGACGACCTGACAGCGGATTATGACGCCTTCTTCGACTGGGCCGACAGCCACGGCATCACCGTCGCGCTCGATACCGGCTGGCCGCTCGACGGCTGGACAGACGAGAATTGCGCGGCGACACGCGCATGGCTCTCCCGCAGCGGTATTGCGCTGCTGAACGAGGTCGAATCGACGACGCTTGCCGGCATCGCCGATCCGATCGAGGCGGCCTGCCACATCAGGTCACATATGCCGGAGGCCGCAATCATCGTCGTCAAGCGCGGCCCGGACGGCGCTCTCGCGATCGGGCCGGACGGCCTGTTGGTTTCGGTGGCGGCACCCGCTGTCGAGGTCGTCGATACGATCGGCGCCGGCGATGTCTTCAACGCCGCCTTCCTCGCCGCGCTTGCGAGCGATGAGTCGCTGATGTCCTGCCTGGAGGCGGGAACCGCAGTCGCCTCGCGCGCCATCTCCACCCTTCCCCGCAATTATGGCGGCCCGTCATCTCCTGAGGAGCCTGTGCGATGAGCGCGCTCGAAATTCAGAACATCCGCAAGACCTACGGCGACGTCGAGACGTTGAAAGGCATCGACATCTCATTGGAAAGCGGCGAGTTCTTGGTGCTGCTCGGCTCCTCCGGCTGCGGCAAGTCCACGCTGCTGAACATCATCGCCGGCCTTGCCGAGGCGACGAGCGGCGATGTCAGGATCGGCGGCCGCTCCGTGCTTAGCGTACATCCGAAGGACCGCGATATCGCCATGGTCTTTCAATCCTACGCGCTCTATCCCAATCTGACGGTGCACCGGAACATCGGCTTCGGCCTGGAAATGCGCAAGGTGCCGACGCCGGAGCGCGACATGGCCGTGCACGATGCCGCAAAGCTCCTGCAAATCGAAAACCTCCTCGACCGCAAGCCGAGCCAGCTTTCCGGCGGCCAGCGCCAGCGCGTCGCGATCGGCCGCGCGCTGGTGCGCAAGCCGGAGGTATTCCTTTTCGACGAACCTCTCTCCAACCTCGACGCCAAGCTGCGCATGGAGATGCGCACCGAAATCAAGCGGCTGCATCAGATGCTGAAAACCACGGTCGTCTATGTCACCCATGACCAGATCGAGGCAATGACCCTTGCAAGCCGCATCGCCGTCATGCGCGACGGCCGCATCGAGCAGCTGGGCACGCCGGAGGAGATCTACAACCATCCGGCGACGCTCTATGTCGCCACCTTCGTCGGCGCGCCGCCGATGAACCTGCTGAAGGCGACGGCGCGTGACGGTCGCCTGGCGCTTTCAGGCTCCGATGCGATCCTGCCCCTGCACGCCCGTTTCCGAGAAGCGGTCGGCAATGGCCGCGAGCTTATCCTCGGCATCCGTCCCGAGGCGCTTCGCACGGACGGCACCGGCCCATCGATCGAGGCAACCCTTGAGGTCGCAGAGCTGACCGGCCCGGAACTCGTCGTCACTGCCCTTGCCGGAAATCAGCGCCTGATGGCCTGCCTGCCGCCGCGAACGCCAATCCGCGACAACGAAAAGCTCACTCTCTTTTTCGACGAGGAGGCAATGCACCTCTTCGACCCGGAAACCGGTCTCAGCTGCGGCCGTTAGTACAGGATGATTTTAGGCCGGATCGGCCTAAAATCTGAATCCTGTTATACATTGTATAGTTAGAGCATGATGTGGTCCGAAAAGTGTGAGCGGTTTTACGATAACGACATGCGTAAAAACTAGGACCTAAAGCGCGAGGAGCGACTCTGAAAGATCGCAACGCGCTTTAGCGACCGAACGGTTTTCCAGTCAGTTGTTCAATTCGCTGCGTCAGTCGGCTTCAGCTGGTAGACGTGAATATAGTCGACGAGCAGGATGGAAGGGTTCGGCGTTTCATCGATCGGCCAACCCGAGCCGAGCGCCAGGTTCACCAGCGGATAGAACGGCATGTGGAACTCCTTCGGCGTATCGAAACTCCAGATGAACTGACGGTCGAGATAGAAGCTCGTCTTGTCAGCTTGGATATCGACGCCGTAAGTGTGGTATTCGCTGTTCAAAATTCCGTCCTGAACGGTTTGCCAATGGCCGCCGGTCGTGTTCTGGCCGCCCTGGCTCTGACGCCAGATATGAAAGCCCATGCTGAATTCGTAGGGCGCGCGTCCATAATATTCCAGGACGTCGATCTCGGCGGTGTATTTCGACCGGTCAAGCCCGATGAGCCAGAAGGCCGGCCAGACACCCTTGCCCGGCGGCAGCTTCATCCGTGCTTCGAAATAGCCAAATTGCTGCGAGAAGCCTTCGCCTTTCGGGTTCACCGACGACAACAGGCCCGAGCGCCAAGTTCCATCGGCCTCCTTGCGCGCTTCGATCTTCAGAATTCCCTGATCGGTGGTAAACGGAAAGCCCGGCGCTGGGTCTGTGAACCTGGCGTCACCGAAATCGCCGTTCCAGGGCGTATGGGCGATCCAGCGGGAGCTTCTCTCCCCCCAAGCCGAGACGTCCAGACTGTCGAAACTTTCCTCGAACGTTAGCTGGTACGCATTGATATTGAGTGGTTGCTGAGCCACGCTGGGCTGCCCGGGCAACGCCCCCAGGCCGAGAACAATGAGCAAACCCAGAGCCTTAGAAGATATCCCGTAACGCATCCTGCTCCTCCGAAAACGCCAAACCAATCGTTGGACTACACTTATCTCGATCAAAAGGTGAGAACCCCGTTTCGTCGCGGCATGAGCCTTTGGACGACGATGGTCTCGATGCCGTCTGGCCTTCCGACAACCTGCCACAGCAACAGCGCGAAGGCCCAGAAGATCGCGACTGCTGCCCCGCCGCAAAGCGCCAGGCCGACGACAAGGTTTAGGCCGACAGGCATGGCGGCGAGCATCGGCGCCATCCACAGCAGGAAAGCGATCATCGGCAAGCTCGCGGACAGAGGCCGCAAAAAAGCGTTCAACTGAGCGGCAAACGTCGCGCCGATCAGCCGCCGCGTGATGATAAGCGATGCGGCATAGGCGACAAGCACCGCCACGATCCGCGCGCCCAATGCTCCTGCCACCTGAAAATAGACGATGCCCAGGACGGTGACCGGAACCCTGACGGCGAACTCGGCAAACATCCGGAGAGCGAGATAACGGGTCTTATTCAGGACCATGGCCAATGGCGGCATCATATTCGTCGGCAGACCGAGCAGACTGACGATGCACAGCCATTGCAGAATCGGCGCGGCGGATGCCCATTTCTCGCCAACGATGATCCGTACGGCCGGCTCGGCAAGAAGCGCCAGCATGATGAGGATGGGCGCGGCCACGAAGGTGATCGCGTTCGTCGCCTTCAGATAGGCAGTGATCAGATTACGACGGTCATCGACGGTCGAGAATGCCGCCATCAGCGGGCGCAACAATGGCCCAACAAAGGTCTGGTATGGAATACCGGCAATATTGTCGGCGACGCTGAAGGCGCCGAACGTCGACAAGCCGGTAAAGCGTGGCAAAAGCAGCCGGTCCAGTTGCCAGTTGATCGAACTCAGCACCTGCGACACGGTGTTCCAGCTGATCATGTCCTGAAAGTGCTTCCACTCGGAAAGGCTGAACCTCGGTCGCATCGGCGCAAAGACATAGGAGGTGATCGCCGCGGCGGTCGGGCCTGCAACCGCGCCGATCGCCAGTCCCCAATAGCTGCCGGTCGCGACCGCCACCCCGACACCGAACAGCAGTGTCGAACCCTTGGTGATGAGATCGAGTGCGAACTCGCGTTTGAAATCGAACCGTTGCATGAACAGAACCATGCGTGGGCTGATCACACTGCGCATCGCAGGCGCGATGGAGAGCACGGCGACAAGCGAGAAAAGCCGGGAATCGTCGTAGATCAGAGCCATTGGCCAGGAAATGATCATCATCAGTATGCTGATGGCCACGCCTCGAAGCAGGCTGAGGGTAAGGGCCGTGGCAAACATATCGTCAGAAGGCGACGGCTGGCGCATCAGGGCCTGCGTCAGCGGCAGGTCCAGGATTGTCTCGACGATGACCAGAACCGAGGTCGCGATAGCGACAAGGCCGAAATCCGCCGGGCTCAAAAGCCTTGCGAGGACCAGGAGGCTGACGAAATCGAGCAGTCGCGCCAGGAATTTTCCGCCGATTGTCCAGATACTCGCCGTCGCCGTCTTCTGAGATACGCTTGACATGATCTATCTTCTATTCCTCGTCGACGGATTGAGACGGTTTCGGTGGCAGCGGCAAACAGGCAGCTCCGTCCTTTTCCGTCAGCCCGGCCGTCTTCTGAAGACCTCGGCGGATCGGTCGCCATGGGTGGACAGTTGTTGTTCGATCAGGCTGGACAGACGGTCGCGGAACACGGTGGAAGAGAATTTCAGCGAGTGCGCGCGGATGGCATGCGGATCGATATCGCCCTCCACCTCTTCGAACGCCGCCATCGTTTCCAACAGAGCTTCGGTGGTCTGTTGCGCAAAGCGAAAACCGACCTGCGGCGAGGAAACGGTTTCTCTGGCGCCGCCAGCGTCGAAAGCCAGGACCGGCCGCCCGGATGCCATGGCTTCCACCGGAAGGATACCGAAATCCTCCGTGCCCGGAAACAACAGCGCGCGGCATCGCGACAGGTGGTCGCGCAGAATGTTGAAGGGCTGGTGGCCGAGAAACTCAACGGTCGGTCCGGCGATCGACTTCAGATAAGCCAATTGTTCTCCCTCGCCGATCACGACCAGCTTCCGCCCGGCCTCGGTGCAGGCGCGAACGGCGATATCCGGCCGCTTATATGTGGTCAGTTGACCCGCATAGAGATAGAATTCGCCTTTTCCCTTCCCCACCGCAAAATCGTCCGTCGCAACGGGCGGATGGATGACGACGGATTCCCGGTCGTAGAAGCGGCGGATGCGGCTTGCGACATAGTCGGAATTGGCGACGAACACATCGACTCGCGAGGACGTCGTCACGTCCCAGGCGCGCAGCATGGGCGCGGTGATCGACATCAAAGCGCGCCCAACCCAGGGCAGGCCATGACGGTAGACATGGAACTGATCCCAGATGTAGCGCATCGGCGAGTGGCAGTAGCAGACATGCAGCGCGTCGGCGCGCGTGATGATGCCCTTGGCGGGTCCGGATTCGCTCGACAGCACGAGATCGTAGTCCTGCAGATCGAACTGCTCGAGCGCGAAGGGCATCAGCGGCAGCATCTTGGTATAGTGCCGCTGCGCGCCGGGGATCCTCTGCAGGAAGGAGGTGCGGATGTTCCGCGTCTTCAAAAAATCGCTGATGCGATCCCGGTTGCAGACGAGGGTGAAGATGTCGGCCTGCGGAAACATGCGGCACAGCTCTTCGACGACTTTCTCGCCGCCGCGCATCGAAACGAGCCAATAATGCACGATGGCGACACGAAGCTGCTTTGCGTCGCTCGCACCTCCGGCATCAGTGACACGTCTTTTCGCCATGACAGGCGCATCGCCGAGAAATGCCCTCGCGTCGGGAAGAGAGGTTGTTGCTTTGAGAGTCAACTCAATACTCCTTGTATCACCACACCGTCTGTCAGCTCGGGAACCGCATTCGCCGAAATCAGGCTCTGGTATTCGGCAAGAAGCGCGGCGCGCCATTCCTCGTGTGTCGAGGCGAGATCCGGCGACAGCCGGAAAGCCCGCTCGCTCATGGCGCGGACCTCATGTCTCGGCATCTGGCTGAATCTCGTCAAAGTATCGGCAAAGGCGCTTTCGTCAGCCGTATCGCAGGCAAGCGCCATGCCGGCTCTTTGCATTTCCTCGGCGAGAAAGGCGCTGCGCGACATGATGACCGGCAGACCGCTCCTGGCCGCTTCGATAGCGACGAGACCGAACGGCTCGGGATAGCGCGACGGCATCAACAGTGCGCGCGCCTTGCGGATGATCGGGCCGATCTCCGCATGCGACTGCCAGCCGACGGCCCTGACGTGATTTCCTGAAGCTGCGACCAGCGGCATCAGCGGCCCGTCCCCGATCACGCAGAGCCGGACGCCGGCTTTGCGCGTGGCGGCCACGGCGTCCTCTATGCCCTTCTCCTCATCCAGCCTCCCGATGAACACGAATTCGTCGTTGGCCTCCGCCTCGATGCGATTGATGGATAGCGGAGCAACGGGATTGCGGATCGTCGTCAGGCGTTCGGGCCGATATCCGGCGCCGACGAGAAAACCAGCCATCTTCTCGTGCAGCAGGATGATTCGGCCGAAATCGGCCTGATCCTTCAGCAGCCGTAGGATATTGGAGCCGCGGGCGACCCGCCACAATTTGTGGGAATAACTTCTCTTGTCGCAAGCCGTCGCAATGCAGCTTCCGCCGAGCGGGCGTCGAAGGCAGATTTCCTGTGCCTGATAGTCGAAGAAGGCGCCGTTGGGGCAGGCGGTAAAGAAATCATGCGCGTGAACCACGCATCGTCCGGCGACCGGCGCCAGTGCTCTGAAAATTGCCGGAGACAGGATCTGGTGCCAGCCATGGACATGGTAGACGGTATTGGCGGTGTCGTTTGCGGCAATCCAGTTCGCCACCATACGGACGGCGGCGCCGTTGTGAATGCCGGTCACGAAAGCCTTCGCACGCTCGGCGCTGAGCAGGTCGCGGCTGTTCAGACCGACCATCGAAACCCCGAGCGCGACAAGCTCCACATTGGCGGCGTCATCCCCGCAAATATAGGTCACGGGGATGTCGAGCCCCCGAAAAAGCTTAGCGGACAGCACCGCCAGCGCCGTCGCGCCGCCTCTGGCCACCGAATAGTCGTCGATGATGACCACGCGATCGATCTTTGTCGTGCCTGGGCCGGGAAAACGGCCGACGCTTGCTGCGGATCGGAGAGCCTCGGGAAGCGATGGGCGCATCACTTCACCGAAACCGCGCCGTTGGCACAGGCCTCCAGCGCCTTGCGGTTGAGAATGCGGATCTTGCCCTGCCCGCCGTCGATGATCTTGTTTTCCCGCAGGCGCCGCAAGCATTGATTGACCTTCTCGCGGGACGCCGGCAGCGTCGCGGCCAGGTCATTTTGCGAGATGATTAGTTCGTCGCCGCTATTTGCCGCATCTTTTCCATAAACAGCGGAGAGCCGCAGCAGCGTGCTGGCCAGCCTCGACTGCAGGCTCGACGCCGCATTGGCAATGATCCGGAGTTCAAGCTCTGAAATACGCGCCAGTGCCCTGGAGAAAACCTTTTCGCGAAAGCTTGGATCGCTGGCGTACATATCGCGCAGCAGCCGGCCTTCGAAGAAATGCAGTTCGCAGTTGGAACCGGCGCGGTATTCGAGACTCAACGTCTGCCTACGCAGGACCTCGAGTTCGCCGATGAGGCCCGATTTCGGAATAATCTCGACGATGAATTCCCTGCCGTCGGGCAGCATCGTACTGGCGCTGACCACCCCCGAATGGACGCGCGCGAAGGTATCGACAAGGACGCCGGCTCCGGCGATGACTTCGCCGCGCCGGAACCGCCGGACGCTCGACCGGCAGGAAAGAAATTCGTCGTCGATGACGATGCGGCTGTTGAGATGAATGCTGCCGTTAGCCGATATCGCCGGCTTGCCGATGCCGGCCCTGCGATCTGATGTGTGTGTCGCCCCATCCATGCGCATAACTCCGAATACTCGAATAACCATAGAAAATGCTGCGCTGCATCATTTATATTGCCTTAATATGAGAGTCAAATAACATCAGCGAAATTTGACGTAAAGATAAAGCATCTACTTAGATTCAAAACAAAATATACATCACGAACTGAATTCAAAACCTCAGTGGAGCCAAAAAACCGCCGTTTGATCGAATATGACTGCCTATTAAAATGGCTTACTGAATTAAAAACAGCAATAATCGAAATGGTGATATCAGAACTGATAAATAAGCATCAGAAGATAATCGTCCCGAATTAGCTTAGATTGTCGTTTGAAATGAAAAGAACGCCGTCATGATGTAATCCAAACTCTCCATTGCCCGTTAGTAGCATAAACAATTTATTAAGGATTATGACCTTGGTAACAGACAACCAGAGTGCGGCGCAGCAAACTTTGAACGGTTCTTAATCGGAATGTTTTGGAGACCATCGATGACATGGGAAGCACATAGTTTCGAGGCCTGGTCGCGTGTCGGACGGTCCGCGAAAGACGGCGATCTCCATTCGTCCCGGCCTCGTGCCGCAGGCAGATCGTCGAAGCGCGCGATAGACCTTTTCATCGCAATCACGGCGCTGATCCTCCTTTCCCCGCTTCTGTTGATCGTCGCAATAATCGTGAAGATGAGCGACCGCGGCCCGGTCTTCTATTCCCATACGCGTATCGGCGTCGGCGGAGCGCCGTTCGGGTGCCTCAAGTTTCGCACGATGAAGACCGATGCGAGTGCTCAGCTTGCCGAATTGCTGCAAAACAACCCGGCTGCGCGAAGCGAATGGGAAGAGACACGCAAGCTGAAGGACGATCCGAGGGTTACAGCCGTCGGCGAGATCCTGAGGCGGTCGAGCATCGACGAACTCCCCCAGCTGATCAATATCGTGCGTGGCGACATGAGCCTTGTCGGCCCCCGGCCGATCACCGCCGAGGAATTGCCGCGCTACGGCGAGCATATTTGGGCCTACATGGCCGTCCGCCCGGGCCTGACCGGTCACTGGCAGACCAGCGGGCGCAACGATGTCAGTTATGAGTACCGGGTTTCCCTCGACGTTCACTATCTCGCCAACTGGTCGCTCGGTCGGGACTTCGTCATCATTGCCAAGACCATTCCCGCTCTGTTTTCGCAGCGCGGCTCTTACTGAGCATTCAGGGGAAGCTGCCGACCATGCGTGAAATCGGAAGACACGCTGCCCCCGTCCCTCCAAGCTGCCACTCCCTGGTTACTCCGTGATCTCGCCATTTTGGATTAGGACGACATGACCTCAAGCACGATCTTCAGCGGTGTTTCTCCGATATCTCTGCCTGCCGCAGTCACTGGCGGGAATTCGCCGCTGACCTTGCGAGATATGCTCTTCTTTCTCAGGATGCGCTGGCGATGGATTGTGGCGACGACGCTCGTTTTCCTCGCAATGGCGGGGATCTATGTGCTGAGCGCCGAGCCGACTTTCGTTGCCAGCACGCAACTTGTGATCTTCCCGCAGGTGAGCGGCACCGAAGCACAAAGGTCTTTCGCCGAAGACGCATTCATAGAGGGACAGCTGGAGATCGCCAGATCCAGCGATGTCATCGGCGAAACGGTAAGGGCACTTGGTCTCGATACCGATCCTGGCTTTGTCGATCAGGCGCCTTCGCTGCAGGATAGGGCAAAGAACTGGTTGATGGGGATTTCTTCTGAATCGGATTCGGAATCGCAGGAAGCAGTAGGCACAGGGCCGCGCCAGGCACAGCCGCAAGCGGAGGACGATCGGATCCAGGATCGGGCCATCGCTACTCTGCTGAACATGATAGGAATACGCCGGGTCGGGAGTTCGACGATCATCGAGATCTCGGCTGCTGCGTCGACCCCTCAAAGGGCCGTCGACATCGCCGATATGCTCGCCAGGCAATATATCCAGAAGAATATCGCGATGAAGGCCAATGCTTCCCGCCAATACAGCGAATGGCTGGCAAGATTTGTAAGCGAGCAGCAGCGTGGACTGGCCGAAGCTGCCAGCGCCCTGGCCAGCTTCACGAGCAATCCGCGCGATCAGTTCAAGCTTGCGGAGCTGCAGAGTGCAACGGACGCCCGCCGCACCCTCTACGAAAATACCTTGAACCAGTTGACGGAAGCCCGGCAGCGCATCACCTACCCGGTATCCGATGCCACGATCGTCTCGCAGGCCACACTGCCGCTTTCGAAGGCCAGACCACGCAGCGCGCTCATTATCGCCTTTGCGTCGGCGGTTGGTCTTGGCGTCGGGCTGGCACTCGCCATGATCAGGCACGCCGGCGATCGCCGGATCATCCGTCCCCATCAGATTGCGGAATCCGGCGGACTGCCCTTTGTCACTTTGCTGGCAACATCGAGGCGGATCCGCAATAGTCATCCGGCACGTTTCCTTGCTGCCGGTACCGGCAGCAGCACAGCCGCCTATCCTGTCATACCGGGCATGGCGGAACTGAGCGCGACAGTCGTCGGTCTTCGGCGCAAACGCCGGGTCGTCATTGGAATCGTCGCCGTCAATCCCGGCAGCGGGGCGTCGACCATAGCATGCGAACTTGCGGTGCTGTCCTCGATATCAGGCGCTCACACGCTGCTGATCGATGCAGCCGCACAGAAATCGTCGCTCAGCAAATCGATCGCCCCGCATAGTTCCACAGGTCTCGTCGACGTTCTCGAAAATGGCGAACTGATCCAGACGGCGGCATTGGCCCTCACCCCGACGCTGAGATTTCTTCCCCTCGGCAAAGTCGAAGCGGTGACGCCAGCCATACGCCTCAGTTCCCGCCGCACGCAGTTGAGTTTCGCCGAACTGAAAAAGGAGTTCGACGCCATATTCGTCGACATTTCTGCATTCTCCGCGTCGCCGGATGCCAATGCGATCGCGCCGGAACTGGACGGTGTCCTCGTGGTCACGTCGCACGGGCGCACCTCGATCGACGACACCATGCGCGTCATCGACACCCTGCGGAATGTCGGCGCGGAGATCCTCGGCGCGATCATCAATCATGCACCGAAAAGAATAGATTCATGACCTCACCTTCGGCAGAAGCAACCAGGCAGCACAGCCCGATCGGACCGGCGCCCGTTCCTTGCGGCGCTGAAGCCATGGCGGGGCACGCGAACCGCCCATTGCGAATGGCCGTCGGGATCGCTTCGGCCGGCCGCCCCTCGATACTGCGGGAGACGGTGGATTATCTCACGGCCCTGCAGGATCAGGCCAAGCGGCTGATCGTCTGCGTGCCCGTGATCGACGACGCAGCCGGGCTCGCCGACCGCCGCGACGTGGAAGTCATCGTCGGCAGCCGCGGCCTGACCTCTCAGCGCAACAGGATCATCCAGGCGGCCGCTGCCGATACGGATGTTCTGATCTTCCTGGATGACGACTTCATTCCCGCCGCGACCTTCCTGTCGCGGATGGCGGCCGTCTTTGCGGCAAACCCCGACGTGGCGATCGCCACCGGCGAAGTTCTGGCCGATGGCATCCTCGACGGCGGCCTCAGCATGTCAAATGCTCTGCAGGTTCTTGAAACTGCGGCCGAAGAAGCCGTGCAGGTGACGGATGTCTATAACGCCTACGGATGCAATATGGCGGTTCGCCTTTCACCCATTCTCGAGCACGCGCTGGCCTTCGATGAACAATTGCCGCTCTACGGCTGGCTTGAGGATGTCGATTTCAGTCGGTCCATCGCCCGCTATGGCAGGTCCGTCCGTGTCGAAGGTGCCCGCGGGGTGCACCTCGGCGTCAGATCCGGGCGCCAGCCCGGCCGAAGACTCGGCTATTCGCAGGTTGCCAATCCTGTCTACCTGACCCGGAAGGGCACGATGTCGAAGGGCCGTGCCGTTGCACAGATCAGCCGTAACATCCTGGCGAATACGCGGGGCCTATTGTTCAATGATCGCTTGGTCGACCGTTGGGGACGTTTGAACGGCAATTTGCTGGCCCTGTCCGATCTTCTTATCGGCCGCGCCTCTCCGTCCCGCATTCTCGAATTCGGCAATCCCTCGCCGCGCGAGCTGCCTTCGCCGCCGATCGCAACGAAAAGGAGATAGCAGACATGCAGCGCACATCCTTGTCCGATCGCCTCATCTCCGCCGCCTTTGCCTTGCTGGTATCTTCCTGCGTAACCGGCTGGAGCGTCGCTCATGCGGAAAACTATACGCTCGTGCCGGAAGATCAGGTGCGACTGCGTGTCGTCGAATGGCGATCTTCGGATGCCCGGTATGCGAGCTGGGAGGCACTCGGCGGGACATATACGGTCGATGATACCGGCAATCTGGCGATCCCAATCGCTGGCCAGGTGCAGGCGATCGGCAAGACGACGGAACAGGTTTCCGATGCGATCGCCACTGCGCTCTCCGAAAAGGCCGAACTGCCGGGAAAACCGTTCATCGCGGTGGAGATCGCTCAACATGCACCGATCTTCGTAACCGGAACCGTGCAGACCCCTGGGCGCTATGCTTTTGAGGCCGATATGACGGTTATGAAGGCCGTCAGCATCGCCGGCGGCTTCCTTCGGGAGCGCGAGGAAAATACCGTCTTCGAGCGCGACCGGATCCAGGCCGCCGGCGCCTATCGAACCGCCATTCTCAACCGGCGCGATCTTCTGATGCGCCAGGCGCGGTTGCGCGCCGAGATTGCCGGCGAACAGAGTTTCGAGATCCCTGCCGAGCTCGCCGGAACGCCCGATGTGGACAAGCTGAAGGCGCAGGAATTGAACCTGATGCGGCTGCGACGCGTCGATATCGAAAGCCAGATCGAAGCGGCAAGCGACCTCAGCCGTCTCTACGGCCAGCAGGTCCAGTCTCTCGAGGCCAAGATCAATTCGCAAAAACGGCAGATCGACCTGGCGCAGAAGGAACTGGACAATGTCAACAGCCTGGTGAGCAAGGGCCTGGTCAGCAATTCCCGTCAGGTCTCGGTCGACCGCGGAGTCGCGGATGCGCAAGGCACCCTGATCGATCTCGAAGTCGCCCTGACCACGGCTCGCCAGGGGCTCAGCGAAGCCGACCGCTCGAAGATCAATATCGTCAACCGGCAGAACAGCGAAAACCAGGAACTGCTGAACCAGGTCAATCTGGCGATCGGCAGAGCGGCGATCGATATCCAGGTGGCCCAGCTTCTGGGCGAGCAGGCTGGCTACAGCGCGCAACTCGCCCAGATGAATACGGAAACGCCGGGTCTTGGCAGAGCGCAGAAGAACTACAGGATCGTGCGTCGCAACGAAGACGGGACTTATCGCAATATCGAGGCGGACGAGACGACCACCTTGCAGCCGCATGATGTCGTCGAAATCGGTATCGACACCGACCTTCAGACGCCGTCGCCTCCGCTGCAGCTGCAGCTGCAGTCCGCACCGCAGCAAAGCTCGACCGTCCCGCTGTCGAATGTGGCAGGCGATAATCAATCGGCTGCCGGCTGGATATCCCAGACGGGATCGAATTAGGGGGCGGTTGTGAGCATCGACGACAGCTGGCGGCTTCCGCCCCCAAGCATCGCGCCGAAAGGCGGATGCCCGTCTTCGGCACCTCCGCCGCTTGCCGTCCGGATCGGGGTCTGAAGCATGTCGATAGAACCGATCGGTTTCATCGTTCTGCTGCTTGGCCTGCTCGGCATGGTCAACGGCGCGCGTTTTGCGGTGGCGACCCTTTGCCTGTCGACGCTGCTGGGGGCCGCAGCGGCTCTCCAATTGCCCGCGCTCGGCGGCAGCAGCATCCAGCCAAGCCATCTACTGGTACTTTTTCTCGTGGCCGCCGCCCTGTTACGCCCGGCTCAAACACAGGCCATGCTGACCAGTCTCGCCTATCCGGGTCCTGGTTTCTGGTTTGCCTGCTACATCCTGTTTTCCGTAGCATCCTCTTTCTTCTTGCCCCGCATCTTTGCGGGCGCGACCTTGGTCTACTCCTCTGCACGAGACGCCACGGGCATGATGTCGACGGTGGCCGCTCCCTTGTCGCCGGGTTCGTCCAATCTCAGCCAGTCCTTCTATCTGCTCGGCGATCTGGCCTGCTTTGCTGCCATCTCGGGGCTTGCCAGGCTCGGATATGCCCGTTTCATCGCACTGCAGTTGATCGTGGCCTCGATCGCATGTTTTGCCCTGGCGTTGGTCGATATCGGAACGTTCCTGACCGACCAGTCCTACCTGCTCGATGTCATCAGAAATGCGAATTATACGATGCATACGGCCGAGACCATCAGCGGCTTCAAACGCATCGTCGGTCCGTTTCCCGAAGCAAGCACTTATGGCGCGGTCGCATTGACCTATTTTTCCTTCACGCTCATGCTTTGGCTGGAGCGCGTCCAAAGCCGCATGGCGGGACTTGCAACGCTTTTTATCGGCCCGACGATCGTCCTTTGCACCTCAACAACCGCCTATATCGCCGGCATCTTCGTTGTCTGCATGTTCGTGCTCTATTGCTTGAAACGACTGATCGGCGGCCCGGCCACGACCCCGCACGTGGCACTCCTGGTGATCACGCTGTTCTTGATTCCCTGCGCCATCGTCGCGCTCAGCCTTGTCCCCGATGCGTGGGATTCCATTGCCGGCCTGGTGAACACCACCTTGTCGGACAAGCTTCAATCGCAATCCGGCGAAGAGCGCACTGCCTGGAACACGCTGGCATTGATCGCATTCGTCGATACTGCCACCTTCGGCGCCGGGCTCGGCACGGTTCGAGCCTCGAGCTTCATCGCTGCATTGCTCTCCAATGTCGGATTGACCGGCACTCTTCTCTTCGCCGCCTTCCTGTACAGCCTCGTGAGAGCCTCCGGCCGGCATAGGTCAGGCGATCGGGAGATGCACGCGATCGGAAACGCGGCGGTGATGGCATCCATCGCCCAGGTCGCCTCGGCGGCGATATCGGGAAGCGGCACCGATCTCGGTTTGCTGTTCAGCACCACGGCCGGCCTGGCGGCCGGCTGCCTGGCGGCAACCAATACCTCGCCACGCCGCGCGACCCGATCGCTTGCCAACCGGACTCCACTGGGGACATCGACATCTCTGATGAGAGCGCCGATGTTTTCAACACGATGACGCCCGCTGTGGAGCTCCGCCATGGCGTAGCATGGCAATCTCATCAAGCCGTTGGCGTGCCGGCACGGGGCCGAAGCCAGCCGGCCACGCCGCATCTTTCAAGAATCTCCTGTAGAAACAAACTGGCGAACGAACGCCGTCCTGCAAGGCCATCCGCAGAAGGCTATGCGGCGGATTCCATGTCGATATTAGCCTTGCGGGCGCTCACGGGTGGTCGCGACGCTATCTGCAGCGGAATTGTTTTCCCGCAGCCTGGCACTGCGTCGCAAAAACCCCGAGAGGAACACGCCCGCCAGATAGCCGATTTCCATGAGCGAGAGAATGGCGACACCGAAGAGGATTGCCGCAATCACCGAAGACCCGTCGACGAAAGCCACACTGCCGAAGCCGATTGCGACGAGAAATGCAAAAATTGCGAAAGCCCAGGCGCGGATGGAAGCCCCGGCAGCGATCGAAATGACGGCTGCCACAAGTATGGTGATCAACATGACAATCCCCCTCCCCTCCGCATTCCACCAAACGTCCCGGCACCAATCGTCGTACCGCGAAACGATATGTCGAAACACAGCCTTATGACAGACAAGGCATTCCTCATAATGAATACCTCAACAATGAAACACGCAAAAGCCGCCGTCAGCCAGATACCGATTCAGCACCATTGGACTGGATGTCGGCAATATATACTGAACAGGGCCTTCATATGACAGACCTGTCGGCTCAATTCACAACTGTTCCCTCGCCTCGCAAAGACAATGCCGATTCAATCGTATTGCGCACAATCGGAAGGGTGATGACATGAATAATCAGTGCGTCGTCTACGTCACGGATGTCGAATATTCATTTCCGACCATTCTCTCGGCGCTTCAGGCTCGCAAATTCGCAAGCCCCGTGACCGATGTCTGCGTCCTCATGTCGGAACATCTCGACAATTTCGAAGAGTTGAAAGCCCTGCTCGCAACGAGCAGGGTCATATTGATCGATGCGACTGAGGCGCTGCAGGACTCGCTCGGCAAGCTCGACAGTTCGCATTTCCAGGGGCGCATCAGCGTCAGCACGATGGCCAAGCTGGTCCTTTGCGAGATCCTGCCTGCCCATTATACCCAGATCATCTACCTCGATGGGGATACCCAGATCGTCAGCGATCTGGGTGCTTTCGAAAGTGCAACAGTGCCCGAAGGCAGGTTTTTCGCGGCACGCGATTACACGGCGATCCATGACTTCCTCGACACGGGAAAGGACAGCCACTATTTCAATGCAGGGGTCCTGAAATTCCATCGCAACGGCTGGATCGGACAGGAGGCGCTTGAGCTTTTTGCTAAAAATCCCGAGGCCTGCGAGGGCAAACATGATCAGGGCGCATTGAATTATGTCTGCGGTTCATCGCTCATCCTCGTATCGAACCGGTGGAACTTTCCCAAACAGTTCCTTCATCTGGTGACCATGTCCTCCTTGTCGATCGTCCATTATATGGCGCATCCGAAGCCATGGCACGGAACCTTCTTTCCATGGACCGATAAAGAAAGCCAAGTGTACGTCGACTTGCGCAAAGCACATCCGATTTACAACTCTCTGTATCGCGGAATAAGCTTCGACCGTAAGATGCTGTATAAATATCGATCGATACGGGCGCGCATCGAACACGCGATTGAGAAAAACGAATTCAATCCTCGGGTTCAGAGCCTGCTGGTTGGCGATTACGCTGTATGATGATGTATTGCTGGTCCGTCCTGAATGTTCGCGAAACTGAACTCAGCGTCGCCGGTCGAGCCGTGGACTTGCAGACGGAAGCGCAAGTATTCATCCATCCATTCCAGGAATGGATAATGTTCAGGACAGAATATGAGTTATAGCGCTTCCGCCGCCAGTATCTCGCATTATCTGAAAGCCCGCCTGCGCCGGTCGCTCAAGGCTCGGCAGGTTCGCTATGACCTGCTGCGCAGCGGGCTCGAGCAGGCGCGCCACGTCGTCATCTGCGTCATCCGCGACGAAGGGCACCGGCTGGCCTTCTTCCTGCAGTATTATCGTGATCTCGGCTTCGAGCACTTCATCTGCATCGACAACGGCTCGACCGACGGCACAGCCGAGTTGCTGTCCAGCTTCGACGACGTCTCCCTTCTTTCCGCTCATGGGTCCTACAAGGCGGCGAGATTCGGAAACGACTGGATCAACGAAGTTATCAACCGGCACTGCCGGGAGAAGTGGGTCCTGTACGTTGATGCAGATGAATTTCTGGTCTATCCCCATTGCGACACTCGGCCGATCGATCAATTGACCGCCTATATCGAATCCATGGGCGGCCACTCGCTCCGCTCGGTCATGATCGACATGTATAGCCCGCATCCCGTTCTCGAGAACATCTGCGAACCCGGTCGCAACCCGCTCGAGGTCTGCAATCTCTTCGACCGATCCGGCTATATCGCGCATTTCGACAAACGCAACCGGACAATATGGATCAAGGGTGGCGTTCGCGGGCGGGTCTACTTCCACGACCGGCTGTGGGACGGCCCCGCGCTCAACAAGATACCTCTCGTCTATGTGGCCGGTGAACGTCTGTTTCTCAAATCATCGCACCAGGTCTGGCCGCTCTCGCTGAATTTGGGCGACATGCGCGGAGCGCTCGGCGTATCCGGCGCCCTTCTGCATTTCAAGTTTCTGTCGACCTTCGTGCACAAAGTTGCCGATGCTGCACACCGGTCCCAACATACGGAAGAATACACCGTATACTCCTCAGGCAAGGACATGGATGACTTCGTCCATGACGATACGGCGAGCTACAGAAGTTGGAAGGACCTGTCCGATCACGGGCTCATACAGGGTGAAGGCTGGAAATACTGGAGGAATGCCTCCGAGACCGAAGTCTAATGCAAGTCGTCCAAAAATGCGCAGCGGTTTTGGGACGACGCGCATGAAGACAAGAGCCAACACGTCAACCCGAGCTTTCAGCCTGCATCATCTGACTATCAACTCCCCATCAAACACAAAGCCCGCCGGCGGCGGGTTCTGTTGAGGCTTCTGCCGTTCCGTTTTATTTTATCGAGGCGCCGCCTCAAACGAGAGACGTCATACCCTCGGCGTAAGCTTCTAGCGCCTTCCGGTTGAGAATGCGGATTTTGCCCTGTGTCCCGTCGACCACTTTGCTCTCGCGCAAACGCCGCAGGCATTGGTTGACCTTCTCACGCGACGCCGGCAGCGTTGCGGCTAGGTCATGTTGGGAGATGATCAGCTCATCGCCACTATTCTCCGCATCCATTCTGTACAAGGCAGAAAGACGCAGCAGCGTCCGGGCCACTCTCTGCCTTAGACTCGATCCGGCATTGGCAATGATCCGCAGTTCGAGTTCGGAAACACGCGCCAGCGCCCTTGACAGGATCTTCACCTGAAATTGCGGATCGTTCGCACACAAGTCCCGCAGTAATCGACCGTCGAAGTAATGGAGTTCGCAGTCCGAGGAGGCCCGATATTCCAAGCTGAGAGACTGCTTGCGCAGCACTTCCAATTCGCCGATCAAGCCACCTTTAGGAATGATTTCGACGATGAACTCTCGTCCATCGGCAAGCGGGGTGCTTGCACTCACCATTCCGCGCTGCACGCGGGCGAACATGTCGATGAGGACACCGGCGCTGGCAATAAGCTCGCCGCGACGAAACTTGCGAACACTCGAGCGGCAAAACGGGAACTCGTGATCCAAATCCCCCCGATCACCGTAAACAATATCTACAGTTCCGAAAGTAATCGCTTCGCCTACTCGCGCCGCGTTTCCTCTAGTTCTGTCGTCTCTGATGCTAATCACCCCATCCATAAGTGCAACTCCACGCAGACTAATTGGCTTACTAGCTCGAGAGACATTCGTAATAAGTTGAATTAGAAAGTCAAACAGTAATAAAATAAAAATATCGTGTTGAAACTATACATAATAATGACGGATCCTCACATTTATATATCATAAAATTCATATTGAATTCTGTCTTAAGCAACGCTTTGAAGCTCTACGACGATTTTTATACGATTTATGACAATTGCCAATCCTCAGAATATGTTAATAATTATAATAATAATGTCATTTATTAAAATAAAGATAAATAATATTTTTGCTACATCGCCAAAAGCGAAGGTAATATTTAATATATTCACGGGAATTTCTTCAGAGAATAAAGAATTTATTCACGATTATGACCTCGGTCACAGACATAGAACTTCCAATAAAACAAGCTTTGGCTGTGATTTCTGGGGTTTGTCTAACGGAGACGCGGATGGCGGGAAAAAATCAGGGCATAAACCCGATCAAACCTTGGCGGGATTTCGCCAGGGCGCGACGGGAAAGGCGTCCATTCAATTCGTTACAATCCCATACGATCAGCAGAATTCTGAAGCGCGCGTTGGACCTCATCATTGCAGCAGGGCTCTTAGTCCTTCTGTCGCCGCTCCTTGTATCGGTAGCAGCCATCACAACGCTAAGTGATTGGGGGCCAATTTTCAATTCCCATCGCCGGATCGGTTATAAGGGAAAAGAGTTTGGTTGCCTCAAGTTTCGTACGATAACAGTCGATGCAACGGCCAACGCGCCTGTCACAGTCGTCGGCGATATTTTGAAACGATCGAGCCTCGACAAGCTTCCGCAATTGATCAACGTGTTGCTGGGTCAAATGAGCCTCGTCGGGCCCCGCCCCATTACCAAAGAAGAGCTGTCGCATTACGGTGAACATGCTTACGCCTACATGGCCGTCCGTCCCGGCCTGACTGGCCATTGGCAGACCAGCGGGCGCAACGACGTCAGCTACCGGAATAGGATTTCCCTCGACGTCGAGTATTTGTCCAAATGGACGCTGGCGTTGGATTTCGTGATCGTGGCAAAGACGCTCTCCGCCCTGCTTTCCCGGCACGCCTTACTGCCCAGGGTGGATCCCTGAAGCGCGTCGCAATCTTTCAGCTTCGCGCCCAGCTTAGCCGACCATCCGGCCGGCCTCGGTCATGTCATTACCCATGAGGGCGTTTGCCTGTGACATGGGAGCGCTCAGTGATGGCGTTCTTTTTCCGGCGCTTTTGAATATGCCACAAGGAGAAGGCAAATAGGCCCACCAGATAGCATATCTCCATCAATACAAGCACTTCGAAACAAGAAACGACCGCCTCCGTCAAGGAGGTACCTTTCAGCAGGATCACGCCGCCCAAGGCCATGACTACTAGAAATGCAAATATTGCAAAGGCCGAGGCGCGGATGGTGGCTCCGGCAGCGATGGAGACGGCAACCACGACGAGCGTGCTCTTCAGCATTATTCTGATCCTCTCTTCACACCTCCTTCAAGCCACCGCCAGCCCACGACGACATGACAAAACCCAAAGTCGAAACGAAGTTCGATCAAAGTATTTTATCTATTACGGTTAAAATATTGCTAACATCCGCCCAGCAATTCGATTGAACGCCATCGGATAATATTCGACTATTCATCCAGTAGGCCCGCTCTACCGATTAAACCCAAGAAATCCTTGGATATTGCAGTCAGAAAGATTTAGGCATCGGAGGCTTATACAGGAGCCAGTAATGCAGTTCCGGCGTTCCCTCGCCGAACTGAACGTTCACTTGTTGTTCCTGAAAAGATGAATTTGACCAAAGGCTTACGCTCGAGCGCATGTGCGCTGGCAAGGATCGGGCTTACGCTCGTCCGGCAAGCGCGACGTCATCAGCGTTGCGCAATAGCCTACGCAAAACTCGGCTCCTACAATGGACCCGGATTGTTCATCTGAGGTGATCGGGCGCAACAACGAAACAGGGCCCGCCGCTATGACGAGCCCTGCTGATGTCCTTGCCGGTTGAACGCCTGCGATGGAATTGCCGGCATCGAGGCCCGTATCGACAAGACTATTTCGAGACCGCGCCGGCCAATTGCCGCTTTGCGACGCGTTGGAGACTGAGGTTTTCCAGCCAGGTGACTTGTTTCCTCAATTTCAACGCCGGCTTTTCGATGAATCTCCACGAGAAGGCGGCAAAGCAAGTGGCAATGATGCTGCAGACAATGCCATTCAGCCACCAGTTATGCGCCCAAGGCCCGAGCGCAACGAACGCCTGTTGGATCGGATAGCCATAGAGGAAAACACCGTAGGAGTAGTCGGCTCCACGCAGGACGCCAAGCTTGCGGGGCGAGGTGAGGCCAAGGAAGACCGTGACATATCCCATGGCCGGAATGGCAACAAAGTCCCCAAAGGAGGTGAACCAATAGGCCGATAGGATGAATGCCACCGAGGCGAGGAAAATTCGGATATCCCAAAGAACCTTGTCTTTGTAGAGATAGAAGGTCACCCCCACAAGAAAAGCACAAATGAGCAGATTGCCCGACGCAGTCGTCGGCATATTCGCCCAATCACTTTCATGTTTCCAATATCTTGCGATACCGAAGCTTATGATCAAGGCCGGCGTTGCGATAAGGGCAATCACCCGCCGCCTGACGACGCCGAGCAAGAAGAGGGCGGCAATCACCCCATAGCACTCAAGCTCGAAGGGCACCGTCCAGAGCTGCCCGTTCACCATCGCGGCATCAGGATTATCCAGGAATACCCCGGGAAGATTGAAGTGAATGTGCCCTGTGACATTCATCAGATATGTAAAGAACTGAGGATCGGTGAAATAGTCACGCAGGTCATACTCTGTATAGATCGCACCGAGTATAAAGGCCGCTAACAATACCTCTACCGCAAGAGCAGGATAGATCCGGATGAATCGGTTACCGAGAAAGGAGATCAATGTCTTCGATCGTTCAAGACTGCCAGCCACCAGGAACCCGCTCAGGACAAAGAACATGGGCAGCACAGACTTGATAACAGGGCGGAAGGATGACTCCCAGAGAAAGAGGTCATCGCCGTACGTGACGCGGGCCGTATGTATCCAAAGCACTGAAAAGGCTAACAGTAATCGCATATAATCGAATCCTGTCGGTCGCCCGTTCGCTTGATCAAGCTTTTCGCCGAGAAACATCTGTGCCCCTTTCAGAAGTATTGACTCGATTTGGAATGGCAAGCCGTTGCCGCAGAGCGGCGCCGGCATCATTGCCGGGTCGGGGCCGCGTGTCAGTGACCACAGGTACATCAGTTAAAAATTGAACGAGAGAGCAGCCCTCTCCCGAAGACGCGTCTCTGACCATCAACCCATGGCCCTGTGCTCCCGAGGTGCCCTGCGATGGTCGGAGTTGGTATCCAGGTGATCGGGCAGCGGATTGGATGAGGAGACTATGAAATTTCTGGCCACCCTGTTTTGTCTTGTTCTCGCCTCTATCGGATTGGGGCTGATCGCAGGCGGCGCCTGGCTGCTGCTCCTCGGCGGTTCGCCCTATTACGCGATCACCGGACTTGCCTATCTGGTTGGCGCATTTCTGCTGTGGCGCCGGAAGATATCAGGCAGCCTCATCGTCCTGCTTGTCGCCGTTCTCACCCTTCCCTGGGCGTTATGGGAGTCGGGTCTTAATTTTTGGGCGCTTTTTGCCCGCTTGATGTCCCCCATCGCGCTGGCAAGCTTTGCGCTTCTCTTTGCTCCGTCGCTTTCCCTGACCGCCAACCGGAAGCTCTTATATGGCGGTGCCTCGGTTACGGCGATCCTGTTCGTCGCGGGTTTCGGCCTGAGCTTTGTGCCGCACGGCATTATCCGCCCCTCCGCCGACATCACCGCCTACAAGACCGCCAAGGGCGACAACGCTCCCTCCGATTGGACATCCTATGGCCGCACCACCGCAGGAGATCGTTATTCGCCATTCGATCAGATCAACCGCGGCAATGTGTCCAAGCTCGATCTTGCCTGGACATATCGCACCGGAAAAAGCGATGGCGCCGATCAGAACACCCCGCTGCAGATCGGCGATACGGTCTACACCTGCACGCCGACAGACGTGATCGCAGCGCTCGATGCAGATACCGGCAAACCCCGCTGGACCTTTGACCCAAAGGCGACGGCGCCTTACTGGCAACGCTGCCGCGGCCTCGGTTACTACAAGATGCCAAAGGCGACCCAGTCAGCCGATGGTCTCTGTAACGAGCGTTTGGTGCAGACGACGATCGATGCCCGTCTCCTGGAAATCGATAGCAAGACCGGCACCCTCTGCAAGGACTTCGGAGACAATGGCACCGTCCAGCTTTCCCAGGGCATGGGCGAAGTCAAGTCAGGCTATTATTTCCAGACATCGGCGCCGCTGATTGCCCGCAATCTGATCGTCGTCGGGGGTTGGGTCACGGACAACCAGGAGGTCGGCGAACCCTCCGGCGTTATCCGCGCGTTCAACGTGGTCACCGGCGAGCTCGAATGGGCATGGGATCTCGGCAACCCCGAGATCACCAAGCTCCCGCCGGACGGCCAGACCTATACGCGGGCCACGCCCAACATGTGGACGATGGCCGCTTTCGACGACAAGCTTGGCCTCATCTATGCACCGCTCGGCAATACCACGCCGGATTATTACGGCGTCAATCGCCCTGGTTTCGCCGATCAATACAACGCGACATTGGTGGCGCTCGATGTAACGACGGGTCGGGAGAAATGGAAATTCCAGACCGTGCATCACGATATCTGGGACTATGATCTGCCGGCCCAACCCCTCCTGATCGATCTGCCCGACGGCAATGGCGCCACCGTGCCCGCTCTGCTGCAGACCACCAAACGCGGGCAGCTTTTTCTCCTCGACCGTCAAACCGGCACACCGCTTGCCGAAGTTCAGGAGAAACCGGTGCCGCAGCAAGGCGGCGCGCCGGAAGAGAAACTGTCCCCGACGCAGCCCTACTCCGTCGGCATGCCGACAATCGGTGCGGAGCGCGTAACCGAGCAGACGGCCTGGGGCCTCACCATGTTCGATCAGCTGGCATGCCGCATCGCATTCCGCAAGATGCGCTACGACGGCGATTTCACCCCGATCGGCACACAGTATGCGATCCAGCAGCCGGGCAATCTGGGTGGTCTCAACTGGGGAAGCGTATCGGTCGACCTGCCGAACAACAGGGTCTTCATGAACGATATTCGCGTCCCCAGTCTCTTCTCACTCATTCCGCGCGCCGAATACGTCGACTTTGCCCTGACCACAACCGCGCACGGCCCCTCCGCCCCCCAGCGTGGTACGCCTTACGCCATGGCCACCGAGATGTGGACATCGAGGCTTCGCGTTCCTTGCACGCAACCGCCCTTCGGCACCGTCACCGCAGTGGATCTGAAGACGCGCAAGATCGCATGGCAGGTTCCTGCCGGCACAGCCGAAGAACTCGGGCCGTTCAAGATCAAAACCAAGCTGCCTATGCAGATGGGCCTTCCGAGCTACGCCGGCACGTCGGCCACCGCCGGTGGAATCGTCTTCTTCGCTGGCTTCCAGGACTATTATATCCGCGGCTATGATGCCGAGAACGGTACCGAACTCTGGAAATATCCTCTGCCGGTCGGTTCGAGCGCGACGCCTATGACCTATGTCTCGCCGAAAACAGGCAAGCAATATGTCCTGATATCGGTTGGCGGCGCGCCATACTCGAAAGATGTTGGCGACTATGTGCTGGCGTTTTCTCTAAAGAACGGAGATTAACCCTCGAGTCCAGCGAACCGGCCGCGCTCAGGCTGAACCTCACGCCTGGCGACCAGGATCGATTAGGGGCAACAGCCGTCGAACCGATATCACGGACTACCCCATGCTATGACGGCACACGCCCGCGGGACTGGCAACCGCTTCCTCAACCGGACAGGATGCAAACGTCTATCGTGACCACCGGGCTATGATGTCGTCGGTATTTGCCAGCGCCTTGCGGACTGCGTTGCGCGCCAAGTTCGGCCGCTGCAGTCGAATGCTTTTCTCAATATTTTCGTGAAGTTTCAGCGCATATCGCAAGTTGTCTTCCTCCCGCGTGACATGGGCGAAGAGGTGGCTCAGCGCCGATTCGATCAATACGCCGAGCGGCACCAACAGATCATTTCCGGAGGCGCGCAAGATCGCGATGTGAAATCGCGCATCGGATTCTGTTCGCTGCTGGAGCGATGTCGCCTGATCCATGTCATGCAAGGCCTGACTGATCGCGTTCATCTGCTCCTCAGTTCGTCGCTCCGCAGCAAGCGCAGTCGCTTCCGGCTCGATCATATGCCTGAGTTCTTGCACGGCTCTCAGAAAGGATTCGCGATCGGGAGATGCGGCATACCAGCCTAAGACATCTCGATCCAGCAGGTTCCAACGTTCCCTAGGTTCGACCCAGCTGCCGATTTTCGGGCGGGAAGAAAGCAGGCCCTTGGCCATCAACATCTTGATCGCTTCGCGCACCGCCGAGCGGCTGACGTCAAAGACTTCCGACCATTTTGCCTCATTTGGCAGGATCGTGCCCGGAGGATAGTCCCCGCGCACGATTCGCAGACCGATCTCGCCAGCCAATGACACATGAACGCTCGCCCCAGTCATGCGGGGAGAATTTGGGCGCCTTGTGGTTATCGAGCGGTCAACCGTCACCACCTCGACCGTAGCCGTTGGCTTTCCTGATTTTTTGTCAGGCATTTATTTCTACTGCCTCAGCATTCTTTCGACTGTCTGCACGTATGATCAAAACAATCGTAATAACGAGGAAGTCGCCTGCGATTGACGCCGGCACAAAGCGCGGAATTCAAGGCGCGTCAACCCTGCGGATCTCTCGATCCGTCTCGTGAGGACAGTCGGCGCACCCTTGAACCGGGTGCGCCAAACCGTGAACCTACTTTTGAATGCAGGTGTCGACTGTATCCTTTGTGCACTCATCGAGCCCGGTGAAGACCGGATCTTTAACCGGCTTGCCGGCAATCAGATCCATCATCACCGAAGGTGCTTTGTAGCCCATCTCGAATGGCCGCTGGCCGACGAGCGCAGTCACTAGGCCTTCCTTCGCAATGGCAACCTCGTCGCCGATCGTGTCGGCCGCACCAATGACGAAATCGTTGCTGGCGATCTTCTCGGCCATTGGCTTGAACAGGTCGCGATACGGTTGCGGTGCGCCGAACAACGGCCAGCCACCCATAATGCCGAATGCGTCCATGCCGGGATTGGCCGCGAGAATATCGGTCATTGCCTGAACACCCTTGGCACCGTCGTCATTGGTGAACACCGGGCAGCCGGCGACCTCAGTCCAGCCACCCTCACCTTTCAGCGCGGGCAAGCCTTTCTGACCAGTGAGCGTGTCGCGCATCCCTTGTGCGCGGCGTAGAATATTGTCTGCGCCCGGATTGCCTTCGATCGTGCAGATCTTGCCGCCCTTCGGCTTGGCCTTCTTGATGTACTCGCCGATGCGGGCGCCCATCAGATAGTTGTCGGTGCCAAGATAGGTCTTGCGCAAGGCTGCATCCTCGGCGGCAAGATCGGCATCGAGCGTCATCACCGGAACCGTTGGATTGGCGGTCTTCAGGGTCTGGGCGATGAGCTTTGCATTTGACGGCGAGATTGCGATTGCAGCCGTGTCTGCCTTGCCCAACATATCCTGAACGATCTGCGCTTCCCCGGCTTCATCGGATGTCGATGCCGGACCGGTGTAGAAGCATTCGTATTCGGCCGTGGGGTTCTCCTTGTTCCATTTCTGGCAACCTTGATTGATTGCTTCGAAGAACGGATTGTCGAGGCCTTTGACGACAATGACGAGTTGCTTCTTGGCCAAGGCTTGCCCGGCGGTCAGTGCTAAAACTGCGGCTGTAAGTAGTAATGCCTTCCTCATAGTTTCCTCCCTTGAAACAGACGGACACCGCGTGCCCGCCACACGAAATCAACCCGGATACCAGACGATGCGAGGCTCCTCCTTTGAGCGCTCGTATTGCCATGCCGAGTCGATAAGCATTTCGAGATCGTAGTCTGGCCGCCACTCCAGCCGGTATTTCGCCTTGCTGTTGTCCATCCAATTGGAATGGAAGCGGCTTGGTATGTCGATTGAGCCGAGATTGCGGGTACGCAGGAGGTAGGCGGCGACTTCAGCATAGTCGACCGGTCGATCCATGCAGATATTGAAGAGTTGCCGCTCCGCCCGGGGGTTATCGATCGCTGCCAGTATTGCCGATACAAGGTCATCGACATGCACGAAGTTGCGTTTCAGCGGACGACCGTCAGCATCGAGCAGCAGCGGCACCGTACCCATCGCCGCATAGCGCCGTGCCGCGTCTTCCGGGACGAGCGTCTTCCAGTCCGGACCGCCAAAGACGTCGTCTCCAAAAGACAGCGAATACTTGAAGTCGTCCTTTTCCATGATCCAGGGCGCGCGCAGACAACAGCCATTAAGGCCGTACTGAATGCCAAACTGCTCCAGCATGACCTCTTCCAGGACTTTGGAGAGCGCATAGCTTCCCGGATAGGCACAATGGCGGGTGTTCTCGGTGATCGGGCCGTCGTGGCGATAGTGGAAATGTCCCACACCCGCATCACCACCAATCAGGATGAACTGGCGTGCGGTGACGCTCGTACGGAACTCCTCGAGCAGCCAAAAGAGACCTTTGACCGTGACATCCATGATGTCTTCAGGCGTTTCCTTGCATGTGGCGAGATGCACGACATGGGTAACGTCATCCAGCGCCGCTGCCACCACATCGCGATCGGCGATCGAGCCTTGGAAGACATCGACACGGTCTGTCGCCTCGTACAAACGATTATGACAAAGCGCACGAATACGGGCTTTGGAAAATCTCGGATCGTCAAGCAGCCCAGCAATGAAGCGCCGCCCGACCTTGCCCGTCGCACCGGTAACAAGGATCAGCATGCTCATTCTCCCCCATGAGTAGCTAATATCCGGGCACCACTCTCGTCAAATGATATTTGTCTGACAAAACAGATTTTTGCGACAATAGGAGCAACGGCCGGGACAATGAGTTGACGCTGTCGCAGGGTTTTGCGTAAATGCACCCATTCGCTTTTCCTGGGAGGACATTGGAGAAGCGGACACGCTCGAGCCTTGCGTCGGAGACAGGCAGGGTTCGGAGCGATGGATGGCCCGCAGGTTTTGGGAGGCGAGGAGGCTGGTGGCGGTTCTTGAACTCAGCAATATTTCCAAACATTTCGGCGCCATCCAGGCAGTCAACGACGTTTCGTTTTCCCTCGAAGCGGGGCAAGTGGTCGGCCTCATGGGCGATAACGGCGCTGGCAAGTCCACACTGGTGAAGATGATTGCCGGCAACTTTCGGCCGAGCCATGGAACCATGCGGCTCGACGGCGCCGATCTCGTGCTTCATCGGCCGAAGGAGGCACGCAAGCATGGCATTGAGATCGTTCACCAGGATTTGGCGCTCTGCAACAATCTGACGGCGGCAGCGAACGTGTTCCTCGGACGAGAACTGCGCCGCGGCCTTTGGCCTCTTCGCATCCTCGACCACAAGAGCATGTACAAGCGCGCCGGCGAGATATTTCGCGAACTCAAATCCGAGACGCGGGCGCGCGACCTCGTCAAGCAAATGTCAGGTGGCCAGCGGCAAGCGGTAGCGATCGGCCGCACGATGCTGTCTGAAGCGAAAATCGTATTGATGGACGAGCCGACGGCAGCCATTTCCGTGCGCCAGGTGGCTGAGGTTCTGAATCTGATCCGCCAGTTGCGGGACCGGGGCATTGTCGTTGTCCTGATCAGCCACCGCATGCCCGACGTCTTTTCGGTCGCCGACCGCGTGATCGTGATGCGGCGAGGCAGAAAAGTAGCCGACAAGCAGATTGCGGCAAGTTCGCCGGAGGAAGTGACGGGACTGATCACCGGCGCCATCGAACAGGTGTGATCGATGCTATCCGTTGCAACGAGAAGGAAGAAGGTCGACGATGGCGATTACACTTGACCAAACGATCGGACAGAAGCAACGGAGCTGGCTTGCGACGATCATGAGCGGCCAGACATTCTGGGTGCTGATTGCCGTCATTCTCGCCTGCATTTTTCTGTCGATGGCAACGGACTCCTTTGCGACGGCGAAGAACATCTACAACATCACCCGCAACGTCACCTTCGTCGCCATTATCGCGCTGGGCATGACCCTGGTCATCATCACCGGCGGCATCGATTTGTCCGTTGGCTCGGTGCTTTGCCTGTGCAGCATGGTGCTGGCGGTCGTCATGCATGCGGGATACAGCATTGAAGTCGGCATCGCCGCCTCAATCGGTACGGCTCTATTGGTCGGAGCTTTCAACGGCGTCTTGATTGCCTATCTCGGCTTCCCGCCTTTCGTCGTCACGCTCGGCATGTTGTCGATTGCGCGCAGCCTTGCGATGGTTGCATCCAACAACACTGTGGTTTTTGAGTTCGGGCCAGATCACGACAAGCTCCTGGCGCTGGGTGGCGGCGCCTGGGTTTTCGGCATCGCCAATCCAGTGCTTTATATGATCGTGCTGGCACTCATTACCGGTTTCGTGCTGCGCTGGACCAAGTTCGGTCGCTATGTCTTTGCCATCGGCGGCAATGAGCATGCCGCGACACTGACAGGTGTTCCCGTGCCGAGGATCAAGGTCATCGTCTATATGATTTCTGCCCTTTCGGCGGGGGTTGCCGGCATCATTCAAACCGGCTGGCTCGGCGCCGTCACTACAAACATCGGCGCCGGGATGGAGCTTCAGGTCATTGCCGCCGCGGTTATCGGCGGCGCCAACCTGGCCGGCGGCGTCGGCACTGCTTTTGGAGCCTTGGTCGGCGCCGCACTCATCGAGGTCATTCGTAACAGTCTTGGCCTGCTCGGCATCAACGCATTCTGGCAAGGATGCTTTATCGGTGGGGCAATCGTGCTCGCCGTCCTTTTCGACCGACTTCGCAACTTGCGACAGGGCGAGTAGGCGAATCCGATCCTTGAGAGACTTCTGCGGTTCGCGCCCGCGCCAAGAGCGGCCGCACGTTCAAGCAGTCCGGCCTTGTTCAGTCCGCTTTGTTGTCTGCCCGTTGCCGTTGAAAAAGTGCACCTTCGAGACATCGGCGGCGAGCCCTATTTGGATCCCCGCCTTCATGTCACGACCGTCGTGCAGGACGAGGCAATCGTGCCCATCCGGCAGTTTGACGTGGAGCAGCGTTACCGCCCCGGTATATTCACAAAGCCCGACGGTTCCGCGCAGCGTCCCGTCTCGAGGCTCCACGACGCTCAGATGCTCCGGCCTTACCCCGATGGTCTCGGCTGCGGCATCCATTGCCGTTGCGCCTGCCAGCAAAGGCGCGATATCTGCAGGGAGCAGGTTCATTTTTGGGCTTCCGATGAATTGCGCCACGAAAGTATTTGCCGGCCGCTCGTATAGGTCCCGGGGGGAGCCGACCTGCTCGACGCGGCCGTCGCGCAGAACCACGATCTTGTCGGCGAGCGTCATCGCTTCGATCTGATCGTGCGTTACATAGATCATCGTCGTGGAGAGCCGCTTGTGCAGTGCGGCGATCTCAGAGCGCATGTGCACGCGCAACTCAGCATCGAGGTTCGACAACGGTTCGTCGAACAGGAAGACATCAGGATTTCCGACGATGGCGCGGCCGATCGCAACGCGCTGCCGCTGACCGCCGGAAAGCTCGCGGGGGTAGCGATCGAGCAATGCTTCGAGCTTCAGCGTGGCGCTAGCTTCATCGACACGCTTCTGACGCTCCTGTGCCGGAACTTTGCGGACCTTCAGCCCGAAACCCATATTCTCCCGGACGGTCAGGTGCGGATAGAGGGCATAGGATTGGAAGACCATGGCAACGCCGCGTTTCGAAGCCGGCACTTCGTTGACGACCCGGCCGCCAATCGCAAGTTCACCGCCGCTGAGATATTCCAGCCCCGAAATCAGCCGCAGCAAGGTTGACTTACCGCAGCCCGACGGACCGACGAATACGACGAATTCGCCGGGATCGATCCTGAGATCGACGCCGCGGATGACCTCCACCGCGCCGAAACGTTTTTCGATGCCTTTAAGCGATACACTGCTCATGAACGAAAATTCCTCATCCCTTCACGCCCGATAGCGCAAAACTTTCGATGATCTGCCGCTGGGCGATCAGATAGACGATCAGGATCGGCACCACGGCAAGGCTGGTAGCGGCAAGCTGCAGGTTCCACAGCGGCAAGCCGTAGCTGTCGTTGAAGTTCGACAGGGCCAAAGGCAGCGTGAACATGTCGAGCGAACTCAGAAAGATCAGCGGCTCCAGGAACAGGTTCCACGAGAACAGAAAGGTGATGATGGAAACCGCAGCCAGGGCCGGACGCGCCATCGGCAGCGCTATCTTCCACCAAACGCCGAAACGTGAGAGGCCGTCCATCTTGCCGGCTTCTTCCAACTCCTTGGGCAGGGCCAGGAAATATTGGCGCATCAGGAACGTTGCCATTACGCCATGAGGGCCGAAGGTGGGCAGCAGGATCAGCGGCCAGTGAGTATCCACCAAACCAAACCAACGCATCAGGAAGAAGTTCGGAATGATCGTCACTTCCTCGGGCACCATGAGCGCCGAGATCAGGAAGAGCATCAGCAGCCCCGCACCGGCAAACCGCATGCGCGCCAGCGCATAACCGGCCAGCGACGAGATGACGAGGGTGAGCGCCGTCACCACGATCGCGATGTAAAGCGAGTTGAAATACTGCCGCGCGAACGGCTGGTATGTGAACACTTCGACGAAATTCTGCCAGCGCCAGACGCGCGGAACAAGCGTCGGCGCGCCGAATATCTCGGTCACGCTCTTGAAGCCGGCAGACACCATCCAAACGAATGGGAAAACAAAAGGTATGGCGGCGATCAGGAGCGCGATCGTCCAGCAGGCGCGGTAGAGGATCTGGATTTGGCGCTGGGTCACTCCGATCCCTTTCTCCGCAGCATCACCTGCACCAGGGTCAGCGCCATGATCATCACGAACATGATTATGGCGAGCGCCGAGGCATAGCCGACATTGAAGAACTTGAAGCCCTGCTGGTAGATGTAGAAGGCAAGCACCAGTGTGCCGTTTTCCGGGCCGCCACCGGTCATCTGGTATATGTGATCGAAGACCTTGAAAGAGCCGATCGTCGTGATGACCATGATGACGAGCGTGGTCGGCGCCAGCAACGGCCAGGTGATCATGCTGAAGATCTGCCGGCGTGAGGCGCCCTCCAGGCGCGCTGCCTCTTCGTAATCCCGCGGGATCGCCTGCAGCGCCGCAATGTAGAGGATCATGTTGAGGCCGACCATCTTGATGACGCGGGTGACGATGACCGCCGCCATGGCCCAGTTCGGTTCGCGCAGCCAGTTTGGACCAGTGATCCCGACTAGCGCCAGCACCTGGTTGATGAACCCGCCTTCTCCCTGCAGCAGAAACTTCCAGACGATCGCCCAGGCGATGGCCGAGGTGATGACGGGAGCGAAAAACACCGTGCGGAAGAACACGACCCCGAAGAACGGCCGGGAGAGGGCGAGCGCCAAAGCGAGTGCGAGCGCCATGTTGAGCGGCACGAGACCGATTGCGAAAATAACCGAATTGCGTACCACAAGCCAAAAGTCAGGGTTTTCGACGAGCGCATTCCGAAAATTGGCAAGGCCTACGAAGGTGGCCTGCTGGCTGAGCAGGTTCCATTCGGTCATTGAATAATAAACCACTGCGCACAGCGGACCGAGGAAGAAGATGAGGAACCCGATGAAGGTGGGGCTCACGAACAGCCACGCCTCCATCATCTCTCTCATCTTCAACGTCAGCCAGGTCTTTTGGCCGGTTCGAATGGAGTTATGAACGGTATCGGCCATCTTCGTTCTGATCAAAGCAGCGGCTGGATTGCCGCGCAGATGCCCTTGATGGCGGCATCGACATCGGCATCCGGCTTCCACAGGGCATCGACGCGAGGCGCCATGGCGGCAAGGATCTGGGGCGCTTTTTCGTTCGCCGAGACCACCCGGCCCTTTTCTATCGCGGCAGCCACATTCTTCATCATCTCGGGCGGCACGAGCTTGTTGCCGTTGATGAATGCATCGGCCTGCAGAACGCTCTTGCGGGCCGGCGGGAAGAACTGCGCCATGGTGGCGACGTTCTTCTTGTTGGTCATATGCGCCACGAATTCTGCGGCGATTTCCGTATTCTTGCCTTGGGCGAACACAACAAGACCGGCCTGGCCGATAACGGGTGACTCGCCACCTGGGCCGGTGGGCAACGATGCGATTCCCCACTTGAAGCCGGCTTCCGCCATCTTCGAAGCACGGGAAATCTGGTTGACCGTCATCGCCGAATTGCCGGAGAAGTAGTCGCCCTGTTCGCCCGGCGGAACGATGGACTTGTCCTTGAAGACCATGTCATGCAGCTGCTTGACCGCTTTGACGGCTTCGGGCTTGTCGAAGCCGCATTCCTTGTTCGACCAGATATCGCCGCCATAAGCGCGGATTGGCGGCAGAAGGGCATGGGTCATGCGAGAGGCATAGCCTTCGCCATCCTTGAACTCGAAGCCCCATTTGCCTGGATTGGCTGCCGCGAGCTTCTTGGAGACTTCCTGGAACTTGTCCATGTTCCATTCGCCCTTGGCGGCGAGCGTCAGCGGATCTTCGAGCCCGGCTTTGTCGAACATGTCCTTGTTGTAGTAGATCATGAAAGGCGAGGTGGAGAACGGAATGCCGTAGACTGTTTCGTCCTTCTGCCAGAGGCCCATGGCCGGCTTCGAGAAATCGTCGAAATCAAAGCCTTCCGCCGCCTTGAGCGTCGGGCCGAGGTCCATCAGAAGATTGGCGTTTTCGAAAGCCGGAGCGGCATCTTCCATCATCCAGGCTATGTCGGGAGCATTGCCGCCGGCGATCTGGAAGGTTAGTTTCTGCGTGTAGTCATTGACTGGCACGGTCTCGAACTTCACGTTCACGTCGGGATGCGTGGCTTTGAAGCTCTCCGCAATGCCATTCAGCATCTTCAGATGAGCCTCACTCCCGGTCCAGACCGTCATGCGGAGATCCGTCGCGAACACGGCAGACGTCGATATGCACAATGTCAACGCGGATGCTGCGATACCTGCTAATGCGGCCTTCATGGTTTCCTCCCTTTTTGGTCGTCGGCAATCAGCCTTCACCGACTGAATGCAAACGGCATTCGCCTGGAATTTGGCTGCAAGCTGCGGCGGATGGCTCCGCCGCATGATCTCGAAAACCTTGCCGCAGGCCGCTCACCCGTCAGCGTGCGGAAGGCTCCCGGGCGCGTCTCCGATCGACCATCCTCCGTCGACCGGAATATTTGCGCCCGTAATGTAGCTGGCAGCATCGCTGCACAAAAAAACAAACGCCCCCACCACGTCCTGCGGCTGGCCCGGCCTGCCCACAGGGATCTTGGCGGCAACCGCTTTGCGGAACGCCGGGTCGCCGTAGCGCTCGGCATTGGCTTCGATCTCGATCGCACCCGGCGAAACCACATTCAGCGTGACGCCGCGATGGCCGGTTTCGCGCGCAATCGACCTGATCGCAGTCAACTGCGCCGCCTTGAGCGACGCATAAACAACCGTTTCCGCCCGCGGCCGCACCGCCATGATACTGCCTGTGGCGACGACCCTGCCCCAGCCCCGCTCGGCCATCGGCGGAACCAGCTTTGCCGTCAGCGTCAGCAGCGCCGAGAAATTCGATGCCACATGGGCGCTGACATGCGCCTCATCCAACTCCTGCCAGGACCGTCGATGTTCGATGGCGGCATTGGCAATGAGGATATCGATCGGGCCGTATGTTTTGAGCACTTCATCGGCAAAAGCCTGCGTCGCACGCCCGTCGGTGAAGTCTGCTTCCAGTACCGGCGCTGTGCCGCCGGTCGCCCGGGCCACCTCACGCGCGCCCGTCTCATTACCGAAATGATGCAGGATCAGTTCCGCTCCATGCTCCGCAAGGCCAAGCGCAACAGCCCGACCGATGCCGGAACTGGCACCGGTTGCCAGCACCCGCCGGCCTTTCAGTGAGAAGCGCGCGGCGCTCATCGCTCGGCATCTTTCAGCTTGTCGGCCACCTCGAGCGAGGCAATGTCGGCAGCTTCGAAATGCTCCCGGATTTTTTGCTCGGCGAGGTCGGCATCACCCACCGCAATTGCGTCGTAGATAGCCTGATGCCGGCCAATCGTTGCCCGCCAGTCAGCGTCGCTGCGATTGGCCCGACGTGAAAATAATTCCGACACCTCGCGCTGCACGGAACGCATGCTCTCCATGTGCACGCGGATCATGTAATTGCCCGTCGTCACCGCAAGGCCAAGGTGAAACAGGATGTCGGCGGCGGTAAAGCCGGAGGGCTCCCGCACAGAAGCCAGCATGCCCGCCAGGCCCTGCCGCATGATATCCAGACCTTCCGGATCGCGACGTTCGGCGGCGAGCCGGGCAATTCCCGTCTCGACGACACGGCGCATTTCATTGGCCTCGCGCAGCCGCTTGAGACTGGAGCGGACCGCGTAGCCGTAGATTTTGTCCATCGAGTCGCCGCTCAGCGCCTTGGCCCGGGCAACCTTGCCTTGTTGGGTGAAGATCAGCCCGGCTGCCGTCAGTTGGCGAAGCGCCTCACGGGCGATAGGCTTCGAGACGCCGAATTCCCTGGCGATCTCCCCTTCGGGCGGCAACGGCTCGCCAGGCGAGATCCGCCCATCAAAGAGTGCGGCGGCAATCGCATCGGACACCCCATCCGCCAACCGCGAAGGGTTGGGCGGCTTGGCGGTGAAAACGGGTTTCCTTTCGGGAATTTCACTCATCTCGATCCTCATATTCACAAAGCTAACACGCAGTTTCCAACTTAGCAACTAGGTTTATCAGTTGCCAAGTCACCGACATCTAGCTAGGAATAACAGACACGCCCGAAAGCAGCGAGCAAAACCCGGAGCAACGAGCAAAACATTGGGAACGAAAGAGCCGATGGATTCTGTGCAACGTTCGACCGGACCGGCGATCCTCATTTCAGATGTCGTCGCCCATCCGCTCAGCCAGACGCTGCCCAAACCGACCGTCACGTCCTGGGGCACCTATCACAAGGTCTCGATGGTTCTCGTCGAGGTGCGCACTGATGCCGGCATCGTCGGCGTCGGTGAGGCTCTGGCCCGGTTTTCGCCCAAGGCTTATGCGGAGCTGATCGAAACCTCGTTAAAGCCACGGCTGATCGGACAGGACGCACGCAACATCGGCGCGCTCTGGCAATCCATGCGGCGCTCGCTCTCAGGCCGCGCCGGCGGAATGCTGATCGAGGCGATCGCAGGCGTCGACATTGCGCTGTGGGACATCATGGGCAAGGCCGCCGGCATGCCGATCGCCAAGCTGCTTGGCGGCATCGGCCGGGAAACGATCGAGGTCTATGCCGCCGCCGTAAACTGGGTCGACGATGCCAAGGCGGATCGGGAACTGGAGCGCTATATCGGCGAGGGATTCCCGCGCATCAAAGTCAAGATGGCCAATCCCGTCAGGGAAGCCTGCCGGCGCATCGACCGGCTGCGCAAACGCGCCGGCGACGATATCGAACTCTGTGTCGACGCCAACTGGGCCTATGATCTGGACCAGGCGATCGAAGTCGGCAGGGCACTTTCGGCCAACGGCTACTTCTGGTTCGAGGAGCCGCTGGCGCCGGAAAATGAGCAAGGCTACGAAGAACTTCGCAAACGCTGCGACGTGCCGCTCGCAGCCGGAGAGAGCAACTTTACCGCCGATCAGGCGCAGCGTCTCGTCGCCAACCGCACGCTTTCAGTCCTGCAGCCAGATGTCGCGCGTGCCGGCGGCATATCCGAAACGCGGCGCATGGCCGACTATGCCGCCCTCCACGATGTGGGCTACGCCCCGCATATCGGCATGTCCGGCATTATCTGCGAGACGGCCAGCGCGCATCTGGCGGCCGCCCTTCCGAATTTCCGGGTGATGGAATGCGAGTGCGATCTTAGCCCCTTCAAGCGCGACCTGACCGATCTGGCGCCCGGCTGCCTGCGCCAGAAGAATGGCCAGCTCGACGTGCCAACACGGCCGGGTCTCGGCATCGAAATCAATTGGGACGCCATCAAACGGCTCCACGTACAGTGAGGTCAACGCTAGAATGACGACATCAGCCCCCTCTTCCATAGCCGACATGATGGAAGCCATGAGGCTCGCCATGCTTCGTGCAGATCCGGCGCTCAGCCGTTTCGATCCTCTGCCGCGCATCCTGTCCTTTGACGACTTTTCGCGCGGGCATTGCGGCTGGTCACAGTTGGTCGGCAATTACGAGGACAGCCTCGACGTCATGCTGCCGGGCTTTGCCCAGCACTCGAGCGCCATGCTCTCAACTCTCGGACATTGGGATGCGGGATCCCACGGCGGCATGGATTCGTCCTATGCGCTCAAGATCGCCACAAAGGCAAAGCCCGGTGCCCAGAACGTTGCAATCAAGCGCCATACCTTCCGCAAGCGCGGGCCGATCCGCTTCGAGATTTTCTTCACGTTCAAGCCGGAGGCGACGGAACTGAAACTATCGGAAACCGACGTGCGATCGATCGGCTTCCTGTTCGACCTGCAATGCGGCGATCGGGACGGAAATGGCGAGCGGGTCATGCCGCATCTGCGCTTTCTCAATGCACTCGACGGCAAGCACTTGCAGAAATGGCAGTACAAGCGTGAGACCACGTCCTTCACAGCCATCGGCCGGGAAGACAAGACCGTAAGCCACTATCACCTGGCGCCGGAAGGCTGGCTGGACTTGCCGGATGGTGAACAACGGCTCTGCTACAACGAGATCCCGACGAAGGTGAACTGGAGCTATATGCGCTTCGATTTCGACCTCGCCTCCATGAAGGCTTCCGGCTTGCAATGCAACGACCGGAATTTCGACGTATCCGGCTTCGAGTCGATCCGGATTCCGGCGATGAAAAATCTCTGGTGCATGCTGAACTTCTGCCTGTTCGCCGAGACGGATGTCGCAAAACGTGCCTTTCTCTACGTTGATTCCATCTGCATTTCAGGGGATTTTTGATGCTTCCCGAAAACATCACGGCGGTGATAACCCGCAATGAGCGCTGGAGCGGTGACGCCGCGAGCGAACCCTATGAGGCCGGCTGGGCGCATGAAGCCGTGTTCTTTATTCGGGCATTGAAGCCTCCCGTCGGCACTGTACCCAAGGGCTGGGTGGAGATCTCGCCTGACGGCATGCACTGGGTTCGAGAAGGAACGGAATTCGTCATGCCGGGCGAACAGGACGGCATTGCCGTGGCCCGGCTCAACGCCTTCGGCAATTGGCTGCGCGTTGCAACCCGCTTTGCCGATGGCGCTGAATGCACCGTGCTCGTGACCCTTCATCTGAAGGCTTGATTTGAGAAACGCGGGTATCGCTTCCGCGCTTTCTCCTTCCGTCAGCCAAGATAGGCGCCCTGGGCCAGAAGTTCCCTGCGCAAATCCGCGTAGTCGACATGCCGGGGGCTGGCCCTGTTGCCGACCGAAAGTGCTGCGGCAACACCGGCCGCCTGGCCGAGCGCAAAGCAGGGCGGCATGACACGAATGGCGCTGAGCGCCTCATGCGTCGCCGAAACCGCGCGGCCGGACACCAACAGGCCTTCATGAATGCGCGGCAGCATGACCCGGTAAGGTATCTGGTAGATATTGGCGGCATCGAGCCCCGCGCCACCGGTACCACCGCCCGAACCTGTGGGGTCGTGAATATCGAGCGGATAGCCGCACAACGCCACGACATCGTCGAAGGCGCGGCCGGAATGCAAATCTTGCAGCGTCAGTTCGTAAGCGCCGTCGATCCGTCGGGTTTCCCGCACACCGATCTGAGTTGCCGTGTCCCGCAGCTCCACCTGTTCGAAGCCGGGCAGGTTGTCGCGGAAGAAATCGAGCAGCGCCACGGTCTGCTCCCGACCTTCGACCTCGGCAAGTGAGAGCTCAAGGGCGTCAGCCCCATTGCGGCGCAACACGCGGCCGGTATTGATGCGCCAGACGCCCGGTTCCATGGTTTTGTATAGGCCGATGCCGCGGCGAGGCGCGGGAAAGCGGCCCTCTGCCGTCGCCTTGGCGACGATCGAGGCGAAAGGCCGAAAGTCCTGCGGATGCGCGCGGATGTAATCCTCCACCACCTGGTCGTCGACGTTCTGCACGCGGAAGAACAGTGTCTGCGGCTGGGAAAGGCCGTCGCTTTCCCGCCCCTGGCGGGTATGGACACCGGCATAATGGGCGACATCGCCGTCGGCCGAGCAATCGACGACGACCTTGGCACGAGCGCTCCTCAGCCCGCCCTTGCCGGCGCAAACGACTCCGAGCACCCGGGGATTGTCCGCATCATGGTCATCAACGATCGCATCGACGACCATGGTGTGCAGCAACAATTCCACTCCTGCCTCGACGCACATGCGCTGCGCCGCGACCTTTGCCGCCTCAGGCTGGAAAGGGGTCACCTTGTCGTGGCCGTAGACGATGAAGCCGCAATAGGCCGAACCTGCCGGGATCGTGCTCGGATGCAACGCGCCGCCGAGCGCCATCATCCGCTGAACGAATTCTTCGTAGATGCCGCGGATCAGTTGCTGGCTGCCGTCGAGCGAATAGGAGGTCATGCAGGGGCCGACGAGGCCCGCCGTGAGGTTGCCGCCGAGGAAGCCGTAGCGCTCCACAAGGCGTACCCGCACGCCAAGACGTGCCGCCGCGACCGCCGCCGATAATCCCGATGGTCCGCCCCCGATGACGAGCACATCGACATCATCGAGTTCGGGAATATCGGCCGAATAGGCGTAACGGCGAGCTGTCTGCTGCATAGTTTTATCCCCTCCCCGGCCTAGCGGAACATCGATCCGCCGTCGACATCAAGCGCGGCGCCGTAGGTAAAGCTGGCTGCATCCGAGCACAGGAACATGATTGCCGCCGCCATATCCTCCGGCCGCCCCATGCGCCGCATCGGCAGATTGCCGGCGATGCGGTCCTTCAGCGACTGGTCAATATGGGAGTGCATCGGGGAATCCGTCGGTCCGGGGTTCAGCGCGTTGATGCGGATCTTCTTGCCCGCAAGTTCCCGCGCTACCGACTTGACCATCGACAAGGTTCCTGCTTTCGATGCCGCATAGGCGGTATCGGCGATCAGCCCGCCGCCGCCATGCACGCCGGCATCCGAGGCGATACAGACGATGTTGCCGCCATCGGTGTTGTCGAGCATGCGTTTGACCGCCGCCTGCACGACGAAGAAGCTGCCGAGCAGATTGACATTGAGCACGCGATGCCAATGCGCCCAATCCTGCTCGAATATACGCTTGGCTGTGATGATCGCTGCACACGTCACAACGTTATCGAGACGCGCCAGATTGGCGTCACAATAATCGAAGGCCTTGTCGATGCTTTCCTGATCGCTGACATCCACCGTCACGGTGTGAACGGCCCCGCCGCCATTGCGCAGCTCCGCACCATAGCGCTCCAGCCCCGCCTCATCACGATCGGCCATGACGACTTCCGCGCCCTTGCTGGCGAAGGCCCTTGCAGTTTCTAGACCCATTCCGCTCGCTGCGCCCGTGATAAGCACGCTTCGGCCCGCAAAACTATCGTTGGAAAAAGTAGCATAGGTCCCAAGCATCGTCGCAGCCTCGTTCATTAAGGGCAGCGCAACAACCAGTCAGCAGGCTCGCCTTCCCATCGCTAGCAACGTAGCAACTATGTTATATAGTTGTAAAGCGCAATGTGGAGGCGATACGCTGTCTGGAAGCGGAGTTTCGCACTGTCTCACGCAGGACGGTGGAATAACTCGTTGATCGCGCTGCATCGATCGGTGCGATCAATGCCGTCATGGCGAAACCAATGCGCTCGCTGCAGCGATTTCTAACGTCAAATCTCTCTTGTCGTGCCACTTGGCAAAACAGGAAAGCTCCGGCCGCTTCACCGGTCCGAAAGCGCGCGCTTCGCAAGCGACCTTCGCCACATCCGGACCGGCCTGGTTTGCTCCGCCAATGACAATAAACTTGTGAAAAATCCGATATTAGGGCACAATTTGTGAACGCATCGGAATTTGCGGCGCAATCTCAAATCCGGCCGTCTCGCGCCGGATAGCAGTTCGCGTCGGAGGGTCGGCGTCGATGGATCAGGGGTTCTTTCTTCTGTTCGCTACGGTGTCCGTGATCACGGCCCTGACGGTGGTCTTGGCCCGAAATCCGGTGCACAGCGCATTGTCGCTGATGGCGTGTTTCCTCAACATCTCGGCAATCTTCGTTATGCTCGAGGCGCCGTTGCTCGCGGTCATCCAGATCTTCGTCTATGTCGGCGCGATCATGGTCCTGTTCCTGTTCGTGATCATGATGATCGATGTACGCGAAGCGGTGTTGCAGCGGTTCTTGCCGGGCGGCAACCTGCCAGCCATGGTGCTGCTCATCCTGCTTGGGATCGAGATGCTTGTGCTGGTGCTCTGGACCGACCGCTTTTCGATCACGGAGCCCGCTGCCATGAGCGGCGGCGATCAGACCAGGCAGCTCAGCACGACACTTTTCGCCGACTATCTCCTGCCGTTTGAAGCTGCGTCCGTCATCCTTCTGGCCGCCCTGGTCGGCGCCATCGTGCTGGCGCGGAAGGAGCAGGGATGATGGTTCCGCTCTCGTGGTACATTCTACTCGGAGTGGTCCTGTTCGTGATCGGAGCAGCTGGCGTGCTGGTCAGGCGCAATATCCTGGTCGTGCTGATGTCGCTGGAGCTGCTGCTCAACTCGGTCAACATCAATTTCATCGCTTTCGGGCGTTACCACGGCGATTTCCGCGGGCAGATCTTCGCGATCTTCGTCATCGCAATCACAGCGGCGGAAGTTGCCGTCGCCCTCGGTATCCTGGTCGCCCTCGTGAGGAACAAATCCACCCTCAAGGTCGACGAAGTGACCATGATGAAAGGATAGCGGCTTTGGACCCGGTGATATCGATCCGGCCGCTGCTTGCCGTCGCCATAGCAGGCCTGGCGGCCCTTGCCGTTCTCCTTCTGCACAACCGCGAGAAGCTCCGCGATATCGTCTCGCCGCTCGCTGCAATCGTCATGTTCGCGATTGTCGCCTCGATGGCGCCCACGGTGTTGGCGGGCGGGACGGTCGAATTGCGCCTGTTCGAGATTTTGCCGGGGATAGACTTCGCTTTCCGGGTGGATGCGCTCGGCATGGTATTCGCCACCGTCTCGTCGCTCCTGTGGATCGTGGCGGCGATCTATTCCATCGGCTACATGCGCCACTTGAACGAGCATGCGCAGACTAGGTTCTTCGCTTGCTTCGCCACCAGCCTCGCGGCGGCCGTCGGGGGCGCCTTTTCCGCCAATCTATTCACGCTGGTGATCTTCTACGAGATGCTTAGCCTCGTGACCTATCCGCTTGTTTACCACCACGAGGATGAACAGGGATGGGCGGGCAGCCGCAAGTACCTCGTCTATTTGATGGGCGCGTCGAAAAGCCTGCTTCTCGCCGCGCTGGCGCTGACCTACCACATTGCGGGGTCGTTCGATTTTGTGTCGGGGGGCCTGCTGGCAAGGAGCGATGCTTCTGCCGCGATGCTGACGGTCGTCTATTTCTGCTACCTTTTCGGTTTCGCCAAGGCTGCGGTAATGCCGATGCACGCCTGGCTGCCTGCCGCGATGGTGGCGCCGACACCGGTCAGCGCGCTCCTGCATGCAGTGGCCGTGGTCAAGATGGGCGTGTTCTGCGTGCTGCGGGTGGTGTTTCACGTTTTCGGCACGGGGCTGGTGGGCGGGCTTGGGCTGGGCATCGCCACGGCCTATCTGGTCTCCTTCACGATCTTGATGGCGTCCGTCTATGCGCTGACGCGGGACGACCTGAAGGCGAGGCTCGCCTATTCGACGGTCAGCCAGCTCTCCTACGTCGTTCTGGGCGCGGTTCTGTTGTCGCCCGTCGCGATGGTCGGCGGCATCGTCCACATTGCGGCGCATGCGTTCTCGAAGATCACCCTCTTCTTCTGCGCCGGCTCGATCTTTTGCGCATCGGGAAAGCGGAATATCAGCGACATGGCCGGCATCGGCCGCAGGCTGCCTTGGACGATGGGTGCTTTTTTCGTCGCCTCGCTGAGCATGATCGGGGTGCCGCCGACCGGGGGCTTCGTCAGCAAGTGGTATCTGGCGCGGGGCTCGGTGGAGGCGGGCGAAATTGCGTTCCTGGTCGTGCTCCTTGCGAGCTCAGTCCTGAACGCAGCTTATTTCCTGCCTGTCAGCTATGCCGCCTTTTTCGGGACGGAAGCGCAGGAGAGCCCGGCGACGGTCCGCGAAATTCCGATGATGACGATCCCGCTGGTTGCGACTGCCATCTTGTCGGTGTCGATGGGCATCTTTCCCGGCTATTTCCTCGCCCTGGCGGAAGGAGTTGTCAGATGATCAAGCGTGTCGTCGACTTCTTTGGTGACGAGGAACATGCAAACCAGCGCCGCCGGCTGTTCTATCTGGTGCTCGTTCTGACCGTTATCTCCGACTTTCTGGTCCACCGCGAACACGCAGAATACCTCTGGGACCGCCTGCCGGGCTGGTCGGCCGCCTACGGCTTCTTATCCTGCGTGCTGCTGATTTTCGTTTCCAAGTTCCTTGGCCACCGGGCTGGGCTCATGCGGCGCGAGGACTATTATGACTGACTTCGTCCATCCCGCCCTGCTGTTCATTCTCGGCGCCCTGCCGATCCCTTTCCTGAACGGATCGATCCGCAAAGCCTATCTGCTGCTGATCCCGGCGCTGGCGATCCTCGCCGTGCTGACGATACAACCGGGAAGCTACGGCGCGACGCAGTTCGTCGGGCAGGAAATCCTCATCGCCAAGGTCGACAAGCTGAGCATCGTCTTCGCCACCGTTTTCACCATCATGGCGCTGATTGGAACGGTCTATGCGCTGCACCTGCCTCGCCCCGGCCAGCATGTCGCTGCATTTGTCTACGTCGGCAGCGCCCTCGGCGTCGTGTTCGCCGGCGACTACTTGACGCTCTACCTGTTCTGGGAAGGCATGGCGTTTGCCTCTGCCTACCTGGTCTTCGCCGAAGGCGGTCGACAGGCGATCGCCGCCGGGTTCCGGTATCTCATGGTCCATTTCACTGGCGGCGTCGTCCTACTTGGCGGCGTCATTCTCTACGGGCTCTCGACTGGCTCGCTGCTCTTCGGCCCGATCGCAGGCGAGATGGGCGTCGGCGCTTACCTGATCCTTGCCGGGTTCATGCTCAATGCCGCTGTGCCGCCGCTCAACGCCTGGCTGACCGACGCTTACCCGGAGGCGACGGTCACCGGCGCGGTGTTCATGAGCGCCTTCACCACCAAGACCGCCGTCTATGTGCTGGCGCGGGCGTTTCCGGGAACTGAACTTCTCGTTTGGCTCGGTACCGCGATGGCGCTCTACGGCGTCGTCTACGCGGTGCTGGAGAACGACTGCCGGCGGCTACTGGCCTATCACATCGTTAGCCAGGTGGGCTACATGGTGGCGGGCGTCGGCATCGGCACCGAGATGGCGGTGAACGGGGCCACCAGTCATGCTTTCGCACATATCCTCTACAAGGCGCTCTTGTTCATGGGTACTGGGGCGGTGATTTACGTCACCGGCCGGCGCAAGCTCACCGAGCTTGGTGGGCTCTACAAGACCATGCCGGTGACCGTGGCGCTCTACATGGTTGGCGCTTTCGCGATTTCGGCATTTCCATTCTTCTCGGGCTTCGTCACCAAGTCGATGGTGGTGGCCGCCGCCGGGCAGGATCACCGCGCGCTGGTGGTGTTGGCACTGACGATGGCGTCGGCGGGGACATTCCTCCACACCGGTCTCAAGCTCCCCTATTACATGTTCTTTGGCACGGACCGGAAGCTGGAGGCGCGGGAGCCGCCCCGCAACATGCTGGTTGCGATGGGCATGGCGGCGGTGCTCTGCATCGCGATCGGCGTCGTCCCGCAGCCGCTTTACGCACTTCTACCCTATCCGGTCGACTTCGAGCCCTACACCGGCGTCCATGTCACCGAGAGCCTTGGCGTGCTGATGTTCACCGCCTTGGGTTTTGTCATATTCCTCAGGGCACTCGACCCCGAGAACACGATCAGCATCGACACCGACTGGTTCTACCGCAAGGGCGCGCGGGTCTTCATGTGGATCGCCGGAAAACCGCTGACGCGCTACGAGAAGACGGTGAGTGAGGTGTCCGAGACCGCGGTTCTGCCTTTCCTGCATGGGGCGGCGCGGGCGGGACTGTGGATTGATCTCGCCGGTGTGGATGCCATCGTGAATGGCGTCGCCCGGGCGATCCTGAATGGTGGCGGGACGCTGCGGCGCCTCCAGACCGGCGTCGTGACCCATTACGCGCTGGCGATGATCGGTGGTGTGATCGCAGCCACTGTCGTCTTCGCCGTGGTGTGGCGGTAGGGGGCGTGATGGGATTGCCGCTACTCAGTCTCATCGTATTCACGCCCGTCGCCGGGGCAGCGGTTCTGATGTTTCTGCGCAGCGACGATGCGGTGCGGTGGACCGCGCTGGCCGTCACCATCCTCGATCTCGCTCTCTGCATCGCCATGCTGGCGAGCTTTGACACCACGACCCACGCGATGCAGTTCACCGAGAAGCGCCTATGGGTGCCCGCGCTCGGGATCACTTATGCGCTTGGCATCGACGGGATAAGCGCGCTCTTCGTTTTCCTGACCGCTCTGCTGGGCTCGATATGCGTGCTCGCCTCGTGGGTCGCGATCGACCGCAAGGTGAAGGCGTTCATGGTCAGTCTGCTCTCCATGCAGACGCTGATGCTGGGGGTGTTCTGCGCGCTCGACCTGTTCCTGTTCTACGTCTTCTGGGAGGCGATGCTGATCCCGATGTACCTGATCATCGGCGTCTGGGGCGGCGAAGGCCGGGTCTATGCGGCGTTCAAGTTCTTCCTCTACACGCTGGCGGGCAGCCTCCTGTTCCTCATCGGTGTCATCGTGCTCTATTTCAACGGCGGCGAGACCTTCGACATCGTCACGCTGACAGCGCAGGATTTGCCGTTCCCGGTCCAGTCCTGGCTGTTCTTCGCCTTCCTGATCGCCTTCGCCGTCAAAGTGCCGATGGTGCCGGTCCATACCTGGCTGCCGGACGCCCATGTACAGGCGCCGACGGCAGGCAGCATCATCCTTGCAGGGGTGCTCCTGAAGATGGGCGCCTACGGATTCCTGCGGTTCTCGCTGTCGATGCTGCCGGAGGCGTCGGTGTATTATTCGACGCTGATGCTTTCGCTTTCGGCGCTTGCGATCGTCTACGGCGGGTTGCTTGCGCTGGCGCAGGACGACCTGAAGAAGCTGGTGGCCTATTCCAGCATCAGCCACATGGGCTTCGTGACGCTGGGGATTTTTGCGCTGAACCTCCGCGGGCTCGAGGGCGCCATCCTGCAAATGTTCAATCATGGCGTAACGACCGGCGCGTTGTTCCTGTTCGTCGGCCTGATCTACGAGCGGACACACACGCGAAGCATTGCAGATTACGGCGGGCTGATGAAGGCGGCGCCGGTCTATACGGCATTTCTGGCGCTGTTCACTCTGTCGTCAATGGCGCTGCCGGGGACGAATTCGTTCGTGGGCGAACTGCTGGTGCTGTCGGGCGGTTTTGCGGCCAACCTCGCCATCGGCGCGCCCGCCGTTTTTGGCGCGTTATTGGGCGCGGCCTATCTGCTTGGCATGTACAGGAAAGTCGCGCTAGGCCCGGCCAGCGTCGGTGTCCGATTCAAGATACGCGACGTGAACGCCCGCGAGATGGTCGCGATCCTGCCGCTGGCCGTCTTCGTGCTTTGGGCCGGGCTATATCCGAAACCCTTTCTCAACATTATCGACGTCTCGGTGAAGCATCTGCTGGCTCAGGCGCATGATAAAGGGAGCGGCCAATGACTGCCGCAGCACTTTTCCAGTCGGCTCTCGCAAGCCTGCCCGAGATCGTGGTGATCACTGGAGCCTGCATCCTTTTGATCCTGGGACAGCTTGTGCGCAAGGGCCAGGAACATTTCCTTGTCTGGGCCTCCGTCGCGGTCGTGCTGATTGCCGCCATGGCGACACTCATGCTTTCGAGCGAGGTGCGGCCGGCCTACACGAGCATGTTCATCGCCGATCGCTTCGCGGTCTTCTTCAAGTTCGTGTTCTACCTGGCCACCATCCTGACATTCCTCCTTTCGCGAAAATATGCGGAAATCGAAGGGATCGGGAGCAGCGAATACTATGTCCTGCTGCTCTTTTCGCTGTCGGGAATGATGATCATGGCTTCGGCGACCGATCTCCTCTCGATCTATGTGGGCCTCGAACTGATGGTGCTCTGCACCTATGTGCTGACCGGCTTCCTGCGGCGAGAGCGGCGGTCGAACGAAGCGGCGCTGAAATACGTGATCCTTGGCGCGGTCTCGACCGGGATTTTCCTCTACGGCGTTTCGTTGATGTACGGGCTCACCGGCACGACGCAACTGGACGGGATGGCTGCGGCTGTGACCGACGACCCGCTCGATCCGGGATTGCTGCTGGCAGAGGTCTTCATCGTCGCGGGGCTGGTCTTCAAGGTCGGCGCGGTGCCGTTTCATATGTGGGTGCCGGACGTCTACGAAGGCGCGCCGACGACGATCACCGCATTCATGTCGGTAGGCCCTAAGGCGGCAGGATTTGCGGCGATCCTGCGGGTGTTCCTCAACCCGCTGGTCGCGGCCTCGGACGTCTGGATCATCGTCGCGGTCATTGCGGTGGTGACGATGGCGCTCGGAAGTTTCGTCGCGCTGGTGCAGGATAATTTCAAGCGCCTCCTGGCCTATTCCAGCATTGCCCATGCCGGGTTCGCCCTTTTCGGCGTGGTGGCCGGCGGCGCGGACGGAATCGCCAGCGTGATGCTCTACCTGCTGATCTACTCCCTCATGAATCTCGGTATTTTCGGCGCCGTCATCATGATGCGGAACGGCGATTTCTCAGGCGAGGTCATTGAAGATTACGCGGGTTTCGCCAAGTCGCATCCCGGTCTGGCGCTTCTGATGCTGCTCTATCTGTTCTCGCTGGCCGGCATTCCGCCGACGGCCGGGTTCTTCGCCAAATTCTACGTGCTGCTCGCGCTGGTCGAGCGAGGTTTCGTCATGCTGGCGGTGATCGCGGTGCTGCTGAGCGCCGTCGCCGCCTATTTTTACATCCGCATAGTCATGGTGATCTACATGCGCGAGCCGGAGAGGACGTTCGAGCCTGCGCTGACTCCCTGGGTACGCACCACGCTCGCCTTCACCGCCTTGGGCACCATCGGCATCGGCCTGTTTCCCGCGTGGTTTCTGCGGCTTGCTCAAAACTCGGTGTTTGGCGGCTGACCGATTGAATTTGCAATGATCTGCCCGACGGAATAAACTCGAAGCTCAAGAAAGGATTACCCAAGCCCTTTCCCGGGGCGACCGCATTACCATCCTGAACAGGGCGGTCGCGGCCTTAGGAAAGCTTTCAGTGGGTAACCGGTGCAGTGCGATATGGCTGCAATGGAATTCTTGCCGGTTCTTTTCATGGTCGCCGGAGTTGTTCTGGTGACAGGGGCGACGCTTTTTGTCTCCTCACTGCTGCGCCCGTCCAATCCCTATCCCGAAAAGAACATGCCCTATGAATGCGGCATGGACCCAGCAGGCGAGGCCGCCGGGGGCCGCTTTAGGGTGCAGTTCTTTATTCTCGCGATCCTGTTGGTCGTTTTCGATGTCGAGACGATGTTCCTCTTTCCCTGGGCCGTTGTCCTGAAAGACATCGGCCTCGTCGGTTATGTCGAGATGTTCGTCTTCATAGTGCTGCTTCTTGTGGGCTTCGCCTACGCCTGGCTGAAGGGAGCGCTGGAATGGGAAGCGTAAACAATTCGATCCGCGACAGCGTGCTGTTCACCACCGCCGAGAGCGTTATCAACTGGAGCCGAAAATCGGCGCTGTGGCCCGAGACCTTCGGAATTGCCTGCTGCGCCATCGAGATGATCTCGGCGGGGTGCGCCCGCTATGATCTCGACCGGTTCGGCGTGGTGTTCCGGCCTTCGCCGCGCCAGTCCGACGTGATGATTATCGCCGGCACCGTGACGCGGAAATTCGCTCCCGTCGTGCGCAGGCTTTATGACCAGATGCCGGAGCCGCGCTGGGTTATCGCAATGGGCACCTGCGCTATCTCGGGCGGGGTCTACAACACCTATGCGGTGGCGCAGGGAGCGGAGACCTTCGTGCCGGTGGACGTGCATGTGCCCGGCTGCCCGCCGCGGCCCGAGGCGCTGATGCATGGGTTCCTGCTACTTCAGGAGAAGATCAAAAAATCCCGAGCACTGGCCGGGACTCCTCTGGATCGAGTTGCAGCGTCATGAGTGTGGAGACGCCCCTCATCCGCACGACGATCACGGAGCGTTTCGGCGAGACAATCGACGATCTTGGCTTCGCGCATGGTGTACATGCCTTCGCCGCTCCGCCTGACACGATCGTCGAGCTTTGCCGGTTTCTGAAGGAACACCCGGCGTTGCGGTTCAACTTCCTGTCGGACATCTGCGGGGTCGATCATTATCCTGAGATGCCACGCTACGAGACGGTGTACCACCTCTATTCGCTACCGAACAAATGGCGCGTTCGCATCAAATGCCGCCTCGCCGATCCGCCGCGGGTCCCGTCTGTGACGGGGGTCTGGCGAACCGCCAATTGGCATGAGCGCGAAGCCTGGGACATGTACGGGATCAGGTTCGAGGGCCACCCCGATTTGCGCCGGATCTACATGTGGGAAGGGTTCGAGGGCTTCCCGCAGCGCAAGGATTTTCCGCTCCGTGGCTACAAGGACAAGCTGAACCCGTTTGGCGCCGAAGGCACGCCGCCGACGCAGCCCGACCTCGCCACCAAGAACATTCCATAAGGGAGGCCGCTCCACGCCGGGAACCTAAAATGACCGAAGTCACCGAACTGATCAGCCCGCAAGGCGAAGCGTTCGACACCAAGGAGGTGCTTCTCAATCTCGGCCCCCAGCACCCGAGCACGCATGGGGTTCTTCGGCTTGTCCTGGAAATGGACGGCGAGTACGTCAAGCGCGTGGATCCACATATCGGCTACCTCCATCGCGGCACCGAAAAACTGGCGGAGAGCTTCACCTACACCCAGATTTTTCCGCTCACCGATCGGCTCGACTACCTCTGTCCACCGTCGAACAACCTCGCCTTCGCGCTGGCGGTGGAGAAACTCCTCGGCATAGAAGCACCGATTCGCGCACAATATATCCGCGTGATGATGGCCGAGCTGGCACGGATCTCCGGCCATGTCTTGATCACCGGCGCGCTGCCGATGGACCTCGGCGCCATGACCGCCTTGCTCTACGCCATGCGGGAGCGCGAAATGATCATGGACCTCCTGGAAATGATCAGCGGTGCGCGCATGCACACGTCCTTCTGCAGGGTCGGCGGAGTGCGCGAGGACCTGCCTGACGGTTTCCTTCCCAAGATCAGGGAGTTCTGCGACATCTTCCCAAACCGGATCCGCGACTATGAGCGGTTGCTCGAAAACAGCCGGGTATTCCTGAAGCGCACGCAGGGGATCGGCGTGATCTCCGCCGAGGACGCCATCGATCTTGGCCTGAGCGGTCCGAACTTGCGCGCTTCGGGCGTCGACTGGGACATCCGTCGCGACGAGCCCTATGAGATCTATGACCGGCTCGACTTCAACGTCATCACGCGCGACGAGGGCGACTGCTATGCGCGCTGGCAATGTCGGGTCGAGGAAATGCGCGAGAGTGTCCGGATCATCGAGCAATGCCTCGACCAGATGCCCGAGGGGCCGTTCCAGATCGACATGCCAACAATCGCCTTCCCGGTGGACAAGGACAAGGTGCATTGCTCGATGGAAGCACTGATCCAGCATTTCGACCTGTCGGCCTATGGCTTCAAGGTGCCGAAGGGCGAGGTCTATTCGGCGATCGAGGCGCCAAAGGGCGAGCTTGGCTTCTATATCATCAGCGACGGGTCGCCAAAACCATTCCGCATGAAGGTGCGGGCACCCTCGTTCGTCAACCTTCAGGGACTGTTCGGGGTGACCAACGCCCGCTATCTGGCGGACATGATCGCCGTGCTCGGCAGTCTCGACCCGGTGATGGCGGAGGTGGACAAGTAGCAGGGATTTGAATGCAATGACCATGCGCGAAAAGATAAAAGAGGCAGCGGCGCGGTATCCCGACCAGCGCTCTGCGATCATGCCCGCGCTTCTGATCGCGCAGAGGGAGCATGGCCATCTGCCTGGTCAGGTGCTGGAAGAAGTCGCCGACACGCTCGGAGTCGAACGGATCTGGGTCTACGAGCTTGCGACCTTTTATTCGCTCTTCCATACCGAGCCGGTGGGCATGTTCCACCTGCAACTCTGTGACAATGTTTCCTGCATGTTGTGCGGAGCCGAGGATCTGCTGAAGCATCTGGAAACGGTGCTGGCGATCAGGAAGGGCGACACCACGCCGGACGGGCTGTTCACGCTTTCCTCCGTCGAGTGCCTCGGTGCCTGCGAGATGGCTCCGGTGATGCAGGTCGGCGACGATTACCATGGCGCCCTTGATGTCGCGCGGATAGATGCACTTTTGGAGAACCTGCGGGCTACGGCGGAACGGGTCGCGAGCATCGAGCCCTCTGCGCGACCGCAGGGAGAGTAGCGCCATGTTCGAGCCGGTTCTCCTCAAGAATGTCGCCGTGCCGGACAGTCACCTGCTGTCGACCTACGAGGCTGGCGGCGGCTACCAGGCACTGGCGAAGGCGCTGAGAGAATACACGCCTGACGAGGTCGTTAACCTAGTCAAACAGTCCAACCTGCGCGGTCGCGGCGGTGCCGGATTCCCGACGGGCATGAAATGGAGTTTCGTACCGAAGCAGGTCGACAAGCCGAAATATCTTTGCTGCAACGCCGATGAGGGGGAGCCAGGTACCTTCAAGGACCGGATCATCATGGAGCGCGATCCGCATCAGCTCATCGAGGGGCTGGCGGTAAGCGCCTATGCGATTGGGGCCAAAACCGCCTATGTCTACATCCGCGGAGAATATGTGACGGCCATCCGTCGCCTGGAGCAGGCGATCGCCGAGGCACAGGAAAAGGGTTATCTGGGAACGGGCATTCTGGGCTCGAATTTCGATTTCGCCGTCCACATCCATTGCGGCGCAGGCGCCTATATCTGCGGCGAGGAGACTGCCATGCTCGAGTCGCTCGAGGGCAAGCGGGCGCAGCCGCGATTGAAGCCGCCGTTTCCGGCCGTGGCCGGGCTCTACGCCAGCCCGACTGTGATCAACAATGTCGAGACGCTGGCCTGCGTGCCGCATATCGTGGCGCGGGGCGCGGACTGGTTCCGCGGCATCGGCCCGGACAAGAGCCCTGGCCCGAAGCTCTACTGCCTCAGTGGGCAGGTGCGCAAACCCGGCCTCTACGAGTTGCCGATGGGCATACCCCTGCGCGAGCTGGTCGAGGAACATGCCGGCGGGGCCCTGCCGGGACGCAAGATCAAGGCGGTGATCCCGGGCGGGGTCTCAGCGCCGGTCATCCCTGAGCACGGGCTGGACGTGAGGATGGATTTTGACTCGCTGGCTGCCGCCGGCTCGATGCTCGGTTCGGCCGGCCTTATCGTGATCGACGATAGCACCTGCATGGTCAAGGTCGCCACCAGGGTCATCGAGTTCTTCCACCATGAGTCCTGCGGCAAGTGCACGCCCTGCCGGGAAGGATTGAACTGGGTCGTGAAGGTCCTGCGCCGGATTGAAGGCGGGGATGGCGCACCCGGCGATCTGGAGCAACTGGAGATGCTCTGCAAGGGCATTTTCGGCAATACGTTTTGTGCCTTGGGTGACGGTGCAGCGATGGGATTGCGGGCAGCACTCGCGCATTTCCGAGATGAATTCGTCGCCCATGTCGAGGAGCGGAGGTGCCCGTTTCACTAAAGGAGTGTGCCGGACCAGGCTGTGAGGAAACCATGCTTAAAGTCACGATCGATGGACAAACGCTGGAAGTTGAGGCTGGCTCGACGGTGTTGCAGTCCGCCCTGCGTTTGGGCATCGACATCCCGACCTTCTGCTATATGAAGCGCCTGCCGCCGCTCGCCTCCTGCCGCATGTGTCTGGTGGAGATCGAGGGCCTGCGCCGGCTGCAGCCGTCCTGCGCCACTGTGGCCACCGATGGCATGGTCGTGCGGACGAACACGCCTCTGATCGAGGAAACGCGCTCTTCCATGCTCGACATGCTGCTCGCCAACCACCCCCTCGACTGCCCGATCTGCGACAAGGGCGGCGAATGCGAGCTCCAGGACATGGTAATGGCCTACGGCCCCCGCGAAAGCCAATTCCACGATGACAAACGTGTGTTCCACTCCGAGGACATTCGTTTAAGTCCGGTCATCATCATGAACGTCAACCGCTGCATCCAGTGCCAGCGCTGCGTCCGGATGTGTGAGGAGGTCGTCGGCGCGGTGGCACTGGGCACCGTCGAAAAAGGCATGGATACCGCCGTCACCGGCTTCGAGGGCAGTCTGGCGAGTTGCGATCAGTGCGGCAATTGCGTCGAGGTCTGCCCGGTCGGCGCGCTGATGAGCTTCCCCTACCGCTACAAGGCGCGCCCCTGGGATCTCGTAGAGACCGACACGGTCTGCCCGCATTGTGGCACCGGTTGCCAGCTGACGGTGGGCACGCGCAAGGGCGAGTTCATGCGGGTGCGCTCGAAGTGGGACGAAGGTGTCAACCACGAAACTCTCTGCGTGCGAGGACGCTTCGGCCTCGATTTCGTTGCAAGCCGGGACCGGATCAAGCAGCCAATGATCCGTCACGATGGCGCCCTGGTTCCGGTTTCCTGGGACGAAGCGGGGGACTATCTGCACCGGCGACTGTTGGCCGTCGAGAGCAAGGATGCCGGCGGGCTGGCCTCGCCTCGCCTGCCCAACGAGGTGCTTTATCAGTTCCAGAAGCTGATGCGAACAGTATTCCGGACCAACAACATTGATTGTTCGTCACGCTGGGCCGCGCCCTTCGATACGCTCGGCCCGCTATTGGGAACTTTCTACAGCCGCAAGCCACTGGAGGACCTAATCGGCAGCGACTGCGTGCTCGTCGTCGGAGGCAACATAACCGAGGAGAACCCGGTCACCGAATACCTGCTGCGGGACGGCGCGCGGCGGCGGCAGACCGGATTGCTCATGCTATCGGCGCGGCCATCGCGTCTGGACGCCGATGCCAGGGTGGTGGTTCGTGTGCCTCCGGGCGGAGAAGCGGCGAGCCTTGCGGCGGTAGTGGCCGGTCTCGTGGCGGCGGCTGGTCAGGCCTTGCCGGGCGGCGCTTTTGCGGACATCGATGCGGCAATCGGCAGACCAGCGGCGGGCGCCGGCAGTGACGGGCCCGAGCGCCTGGCCGCCGCGCTCAGGGAAGGCCGCAGCGTCACCGTGCTTGTCAGCGTCGACCTCCTGAGATTACCCGAAGCGCGTGCGACGCTGCAGCAGCTCAACAACCTGCTGCACGTCCTCCGCCTGCTAGGCAAGGGCCCGGCGATGCAGTTTCTCTTCGACCGTGCCAACCAGATGGGCGCCTGGGACATGGGGGTCCTGCCGGCGGGTCTGCCGGGGCTGCGGGCGGTCGCCGATGACGCGGCGCGCGCAACTTTTGCACGAAACTGGGGCACCGAAATCCCGTCTGAACCCGGCGCGGATCTCGACGCCATGCTGGAGCTCTGCGTCGGTGGGCGGATGGGCGCGCTCTACATCGTCGGAACCGACCCCCTGGTCGCCTATCCCGACCGGGACTTCGTGACGCGGGCGCTTGGCGCCGCCGATCTCCTGATCGTGCAGGACGCGTTCCTCACGGATACGGCGGGCATGGCCGAGGTCGTCTTGCCCGCGTCGGGCTACGGCGAGGAATCCGGAACGTTCACCAACAATGAGGGCCGGATCCAGAATGTTCGCAAATTCCGTGTGCCCGTTTTCGAGGCGCGAGGCAATCTGGCGATTGTCGACTTCGTCGCGGCGCTACGCAACCAAGCGCTGCGGCCATCGACGCAAGCCGAAATTTTCGACGAGATTGCCCGGCTGGTTCCGGCCTATCAGGGGTTGACGCAGGACGGGCTTGCCGCCGACGGTGCATTCACCAAGGCAGTGCCAACATTACCGGCTGGCGTGTTCCTTGCGCCGCCGCCCGTTCCAACTGCAGCCGACCGGCTCATGCTGATCACCGGCGACTGCCTGTTCCACAACGGATATCTTTCCGAACGGTCGGACATCCTGAACACAGTCGCCAACGATCCCTATGTCGCGATGAGCGCGCAGGATACCGCGCAGCTTGGCCTGTCGGATGGCGATCAGGTGATCGTGCGTTCCGGCCAGGGCGAACTGACGGCGCAACTCAAGGTCGACAGGCGGTTTCCCAAGGGCCTCGTCTTCGTTCCGGAAAACTATAGAGCCTTGCGTCTCAACAGCCTGATGCGGCGGGGCGAATACCCATGCCCGGTGGAGGTCCAGAAGGTTCATGCCGCTCTTGAGCTCGACCGCACGGACCGGATCTGGCGTGGGGTCTGAAGATTTGGGATCGGGCATCGGAAGGCCCCCGGCATGCCGCCGTGTCCCAGCGTCTTTACATCGATCTGGCGACGTCAGTGATACCTGGTCCCGCAGATGTAATCCTGCAGATCCTGCTCTGTACGCTGCGCTTCGTCGAGCCTGTGTTTAACCACGTCCCCGATACTGACCACGCCGGTAACCTCGTTCCCGTCCATGACCAGCACATGACGCGTCCGTCGATTGGTCATGATCCCCATCGCGACGGGCAGCAAATCCTGTGTCGAACAGGTCGCCACACTGCGGTTCATGATGTCAGCGGCCCGCATCATCGCCGCCTCGGCCCCGTATTCCGCCACCGCATTGCAGCAGTCCCGCTCCGACAGCGTACCGAGGTATTTGCCGTTCGATCGGCTGACGACGACGAAGCCGATATTGTTGTCTCGAAACAGCCGCAGTACCTCCACCATCGTCTGATCGGGAGCAACTGTGATGACACCGACACCCTTGTTTTTCATGATTTCACCGACAAACATCTGAGCCTCCTTCCGAGCGCTTCGGTTTGACAGCTGGCGCGCGTTCATGTTCGCCGGATATTCCGCCACCAGTTGTAGCCCTGCGTCTCTTTCGTCTCGACAAGTACGTCCTTCTTCGTATTCAGGCGCGCGGCAACCACGCCGCCGCCGGTTGCCGCCTTACCCGGCTTGGCGAGCAGATCATCGCGCCCGATCACCAGGTCAGCTGAGGAAAAACTCGAGAATTCGTATTGCTGGCCAAGCGCGATCGCGTCCGCCGGGCAGGCGTCCTCGCACAGCCCGCAGAATAGGCATCGGGCCGTGTCGATCTCGAATTTGGCCGGGTGCCGCTTGCCGTTCTCGTCCTCGTAGGGGACGACTTCGATACAGTCGCAGGGACAGATTCGCGCGCAGAGTTCGCAGGCCACGCACTTGATCTCGCCCTCTTCATCACGCGTCAGGAAGTGATGCCCGCGATAGCGGGAGTAGGGCAGCCACTTTTCCTTGTCCGGATACTGCATGGTCACGGATCTGGAGAACATGTAGCCGAAGGTCAGAGCCAAGGCGCTCGCCAGATCGGCAAAGAACGCCCAACCAATCCATGTTCCAATTCTGTCCTGCGCGCGCGACATCGCCGCCTCGCTACGGAGCCGCTACGACCCCAAAAAGTACACCGGTTATAATTATGTTCGCCATTGAAAGAGGAAGCAAGACTTTCCATCCGATCGCCATCAGTTGGTCGTAGCGGTAGCGGGGGAAAGTGAAGCGGAACCAGATAAACACATAGACGAAGAACGCGATCTTGAGCACAAACCACAAGAGCGGTGGCAAGGGAATCAGAACTCCGTTCCAACCGCCGAAGAACAGGATCACCACCAGCACCGACACAAGCAATACGATGGCATATTCGCTGACCATGAAGAAGGCAAAGCGGATACCGCTGTATTCGGTATGGAACCCGGCACCCAGATCACCCTCCGCCTCCGCCAGGTCGAAGGGAATGCGCTGTGCTTCGGCGAGCCCGGCGACGAAGAACACAATGAATCCGACCGGTTGGTAGACGATGTTCCAGACATCGGCCTGCGCCCGCACGATCTCGAGCAGGCTCATGGATTGCGCCAGCATGACCACGCCGATGACCGCGAACCCCATCGGGATCTCGTAGCTGATCATCTGCGCGCAGGTCCTGAGGCTGCCCAGGACAGCGTATTTGCTGTTGGAGGCCCAGCCGCCGAAGATCACGCCATAAACCTCGATCCCGATCACCGAGAAAACGAAAAGGAGCGCCACATTCATGTTGGAGACGTAGAGCGTGATCTCGTGGCCGAGGACCGAGACCGTTTCGCCGAAGGGGATCGCGACGAACACCACAAAGGGCGGGGCGAGCGCCAGGATTGGCGCCAGTTTGAACAGGAACCGGTCGGCCTCGGCCGGGATGTGATCCTCTTTGGTCAGGAGCTTGATTCCATCCGCCGCCGGCTGCAACAGCCCGTGCCATCCCACGCGCATCGGCCCCATCCGCTGCTGCATGTGCCCGGCGATCTTGCGTTCCAGCCAGGTCAGCGGCAAGGGTAGCAACAGCAGGATCGCAATCAGGAACGCGACCTTCAAGACGATCAGGCCAAGGGCGACGATAAGTTCCATGATCCCGGCTACTTATTCATCGGGTTGAAGCGCACGACCGGACTTTGGCTCCGGCTATACAATGAGCACTGCGCGCACTTGTCAGATTACATGGTACAACGGCGACGCACCGCATACAATGCCGTCGCAGTTATGTCGCCGCTGGCTATGATGTGTCCGGGCTCAGGACGTTTTGAGACGAGTGGCTCGCTGCGCAAGATGAACGCTCCGCGTTTCCGCCGGTTGCACCGCGCCATCTTGCGTATCAAAAACCGCCGAGGCTCTCATCGCTGCAGGATGAAAGTTCCGTGGCAGGTCACTGTTTTATCGGGCTGGCCCGATCGACCGCTCATGACCTTCAGGTTATGGTCCGCAGGACGAGAGCTACCATCGCCAGGGAAAGCGAAGCTTTTCCGCCAGCGATAAGAAGGTAGGTGCTGATCTTTAGAGAGGATTTGGTTGCGGGGGCAGGATTTGAACCTGCGGCCTTCAGGTTATGGTCCGCAGGACGAGGAGCTACCATCGCCAGCGAAACGGATGCCTGCCTCGACCCAGCGGTAAGCAGAAACGCAAAAGGCCCGCAGGAGGCGGGCTTTTGCGTATGTGTATTTGGGAAGGTTTGGTTGCGGGGGCAGGATTTGAACCTGCGGCCTTCAGGTTATGAGCCTGACGAGCTACCGGGCTGCTCCACCCCGCGCCATGATGAGCTGTCTGGGGCAAGCCCGGACTTTTTGTTTGCCGGTCCTCGAAGGCTTTGCCTTCTGCGGTTCCGGCGGGGGCTGCTCCACCCCGCGCCATGATGAGCTGTCTGGGGCAAGCCCGGACTTTTTGTTTGCCGGTCCTCGAAGGCTTTGCCTTCTGCGGTTCCGGCGGGGGCTGCTCCACCCCGCGTTATTATTTTACAGCAGAAAGGGCCGCTTGCGCGACCCTTTTTGTTCGGCATGGGCCGTTTGTTTTGTTTAGAGAAGATTGTTTTATCAAAGTTGCGTTTTGCAGACCTGGCAGCGACCTACTCTCCCGCGTCTTAAGACGAAGTACCATGGGCGCAGGGGCGTTTCACGGCCGTGTTCGGAAAGGGAACGGGTGCAGCCACCCCGCCATAACCACCAGGTCGGCAAAGCGCAACTTTGTTGTTTTGAGAAGCTGGATTTGGAGCGAATAGGGAGTAGCCAATAGCGAATAGCGTTATTTGGTTCTCTTTCGCTGGTTTTGAACACGTCTTTTGGAACCTCTTCCGGCTGCGGGTGCTTGTGGCACCCATACAGGCCAGAGGCCGTCGCCAATCGTTTGGCGGGCCGTCCGCAGCGCCATGGCGCGTCAGGACAAAGGTCTGGCACATCGAACTTTGTTCGATGAGCATAGTCAATGAGAACGATCAAGCCGATCGAGCTATTAGTACCGGTAAGCTTCATGCGTTGCCGCACTTCCACACCCGGCCTATCAACGTGGTCGTCTTCCACGGCTCTGATAGGGAATACTCGTTTTCAGGTGGGTTTCCCGCTTAGATGCCTTCAGCGGTTATCCCGTCCATATGTAGCTACCCTGCTATGCCCTTGGCAGGACAACAGGTCCACCAGAGATATGTCCATCCCGGTCCTCTCGTACTAGGGACAGATCCTGTCAATATTCCTACACCCACGGCAGATAGGGACCGAACTGTCTCACGACGTTCTGAACCCAGCTCACGTACCGCTTTAATTGGCGAACAGCCAAACCCTTGGGACCTGCTCCAGCCCCAGGATGCGATGAGCCGACATCGAGGTGCCAAACAACCCCGTCGATATGGACTCTTGGGGGTCATCAGCCTGTTATCCCCGGCGTACCTTTTATCCGTTGAGCGATGGCCCTTCCACGCGGGACCACCGGATCACTATGACCGACTTTCGTCTCTGCTCGACTTGTCAGTCTCGCAGTCAGGCGGGCTTATGCCATTGCACTCGACGACCGATTTCCGACCGGTCTGAGCCCACCATCGCGCGCCTCCGTTACTCTTTCGGAGGCGACCGCCCCAGTCAAACTACCCACCATACACTGTCCCGGACCCGGATAACGGGCCGCGGTTAGACATCCATGACGATAAGGGTGGTATTTCAAGGATGGCTCCACGGAAACTGGCGTCCCCGCTTCAAAGCCTACCACCTATCCTACACATGCCGACACGAATGCCAGTGTAAAGCTATAGTAAAGGTGCACGGGGTCTTTCCGTCTGACCGCAGGAACCCCGCATCTTCACGGGGAATTCAATTTCACTGAGTCTATGTTGGAGACAGCGGGGAAGTCGTTACGCCATTCGTGCAGGTCGGAACTTACCCGACAAGGAATTTCGCTACCTTAGGACCGTTATAGTTACGGCCGCCGTTTACTGGGGCTTCGATTCAAAGCTTGCACCTCTCCTCTTAACCTTCCAGCACCGGGCAGGCGTCAGACCCTATACGTCGTCTTGCGACTTCGCAGAGCCCTGTGTTTTTGATAAACAGTCGCTACCCCCTGGTCTGTGCCACCCCATAATAGTTGCCTACCATGGGGTCACGCTTCTTCCGAAGTTACGCGTGCAATTTGCCGAGTTCCTTCAACATAGTTCTCTCAAGCGCCTTGGTATACTCTACCTGACCACCTGTGTCGGTTTCGGGTACGGTCTATACGGTGGAGCTATTTCCTGGAACCGCTCCGCTGCCCTGATAATCCAATAAACCAGAACAACTTGTGCAATCCGTCACTACCACCAGGCCCACGAATATTAACGTGGTTCCCATCGACTACGCATTTCTGCCTCGCCTTAGGGGCCGGCTAACCCTGCTCAGATTAACTTTAAGCAGGAACCCTTGGTCTTTCGGCGAGAGGGTCTCTCACCCTCTTTATCGTTACTCATGTCAACATTCGCACTTCCGATACCTCCAGGAGCCCTCACGGGTCTCCCTTCATCAGCTTACGGAACGCTCCGCTACCACGTGTATTGCTACACATCCTCAGCTTCGGTGCATGGCTTCAGCCCCGTTACATTTTCGGCGCAAAGACCCTTATTTAGACCAGTGAGCTGTTACGCTTTCTTTAAATGATGGCTGCTTCTAAGCCAACATCCTGGTTGTTTTGGGATCCTCACATCCTTTCCCACTTAGCCATGACTTGGGGACCTTAGCTGGAGGTTAGGGTTGTTGCCCTTTTCACGACGGACGTTAGCACCCGCCGTGTGTCTGCCGAGTAGTACTCCCCGGTATTCGGAGTTTGGTTAGGATCAGTAAGACGGTGAGTCCCCATAGCCCATCCAGTGCTCTACCCCCGGGGGTATTCGCTCGACGCTCTACCTAAATAGATTTCGCGGAGAACCAGCTATTTCCGAGTTTGATTGGCCTTTCACCCCTAGCCACAAGTCATCCCAATCTATTGCAACAGATGCGGGTTCGGTCCTCCAGTTGGTGTTACCCAACCTTCAACCTGCTCATGGCTAGATCACTCGGTTTCGGGTCTAATGCAACAAACTAAATCGCCCTATTCAGACTCGCTTTCGCTTCGCCTACACCTACCGGCTTAAGCTTGCTTGTTACACTAAGTCGTTGACCCATTATACAAAAGGTACGCCGTCACCCTTTCGGGCTCCGACTGTTTGTAGGCATCCGGTTTCAGGTTCTATTTCACTCC